>NZ_JAJEJR010000002.1 GCF_021390595.1 Paraburkholderia sp. HP33-1 | reverse complement strand
GCGTCGGGTGAGGAGGGGGATTTCGCGAGAGCATACCGACTGTGGTGATACGCGTCTATAGCGTCCATCTCACCGTTGCCGGTGAAGCGAGTTTACGGAGCGTGACTCACCTCGAGCCGCTCCCGAAAACCCTCACCTCGGCTGCATGCCGCCAAGGTTGGGCTCTCCTTGTCGGTCGCGGCGTTGGCGAACCCGGCGAGTTTCGCGGCGCGCGGGAACTGGGAGCATTTGATCCCGAATCTGCTCACCTCAAAAATTTTTGCGGATTTTTTCGAGACCTTGCGTAAACGACGGTGCTCCTGGCGGGTGATGACCTCATCGTATAGTCGGGACCAGTAGCAGAAATGCCTGCATGGCGGCGGTAAAGGGGTAATCCCGCGATGCAAAATTCGACTTCTCGCGACGTCCGAAGCTGCTGCCAGCGGGGAGAACGAGCCACAGGCAAACTCTCACCACTTCAATGCCCCCGAAAAAGCTCACCGTAACGCCGACGAACGGTATAGCACGACACGCGCTCGCCCCCACCAGGACCGCTTTTCCCCGAGTAGACCTCCTGAAAAACCTCACCTTTGAGGTTTCCGGACGCTTCAGCGCATCAGTCCAAAGAACTCCTGAAAACCCTCACCTTTTCCATCTCACGCTAAATAATTCAATGATTTCCGTAACTTACGATAATTCCTGTTCACCCACAAACGACTAATGCCCCCGTAAAACCTCACCTCAAGCCTGTTTTTCGCACGGTCGCACTTTTCATTTCCTCGTCTCAACTCTCCCGAAAATCCTCACCTTTACGGTCAGAAGCCAGGTATACCCGCATACGCAAACCGCCATCAGCCGGGCATTTCCAGCCCACAGCCCCCATCTCGATCCCGAATCTCCTCACCTTAGTGTTCGGAACGCCATTCAAAGCCTCCCGAAAAGCCTCACCTTTGACGGAATCACCAGCCAAACCAGCCTGTTGATCCGGCCCATTCGCCAACTTCCCGAATCCCCTCACCTCTCCAATCGCCACCGGTTCCAGCCGGCCAGTGTTTCGGGCAATCGACGCATCCCAATCCACTTTCGCTCCCGTAAAACCTCACCTTAGCCCGGTGAATGCTCAAAAACACAGCAAAATGGCTGCCCACGCCCCGTAAAATCTCACCTTCGTTTCACGTTTTCTCCTGTCCCGGCTCACCAAAGGGGTTAACCGGCCCAAAACAGCCCCAAGAATCCACGCTCGCAAGCCTCCCGAAAGCGCTCACCTCAGTGCAGGCCTTACCGGCAAAGGACTTTCGAGCGCGGTCGGGCGCTTCACGGCAGCGAGGTCCCGCAAAACCTCACCTTTGCCCAAACGTCACGTATACGGCGTTTCCTGAACCCGCTCACGTTCCGTCCCGGACCCACTCACCGAGCTCCCCGAACCCCATCACCCGAGTTTCCCGCAGACCCTCACCAAGTCTCCCGCAAAGCTTCACCTTGCTGGGCTGAAACCCCCGCCAGATAAGGGTTTGCCGGAGCGTTAACGTCTTTAACAAGGGTTCAAAGGTGTTTACTTTTATTACTCTCTAGCTTTTTACCCCGCGAGCCCCGTGACACACGGGTCCTAAACCCCGCAGCCATTGCGTTTCCCTCGTGAAACAGTGCGCGATCAGAGGAAAACCGAACAAAGTGCTTCTAATACAAAGGCTTATTAGCTATTCTTCGTATTGTTTCACGGAAAAAATCGGTATACGCGTGTTTACGACTGCGATTTCTCTGTCAATACCCGTCTGTATACGCCAATCCGTTCGTCACTCATAAATCGGTAGCAAATACTACGTAAATTGTTATGATCAATCCAATTCGAGCGACATCGAGGTAGACATGAATCTGGATCAGGAGCGGCAGGCCATTCGCGATGAGCTTGAAACGATGCGCGCGCAGGGCGTGCGCCGGCAGGATCTGTCGCTGCATGCCTGCAAGCGGCTCTTTTTCGATCTCGGCATCCGCCCGTCGATGGCGGCCGTGCGCGATCTCACTCAGACCGGTAGCGCAAGCGACATCCCGAAAGACATCGATCATTTCTGGGAGCGTATCCGCAACGTGTCCCGGGTCAAGGTGGGCGCAGGCGCCATTCCGAAGGCACTCGAGGATCGCGCCGGCGAATTGCTGGGCGCGCTATTCGAAGAAGCGGTCGCAGAGGCCAAAACCGCGCTTGATGGCGAACGCGAAGAAATCCGCGCGCAGATCAGCGCCGCCGAGCAGCGCGTGCGTGACGCCGACATTCGTCGTGACGCGGCCGACGACGCGATCAGGCGCAGCGAAGCGCGCGCCGAAGCCGCGTGGGAGCGGGTTCGCGCACTCGAAACCCAGCTATCGAGCGCGACCACACACGGCAACGTTCATCTGGAAGGCTTGCAGGCAACGACGCGACGGCTCGATCAGGAAAACGAGGCGCTCAGGCAGCGGCTCGAAAACGAGCAGACCACCAATGCCGCGTTGCGCGACCGGATTGACGCGTTGCACGTCGAATTGCGCCAAAGCACCGAGCACTATGCACAGCAGATCAAAGATGCGGTGGCCGAAGCGGAGCGGCGCGTCAAGCCGATGCTGGTCGAACTCGATTCGTTGCGCAGCATGGCCGCGACGTATCAGTCCGGCGTGCGAGATGCGAGCCGCAAGGAATTCGAGTTCATTCAGCAGATTGCCGCCGCCAAAGCCCGCGCGGACCGGCTCGACGCGCAACTGCGTGAGCAGTCGGACGAAGTCGATGCGCTGACGAGAGAAGTCGTCATGCTGCGCGCTCAGCAGGGCATCGATCCGGCCATCGCCGCGCTGCTTTGCTCGCTCGTCAGTGACGGGCGGCTCACGAGCGAAGAGTTGGGCACGATCGGCACCGCCGCCGACGGCCACGTGACGCTGCCTGCGCGATGCCCGAAATGCGAGGAAGGTGAACCGGAGCTATCGCAGGTCGGTCATCGTTTCGAGCTGCTGTGCCCGGAATGTGAGCACTCGTCCGGCCCAAGCGAATCCAGGCTCGCGGCGGTGAAACAGTTTCTGTCAAACGGTGCGTCCACCGCGCCGTCGTCCCGCTCCGTCGACACGGTGCGCTGACGACAAACGGGCAATACAACAGAAAAAACGTCAAAGGTGAGGAAATTCGGGACCGGAAAGGTGAGGCTTTTCAGGCTCGCCGGCTCCCGTTTTCCTGATCAAACGCCCGTCGCGTCGGGGCTCGGGCAATGGCGCCGCCGCCGGATCCGGCGTGTGAGCCGCAGGCGGATCCTGCTGATCGATCCAGGTTTGCCACGCTCGATATAGCCGGTTCGCGGACACCGCCTGCGCGAAGCCAAGCCATTGACCGACCTGTTCGGCTTCCACCCCGCTCTCGAAAAGATCCGCCGCGAACGTGTTGCGCAAGGTCTGCGGACTCGCGCGCGACTGGCGCGATGCGGCGATCCCCGCAGCATCGACCAGCGCGTCCACCGCGCGCAGCATCGTGGCCTTGTGCATCGGACGGCCGGAGGGCGACGCGGGAAACACGAGATCGCCGGCCAGCTCCGTCAGCCGCCGTTCTGCGAGCCAGGCGTCGAGAATCGCCGTCGCGAACGGCGCGAGCCGCGTGCGCCGCGTCAGCGTCGGATTCGCGGACTCGATCGTGACCCACGGCGAGCCCGATTTCACGCAACTAACCGTAAGGGCAGCCGCTTCGCCCGTCTTCAGTCCGCCCCCCAGAAATACGGCGATCAACGCGCGATCGCGCCGCTCTCTCCAGCGCTGCGCGGTCGACAACACCGGCAATGGCGCGAACAACCGCGCGATCAATGCAGTGCGTTCCGTATGCGTGAGAAATCCGGTCGGCTCATTGTCGCGAGCATTGCGCCACGCTGCTTCGCCATCCTGAGCAATGAAGCGAGCCGGATTGGTCGACGCCGATTCGATCTCGCGCACGTGATCGAGTACGCGTTCGATGAGGCGCAAATAGCGGATCCGTTGCGTCCTACGGATTTCGAGGCTGGCGACGAATTCGGCGATCGCGGGTGTGTCGACCGTTGCGAGGCTCTGTTGCCGCGTGCCGAGCCAGTCGAGAAACTGGCCCCACTGCGCTTGATAGACCAGCGCGGAGGAGCGACGGAAATGCTGCTTCGCGAGCCAGGCATCGAATGCGATTTGCGGGTCGCGACGCCAGTCTTCGCGTTGCTGATCGAACAGATCGGTAGATGGGGCGGGACGGGGAACGGGGTCGGACAGATGAGGGGGTGACATGCTCGTTCCTTCTGTTAGTTGCACCGTTCGATTCGCGTATTGTAGGCGCTAACCGGTGCCAGGCCGACCCGAAAGAATCGATGAAGATCCGATCCATTGCCACGTGTGGCTCTCATCAGCCGCCCCACGCACGCGCGCGCTTTAACGGCGCATCAATCGCCCGTGGCTGCGCCGCACGACGCGCCGCTTGCCGCGCGGCTTCCTCGTACGCATTGACGGCAAACGCGAAGACGGCCGGCAATGCAGTGGACGCACCGAAATCCACGCCGTCATCGGTTTCGGGATAAGGCAGATCGGACGGGCGCTGGAACAGCCCGAGCATGAGCGCGTCGTGCCGGCTGGCAAAACCGAGGTCGGCCAGCGCCTCGGCTTCGATGGCATGCAGCAGACGCCACGTGAGCGGCACCTGCTGGACGATGTAGCGCGCGGCGATGCTGCGCACGATGCGTTCGAGATCGCGCGCGGCGGTCTGGTAGCGCAGCGCGGCGAGAGTTTGATCGGTAGGGTCGGCTTTCAGGTTGTTCATTCTCGGCTCCAATCGACACCTGATACTGTACAAACATACAGTATCAGGCGCAACCTGGCCGAACGGCCTACCCCTCGCGAACCGCGCCGATAGCGTGCCAATAGCCCCCAGCCGGCGCGCTAGCCGTGAATCACGACCAGTAGCGCTTTTGCCTCACCCTTGCCGACGTTGCGGATCGCGTGCGGCTCGTCCGCGACATAGCGCGCGGTGTCCGCGAGCTTGAGCCGCTTCGTCGCGCCGGCCGCCTCGATTTCGATCGAGCCGTGCAGCACGGTCAGATGCTCGCGCGTGCCAGGCTCGTGCGCGTTCGACACCAGCGCCCCGCCCGGCTGCAGCGTCAACTCGTACCACTCGAATTTGCCGGCCAGCTCGATGGGCCCCCACACACGCAACTGGTATTTCGCGTCATGACCGCTTAGCGTAGGAATATCGTGCGGACCGGAAACGGCAATCGCCTCAGGCGGCTTTGGCGGCGCAAACAGCGAATCGAGGCTCACGCCGAGCGCGTTGGTCAGCCGCCACGCAACCGCGATCGTCGGATTGGCCTTGTCGCGCTCGATTTCCGACAGCATCGATTTCGACACGCCGGCCGCGCGCGACAGATCGTCCAGCGTCATCCGCCGCTCGGCGCGCAGCCGCTGAATCTGTTCGCCGACGCGCGGCGGCGCCACATTCGCCTGCAACGCCGCGGCAGCGGAGGTGGGCGTCGCATTGGCCGCGGCGCGGCGTGTACCCGAACTTGCCATTTCCTGACCCATCGTTTAGAGTTGTTCGATATACCGGATTTTAGTTCGGAAAAACGAAAAAATCCGATAAAGCTGACAGCCGACTATAACAGGCCACCCTCCCCGCGGCCATGCGAACGCGGGGGCCATCACCCACAGGAGTCCCGTTCATGCGAGACCAATACCTTGCCCATCTGCGCGGCACCGTCGAACAGATCCGCGCCGACGGCTTCTACAAGAGCGAGCGCGTGATCGCGAGTCCGCAGTCGGCCGACGTGCGTCTCGCCGACGGCAGCCATGTGCTGAACTTCTGCGCGAACAACTATCTCGGTCTTGCCGACGACGCGCGGCTGATCGAAGCGGCGAAGCAGGGCCTCGACAGCGACGGCTTCGGCATGGCGTCGGTGCGCTTCATCTGCGGCACGCAAACTGTCCACAAGCAACTTGAAGCGGCGCTCGCTACGTTCCTGCAAACCGACGACTGCATCCTCTATTCGAGCTGCTTCGACGCGAACGGCGGCCTGTTCGAAACGCTGCTCGACGAAAACGACGCGATCATCAGCGACGAGCTGAATCACGCGAGCATCATCGACGGCGTGCGGCTCTCGAAGGCGAAGCGCTTTCGCTACCGGAACAACGACCTTGCCGATCTCGAAGCGCGTCTGAAGGAAGCCGATGCGGCTGGTGCGCGCTTCAAGCTGATCGCGACCGACGGCGTGTTCTCGATGGACGGCATCATCGCGAACCTCTCCGGCATCTGCGATCTGGCCGACAGGTATGGCGCACTGGTGATGGTCGACGACTCGCACGCGGTCGGCTTCATCGGCGAACACGGCCGTGGCACGCCGGAGCATTGCGGGGTGATGGCGCGCGTCGACATCATTACCGGCACGCTCGGCAAGGCGCTCGGCGGGGCATCGGGCGGCTACGTCGCTGCGCGCAAGGAAATCGTCGAACTGCTGCGGCAGCGCTCGCGTCCATATCTGTTTTCGAACACGCTGACGCCGAGCATCGCCGCGGCGTCGCTGAAGGTACTCGAATTGCTCGCGAGCGCTGAAGGCGCGCAATTGCGCGCACGCGTGCGCGAAAACGGCGCGCACTTTCGCCGCGCGATGAGCGCTCTCGGCTTCACGCTCGTGCCGGGCGAACATCCGATCATTCCGGTGATGCTCGGCGATGCGCAACTCGCGGGAAAGATGGCCGATGCGCTGCTCAAGGAAGGCGTCTATGTGATCGGTTTCTCGTTCCCGGTCGTGCCGCGCGGCCGCGCGCGCATCCGCACGCAGATGAGCGCCGCGCACACGCCCGAACAGATCGATCGCGCCGTCGAGGCGTTCGCGCGCGTCGGCCGCGAACTCGGCGTAATCCAGGCATAGCCGCCGCGTGATTCGAATGGAGAAGCAGATGAAAGCATTGGCAAAACTCGAACGCGGACCGGGCCTCACGCTGACGGATGTGAAGAAGCCCGAAGTCGGCCATAACGACGTGATGATCCGCATCACGCGCACCGCGATTTGCGGCACCGACATTCATATCTGGAAGTGGGACGACTGGGCGCAAAAGACGATTCCGGTGCCGATGCATGTCGGCCATGAGTACGTCGGCGAAATCGTCGAGATGGGGCAGGAAGTGCGCGGCTTTGCGATCGGCGATCGCGTATCGGGCGAAGGACACATCACCTGCGGTTTCTGCCGCAACTGCCGCGCCGGCCGCCGCCATTTGTGCCGCAACACGATCGGCGTCGGCGTGAATCGCGAAGGCGCGTTCGCCGAATATCTGGTGATTCCGGCCTTCAACGCGTTCAAGATCCCGCCCGAAATTTCCGACGACCTCGCCGCGATCTTCGATCCGTTCGGCAATGCGACCCACACGGCGCTGTCGTTCAACCTCGTCGGCGAGGACGTGCTGATTACCGGCGCGGGGCCGATCGGCATCATGGCGGTCGCGATCGCAAAGCACGTCGGCGCGCGCAACGTCGTGATCACCGACGTCAACGACTATCGCCTCGAACTCGCGCGCAAGATGGGTGCTACGCGCGCGGTGAACGTGTCGCGCGAATCGTTGCACGACGTGATGCACGATCTGCACATGACCGAGGGCTTCGACGTCGGCCTCGAAATGTCGGGCGTGCCAAGCGCATTCACGAGCATGCTCGAAGCGATGAACCATGGCGGCAAGATCGCGCTGCTCGGTATTCCGCCCGCGCAAACCGCGATCGACTGGACCCAGGTGATCTTCAAAGGCCTTGAAATCAAGGGCATTTATGGGCGCGAGATGTTCGAGACCTGGTACAAGATGGTCGCGATGCTGCAAAGTGGCCTCGATCTGTCGCCGATCCTCACGCACCATTTCAAGGTCGACGACTACGAGGAAGCCTTCGCGACGATGCTCTCCGGCGAGAGCGGCAAGGTGATTCTCGACTGGACCGCTGCCTGATTCAGCAAGGCGTAGTTCGATTCGCCAACGCCCGCAGCGCGCTTATGCGCCTGCGGGCGTTTTCACGAATTCGGCCTGGATGCGCACGTGAATATCGTCGCCGACAGCCGGATACCACGTCGCCAGACCGAACTTCGCGCGGCTGAAATGGCCATCGGCGGAAAAGCCGAGCGTGTCCTTCTTCGTCAGCGGATCGAGCGCGAAGCCGTTGAACGTCACCTCGAGTGTGACCGGCTGCGTGACGCCGCGGATCGTCAGATCGCCGCGCAGTGTGCCGCGCGCGTCACCGGTGCGCTCGAAACGCGTGCTCGCGAAGCGGATCTGCGGATAGCGTGCGACATCGAGCATGCTGTCGCTCTTCACCATCTTGTCGAGCAGCGGCACGTTCGTGTCGATGCTCGCGGCGTCGATCGTGACCAACGCCGTGCTGCGCTCGAGCCCGCCGTCGTTCCAGTCGAGCTGTCCCTGCTTGCGATCGAAGCGCATCGTAAAGCGCGTGTATTTCAAGTGATCGATATCGAACGTGATGCTCGTGTGGTCCGGATCGATGTCGTAGCGCCCGGACGGCACGCGCGCTTCGTTCTGACCGACCGAATGTGTAAGCACCTGCACGGGCGTGCAGGCTATCGCGCTCAGCAGCATTGCGCCGAGCAGCGCGCGTACCCACGCGGTGAGAACGGAGGAGGGGTTCATCGAAGCGATTCCGGTTGAGCGATGGTCAAGCGATCTCCATCACGATAGCAGCAAGCATACCCAGAGCGCGCGCTCGATGAAAAACTTGACATGGGAGAATGATCGTTCTACCTTTGGCCCATGACACACGAAACGGTCCCGACCGACCCAACACAACCCGCCACTGCGCGCGAACGCCTGCTCGATGCCGCCGAGGCGCTGATCTACGCCGGTGGCATCCATGCAACCGGCGTCGATGCGATCGTGCGGCAGTCCGGCACCGCGCGCAAAAGCTTCTACACGCATTTCGAATCGAAAGATGCGCTGGTCGCGGCCGTGCTCGAACGGCGCGACGAGCGCTGGATGAACTGGTTTATCGCCAGCACGCAACGGCACGGCAAGAGCGCGCGCCAACGCCTGCTCGGCATGTTCGACGTGCTGCGCGACTGGTTTGCGTCGGCGGATTTTCATGGCTGCGCATTTCTGAACGCTGCCGGTGAAATTGCCTCCGCCGATGATCCGATCCGCGTCGTCGCGCGCAAACACAAGGCGCGGCTGCTCGATTTCGCGCGCGCCGAGTGCGACGCGTTCGTGGCGGAAGCCGCGTTCGATGCGCGTCGCGCGGCGCCGCTCGCGCGTCAATGGCTCGTGCTGCTCGACGGCGCGATCGCTGTGGCGCTCGTGAGCGGCGAAGCCGATGCGGCGCTCGACGCGCAGACGGTTGCGAAGACCTTGCTCGATGCGGCAGCGAGACCCACCACAAACAAACGGCCGCCATCCCGGCGCACCACTACCTGAGCAAGGAGCCATCATGGCCGATACGATCGAAACCCGTCCGCCGCTGCCGCCGTTCACGCGCGACAGCGCGATCCAGAAAGTTCGCGCCGCGGAAGACGCATGGAACACGCGCGAACCCGAGCGCGTATCGATGGCGTATACGCCGGATAGCGTGTGGCGCAACCGCGCCGAATTCGTGCATGGACGCGCGGAGATCGTGGGTTTTCTGCGCCGCAAGTGGGTGAAGGAGCTCGACTATCGGTTGATCAAGGAGCTGTGGGCGTTCACCGACAACCGCATCGCGGTGCGCTTCGCGTACGAATGGCACGACGATTCGAACAACTGGTTCCGCTCGTACGGCAACGAGAACTGGGAGTTCAACGAGCATGGGTTGATGGCACTGCGTCACGCGAGCATCAACGACCTGCCGATCCGTGAAGCCGACCGGCTGTATCGCTGGCCGCTCGGACGGCGGCCCGACGATCACCCTGGCCTGTCCGATCTCGGTCTGTAGACGTTCCCGCCACATTCACCGCCGACGGCGCGCGCGATGCGCGCCGCGAATTTCTTCAGCGCTTGTTCATCACATCGCCATCGGTTCTCCGTTATCGTGGCGGTTCCGGCTGCGGGGGCGCGTCGCGTGACCGGCCGGCCGAGCGAGTCCTCAACATCGACCGCGCGGCTTCAGGTACAGTGCGCGACGGGCGGCACGCGGATCGCCAGAACACGATCACACCGGCGCTCGACCGGTGACGGAGAAGAAATGCACTTTCGGCAGATGAACAAGAATATCCGACGCGCCGCGGTGGCGCTTTTCGCAAGCTTCGCAGCGGTCTCCGCGGCGCACGCGGGCAGTTGGTGTGACGGCGGTGTGTGGGTCGATGCGATGCTCGGCTCGTATCACATCAATCCCGATCCCGATAAGCACTTCGAGCAGTTCAATCCTGGGCTTGGCGTCGAATGCTGGCTGAACAACCAGTGGGCGCTGACCGCCGGCGGCTTTCGCAACTCGCTGCGGCGGCCGTCCTACTACGGCGGCGGCGTGTGGGCGCCTGAGTTCGCGCATTGGGGCATCGTGCGGATCGCCGCGATCGGCGGCATCATCTCCGGCTATAACTACGGCAACTGGGGGCTCGGCCACAATCACACGATCGGCCCGGTGGTCGCGCCAATCGTGATGCTCGACTACAAGCGGGTCGGCGCGAACTTCATCATCATCCCACCGATCCCGTCGGATGATCTGCCCTTTACGATTGGTTTTCAGGTGAAGGTGAAGTTCTGACGGAGTCTTAAGCAATGAGGGCGATGAACCTCAGGTGAGGTTTTTCGGGAGACAACGGCTCGCGCTTCGCCCGGATCGACCGATTACCGCGAGCGTGAGGCCTCGCACGCGGGGATCATCTCCTGGAATTCCTCACCATTGCGCGCCAGCGTCGTTCGCTCGACTCCTGGAAATCCTCACCATCCTGGAAGACCTCACCTCAACAGGCTCGCTTGAGCTTTTAGCCTCGTATTCGCGTGCTGAACGCGCGCACTAGTGTCCAGGCAAATTAGCTGCACTGATACCCGCCCTGCTTTTCGGTTAATTTGACGCCACTATCTGTCGCCTCGACACTGCATATCGTGCGAAGCCTTTTTTAAAGGCCGCAATCCCCCAAAGCAGATGCGAGCAGATATGGCTTCCGTTCAATCTCCGATCACGGCGGGGCGCGCCACGACAGAGTCGGATCGCGCACTCAGGAAAATCATCATCGCGTCGGTGGCCGGCAACGCGATGGAGTGGTACGACTTTTTCGTGTACGGCACCGCGGCCGCGCTCGTGCTTGGGCGACTGTTCTTTCCCGCGCACGCGGACCCGCTGATCGGCACAATCGGCGCGTTTGCCGCGTTCGCGATCGGCTTCGTCGCGCGTCCGCTTGGCGGCATCGTGTTCGGTCATATCGGTGATCGCTACGGACGCCGCGCGTCGCTCGTCTGGACGCTGCTTATCATGGGCTTCGCGACTTTCGGCATCGGGCTGTTGCCGACCTATGAGCATGTCGGTCTTGCCGCCCCCGCGGCGCTCGCCGGATTGCGGTTGCTGCAAGGTATCGCGTCGGGTGGCGAATGGGGTGGCGGCGTGCTGATGATCAGCGAGAACGCCCCGCCCGAAAAACGCGGCTATTTCGCGGCGTGGAGTCAGCTCGGCGTGGGCGGCGGCTTCGTGCTGTCGTCGGGCGCGTTCCTCGCGGCGCAAGCGCTGCCGCACGATCAGTTCATTTCGTGGGGATGGCGTCTGCCGTTTCTCGCGAGCATTCTGATCTTCGCGCTCGGCGTGTACATTCGCCACAACCTGCCGGAGAGCCGCGACTTCGAGAATGCGGAGAAAGCCGGCAAGACCGCACATATGCCGGTGCTCGAAGCGATCAAACGTCACCCGAAAGAGATCCTGATGGCGATGGGTCTGCGGGTCGCCGAAAACGGCGGCGCCTATATCTTTCTCGCGTTCTCGCTCGTCTACGGCAAGTTCGTCGGCATTTCGAATTCGGTGATGCTGACAGGCGTGATGCTCGCGATGGTCGTCGAAATGGGCGCAATGCTCGGGTGGGGCAAGCTGTCGGACCGCATCGGGCGCAAGCCGGTGTATATGATCGGCGCGGTGTCGCTCGCAGTGATGGCGTTTCCGTTCTTCTGGTTGCTCAACACGCAATCCCCGCTGCTGATCTGGCTCGCGCTGGTGCTCGGCACGGCCGTCTGCCACGGCGCGATGATCGGCACGCTGCCCGCGCTCGTCGGCGAACTGTTCAGCACCGAAGTGCGTTATTCCGGCGTGGCGCTCGGTCACGAAGTCGCGTCGATCTTCGCGGGCGGCCTGTCGCCGCTGATCGCCACCGCGCTGCTCGCGCACTACCAGGCCTACTGGCCGGTTGCTGTACTCCTGATCGTGCTCGGTCTCATCACTGTCGTGACGTTGAAGTTCACGCACGAGACGCGTCAGCAGTAACTCCCTTTCTGGCTTGTTCCCAGGGCGTTCGCGCGGCGTCGGCCGCCGCGCGAATGCCTTTTGCTTGTGGCGCGGACGTCCTGGGGCGTCGCAACTTCCTCACTGCCGTCGCGAGGTAACATCAATCAGATTGATGTAAAAGTCGCTTTTTAATCTATTTTGCTTATTTGATGCGGGGCGCTAATCTCGGCATATCGTCCCCACCAGGAACACATCGGAAGGCAATTATGCAAGCGCAAACCCTGAAGGTTCGGGTCGACGCGTTGCGCGAGGAAGCGCACGGCGTCCGCTCGTTCAGCATTTCACGGCTCGATGGGCTGCCGTTCGAGCGCTATGAGCCGGGCGCGCACATCGACGTCACGAGCCCTTCGGGCATCACGCGGCAATACTCGTTGTGCGGCGACCCGGAGTGTCTAGACTCGCAGATTTTCGCGGTGAAGAAGGAAGAGCAATCGCGCGGCGGCTCGCGTTCGCTTCATGAAGAGGTGAGCGTCGGCACCGAGCTGTCGGTCGGCGCGCCGCGCAATCTTTTTCACCTCGAAGAAAGTGCGGGCGAGCACATCCTGATCGGCGCGGGCATCGGCATCACGCCGCTGCTGTCGATGGCTTATCGGCTTGCCGCGCGGCAGGCGCGCTTCACGCTGCACTATTTCGCCCGCAGCGAAGCGCATGCGGCGTTCATGACGCTGCTCACGCGCGAGCCGTTCGCGCGCCATGTGAAGCTGCATTTCGGCGTCCAGCCCGACGAGCTGAAGCCGGCGCTCGATGCGTGTCTGCACGATGCAGGCGCGAACGCGCATGTCTACACGTGCGGTCCTGCGCCGTTCATGGATCTCGTCGTCGCCAGCGCTGAGCAGCGCTTGCCCGCGGAAGCGATTCATCTCGAACGTTTCAAAGCGGAGCCGGCGCAAACGGCCGAAGCGTCGCTCGACGGCTTCGACGTACAGCTCGCGGGCAGCGGCCGGACGGTGCGGGTCGATGCGAACACGTCGATCGTTGCTGCGCTCGCGTCGATCGGCATTGAAGTGGACACGTCGTGCGGCGAAGGCGTGTGCGGCACGTGCATGGTCGATGTGGTCAGCGGCGAGCCCGAGCATCGCGATCACTGCCTGAGCAAGGCCGAGCGTGCGAGCAATAGCGTGATCTGTTGCTGCGTGTCGCGCTCGCGCACTCCCGTACTCGTGCTCGACCTCTGATTCGCTTCGGCGCAATCACATCTTCTCGAAGCCCGCGAGGATCTCGGTCATCAGGCCGCGCATCCACGCGATGCCTTCGTCTTCGTGGAAGTGCTCGTGCCAGTGCATCGTCACGGCCGCCTTCGGCAACGGCACGGGCAATGCGTAGATCCGGAACGCGTCGCCGCGATTGAGAATATGCGCGAGCCGTTCGGGTAGCGTCGCGAACAGATCCGTCGCGGCCAGCACGCCAGGCACCGCGACGAAGTGCGGCAACGCGAACGCGATATTGCGGCCGACGCCTTGTGTGCGGAGCGCATCGTCGAGCGCATGGTGACTATGTTCGAGCGAGCGCACCTGGATGTGCGACGCCGCGAGAAACCGTTCGAGCTTCAGCGTGTTACCGCTCGGCAGGTCGCGGCGCTTGCGCGTCATGCACACATACGATTCCTCGAATAGCAGGCTATGCCGCGTGCGCGGCAGCAGCGACGGCAGATTGCCGATCGCGAAGTCGAGCCGGCTCGAACGCAGCGCCTCCTCGATCTCCTCCACCGGCAACGGCTCGACGACCAGCTTCACGCGCGGCGCCGACTTCTGCAGCGCCGCGCACAGCGCGGGCAGATACGCCATTTCACCGGCATCCGATAGCGAAAGACGAAACGTGCGCGTGCTCGTGGCCGGATCGAAACGTTCCGCGTAACGCAGCGCCTGACGCACGGTGTCGAGCGCGTGGCCGACGATCTCCGCGAGTTCAAGCGCGACGGGCGTGGGCTGCATGCCCGCGCGTGTGCGGATGAACAGCGGGTCGTCGAACATCGTGCGCAGACGGCCGAGCGAATAGCTGACCGCGGGCTGCGACAGCGCGAGGCGTTCGCCCGCTTTCGTCAGGCTGCGCTCCTCGACGATCGCCTGAAACACCCTCAGCAGATTGAGATCGACGTGGTCGATGGAAGTCATGGGGACGCTCTTGTGATATCAGCCGGATTTATCCGACAACCTGTTTTTAATCGATTTGACGCATGATCGTCGCAAAGCGAGACTGATGTCAACGAGAGGATGCGCTGATGTGTGGCACGCGGCTTCGCGCGTCGAAGTGCGTCTTCATTCCAACCCCGCAACTTTCCCCGCATAAGATGAGTACGCCGACCTATCAAACCATCGACACCAGCGCTTTAGTGAGGCGCGCCGAGGCCGATCGCATCGCGCCTTCCCTCTACTACGATCCCGAGCTGTTCGAAGTCGAACTCGAGCGCATTTTCTACAAGACGTGGATCTGGGTCGCGCATGACAGCGAATTGCCGAAGCCAGGCGATTTCATCACGACGACGATCGGCCGACAGCCGGTCATCGTCGTGCGCGACAGGAGCGGCGCGGTCAACGTGCTGCAAAACCGCTGCCGTCATCGCGGCGCGACCGTGTGCGAGGAGCACAAGGGCAATGCGAAGGGCTTCACGTGCCCGTATCACAGCTGGTCCTACGCGCTCGACGGCACGCTGCGCGCGCTGCCTTACGGCGACGGTTACGAAGGCGTCTGCGAGAAGGGCGATCTGCCGCTCAAGAAGCTGCGCGTGGGCGTCTATCAAGGCCTGATCTTCGCGAGCTTCAACGAAACGATCGAACCGCTCGAAGACTTCCTCGGCGGGGCAAAGCCGTGGATCGACCTGTTCATGAAGCAGGGCGCGGGCTATCCGATCAAGGCCAACGGCGAGCACAAGTTCAAGTTCAAGGGCAACTGGAAGATCCAGCTCGAGAATACGACGGACCTGTACCACTTCCCGGTCGTGCACAAGTCGTGGATGAAGTCCATCGACGACGAGACCGCCACCGCGATCACCAGCTTCATGACGAGCGACGACGCGTTCTGCCGCTCGCTCGGCAACGGTCATAGCCTCGCGGTGCTGATGCCCGAGATCGTCGATCTGGACAAGGACGACGGCGCGCCGCTGCCCGAGCGCTTCAGTGAACTCGCTGCGCAGCTCGCGCAAAAGCACACGCCGGCGGAAGTCCGCCGCATCGTGCGCTCGCTGATGGGCGTCGGCTTCAACCTGAACCTGTTCCCGAATCTCGCGCTGTCGATGGCCTTTTTCCGCGTGCTGCGACCGATTTCCGCCGAAGAGACGGAGATTCGTCACGTCGCACTCGCGATGGACGGCGGTCCCGACGAAGCGAATCGCGTGCGCCTGCGCATTCACGAGCACTTCCAGGGTCCGTTCGGCTTTGGCAGTCCCGACGATGCCGAAGCGTGGGAGCGCGTGCAGCGCGGCTCGCATGCGGGGCCGGACGTACCGATCCTCGTCAATCGCGGTCTGAATCGCGAAACGACCGCCGCGAACGGCGAGAAAACCGCACACGCAACCGACGAAACCGGCATGCGCGAAGCCTACAAGCAATGGCGCGCAATGATGGAGCAGGCATGATGGATGACCGAAACGCACTCTTTTCCCACCAGACCTTTGCGCGCGCGATCGAGTTCATCTGGCGCGAGGCCGAATTGCTCGATCGGCGCGACTATCGGGAGTGGCTCGACCTCTGGGACCCGGCGGGCCACTATGTCGTGCCGATCGATCCGAACGCGACCGATTACGCGGCGACGCTGAACTACGCTTACGACGATCAGGACATGCGCGAAAAGCGAGTGCAGCGCATGACGTCCGGCTATTCGGCGTCGGCGTCGGATGCGGCGCGCACGGTGCGCACGGTGTCGCGCTTCACGCTCGCGAGCGATAGCGCGGACATGGTCGAAGTGAAGTCGTCCCAGATCATCATTGCGTACAAGCGCGGTACGTCGACGATTTTCGCGGCCGATCTCACGCACAAGATCAGCATCGCCAGCGGCGAGCCGCGTCTCGTCGAGAAGGTGATCCGTCTGATCGATTCCACCGATGCGCTGAGCGCGATCGGCTTCCTGCTCTAACGGGTCATCATGCCGACACTCGAGTTGACCGATACGACCGTCGAGGCGATCGGCGGCAAGACCGCGCAGGCGCTGGGCCGCTAGCTTCGTGATGCGCTCAGGCTTGCGACAGCAGCGGCAACGCAAAGCGGCAGTCGAGGCCGCCCGTTGCCGCGCGCTGCGCCCAGATGCGCCCATCATGTCGCGCGACGATGTTTTTGCACAAGGACAGGCCGATGCCGTTGCCGGCCGCTTTCGACGAAGAAAAGCCTTCGAACAGGCGGTCGAGGACGTCGTCGGGCACGCCGGGGCCGTTGTCGATCACATGAAGCTCGGCCACGTCTTGGTTTCGCGACGTGGCCAGCGTGACCACGCGGCCGGCCTGTTTGGCTTCGGTCAGCGCTTCGACCGCGTTGAAAGCCAGATTGAGAATCACCTGGCCGATCAGCACGCGTTCGCAACGAATCGGCAACGGTTGCGGCGATTGTTCGATGTTGACGCTCACGCCTTCGTCGCGCGCGCGCAGTTGAATGAAGTACGCGACGTCCGCGAGCACGTCGCGCAGGTCCGCGTCGGTCTCGACGGGCTCGCGCTTGCCGACGAATTCGCGCACGCTCCTGATGATCAGCGCCGCATGCTCTGCTTGCCGGTCCGCGGCGCGCAATCCCCATATCGCGCTCTCGACCGCGTCCGGTTGGTTCAATCGCTGGATCGCGCCCTCGATGAAATTGCGCACTGCCGCGAGCGGCTGACTCAACTCGTGCGCGATCGCGGTCGCCATTTCACCCATCGCGTTATAGCGTCCTGCGTATTCGAGCATGCGCGCTTCGGTTCGGCGCGTTTCTTCCAGCGCGACCTCTTCGCTGACGTCGCGAAAGTGCACGAGCACACCGTTGAGTTCATCGTCGATATCGACACGCCGGCACGTGATGCGCAGCCAGCGTTCGACTCCGTCGCGCCGCTCGATCCGGTAGCGCTGCGCGTCGGTCGAATGCTGACGGGGCGCATCGCGCAACTGGCTCGCGAGGCGGTCGCGGTCTTCGCGCGTGCAATAGTCGAGCGCGGCGCCGAGAGGCGCATCGGATGCAACGCCAAGCACGCGCCGTCCGGACTCGCTCAGATAAGCGACCTTGCCGCGCCGCGTGATCAGCGCGACGCCTTCGTCGAGATCCTGCATGTACTCGCGCAGACGGGTTTCGTAGCTGCGCAGCTTCTGACGCATCGCCTCTTCTTCGCTGATGTCACGAAACTGCACCATGACGACCGGCCGGCCGCTCAGCGGTACGTACGTCGCAATCGCTTCCGACAACATGTCGACGCCCGTGCGCGACCGATAGCACCACTCGTACGCTTGCGGTCCCTGTTCGACCGAGCGGTCCATCGCATCGACGGCGATCTCGCGCCGGTAGCGGGCGTCGTTGCGCGTCATGTCGTGCGCTTTCAGCGGCAGCAGTTCTTCGAGCGTGAAGCCGAGCGCGACGCAGGCGGCGCGATTCGCCCACACGATCGCTTTCGTTTCGGCGTCATGCAGCAGTACGCACTGATTGAGCGCATCGAGCAGCACGCGGAAATCATGTTCGGTGGGCGGGGTCATGGGAAGCCGTTCACTGCGGAAATGCCGACGGCGTCAACCATACCACCGGTTTTGCGTCGCATCGCTAAAGAAATCCTTACCCGCATCGGGAGATTGCCCTAAGCCGCGTCATCTCTTCCCAATTGTTCCTGTTTTTTTGCGTTTCTAGACTGGCTTCACCGTGTGCAAAGCAGTACACGTCCATTCACTAATCAATGTCACAGGATACGGAGACGTCCATGTCGCTCGCCGCCGCTGTCAGCAAGCAGGACTGCATTGCCCCATCCACGGAACAGGCGCTGGATGACGCGATCGCCGAAATCGCGAAGAGACGCGAAGAGTTCGAGCGTCTGTCGCACGTGCCGCGCGATGTGATCGATATGCTCAAGCGCGCGGGCATCTATCGCGCGGCCACGCCGAAGCGCTTCGGCGGCGATGCGCGCGCGCCCGGCGAATTTCTCGCGCTGATCGAACGCATCGCGACAGTAGACGGCTCCGCGGCATGGGTCGCGAGCTTCGGCTCGGCCAATCTCTATCTCGCGGCGCTGCCGCTCGCGACGCAGGCCGAGATTTACGCCAGCGGTCCCGACCAGGTGTTCGCGGGCGGTCTCTTCCCGGTGCAGAACGCGACGCCCGAGGCGAACGGCTTTCGCGTCAACGGTACGTGGAAATTCGCGAGCGGCTGCAAGGGCGCGGACTGGCTCGGCGTCGGCATCGGCACGGGCAAGGCTGGCGAAGCGCCGGGCAAACCGCGCACGGCGGTCTTCAGACCCGAGAAGGTCGAGATCGTCGAGAACTGGAACGTGGTCGGCATGCAAGGCACCGGCAGTCACGATCTGCGCGTCGTTGATCAGTTCGTCGAAGAAGACTGGACGTTCGTGCGCGGCGGCACGCCGAGCGTCGATGAGCCGCTCTACCGCT
This sequence comes from Paraburkholderia sp. HP33-1, assembly GCF_021390595.1. NCBI lineage: Bacteria > Pseudomonadati > Pseudomonadota > Betaproteobacteria > Burkholderiales > Burkholderiaceae > Paraburkholderia > Paraburkholderia sp. HP33-1. The sequence continues at coordinate 2,437,478 of NZ_JAJEJR010000002.1, read as the reverse complement.
ATCCGACCATCGCGTATGCCGCGCAAGTGCTGGCGGTCGTCAATCTGGGCCTCGCGCGTGCGGCGCTCGATGTTGCCAACACGATGTCCGGTGGCCGCAAGACGACGACCGGCGCGCCGCAACTCGCGGACCGCGCGTATTACCGCATCGAACTCGCGAAGGCCGAGGCGCAACTGCGTTCGGCGCGCGCGTTCTTCTACGAAGCCACTGACAGTGTCTGGCAGTCGATCCTCGCGGGCGACGACGTGACACCCGATCAAGTGAGCCTGCTGCGCCTCTCGGCCACGCAGATCGCGCGCGAAGGTGCCGATGTCGTGAACCGCGCGTATCGCCTGGGCGGCACGATGGCGATCTATCGCAACCATCCGCTGCAACGTCTCGCGCGCGATGCGATGGTCGTCACGCAACACGCCTTCCTCGGCGAAGGCAATTACGACGGAGCCGGCGCCGTGTTCGTCGGCGTGCAGCCGATTCCCGGCTACCTGTGAACTCTCTTCAATCAAACGAACCAAGGAACGTTCCCATGAGCGACAACCGAAACCTGCCTTTGCGTGTGCTGTTCTGCTGCGGCGTCTCGCAGAACTTCTTCGACTTGCCGCGCGAACAGATCGGCGAAGTGTGGCAAGCGTACGGCAAGATGCTGAACGCGATCGAAGCGATGGAAAACGTGCGTGTGCTGGGCGTGATGGACGACGATCGGCTCGTCGTCGGCAATTCCGATGGCGCGCCGTGGACGTTTTACATCATGGCCGACGTCGCCGACTTCGATACCGCGGTGGCCGTGTGCAATCTGTATCGAACGACGCCGGTCGGCGACTACAACCTGTGGCGCTACGGCAAGATCGAAGCGCGCGTGGGCCGTGCGCTGACGGTGCCGCCGGCGGTCGCCAACCATGCGTGACGCGATGACCGATCCGGCTATCGACGCGTTGCTCGCGCGCGTCAAAGCGCTCGAAGCGCAGAACGCGGTCCGCAAGACTATCGCGCGCTACATGGCGCTGTGCGACGTGCCGGTGCGCGCACTCGAAGGCGAAGCGCTCGCCGCGCTGTTCGCCGAAGACGCGATCTGGGAAGGCATCGGGCCGCAGTACGCGAACAAGTTCGGACGCCTCGAAGGGGCCGCGCAGATCGTCGCGATGCTGCAGCGTTATCTGCCGCCGACGCCGCACTTCACGACCAACGCGCACTTTCTCACTTCGGAGCACGTCGAGGTGAACGGCGACACGGCGAAGGGGCGCTGGATCATGTTGCAGGCTTCGGGCTATGTCGATGCCAAAGCCGAACTGGTCGCGGCGCGCCTCGAAGTCGACTTCGTGCCCGCCGCTCACGATGCGGGCACAACATGGCTGATCCGCCATTTCCGTACCGAGCGTCTTTTCGATGCACCGTGGCAAGTCAACCCGGCCCAGGGAGTTTCGGCATGAACGTATTTCTGCAGACATTCAATCTGAGCGCAACCGACCGTGCGGACGCGCCGACGATCGCGATCAAGGACAGCATCGACATCGCCGGCTACGCGACGACGGCGGCAAGCCGCGCGCTCGCCGACGCACCGCCCGCATCTGGGCATGCCGAAGTCGTGCAGCGTTTGCTCGACGCGGGCTGGCGCATCACGGGCAAGACGAACATGCACGAGCTCGCGTTCGGCATGACCGGCATCAACGACTATTGCGGCACGCCGCTCAATCCGCAGGACGCGGCCCGCATTCCGGGCGGATCGTCGAGCGGGTCCGCGTCGGCGGTCGGACAGAAGCTCGTGGACGCCGCGCTCGGCACCGACACCGGCGGCTCGGTCCGCGGCCCCGCCGCGTGCTGCGGCGTGATCGGCCTGAAGCCGACGTTCGGCCGCGTGTCGCGACACGGCGTGGCGCCGCGTGCGACGACACTCGACTGCGTCGGACCCTTCACGCGCGAGATGGATACGCTGATTCGCGTGATGACGGCAATCGATCCTTCGTTTCGCGAGGACGATGCGCGTCGCGACGTTTCGCAGCTGCGTGTCGGAGTGCTCAGCGTTGACGCTGACGAAGACATCGCCACAGCGATCGCGAGCGCCATCAAACAGGCGGGACTCGCCACGCAAACGATCGAACTCGCATTGCTGAAAGACGCATTCACGGCTGGCATTGCGGTGATCAACGCGGAGACGTCGCGCGCGTTCGGCCGTCTGGTGGAAAGCGGCAAACTCGGCGCCGATGTCGAGGCGCGCCTGCGCGCAGCCGCGGCCACGAGCGCCGCCGATCTTGACGCGGCGGAACGCGTGCGACGCGCGTTCACCGACGAAGTGGATCGCGCGCTCGATCAAGTCGACGTGCTCGTGCTGCCGACGTTGCCCTCGCTGCCGATCACGCTCGAAGCGGCGCGCGCCGGCACGCCGGTGATCGCCATGTCGTCGCTGACCCGGCCGTTCAACCTGAGCGGCCACCCGGCGTTGAGCCTGCCCGTGCCGACCGGGTACTCGACGCTGAAGGCGGGCCTGCAGGTCATCGGTCGCAAGAACGACGACGAAACGGTGTGCGCGGTGGCGGCGCATATCGAAGCGCGCCTCGCGCAATCCGTCTGAACGTAATCAAGGAGTCAGCAACATGTCGAACAGAATCGCGCTCGTGACGGGCGCCGCGCGCGGACTTGGCGCAGTGCTCGCGCGTCGTTTTCACGAGGCAGGCTACAAGGTCGCCCTCGCCGATATCGCGATCGAGCCCGCGCAAGCGCTCGCGCATGAACTCAGCGGCGACGGTTCGAGCGCCTGCGCAATCCGGCTCGACGTCACGCGCAAAGCGGACTTTGAGGCCGCGCGCGACGCGCTGCTCGAACGTTGGGGCGGAGTGGATGCGCTCGTCAACAATGCGGGCGCTTCGAAGGTCGTGCCCGTGATGGACATCACGGCCGAGCAGTTCGATCAGGTCATCAACGTCAATCTGCGCAGCGTGCTGTTCGGCTGCCAGGTATTCGGCCAGTACTTCGCGAAGCGTGGCGTGGGCCGCATCGTCAACATCGCGTCGCTGGCGGGACAGAACGGCGGCTCGGCGACGGGCGCGCACTATGCAGCCGCGAAGGGCGGCGTGCTGACGCTGACCAAAGTCTTCGCGCGCGATCTCGCCGCGAGCGGCGTGACGGTCAACGCGATCTCGCCGGGGCCGCTCGATTTGCCGATCGTTCACGAGAGCGTGCCGGCGGACAAGCTGGCAAAAGTGATCGAAGCGATACCGGTCGGCAAGCTCGGAGCTGCGTCGTACGTCGCCGATGTCGCGGTGATGCTCGCTTCCGGCGAGGCCTATTTCGCCAATGGCGCGTGCTGGGACGTCAACGGCGGCCTGTACATGCGCTGACGCGCTCGCATGGGCCGCGGCGGCCGCGTCATTCCGGCCGCTCGTCCGATGGGCTCCATACTTCGAGCACGCCGCGCACGAGCGTCGGAATCGACGAAGCCCCGAGCTTTTCCTTGATGCTCGCGCGATGCACGTCCACGGTTTTCACGCTGATCGACAGATCCGCGGCAATCACCTTGCTCGGCTTGCCCTCGATCAGACCGTGCAGCACTTCCTTCTCGCGCGACGTGAGCGAGTTGATCCGCTCGCGCAGCTCGAGCTGGCGCATGTGTTTCGCGTGACGTTGCGACGCGAGTTTCATCGCGCGTTGAATGCGCTCAAGCATCTGCTGCGAGTTGTAGGGCTTCTCGACGAAGTCGATCGCGCCGTGCTGCAACGCGCGCACCGACATGGGGATATCGCCGTGGCCGCTGACGAAAATGATCGGCAACGTCGCGCCGCGACGGTTCAGTTCTTCCTGCACGTCGAAGCCGCTCGCCTCGGGCATGCGGACGTCGAGCACGAGACAGCCCGGCACGTTGATGTCGAAGGCGCGCAGGAAGTCCGCCGCGCTGACGAAGCCCTGCGACTGGATGCCGACCGATTCGAGCAGCCACGCAAGCGACGTGCGCATGCCGTTGTCGTCATCGACGATGTAGACGATGGGGGCGGCATGGGTGACGGACGGTCGGGCGCTTCGCGGCATGGGAATGGGCAGACGCGTGCTTGGAAATGGCGCGCGGGGAATTATCGTCAGAGGGCTTTCATGATAGCGGGCCGACAAACGGCCGCAAAGCCTCGCTAACACTACCGGTTCATCTTGCGATAACCGGCAACCGAACACAGGAGACATCAACATGTCGAGTCAACCCATACCGGCTCACGCCGGGATCGATGAAAACCGCTCGCAGTTCAGACAGGCGATGGCTCACCTCGGCGCCGCCGTGAACGTGATCACCACAGCGGGTCCGCACGGTTGCTGCGGCATCACGGCGAGCGCCGTTTGCTCGGTCACCGATACGCCGCCGACACTGCTGATCTGCGTGAACCGTTCGAGCGCGATGCACGCGGTGTTCGTCGGCAATCGTCATGTGTGTATCAACGTGCTGCCCGCGAGCCTCGAAAGTATCGCGCGTCATTTTGCGGGCATGACCAGTCTTTCGATGGAGGAGCGCTTCAAGCTGCCCGTGTGGGATCAGGGCGAAAACGACGTGCCGGTGCTCCGCGGCGCGCTCGCGAGCTTGCAGGGGAAGATCGTGGAAGCGAAGGAAGTGGGCTCGCACTCGGTCATGTTCGTGGAGACCACGCAGATTCGTGTGCGCGCCGACGGCGACAGTCTGATCTACTTCGACCGGAATTTTCACCGGGTGCCGCGGGCCTGGAAGGGGCAATGAGTGATTCGAAGCGCTCAGGATATGGCTCCCGAAAACCCTCACCATTGCCCAGACCTCCTGGAACTCCTCACCATTCGCACTACTTCAGCAACGCCATCTGCACGACCTTGACGATCACGAGCGCGATCGCGAGCAGCAGATAGCCGCGCAGAGCGCCCATCCACACGCGCTTGGCGAGCGTCAGGCGCGGCGGCGGAAGTTCGTCGAGCGGTGGCATGCGCCACGTGTTGCGCGCGTCCTTTGCATAGACCGGCGCGGGCTCGGCTGCGGACTCGCCCCGCAGCCTGCGAATCCCGATGGTTGCCACATACCCGACGACCGCGAGCAACGTGCCGGCTGCAAGAACTTCGATGATCGTTTCCGCCGCGATGTCCGGGTAGATCACCGACGCGGTCAGGATGATCGACAGCATCACGAGCACCCAGATCACCGCACCGGTAAACAGATTGAGCTTCTTCGAATTGGCCCACGGACCGAGTACCGCGCGGTCGTTGCACAGCAGCAGCAGGAACACGGTCGCGCTCGGCAGCAGCACGCCGGCAAGCGTCTGCACCGCTTCGGTGATGAGACCGAGCGGGCTGCCCGGAATCAGCACCAAAGCCGCGGCGGCCGCGACGATCGCGAAGTACACGACGTAGAAGCCCTTCGCGTCCGACACGCTACGGTGCAGCGAATGACGGATCTTGAACACGTCGCCGATCGCATAGGCGGTCGATAGCGACACGGCCGCCGCGCCGATCACGCACGCGTCGAACAGCGCGATCGCGAACAGCACCGCCGACGTACGTCCCGCGTATTTCTCCAGACCGGCGATCACGCCGCCCGCGTCCGTGAAGTTGCCGAACTCGGGCCGGCCGTCGAACAGCGCCGCGCTGAACGAGATCATCGCGACCGCGCCGATCAGCACGAACACGATGCCGATCCACAGGTCGGCCTTTTCGTAGTTCATGAAGCGCGGCGTGATGCGTTTGTCGACCACGTAGCTCTGCTGGAAGAATAGCTGCCACGGCGCAACCGTCGTGCCGACGATCCCGATCACGAGCAGCATCACGTCGGACAGCTTCGAATGCGCGGGCCAGTTCGGAATGAAGAAGTCGCGTGCCATCTGGCCGACCGGCGGATGAATCGACACGAGCACCGGCACGAGCAGCAGGCTCAACACACACAGCACCACCGCGAAGCGTTCGAAGCGGCGGAAGTCGCCGGTGCTGACGGCGGCCATCGTCAGCGCCGCGGCGATGCACACGCCCGCGATCTTCGAGACGCCGAAGAAGTCGAGCACGAACGTGATGCCGATGAATTCCGTGACGATCGTCAGCGCGTTCAGCAGGAACAGATCGACGACGCTGAAGGCGCCCCAGAATTTGCCGAAGCGTTCGAAAATCAGCCGCGCGTGGCCGACACCCGTCACCGCGCCCAGCCGCAGCACCATCTCCTGATTGACGAATAGCACCGGCACCAGCAACAGCATCGTCCACAGTAACGAAGTGCCGTAGTTCTGACCGGCCTGCGTGTAGGTGCCGAACGCGCCCGCGTCGTTGTCGCCGACCATCACGATCAGACCGGGGCCGAGGATCGCGAGCAGCGTGCGCAGGCGCGCCCACCAGCTCGTGCGCGGCGCGGTGTCATGGTGAGCGATCGTGCCGAGCGCGCCCTTGATATCGCCGACGTGTGCCGAATCGAGCACGGCGCTGCGCGCGGAGGAAATGTTCGTCGGAGTGGACATGTCGTTCTCTCCTGTTTGTATTTGTCGAAGGACGGATCGTGAAACGCTACGCAACGCGCGACGTCAGAAGCCGCCAGAACGCGGCGAATGGATGCGATTCGCGCACGTGCAACACGAGCAGGGCGTCGTAGAAGGCGCGCGATTCCTGCACGTGCGGGAACTGCGAGAGAAGGAGGCCGAATTGCATGAAGTATCTCCGTGCGTCTGTCTCGACGCGCTGGTGAAAAGCCAGCAGACACGGAGGCCGCGAAAGTCCGGGCGCGGCGTTGAAGGTCTACTCGCTTTCCTCAGTTAATAGAACGGGTAAGCGGCATAAGGGATAACTGTCACTGTCTGGCATGGCGGCTCCTTGTCGGCGTGCAGCGGGCACTGCGTACGGACGCTTGATACGTTTGCTACGCACGTTCGTTACACACGTTCGCTACGCACGTGTTTATTCACGCATTCGCGAGGCTCGCGATACGACGCTGCCGTATCAGCGCAGGGACGCGTTTGAACGCGGCGTTCCTGTCATGCGGATACGACGTTACTTAAGGTGCACGGGAAGAGACTGCGGCGCGCACCGTCTGCCTGCTGGCAAGACGGCGGCTGATGAAGAGAGCTCGGACGTCCTGCCGGTCAGGCAGCGAATGTGTTCGAAAGTCGGCTACTGCAGGTGTCCAAGGCGTAAGCCCCATTGATGAAGATTTTTTCATTCTAGGGGGCGCGTTCCGTCGAGGTCAACCTGTTTCTTAAGCAGAGCAGAAAAAGTGTGCGACGCGCCACGTTGCACACTCTGAATGAAGTGCGGGTTGAGGCCGATACGAAGGGAAGGTCGAACAGGCGACATCGATCCATCCGGCCGATGCCGCCCGCAAGGCTCACTGACCGGCGCGCCGTCGCACCGTCAGCCGGTTCTGCACGCTTCTCACGCCGCGAACCGATCTTGCGGCGTTGCCGGCTCGCGCGATTTGCGATTGCTGCGGCACCGTGCCGGTCAGCGTCACGATCGCGTGGCGGGACGTGACGTGAATGTTCGCTGAATTGAGGCTCGTCGTGCGCGTGAAAGCGCGGCGGACGTCGCGGACAATCGCGCTGTCGGACCGGTTGCTGTTCCGATTCGAAGCCGCGGGCGTCGGCTGGCTTGGCATCGACGCGTCGTTCGGCATGCCGCCCGTCTGCGCGTTCGCATAGGTCGCGCAACTCGCAACCGCCACCGCGAACAACGCTCGAATGATTCTGCTCGCGCCGTTTGTTTTCATTCTTCCTCCTTTGCCGGTTTGTCAGGAACTGCCGTTCGAACTGCTTGATGCCAGCGGGGAAGAGGCGACGCAACGCGCTGCCGCCTCGCGACGAGTGATCGACCGTCGGCTCCGATTATATTCTGCGGTGAACGGGTCGATACCAATAGGTGAGAGGATTCGGGAGGTGCCGAGGTGAGAATATGCGCACCTGTACGCGCACTTCAAATCTGACGGTGAGGGAATTCGGGAGTTGTTCCGGTCGTCGATCGTCGCGGTGCCTGGACTGAAGAGCATGTCCGACGAATGAGCGCAGCGCGCGCCAGGGGCGAAAGGTGAGGACTTTCGGGAGCCGCGTGCGGGCGGTTCTTTCGCAACTAACCGGCCACGCCAGAAACGGAACAAAGCGAGTGGCAAGACGCTCGCGGGAATGCGCATCTTTGCCTGTTCGCCCATAGGTGAGGATATTCGGGAGTCGTGGATGCTGCATGGGTCGGCTGCACGCATTATTGATGTGCAAAGGGCATGTCATGCAGTCGCGAAGTACCGCATCGATCGCGCTCGCCGTGCGCCGACTGTGTGACGTAAGTCGTTGAATGTCCAGGCGATCTGCCGCATGCGCGGCCTGCATCGGCGAAGCAAACCGGACGCGTTCGAGCAAAGGTGAGCGTTTTCGGGAGCGGTGAGCCAGCGCAGCAACGCACCCCGAAAGTACGCTCTTGCCCCCTCATTTCAGCGCAAAGGTGAGGCTTTTCGGGGGCATTGGCGACGGTACCTGACGCCGATCCGCCACTGCTCCGTGCCTGAGGTGAGGTTTTTCGGGAGCGAAGACCCCCGGCAGCAACAGGCCGATCAGGCCGATTTCGCGATTTCGCGAATGTCCGCGACCGGCGTTAGCCCGAACGCATCGCTGAGCGCGTAGTCGATCAGCTGCGCCGCGCTTTGCTCGGGCGTCGACAGTTTGCCGTTGCGCTTCAGGTCTTCGAAGCGCGCGCGCATCGGGAATTGCGCTTCGCCGCTACCGCGAATTTGCGCCTGCATGTCCGTATCGATTACGCCCGGCGCGAGACTGCAGATGCGCAGAGCGCGATTCGCGTCGAGCGCGACGGCGCGCGCGTGATGATCGAGCGCGGCCTTCGTCGCGCAGTAGATGCTCCAGCCCGGATACGCATTGCGCGCCGCGCCGCTCGAAATGTGGACGATGCGCCGGTCGGTCGCATCGACGGCCGCGGCGGCTAGCGCGCTCGCGAGCATCAGCGGCGTCGCGACGTTCAGGCTCACCGCGTCCGCGACGTTCGACGCGTCCTGTCCTTCGATGGGACCGATCGGCTGCACCATGCCCGCGTTGTTGATCAGTAGCACCGTCTGTGCGCCGCGCACGAAGTTGCGCAATGCGTCGGTGGCGATCCACTGCGCGACGCGCGCGGGCTCGGCCAGCGGCAGCTCGATCTCTTCGAGCTGCGCGGCAAAGCGCGCCTTCAGCGCGGCATGCCGCGAGCGCGACAAACCCAGCACCGCGATGTTGCGTGCGAGCAGTTGTTCGGCGAGCGCCGCACCGAGGCCGCGCGTATGGCCGGTGACGATCGCGCGAATCGGAAAAGAGGAGGTCATGTCGTTACCAGGGTCTGTTTACATATAGAACGCTCACGCGTGCCGCTGCCCGCTGCCGCATCCGCGAACGATAGGCCTGCCGCATCAATCACTTGGCGGGCCTGTGCGCAGGTTGTCCACAAGCTTGTTCCCAAATTGTGTGGACAACTGCACTTTGAAGTCGCTGCGGGTGATACGGCATCCTTGCGAAGCAAGGTAGCCACTATCACGGACTCCATAGCGACGCTCACTGCCTATGCGTGCGCCGCACGCAGAAAATTCTCACGCTTCAAGCACTTAAGGTCGCTGTGCGAAGGTTGTCCACAGGCTTGCCAACAATTTAGGTGGACAAGTTTTGTTTGCCGGTGGGCGAGTGGAGCGGGACTCCGCATGAGTTTTCCGCGTCATGCCTTCAACACAGAAGGCGAAGCCACCACTACCTCCTGCGTCTGCACCTGCAAAACCGCATCCCGCTTATCAAGCAGATGCTGCCGCAGAATCGCGCTGAGCTTCTTCCCGTCGCGAGCCTCCAGCGCCTTCAGCATTTCGTCGTGGTCGTGAATCGCGCGGTCCCACTTCGGCGTCTGATAGTTCGAGCGAAAGCGCAGCGCCTGCAGCCGACGGTTGACCGACACATACATCTGCCGCAGCGCCGAATTTCTCGCCGCTTCGTTGATCTTGTCGTGGATCGCTTGGTTGCGGCTGTAGTAGCCCGGCAGATCGTTCTGCGCGCGGCACGCGAGCATCGCGTAATGCAGCGCCTTGATCTCGGCGAGCTCGGCCACGGTGATGCGCTCGGCGGCGAGTTCGCCTGAAAACGCTTCGAGGCCGCTCATCAATTCGAACGTTTCGCGCACTTCCGCTTCCGACATCTTCGATACCGACGCGCCCCGGTTCGGCGAAATCTCGATCAGCCCTTCGGCAGCCAGCACCTTCAGCGCTTCGCGTAGCGGTGTGCGCGAAATGCCGAGCGTTTCGCACAACTCGCGCTCGTTCAGTTTCTTGCCGGGCTCCAGCACCCCCTCGACGATAAAGCGGCGGATGTGCTCCACCACCGTGTCGTGCAGGCGCTGACGCTCGACCTTCGGCATCAGCGGGGCAGCGGCCAGACCCGCATCGAAATCCGAATTTTGCATACAAAAACCTCAGCTTCACATGATGTGGAATTTTATCGGAACGCTATCGATTAGTTAATCACTGCACAAACGAGGGTAAACACGGGGCGTCAACAGCCGAATTTCGTCTTGGGAGCGTCACCGTACCTCTGATATAGTTTTTTGCATGCAAAATTCAATCGGAGAAGCCTGATGCTAAAGCTAGATTTTCATCCCGCTGGCCGTCACTTCCTGCAGATTCCGGGGCCGAGTCCGGTGCCCGATCGCATCCTCCGCGCGATGAGCTATCCGACCATCGATCATCGCGGCCCCGAGTTCGGTGAACTGGGCCTCAAGGTGCTCGACGGCATCAAGAAAATCTTCAAGACGCAGCAGCCGGTCGTGATCTATCCGGCGTCCGGCACGGGCGCGTGGGAAGCGGCGCTGTCCAATACGCTGAGCCCGGGCGATCCCGTGCTGATGTTCGAGACCGGCCACTTCGCGACGCTGTGGAAAAAGATGGCCGAGAAGCTCGGCTTGAAGCCCGAATTCCTGGGGCTGCCAGGCATCGAAGGCTGGCGGCGCGGCGTGCAGCCGCAGATGATCGAAGAGCGTCTGCGCGCCGATGCGCAGCATGCGATCAAGGCGGTCTGCGTCGTGCACAACGAAACCTCGACCGGCGTCACGTCCGACATCGCCGCCGTGCGCCGGGCGATCGACGCCGCGGGCCATCCGGCGCTGCTGCTCGTCGACACGATCTCCGGTCTCGCGTGCGCTGATTATCGCCACGACGAATGGGGTGTCGACGTGACCGTGTCGGGTTCGCAAAAGGGCTTGATGCTGCCGCCAGGCATCAGCTTCAACGCGATCTCGCCGAAGGCGATGGCCGCGAACCAGCACGCGAAGCTGCCGCGCAGCTTCTGGGACTGGCAAGAAATCGTCGAGATGAACAAGTCCGGCTACTGGCCGTACACGCCGAACACGAACCTGCTGTACGGCTTGCACGAAGCGATCGAGATGATTCTCGGCGAAGGGCTCGACAACGTGTTCGCGCGTCACGAGCGGCTCGCCGAAGCGACGCGCCGCGCGGTGCGCGCGTGGGGGCTGGAAATCCAGTGCGCCGATCCCGCCGTCTATAGCCCGGTGCTCACCGGCGTGATGATGCCCGAGGGCGTCGATGCCGACGCGGTTCGCAAGCTGATCTACGAACGCTTCGACATGTCGCTCGGCACGGGCCTCGGCAAGATGAAAGGCCGAATGTTCCGCATCGGCCATCTCGGCGATTGCAACGACCTGATGCTGCTCGCGACCCTGGCCGGCTGCGAAATGGGTCTGCGGCTCGCTGGCGTGCCGGTCAAGGAAAGCGGCATGTCGGCAGCGATGGAGTGGTTGAGCCAGGCGCCGAAAACGCCGGGGTTGAAGGCCGCGGCCTGATTGCCGGGCGGTGTTCGTAGGGGGAGACCAGAACAATCCGCAACACCAGGGAGCGCTTCCCTCATCAAGCCGCGCACAGAACGCGGCCAGATTCACATGCAATGCGTCCGTAGCGGCCGTCGCCGCCGACGGGCGACGACGCAGCGCGCCACCTCAGACGCGCCGTCGACACATGCCATGGAGAGAGTCGATGAAGCGGTTTCGTTTGACCAGTGCGAGCAGTATCGTTCTACTGATGCTCTGCATCATGTACTTCATCACGTACCTCGATCGCGTGAACGTCAGCACCGCGGCCGCGGGTTTCGGCAAGGAATTCAATCTCACGCATACGCAGGTCGGCCTCGTGTTCTCGGCCTTCGCGTATCCGTATCTGCTGTTTCAGGTGATCGGCGGCTGGGTCAGCGATCGCTTCGGCGCGCGACGCACGCTGCTGTTCTGCGGCGCGATCTGGGGTCTCGCGACGGTGTTCACGGGCCTCGCGGGCGGGCTCGCAACGCTCCTCGCCGCGCGGCTCGTGCTCGGTTTCGGTGAAGGCGCGACGTTCCCGGCGGCAACCTCGGCGATGTCGCGCTGGGTCGCGAAAGAAAAGCGCGGCTTCGCGCAGGGCATCACGCACGCGGCGTCGCGAGTCGGCAATGCGGTCGCGCCGGCGCTCATCGTGATCGTCATGACCACCTGGGGCTGGCGCGAATCGTTCTTTATCTGCGGCGCGCTGAGTCTGGTGTGGGTCGTCATTTGGGCGCTGACGTTCACCGAGCACCCGAAAGATCATCCGCGCATCACGCCGGAAGAACTCGCCGTGCTGCCCACGCCGAAGCCGAAAATAGCCGGTCTGCCGTGGGGCAAGCTGTTTCGCCGCATGACGCCGGTCACGATCGTCTACTTCTGCTACGGCTGGACGCTGTGGCTGTTCCTGAGCTGGATTCCGCTGTACTTCCTGCACAACCATCATCTGCAATTGCAGAAGTCGGCGATCTTCGCGTCGGTCGTGTTCTTTGCCGGCGTGATCGGCGATACGCTCGGCGGCATCGTCACCGATGCGATCTTCAAGCGCACCGGCAGCCTCAAACGCGCGCGCAGCTGGATGGTGTCGGTGTGCATGCTGTTCTGCCTGCTGTCGCTGATTCCGTTGATGTTCACGCATGACCTGACGCTGTCGATCGTCTGTCTCGCCTCGGGCTTCTTCTTCGCCGAGATGACGATCGGCCCGATGTGGGCGATCCCGATGGACATCGCGCCGGCATTCTCCGGCACCGCGAGCGGCATGATGAATACGGGCTCGGCGCTCGCCGCGATCATCTCGCCGGTGATGGGCGGTTTTCTGATCGACTACTTCGGCAACTGGGATCTGCCGTTCCTCGGCAGCATGTTGCTGATGGGTGTTGGCGTTGTGCTCGCGTTTCGGATGCAGCCGGAGAGCCGCTTCGAATTCGACGCTGCGGAGAAGGGGCAGGTTTCCACCAGCATGGGCGTGTAAAACATGACGACTTCACTGGGCCAGCTTCTTGCCGATGCGAGTCGCGCTCGTACCACGCTCGATGCGTTGCCGCAGGAGCAGCTTCCTTCCGATGCCGCCGCGGCCTACGCAATCCAGCACGAGATCCTGAGTGCGTGCGGCGCGCGAATCGGTGGCTGGAAGATCGGCGCGAAATCGTCGAGCGGACCGATTCAGGGCGCGCCATTGCCTGACACCGATCTGCACGCTGACGGCGCGCGTCTGTCGCGCGAAGGTTTCGCGCCGCTTGGGCTCGAACTCGAAGTCGCATTCCGTTTCGGCCGACGTTTCGAGCCGTGCGCGACACCTTATGACGAAGACGAAGTGCTCGCGGGCATCGGCTCGATCGGCGCGACCATCGAGATCGTCGCGAGCCGCTATGCCGCGTGGCCCGCCGTCGACAAGCTCGCGCAGCTCGCGGACCTGCAGAATCATGGCGCGCTGATCGTCGGCGAATTCACGCGGTATCGCGAGGATTTTCCGTTTGTCGCACCATCGCTGCGTTTCGAGTTCAATGGACGCGATGTCGTCGAAACGACGCCCGCGAATCCGGCCGGCGATCCGCGGCGCCTGCTCACGTGGCTCGTCAATCACGCGAGTTCACGTGGCGTCGCCGTGACGCCGGAGATGGTAATTACGGCGGGTTCGTACACCGGCATGTTTTTTCCGCGCGAGGTGGGCATCGTGAGCGGGCATATCGAAGGACTCGCGCCGGTCCAATTCACGTTGTACTAGGTAATTCGAGCCGCGCGGTTTCGGCGCACCACTCACAGGCCGACGAAATGACGAATCCCACTGCGGGCTTGCTCGTCAAGCCGATCCATCTGGTCCCCTCCGCCGCGCGTGCGCTGAGTCCGCTCGCGCAGCATCTGCGCAAATCGCTGCGCGGCGACGTGCTGTTCGATCTCGCCAGCCGCGGCCGCTACGCTACCGATGCGTCGATCTATCAGATCATGCCGGTCGGCGTCGTGGTGCCGCGCGATCAGGGCGATCTGCGCATCGCGCTCGAGATCGCGCGCAGCGAGAAAGTGCCGCTGCTCGCGCGCGGCGCGGGCACGAGCCAGTGCGGGCAGACGGTCGGCGAAGCGCTCGTCGTCGACACCAGCAAGTGGCTCAACAACATCGTCGCGTTCGATGCCGACGCGCGCACCGTGACGGTCGAGCCCGGCGTCGTGCTCGATCATCTGAACGCGTGGCTGAAGCCGCATGGGCTGTGGTTTCCGGTCGATGTATCGACAGCCGCGCAGTGCACGATCGGCGGCATGGCCGGCAACAACTCGTGCGGCTCTCGCTCGATCGAATACGGCAACATGGTGCACAACGTCGATGCGATCGACGCGATTCTCGCCGATGGCAGCGAAGCGCGCTTCGCGTCGCTGCGCGACCCGCCGCAAGGCGAGCGTTTGCAGCGGATCGTCGCGGGTGTTACGCGGATCGCGCAACGCGAGCGTGACGAAATCGTCGCGCGTGTGCCGAAGGTGCTGCGTCGCGTCGCGGGCTACAACATCGATCTGTTCGACTGCCAGAATCCGCGCGCTTATACCGACGACGGCAGCGCGAACCTCGCGCATCTGCTGGTCGGCTCGGAAGGCACGTTGGCGTTCAGCCGGCAGATCACGCTGAAGCTCGCGCCGCTGCCCGCGCACAAGGCGCTCGGCGTGGTCAACTTTCCGACCTTCCGGCAGTCGATGGCGCTTACGCAGCACATCGTCAAGCTGAAGCCGGTCGCGGTCGAACTGGTCGATCGCACGATGATCGATCTCGCGTTGAGCAATCCCGCGTTTCGTCCGGTGATCGAGAAGGCGCTGGTCGGCGAGCCGCAGGCAATACTGCTCGTCGAGTTCGCGGGGGAGGATCGCGACGCGCAGCTCGCCTCGCTGAAGCAACTCACCGAATTGATGGGCGAGCTGGGCTTGCCCGATGCGGTCGTCGAGATGCCGGACGCCAATGCGCAGAAAGCGCTGTGGGAAGTGCGCAAGGCCGGGCTCAACATCATGATGAGCATGAAGGGCGACGGCAAGCCGGTGTCCTTTATCGAAGATTGCGCGGTACCGCTCGAACATCTCGCCGACTACACGAGCCGCCTGACCGACGTGTTTCATCGCCACGGCACCGAAGGCACGTGGTACGCGCATGCGAGCGTCGGCACGCTGCACGTGCGGCCGATTCTCGACATGCGCCGCGACGGCGCAACGAAGATGCGCGCGATCGCCGAAGAAGCGGCCGCGCTCGTGCGCGAGTACAAGGGTGCATATTCCGGTGAGCATGGCGATGGACTGTGCCGTGGCGAATGGGTCGCGTGGCAGTACGGGCCGAGGCTCAACGAGGCGTTCAGCGAGATCAAGGCGCTGTTCGATCCGGACAACCGCTTCAATCCCGACAAGATCGTGCGTCCGCCGAAGATGGACGACGCGCGCAATTTCCGCTTCGCGCCGGGCTATCGCGAACAGCGCATCGATACGGCACTCGACTGGTCGGCGTGGAACGTCGAGCGCAATCCGCTGACCGGGAAAGAAAGCGCGCCCGGCAGCGGCGACGATCTGAGCGGCGGCCTCGCGAAAGCGGTCGAGATGTGCAACAACAACGGCCACTGTCGCAAGTTCGACGCAGGCACGATGTGCCCGAGCTATCGCGTGACGAAGGACGAGCAGCATCTGACGCGCGGGCGGGCCAACACGTTGCGGCTCGCGATTTCAGGGCAGCTCGGCGAAAGCGGGCTTGCGAGCGATGACGTGAAGGAAACGCTCGACCTGTGTGTGTCGTGCAAGGGCTGCAAGCGTGATTGCCCGACCGGCGTCGATATGGCGAAGTTCAAGATCGAGGCACGGGCGGCGCGTGCGAAAACGCATGGCGTGCGGTTGCGCGACAGGCTGGTCGGGTTCATGCCGCGCTATGCGGGCGCGGCGAGCCGCATGCCGGGACTGCTGGCGCTCGCGGACAACGTGCCAGTGCTGTCGACGTGGTTCAAGCGCTCGGTCGGGTTCGCGACTGAGCGGAGCTTGCCAAGGTTCAAGAGGGCGTTTCTGGCCGATGCCGTGTCCACGCAGTCCTCACGCAACGCGACGCAAGTCCCCGCTCTGAAAGAGGTCATGCTGTTCGTCGACACCTTCAACAACCATCTCGAGCCCGACAACGCGCGTGCCGCGCAACAGGTGCTCGAAGCGGCAGGCTACACGGTCCACTTCAACGCACGCCCAGGCGAGCGTCCCGTGTGTTGCGGCCGCACGTTTCTCGCCGCGGGCCTCGTCGACGAAGCGAAGCAGGAAGCGCGGCGCATGCTCGATCTGTTCCGGCCGTTCGTCGAGCGCGGCGTGCCGGTGGTGGGGCTTGAGCCATCGTGCCTGCTGTCGTTGCGAGACGAATTCCTGCAATACGGTTTCGGCGACGAAGCGCGGCGCCTCGCGCAGCATGCGTTTCTCTTCGAGGAATTTCTCGTGCGCGAAGAAAAGGCCGGACGTTTGCAGCTCGAATTGAAACCGCTGCCGATGCAGCAGGCGCTCGTGCATGGTCACTGCCATCAGAAGGCGTTCGACGCATTCACGCCGGTGCAGACCGTGCTGAAGTGGATTCCCGAATTGAAGGTATCGACGGTCGAATCATCGTGCTGCGGCATGGCCGGCAGCTTCGGTTACGAAGCGGAGCACTACGCGAGGTCGCAGGCGATGGCGGAGCTGTCGCTGCTGCCCGCGGTGCGCAAGCTCGACGCCGCTACGGTGATGGTTGCCGACGGTACCAGCTGCCGGCATCAGATTCACGACGGCGCGGGCGTCGACGCGATCCACGTCGCGCGCGTGCTGGCGATGGCGCTGCCATGACGCGGAGCTAACTGAAACGCAAAACTCAAACGCCGATAGCTTGCCGATACCCGCTCGGCGTCGCCCCAATCGCCTCGCGAAACCGGTGACTAAAGTGGCTCGCGTTCGCATAGCCGCATTGGTCGGCAATCTGCGCGAGTGGCAACGTCGTCGTGCGCAGCAGCGTGCGCGCGCGATCGAGCCGCTGCCGCGCGATCCACGCGGCGGGCGGCAAGCCGAACGACTCGCGAAACATCCGCGCCAGATGAAATTCCGACAGCGCCGCGACACTGGACAACTCACCGAGCGTCAACGGCTGCGCGAGACGACTATCGATATAGTCGTGCAGGCGCCGCCGCGTGGCGGCTGAGAGTCCGCCCTTCAGCGCCAGGTTCGCGCGCCGCACGCCTTGCCCGCGCAACAGCAGGCTCAGAACCTCGTGCGCGGTCTCGTTGGTGCGCAGCAGACCGTCGGGACTATGCCACTCCTCGTTGACGAGCGACTGACACAGACTCGCAATGCGCGGGTCCTCGAAATACGTGCGGTCGGCGAGCGTCAATTCGCGCGGCTCGCGGTCGAGCTCCAGCACCGCGCGTCGCGTGAAATGCTCGGGCAGGAAGTACAGGTGCATGAAATGCATGTGGCCGCGCACCCACCAGCGCGATTCGTGATCGCCGGGCAGTGCGCACAGACGCGACGGCGCGCCGTAGCGGCCCGGCATTTTCTGGCGCTCGGTGCGATAGCCGCCGTCCAGATAGCACGACAGCGTGTGATGGCCGGGCCGTTCGTAGACGGTCTCGGCTTCCTTCGTGTCGCGCGTCCATAGCGCGATCGCGAGTCCGTCGCCGAGCCACGCGAAGCGGTCCAGATGCGCGTTCGCACTGGCGAGCGTGTGACAGACCGACTGCAGGCCAAAAGGCATGCCGGCGGCGGATATCGCGGGGACGGACGAGCTGGCGTTCACGGCGGCGAGCGGAGGTTTTCCGGTGGATGGCGCAGGGCTGAGCGGCCAGTATACGGCGCGCCTCGTCTGGCCGCTCAGCCGCGCGAAAAAGTGCGCAAGTTTGGACAATTGCGGGCGGCGGCGCGGTTTCATAGTGGGCTTTCGTCAATGCTGCGTGTTATTGCAGCCCGTCATTGCAGCCTGAGGCCCTTCCATGAATCTCCTGCTCTATGCCGTCACCGTGCTGATCTGGGGCACCACCTGGATGGCGATCAAATGGCAACTCGGCGCGGTGCCGCCGCCAGTATCGATTGCGTGGCGTTTCTGGATCGCCGCGCTGCTGCTGTTCGCGCTGCTGCGCATCATGCGCCGGCCGATCTGGCCGCCGCGCGACGCCTGGCGCTACCTCGCCGCGCAAGGTCTCGCGCTGTTCTGCCTGAATTTCCTGTGCTTCTACTACGCCGAACGGATCGTGCCGAGCGGGCTCGTCGCGGTGGTGTTCTCGACCGCGCCGCTCTTGAACTCGATCAACGGGCGGCTGTTCATGGGCCGGCCGCTGCAGCCGAGCGCGATTGCGGGCGCGTTGCTCGGGCTCGTCGGCATCGTCTGTCTGTTCGTGCAGCAGATGGCCGGGCATCTCGGCGATCACACCGCGTGGCTCGGGCTTGGCGTCGCGTTTCTCGGCACGCTGTGCTTCTCGGCCGGCAACCTGCTGTCGAGCCGCATGCAATCGATGGGCCTGCATCCGTTTGCAACCAACAGTTGGGCGATGCTGATCGGCGCGGCCGTTCTGACGGTCGGCAGTCTGTTCGCCGGCTATTCGTTTGCGCTCGAACCGTCGGTGCGCTATCTCGGCGCGCTCGCGTATCTGGCCGTGTTCGGCTCGGTGATCGGCTTTACGGCCTACCTGATGCTGGTCGGCCGCATGGGCCCGGAGCGCGCCGCGTATTGCACGGTGCTGTTTCCGATCGTCGCGCTCGCGGTGTCGACATTGTTCGAAGGTTATCGCTGGTCCGCGCTCGCGGTGGTCGGTCTGTTGCTCGTCGTGGCCGGCAATCTGGTGGCGTTCGATCTCACGCAACGGATTTTCGTGCGTCGCCGGGCGGCGCGAACGTGACGCGCGTATCACTCAAGGTGAGGACTTACAGGAGCAGAAAAAGCAACTGAATCTCTAATTGGTGAGTCTTTACGGGAGCCGGTATTGACCGGCTTCGTGACGGGAAGATTTCGTTAGAAACGTAATTCTATGCAATTGGGATTATCCTTTTAGATCTGCATTGAATGCAGATTTTTTTGTCAATTAATTTTCTATTTTTATATGAGAGGATAAAACACCAAATTTGATGCACGCGCATTGTCGACGACAAAACCGTCAATAAGCGCCTGGCAAGGAATGACCGCCGTGAAGCTATTCTCCCGCCTTGGCGTGGCCGTGGTGTTAATCCATAGCCTGATCTCGCCGAATGTCTCAGCGCAATCCCAATTGAATTACTCGACGTCATGGATCGGTAATAGTTTCGGATTTGGCGACGGTAAATGGATGCAGCAGGACATTCAGGCCATTAGCGTCGGCGCCGATGGCACCGTTTATACGAATTCGCCGTGGGACGAAAGCGGTAGCGAAATCGCCGCCTATCGCGCGGGCGACAAACTCGCGGTTGCCGGTTCGACGCACGGCTGGGGCGCGGCCGGCGGCGACGCGGTCGCGGTCAATCACACCTACCTGTATGGAGCGATGTCGATCGGCAACCAGAGCAACGCACTGGTCGGCGCCGACTATCCCCCGGCCAATCAGACCTGGTATGGCATCACGCGCCGCACGCTCGCGAAGCTCGCGACCGGCGCACCGTTTTCCGGCGGCATCGGCAATAGCGCGAACGCGACGAAGAACAGCTTCCTCGCAGTCGAAACGGTGACGACCGGCATCGATGCGAGCATTCGCGGCCTCGCCGCGACCGACAGTGAGCTCTACGTGGCCGACACCTACGGCAACCGGATCGTCGTGTACGACGCGCAGTCCATGCAGCCGCTGCGCTCGTGGAGCGTCGCGTCGCCCGCGCGCATCGCGATCGACAGCAACTCGACGCTGTGGATCATCAGCGGCTTCGGGACAGGCAATCTGAGCATCCTGCACTACCGCGCCGACGGCACCGCGCTCGCCGGTCCATTGTCGCTGCCCGCCGGCACCGTGCCGACCGACCTCACGGTCTCGCCATCAGGCCAACTGCTGGTCGCCGACAACGGCGTTTCGCAACAGATTCTCGTGTTCAACAAAGGTGCGGATGGGCAGATGGTTGCCGGCGCGTCGATCGGCACGCGCAACGGCATCTTCCACCCGGTGCGCGGCGTGCCGGGCGATGTGCGCTTCAACGGCATCACCGGCATCGGCGCCGACCCGGCTGGCAATCTGTACGTCGCACAAAACGGCGAGGGGCCGCGCGCGCCCGGCTCGGCGTCGGTCGGGCAAGGCGCGGTGCTGGAGAGCTACGTGTACGGCACGCGCGTGCTCAACTGGCGGCTGTACGGCCTGACCTTCGTCGATAGTGGCGCGTTCGATCCGGCCACGTCCGCCTCCGTCTACACGGGCTCGAAGCGCTTCACGCTGAACTACAGCCAGCCTGTCGGCCACGAATGGTCGTATGCGGCGTTCACGCTCGACCGCTTCGATTATCCCGACGACCCCGCGTTTCACGAGCCGCGCGGCGTGCGCGGCGAACCGATGGTTCGCAGATTCGACGGCAAGCGTTTTCTCTATACGCTCGATTCAGGCGCGCACTATCTGAACGTCTATCGCTTCGATGCCGCGCATGGCGAGATCGCGATTCCGTCGGGCCTGCTCGCGCAGAATCCCCTGCCGGGCACATGGCCAGCCGGGCAGCCGACCTACGGCGAATGGCTGTGGCGCGACGTGAATGGCGATGGCACCGTCGACGCGAGCGAGATCAGCAGCAATCCGTCGACCGGCAGCACGGTGGGCGACGGCTTCTGGTGGGTCGACGAACCCGGCAACGTGTGGCTCGCCACGCCACTAAGCGGCGTGCGCGAGATGCCGCTGCAAGGTCTCGACTCCGCCGGCAATCCGATCTACACGTACGCGAGTTCGAAGATGTTCGCGATGCCCGCGCCATTCACGCGGCTCGCGCGGCTCGTCTACATTGCATCGACCGACACGATGTATCTGTCCGGTTTCACCAGCGCGATTCCGTGGGACGCGACGCACTGGAAGGAAGCGGGTCCGGTCCTTGCCCGCTACGACAACTGGAGCACCGGCACGCCGACCCAGGTCTACACGATCTCGCTGCCATGGAACACGTATAGCGATCCGCAGACCACCACGGTCGGCGTCGCGGTGGCGGGCAACTATATCTTCGTCGCCGAGCTGTACACCGATCGGGTCGACGTCTACGACGCGCGTAACGGCACGGCGGTCGGTTACATGACGCCGGGCGCGAGCGTCGGCGCGACGAGCGGCTGGGTCGACGTGTATCTCGGCATCAGCGCGGTGCGGCGCGATAACGGCGAGTACGTAGTGCTGGTCGAAGACGACGCGCGCGCAAAGATCCTGATGTATCGCTGGACGCCTTGATGCAGATCGCCCTCGCGCCGATCACGAATAGACGGCGGCGCACGATCGGTATATAACAACTCTACCGATGCACTCAAAGGAGCGATGTTCGATCATGACGCAAGACGTTTCTCCCAAGCCGCCCTCTGACGATCGTCCCCAGATCGAGCAGCTCGACGCGGCGCTCAGTCACGTCGATCAGCAGGTGTCGTCGGGCGGGATTGCATCGGGCGCGGCGAAAGGCATTGTGTACAGTCTGATCGAAACGCTCGGCGCGCTGGTCGGCGATCCCGATCTGCCGGCACACGCGCGTTCGGGTTACGAAGGACTGCTGGAGGCCGCGCGCGAGCTGCGCGCGAAGTTGGACCGCTGACAAGCGGACCCGCAGCGGCGCGGCCATCGCGTCGCCTTTGAAAAAAGCGCACCGTGTGACGCACAGTGCGCTTTTTTTCATGCGCCCGGCGTTGCGTCGCATGAGTCGCGTTGAATGTCACGCGCCCAACGCCACCGCTTCCCCGCTCGTCTGCGCCAGCAACTGGTGGATCTGCGCGACGACGGCCGCGCCTTCGCCGACCGCCGCGGCCACGCGCTTCGTCGACCCGGCGCGCGCATCGCCGATCGCATAGACGCCCTCGACGGTGGTGCCAAGATCGCACGCCGTGGCTGAGCCGTCCGCGGCAATGCCGGTCAGCACGAAGCCTTTCGCGTCGAGCTTCACGCCGCAGGTGTGCAACCATTCGGTGTTCGGGTCCGCGCCGGTGAAGAGAAACAGATGCCGCGTGTCGAAGTGATCGACGCCATTGGGCAGCGGCCTCTTCAACGCGACCGACACGAGCCCGTCCTCATCGCCATCGAGCCGGCCGACTTCCGAATTCGGATGCACGATCACGTTCGGCAGCGAGTGGATGCGGTCGATCAGATAGCGTGACATCGTCGCCTCGAAACCGCTGCGGCGGATCAGCACGTGAACCTTGGCCGCGTGCGTCGCCAGATAGACGATCGCCTGGCCGGCCGAATTGCCGCCACCCACCAGCACGACCTCCCGGCGCTTGCACAGCTTCGCCTCGACCGGCGACGCCCAGTAATAGACGCCGCGTCCGTCGAAGCGATCGAGCCCATCGAGCGCGGGTCGCCGGTACACCGCGCCGCTCGCTATCACGATCGCCTGCGCGCTGATGTGACCGCCGCATTTCAGTTCGAGCCGATACGGCGACTGCCCGCATTGCAGCGCCTGCACGTTGACCGGAATCGCGACGTGCGCGCCGAACTTCTGCGCCTGCACGAATGCGCGGCCGGCGAGCGCCTGGCCCGAGATGCCGGTCGGAAAGCCAAGGTAGTTTTCGATCCGCGAGCTTGCGCCCGCCTGGCCGCCTGGCGCGCGGCTATCGAGCACGATCACGGAAAGTCCTTCGGAAGCCGCGTACACCGCGGCGGCCAGTCCCGCCGGCCCCGCGCCGACGATCGCGACGTCGTACACATGCGAGTCGTCGAGATCGGGCAGCAGACCCAGGCGAGTGGCAAGTTCCGGCATGCTCGGATGACGCAGCACCGAGCCGTCCGGGCAAATCACGAGCGGCAGGTCCTCGCGCTGCGCGGCGAATTGCTCGATCAGACGCAGCGCGTCTTCGTCGCGTTCGTCGAGCACCGAATGCGGATGGCCGTTGCGCGACAGGAAGCCTTGCAGCGTCACGAGCCGGGCGTCGCTGCTATTGCCGATCAGGATTGGCCCGCCCGCGCCCTTTTCGATCAACGACACGCGCCGCAGAATCAGCGCGCGCATGATGCGCTCGCCGAGTTCCGCTTCGGCGACGATCAGCGCGCGCAGGCGGTCGGGCGGAATCAGCAGCGCTTCGACGGCGTCGAGCGCGCGGCCGTTGACGAGCGCGGGCCTGCCCGACAGCTGCCCGACCTCGGCCAGGAAATGCCCGGCGCCGCGCTCGCTGATCACGACCTCGCGGCCGATGCCGTCACGCTGATAGACCTTCACGCGTCCTTCGAGCAGCACGAACATGCCGGGGCCGGTGTGCCCGGTTTCGAACAGCAGCTCGCCGGACTTCCAGTGACCGATCTCGCCGAAGCGGCGCAACCGGTCGATCTCCGCGCTGCTGAGCACGGGAAACATCTGGTGCATGCGCGTCGACAGCGACGAATACGGCGCATCGGCGACGACTCCCTGCTGTCCTTCCACCTCTTGAGTCGAAACGTCCTGAGTCGAAAGCATTGAACCGCTCCTTCGATGTTCATTGCACGATTGAACGGGAGGTAAGACGGCGCGTGCTCGCACGCTGGGGCGAGCCATGCCGCCGCTTATTCCAGCTAGACGGCTTTGGGCGCGACGTCGTCGACCGCGACTTCCGGCGACGGCATCTCGGGCAGCGAGTCGACGGGCTTGCCCGAGTCGCGCCAGGCCTCCATGCCGCCGCGCAGCGGCAGCACGTCGGAGAAACCGGCTTCGCTGAGTTGCTTGGCCATCCATGCCGCGGAAATTTCGTTCGGGCAGGAGCAGTAGATCACCAGCTTCTGATCGTGCGGATAGGTGGCGACGATGCCCTCGAGTTGCCGTTCGTCGGCGAATTGGGCGCCTGGGATCACGAACGGATCGAGCTTGCGTTTCTCCTGCGAGCGGATGTCGAACACGACCGGCGCCCGGCCGGCCGCGAACAGCTTCTCGAGTTCGTCGACCTCCATGCGCGCGGTCGCGAGCTTCGCGATCAACTGACGGCGCCGGATCCACCGGTACGCCGCGTACAGCGCCAGCAATGCGACGACGACGAGTGCCGCCGTGCGCCCCAGCCGCCCGGCCATTGCGAACAGCATGTCGATCTGCCGCGCGAACAGTGCGCCGATGATGAGCCCGGTGCCGGACCACAGCGCGGCGCCGACGCCGTCGTAGGTGAGAAAGGTCCGGTAGCGTGTGTGCATCGCGCCCGCCATCGGGATCGACACGATCGACAGCCCCGGCACGAACTTCGCGACCGCGAGCACACGTACGCCCCAGCGGCCGAAGAAGCGCTCGGTCTTTTTCACGCAGGTGTCGCGCGACAGCGACAGCCGGCAGATCGTCTTCAGCGTATTGCCGCCATAGATGCGGCCGGCGAGATACCACGCGCTGTCGCCGATCAGCGTCGCGAAGATCGAAAGCACCAGAACCGGCAGCAGTTGTGTGCCGACCGAGCCGGGGTGCATCGCGGCCATCGCGCCGAACAGCACGAGCGACGGCATCGCCGGCACCGGCAGCCCGAGCGCGGCGGCAAGTACGTTGAGGAAGACGAGCGCCGGTCCATATTGCGCGACTAGGTCATGTAGCATCGGTTTACATCCGCGGCCCTTGCGGGCGCAGCGCGCTAAGGAATGCGAAGAGTAATGCAAAGATTATGGACGTATTTTTCAGACGTGCAAACGGCCCGGAAATCGGCTCGTTATCTCGCTGCGATCGGGCCGGCACGTGTGCGGCGTGCCCCGGGACGCAAGCGTGACAAACGCTTGTGACAACGTGCTGAAGGCCGCGTAAGCGCGCCGGGCGAATGGCGCGAAAGCGCTTGCTAAAACCCGTAGGAAACCGTGGATTGGCGGGCCGAGCGGAACAAACGGAAGCATGCCGACGCGCGCAGGCGGGTCCAATGCGAATAATCCCGCGCGCACGCGTCGAAGTGCGACGCGACAAGCGGGAGAGGCTGACGAGTCACGCGACGCTCATACCCGCCGCGCGCCTGCTTCACTGACGATGATTGTGCTGCTCGCCCGGCAACTCGGCGCCATGCGCGCGGATCGCGGCAATCAGCTCCGCGGGCGTGATTTCGTAGCGCACTTCGCGATGTATGCCCGGCTTGCGCTCATCGACCTCGATCAGCAGGATGCCTTTGCCGTCTTCGGTCGATTCGAGGCGCAGCGAGCGAAGTTCGCGCGCCGTTGCGTCGTCGTATTCGGTGAGCAGGGCCATTGACCCGGAGGACCCGGTGATGCGCATCGAAGTTGTCCTTGTCGCGTTGGTGATGGAACCATTGTACGGGGCGGACGGCGTGCCGTCTGCCGCGCCGTCGGGCTGTGTTGCGTCTGCCTCCGTCTCGCCCGGGTTTTAGTCGAGTATGCAGCCGCTAACGCATTTGCGCTTGCGCAGCGTGCAATCAGTTTAACGCGACTCCTCGTCGCGACGGCCGCATTTTTCATGCCCCGCGGCGGGGCGGGGCGGGTTCGGTTTTTGTCATGCCGGTGACGCTGGGGCGGGCTAGGGAGCGGTGAGCGAGGCCCGTGCGCCGGGCGGCTCCATGCATCGCCGCTCCGTTCCCGGATTCCCTCACCATTCGCACCCGATTCGAGCGTGCCAAAAAATAGCCCGTCCGGATAGGGACGGGCCGCTAAACGCCGTTGTTACTCGGGTCAGCCTGCCCTTGCAACAGTTGGGCGCTGACGACTCCATCCTCGTGCTTCCGAGGCCGGCTGTCGAGGTGGGACTAATGCGGATCTATCAGATCAAAGTACAGTTTGCCGGTTCGATGTTCTTACCAACCCGGTCGCGTAGTGCACCGCGATCACGAAAAATACCGCAAGCGCCTTGCGTCGCACCCGTCGGGCCGTGCCGCGCCAACTGACGCAGCACGAGGGCCGCGTGGCACAATCGCAGGATCGAAAAACAAGACGTGACCGGGGTCTCCATGAAACGCAGCCTTTCCTTCTTCGCGCGCCGTTCGAGCCTCATGCTGGCCGTCGGCGCGATCGTTGCGCTCGGCGGTTGCGGCAGCAGCGCGCCGTTGTTCCTGTCGGACGGCCGCGCGACCACGCTCGTGCAATGTCCGGTGGGTTCCGACTTGTGCTCGCAGCAGGCGGCCGCGAGTTGCAACGGCGCGTTCGACGTCGTGCGCCAGTCGAGCCAGGGTGGCACGTTGAGCCTGCTCTACGCCTGCCGCGCGCCCGCGAAGTAAGCACCTCATGCCGCGCCGGTGCAATGCCGGCGCGCGCGGCTGACCGATCCGTCGGCGGCGTTTGATTTTCTTTGCGCCAGTTCCGGCCAATTTCCCATCCGCTCAATTAGCACATGGCTGTCATAAATCTATGCGCGTAATATGCGTCCGATAAGCGGTTAGCATCCGGAGTGAGTTAAGTAAGCCAGCAAGCGGCATTTTTACAACGCTGAGTCGCCGCAAACCGATTATTCTTTGCGCGCAGACGGCGAATTATCTTTACCCTTTGGGGTATCGAGCGAAGTCGGTGCGGCAGCTAACGGAACGCGAAGTCCGACAGAAGTATTCTTTTCGAACCGTTGGCGATTTAACCTCGGCGAGCAGAATTTTCCGGTTTCTTCCGAGGCGGGAAACGTTCAGGAAGGTTTTTCTACTGCTGGCGGGCATTACGTCCGGCGGCACAGGCGTTCGCGGCTCCATGCTTTCGATTTACTTGCTTCAACATTAGTCCAATATAATCCGGGGTAAGCAATGAATCATCAGCAACTCGAAAAAGACATTGAGCATCTGGAGCAGATAATTTCCCATATTTCGGCAGAAGACCGTATTCCGCTGTCTTACTGGCGTAACCGGCTCGAGCACGTTTCCGGCGCGGTTCTCGTACCCGCCCAGGCAACGCGCGTTAAACGCCTCGACGCCGCGCTTTGCGAATTGGAAAAACGGAAAAAAGCCTGAAAGTAGTCACTCTGTCCGCCGATCAGAAACAGCAATAAATGGCGCATGCATGTTTTCTTCCACCGGCTCAGGACGAACATGCAGATTGCAGGACTTGCCGCGACCCTGCTCGCGACGTTGACCACGGTGATGGCCGTCGACTTGGAACGCCGCGTCTACGATGTGCTCGCCGATTGAGCGCATCCGCCCCGCATGCAACTGGCCGCGCGATTCACTATCCTGAGAATTATTCGTCTGATAGTGTCGGCCAACGACTACTCACAGTTCATCGCGGTTCGTCCAACCGATGGGGGTACACCGGCATGGCGTCTTACAAACAGTTGACTGCGCAACTCGAAAAACTCCACAAGGAAGTCGCAGCGGCACGGGAGAAAGAAGTCGCGCAAGCTATCGCCGAAATCAAGCAGAAGATCGCCGAATACGATCTGACCGCCGAAGAGCTCGGATTGATGAGCGCTTCGCCAAAGTCGCGCCGCAAGTCGTCATCGACGTCGGTCGCCAAGTACCGCAATCCGAAGACCGGCGAAACCTGGAGCGGCCGTGGGCGTTCGCCGGGTTGGCTCGTTGGGAAGAATCGCGAGCGGTTTCTGATCGAAAGTTGAGCCTCGTTGTGCGTGCGTGATTATGCGTCCGGCTTCTCTGAAGTGATGCGCCGTTTGATTCGCTCCGCACCGTTGCACATGTCCCGAAAACGCTCACCTTTGCGTGACGCGTGAGCCTGTTGGGCGTGATTCACCCAGGCACTCGAACCTCGCGGGATGCTTCGGTGAGCCAGGCTTTGTCGCGCGACGCACCGCCACGCGAAGGAATTGCCATCGCGGCGCGCGGCGTTGCATCACTTGCTCCAAACCCACGCCAGCCTTTGCTGGCGGGCGTTTCCAGGCGTCGAGCCGGATCGTGTCGATAGCGGTGCGAAGGTTTACCGCAGTTTTCCCGAGCATCTCGGTTGCAGTGCGCATCCCTTTGCAGGTGCGCGCATGCGCTTCGCGATCCTCACCTTTGGCCGCGAATCGGGATTCACCGCCGCAAGTCCCGAAAACACTCACCTTTGGCCGCGAGCATGTGCCGCGCCCCCCTTTCCCCCGGCCGCCTCGCCAGACGTGTATCATTCGCACCTTGCGCCGTTTTGCGCCAGCGATTCTCGCCTAGTCGAACGCTGGGTCGTGACTTGTTCGCCACCCGTTTTCGCACGCGCCGCGAGCGCCGGCCGATCCGGGCCCGCGCCCGACTTCCGCAGCTCGACGCCGCCGCGCCACGCGCGGCATACCGGCCGCCCAGGGCTGCCGGGAACCGCCCGAACCCCTTTCCGTGACCGCCAGACCCGATGTCAGTCTCCGAACTCAAACGCCGCCGCACGTTCGCGGTCATTTCCCACCCGGATGCGGGTAAAACCACGCTCACCGAAAAGCTGCTGCTGTTCTCGGGCGCGATCCAGATCGCCGGTACCGTGAAGGGCCGCAAGAGCAACCGCTACGCGACGTCCGACTGGATGGAGATCGAAAAGCAGCGCGGCATTTCGGTCGCGAGCTCGGTGATGCAGTTCGAGTACGGCGATTGCGTGATCAACCTGCTCGACACGCCGGGCCACGAGGACTTCTCCGAAGACACCTACCGCGTGCTGACCGCGGT
Source organism: Paraburkholderia sp. HP33-1 (assembly GCF_021390595.1). Taxonomy (NCBI): domain Bacteria; kingdom Pseudomonadati; phylum Pseudomonadota; class Betaproteobacteria; order Burkholderiales; family Burkholderiaceae; genus Paraburkholderia; species Paraburkholderia sp. HP33-1. The sequence goes on along the minus strand of NZ_JAJEJR010000002.1, from coordinate 2,408,653 downwards.
CGACGCCGCGGTGATGGTGATCGACGGCGCGAACGGCGTCGAAGCGCAGACGCTGAAGCTGCTCGAAGTCTGCCGTAGCCGCAAGACGCCGATCGTCACGTTCATCAACAAGCTCGACCGCGAAGTGCGCGAGCCGCTCGAACTGCTCGACGAAATCGAGCAGCACCTCGGCGTGTCGGCCGTGCCGTTCACGTGGCCGATCGGCATGGGTAAGGATTTTCAGGGCGTCTACGATGTCCAGCGCGATCAGGTGCGCGTGTTCCGCGCCGGCCAGGATACGGCCGGCGGTGCGGTCGAAACGCTGCAGGCACTGGGTAATGAGGAAGGCGAGGGCCGTTTCGGCCACGCGTGGGTGCGTGCGAAGGAAGAGATCGACCTGATCAGCGGCGCGACGCCCGAGTTCGACCGCGAGCAGTTCCTCGCCGGCCAGCAGTCGCCGGTGCTGTTCGGCTCGGCGATCAATAACTTCGGAGTGAAGGAAATTCTCGACGCGTTGGTCGACCTCGCGCCGCCGCCGTCGATGCGCATGACCGTGCAGCGTCCGGTGCAGCCGGAAGAATCGAAATTCACCGGCGTCGTGTTCAAGGTGCAGGCGAACATGGACTTGGCGCACCGTGACCGTGTCGCGTTCATCCGCGTATGCTCGGGACGTTTCGAGCGCGGCATGGCGGTGAAGGTGACGCGTTCGAACAAGACGTTCCGCGCGAACAACGTGGTGACGTTCCTGTCGCAGCGTCGCGAGACGGTGAGCGAGGCGTATCCGGGCGACATCATCGGGATTCCGAATCACGGCACGCTGAGTCTCGGCGATACGCTGACCGAAGGCGAGCAGCTGCAGTTCGTCGGCCTGCCGTTCTTCGCGCCGGAAATTTTCCAGACCGTCGAAGTGGTCGATCCGATGCGTGCGAAGCAGCTCGGCGAAGCGCTGAAGCAGCTCGGCGAAGAAGGCGCGATTCAGGTGTTCCGTCCCGAAGCGGGTGGTCTGATGATTCTCGGCGCGGTCGGGCAGCTCCAGTTCGAAGTGGTGTCGCACCGTCTGTCGACCGAATACAAGGTCGACGTTCGCATGGCGCCGGCGCGCTACCGGCTGTCGCGCTGGGTGACCTGCGACGATGCGTCCGAACTGCGCCGCTTTACCGATTCGTATTCGGCGCGGATCGCGTTCGATGCAGCCGATGCGCCGACCTACCTGGCCTCGCACGTCTCTGAGATCGAAGTCGCGCAGAAGGCGTGGCCGAAGATCGTGTTCAACGAGTTGCGCGAGCACTCGGGGGCGCCGTTCAGGAAGGCGATGTAAAGTCGCAAGTCCGCTGATTTTGTGGGTAAGAAGCCGTGTCGTTCGACGCGGCTTTTTTTTTCTTCCGTCGCAACAGCCCCGCACCGGCGCGTGACTTCGCCTATGCTGACGAAACCACCCGCCCCGCCGCGAAGCGGGCTCCAATTCCTGGCCAACCGCATGGAGCGCCCGTGACCGTTCGCAACCTTGACGCCTTATTTCGCCCGAAATCCGTCGCCGTGATCGGCGCGTCCGAGCGGCCGGGCAGCACCGGCGCGATGGTCTGGGCGCGCGTGCGCGAGGGCGGCTTCCAGGGTCCGCTGTGGCCGGTCAATCCGAAGCACGCGACGCTTGGCGGCGACGCGGCGATCCACGACGTCAGCGATTTGCCGCAGGCGCCCACCGTCGCGGTGATCTGCACGCCGCCCGCGACGTGGCCCGCGCTGATCCACAAGCTCGGCGGCATGGGCACGCGCGCCGTGATCATCGTCGGCGAAGTGCGCAGCGACGAAGACCGGCTCGCGCTGCGCCATGCGCTGTCGGCGGCGCGCCCGCATCTGCTGCGCATCGTCGGACCAGGCAGCCTCGGCGTGGTGTCGCCGGCGCTCGGCGCGCATCTGGGCGCGCCGTCGTGCACGGTCAAGGCGGGCGGCGTGGCGTGGGTGTCGCAGTCCAATGCGCTGACCAATGCGGTGCTTGGCTGGGCGCAGGCGCGTGGGCTCGGCTTTTCGCACGCGGTGGCGCTCGGCGCAGAGGCCGACGTGGACGCCGGCGACGTGCTCGATTACCTCGCGAGCGACCCCGGCACCCGCGCGATCCTGCTAGAACTCGACAGCGTGCGGGCCGCGCGCAAGTTCATGTCGGCCGCACGCGCGGCGGCGCGCAACAAGCCGGTGCTCGCGCTGCGCTCCGGCCGCGACGATCCCGCCGATGGCCTCTATACGGCGGCGTTCCGGCGCGCGGGCCTCGTGCGCGTCGACGCGCTCGACGATCTGCTCGACGAAATCGAAACGCTCGGCGTGGGCCGCGTCGCGGCGGGCGGCACCGCGACGCTGATCACGAGCGACCGCGGTCTCGCGACGCTCGCGCGCGACGCGTTCGCCGCCGCAGGCGGCCTGCTCGCGCCGTGGCCGGCAGAGGCGTCGGACGTGCTTCACGAGGCGCTACCGCACGCGGTCGGCGGCAATCCGCTGCTGCTCGGCGACGATGCGCGTCCCGAGCATTTCGGCGCCGCGCTGAAACTGCTTGCCGAGCATCGCGCGACGGGCACCGCGTTCGTGGTGCACGCGTCGACGCATGGCGCGCCGGTCGACGACGTTGCGCAGGCGCTGATCGCGCATCAGCAATTCGCGTATCGCGGGCTGCTTGCGTGCTTCTTCGGCGGCGTCGATGCGGCGACGCGGGATGCGCTGCACGCGCAGGGCATCCCGGTGCACACGACGCCGCAGCGGCTCGCGCGCGCGTTCGCGCGTCTGGTCGAGTACCGGCTGGGCCGCGAGCTGCTGATGCAAATGCCGGAGGGTTTGGCCGCGCAGATTCCCGAGGCGATCGATGCCGCTCAGGCGCAGGCTCGCGAGGCGTTGGCGGCCGGCGAAAGCAAGCTGGCCGGGGCGGCGGCGGCAGAGTTTCTGGCGCGCTTCGGGTTGCGGGTGGAAGGTGTCGAAGGGGCAGGGGGCGAGGCGCAGGACGCGGCCAAACCCATCGTCGACGTCGCCGTCGAATTGCACGACGACGATAACTTCGGCCCCGTGTTCCGCTTCGTCGCACCGGCGGTCGAGGGCGTGTCCAGTGCGTTGAACGTCTACGGCCTGCCGCCGCTCAATCCGACGCTCGCGCGCGACATCGTCACGCGTTCGCATTACGCGAGGCTGGCCGCGCCGGAACCGGCGCTCGCGGCGCTGACGGCGCTGTCGCAAGTGGTTTGCGATGTACGCGAGATCGTTGGCCTCTCGTTGAAGCTCAGGGTCTACCGGGATCGCGTGACGGTGGTCGATCCCGTGTTGCGCGTCGGTGCGCAGCGCAGCCGTCTCGCGATCGTGCCGTATCCACGCCGCTTCGAGGAAACCGTCGACTGGCAAGGCCTGCGCGTGACCGTGCGGCCGATTCGCCCGGAAGACGAAAACGCGCATCGCGCTTTCGTGCAGGCGATGACGCCGGAAGATTTGCGCCTGCGTTTTTTCGGCGCGGTCGGCACGTTCGAGCACTCGCAACTCGCGCGCATGACCCAGATCGACTACGACCGGGAAATGGCGCTGATCGCGACGGTCGACAACGCAGACGGCGTCGCGCAGACGCTCGGCGTGGTGCGCGCGGTGGCCGATCCCGACAACGAGACGGCCGAATTCGCGGTGGCCGTGCGCTCGGACCAGAAGGGGCGGCGCCTCGGCCAGTTGCTGATGCAGCGGATCATCGCGTACGCACGGGCGCGCGGCACGCACTGGCTGGTCGGCGAAGCGCTGCGCGAGAACACCGCGATGATCGCGCTCGCAAAAGCCAGCGGCTTCACGATCACGCGGACCGATGACCCCGGTGTGGTGGGCTTGCGGATGGCGCTCGACGAAACAGCGGGCGCGGACCCGGATTCCTCCGCCCGGAACCCGCCCGCGCATTGAGCGGCTTACCTCGCGACCCGCTCAACGCACGATTTCACCAATTCATACCGCCAGCTTCTGCACCGCCTCATCCACCTGCGCGCGCGTGACCGACAGCTCATCGAGCCACGCTTGCGCATACACGGCGCCGGTTTCGCGCTCGAGGCGCGCGATCGTGGCCGCGCAGCGATTTGCGTCCTTCAGCGTCGAGATGAACGATTTCACCGACTCGCCAGCCTTGAACGCGTCGAACAGCGGTACGCGGATTTCGTCGGGCAGCGGCCGCGTGGTCCATTGATATGGCTTGCCGTTGAACGTCAGCGACGGCGGCAGCACGCGCTCCTTGCGCGCGGCCGGAATCAGACCGTAGGTGCGCGCCGCTTCGCCGATCTGCTCGGGCGAAAACAGCTCGTCGGGTGTGATGTCGAATTGCTGGATGAAGGTCTCGATGCTTTGCATCGCGGCGGCGCGGTCGTCACGGCGCTTCTGCGCGTGAGCGACGATGTCGCGCAGTTCGTCGGCTTCTTCGGGGGTGATCGTGAAGCTCGACTGCTTCTGCTGGAGTTCGGAAAAACGCTGGAATTCGGAATCGGTCAGAAGTTTGGCCATTGCTCAATCGATGCGCCCATGAGCCTGTCATGCGGCGTAATTTTGGAAGGGCCGCCATTCTAAACCATGCGCGCGAGCGCGCCGCCGGGTGGCCCGCCGATTACGCGGCCTGCTCGCGGAACATCGACAGCGCCTGCACCGTGTCGCGCAGCAGCGTGGTGGCCGCGTCGAGCGTCGGCGCGACGTATTCGTCGATCCGGCGCAGATACGGGCAGGTGAGCACCGCGATCGCCTGGCCCGACGGCGCGAGTATCGGGAACGTCACATCGGTGACGCCGAAGCTCTGCTGGCTGTCCTTCTGCCAGAAGCCCACCGCGCGGATGCGCTCGCAGGCCTCCTCCAGCGCGTCGCGATCGATCGTCACTTCGCCCTTCACCTTCGTGTGCTCGGCGAGCATCTGCTGACGCTGCTCGATGCTCTGGAACGCGAGCATCACACGCCCGGAACCAGTGTCGATCAGGCCGACCCGCGAGCCGAGCCGCACCGACATGCCCCACGTGCCCGGACCGTCGACCTGCGCGATCACGAGCAGGTTGCCGCGGTCGTAGACGACGAGGTGGCACGACTGCTCGGCCGCGTCGGCGAAGCGCTGCATCAGCGGCAGCGCTTCGGCGATCAGCCGGTTCATCGGCGGATGACGGTGCGCGAGCGCGAACAGCTTCAGGCTCAGCGAGTAGCGGTCGCCGCCCGCCGAGCGCACCACGTATTGCCGCGCGACGAGTCGTTCGAGCATCCGGTACATCTCGCTGGCGTTGCGGCCCAACCGCCGCGTGATTTCGGCGCGCGTGAGCCCTTCCTTCTGCTCGGACAGCAGTTCGAGAATGTCGAGGCCTTTGTCGAGAGCCGGGGCGCGGTAGCGGTCGTCGTCTTTGTCTTCGGCGTCCATCGTGAGCGTCGGGGAATTTCGTCCGGAGTTCTTATTATCTGGTGAGCGCGGGCGAGTGCGTAGCATTTCGCGAACTGAATGGCCTATGTCCAGGGAAAACACCGGCATCCGTGCCGCGCAGTTTTCTTGACTTGGAAAAATTCGAATATGAATAATACGTTTATTGGTGAATTAGTGCACGCCTGAATGGCGCGCGCCATATTGACGGCGCATTTCGCCCGTCGCATGGTAAGAACACCAGAAACAGGAGACACGCTCATGTCGGCATCGATCGGATCGAAGGTCGGGCAGCGGCGCCGGATCGGCCGCAGCTCGCTGCAGGTGAGCGGATTGGGTCTCGGCACGGCGCCACTCGGCGGCCTGTACCGTGACCTGTCCGACGAGGAGGCCCATGCAACCGTCGCCGCCGCATGGGACGCGGGCGTGCGCTGCTTCGACACCGCGCCGCTCTACGGCAACACGAAGGCCGAGCATCGGCTCGGCGCCGCGCTGCGCCACTATCCGCGCGGCGAGTACGTGCTGTCGACCAAGGTCGGACGCCGTTTCGTGCCGCGCACGTCGCCATTCGACAACCGCGAGGGCTGGCAGAGTCCGCTGCCCTTCGAAGCGATCTACGACTACACGCACGACGGCATTCTGCGTTCGTACGAGGATAGCCAGCAGCGCCTCGGCATGGTCGATATCGACATCCTGCTCATACACGACATCGGCCGCCTGACGCACGGCGACCAGCATCCGCACTACTGGCGGCAACTGACCGAAGGCGGCGGCTTTCGCGCGCTGGAGCGGCTGCGCTCGACCGGCGCGATCAAGGCGGTCGGCCTCGGCGTCAACGAAGGCGCGGTGATCCTGGACGCGATGGCCGAGTTCGATATCGATTGCGCCTTGCTCGCGGGCCGTTATACGCTGCTCGAGCAGACCACCCTCGACGACCTGCTGCCCGCCTGCGAAGCGCGCGGCGTCAGCATCCTGTTGGGCGGCGCGTTCAATTCGGGCATTCTGGCGCGCGGCGTCGAAGGCGATCTGAAGTTCAACTACGGCGCCGCGCCGCCCGAGGTGATCGAGCGCGTCGCGCGTCTGGAGGCGGTGTGCCGAGCGCACGGTGTGCCGCTCGCCGCCGCCGCGTTGCAGTTTCCGTATGCGCATCCGGCGGTCGCCAGCGTGCTGACCGGCGCGCGCAGTGCCGACGAATTGCGCGAGAACGTCGCGTCGTTCGAGCAGCCAATCCCCGCGGCGCTGTGGTCCGCGCTGCGCGACGCCGACCTGCTCGACCCCCGCGCGCCCGCGCCCGAGGACTGAACCGACCATGCCGATCGACGCTCACCAGCACTACTGGGACCCCGCGCGGGGCGACTACGAGTGGATGACGCCGGAGCTGAAAATCCTCTACCGGCCGTTCGGCCCTGACGATCTGAAGCCGTTGCGCGAACAGGCCGGCATCGAGCGGACCGTCGTCGTGCAGGCCGCACAGACGCTCGACGAAACCCGCTACCTGCTCGACATCGCGCGGCACGAGCCGTCGGTCGCCGGCGTGGTCGGCTGGGTGCCGCTGCTGCTGCCGAACGCGCCCGATCTGATCGGGGCGTTCGCGCGCGAGCCGAAGTTCAAGGGCGTGCGGCCGATGCTGCAAGATCTCCCCGACGACGGCTGGATCGCGAATCCCGGCCTGGCGCCGGCGATCGAAGCGCTGATCGCGCACGATCTCGCGTTCGATGCGCTGATCTACTCACGCCATGTGCAATACGTCGAAATCTTCGCGGAGCGTTTTCCGGCGCTGCGCATCGTCGTCGATCATGGCGCGAAGCCGCCGATCCGCTACGGCCAGTCGGGCTATGAGGTGTGGCGCGATGCGATCACGCGGCTCGCCGCGTTCCCGCACGTGCATTGCAAGCTGTCGGGCCTCGCGACTGAGGCGTCGCCCGGCTGGACCGAGATGACGCTGCGGCCCTACGTCGAGCATCTGCTGAACACCTTCGGACCCGCGCGGCTCATGTGGGGCAGCGACTGGCCGGTGCTCGAACTGAACGGCGACTATCTGCTCTGGCATTCGGTGGCGACCACACTGCTCGCGTCGTTGAGCGACGCCGAGCGCGACGCCGTGTTCGGCGACAACGCCGCCGCGTTTTACCGGCTTTGATTTCGTTAGCAGCCCATTCAACTGGAGTCGTAGATGACACAAAGACTGGCCGGCAAAACGGCCCTGATCACCGCGGCGGGACAAGGCATCGGTCTCGCGACCGCCGAACTGTTCGCGCGCGAAGGCGCGCGCGTGATCGCCACCGATATCCGCATCGACGGACTCGGCGGCAAGCCGCTCGAGCCGCGCAAGCTCGATGTGCTCGACGGCGCGGCGATCAAGGCGCTCGCCGCTGAAGTCGGCACGATCGACGTGCTGTTCAACTGCGCGGGCTTCGTGCATGCGGGCAATATCCTCGATTGCAGTGAGGAGGACTGGGATTTGGCTTTCGACCTCAACGCGAAAGCGATGTACCGTATGATTCGTGCGTTTTTGCCGGCCATGCTGGAGAAGGGCGGCGGCTCGATCATCAACATGTCGTCGGCGGCGTCGAGCGTGAAGGGAGTGCCGAACCGCTTCGCGTATGGCGCGTCGAAGGCCGCGGTGGTCGGGTTGACCAAGTCTGTCGCTGCCGACTTCGTCACGCGTGGTGTACGCTGTAACGCGATTTGCCCGGGCACGGTGTCCTCGCCGTCACTCGAACAGCGGATCGCCGCGCAGGCTCAGGCGCAAGGCGCGTCGCTCGACGCGGTGCAGGCCGCGTTCGTCGCGCGTCAGCCGATGGGACGCATCGGCAAGCCGGAGGAGATTGCCGCACTCGCGCTGTATCTCGCGTCCGACGAGTCGTCGTTCACGACGGGCCAGATCCATGTGATCGACGGCGGATGGTCGAACTGATTCTGATTGATTGACGAACCGAACACTACTGAACGTAAAGGGAAGTGCAACGATGAAATTGCTTCGTTATGGGCCGAAAGGCCAGGAAAAGCCGGGCCTGCTCGACGCGCAAGGCAAGATTCGCGATCTGTCGAAGGTGGTGGGCGATATCGACGGCGCGACGCTCGGCGACGAAAGCCTCGCGAAACTGCGCGCGCTCGATCCGGCGAAGCTGCCGGTCGTCGAAGGCAATCCACGCGTGGGACCGTGCGTCGGCAAGATCGGCAAGTTCATCTGCATCGGCCTGAACTACGCGGATCATGCGGCGGAATCGAATATGCCAGTGCCGGCCGAGCCGGTCATCTTCAACAAGTGGACGAGCGCGATTTGCGGCCCGAACGACGACATCGAAATTCCGCGCGGCTCGAAGAAGACCGACTGGGAAGTCGAACTCGGCGTCGTGATCGGCAAAGCGGCGAAGTATGTCGACGAAGCGAACGCGCTCGAGCACGTGGCCGGCTATTGCGTCATCAACGACGTGTCGGAGCGCGAATGGCAGCTCGAACGTGGCGGCACGTGGGACAAGGGCAAGGGCTTCGACACGTTCGGCCCGATCGGACCGTGGGTCGTCACGCGCGATGAAGTTGCCGATCCGCAGAACCTGAGCCTGTGGCTCGAAGTGGACGGCCATCGCTACCAGAACGGCAGCACCAAGACGATGATCTTCAGCGTCGCGAAGCTGGTCTCGTATGTGTCGCAGTGCATGAGCCTGCAGCCGGGCGATGTGATCTCGACCGGTACGCCGCCGGGCGTCGGCATGGGCTTGAAGCCGAACCCGGTGTTCCTGAAGCCGGGGCAGACGGTGCGTTTGGGTATCGAAGGGCTGGGCGAGCAGACGCAGAAGACTTACGCGGCGGAGTGAGGCGCGGGCGGTCCGCTAGTTAAGCCGTAGTTTTGGAAAAGCCGTTTCCGTTTCAGGCGGGAACGGCTTTTTTTCGTCTGTCGCTGCCGGGTAGTTTGATGGGGCAGGTCGTTACCCGCGTTTTCAAATCGATTCGCGTGCCTGCATTGGTTTGGTCACTTGTTTGGCCAACCCGCAACGTTAGTGCAAATTCCTACCCCCCCGCCTCCTGCTCCCCGTTCTCTGCAATCCGGTTCACGGTCCCCTGCGCAACGGCGACCAGCTTCTCGCGATTCCCTTCCACCACGAACACACTGCACTGGCAGGTCGCCTGATGTCTGCCCGCATAGACGACGCTCGCACGCGCGATCAGCGTGCCTTTCACTGCCGGGCGCAGATAGTTGATCTTGAATTCACCGGTCACGACCCTCGGACCCAGCGACACAGCACCCGCGAACGTCAAGGCATTGTCGGCGAGATAGCTGATGACGCCGCCATGCACGAAGCCATGCTGCTGCCGCAGTTCATCGCGAATCGGCAGACACAGGGTGAGCTCGTCGCTGCCGGCGTGCATCAACTCCGCGCCTAGCAGCATGCTGAACGGCTGGGCATGCAGTGCGCCGCGCGCCCGGTCGAGTAGGTCGGTCATCGTGGTTCCTTCGTACGGGGTCCGTGTGGTGCATCAGTGCATCCGCGCAGCACGCGCCGTGCGGTCCCTACCCACTCTAGGAAGCGACGCTTCGCTGCGCAAGGTGATTCCACGCGATGAGCGGCGAATTGTTGCGCAAAACAACCGCAATCGCGACGATCGCCGATGAAACCCGCACGTAGACCGCTTTTTGCGGGAATTGGCCTCAAGCGGTCAGTCGACCTGCCGTTAACCCTGGTGTGTCCCGTCATTCTTTGTTTTCAGGTGTCTACGATGTTCAGCAAGATCAAGGTTGCATCCGGCCTGCTAGGTGTTCTGGCCGCGGTCTGCGTCTTCCAGCTTGTCACAGTAGGGTTGGGCTTCTGGTCGCTGACGCGCACGCACGACGACGTCGGCGATCTGTCGAACATTGCGCTGAAGCAGGTCGACTCGGTCAACCAGACGACGCAGCGCCTGATGGACGCGCGCATCAACCTGTCGCGCGCCGGTACACGCATGGTGCGCGGCGGCACCGAGCCCACGGAGATCGTGCAGCACGCGCGCGAACAGCTCGGCGCCGCCGATCAGTCGTTCGCCGCTTTCATGAGCGCGGAGAAGACCAGCGACCAAAACAGCGCGCGCGCCGCCGCGCTCGCGGAGCGCTACAAGACGCTGCACGCTGCGCTCTCCGAGCTCGCGCAGTATCTCGACTCGAACAATATCCAGGCCTTCCTCGATCAACCGACGCAGTCGTTGCAGGACGCCTATCTGACGGAAGTGCACAACTTCGAACAGTTCGGCGACGCCGCAAGCCGCGCGTCGCTCGACTCGATCGACGCGCGCGTGGCCGCGTTTCGTATCGTCAGCGTCGTGATTCTGCTCGTGCTCGTCGCTGGCACGCTCACCGTGCATACAGCGCTGCGCCGCGGTGTCGTCGCGCCGCTCGAGGAAGCGGGCCGCCACTTCGAGCGCATCGCGCAAGGCCGACTCGATCAGCCGATCGCCGCGCGCGGCAGCAACGAAATCGGCCGCCTTTTCTCGGGCCTCGCGACGATGCAGGCGAGCGTCGCGCGCACCGTCAGGAGCGTGCGCGAATCGGCCGACTCGATCCATCTTGGCGCCAACGAAATCGCAACCGGCAACGCCGATCTGTCGGCGCGCACCGAAAACCAGGCCGCATCGCTCGAGGAAACGGCGTCGAGCATGGAGCAGCTCACGGCGACCGTGCGTCAGAACGCCGACCACGCGCGCGCAGCCAGCGCGCTCGCCGAGACGGCGCTCGACGCGACCTCCCGCGGCAGCGAAGTCGTCAACCAGGTGGTCGATAAGATGCACGGCATCGCGCAAAGCTCGGACAAGATCGCCGAGATTATCTCGGTGATCGACGGCATCGCGTTCCAGACTAACATCCTCGCGCTGAATGCGGCCGTCGAGGCGGCGCGCGCGGGCGAGCAGGGCCGCGGCTTCGCGGTCGTGGCCGGCGAAGTGCGCGGGCTCGCGCAACGCAGCGCGCAGTCGGCGAAGGAAATCAAGACGCTGATCAGCGAATCGGTCGCGGAAATTCAGGGCGGCTCGACGCTCGTCGAGCGTGCCGGCGAAGCGATGAGCCATGTGTCGGCGTCGATCGCGCGCGTCACGCAGATGATGGCCGAAATCAGCGCTTCGTCCCTCGAGCAGAGCACCGGCATCGAGCAGGTGAACCAGGCGGTCGTGCAGATGGATGAGATGACGCAGCAGAATGCGGCCCTCGTCGAGCAGGCCGCGGCCGCGGCCGCTTCGTTGCACCAGCAGACCGAGCAATTGAAGCAGGCGGTTTCCGTGTTCGAAATTTCGGAAAGTGTGTTGCGCACGCAACAGCCCGGCGCCCTGTCCGCCGCAAATGCGGAATTGGTATTAACCGGAATGCATGCGCTTTAAAGCGGCGACGCTTAAAAACGAGGCAGAAAATAGAAAATGGCCCGCGTAAAGCGAGCCATTTTGCATTAGACGTAGGAGCCTGTGGAGGCCCCTATCGTGACGTCCAAGCCTGTCTCAAAGTACCTGAAAGTACTTAGACCGGCTGGATGTTTGCAGCCTGCTTGCCCTTCGGGCCTTGCTTGACTTCAAACGTCACTTTCTGGTTTTCCTGCAGGGACTTGAAGCCCGACGTCTGGATTTCCGAGAAGTGTGCAAAGAGGTCTTCGCCGCCGTCGTCCGGCGTGATGAAGCCAAAGCCCTTTGCATCGTTAAACCACTTAACAGTACCTGTTGCCATTTTTAATCCAAATAAATGTTGTGTATTGCATCGCGACCGTCATTGCTCGACGTGAGTGCGGCCGCGAGGGGAGAGTTGTATCACGTCTTCATGACAGACGCCAATCAACCTGCATCCGGGTATTCCCGGTTTTGATGCTTTTTTCGCGTTTTGAGGGGGGCTGGTGAGAACTTTTTTTCGCCAGGGTTTACCAGCGGCATTAAATTCTCCCGGCAAGGGGCGACGCATTTTTCTTCATGTGCACGACTGTTTGTTGAGTCGATCCGCCCTTCAACTTCCTCTATTGCCGTCGAAGTTCAGCTAAGTCCGCACTTCGGATTCGGCGGCCACAGGCAGCGCCGCATACGCGGTAGCGAGGTGGTACGGCGTGGTTGACGGCATGTCGGCGCGCGCGACTTCGCCGGTCGGCATTTTGCACTCGAACCAGCCGTGCTCATGCAGGAAGCATCGCTTAAAACGTTCGATCTGTTGCGGCAGCGCCGCGCGCACGGCCGGGTCGTCGTGACAGGCGAGCGCGCGGAGGTATTCCGTCTGTGCCCAGATCCGCTGGGTCGCGTCGTTGACCTGACCGGACTCGTCGAGCGATGCGCACACGCCGCCACTGTCCGGGTCCACGCCATGCTGCTGCGCGAAGGTGAATGCGCGCGCCAGCGATTCGGCGAGTCCCGTGCCATCGAACAGCGCGCCCGCCTGCCTGACCAGCCAGTACCACTCGAACTGATGTCCCGGCTCCAGACGGTTGCCGCTCGTGCCGATCGGCAATTCGGCGATGCAGCCGCTAGGCGCGTGCACGAAGTGTCGCGCGACCGCGCTGGCGAGGCGGCGCAAAGCGGCGCCGAACACGTTGTCGCGCGTCGCTTCGCAGGCGGCGAGCCACGCTTCGGTCAAGTGCATCAGCGGATTCTGCAGCGGCGTGCCGGTCACCTTCGAAAAGTCCACGTTGAGCGCCGCGTTGAAGAGGTCGTCGTCGGCGGCGAAGTTCGACTGGATCAGTGCGGTCGTGTTGTGCACCAGTTTCAGCGCTTCCCGGCTGTCGGAGCGCCGCGCATATTCTGCGCACGCGAACACGACGAACGCGTGCGTATAGAGGTCCTTGGTCGTGTCGAGCGGCTTGCCGAGCGCGTCGACGCTGTAAAACCATCCGCCGTGATCGGTGTCCTGAAACGAATGCGTCAGCGAATCGAACAGCACGCGTGCGTGTTCCATGTCGCCCGCCTGCGAAAACGTGAACAACTGACGTGCGCACGCCATCGCCCGATAGCGTTGCGCGGGCACCGGCTGATGCCCGGTCGCATCGAGTGCTTCATAGGGCAGTTGCAGCGCGTGGTTGAAGCCGGGCCCACGCCACATCGGCAGCACCACGTTCGCGAAGTGCTCGCGCAGCGCGGTCGCGGCGGTGGTCGTCGAAGCAGGGGGAGGGGTCGTGCTTGGCATGGTCGAGTGGTTCAGGCGCAGCGTGCGCAATGTGTCGAGGCGACGTTCCGGGCGGCGGTTCAATATTCTCGCTCGCCGAGGCCGCGTTGGTCTGCGGCTTAGCATAAAGCAAACGCCTCGCGCTGACACCCCGGCGCAATCATCTGAAACGCGCGCGAGGGCGCGAATCGGCGCAAATCGTCGGGGAATGGCTTCGGCGCGCGCGGAGCGCCATGCGACAATGCGGGCTCTAAATATTCCAATGGCAATGACGAGCGGCATTCGGCGCCCCGTTCCCGGCGACGACCGCTCTTTTCTCTATGGCAGATTCCGCAGCATCCCCGCAATCCAGGCCCCAGCGCGCCGCATCGAAGAAGCAGCGCCAGGGCGCCGTCTCCACCGAAACCGAAAACAAGCTGGCGCGCGCAGCGCGCTCGGCGCAACGCCTCGCGCAACTGAGTGGCGTCGCGCGCGATGACAGCACGCTCGACCTGTTCCCCGACGATCCGACTCGCGCGACGCTCGAGGCGATGAACATCGACGTCCGCCAGGGCACGCTGCACGGCTTCGAATTGCCGGATGTGGTGCTGCAGGCGGTCGGCGCATTCGATGAACATGCGTTGCTCGACAAGACGGCGCGCCGCGCACCGCGTGCGGCGAAGCTTGACGCGCCGGTGCCGGTGAACGAGCAGTTGAGCGGGTTCGATGTCGAGTCGGTGACGGCGGCTGCTGATGCGCGCGCAGGCGAGGCCACGAATGGCGCCTGCGCCGATGCAACGCCGAACACCGAATCAAGTACGGACGACAAACCCACGGCAATGTCGCGTGAGCCATCCGCGCCGCTCAGTTCGGCGATGGCCGCCGCGACCGTCGCGCGCAGCGTGACCGCGTTGCGCCAGGCGGCCGAAGCGGAGTCGGCCGCGACGGCGGGCGCCGGCAAACCGCCACAGCGTTTCGCCGCGACCTTCGCGAAAGCTGCGACAGCATCGCGCGACGCGGCTTCGGTTGCCACGTCCGCTGCGATCGGCAGCAGTAACGTGAGCCAGTCCAATGACGCGGCCGCGACGAGTACGCAGTCCGCCTCGTCAGACTGTTCGAGCGCGAAGCAGGACGACGAGCCCTCGACCGTGACGCCCCTGGCGACACCGCGGTCCGCGTCCGCAGACAACTCCACCCGATTCGCCACCGCCTGGCGTGACGCACGCCACACCGACGCGGCCGCCGCCGCGCTGCGCTCGGAGCCGGAACTCGACCGCGCGCGTGCCACCGCGTTCGCCGACACCGTCGATGCGCTGTACGGCGTGATCGCCGATCAACGCCACGCCGCGACCGATCATTCGCGGCGCATGAAATGGATGCTCTCGATCGTGGTTGGTGCGCTGCTGGCGACGGTGGCGATCGGCGTCGCGCAGACGCTGCTGCTAATGCGCCTCACGCGCGAGACGACGGCCCAGCAGTACCGCATCGAGCAGATGATGCAGAACCAGCAGGCCGCGATGGTGAGCCTGCTCGACGCGCACACGGCGATGGCCGCGACGGCAACAGCGAATGCCGCGTCGGCGCCCGCCGCGACGACCCTCACCGCGCCCGCACAGCCCGGCGCGACGCCGAAGCAAGCGAGACACGCTCGCGCCCTGCACGGCCACAAAGCAAAAGCTTCGAGTCTGAACTGACCGGTATTGCCGCCCCGGCGCCACGCGGTGCGGCGCGGCCGTCCGTCCGGTCATTAAATCGGGGATGTTGTCGGGATACAACATTTCGAGCCCGGCGAGAACGCGACAACGCGCCACACGGAAATTTTGCTGCACTGCACTAGCTTTTCCCTAGGGGAAACCCCTATAATCATTCCTAAGGGAAAACCCTAGCAATGCAGTCACTAACCGGGAGTCGCCATGAGCTACATCTTCGCAATGTTCCAAAAGGTCAGCGACCTCTTTGCGTCGCCCCATCTGCCGCTGGATTCGGACTACTCGTACGAAGCGCGTGCCCGTGAAGCGGAGCGTGTGCGCCGCGCGCAGTCCACGCTGTTCGGCATCAAGCTGACGGACTAACACCGGCAGTACCATCCTCGGCGCGAGACAACGCGCTGGGGCGCGCACCTCGGGTGCGCTTTTCATTGAGCCACTATTCGCGAAATGCGGATCGTGGCTTTTTGTTTTTTGGGCCGCAATTGCCGCGACGCACCCCCTCCCAAATGTTTCGTCCCCGAAATGAATGTAACCAGCTTTCACGCTGATTCAGTGAGGCGAGTGGCCACGTGGTCCCGTAAGCCAATGCTGAATGGGGCTCGAAAGCGAAATCGGGCCTCCGACATCCGCCCCCATCTTTGAAATGCGCGCTTACAAGCGCTCACGTCTTCATTCGATTCGGGCCGCTAAAGTGGGTCTCAAGTGTACGGCGTCTGGTTCGGGTCGCCAGCGAAGCGAACGAAGCGAATCGCGTGACCCGGGCAAACATGGACGCTGGCCTGGAACAGAACTTTGACGGGAGGTCATGATGAAAACTTTTGGCAAGGCATCGCGCTCGCTGATCGCAACGCTGCTCGCGGGCGGCACACTCGTCGCGGCTGGTAGCGCATTCGCGCAAGAGCGCGTGATCATCGAAAACGGTCCGCCGCCGGTCGTGCACGGTCAACCGCACATGATGCCGGCGGACGTGTCGATCAACACGGGCTGGCACGGCGATCGTTACTGGGACGGCCACCGCTACTGGGAGCATGACGAGTGGATGCGCCATCATCCGCACGACTTCGATCCGCGCCACCACGACGATCGCGACGATCACCGCCCGCCGCCGCCGCGCTACTAATGCGCGCCTGACGGCGCCGCAGCTGGCGGCGCGAGTCGACGAAGCCGGTCTTCCCGTCACGGGCAGGCCGGCTTCGTTGCATTTGAGCGTGCGGGTCCGACCGTGTCATTGCGCACGCAGGTCGCGCGGGGCCTGTCAGCGTGCGCGGCGAGTGCGGTATAAATAGCCTTCCAATCGTTGGTTCTTCACCGCTTTTCGCGCCGACTGTCACACGCCAACCCTAAACCACGTCATGTCCCATTACTTCTACGACCCCGCCACCGGTCACGGCCTGCCGCATGATCCTTTCAAGGCGATCGTCGCGCCACGGCTGATCGGCTGGATTTCGTCGCGCGACACCGAAGGCACGCTCAATCTTGCGCCGTACAGCTTCTTCGGCGCGTTCGCGACCTTTCCGCCGATCATCGGTTTTTGCAGCGAAGGCCGCAAGGACAGTCTCGCCAACATCGAGGCGACCGGCGAATTCGTGTGGAACCTCGCCACGCGGCCGCTCGCCGAGCAGATGAACCGCTCGTCGGCGTCGGTCGCGCCGCACGTCGACGAGTTCGCGCTGGCCGGACTCACGCCCGCGCCGGGCCGCAACGTCGCGGTCCCGCACGTCGCCGAATCACCGGCCGCGCTCGAATGCAAGCTGCTGCAGGTCGTGCGTCTGCATGACGTCGACGGCAAGCCGATGGACAACTATCTGTCGCTCGGCCAGGTGGTCGGCGTGCATATCGACGACGCTTATCTGAAGGACGGCCTGTTCGACACGCACGCGGCGCAGCCGATCATGCGCGCGGGTTATCGCGCCGACTATGCGCAGATCGGCGAGATGTTCCAGATGATCCGGCCGAGGGTCTGAACTGCCCTCCCGTTAGCTCCACTGGCCTGCTTGATGCTTGCAACCGGCGCTCCACCGCGCCGGTTGCGATGCCGGCACACCTTCCTGGAGCGCGATCATGTCCACCACATTCGCCACGCAATTCAGCCATATCCGGCCGCAGGACACGTCGTACGTGGATCACGGCCTGCGCGACTTCTTCCTTTACCGCGATTTGGGGATCGCCGAGGCGACCGGCGGCAAGGTGCTCGCGCAACTCGTCAAGGCGAATCACGCACCAGAGCAAGGCACCGGCTGGCACCGTCATGAGGCCGATTTCCACATCGTGATCATGCTGAAGGGCTGGGCGCGCTTCATGTACGGCGACAAGGAGACGCTCGTCGCGGCCGGCGATTGCGTGCATCAGGCACCGGGCATCGTCCACTATCTGTTCGACTATTCGGAAGATATGGAGTACCTGGAGATCGTCTCGCCGGCCGACTTCAGATCGATCGACGTCGAGGGGCCATGCGCGGTGCCGGCTCCAACGCCTTGGCGTGACGCGACGGTTTGATGGAACGGCGGCCCGCGCCTCGAAGCGACACGCGGCCGCGCGTATCGCTCAGGACGTCGTGGGCGGTCGTCTGCGTGCGGATCGCGTGGGCTCTGTTGCAGCGGAATCGCTGTTGCCGCTGGCGCTGCCGCCAGCTTCTACTTCCACTCCGACGACGGAGGCCGCAACCGGCGCGGCTGCCGTGACTTCCGCCGCGGTCGCCGCGGGCACCGGCTGGATCGGACGCGCGCGCGAACTGACGAGCACCGCGCGCGGTTCGTTGTCGTAAATCACGGCCCGCACGCGCGGATAAATGTGTTGCTCCCAGCGACGTCCGCTGAACACGCCATAGTGGCCGACACCGGTTTGCACATGATGCGTCTTCAGATACGGCCGCAGGCGTTCGCACATGTCCTGCGCGGCGAGCGTCTGACCGACCGCGCAGATATCGTCCTTTTCGCCCTCCACGGTCAGCAACGCGGTGCGGCGAATTTTCGACGGCTCCACCAGACGTCCCTCCACTTCGAGCGTGCGCAACGGCAGCGCATGCTGCTGGAACACCGTGTCCACGGTTTCCAGATAGAAGTCGGCCGTCAGATCCATCGTCGCGAAGTATTCTTCGTAGAAAGTACGGATCGTGTCGGCTTTCTGCGGATCGCCCTTGCCGCGCTCGTAGTACATCGTTTCGAACGAGTCGGCGTGGCGGCCCGGATTCATCGCCATGAACGCCGCCAATTGCACGAAGCCCGGATACACGCGACGCTGCGCGCCGGCAAAACCGAACGGCACCGCGCTGATCAGGTTGCGCTCGAACCACTCGATCGGCCGGCTCTTGGCCAATTCGTTGACGCGCGTCGGATTGATACGCGTGTCGATCGGGCCGGCCATCAGCGTCATGCTGGCGGGCTGCGCGGGATGATCGTCGGCGGCCATCAGCGCGACGGCGGCGAGCGCCGCGACGGTCGGCTGGCAGACTGCGAGCAGGTGGGTGCCGGACCCGATCCGCGTGGTGAAGTCGATCACATGGCGCACGAATTCGTCGAAGCCGAAGCGGCCTTCGCCGAGCGGCACGTCACGCGGGTTGTGCCAGTCGGTGATGTAGACGTCGTGCTCGGCCAGCATCGTGCGCACGGTTGCGCGCAGCAGGGTCGCGAAGTGGCCCGACATCGGCGCGATCATCAGCACGCGCGGCTGCGGCGTCGAAAGAACGGCGTCCTTACGAAAATGCAGCAGCGAGCAGAACGGCGTGCGCGCGACGACTTCCTCCACCACGGCGACCGGCTCGCCTTCCGTGACGACGCGGTCGATGCCGAACGGCGGCCGCTTCGGCGTGAGTCCGCCGAGGATCAGCAGTTCGCAGATCGCGCGCAGCGAGCGTCCGTGCGACGTATCCGCGATTGCGGGCCACGCATCGAGCGAATGGTTCGCCAGCGCCGCGCCGTGCCGCATCGGTAGCAGCATGTCGGCGCAGGCCTGATAGGCGGGATAGGCGAACAGATTCATACTGTCACACGAGTGCGTCAGAAAGACAGGAACCCGAATTAAAGCAAGTGATACGCCAGGCGCCTGCGCGCGGTACCCCGCATGTCGCCTCGGGTCGCCACATGCGCTGGCGCATCGGCATGTCCCTTGCATGCGTCAGCTAAATGGGCCGGCCTTGCCGCGCTTTGGTGCGCGCGTGCACGGCGGCGTGCACGGGTGCAAGTAAGCGCGGCGCGATGCCCGATCAGGAGGACACACGTATGGGGAATACTACGCTCACGATCAGCAGCAGGAATTACTCGTCGTGGTCGCTGCGCGGCTGGCTGCTGACGAAATTCAGCGGCTTGTCATTCGAAGAGATCGTGGTGCCGATCGACGATCCCGCGACGCGCGCCGAACTGCTGTTGCTGTCGCCGTCGATCCTCGTGCCGTGCCTCGAGCACGAGGGCGTCAAGGTCTGGGACACGCTGGCGATCGCCGAATATCTGAACGAGCTGAAGCCGGAAGCGGCGCTGCTGCCGCGGGACATCCACGCCCGCGCGCATTGCCGCTCGATCTGCGGCGAGATGCATTCGGGGTTTGCGTCGTTGCGCTCGGCATTGCCGATGAACCTGAAGGCGCATTTCCCGGGCTTCAAGGTCTGGGCGCGCGCGCAATCCGATATCGAGCGGATCGTGACGATCTGGCGCGAATGTCTGAAGGAGTACGGCGGCCCGTTCCTGTTCGGCGAGCGGACCATGGCGGACGCGATGTACGCGCCCGTTGTCACGCGGTTCGTGACCTATGACGTGCAACTCGATCCGGATATCGTCGAATACGGGCAGCTGATCATGGCGCTGCCCGAGATGCGCGAGTGGATCGCGCTCGCGCGGCAGGAGGTGGAGGAGATCGACGAGCTGGACGTCGAGTTTTAAGCGCGGCGGGCGCCGTTCGCTTGACGCAGATCCGTCACCCGCGCCCGTCTTCGAGCTTGAACACGCTGACCAGTTGCGCGAGCCTTGCAGCCTGCTCGCGCAACTCGGCAGCCGCTGCCTCCGCGTCGCCGACGATCGTCGCGTTCTGCTGGGTCGCCTCGCCGATCTGGGTGACCGCCAGATTGACCTGCTCGATGCCGCCCGACTGCTCGCGCGACGCGACGTTGATCTCGCTCATGATCGCGCGAACCTGGCCGACCTGAGTGACGATCCCCTGCATCGTCGCGCTCGCTTCTTCGGCGATGCGAAAACCGCTTTTGACGTTCGCGCTCGACGTTGCGATCACCGCCTCGATCTCCTTCACCGCCGCCGCGCTGCGCTGCGCGAGGCCGCGCACTTCCGCCGCGACGACCGCGAAGCCCTTGCCGTGTTCGCCCGCGCGCGCCGCTTCGACGGCCGCGTTCAACGCGAGGATGTTGGTCTGAAAGGCGATGCCCTCGATCACCGTCGTGATCTCGGCGATCTTCTGCGACGACCGGCCGATCTCGCCCATCGTCGACACCACGCGCTCGACCGCGCGCCCGCCTTCGAGCGCGGCGTCGGCCGCATGGGTGACGAGCGTGTTCGCCTCGGTCGCGTGATCGGCGTTCTGCTGCACGGTCGACGTGATCTGCTCCATGCTCGCCGCCGTTTCCTCCAGGCTGCTCGCCTGCGTCGCGATGCGCATTGCGATGTTGCCGCTGCCGGTGGCGATCTTCTCTGTGCCCGCCGACATGTCGGCCGACGCGCTGCGCACCTGCGCGACGATGCGCGCGAGGCCTTCGCCGATGCCGTCGATCGCCTGCATCAGGCGGCCGATCTCGTCGGCGCGCGCGCGGCCGTGCTGCGCGACGCGCACGCTCAGATCGCCCGCGGCGAGACGCTCGGAGGCGCGCGCGGCTTCGTCGAGCGGACGACTGACGAGCCGTCGGACCGCGACGAGGAACGCGATCGCGAACAGGCCGACCAGCGCGAGGCCGAGCAGCAGGAATTCGTTGCGGGTGCGCACGATGTCGGCCATCACTTCGTCACGCGGCGCGACGCCGCCGACGAGCCAGTGCCACTCCGGCACCGTGACGAACGACACGAACTTGTCGCGCGTGTCGGACTCGCCAAGCGTCGCGTCGGCCGAGCGGTAGTCGAGCTCGCCCTGCTTCATGTCGAGCATGCGCTGATACGGCGCGTTCGCGTCGTCGGCTTTCTGGCCCGCGACGGCCGGATGCACGAGCAGCTTGCCGCGCTCCGCGCCGCTCGATGCGTCGAGCACGAAGTAGTAGCCGCTCGCGCCGATCTTCAGCGCGTGAATGCCGTCCTCGACCGACTGGATCTCCTTGTCCACGTCGACGCCGACGAACAGCGCGCCGATCACGCGGCCGCTCGCGTCGGCGATCGGCCGGTACTGCGTGATCATGCGCTTGCCGAACAGCGTGGCAAGGCCGGTGTACGTGCGGTTCGCGAGCAGCGGCGCATACGCCGGCCCCTTGCGGTCGAGCAGCGTGCCGATCGCGCGCGTGCCGTCCTGCTTCTTCAGCGACGTGGTCACGCGCACGAAGTCGTCGCCGCTGCGCGCAAACACGGTCGCGACCCCGCCGCTGCGTTCGAGGAACTGGTCGGGAATCGTGAAGTCGAGGTTCAACACTTTGCCGCCGGCCTTGAAAGTCGGCGTCGCGACGCCGCCGATGTCGACTTTCTGTGTGTCGTCGAGCGAGAAGTCGGTGGGCAGGAAGCTCGCGAACAGCGCTGTCGACCGATCGACCTCGGCCGACAGCGCCTGGTCGAACAGCGCGATCATCGCGGCGATCGAGCGGTCCTTCTCGGCAATGCGTTCGAGCACCTGATCGCGCACCTGGTCGCCGGCGGCGCGCGCGAGCGCCCACGCGAAGGTGGCGAAAATCAGCGCGACAAGGACGCACGAGAGCACCGCAAGCCGGACGCCGACGCTGGCGCGGCGCGAGAAGAGAGAGTTCATGGGCAGGCGCGAAAAGGGAACAGGCGATGCGCGTGATACTTGGCCGGAAAACGGCATCGAATCACTGGTTTACGGCTTGGGAGACGACGGCCTTTAGCGGGGGGAGGGGGAAAACCTTCCCGTAATGAGGAGAAAACGGGCCACGAGGAGACGTGGCCGCATGCGGGGAGGTCTTCCAGCGATGCTTAATGCTTAACGCACTTGATCGGCGGAGTGGCCCGGCGCTGCGCGCCACGTCCGCAGCAGCAGCGCGTTCGTGACGACGCTGACGCTCGAAAACGCCATCGCCGCGCCCGCCAGCATCGGGTTCAGCAGGCCGAACGCGGCCAGCGGAATGCCGATCAGGTTGTACACGAATGCCCAGAACAGGTTCTGCTGGATCTTGCGCCAGGTTCTGCGCGAGATGTCGATCGCGTCGGCGACGAGCGCCGGGTCGCCGCGCATCAGCGTGATGCCGGCGGCGTGCATGGCGACGTCGGTGCCGGTCGCCATCGCGATGCCGATGTCGGCGGCGGCGAGGGCGGGCGCGTCGTTGATGCCGTCGCCCGCCATCGCGACGATGCCGGCGTGGCGAATCTTCAGGTCGCGGATCACGCGGGCCTTGTCGTCGGGCAGCACCTCGGCGTGGAATTCGTCGATGCCGAGCGCCTGCGCGACGCTCGCCGCACTGCCGCGGTTGTCTCCGGTCACGAGCACGCTGCGGATGCCCATGCGGGTGAGCCGCGCGACGGCCGCGCGCGCGGTCGGCTTCACCGTGTCGCCGAACGCGATCAGCGCGAGCGCTTCGGGGCCGCGAGGCGCGCGCGCCATCAGCCACGACACCGTGTTGCCGGCGGCTTCGAGTTCCTGCGCGCGGTCGGCGAGCGCCGGCGGCAGTGCAATGCCGAGCTCGCGCAGCCAGCGCGTGCTGCCGAGCGCGAGCGTGCGGCCGTCGACGTCGGCTTCGACGCCCCGGCCGGCGACGGCGCGAGCGGCGGTGGCGCTGGTCGCGCCGTGGCCTTCGCCGGCCGGTTGCCCGAACTGAGCCTCGTACGCGCGCACCACTGCCCGCGCCAGAGGATGATCGCTATGCCGCTGCACCGCCGCAGCCAGCGTGAGCGCTTCGTCGCGGGCCATGTCGCCGACCGGCTCGAACGCCGTCACCGAGGGCTGGCCGAGCGTCAGCGTGCCGGTTTTGTCGAACGCGACGATCGAAACGCGATGCGCGATTTCCAACGCTTCCGCGTCCTTGATCAGCACGCCGTGGCGCGCCGCGACGCCGGTGCCGGCCATGATGGCGGCGGGCGTCGCGAGTCCGAGCGCGCATGGACAGGCGATCACCAGCACCGCGACCGCGTTCAGGATCGCGGTTTCGCCGCCCGCGCCGGCGAGCAGCCAGCCAACGAGCGTGAGCGCGGCAATCGCCAGAATCGCCGGCACGAAGATTTCGCTGACGCGGTCGACGAGCCGCTGAATCGGCGCCTTCTCGGCCTGCGCGCTTTCGACGAGCCGGATGATGCGCGCGAGTGTCGTCTCCGCCCCGATCGCGGTGGTCGTCACCACGAGCGCGCCTTCGCCGTTGATCGAGCCGGCCGTGACGGCGTCGCCGGTCTGCTTCGGCACCGGCAGGCTTTCGCCGGTGATCAGCGCTTCGTCGATATGCGTGCGGCCTTCGAGCACCGCGCCGTCGACCGGCACCCGCTCGCCCGGCCGCACGATCACGACCGTGCCGACCCGCACCTGCGCGAGCGGCACGTCGCGTTCGCCGGCGCCGTCGCGGATGCGCGCACGGTCGGGGCGCAGCGCGTTGAGCGCGCGGATCGCATCGGTGGTCTGGCGCTTCGCGCGCGCCTCGAGCCATTTGCCGAAGCGCACCAGCGTGATCACGACCGCCGATGCCTCGAAGTACAGATGCATCATGTCGCCCGGATGCGTCGCGAGTTCGTAGACGCTGATGCCGTACGCCGCCGATGTGCCTAGCGCGACCAGCAGGTCCATGTTGCCCGCGCCGGCGCGCACTGCACGATAGGCGGCGCGATAGAAGCGCGCGCCGAACACGAACTGCACGATCGAGGCGAGCACGAACTGCGGCCACGGCGGCAGCATCGCGTGCAGGCCGAACCATTCGCCGAACATGGGTGCGACGAGCGGCAGCGTCAGCAGCGCGGACACGACCACGCTCGCGAGGTCGCGGCGGGTTTGAATCTGCTTGCGGTCGATGGCGGGGGCGGGCGTCGTGGCGAGGATGTCGCCGGCGTCGCCGGTCGCCGCCGCATCGACTGGCGCGGCGGTGGCGGGCGGCGCGCTCAGCGTCGCTTCGTAGCCGGCTTTTGTGACGGCGGCGATTAGCGCGCTAGCGTCGACGGTTGCGGTGCTTTGCGGTTGAACTGTGGCGGTTTCGGTCGCCAGATTGACCGACGCGTGCGCGACACCCGGCACCTTCGCGAGCGCCTTTTCGACACGCATCGCGCACGACGCGCAAGTCATTCCGCCGATCTCGAGTTCGACGGCGTGCGTGGCGGAGGGCGTGGCGGCAGCGTCGGCGGGGCGCTGCGGGTTGGCAAGTTCGGTCATGGCAGGCAAGGCTCGTGGCGGCATTGGGCCGCATGCAGGGTCCAGTATTGACCTTCCCATGATGGGAAGGTCAAGGCCGGATTATGCGACCGCCGTCAAAACGCCGGCGGCGCATCCAGCATCGCCTGTCCCACCGCCTTCTGCTGATCGCTGTCGCGCGCGAGCAGCGTTTGCGCCGCGCCGCGCCGGTCTTCCGCCACCTTGTTCTGCCCGAGCTTCCATTTGCCGACGAGCCGTGTCACCTCGATCTCGATACCGACGATCGCGCCGAGCATCTGCGCGATGTAGTCGGCCGGCGCGTCGCCCATCTTCCACGGCACCGGCTCGCCGGCTTCCATCTTGCGCGTGAGCCGCGCGACGAGGCCACGCACGAACGATTCATCGTCACGCACCACAATCCTGCCATGTGCATGCACGACCATATAGTTGTAGGTCGGCACCTGCTTGTGCGTTTCGTGTTTGCTTGGATACCAGGTCGGCGAAATATAGGCGGCCGGTCCCTGGAAGATCACGAGCGCTTCGGGATGGGTCGCGACTTCCTGCCAGACCGGATTCGCCCGCGCGACGTGCGCGCGCAGCACCAGACGTGACGAATCCGCCGCGTCGGCCTGCGCTTCGAACGGCAAATGATTCGCGTCGAGCCCATTGGGGCCGTTCGTAATCAGCGCGCCGAACGGTTGCTCGGCGATCAGGCGGTGAAGAACCTCTGGACGGTTCTCTTCGAAATGGGCGGGCATGTACATTGAAGCGCTCCGGATGCGGGACGACGATAGAGTTGGGAGAGCCGACATATTGGCGGATCAACGGATCCGCGACTCGAAATGCATGATGTGCTCGCGCTAGCAGTTGGCGTTGGAACGTGACACGGCAACGATATCGATTGTCACATTAGTGAACTCCATGCGCGCTGCCAGCTGCGATTCCTTGCATTGTGCTTGCCTGGTTAGCAAGGATACGATACAACGCGATGTTGTCGAAATCGCAACCCGCGGACTCGCTGCGCAATCTTTTGGGAGAACTGCGCATGCACCTGGCGCTGCGCACCGACGTCTCCCTGGTACTGCGCGTTCCGCACTCTGAACGAATGATAAAAAATCGCCGAGAACTGTTTTTGCTTCAACGAGCCTGCGCGTCGATCGCGGGTCTCGCATTGCTGGCCAGCTGCACCTCGATCCCTACCGCCACGCAACAAAGCACCGGCTGGATCAAGGACGAAGTCGCCGACTCCTACGTATTCGGCTATCCGCTCGTGCTGATGAGCGCCACGCGCGATGCGGCGATCGGCACCGATCCGGGCCAGGCGCCTTTCAACACGCTGCGTCACGCGCAGGCGCTGCCGCCGATCGGCGCGACCAGCCCGCCGCAGCCGAGCCTCGATACGCTCGACTCGAACGGCTGGCTCGACTTGGGCGATGGGCCGGTGATCCTGTCGCTACCCGATTCTCACGGCCGCTACGTCGATGCGCGCGTGCTCGACATGTGGACCAACGTCGTGTGGTCGACCGGGCCGCAGTTCGGCGCGGGCACGGCCGCCGCCAAGGGTCTGCGCGCGCAAACGTTCGCGTTCGTCGCACCGGGCTGGAAGGGCGATCTGCCGAAGGGCGCGAAACGCGTCGAAGTGCCGACCCGCAACGCCTGGATCAGCGTGCGCATCCAGTCGAACGGCGCACACGATCTGAACGCGGTGCGCAAGCTGCAACGCGCGATCCGTCTGGAGCCGCTGAGCGTCTTCGTCGGCGACGCGGAGCCGGCGGCGGTGCCGCCGCGCGGTAATGCAAGCGGCGTCGCGGGGACCAGCGGCACGCCGGCGCAGCAGGTCGCCGCGCTCGACGCGAGCGGCTTCTTCGGCCGTCTTGCCGAGGCGTTGCCCGACAATCCGCCGACACCAGCCGATCCGCACGCACTCAAATTCCTCGCCGATCTCGGCGTCACGCCAGGCGAACCGGTGAAGCTGCCGAAGGCGTCCGATGCACTTTCAGCCGGTCTCGCGGACGGTCGTGATCGCGTCGCGACACCGCCGTCGAATCTGCTGAGCGGACACGGCTGGAGCTGGTTCGGCGACGCAGTCGGCAACTACGGTCCTGACTATGGGCTGCGCGCGTATGCGGCGAGCACGCAGTTGGGCATCGGTACGAAGGACGACGAAGTACGCGCGGTCGTCACACAGGACAGCGACGGCAACACGCTGAACGGCGCGAACCGCTACGTGATCCATTTCGCGGCGGACCAGTTGCCGCCGGTGCGCGGTTTCTGGACGATTACCGCATATACGAAAGATGGTGCGCTGAGCGAGAACGCACCGGCGCGGCTCGCGGTCGGCGATCGCAATGGCGCGCGCCGCAATCGCGATGGTTCGCTCGACGTGGTCGTGTCGTCGGTGCGCAGCCGGACCGGCAACTGGCTGCCGGCGCCGCGCTCGGACATGCAACTGGTGCTGCGCATGTACGCGCCGAAGCCGCAAGCCACCGATGGCAGCTGGCAGCCGCCGGCGGTCGTGCGGCAATGATGTGAACGGCGCGCGGGCAAGCCGCGCGCCGTCCGGCTTCGTTATCTAACGCTTCCGAAAATCTCCAACGCCGGAAAGCAAATCCGTCAGCAGCACGAATCGTCAGGCCGGTCTTGACATTTCTGTCTAACCATTGATTCACGACTTATACTGCCGCTTGCAGGATCTCTGTTTTGCGCGGCGGGCTTGCCGCCGCATTCACCCAGATCGAGCATGGCAAGCCTCAATAAAGCATCGTTAGCCTCCTCCATGCGGACCGTGCGCGAAGTCGCGCAGTCGCACCGTACGCGACGGATTCTCGTCGGTCTGCTGATCTTCCTCGTCGTGTTCGGCCTGCTCGGCTTTTTCGCGGCGCCGCCACTGATTCGCCACATTGCGAGCCAGCAGCTGAGCAAGCAGCTCGACCGGCCGGCGTCGATCGGGCGCATCGCGCTCAATCCGTACACACTGCGCTTCGAGGCCGACAACGTGCATATCGGCGAGCGCGGCGGCGCGGGCGACTTCGTCGATATTTCGCGGCTCATCGTGCAGCCGTCGTGGAGTTCACTATTTCGCGGCGCGCCGATCGTCGACGAAGTGCACGTCGATTCGCCGCGCTTTCATATCGTTCGCTACGATGCGCAGCACTTCAATTTCACCGACCTGGTCGAGAAATTCGCGAATCAGCCGGCAAAACCGAACAGCAAGCCGACGCAGTTCTCCGTGTCGAACATTCGCGTCGAGAACGGCCAGATCACCTTCGACGACCGGCTGCTCGGCACCAGCCACGTGATCGATCAATGGAAGCTCGGCATCCCGTTCATCGCGACGCTGCCGTCGAAGACCGATATCTTCGTCGAGCCGCTGCTGCGCGCGCGCATCGACGGCGACAGTCAGCTCGCGATCGACGGCAGGACCAAGCCGTTCGCGGCATCGCGCGAATCGGAAGTGTCGTTGCGCTTCGATGAACTCGACGTGCCGAAGCTGGTGTCCTATGCGCCGACGAAGCTGCCGGTGATCGTGCAGTCGGGCAAGCTGTCCACCGACCTGAAGCTGAACTTCGTGATGTCGAACGACACGCCGTCGCTACGCGTCGCCGGCACCGTGGACCTGAACGACGTCGACGTGCAGGATCAGGGCAAGGCGCCGTTCTTCGCGGCGCGCGCGGTGCATGTGACGGCGGCATCGCTCGAGCCGTTGAAGAGCGTCTATCACTTCGACGATATCCGCATCAACGCGCCGAGCGCGAGTCTCGCGCGCGACAAGGACGGAGTACTGAGCGTCGAGCATATGTTCGCGAGCGCGCCGGAAAAAGCGGCGCCGAAGGAAACCGCGGACGCGAATGCCAGTGCCAAAACCGCCGCCGCCGAAAAAGCGGCCCCGCCGTTCGACATCGCGATCAAACGCTTCTCACTCGACGACGGCACGGTGAACTTGCGCGACGAAGCCGCGTCGCATCCGGTCGAAACCGGTCTGCAAAACCTCTCGGTCACGCTGACCGATTTCTCGACGCTCGCGTCAACCCTCGCGCACTACACGCTGAACACGAACCTGAAGGACGGCGCCGGTTCGGTTGCCGCCGACGGCACGGTCGGCCTCGCCGCGAAGACGGCGAGCGCGAAGCTCGATCTGAAGTCGCTGAAGCTGCCGCCGTGGCAGCCGTATCTCGATACCGCGACGTCCGCGGAAGCGCTCGACGGCGCGCTGTCCGCGACGATGAATATCGACGCGAACTGGTCGAAGTCGCCGATGGCGCTGACGGTCGCGGACACGCAACTGGACATGCAGGCGCTGAAGCTCGCGGCACGCGGCGACAAGACGCCGGTGATCTCGCTCGCGCAGGGCAACGTGGTCGTCAAGCAGGTGGACGTCGCGGCGCGCACGGCCGACGTGACGAGCGTCGATGTAACTGGCCTCGCGGTCGACGCGCAGCGTCTGAAGGACGGCAGCATCAATCTGAACGCGCTTGCGGGTGCGCATCAGGAGGCGACGCAGCGCACCGCGATTCACGCGGCGAAAAAAGCGCAGGCCGAGGGCCCCGCGTGGCGCTATACGATCGGTGAATTGACGCTCAAAGACGCGAGCGCCGATTTCACCGACAACACGACACCGCGGCCGGTCAAACTGAGCTTTACGCCGGTGCAGTTGAAGGTGCAGAAGATCAGCGACGACCTGAGCCGTCCGCTGCCCATCGACCTGCAAGCGACGTTGAACAAAAAGGGCACGCTTGCGGTGAAGGGCGACGTGACCGCCACGCCGCTGAAGCTGGCGGTCAAGATCAACGCCAACCAGCTCGACGCGGCCGCGTTCGAGCCGTACTTCGGCAGCAACCTGAACGCGACGCTCGCGAGCGCGCTGCTGAACGCGAACGGCGATCTCGCAGTCACCCAGGCGAAGTCGCTGAAAGCGAACTTTCGCGGCGACATGGCGCTCGTCGCCGTGCGCATGATCGACAAGGCGACGTCGGCCCCGTTCGCGGGCTGGGGCTCGTTCGCGCTGACGAACCTGAAAGCCGACTACGACGAGCACGGCACGGTGGTCGACGCGGGCCGCGTGACATTCTCGAAGTTCTATGGACGCGTGCTGCTCGACGCGCAAGGCAAGCTGAACCTGAAGGACGTGGTCGCGCACGAGAGCGGCGAGGCGCAGTCGCTGACACGCAGCAAGAGCGGCTCACATCCGATTCCGCTGACACCGGAGGCGGTGTCGGAAGCGGTCGCGGCCTCGGCGCCGCTCGCGGCATCCGCTTCAACGCCGGGTACAGCGGCCAAACCGGTCGCCACCGTAACGGCCGCGACGCCGCCCAAGAGCCCGGTGAAGCTGCACTTCGGACAACTGGTGTTGCAGCAGGGCCGCGTGACCTACACCGACAACTTCATCAAGCCGAACTACACGGCGAACCTTGTCGACATTCAGGGCACGATCGGCGCGTTCGGCACGGAATCGACCACGCCCGCGCCGGTCGACGTCGCCGCGAGGCTCGCGGCCAACGGTCCGCTGACGATCCGTGGCACCGTCAACCCGCTGATCGCGAAACCGGCGCTCGATCTGACCGCGACCGCGCACGACATCGAGCTGACCAACCTGACACCGTATTCGGCGAAATACGCCGGCTACCCGATCACGAAGGGCAAACTCAACGTCGATCTGCACTACAAGCTCGACAACGACCAGTTGGACGCGAACAACCACCTGTTCATCGATCAGCTGACCTTCGGCGATCACGTCGACAACGACACCGCGACCAAGCTGCCGGTGCGTTTCGCGATCTCGCTGCTGAAGAACTCGCGTGGCGAGATCGACGTGAACCTGCCGGTGTCGGGCTCGCTGTCGAACCCCGAATTCAGCATCGGCGGGCTGATCTGGCATGCGGTGCTCAATCTGCTCGAAAAGGCGGTGACCGCGCCGTTCACGCTGATCGCGCACGCGTTCGGCGGCAGTGGCGAGGAACTTGGCTACGTCGAATTCGAGGCAGGCTCGGCCACGCTCACCGACGCCGACAAGCAGAAGCTCGACACGATCGTGAAGGCGCTGGCCGACAAGCCGTCGATCCGCATGGACCTGATCGGCCGCGTCGATCCGAAGGTCGACGAACCGGCGCTGCGCTCGCGGTACGTCGATCAGATGGTCAAGCGGCAGAAGATCAAGGACGTGGTGGGCAACGGCGAGAGCGTCGATCTCTCGACGGTCACGGTCGATCAGCAGGATTACGACAAATATCTGACCAAGGCCTACAAGTCGTCCGACTTCAAGAAGCCGCGCAACTTCATCGGCATGACGAAGACGCTGCCCGACGACGACATGAAGGGCGCGCTCGCGGCCAACGCGCCGATCGACGAGGCGAGCCTGCGGCAACTCGCACAGCAGCGCGCACAGAGCGTGCAACAGTACCTGGAAGGCAAGATCGACAGCAGCCGCGTGTTTATCGTCGCGCCGAAGATGAATGCTGACGACATCAAGGACAAGGGCGCGACGACGCGGGTCGATTTCGGGTTGAAGTGATGGCGGCGCGCGAGCCGTGACCGTGGGCTCATAAAAAAGGTCCTTCGCGGATTTCTGGGGAAAGGCGCTTGCCCGAAGCGGTAGTGAGCGATGAGCCGATCAATCGACGTCTTTCGTGTGAGAAGCGGACACATTCGTGAGAGCCGACCACGAGCGGACGCTCGCTACGCACGATTTCAACGTCTTTTCGGCCCCGAAGTCGTTACTGGATTCAGTGCGTCGTTACCCGCCGAACTGATGCACGCCAAAGCCGCGCCGCTGCCTGCCAGCGCACCGCAAATTGCCAGCCTGTTCCAGGGCTGGCGTCACTCACCCCACGAATCAGGGTCGGCGTTTTCCGCGGCCATCAGCCGGTTTGCCTGCCGGCTTACGTGAACCCGCAGCGGGCTTGCTGGCGGGTTTTTTGAGTGGTTTTTGCACGCTGAATGGGTTACCGCTGGACAAGCTTGTGCCTTTGCCCGCGGCCACAGCGCGCTGCGCCGCAGGCTTGCGTTTGTTTTCGCCACTTTGCGGGCGCGGTTTTTTGCTGAGCACCTGCATGGCGCCCGGCGCAGCTTGCGGCACTTTGGGCTTCTTAGGCTTTTTGGGTTTCTTGATGATCTGGCCCGTCGCGCTGGTTTGCGGCACGCGGTGTTCGGCTTCAAAACCCGGCTCTTCTTCACGGGGCAGCGTTTGCCGGATCAGCGCTTCAATCGCGGCCAGTTGTGGCGCTTCATCGGCACACACAAGGGACACCGCCACGCCGCTGGCGCCCGCGCGGCCGGTACGGCCAATACGGTGCACATAGTCTTGCGCCACGATCGGCAGATCAACGTTGATCACCAGCGGCAGGTCGTCGATATCCAGCCCGCGCGCAGCCACATCGGTGGCTACCAGCATACTTACTTCGCGCGTCTTGAAGCGCTCCAGCGCACGCAGGCGCGCGGGTTGCGGTTTGTCGCCGTGAATGGTGTCGACCGCGTAGCCCGCTTCGTCCAGCATGGCCGCCAGGTAATCCACGCCATTGCGGGTTTTGACGAACACCAGCGCGTGCTCCCAGTTGTTCTCAGCCACAAGGTGCATGAAGAGCTCAGGTTTGTTCCTTTTATCCACCGGCACCACCCACTGCCTGATCTTGCTGGCCGTGGCATTGGGCGGGCTGACGCTGATGTTGACCGGGCCGTGCAGAATGCTCGCCGCCATGGCGCGGATATCGTCGGTAAACGTGGCAGAGAACAGCAGGGTCTGGCGCTGAGCGGGCAAGGCAGCAAAGACGGCGTTGAGTTCGCGCGCAAAGCCCAAATCAAGCATGCGGTCGGCTTCATCCAGCACCAACGTTTGTACCTGATCAAACTGCACCGCGTTCTGACGATTGAGATCCAGCAAACGGCCCGGCGTAGCAACGAGCACGTCCACGCCTTTGCGCAACTTCATCATCTGCGGATTGATACTCACACCGCCGTAGGCGGCCAGGAATCGTAAGTCGAGGCCTTTTCCGTAAGCGATAAAGCTTTGCAGCACTTGTTCAGCCAGTTCACGCGTGGGCACCAGCACCAGAACACGCGCGCGGTTGCTCGACACCGCCGGGCCGTGTTGCACCAGCCGTTGCAACAGCGGCAGCGCAAAACCCGCCGTTTTGCCAGTGCCGGTCTGTGCCGCAGCCATGACGTCCTTGCCACTGAGCACAGCAGGAATCGCCTTGGCCTGCACCGGCGTAGGTGTCTGGTAATTGAGGTCCTGCACATTACGCAGCAAGAGATCGATCAAGCCAAGCGAGGCAAAAGACATGGGCGTATTCCTAGCTGAAACCGCAATTCTAGCGGTTGGAGCTGGGCGGCAAAGGAGGAGTTAGACGGCCGGGCGTTTCATAGCCACCGCCGGTCGATGGATGGTGGTCGGAATCCAGCAAGCGACGAATAAGTCCTATTGATCCGATGGGGTTGACCGTGAACGACCCGAGCCGGACACCTGCCTACCGAAACTGACAATCCAGGAGCGGTCAGTGACCAAGACTGCCCTTAACCGCACCAGACTGAGCACGGCGGTTGGTCCCGTTCGCCGCGCTCACACTCTGGCGTCACGCCGCTGGTACGACCGCACCCACCTGCTGGTACACCGCCGTCTCGAAGCCAATGAGCGTCTCGACGAAAGGCATGTCGAAGAAAGGCAGCAGCTGCGTCATCAGCACACCGCCGATGCCCTTGGTGCGGTCGATCCAATAGTAGGTATTGAAGACGCCGGCCCAGTCACCGGTCCCGCTGCTGCGCATGCCCGGTACATCGGCGAGCGTGAGGTGGAAGCCGAGACCCCAGCCCTGCGGCGCCGGAGGTGCGGGCACATCGTTCGACAATTCAGGCACCGTGGATTTCAGCAGATCGGGGAGCCTGATATCACCGAGGTGGTTTTGCAGCGCCATCTGCACAGTCGCCGACTCAAGGATGCCGGCGCCGTCGTTGAGCCATGCCTGGAGAAAGCGGCCGTAATCTTGCACCGTGCCGTACGATCCGTGGCCGGCAGCGTCCCATTCGGAGGTCGGCGGCAGATCGAGCGTTGAAGGCGCAAGCGTGCCGTCAGGTTGGCGCTGCATCACGCGCAGCAGCCGCGCACGTTGTTCGACGCTGGGCGCAAATGTCGAGTCGTTCATTCCCAACGGCCCGTACACATGCTGCTTGAGGTAGCTGCCCAAACTCTGTCCAGATAGCTTCTCGACAATGAGCCCTAGCCAGTCCGTGTTGGTGCCGTACTCCCAGGCCGTGCCGGGGTCGTTGACGAGTGGCGCAGAGAGACTGCGCTTCAGTCCCGTGAGAGGGTTGGGCTCCCCCGTGAGCTCGTGGTAGCGCATCAATTTTTCGCTGAGGAAGAAATAGCCCAGGCCTGCCGAGTGGGTCATCAGTTGGCGCACCGTGGCTGCGCGGGCGGGAGGCCGCAAGCGCGGCTTCTCGCCGTCGAAGCCCTCCAGCACCTGCAGCTGACCGAACTCCGGCAGAATCGACTCGACGGTGGCATCAAGGCTTAGCTGCCCCTTCTCGACGAATTGCAGCGCCGCGGTAGTGGCCACTGCCTTCGTCATCGACGCGTTGCGGAACACGGTTTGTGGGCCCGCCTCGCCCGCGGCGTAATGGAAGAGCGGGCCGTTGCGGCTAACTACGATTGCCGCAACGCCGTGAACAATACCTGTCGAGACTGCATCGTCCAGCAGTGCCTTGATGGCAGAACCGTCAAACGTCATGGTCGTCTCCTGCGTTCATGGTTGGGAACCCGTACGCGGAATCGGTTCCGGTACGGGTCCTGCAATTTTGCGCCAGGAGGCTGGAGGTATGGGGCCCTCGAGTGCGGAGTAGCGCACGCTCCGCTACTGTTCAATGCCCCCGGTCGACGGCCGGAAAGCAGCCCTTCGTGAGTGACTGCCTTTGGCCGCACTGAGCCGACAATCTGACATCGTCTGTCCGGTCAAGTCTAACTTTCGACACATCAACCAATCGCTGCCGAAGCTGCTCACTGTACTTCGTCATAAAAAACACCCCAAAGGTTGGATCGGTGTCCAACGTTTGGGGTGCAGTTCAGGGATACCTGGCTATTTTCAATGCCGCATACATTCAATGCGTGGCGGCATAAGTTGTTGTCATTGACCAGGGCGCTGATTCCGCAGGGACGGTCGCCGCAGCCATCGGTGTCAGCGAGCCATCCACTCCGATCGTGTACTGCGAGACGTTGCTGCCGTTGCTGTTGGCCACATAGACGTACTTGCCGGTCGGATCGATCGACATCGAAATGGGCGAGGATCCCGAAGCGACGGTCGCCGTAGCCATTGCCGTGAGCGAACCGTCCGCTCCGATGGTGTACTGCGAAACGGTGCTGCTGCCGTTGTTCGCCACATAGGCATACTTGCCCGTCGGATCGATCGACACCGACTCTGGGTTAGCGCCCGTGATAACGGTCGCCGTAGCCATCGGTGTGAGCGAACCGTCCGCTCCGATCGTGTACTGCGAAACGGTGCTGCTGCCGTTGTTCGCCACATAGGCATACTTGCCGGTCGGATCGACCATCACCGACTCTGGGTTAGCGCCCGTGGTAACGGTCGGCGTAGCCATCGGTGTGAGCGAACCGTCCGCTCCGATCGTGTACTGCGAAACACTGCTGCCACCGTTGTTCGTCACGTAGGCATACTTGCCCGTCGGATCGATCGTCAGCGAGAAGGGAGAGGATCCCACACCGACAGTCGTCGTAGTCATCGGCGTGAGCGAGCCGTTTGCCCCGATTGTGTACTGCGAAACGTCATTGCCGCTGCTATTCACCACATAGACATACCGGCCGGTCGGATCCACCGCCCCCGCCGCAGGCCAAAATCCCGCAGCGACAGTCGGAGTAGCCATCGGCGTGAGCGAACCATCCGCTCCGATCGTGTACTGCGAAACGCTATCGCTCTCGCTGTTCGCCACATAGGCATACCGGCCTGTCGGATCAACCATGACCGCCTGCGACCCGAGGGATCCCGTACTGACGCTCGCGGTGGCCATCGGCGCGAGCGAGCCATTCGCTCCGATCGTGTACTGTGAAACGTCGTTGCTGTTTCGGTTCACCACATAGGCATAAGCGATGCGTGTGCACGCAACGCTGACTGTCGTAACATCGCCTGCCGACATCGTGCCGGCGCTATTGGTAATCGTGCAGTTCTGTCCCATCGGTTGTGCCCCGACAGTCACGCTGTAGGCGCTGCCAGACACGAGCTTCGCAGGAAATGCAAAACTGCCGTCGGCCGTGACGGTCAACGCGTTTCCGCCATTGTTCAACTGGAGTTGGGTGCCGCTGACCAGGCCGGAAACCGTACCGCCAACCTGATACGTGGTGGTGCCACTGGAAGAGACGCTTGAGCCGACACCACTACAGGCAGTGATGGCCACGGCGATGGAAACTGCCGCCATCATGTGCGATGCAACGCTGAACCGATTTTTACCGTCAATCATTCTCTTGTCCCGTTAAGTACGTTTTGTAAATTTTTTTGAATTTGGACCGCCGTGAAATTTTCATCACGACTGGGCAACCCCGCGCTCACGCCACCTCAAATTTTCAAATCAATTGTCGAAGTTAGTGGTATCCATCTTGGCCACTTCGGTCTTGACTGCAGGAGTGCCTGCGCAGGCTTGCAGCAAAACCGTCAAAACGCTGGACAATTCAATGAGGTACTTTTTTCGTTCTTAATCCGCGATTGAAAAGATGTGATTTCAGTGGGTTTCCTGTTAACGGCATGAAAATCGATTTTCTTGAACGGGTTGAAGCGGCCCGGAGGCCAGTCGCAGTTCAGCGCGGTGCCGTCAGCGTAAAAGGCTGATGACTGGCTCTGCGAATCACTTGCATCGCCCTAAAGAAAGCACCGGCAGGCAATCCCTTTAGGATGCTGCGATGCGAATAGCTGGTGTCGGAGCCGATGGCGCCGCTCGAGCGTTGTGTTACTTTGATTGGCGAACGTCGCCTCGTGGCCGACTGCAGCCTACCCGCAAGCAGTCTCCCCGGAAATCCGCAGAGAACCAAAAAAAAGCCCGACCAGAGGTCGGGCTTCAAAGTCGGCTGCGCCCTCCACAGGACGCAGCCCCTGCAAACAGCGAGGCCGTTTGCGTTGCCGCCAGGCTTAGGCAGCCAGCAGCGAGCGCAGCACGAACGGCAGAATCCCGCCGTGCTTGTAGTAGTCGACTTCAATCGGCGTGTCGATACGCAGCAGCACCGGAACGCGCTTGTCGCCGTCCTTGCCGTGGATCACGAGCGTGACTTCCTGTTGCGGCTTGAAGTCGTCGCCGAGGCCTTCGATGTCGTACGTTTCTTCGCCGGTGATGCCGAGCGACTGCACGCTATCCGAGCCCTTGAACTGCAGCGGCAGGACGCCCATGCCGACGAGGTTCGAACGGTGGATCCGCTCGAAGCTGCGTGCGACCACGGCCTTCACGCCCAGCAGTTGCGTACCCTTGGCCGCCCAGTCGCGCGACGAGCCCGTGCCGTACTCTTCACCCGCGAATACGACGGTCGGCGTATCGGCGTCGATGTACTTCATCGCCGCATCGTAGATCGACAGTTGTTCGCCGCTCGGCTGGTGAATCGTCAGACCGCCTTCGACGCGCGTGCCATCCGCCTTCGCCGGGATCATCAGGTTCTTGATACGGACGTTCGCGAATGTGCCGCGCATCATCACGTCGTGGTTGCCGCGGCGCGAGCCGTAGCTGTTGAAGTCGGCCTTCTGCACGCCGTTTTCCTTCAGCCAGCGGCCTGCCGGCGAGTCTTCCTTGATCGACCCTGCCGGGCTGATGTGGTCGGTCGTGACCGAGTCACCGAAGATGCCCAGTGCGCGCGCGCCCTTGACCGGCGCGATGCTGGAAGCCGGCGTCATCGAGAAGTCCTTGCCGAAGAACGGCGGCTCGGCGATGTAGGTCGACTTCGGCCAGTCGTAGACCTGACCTTCTTCGCCCTCGATCTTGCTCCACAGGTCGCCCTTCTTTGTGAGCTGCGAGTAGTTCTTGCGGAACGCGTCGGAATCGAGCGCGTACTTGAGCAGCGCGTTGACTTCTTCGCTGGTCGGCCAGATATCGCCGAGATAGATGTCCTTGCCGCCCTTGCCCTTGCCGACCGGCTCGGTCATCAGGTCGCGCGTGATGTTGCCGGCGATCGCGTACGCGACGACGAGCGGCGGCGACGCGAGGAAGTTCGCTCGGATGTTCGGGTGGATACGCGCTTCGAAGTTACGGTTGCCCGACAGCACGGCTGCTGCAACGATGTCGTTCTTCGTGATCGCTTCGTTCAGTTCCGGCGTCAGGTCGCCTGCGTTACCGATACAGGTCGTGCAGCCGTAAGCAGCGAGCGTGAAGCCGAGCTTGTCGAGGTACTTCAGCAGGTCGGTCTTCGTCAGGTACTCGGTGACGATACGCGATCCCGGTGCCAGCGACGTCTTGATGTGCGGAGCGACCGTCAGGCCAGCTTCGACAGCCTTCTTCGCGAGCAGACCGGCGGCCAGCAGCACGCTCGGGTTCGACGTATTCGTGCACGACGTGATCGCGGCGATCAGCACGTCGCCGTTCTTCACGTCGACGCCGTTGCTCGTCGTGTATTGCGCGTCAAGATCGGCGCCTTTCTTCGCGAAGCCGTTTTCAGCGACCGGCTTCGAGAACAGGTCGGTGAAGGTCGACTTCACGTGGCCGATTTCGATGCGGTCCTGCGGACGCTTCGGGCCTGCCAGCGACGGCGCGACCGTGCCGAGATCCAGCGTGACGACCTTCGTGAAGTCGATGTCGCCTTCGCTCGAAATGCCGAACAGATTCTGCGCCTTGAAGTAGTTTTCGAACGCGGAAATTTCTGCGTCCGTGCGGCCCGTGCCCTTGAAGTAGTCGATGGTCTTTTCGTCGACCGGGAAGAAGCCCATCGTCGCGCCGTATTCCGGCGCCATATTGCCGATCGTCGCGCGGTCCGGCAGCGACAGCGAGCGCGTGCCTTCGCCGAAGAACTCGACGAACTTGCCGACGACCTTCTCTTTACGCAGCAGTTCGGTGATCGTCAGCACGAGGTCGGTTGCGGTCACGCCTTCGCGCAGCTTGCCCTTCAGGTTCACGCCGACGACGTCCGGCGTCAGGAAGTACACCGGCTGGCCGAGCATGCCCGCTTCAGCTTCGATACCGCCCACGCCCCAGCCGACCACGCCGATGCCGTTGATCATCGTCGTGTGGCTGTCCGTGCCGACCAGCGAATCCGGGTAGTACACGGTGTCCGCGCCGTCGGCCTTCTTGTGCACGCCGCGTGCGAGGTACTCGAGGTTCACCTGGTGAACGATGCCGACGCCCGGCGGCACAACCTTGAACGTGTCGAACGCCTGCATGCCCCACTTCATGAACTGGTAGCGCTCGTTGTTGCGCTGGAATTCCAGCTTCATGTTCAGGTCGAGCGCGTTCTTCTCGCGGAAGTGGTCGATCTGCACCGAGTGGTCGACGACGAGATCGACCGGCACGAGCGGCTCGATCGACTTCGGGTTCTTGCCGACGGCCTTCGCGACGCCGCGCATTGCAGCGATGTCGGCGAGCAGCGGCACGCCGGTGAAGTCCTGCAGCACGACGCGCGACACGACGAACGGGATTTCGTCGACGCGCGCTGCGCTCGGCTTCCAGTTCGCGAGTTGCGTGATGTGTTCTTCGGCGATCTTCTTGCCGTCGTAGTTACGCAGCACCGATTCCAGCACGATACGGATCGAAACCGGCAGGCGGTCGATCTTGAGGTTCAGAGCCTTGCCGAGTTGCGGCAGGGAGTAGAACTTGCCTTTGCCGGAACCGCTGTCGAATTCCTTGAGCGTTTTGTGGAGGTTGTGGGCCATGGTGTTTTCCTTGGTTTGGATCGCGGAACTACAGTACTTAGCCTAGATGACGTACAGATCGACGTATTCATTGACCGGCGTCGCTTCGAGCTTGGCCTGATCGAGCGATACGCCGAGAATCGCCAGTTGCTGCTTGACCGGAAAGCGCCGCGCGAGGTTGGTCCTGAACTTCTCGACCAGCAACGGGATGCCGTCTTCGCGACGGCGCTTATGACCGATCGGGTATTCGACTACGACTTCATCAAACTTCGACCCGTCGATGAATTCGATCGTCAGTGCATTGGCGATCGAACGCTTCTCCGGGTCGTGATAATCCTTCGTGAACTGCGCGTCTTCGACGCATTCCATCTTCGCGCGCAACGCATCGATACGTGCATCCTGGGCCACGGAGTCTTCGTAATCCGCGGCCGTGAGACGACCGAAAATCAGCGGCACCGCGATCATGTACTGGATGCAATGATCGCGGTCGGCCGGATTGTTCAGGGGGCCTTTTTTATCGATGATGCGAATCGCCGCTTCGTGCGTGCGAATCGTGATGCGGCGAACGTCTTCGACGCGCCGGCCCTGCGCGGCAAGCTGCGCATGCAGCGCGAGGGCGGCTTCCACGGCGGTTTGCGCGTGGAACTCGGCCGGAAACGAAATCTTGAACAGCACGTTTTCCATCACGTACGAGCCGTACGGACGTTGGAACCGGAACGCGTTGCCGTTGAACAGCACGTCGTAGAAGCCCCACGTTTTCGCGCTGAGCACCGACGGATAGCCCATCTCGCCGGTCTTCGAGATCAGCGCGAGGCGCACCGCGCGCGAGGTCGCGTCGCCGGCGGCCCACGATTTGCGCGAACCCGTGTTCGGCGCATGGCGGTAGGTGCGCAGCGCCTGCCCATCGACGAGCGCCTGCGATACCGCGTTGATCAGCTCGTCGCGCGTGAGGCCAATAAGCTGGCCGACCACCGCGGTCGACGCGAGCTTGACCAGCAGCACATGATCGAGCCCAACCTTGTTGAACGAGTTTTCGAGCGCGATGCAGCCTTGAATTTCGTGCGCCTTGATCATGGCGATCAGGACGTCTTTCATCGTCAGCGGCGCTTTGCCCGCTGCGATCGCAGTGCGCGAGAGCCAGTCGGCCGTCGCGAGAATGCCGCCGAGGTTGTCCGACGGATGGCCCCATTCGGCGGCGAGCCAGGTGTCGTTGAAATCGAGCCAGCGGATCATCGCGCCGATATTGAAGGCGGCCTGAACCGGGTCCAGCTGGAACGACGTGCCCGGCACCTTCGCGCCGTTGGGGACGATCGTGCCCGGCACGATTGGTCCCATCAGCTTGGTGCAGGCCGGGTAGGTAAGTGCCTCGAGTCCGCAACCGAGCGTGTCGATCAGGCAATGACGCGCGGTTTCCAGCGCGAGCGCGCTGTCGATCTGGTAGTCCAGCACGTAGTCGACGATATCGACCAGGACAGCGTCCGGGTCGGGTCGTACGTTGGAGATCGGGGCGGACATCGGAAGGCCTTCCCTGGCGGCAAGAATCAGTTGCCGGTCTTGTTGATCGCGTTCGATTGCGTTGCAGCCGGCGCGCCCTGTTCCATCGCGACCGTCTTGCACTCGTCCGCGAGACGCGAGCTGTCCTTGTCCTGGAACAGCATGGCCTTCGTCGGGATCACGACCAGGTCCATACCGGATGCTGCGTCGTGGAAGCGGTCGGCGCCCGTCGTCGTCGCTTCGCGCGGCAGGTTGTAGTTCTTGTTCGCCCAGTGAACAACGACGATCTGGTCGCGCTTCATGTCGCCTTTCATTTCGAAAGTAAGGCCGTCCTTGCACGACCACTTTTCAGCGCCTTCCGGGATCGGATCGACCTTCGCTTCCTTCGCCGGATTTGCCTTGCGCTTGATCAGGCGCTTCGGCTCCGGGCGCTTTGCAACGGCCTTCTTCGTGGTGGTGGTGGCCGTGTCCGCAGCA
Source organism: Paraburkholderia sp. HP33-1 (assembly GCF_021390595.1). Lineage (NCBI taxonomy): Bacteria > Pseudomonadati > Pseudomonadota > Betaproteobacteria > Burkholderiales > Burkholderiaceae > Paraburkholderia > Paraburkholderia sp. HP33-1. Next base: position 2,367,325 of record NZ_JAJEJR010000002.1, on the reverse strand, counting down.
GCGGCGTCAGTCGCGACGGTCAGCATCGTCGTGGACAGGGCGCCAATCATGGCGGCGATCATCAGCTTTTTCATGGAGAAAACCTTTCTATCTAAAATCAGTTAAACAGTGCGCGGACGACGGGTCCGGCGGCCGCGCGGGCTGAACTGCACGCGCTGTGGAGCGCACAGCGACCGCTATTTTCTCCTATTTAGCGGCACGTACTTTAAATTCTCGGGTCCGGTGTAGTTCGCGCTCGGCCGAATGATCTTGTTGTCGACGCGCTGCTCGATGATGTGCGCGCTCCAGCCGGCCGTACGCGAGATCACGAACAGCGGCGTGAACATGGCGGTCGGCACGCCCATCATGTGGTACGACACCGCGCTGAACCAGTCGAGGTTCGGGAACATCTTCTTGGCGTCCCACATCACCGATTCGAGCCGCTCGGCGATCGAGAACAGCTTCGTGTTGCCCGCTTCCTTCGACAGCTTCTTCGCGACTTCCTTGATCACCTTGTTGCGCGGGTCCGAGATCGTGTACACCGGATGACCGAAGCCGATCACGACTTCCTTGTTCTCGACGCGGCGGCGGATATCGGCTTCCGCTTCGTCGGGTGTCTGGTAGCGCGACTGGATTTCGAATGCGGCTTCATTGGCGCCACCGTGCTTCGGGCCGCGCAGCGCGCCGATCGCGCCGGTGATCGCCGAGTAGATGTCCGAGCCCGTGCCCGCGATCACGCGGCCGGTGAACGTCGAGGCGTTGAACTCGTGCTCCGCGTACAGGTTCAGCGACACGTGCATCGCGTCGACCCACGCCTTCGACGGCTCGACGCCGTGCAGCAGATGCAGGAAATGGCCGCCGATCGAATCGTCGTCGGTTTCGACCTCGATGCGCTTGCCGTTGTGCGAGTAGTGATACCAGTACAGCAGCATCGAGCCGAGCGAGGCCATCAGCTTGTCGGCAATGTCGCGCGCGCCGGGCAGGTTGTGGTCGTCCTTCTCGGGCAGCACCGTGCCGAGCACCGACACGCCGGTGCGCATCACGTCCATCGGATGCGCGGCGGCGGGAATCCATTCGAGCGCGGCCTTCACGTTCGCGGGCAGGCCGCGCATCGACTTCAGCTTCGTCTTGTACGCGGTGAGTTCGGCCTGGGTCGGCAGCTTGCCGTGGACCAGCAGATGCGCGATTTCCTCGAATTCACACGCGCCGGCGATGTCGAGAATGTCGTAGCCGCGATAGTGCAGATCGTTGCCGGTCTTGCCGACCGTGCACAGCGCGGTGTTGCCCGCGGTCACGCCGGACAGCGCGACGGATTTTTTCGGCTTGAAGCCGCTTTGCGTTTCGTTGCCGCCTGTTGCGCCAGCGGCTTGCGTTGTCTCGCTCATCTTCGGCCTTCTCCAGTGTGCCGGCAGATTGCTGCCGTTCAAGCCACGTCGCTCATGCCGCCGACTGTCCGTTAGCGTCCACTTTCGCAAAAAGCGGCGCCGCCTCTTGCGCAACAGCGCGGCCGGTGGTCTGCGCGCGGCGCAGCACCGACCAGTAATAGCGGTAGCTCGCACGGTCGTGCAGCGTATCGCCGTGACGCGTCGGGCCCCAATACGCGGACTGGGCGGCCAGCAGGATTTCGGTGGCTGTCGCGATTTCTTCGTCGCGCGGCGCGAACGCGGCGATGATCGCCTCGATCTGAGCCGGATGGATGCTCCACATGCGCGTGTAGCCGAACTCGTTGCGGGCGCGCTGCGCATCGTTCGCGACCACGCTCATGTCGCGTACTTCGGTGCTGACATTGTGCGATGGCACCTTGCCATACGCGTGGCAGGCCGCCGAAATTTCGAGCTTCGCGCGCCGCACGAGCGGATGATCGAACTGGCCCGGCGAGCGCATCGCGGTATCGGGGATCGCGCCGTCGTGCGCGGAGACGAAGTCCATCAGGCCGAAGCTCAGCGCCTCGACGCCCGGCAGCGCGGCCAACTCGAACACGCTGGTGAGCGCGCCGTGTGTTTCGACCAGCAGTTGCACCGGCACCGGTTGCGCAATATTGAGCTCGCGCCGCGTCGCCTCGATGAACGCGATCATCTCGGCGGCATCGTGGACGTTGCGGATTTTCGGCAGCGTGATGTAAGCAGGTACCCGCTTCGCGGCGCGCAGAATCAGGCGCACGTCGTCGCGCCAGTGCGCGTGTGCAAAGTCGTGGATGCGCACGCCGACGCGGCCGAAGCGGTCATGCTCGCTGCCCAGCAGCGATGCAACCAGCTCCGCGTGCTCGGCCTCGCGGCCGACCTGGGCGCCGTCTTCGCAATCGAGCGTGATATCGAACACCGGGCCGAGTCGCTGCTGCAACGCGAGCGATTTCAGCATCAGCTTTTCGCTGCCCGCGTAGTGATCGCAGGCAGGGAGCACAGCGGGCGGCGCTTCGCCCTCAAACAGCACTTCGGCGGGTGTGAGAACGCGCATCTTCGGCGTGTGAGGCGTGGTGAGAATTAGGGGGAATCGGATTCGGGCGTGCTCTGCGCGAGTGCCGCCGGGCAATGGCAAAGCACGTTCGAATCAGAGGCGAATGGCGATGATTGCATGGCCATTCGCACGAAAAAAACCGGAACCCGCTGCGCAAACGCTTCGGAGTTCCGGCTCATCCGCATCAGGTGCTTAGCCGAGCAGATGCTGAACGCCGTCGCGCTCTTCCAGCAGTTCCTGCAGCGTGCCGTCCATCTTTTCGCGCGAGAACGCGTCGATTGCAAGACCTTCGACGCGCTTGTATTCGCCGTTTTCGCAGGTCACCGGCACGCCGTAGATGATGTCTTCAGGGATGCCGTACGAGCCGTCCGACGGAATGCCCATGGTGACCCACTTGCCGTTCGTGCCGAGCACCCAGTCGCGCACGTGGTCGATCGCAGCGTTAGCTGCCGATGCCGCCGACGACAGGCCGCGCGCTTCGATGATCGCCGCGCCGCGCTTACCGACCGTCGGGATGAAGGTGTTGCGGTTCCACTCTTCGTCGTTGATCAGCTTGGTCAGGTCCTGACCTTCTGCCGTCGCGACGCGGAAGTCCGGGTACATGGTCGGCGAGTGGTTGCCCCACACGGCGAGCTTTTCGATCGACGCGACCGGCTTGCCCGACTTGGCAGCCAGTTGCGACAGCGCGCGGTTGTGGTCCAGACGCAGCATCGCGGTGAAGTTCTTCTTCGGCAGATCCGGTGCCGACTTCATGGCGATGTACGCGTTCGTGTTGGCCGGGTTGCCGACCACCAGCACCTTCACGTCGCGGCTGGCGACGTCGTTCAGCGCCTTGCCTTGAACCGTGAAGATCTCGGCGTTGGCCGACAGCAGATCCTTGCGCTCCATGCCCTTCGAACGCGGACGCGCGCCGACGAGCAGGGCAATGTCGGCATCCTTGAATGCGACCTTCGGGTCGTCCGTGATCACGACGCCCGACAGCAGCGGGAATGCGCAATCATCCAGTTCCATCACGACGCCTTTGACGGCGGCTTGCGCTTGCGGCAGATCGAGCAGCTGCAGGATCACCGGCTGGTCCTTGCCGAGCAGGTCGCCATTGGCGATGCGGAACAGCAGGGAGTAAGCGATTTGACCTGCGGCGCCGGTGACGGCAACGCGCTTTGCGGGCTTAGCCATTGAGAAATCTCCAGGACGATGCGTTAGACGCTAGGGAAAACGCCATTCTATATGCGCGTTCAGCGAAGCGTTATGAAACACGGCGGAAATCACTGTTCGCGTGCGGGCTCGGAATGTGCCGAGACCGGGCGGCGCGCTGCGGCAAGACCGCCGTGCCGGAAACCTGTACTGCCGAGCGGGATCGGATGGCCCTGGGCTCACGCCGGGCCGGGGCCGCAACTGCACGCTGCGGGCTCCTGCGAACAGCGCGGTTCGGCAAGCGTCTGGCCAGCGAGTGCAACACGGATACAACGCGCGAATGCAATGGATGGCGGCGAATCGAAACCTGAACTGCGTAGAGGACGGCATGGCGCAGAGTGGCGGCCGGAGCGTCGCGGCGCAGCATCAAACAGCCGCCGCAAAACCCCGCAAACCCTTGCTCGACAAGGAGTGTAGGAGTCGAAACCGACAAAGTCAACAGTATCTTATGTCTTATATAAGACATATCTATCGCGGGAAAAAGCCTAGACGTGCCCCAGCCCTTTATGATGAAATGCGCGCATGAATTCGAACCCGGCGAATCCTGTGAACCCGAATGGCCAGGGGGCCGCGGGCGAAGGTGTATCCGCTGTCGGTGCTGCTGCGTCACCTACTTTCAGCCCTTTGTATCAGCAGATCAAGGGCTTGATTACGCAGAGCCTTGAAAGCGGCGAATGGAAGCCGGGCGAGATCATTCCTAGTGAAGTCGAACTGGCCGCGCGTTTCAAGGTGAGCCAGGGCACCGTGCGCAAGGCGATCGACGAATTGGCCGCCGACAACCTGCTGGTGCGACGCCAGGGCAAGGGCACCTTCGTTGCAACGCACAACGAAGAGCGCGCGCAGTTCCGCTTCCTGAGACTGCTGGCCGACGACGGCGCCGAGCATCCGCACGTGAGCCGCCTGCTCGAATGCCGGCGGCTGCGCGCGTCGGCGGAAATCGCCCGGCAGCTCGATCTGAAGCCCGCCGATCCGGTCGTGCTGATCAAGCGTTTGCTGCAGTTCGACGGCGAAGTCACGGTGCTCGACGAGATCTGGCTGCCCGGCGCCGTGTTCCGCGGGCTCACGCTCGAGCGGCTGTCGGAGTACAAGGGTCCTCTCTACGCGATGTTCGAGACGGAATTCGGCACCCGCATGATTCGCGCGACGGAGAAGATCCGCGCGGTCGCGGCGGACCCTGCCGTGGCGGACCTGCTGCATGTGCCGGCAGGTTTTCCGTTGCTCTCGGTCGAGCGCGTGTCCTATACCTATGGGGACCGGCCGGTCGAAGTCCGGCGAGGTTGGTATGTCACAACCGGGTATTACTATCAGAACGATCTGAGCTAACTCAGGTTGGAACGAGGCGCGGCGTCCCGCACGCGTGCCGATCGGAGGGCGCTTTCACTGCGCGCACGGCAAAGGAACCATGGTGGTTTTCGCTGCAGCGCGATATAAAAAGGCGCTAAAATTGCGGATTAGTGTGACTACATAGTAGGGGTCTAGCATGGCAGAAGCCGTAAAAAAACCGAGGCCGGAATTCCGGAACATCGGTATTGGGCAAATATTGACGGCATACCGTCTCCCGCTGGCGGGACGCGTGTCGATTCTGCACCGCGTGAGCGGTGCCTTGTTGTTTCTATTTCTTCCGTTCCTGCTGTTCCTCTTCGATCAGAGCCTGACTTCCGAACTGAGCTTCGAAGTCTTCAAGGCCTTCCTCTCCAACATCATTGTCAAGCTGATCACGCTCGTTCTCGCGTGGGCTTTCCTGTTCCACTTCTGCGCCGGCGTCCGTCACCTCGTGATGGATACGAATCACGATGCCGTGTCGAAGGAGAAGGGCAAGTCGACCTCCGTCGTGGTGATCGTCGTGTCGTCGCTGCTTACCATTGCATTCGCGGCAAAACTGTTCGGAGCATTCTAAAAAATGTCAGCCAATAACCGAATCGGTTCGAAGCGTCTCGTCGTCGGCGCGCATTACGGTCTGCGCGACTGGCTCGCGCAACGCGTCACCGCCTGCGTGATGGCGGTCTACACGGTGATTCTGCTCGCGTGGTTCTTCGGCGCGCGCGACTTCTCGTACGACGGCTGGGCGTCGATCTTCGCGACGCAGTGGATGAAACTCGCCACGTTCGTCACGCTTCTCTCGCTGTTCTACCACGCGTGGGTGGGTGTGCGCGACATCTGGATGGATTACGTGAAGCCCGTTGGCACGCGTCTCGTCCTGCAGGCGTTGACGATCCTCTGGCTGCTCGCAAGTGCGGGCTACGCTGCGCAGATTCTCTGGAGAGTGTAAAAGAATGGCTGCAATCAAGAATTCTCTGCCGCGTCGCAAGTTTGACGTGGTTATCGTCGGCGCAGGTGGCTCGGGGATGCGCGCTTCGCTGCAACTCGCGCGCGCCGGTCTGTCGGTCTGCGTGCTGTCCAAGGTGTTCCCGACGCGTTCGCACACGGTCGCGGCGCAAGGCGGCATCGGCGCTTCGCTCGGCAACATGAGCGAAGACAACTGGCATTACCACTTCTACGACACGATCAAGGGCTCCGACTGGCTCGGCGACCAGGACGCGATCGAGTTCATGTGCCGTGAAGCACCGAACGCCGTCTACGAACTCGAACACATGGGCATGCCGTTCGACCGTAACGCGGACGGCACGATCTATCAGCGCCCGTTCGGCGGCCACACCGCGAACTATGGCGAAAAGCCGGTGCAACGCGCCTGCGCGGCGGCTGACCGTACCGGTCACGCGCTGCTGCACACGCTGTACCAGCAGAACGTTGCTGCCAAGACGCAATTCTTCGTCGAATGGATGGCGCTGGACCTGATCCGCGACGCCGACGGCGACGTACTCGGCGTGACCGCGCTGGAAATGGAAACGGGCGACGTCTACATCCTCGAAGGCAAGACCACGCTGTTTGCCACGGGCGGCGCGGGCCGGATCTTCGCAGCATCGACCAACGCGTTCATCAACACCGGCGACGGCCTCGGCATGGCGGCCCGTTCGGGCATCGCGTTGCAGGACATGGAGTTCTGGCAATTCCACCCGACCGGCGTGGCCGGCGCGGGCGTGCTGATCACCGAAGGCGTGCGCGGCGAGGGCGGTATTCTGCGCAACTCGAACGGCGAGCGTTTCATGGAACGCTACGCGCCGACGCTGAAGGATCTGGCGCCGCGTGACTTCGTTTCGCGTTCGATGGACCAGGAAATCAAGGAAGGCCGCGGTGTGGGTCCGAACAAGGACCACGTGCTGCTCGACCTGTCGCACATCGGCGCCGAGACGATCATGAAGCGTCTGCCGTCGATCCGCGAAATCGCGCTGAAGTTCGCGAACGTCGACTGCATCAAGGAGCCGATCCCGGTCGTGCCGACCATCCACTACCAGATGGGCGGTATTCCGACGAACATCAACGGCCAGGTCGTCGGTACGCCGCGCGGCCACGAAGAAGTCGTCAATGGTTTCTACGCAGTGGGCGAATGCTCGTGCGTGTCGGTGCACGGTGCGAACCGTCTCGGCACGAACTCGCTGCTCGACCTCGTGGTGTTCGGCCGCGCTGCCGGCAACCACATCGTCAAGCACGTGAAGGAACTGAAGGAACACAAGCCGCTGCCGGCAGATGCAGCCGACTTTGCGCTGTCGCGTCTGGCGAAGCTCGATAGCTCGTCGTCGGGCGAGTACGCCCAGTCGGTCGCGAACGACATCCGCGGCACGATGCAGAAGCACGCTGGCGTGTTCCGTACCTCGGCTCTGCTGGCCGAAGGCGTCGAAGCTATCCGCGAAGTGGCGGCACGCGTCGACAACATCCATCTGAAGGACAAGTCGAAGGTCTTCAACACGGCCCGTGTCGAAGCGCTGGAAGTGGCGAACCTGATCGAAGTGGCACGCGCCACCATGGTCTCCGCCGAAGCGCGCAAGGAAAGCCGTGGCGCGCACGCGCAAAACGACTTCGAACATCGCGACGACGAAAACTGGCTGCGCCATACGTTGTGGTTCAGCGAAGGCGATCGCCTCGACTACAAGCCGGTTCACATGAAGCCGCTGACCGTCGAATCGGTTCCGCCGAAAGCGCGTACCTTCTAAGGCACAAGTCAAAGGAATTCAGAGAAATGGCCAAGCGTACATTTGAAATTTACCGCTACGATCCGGACAAGGACGCCGCACCACGCATGCAAACGTACGAGATCGAAATCGACTCGCACGAACGCATGCTGCTCGACGCGCTCGTCAAGCTGAAGGCGCTCGACGAAACGCTGTCGTTCCGTCGCTCGTGCCGCGAAGGTGTGTGCGGTTCGGACGCAATGAACATCAACGGCAAGAACGGCCTCGCGTGCCTGACGAACCTGAACGACCTGCCGCAGAAGATCGTGCTGCGTCCGCTGCCGGGCCTGCCCGTCGTGCGTGACCTGATCTGCGACTTCACGCAGTTCTTCAACCAGTATCACTCGATCAAGCCGTACCTGATCAACGATACGCCGCCGCCGGAAAAGGAACGTCTGCAGTCGCCGGAAGAACGCGACGAACTCGACGGCCTGTACGAATGTATTCTGTGCGCGAGCTGCTCGACGTCGTGCCCGAGCTTCTGGTGGAACCCGGACAAGTTCGTCGGCCCGGCTGGTCTGCTGCAAGCCTACCGCTTCATCGCGGATAGCCGCGACGAGGCAACTGGCGAGCGCCTCGACAACCTGGAAGATCCGTATCGTCTGTTCCGTTGCCACACCATCATGAATTGCGTCGACGTTTGCCCGAAGGGCCTGAACCCGACCAAGGCAATTGGCAAGATCAAGGAATTGATGGTTCGCCGCGCTGTCTAGTATGAATGAGCCCCGCGCGCCCTTGCGTGCGCTGCCCCGAAGGGGGCGGTCAGTACGCCTCAGGGCGGCCCGGGGCGTACCGACATGACCGATACATCGCATCAGTCCGACCCTCTCCGCCGTGCGCGCCTACGCTGGCGCGCACGGCGGGGCCTGCTGGAAAACGATCTGATTTTCGAGCGTTTTTTCAGCCGATATGAGCATGACCTCAGCGATGCCGACGTGGGCGCACTTACGCGCCTGCTCGAGCTGAGCGATAACGACCTGATGGACTTGCTCCTCGCGCGCAAGGAACCAGAAGGCGATCTGGCCGACCCGGACGTGGTCCGGGTGCTGGCGCTGCTGCGCAACGCTTGAGCGCCGCCAGTCCGTTGTTCCAGGCGTGCAATTATCGAAACCCTGTTTCCATACTTCGATTGAGGATGTGCTATGACCCCGTCAGATGTTAAAGCCACGCTATCGTTCAGCGACAATTCGCCGAGCGTCGAAATGCCGATTTACAAGGGCACGATTGGCCCGGACGTCATCGACATTCGTAAACTGTACGGCCAGACCGGCAAATTCACGTACGATCCGGGCTTCATGTCGACGGCGTCGTGCAATTCGGCGATCACCTACATCGACGGCGACAAGGGCGAACTGCTCTACCGCGGCTACCCGATCGACAACCTCGCGCAGAACGCCGACTTCCTCGAAACCTGCTATCTGCTGCTGAACGGCGAGCTGCCGAACGAGAAGCAAAAGGCCGAGTTCGTCGGTACCGTCACGAAGCACACGATGGTGCACGAGCAGATGCAGTTCTTCTTCCGCGGCTTCCGTCGCGATGCGCACCCGATGGCGATTCTGGTCGCCGCGGTCGGCGCGCTGTCCGCGTTCTATCACGACTCGCTCGACATCAATAACCCGCGTCACCGCGAAGTGTCGGCGATCCGCATGATCGCGAAGCTGCCCACGCTGGTCGCAATGGCGTACAAGTACAGCATCGGCCAGCCGTTCGTGTATCCGAAGAACGACCTGTCGTACAGCGCGAACTTCATGCGCATGATGTTCTCGAACCCGTGCGAAGAGTACAAGGTCAACGACGTGCTGGTGCGCGCGCTCGACCGTATCCTGATTCTGCACGCGGACCACGAGCAGAACGCGTCGACGTCGACCGTGCGTCTCGCCGGTTCGTCGGGTGCGAATCCGTTCGCCTGTATCGCAGCGGGTATCGCGTGTCTGTGGGGCCCGGCGCACGGCGGTGCAAACGAAGCCGCACTGAACATGCTGGAAGAAATCGGCTCGGTCGACAACATTCCTGAGTTCATCAAGCAGGTGAAGGACAAGAACTCGGGCGTGAAGCTGATGGGCTTCGGTCACCGCGTGTACAAGAACTACGACCCGCGCGCGAAGCTGATGCGCGAAACCTGCCACGAAGTGCTCGAAGAGCTGGGCCTGCACGACGACCCGCTGTTCAAGCTCGCGATGGCACTGGAAAAGATCGCGCTCGAAGACGAATACTTCGTGTCGCGCAAGCTGTACCCGAACGTCGATTTCTACTCGGGTATCGTGCAGCGCGCGCTGGGCATTCCGACCTCGATGTTCACGTGTATCTTCGCGATGGCACGTACGGTCGGCTGGATTGCACAGTGGAACGAAATGATCGCCGATCCCGAGCAGAAGATTGGCCGTCCGCGTCAATTGTTCATCGGCGAGACGCTGCGTGAAGCGAAGCCGATCGCACAGCGCTAATCGCTGATCGACCTCGATACGCGCGCTTCGTCGCGGAATTCGTGCCGCGCGCCGGCGCGAAATCGGAGTGAATACAACGCCTCAACGGGTCTACCGTTGGGGCGTTTCTGTTTGTGCGTCCGCCGCGGGTCGCGCATGCGGCGCATTGGCGTCGCAGGGGCCAACACTTGCCGGGTAACGTCGATACAGGTATTGCCACTACCAGCCAACTCCATGTTTTTTATCGGTTTTTTCGTCGGCTGAGCAGCCCATCGCGATGCGCAGCGTGGCATAATCAATCGACACAGTCAGCCCGCAGTCATTACTACCCCGCATACCATGGCACAGACTCTCTACGACAAATTGTGGAACACGCACGTGGTCCACACGGAAGACGACGGCACCACGATTCTCTACATCGACCGTCATCTGCTGCATGAAGTGACCAGCCCGCAGGCGTTCGAAGGCCTGAAGATGGCCGAGCGCCCGGTGTGGCGCATCAGCGCGAACCTGGCCGTGTCCGACCACAACGTGCCGACCACGGACCGCAGCCACGGCATCGCCGATCCGGTCTCGAAGCTGCAGGTCGACACGCTCGACTCGAACTGCGACGCCTACGGCATCACGCAGTTCAAGATGAACGACGTGCGTCAGGGCATCGTCCACATCATCGGGCCGGAACAGGGCGCCACGCTGCCGGGTATGACGATCGTCTGCGGTGACTCGCACACGTCCACACACGGCGCGTTCGGTGCGCTCGCGCACGGCATCGGCACGTCGGAAGTCGAGCACGTGCTGGCCACGCAAACGCTCCTGCAGAAGAAGAGCAAGAACATGCTCGTGAAGGTCGAGGGCCAACTGCCGCGCGGCTGCACCGCGAAGGACATCGTGCTCGCGATCATCGGCAAGATCGGCACCGCGGGCGGCACCGGCTACGCAATCGAATTCGGCGGCTCGACGATCCGCGCGCTGTCGATGGAAGGCCGCATGACCGTCTGCAACATGGCGATCGAAGCGGGCGCGCGCGCCGGCATGGTCGCGGTCGACGAGACCACGGTCGAATACCTGAAGGGCCGTCCGTTCTCGCCGCAGGGCGTCGAGTGGGATCACGCGGTCGAGTACTGGAAGCAGTTCAAGACGGACGACGGCGCGCATTTCGATCGCGTGGTCGAGTTGAACGCCGCCGAAATCGTGCCGCAGGTCACGTGGGGCACGTCGCCGGAAATGGTCACGCCCGTCGACGGCCGCGTGCCGGATCCGGAGCGCGAGAAGGACCCGGTCAAGCGCGACGCGATGGAGCGCGCGCTCAAGTACATGGCGCTCGAGCCGAACGCACCGATCGAGTCGATCAAGCCGGATAAAATCTTCATCGGGTCGTGCACCAATGCGCGCATCGAAGACATTCGCGCTGCGGCTTACGTCGTGAAGAAGCTCGGCCGCCGCGTTGCGCCTAACATCCGTCTGGCGATGGTCGTGCCGGGTTCGGGTCTGGTGAAGGCGCAGGCGGAGCGTGAAGGCCTCGACAAGGTCTTCACGGACGCCGGTTTCGAATGGCGCGAGCCGGGCTGCTCGATGTGTCTCGCAATGAACGCCGACCGGCTCGAGCCGGGCGAGCGTTGCGCATCCACGTCGAACCGGAACTTCGAAGGTCGTCAGGGTGCCGGTGGTCGCACGCACCTGGTGAGTCCCGCAATGGCCGCGGCTGCGGCCATCGAAGGGCATTTCGTCGATATTCGCAAGCTTGGATAAATCGCATGATGAAGAACTTGAATCGCATCACTCTACTGCGCCGCTTCGCACTCGGTGCGCTCGCCGGGCTCCTGCTCGGTCTCGCCGGCTGCAACACGGTGCACGGATTCGGCGAGGACATGTCGCACCTTGGCAATTCGATCAGCAATCACGCTGAGAAATAAGCGGGTTTTGATTTTTGCCGGCGATGCGGTGCGGCGCTTTCCGGCCGCCACCCGCATCACCCGGTCCTGAACAGGCGCTAGCGTCATGGATAAATTCATCGTACACACCGGCGTTGTGGCGCCGCTCGATCGCGAGAACGTCGACACGGACGCGATCATCCCGAAGCAGTTCCTGAAGTCGATCAAGCGCACGGGCTTTGGTCCGAACGCGTTCGACGAATGGCGCTACCTCGACCACGGCGAACCGGGGCAGGACAACTCGAGGCGTCCGCTGAATCCGGACTTCGTGCTGAATCAGCCGCGCTACGCGGGCGCTTCGGTGCTGCTCGCGCGCAAGAATTTCGGCTGCGGCAGCTCGCGTGAACACGCGCCTTGGGCGTTGCAGCAGTATGGCTTCCGCGCGCTGATCGCGCCGAGTTTTGCGGACATCTTCTACAACAACTGCTTCAAGAATGGCTTGCTGCCGATCGTACTGAGCGAACAACAGGTCGATCATCTGTTCAACGAAACCTATGCGTTCAACGGCTTCAAGCTGACGGTCGACCTCGAAGCGCAGGTCGTGCGCACGGCCGACGGCGGCACCGAATATCCGTTCGAAGTCGCGGGGTTCCGCAAGTACTGCCTGCTGAACGGTTTCGACGACATCGGTCTCACGCTGCGTCACGCGGACAAGATTCGCCAGTTCGAAGCGGAGCGTCTCGCAAAGCAACCGTGGCTGAACAATCGCCTCGTCGGTTAAACGAACGCGCGAGGGCATGAGGGCCCGAGGTCCATGCACCCGCGTCAGTTCGCGCCAGAAAGTCTCGAAAAATCATCAAGGAATTCGCATGAAGATCGCAGTGTTGCCGGGCGACGGCATCGGTCCCGAAATCGTCAAGGAGGCCGTCAAGGTCCTGAACGTGCTCGGCGAGAAGTTCGAACTCGAAGAAGCGCCGGTCGGCGGCGCGGGCTTTGAAGCGAAGGGCCATCCGCTGCCCGACTCGACGCTCGCGCTCGCGAAAGAAGCCGACGCGATTCTGTTCGGCGCGGTCGGCGACTGGAAATACGACAAGCTCGAACGCGCTCTGCGCCCGGAGCAGGCGATTCTCGGTCTGCGCAAGCACCTGGAACTCTTTGCGAACTTCCGCCCGGCGATCTGCTACCCGCAACTCACGGGTGCGTCGTCGCTGAAGGAAGAGATCGTTTCGGGTCTCGACATCCTGATCGTGCGCGAACTGAACGGCGACATCTACTTCGGCGCGCCGCGCGGCGTGCGTACGTCACCGGACGGCCTGTTCGCCGGCGCGAAGGAGGGCTTCGACACGATGCGCTATTCGGAGCCCGAAGTGCGCCGCATCGCGCATGTCGCGTTTCAGGCAGCGCAAAAGCGTGGCAAGAAGCTGACCTCGGTCGATAAAGCCAACGTGCTCGAAACGTCGCAGTTCTGGAAGGACGTGATGATCGAGGTGTCGAAGGAATACGCGGACGTCGAGCTGTCGCACATGTACGTCGACAACGCCGCGATGCAACTCGTGAAGGCGCCGAAGTCGTTCGACGTGATCGTGACCGGCAACATGTTCGGCGACATCCTGTCCGATGAGGCGGCCATGCTGACCGGCTCGATCGGCATGCTGCCTTCGGCGTCGCTCGACAAGAACAACAAGGGCTTGTACGAGCCCTCGCACGGTTCCGCGCCGGATATCGCCGGCAAGGGTGTTGCGAATCCGCTCGCGACGATCCTGTCCGCCGCGATGATGCTGCGCTATTCGCTGAACAAGGCGGAGCAGGCTGATCGCATCGAAAACGCTGTGAAGAAGGTGCTCGAACAGGGCTACCGCACCGGCGACATTTTCACGCCGGGTTGCAAGCAGGTCGGCACCGCCGCGATGGGCGATGCCGTGGTGGCCGCGCTGTAAAACGCGTTGAAAACGCGAATCGGCCCTGAAACAGGCCGTTTCGCGCTCAATACGGCGAAGAGCGCCGCCGGTTTTCCGTTTTCGTGTATATTGTTTCGATGGCTGAGATCTCCCGAATCTCCTCGATTTCCAAATTGCACGGCACAACAGCCCGTGCAATCGAGTTCGCCATTACCATCAAAACCATTACCCCGAAAACGATCACGAAGCGCTGATCGTCCGTTGTGCCCGCCCATCTTCCCCGCGCGGTCACTGCGGGCAAAGATGCGGGGAAGTTTCCATTCGAAGGGTATGAAGTCATGAACGTAGGTCTCGTAGGTTGGCGCGGCATGGTCGGCAGCGTCCTGATGCAACGTATGCAGCAGGAAGGCGATTTCGACTTGATCGAACCGGTGTTTTTCAGCACCAGCAACGCGGGCGGCAACGCGCCGTCGTTCGCCAAAAACGAGACCAAGCTCAAAGATGCGACAAGCATCGAAGACCTGAAGAAGTGCGACGCGATCATCTCCTGCCAGGGCGGTGACTACACGAACGAAGTGTTCCCGAAGTTGCGCGCGGCGGGCTGGAACGGCTACTGGATCGACGCGGCTTCGTCGCTGCGCATGAAGGACGACGCGGTCATCATTCTCGATCCGGTCAACCTCGACGTGATCAAGAACGCGCTCGTCAAAGGCCAGAAGAATTTCATCGGCGGTAACTGCACGGTCAGCCTGATGCTGATGGCGCTGGGCGGCCTGTTCCGCGAAAACCTCGTCGACTGGATGACGGCCATGACGTATCAGGCCGCGTCGGGCGCGGGCGCGCAGAACATGCGCGAACTGCTGTCGCAGATGGGCACGCTGCACGGTGCGGTGAAGGACGAACTCGCGAATCCGTCTTCGGCGATTCTCGACATCGACCGTCGCGTGCTGAACGCGATGAACAGCGACAGCATGCCGACCGACCACTTCGGCGTGCCGCTCGCAGGCTCGCTGATTCCGTGGATCGATAAGGATCTCGGCAACGGCATGTCGAAGGAAGAGTGGAAGGGCGGCGCGGAAACCAACAAGATTCTCGGCAAGCCGGCCATGGGCACGCCGGGTTCGATTCCGGTCGACGGTCTGTGCGTGCGGATCGGCGCGATGCGCTGCCACTCCCAGGCTCTCACGATCAAGCTGAACAAGGATGTGCCGCTCGACGAAGTGAATAGCATCCTCGCGTCGGGCAACGACTGGGTCAAGGTCGTGCCGAACGAGCGTGAAGCGTCCATGCGCGATCTGTCCCCGGCGGTCGTCACGGGTACGCTGACGGTGCCGGTCGGCCGCGTGCGCAAGCTCGCGATGGGCGGCGAATATCTGTCGGCCTTCACGGTCGGCGATCAGCTGCTGTGGGGCGCGGCTGAACCTCTGCGTCGCATGCTTCGCATTGTGCTCGACAAGTAAAGTAAACTACGCGCTCACGACGCGTAGACAACTCAAGAAGCGTCGCGCTTGCGCGGCGCTTTTTTCATTGTGTGCTCCGATCATCTTGTCTCTTTCCATTCGCAAAAAAGGCTGCGCGCTGACGCGCCAGGAGTCCCGATGAACTTTCGACGCTCCGCTCTTCGGGCTATGTCCATTCGTCACGATAAGGGGCGATTCCGGAGCCGTCCGGCGGCGATGGCCGCAGGTGCCGCTTTCGCCCTCGCGCTGCTCGGCGGTGGCGCAGGCAATTCGCTCGCCGCGCCGGTCAGTATCGCGAGCGCGCCGGATGCCGCTTCCGCTGCCGTGGCTGTCGTCGCAGGCAGTCGGTACACGGTACACGCTGGACAGTCACTGAACGATGTCGCGATCGCTATCACGCTGTCGCACGACCGGGCGGTACTCGTGCGCGCAACGCGCGCATTGTTCGACACGAATCCGGCGGCGTTCATGAATCACGATCCGAGCCGGCTGCGGGTGGGCGCGGTATTGATCGTGCCGGCGCTCGATGCGTCGGGGGCGTTGGCGGCTTCGTCGGCTGGGGCGGCGGCGGGGGCGTCGGAGTCTACGGTGGTTACGCCCGCTTCCACATCGACGGCGGTGCCAGCCGCGGCGGCGGCTAGCACGGCGAGCGCTGTCGCGCAGGTGAACGCGGCCGTTGCGACCGCGGCCAGTGCCGCGGCTCAAACGACAACACCGGCCGCACCTGCGGTCTCCGGCACGGCCAGTGCGCCGGTCGCAGCGAGCGCGGCTGTATCGATTGGCGCGGCGGCGGGCGGCGTGGTTTCGTCCGCGCCGGTGGCGGGCTCCGCGCCAGTGGCGACGAGCGGCGCGCAGGAATGGGCCGGATCGATTCAACCGTCGGCGAGTGCGCCTGCCGGACAAGCACCGTCGACCGCCACAACGGCCGCGCCGGTGGCTTCGCAGCCGCATCCGCAGGTGTCTAGTCTGCAGCAATTGCTGGCGCTGAAGAACCGCGTCCTGATGGAGTTGCAGAAGCACGGTATCGGCGGGGCGCCGGTCGCCTCGGGCCCCGCGCCGACAAGCGCTGCGCAACCGGCCGCGGGTGGTTCTGCGCCGACGATGGCCGCAGCGCCGGCGCGCGCGAACGTGGCGACGTCGCCGTCGAATGAAGGTGGCTTGTCTCAGCGTGATCTGAGCATCGCGGCGGCGGCGGGCGCGGCACTGGTCGTTCTGCTCGCGGCTCTGCGCATGGGTCGCCGCAAGCGCGAAAAGGAGGCCACGGCGCGCGCTGCCGAGGCATCTGATGCCGATATGGCCAGATCGGCGTCCGGGCCGGCGGCGGTCACGGAAGGATCGGACGCGCGAAATCACGAGGCTGCACAGCAGGCGGCTGCGGCAGCAGAGCGTACGGCGGCAGAGCAAGCCGCAGCGGAACGCGCGGCAGCCGAACAGGCAGCAGCGGAGCAGGCCGAATCAGAACGAGCAGCGGCCGAGGAGAAGGCGGCAGCGGAACGCGCAGCAGCCGAGCAGGAAGCGGCACGTGTCGCGGCGGAACGTGCGGAAGCGGAACGCGCAGAGGCGGAGCGCATCGCAGCCGAGCGCGCGGCTGCGGAACAGGAGGCACTGCAAGCAGGCCACCCAGCACAACCGGACACTCCTGAACCCATTGCACCGACGGCCCCACTCGCCGACATCCCGCTGTCCAGCGCAAGCGAACCGTCCACTGAATCACCGGCAGTCACCCCGACTCACGATGAAACCCTGCGCGCCGCTGCTACAGCCGCCAATCTTGCCGCCGCGGCAGAACTCGGCGCCGAAGCGTTGCCGCTGGGACCGCTCGAGCCGGTCACCGGCGAAACGCAGGACGAGCACGCGCATCGTCTGCAATGGGACGACGAATCCACAGAAGGCCCGACGGCAGATGAAGCGGCAGACACCACTACAACCGCGACCCCAAGCTCAACAGAAACACCCTCGACCGAACCGCACACCGCGACGGCCGAACCGCAGACTCTCCTAAACGTTCCACCTCCAGTGATCGATTTCACGCAACACCAGATCGAACCGCACGCCACCGCGTCGTTCGGTCAGCCGTTCAGCGACATCCCGGCACCGCCGCAAGCCGAGCCGTCCGCACCGACCGAATTCCCGCGCGACGCCGTCGACGCGTTCAGCAGCCTGAACATGCCGCTGCCGCCGCGCATCGAAGTGCCCGCCATCAGCGACGCGGAGCGTTCCACATCGCTGTCGACGCAGCCGGGCGCATCGCCGGACACGACCGCGCAGCAGGCCTTCGGCGCCCACGACGTGGACGACGACGCTCCGCACATCGCTGACCAGATCGCCGCCGGCACGGCAGGCCACGGCGCCGTAGCGGGTCTTGGCGCGGCGGGCTTCGGCGCGCTGAAGCTCGACTTCGACCTCGAACTGCCGCCGAGTCCGGCCCAGCCGTTGCCGGCCTTCACGCCGGCCGATCTAGCCCGCATCGCGCGCAACAAGCTGGAGTTGGCCTCCGAGTACATCGAACTCGGCGATCTCGCGGGCGCCCGCGCGCTCATCAACGAAGTGATCGAAGCGAACGATCCAGCTACGCGCACCGAAGCCCGCGCGTTGCTTTCGACTCTCGCACCGCTGTCGTGAAGCGCATTGCATTAGGCGTGCAGTACGACGGCGCGGCGTTCGCCGGCTGGCAGTCGCAACCGCATGGCAACACGGTGCAGGACGAGCTCGAACGGGCGCTGCGCGAATTCGCGCGCACGCCCGTGCAGACGGTCGTTGCTGGCCGCACCGACCGCGGTGTGCACGGCCTCGGACAGGTCGTGCATTTCGACACTGAACTCGATCGCGTCGATATCTCCTGGGTGCGCGGCCCGAACGCGTTCCTGCCGAAGACGATCGGCGTGCAGTGGGCCAAGCCGATGCCCGACGACTTCCACGCGCGTTTCTCGGCGTTCGAACGGACCTACTACTACGTGCTGTACATAAATCCGGTGCGCTCGCCGATGCTCACGACGCGCGCCGGCTGGGTGCACACGCCGCTCGACGTCGACGCAATGCGCTCGGCCGCCGAGCACCTGATCGGCGAGCACGACTTTTCGGCGTTCCGGTCGTCGCAATGCCAGTCGAAAACGCCGTTCAAGCATCTGTATCAGATCGACGTCAAACGGCAAGGCAACTTCGTGCATTTCCGCTTTCGCGCGAACGCGTTCCTGCACCATATGGTGCGCAACGTGATGGGCTGTCTGATCGAAATTGGCAGCGGCCGCCGCCCGGCCGCGTGGATGGCCGACGTACTCGCGAGCCGCAGCCGCGATTGCGCGGCGCCGACCTTCATGCCCGACGGCTTGTATCTCGCGCAAGTGGGCTATCCTGAGCAATTCGGCGTGCCCGACCCTGCGACGGGCAGCGTGCCGTGGAGCAGCGTATGGACCGAGCAACCGGAAATATGAAAGCAGCAGAAAACCCCGCCAACCAGGCCGACGCCACCGCCCGGCAAAGCGTGCCGCATCGCACGCGCATCAAGCTGTGCGGACTGTCGAAACCCGCCGACATCGCCCACGCAATCAACCTCGGCGCCGACGCGATCGGCCTCGTGTTCTATCCGCCGAGCCCGCGCTCCGTGAGCGTCGCGCAAGCGGTCGAGCTCGTGCACGACGTGCCGCCATTCGTGTCGGTCGTCGGTCTGTTCGTCAATGCGACGCCCGATTGGGTCCATGAAGTCGCGAGCAACGTGAACCTGACGTTGTTGCAGTTTCACGGCGATGAGACGCCGGAGCAGTGCGAGACGCTCGCCGGCGTTGCGGGTTTGCCTTGGTTGCGGGCGTTGCGGGTTGCGGCGGATACTCGACCGGCCGATTTGGTAAAATCAGCTTTCAACTATTCAGCAGCCAGTGGTCTTCTGTTCGACACCCATGTCGAAGGCTACGGCGGCGGTGGAAAGGTCTTCGATTGGTCACTTATTCCAGCAGAGCTCGCGCATCGGGCCGTTTTGAGTGGTGGGTTGAACGCGCAAAACGTCAGTGATGCGATCCATCGCGTGCGCCCGTACGCGGTCGATGTCTCGAGCGGCATCGAAGTACCGGGCGCCCGGGGCGTGAAGGATCACGCCCGGATGGCTGCGTTCGTACGCGCGGTGCGCGCCGCGGACGCCGAATGATTCAGGCTCGCGGGTGCTTTCCGATGAAAGCCGCGAGCCGTCCTGAGAAGAGTGATCACCATGTACAACTTGCCTGACGAAAGAGGCCACTTTGGCCAGTTTGGCGGCGTGTTCGTCGCTGAAACGCTGTTTTCCGCGCTCGACGAGCTGCGCGAAGCGTACGAGAAATATCAGAAAGACCCGGAATTCGTCGCCGAATACGAGCGCGAACTGAAGCATTTCGTGGGTCGGCCCTCCCCGATTTATCACGCACACCGCTGGAGCGAATTGCTCGGCGGCGCACAGATTTATCTGAAGCGTGAAGACCTGAATCACACCGGCGCACACAAGATCAACAATGTGATCGGCCAGGCGCTGCTCGCAAAGCGCATGGGCAAGCCGCGCGTGATCGCGGAAACCGGTGCCGGACAGCACGGCGTGGCCACCGCGACGATCGCGGCGCGCTTCGGCATGGAATGCGTGGTCTATATGGGCGCGGAAGACGTGCGCCGCCAGGCTGCAAACCTTTATCGCATGAAGCTGCTCGGGGCAACCGTCGTGCCGGTCGAATCGGGCTCGCGCACGCTGAAGGACGCACTGAACGAAGCGATGCGCGACTGGGTCACCAACGTCGAAAACACCTTCTATATCATCGGCACGGTCGCGGGTCCGCATCCGTATCCGATGATGGTGCGCGACTTCCAGCGCGTGATCGGCGACGAATGCCGCGTGCAGATGCCCGAACTCGCCGGTCGCCAGCCGGATGCCGTGATCGCGTGTGTGGGTGGCGGTTCGAATGCGATGGGTATTTTTTATCCGTACATCGAAGACAGTTCGGTGCAGTTGATCGGCGTCGAAGCGGCCGGCGACGGCATCGAAACGGGTCGTCACGCGGCCTCGCTGATCGCCGGTAGCCCGGGTGTACTGCACGGCAACCGTACGTATCTGCTGCAGGACGAAGACGGCCAGATCATCGAGACGCATTCGGTGTCGGCGGGCCTCGACTACCCGGGTGTCGGTCCCGAGCACGCATGGCTAAAAGAAAGCAATCGCGCGCAATATGTCGGCATCACCGACGAAGAAGCGCTGAAAGCATTCCACGATTGCTGTCGCATCGAGGGCATCATTCCCGCGTTGGAGTCGAGCCACGCGCTCGCCTATGCGACGAAGCTCGCGCCGACCTTGTCGAAAGACAAGATTCTGCTGGTCAACCTGTCGGGCCGCGGCGACAAGGACATGCACACGGTCGCCGAGCGATCGGGTATCCAGTTCTGAGCCCGACGATGCGCGACGAGTTCGACGAGCCGCAGCCTGCGATTGAAACCGTGAATCCGGACGCCGAGGTATCGGCGGCCGTGGCATCTGCACCGTTGGTGGCGCAGGTGCCGGCCGGCATTCAGCTGTTGAACCGCGATTTTCTGACCGATGTAGCGAACATTCCCGACGGGTCGATCGACCTGATCGTCTGTGATCCGCCCTATGGGCTGGGGAAGGACTACGGCAACGACTCGGACATGCGCACGGGCGAGGAATTTCTCGTCTGGACGCGTGGCTGGCTCGAGCTCGCTGTCCCGAAGCTCAAGCCGACGGGTTCGCTCTACATTTTCTGCACCTGGCAGTACGCGCCGGAAATCTTCAGTTTCCTGAAGACCAAACTCGTGATGGTCAACGAGATCATCTGGGACCGGCGCGTACCGAGTATGGGCGGCACCACGCGCCGCTTCACGTCGGTGCACGACAACATCGGTTTCTTCGCGGTGTCGAAGGACTATTTCTTCGATCTCGATCCCGTCCGCATTCCGTACGATGCAGTCACGAAGAAGGCGCGTTCGCGTAAGTTGTTCGAGGGAAGCAAGTGGTTGGAGCTTGGCTATAATCCGAAGGATGTCTGGTCGGTCTCGCGTCTGCATCGGCAGCATGCCGAGCGCGTCGCGCACCCGACCCAGAAACCGCTGGAAATCGTCGAGCGAATGGTGCTGTCCAGCTGCCCGAAGGGCGGTCGGGTGCTCGACCCGTTCATGGGCAGCGGCACTACCGCGGTCGCTTGCGTTCGTCATCAGCGCGAATTCGTCGGCTATGAGATCAACGAGAGCTATTGCGCGATAGCGCGCGAGCGCGTCAGCGTCGCCGCTACGCCTGCTGCGCCGCGCCGGACCCGAGCTAAGCCGAAAGTGCAACAGTCGACCGAAGTGCAGTGAAAAGCGTGAAACGCGCCGCTAAGTGCGCTGAAAAGCATGCTTCGATCAGCGCGCAGTAGCCCTAACTCGAGAATACTTCCATGTCCCGTATCAAGAACACGTTTGCCGCGCTGTCCGCCCAAGGTAAGAAAGGCTTGATTCCGTTCATGACCGCTGGCGACCCGGACCCGGCTCGCACGGTCGAATTCATGCACGCGCTCGCCGCCGGCGGCGCGGATGTGATCGAACTGGGCGTACCGTTTTCCGACCCGATGGCCGACGGCCCGGTGATCCAGCAGTCGTCCGAACGCGCGCTCGCGCGGGGAGTGTCGCTGCGCCACGTGCTGGCAGACGTCAAACGCTTCCGGGAAACCGACGACAAAACCCCGGTCGTGCTGATGGGCTATGCCAATCCGATCGAACGGATGGGCGCCGAGGCCTTCGCGAAAGCCGCGAAGGAAGCGGGTGTCGATGGCGTGCTGGTGGTCGATTATCCGCCTGAAGAGTGCGCTAACTTCGCGCAACAGATGCAAGCTGCCGGCATCGATCCGATATTTCTGCTCGCGCCGACTTCTACCGACGAACGTATCGCCGAAGTCGGCCGGATCGCCAGCGGCTACGTCTACTATGTGTCGCTTAAAGGGGTCACCGGCGCGGCAAATCTGGACGTTTCCAGCATCGCGAGTAAAATCCCGGCCATCAAGTCGCGCGTCCCCCTGCCGGTGGGCGTCGGTTTCGGCATTCGCGACGCGCAAACGGCGCGCGCAGTGGGCGAGGTGGCCGACGCCGTCGTGATCGGCAGCCGTATCGTCCAATTGCTCGAACAGGCAGCGCCCGACGCCGCTGCCGAGACGCTCACGCGTTTCGTCGCCGAAGTGCGCGAGGCGCTCGATAGCGTCGCGACTGCCCGATAACAGTTATTTTTGTCGCGGTAACGTGAGCGGCGGGCTTGTCCCGCCGTTCGCGCGACTGCTGACCCAGAAGGATTCCCTATGAGCTGGCTTGATAAGCTGCTGCCGCCAAAAATCAAACAAACCGACCCGAAGAACCGCAAGGGAATTCCGGAAGGCCTGTGGATCAAGTGCCCATCGTGCGAAGCCGTGCTGTATCGCAACGACGTCGAGGCCAATCTGCATGTTTGCCCGAAGTGCGACCATCACATGCGCATCGGCGCGCGTGAGCGGCTCGACAGCCTGCTCGATCCGGAAGGCCGCTACGAAATCGGCCAGGAAATCGTTCCGGTCGACGCGCTGAAGTTCAAAGATAGCCGCAAGTACCCCGAGCGCCTGAAAGAGGCGATGGACGAAACCGACGAGACCGATGCAATGGTCGTGATGGGCGGCGCGATTCACACGCTGCCGGTCGTCGTGGCGAACTTCGAGTTCTCGTTCATGGGCGGCTCGATGGGTTCGGTGGTCGGCGAGCGTTTCGCGCGCGGCGCGCAGAACGCGCTCGAACAGAAAGTGCCGTTCATCTGCTTTACCGCTTCGGGCGGCGCACGGATGCAGGAGAGCCTGCTATCGCTGATGCAGATGGCGAAGACCACCGCGATGCTCACGAAGCTGGCCGAAGCCAAGCTGCCGTTCATCTCGGTGCTGACCGACCCGACCATGGGCGGCGTGTCCGCGAGTTTCGCGTTCCTCGGCGACGTCGTGATCGCCGAGCCGAAGGCGCTGATCGGCTTTGCCGGGCCGCGCGTGATCGAACAGACCGTGCGCGAGAAACTGCCGGAAGGCTTCCAGCGCGCCGAGTTCCTGCTGCAGAAGGGCGCGGTCGACATGATCGTCGACCGTCGCAAGCTGCGCGAGGAAATCGCGCAATTGCTGGCGCTGCTGAGCCATCAACCGGCGGACGCGGTCGCGTAAAAGCCGGGCAGACAAGCAATCAAAAATAGCGCGCCGCGTGAGCAATCAAGCGGCGCGCTGTCATTTCCGGGATAATTACGGTCGCCTGCGATGCGGCAGCGGTTGAAACCGAAGCTGATGCGGCTGAAGGTGCGGGTTTGTGCGCATAAACCGCGCGGCGTCTTCCGCTCCTGACCAGCACCGCCCGCAGCACAGCAGAACCGAACCTCCGCGACTCACTCAAGATTCACCCGATGACGACATTCCCCACCCTCGACGCGTGGCTCACGCACCTTGAATCCGCGCATCCGGTCGGCATCGACATGGGTTTGGACCGCATCTCCCAGGTACGCGACGCGATGCAGCTGTCGTTCGCCTGTCCGATCATCACGGTCGGCGGCACGAACGGCAAAGGCTCGACCTGCGCGATTCTCGAAGCGATCCTGCTGCGCGCGGGCTATACGGTCGGCTGCCACACATCGCCGCATCTGCTGTCGTTCAACGAGCGCGCGCGCATCAACGGCGCGATGGCAAGTGACGCCGATCTGCTGCCGCACTTCGAAGCCGTCGAAGCCGCGCGCCTGAGCCTCGCCAAACCGGTTACGCTGACCTATTTCGAATTCACGACGCTCGCGATCATGAGCCTGTTCGCGTCGCGCGGCCTCGACGCGGTGATTTTCGAAGTCGGCCTCGGCGGCCGTCTCGACGCGGTTAATGTCGTCGATACCGATTGCGCGATCATCACGAGCATCGATCTCGATCACACCGACTACCTCGGCGACACGCGCGAAAAAATCGCGTTCGAAAAGGCCGGTATTTTCCGCCCCGGCAAGCCGGCGATCTGCGCGGACCCGATGCCGCCGCAATCGCTGATCGATCACGCGGAAAAGATCGGCGCGCAATTGTGGCTGTTCGGCCGCGATTTCCGTTACGAAGGTCAGGCCGGCAGCGAGCGCCAGCAGTGGAGTTACGTCGGCCCGACGCTGCGGCGCTCGGCGCTCGCGTATCCGTCGCTGCGCGGCGCGAATCAGCTGATCAACACGTCGGCGGCGCTGGCCGGGCTCGAAGCGTTGCGAGACCGTCTGCCGGTGTCGGCGCAGGATATTCGGCTCGGCATCGCCAACGTGGATCTGCCGGGCCGTTTCCAGGTGTTGCCGGGCAAACCGTCCATCGTGCTCGACGTCGGCCACAATCCGCATGCGGCCGCGGTGCTCGGACAGAATCTCGGCAACATGGGCTTTTTCCCGTACACGTACGCCGTGTTCGGCGCGATGCGCGACAAGGACATCGCCGGCATCCTCAATCATCTGAAGGGCGAAATCGATCATTGGTGCGTGACCGATCTGCCGACTCCGCGCGCCGCGTCCGCACAGCAGCTGGAAACCGCGTTGCGCGAGCTGGGTGTGGAAGACAGCGCCGACAGCAGCGTCACGCGTTATGCGACGCCGGCACAGGCTTTCCAGGACGCGCTAAAACGCGCGTCAGAGAATGATAGAATCGTGGTTTTCGGCAGTTTCTATACGGTAGCGGGTGTGATGGCCTACCGGAAATCGCAGCAACACTGAGCGGGCGCCAGGCTCGAACCAAGCGATTCATGGGAATTTTCTCGTTCGGCAAGAAAGACGACGCGCCCAGCCGGCGCGGCGCAAACACCAGTTCCAATCGGGCCGCCCGGGGTGAGCGCGTCGAGCGGCGCACCCGCCGCACTGAGCGCACCGTCGATGCAGATGCCATGCTGCTTGACCCCACGCTGCCGGAAAAGCAGCGCGCGCGTCGCCGGCTCGTCGGCGCAATCGCACTGGTCGTCGCGGCGGTCGTCATCCTGCCGATGGTGCTGGATTCGCATCCCAAGCCCGTCACCGACGACATCTCGATCGACATTCCGAGCCGGCCCGCGCCGAAGCTCGCCAAATCCACCGCCAACGAAGACGTGCAAGCCGGCGTCGCGCCGGACAATCCGCCGGCAGCCGACACGGGCGTCGCCGCGTCCAGCCTCGCGCCGGCAACGACCGCGGCGGCCGCTGCAGCGACGACGGCAGCGGCCTCGGCCACCACCGCGAAGCCCGCCCAATCGACTCAACCGACCGCAGCGAAACAGGGCACGACCCCGTCCGCCGCAACCGGCACCGCGACCGCCGCTGCTCCCAAATCCGCCGCGAAGCCGCAAGCCGAGTCTCTCGCAGCGAACACCGCACCTGCTGCCGCCGCCAAACAGACGAAGGCACCCGCAGCCACACCGTCACAGTCAACTGACGACGACACGAACACGGCTGCCGCCAGCGCGGACGCGAACTCCGGCACTCCGGCCTCGCCGCCGGGCAACCGTTTCGCGGTGCAGCTTGGCGCATTCGCGAACGAAGCGAGCGCGCGCAATTGGGCCGCGAAGTTGAAAGCGGCCGGCGTGCCCGCATATACGGAACACAAGAAGCAGGCCGACGGCTCGACGCTGACATTGCTGCGCGCCGGCCCGTTCGCCGATCGCGCCGCGGCGACCGCTGCGATCGCGAAGGTTCGCGAGGCGGGCCTCGTGCCTGGCTCGAACGGCACACAGTAAGCGAGCGATGTTCACCGCCTTCGACTACGCTGTAATGGCGGTGATCGGCTTGTCAGCGCTGCGAGGCGCTTGGCGCGGTTTGCTGTCGGAGCTGTTTGGTTTGATCGGCTGGGTCGCGGCGTTTTTCCTGGCGTGCGAGTTCGTGGGCTATGTGGTCCCGTATATCCCGTCCAATTGGCCGGGCGGCGCGTTGACCCAGTGGCTGCTGGCTTTCTCGCTCGTGGTGATCGGCGTTGTGCTGGTCGCGAGCGTGGTGAGCGCGATGCTCAGCCGCCTCGTGCAGGTCACGGGCCTGGGCGGTGCGGACCGCTCGCTCGGTTTGATGTTCGGCCTCGTGCGCGGGGTCGTTCTGGTGCTGATTCTGGTCGCTCTCGCAGGCTTGACCGAACTGCCCAAAGAGGAATTCTGGCGCAACGCGTTGCTTCGTCCGTATGCGGTCGAGGGTGTACGCGCAATGAAACCGCTGCTCCCCGAGGCGCTCGCCGCATACGTCCATGTGGACGATCCGGGCGCCCCGAACAATGCGCAACAGGACTCCGGCGCACACCGGTTGCCTTGACGTCGTACTGCGTCTCGTCGTATCACAGCGCGGACGCGGTCGCAGGCATCGGTCGCCATCTAGAATTTTGTACCTTTGAAGGACATGCCATGTGCGGCATCGTAGGCGTAGTTTCCCACTCTCCGGTCAACCAGCTGATCTATGACAGCCTGCTGCTGCTGCAGCACCGCGGTCAGGACGCCGCCGGCATCGCAACCGCGAACGGCAGCAATTTCCACATGCACAAGGCCAACGGCATGGTGCGCGACGTGTTCCGCACGCGCAACATGCGCAGCCTGCCGGGCACGACAGGCATCGGCCAGGTCCGTTACCCGACCGCCGGTTCGGCATCGAGCGAGGAAGAAGCGCAGCCGTTCTACGTGAACGCGCCGTTCGGCATCATCCTCGCGCACAACGGCAACCTGACCAACTGGCAGCAGCTGAAAGATGAGATGTTCCGCATCGATCGCCGCCACGTGAACACCAATTCCGATACCGAAGTGCTGCTCAACGTGCTCGCGCACGAACTGCAACTGTCGAGTTCGGGTCTGCAGCTCGATCCGGCCGCGCTGTTCAAGGCGGTGTCGGGCGTGCATCGGCGGGTGCGCGGCTCGTACGCAATCGTCGCGCTGATTGCCGGCTACGGCATGCTCGCGGTGCGCGACCCGTTCGGCATCCGTCCGCTGTGCCTCGGCAAGCAGGAAACGGCTGACGGCGTCGAGTGGATGGTGGCGTCGGAGTCGGTGGCGATCGAAGGTATCGGTTTCGAATTCGTGCGCGACGTGCGGCCGGGCGAGGCGATTTTCATCGACGCCGAAGGCCAGTTGCATTCGCAGCAGTGCGCGACGACCCCGAGCCTGAACCCCTGCATCTTCGAACTCGTGTATCTGGCGCGTCCGGATTCGGTGCTGGACGGCGTGCCGGTCTACAACGTGCGTCTGCGCATGGGCGACTACCTCGCCGAGAAGATCAAGCGCGAACTGCCCGACGTCGCGATCGACGTGGTGATGCCGATTCCCGATTCGTCGCGCCCCGCCGCGATGCAGGTCGCGAAGAAGCTCGGCGTCGAGTATCGCGAGGGCTTCTTCAAGAACCGCTACGTGGGCCGTACCTTCATCATGCCCGGTCAGGCGGTACGCAAGAAGTCGGTGCGCCAGAAGCTGAACGCGATGACCATCGAGTTCAAGGGCAAGAACGTGCTGATCGTCGACGACTCGATCGTGCGCGGCACGACGTCGCATGAAATCGTGCAGATGGCGCGCGATGCGGGCGCGAACAAGGTGATTTTCGCGTCGGCAGCGCCGCCGGTGAAATTCCCGAACGTCTACGGCATCGATATGCCGACGCGCGGCGAACTGGTCGCGCACGGCCGCACGGACGAGGAAGTCGCGCGCATGATCGGCGCGGATCACCTCGTGTATCAGGACGTCGATGCGCTGAAGCAGGCGGTGCGCGACATCAATCCGGCGTTGAAGGAGTTTGAAGCTTCCTGCTTCGACGGCAACTATGTGACCGGCGACATCACGACCGAATATCTCGACCGCATCGAAAGCGCGCGGCTCGCGCCGTCGTCGCAATCGGACCGTGACGCTGCAAGCGACGCGATCGACGGTGGCGGTCCGGCGCGTTCGCAGCTCCATCTGCAACTGTCGGTCGGCTGAGCGCGCGTCCGCCCTGGCTCCAGCCTCCCCGTACATGAAGCCCGCTTATGCCGATGCAAAAGCGGGCTTTTTTGTTACTGCTTCACTGTTGTTACCGGTGAGTTGCTGCAATACGTAGCCACCGAGGTAGCCACGGACCCCCTGGATCAATGCCGCAACGAGCGCCACTGCCCGGGCGCAAGTCCAAAACGTCGCGTAAATGCGTGCGTGTAAGCGCTCTGATCGCCGAAGCCGATCTCGAGCGCGATATCGGTCAGTGAAAGACGCGGGTCTGCTAGGAGCGTGATCGACGTGTCGAGCCGCAGTCGCTGCAAATAGCGATGCGGTGTCTCGCCGAACGCGTCGATAAACAGTTGATGGAAACGCCGTATGCCGAAGCCGCAGTGCGCGGCGAGGTCCGCGATCCGCAGCGGCTCTGACAGATGCGCACGCAGCCAGCGGTCGATGCGCGCGAAATCGAGCCCCACGCTGTTCGCCTGCGCGCCGGCGAGCGTGCCGGCGTCGGCGACAAGCGCGGCGCCAAGACGCGCCGCTGCATCCCAATGGAAGCGGCGGTGATCGAAGGCATCAGCTTGCGCTTCGTCCACTCCATGCGCCGCATGCGCGGCGATCCTGTGCACGAGCTGCGCGAGCGACGCATCGACCGTGACGGCCCGCGCGCGGTCGAACAGCCGCTCGGGGACCGCCAGCGACGCCGCTGGCAAATCGAGCACGAGCTGCCGGTTCGCGCCGACGCCCGCGTAATCGTGTCGCGCGCCGGCCGGGATCAGCCATGCGGAGCCGGCGTCGATCTGTTGCGCGACGCCGTCTACCGCCATCACCATCGCGCCGTCGAGCCCGAGCACGACCTGGTGAAAGTCGTGCACGTCCGACGCTTCGATCGCGCCATAGCAGCGCAGCGAAACGTTAGGGGCGGTGACGGCGGCGTGGCTCATTACAACGCTTAGGTATGACTCAGACGGCCAGCAGTTCGACGTCGAACACGAGCGTCGCGTTCGGCGGAATCACGCCGCCCGCGCCGCGCACGCCGTAGCCGAGTTGCGGCGGAATGGTCAGCTTGCGCTTGCCGCCGACCTTCATGCCTTGCACGCCTTCGTCCCAGCCCTTGATGACCATGCCGCCACCCAGCACAAACGCGAACGGGTCATTGCGGTCCTTGCTCGAATCGAACTTCTGGCCGTCGGTCAGCCAGCCCGTGTAGTGCACGGTCACGGTCTTGCCCGCCACGGCTTCGGCGCCGGTGCCTTCCACGAGGTCTTCGTATTTCAGGCCGGATTCGGTCGTCACAGTCGACATGCGTCACTCCTCAAATAAAAACGTGAAACCGACATTGTAGGCGCCCTGCGGCGGATCGCCGAATCTGGCCCGCTCTCACCGGGTTCCGGATATGGCATGCGGATTGCGTCCCGACCCGCTGGATGGCCAGACTGGCCGGCCCAGACGGGATGCCTATAATGAGGCTTCCTTCCATCAACCAGCATTGCCTGAGAGGACTCGATCGTGACACCGTCACCCACAGGGACTGCTGGCTCCCAGCCGGCGTCCGCCGACTTTGTCATCTCCGAGCGCAGCGCGCTTCTGCGCGCGGAAACCGCGTTGTTCATGCGCGACCATGTGCTGTCGCTGGTGTCGCACGACCTGCGCGGTCCGTTGAATGCGATTCACAGCTGGGCGTATGTGCTCGAGCGCAAGCTCGACGCGAACGACCCCAACTCGCAGCGCGCGATCACCGGCATTCGCAGTGGTGTCGATCAGCAGGTGAAGCTGCTCGAAACGATCGTCGATGCGACCCGTGCCGAAACGAAAACGTTTGCGCTCAGGTACGAACCTTTTCCGTTGCATCCGCTGCTCGACGAAACCGTCGAGGAAGTCCGCACCGGCCTCGCCCGCGCACGCGGAGTCGAAGTGCGGCTCGATTCGCAACTCGCCACCGAGCAACTGAACGGCGATCGAGAGCGCCTGGCCGCCGCGCTGTGGCTGATGCTGACGTTCGCCGCCGAGGCGAGCGCGCGGGGCACCGGGGTCGCGCTGGCCTCGCGCGCGGACAATGGAACATGGCACGCGAGCGTCACGTACGAGCCGAACGATGCGGCGTTGAACGACGCCGCGCTGCCGCACGTGCTCGAAGCGTTCGCGCGCAAGCAGGCCGGCGAGCCGCGCGAGGCGAAGCGCATCGCGTGGGTGTTCGCGCTGTGCAAGCGCGTCGCGGAGGCGCACGGCGGCAGCTTCGAGCAAAGCGATGCGACGCAGGCGGGCAGCGTCACGTCGACCCCCGCCACGCTCGTGCTGCGCGTGCCGTTCAGCGCGGCGGCGCTGAAATGAGTGCCCCGCGGATGCGTTAGCGCGCGATTAAAATTTCAGTGAGCTTTCAGCCTCTATACTGACAACTTTTGTTGCCGGAGCACGTCGCTTTGATCCAGGTTGTCGCCCTTATCGGTGCATTGTTTCTGGTTGCCCTCAACGGCTTTTTCGTTGCCGCCGAATTCGGTCTGGTCAAATTGCGGCAGACCCGCGTGCAAAGCCTCGCCACCCAGCATGGCATGCGCGGACGTCTGCTGGCTAAGGTGCACGGACAGCTCGACGCCTATCTGTCGGCGTGTCAGCTTGGCATCACGCTCGCGTCGCTCGGGCTCGGCTGGATCGGCGAACCCGCGTTTGCGCAGTTGTTGATGCCGCTTTTCACGGTGATTGGCGTCGAGTCGGAGCGGCTGATCCACGGCATTTCGCTGTTCTTCGCGTTCTCTTGCATTTCGTTCCTGCATATCGTGGTCGGCGAACTCGCGCCGAAGTCGCTCGCGATCCGCGAGGCGGAGAAGATTTCGCTGTGGGCCGCGGTACCGCTGTACGCTTTCTACTGGGCGATGTACCCGGCCATCTGGGTGCTCAATACCAGCGCGAACGCGGTGCTGAAGGCCGCGGGGCTCGATAGTGAGCACGGTCACGACTCGCATTACTCCACCGATGAACTGAAGCTGATCCTGCGCGGCCGCCACGCGAACGTCGCGAGCGAACTGAGTTCGCCGGCGGGCGCGTACAGCCAGGACGAATGGAACACGATCGCGCATTCGCTCGATTTCTCGCGCATGACCGTATCGGACCTGATGCGGCCGTCGCATGAAATGGTCGGCCTGCGGCGCGACCTGCCGTTGCGCGAGAACATGCAGGTGGTCGCGCGGCATCGCTTCAGCCGCTATCCGCTGTTCGAGGATGCATCGGGCGAGCGCGTGGCCGGCATGATCCATCTGAAGGATCTGCTGCTCGCGCGTCAGGCGGGCAGCACGCTCGACGACCTGTCGCGCTACGTGCGGCCCGTCCAGTACGTGAAGCCGGACATGCCGGCGCTGGAGCTATTCCGGCGCTTTCGCAAGGGCGCGCCGCACTTCGCGCTGGTCGGCCACAAGAACGCGAAGCCGATCGGCTTCCTGACGCTCGACAATCTGCTCGGCGCGCTGGTCGGGCAGATCCACGACGAATTCCGTCAGGGCGACGCCGACTGGACGCGCATGGACGACGGCACGCTGATGGGCAAGGGCAGCTTGCCGGTGGTGTCGCTCGAACGAGCGCTGGGCATCGACATCGAAGAGGGCAAAGCCGAATCGGTCGGCGGCCTCGTGATCCAGGCGCTGAACGATCTGCCGAGCGAAGGGCAGCGCATCGAGTTCGAAGACTTCGACGTCGTGGTCAAGAAGATGAAGGGGCCGCGCATCGTGCTCGTGCGCGTGTACCCGAAGGTGTTCGACGACGAGGGCGGCTAAGACGCGAGTCAACCTCCGCGTTGAGCATTTTTAGCCACCTTGGCTTCGAGGCACCCCGTCCTCCACCAGCACTGCGACCGGCATCGCGGCGAGCGCGTCGCGCAGCAACAGCAGCCCCTGGTGGTCGACCTTCGGCGCGGCGGGGCTCAACCAGTCAAACAGCGCGCGCGCCGACAGATCGGACGGCAGCTCGACGGCCGTATCCGCCCATTGCGCCGGCTCGACGAACGGCAGATCGGCATGATCGCCAAGCAGCCCTGCCGCCAGCCGGCTGGCAATCACCACCGCCCACGCATTGCCATGCCGCCGCGCAAACGCGATCACACTCGACGCATGCGCGCCGCGCACGGCGAGCGGCAGATACGTGCCCTGACTCAGCAGCTCAGGCAGCTGCGCGCGCAATGCCAGCAAACGCTGGATCACCGCGAGCTTCACGCGTCCGTCGCGCCAGTCCGCGAGAAATTCCGACGGCGGCGTTTGCGCTTGCGGCAGCCACGCCTCGCGTTTCGCGAAATCGACGGGCCGTCGATTGTCCGGATCGACGAGGCTGAAGTCCCACAGCTCGGTGCCCTGATAAAGATCAGGAATCCCTGGCGAGGCGAGACGCAGCACCGTCTGCTGCAGACTGTTGAGCGCGCCCGCGCGACCAATGCGCGCGACGAACGCCGATAGATCCTTCAGGAAGCCGTCGCGCCGCTGCGGCGCGAGGATGTCGAACAGGAACTCGCGGCAGCCGCCTTCGTAGGCTTCGTCGGGCGCGAGCCAGCTGGTTTGCAGCTTGGCTTCGCGCAGCGCCTTCAACTGCCATTGCGCGACGCGCCTGGCCAATTCCTTGACGCCGGCTTCATCGTCGGCGCGCAGCTCCGGGGGCCAGCAGCCCACCAGCGTCTGATACAGCATCGCCTCGGCGGCGGGGCCGGGTGCCCACGCGTCGCTCCTGTCCCGGCTCACGCTGCTGATCGCCGTGCCGTCGAGCGCGCGACGCTGCGGCGCATTCAACGTCGACCATGCACGCAACGTCGTGGCCCACTCGTCGGCGATCTCGCTGAGCACCGCGAGCCGCGCGCGCACGTCTTCGCCGCGCTTGTGATCGTGGGTGGCGGTCGCGAGCATGGCATGCGGAAAACGTTGCGCACGCTCCAGATTCCCCGCGTGAAACTGCTCGACCGACAGCGCAAACTCGCTCGGGTCCGAGCCGACTTCGTTGCGCGACAGCAGACGGCCGTAGCGATAGCACGCGGTGTCCTCGATCGCCTTTGCGGCGAGCGGCGCGGTCAATTGCGAAAACAGCGTTTGCGCGCTGCGCCGCGACGAACCCGCATGCGGGGGCGGCCCGCCGCTTTGCCCCTGCTGCTGCGACTGCGGGCCGGGACGCGCGGGCGGCGTGTCTTCGGCGCTGCCGCCAAGCCACGCGTTCACGCGCTCGAGCGCCACATGATCTGAGCGCGACAACGAAGCGCGCGCGCCGGCGAGCGCCTGCTCGAAATAGACGTTGTCGACGGCGCAGCGCAGGCCGTTCTGCGGATACATGCGGTACACGGGGAAATGCACGACCAGTTCGACCAGCACGCGGCGCAGTGTCGTGTACGTGAAGTCGCGCGTGTTCAGCGAATCGCGTGCGATCCGATGCAGCGCGCGCGCCGCGCGATCGAGCTCCGCGGAGAGGTTTTCCGCGAGAATCTTGCGGCGCGTAGCCAGCGCTTCGTCGGCGAAACGCTCGCTGCGGCCGGTCAGTTCGGCCCACGTGTGGGCGAGCGGTTCGGCGCCGGCCGGATCGTGCAGCAGCGCGCCGACATCGTTCATGAAGTCGTAGCCGGTCGTGCCGTCGACGGGCCAGTCGTCGCGCAACGACTCGCCGCGGCCGAGAATCTTTTCGACCACCACGTATGGCGGGGTGTCGCGCAACTCGCTGAGCCGTTGGCGCACGCGTTGGCAGTATTCGCGCGGTTCGGCGAGCCCGTCGACGTGATCGATCCGCAAGCCGTCGACGAGCCCTTCGCCATAGAGGCGAAAGATCAGCGCATGCACCGCTTCGAACACCTCGGGCCGCTCGACGCGCACGCCGGCGAGCGCCGAGATGTCGAAGAAGCGTCGCCAGTTCACTTCGTCGGAGGCAGTGCGCCACCACGCGAGCCGGAAATGCTGCCGCTCGATCAGCCGGTGCAGCCGGTCGCGTGTGACCGGATCTTCGGGCGCGTAAGTCTTCAGCACGACCTCGATCGCCGCATTGCCTTCGCGCGCGACGAACTCGCGCAGTGCGTCGCGCGCCTCGGCGGCGCGCGGCTGATCGGCGGGCTGCGTCGTGAGTCCCTGATAGTGATTGGCGAGCGCGCTCAGATCGGCGCGGTCGGCGCCTTGCAGGATCGCCGCGTAATCGACCGGGCAGACCGGAAATACGTGCGGACCGTAGCCGATATAGAAGCGCCCGCTATCGGCCGCGAAATGCAGCCCGATGCGGCCTGCCGCCAGTTCTTCGCCGTAAGGCGCGCCGAGCGCCGGCAGCAGCACCTTGCCGCGCAGCGCGGGATCGGGCGAATGCCAGTCGACGTCGAAATGACGCGCATACGCGCTGTGCCGGCCCCATTCGAGAATGTCGAGCCACCACGCGTTGCTCGAACTGCCGACGCCCATGTGATTCGCCACCATGTCGACGATGAGACCCATGTCGTGCGCGCGCAGCGTGTCGACGAGGCGCTTCAGACCCGCCTCGCCGCCGTATTCTGCGCTGACCTGGGTGTAGTCGACGGTGTCGTAGCCGTGCATCGAGCCGGGCTCGGCCGTCGTAATCGGCGACGCGTACACATGGCTGATGCCGAGCGCGGCGAAATATTCGACGGACCGCGCGGCGTCGTCGAACGTGAAGCCTCGATGGAACTGGAGGCGCAGCGTGGAGCGTGGGACGGTCATGGCGTGTCAGGCTCCGCAGAAGTGTCGGATGACGGCGCGGCCGCCGCGGCAGCGCGGCGCGCGCGGTCGACGGCCAGCAGGCGGTCGGTGAACGTGGGGTCGTCGAACAGCGCGTCGACGGGCAGCGTCATGCGGCGGCGCCAGTTCGGATGTTCGTCGATCGAGCCCGGCAGGTTCGGCTGCTCGGCGAGCGCGAGCAGGTCTTCGAGCGGGAACGTGACGAGCAGGCCAGGCGTCGCGGCGACGAACGCGAGCGCTTCGTCGACCGGCGCGTCGTCGTCGGCCGGCGGCGCGACGTGGGCTGCGGCCACGCCCGCTTGCTGGAATGCGCGCCACAAGTCGGCGCGCTCGCGCGCGCGCTCTTCGAGCGCGGCTTGCTCGGGATCGCGGCCGTCGGCGCGCGCCATCGTCTGGCCGATGCGGTTGCGCCACCTGATGTCGCTGCCGAGCCACCAGCCAGCGACGGTCGGCAGATCGTGCGTGGTCGTCGTGCCGACCGCGTAGCGATCCCAATTGGCTGGCGCCTTGAAGCCGTGGCCGTCGGGTGCGCCTTCGAACCACAGCACGCGAATCCCTTCGATGCCGTGCTCGTCGAGCCGCTCGCGAAAACCGGGCGGCACGGTGCCGAGATCCTCGCCGATCACGATCGCGCGATGCCGCCACGATTCGAGCGCGATCAGCCGCAGCAGATCTTCGAGCGGATAGCGCAGATACGCACCGTCGCGCGCGCTTTCACCCTCGGGCACGAGCCACAGACGACGCAAGCCGAGAATGTGATCGATGCGGATGCCGCCGGCATGCGCGAACGCCGCGCGCAGCATGTCGATGAACGCGGCGAAGCCTTGCGTGCGCATCGCGCGCGGCGAGAACGTGGTGAGTCCCCACGATTGGCCGGCCTGGTTGAACAGGTCGGGCGGCGCACCGACCGACACGCCCTGCAACATGTCGTCGGGATAGGACCATGCGTGACTGCCGGCGCTATCGCAACCGACCGCGAGATCGGCGATCAGGCCGATCGCCATGCCGGCTTCGCGCGCGGTGTGCTGCGCGTGCAACAAGCCGCGCGAGGCCAGCCATTGCAGAAATAGATGAAAGTCCACTTCAGTACGATGCGCGGCGGCGAACGCCTCGACTTCGGGGCTACGAGGGTCGCGCAACGCGTCGGGCCAGTTGCGCCAATGACCGTCGCCGCCTTGCGCGAGTTGCGCGGCCTGCAGTGCTTCGAAGCGCGCGTGATCTTCGAGCGCGCGCCCGACGCGTTCGCAAAAGCCGTGGAATTCGAGCGCGCGTGGCGAGTGTTGTGGGCGCTCGTTCGTGTTGAACTGCTCGTACAAGTTGCGCAACACCGCAAGCTTCAGCGGCGTCGCGTTGGGCCAATCGATCAGCGGCAGGTCTTCGTATTTCGACCATGCGGCGCCGGCCTGCGCCGCTGCGGACGCAAACGCTTCCGCGCCGAACACCGCAGCCGGATCGATATGCGTGACGTTGAGCCACAAGCGCGACGACGGCGCGTAGGGGCTAAAGCGCTCCGGCTGCGCGCTGAACATCGCGTGCGTCGGACTGACGGCGAGCGCGTGCGCGCCGCGCTGCGCGCTGTGCCGGGCAAGCTGCGCGAGCGCCGTGTAGTCGCCGATGCCGCCGTCGCCGGTGCGGCGCAAGCCATACAGCTGCGCGGCAATGCCCCACAGCGGCGGCACGCGCGACGAGGCTTCACGATCGTCTTCGCCTTCGCCGTCGTGCAGCGCGCGCCACGCGTCGGCGACGGTGTAGCACCGCGGCGGTGCGACCGCGAGCGTCATGCGGTGGTCGTTGATCACGAGCGTGTGATAGCCCGCTTCGTCGATCGGCGCGAGCAACGCTTCCTCGCCCTTGGGCGCGGTGAAGCGGCCGTCGATGATCGCGCCGCTCTCAAGCTCGATCCGGTAATGGCTGCCCGACTTGACCGCGGCCGCGGGCAGCGCGATGCCACGCCCAATCACCGCGGTCATCAGCGGCACTAGCCTGCGGCCCGATAGTTCGGCCTCCAAAGCAGTGGCGCTGTGGCGGATCTGCGTGGCGTTGCCGCACGGTAGACCCATGCGTTCGAGCAGCGTGGCGAGCGTGTTCTCGGGCACGTGCTGCGTGTTGTGGTGCGCGTCCTGCCACTGAACCTCGAAGCCTGCGCGGGTGGCGAGCGCGTCGAGCCTGTCGTTGGGGTGTCGGGTCGTCACGCGCGCTGCTCCTCGTGCGATGCGACGCGCGCATCGTGGCGGCTCGCGAATTCGTTGACGTCGCCGCTCAGCCACGCGATGCACGCATGCGCCGGCAGCACCCGCGCGTCGGCCTGCTCACGCGCGCGCGGCGGTGTTTCGAAAATGACCTTGCCGTCGGGGATGTCGTCGAACGCGACGTTCTGCTGCGACAGATTCAGCGCGATTGATAGCATCTCGCCATCGCCGAGTTTCCAGCGCGCGATCAGCGCGTTCGCGTCGCCGCCGCCGGTATCGCGCAGCACGGTCGAGCCGCGCGCCTTCGCATGTTTCAGGCGCGGCGTGATGAGCTTCGCGCGCACCGCGAGCGCGGACTTGTAGAAATGCATCCAGTCGAGCCGATCCGGCGTCGGACTGGCATCGGGCCCGGGTGGCGACGAGGCGGCAAAGGTCATGGCGTCGTTGGGATCGGGAATCCGCGCGCGGCTCTGTTCGTCGCTGAACCCGGCGAAGCGCGCGAATTCACGGCGCCGTCCTTCGCGCACGGCGTTGGCGAGATCGCCGGTGTAATCGGTGAAAAACAGGAACGGCTGCGTCGAGCCGTGTTCCTCGTCCATGAACAGTAGCGGAATTTGCGGCGACAGCAACAGCAACGCGGTCGCCGCGCGCAGCGCGTCGTCCGTTGTCAGCTTGCGCAGACGTTCGCCGAAAGCGCGGTTGCCGATCTGATCGTGGTTCTGCAAAAACATCACGAACGACGTGGGCGGCAGATGCGCGCTCGCTTCGCCACGCGGTGCGCCATCGTGCAGCGGTGATGGCTCGCCCTGATACGCGAAGCCTTCGGACAGCACGCGCGCGAGCCGGCGAATCGGTTCGTTTGCATACGCGTGGTAATAGCCTTCGGTCTCGCCGGTCAGCAGCACGTGCAGCGTGTTGTGCGCGTCGTCGTTCCATTGCGCGTCGAAATGCGCCTCCAGCAGCTTCGCACTGTTGTGCTCGTTTTCGAGCACCAGATGCACATGGCGGCCATGCTGCACGCGCGCGCGGATATGGTCCGACAACTCGCGCAGCCACTCCGGATTGTCGATCGCATGCACCGCATCGAAGCGCAGACCGTCGAAACGGTATTCGTTGATCCAGTAGACCGAATTGTCGATGAAGAAGTCGCTGACTTCGCTGCGCTCGAAGTCGATCGCGGGGCCCCACGGCGTGCTCACGCCTGCGCGGAAAAACGGCTCCGCATAAGTGTGCAGATAGTTGCCGTCCGGTCCGAAGTGGTTGTAGACGACGTCGAGAAACACCATCAGGCCGAGACCGTGCGCGGTGTCGATCAGCGCTTTCAGTTCTTCGGGGCGGCCGTATGCGGAGTCGGGTGCGTACGGCAGCACGCCGTCGTAGCCCCAGTTGTGACGACCGGGAAAGTCGTTCAACGGCATCAGCTCGATCGCGGTGACGCCGAGCGCGGCGAGTTCGGGCAAGCGCTTGCGCACGCCCGCATAGCCGCCCATTGCACCAACATGCAATTCGTACAGCACCGTTTCTTCCCAGGGCCGGCCGTGCCAGTCGGTGCTTTCCCAACGGTAGGCGCGCGGATCGATGACCTCGCTCGGACCGTGCACGTCCTGTGGCTGGAAACGCGAAGCGGGATCAGGCACCGTCAGTCCGTTGTCTAGCTGGAACCGATACAGCGTGCCCGCGCCACTTTCCACGGTGGTCTCGAACCACCCGTTGCCGGTCGGCTCCATGATGTGCGCACCTTGCGAGGGCCCATTTTCGATGGCCACCTGCACGCTTTTGCACGACGGTGCCCAAAAACGGAACCGCGTTTGCGCTCGCGTGCCGCTCGCGCCGATCAGCTGCGCGCTGAACGGCAGGCAATGCGCGTGATGATGCGCGTGAGGATCAATGGGACGTTCTGACATGTCTTCACCATTCGAATCTGCTACCCAGCCTGGATTGCAATTCGACGCGACGCAGCAGGCATTGCGTCGCAACATTCTTGCCACCCCGGCTGCATTGCGATCTGACCTCGCTCCAGCGGTCTCGCCGCGGCGCATCGTTCATTGCGAACCATCACCATTTGGCGTCTGCGCGCCCGGATCGGGCGGCAGCGCGGTCAAGAGCCGCGGCCCGTGCTGTGCGCCAGCCTTCCAGCCCGCTTGCCAATCCGCTTCGCCGGTCGGCTGCGCGGCGAGTATCACGAGGCCGTGCGCGGCGACCTCGAGCTCGGCCGTCGCGAGCCGCTGCGGCGCGCGTTCCGGGTCGGCCGTGTCCAACAGCACATGCCATTCCAGGTGCGGCGCGGGAGGCGCGAACTGCAGCGGGTCCTCGTGAGCGTTGAGCATCAATAACAATACTTCGGTTTCGCCATTCAGGCCCGGCCCCGCGCGACGCAAAGTGAACGCGCGTCCCTCCGGGTCCTGCCACGCTTCGATCGTGAGCGGATCGCCGTGCTCGTCGAACCAGCCGACGTCGAACAGGCCAGGCAGTACTTCGCGGTCGCCGAACAGAAAACGCGTTTCGCGTAGCAGCGGATGGCGCTTG
The DNA here is from genome assembly GCF_021390595.1 of Paraburkholderia sp. HP33-1. NCBI lineage: Bacteria > Pseudomonadati > Pseudomonadota > Betaproteobacteria > Burkholderiales > Burkholderiaceae > Paraburkholderia > Paraburkholderia sp. HP33-1. The sequence goes on along the minus strand of NZ_JAJEJR010000002.1, from coordinate 2,327,693 downwards.
CGCAACGCGATCACGCGCCCGACGAACCCGGTCATGCACCGGCCTTCCTGCGAATCCGCGAGATCCCAGTCGAGCCACGATAGGTCGTTATCCTGACAATACGCATTGTTGTTGCCGCGCTGCGTGCGCAGCGCTTCGTCGCCGGCGAGCAGCATCGGCGTGCCGAGCGCGATCATCAGCGTCGCGATCAGCGAGCGCGACACGCGGCGGCGCGTTGCGAGGATCGCGGGGTCGTCAGTGACGCCTTCGACGCCCCAGTTGCGGCTGCAATTCTCATTGTGGCCGTCGTTGTTGTCTTCCAGGTTGGCTTCGTTGTGCTTCTGCTCGTAAGCGGTGACATCGGCTAATGTGAAGCCATCGTGTGACGTGACGAAGTTGACCGATGCCCACGGCTTGCGATGCCGCCGGTTGAACACATCGGCCGAGCCGGTCAGGCGCGCGGCGAGATCGGGTCGCAGGCCCGCGTCGCCGCGCCAGAAGCGCCGCACGGTGTCGCGGAAACGATCGTTCCATTCGCTGAAGCCCGGCGGATGATTGCCGAGCTGATAGCCGCCGGGACCGATGTCCCACGGCTCGGAAATCAGCTTGCGCTGCGAGAGCACCGGGTCCTGGCGCAACGCGTCGAAAAAACCCGAGCCCGGATCGAAGCCGTGGCTTTCGCGCCCGAGCGTCACGCCGAGATCGAAACGGAAGCCGTCGATGTTGAACGCGCTCGACCAGTAGCGCAGCGAATCCATCACCATCTGCAGCACGCGCGGATGCGGCAGATTGACCGTGTTGCCGCAACCGGTGTCGTTGATGAAGTGACGCTCGTCGCCGGGAATCAGCCGGTAGTAGCTGGCGTTGTCGAGGCCGCGCCACGAAATGGTCGGGCCCATCTCGTTGCTTTCGCACGTGTGGTTGTAGACCACGTCGAGAAAGACCTCGATGCCCGCCGCGTGCAACTGCCGCACGGCGATGCGCATTTCGTCGAGCCGGTGCGTGCTCAGATAGGTCGGCTCCGGCGCGAAGAACGCAGCGGTGTTGTAGCCCCAGTAATTGCGCAGGCCGCGCGCCACCAGGAAGCGGTCGTTCAGAAACGCGTGCACGGGCAGCAGTTCGACCGCGGTCACGCCGAGCTTCAGCAGATGCTCGATGAACTCCGGTGCCGCGAGCGCCGCGAACGTGCCGCGTTCGTGCTGACGCAGATCGGCGCGCAGCATCGACGCGCCGCGCAAGTGCGTTTCGTAGATCACGGTCTCGCCCCACGGCACGTCGGGGCGCTTGTCGTGCGACGAATCGAAAGCCTCGTCGATCACGACGCACTTGGGCATCGCGGGCGCGGAATCGCGCCGGTCGATGGAAAGGTCCGCACGATTCGAATGCACGCGATAGCCGAACAGCGCATCGGACCAGCGAAACTGCCCGACGAGCTTGCGCGCATACGGATCGAGCAGCAGCTTGTGCGGATTGAAGCGGTGCCCGAAATGCGGCTGATACGGCCCATGCGCGCGAAAGCCGTACGCAGTGCCCGGATGCGCGTTCGGCAGATAGCCGTGCCAGACCTCGTCGGTACATTCAGGCAGGGCGAAGCGGCGGATTTCCTTGCGGCCGGTGGAATCGAACAGGCATAGCTCGATTTTCTGTGCATTCGCCGAGAACACCGCGAAGTTGACGCCCAGCCCGTCCCAGCTCGCACCGAGCGGATACGGCGAGCCGGGCAGCAACCGGTCGGGCAACGCATGCGACATGATTTCCCTTGTCCCGTTCTGATTGTCGAGCTAGAGCCGGGGTCTTCATGCAACGGGCGCGCGGCGCCCGTGTTGCGGCACGTTAGTCCGCGCGCAATACGATCGTCGCGAGCGGGGGCAAGGTCAGCGCAGCGGAATGCGGTCTGCCGTGGCTTGACACATGGTCGGTATGAATCAGCCCGCCATTACCCATGTTCGAGCCGCCATACACCCCCGCGTCGGTATTCAGCACTTCCGCCCAGCGTCCGCCGCGCGGCAGACCGAGCCGATAACCGAGCCGCGGCACCGGCGTCATGTTGCTGACCACGACGAACTCCTGGCCCGCGCCGTCGGTGCGCCGATAGGCGAACACGCTGTTGCCGCTGTCGTCGCCGATCAACCATTCGAAGCCGGCGAGTTCGCTGTCGAGCAGATGCAGCGCGGGCTCATTGCGATACAGATGGTTCAGGTCGCGCACCAGTAACTGCACGCCGTGGTGGTCCGGATCATCGAGCAGATGCCAATGTGGTGAGCCGTCATGGTCGAATTCCGCCATCTGGCCGAATTCGCCGCCCATGAACAGCAGCTTCTTGCCCGGGTGCGTCCACATGAAACCGAAGTACGCACGCAGATTCGCGAAACGCTGCCAGCGGTCGCCGGGCATCTTGCCGAGCAGCGAGCCCTTGCCGTGCACCACCTCGTCGTGCGACAGCGGCAGCACGAAGCGCTCGGAATACGCGTACACCATGCCGAACGTCATGTTGTGGTGATGGTACTGGCGATACACCGGGTCCTCGTGCATGTAGTGCAGCGTGTCGTGCATCCAGCCCATGTTCCATTTGAAGTCGAAGCCGAGGCCGCCGTCCGCGAGGCGCGCGGTTACGCCCGGCCATGCGGTCGATTCCTCGGCGACCGTGATCACGCCGGGTGCGCCCGGCACGTAGCGGACCTCGTGATTCAACCGCTTCAGGAACGCGATCGCTTCGAGATTCTCGCGGCCGCCGTAGATGTTCGGCACCCACTCGCCGGCCGCACGCGAGTAGTCGCGATACAGCATCGAGGCGACCGCATCGACGCGCAAGCCGTCGACGTGATAGCGCTTCAACCACGCGAGCCCCGACGCGATCAGGAACGCGCTGACCTCGTGGCGGCCGAGGTTGTAGATCATCGTGTTCCAGTCCTGGTGATAGCCTTCGCGCGGATCGGCGTGCTCATAGAGCGGCGTGCCGTCGAAATCGACCAGGCCGTGCGCGTCGTTCGGAAAATGCGCGGGCACCCAGTCGAGAATCACGCCGAGCTCCGCTTCGTGCGCGCGATCCACGAAACGCGCGAACTGCTCGGGCTTGCCGAAGCGCGCGGACGGCGCGAACTGCCCAAGCGGCTGATAGCCCCATGAGCCGCCGAACGGATGCTCGGCGATCGGCAGAAATTCGATGTGCGTGAAGCCCATGCTCTTCGCGTAGGGAATCAGCCGCTCGGCGAGCTCTTCCCAGTCGAGACCACGCTGACCTTCTTCGGCGATGCGCAGCCACGACTCCGCGTGCACTTCGTAGATCGTGATCGGCGTGCGCGCAGTCTGCTTGTCGGCGCGCGACAGGATCCACTCGTGATCGCTCCACGGAAACTGCTCGATCTCGTCGACGTGCGCGACGATCGACGCGGTGCCCGGCGGCTTTTCCGTCTGCATCGCGCACGGATCGGCCTTCAGCGGCAGCGGATGGCCGTCGCGCGACAGCAACTCGTACTTGTAGCGCGCGCCCGCGCCGATGCGCGGCACGAACAGCTCCCAGACGCCCGCCTGATGACGCAGCCGCATCGGATGACGGCGGCCGTCCCACGCGTTGAAGTCGCCGACCACCGACACGCGCCGCGCATTCGGCGCCCACACGGCAAAGCGCACGCCAGGCACGCCGTCGACGTCGACCGGCCGCGCACCGAGACATTCGAGTACCGCGTACGGATCGCCGCGCGCGAGACGTTCGAGCGGTTCGTCGCCGAGCACGGGACCAAATGAATAGGGATCCTCCACTTCCTGCACGACGCCATGCCAATCGACGCGCAAGCGGTACGGCATCGCCGACGTGACGCGACCCGCGAACAGGCCGGGACGCAACTGCTCGAGTTCGCCGAGCGTCGCGCCATCGGCGCGCGAAATCACGGTGACGTGCGCGGCGTTCGGCAGCAGCGCGCGCACGATCGGCCCGGCACTGGTCTGATGCAGGCCGAGCTGCGAAAACGGATCGGGGTGGCGTGCTTCGACGAGCGCGTCGATATCGACGGGCTGAAGGCCTGCAGCCGGATCATGCTCACTCATAGTCGCCCTCGGCCGGGTTAGGCGGCGTGGCGGCGCCAGGCGCCTGGGTTGACGGACCGCTGTGCGGCGGCGGCGCGCCGGTGTCGCCGAGCAGACGGCTCGTGAGCGCCGCGAGGCCGCGCACCGGCAAGCCGAGCCACGTCGGCCGGTTGGCTGCCTCGTAGCGGATCTCGTAAGCGGCCTTCTCGATCAGGAACAGATCGAGCAGCGCCTGTTCGGATTCGGCCGCGACGAGCGGCGTCGGCGACTGCGCGGCGGCCGCGCGGTATTCGGCCAGGAACGCGCTGGTCGCGTGCGCGCGGAAGCGCTCGAACAGCGCCCGCTTGCGATCGGCGGTCTGTTGCGGCGCGCTTTCGGTGGTCGACTGCGCGGCCGCGCTTGCATACGACAGCGAACGCATCAGACCCGCGACGTCGCGCAATGGGCTCGATTTCTGGCGACGCTCTTCGAGCGAACGCGCGGGCTCGCCTTCGAAATCGATCAGATAGGCGTCGCCGTGAGCGACCAGCACCTGGCCGAGATGGAAGTCGCCGTGGATGCGGATGCGCAACGCTCCTGCGTCGTCCGGCACCAGTTTGTCGACTGCTTCGACGAGCGCGGTGCGGCGATCGATCAGACTTTGCGCGAGGCCCTTGGTGTCCGGGTCGCTCATGTCCGCGATGCGCGGCGCGAGCAGATCGAGCGCGCTGGCGAGCATCGTCTGCGTCGCGTCGACCCACGCCTTCACATGCTCCGCGGTGGCCGGTTCCGGCGCGAACGCGGGATCGTCGCTCGGCGTGGCGAGCGCAACATGCAATTCGCCGAGCCGTCTGCCGATGATGCCCGCGAGTTCGCCGTAGCCGTCCAGCAGGATCGATTCGTTCGTGCGGTCGGGGACCGTCTGCGTCTCCGTATCGATCGCGATCGCGAGTTCGTCGACCGAGCGGCGCAGATGGTCGAGCGACCAGTTCCACGCATCGCCCTGATTGTCGATAAAGCCCTGCAGGATCGCGAGCGTATGCGGCACGCCTTCGGGATCGACGCGCACCACTTCGCCATACAGCGGCGCGGTGTTCGCATAGCCGAGCTGCGTCAGATAGCGGCTGATTTCCGCTTCCGGATGGATGCCGCTGACGAGCCGCCGCACGAGCTTCAACACCGCGGCATCGGCGACGATCAGCGAGCTGTTGCTCTGCTCGGCCGCGAGCCAGCGGATCTCGGGCCGCTCGCCAAGAATGTCGAGTTCGGCGAAGCGCTCGGTCGGCAGGAACTTGATCTCGCTTTTCTGCACGGTCGGCACGATCGCGCGCTCACGCATCTTGCGCAGCACGTTGTGCGCGAAGATCGGCAGCGCGAAGGCATCCGTCAGATGGCCGACGTTGCGGCCACGCCGCACGCGCGCGAGCGCCAGTTGCATGAACAGCGGCGTGGTGGTTTCTCCGCCCCACGTGATCGCGATAGGCACCACGTAGCGCTCGGTGTGGTCGCCCACATCCGCTTCGATTTCAGTGAACGCGAAGCCGCCGTTCGGAATCGTGGTCAGCGCGGCGAGCCGCACCGCATGCATCTTCTGATCCTTCGACGCGAACCAGCGGCGCCGGCTCAGCCACGACGGCAGTACCTCGGATTCGAGCAGCCGCACGTTTTCGGGTGTCGGCCCGGTCTGCCCTTCGCGGATCACGATCGTGACGAACTCGGGCAGCGGCACCGAATGCGCCTGCGCCCACGTCGGTCGTTGGCCGCTTTCGCAGAGCATGAACCACAGGAAGCCGTATGGCGGAAACGTCAGCAGATAAGTCAGCTGGCCGATCGCAGGGAACACTGAGTCGGCGGTCATCTCGATCGGCACGAAGCCGTTGAATTCGGACAGGTCGAGCTCGACCGCCTGCGGCGCGCGCGACAGATTCGCGACACACAGGATCGGCGATTCCCCGGGGGCCTCGCGTAGATACGCGAGAATCTTGCGGTTTTCAGGCTTCAGAAAGCGGATCGTGCCGCGTCCGAAGGTCTTCTTCGAGCGCCGCGTTGCCAGCATGCGGCGTGTCCAGTTCAGCAGCGAATGCGGATCGCGGCTCTGCGCCTCGACGTTGATCGCGTCGAAGCCGTACAGCGAACCCATTACCGGCGGCAGCACCAGTTGCTCGGGGTCGGCGCGCGAGAAACCGCCGTTGCGATCCGACGACCACTGCATCGGCGTGCGCACACCGTCGCGGTCGCCGAGGTGGATGTTGTCGCCCATGCCGAGTTCGTCGCCGTAGTAGATGACCGGCGTACCGGGCATCGACAGCAGCAGCGATTTGATCAGCTCGATGCGGCGGCGGTCGCGCTCCATCAGCGGCGCGAGGCGGCGGCGAATGCCAAGGTTCAAACGTGCGCGTCGATCGCTCGCATAGGTGTTCCACAGATAGTCGCGCTCGGAATCGGTGACCATTTCGAGCGTCAGCTCGTCGTGATTGCGCAGGAAGATCGCCCACTGGTTCGATTCGGCGAGATCCGGCGTCTGCTTCATGATGTCGGTGATCGGAAAGCGGTCCTCGCTCGCAATCGACATGTAGATGCGTGGCATCAGCGGGAAGTGAAACGCCATATGGCATTCGTCTTCGTTGCCGAAGTACTCCTTCACGTCCTCGGGCCACTGGTTTGCCTCGGCGAGCAGCATCCGGTTCGGGTACTCGGCGTCGATGGTCGCGCGAATCTTCTTCAGGATCTCGTGCGTCTCCGGCAGGTTCTCGTTGTTGGTGCCTTCACGTTCGACGAGGTACGGCACCGCATCGAGCCGCAGCCCGTCGATGCCCATGTCGAGCCAGAAGCGCATGACCTGCAATACCTCTTTCATGACCGCCGGATTGTCGAAGTTCAGATCCGGCTGGTGCGAGTAGAAGCGGTGCCAGTAGTACGCGCCCGCGACCGGATCGTGCGTCCAGTTCGACGGCTCCGAGTCGATGAAGATGATGCGCGTGTCCAGGTACTTCTGATCGGTATCGGACCACACGTAGTAGTTGCGGTAGTTCGAGCCGGGCTTCGCGCGCCGGGCGCGCTGGAACCACGGGTGCTGATCCGACGTGTGGTTGATCACGAGCTCGGTAATCACGCGGATGCCGCGCGCGTGCGCTTCCTGGATGAAGCGCCGTACGTCCGCGAGCTGACCGTAGTCGGGATGCACGTTGCGATAGTCGGCGATGTCGTAGCCGTCGTCGCGGCGTGGCGACGGATAGAACGGCAGCAGCCAGATCGCGTTGACGCCGAGCTCGGCGATGTAGTCGAGCTTCGCCATCAGGCCGGGGAAATCGCCGACGCCGTCGTTGTTCCCATCGAAGAACGACTTGATATGCACCTGGTAGATGATCGCGTCCTTGTACCACAGCGGATCGTCGCTGAGGGCCGCGGGCTTGCCGCGCCGGCGCGTGCGTACCTTGGCCGCGGTGCCGGCGGCTACGGCCGTTTGGGCCTCGTGCACGGTTTGGGCTGGGTCGTCGCGCTTCATGTTCCACCTTCCATCCAGGTTGGGTTGGCAGCGTCCGCGTGATCAGCGCTGTCGGGTTCGTGATCGGCCTCCTCCGGGCGTTCGGCGGGCAGGCCGCCTAGCGGCGCGATGCGCCAGATCGAGAACGGTTGGCCCGAGCCGAGTTGCACGTGCTGCCAGCGTCCGTGCCATTCGAAGCGCGCGCCGGTCATCTGGTCGATTACTTCTAGCGCGGCGTGATCGTGCAGATGCCAGCGCTGGAACGTGTCCCACGACAACTCGATGTCCGCGCCCTGTTCGTTGAATGGATCGAGATTGATCGCGACGACGATCACATTGTCGCGCGTTTCGGTCGCCTTCTCGAAAAACAGGATGTGATCGTTGTGCGCGGTGAGGAACGTAAGGCCGAGATGCGTTTGCAGCGCGGGATTCGCGCGGCGAATGCGGTTCAACGCGGTAATCTCGCCGACGATATTGCCGGGCCGGTGCCAGTCCCACGCACGCAGCTGATATTTTTCGGAATCCAGATATTCTTCGCTGTTCGGCAGCGCGGCGGCCTCGCACAGTTCGAAGCCGCTATACGCGCCCCACAGGCCCGCCAGTGTCGCCGCGAGCGCCGCGCGAATCAGAAAGCCCGTGCGTCCCTGCGATTGCAGATGGCGCGGGTTGATGTCCGGTGTATTGACGAAGAAGTTCGGCCGGTAGAAATCGCGCGCGCCGGTCTGCGTGAGCTCGCTGAGGTACTCGATGAAATCGCGCTTCGACTCGCGCCACGTGAAGTACGTGTACGACTGCGAGAAGCCGATCTTGCCGAGCCGGTTCATCATGCGCGGCCGCGTGAAGGCTTCCGCGAGGAAGATGGCGTCGGGATGGCGCGCGCGCACGTCGGTGATCATCCATTCCCAGAACGGTAGCGGCTTCGTGTGAGGATTGTCGACACGGAAGATGCGCACGCCCGCGTCGATCCAGAACAGGATCACGTCGCGCAACGCGAGCCACAGGTCGGGCTTCGCGTCGTGCGCGTAGAAGTCGGGATTGACGATGTCCTGATACTTCTTCGGCGGATTCTCCGCATAGCGCAGCGTGCCGTCGGGGCGCCACGCGAACCACGTCGGATGCTCCTTCAGCCACGGGTGATCGGGCGAGCACTGGATCGCGAAGTCGAGCGCGATTTCCAGGCCGTGCGCATGCGCGGCAGCGAGCATCGCCTTGAAGTCGTCGAGCGTGCCGAGCTGCGGATGCACGGCCGTGTGGCCGCCCTCGGCCGCGCCGATCGCATACGGACTGCCGACGTCGCCGGGCTGCGCGGTCAACGTGTTGTTGCGGCCCTTGCGGTTCGCGAGGCCGATCGGGTGAATCGGCGGGAAGTACAGCACGTCGAAGCCCATGTCGCGAATGCGCGGCAGCTTCGCGGTGACGTCAGCGAACGTGCCGTGGCGCGATTCGTCGTCGCTCATCGAGCGCGGGAAGATCTCGTACCAGCTCGCAAAAGAGGCGGCCGTGCGCTCTGAGTCGATCTTGTAGGTCACCGGATCGCGGCTCAGGAACGGGCGATGGCGTGCGGCCGTCATTGCTTGCGCGGTGGCGGGCGCGAGAATCAGCGCGAGCTTCTGTTCAGCGTCGGCCTTCTGGAAGTTGCGCACGATCTGTTCGAGTGGTTCCTTGTCGGCGCCCTCGGCCGTCTCGACTTCTGCGAGCACGAGCGCGAACAGATGCGCGGCTTCGTCGAGTTCGATCTCGACCGTTTGCCCCGCCTTCAACTTCTTTTCCATGTGCTCGACGAGCGATGCGAAGTCGTCGCGCCACGCGATCACGGTGAACTCGTAGCGGCCGATCCTCTCGAGCGGAATGCGCGTGCTCCACAAATCGAGCCCGGCCGGCGGCGCGGGTGACATCAACACTTCGTGCCACGCGGTTTCGTCGGCGGCGCGCCACAGCACAGCGGCGGCGATCTTGTCGTGACCTTCGGCGAAGATTGCCGCGCGGATTTCCGCGCGTTCGCCGACGCTGCGCTTGGCCGCGAAGCGGCCGTTCTCCACCGACGGCGACACGCTCTCGATCGCGACGCGCGGCGCTTCGATCGCGTCGAGCACAGTCTTGTGGCCGCTGCGCTTGCTGCTCGCCTTGTCGATCGGTGGCGCGAGGCAGATCGGCTTTTCGGCGAACGCGCGCAGCAGCCGCACGGCGCCGGGCGCGAGCGCGAATGGCGCGAGCGCCGCGGGTTCGGTCTGGCCGCGCGCGTCGAGCGGCACGAAGCGCGTAAAGCTGCCCGGCACGCCCGCCAGGAAGCGCGCGGGATCGACGCGCACCGGCGCGCCGAGTTCGGGGTTCACGACGATCAGGACTGCTTCGGTTGCGTCGCGCAGATCGGCCGCGTCGGCGCGCAGCAGAACCGCGGCTGGTGCGCCGGGCCCGCTCAATGGGCGCAATTCACCGTTTGCGTGCAGCGTCGGCGTGTGTCGTGCGATGTCGTTGGCCTGGGTGACGGCGGCGCTCAGATCGAAGCGGCGTGACTGCGCGGCGCGCGTGAACTGCGCGGCGTCGCCGCGCGTTTGCGACATCGGTTCGGTGATGCCGTATTCGAAGCCCATCGGCATCATCCAGCCGCTGCCCAGTGCAACCGACGTGAACAGCGCGCGTCGATACGCACGCTCGACGATCGCCGCATCATGCACGTCACTCAGCTCGGCGGCGAGGCGCGTGTCATACGGCGCTTCGGGAAACGCGATCGGGCCGCCGATGCGCGCCAGCGCCGCATGTTCCTCGGCCATCCAGCTCGAACGGAAATCCCACCAGCGGACCGACGAAAACGCGCTGTCGAAGCCGGCTGTTTCGAGACCTTGCAGATCGCCGCGCGAAAGGCCTGGCGTTGCCGCGAGAAAGCGCACGTGAGGATGTTTCGCGCGCACTTCGTCGCCGAGGTGCCGCCATACGGCGGCCGGCACGCGATGCGGCGAATCGAAACGGAAGCCGCCGACGCCTGCCTCGGCGAGCGCGAGCAGTTGCTGGGTCCACCAGACGGTCAGCGCGGCGCTTGTCGTGGGGTCGTCGAAATTCGCGTAGGCGACGTTGTCTTCGCGATGAACGTGGCGCGGATCGAGCCGCGCGAGCTCGGACTCGCGCGCATGGAACCAGTCCGAATGCTCGGCGTACAGCACGCCGTCGGCGGCCATGCGGTCGATCACGATATCGACTAGCAGCGTGAGGTGGTTGCGGCGCGCGGCATCGGCGAGCAGGCGCACGGCGTCGTGCGCCGATTGCTGTGCCTCGAACACGGGATGCAGCCGCGCGTGATTGCCGACCACCTGGCCGTGGCCGGCCTGACCTGGCTCGAACAGCCCGCCGATCAACGCATGATCGAAGCCGAGCCCGGCCGCGTGAGCGAACTGCGCGGGCCAGGCATCGAGGGGCCCGACGAGAAGTGAATGGAAAAAGTAAATCCGCGGCGCGTACCCGTTTGGAGGTTCCATCGGTCGTTTCCAGAGTTGTCCTGCTGCGGTGTGGATGCAGTTGGCATGCGATCACAGCGCTCATCGGGCTTCCCGAGCCGGATACCACGCGATGCGTCAGCGGGGGCGCGTACTGGTCAATGTAGTGCAAAGATCGTCACGCCGCTTGCCAGTCGCGGGTGCATTGACGCCAGACGGCGGTAGAACGGGGCTGGTGATCGCTCGTCGCGGAAACGAGCAAACCGTGTGCCAACGCGGTGAGCCGTCGGGCGGCGCGCCGGCGGAGAAAGGGCGAGGGTACAGCGAGACGGCGGACGCCGAAGGTGCGCGGGCGCACGGAGCGCGCGCGGGAAAGCGTGCACTGTTACGCCCGCTGCGGGTGGCCCGGCAGGTAAAACGGGCCGGTGTGGGGCCGGTTTTACACGGCCGGACCTACGATGCTGCGCGCGTGGCAACCGTATGGCACGCGCGTGGCATTCGCGTGACGTTCATCCGGAAGCAGCACAGGAGCAGGGTCAGGAACCCAGCAGCCCCGCCGCGATGTTCACGCACAAGCCGAGCACCGCGACGTTGAAGTAGAACGACAGGATCGATTGCGCGAGCGTCGCGCGACGAATCTCGCGCGAGCGCAGCACGACGTCGGAGGTCTGCGACGCGACCGCGATCGTGAACGAGTAGTACATGAAGTCCCAGTAGTTCGGCAGCAAATGGTGATCGGGGAACTTCAACGCGGGTTCGCGCGCGTCGGTGTCGTAGTACAGGCGCGCGTAGTGCAGCGTGAAGATCGTCGGAATCAGGAACCATGCACCGATCAGCGTCAGACCGGTCAGCAGGTAGTGCCAGGCGACCGACGCGCCGCCCGCGCCCTTCGCCGATGCGAGTTCGAGCACGATTGCCGCGATGCTCGCGACCGTCGCGACACAGATCACGAAGAGCACGACGCCCGCGTTTTCGTCGTCGCGCATCGCGTATTCACGCACGCGATGTTCGTCGGCGAGAGCCATGTGCACCCAGATCATCAGCAGGTAGCTCCAGATGGCCGCGTCCCAGCCGATCAGCGTGCGGGCCATCGGACTCGTATGACCGGGCACGAGGAGCGCGACGATGATGCCGATCACGAGGCCGATCACTGTGCGGGGCCGATTGCGAAGAACCTGCGGATAATATTTGATGGTCATGGGACTCGATGAATGACGTGGGTGTATGACGGCCGGTGTCGCGGATTCTACGCGGGCAACGCAGAGCGATTGTCGAATGGTGGGTCACAGGCTATAGTCTTTCGCAGCGGCCTTGCGCGCCGCTTTCAGTTGAAAGGCGATTGGCAGCAAGCGGCGCAATGCACGTCGTCATTCCGTTGTCATCGCAATCGCGCATGCAACATCACACTTGCTGCGCGCGTGAATCGCGCGCACGCGTACGAGACCGCTGAAGCGGCGTAAGACCAGGTTTGGGGAAGAGCGAACGAAGCGGCACACGAACGGCATCATGCCCTCGCCGCGCTGCTCGTCGAGAACGACTCATCATCTGGAGCCCCCATGACAGATGTTCCTGAGCATAACGATGCGCATGCCAACGTGACGCATCGGCAAGGAGCGAAGTCTTATCGCAGTGCCACGCGTTTCACCGGTTGGTCCCCGTCGTTTTCCGCTTCGCGCAGGGCGTGGGTGCTCGGCGCGTGCGCGGTGGCCGCAGCGCTCGCGTTCAACGGTGCGAGCCGTTCGCTCTCGTGGATGGCACCCGCCCTCGCCGATACGCCGCCCGCCGGCGGCGGACTCGATGCCTTCCTCGCGCTGTCGCAACACCTCACCGGTCGTAGCAGTTTCGATGCCGTGCTCGGCAAGCGTGTCTACGATGCGCTGTCGCACTCCGATAGCCAGTTCACGCAGAACGTCGCCGCGCTGAACACCTGGCTGCAAGGCCACGGCGGCGTGCCCTCGGATACGGTCACGCAGGCGCTGCAGACCGACCAGCCCGCGCTCGCGAAAACAGTCGGCGCGATCATGCGCGCGTGGTATCTGGGCCTCGTCGGCGATATGCCGCACGTCGAAGTGATTGCGTATGAAAAGGCGCTGATGTTCGATCCCGTGAAAGACGTGCTCACGATTCCCTCCTATTGCCGCGACGTGCCGTTCTTCTGGACGCAGAAGCCGACGCCCGCGTGAGCGCGCGAGCCCGCCAGCGGGCAACGCCAGCATCGCAACGAATACGCCGGCGTCGCGCGCACAAAGCCCGTCACACGAAGGGCACCGAAGAGAGAAACGATGGCAAACACACAATCCGCCGATATCGTCGTGGTCGGTTCGGGCGTCGCCGGCAGTCTGGTGGCGCATCAGCTGGCGCTGGCGGGCGCGTCGGTGATCCTGCTCGAAGCGGGGCCGCGCATTGCGCGCTGGCAGATCGTCGAGAACTTCCGCAACTCGCCGGCCAAGTCCGACTTCGCGACGCCGTATCCGTCGACTCCTTACGCGCCGCATCCAGAGTACGCGCCCGCGAACAACTACCTGATCCAGAAGGGCGATTATCCGTACAACTCACAATATGTGCGGCTCGTCGGCGGCACCACGTGGCACTGGGCGGCGGCCGCATGGCGGCTGCTGCCGTCGGATTTCCAGTTGCACAAGCTATATGGCGTCGGGCGCGACTGGCCGTATTCGTACGAAACGCTCGAACCGTGGTACGTGGCCGCCGAAATTCAGCTCGGCGTGTCCGGTCCGGATAGCTCGATCGATCTCGGCTCGCCGCGCTCGAAGCCCTATCCGATGCAGCAACTGCCGCTGTCGTATATGGATCAGCGTTTTAGCGACGTGCTCAACGCGCAGGGCTTCAAGGTCGTGCCCGAGCCGGTCGCGCGCAACAGCCGGCCGTACGATGCACGGCCGACCTGCTGCGGCAACAACAACTGCATGCCGATCTGTCCGATCGCCGCAATGTACAACGGCGTGATCCACGCGGAGAAAGCCGAGCAGGCCGGCGCGAAACTGATTCCCGAAGCGGTCGTGTATCGCGTCGAAGCGGACGACAAAGGGCTCATCACCGCGGTCCATTACAAGGACCCGAACGGCAATAGCACGCGCGTCACCGGCAAGCTGTTCGTGCTCGCGGCGAACGGCATCGAAACGCCGAAGCTGATGCTGATGTCGACTTCCGATAAATTCCCGCACGGCGTCGGCAACAGATCCGATCAGGTGGGCCGCAACCTGATGGATCATCCGGGCACCGGCGTCACGTTTCTCGCCAACGAACCGCTATGGCCCGGCCGCGGCCCGATGGAAATGACTTCGATCGTCAACTTCCGCGACGGCGCGTTCCGCTCCGATTACGCGTCGAAGAAGCTGCATCTGTCGAACGGCGTGCCGACGATGGGCGTCACGGCCGATCTGCTGAAAAAAGGCCTGACCGGCGCCGAGCTCGACCGGCAGATCCGCGACCGCGCGGCGCGGACGCTGAACATCAACAGCTTTCACGAGCATTTGCCGGAGCCGCAGAACCGCATCGTGCCGTCGGCCGATCACAAGGACGCGCTCGGCATTCCACAGCCCGAGATCTACTACTCGATCAACGACTACGTGAAGAAGAGCGCCGCCAATACGCACGAGCTGTACGCACAGATCGCGACGCTATTCGGCGGCACCGAGGTCTCCTTCGACGACAGCTTCGCGCCCAACAATCACATCATGGGCACGACGATCATGGGCAGCGATGCGGCCAGTTCGGTCGTCGATGCGGACTGTCGCACACACGATCATCCGAACCTGTTCATCGCGAGCAGCGGCGTGATGCCGAGCGCCGCGTCGGTGAACTGCACGCTGACGATCGCAGCCTTGTCGCTGAAGCTGGCCGACAAGCTGAAGCGCGAAATCTGAGCGCTGACCGGAGAGCCACAATGATGAAGAACACCTCTCGCGTGCCGCCGGACCCTGCGCTGATGCACGTCAACCCGCGCCGCCGCTTTGGCGGCGCGGCGCTCGCGGCGGCGTTTTCGCTGTTCGCGCTGTCGATTGCGTGGCACGAGGCGCACGGCCCGGAGGCACACTCGACCGACGAGCTGCCGATCACCCAGGCGCGCGCCGACAACGCGGCGCAAGCGTCGGACGCCGAGGCGACGCTCGCCGGGCCCGCCGTGAATGGCGAGCTCGTCAAGCGCGGCCAATACCTGACCCGTGTCGCCGATTGCGCAGCCTGCCATACGGCGGACAAGTCGCGCCCGTTCGCAGGCGGCCTGCCGATCAGCACGCCGTTCGGCACGATCGTGACGCCGAACATCACACCCGATCCCGACACTGGCATCGGCAAATGGAGCGACGCCGATTTCATGCGCGCGATGCACGAGGGGATCGGCAAAGCCGGCGAGCGGCTGTACCCGGCGTTCCCGTACACGGCCTACACGCGCGTGACCGATCAGGATGTCCTCGCGATTCGCGCGTATCTGAACACGCTCGCGCCGATTCACTACACGCCGCCCGCGAACAGCCTCAGCTTCCCGTTCAACCAGCGCTGGCTGATGGTGTTCTGGAACCTGTTCAACTTCACCGAAGGGCGCTTCGTGCCGGACCCGAAACAGAGCGCCGAACGCAACCGTGGCGCGTATCTGGTCGAAGGGCTCGCGCATTGTGAGGAATGCCATACACCGCGCAATTTCATGCAGGGGCTGAAGTCGAGCGCGCGTTTCTCCGGCGCGGTGCAGGCTGGCTGGCATGCGTTCAATATCACGCCGGACAAGCTGAGCGGCGTCGGCGACTGGCGCGACGACGAACTCGCCTCGTATCTGTCGACCGGTGCGGCGCCGGGCCGCGCGAGCGCGGCCGGGCCGATGGGCGAAGTGGTCGCGAACAGCACGCAGTATCTGACGCCGGTGGATCTGAGCTCGATCGTCGTGTTTCTGCGCTCGGTGCCGGCCGTGAGCGGCGGCGACGTGCGTCCCCGCCATCAATGGGGCAATCCCGCCGCCGACGTCACCGCGTTGCGCGGCACTACGATCACCGGCGTGAACGGCGCGCAGCTGTTCCTCGCCAATTGCGCGACCTGCCATAGCTGGACCGGGGAGGGGGTTGGCGCGAGCGCGCCGGGCGCGTATCCGTCGCTGATCCATAACTCGACGGTCGGCGCGAACGACGCGAACAATCTTGCCTTGGTCATTCTGCACGGCGTGAACCGTACGACCGCGCATGCGGACGTGCTGATGCCCGCGTTCGGCGGCCATCTCGATGACGAGCAGATCGCGGCGATCACGAACTATGTGACGAAACAGTTCGGCAATCCGCAGGCGACGATCACGACCGGCCAGGTGGCAAAGCTGCGCACGCTGCAGTAGCGGGCGACGCGCCCCGAGCGCACGGCAGGAGTGACTTGCGCAACGGTGCATTTTCGATGACGCATACCGCGAAGGTGACATTTCCGCGTCATTTTTGCGGCGTTTGAGGTCTTTTCCGCCCGATGAGGCGTGCGGATACGATAGGCACCCCGCATACGCGCTGGTGTCGGCGGCATTATCATGGGTGGATGAACTCCACCCCCGACAACTTCGTTCAGCATCACGCCGCCAACGAGGCGGGCCGCGATTTCGTGGTCGGCGATCTGCACGGCTGCGTCGATGCCTTGCGTTATCTGCTGCGTCAGATCGCGTTCGATCCGACGGTCGACCGGCTGTTTTCCGTCGGCGATCTGGTCGATCGCGGCGAGCACTCGGAGCAGGCGCTCGCGCTGCTCGCGAAGCCGTGGTTCTACGCGGTGCTCGGCAATCACGAGGACGCGCTGTGCCTGGTCGCCGACGGCCGCATGCGGCGGCAGTGGTGGTACGGCATCGGCGGCGGGTGGGCGGCCGGCGTGCCCGACGAGCGTCTGCGCTACTACGCCGAGCATCTACGCACGCTGCCGCTCGCGCGCGTGGTCGGCAGCGGCCAGATGCGCTTCAATATTCTGCATGCCGAATTTTTCGGCTCGGACGCCGAACTCGATGCGGGCAACTTTTCGGCCGAAACACGCCAGCGCATGCTGTGGGGGCGCGAGCTCGCGCTGGGCAACGGCGATCCGCTGAAGCAGCGCGGGCTGTCGCTGACCTATTGCGGCCATACGCCGGTGCGTGACATCACGCAGATCGGCTCGCAGGTGTTCATCGATACCGGCGCGTTCGGGCCCGACGGCATGTTGACGATCGTGCAGCCGCAGGCGCTGCGTCGCTGGTCGATCTCGGTCGAGGCCGCGCGCGCGGAAGGGGCGGGGGAGTTGGCGTTGCCTTGAGCGGCTGAAGTTCGCCACGCTGCTTCGCCGCTTTTGCCTCACCCGACCTGGTTCAACTCGAACACCATATCCACGCTTGTGCCGTTCCAGTTGTATTCGAGGTATGCCGCGTGATGACACTCGCGCAGCAGCGTCGTGCGGAACGCGGCGAGGCATTCGCCGGCGCTGTCGCGCACCGACGGATAGACGATGCCCGGGGCACCCGCCTCGCGTACCGCACGCCCGAGCGCCTGCCCGGCGAGGTAGTCGTCGGGCGACAGCACGGCGGGATCGAGCTCGGGGTCACGACGCAAATCGACCACGCTGCCCTGCGCGATTACCGTGTAAAGACGCATTTGCTGACGCATCGGCGGCTCGGCGGTCGCTTCGAGGAACTTGCCGGTGTGGTAGCGCGTTTCGGCGATCGCCGTCGCACGCGAACGCGCGCAATAGAACACGCCGTACGTGCCGTCGGAAAAGCGGCTGCCAAGCGGATTCAGATGCGTGAGCGCGGCCATTATCGGCCCGTAGCCGGGGCCGAAACGGCGCTCCTCGCGCGGCACCAGATCGAGTTCGCCGATTTCGGTGCGCAGACGGTCGTTGGTCATCGCTTCGAGCGCGTACAGCGCGTCGAAATCTTCGGGAGAAGCGACCCGGTCGAACAGATTGATGGCCGGAAAGCGCGTCGGAATCACGCGATACGCGGGCGACCAGTCGAACGCGGTGCTGGTCCAGCGGTCCTGCCATTGCGGTCGTATCACGCCCAGCCGCCTCGCATTGCGTCGAGATACTGGCGCACGGCCACGAGATCGCTGATGTTGCCCGCCAGCATGCGGTCCAGCGCGCGGCGCCCACCGAACGGCGGCGCGTTGTTGGTGCGTTTGACCCAAGTATCGGCGGCGCTCGGCTGCGGCAGCAGGATCTGCAGCGCCTTGTAGATGCCGAGCAGCAGCGACAGTCGCTCCAGCGTGTCGTGGCTGAGGCGCGCGGTCTCGGGCTCGTTCCTCCACTTGAAGAACGTCGAGCGGCCCGGCTTGCCGAGCAGCACGATCTGCTCGTCGGCGCTCAGGTCCCAGTCGCGGGCAATGTTGAAGAACGCGCGCAGACCCGCCGCGGACATCTGCGGCAACGTGGGTTCCGACAGCGATCGTCGCGGCGATGCTTCGGGCGAGGAAATTCGAGCGGCGTGAGCCATTGCGGGTAAGTCCCTATGTGTACTTGTTATCGATATTAGTCTAAAAGTGGATTTTTGCAAGAGAATATAATCCCGGCTCGTTTTGGCAGTCGTCGATCAGGAGAAGCAGGAGATGCGGGTTCGAGCAGTAGCAGCGGCGCTGGCCGTGTGGTGTGTGTCGGAAGCGGCGTTGGCCGCTGGTTATGCGGAAGTGTGGAATCCGCCGGCGGCTAGCGGGCATGTCGCAAGCGGACACGTGGCGCGGCAGACGCATGCGCGGAAAAAGCCAGCGGCGATGACGGTAAAGGCGGGCGCCAAGGGCGCAAACAAGGCTAAAGCCGACACGCATGCGAAGCAGACGGCGAGCGTCCGGCATGGGGCACACCATGTCGCGTCGGACGGCGCGGGCCACGGCGGCAAACTCGCGGCGCACGGCGGCGGCGTGAAGCACGTCGCGGCGAGCGGGAACGCGAAGGGCCGCGTGAGGGGCGGTACGCAAGTCGCGGCGTCAGGCCCGAACCGGACGCACGCCAGCGTCAGCGCGCAGGCCGCGAAGCACGCGCAGCCGCATGTGCAACTGGCGCACGCGAAGCCGGCTCAGGGCAAGGTGGTGCGCGCAAATTTCGCGGCGGGTCACACCGCGCGTCCGCATGTGGACAAGGTCGCGGCGAAGCCGGTGGTTTCCCGTGCGAGTCCGATCAAGCCGGCTGTGCAGACTTCGCCGAACACGTCCGCAAACGTTAGCAACATCGCGCCGATGGGCTCCGTGCCCAATCCGGCGACCGCCAGCAGCGGTTCGCTGCCGCCGATCATCCACTGAGGCTGCTTTGGGCGGTGCGGCAGCAGTTGTGATTTCACGCCGCGGCGAGGCCGTTTGCGAGTAGCCGCAGCGTTTCAGCCGAGCGCGGCTCGCGCACGCGCGAATGCAGCGTCACGCGCGATTCCGGCAGCGCCGGCAGGCCGAGCCGCGCACCAACGTCGATCAGACCGCGCGGCGCGACCCGGCGCGCGAGCGGCGACACGGCGAGCCCCGCCGCCACCGCCGCGCCCACGGCAGCGACGCCACCGCCGACAAACACCTCCTGCCATGCGATCCCCGCCGCCGTCAGCGTGCGCAGCGCGACGTCACGGACGTTGCACGGCGGACTCAATAGCGCGAGCGCCAGCGGCTCGCCGACTCGCGGCAGCCAAGTCGGCGTCGCAAGCCAACCGAGCGGCTCGCTGAACAGCGTCTGCGCGTCGTCGCGCGGCGGCTCGTCGGCACCGTAGCGGACGATCGCCGCATCGAGCCGGCGTTCGTCGAACTGCGCGAGCAGTGCCGCCGACGTTCCCATATGCAGCTCGACCACGAGACCCGGATCGTGCGCGTTGAGCCGGCCGAGCAGATGCGGCAGATCCGGTCCGGCGACGTGCTCGCTGAGCCCGAGCGCGAGCCGCCGCCGCTCCACCGATAGCGCGCCCAGGGCGCGCTCGTGCGCGTTCAGCAACTCACGCGCGGCGCCGAGAAACGCGTGACCGTCGGCGGACAGACGCACGACGCGCGGCGTGCGCTCCAGCAACTGCGTGCCCAGATGGGCCTCCAGCCGCTTCAACTTCAGGCTGACGGCCGATTGCGTGGTGTCGAGCGCGTCTGCGGCTCGCGTGAAGCTACGCAAATCGGCGACCAGCACGAAGGCCCGCACCGCATCGAGATCGAGGACTTTCATTTCAGATGGAAATGAATGAAATAGGCAAAGATGTCTGTTTATTATGACAGGGTGCGCCTAAGCTGTGTTTAACCCAACACAGCAACACGGAGCCCATCATGCCGCTCACCCGAATCTCACTGCGCGCCGGCAAGCCGGCCGACTACCGCCATGCGTTGACCGCCGGTATCCAGCGCTCGCTGGTGGACACGTTCAACGTGCCGAAGGACGACATGTTCATGCTGATCACCGAGCACACGCCCGACAACATGATCTACGACCGCCAGTACCAGAATATCGCGCGCGGCGACGACCTCGTCATGATCCAGCTGACCGTCAGCAACACGCGCTCGGTCGAGCAGAAGAAGGCGCTGTACCGGCGCATCGTCGATGAACTCGGGAAGTCGCCGGGCGTGCGGCCGGAAGATGTGTTCATCAATCTCGTCGAGGTCGAGAAGGAGAACTGGTCGTTTGGAAATGGGGTGGCGCAGTATGCGGTTTGAGCTTGAGGGGGCGTTGCATCATCGATGCTTCGCCCCTGCGATCAGCCTGTTGTGACCGGACATAATTCTCAGAACCGGCCATTCATCTATTCATACGGCGTCCCTAAGAGCGCCGCTCCCACGCTGCATTAGCCCATCACCAAGGCCTGCTTTCGATGCTCGACGCCGACTCGGCGCTGCACGCTCGACACGCGACAAAAACACAGCGGCAATTCCTTTCGGCGATGGCTTAAAAGATGCGCTGGCTGCGACCGGCAAATCGACGAAAAGAGGCCATAAAAAAGGCCTTTTCGTAACGCAAACGATTGCATTTGGTCGATAGAATTTTGTTACGCACTGTCACGCGTCCGATACCTGTCGGATCGCTTTCTCACATCGGATTTCCGGTTAATTCAGCATGACACGGCTCGCACGGCACTACGTCCCAGAACAACCGCAGCACGTTATCTTGCAGGGGCTCACTGGGCCCGCATTCCTGGACGAAGGAGACTACCTGTACTTCCTCGTCTGCCTGGCGGACGCAGCGCGCGTCGCCGATCTGGCAGTCCACGCGTGGGTACTCATGCCTGACGCGGTACAACTCCTCGTCACACCTGCATACGAGTCGAGCGTGGCCATGGCGATGCAGGCGGTCGGCCGTCGCTATGTCGAGGCCTTCAACCGCCGTCATGGACGCCGCGGTACGGTGTGGCGTGGCGAGTACCGAGCAACAGTGATTGAGCCCGACCGGTATTTCCTGCTCGCGAGCCAGGTCATCGATCATGCGCCAGTGCGCAACCGCCTTGTGGCCGAGCCGGGAAACTATCAGTGGTCGAGCTACACGCACCACATCGGGCTACGGGTCGATAGCTTCATCAAGGACCATCCACTTTACCGGGGGCTCGGCAATACACCGTTCGAGCGCCACCAGGCTTACCGCGATCTGGGCGCACTGCCTCTTGACGAATGCGAGGTCAATAACCTGCTTCAGTCAACGCTCAACGGCTGGGTGCTCGGCAGCGCCGCGTATTGCGAGTGGGCGGCGCAGACAGCCAACCGGCGTCTGATGCCCCTGCTGCTGCGCGACCGGCCGCCCAAGGACCGCACGACAAGCGTTTTTGCACACGTGGACGAATCTACTTCGGCCCTTTGACGACGACGTAAATAGACTGCGGAGCTAGTCCTTACCCCACCGCCAGCGTGCCGGCTCGCCCTTCAGCCAGCACACGACCACGAGGGCAACGGTGAGCAGCGCAACCAGCAAGGCGAACGTCAGCGGATGACCCGCGGGTTGAAACCTGAAAACGACCGCACCGAGCAACACACAATAAGCGAGCAGGGTCGCCCATCCTTGCCACCGCACGGGTAAGCCCCAACCCCAGCCATAGCGTTTCGCCGGGAACCAGTATTCGTGCGTGGGTGACATCGCGCAGCCTCCAGATGTGGATCCCTCCTCATTATCGATGATCCACAACGGTGCCTTCCGGCGGCACACATCGAGAACGAGTTGCCGCAGCCAACGGTGAACCTGGTCAGCACGATCGGCGCTCACGAAGGCCGTACCGGTTTGCACTACCTCGACTACCTCGGCAGAGTCGTGCCGTGGTGAGCGGCGGTGCGAGATAATGACTAGCCGTCGTTCCACCCACGCTCAACCGCTCCCCGCCATGACCATCGACCGCCCCGATCCTGCCCGCGACGCCCTCGAGCTCGGCGGCTCGGTCTGGTTTCAGGCCGGCACGCAGACGCTCGGCGGCGCGGCGCGCATTGCGCTGCTTGCGGCGATCGGCGAGACCGGTTCGATCACGAGCGCGGCGAAGGCGGTCGGCATCAGCTACAAAGGCGCGTGGGATGCCGTCGACACGATGAACAACCTCGCCGGCGAGCCGCTCGTCGTGCGTTTGACCGGCGGCAAGGGCGGCGGCGGCACGACGCTGACGCCACGCGCCGTGAAGCTGATCGAAACGTTTCGGGCGGTTGAGCGCGAGCATCGGCGTTTTCTCGAACGCGCCGGGGCGGCGATCGGCGAGGGCTTCGCGACGGACTGGGATCTGATCGGCCGCATCGGCGTGAAAACGAGCGCGCGCAATCAGTTCTACGGCACGGTGTCGGCGATCGCGCGCGGCACCGTCAACGACGAAGTGTCGCTCGCGCTGCCCGGCGGTCACACGATCGTCGCGGTGCTCACGCACGAGAGCACCGAAGCGCTCGGGCTCGCGGTCGGCGTGGCGGCGTTTGCGCTGATCAAGGCATCGTGGGTCGTGCTGCTCGTTGCCGGTGACGGCGATGGCGATTCACCGCTGAAGCTGTCGGCGCGCAATCAGTTGCGTGGCACGGTGCTGAGCGTGAAGCGCGGCGCGGTGAACGCGGAAGTGTCGCTCGGGCTCGAAGGCGGCGCGGTGATCACCGCGGTCGTCACCAATGGCAGCGTCGACATGCTTGGTTTGCAGGAAGGCGCGAGCGCGGTCGCGGCGTTCAAGGCGTCGAGCGTGATACTCGGCGTGAAGGATTGAGGGCTGCCAGGCCGCCGCAACGAGGGTGCGAAGCCACCGGGTCAACGAGGCGACGCCTCGGTTCGAGCATACCCCGCGAACGGATGATCCTCGTGCACGCGGCCATCGCTGACCTGCACGACCTGGTCGCCGAATGCGGCGACGTCGTCCGGATCGTGCGTGATCAGCACCATCGGAATATCGAGTCGCGTTTGCAGGTCCGATAGCTCGCGCCGCATGCGCTGGCGCAGCGCGCTATCGAGCGCGGAAAACGGTTCGTCGAGCAGCAGCAGGCGCGGCTGCGAAACGAGCGCGCGCGCCAGCGCGACGCGCTGCTTCTGCCCGCCCGACAGCTGCGCCGGATGATGGCCCGCCACACCCCTCAACTCGAGCGCGTCGAGCCAGTAATCGACTTGCGGATGCGTGCCGCGCGTACGCGGATTGAGCCAGCCCTGACGCAGCCCGAAGCCGATGTTCTGCCGCACGTTCAGATGCGGAAACAGCGCGTAGTCCTGAAACAGATACGCGATCTTGCGCGCTTGCGGCTTCTGGTCGATGCCGACCGCGCTATCGAACAGCGTGGTGCCGTGCAGCGTGATCGACCCTTCGTCCGGACGCAGCAGGCCGGCGATAGCCTGCAAGGTCAGGCTCTTGCCCGCGCCCGACGGCCCGAACAGCACGAGCCTTTGCGTGGTGGCGCGGAACGCGACGTCGAGCGTGAAGCGCCGCTCGGTGGTCTCGAAGGTCTTGCGGATGGCGACGTCGAGCGGCATGTCAGCGGGATCTCAGAAGCGTGTGCTGCGGCACGAGACGCCCCGCGAGCAGCAGGATCGTCACGCACGTGACCGAGGTCACGAGCACGAGGAAGTTGGCGGTGCTGTCGTCGCCGGCCTGCACGGCCGAATAGACCGCGACCGACAGCGTCTGCGTGCGGCCCGGCAGGTTGCCCGCGATCATCAACGTCGCGCCGAATTCGCCGAGCGCGCGTGCGAACGCGAGCAGGCCGCCGGCGAGGATGCCGCGCGCGGCGAGCGGCAGCGTCACGCGGAAAAACACTGCGGTTTCGCTGACGCCGAGCGTGCGCGCCGCGCTCTCCAACTGCGGGTCGACGCCTTCAAAGGCCGCGCGCGCCGACTTCAGCACGAGCGGAAACGCCACCACCGTCGACGCGATCACCGCGCCTTGCCACGTGAATACGAGCTGGATGTCAAAGCGGTCGAGCCACGCGCCGATCACGCCGCGTCGGCCGAGCAGCACGAGCAGGTAGTAGCCGAGCACCGTGGGCGGCAGCACGAGCGGCAGCATCAGAAGCGAATCGATCACGTCGCGCGCGCCTGAGCGCCAGCGCGACAGACCGAGCGCCACCGCGACGCCGAACACGAGATTGAGCGCGGTGGCCCAGCCCGCCACCTTCAGCGTTAGCAGTAGCGGCACCCAGACCTGTTCCATGAGCGTGTGCCTTGTCGGTGAATCAATGCGCGGGCTTGAAGCCGTACTTCGCGAGCACCGCCTGGCCGGCCGGCGACAGCACGAAGTCGATGAAGGCCTGCGCGTCGGCCGCGTGGTGGCTGCCGTCGACTTGCGCGATCGGGTAGGTGATCGGCGTTTGCGTCGGCAGGTTCATCGCCACCTTGACCTTGTCGGGCATGATCGCGGCGTCGGTGCCGAATACGAAGCCGGCGTCGACTTCGCCGCGCGCGACGTAATCGAGGCTCTGGCGCACGTTCGACGCGAGCACCGCTTTCGCGCTCACCGTGTCCCACACGCCGGCAGCCTTGAGCGCGCCTTGCGTGTAGCGGCCGACCGGCACCGAAGCCGGATCGCCGAACGCGACGCGCTTCACGTTCGCGGTCGTCAGATCGTTGAGGCTGGCGGGTGCGAAGTGGCTGTCGCGCGGCACGATCAGCACCAGCGAATTGGCCGCGAAGTCGCGTCGCGTGGACGGCACGACGACCTTTTGCGCCGCGGCCATGTCCATCGCCTTCTGATCCGCGGATGCGAATACGTCGGCGGGCGCGCCTTTGACGATCTGCTGCATCAGCACGTCCGACGCGCCGAAGTTCAGCAGGACCTTGGTGCCCGGATGCTGCTGCTCGAACGCGTCGCCGACCGCCTTGAACGCATTGGTCAGGCTGGCGGCGGCCGAGACCACCAGTTCATCAGCGTGGGCATTCACGCTGACCACAACAGAGACGGCGGCTGCGACGCACAGCGCGCATTGCTTCAGATGGCGAGAAAGTGTCATCAAGGACCTGGAGTCGAACGTGAGCGGAAAGTAGCGGCTTAAAAACACTATCGTAATATATACGCGGTTATAGCGGTGTCCACGATTCGGCGTAGCGCTCACACGTGGCGTGAAGCGCTACGAAACGGTCAAGGAAGCCTGAAAACGCGCCGGAAGGAGCGGCGCAAGCGTGCTCAGATGTCCGACGCGCCGGCCGGCTCGAGTGTGAGTATTTGCGACAGGGGCGCGGCCACCGGACGGGCGTCACGGGTGGCCTTCCATTTCGCGCGGATGAATGGCCGGTCGTGGCCGGACACTTTCAGTGCGATATGCGTGACCCAGCGTTGCGTCGGCACGTGCACGCCGTGCATCGCGATGGCCAGCACCATCATGCTGACGGCGACCGGCAGCGCCGACAGCTGGCCCGGCTGCGCATCCCACGCGACGCGCACGAACACGAGCGCGGCGAACGCGCCGACGACGCAGCCGGTCACCGCTTCGGACGGCGAATGCGCGCTCAGCACGACGCGCGACAAGCCCACCGCTATGCCGGCGGCAAGCCCCGCCAGCACGCCGAGCAGCCGGACGGAGCGCCGCGCGGGTAATAACATCAAAAATAGCGTGACCGGATAGACGGCCGTGGACAGCATGGAATGACCGCTGACGCCAGTGAAATCGAGTTCGCGCACGCCGACGCCCCAGCCGAGGAAGGCGATCTTGGTCAAGGTCACGACGCCGATCGCCGTGCCGAGCAGGGTGAGCCAGCAGGCCGCGAGCCGCCACGAGTAGCCGGCCGCCAACCACAGCGCGATAGCGAGCGCGAGCGGCAGCGTCATACCTGCGCCGCCGAGGTTGGTGATCGAATACCACAGGTGGATTGGTAATTCGGGCATGGCACGAGCGCGACGCGGGTCGCGTGAAATCGGGTTGGTGAAAATCGGCGCGCGGCCGGCATGAAACGCCGGTGCGGCCTGGATCGACCCGTAAGGGGATCAACCGTCAGTATAGTCGGGCGTCGCGCGACGGTCTTGTTACGCACTGCGCATTTTTGTGCGTCGAGTGTGGGCTGCCGAACGCGCATCGAGCCAGTTTGACGGCCGGGCTGCGGCAAGGTTCGCTGCGGTTGCAATCGGGACAAGGAGCGGGGTCGGTGTTTAGCAACGTATGAAAATTGATGTTATTGTGCATTGCACAACTTCATGTGATCCGCCGTCTTTGGAGTTCGCAATCTGTCCCTTTCTGCGAGGTTATCGCCGATGGCAAAAAGCCTGTCGAAAATCTGGCTGCGCGGTTTCAAGCGCCTGCTCGCGATCCAAACCGAACACGCGCAAAAAACCGCCAAGCGAGCGCAGGCGCGGCCAGTTCGCGCCGCCACCACCAAACCGTCGAGCAAGACTCATCCACTCAAGCCGGCCGCCGCGCTGCGCACGCCCACGAAACGCGAAGCGCCGCGCGATTCGCGCGTGCGTCCGCGCGCGGCCGCGTGGGCGAGCGGCGCATGGACGCGCTCGTTCCATTCCGCGCCGGCCGCACCCGGCCGGCTCGTCAATCACCTGCAGTACGGGCTCTATATCCCGTCCGGTCACGCACGTGAGGCGCTGCCGCTCGTCGTGATGCTGCACGGCTGCACGCAGTCGATCGACGATTTCGCCGAAGGCACGCGCATGAACCTGCTCGCCGACCGCTACGGCTTCGCGGTCGTGTATCCCGAGCAGTCGAAGCACGCGCACTCGCACCGCTGCTGGCACTGGTACGACGCAGCCGGTAACGCGGAGGCGCGGGCGGTTGTGTCGCTGGTGGATGCGCTGGTCGAGCAGCACGGGTTTGACCGCGAACGCGTCTACGCTGCCGGGATTTCGGCGGGCGCAGGGCTGACGGCGCTGTTGGCCGTCAAATATCCGGAACATTTTGCCGCAGTCGCGCTGCATTCCGGCCCCGCTTTCGGCGAGGCCCGCTCAGGCGTTACCGCGATGGACGTGATGCGGCGCGGCGCGCGTCGCGAGCCGGTCGAGCTCGTCGACGAAACCACCAACGTCGCGCAGTATCCGGGCATGCCGGCTCTGATCGTCCACGGCGACGCCGACCACGTCGTCACGCCCGTCAACGCGGACCAGTTGGCGACACAGTTCCTGCGCCTGAACCGCCTCATCGACGCAAACGGCGCGCGCAAGGCCGGCGAGACGCGCGAAGACCGCAAGAACGGCATCGTGACGCGCGACTATCTGCGCGGCGGGCGGCGCGTGGTACGCGTGTGTCGTGTACAGGGGCTCGGCCACGCATGGGCCGGCGGTGATGACGCGCTCCCCTTCCATTCATCCAAGGGTCCGGACGCGAGCGCCATGCTGTGGGAGTTTTTCCGGCATCAGCGCCGCACGGACGCCGGCCGCATCGCGGAAGGACTGGCGGCGTCGTCAGCCGGGCGGTGACGTCGCAACAACACCGCGGAAAATGAACAGTAGCGCGAATCTAGGGTTTTCCCTATAATACGGGTTATCCCTTAGTCGTAAACGCGTAGCTTTCATTGCCGAGGTCGACCATGTATCTGATTAGCCGCCTGTTCCTGTTTTTGACCAAGTCGCCGGACCAACTCGCGAAAGAGCGCGCTGACGCCTATCTCGCCGAAGCGACCGATCTCTACGACCTCGAATTCCGCATGCGCAAGCTCGATCGCGAGGCGGACGTGCGTCAGCCGTCCTGGATCAGCCAGCACCAAGGGTAAGCCGACTGCCTGAAACCGGCATCAGGCCGTCAGCAATCGGAACATCGGCGCGTGGTGAGGCGTCGGTGTTCGGGGTCAGCCAACCAGGGCTGTCGCCCGCGTCGCGTCATCCCCTTTACCAGTCAAGCGGCCGTCGCGCCCGCTCGCCCGGCTCCGCTCAAGCAGCCGGATTCATCTGCCACAGCGCGTAATTCAGCAGCGCCGCATACGTGACCCACACGACATACGGCACCAGCAGGATGCCCGCGAGGCGATCACGTCGCCAGAACACATACGTCAGCATCACGATCAGTACGAGCAGGATCACGATGTCGATCAGTCCCATCTCCGGCCGATGCAGGCCGAAAAACAACCACATCCATGCGGCGTTGAACAGCAGCTGCACGACCCACAGGACGATTGCCGAGGTAAGGCCGTCGCGCTTCCATACGCGCCACGCGGAAAACGCCATCAGCACGTAGAGCACGGTCCAGACGGGCGGGAAGACCCAGTTCGGCAGATTGAAGGCGGGCTTTTGCAGACCCGCGTACCACGCGTCCGGCAACGACAGACTCGCGGCCCAGCCGGCCGCCAGCGTCAGGATCAGAAACACGAGCAGCGACGGCAGACGGCGCATTTTCACCCCTCCAGACCTTGTTATTTCCTGATGTGAGCGGGCACTTACTTTCCGTATAGAGCCAATCTACGTTCGCAGGCCTGCTCGTGATCGACGATCGGTTCGCGATAATTCTCCCCCATTACCATGCCGAATTTCGCGAGCCGCCCTGTGCCCGCCCCTATTGGACAGGGTGCGGGCACGGGACGCGATGGCGCCCAGTGGTGGGCCGTGAGCGGATTGCCGTGGCCGTTGCGATCGGCGCAACGGCCGACCTTAACTCAAGCGACGTGCAGACGAACCGCAACGTTGTCACGCGTGGCGTTCGAGTACGGGCAGACCTGATGCGCTGCGTCGACCAGTTCCTTCGCGGCCTCCGGAGCCAGGCCCGGCAGCGAGACGCGCAGATCGATGTCGAGCGCGAAGCCGCCCTTGTCGTTCGGACCGATGCCGACATCGGCGGAAACCTGCGTGTCGGCCGGCAGAGCCTGCTTGCGCTGGCCGGCGACGAACTTCATGGCGCTCAGGAAACAGGCCGAATAGCCTGCCGCAAACAGCTGCTCGGGATTGGTGCCCGCTGCGCCATTGCCGCCTAGCTCGCGCGGCGCGGCCAGCTTGACGTCCAATGCATTGTCCGACGATACGGCGCGGCCGTCGCGGCCACCGGTGCTCGTTGCGCTTGCCTTGTAGAGGATGTTCATGGTGCTGCTCCTAGTCTGGGTTGTCAGGGTGTTTGCCGCCGTGTGCCGCTTCGCCGGTTTGGCAAAGCGCTAGCAAAGCGGCATGTCATTAAGATAGTACGCAAATAATTTGTGTGCAAATGAATTCGTGTGTCGTCGCGTGAACTGATCTGTTGCATTAAACGCACTACTGGTCCATGAAATCGTTGAGCGTCGCGCGCAGGCGCGTAAGGTCGTCGCGCAGATGCAGCAGGAAGTCCGGCGTTTGCTGCGTCGCGCAGAGGATTGCGCCGGGTACCTCGCGCGCCTGACGCTTGAGCGCCTTGCCCGCGCCCGTGAGGCGAATGAACACAAGGCGCTCATCGTCGGTGCCGCGCACGCGCTCGACGAGGCCCTGCGCTTCGAGCCGCTTGAGCAGCGGTGTGACCGTCGCCGGATCGAGATTCAGGCGCGTGGCCATGTCCTTCACGGTGACGTCGTCGGTTTCCCAAAGCACGAGCATCGCCAGATATTGCGGATACGTGAGACCGAGCTTTTCTAGCAGCGGCTTGTACGCCTTCGTCATCGCAAGCGACGTCGAGTAGAGCGCGAAGCAGAGTTGTTCGTCGAGCGTGAAGGGCAGGGCGGGGCGCTGGGTCATGATCGATCTCGGCTAAAAGAGTGTGCAAATGGATTGCACGCAAACTATTGTGCCGCAAATCGATTCAGGATGCCGAGCGTAGGGAAGAGTTGTTCCGACGGAGTCGTCGAGCGAACACGCGCGGACGCCAGGACGGCACCCGCGCGGGAACGACGGATCAGGCTGCCGGCGTGGTCGGCAGATCCGGCGTTTGCGGCGTTTGTACGCCGAAGCAGCCGCGATAGGTCGCGTAGAACGAGCAGTACAGCATCGTCGTGACGATCATCGTGGCGGGCATCAGGATCGCGAACGCGAAGTCGGCCGCGCCGAGTGCCTGCATCAGCGCGGACAGCCCGAGCGACACGACCGTCGCGACCGCGAACCACAGCGCTGCGAACACGATGAAAGCGCCGCGATTGCGCCAGCAACTGACGACGCTGAAGAACATCGCCTTGATGGGCGGCACGTCGTGCCAGGCGGCCAGGATCGGCGAAAACCAGAAGAGCATCGCGACCGGTACATAAAACGCTAGTGCGGTGATGACCGCAAGCGGGATATTGCTGTTGGCAATCGTGTTCTCATCCATCGACGCGCTGCCGAGCATCACCTTCAGCAGCATGCCGCCGTCGGCGAGCGCCGAGCCGGCCAGCACGAGCGCCATCGCGATGACATAGAGCACGCCGAGCACGAGCAGGCGCCGCGTGACCACCGGGCCATACGAATGAAAGCCGTCGACGAGGATGGTCGGAAACACCGGTTTGCCCGCGATCGTATTGCGACACGCTGCCATGAAGCCGACCGCGACGCCCGGAATGAACAGCAGCGGCAATACGCCGCCGACCACCGGAATCTGCGACACGAGCGTCATCACCAGCAAATAGGTGAAGAACAGCGTCAGGAAGGCGAGCGGATTCTTGCGGAACAGCCAGATGCCTTGGCGGAACCACACGTAGCCGGTTTTCGCGGGGACTTCGATCAGTTGCATGAGGTATGGATGCCTGGATTCGCGACGCCCTGCAGGCGCTCGCGCAGAATGCGTTCGAAATGGCCGGGGTCGTGCGGCTTCAGCAGTTCCGCCGCGCGCGGCAAATGAAAATCATACAGGCGCGAGACCCAGAAACGGTACGCGCCCGCACGCAGCATGTCGCCCCAGTGATGGTTTTCCTCGACGGTGAACGGCCGCACCGTCTGATACGAGCGCAACAGCGCCTCGGTGCGCGCGGCGTCGAGCTTGCCTGTTGCGAGGTCGACGCACCAGTCGTTGACCGTCACCGCGACGTCGAACAGCCACTTGTCGCAGCCGGCGAAATAGAAATCGAAGAAGCCACCGAGCCGCACTTCGTGGCCGGTGTCGGGCGCCGCGTGCGCGAACATCGCGTTGTCGCGGAACAGGTCGGCGTGGCACGGGCCCTCGGGCAGCGCGGCGTAATCGGCCGATGCGAAGAACGCTTCCTGATGCGCAAGCTCGGACGCCAGCAGATCGCGCTGCTCGCCTTCGAGATACGGCAGGATCGTCGGCACGGTTTCGCGCCACCACGGCAGGCTGCGCAGATTCGGCTGATAACGCGGATAGTCGCGGCCCGCCAGGTGCAAGCGCGCAAGCATCTGGCCGACCTCGGCGCAGTGCTCGACGCCCGGCGCGAGCTCGGGCGCGCCTTCGAGTTTCGTTACGATCGTCGCGGGTTTGCCGAGCAGCATGCCGAACAGCGCGCCGTCGAGGCGCGGCATCGGATCCGGCACCGGCACGCGGTGAGCGGCAAGATGCCGCATCAGATCCAGATAGAACGGCAGTTGTTCAGCGGTCAGCTTTTCGAAAATCGTCAGCACGTATTCGCCGCGCGTCGTCGTCAGAAAGAAGTTGCTGTTTTCAATGCCGGACGAAATGCCACGAAACTCGACGACATCGCCGAGATCGTAGTGACTCATCCATTCTGCGAGTTGGGATTCGTTGACAGCGGTGAAGACGGCCATGCGGAAACGTCGGATCAGGTTGTTCGGGCTGGCGCGGTGCGGCCAGTGCGAGGTGAGACAGATGAATGTGGCGGACCGGGCGGCGCGTGCGTTCATCGCGCCGCTGCCGCGATCGGTTGCAATCGGGGCACGGCTGCGCCGCGGCTGCCGTTGCCGGCGCGCCGCGGTCGCAACGATCAATAGTGGAGATTCACCGACGGCAGGCGCGTACTGGGCTTGCCGCTGTCGTGGACGGTAGGCGATGTGTCGGGCGATGCGCTCATCTGGTAGCGCGTGCCGAAATTCGAGTGCACGTTGATTTCGACCGGCTTGCCCTTGTCGCGGAATTCAGTGATTTCGGTGCCGGTCGGACTGACTTCGTGAAAGCTCGGCGTGCGCGGAACGTTGATGTCGACCTTCGAGCTGACCTCAGCGGCCGGACGATTGATCTTGTCCAGGTCGGGCAGACCGGCCCGTTCATTGGCGGACTGGGGCGCGTTGGCGGGCGGCGGTTCGTCGACAGGCTGGGCAGCCATCGCGGCGCTGCCGAGGGCAAGAGCCAGCGCAACGGCGATGGGAAGGAGCGGCTTCATGGTGATTCTCCGATTGGGTGCCCCGATTCTAGCAAATCCGGCCTCGCGTACGGGCGCGAAGCCTTATTTTGCGCCGCTTTCGCGCAACATGCGCGCGTTCTCGCGAGCGGTGTTGCAAGCGTCGCCGCCGACATTTGGCAAGTGCGGGTTCCGTGGTAATGTCGTCTCATCAAAAAGGGTGAACGATGATGATCAACAACGATATCAATCAGCGTACGGTGCAGACTCCCGCCAACAGCTTCCCGACCGAAGGCTTCGACGACGCGGCCGAGGCCGTCACCCGCCTCGCCGCGATCTACGAGGCGAACACGTCGTTCCTGCGCGATGCGTTCGCGCGCTATCGCCGCAACGAGCTGTTCAACCATCGCGTGCGCGCCTGCTATCCGTTCGTGCGCGTGCGCACCGAGGTCAACACGCATATCGATTCGCGCCGCTCGTACGGGTTCGTCGCGGGGCCGGGCGTGTTCGAGACGACCGTCACGCGGCCCGACCTGTTCGGCAACTACTATCGCGAGCAACTGCGGCTGCTGGCGAAGAACCATCACGTGCAGATCGAGGTCGGCGTGTCGGACC
Organism: Paraburkholderia sp. HP33-1; assembly: GCF_021390595.1. Lineage (NCBI taxonomy): Bacteria > Pseudomonadati > Pseudomonadota > Betaproteobacteria > Burkholderiales > Burkholderiaceae > Paraburkholderia > Paraburkholderia sp. HP33-1. The sequence goes on along the minus strand of NZ_JAJEJR010000002.1, from coordinate 2,294,777 downwards.
AGCCGATTCCGATTCATTTCGCGTTCGCCGAGGGTATCCACCTCGAAGGCGATCTGGACCGCGAGCGCCTGTTCCTGATGCGCGACATCTTCGACACCCCGGACCTAGCGCTGCTCGACGACCGCATCGTCAACGGCACGTACGAGCCGCTGCCGGGCGAGCCGCATCCGCTTGCATTGTTTACGGCCGCGCGCGTCGATTTTTCGCTGCATCGGCTGAAGCACTACACGGCGACCTCGCCGACGCATGTGCAGAACTACGTGCTGTACACGAACTATCAGTTCTACATCGACGAATTCGTGAAACTCGGCCGCGGCATGATGGCCCATACCGACGACGAGGAGTTGCGCGCCTATCGCAGCGAATACACGTCGTTCGTCGAGCCGGGCGACGTCATCACGTACAACGAGAATCTCGGCGAGCAGGCGCAGGAGGGCACGCCGCCGCCGCGTCTGCCGCAGATGCCGGCGTATCACCTGAAGCGCGCGGACGGCAGCGGCATCACGATGATCAACATCGGAGTCGGGCCGTCGAATGCGAAGACGATCACCGATCACATCGCGGTGCTGCGTCCGCATGCGTGGATCATGCTCGGCCACTGCGCGGGGCTGCGCAACACGCAGCGTCTCGGCGACTACGTGCTCGCGCACGGCTATGTGCGCGAAGATCATGTGCTCGATGCCGATCTGCCGCTGTGGGTGCCGATTCCGGCGCTCGCCGAAGTGCAGGTCGCGCTCGAGCGTGCGGTCGCGCAGGTCACGCAGCTCGATGGCGTCGAGCTGAAGCGCGTGATGCGCACCGGGACCGTGGCGAGCGTCGACAATCGCAACTGGGAGCTGCGCGATCACCGCGAGCCGGTGCAGCGGCTGTCGCAGAGCCGCGCGATCGCGCTCGACATGGAAAGCGCGACGATCGCCGCGAACGGCTTCCGCTTCCGCGTGCCTTACGGCACGTTGCTGTGCGTGTCGGACAAGCCGCTGCACGGCGAGTTGAAGCTGCCGGGCATGGCCGATCAGTTCTATCGCGCGCAGGTCGATCAGCACCTGCAGATCGGCGTCAAGGCGATGGAACTGCTGCGGATGAATGGGCTGCATCGGTTGCATAGCCGCAAGCTGCGGAGTTTCGCGGAAGTGGCGTTTCAGTAGCAGAGCCTTACTGGGCGGGCATTCTGGCGCTATTGCTGCGCCAGAACTGTCTAACCGGAACGGGGGCGTCTAACTTGCGCTCTTCATTGGCACGGGGGTGACCCGCTCGACCTCTCGCCAAGTCAGTGGCCGGGCGGCGGCACCATTACCGATCACGACATCGATCGCGTAATGTCTCGACGCGAGAAGATCGCCGCAGCGATCGTAAGGCCGGCGGCGTATCTCAACCGGCGATGGCTTTCACGGCTATCGCCGCACCCCTCTTCAGCACTGTTTCCGGTGCTTTCACTTCCTTCCTCGAAGTAAGAAAAGTATGATACGGCCGTTTGTATGAGGTCAACGGCGGGCCGAGAGACCAGGTACGCCGGACTAACAACAATAAACAAATAAAATGAATTTTAGAAAAGACATAAACGGGGTGCGCGCCATAGCGGTCACAGCAGTCGTTCTGTACCACTACGGCGTTTGGCCATTCACCGGGGGCTTTGTCGGCGTAGACATTTTCTTTGTCCTATCGGGCTTTCTGCTGACCTCAATTGCCTATGCCGATATACAGGCGGGCACGTTCAGCATTTGGCAGTTCTTGATGAGGCGAATCCGCCGCATCCTGCCAGCGCTCGTGATAATGGTCGCTTTCTGCGTGTTGTGGGCAGGCTATTTCTATCTGCCCGACGACTACATGCATTTTTCGCGAGTCGCGACAGCAGCGTTCCTGATGCGGTCCAACAACGCGTTCGCTGACGATGTCGGGTACTTCGCGCCAGACGCCGCACAAAATCTCTTGCTACATACGTGGTCTTTGTCGGTCGAGGTCCAGTTCTACCTTGTCTTCGCTGTCCTCTGCGGAGTGATCTGGCCACGCCCCAGGAGCAGGCGGCGTGTAGCAGGCGCAGTGTTGTTCGCTGCAATCGTTGTTGCATCGTTTGCCTGGTGCCAATGGCGCACAGTCACTTCGCTGAACTCGGCGTTTTACCTTCTCCCAAGCCGCGCCTGGGAGCTTCTTGCGGGTTCTGCGACCGCAGTCTATCTACGTAGCCCGCGTAGCGATGCCGCCAAAAATGTCCTGGCGATTGCGGGACTGACGCTGCTCGGTATCGCCATCTTCGGCTTTGACACTGCCTCGCCATACCCCGGTTGGAGGGCAATTTTCCCCGTGGCAGGAACGGTCCTGCTGATACTGTCGCAAGGCGGCTTCGTGGCGCCCCTGCTTCATGCGCGCAGTCTGCAATTCGTCGGGCGCATCTCATATTCCGTCTACCTGTGGCATTGGCCCGTTCTGCTTGCCTTTCGGGAGAGGGCAGATTGTGCGCCTTCATTAGAGGAAACGATCGCGCTCCTTGGCGGGAGCATTTTGCTAGGCTGGGTTTCGTATGAGCTTGTTGAGCGTCCGACACGCAAGCGCCTGGGCAATGGCCAGACATTTGCCGGCTGGGTGATGTCCATTTGCGTGGGGTTCGCTCTCACAGCACTGCTGGGGGCGACCCATGGCTTCCCGCAACGGCTTCCAGCCTATCTCCAGCCGGCGGTGCAGGCGAAGATCGTAGGAAATCCGGACGAATCTTTGTGCATGCGCGCAAGCGATGGAACAAAAAAAATAAAGATGGACGGGGATTTCTGCCGCATCGGTGTTAAATCCGGAGAACCCACAATGATGCTGTGGGGCGACTCCTTCGCCGGCAGGCTGCAATCGACGGTCGACGATACCGCGGCAACACTTGGTCTTTCAGGCATCGTGGCGACACACGGCGGCTGCCCGCCATTCAAGGGCAAGGCCTTCGACGGTTCAGGAGCCAACGTCTTTCCTGGATGCGAACGCTATGCCAACTTCGTGTACGACTACTTCGCACAACATCCGACGATCCGCCTGGTGGTCATCGCAGGAGAGTGGAAGCGTTACGATGCGAATTATGAAGGGATGGTGTTGCGGGACATTGCACGCATTCTTGCCAGGCGCGGGGGCCGCCTCGTCCTGATATCAGCCGTTCCTCATCCGCCAGAGGTCGTCCCGAAAGAATGGGCCCGACAACAGGTCAGTGTGGGCCATGCCATTCCCGAGTGGGCAGCCCCTCGCGACAGTCAGTCGATCATCTTCGCCGGCGGCATGAAGATCACCTCCGCTGCTGCCGAGGTCGGCAATGTCACGGTAGTGGACCCGTTCTCCAGGCTATGCTCTAGCGACTCGTGTTTCTTTGTAAAAAACGATCAGGCTCTTTTCTCGGACGGGGACCATCTTAGTGATGTCGGCGTGAAGTACATCGCGCCAGACATCATCAACGCGCTCAAGCGGGCCAATGACCAGCTCATCGCGAGCGAACGCCAGCCGGGCGTGCGTTCATCTTCGTTGTGACTGAAAGCGAGTTGACACAGCCCCTTTCGTAGCCGCGCGCGACCAATGGCCCTCAAGGGCTACCGCAACGGTAGCCCTGGCCGATCAATGACCCGATAAGCAAAAGGGCCAAAAATCTGCCTGATTCACTACCGCACGAGCAGGGCGCCCACGATCAGCAGGCCAGCAATCACCGCGCCATACGCGGCGTGAATGTAGCGGGCCTGTCGTTGGTAGCGGGCAGTGAACGACGGTGCGAAGTCCTTCATGCGCTTGCCGAAAAGGTTGATCGGGTTGGCTGCGAGCTCCACATACTTGTCACGATTGCGTTCGTAGATGAGCCGCTGCGATTCCTCGATCTTGCCAAGCGCGGCCAGTTCAGTGGAGCGCGAGATTTTCTTGATGCGGTAGAGGTAGAGCGGGGCGTCAACGTACTGAACCTTTGATTCGGGGCTCAGCATCCGCACGTAGAATTCCCAATCCTCATATCCATAGACCATCTCCGACGAATAACCGCCCGCGCTAATAAACGCCTCGCGCCGGTACATGGTCGTATTGACGATCATGTTTTGCCAAAGCAGCTTCTCGTAGCTGTATGTCGGCAATCGCCACACCTTGCGGTTTTCGCCAAAACGTTGTGTCCCAGGATGCACGAGAACGGTGTCGGGCTGTGCCTCAAAGCGCTCAACGGCGAGCCGGAGGAAATCCCGGTGAATCATGTCGTCGCCATCAAGCGGCACGAACAGTTCGCCGCGCGCGCGCGAAAAGCCGAAGTTGCGGGCCGCGGCAACGCCACCGTTTTGCTTCGTGAGGGCGAGGAACCGGGGATCTTTCTCGGTGTAGCGACGAATGATTGCGTCGGAGCCGTCGCTAGAGCCGTCATTCACGATGATGCATTCCCAATCGCTAAAGGACTGGCTCAGGACGGATTCGAGAGCGTCAGCAATGAATTCTTCCTGGTTGTAGCAGGGGACAACTATGGAAACTTTCGGCATGGTCCAGCGGCGGTCGGTGGTGAAATCGTTAAAAAGGACGATGACGCGCCATTGTAAGGGTTGCCGCCGTCACGATGACGGAATGAATCGCGATGCGTCGAGCGGCACGAGCCGAGGAACCTCAACGACGAATGGACGATCTTCCCAGACGACCGCAGCTGCGGAGTTTCGCGGAAGTGGCGTTTCCGTAGCTCAAGCCGACGTACTGATAAACATCCCGCTCATGGTGGCCGTCCCGTCTTGCAGGTTGCTGGCGAGCGAGGTCAGAAACTTCTGCAGATCGGCGGTGCCGGAGGTGCTCGAAGAACCGCCCGACGATCCGAGGGCCGCCAGCAGGTTCTGAAAATCCGTCGACAATGAGCTGTCGCTCGACGATGAGTCGGCCGTGCTTGTATCAGTGGACGCGCCTGACGATGTGGCTGAAGTGAGCGATTGTGCAAGACTCGCGATCGTCGATGCGAAATCGCCGCCGTAGCCCTGCGCCGACGACGGCGGAGCAGGCGGCGGCATCGCGCCTGGCACTACCGAGGAGGTGTCGTCGGTGCCGTCCTCTAAATCGACCGCAATGTCGAGGTCCAATTCAAGGACCGGCATGTCCGTCGTATCGGCAGTGTCCTCTGAAGCGTTCGCACTGTTGGCCGATGTCGCCGCCGCCGAGCCCGAGCCGCCTTGCGCAGCGGTTGCCTGATACAGCGCGCCGAGGAATTGCTGCAGCGCTGCGCTGACCGCGCTTGCCGATGTGGATGCGGTGGCCGACGTCGAATCGGTCGACGACGCGCTCCCCGACGACGTCACGCCGAGCTGCGCCAGTGCGGCCGTGATGGCCGCAAGCAGCTGATTCGTCGACGCCCCGCTGCTGGTCGACGTCGATGACGAGCCATCATCGACCTGCGATTGATTGGCCTGCGAATTGGTCGACCACCAGGCTTCGACGCCCGCGGAATTTCCCGCTAAAGCTGATATAGACATTGATGTGCTCCATAAGATTAGCGAGATCTTTCGCTCAGAGGGTCATCCGGTTCATTGAGCCGTCGCTCGCTATTACGGCTGAATCCCGTTGAATCTAAGGGGAGCATGTGCGCAGTTTGGCTTACCGAAACTTGCTATTTCAGCGGGAAAGATGTGGCAATAACTGGTAGGGAGTTCTCGCTGATTGGCGGGAGGGTAGTTATCCTCATCAATCGGCTTTGTCGATTGCAGGATCGGCGTGCCGGCTCAACCCTGCCCGAACCCGGTCAACCCGATCAGGCTTCCCGCCGCCAGCAGCCACAGCGGATGAATCCGCGTCCTGGTCGCCACCACGGCCGTGAATGCGGTAATCGCCCACGCCATCGCCGTCGGGTTCGACGTGCGCGCGATCAGCGCCGCGCTCGCCGCGACGAGGCCAGCCGTCACCGGCACGAGTCCGAGCTGCGCATAGCGGCGCCACGGGCGGTCCTTGAAGCGGTCCCACGCATGCAGCGCCAGGATCGTCACGAGCGACGACGGCCCGAACTTCGCAATCGACGCAACGAGCATGCCGGCCCAGCCGGCCACATGCCAGCCGATCAGCGTGACGATCATCAGGTTCGGGCCGGGGGCGGCCTGAGCGAGCGCGAACAGTGCGCTGAACTCGCTGGCCGGCATCCAGTGATGCACGTCGACCACCTGCCGCTGCATCTCCGGAAGAATCGTATTGCCGCCGCCGAACGCGAGCAGCGACAGCTGACTGAAAATGGACGCGAGAGAAATGAGCGTGTCGTTCATCGCGCGCTCCATGCAGCAAGATAGATGCTGATCGGCGTGAGCACGAGCATCGTCGGCAGCAGCGGCAATCGCAGCACCGCGATCGCGACGAAGCCGAGCGCGGCGATCAGCGCGGCGAGCGGCTTGTTGCGCAACGGCAGTACGATCTTGACCGCCATCGAGATCAGCAGGCCCGAGGCTGCTGCGGCGAGTCCCGCGAACAGATGTCGCACGTGCGGATCGTTCTGCGTGTGCTCGTACAGCACGCCGAGCCCGATCACCACCAGCGAAGGCCCGGCAATCAAGCCGAGCAAACCGGCAAGTGCGCCGGGCAGGCCGCGAAAGCGCATGCCCATCGCGACTGAAAGATTGATCACATTGCCGCCCGGCAGGAATTGACAAAGGCCGAGCAGGTCGGTGAATTCGTCGCTGGTCAGCCAGCGGCGTTGTTCGACGAGGGCGCGACGTGCGAGCGGCAACGCGCCGCCGAATGAAATGAGGCCGAGGCCGAGAAAGCCGCCGAAGATTTCGCGCAACGTTGGCGCGGGCGCGAGCGCGGATTCGGGAGAGGTGAGTTCGTTGTTCATTTTGCGAGCTTCGAGTCCAGGCTGAGCAGGTTAGCGCCGAACGGCAAGCGTTCGAAACGTTTTTTTGCCAATGCGGTTGACCGTAAGCGCGCTGCAAACTGGCCTGCAAAACGAAAGCGGGCAGCCCGAAGGCTGCCCGCCATATGCGCGATGCCAGGCGCGCAGCGTCAGGCCATCACAGATAGAACATGCGGTCTTCGTCCGACTTGACCGGATGTGCTTCGCCTTCCTCGCGGTCTTCGTAGAACTTGAGCACCGCTTCGAGCACCTGGTCCGGATTGTCGATCACCTGCATCAGGTCGATGTCGGTCGGATTGATCAGACCCATCGGGATCAGCGAGCTCTTGAACCACGCGAGCAGACCCTCCCAGAACTCGGCGCCCACCAGGATGATCGGTACGTGACGCGACTTCTTGGTTTGGATCAGCGTGAGGACCTCGGCGAGTTCGTCGAGTGTGCCGAAGCCTCCGGGCATCACGATCACCGCGTCCGAATTCTTCACGAACGTGACCTTGCGCGTGAAGAAATGGCGGAAGCGCAGCGAGATGTCCTGCCACTGGTTGCCCGATTGCTCGTGCGGCAACTCGATGTTCAGACCGACCGACGGTGCCTTGCCCGCATGCGCGCCCTTGTTGGCCGCTTCCATGATGCCCGGGCCGCCGCCGGAGATCACCGCGAAGCCCGCATCCGACAATTTGCGCGCGATCTGCGTGGCGAGTTTGTAGTACGGCGAGTTCGGTTTCAGGCGCGCCGAACCGTAGATGCTGACCGCCGGGCGAATCTCCGACAGGTACTCGGTCGCCTCGATAAACTCTGCCATAATCGTGAACATCTGCCACGATGCGCGAGCTTTTTTGGCCGTCGCGCGCTCTTGATCTGCGAGTGATCGCAGACTCGGAATCACTTTTCTCTTAGTCATAATGCCTGAAGAACGAAGCCTTGAAGGTAAGACCCTGCTGTTGGTCGACGGTTCGAGTTATCTGTACCGGGCCTACCATGCGATGCCCGATCTGCGCGGTCCCGAGGGTGGCCCGACGGGTGCGCTCTACGGGATGATCAACATGCTGCGACGCATGCGCAAGGAAGTTACAGCAGAGTATAGCGCGTGCGTGTTCGACGCCAAGGGCAAAACATTTCGCGACGACTGGTATCCGGAATACAAGGCGAACCGTCCGTCGATGCCGGAAGATCTTGCCCGTCAGATCGAGCCGATTCACGTCGCGGTGCGTGCGCTCGGCTGGCCCCTGGTAATGATCGAGCGCGTCGAGGCTGATGACGTGATCGGCACGCTGTGCACCGAGGCGGAAAAGCTCGGCATGAACGTGGTCGTGTCGACCGGTGACAAGGACCTCGCGCAACTCGTATCGGACCGCGTGACGCTCGTCAATACGATGACCAACGAAACGCTCGACCGCGACGGCGTAGTCGCGAAGTTCGGCGTGCCGCCGGAGCGCATCATCGATTATCTGTCGCTGATCGGCGATACCGTCGACAACGTGCCGGGCGTCGAGAAATGCGGCCCGAAAACCGCCGTCAAGTGGCTGACGCAATACGATTCGCTTGATGGCATCGTCGCACATGCGGACGAAATCAAAGGTGCGGTAGGAGACAATCTGCGCCGCGCGCTGGACTTTTTGCCGATGGCGCGCAAGCTCGTGACCGTCGAGCGTCATTGCGATCTGAACGGTCATATCGTGTCGATCGAGGAAAGTTTGTCGAGCCGGCCCGAGTCTCGTGAAGAGTTGCGCGATGTGTTCACGCGCCACGGCTTCAAGACGTGGCTGCGCGAAGTCGAAATTGCCGATGTGGTCGAAGGTCCGCAAACCGACGTGCCGCCCGCGTTGTCGGTCGATCACGAACGCCACTACGAGACCGTGCAGACATGGGAGCAGCTCGACGCGTGGCTCGAGCGGATCAACGCGGCCGAGCTGACTTCGTTCGATACCGAGACCACATCGCTCGATCCGATGATCGCGCAGATCGTCGGCTTGTCGCTCTCGGTCGAAGCGGGCCATGCCGCGTATGTGCCGCTCGCGCACCGCGGCCCCGACGCGCCGGTGCAGCTCCCTCGCGACGAAGTGCTCGCGAAGCTCAAGCCCTGGCTTGAAAGCGCGGACCACAAGAAGGTCGGCCAGCATCTGAAGTACGACGAACAGGTGCTCGCGAATTACGGCATCGAAATGCGCGGAGTCGAGCATGACACGCTGCTGGAATCGTATGTGCTCGAATCGCATCGCACCCACGACATGGACAGCCTCGCGCTGCGCCATCTCGGCGTGAAGACGATCAAGTACGAAGAGGTCGCGGGCAAGGGCGCGCAGCAGATCGGTTTCGACGAAGTCGCGCTCGACAAGGCCGCCGAATACGCGGCCGAAGATGCCGATATCACGTTGCAATTGCATCAGGCCTTGTATCCGCAGATCGCCGCGGAGAAGACGCTCGACCACGTCTATCGCGAGATCGAAGTGCCGACTTCGCGCGTGCTGCGCAAGATGGAGCGCACCGGTGTGCTGATCGACGCGGAGAAGCTGCGTCAGCAGAGCAGCGAGATCGCCACGCGTCTGATCGAGCTCGAAGGCAAGGCCTACGAACTGGCCGGCGGCGAATTCAACCTCGGCTCGCCGAAGCAGATCGGTCAGATCTTCTTCGAGAAGCTCGAGCTGCCGGTCATCAAGAAGACGCCGAGCGGCGCGCCGTCCACCGACGAAGAAGTGTTGCAGAAGCTCGCCGAAGACTATCCGCTGCCGAAGATCCTGCTCGAGCATCGCGGCCTGTCGAAGCTGAAGTCCACCTATACCGACAAGCTGCCGCGCATGGTCAATCCGCAAACCGGCCGCGTGCATACCAACTACGCACAGGCCGTCGCCGTGACGGGGCGGCTCGCGTCGAACGATCCGAACCTGCAGAACATTCCGGTGCGTACCGGCGAAGGCCGCCGCATTCGCGAGGCGTTCATCGCGCCGCCGGGTCACAAGCTCGTGTCCGCCGATTATTCGCAGATCGAATTGCGCATCATGGCGCATATCTCCGGCGATGAATCGCTGATGCGCGCGTTCTCGCAGGGCGAGGACATTCACCGCGCGACCGCGTCGGAAATCTTCAACGTGACGCCGCTCGAAGTGTCGAGCGATCAGCGGCGCGTCGCGAAGGTCATCAACTTCGGGCTTATCTACGGCATGAGCGCGTTCGGTCTTGCATCGAACCTCGGCATTACGCGCGATGCGGCGAAGATGTATATCGACCGCTACTTCGCGCGTTATCCGGGTGTCGCGCGCTATATGGACGAGACGCGTTTGAGCGCGAAGGCGAAGGGCTATGTCGAAACCGTGTTCGGCCGCCGTCTGTGGCTGCCCGAGATCAACGGCGGCAACGGACCGCGCCGCCAGGCCGCCGAGCGTGCCGCGATCAACGCGCCGATGCAGGGCACCGCGGCCGACCTGATCAAGATGTCGATGATCGCCGTGCAGAACTGGATCGAAGACTCGAAGATCGGCACGCGCATGATCATGCAGGTGCACGACGAACTGATTCTCGAAGTACCCGACGCTGAGTTGTCCGAAGTCCGCAAGCGCCTGCCCGAACTGATGTGCGGCGTCGCCGCGCTGAAGGTGCCGCTCGTCGCCGAGGTCGGCGCGGGCCTGAACTGGGAGGAGGCGCATTGACATGCCTGTGACATGAGCACGATCGGCGCACGATAACGTCGTGCGCATGTCACACATGAGTTTTGACGACTTGTGACTTCCCGTGCGGGTCGAGGACAATCGGTGCAGGACGGCGCGTTCATGCGCAGCGTCGCGACAGATAATTCATCGGCTACACGGAGAAGTGCAATGCATCGATTTATCGTCGTTGGCGGAGGTGCGGGAGGACTGGAACTGGCGACTCGCCTTGGCGATCGCTACGGCGCCGGCAAGAAGGGGCGCAGCGCGCAGGCTCAGATCACGCTGGTCGACCGCTATCCGACGCATATCTGGAAGCCGCTGCTGCATGAGGTGGCGGCGGGCAGCATGGACCCGTTCACCCAGGAGCTCGCATATGCGGCGCAGGCGCGCTGGCACGGCTTCGAATTCCAGCAGGGCGAGCTGACCGCGCTCGATCGCGCGAACCGGCGCATTACGCTTGGCATCGTGCTCGACGACGACGGCGCCGAACTACTGCCCGAACGCGAGCTTCAGTACGACACGCTGGTCATTGCGATCGGCAGTACCACGGCCTTCTTCGGCGTCAAGGGAGCGGCCGAATTCTCCATTGCACTCGATACCGTCGGCCAGGCCGAGCGTTTCCGCAAGCGCCTGATCGCGGCGTGCATACGTGCCGAGCATCAGGTGCACGAGCCGGTCGAGTCGAGACCGGGACCGGGCACGTGGTCATCCAGCGAGCCACGCATTCAGGTGGCGATTGTCGGCGGCGGCGCGACGGGGGTCGAGTTGTCGGCGGAGTTGCGCAACACTGCGCAAGTGTTGTCCGCGTATGGCTTGCACAAGCTCGATCCGAAGCACGACGTCGGCATTGTGTTGATCGAGGCGGGGCCGCGCATTCTCCCCGCGTTGCAGGAGCGCGTCTCCACGGCCACCGCTGAACTGCTGACCAAGCTCGGAGTGAAGCTGATGATCGGCGAGACCGTGGCCGAGGTCGCGCCCGGCTACATCCGCACCGCGAGCGGTCACACCGTGCGCGCCGATCTGACCGTGTGGGCGGCCGGCATCAAGGCGCCGGCGGTGCTGTCTCAGCTCGACGGACTGCCGGTCAACCGGCTTGGCCAGCTCGTCGTGCGCCGCACGCTGCAAACCGAAATCGACGACAACATCTTCGCGCTCGGCGACTGCGCCGCCTGCGAGTGGCCGGGCAACGAGCGCAACGTGCCGCCGCGCGCGCAGGCCGCGCACCAGCAGGCGAGCTTTCTGTTGAAGGCACTGGCGGCGCGCCTCGACAACAGGCCGCTTCCGGAGTTCACCTATCGCGACTTCGGCTCGCTCGTCTCGCTCGGGCACTTCAGCGCGGTCGGCAATCTGATGGGCGGGGTGATCGGCGGCAATATGTTGATCGAAGGGCTCTTTGCACGCTTCATGTACATGTCGCTGTACAGGCTGCATATCGCGGCGCTGCATGGCTATCCGCGCATGGTGCTTGATACCTTCGCGCATTGGTTGCACCGTACAACCCTGCCGCGCGTCAAGCTCCACTGACGCGCGCCTGCGCGCGTGTCAGTTGAATTCGCAACGGGATTTGCGTATGGCGTATCCTGTTGCCTCTAATAATTCTTCGAGGAGCGCCGCATGCTGAAACCTGAAGTCGACAGCCTGGTCCCACACGTTCCCTTCAATCGGCGCACCTTCATCAAGGCCGCGCTGGGTACCGGCTTCGCGGCGGCAGTGCTGCCCGTCTCGGCGCAAACCATTCATACCGACAGCGACGGCCTCGATGCAGGAGAAGTGGCGTTTCATTCGGAAGGTACGCTGATACCGGCCTATCGTGCGCAGCCGAAGGGCAAGACGCATCTGCCGGTGATCCTCGTCGTGCATGAGGCCTTCGGTGTCCACGAGCATATCGCCGACGTCTGCCGGCGCTTCGCGAAGCTCGGCTATCTGGCTATCGCGCCGAACCTGTACGAGCGCGAGGGCGATCCGACCGTCTATCCGAGCATCCAGCAACTCAGCGAGCAGCTGATCAGCAAGGTGCCCGACGAGCAGGCGCTGGCTGACCTCGACGCGGCCGCCGCGTGGGCCGGCGAAAACGGCGGTGACCTGAACCGGCTCGGCGTGAACGGCTTTTGTTGGGGCGGGCGCATTGCATGGCTGTATGCCGAGCACAATCCGCGCGTGAAGACGGCCGTTGCCTGGTACGGTCGCGTGACTGGCGCGAAGAATGCGATGACACCGGCCAATCCGATCGATCTCGTGGCTGACCTTCATGCGCCGGTGCTCGGCCTGTATGGGCGCCAGGATCAAAGCATTCCGCAGGACACGCTCGAGCAGATGAAGCAGGCGATCGCGCAAGGGCCGCAAGCAGGACGGGGCTCACAGTTCGTCGTGTATGACGACGCTGGTCATGCGTTTTTCGCCGATTACCGTCCGAGCTACAGGAAGGCCGATGCCGAGGATGGTTGGCGTCGCACGCTCGTGTGGTTCAAGCAACACGGTGTGGCTTGAAGCGCGCCCAACGATAAATCCGAAAAAAAAGCCGTTGCCGCTTCGAGGCGGCAACGGCCTTTTTGTCTGGTTAGGACTTGGCGCGACTCGCGCTCAAGGTTTTGCCCCCGTCGCCACTGGCCGTTTCGGATCAGAACTCCATTCGCTCCACGACCCTGCGTACAACGCCGAGCCGTGCAGGCCGGCAACCTCCATCGCGAGCGAATTCACGCAGGCGGTCACGCCCGAACCGCATTGCAGCACCACATGTTCCGGCGGCGTGTCGCCGAGCAGCGCGTGAAATTCCTCGCGTAGTGTGTGCGCCGGCTTGAAGCGGCCGTCGGCTGTCAGGTTGTCCTTGAAGAAGCGGTTCAGCGCGCCCGGGATATGGCCGCCGACGCGATCGAGCGTCTCGTTTTCGCCGCGATAGCGATCGGCCGCGCGTGCGTCGACGACGACCCTCTCCTTCGAGCCGAGGTTGCGCTCGACCGTCTGGACATCGACAGTCACGGCGAGCGGCGCGGCTGCCTTGAAGTCGCCGGTGTTCTGCGCGGGCACGTCCTGCGTGAGCGGTTGGCCGGCCGCTTCCCACGCCTGCAAGCCGCCGTCGAGCAGCGCGACCGCGTCGTGTCCGAGCCAGCGCAACAGCCACCAGACGCGCGCCGCGTACATACCGCCTTGCGCGTCGTACGCGACGACCTGTTGGCCTTGCTTCAGCCCACGCGACTCGAGCGTTTCGACGAGCCGCGCGCGATCGGGCAGCGGATGCCGGCCGTTCGAGCCGTTCTTCGGCCCGGACAGGTCGCGATCGAGATGCAGATAGTGCGCGCCCGGCAGATGGCCGGCCAGCCAGGCTTTTTCACCCGCTTCGGTATCGGCGAGGTCGAACCGGCAGTCGATCACGAACACGCTGCCCGGCGCGGCCGTGAGCCGCTCGGCGAGATTGGTCGCGGAGATCAGGGTGGTGTAATGAGTGTGGGGCATGAGCGTCTCCTCGATACGGGCGATGGCGGCTGCGGGCCGCGCCATTCACGCGGCTGGCGCAAGGCCGGTCTATGTCGGTAGTCTAAACAAAAAAAGACGGGTCGAAGCCCGTCTTTCCTTGAGTCGATCGAGGAGGCGCCAGGCGGCGCGGATCAGATCGTGCCGAGTTCGCGCCGCAGAAACTCGTGGAAGTGCTGCATGCCGTCTTCCATCGGGCTCTGGTACGGACCGACCTGCGATTCGCCGCGCTCCATCAGCGCGAGGCGGCCGGCGTCCATGCGCTCGGCGATCTCGTCGTCTTCGCGTGCCGTCTCCATATAGGCGGCGCGCTCGGCTTCGACGAACTCACGTTCGAACAGCGCGATTTCCTCGGGGTAATAGAACTCCACCACGTTGGTGGTCTTCTGCGGACCGCGCGGAATCAACCACGACACGACCAGCACGTGCGGGTACCACTCGATCATGATGCCCGGGTAGTACACCATCCAGATCGCGCCGAACTCGGGCGGGTTGCCGTCGCGAAAGCGCAGCACTTCGTCGTGCCACTTGCGGTACGTCGGGCTGCCCGGTTGCTCGAGCGCTTTGTGCACGCCGACCGTTTGCACGCTGTACCAGTCGCCGAACTCCCACGTCAGATCGTCGCAATTGACGAAGCTGCCGAGCCCCGGATGGAACGGCGCGACGTGATAGTCCTCCAGATAGACCTCGATGAAGGTCTTCCAGTTGTAGTTGCACTCGTGGACTTCGACGTGATCGAACATAAAGCCCGAGAAGTCGAAGTGGTGCTTGGTGCCTAGGCGTGCGAGATCTTTCGCGACGTTGCGTCCCTGCGCCTCGAACAGCAGCCCTTGCCAGTTCTGCAGCGGCGTGGCGCCGAGATTCAGGCACGGGTTGTCGGCGAAATGGGGCGCGCCGAGCAGCTCGCCCTTCAGGTTGTACGTCCAGCGATGCAGCGGGCAGACGATATTCTGCGTCTGGCCGCGGCCGTTGAGCATGATGGCTTGCCGGTGGCGGCACACGTTCGACAGCAGCTCGACTTGCGACTGCTGGTTACGGACGAGCACCCGCCCCTCGCGTTCGCTGGGCAAGGCAAAATAATCCCCCGCTTCGGGCACCATCAGATCGTGGCCGATGTAGCGAGGACCTTTCTTGAAAAGGGTGTCGATTTCGCGCGTAAGAAGCGCTTCGTCAAAGTAAGCCGTGACTGGCAGCTGGCTGTGGACAGACCGCAACTGCAATGCATTGCTCAGATTGGACATTCCCACTCCCGATGAAGACGTGAAAGCAGTGAACAACCCAACCATCGAAGATTCGATTTAGGGAGCCCGCGATTATACCCGTTTCCCCGTGACAGGGGCAGTTAAGTCCCTGATTTGGGTTAAAAATGTCAAGAAAGTTCGGCATTTTCGCCGCAGACCGCGAGCTTTTTTTCTGCGAGACTTCAGGGTCGAAGCGGGGCAAAGGCGGGCATGAGACAGGCTCGAAGCGAGGCGGCAAGGCAGGGCGCAGGCGGCCGAGCGGATCGAAGATGTCGCTTTTGCCGTAGAATGTCCGACTTGTTTTAATTTTGCGACTATTCATGGCGAAGACCGCATCGAAAGATTCAGCCGCCGCGTCAGCCGAAAGCGGCGATCGAGCGCCGCTGCCGGAGAACTACGAGGCAGCGCAGGCGGAGCTGGAAGAGCTCGTTGCGCGCATGGAAGGCGGTAGCCTGAGCCTCGAGGAATCGCTGGCAGCGTACCGCCGCGGGGCGGCGCTTGTCGCGTTCTGTCAACAGCAGCTCGAAAAGGTCGAGCAACAGGTGCGGGTGCTGGACGGCGAGACACTCAAGCCGCTGCCCGTGAATAGCGCAGGCACAGCCGCGACTGAGAGCGGGGACGACCTATGACCTTCGAACAATGGACGCGCTCGGTGCTCGAACGCGTCGAAATGGCTCTGGAACACTATCTACCGGCCGAGACAACCGAACCCGCCGGACTGCACGAGGCGATGCGCTATGCGGTGCTCGGTGGCGGCAAGCGGGTGCGACCGCTCCTGTGCCACGCGGCTGGCGAGCTGACCGGCGCGCGCGCCGAATGCCTCGATGCGGCGGCGGCGGCGCTGGAAATGATCCACGTGTACTCGCTCGTGCACGACGACATGCCGTGCATGGACGACGACGCGCTGCGCCGCGGCAAGCCGACGGTCCACGTCAAGTATGACGAAGCGACTGCGCTTCTGGTGGGCGACGCGCTGCAGTCGCAGGCATTCGTGGTGCTCACGTCCGACGTGCTGGGCGTGCCGCAGCAGGCCTCGCTAGTGCGTGAACTCGCGCTCGCGAGCGGCTCGATCGGCATGTGCGGGGGCCAGGCCATCGATCTGTCGAGCGTCGGCCACACGCTGACGCGCCCGCAACTCGAGACCATGCATCGCATGAAGACCGGTGCGCTGCTGCGCGCGGCCGTGCGCATGGGTGCACTGGCCGGCGAGGCTCCGGACGCGCAGGCTCTGGCTTCGCTCGACGCCTACGCCGCCGCGGTTGGTCTCGCGTTTCAGGTCGTCGACGACATTCTCGACGTCACGACCGACTCGGCAACGCTCGGCAAGACCGCCGGCAAGGACGCGAAGGACGGCAAGCCGACCTACGTGTCGATTATCGGGCTCGACGCGTCGCGCGCGCTCGCGGCGCAACTGCGCGGCGACGCGCACGCCGCGCTTGCGCCGTTCGGCGCGCGCGCGCAGCGCCTTGCCGAACTGGCCGATCTGGTGGTGAACCGGGTCAGCTGAACGCGAAAGCCCGCCGCCGCGTACCCTCCGTCCTCAGGGTGCATGAATGAAGTGCGGGCGCGTAAGTTTTCCTACAATGGAACGACGATGTACGACTTGCTGAAAACCATCGACGACCCGGCAGCCTTGCGCCGCCTCGATCGCCGCCAATTGCAACCGCTTGCCGACGAGTTGCGCGCCTTTGTGCTCGACAGCGTATCGCAGACGGGCGGCCATCTCTCGTCCAACCTCGGCACGGTCGAGTTGACCATCGCGCTGCATTACGTGTTCGATACGCCGCACGACCGGATCGTCTGGGACGTCGGCCATCAGACCTATCCGCACAAGATCCTGACCGGTCGTCGCGACCAGATGCACACGCTGCGTCAGTTGGGCGGCATCTCCGGCTTCCCGAAACGCGACGAATCGGAATACGACACCTTCGGCACCGCGCACTCGAGCACGTCGATTTCGGCCGCGCTCGGCATGGCGGTCGCGAGCAAGCTACAGGGCGACAACCGCATGGGTATCGCCGTGATCGGCGATGGCGCGATGACGGCCGGCATGGCCTTCGAGGCAATGAACAACGCCGGCGTCGAAGACGACGTGCCGCTGCTCGTGATCCTCAACGACAACGACATGTCGATCTCGCCGCCGGTCGGCGCGCTGAATCGCCATCTCGCGCGTCTGATGTCGGGGCGCTTCTATGCGGCCGCGCGCGCGGGCGTCGAACGCGTGTTGCGCGTTGCGCCGCCGGTGCTCGATCTCGCGCGCAAGCTCGAAGAGCACGCGAAGGGCATGATCGTGCCGGCCACGCTGTTCGAGGAGTTCGGCTTCAACTACATCGGGCCAATCGACGGTCACGATCTCGATTCGCTGATCCCGACGCTGCAAAACATCAAGGAACTGCGTGGTCCGCAATTCCTGCACGTCGTCACGAAGAAAGGCCAGGGCTACAAGCTGGCCGAGGCCGATCCGGTCCTGTACCACGGCCCGGGCAAGTTCAACCCGGCCGAGGGCATCAAGCCGGCCGCGACGCCGTCGAAGAAGACCTACACGCAGGTGTTCGGCGAATGGCTGTGCGATGCGGCCGAACTCGACTCGCGCGTGGTCGGCATTACGCCGGCGATGCGCGAAGGCTCGGGCATGGTCGAGTTCGAAAAGCGCTTCCCGGATCGTTACTTCGACGTCGGCATCGCCGAGCAGCACGCGGTGACGTTCGCGGGCGGTCTCGCCGCGGACGGCATGAAGCCGGTCGTCGCGATCTATTCGACCTTCCTGCAACGCGCGTACGACCAGCTGATTCACGACGTCGCGCTGCAAAACCTGCCGGTGGTGTTCGCAATCGATCGCGCGGGTCTCGTCGGCGCGGACGGTGCGACGCACGCGGGCGCATACGACCTCGCGTTCATGCGTTGTATCCCGAACATGACCGTGATGGCGCCGTCGGATGAAAACGAGTGCCGGCAAATGCTGTACACCGCGTTGCAGCAGTCGCATCCGACCGCGGTGCGCTATCCGCGCGGCGCGGGTACCGGTGTCGCCACCGTCAAGCAGATGAGCGCGTTGCCGCTCGGCAAGGGCGAAGTGCGTCGCGAGACCTCGGCGCCGGCCGGCAAGCGTATCGCGATTCTCGCGTTCGGCACGATGGTCGCGCCGTCGCTCGCAGCGGCCGAGCAACTCGATGCCACCGTCGCGAACATGCGCTTCGTGAAGCCGCTCGACACCGAGCTCGTGCGCAAGCTGGCCGAGACGCACGATGCAATCGTCACCGTCGAGGAAGGCAGCATCATGGGCGGCGCGGGTTCGGCCTGCGTCGAAGCCCTGCTCGCGAGTGGGGTTATGCGCCCCGTACTACAATTGGGCCTCCCCGACCGGTTCATCGATCACGGGGACCCGGCCAAGCTGCTCGCCGCGTGCGGTCTCGACGCCGCAGGCATCGCCCGGTCGATCCGCGAACGCTTCCTCACGAGCGGCGCGGTCGGCGGTCAGTCGTCGGTGAAGCGCGTCGCGTAAGGCGCTGTCGCCTGTCTCGCCGCCGTCATGCGACGGCGGTTTCTGCAATCTCCAGTTTGAACCGACGGGCGTTGCTGCCCGTCACCCAACGCCGGCGGGAGCCGGCGTTCGCCGTTGCGCGTGCTGATCCGCACGGCCGCCGGGCGTTCCGAAGTCGCTGCGCGACAGTCTCCCGACGCAACGAAACCTCGGCGCGGCCCGGCGCTTTCCTGAAAGGACAAAAGAATGAATCAGATGAATCCCGCCTTCGTGATGCCCGACGTGCAAAGCACACCCGACACGCGCCAGATTCCGATCCAGCGGGTCGGCGTGAAGGGCGTGCGTCATCCGTTGACGGTTCGCACGCAGGGTGGCGAGGTGCAGCCGACGGTCGGCACGTGGAATCTCGACGTGCATCTGCCGGCCGAGCAGAAGGGCACGCATATGTCGCGTTTCGTCGCGCTGCTCGAAGAGAACAAGGCGCCGCTCGAGCCGGCCACGTTCCGCACGATGCTCGCGGCGATGCTCGAAAAGCTCGAGGCCGAGGCGGGCCGCATCGAAGTGTCGTTCCCGTACTTCGTGAACAAGACCGCGCCGGTGTCAGGCGTGCAGAGCCTGCTCGACTATGAAGTCACGCTCACGGGCGAGACCCGCAATGGCGCGACGCGGCTGTTCCTGAAGGTGCTGGTGCCGGTCACGAGCCTGTGCCCGTGCTCGAAGAAGATTTCGCAGTACGGCGCGCACAACCAGCGCTCGCACGTGACGATCAACGCCGAGCTGAACGGCGACGTCGCTGTCGAAGAGTTGATCCTTATCGCCGAGGAAGAAGCGTCGTGCGAACTGTGGGGTCTGCTCAAGCGTCCGGACGAGAAGTTCGTCACCGAGCGCGCGTATGAAAATCCGAAGTTCGTCGAAGACCTTGTGCGCGATGTCGCCCAGCGTCTGAATGCCGACGAGCGCATCGTCGCGTATGCGCTCGAAGCCGAGAACTTCGAGTCGATTCACAATCACAGCGCCTATGCGGTGATCGAGCGGGACAAGCGCCTTGCCTGATACGTTCTTCGCCTGTCCGCACGGTTTCGTTGCGGGAGAATCGAAGCAAAAAAGCCGCTCTTAAAGCGGCTTTTTTATCGTTTTGCGAAAGTGGCTCAGTGCGCGAGCGACGTCAGATCCCAGCGTGGCTTCACCGTGAACGCGTAGTCGTTGCCGGCCTGTTCGGGCCAGCGTTGCAGGCGCAGCGCGCCGGCCAGCGCGATCATCGCGCCGTTGTCCGTGCACAGCGACAGGTCCGGGTAGTGCACGTAGAAATTGCGCTTCTGCGCGGCGGCCGATAGCGCTTCGCGCAGCTGCCGGTTCGCGCCGACGCCGCCCGCCACCACCAGCCGGTTCAGCTTGGTGCGCTTGAGCGCCGCAAGCGATTTCGCAGCCAGCACTTCGACGGCCGCATCCACGAAACCGCGCGCGAGGTCGGCCTTCGCCTGCTCGCAGATGTTCGCGCCGCCGAGCCGGTTCGCGTGCGTGAGCACGGCGGTCTTCAGGCCGCTGAAGCTGAAATCGAGGTCGCCGGAATGCAGCATCGGACGCGGCAGTACGACCGCGCCGGGCGTGCCGAACTCCGCGAGGCGCGAGACTTCCGGGCCGCCCGGATAGCCGAGGCCGAGCAGCTTGGCGGTTTTGTCGAAGGCTTCGCCGGCGGCGTCGTCGAGTGTTTCGCCGAGCGTCTCGTAGACGCCGACGTCCGTCACACGCATCAGCTGCGTATGCCCGCCCGAAACCAGCAGCGCGACGAACGGAAACGGCGGCGGCTCATCGACGAGCAGCGGCGACAGCAGATGCCCTTCGAGGTGATGAATGCCGACGGTCGGCTTGTTCCACGCCATCGCCAGCGAATTGGCAACGCTCGCGCCGACCAGCAGCGCACCCGCGAGTCCGGGCCCTTGCGTGTAAGCGATCGCGTCGATGTCGCCGCGCGCGACGCCAGCACGCTCCATCACTTCTTCGAGCAGCGGCAACGCTCGGCGGATATGGTCGCGCGACGCAAGCTCCGGCACGACGCCGCCGTACTCCCGATGCATCGCGATCTGCGAATGCAGCGCGTGCGCGAGCAGGCCGCGCTCCGTGTCGTAGAGCGCGAGACCGGTTTCGTCGCAGGAGCTTTCGATGCCGAGAACGAGCATGATGAATCGCTTGAGACGGACGTACGCGAGGCGCGCCCGAAAGTAAAAGGTAAGCCTGAAAGTATACCAGCGCGCACTGGCAGCCGCAGGCGGCCAGCAGACTGCCCGCGCGGACGCGCCAGTCCGGCAGGTACAATGCGGCCCCATGGAATCCTTCGATATCGCGGTGATCGGCGCAGGCGCGGCCGGCATGATGTGCGCGGCCGTGGCCGGGCAACTCGGCCGGCGCGTGGCGCTAATCGACCACTCGCAGCGCCTCGCGGAGAAAATCCGCATTTCCGGCGGTGGGCGCTGCAACTTCACGAATCTGTATGCGGGGCCCGCCAATTATCTGTCTGCGAATCCGCATTTTTGCCGTTCGGCGCTCGCGCGCTATACGCCGCGCGACTTTATGGCGTTGTTGAAGCAGCATCGCGTGACGTGGCACGAGAAGCACAAGGGCCAGCTGTTCTGCGACCAGTCGAGCGATGCGGTCATCAACGTGCTGAAGAGCGAGTGCGACGCAGGTGCGGTTGCATGGCGCACGCCGCTATCCGTCGAAGAGGTGCGCCAGGACGGCGAGGGACAGTTCCTGCTCGGCACGACGGCGGGCACGATGGCCACCAAGGCGCTCGTGATCGCGACCGGCGGCCTGTCGATCCCGAAGATCGGCGCGACCGATTTTGCATACCGGATCGCCAAGCAGTTCGGCCACAAGTTGATCGACATGCGCCCCGCGTTGGTGCCGCTGACCTTCGCGCCCGCCGACTGGGAGCCGTTCGCCGCGCTGTCGGGCGTCTCGCTCGAAGTGCAACTGTCGACGGGCAATAAAAAGGCCGGTGCCGAGTTCACTGAAGATCTGCTGCTCACGCATCGCGGCCTGTCGGGCCCAGGCGTGCTGCAGATCTCGAGTTACTGGCAACCCGGCGAGCCGATCCACATCAATCTGCTGCCAGAGCGCGACGCCGCGGCCGCGCTCATCGACGCGAAAAACGGTACGAAGCGGCAGATCGCCAATCTGTTGTCGGAATGGGTGCCGCAGCGGCTGGCGCATGTCTGGCTCGACACCCATCAGGTGCCCGCCGAGGCCCGCGTGGCCGATCTGCCGGACAAGGCGCTGCGCCGCATCGGCGAGGCGCTGTCGCGATGGACGATCACCCCGAACGGCACCGAGGGCTATCGCAAGGCCGAAGTGACGCGCGGCGGCGTCGATACGCGCGGCTTGTCGTCGACGACGATGATGAGCTCGCGGGTGCCCGGCCTCTACTTCATTGGCGAGGCGGTCGACGTGACCGGCTGGCTCGGCGGCTACAACTTTCAGTGGGCATGGGCGTCAGGTGTAGCGGCGGGCGAGTCGGCCGCCGAATACGCGCGGGGGCTTGACGGCGCCATGGCTTTGTGAGAAAGCTCTGCTATACTCCTGAACCTTTACAAAGTTCCGTTATTGAAAAATGACGACTATCCGCGTAAAAGACAACGAGCCGTTCGAAGTCGCCATGCGCCGTTTCAAGCGCACCATGGAGAAAAACGGCTTGCTGACGGAACTTCGCGCTCGCGAGTTTTACGAAAAGCCCACGGCCGAACGCAAGCGCAAGAAAGCGGCGGCGGTGAAGCGTCATTTCAAGCGTCTGCGTGGCCAGATGCTGCCGAAGAAGCTCTACTGATTCTGGCGTTGCCGTGCTCCGCTTCGCACAAAGCGCGGCAGCATTCAAGCCGATGGCGACACGACAGGTGTCATCACGGAAAACCCGGCCCATCGGGCCAGCCGGCAGGGTCGCATCCACTACGCATATTGCGCCAACCCGCTTGAGGAAGAAGTCCCAAGCGGGTATTCGTGCTGATGCGGCGGTATTGCCGCCGTCGACCGGCCGGTTTTTCAACTTTTCAACGCAATTCAGGTGAGTGATGAGTCTCAAGGACCGGATCAACGACGATATGAAAGCTGCCATGCGGGCGCGCGAGACTGAGCGTCTCGGCACGATCCGTCTGCTGCTCGCCGCGATCAAGCAGCGGGAAGTCGATGAGCGGGTCACGCTCGACGACACCGGCATAACCGCGGTCATCGACAAGATGATCAAGCAGCGCAAGGATTCGATCAGCCAGTTCGAGGCCGCGGGACGTACGGACCTCGCAGACAAGGAAAAAGCCGAGCTGGCCATCCTTTCCGCCTACATGCCTGAGCAGATGTCCGAAGCGGAAATCGTCGCCGAGGTGCAGGCAGCGGTCGCACAAACCGGCGCGGCCGGCCCTCAGGACATGGGCAAGGTGATGGGCGTACTGAAGCCGAAGCTGGCTGGCCGAGCCGATATGACTGCCGTATCGGCGCAGGTCAAGGCCGCGCTCGCGAAGTAACTCCGTTGGTTTGTCCGGATCCCGCGTGCCTCGTGGAAGGCGAGTCGCGGTGCCCGGTCGCGGTGTCGAGCCCGGACTCCGGGTTTGGATTTTGAAGCTTTCCTGGCAGCGACATTTACTGTGATTCCACCGTCATTCCTGCAGGACCTGCTCAACCGCGTCGATATCGTCGACGTGGTCGGCCGGTATGTGCAGCTGAAAAAGGGCGGCGCGAACTTCATGGGGCTGTGCCCGTTTCACAACGAGAAGAGCCCCTCGTTTACGGTTAGTCCGACTAAACAGTTTTATCACTGCTTCGGCTGCGGTGCGCATGGCACGGCCATCGGTTTTCTGATGGAGCACGTGGGCGCGTCGTTTCCCGAAGCGGTCAACGAGCTCGCGCAATCGGTGGGCCTCACCGTGCCGCACGAACCTTCGCCCGGATATGGTGGTGGGGGTGGGAGCGCCAGCGGCTACGCGCCGGCGGCATCCAGGGCCGTCACCACCGCGCTGTCCGACCTCATGCAGACCGCCTGCGACTACTACCGCAAGCAGCTGCGCGGCGCGCCGGATGCGATTCAGTATCTGAAAAAACGCGGCCTGACCGGTGAAATCGCCGCGCGCTTCGGCCTCGGCTACGCACCGGAGGGCTGGCAGAACCTCGAGGCGGCGTTCCCGAACTATCGCGACGACGGGCTCGTCGAAGCGGGTCTCGTGATCGTCAGCGAAAAGTCCGACGCGCAGGGTCAGAACCGCCGCTACGACCGCTTCCGCGAGCGGATCATGTTCCCGATCCGCAATGTGAAAGGGCAGGTGATCGGCTTCGGCGGCCGCGTGCTCGACGGCGGCGAGCCAAAGTATTTGAATTCGCCCGAAACGCCGTTATTTAACAAGGGCAGCGAGTTATACGGCCTGTTCGAGGCGCGTCTCGCGATTCGGGAGCAGCACTATGTGCTGGTCGTCGAAGGTTATATGGACGTGGTCGCGCTGGCCCAGTTGGGGTTCCAGAACGCCGTCGCCACCCTCGGCACGGCTTGCACGCCGATTCATGTCCAGAAACTGATGCGCCAGACCGATACGGTCATCTTCAGTTTCGACGGCGACGCGGCAGGCCGGCGCGCCGCGCGTCGCGCGCTCGATGCCTGTCTGCCGCATGCAGCCGACAACCGGACGATCCGCTTCCTGTTCCTGCCGTCCGAGCACGACCCCGACAGCTACGTGCGCGAGTTCGGGACCGAGGCGTTCGCCGAGCAGGTCGAACGGGCAATGCCGCTATCGCAATTCATGCTTAACGAGGTGCTGACCGGCAAGGAGCTCGATCAGCCAGAAGGCAAGGCCCGCGCGCTGTTCGACGCGAAACCGCTGCTGCAGGCATTGCCGGCCAATGCGCTGCGCGCGCAGATCATGCATATGTTCGCGGACCGGCTCGATGTGCCGTTCAGCGAAGTTGCGGCGCTTTGCGAGGTCGACGCCCGGATCGCGGCCGCGGCGCGCGAGGCGCCGGCTCGCAAGGACCGCCGCAGCGTGACCGGCATCGAGGAAAAGACGCTGCGTAATCTGGTGATGTACCCGCGCACGGTCGCGATGCTCGACGAAGAGGCCGAAGAGGCGCTGCTCACCGTGACCCGGCACGCGGAACTGTTCGCGGAAGTGGCGACGCACGCGCGCGCGCTCGGCGATTCGGCGGCGTTCCAGTTGTTGTCCGATCTCTTGCGAAATGGTGCGAACGCCCCAACTTTCGAGGAAATCTTTCGCAAAATTCTAGACTATGATGAAAACGTCCGGGATTTGCTGCTGAAAGACCCGCAGGACCCGGCCGTCATTGAGGAACGGCGCGAGCAGGAACGGATTGTGGGCGAGGAGTTGAAGGCCGCGATTCTGAAAATGCGATACGACGCTTATTGCGATCGTCTCGAGCAGCTTTCACGACAGTCCCGGCATACGCCGGAAGAATTCGCGGAGTTCTCGGAGCTCAACCGGAAGCGGGCCGACATGAAGCGTCAACTCGGGCTGTAACGGAGCGGCCGAAACCTCGGGTGGTACAATAAAAAGTTTCTAGCGGTTTGTTTTTTCAAGGGTTTTCCTAGCAAAGGCGAAAGGCGATGCGATGGCAAAGACGACAGGCGGAAATCAGACAACAGGCTCACGCGCTAAAGAGCGCACCGGAAAAGTTGCCGAAGCCAAGCTGACTGCGTCCACCAGAAGAACGTCCTCTGCTGTCAGCCTTGCACCCGCTGCCGGGAAGAAGTCGTCGACCACTGCGGCCGCGCAGGCGGCACAGGTTCGGGCGGCGAAAGCTGTAGCACCGCCGGCTGCCAAGCGGTCGGGTGTCAGTAGCGCAAGGGAAGCGGCTGCCGTTGAGGGCGATGCGGTAGCGCGCGTGACTCCAGTATCCACGGTTCAACCGGCTGTTGTTCAACAGCCGGGGGTCGAGACTACAGCCGGTACGGCGAACTCCATGACGAAAAAGCTGAATGAAGTACCCGTCGAAGACGATGCAACCCAGACCGAAGAAACCGCTGCCGCCGTACCGGGCAAGCCGGAGAAGGTCAAGGCTCGCGACCGTCGTGCAAAGGAAAAAGCGCTGCTGAAAGACGCGTTCGCGTCGTCGCAGCCGGGCACGGTGGAGGAACTCGAAGAGCGTCGCTCCAAGCTGCGCGCGCTGATCAAGCTCGGCAAGGAGCGCGGCTTCCTCACGTACGCCGAAATCAACGATCACCTGCCGGACAACTTCACCGAGACCGAGGCGATCGAAGGCATCATCAGCACGTTCAACGACATGGGCGTCGCGGTCTACGAACAGGCCCCGGACGCCGAAACGCTGCTGCTCAACGACAACGCGCCCGCGGCTTCGTCGGATGACGAAGTCGAAGAGGAAGCCGAAGTCGCGCTGTCCACCGTCGACTCCGAATTCGGCCGCACCACCGATCCCGTGCGCATGTACATGCGCGAAATGGGCACGGTCGAGCTGCTCACGCGCGAAGGCGAAATCGAAATCGCAAAGCGTATCGAAGACGGCCTGAAGCACATGGTGATGGCCATCTCCGCGTGTCCGACCACGATCGCCGACATCCTTGCGATGGCCGAGCGCGTCGCCAATGACGAAGTGCGCATCGACGAACTCGTCGACGGTCTGATCGACGCCGACGCGGAAGACGCCGACGGCTTTTCCGCGCAGGAAGCGGAAGCGATCGAGAACGAAGACGAGGAAGCCGAGGAAGAGGACGAAGAGGACGAGGAAGAAGACGATGGCGCGGCGCAAGCCACGGCCAACGCCGCGCAGCTCGAAGCGCTACGGCGCGCGTCGCTCGAAAAATTCGCGCTGATCAGCGAGTGGTTCGACAAGATGCGCCGCGCGTTCGAGAAGGAAGGCTACAAGTCCAAGTCGTATCTGAAGGCGCAGGAAACGATCCAGAACGAGCTGATGACCATCCGCTTCACCGCGCGTACCGTCGAGCGTCTGTGCGACACGCTGCGTGCGCAGGTGGATGAGGTGCGCCAGGTCGAGCGTCAGATTCTGCATACGGTCGTCGACAAGTGCGGCATGCCGCGCGCGGAATTCATCGCACGTTTCCCCGGCAGCGAGACGGACCTTGAATGGGCCGACAAGATCGTCGCCGAGGGGCATGCGTATAGCGCGATCCTCACGCGCAACATTCCGGCGATCCGCGAACAGCAGCAGCGTCTGCTCGATCTGCAGGCGCGCGTGGTGCTGCCGCTGAAGGACCTGAAGGAAACCAACCGTCAGATGGCGGCGGGTGAGCTGAAGGCGCGCCAGGCGAAACGCGAGATGACCGAGGCGAACCTGCGTCTCGTGATCTCGATTGCGAAGAAGTACACGAACCGCGGTTTGCAGTTCCTCGACCTGATTCAGGAAGGCAACATCGGCCTGATGAAGGCGGTGGACAAGTTCGAATACCGTCGCGGCTACAAGTTCTCCACGTATGCGACGTGGTGGATTCGCCAGGCCATTACGCGTTCGATCGCCGACCAGGCGCGCACCATCCGGATTCCGGTTCACATGATCGAAACGATCAACAAGATGAACCGCATCTCGCGTCAGATCCTGCAGGAAACCGGTCTCGAGCCGGATCCGGCAACGCTGGCCGAGAAGATGGAAATGCCGGAAGACAAGATCCGCAAGATCATGAAGATCGCGAAGGAGCCGATCTCGATGGAAACGCCGATCGGCGACGACGACGATTCTCATCTGGGCGATTTCATTGAAGATACCAACACGGTCGCCCCGGCGGATGCCGCGTTGCACGCGAGCATGCGCGACGTCGTGAAGGACGTGCTCGACTCGCTGACGCCGCGTGAAGCGAAGGTGCTGCGCATGCGTTTCGGTATCGAAATGAGCACGGATCACACGCTTGAAGAGGTCGGCAAGCAGTTCGACGTGACGCGCGAGCGGATTCGTCAGATCGAGGCGAAAGCGCTGCGCAAGCTGCGTCATCCGAGCCGCTCGGACAAGCTGAAGTCGTTCCTCGAAGGGAGTTGATCGCGGCGGCCACGGCTGGCTGCAAATAATGCGACCAAAGGGGCCTCCCGGTCGTTTCGCCGTAGCGAAGCGGTTGCGGAGGCCCCTTTTTCGTGTAGTATGTCGGCCAATCGATGAAATGGGCCCGGCCTTACGACCGGGTCTTTTTTCTTGGGCTGGACGCCGTGTTGGTTGCAGGCAGTGGACTCATAATCCACCTCCGAAAGGACATCGTGGGTTCGAACCCCACCCGGCCCACCAAAGTATCAAGAGAAGGGTTCCGAATTCCGGAACCCTTTTTGTTTTGGCGCGAAGCATAGACTCAAGCCCTGCCGGGAGCGTCGCTCTACGACGCCCAAGGCCGTAGCGGTCCAAACCATAAGCAGTGATCGCGCGTAATCAGGGAAACTCCGTGTGAAAGAGGGCGCGGCTTCGCCACTAATTGAATACGGAAGGCTTGCCGATGCATGCCATCCGCTTTCAGCCCAAGTTTTGTCATGCGGCGGCCGGCGCCGCAATTCACCTCCGGGCAACGCCTGCGCTGAAGGCTTCTTCGAGTCGCGTGCGCATCTTATAAAAATGCGAGTGCGGGTTCTCGCTAAAGCGAAAAATCAGAAGGCCGCCGCAAAGGCGGTCTTTTTAATTGTGATGCTGATTCGACGCGGCGAGCTCTGGCCGGTGTGCCACTAAGGGGCGGCCGCCATTGCAGACGTCGGCCAATAGGAATGACGTGAATAAGCCGTCGTAATTGTTTGGCAGATTAATCGCCGCACAGGAAACCGGTTAATTACCGGTCGCGCCACAAAGACAGCATTAACCTCATTAAGTTCCGGCGATCACAAAATAAAGTTCGGACAAGACGCAGAAAACTGTCACTTCAACCGGGTGGTTACAAATAATCACAACGGCCTTTTCATCAATTTGCTCCGACCCGATTACGTCACGCGTATTAAAGGACTGTTGCAAACGCACAACTCAGGTTATTGAGGTATTGCGTATTCATTTTGGCTGGAGCATCTGATCCGGCACCTTGATATTGCAATAAACGTCGGAAAAACAAGAAGTTATCCCCATCGGCTCCAACATTGTTGCGAATTTCGAAAAATCCTGTTGCGTGAATTGCCGGCGCCGCTACCAGGGTGTCCCCCTACACTCACGCTTCGCTTCAAGGGTGCCCGGTCGATCCCACTGGTTCGGCCAACCGGGCGGCGGCAGATGCGATGCATCGGCTGCTGAGGCAGATTCTGCTCCCCGTATAAATTTTTCGAATTGGAGTTTCCATGAAAAAGAGTCTCATCGTCGTTGCGGCTGCCGCATCGTTCGCTTCGGTCGCTCACGCACAAAGC
Organism: Paraburkholderia sp. HP33-1; assembly: GCF_021390595.1. NCBI lineage: Bacteria > Pseudomonadati > Pseudomonadota > Betaproteobacteria > Burkholderiales > Burkholderiaceae > Paraburkholderia > Paraburkholderia sp. HP33-1. Next base: position 2,265,834 of record NZ_JAJEJR010000002.1, on the reverse strand, counting down.
AGCGTGACCCTGTACGGTCTGCTGGACGCAGGTCTGACGTACACCAGCAACGTTGCTCACAACTCCAAGTGGGCAGCAGGTAGCGGCGGTATCAACCAGAGCATGTTCGGCCTGCGCGGTTCGGAAGATCTGGGCGGCGGTCTGAAGGCAATCTTCACGTTGGAAAGCGGCTTCAACATCAACAACGGCAAGTTTGCCAACAACAACACCAACAACAACGGCATGTTCACCCGTCAGGCCTTCGTCGGTCTGTCGAGCTCGCAATTCGGTACGGTCACGCTGGGTCGCCAGTTCGACGCAGCGCAGGACTACCTCGCACCGCTGACCGCAACGGGCAGCTGGGGCGGCACGTACTTCGCGCACCCGTTCAACAACGACAACCTGAACACCAACGGCGGTCTGGCAGTCAACAACTCGGTCAAGTACTCGAGCGCTAACTACGCTGGCTTCACGTTCGGCGGCACGTACGGCTTCTCGAACCAGGCTGGCGGCTTCGCAAACAACCGTCAGTACAGCTTGGGCGCCGCATACCAGTGGCAAGGCCTGCACCTCGGTGCTGCCTACGCTCAGCAAAACAACCCGGCTGCTAACACGAGCGGCGCATCGGACGGCGTGGTGGCGAACACCGCAGGCGTGCTGACCGGCGACTTCCGTCAGCGTCAGTTCGGCGCAGGCGCTTCGTACGGCTTCGGCCCGGCGCTGGTCGGCGTGGCCTGGACGCAATCGCGCATTGACAACCTCGTTGGCGCAGCAGCTGGTCAGCGTCAAGGCCACTCCAACAACTACGAAATCAACGGCAAGTACAACGTGACCCCGGCTCTGGGCCTCGGCATTGCGTACACGTTCACCGACGCACGCGGCTACGGCATCAACGCCGACGGTAACGACATGAAGACCCGTTACCACCAGATCGGCCTGCAGGCTGACTACTCGCTGTCGCGTCGCACCGACGTCTACGCTCAGGCTGTGTACCAGCACGCAATGGGCGACGGCGGCGTGGCTTCGATCTACAGCGGCGACAACACGGTTCCGACCTCGTCGTCGAAGAACCAGACGGCTGCTACGGTCGGTCTGCGTCACCGCTTCTAAGCTTCAGCAGAAGCTGCCTGTTGTACGAAAAGGTGCCGTTCGCGGCACCTTTTTTTATGCGCGCGGCTGACCGGTGAGTCGGCTGCCGTATGCGAGGCAAAAAAAAACGGCGTCCCAGGGGACGCCGCTTTGCCGTAACGATTCAGCGATTTAGAAGATCGTCCGCAGACCGAGCGCAACGCCGGTCTGGTTGTTGCGGCCCGGCAGTTCGACCGAGGCCGCGCCCGACACCTTGTCGAAATCGACGGTGCCGTACACCTCGGTGCGCTTCGACAACGCGTACTCGGCCAGTGCGACGAACGTGTAGCGATAGCCGCTGCCGAGCTGACCGTCGCCGATGGCCGCATTCGACATGTGGTCGTAGTACGCGGCGCCCGTCAGTGTCAGCGCGCGCGTGGCCTGCCACGTGACGCCGGCGAACGGGCCGTTGTCGATGCGGCCCGAGCCCTTGACGATATCGACGCCCGGCACGAGCGTCTGCTGCGCGAGCGCGCTGTCGACGAAGCCGGTGTCGTCCTTCGAATGCAGATAGCCGACGTACAGCTTCGTCGAGCTGAACGCATAGACCGCGTTCGCGTTGTAGATGGTCTGCTTGTGATTGCTGTTGTCGCTGTTCTGCTGCACACCGGCCGCGACCGACAGCGGACCCGCCACGTACGACAGCGTGAAGCCGTACATGTTGCCTGCGCCGAGATGGCCCGGCACCTGGCCCGAGAAGCCGCCCTCGCCGGTCGATTCCGAGTTCGTGCCGAACGAGTACATCGCGGCCACCGTCAGGCCCTTGAACGTGCCGGTGTACTTGACCGCGTTATCCGCGTACAGCCCCGCGCCGAGCGCGCCCGGCAGCCACGAGTTCTCGAAGTAGTTACCGACCGTGAGCGGGTCGTAGGTGTCGCCGAGCAGGTCGAACAGCGGTGTCTTCTGGCGACCGAGTGTCAGCGTGCCGTACGGGCTGCTGACGCCGACATAGGCGTTGCGGTTGAAGAGGCGCTGCTTGTCCGACGCCGAGCCGTCCTGCAGGTTGATACCGCTTTCCAGATCGAAAATCGCCTTGAGACCGCCGCCGAGGTCTTCCGAGCCGCGCAAACCCCAGCGGCTATTGGTGATCGCGCCGTTCGTCATGTACAGACGGTTGTCGTTTTTTGCGTTCGTGTTCGTCAGGTAGCGCACGCTGACGTCGGCAACGCCATACAGCGTGACCGAGCTTTGCGCCGAAGCTTGTTCGGACGTCACGGCAAGGGCGGCGGCGCCGACGAGCGCGGCGGTCTTGATAGAGCGGATGGGTCTCAATGGATGTCCTGCGTGTGGAGAGAGATTTTCTAGTTCATACGCGGCGCGCGCCAAGGGGGGCGGCGCCGGGCGCGCCGATGATAGACGACGGTCCGCGCCGCGCCATCAGCGCTTTGGCGCAATAACTTATTGCCATTTTTGACTATTGCGCTTTTCCAGGGCGCGACACCAGGTGCGCCACTCTGTCATTTGAATGACAGACATTTCATGACGACAATGGTTAGGCTAGGTTCCGATTCACCCATAAGAACACGATCACAACAATCGGTGGCGCGGCTGGCGCCTTAGGAGACGATGCAATGACACAGCACATGTTTGAAGAAGGTCTCGGGCGGCGCGAGGCCAATTACGTCCCGTTGACGCCGATCGACTTCCTCGTGCGAGCAGCACAAGTGTATGGCGAGCGGCCCGCGATCATTCACGGGGAGATTCGCCGCAACTGGCGCGAGACTTACAAGCGCGCGCGGCGGCTCGCGAGCGCGCTGCAAGAGGCCGGCATCGGCCGCGGCGATACGGTCGCCGCGTTGCTGCCGAACATCCCGCCGATGGTCGAAGCGCACTTCGGCGTGCCGATGGCAGGTGCCGTGCTCAACACGCTGAACACGCGGCTCGACGTCGCGACGGTGCTGTTCATGCTGCGTCACGGCGAGGCGAAGGCGCTGATCGTCGACACCGAATACGGCGAGTTCGCGCACCGCGCGGCGCTCGAATTCCCGGACCTGCGCATCATCAGCGTGGCCGATGTGCAACCCGCCGACGCCGCGCAATTCATCCGTGCGACCGATTACGAAGCGTTCCTGCAAACCGGCGACCCTTCGTTCGAGTGGGTCCCGCCCGCCGACGAATGGGATGCGATCACGCTGAACTACACGTCGGGCACGACCGGTGATCCGAAGGGCGTCGTCTACCATCACCGCGGCGCGTATCTGAACGCGCTGAGCAACATTCTTGAGTGGGACATGCCGAAGCACGCGGTCTATCTATGGACGCTGCCGTTGTTTCACTGCAACGGCTGGTGCTTCCCGTGGACCGTGGCCGCGCGCGCCGGCGTCAACGTCTGCCTGCGCAAGTTCGACGCGAAGACCGTGTTCGAACTGATTCGCCGCGAACGCATCACCCATTATTGCGGCGCGCCGATCGTGCAGAGTTCGCTCGCGAATGCGCCGGCCGAATGGCGTGAGGGCATCACGCATCGCGTGTCGACGATGGTCGCGGGCGCCGCGCCGCCGCCCGCGGTGATCGCGAAGATGAAGCAGATCGGCTTTGACCTGACCCATGTGTACGGGCTCACTGAAACGTACGGACCGGCGGCCGTCTGCGCAAAGCAGGACGAATGGGACGCGCTCGACGATCAAAGCCGTGCCGATCTGACCGCGCGCCAGGGTGTGCGCTATCACCTCCAGGCAGCGGTCGCGGTGCTCGATCCTGACACGCTCGCGCCGGTGCCGGACGATGGCGAAACGATCGGCGAGATCATGTTCCGCGGCAACATCTGCATGAAGGGCTATCTGAAGAACGAACGCGCGACCGAAGCGGCTTTCAACGGCGGCTGGTTCCATACCGGCGATCTCGGCGTGCGCACGGCCGACGGCTATATCCGCATCCGTGACCGCAGCAAGGACATCATCATTTCGGGTGGCGAGAACATTTCGAGCATCGAGGTGGAGGACACGTTGTACCGGCATCCGGCGGTATCGGTGGCGGCGGTGGTCGCGATGGCCGATCCGAAGTGGGGCGAGGTGCCGTGCGCGTTCATCGAGCTGAAGGAAGGCGCGCAGGTGACCGAGGAGGAGATCATCGCGCACTGCCGGCTGTTTCTCGCCGGCTACAAGTTGCCGAAGGCGGTGCGCTTTGGTGAGTTGCCGAAGACGTCGACGGGGAAGATCCAGAAGTTCGAGTTGCGAGCGCGGATCAAGGCGGAAGGAAAGGGGTAACGCGCCGCCTGGCGCTGTCGTCAGATCCCGACCTTGTGCGCGGTCAGAATCAGCCGCAAGCCCAGCGCGGTCACCGCGCCCGCCGCCATGCGATCGATCCACGCCTTCCAGCGCAGATATATTTCGCGCGGCCGTTTGCTCGAAAAGCACAGTGCGACGATCGTATACCAGCCCGCTTCGATCGCGAAGATCGCCGGCGGCAGCGCGAAATAGCACCACACCGGCGGATGCTGCGGCAGCAGCGCAGCGAAGATACTGCCGTAATAGACCGCCGTTTTCGGATTGCTCAGCTGCGTGCTCAAGCCGATCCAGAACGATTTGCGCGGATTGCCGCCGCTGCCGGTTTGCGTCTCGCTGAAAGCGAGCGGCTTCGCGGCGCCGCGCCAGATTTTCGACGCGAGATAGACCAGGTAGACCCCGCCGGCCACTTTCAGCCCGACATAGAGCCATTCGACCGTCGCGAGCAGCGTATAGAGCCCGAGCAGCGCGATGCCGCTAAAGAACACACCGCCGATGCCCATGCCGAGCGCCGTCGCGAGACCGTCGCCACGCGACAGGCCGATCGCGTTGCGCGCGACGATGACGAAGCTCGGCCCTGGGCTCATCGCGCCTAACAGCAGCGCGGCCAGGATCGTGAGGATGGCGGTTGAGGCGGGCATTGTCGTGTCTCCTGGTGGCGGACCGATATCGGACCTTCTGGCGAGAATCGAGTCTCGCATTCTGCGCCAATCGCGCGACGGAAGCCACGAATACCGAAAAGCCGGAAGTCCTGCAATAAACGCAATTGGAAAAACTCCTTTGCTGCGGCCAAAATACATCGAATGCTAGAATGACTTTCCATACGCCGAAGCTCCCCCGCAACAACGAGGCGACCCATCAGGCGAAACACGGGCGCAATTCGAGCCACGCCGATTCTTCGGGTAGCTGATTCGCTTGATCTCAGCGCTTCAACTCAGGCGATTAAATTCAGGATTTGACAGGGCATCAGTTGCGAACGCGGGTTTCCACGCATTTGCAAGGATCGCGTGAATTCGTCGAATTGCTTCCGCTCAAATTGAATTACGCACAGGCTTCGCGTTCTATTGCGAAATGCCTGTTTGTCTAATGCCATCAAGAGCTACGACACCGATAACTTATGAAAGAACTGGAACGACAACAACGACTGTTCCAACGCGATGAGAACCTGCGCGAGCGCATGATCGCGTGGATCCGCCGCCGCATGGATGATTACAACATCACAATGGAAGCGCTGGCCGAATCGCTCGAAGCCGATGCGAATGCGGTGGCCGCGGTGCTGTATCGCGACGCGTTCGGCAACACGTGGGACGGTCATGGCGACAAACCGGCGTGGCTCGCGCGCGCGATTCACGCCGGACAAAGCATCGATCATTTCCGCTGCGAAGCGTAAGCCAGCGCGCCGCGAAGCGTTCGCGCGAAAAAAAGCCCGCGCAAGGCGGGCTCATTTTTTACTGCTCGGAGTTTCGCGACAGATCGCGCATTACAGGTCGAAAAACACGGTTTCCTTGTCGCCCTGCATGTGGATGTCGAAGCGATACACGTTGGCCGCCTTCGGGTCGCGACGTGCGATCAGCGTGCCGCGGCGCTCGGCCGGCACCGACGCGAGCACGGCGTCCTGTTCGTTCGCCTGCGCTTCGTCCTCGAAGTAGATGCGCGTGAACGTGTGCAGCAGCATGCCGCGCATCGTCAGGATTACGTTGATGTGCGGCGCTTCGCCGGAGTTCGCGCGGCCCGGCTTCACCGTTTGGACGATGAAGCGCTTGTGCGGATCCGTACCGGTGCCGACGCGCGCAAAGCCGTGAAAGCCGGTCTTCAGGACTTCCTCGCGCGATTCCGGATAGTGGCCGTTCGAGTCGACTTGCGACATCTCGATCATCGCGTCGCCGACCACCTTGCCGTCGCCGTCGAACACCTGACCGACGATCGTGATGTGCTCGCCAGCCGCTTCCATGTCGGCCAGAACGTGCGTGAACAGGCTCTTGTAGTCGAAGTCGTATTGCTGCGGGCAAAGACCGTAGGCGAAGTACGGACCAACGGTTTGCGAAGGCGTTTGCTTGAGGGTCGTCATGGCTTAGCGCTCCATCGGGGTTTCGTTCGGGCCGCGCAGCACGATGTCGAAATCGTAGCCGAGCGCATAGGCCTCTTGCGTGGTGTCGAGCGAGAACTTCGAGATCATGCGCTCACGGGCTTGCTCCGGCGTGCCCTGGTAGATCGGGTCGAACGCGAGCAGCGGGTCGCCAGGGAAGTACATCTGCGTGATGAGACGCGAGCCGAAGTGGTTGCCGAACAGCGAAAAGTGGATGTGCTGCGGACGCCATGCGTTCGGATGGTTGCCCCACGGATACGCGCCCGGCTTGATGGTCAGGAAGCGGTAACGGCCTTCGTTATCGGTGATGCAGCGGCCCGCGCCGAGGAAGTTCGGGTCGAGCGGCGCGTCGTGCTGGTCGGCCTTATGAACATAGCGGCCGGCGGCGTTGGCTTGCCAGATTTCCACGAGCGTGTTGCGCACCGGGCGGCCGCCTTCGTCGAGCACGCGGCCCGTCACGATGATGCGCTCGCCGAGCGGCTCGCCGTTGCGTACCGCGTTACGGGTCAGGTCGTTGTCGAGCGCGCCGAGGTCGTCGGTGCCGTAGACCGGCACGCGCTGGTCGCGCAGCCGCTCTTTCAGCGGAATCAGCGGACGCGTCGGACCGCGTTTGACCGACGAACCGTATGGCGGATAGATGTACTCGGGATGCGACGCAAAATCGCGCGGGGAGAGAATTGAATCTTCCATGAGGTGTCTCCGTTGGAGGAATCGGGGGATGCGACGTTATGGCACGCACTTTATACAAAGCGAGCGGTTATGAAAAATGACGTTTTTGCCCGTTTCGTATAACCTTCTGTTATGCAACGCAGTCTCGCGGATAGCCGCGTCAAATTTCGTCATCTCCAGTGCTTTCTGGCCGTCGCACAGTTCGGCAGCGTCCAGCGGGCGGCGGACAGTCTTTCCATCACGCAGCCGGCGGTGTCCAAGACGGTGGCCGAGCTGGAGTCCATTCTCGGCGTGAAGCTGTTCGAGCGCGGCCGTCACGGCGCGGTGCCGACGCGCGAGGGACAGCTTTTCATGCCGCACGCGAGCGCTTGCGTGAGCGCGCTGCGTCAGGGCGTCGATCTGCTTGCGCGCGCCGAGGGCGCGGCCGCCGCGACGCTCGAAGTCGGCGTGCTGCCGACCGTCGCCGCGGTACTGGTACCGCCTGTGCTCAGGCAGTTCTCGGCGCAGTGGCCGCGCGTGATCGTGCGTCTCGCGACCGGCGCGAATCCGGAATTGCTCGAACACCTGAAAGCGGGCTCGATCGAAGTTGCGATCGGCCGGCTCGCGGACCCCGAACGGATGGTCGGACTGAGCTTCGAGCAGCTCTTCACTGAGCCGCTGATCGCGGTCGTGCGTGCCGGGCATCCGCTCGCCCAAGGGACGGCCTTGCCGGCCACGTCGCTGGAGGAATTTCCGATCGTGCTGCCGCCGTTCGGCACGCTGATCCGCCAGTCGACCGAGAGCCTGCTCAGCGCGTGGGGCGTGCCGCCGTTGTCGGCGTTCGTCGAGGTGTTGTCGGTATCGACGGGGCGCGCGCTGGCACTCGAAAACGGCGCGGTGTGGTTCACACCGCAAAGCGCGGTCGAATACGAGCTCGCGCACGGCATGCTGGTGCGTTTGCCGCTGCCGTTCGCGGGCACCGGCGAGCCGGTCGGGCTGATTCGTCGCTCGGATACGCAGCCGTCGGCGGTGGGACGCGCGTTCATCGAGGCGGTGCGAGAGGTCGCGCGGGGCAGAATGGCGGCGGTGTCGGGGAAAGAGGCGGGCAAAACCGCAGGTAAATCCGCCGGCAAAACGGCGCACAAAGGCAGCCGAGGCGATACGCCGCTCGAGTGATACGGCGGCCCACCGCGTGCATGCCGCCGGGCACCGGCCGGTGTGCCGTTCGATCGATGAACCAAATAGTACAAAATGACGGTTGCGAATGCCCCGCGACCCGGTGTAAAAACACGGTGCGAACGCCGCGGCAGCCCGTTTTTGCTGCGGCACACCGAAAGACCGTACAAGGAGATTGCCATGCCCAGCGACCTGCCCACTCCAGAGGCCGCGCAGCGCGCCGTGCTGGCGCCTGAGCACAATCCGCTCGGCACGGCCGGCCTCGAGTTCGTCGAGTTCGCCGCGCGTGACCCGAGGGCGCTTGGCGAGACCTTCACGCGGCTCGGCTTCAAGGCGATCGCACGTCATATCAGCAAGGATGTGACGTTGTACCGTCAGGGCGAGATGAATTTCCTGATCAACGCGGAACCTGACTCGTTCGCGTCGCGCTACGCGGAGGAATATGGGGTCGGCATCTGCGCGATCGGGATTCGCGTTGCCGACGCGCAGCGAGCGTTCGAACGCGCGGTGGAGCTCGGTGCGTGGGAGTTCGAGGGCGAGCGCCTCGGCGCGGGCGAGTTGCTGATCCCGGCGATTCAGGGCATCGGCGATTCGCACATTTATTTCGTCGATCGTTGGCGCGGGCGCGGCGGTCAGCGCGGCGGCCTCGGCGATATCTCGATCTTCGACATCGACTTCCGGCCCATCGAAATCGACACGGCCGAAGCCGATCTGAATCACACAGGCAGCGGCCTGATCGCGGTCGACCATCTGACGCAAACCGTTGGCGAAGGCCGCATGCAGGAGTGGATCGACTTCTATCGCGACCTGCTGAATTTCCGCGAGATCCATGAGCTGCACGCGAACTGGCACGTGTCGGCGGAATCGCGCGTGATGGTGTCACCGTGCGGAGCGATCCGCGTGCCGCTCTACGAGGAGGGCACGCGCCGGACCAACCTGATGCACGAGTATTTGCCCGATCATCCGGGTGAAGGCGTGCAGCACATCGCGCTCGCCACTGACGACATCTTCGCGTGCGTCGAGCGTCTGCTCGCGAACGGTGTCGAATTCGTCGAGCCGCCGCCGCGCTACTACGACCAGCTCGATGCGCGTTTGCCGGGCCACGGACTCGATGTCGAGCGACTGCGGCGCACGCATGTGCTCGTGGATGGCGAGATCGGCGCGGACGGCGTGCCGCTGCTGTTTTTCCAGACCTTCGTGCGCCGCCGCGCCGGCGAGATCTTCTTCGAGATCGTGCAACGCCAGGGGCATCATGGCTTCGGCGAAGGCAATCTCGCCGCCTTGGCAAAGGCGCGCGCGGGCAGCTGACTCACGCCCTCTCGGGCTGCTGCGCCAACTCCGGATAAATCGCGCCGTACGAGGCCGCCTCGCGCAGCAGCCACTCGCGGAAACTCGCGAGCGGTTTGCCGTGACTCAACTCGGTCGGATACACGAGGTAGTACGCGGCGTCGGCGACGGCGGGTGTGTCGAACGGAATCACGAGACCGAACTGCTTCAACTGCGTGTCAACGAAAAAACGCGGCACTAGCGCAATGCCGAGTCCGGCCGCAGCCGCGCTGATCAGCATCGTGTGCAGTTCGTAGCGCACGCCCTGCATCGTGCGGTTGTCGTCGACGCCGAGACTCGCGAACCAGGTCGCCCAGCCATCGGGGCGCGTCGTCGAATGCAGCAGCGGATAGTTGAGCAGTTCGGCGGTGTTGCGGATCGGACGCTTGAGCAGACTTGCCGCGCACACCGGCACCACGTCCTCGCAGAACAGAAAATCCGACGATGTACCCGGCCACGTCGGCTTGCCGTAGTGAATCGCCGCTTCGAAATGCGTGTCGGCGAACGGGAACGTCGCGGTGCGCACGCCCATGTTCACGCGCACGTCCGGGTATTGCTCGTTGAATGCAGCCATGCGCGGAATCAGCCATTGCGATGCGAAAGTCGGCAACACCGCCAGCTCCAGATAACCGCCGCCACTGCCGTGCGCGATGATCGACAGCGTGTCGCGATCGAGCTGTTCGAGCGAGCGTCGCACCTGTGCGCTGTAGACCTTGCCCGCGCGCGTCAGCATCACGCGTTGCTTGACCCGCACGAACAGCCGCACGCCGAGATTGCCTTCGAGCGTATTGATCTGTCGCGACACCGCGCTTTCGGTCAGGAACAGCTCGCGCGCCGCATGCGTGAAGCTCTCGTGCCGCGCGGCGGCTTCGAAAGCGAGCAACGCGCCCATGTTGGGAATCTTGAACTTTCGCACGTTAATTCCAAAAACGCATCAAGTGGCAAGTTTATCTCGCTTTACGATGAGCAAGCGCATTTTGAATAATCTCGCCCGTTATGAGGCGCCCGCGCGGGCGCTCAACGGATAGCGTGGAGAGCCGGATGCGAAACCTGAAGAATGCGAACGTCGAACAACTACTGCAAAAGCTGCTGGGCGTGGAGAAGACCGCGCGGCTCTTTGCAACGCTCAATCATCCGCATGTGCTTCACGAGTGGGAGAGCGGCAGCGTCACGCGCGCCGAACTCGCGCAGGCGATGAACATGGCGCTGTTCGACGATCTGATCGCGCGCTCGGAGAACGGCCGCCGCTACACGGAGGAAACGGTCGCGGCCGGCGGCAGCGTTTACTTCGATCACGGCGCGCTGCGCACCGTGCGCTGGACGCACAGCGGCGCGCTGCCGCCCGGCGAGGCGGCGTTCGCACGCATCCTGCGGCCGCTCGGCTTTCGCATCAACGGCCGCTATCCGCTCGATCGTCTCGGCATGACCGGCCGCGCATGGGCGGCGGACTAAACCGCTCGCGCGGTAGGGGCTACGGTCAGACGCCGGTGGTCAGGGAGAGGCCGGCATCGCGGTTCCGTATGTTGGCGAATGAGGCAATCCGCCTCGTTCTCCAGCAGGAGCCGAATCATGACCTCCTCACAGTCAAACGTCAGTCCGCTGCGCCAGCGCATGATCGACGACATGCGCATGCGCCAGCTTGCCCCCAAGACGCAGGACATCTATCTGCACATTGTGCGTGAGTTCGCCCGGTTTCTCGGGCGCTCACCTGACACGGCCACCGTCGAGGACCTGCGGCGCTACCAGCTCTATCTGGTCGACCACGGCACCTCGGCCGTGTCCCTGAACCATGCGATCACCGGCCTGAAGTTCTTCTTCACAGTCACGCTCGACCGGCCCGAGCTGATGGTCAGGATGCAACCCGTGCGCGTGCCCCGCGTATTACCCGTCGTGCTCAGCCCCGATGAAGTGCGGCGGCTCATCGAGGCCGCCGGCAACCTGAAGCACCAGACCGCGCTGTCGGTCGCGTACGGCGCGGGGCTACGTGCCAGCGAAGTGGTCGCGCTGAAGGTCACCGACGTTGACAGCGAACGCATGACACTGCGTATCGAGCAGGGCAAGGGCCGCCGTGACCGCTACGCCATGCTCTCGCCGGTGCTGCTTGAGCGTCTGCGTGTGTGGTGGCGCGTGGCCCGTACGCAGGGCAGGATGCTCGATGGTGGGTGGCTGTTTCCCGGGCTCGACCCGCTCGATCCATTAAGCACGCGACAGCTGAACCGTGCCATTCATGCCGCCGCCGAGGCTGCGAACATCGACAAGCGCGTGTCCATGCACACGCTGCGCCATAGCTTCGCGACACACCTGCTCGAACAGAAGGTGGACATCCGCGTGATCCAGGTGCTGCTCGGCCATGCGAAGCTCGAGAACACCGCGCTCTACGTCCAGGTGGCCACCGACCTGCTGCACGAGGTCACCAGTCCGCTGGACCGTCTGCCCTCCGAGTAGGCCCGCGCGCTGTCACGCCTCATGCTGGAGGTTGCGGACATCTTCCGCAGCCACGGGCCAGCGTGGCGAGCCACGGCACACCTGAGCCTGGGGCAGCTGAAGGTCATGTCGGCCATCGAACGGTGCCGCACGGCGGCACTGGGCGGACATGTGCTGCGCTGTTCAGGCTGCGCAAGGTCAGAGGTGTCCTTCAACTCCTGTCGCAACCGGCATTGCCCGAAGTGCCAGGCCAGCGCCGCACACCGCTGGCTGGAGGCACGCCAGGCCGACCTGCTACCCGTCGAATACTTCCACGTCGTCTTCACGCTGCCCGCGCCCGTCAGTGCGATCGCCTGGTACAACAAACGGATCATCTACGGCCTGCTGCTCGACATCGCCGCCGACACGCTGCGCACGATCGCCGCCGATCCCAGGCATCTCGGCGCCCAGATTGGCGCCACCCTCGTACTGCACACCTGGGGCTCGGCGCTCACGCATCACCCGCATGTGCACGGCATCGTCCCCGGTGGCGGGCTGTCGCCTGACGGTGAGCGCTGGATTGCGTGCCGGCCCGGCTTCTTCCTGCCCGTGCGCGTGCTCTCACGCCTGTTCCGCCGGCGCTTCCTCGAAGCGCTCGAAGTGGCCCACCGGCATGGCCAGCTGCAGTTCTTCGGCGAGTACACCAGGCTCGCTGATCCCGCTTCCTTTGCCCGGTGGCTTGCGCCGCTGCGTAGCTGCGAATGGGTGGTCTACGCCAAGCGCCCGTTCGCCGGACCGAAGGCGGTGCTCGAGTACCTCTCCCGCTACACGCACCGCGTCGCCATCTCCAACCAGCGCCTGATCGCCTTCGATGAGCGTGGCGTGACGTTCCGCTGGAAGGATTACCGTACGAAGGGACGCACCCGCTACAAGACCATGACGCTGGAGGCCGGCGAATTCATGCGCCGCTTCCTGCTCCATGTGCTGCCCGGTGGTTTCCATCGGATCCGTCACTACGGGCTGCTCGCCAACCCGGTGCGCCGCGCCAGTCTCGCGAAGGTGCGCGATCTGCTGCACGTCGCACCCGGGGTCAGCCCGTCACCGCACGACACCGTCATCGCAGTCCGGACCGTGTTCATCTGCCGGCGCTGCGGCGCACCGATGATCGTCGTCGATATCCTCGCGCGCAGCGCCCCGATCCGCGCACCACCGATGTGCCGGGGTCAGACATGAGCGCAACGGTTCCCCGATATCTGAACCGACCGTCGGCTTTGCGGCAACGCGGCCCACGAGCGGACGTTTGCGCCTGGCGCTTCGCAAAGCGCCTCCCTCGTCTGCTTCACCATCGTGATTGCCCGACAGCGCCGCTTCGCTACGGCTTCCGCGCCTGTCCAGCATCCCGCCTGGCCGCACCGCATCCGACATCGCTGAGCATCCTGACCTATCAATCGCCATAGCGGCGAGTTCCGACCACATCGGAGCACTCCGCGGTTTCCTCCATCGGGTTTATTCGACGCCTGCCGGCACGCGCGGAAGCATTCACATTCCTGCGGCCGATGGCAGGCATCGAATAAACCTTAACGCATGACGACGCGCCCGACGAGATCGCGCAGTTCTTCGTCAGCGAACTGCATCCGGAGCGTTTCTCCGCGGCATTCCAGCAGGCGGTGACGAACGTGATCGGTGCGTCGCGCGATCCGTTGACGCCGCGCGCCAATGGCCTCTTGTGGGAACTCGAACGCGACGGCGTGCTGCCGCTCGATGCAGCGCATGAGTTGCTACCGGTGATCGTGGGCGCGTTCGCGCGTCAGCACGAGATGCCACGCGAAGCCGACTACGAAGTATTGTTGAAGGAATCGGCGGAAATGGCGTGGATCGCGACCGAAGGTAACGCGTTCAATCATGCGACCGATCGCGTCGCGGACGTCTTCAAACTGTCGGACGACGAAAAAGCGAAGGGTCGTCCGATGAAGCCCGAAGTCGAGCATTCGCGTTCCGGGCGCGTGTTCCAGACCGCGTATCGCGCGGATATCGTGCGGCGCGAATTTCGCGCGGCCGATGGCAGCGTCGTCACGCGCGATGTGCCCGGCTCGTTCTACGAATTCATCACGCGCAAGCGCAGTTTCGATCAGGACGCGCGCCGCTGGGAAACGGACCTGCGGTTCGACGCGGGCAACGCACAGGGCATCTTCCGTATGACCGCAAGCGAGGCGGCCTGAATGCATACGGCGGCGCGCTGAGCGCGCGCTATTTCTTCGTCGAATCGTTCGCGGCCGACGGCGTGTGCGAAAGGTCCGCATTGGTCGCCATCCACAACACTTCGGCGTCTTCCTCGCTGGTCGACACGGCCGCGTGACCCGTGCGGCTGTCGAAGTAGAGGCTGTCGCCCGCGTTCAGATGTGTCGGCGCGTACAGCTCCGAATAGAGGCAGACGCTGCCGCTGATCACATAGAGAAACTCCTCGCCCTCGTGGCGGCCCCAGTCGTCGAATGCGTCGAGCGTGTGCGCCGAGATGCGGATGCGAAACGGCAGCATCGCCTTGTGCGCGAGGTCGGTGGCGAGCAGCTCCATCTGATAGCCGCGATACGCGTGGCGTTGGCCTTCGTTCTTGCGCGTCAACGCGCGCCGGCCGCTGGCGCTGACCTTCGGCGTCGAGCCGAACAGTTCGCCGATTTCGATCTTCAGGCCCAGCACGATTTTTTGCAGCACGTCGAAAGTGGGGGACATCAGGCCGTTTTCGACTTTCGACAGCGTCGAACGAGAGACACCGCAAAGGCGGCTCGCGGTTTCGAGCGTCAGATCCTGCGCCTGACGGGCGGCGCGCACGCGCCGGCCGAGATCGGTGGAGGACGTGTCGGCGGATTTGGTGAGATGGGTGTCCATGAGGCTTGCCGCTGTTCGGGTGCGCGCTTGATCGGAGCGAATGATGTTTCCGATCATAACATTTGACGCGACGGAAGCCTTTGTGCGCCAGTTCAGACGTTCACGTGCTTTTCTCATCGGAAACGCTGGGCATTCCGGCGATTTCGACTCGGCCTGCGAACGCCTGGGTGCGCAGTCTGCCGGCAGCCTATCTGACGGCCGCGACGCAATCGATCTCGATGTCGAAATGCCCCGGCCATGCGGGCACGTTGACGAAAATGCGCGCCGGCGGATCGACCGGAAAATAGCGCGTGTAGATCGCGTTGACCGCGGCGAATTTCTCGACCGATGTGCAATAGATGTTGCACTTGAGCACGTGATCGAGCGACGAGCCGGCTGTTTCCAGACACAGCTTCATCTGCTCGAGCACGAGTTCGGTCTGCCGTTCGATTGGCGCGTCGACCGGTACTCCGGTCTCGGGATCGAACGGCGGAAGGCCCGACACGTAGACCGTGTCAGCGTGACGCGTGACGGCGCAGGCCGGCGCTTTCAATTTTTCGAGGTACGTGGACAACGGTTCGACGCGAATGATTTCGCGAGCCATGGCGATCTCCTGCTTTAGAGGTGTCCGCTTGCGCAGCGGGGGGAGGGAACCTGCGCGGTTCGGGGCGTTCGGGTGCTTCACGCATCGCGAGTGAAAAGCGCGTTGAGTTGCGTGCCCGCCGCCGCGCCGGAAAAGTCGAAACGGCCATCGTCCAGCGCCTGAGCGGCCTGCATGAAACCACCCCACGCCGCGCGCGCGAGCCCGCCGCCGACGCTGATTCGCCGTACACCGAGCGCGGCCACATCCTGCAAGGTCAGATTCGATGTCGAGCCGATCAGCAGATTGACAGGCTTCGGCGCGACGGCCGCGACCACCGCTTCGATCTGCTCGCGCGTCTGGATGCCGGGCGCGTACAGGCAATCGGCGCCCGCCGCCGCATAGGCCTTCAGACGCGCGATCGCGTCGTCGAGATCGGGCTTGCCGGCGACGAAATTTTCCGCGCGGCCGATCAGCAGCGTGTCGCCGCCGTTCTGATCGATCGCACGGCGCGCCGCGCTGAGCCGCTCAACGGCGACGTCGACCGGAAAGAGCGGCGCGGCGGGGTTGCCGGTCGAGTCCTCGATCGACAGACCCGCGACGCCCGTTGCCACCGCGAGCGTCACGCTTTCGGCGACTTCTTCCGGATCGCGGCCGAAGCCGCTTTCGAAGTCGGCATTGACCGGCAGATCGGTCGCATCGACGATCGTCCGCAGGTGCGCGAGAATCACCTCGCGCGGCAGCGTGTTGTCCGCATGCCCGGTCGACCACGCAAAGCCGGAACTCGTGGTCGCGAGCGCCTTGAAGCCGAGCGTGCGCAAAAAGCGGGCGCTGCCTGCGTCCCACGGATTGGGCAGCACGAAACAGCCAGACGAGTGCAGCGCGCGGAAAGCGGCGCGTTTTTCAGCGGCGGTGCGGGGCATCGCATTTCTCCTTGGTCTGTATCGACTACATGGTTGATGAAATGAGTGGCGACTTTCGCCGGCGTTTCGAATAATTCAAGGGTTGCCTGACCGCAAGGAGACACGAAATGAACATCGCAACGCAGATGCGGTCGATTCTTGCCGCGTTGGTGCTTACGCTCGTTGGCTGTGCCACGGACGGCGGGAACGGAGGCGCCCAAACACATCTCAGCGCAACGCAATGCCGCGACCTGACCGACCTCAGGAACAAGGCACCCGCCACTCACGAGCGAAGCATGAGCGAACTGGCGGCGTTGCAGCAAGCGGGCTACCACCCTGAGCGACGCTTTGATCCTGATTATCCGGCGAGTCTCGAGCGCGCGCAGCGCAAGGTGGAGATCTGGTATCAGTCAGAATGCCCGCAGGCGCGGTCTGGCTGAGTTGGCAGTAGCGGCACGTTCCCGATCGCCGTATAAACGCAAAAAGCGAGCGCATGCTTTGAAAGCATGGCTCGCTTCATCTCAGGTCGAAACGGCGAAAATCACACAGGCAAAAGAGGTTATTAACTCACCGATCTTTCCTCGCCAGCGTCGCTTGCAATACGTTCGCCGGTCTTCACTGACCGTCCGGATTGACCCACAGCGGATGCTGGCCGGGGCCGGATTGCGACGATCCGCCCATCGGCGACCCATATCCCGAAGTGTCGCCCTGGCCCTTCGCGTTCATCGCGGAGACGCGCGCCTCGGCCGCCTGAATGTCCGCGGGATACTGGGCATCGAATGCGGTGGCCGGGTTATAACCCGCCCGTTCGAGTTGCTGCACTTCTGCCTTGACTTCGGCGCGCGTGATCGGCTGTTCCGATTGTGCGAACGCCGCGACTGGAGCGGCGATCACGGCAGCGAGCGCAACTGCCTGGATAAGCGATTTCATGATGTTTCCCTCCGTAGTTGTCTGTCCAGCACCGCGGCATTGCGGGTGCCATGGACGCAGTCTAGGAGCGAGCGCATTCGGGGAAAACCACTAGTCGACTAATTCAGTATTGCGGAGAACAGGCAGTCGGCGAGCTGTAATCTCGTTTTCGCCGTTTTCGTAAAACAGTGGAAAAGCGCGTGTCAATATAGTCACACACCTTTGCGCACATCGACGCGGTAAGTCGTGATTTGCCGGTAAGTATCACCGGGTCGCACGATCACTTCGTCCTGTCCGGTCATATTGACCTCGTTCGGAAAACCGCCCGCCTCGAGGCACAAACCGGCGTACCGTTGATAGCGAACGCCGCCGCGTCCCGGGTTGCCGTTCAGTGCGTTGCCAGAGTAAAACTGCAGGCCCCGTTGATCGGTCGCCACGGTCAACTCGCGTCCGCTGCCCGGATCGTATGCGCAGGCGACTTCGCGCAGTGGCGGCGTAGCGTCGTTGGTGCCAGCATCAGGCGCCGCACGCAGTACGTAGCAATGATCGAAGCCACCGGCTCGCGCGAGTTGCGCATGCGGCCAGTCGAGCCGGCCGCCGATCGGCGCGCTCTGCCGGAAGTCGAATGCGTTGCCCGCGACGTCGGCGAGATTGCATGGAATCAGCGTCGCGTCGACTTCGAAAAAGCGCTCGGCGTCGATCGACAGCACGTGGCCGCGAATGTCGGTGCCCGCGCGCCCGGTCAGATTGAAGTATGGATGGCTCGTCAGATTGAGTGGCGTCGGCGCGTCCGTGATCGCTTCATATCCGATCGTCAGCGTCCCGTCATCGTCGAGCGAATAGCGCACCTGCACGGTCACGTTGCCAGGAAAACCAGCATCGCCTTCAGGCGACTCGAGCCGCATCAGCAACGCGCCGTCGTCCTCGCTGACGTCCCACAACGCGCGATGAAATCCGATCGTGCCGCCATGCAGCAGGTTCGGACCTTCGTTGCGATCGAGCGTGTACTCGATGCCGTCGAGCGAAAAGCGCGCGCCCGCAATGCGATTCGCCCAGCGGCCGATCAGTCCGCCCATGTAGGTCGTGGCCGCCACGTATTCGGCGGGCGTGTCGTGGCCGAGCAGAATATCGCCGAGACGTCCCGCGCGATCCGGCGCATGCCACGAAACCAAGGTCGCGCCGAGGTCGCTGATGGCGACTTTCATGCCGTGCGCGTTGCGTAACGTGTAGAGCCGCACGCGATCGCCGCCCGGTAGCGTGCCCCACGGTTCGGAAGAGAGTTGTGCAATGCTGATCATGTGGTCAGTGCGAAGAAAAAATAGAAAAGCACGCTCAGCCAGTGGTCTTCGTCTTCGGGCCCACGCGCTCCTGGTATTCGCGCGGCGTGCAGCCGAGTTCGCGGCGAAATACCGCGTACATGTATTGCAGTGACGTGAAGCCGCAGCGAATCGCGACTTCCGCGCTCGACGCGTCGCGTTTCGCAAGCAACGTCTTGGCGACGTCGAGCTTGTGGCGCAGGATTTCCTGATGCACCGTGCATTGAAGCTCGCGCCGGAAATACTCTTCGAGCGACGAGCGCGACACGCCCACATAGTCGGCCACCTGCTCGGTGCGGATGCCCTGGCACGCATACTGACGAATGAAATGCCGTGCGCGCATCACGTAGGGACTCGCGAGCGGTTGATGCCGGGTCGATTCGAGCACGTTGATGCCGACCGGCGGCACCAGGATGCGACGCCCCGGAAAGCGCGCGCCGTGCAGCATCTGATGCAGGATGTGCGCGGCCGTGCGGCCCATTTCCTCGGTGCCCTGAATCACCGACGACAGCGGAATGCGCGTCAGCGTACGCGTGAGCGGATCGTTGTCGATGCCGATGATGGCGACTTCCTCGGGCACCGGAATGCCCGCGATCAGACACGCCTGCAACAGGTGCCGCGCCCGCGCGTCGGTCACCGCGATGATGCCGACCGGCTTCGGCAGTTGCCGCAGCCATGCGGTGAGCTGTTCGATCGCCTGGTTCCAGGACGGCGCGCTCGTCGACAGACCGCGATAGATCTCGCTATCGATCTGCGCGGCGCTGCGCCCCTCCGCACTGCGCAGATGCGCGAATGCGAGTTCGCGCTGTTGCGCCCAACGGTTTTCCTGTGCCTGCGGCAGGCTGTACAGCGCGAAGTTTTCGAGACCCGCGCCGATCAGATGCGTGTACGCGAGCGACACGAGCTTGCTGTTGTCGGTCGCGATATAGGGTAAATCCGAAGGGTACTGCGTCGGATCCTCGTACGACGAACCGACGGCGACCACCGGCAGCGGACAGTCGCGCAGGGCTTCGTCGACGGCGGGGTCGTCGAAGTCTGCAATGATGCCGTCGCCGTCGAAGCGCTCGATACCCGCGAGCCGGCAGCGAAAGTCCTCTTCGAGGAAAAGGTCCCACGCGACGCGCGTCGACAGCAGGTAGTTGCCGATGCCGGTGATGATCTCGCGGTCGTAGACCTTGTTCGCGTTGAACAGCAGCGCGATCCGATGGGTTGTCTGAGGTGCTTGTGGACGGGTCATGGCGGTAAGCGGCGTGCGGGTCAATGGACCACGCGCCTTTGTCTCCATCGTGTCGGGGGCTGGGAGCAACACCGTTTTTAAGCGTCCGGTTATTCTAGGCGCCGAATCGCGGGACGGCAGTATACAAACGCGCGGGCGGTAAGAAACATCAAGCGTGCTGCGCAATTTCGCAATTGCCGACACATCATGCAAGCGGCAGCATGGCGTCACTTTGTCGGCCGGCGCGGCATGATCGCGCGGGTTGCAATGCAGCATACATGGGAGACGCCGATGTCCTACTTCGAACACATTCCCGAGATTCGTTATGAAGGCCCGCAATCGGACAACCCGCTTGCATACCGTCACTACGACAAGAGCAGGAAGGTCCTCGGCAAGACGCTCGAGGAACATCTGCGTATCGCCGTGTGCTACTGGCATACGTTCGTGTGGCCCGGCGTGGATATCTTCGGTCAGGGCGCCTTCCGGCGGCCGTGGCAGCAACCCGGCGACGCAATGGAGCGGGCGCTGCAAAAGGCCGACGCCGCGTTCGAATTCTTCTCGAAGCTCGGCACACCCTACTACACGTTCCACGATACCGACGTCTCGCCCGAAGGCGCGAGCGTGAAGGAATACAGCGAGAACTTCCTGCGCGTGTCCGACTACCTCGCGCGCAAGCAGCAGGACACCGGCGTCAAATTGCTGTGGGGCACCGCGAATCTGTTTTCGAATCCGCGTTACGCAGCCGGCGCCGCAACCAATCCGAATCCGGAGGTCTTCGCATTCGCCGCGACCCAGGTGCGCCATGCGCTCGACGCGACGCTGCGCCTCGGCGGCGAAAACTACGTGCTGTGGGGTGGCCGCGAAGGCTACGACACGCTGCTCAACACCGACCTCGTGCGCGAACGCGAGCAGTTTGCGCGCTTCCTGCACATGGTGGTCGACCACAAGCACAAGATCGGTTTCAAGGGTGCGCTGCTGATCGAGCCGAAGCCGCAGGAGCCGACCAAGCATCAATACGACTACGACGTCGCGACCGTGCACGGCTTCCTGCTGCAACACGGCCTCGATAAGGAGATTCGCGTGAACATCGAGGCGAATCACGCGACGCTCGCGGGCCACTCGTTCCATCACGAGATTGCGACCGCGTTTGCGCTCGGCATTTTCGGCAGCGTCGATGCGAATCGCGGCGATCCGCAAAATGGCTGGGATACTGATCAATTTCCCAATAGCGTCGAGGAATTGACGCTGGCCTTCTACGAGATTCTGCGCCACGGCGGCTTCACGACCGGCGGCATGAACTTCGATGCGAAAGTGCGGCGCCAGAGCGTCGATGCGGAAGACCTGTTTTATGGCCACATCGGTGCGATCGACAACCTCGCGCTCGGCCTTGACCGCGCGGCGGTACTGGTCGAAAACGAGCGCCTCGATCAGTTCAAGCGGCAACGCTACGCGGGTTGGGATGGCGAGTTCGGCCGCAAGATCCTGTCCGGCGAGTATTCGCTCTCGACGCTCGCGTCGGACACGCTGGCGCGTGATCTGAATCCGCGGCATGTGAGCGGGCAGCAGGAGCAAATGGAAAACATCGTGAATCAGGCTATTTATAGCGGACGTTGAATAAAGATCGCGCGGCCACGTTGACCGCGCGCACCAGCAAGCAGTGGGTTTTCGCTTGTTCGAGTCTGCGGCTCGCAGCGCAGACCGATACACCCGGCATTCCGGATATCACAAACAAGGAGACAAAAATGAAGTTCGCAATGCGTCGTAACGTACTCGGTTCGCTGCTATGCGGCGCGGTACTCGCCAGCCTGTCGCTCGCCGCACCGCTCGCGCACGCCAGCAAGGATCATCCGGAAATCGGCTTCTGTATTGACGATCTGCGCGTCGAGCGCTGGTCGCGCGACCGCGACTATTTCGTCGCCGCGGCGGAAAAACTCGGCGCGAAAGTGTCGGTGCAATCGGCCGATGCGAGCGAGGAGCGTCAGATCTCGCAGATCGAAAACCTGATCTCGCGCGGCGTCGACGTGATCGTGATCGTGCCGTTCAACTCGAAGACACTCGGCAACGTGGTGGCTGAAGCGAGAAAAGCGGGCATCAAGGTCGTGTCGTATGACCGCCTGATTCTCGACGCCGATGTCGACGCCTATATCTCGTTCGACAATGAGAAGGTCGGCGAAATGCAGGCGCAGGGCGTCTACGACGTACGGCCGAAGGGCAACTACTTCCTGCTCGGCGGCGCGCCCACCGACAACAACGCGAAGATGCTGCGCCAGGGCCAACTGAAGGTGCTGCAGCCCGCGATCGACAAGGGTGACATCAAGGTGGTCGGCCAGCAGTGGGTGCCGGAGTGGAGCGCATCGACCGCGCTGCGCATCATGGAAGACGCGCTGACCGCGAACAACAACAAGATCGACGCCGTCGTCGCGTCGAATGACGGCACCGCTGGCGGCGCGATCCAGGCGCTCGCCGCACAGGGCCTCGCAGGCAAGGTACCGATCTCGGGTCAGGATGCCGACCTCGCTGCTGTGAAGCGCGTCGCGGCCGGTACGCAGACGATGACGGTCTACAAGCCGCTGAAGCTGATCGCGGGCGAAGCGGCGAAGCTGTCGGTTGCGCTTGCCAAGGGTGAGAAGCCGGGGTTCAACGCGCAATACGACAACGGCAAGAAGAAGGTCGATACGGTGCTGCTGCAGCCGACCAAGCTGACGAAGGCCAACCTCGACGTCGTCGTGAAGGACGGCTTCTACACGCAGGAACAGCTCGCAAGCAAATAAAACGAAGACGGGCGCGATGTCAACGCCACGCTCCGGGGTCATCGCACCCAGGAGCGTGGTCGAACATCGGCCCACCTTGCAGCGAGGCATAACGAATGACGCAACCTCTTCTGACGATGCGCGGCATCGTCAAAGCTTTTTCCGGCGTGAAGGCGCTAGACGGCATCGATCTGACCGTGTCGCCGGGCGAATGCGTGGGCCTGTGCGGCGAAAATGGCGCGGGCAAATCGACGCTGATGAAGGTGCTGTCCGGCGTTTATCCGCACGGTACGTGGGATGGCGAAATAACCTGGGAAGGCGAGCCGCTAAAGGCCGCGAGCGTGCGCGACACCGAACGCGCGGGCATCATCATCATTCACCAGGAACTGATGCTCGTGCCCGAGCTGTCGGTCGCGGAGAACATCTTTCTCGGCAACGAGATCACGCTGCCTGGCGGGCGCATGAACTACGCGGCGATGTATCAGCGCGCCGACGAACTGCTGCGCGAACTCGGCATCAGTGGCATCAATGCCGCGCAGCCGGTGATGAACTACGGCGGCGGTCATCAGCAACTGATCGAAATCGCGAAGGCGCTCAACAAGCGCGCGAAGCTGCTGATTCTTGACGAACCCTCGTCGTCGCTGACCGCCTCCGAAATCGCGATTCTGCTCGACATCGTGCGCGATCTGAAGCGGCGCGGTATCGCGTGCGTGTACATCTCGCACAAGCTCGATGAAGTCGCCGCCGTTTGCGACACGATCAGCGTGATTCGCGACGGCCGCCACGTCGCGACCGAGCCGATGCACGCTCTGACCACCGACCGCATCATCTCGCTGATGGTCGGCCGCGAGATCAAGAACCTGTTTCCGCGCGAGCCGCATCCGATCGGCGACGTGATCTTCGAGGCGCGCAACGTTACCTGTTTCGACGTGACCAATCCGCGCCGCAAGCGTGTGGACGACGTGTCGTTCTCGTTGCGACGCGGGGAAATTCTCGGCGTCGCGGGGCTCGTCGGCGCAGGCCGCACCGAGCTGATGCAGGCGATCTTCGGCGCGTATCCTGGCATCAGCGAGGCGAACGTCGTGCTCGACGGCAAGCCGTTGAAGATTCGCGCGCCGATCGACGCGATTCGCGCCGGTATCGCGATGGTGCCCGAGGACCGCAAGCGCCACGGCATCGTGCCGGGCCTGAGCGTCGGCCATAACATCACGCTTGCCGTGTTGCAGCGGTTCGCGTCGGGCGGGCGGATCGATTCCGCGGCGGAGCTCGACACGATTCATACGGAAATGAAGCGGCTTTCCGTGCGCGCCGCGAATCCGATGCTATCGATTGCAAGTCTGTCGGGCGGCAATCAGCAGAAGGCCGTGCTCACGCGCATGCTGCTGACCAACCCGACGGTGCTGATCCTCGACGAACCGACGCGCGGCGTCGACGTCGGCGCGAAATACGAAATCTACAAGCTGATCTTTCAGCTGGCGCAGCGCGGCATGTCGATCGTGATGGTGTCGTCCGAATTGCCGGAAGTGCTCGGCATCAGCGACCGTGTGCTCGTGATCGGCGAGGGCGAATTGCGCGGCGACTTCGTCAACGACGGTCTCACGCAGGAAGACATCCTGGGCGCCGCGATCCGGCCTGTGCATCTATCTTCGAACCCAACCGTAGCGAGTGCCGCATGACTCCCGAAGTAACTTCCCAACGGACCGACAACGCCGTGCCGCGAGACGCATTCGGCGGCACGCAACGGATCCAGCAACTGTTCGCGCGCTACAAGATTCTCGCGCTGCTGATTGCCGTCGCCGTGATCTGGATTTTCTTTTCCGCGCTTACTCATGGCGCGTTCGTCACGCCGCGCAATCTGTCGAATCTGCTGCGGCAGATGTCGATTACCGGCATGCTCGCGTGCGGCATGGTGTTCGTGATCATCGCCGGTGAAATCGATCTGTCGGTCGGTTCGCTGCTCGGACTGCTCGGCGGCGTCGCGGCGATTCTCGACGTGAACCGGCACTGGCCGATCGGCGCGACGATACCAGTCGTGTTGCTGCTCGGCATCGCGGTCGGCATGTTCAACGGCTGGTGGTCGACGTATCGGCGCGTGCCTTCGTTTATCGTCGGGCTCGGCGGCATGCTCGCGTATCGCGGCATTCTGCTCGGCATTACAGGAGGATCGACCATCGCGCCGGTGTCGGACAGCTTCGTGTTCGTCGGCCAGGGTTATCTGCCGCGGCTCGCCGGTGACACGCTCGCAGTCGTGCTGTTCCTGCTGCTGGCATTCCTGACGATCCGCCAGCGCGCGAACCGGCAGCGTTATCAGTTGCGCGTCGTGCCACTCTGGCAGGACGTCGCGAAGGTGATCGGCGCGGGTGCGATTCTCGCCGGCTTCGTCGCGATGCTCGACAACTACGGCGGCATTCCCGTGCCGGTGTTGCTGCTGCTCGCGCTGCTCGGCATCTTCACGTGGATCGCGACCCAGACCGTATTTGGACGCCGCATCTACGCGGTCGGTTCGAACCTCGAAGCGACGCGGTTGTCGGGAGTCAACACCGACCGCGTTAAGCTCGCGATCTTCGCGCTGATGGGGCTGATGTGCGCATTCGCCGGCATTGTCAACACCGCGCGGCTCGCGGCCGGTTCGCCGTCGGCGGGCTCGATGGGCGAACTCGATGCGATCGCCGCGTGCTTTATCGGCGGCACGTCGATGCGTGGCGGCTCGGGCACCGTGTACGGCGCGTTGATCGGCGCGCTCGTGATGGCGAGCCTCGACAACGGCATGTCGATGCTCGACGTCGATGCTTACTGGCAGATGATCGTGAAGGGCGGCATTCTCGTGCTGGCCGTCTGGATCGATGTGGTGTCGGGTTCGAACCGCCGTTGATCTGATCGCCCGATCGATTCAAGCGCAAGGTTCGCGATGTGCCGGCGGTGGCTTCCGCCGGTACATTGCTGCCCATGCGCTTCGCAGTTAATGAAGCGCCCCACGACTTTCCCTCGCCGCTTTCGATCCCCGCCTATCCGCGCCGCGCGGCCACTTGAGCTTCGCGCCCGCATTTAAGTCTCACGCTGGCCGACCCGTCTTATTACTATTCGCAAACAAAGACGGGTGCATCGGCGCTGTCGCCGTTTTCCTACCATCGAGCCAGCCGAGCGAGTCATGCCATGTTGACGCGCAGAACCTTCCTGCTTGGCGGCGCTACCGCGCTGGGCGGGCTGCTGGTTGGCTGGGCCGTGGTGCCGCCGCGGCAGCGCCTCACAACGTCGACGCCGCTGCCGACGCAAGGCTCGCAGGTCGCGCTGAACGGCTGGGTCAAGATCGACGCCGACAATCGCGTAACGATCATGATGCCCAAGGCCGAAATGGGCCAGGGCATCCATACGGGACTCGCGATGCTGCTCGCCGAGGAACTCGACGCCGACTGGTCGCAAGTGCAAGTCGAAGAGTCGCCGATCGACCGGATCTACAACTCGGTGCAGGCCATCGTCGACGATCTGCCGTTTCGCCCCGACGACGACAGCTACGTCAGGCAAGGCACCGTGTGGATCACGAGCAAGGCGGTGCGCGAGTTCGGCACGATGATGACGGGCGGCTCGTCGAGCATGAACGATCTGTGGACGCCGATGCGCGAGGCCGGCGCGTCGGCGCGCGTGATGCTGATCAACGCGGCGGCCGAGCGCTGGGATGTGCCGGTCCGCGAATGCAGCGCGGAAAAGGGCTACGTGCTACATCCGTGGGGGCACAAGGCGACGTTCGGCGAGTTGTCGTCGATGGCGGCACGGCAGCCGTTGCCGCGCAGCGTCGTCCTGAAGAAGGCCGCCGACTTCAAGCTGATCGGCCAGCCCGTGCGGCGTATCGAAGCCGCGTCGAAAATCGACGGCGTGGCGCGCTTCGGGATCGACGTGCTGCCCAACGGTCTGCTGTACGCGAGCGTCGTGATGTGCCCGACCCTCGGCGGCACGGTCGCGCATTTCGACGCGACGCCCGCGCAGAAGATGCCGGGCTTCATCAAGGCGTTGGCCGTGCCGCCGTATGCGGGCGGCACTGGCGGCGTGGCCGTGATCGCGGACAACGCGTTTCACGCGATGAACGCGGTCGAGGCGATCGACGTCACGTGGCACGACGGCGCTGCCGCGAAGCTGTCGAGCGTGGAGGTGGACCGCCGGCTCGCCGATGCGCTCGACGATACCGACGGGCACGTGTATTACCACGTCGGCAACGTCGACAAAGCGATGAGTCTCGCGGCACGCACGATCAATGCCGTGTATCACGTGCCATATCTGGCGCATGGCGCGGTCGAGCCGATGAACTGCACGGTGCAGGTCGCGGACGGCGCGGCGACCGTGTGGGTGTCGACGCAAATGCCGGGGCTTGCCCGGCAGCATGCGGCAAAGGCGCTCGGCATCGACGCCGATCTCGTCGATGTCCAGACGCAGCTTGTGGGCGGGGGGTTCGGGCGACGCCTCGAACTTGATTTCGTCGCACAGGCCGCGGCGATCGCGCGCGAGGCCGACGGCCGTCCGGTGCAAACGATCTGGTCGCGCGCGCAGGACTTCACGCACGATTTCTACCGGCCCGCTTGCGTGGCGTCGATGCAAGCCGGCTTCGACGAGCACGGCAAGCTGGTCGCGTGGCACGCGAAGTCGGCGGGGCAGGCGATCGTGCCCGAGGCGCTCGCGCGTTACTACGGCGTGCCGCACATTCCGATCGACAAGACCACCTGCGAAGGCGCGTACGATCAACCGTACGAGTGGCCGGCCGCGCGCGTGTCGCACAAGATCGTCGAGTTGCCGGTGCCGATCGGCTTCTGGCGCTCGGTCGGCCACTCGCATCAGGCGTTCTTCACCGAGAGCTTCACCGATGAAGCCGCGGCGGCGGCCGGCCAGGACCCGATTGCGTTTCGCGCGATGTTGCTCGCAGAGCATCCGCGTCATCTGGCGGTCCTCAAGCGTGTCGAGGCGATGTCGGATTGGGGCCGTCCGCTCAAGCCCGCCGCCGATGGCGCGCGCTGCGCGCGCGGCGTCGCATTGCACGAGGCGTTCGGCAGCGTCGTCGCGCAGGTCGCGGAGGTGTCGATCGGGGCGGACCGGCAGATTCGCGTGCATCGCGTGGTGTGCGTGATCGATTGCGGTTTGCCGGTGAATCCGAATCTGATCCGTCAGCAGATGGAAAGCGGCATCGTGTTTGGGCTGTCGAGCGCTTTGCAGAACGAGATCACGATCGTCAACGGCCAGGTGCAGCAGAAGAACTTCGTGGATTTTCCGGTCGTGCGGATGAACGTGTGCCCGGCGATCGAAGTCGGCATCATGCCGAGCCAGCTGCATCCGCAAGGTGTCGGCGAACCGGGCGTGCCGCCGGTCGCGCCGGCGGTGGGCAATGCGGTGTTCGCGCTGACGGGGCAGCGATTGCGCACGCTGCCCTTGCGGCTTGCGTGACGGATGGCGCGACGATTCAGGAGGCAAGCATGGCAGTACTGAATATCAACGGAGGCAAGGTGCAGGTCAATGCCGATCCGGACATGCCGCTGCTCTGGGTACTGCGCTGCGAACTCGGCATGACCGGCACGAAATTCGGCTGCGGAGTCGGCATCTGCGGCGCGTGCACGATCAATCTCGATGATGTCGCGGTCTTTGCTTGTCAGACGCCGATGTCGAGCCTGCATACGCAAAAGATCACGACGATCGAGGGTCTGCAGGGACGCGAGGCGCAGGCGCTGAAGGCCGCGTGGATCGAACTCGATGTGGTGCAGTGCGGCTATTGCCAGAGCGCGCAATTGATGGCGGCTTGCGCACTGCTGAAGCGCAAGCCTGATCCGACCGATGCCGACATCGACGAGGCGATGACGCCGGTGATGTGCCGTTGCGGCACGTACCCGCGGGTCCGGGCGGCGATCCATCTGGCGGCGGCGAAGGGGCGCAAGAGCTAGGCGACGCCGCCCTGCCGCCCCTGGCCGAACTCAATTCGCCGACAATCAGTGCGCGGTCACGGCGATCCGGACGTCGCGGCTGTCGGCGCTCCCGCCTTCGCTGAGGTCCTGGCCGCGACAGGCGTGGCCTTCAACTGCGGTGGCGTTTCCCCCGGCGTGCTCTGACCACCCACCTCCCACCCGCCGCCAAGCGACAGGAACAGATTGACCTGATCGACCGCCACCTGGCCCTCCGCCGCCGCAAGCTGCGACTTCGCGGCCGTCAGCGTGCGCGTCGCGTCGAGATCGGAGATGAACGACTCGCGCCCGGCGCGATACAGCCGGTGTGTTTCATCCGCCGATTTCGCTGCTGATTTCAGCGCCGCGCGCAGCGCTTCGGCACGCGCGAAGTCGGACGCGTAGGTCGCGAGACTGGTCTCGGTTTCACGCAGCGCGGTCAGCACCACGCCGTCGAAATGCGCGAGCGCCACCTGGCTCGACGCTTCGGCTTCGTGCACCCGTTGGCGCGCGCCGTTGGTCGGGAAGGTCCAGCTGATCAGCGGACCGAAAGCCCAACGCGCCGTCGGCTGCGTGGGAATGTCTTCGAGAACGCCGGTGAAGCCCGCCGACGCGCCGATGCTGACGCTCGGATAGAGCGCCCCGGTCGCGACGCCGATGCGCGCCGTCGACGCCGCGAGCTGACGCTCGGCTTCGTGCACGTCCGGGCGGCGCCGGAGCAGCGCGGCGCCGTCGCCGACCGGAATCGGCTGGCGGATTTGCGGCAACCGATCGCACGCGAGCACGGCCGGCGGCAGTTGGGACGGCGACTGCGCGAGCAGCATCGCGAGGCGGTATTGCGCGATCTTGCGGCGCGCGGTGTAGCGCGGAACGTCGGCCCTCAAATTCTCGATCTGGGTCTGGCCGCTCGTGACGGCGGTCTGGTTGCCGCGGCCCGCGTCGCGCAGACGGCGCGACAGGTCCACGCGCTCAGTCTGCAACGCGAGCGATTGTTCGGCGATGCGCAGTTCCTCGGCCGCCGAGCATTGCTCGACGTACGAGCGCACCACATCCGCCACGACGGTGATGCGCGCAAGGTCGCCCGCGGCTTCCACGGCCTCGGTGTCCGCCGCCGCCGCTTCGACGCCGCGGCGCAGCTTGCCGAACAGATCGATTTCGTAGGAGATGCTGATGCCCATGTCGCCTTCGTTGGCGACGGGCAGTTTCTCGAACAGCAGGAATTGCTCGGCCGATTCCTGCGCGCGCTCGATCGCCACCGAGGCCTCGCCCGAGAAGCCGCCCTGTGCCCGCGCAATGCTGAGCGCCTCGCGCGAGCGCGCGAGATTCGCGGCCGCGACGCGCAGGTCGGTATTCGATTTCAGCGCCTGCTCGACCAGACCATTCAGCACCGGATCGTCGTACAGCTTCCACCAGACGGTCGGCACATTGAGGGTCGACGTCAGTTTGGGATCGGCGCCCTCGATCGGTCCGTTCGCGAGCGGCGCATTGACGAGCGCCTGTTTCGGCAGCGTGTAGTTCGGGCCGACGTTGATGCAGCCGTTCAGCGCGACAGTGAGCGGCAATAACGGCAGCAGTGGCAGCAGCGGCAAGCGCGGCGCCAGCGAGCATATGGTGCGCACGAGCTTCATTGCGACGCGCCCGACGGTGCGGTAGCCGGAGCCACGGACGAACCCGGCGCCACCGGCGCAGCCGAAGCAGGAACCGAGCCCGGCGCCTCGCCCCTGCCCGACACGGCTCGGGTCCTGACCGGCGACAGACCACGCACCGACACCGTCGCGGTACGCCCCGCGATCAGGCGGAAATCAGCGGGCACTTCATCGAGCGCGACGCGCACCGGAATGCGCTGCGCGAGCCGCACCCAGCTGAACGCCGGGTTCACGTTCGGCAGCAGATTCGCGCTTTGCGTACGGTCGCGGTCTTCGATACCGGCGACGATGCTCTGCACGTGCCCTCGCAGCGGCTTCGGCTCTCCCATCACGACGATGTCGACCGGCTGGCCGATGTCGATGCCGCGCAGCTTGGTTTCCTCGAAGTAGCCGTCCACGCGGAATGAATGCATGTCGACCACCGCGACCACCGCGCGGCCCGCCGCGACGTATTCGCCGGTGCGCGGTGCGCGGTCGTTCAGATAGCCGTCGACCGGACTCTTGATCGTCGAGCGTTCGAGGTTCAGCTTCGCGGTGTCGATCGCGACTATGGCATCGGCGAGCGCGGCTTCGCCCGCGTCGACGCGCGAGCGGCTTTCTTCGAGCACTTCGACAGCGACGAGGTTGCCGAGCTGACGGTTGCGCGCATATTCGCGGCGCGCCTGGTCGAGCGTCGCGCGGCGCTGCTGCGCCGTTGCCTCGGCCTGACGCAATGCGAGCGTGTAGCGCGCCTGATCGATCTTGAACAGCACCTGGCCCTGCTGGACCTGCTGGTTGTCCACGACCTCGACCGACGAAATCAGTCCCGACACGTCGGGCGCGACCTGGATCACGTCGGCTCGCACGTGCCCGTCGCGGGTCCACGGTGCGAACATGTAGTAGTTGACGAGTTGCCACAGCACGTATGCCGCGACCACCACGACGACCAGGGTCAGCAGGATCTGACCGACGGAGAACCAGGTTTTTTTCACGTTATTAGCTTGTGCGAAACGACGACGACAAGGCCCAGCACCAGCACATAGATGCCGAGATCGAAGATGGAGCGATGCCAGACGAAGCGGTAAAAACCGACGTAGGCGAACACGGTGCGAATGCCGAGGTTGATCAGATACGCGACAAACATCAGGACCAGCACGGAGGGCACGAACACGCCGAAAATATCGATTTCACCGATCATCGCGGGAACTGGGAAAGGGGTGGAACGGGTTGCGGAAACGGGCGCACAGACAGGTTCATCACGCGGCGGCCTCCGGTTCGGTCGGCGTTGGTTTCGTGAGGGTCGCCGGAAACAGCGAAAGACGCAAGCCGACCAGCGCGTGCAGCGCGTCGCGCAACTGGCGCGCCGAGGCCGGCGAGCTCTCGGTCGGCGCCGCGGCGTTCGCGAGGCCCTGCGCGGTGACGCGCGCGATTGCCGCGTCGATTGACGGCATCAGGGTGTCCGGCATCGGCTCGCGGCGGCGCCGAGCGACGCAGCTCTCGTAGTATGTACGCACTCCATCTAGAGCATGGTCGATCGCGGCGGGCGCTTCGCCGCCGAGCTTGCGCGTGAGGCGACGCAGATCGAGCGCGTTGAACGCGATGCGCAGATCGCGGAAGCTCTCGATCGACGGATGACGGTTGTCGTCAGTGGCGGCAAGGCGCGGGATCAGCTGCATCAGCCGGTCGAGCATGCGCGCGGCAAGATTGCGCGGATCTTCGATCGGCCGCGTCGACGCGGTCAGCGCGACATCGGCCCAGCTCGATCGCAACAGGCGCGCCACGGCGAGCTCGGCGCCGAACGGGCGCGTCACGCGGGTCCACAGGTACGCGTACAGCAGGCCGGAGAGGCCCGCGAGATTGGCGTTCAGGAACGTCAGGAAGTTCGCGTCGTACGCGTCCTGAATGCTGATGAAGGTGGCCGTGTTCACCGCGACCAGCACCGTGACCATGTTGAATTGCGGGCGCGGAATCAGCGTGCCGACCAGAATGAACGGCACCGAGAACAGGATGACCAGCATTGGGAAGTCGTGCACCTTTGGCAGCACGACGAACAGATAGAGACCCGCGGCCACCACGGCAACGGCAGTCGCAACGAAGAAGCGGAACATGAATGGCGCAGGCTCGTCGAGCGCGGCGAAAAAGCAGCAGGCGACCGCCGCGAGCGTGACCGCGCTCGCGCCGTCGTTCCAGCCCGAGCTGATCCACAGCGCGCACGCGAGCACCACGGCCGCGCCCGCCGACACGGTCGCGAACAGCATCAGGCCGCGATCGTAGAAGCGCTCGGTGCCGCCGAGCCGCCAGTGACGAAAATGCGGCCGCCACGAACCTTCTTCGCGCGTGATGATGATGCGCAGCGAGCGGCAGTCCTGCCAGACGTCGATCGCTTGCCCCAGTCGCCACAGCGCGTTCGACAGCAACGCGCCGTCCCAATGCTGGAGGGCGGCGGCGGGCGGGCGCATCGCGGCAATGCGCTCGCGCAGCGCGTTGGCGGTTTCGTCCGCATGGTAGCGCTCGCTCGGCGCGGGCGGCGGCTGATTGAACCACTTGATCACGTCGTCGATCAGCGTCTGCAGTCCTTCGGGCCAGTGTTGCGGGCCGTTGTAATAGAGCGCGAGCAGCGGATCGGCGAGTGACGACATGATCGGCAGCAGCAACTGCATGCGGCCGCGTAGTTCATGCGCGCGCGCGAGCACGTCGGGCCGGGTGTGATCATAGGCGAGCTGGCTCAGCAAAAGCTCGAGACCGTTGATCGTGCTCGCGAGCCGCTGGCGCGCGCCCGAAATCGCCGAACTCGCGATGCGGCCCGACAGCGTTTCGGTCGCGTAGAACGCGGCGTCGAGAAACCATGCGTCAGTGCGCTCGATGATCGTCGGCGCGAGCCGGCTCGGAAACACCGCGCTGCCGACGATACTCGCGCAGACGATGCCCAGTATGATCTCCTCGGTCCGGCTCACGGCGAGATCGAAAATGCCGGTCGGATTCGTCACCGAGGGCAGCGCGATGATCGGCATCGTATAGGCGGCCAGCATGAACACGTAGCTGCGCGCGGTGCGATCCGACACCGCGAGGTAGAGCATCGTGCCGGTCCACATCGCCACGATCACGCTGAACAGGTAAGGCGATTCGACGAACGGCGGCACCAGCAGCACCGCGCCCGACGCGCCGAGCACGGTGCCCAGCGCACGATAGATCGCCTTTGAGCGGGTCGCGCCGACGAACGGGTTCGACACGATGTAGACGGTGGCCATCGCCCAGTACGGCCGCTGCAGGCTGCCCGCCAGGCCGATGTAGAGCGCGATCATGGCCGCGGTGAAAGTCTTGACCGAGAACAGCCAGTCGCGGAGAGTGGGATAGACCATAAACAGTTACGCTGAATCGGCGTTGTGCGGGGCGGTGCCTCGCGCGCCACGTTTGGTGGACTTGCGCGCCTTGACGGTGCCAAGCGATTTGCTGGCCGTTTTAGCCGCGGTTTTGCCGCTGGTCTGTTTGACTTTGCTTGCAAGCACCGTGCGTTTGGCGGGCTTGCGCTTTGCCGGTTGCGCGTGCACCGGCTGTGTGCGTGCGCTCGGCGTATCGCGTTCGCCGCTGGCTGGTTCGGCGCGTGCGGCGGCATCGGTCGTGAATGCGTCGAGCACCCGCAGCGCGGCTTCGAGATCGTCGCGCGATACGCCTTTGAGCGCTTGCGCGCGTAGCGTGACCAGCTCCTCTTCCATCTTCGCGGTGACGGCGCGGCCTTCGTCGGTCAGTGCGACGGTCTTGGCGCGGCGGTCTTCGGGATCTTCGTCGCGGCGCATCAGACCGGCCGCGCACAACTGGTCGAGCAGCCGCACGAGCGACGGCCCTTCGATGCCGATGTGATCGGCGAGCGTAACCTGGCGCACCGCCGAGCCGAGCCGGCTCGCGGTCAGAAGCGGCGTCGCGCACGCTTCCGATACGTTGAAGGCTGCGAGCACGCCATGACTCGTGCGTCGCCACTTTCTGGCGGCGACGACCAGCGTGCCGCTGACAGTGCGGCGCAGGGCATCGAGATTCGACATGGCTGGTATTGTATTTCCAAAAGATTCGTTAGCAAGCTATCGAATTGGAAATTCTTGTTGAACCAGCGGAGTCTGCGGCGCGAATGCGACAGTGGCGTTAAATCGGTGGCCGAGGAGGCAGGCTTACAGGTTCGTCGGGTGCGAGGTGGGTCGCGTTTTCATGAGTGTTTTGATGCATGTGATGCACTTGATTTATCTCGGCGAGAAGGATGGACGCACCGAGATCACCCTGACACCCGACGGCTCCGACAGGTTGCGGCTCGTGGCGTCGGGCGGGTAAAAGGCGTTTGCGTTCAGATGATGGCGGCCGGCCACCAGCTCCAGCCGCGTCGCGAGTGGCGTAATTCGACGACCGACAGCGGCGCGATCTCGATGCGACAGAACACGGCCGGCGATGCGCCGAGGGCATGCACGATTGCCGCTCGCAGAAGCGGCGCGTGGGTGATTGCGACGATGGTTCGACCGTGCGTCGAGGCTGCGAAGCCCGCTTCGTTGACGGCATTGCATGAACGCACGTCCGCCTGCTGCGCGTCGAGCCATTCTCCAAGCCGCCGCACGAGCTGACTGAACGATTCACCTCCGGGGGGCGGCGCGGCGTCCGGCTCGCGTGTCCAGGCGGCGAGTTCGTGGGGCGCTTCGTCGGCAATATCCGCGAGACGCCGGCCGCGCCATTTGCCGTAGTCGATATCCGCCAAGGCGTCGGCAGGCGTTGCGCTGAGACCGAGCGCCGCGGCGGTATCGCGCGCGCTGGCGGCGGGGCTGGTGAACACGGCGGCTTCGGCGGGAAGCGCGAGGCGTGTGCGGGCCGCTTCGGCTTCGGCACGGCCGCGCGCGTCGAGCGGATCGTCGGCGGGGAAGCGGCCTGCGCGCTGCGCGGCCGTTGCCGCATGGCTTACCAGTAATAGTCGTGTATCCATTCCTTGTCTTTACGCCGCGTTCGCGCTTGCCTGCATGGCTCCATCGGCTTGCGGCAGCTCACGCGGTGCGATGCAGCCCTCGCCGTCACGGAAGCTGCAGTTTAGCGCGTAGAATAGTGGCGCTGCGAAGTACGGAAGCCGGTGAGAGCCCGGCGCGGTCGCGCCACTGTAATCGGCATTGCAATCCAAAAGAGCCGAAAGCCAGACCTGAGCTTCGCACCATTCCTCTGCAATTGACTATCGGGGCGCGTTACCCCAGGAGATGTCCATCATGACCGAAGCTGTCTTCGATCCCGCCGCACAACCGGCGGCCCAGCCCACTCCCATTCCCTTGCGCGAACTGCTGCCGTGGGTCGTGTTCGGCGGTTTGCTGCTGTTGCTCGCGATTTACTTCGTTGGTGCGGAACAGGGCGCGACGTCGCTCGTGCCCGGCATGTTCGTGCATGAGTTCGTGCATGACGGCCGCCATCTGCTCGGCTTTCCCTGCCACTAACGGAGTTCGACATGGTAGGTAA
The DNA here is from genome assembly GCF_021390595.1 of Paraburkholderia sp. HP33-1. Taxonomy (NCBI): domain Bacteria; kingdom Pseudomonadati; phylum Pseudomonadota; class Betaproteobacteria; order Burkholderiales; family Burkholderiaceae; genus Paraburkholderia; species Paraburkholderia sp. HP33-1. The sequence goes on along the minus strand of NZ_JAJEJR010000002.1, from coordinate 2,230,323 downwards.
GTTGTTGGTGCGCGGGATGCTCGTGGGCATCGTCGCGGGATTGCTCACGTTCGCGTTCGCGCGAATCGCCGGCGAACCGCAGGTCAATCAGGCCATTTCATTCGAAGAAAAAGCGGCCGCCGCACGCGGCGAGGCGCCCGAGCCCGAAATCGTGAGCCGTGAGACGCAAGCGGGCTTCGGCCTGCTGACCGGCGTGCTTGCCTACGGCGCGGCATTCGGCGGCCTGTTCTCACTGGTGTTTGCCTATGCGTATGGGCGCGCGGGAACGTTGAGCGTGCGCGCATTGTCCGCGTGGCTCGCGCTCGGCGCGTTCATCTCGCTCGTGATCGTCCCGAATATCAAGTATCCGGCCAATCCGCCGTCGGTCGGTGATCCGGAGACGATCGGCATGCGTACGGGCCTGTACTTTTTAATGATCGCGATTTCGCTCGTGACGATGGTGTTTTCGCTGAAAGTGCGTCGTCGCGCGGTGGCGAAGCTGGGCGCTTGGAACGGCTCGATCGTCGCGGCACTCGTGTACGTCGTGATCATCGCGGCAGTGCAACTGTCGATGCCGGTCATCAACGAAGTGCCGGCTGCGTTCCCGGCCGTGCTGCTGTGGAAGTTCCGCGTCGCCGCGATCGGCATGCAAGTGATCATGTGGACGACCATCGGGCTGGGGTTCGGCGCGATGGTCGAGCGCAGCGCTTTTATGCGTACGAATGCGCGTGTGGCGATGAAGTCCGTCTGAATATGAGGGTTATGCGCGGCCGCGAAAGCGGCCGCGTTTCGCGCGCAACGCGCGAGAATGGTTTTGCATCAAACACTTGGCGCGATTGTGGGGCGGTTATCCACAGGCTTGCGAACATTTTCTGTGGAAAAGCTGTCGGGCTCTCGATCGGCTCGTCGAGCGGGCGAATTCAATCGGAGGACTAACTAATCGAAGTTTTCTCCCGTCGCTGCTCAATTTTTAAGCTCTTCAACTTTTTAAAATAAATTGCGAGAAGGGTATTGACGGAGTGCGGGTCGCTCTCCATAATCTCGTTTCTCTGCTGCAGACGCAGCGACGCAAACGAAGCGGTGCCGGGTAGTTCAGGTGCGGCGGGTGGTGCGACCGATCTTTAAAAACTAACAGCCGATAAGTGTGGGCGCTTGATGCGGAGTGCGGCGGCGGATTCTGAGGAATCTGCTGCATGGCAAAAGTATCAGAAGCCTCACACAGTAATGAAAGGAAGGTTTGGTCATCGGAAGATGGCTGGACACTTCGTCAGTACGTTGAGTGAGCGACCGGGTTCGAGAGAGCCCGAAAACAGTAACAGGTTTGAACTGAAGAGTTTGATCCTGGCTCAGATTGAACGCTGGCGGCATGCCTTACACATGCAAGTCGAACGGCAGCACGGACTTCGGTCTGGTGGCGAGTGGCGAACGGGTGAGTAATACATCGGAACGTGTCCTGGAGTGGGGGATAGCCCGGCGAAAGCCGGATTAATACCGCATACGCTCTGAGGAGGAAAGCGGGGGATCGCAAGACCTCGCGCTGCAGGGGCGGCCGATGGCAGATTAGGTAGTTGGTGGGGTAAAGGCCTACCAAGCCGACGATCTGTAGCTGGTCTGAGAGGACGACCAGCCACACTGGGACTGAGACACGGCCCAGACTCCTACGGGAGGCAGCAGTGGGGAATTTTGGACAATGGGCGCAAGCCTGATCCAGCAATGCCGCGTGTGTGAAGAAGGCCTTCGGGTTGTAAAGCACTTTTGTCCGGGAAGAAATCCCTGGTCCTAATATGGCCGGGGGATGACGGTACCGGAAGAATAAGCACCGGCTAACTACGTGCCAGCAGCCGCGGTAATACGTAGGGTGCGAGCGTTAATCGGAATTACTGGGCGTAAAGCGTGCGCAGGCGGTGATGTAAGACCGATGTGAAATCCCCGGGCTTAACCTGGGAACTGCATTGGTGACTGCATCGCTGGAGTATGGCAGAGGGGGGTAGAATTCCACGTGTAGCAGTGAAATGCGTAGAGATGTGGAGGAATACCGATGGCGAAGGCAGCCCCCTGGGTCAATACTGACGCTCATGCACGAAAGCGTGGGGAGCAAACAGGATTAGATACCCTGGTAGTCCACGCCCTAAACGATGTCAACTGGTTGTCGGGCCTTCATTGGCTTGGTAACGTAGCTAACGCGTGAAGTTGACCGCCTGGGGAGTACGGTCGCAAGATTAAAACTCAAAGGAATTGACGGGGACCCGCACAAGCGGTGGATGATGTGGATTAATTCGATGCAACGCGAAAAACCTTACCTACCCTTGACATGTATGGAACCCTGCCGAGAGGTGGGGGTGCCCGAAAGGGAGCCATAACACAGGTGCTGCATGGCTGTCGTCAGCTCGTGTCGTGAGATGTTGGGTTAAGTCCCGCAACGAGCGCAACCCTTGTCCCTAGTTGCTACGCAAGAGCACTCCAGGGAGACTGCCGGTGACAAACCGGAGGAAGGTGGGGATGACGTCAAGTCCTCATGGCCCTTATGGGTAGGGCTTCACACGTCATACAATGGTCGGAACAGAGGGTTGCCAAGCCGCGAGGTGGAGCCAATCCCAGAAAACCGATCGTAGTCCGGATCGCACTCTGCAACTCGAGTGCGTGAAGCTGGAATCGCTAGTAATCGCGGATCAGCATGCCGCGGTGAATACGTTCCCGGGTCTTGTACACACCGCCCGTCACACCATGGGAGTGGGTTTTACCAGAAGTGGCTAGTCTAACCGCAAGGAGGACGGTCACCACGGTAGGATTCATGACTGGGGTGAAGTCGTAACAAGGTAGCCGTATCGGAAGGTGCGGCTGGATCACCTCCTTTCCAGAGCTACGCATTGCTGCGCAAGTGCTCACGCTTATCGGCTGTGGTTAGAAGAAGAAACGCAGACAGACTCAGGGGTCTGTAGCTCAGTCGGTTAGAGCACCGTCTTGATAAGGCGGGGGTCGATGGTTCGAATCCATCCAGACCCACCACTGTCTTGTCTGTGGTGCTGACTGGTCCACCCCGGAGTGACAGGTAACTATCTGTGTATGACTGGGGGATTAGCTCAGCTGGGAGAGCACCTGCTTTGCAAGCAGGGGGTCGTCGGTTCGATCCCGTCATCCTCCACCAATCTTCAATGCCAAGGGTTCAGCAGGAAGTGCTGCTGAGTACTTGGCATTGGCGATTGAGCCAGTCAGAGCGGTACGGGGCAACCCGCTATCGGCTGTCGTTCTTTAACAATCAGGAAGAAGTAGTAAAGAGATTCACGAAAGCGTGCTTAGAGATGGGCGCGTGAGTAGGTGAATCAGGGTTGTGATTGTATCGATGTATTTTTAAGTGATCGAGAGATCGCTTTGGAATACGGCGCAACACGAATACTCAACCTGTAACGCAGTGCGTTTCGAGAGAGACTCACCCGTTATAGGGTCAAGCGAACAAGTGCATGTGGTGGATGCCTTGGCGATCACAGGCGATGAAGGACGCGGTAGCCTGCGAAAAGCGACGGGGAGCTGGCAAACGAGCTTTGATCCGTCGATGTCCGAATGGGGAAACCCACTCCTAATGGAGTATCCGTAGCTGAATCCATAGGCTACGCGAAGCGAACGCGGTGAACTGAAACATCTAAGTAACCGCAGGAAAAGAAATCAACCGAGATTCCCAGAGTAGTGGCGAGCGAAATGGGACCAGCCTGTACTCTTTATTTGTAGTGTTAGCCGAACGCTCTGGAAAGTGCGGCCATAGCGGGTGATAGCCCCGTAGGCGAAAACATTATGAAAGAACTGGGTGTACGACAAGTAGGGCGGGACACGTGAAATCCTGTCTGAAGATGGGGGGACCATCCTCCAAGGCTAAATACTCGTGATCGACCGATAGTGAACCAGTACCGTGAGGGAAAGGCGAAAAGAACCCCGGGAGGGGAGTGAAACAGATCCTGAAACCGCATGCATACAAACAGTCGGAGCCTCGCAAGGGGTGACGGCGTACCTTTTGTATAATGGGTCAGCGACTTACATTCAGTGGCGAGCTTAACCGATTAGGGCAGGCGTAGCGAAAGCGAGTCCGAACAGGGCGTCCAGTCGCTGGGTGTAGACCCGAAACCAGGTGATCTATCCATGGCCAGGTTGAAGGCACGGTAACACGTGCTGGAGGACCGAACCCACTAACGTTGAAAAGTTAGGGGATGAGCTGTGGATAGGGGTGAAAGGCTAAACAAACCTGGAAATAGCTGGTTCTCTCCGAAAACTATTTAGGTAGTGCCTCGTGTATCACCTTCGGGGGTAGAGCACTGTCATGGTTGTGGGGTCCATTGCGGATTACTACGCCATAGCAAACTCCGAATACCGAAGAGTGCAATCACGGGAGACAGACATCGGGTGCTAACGTCCGGTGTCAAGAGGGAAACAACCCAGACCGCCAGCTAAGGTCCCCAAATATGGCTAAGTGGGAAACGAAGTGGGAAGGCTAAAACAGTCAGGAGGTTGGCTTAGAAGCAGCCACCCTTTAAAGAAAGCGTAATAGCTCACTGATCGAGTCGTCCTGCGCGGAAGATGTAACGGGGCTAAGCCATATACCGAAGCTGCGGATGCGTGCTTTGCACGCATGGTAGGAGAGCGTTCCGTAAGCCTGCGAAGGTGCACTGGAAAGTGTGCTGGAGGTATCGGAAGTGCGAATGCTGACATGAGTAGCGATAAAGGGGGTGAAAGGCCCCCTCGCCGTAAGCCCAAGGTTTCCTACGCAACGTTCATCGGCGTAGGGTGAGTCGGCCCCTAAGGCGAGGCAGAAATGCGTAGCTGATGGGAAGCAGATTAATATTTCTGCACCATTGTGAAATGCGATGGGGGGACGGATCGCGGAAGGTTGTCCGGGTGTTGGAAGTCCCGGTCGCTGCATTGAAGAGGGTGCTTTGGCAAATCCGGGCACAGGACTCAAGGGTGTGGCGCGAGCTTCTTCGGAAGCGAAGCAACTGGAAGGGGTTCCAGGAAAAGCCTCTAAGCTTCAGTTTCACAGTGACCGTACCGCAAACCGACACAGGTGGGCGAGATGAGTATTCTAAGGCGCTTGAGAGAACTCGGGAGAAGGAACTCGGCAAATTGGTACCGTAACTTCGGGATAAGGTACGCCCTGGTAGCTTGATGCGCCTGCGCGCAGAGGGTGAAGGGGTTGCAATAAACTGGTGGCTGCGACTGTTTAATAAAAACACAGCACTCTGCAAACACGAAAGTGGACGTATAGGGTGTGACGCCTGCCCGGTGCCGGAAGATTAAATGATGGGGTGCAAGCTCCTGATTGAAGTCCCGGTAAACGGCGGCCGTAACTATAACGGTCCTAAGGTAGCGAAATTCCTTGTCGGGTAAGTTCCGACCTGCACGAATGGCGTAACGATGGCCACACTGTCTCCTCCCGAGACTCAGCGAAGTTGAAGTGTTTGTGATGATGCAATCTCCCCGCGGCTAGACGGAAAGACCCCATGAACCTTTACTGTAGCTTTGCATTGGACTTTGAACCGGTCTGTGTAGGATAGGTGGGAGGCTATGAAGCGTGGACGCCAGTCTGCGTGGAGCCGTCCTTGAAATACCACCCTGATCTGTTTGAGGTTCTAACCTTGGCCCGTGATCCGGGTCGGGGACAGTGCATGGTAGGCAGTTTGACTGGGGCGGTCTCCTCCCAAAGTGTAACGGAGGAGTACGAAGGTACGCTAGGTACGGTCGGAAATCGTGCTGATAGTGCAATGGCATAAGCGTGCTTGACTGTGAGACTGACAAGTCGAACAGGTGCGAAAGCAGGTCATAGTGATCCGGTGGTTCTGTATGGAAGGGCCATCGCTCAACGGATAAAAGGTACTCTGGGGATAACAGGCTGATACCGCCCAAGAGTTCATATCGACGGCGGTGTTTGGCACCTCGATGTCGGCTCATCTCATCCTGGGGCTGTAGCCGGTCCCAAGGGTATGGCTGTTCGCCATTTAAAGAGGTACGTGAGCTGGGTTTAAAACGTCGTGAGACAGTTTGGTCCCTATCTGCCGTGGGCGCTGGATATTTGAAGGGGGCTGCTCCTAGTACGAGAGGACCGGAGTGGACGAACCTCTGGTGTACCGGTTGTCACGCCAGTGGCATCGCCGGGTAGCTATGTTCGGAAGAGATAACCGCTGAAAGCATCTAAGCGGGAAACTCGCCTTAAGATGAGATATCCCCGGGGCTTCGAGCCCCTTGAAGGGTCGTTCAAGACCAGGACGTTGATAGGTCAGGTGTGCACGTACAGTAATGTACTGAGCTAACTGATACTAATTGCCCGTAAGGCTTGATCCTATAACCGGTGGGTTTCACCGGTTGAGATCCATGTTGTGCCAGAAACAGCACAACCCCCACACACGAATCCTTTACGCTTCTTCCCGATTGGCTGTGGCGCTCACCCGTAGCGACGCAGCAACCCGTCATGCCTGATGACCATAGCGAGTCGGTCCCACCCCTTCCCATCCCGAACAGGACCGTGAAACGACTCCACGCCGATGATAGTGCGGATTGCCCGTGTGAAAGTAGGTAATCGTCAGGCTCCTTACCCAGTCAGAAACCCCACCCCTCGCGGTGGGGTTTCTGCGTTTACGCGGCCGTCATCGAAGCAGATGAGTTGGTGGTAGCCGGCTTTACGGGGCTGGTGTGCGTTTCGCCGCAGAAGAGAGCGCTAGAACGCGCAGCGGATCTGGCCTGCTCTTTACGAGGCCAAACGCCACCGGCGTGACTGAAGCATGAACATGCCCGTCTTTGAAGACGCGTTGCTGCGATTCAAAGAGGGCAAGTACTCGTCGTTACTCGACCGCGTTATTCGAGCGCGGCAGCCGGGCCGAAGAACTCATAACGGCTCTGCGATTCCGGCACGCCAATCGCCTTCAGGCCTTTCTTGATCGCCTTCATGAACGCGATCGGCCCGAGGAAATACACGTCGACGTCGCGCGTTTCCGGCAGCCACTTCTTCAGACTCGCTTCATCGACGTAGCCGACTGCGTTCACATCGGCGTCACCCGCACGACGCTGCTCGTAGCAATAGAAACGCTTCAATTGCGGATGACGCGTGGCCAATGCATCAATCGTGTCACGGAATGCATGCACGCCACCGTGACGGGCCGCGTGAATGAAATGCACCGGACGATTGGTCTTCAGCGCGGCTTGAAGCATTGCCATCGTCGGTGTGATACCGACGCCGCCGCTGATCAACACCAACGGCTTGTCGCCAGGTTGCAGCGTAAATTCGCCGGCCGGCGCGAACAATTCGAGCGTGTCGTTTTCCTGGATCTGCTCATGCAGATACTTCGACACGGTGCCATTCGGTTCGCGCTTCACGCTGATGCGATATTCACGCCCATCGCTCATTGCGGACAGCGAATAGTTGCGACGCACTTCTTCGCCGTTGATCACCAGACGCACGCCAATGTACTGCCCCGGCTGAAACGCGAGCAATTCGCCGCCGTCATCCGGACGCAGATAGAACGACGTGATCTCGTCGCTTTCCCGCACTTTGCGCGCGACGCGGAACAGCCGCGCGCCGCGCCAGCCGCCGGGCGCCGCTTCGCTTTCCGCGTAGATCTTCTCTTCGAGGCCGATCAGCAGATCGGCCAGTTGTTGATACGCGGCAGCCCATGCTTCGATCACGGCATCGGTCGCGACGTCCGCGCCGAGTACTTCGCGAATCGCGCGCAGCAGGCATTTGCCGACGATCGGATAGTGCTCGGGCTGCACGTTCAACGCCACGTGCTTGTTGATAATCTGCGCGACGAGCCCGCCCAGTTGCTCGAGCTGATCGATATGACGCGCGTACATCAGAACGCCGTTGGCCAGCGCGCGCGGCTGCATACCGCTCGCCTGATTGGCCTGATTGAACATCGGGCGCACTTCCGGATGCTCGCTGAGCATCAGGTTATAGAAGTGCGTGGTGAGCGCCTCTCCGCCGCTTTCGAGGAGCGGTACGGTTGCTTTGATGATGGCGCGGTGTTCGGCGGATAGCATAATTAGAGTCCTGATGAAAGTCAGTTTGAAAGTCTGTCTATCAGCGAGTAGCACAGCCGGTTTCGGCAGACCGGCTCTACTATCCACGATTCGTGCCAGGTATAAAATGCATTTAGATCAACGGTCTGGCAATTAAGATGGTTAATTCGACCCTAGTCGAAACGACTCACTACGCGGTCAATCTGACTACGGAGGCTGTCCTCGATGTATTGACCCCGCTAATTCTCGACCTGTCGTGCGAGCTGTCCGAGCGCGAGCGTTATCGGCGGCTGCTAAGCGCGCTGCGCACGCTGTTTCCGGGCGACGCGGCCGCGCTGCTGCGCCTTGAGGGCGATACGCTCGTCCCGCTCGCGATCGACGGTTTGAGCAGCGATACGCTCGGGCGGCGTTTTCGCGTCGCCGACCATCCGCGCTTTCAGGAGTTGTTGGCCCAGCCAGGGCCGACACGCTTCGCCGCCGACTCCGATCTGCCGGACCCCTACGATGGCCTCGTGCAAGGCATGGCGGCCGGGCAGCTCGAAGTGCACGACTGTCTGGGCTGCCCGCTGTTTATCCGCGGCGAGCCTTGGGGGTTGCTCACGCTCGACGCACTCGACCCGGCGCGCTTCGATACGATCGACATGGCCTCGCTGCAGGCGTTTCTCGGTCTCGCGGCCGCGACCGTCAGCGTGGTCGAACGCATCGATGCGCTGGCGCGCAATGGCGCGGAGGCCCAGCGCCGCGCCGAAGCCTATCGGCTGGCGAGCAGCGAGAGCCGGCGCGAGCTGATCGGCAGCAGCGACGCGCATCGCCGCATGATCAAGGAGATCGAGGTGGTGGCCGGTAGCGACCTGACTGTGCTCGTCACCGGCGAGACCGGCGTCGGCAAGGAGTTGGTCGCGAATGCGATCCACGCGCTGTCACCGCGCGCGAACAAGCCGCTGATCAGCCTGAACTGCGCGGCGTTGCCCGATACGCTCGTCGAAAGCGAACTGTTCGGGCACGTGCGCGGCGCGTTTTCGGGGGCGTCGGCGGATCGGCGCGGCAAATTCGAACTGGCGGACGGCGGCACCATTTTCCTCGACGAAGTCGGCGAATTGCCGCTCGTGGTGCAGGCGAAGCTGTTGCGCGTGCTGCAGAACGGCCAGTTGCAGCGCATCGGCTCGGACCACGAACACAGAGTCGACGTGCGGCTGATCGCCGCAACCAATCGCGATCTCGCCGAAGAAGTGCGCGCGGGCCGCTTTCGCGCCGACCTCTATCATCGCCTCAGCGTCTACCCGCTGCGCGTACCGCCCTTGCGCGAGCGCGGCCGCGACGTGCTGCTGCTCGCGGGATTTTTCCTCGAAGACAATCGCTCGCGGCTCGGCCTGTTGAGTCTGCGTCTCTCGGCCGATGCACAGGCCGCGTTGCTGCATTACTCATGGCCCGGCAACGTGCGCGAACTCGAACATCTGATCGGACGAAGTGCGCTGAAGGCATTGGCGGCCAATCGTGAGCGCCGCCGTATCTTGACGCTGAGCGCCGCGGACTTCGCGTTGTTCGATGCAGAAGATGCCGAAGCAAATCATGCCGTCACGCAGAGCGACGAAATCGAGACGCAGGACTTCCGCAGCGCGGTCACCGAGTTCGAGCGCAACCTCGTTCTCGAAGCGCTGGTCCGTAACAGGCGGAACTGGGCGGCGGTCGCGCGCGAGCTGGGCCTCGACAGGGCGAATCTGAACCGGCTGGCCAAACGGCTCGGGCTCAAATAAGCGGGCAGATGCGGGAGCACCGTCGCGGCTCGGTAAAACAGGTCAGGCCGCATCGAATTCTCGATCGCGCTGAAAAAGGATTGTCGGCGTCCCGCGCTGGGCCTAACGTCTTAAGCAAAACCGAAGCCCCGCTTCGAAAATGCGAACTTCGCGGAACGGAGCGCCTCGGTCATAGTAGGGCCCAACAAGGACCCACACCTGTATCCGGAGACTCCGCCATGTCCGCTGCCTCAGAGAAACTCGACGATTGGCTCGACAAGCAGGTGGTGGTGGAAGACGACATCACCGCGTTTCCGCTGAGGGCGCTCGCCGCCACGCTCGATCGCGAGGAAAGCGGTAACACCGTGCCGCCCCTGTGGCACTGGCTGTACTTTCTGCCGGTCGCGCCGCTATCGGAAGTTGGTCCTGACGGCCATCCGAAGCGTGGCGGCTTCCTGCCGCCGGTGCCGCTGCCGCGCCGCATGTGGGCAGGCGGCCGGCTCACGTTTCATGCGCCGTTGAAGATCGGCGAGCACGCAGAGCGCACGTCGACGATCGCCAACATCGAAGACAAGACCGGCCGCTCGGGCCGCCTCGTGTTCGTCACTGTGCAACATACGATCGAAGTCGATGGCGAACTGAAGCTCGAAGAGGAGCACGACATCGTCTATCGCGATGCGCCGCAGGAAGGCGCGCGGCCGCAGCAGCCGGCGCCCGCGCCCGAAGGCGAAACATGGCGCCGCACGATTGATCCCGATGCCGTGATGCTGTTCCGCTACTCGGCGCTGACTTTCAACGGTCATCGCATTCACTACGACCATCCGTACGTCACGCAGGTCGAAGGTTATCCGGGCCTCGTCGTGCACGGTCCGTTGATTGCGACGCTGCTCGTCGATCTGGTGCGGCGCGAACTACCGCAAGCGACGCTGCAAAGCTTCGCGTTTCGCGCGCTTCGCCCGACGTTTGCGGACCAGCCGTTCACGGTATGCGGCAAGCCCGCCGCCGACGGCAAAACCATCGACCTGTGGGCCAAGGACCACGAAGGCTATCTGACCATGCGCGCGACCGCCGCGCTCGCCTGAATTGCACGAGACTCGATTATGCAAACCACGCAACACGATTCGTTTCAGGACATTCGAGAGGCCGTGCGCGATCTATGTCAGCAGTTTTCTGGCGAGTACTTTCGCAAGATAGACGAAGCGCGCGGCTATCCGGAAGAGTTCGTCGACGCATTGACGAAGGCCGGCTGGCTCGCCGCGCTGATTCCGCAAGACTTCGGCGGCTCGGGGCTCGGGCTCACGGAAGCGTCGGTGATCATGGAAGAGATCAATCGTGCGGGCGGCAACTCGGGCGCCTGCCACGGGCAGATGTACAACATGGGCACGCTGCTGCGGCATGGTTCGGAAGAACAGAAGCGCAAGTATCTGCCGAAGATCGCGAGCGGCGACCTGCGTCTGCAATCGATGGGCGTAACCGAGCCGAGCACCGGCACCGATACGACGAAGATCAAGACCACCGCCGAGCGACGCGGCGACCGTTACGTGATCAACGGTCAGAAGGTGTGGATTTCGCGCGTGCAGCATTCGGACCTGATGATCCTGCTCGCGCGCACCACGCCGCTCGCGGACGTGAAGAAGAAATCGGAGGGCATGTCGATCTTTATCGTCGATCTGCGCGAAGCGATCGGTCATGGCCTGACCGTTCAACCGATTCTGAACATGGTCAATCACGAGACCAACGAACTCTTTTTCGACAACCTCGAAATTCCCGCCGAGAATCTGATCGGCGAAGAAGGGCAGGGATTCAAATACATTCTCGATGGCCTGAACGCGGAGCGCACGCTGATCGCCGCGGAATGCATCGGCGATGGCTACTGGTTCGTCGATAAAGTCACCGAGTACGCGAAGGAGCGCGTCGTGTTCGGCCGGCCGATCGGACAGAACCAGGGCGTGCAGTTTCCGATCGCGCGCTCGTTCATCAACGTTGAGGCCGCGAGCCTGATGCGCTTCGAGGCGGCACGTCGTTTCGATGCGCATCAACCGTGCGGCGCGCAGGCGAACATGGCCAAACTGCTCGCGGCGGATGCATCGTGGGAAGCAGCCAATGCGTGCCTGCAATTTCACGGCGGTTTCGGCTTCGCGTGCGAATACGACGTCGAGCGCAAGTTTCGCGAAACGCGTCTGTATCAGGTCGCACCGATCTCGACCAATCTGATCCTCTCGTATGTGGCCGAGCATATCCTCGGGCTGCCGCGTTCGTTCTGACTCGCTGGCGGACATCATGAGACCACTCGACGGTATCAAGGTCATCACACTCGAACACGCGATTGCCGCGCCGTTTTGCACGCGTCAGCTTGCCGACCTCGGCGCGCGCGTGATCAAGATCGAACGGCCCGGCGTCGGCGATTTCGCGCGCGGCTATGACGAACGCGTGCATGGACTGTCGTCACATTTCGTCTGGACCAACCGCTCGAAAGAAAGTCTTTCGCTCGATCTGAAGCAGCCCGCTGCCGCGGACATTCTCGACGCGTTGGTTGCCGATGCGGACGTGCTCGTGCAGAACCTCGCGCCAGGCGCGGCCGAACGACTAGGCCTCGGTTACGACGCGTTGAGCGAGAAGTATTCGAGGTTGATCGTCTGCGATATTTCCGGCTACGGCGCGGACGGTCCGTATCGCGACAAGAAAGCATACGATCTGCTGATTCAAAGCGAGTCCGGCTTCCTGTCGATCACCGGTTCGCCCGGCGCACCGGCGAAAGCGGGCTGCTCGATTGCGGACATCGCGGCGGGCATGTACGCGTATTCGAATATCCTGAGCGCGCTGTTGCAGCGTGGACGCACGGGGCGTGGTTGCCGGATCGACGTGTCGATGCTCGAGAGCATGGTCGAGTGGATGGGCTATCCGCTCTACTATGCGATCGACGGCCAGCCGCAGCCCGCGCTCGCGGGCGCCGCCCACGCGACGATCTATCCCTACGGACCGTTTCCCGCCGGCGACGGCAAGACAGTCATGCTCGGCCTGCAGAACGAACGCGAATGGAAGCTGTTCTGCGAGCGCGTGCTCGAACAGCCGGAACTCGCGATTGACGAACGCTTCGCATCGAACTCGAAACGCACTGCGGCGCGCGACGCGCTGCGCGAGGTGATCGTTGCGGCGTTCGCGAAGCTGAGCACAGCACAGGTGATCGAGCGACTCGATGAGGCTGGCATCGCGAACGCGCAGATGAATACGCTCGCCGACGTGTGGGCGCATCCGCAACTGAAGGCGCGCGAGTGCTGGCAGGAAGTCGGCACTGCGGCGGGCGCGATACCGGCATTGCGACCACCGGGCTTGCCTTCCGACATCGAGCCGCGCATGGATCCGGTGCCCGCGCTCGGTCAACATACCGAAGCGATTCTGCTTGAGCTTGGCTACGACGAGGCGCGTATCGACGCGCTGCGTGCAGCCGGCACGATCTGATTCCTGGCCCAACACGGCGTACGTCACTCATGAACGACCATCCCAGTCTCACGCTTGCCACTTTCGCCGCGCAACTCGACTTCGAGCGCATCCCGCACGAGGTCGTCGAGCGTACCGTCAACCTGTACGTCGATTGGCTCGGCTCGGCGCTGGCCGGCAAGGGCGCGCGGCCGGTCGAGACGATCGCGCGTTTCGCCTGCGCGGCAGCCGGTGCGAAGAATGACGGCCCTTGCGAAGTGTTCATCGACCGCAGCCGCACCACGCCGTATTTCGCCGCGATGATCAACGGCGCGGCGTCGCATTTCGCCGAACAGGACGACGTGCACAACGGCTCAGTGTTTCATCCGGCGACCGTGGTGTTTCCGGTCGCGCTCGCATTGGCGCAGGCAAAGCGGGCGTCGGGGCGCGACTTCATCGCGGCGGCGGTGGCTGGCTACGAGGTCGGCATTCGCATCGGCGAGTTTCTTGGGCGTTCGCACTACAAGGTATTTCACACCACGGGCACGGTCGGCACGGTCGCGGCCGCTGCAACTGCGGGTCGGTTGCTGGGTTTGTCGCCGTCTCAGATGCTCGACGCGTTCGGCTCGGCGGGCACGCAGGCGAGCGGCCTGTGGGAGTTCCTGCGCGACGCCGCCGACTCGAAGCAACTGCACACCGCGATCGCCGCCGCGAACGGCCTGATGGCCGCGCAACTCGCCGCCGACGGCTTCAAGGGCGCGACACGCATTCTCGAAGGCGCGCAGGGCATGGCGGCGGGCATGTCGAGCGACGCCGATCCGGCGCGCCTCGTCGACCGGCTTGGCAGCCGCTGGGCGACCGCCGAGACGTCGTTCAAGTATCACGCGGCGTGCCGCCATACGCATCCGGCCGCCGATGCGCTGCTTGCCGTCGTGCGGACGCATCGTCTCGCGCCACGCGACATCGCGAAGGTGGTCGCGCACGTGCATCAAGGCGCGATCGATGTGCTTGGTCCCGTGGTCACGCCGCGCACCGTGCATCAGGCGAAGTTCAACATGGGCACGGTGCTCGGGCTCGTCGCGCATCACGGCTATGCCGGTGTGACCGAATTCGAGCAGGGCTTCGACGCGAGCGAGATCGCCTCATTCCGTGACAAGGTCACGATGGCGCTCGACGCCGAGATCGACGCCGCCTATCCGGCGCGCTGGATCGGCAAGGTCACGGTAACGACGACCGACGGCCGCGTGCTCGATGGGCGAGTCGATGAGCCGAAGGGCGATCCGGGGAATACGTTGTCGCGCGAGGAGATTGCGACGAAGCTGCATCGGCTGGCGGCGTTTTCGGGGGCGGCGAGTGAAGAGGAGGCGGCGCAACTGCTTGGCAACGCGTGGCGTGTTGCCGAAGAGACGCGGATTGGTTCGGTATTCGAAACAACATCGCGCACCACGGTGGCGGTATGAGCGGGTTGCCTCGGTCATATCTGTTCGTGCCTGGGAATCGGCCTGAGCGGTTTGACAAGGCCTATGCGGCCGGCGCGGATGCGGTGATTCTCGATCTGGAAGATGCGGTGCAGCCGGACGCGAAGGTGACGGCGCGTGCGGCGGTATTGGCTGCGGTGTCGGCCCATGCATTGCGGGCCGCGTGGGTGCGCATCAATGGTTCGGATACTTCATGGTTTCACGATGATGTTGCGGCGCTCGCGGGACAGGCCGGCGTTGCGGGAATCGTGCTGCCGAAGGCCGAGACGCGGGAGCAAATTTTCGCGGTGCTGGCGAACGCGCATCCGGCGTTGAGCGTACTGCCGATTGTCGAGACCGCGCGCGGGTTTGCGAATCTCGCGGAGTTATGCGGCTCGCCGCGCGTGCTGCGCATTGTGTTCGGCACGCTGGATTTCCAGGTCGATCTCGGTATCGATGGCGATGGCGAGGAATTGCACATGTTTCGCTCGCAGATCGTGCTTGCATCGCGGCTTGCCGGAATTGGTGCGCCGGTGGATGGCGTGTCGACGACGATTCCTGATGCCGATGTGGTCGAGGCCGAGGCGCGGCGCGGACGGCGGTTTGGTTTCGGCGGCAAGCTTTGCATTCATCCGAAGCAGATCGAGGCGGTGCATCGCGCGTATGCGTGGAGTGACGCCGAAGTGGAGTTGGCGAGGCGGGTGCTTGCGGCTGTCGAGGCGAGTCATGGCGCCGCGGTTGCCGTGGATGGGAAGATGGTCGATATGCCGGTGATCTTGAAGGCGCGGAGAGTTTTGGAGGGGCGATGACACGGGAATCGCGGTCTAGGCGTTAGCGCAGTTTCTTTTCGAACCAATGTCAAATTGCATTCGGCGGACGACGCGCTAGCTGGAGGCGGCAAACAAACGAACTGCGTTATCCGACTTCTACCCTGTTCCGCCCCCTGTCTTTGGCGCGATACAACGCCTGGTCAGCGCGCTTGACGATGGCGCCGACGTCATTCTCACCAGGCAGGCGTTCGGTCACGCCGATACTGACCGTAAACGGAATGGGCTTGCCGAGCCGCCAGGAATGCTCGAAGTTCTGTTGCTCGATCGTCACGCGCAAGTCTTCGGCAACGCTCGTTGCCTGTTCGATATCAAGGCCCGGCAGCGCGGCGACGAACTCTTCGCCTCCCCAGCGGGCAAAGACGCCTATGCGCCAATCGGCGTTCATGACGACCTTGGCCATGACACGGAGCACCTCATCACCAATATCGTGTCCGTAACTGTCGTTGATCTTCTTGAAGTAATCGATATCGAGGATAAAGATCGAAAGCTTGCTGTCTGACCCCAGCAGGGTTTCGACCGTGTCGCCAAATTCCCTGCGGTTTGGCAGGCCGGTCAGTTCGTCCGTCACGGCCTGCTTCTGGAGCAGGTCCATCAATCGAACGCGATCGGCGATGTCGCGAATCACGGCGGTGAATTCGATCAGCCCGCCAACGTTGATCTTCGAAATCGCGATTTCGACGGGCAGCAGGGAGCCGTCGCGATGCAGCCCATAGATGCGGTTGCGCTCGTCCATTTGCCGCGAGCGCACGGGCGAGCGGGCGAACTGATGAACGTATTGGGAGTGATTGGCGCGGTAGCGCTCGGGCAGCAGTTCCGTAATAGGATGCCCCAGCATCTCCTCGGCCGAATAACCAAAAAGATCTTCAGCGGCGCGATTGAAGAGCGTGATGCAGTGCTGCTGATCGATCGTAATGATCGCGTCATAGGCGGCATCCACCACGGAGCGGAAACGCGAGGTGCTGACTTCCAGTTCGTGCGTCAACTCCATCTTCGAGGTGATCTCAAGGCCCGTCACCATGATTTCGAGCACGGAGGTTGCGCCTTCGATGTGGCGCAGCGGCTTCAACGACAGGCGCCACCAGTGGGTGCCGTCCCTCAGGTCATAGGCCTGCTCGAGCTCGCGGGCGACCCCCGATTCAAAGCATTCGCTCAGCTTCTGGCGGAATTCGGGGCGCGCGTAATTGGGAATCAGCGTGTCGAATGACGCCGGGAACGACTTGATGGCGTTGCGCTTGCCGCCCGTCATTTGCATGAAATGGTCGTTGCAGGCGGAAACCTGAAGCTGCCCCTTCTCATCGCGCCCGATGATCGCGACGCTTGCGGCGATTTCGTCGACGATCGTCCGCATCCTGCAGGACCAGTCATCAACCATTCTCCCTCCACGGCTTTACCTGAATGCTCCGTATGCTTTCCTGGACAGCGTAGGTCGCAGTCTGATTTTTGGGAAGAATTTATTCCGGCAACGAAGGGCAAATCTATCTGACCCCAAGGGATAACTGCTCGCAAGCACGACAGTGCTTTTATGCATGCAAATTGCATCACTTGCATCCCCGTTAACGAAACCAGAATACCTTCCTCCAAAAAACCCAATTCCCACCCCACGCCTCCTGTCGCACTCTTGAAGCCAAACGGCGCACGCGACCCATCCACCCGCGCAGCCGATAAAGACAGGAGACAAAACGTGCCAACCCCCATCAACTCCGGCGCCCGCCTGGACCGCCTCCCCATCACCCGCTTTCACTGGAACATCCTCGGCCTGATCGGCGCGGGCGCCTTCCTCGACGCTTTCGACATCTATCTCGCCAACGGCGCGCTCGCGGCGATGGTCAAAACCGGCTTCACGGATCTGCGGCTCGGCTCGTTCTTCATCTCCGCGACCTTCATGGGCATGATGATCGGCGCGGGCCTGTCAGGCTATCTCGGCGACCGCTTCGGCCGACGCTATTCCTATCAGGCCAATCTCGCGATCTTCGGCATCGCGTCGCTCGCCGCCTGCTTCGCGCCAGACATCTACTGGCTGATCCTGCTGCGCTTCATCATGGGCATCGGCCTCGGCGCAGAGCTCGTGGTCGCGGCCGGCACGCTGTGCGAGTTCGTGCCGCCCGCCACGCGCGGCCGCTGGACTTCGCTGCTCGCGCTGATCATCAACTCCGGTCTGCTCGGTGCGACCGCGATCGGCTATTGGGTGATTCCGCATCTCGGCTGGCGCTACATGTTTGCGATCGCGGGCGTCGGTGCGATCGTCGTGTGGTTCCTGCGGCATCGGATGCCGGAGTCGCCGCGCTGGCTCGAAACGGTCGGCCGGCTCGAAGAGGCCGAGGCGACGGTCGCGGCGATCGAGCGACAGGTCGAGGCGCGCGTCGGCAAGCTGCCGC
This sequence comes from Paraburkholderia sp. HP33-1, assembly GCF_021390595.1. Lineage (NCBI taxonomy): Bacteria > Pseudomonadati > Pseudomonadota > Betaproteobacteria > Burkholderiales > Burkholderiaceae > Paraburkholderia > Paraburkholderia sp. HP33-1. The sequence continues at coordinate 2,212,540 of NZ_JAJEJR010000002.1, read as the reverse complement.
CGGTTGCGCACGTGGTCAGTCACGAGGTGCCGGCCGCGCCGTTCTCGGCGTTATTCGCGCGCGGCATGATCGGCCGCACGCTGGTCGCCGCGCTGACCTGCATGGCGATCAACATGTCGCTGTACGGCTTCGTCGCGTGGCTGCCGACGTTCTTCGTCAAGGAAGGCCTGACCATCGTGCAGTCGCTCGGCTTCGTGCTGCTGATGTCGTTCGGCGCGCCGGCGGGAGCTGTCGTCGGTTATCTCGTGACGGACCGCCTCGGGCGACGCAACGGCATCGTGCTGTTCTCGCTTGCAACGATCGTGCTCGGCTTCGTCTACGTGCAGATGCGCGAGCCGGTGCCGATCGCGGTCGTAGGCTTCGCGCTCGTGACGACGATCTACACGGTCTGCACGCTCGGTCTGTTCGGCTATATCCCTGAGCTGTTTCCGACCGCGTACCGCTTGCGCGGCACCGGCGTGGCCGGCACGTGCGGACGCGCGGCATCGATGTCGACCCCGTATGTCGCGCTGCTGCTCTACACGCAATTCGGCGTGACGGGTGTGCTGACGATGGTCGGCGGCGTGTTGCTGTTGCTGAGCGTCGCGATCCTCGCGCTGCGCATCGAAACGAGTCGGCAGACGCTCGAAGAAATTTCGCCCGATGCCGAGCTGATGCCGCAAGAGGAAATCATGCAAGAGTCGGCTTAGCCCATACACGTTGATTCGGAGCTTTCCCCGGTCAAATTCCCCCGCACCCGGTTAAGATGAAAGTTCGTTTCGCGGATGCTCCGCCAGCAGCTTTCATCATGCACTTCGATTTCGTCGATTTACGCCTGCTCCTGCACATCGCCGATACGCGCAACCTCGCGCGCGCCGCGGAGCGTTCGCACCTGTCGGCACCCGCCGCCAGCAACCGGGTCAAGAATCTCGAGGAGCAGCTCGGCTTCAAGCTGCTCTATCGCACCAGCCAGGGCGTGACGCCGACACCCGCGGGCGAGGCCTTCGTGCATCATGCGCGACTCGTGCTCGAACGCGTCGAGCATCTGGCCGGCGACATGCAGGAGTACGGCGAGGGCATCAAGGGCCACGTGCGCATCTGGGCCAACACGACCGCGATCAGCGAGTTCATGCCGGCCGTGCTGAGCCGTTTCCTGCGCGATCATCCGGACGTGAACATCGATCTGCGCGAAGTGCTGAGTGGCGAGATCGTCAAGGGCGTCGCCGATAGCGCGACCGATATCGGCATCGTCGCGGGCAACGTGCATGCCGAGCATCTGGAGATGCTGCCGTACCGCGACGATCGGCTCGTGCTCGTCACGGCCTGCGATCATCCGTTCGCCAGACAGGCGTCGGTCGATTTCTCGCAGGTGTTGAACGCGAACTTCGTGAGCCTGCCGACATCGAGCGCGATTCATGCGTTCATCATGAGCGCCGCCAATGCGCTCGGCGCGCGTCTCAAACTTCGCATCCAGGTCGGCAACTTCGAGGCCGCGTGCCGGATGATCGAGGCGGGCGTCGGCATCGGCATCGTGCCGGAGTCGGTCGCGCTGCGGCACAGAAAGACGATGCGGATTGCGATCGTCGGCCTGAACGATCCGTGGGCCGAACGCAAGCTGAAGATCTGCGTGCGGAGTCTGAAGGACTTGCCGCCGTTCGCGCGTGTGCTGGTCGACCGGTTGATGGCGGTGGCGGAGGACGAGGGCGCGGTAGAGGCTTGACGCGCGGCCGGCGGATACCCGCCGAAGTGTCGCAAAGTTTCCTTCTGGAAACGCCGTCGCCCTTTGTCAACCGGTATTTCACTCCGCAAGCATCTCCTTGCCGCCGTAAAAACCCGCGTGTATAGTTTCCGAACTTACTCTTGTTTCGTATCGGAAATTGAAGGGGTTCACATGGACGCGTCCACCATCCTCGCCGATCTCGGCATTGCCCACGCCGCGCAGGCCGGCGATATCGCGGTTCATTCGCCGATCACCGGCGAGCTCATCGGCCGTGTGGCCAGCCAGACGACCGCCGAGGTCGACGCGGCGCTCGCTGCGGGCAAAGACGCGTTCGCCGTGTGGCGCAACGTGCCGGCGCCGCGCCGCGGCGAGCTGGTGCGGCTGCTCGGCAATCGGCTGCGCGAACAGAAGCACGCGCTCGGCAGCCTCGTCTCGCTGGAGACCGGCAAGATCCTGCAGGAAGGCATGGGCGAAGTGCAGGAAATGATCGACATCTGCGATTTCGCGGTCGGTCTGTCCCGCCAGCTCTACGGTTTGACGATCGCGTCCGAGCGCCCCGGTCACCGGATGGCGGAGTCGTGGCATCCGCTCGGCACCTGCGTCGTGATCTCGGCGTTCAATTTTCCAGTGGCGGTGTGGTCCTGGAATGCGACGCTCGCGCTCGTGTGCGGCAATGCGGTGATCTGGAAGCCGTCGGAAAAAACGCCGCTCTCGGCGCTTGCCGTCAACAAGATTCTCGAAGACGCGCTGAAGGAGTTCGGTGACGCGCCGGCCGGCCTGAGCGCGTTGATCATCGGCGGCCGCGACGTCGGTGAAAAGCTCGTGGCCGATCCGCGCGCGTCGATCGTCAGCGCGACGGGCAGCACCGAAATGGGCCGCAAGGTCGGCGTCGAAGTGGCGAAGCGCTTCGGCCGCTCGCTGCTCGAACTCGGCGGCAACAACGCTGGCATCGTCACGCAAACCGCTGACCATGAACTCGCGATGCGCGGCATCCTGTTCTCGGCGGTCGGCACGGCTGGTCAGCGCTGCACGTCGCTGCGGCGTCTGTTCGTGCACGACAGCGTGTACGAGAAGACCGTCGAGCGTCTGAAGCAGTTGTATAGCCGCGTGCCGACCGGCAATCCGCTCGAGAAGGGCACGCTGATGGGGCCGCTGATCGACCGTCAAGCGTTCGAACGCATGCAGGAAGCGCTGTACCAGGCGAAGGCCGAGGGCGGCAAGGTGTTCGGCGGCGAGCGCGTCGAAGTGAAGGGTTATGAGGGCGGCTACTACGTGCGTCCGGCGATCGTCGAAATGCCGTCGCAAACGTCGGTCGTGCTGAAGGAAACTTTCGCGCCGATTCTGTACGTGCTGCGCTATGCCGAGTTCGCCGATGCGGTCGAGGCGAACAATGCCGCGCATCACGGTCTGTCGTCGTGTGTGTTCACGAGCGATTTGCGCGAAGCGGAACGCTTCCTGTCCGCGTCGGGCAGCGACTGCGGCATCGCGAACGTCAACATCGGGCCGAGCGGCGCGGAGATCGGCGGCGCGTTCGGCGGCGAAAAGGAAACCGGCGGCGGGCGCGAGTCGGGTTCGGATGCGTGGAAGGCTTATATGCGTCGCGCGACCAATACCGTGAACTACTCGTCGGCGTTGCCGCTTGCGCAAGGTATCGACTTCAATCTCGACTGAGCGCGCGAGCGTAAAACCGTGGCGCGCGCCCACACGCGCGCTTTAGCAATCCGTTTGCGCCGCCCGGCGTTCCGAAGCGGCCACGTTACTCGTGGAGTAAGGCGTGAGTTCCAAAGTCGTGATCGTCGGCGGTGGGGTGATCGGCAGCTCGGTTGCGTATTTCTTGCGGCTGTCGGATCCGACAGTCGGCGTCACGGTGATCGAACGCGATCCGACTTATGCCCGTTCGTCGTCGGCCTTGTCGGCGGCGTCGATCCGGCAGCAGTTCTCCACGCCGCTTTCCATTCAGATGTCGCTGTTCGGCATCGAGTTTCTGCGCTCGATCGGCGAGCGGCTCGAAGTCGACGGCACGCGGCCCTCGATCGATCTGCACGAAGGCGGCTACCTGTTTCTTGCGACGCCGGCGGGTCTTGCGACGCTGCGCGAGAATCACGCGTTGCAAAAAAGTCTCGGCGCGGATATCAGCCTGCTCGACGCGCACGGCTTGCAAGCGCGTTTCCCCTGGCTCTATACCGAAGACCTCGTTGCTGGCGCTTATGGCGAAAGCGGCGAGGGCTGGTTCGACGGCTACGGTCTCGTGCAGGCGCTGCGCAAGAAAGCACAGGCGCTCGGCGCGCGCTATGTCGCCGCCGATGTGACCGCGCTGCATCGCGACGGCAACCGCGTCACGCAGGTACAAACAGCGGACGGCAAGACCTATGCGTGTGACGTCGTCGTCAACGCGGCTGGTGCGTGGTCGCGCAAGGTTGCGCAGATGATCGGGATCGACCTGCCCGTCTACGCGCGGCGCCGCAGTATCTTCAACGTTACGTCGCCGGCAAAGCTCGGACGCTGTCCGCTGCTGATCGATCCGAGCGGCGTGTATTTCCGGCCCGAGGGCAATTCGTATCTCTGCGGCGTCTCGCCATCGGCCGATAACGACCCCGACGATCTGCCGCTCGACGAAGTCGATCACGCGCTATTCGACGACGTGATCTGGCCGACACTCGCCCACCGTGTGCCGCAATTCGAGGCGTTGCGCGTGCAGAACTGCTGGTCCGGCTATTACGAATACAACGTGCTCGATCAGAACGCGATCATTGGCCATCACCCGGATGTCGACAACTGCATCTTCGCGAACGGTTTCAGCGGTCATGGTTTGCAACAAGGACCGGCGACCGGGCGCGGCATCAGCGAATTGATCTTGCATGGCCGCTATACGACGCTCGATCTGAGTTCGCTGAGCTTTACGCGTGTGCTCGAAAACCGGCCGATCGTCGAGAAGAACGTGGTGTAGCCATGGGTGTAGCGCCCTAAGGGCTCATGCGGATAACGCAATAAGTAGTGCGTAGATCTCGTTTGCCGCCGAGCCCGCCGATGGCCACAATCGACGCCGATCGTCTCCGACATCTCAATCGATCTCTCGCGAAAAACAGGCGGCCGTCACCATGTTCTCATTCAATTCCGCATTCGAAGCCCCGAGCGGTTCGCCGATCCGCGAGCTTTTCAAATACCTCGCGCGGCCTGGCATGATCTCGTTCGCCGGCGGCTATCCGGCGAGTGATCTGTTCGACCGTGAAGGGCTCGATGCCGCGGCCGCGCGCGCATCGCAACAGCCGACGCTATGCCTGCAATACAGCCCGACCGATGGTCTCGCGATCCTCAAGGAACAGCTCGCGCAGCTAATGACACGGCGCGGTACACCATGCGCGCCTCAAGACCTATTGGTGACGACCGGCTCGCAACAAGGCTTCGATCTGCTGCTGCGCGTGATGGTCGCGCCTGGCGACGTCGTGCTCGTCGAGCAGCCCGCGTATCCGGCCACGTTGCAGGCGCTCAAGCTGCAACAGGCCGACGTCGTCACGGTGCCCGTCGATCAACACGGCCTCGACGTCTCGAAGCTCGCCGCATTGTTCGAAACGGGCGCGCTGCGCCGCATGCCGAAGCTGTTGTACACGGTGCCGACGTTCGCGAATCCGACCGGCGCGACGTTGTCGCTCGAACGTCGAATCGCATTGTTGAAACTGGCGGCGCGTTATCGGTTCGTGATCGTCGAAGACGACCCGTATGGTGATCTGCGTTTTGATGGCGCGGCCTTGCCTTCGCTTTTCGCGTTGAGCGAGCAGGTGCCCGGTTCGCGCGACTGGGTCGTGCATTTTTCGAGTCTGTCGAAGATCGTCGCGCCGGGATTGCGGGTCGGCTGGATGATCGCGCACGCGGAGATCGTGCGGCGTTGCGTGGTCGCCAAGCAGACCGTCGACCTGTGCAGCGCGCCGTGGACCCAGGCGATTGCCGCCGAGTACCTCGCGAGCGGCGCGCTGGAGCTGCATCTGCCGCGCATTGTCGATGCATATGCCGTGAAATGCCGCGCGCTGTGCGATGCGCTCGACATGCATCTCGCGCGGCACATCGCGTTTCATCGTCCGGCGGGCGGCATGTTCGTGTGGGCGCGTCTGAACGCGGCGCATGATGCGTCCGACTATCTGCGCGTGTGCATCGAACAGAACGTAATGTTCGTGCCGGGCGTCGCGTTTTACAAGGATGCGGTCGATAGGGCTGCGCTGCGTCTGTCGTTTGCCGCGCCGGGTGTCGAGGATATCGAAACGGGCGTGTGCCGAATGAAGCGCGCGCTCGAGCAGAACTTCGAGGGGCAATAAAACCTGAATCGCATCGACACAGTCAGCGGAGTGTGGCGGATTACCCGGCGAGCATCTAAGTGCAGCCGGGTTTTTTTATTTGAATGCCCAAAGCTGTGATGATTCAATAGAAATTACCGCATTCTTTTCTAATTTCGAGATTATGCAATTTGAATAATTTCTCGCGTCGCGAGATCTCGCAATGGAATTGGTCGATTTATATGCGGAGATACCGTTTATAAAGACAAGAAGCCGTGTAATTATCGTGCTTGCCGGCCGGCTTCCGTTTTGCGTGATGCCGTGAGTGTCTGAAAGACAGGTTTCACACGGGCTCGTGCGACACGAGCCGGCCTTCGCACGGGAAAGCGCCGTCGCCCGTTGCGTTCGCGCACGCATGGCGCTGCAAGTGCCGCACGAGTAAGCGTGAGTGGGCCACAAAAACGCTAAATGAGAAAAAGAGGGCAACACAATGAATTTACTCGACGAGAAGCGGCCGTTGCTGATCTACGACGGCAAGCTCGGCGATCTCTATGGGATCTTTTTCAGAAACCTCCTGCTGCAAATCGTGACGCTTGGTATCTACCGCTTCTGGGCGACCACGAATAGCCGCCGCTATATCTGGTCGCACATGCGTTTTCAGGACGAGCGCTTCGAGTACACGGGCACCGGGGGTGAGCTATTCAAGGGCTTCCTGATTGCGATCATGGTCGTGTTCAGCGCGATATTCGCGGCTGGCGTGCTGAGCGTGGTCTTGCGCGTGCAGACGAACAGCGTGGCACTCGGTGCGCTGCCGGTGATCGCGTTGTATCTGCTGATAGTCGCGTTGGCGGCGGGCGCGTTTTTCGGCGCACAACGCTATCGGTTGAGCCGCACACGGTGGTGCGGAATCCGCGGCGGCATGACCGGCTCGGCGCTCGGCTACGGCGTGCGCGCATGGTCGTATGCGCTGTTGTGCGTTCTCACGCTTGGCCAGATGACGCCGTGGGCATCGATGCGTCTCACGGAGTGCCGCATCAACGCGAGCAGCTTCGGTAGCCTGGCGTTTCGCTTCAAGGGGCGCGCGTGGGTCGTCTACGGTCTGTTCTTCGTGACGTTCGTCGGCGTGGTCGTGTTATTTGCCATGTTGTTCATGGTGTTTCTGAAGAGCGCTCTCGCATCGATGCATGTCGGCCACGTGCCGGGAGCGGGTCAGGCGCCGTCGCTGAGCGCGCTCGGATCACTGTTTCTGTTTTGCGCGCTGTTCTTCATCGGCACGATGTTGATCCGCGGCTTTTATGTCGCGGCGCTGGCGCGCCATGTGATGGGTAATACGTCGCTCGGCTCGCAGTTGCGTTTCGGCAGTAACGTCAGCGTGTCACGTCTGCTCGGTTTTCAGTGCGGCAATCTTGCGATCGTCGTGTTTACGCTCGGCTTCGGCGCGCCGATCGTGCTGCATCGGCTGATGCGCCTTGCCGCCGACACGTTGCAGGTTTCCGGCTATCTCGATCGGCACATGCTGGGTCAAAGCGCCGTGCCTGAGCCGCGGACCGGCGAGGGCATGCTGAACCTGCTCGATCATGGTGGTGTCTTCTGAGATTGGCGTCGCGTCGCAGGCACCGCGCGACGCGCGTCCGACGGCGGCGCGGGCAGGAAATGCAATACGCTCAATGGGTTAGCGCGGTCGCTCGCAGGTTGTCCACAAGCTTGTACCCAAAATCTGTGGACAACAGGGGAGAAGCGGAGCGGAGTATTCGCGCGTGTGAAGGCGTGCGGGAAATGGACGGCACAAAGCAAACAGCGGGACTCACCGTCGACCGGTTCATCCCGCTGCTTGTGTATGACGAGGGGGTGGCGACTTGCCGTGCAGCGCGCACGGCAAGCGCGAGAGGCGCTTAGCGGTCGAGGAACGACTTCAGACGATCCGCCCGGCTCGGATGCATGAGCTTGCGCATTGCCTTGCTCTCAATTTGACGGATCCGCTCGCGCGTCACGTCGAACTGCTTGCCCACTTCTTCGAGCGTGTGATCCGACTTCGTGTTGATGCCGTAGCGCATGCGCAGCACCTTCGCTTCGCGCGGCGACAGCGAGTCTAGCGCGTCGTCGATCGCGGCACGCAGGTCGGCCTGCATCGCGGCATCCGCCGGCGACGACACGGCCGCGTCTTCGATCATGTCGCCTAGCGTCGCATCGCCGTCGTCGCCGACCGGCGTTTCCAGCGACACCGGCTGCTTCGCGATCTTCAGAATGCCGCGCACCTTCTCTTCCGACAGTTCCATGCGCTCCGCGAGCACCGCCGGATGGGCTTCCTGGCCGGTCTGCTGAAGGATCTCGCGCGAAATGCGGTTCAGCTTGTTGATCGTTTCGATCATGTGCACCGGCACGCGGATCGTGCGCGCCTGATCTGCGAGCGAACGCGTGACGGCCTGACGCACCCACCACGTCGCGTACGTCGAAAACTTCCAGCCACGGCGGTATTCGAACTTGTCGACGGCCTTCATCAGACCGATGTTGCCTTCCTGGATCAGGTCGAGGAACAGCATGCCGCGGTTCACGTACTTCTTCGCGATCGAGATCACGAGACGCAGGTTCGCCTCGATCATCTCGCTCTTGGCCTTGCGCATCTTCGATTCGGCCGCGACCATCTGGCGGTTGATCTCTTTCAGATGCTTGAGCGGCAGCGACACCGTCGCTTCGATGTCGATCAGCTTTTGCTGCTCGGACTGGATGGCCGGCAGATGACGCTCGAGCGCAGCGCCATAGGTCGAAGCGCCGGTGCGCGCGGCACGCTCGGTCCAGCCGAGGTCGGTCTCGGTACCCGCGAACGTCTCGATGAACTTCTCGCGCGGCATGCCGGCCTTCGAGACGACGATCTGCAGAATGTTGCGCTCGATCGCGCGCACTTGCGCGACCTGGTGTTGCACGTCGCCGCACAAACGGTCGATTGTGCGTGCGGTGAAGCGGATCTTCGCGAGGTGTTGTTGAATGTCTTCGCGTGCGCGCTGATAGGCCTTCGAGGTGACGTCGCCGCGCGTGTGCGCCGCGTTCATCTGGTCGTACAAAATGCCGACCTGGGCGAAGATTTCGAGGCAGTCGCTCGTAAGCTGCTTAAGGCGAGCTTCGTCCGCCGCCGACGAATCGGCCGGGCCGACGTCGTCGTCTTCTTCGTCTTCGCTTTCTTCTTCGGCTCCGGTGTCTTCGTCGGCATCCGCGTCGGCGCTTGCGACTTCTTCCGCGGCGGCCGTCTCTTCATTCAGACCGTCGACGAGTTCGTCGATGCGCAACTCGCCGTCGGCGACCTGCTGCGCGCTCGCGAGGATCGCGGAGATCGCGAGCGGGCACGCGGCGATCGCCTGCACCATTTCGTGCAGGCCGTCTTCGATGCGCTTCGCAATCGCGATTTCGCCTGCGCGTGTGAGCAGCTCGGTCGCGCCCATTTCGCGCATGTACATACGCACGGGGTCGGTGGTGCGGCCGAACTCGGAGTCGACGGTCGACAGCGCGACTTCGGTTTCCTCGTCCGCCTGGTCGTCCGACACGACGGCCGGGGCGTTCGAGTTGAGCAGCAGCGTTTCCGCGTCCGGCGCCTGCTCGTAGACCTGCACGCCCATGTCGCTGAACGCGCTGACGATGCTGTCGATCGCGGCCGTTTGCGTGAAGTTGTCGGGCAGGTGGTCGTTGATCTGCGCGTGGGTCAGGTAGCCTTGCTCTTTACCCAGCTGGATCAGTGCGCGCATGAGGCGCTGGCGCTCTTCGGCTTGTTGCGGGGGCAGATCGGCTGCCACGGGGATCGCTTTGCCGGCGCCCTTGCCCTTGGCCGAGCGGCCGGACGGAACTTTGGCGGTGAAGGCGGCGGTTTCGTGTTGCGAGTCTTCGCGATCAAAAGGGTTCACGTATTTTCCTCTAGAGGCTTCGCTATGAGACGCAAGACGCTACCGTCAGGCGTTTCGAGCAGGGCTCAGCATCACCTGATGTGACTCAACGCGGTTGTTGGGCTGTGCTCTGGGGAGCAAAAAAGATGAGCCCGCTCGAAGCGGGCCGATGGACATGCGAAATTTTGCGCGGCTCGCATTATATACGAGCTTCGGGGTTCGCGCTCATTGACGCACATCAAATCGTCGTGGCTGTTGCTCTCGCGTGAATGTGTGAGGATGCGCGGGTGTGTGGCCCATGTACTTGCGCGCGGCTCATCATTGTAGGTAGGGGCGCGTCGTTGCTTTTGCAAGGGGGCTCGATGTCTTCTTCCTATACATATGTGGAGTCGCATCCTCGACTGCTGTCCCCGAAAGAAATTCGCGGAAGGGGCTTGACGTGTTGTCGATCACTCTCCATAATCTCGTTTCTCTGCTGCAGACGCAGCGACGCAAACGAAGCGGTGCCGGGTGGTTCAGGTGCGGCGGGTGGTGCGGACCGATCTTTAAAAACTAACAGCCGATAAGTGTGGGCGCTTGATGCGCAATGCGACGGCGGATTCTGCGGAATCTGCTGACAGCAAAAGTATCAAGAAGCCTCACACAGTAATGAAAGGAAGGTTTGGTCATCGGAAGATGGCTGGACACTTCGTCAGTACGTTGAGTGAGCGACCGGGTTCGAGAGAGCCCGAAAACAGTAACAGGTTTGAACTGAAGAGTTTGATCCTGGCTCAGATTGAACGCTGGCGGCATGCCTTACACATGCAAGTCGAACGGCAGCACGGACTTCGGTCTGGTGGCGAGTGGCGAACGGGTGAGTAATACATCGGAACGTGTCCTGGAGTGGGGGATAGCCCGGCGAAAGCCGGATTAATACCGCATACGCTCTGAGGAGGAAAGCGGGGGATCGCAAGACCTCGCGCTGCAGGGGCGGCCGATGGCAGATTAGGTAGTTGGTGGGGTAAAGGCCTACCAAGCCGACGATCTGTAGCTGGTCTGAGAGGACGACCAGCCACACTGGGACTGAGACACGGCCCAGACTCCTACGGGAGGCAGCAGTGGGGAATTTTGGACAATGGGCGCAAGCCTGATCCAGCAATGCCGCGTGTGTGAAGAAGGCCTTCGGGTTGTAAAGCACTTTTGTCCGGGAAGAAATCCCTGGTCCTAATATGGCCGGGGGATGACGGTACCGGAAGAATAAGCACCGGCTAACTACGTGCCAGCAGCCGCGGTAATACGTAGGGTGCGAGCGTTAATCGGAATTACTGGGCGTAAAGCGTGCGCAGGCGGTGATGTAAGACCGATGTGAAATCCCCGGGCTTAACCTGGGAACTGCATTGGTGACTGCATCGCTGGAGTATGGCAGAGGGGGGTAGAATTCCACGTGTAGCAGTGAAATGCGTAGAGATGTGGAGGAATACCGATGGCGAAGGCAGCCCCCTGGGTCAATACTGACGCTCATGCACGAAAGCGTGGGGAGCAAACAGGATTAGATACCCTGGTAGTCCACGCCCTAAACGATGTCAACTGGTTGTCGGGCCTTCATTGGCTTGGTAACGTAGCTAACGCGTGAAGTTGACCGCCTGGGGAGTACGGTCGCAAGATTAAAACTCAAAGGAATTGACGGGGACCCGCACAAGCGGTGGATGATGTGGATTAATTCGATGCAACGCGAAAAACCTTACCTACCCTTGACATGTATGGAACCCTGCCGAGAGGTGGGGGTGCCCGAAAGGGAGCCATAACACAGGTGCTGCATGGCTGTCGTCAGCTCGTGTCGTGAGATGTTGGGTTAAGTCCCGCAACGAGCGCAACCCTTGTCCCTAGTTGCTACGCAAGAGCACTCCAGGGAGACTGCCGGTGACAAACCGGAGGAAGGTGGGGATGACGTCAAGTCCTCATGGCCCTTATGGGTAGGGCTTCACACGTCATACAATGGTCGGAACAGAGGGTTGCCAAGCCGCGAGGTGGAGCCAATCCCAGAAAACCGATCGTAGTCCGGATCGCACTCTGCAACTCGAGTGCGTGAAGCTGGAATCGCTAGTAATCGCGGATCAGCATGCCGCGGTGAATACGTTCCCGGGTCTTGTACACACCGCCCGTCACACCATGGGAGTGGGTTTTACCAGAAGTGGCTAGTCTAACCGCAAGGAGGACGGTCACCACGGTAGGATTCATGACTGGGGTGAAGTCGTAACAAGGTAGCCGTATCGGAAGGTGCGGCTGGATCACCTCCTTTCCAGAGCTACGCATTGCTGCGCAAGTGCTCACGCTTATCGGCTGTGGTTAGAAGAAGAAACGCAGACAGACTCAGGGGTCTGTAGCTCAGTCGGTTAGAGCACCGTCTTGATAAGGCGGGGGTCGATGGTTCGAATCCATCCAGACCCACCACTGTCTTGTCTGTGGTGCTGACTGGTCCACCCCGGAGTGACAGGTAACTATCTGTGTATGACTGGGGGATTAGCTCAGCTGGGAGAGCACCTGCTTTGCAAGCAGGGGGTCGTCGGTTCGATCCCGTCATCCTCCACCAATCTTCAATGCCAAGGGTTCAGCAGGAAGTGCTGCTGAGTACTTGGCATTGGCGATTGAGCCAGTCAGAGCGGTACGGGGCAACCCGCTATCGGCTGTCGTTCTTTAACAATCAGGAAGAAGTAGTAAAGAGATTCACGAAAGCGTGCTTAGAGATGGGCGCGTGAGTAGGTGAATCAGGGTTGTGATTGTATCGATGTATTTTTAAGTGATCGAGAGATCGCTTTGGAATACGGCGCAACACGAATACTCAACCTGTAACGCAGTGCGTTTCGAGAGAGACTCACCCGTTATAGGGTCAAGCGAACAAGTGCATGTGGTGGATGCCTTGGCGATCACAGGCGATGAAGGACGCGGTAGCCTGCGAAAAGCGACGGGGAGCTGGCAAACGAGCTTTGATCCGTCGATGTCCGAATGGGGAAACCCACTCCTAATGGAGTATCCGTAGCTGAATCCATAGGCTACGCGAAGCGAACGCGGTGAACTGAAACATCTAAGTAACCGCAGGAAAAGAAATCAACCGAGATTCCCAGAGTAGTGGCGAGCGAAATGGGACCAGCCTGTACTCTTTATTTGTAGTGTTAGCCGAACGCTCTGGAAAGTGCGGCCATAGCGGGTGATAGCCCCGTAGGCGAAAACATTATGAAAGAACTGGGTGTACGACAAGTAGGGCGGGACACGTGAAATCCTGTCTGAAGATGGGGGGACCATCCTCCAAGGCTAAATACTCGTGATCGACCGATAGTGAACCAGTACCGTGAGGGAAAGGCGAAAAGAACCCCGGGAGGGGAGTGAAACAGATCCTGAAACCGCATGCATACAAACAGTCGGAGCCTCGCAAGGGGTGACGGCGTACCTTTTGTATAATGGGTCAGCGACTTACATTCAGTGGCGAGCTTAACCGATTAGGGCAGGCGTAGCGAAAGCGAGTCCGAACAGGGCGTCCAGTCGCTGGGTGTAGACCCGAAACCAGGTGATCTATCCATGGCCAGGTTGAAGGCACGGTAACACGTGCTGGAGGACCGAACCCACTAACGTTGAAAAGTTAGGGGATGAGCTGTGGATAGGGGTGAAAGGCTAAACAAACCTGGAAATAGCTGGTTCTCTCCGAAAACTATTTAGGTAGTGCCTCGTGTATCACCTTCGGGGGTAGAGCACTGTCATGGTTGTGGGGTCCATTGCGGATTACTACGCCATAGCAAACTCCGAATACCGAAGAGTGCAATCACGGGAGACAGACATCGGGTGCTAACGTCCGGTGTCAAGAGGGAAACAACCCAGACCGCCAGCTAAGGTCCCCAAATATGGCTAAGTGGGAAACGAAGTGGGAAGGCTAAAACAGTCAGGAGGTTGGCTTAGAAGCAGCCACCCTTTAAAGAAAGCGTAATAGCTCACTGATCGAGTCGTCCTGCGCGGAAGATGTAACGGGGCTAAGCCATATACCGAAGCTGCGGATGCGTGCTTTGCACGCATGGTAGGAGAGCGTTCCGTAAGCCTGCGAAGGTGCACTGGAAAGTGTGCTGGAGGTATCGGAAGTGCGAATGCTGACATGAGTAGCGATAAAGGGGGTGAAAGGCCCCCTCGCCGTAAGCCCAAGGTTTCCTACGCAACGTTCATCGGCGTAGGGTGAGTCGGCCCCTAAGGCGAGGCAGAAATGCGTAGCTGATGGGAAGCAGATTAATATTTCTGCACCATTGTGAAATGCGATGGGGGGACGGATCGCGGAAGGTTGTCCGGGTGTTGGAAGTCCCGGTCGCTGCATTGAAGAGGGTGCTTTGGCAAATCCGGGCACAGGACTCAAGGGTGTGGCGCGAGCTTCTTCGGAAGCGAAGCAACTGGAAGGGGTTCCAGGAAAAGCCTCTAAGCTTCAGTTTCACAGTGACCGTACCGCAAACCGACACAGGTGGGCGAGATGAGTATTCTAAGGCGCTTGAGAGAACTCGGGAGAAGGAACTCGGCAAATTGGTACCGTAACTTCGGGATAAGGTACGCCCTGGTAGCTTGATGCGCCTGCGCGCAGAGGGTGAAGGGGTTGCAATAAACTGGTGGCTGCGACTGTTTAATAAAAACACAGCACTCTGCAAACACGAAAGTGGACGTATAGGGTGTGACGCCTGCCCGGTGCCGGAAGATTAAATGATGGGGTGCAAGCTCCTGATTGAAGTCCCGGTAAACGGCGGCCGTAACTATAACGGTCCTAAGGTAGCGAAATTCCTTGTCGGGTAAGTTCCGACCTGCACGAATGGCGTAACGATGGCCACACTGTCTCCTCCCGAGACTCAGCGAAGTTGAAGTGTTTGTGATGATGCAATCTCCCCGCGGCTAGACGGAAAGACCCCATGAACCTTTACTGTAGCTTTGCATTGGACTTTGAACCGGTCTGTGTAGGATAGGTGGGAGGCTATGAAGCGTGGACGCCAGTCTGCGTGGAGCCGTCCTTGAAATACCACCCTGATCTGTTTGAGGTTCTAACCTTGGCCCGTGATCCGGGTCGGGGACAGTGCATGGTAGGCAGTTTGACTGGGGCGGTCTCCTCCCAAAGTGTAACGGAGGAGTACGAAGGTACGCTAGGTACGGTCGGAAATCGTGCTGATAGTGCAATGGCATAAGCGTGCTTGACTGTGAGACTGACAAGTCGAACAGGTGCGAAAGCAGGTCATAGTGATCCGGTGGTTCTGTATGGAAGGGCCATCGCTCAACGGATAAAAGGTACTCTGGGGATAACAGGCTGATACCGCCCAAGAGTTCATATCGACGGCGGTGTTTGGCACCTCGATGTCGGCTCATCTCATCCTGGGGCTGTAGCCGGTCCCAAGGGTATGGCTGTTCGCCATTTAAAGAGGTACGTGAGCTGGGTTTAAAACGTCGTGAGACAGTTTGGTCCCTATCTGCCGTGGGCGCTGGATATTTGAAGGGGGCTGCTCCTAGTACGAGAGGACCGGAGTGGACGAACCTCTGGTGTACCGGTTGTCACGCCAGTGGCATCGCCGGGTAGCTATGTTCGGAAGAGATAACCGCTGAAAGCATCTAAGCGGGAAACTCGCCTTAAGATGAGATATCCCCGGGGCTTCGAGCCCCTTGAAGGGTCGTTCAAGACCAGGACGTTGATAGGTCAGGTGTGCACGTACAGTAATGTACTGAGCTAACTGATACTAATTGCCCGTAAGGCTTGATCCTATAACCGGTGGGTTTCACCGGTTGAGATCCATGTTGTGCCAGAAACAGCACAACCCCCACACACGAATCCTTTACGCTTCTTCCCGATTGGCTGTGGCGCTCACCCGTAGCGACGCAGCAACCCGTCATGCCTGATGACCATAGCGAGTCGGTCCCACCCCTTCCCATCCCGAACAGGACCGTGAAACGACTCCACGCCGATGATAGTGCGGATTGCCCGTGTGAAAGTAGGTAATCGTCAGGCTCCTTACCCAGTCAGAAACCCCACCCCTCGCGGTGGGGTTTCTGCGTTTACGCGGTCTTTTACGCGCTTCGTTACTTTCCAATCCGCAGCGCATCCGCGTAGCCCGTCAGTTCCAGATAGGCGCGCCCTACATCCGTGTCCTTTCGGCTCACACGATCAGCGCTGCCTCCTAAAAACGCTAAGCCCGTTTGCGCACTGGCGCCCGATCGGATCCGCCGGCGATAAAGCGGTCGAGCTTTTCACTGGCCTCCGTAATCGCCCAGAGCGGAGCGCGATGCAGTTGCCGATCGTAGCTGGTTGCGATCGATGCAAAGAGCCCGAATCCCGCATCGTCCAGCTTCCATTCGTTGCGTTCCCGACCCGCGTTGAACACCATCGCCGAGATTCGCTCCGCGGCATGGAGTTCTTCACGGCTCATCGAACCAAAGCCGGCATCGGCCAGGTAGCTGGTCAGCAGCATGATCTGCGTCAGCGTCTGTGCGTCGCTCTTTGTGCCGACGCCGCGGCGCAGTGCGTCGAGCGACAGATGAACTCGCAACGCGAGATCATCGGCGATTTGGCGCGCGATGGGCAACAGCATGGCCTTGGCATGCCGCGCGCGGGCAGCGCCAGTGTTGCGGAAAGGAATCGGTTGTGCCATGAAGATCCAAGGGGTTTGCCTGAGCACATGCAATAACGGCGCGCTTCGCAAAAGGTTGAGCCTTGATTGCGTCTTGACCGCTTCGTCCGACGGAAACGTTTGCTGACGGCCTTTTAAGCGCAGATTGCGGGCCCCTCGCGACGCGCGTATTCGGGCGACTTTGCCCCTACGCTTACTCTCTGAAAGGCGCCGCCGCGCTGCCGCCTCGCGCACGACCGGCCATCTGCCGCGACCAAAATCTCTCTATCATGACAAAGAGAACGACGCCGACCAGGAAGCCGAACTGAGCAAGTACCCGCGGGCGCGCGCCGTCCAGCGGTCTTCGACGCGAGGGAGCAACGAGGCTGGCGCATCCACCCGACATTTTCTCGACTCCCGCCGGTTTACGGATCGACGGAGCGCGGCTGTGGGACGGACTCATGCACCTCGCGCTGACCGAACTCGACCGCGAGGCGCGCGATCAGTTCGTCGCGTGGGCGAAGGAGATCGGCTGCACTGTGCGCGTCGACGCGGTCGGCAATATCTTCGCGCGGCGGGCGGGGCTGCGTGGCGATTTGCCGCCAGTCATGGCGGGCACCCACCTCGACACGCAGCCGACCGGCGGCAGATTCGCCGGTAATTGCGGGGTGCTGGCGGGGCTCGAGGTCGCCATGTGGACCAACGAGGAGGGCTCGCGCTTCGTGCCCGTGATGATGTGCTCCGGCGCATTCGCCGGCGTGTTCACCCTCGAGCATGCGCTAGCGCAACGCGATCGCGACTGCGCGTCGGCTCACGATGCGCTAGCAGCGGTAGGCTATGCCGGCGAGCATCGCAAGCCGCACGCGGTCGGTTGCCTCGAGGTGCATCCGAACTCGCGCAACATCATTCCGGGCCGCGCCAAAATCAGCGTCGATTTGCGCGGAGCCGATGACGCGTCGCTTACTGCGATGGATCACGCATTGCGCGCGGTATGCGTGCAGGCGGCCGGCAAGTGGGGCAACACCGCCGCCCACAGCACCAGCAGCGTAGAAAACCCCATCACCAGCGACATCCAACAGCTCGTCTACTTCCCGCCGCAGCCATTCGCCGCGCAGTGGGTCGCCGACGTCAGGCGGTGCGCGCAGCGGCTCGGTGTGTCGTCGAAGGCGGGGAGCGTACGTTCATGAAAATCCTGATCGCACGAATGAACCACGAGACCAACACGTTCTCTCCGGTCGAGACCCCACTGGCCGCATTCGGCCGTAGCGGTCCCAGCTATGCACGTGCCGCGTTCGACGAAAACAAAGGCATGCAAACGGCGATGACGGCGTTCATCGACGCCGCCGAGCGCGCGCACGCCGAAATCGTGACGCCGATCTCCGCATGGGCGAATCCGAGCGGGCCGGTCGATGCGGCCGCTTACGATGCGATCTGCGACGCGATCGTGGCCGCCGCAACGGGCTGCGACGCCGTGCTGCTCGACCTGCACGGCTCGATGGTCGCCGAGAATTCGAACGACGGCGAAGGCGATCTGCTCGCGCGCGTGCGTGCGTTGCTGCCGCACGCGCCGATCGCGGTCGCACTCGATCTGCATGGCAACGTCACACAGAAGATGATCGACAACGCGGACATCATCGTCAGTTTCAAGACCTATCCGCACGTGGACATGTACGAGACCGGCGAGCACGCGGCGCGGCTGCTGTTCGACATGATCGAGGGCCGTGCGAAGCCGGTGATCGCGTGGCGTCAGCCGCCGCTGCTCACGCACACGCTGCGCAGCGCGACCGCCGACGGTGCGATGAAACGCGCGATCGATTCCGCGCGCGCCGCCGAGGCCGGCGGCACGCTCGCGGTGTCGGTGCTGGCGGGTTTCTCGCTCGCCGATATCGCCGCGCCATGCATCAGCGTCGTCGTCGTGGGCAATGGCGAGCGCGCCGATGCGGAGGCGGTCGCCGAGCGCATCGCGCGACAAATCTGGGACCAGCGCGACGATTTCGTTTATCACAGCGCACCGCTTACGGAATCGGTCGCGCACGCGGCGTCGCTGACACGCGGCGCGGACAAGCCGGTGCTGCTGCTCGATCATGGCGACAACTGCATGTCGGGAGGCACGTGCGACACGATGGATCTGCTCGAGGAAGCGTTGAAGCAGGGCCTCGAAGGCATCGTTAGCGGGCCGTTGTGCGACCCGCAGGCGGTCGCGGCGTTGGCCGCCTCGGGAGTCGGCAGCACGGTCACGCTCGCGATCGGCAACAAGCTCACAAACGTTGCTTTGCCGGCGCGTTCGCCGCTCGCCGTGACCGGCGTCGTGCGCGCGCTGACAGACGGCGAGTACGTGATCAGCGGCCCGACCTACACCGGCCAGCGCGCCTACATGGGGCGCGCGGCGGTGCTCGACACCGGCACGGTGAAGCTTGTCGTGACCGAGCGCACGCATGAGCCGTGGGATCTGGGCGTATTCGAAAGCGTCGGCATCGATCCGCGCCGCGCGCGTTTTCTGCTGCTCAAATCGCGCATGTATTGCAGGCCGGTTTTCGCGCCGATCGCGGCGGCGCTCGTCGAATGCGATAGCCGTGGCGTCACGAGTTCGGACTATGGTCTGTTTCGCTTCGAGCACGTGAAGCGGCCGGTTTATCCATTGGACCCACACACCGAATGGACCGCGACGAACTGATCAACACGCGAGCATCGCGATAAATCGCGGCAAGGGCTTGTGCAGTCCGCGATGACTCTCTATAATTCGCGCCTCTAAAGGCTCGTAGCTCAGTTGGTTAGAGCACCACCTTGACATGGTGGGGGTCGTTGGTTCGAATCCAATCGAGCCTACCAACGCATCTGTGACGTAGACGAAAGCGGTTCCGCTTTCGTCTACGGTCCTGTCAAATCCATCCAGTCGTTCCCGCAGTTTCGCCGTTCGGCATCACGTCCCCTTCGTTTCCATTGTCTGCTTGCGGCTTGCGCGCGTTCGTACGTGCTTTCTCGCTATCGCGTCGTCGTTCGTCAATGCGCGGTACAGTTAGACCTTCCGCTTTCGCCGCTGACCCGACTGCCGTTCGTATCGCATCGTGTGGTCACGCGATGCCGGTAGCATCCAACGGAGCTGACGCAATGAAGAAGCTCATCAACGATGTGTCCACCGTGGTCCCCGACATGCTCGACGGCCTCGTCGCGCTCAATCCCCAACTCTCGCTGTTGCAGGGCGGCACTATCGTCGTGCGCGCCGATGCGGAGGCCGTGGCCGCGCGCGGCGAGGTCGCGCTGATCTCGGGCGGCGGCTCGGGCCACGAGCCCGCGCACGGCGGCTACGTGGGTCACGGCATGCTGAGCGCGGCGGTGGCCGGCGAGGTCTTCACGTCGCCCTCCACTGACGCCGTGCTCGACGCGATCCGCGCGGTGGCCGGCCCTGCGGGCGCGTTGCTGATCGTCAAGAACTATACGGGCGACCGCTTCAACTTCGGCCTCGCGGCTGAAATCGCGCGCGCCGAGGGCATCCCAGTCGACATGATGATCGTGGCCGACGACGTCGCGCTGAGCGCGAGCGGCGATCACGCGGGCCGTCGCGGGCTCGCGGGCACGGTGCTGGTTCACAAGATCGCGGGTGCGGCCGCTGCGCGCGGTTTGCCGTTGGCCGAGGTCGCGCGGATCGCACGCGAGGCGGCCGCGTCGCTCGGCACGATGGGCGTCGCGCTGACGCCGTGCACGGTGCCGGCCGCGGGCAAGCCGGGCTTCGAGCTGGCCGATGGCGAAATCGAGTGGGGCCTCGGCATTCATGGCGAACCCGGCGTGGCGCGAGGCGCGCTCGAGCCTGCCGACGCGATCGTCGGCAAGCTGCTCGCGAAGATCGTCGACGATCTCGCGTTGCGAGCGGGCGAGCGCGTCGTCCTGCTCGTGAACAATCTGGGCGGCACGCCGTCGAGCGAGCTCAACGTGGTGGCCAACGCCGCGCTGTGCCAGCTCGACGAGCGCGGCATCGAGGTCGCGCGCGCATGGGCGGGTACGTTCCTGAGCGCGCTCGAAATGGCCGGCGTCTCGCTGACGCTGCTGCGTGTCGACGACGACCGGCTGAGCCTGCTCGACGCCGTGGCCTATACGAGCGCATGGCCTGCGCTGAGCGGGCGCGTCGCGCAGGTCGCGGTGCGTGCCGCGCCACCCGCGCCGCGGGACGCGAGCGGCGCGACGCTTGCTCGCGACGCGACGCTGCGTCGTGCGATCGAAGCAGTCTGCGAGTGCTTGCTGGTAGCCGAGCCGACCCTGACCGAGATGGACCAGCATGTCGGCGATGGCGACCTCGGCATCAGTCTTGCGCGCGGCGCGCGTGCGGTGCAGCTCGAACTCGATTCATACGCGTCGGAGACAACGCCGGGCGCGGTGTTGCGCGGCATGTCGGCGACGCTGCGGCGCGTGGTGGGCGGCACCTCGGGTCCGTTGTACGCGGTGATGCTGCTGCGCGCGGCGGCCGCGCTCGAACAGTCGGGCGAGATCACAGCGCAGCAATGGGCGGCGGCGTTCAGCGCCGGTGTCGATGGATTGATGGAGTTGGGTGGCGCGAGGCCTGGCGACCGCACGATGGTCGATGCGCTGAAGCCTGCCGCCGACGCGTTGCATAACGCGCTCGCTCAGGCGGCGTCGACGGATGCCGCGTTGCAAGCCGCCGTCGATGCGGCAAGCGATGGCGCGTCGCGCACCGCATCCATGTACCCACGTCGCGGGCGTTCGAGCTACGTCGGCGATCGCGCGCTGGGCCATGCGGACCCTGGCGCGCATGCGGTGGCGTTGTGGCTCGCGGCGATTCGCGACGCGCTGGCGTGAAGCGCATCGTTCGGATGACGAATCAAACGAACGCGCACGCTTTCATGCCCGAGAGAAACAATGCGGCACTCAAGGCCGCAGCAGATCGAACCCCGCAAGCGCCACGACGCCGGCCAGGGCGATCAACGCCACCGAGTGCTGTCCAACATACAGCAGCCCGGCGGCGGACCAACACGTTACGGCGAAGAGGGCAATACGTTTCATGCTTCTGTGTTCTACAACGCAAACTCGAAAACTGCTTCAGAAGCCCAGCGCAGCGGCCAACAAACCGCTGACGATACCGCACACCACCACCGCGCAGGCGACCACCGTCAGCACGCGCCGCGGAAACGACCGCGAAAGCATCGCGAACGACGGCACGCTGACGAGCGGCAGCGTCATCAGGAGCGCGCCGGCGGGGCCGGCGGCCATGCCGAACGACAGCATCGCCTGAATGATCGGCACTTCGCCCGCGGTCGGAATCACGAACAGCGTGCCGGCAATTGACAGCGCGATGATCCACAGCAGGCTGTTGTCGATGTCGGGGCCGATGTGCGGAAACAGCCACGCGCGCGCTGCACCCAGAATCAGTACGAGCACGATGTATTCAGGCACAAGCCGTAACGTCATGCGCCCGAGAATCGTGATCCAACGCGAGAACGCGGTGCCCGGATTGTCCGCGCTGACCAGTTGCGCGACGGCCTCTCGCGACGCTTGCGCTTCCTGCGGCGTGACCATGCGGTTCACGATGTAGCCGAGGCCGAACACCATCACGATGCCAAGCGCGAGCCGCAGACCCATCCACTGCCAGCCGAGCACGAAGCCCATGAAGATCAGCGTCGCGGGATTCAGCGCGGTGTTACCGAGCCAGAACGCAATCGCCGCGCCCGGCGCCGCTTCGCGTGCGCGCAGGCCCGCGACGACCGGCGCCGCGCAGCAGGTGCACATCATGCCCGGCAACGACATCAGGCCGCCCTTGACGACGCTGTTGAAGTCGGCGCGGCCGAGCGCGCGTGCGACCCACTGCGGCGGAATCAGCGCTTGCACCGCGGAGCCGAGCAGCAGGCCGAGCACCATCGCCTGCCAGATCGCCTTGCCATAGGCGAGCGCGTAATCGATCGCCGCCTGCCACGAGGCCGCCGGCGCGCTCGCGGACGTGCCCATCAGGATCGATTTGCCGATCGAATGCTGGCTCGCGGCGACGAACGCGCGGTTGTAGTACGGAAACCACTTCACATAGAAGAGGCCGACGACGGCGATCAGCAGGAACACGACCCAGCCAAGCGTGACGCGGGGTTGCCGAAGGGTTGATTGCATGATGGTTCTGAATTGTTCGTAATGGGTCAGCCGACGACGAGCGTGCGACTGTCGAGCTGCGCGAGCAGCGTTTGGGCCTGCTCGACGACGTCGGCGTCGTTCGGGCGGAAATTGAGTTGTAGTGCATTCGGCAACTGCTCGAAATGCTGGCCGCTGCTGCGCGCATACGCGGGATCGTAGTGCCGTTCGAGCAGCTCGCGCGCGAGCTCGGCGCGCCGGTTGTCGTCGACGAGCCGCAGCCAGCTCGTGACCCGTTCACGGCTATGCAGGCCGATCAGCCGTTCCAGCTGGCCCTTCAGGTAGTCGGGATCATCGAACAGATGCGCGTAATCCTGCAGCAGAAACGCCGCGCGATCCTCGCGGTTCGAGCGCACCTCGACGCATGCACCGCGGTGAAACGTTTCGAGCAGCGAGAGCGGCAGCGTGACGGCGCCGATGCGCCGGCTCTCCGCCTCGACGAACACCGGCCGATTCACGTCGAAGCCGCGCAGCTCGGTGACGAGCAGCGTGTCGAAACGCTTTTGCGACGGCTGCGGCACGCCCGTATACGCGCCGAGCAGCGAACCCCGGTGTGACGCGAGCGCCTCGAGGTCGAGCGTTTGCGCGCCGGCCTCATGCAGCGCCGACAGCAGCCGCGTCTTGCCGCTGCCGGTCGGGCCGACGAGCGCGATGTAGCTGAAGCGGCGCGGCAGCGTTTCGAGCCGCTCGAGCGTCGCGCGCCGGTAGCTTTTGTAGCCGCCGTCGAGTTGGCGCGCCTGCCAGCCGATCATGTTGAACAGCGTCGTGACCGAGCCCGAGCGCTTGCCGCCGCGCCAGCAGTAGATCAGCGGACGCCAGTTGCGCGGCCGGTCGGCGAAGGTGGTTTCCAGATGATGCGCGATGTTGCGCGCGACCAACGCCGCGCCGATCCGCGTGCCCTCGAACGGCGACACCTGCTTGTAGGTCGTGCCGACCAGCACACGTTCCTCGTTGCTCAGCACTGGCGCGTTGATCGCGCCCGGAATATGGTCTTCCTCGAACTCGAGCGGTGTGCGAACGTCGACGATTTCATCGAAATCGCCGGCTTTGTCGAGGCTGACTAGAAGGCTTTTCAAGGGAGTAGGGACAAAACGGACGGCGGGAAGACCAAAATTATCGCATGGGCGGCTGGTTCGGGCCGATTGCGCGTCTCTTCCCGCGTTCTTCAGTGGCGCTTCTCAGCCGCCTTCTTCAGACGACTTCGACCCGCGCTTGACCGCTCACCATCTCGCCAATTACGCGCGCGTCGGCGAAGCCATCCGCGCGGAACAGCGCGAGCACTTCGTCGACCGCTTCGGGCGCGCACGACACCAGCAGCCCGCCCGACGTCTGCGGATCGGTCAGCAGCGCGCGGCCGGCGGGCGGCAACGTGGCAGGCAGGACGACGTCGTGGCCGTACGCATCCCAGTTGCGGCCCGATGCGCCGGTGAAAATGCCGGCCTCGGCGAGGCTCGCGACGTTCGGCAGCCACGGCAGGTCCGCATAGCGCACTCGCGCGGTCAGCTTCGAGCCGCGCGCGAGTTCCAGTGTGTGGCCGAGCAGGCCGAAGCCGGTGATGTCGGTCAGCGCATGCACGCCGTCGAGCCGCGCCAGCTCGGCGCCGGGCCGGTTCAGCTTGGTGGTCGCGCCGATCATCGCCGCATAGCCGGCCTCGTCGAGCCGGTCTTTTTTCAGCGCCGCGGACAGAATGCCGACGCCGAGCGGCTTGCCGAGGATCAGCACGTCGCCGGCCTGGCCGCCCGCGTTGCGCTTGACGCGCTTCGGATCGACGACGCCCAGCGCGACGAGGCCGTAAATCGGCTCGACCGAATCGATCGAATGGCCGCCTGCAAGCGGGATGCCCGCGTCCGCGCAGACCGATTCGCCGCCCTTCAGCACGGCCGCGATCACGTCGTGCGGCAGCACGTTGATCGGCATGCCGACGATCGCGAGCGCCATGATCGGCTTGCCGCCCATCGCGTACACGTCGGAGATCGCGTTGGTCGCGGCGATGCGGCCGAAGTCGAACGGGTCATCGACGATCGGCATGAAGAAGTCGGTGGTCGCGACGATCGCCTGGTCTTCGTTGAGCTTGTAGACGGCGGCGTCGTCGGCGGTGTCGTTGCCGACCAGCAGGTCGGGGAAAAACGGCAACGGCGCGCTGCGCTTGAGCAGATCGGCCAGCAGGCCGGGCGCGATCTTGCAGCCGCAGCCACCGCCGTGCGACAGGCTCGTGAGGCGGGGGGGCTTGCTTGCGTGGGCTTGGGTCATGAAGGCGGGAGTTCCGGTTCGTCGAATGACCGCATTATGAGGGTTGTTTTCACAGGGTGCAGCGTCGGCGCGGGCAGAAGCCGGTTTTATCCGGAACCCGTTCATTGCAAAAATAATCGGCCGCGTAAAAGTCGCTAATGGAGCAGGAATAAATCGTGCCGGCGTGTCACCGGCATTCATTCAAGTCACTGTCCCTTCTCATATTTACCCATATGACGAATGCGCTGCGATCTCCCTGCATATCGCGAAATCGGCACCTATAATCATTTTTGTCCCCAAAAGAGCCGAGGCCATTCAATGACGCAAATGACTCGGCGACAATTCCTGAAGATCTCGTCCACCACACTCGCCGGATCGAGCCTGGCCCTGATGGGCTTCTCTCCGACACCCGCGCTGGCCGAGGTCCGTCAGTACAAATTGTCGCGTGCTACCGAAACCCGCAACACCTGCCCGTACTGCTCGGTGGGCTGCGGCATCCTGATGTATGGCCTTGGCGACGAAGCCAAGAACGTCAAGACCAGCATCTTCCACATCGAAGGCGACCCCGACCATCCGGTCAATCGCGGCACGCTGTGTCCGAAGGGCGCGAGCCTGATCGACTTCATCCATAGCGAGAGCCGTCTGCGCTATCCCGAGTACCGCGCGGCCGGGGCGAACGAGTGGACGCGCATTTCGTGGGAAGACGCGCTAGACCGCATCGCGAAGCTGATGAAGGAAGACCGCGACGCGAACTTCGTCGAGACGACCGCCGACGGCAAGAAGGTCAACCGCTGGCTGACCACCGGGATGCTTGCTGCGTCGGCCAGCAGCAACGAGGTGGGTTACCTGACGCACAAGACTGCTCGCAGTCTTGGCATGCTCGGATTCGACAATCAGGCGCGTGTCTGACATGGCCCGACGGTGGCAGGTCTTGCCCCGACGTTTGGCCGTGGAGCGATGACGAACCATTGGGTCGACATCAGAAACGCGGACGTGATTCTCGTGATGGGCGGCAATGCGGCCGAGGCACACCCGTGCGGTTTCAAATGGGTCACCGAAGCCAAGGCGCACCGCAAGGCGCGCCTGATCGTGGTCGACCCGCGCTTCAACCGCACGGCGTCGGTCGCCGATTACTACGTGCCGATCCGCACCGGCACGGACATTGCATTCCTCGGCGGGGTGATCAACTACCTGCTGACGAACGACAAGATCCAGCACGAGTACGTGAAGAACTACACGGACATGTCGTTCATCGTCCGCGAGGATTTCGAGTTCAACGACGGCCTGTTTTCCGGCTACAACGCTGACAAGCGCAGCTACGACAAGACCTCGTGGGACTACGAGCGCGGCGACGACGGCTTCGTCAAAGTCGACCCGACGCTGCAGGATCCGCGCTGCGTCTATCAGCTGATGAAGAAGCACTACTCGCGCTACACGCCCGAGCAGGTCGAGAAAATCTGCGGCTCGCCGAAGGACAAGTTCCTGCACGTGTGCGAGATGCTCGCGGCGACGTCGGTGCCGGGACGTGCGACCACGATCATGTACGCGCTTGGCTGGACGCAGCACTCGACCGGCTCGCAGATCATCCGCACCGCCGCGATGGTACAGCTGCTGCTCGGCAACATCGGCATCGCGGGCGGCGGCATGAACGCGCTGCGCGGTCACTCGAACATCCAGGGCCTGACGGACCTCGGCCTGATGTCGAACCTGTTGCCTGGTTACATGACGCTGCCGACGGAAGCGGAGCAGGACTTCGACGCCTACCTCGCGAAGCGTACGCAGCAGCCGCTGCGGCCGAACCAGCTGAGCTACTGGCGCAACTATCGCGCCTTCCACGTGAGCTTCATGAAATCGTGGTGGGGCGACAAGGCGACCGCCGAGAACAACTTCGCTTTCGACTATCTGCCGAAGCTCGACAAGTCCTACGACCTGCTGCAGGTCTTCGAGCTGATGAGTCAGGGCAAAATGACCGGCTACATCGCGCAGGGCTTCAACCCGCTTGCCGCCGCGCCGTTCAAGTCAAAGAACGGCGCCGCGCTGGCCAAGCTGAAGTGGCTCGTGATCATGGACCCGCTCGCGACCGAAACGTCGGAGTTCTGGAAGAACCACGGCCCGTTCAACGACGTCGACAGCGCATCGATCCAGACCGAGGTTTACCGTCTGCCGACCACCTGCTTCGCCGAGGAACGCGGCTCGCTCGTCAGTTCGAGCCGGGTGCTGCAATGGCACTGGCAGGGCGCGGACGGCCCCGGCGAAGCGAAGAGCGACCTCGAGATCATGGCTGGGCTGTGGCTGCGGATTCGCGAGGCTTACCGCAAGGACGGCGGCAAGTATCCCGATCCGATCCTGAACATGAGCTGGCCGTATGCGAAGCCGGACAGCCCGACGCCCGAAGAACTCGCGATGGAGTTCAACGGCAAGGCGCTCGCGGACGTGACCGATCCGAAGGATCCGACCAAGGTGCTCGCGAAGAAAGGCGAGCAGCTCGCGGGTTTCGCGTTGCTGCGCGACGACGGCTCGACCTCGAGCGGTTGCTGGATTTTCTGCGGCGCGTGGACCCAGGCGGGCAACCAGATGGGCCGCCGCGACAACTCGGACCCGACCGGCATCGGCAACACGCTGAACTGGGCATGGGCATGGCCGGTGAACCGGCGGATTCTGTATAACCGCGCGTCGTGCGATCTCAACGGCAAGCCGTTCGATCCGACGCGTAAGCTGATCGCGTGGAACGGCAGCACGTGGTCGGGTGCCGATGTTCCGGATTTCAAGATCGACGAGCCGCCTGAAAACGGCATGAATCCGTTCATCATGAATCCGGAAGGCGTCGCGCGGTTTTTCGCTCGCGACAATATGGTCGAAGGGCCGTTCCCGGAGCACTACGAGCCGTTCGAAACGCCGCTCGGATACAACCCGCTGCATCCGGACAACAAGCTGGTCGTCAGCAACCCGGCGGCGCGCGTGTTTCCGAACGACAAAGCCACGTTCGGCACGCACGAGAACTTCCCGCATACGGCGACCAGCTATCGTCTGACCGAGCATTTCCACTACTGGACCAAGCACGCGAAGCTGAACGCGATCATCCAGCCCGAGCAGTTCGTCGAGATCGGCGAAGACCTCGCGAAGGAGATCGGCGTGGTGGCCGGCGACCGGGTCAAGGTGAGCTCGAACCGCGGGCACCTGATAGCCGTCGCGGTCGTGACGAAGCGCATCAAACCGCTGACGATCGAAGGCAAGAAGGTGCAGACCGTCGGGCTGCCGATTCATTGGGGCTTCATGGGGCTCGCAAGGCCAGGCTATCTCGTCAATACGCTGACGCCCCCGGTGGGCGACGGGAATTCGCAGACACCGGAAACCAAGTCGTTCCTCGTCAAGGTCGAAAAGGCATAAGGTAAAGAGATGGCACTGCAATCACTAGACATCAGACGCGTCTCGGCCACGACCACGCAGCCGCCGGTGGGTCGCGAGCCGGCCACGGGGTCGGTCGCGAAGCTCATCGACGTATCGAAGTGCATCGGCTGTAAGGCGTGTCAGACGGCCTGCATGGAGTGGAACGATCTGCGCGACGAGATCGGCGTGAACGTAGGCGTCTACGACAATCCGCCCGACCTGACCGAGCATTCGTGGACCGTCATGCGGTTTTCGGAGTACGAGAATTCCGCCGGCGACATCGAATGGCTGATCCGCAAGGACGGCTGCATGCACTGCGAGGACCCGGGCTGTCTGAAGGCCTGTCCGTCGCCGGGCGCGATCGTGCAGTACACGAACGGCATCGTGGATTTCCACCAGGAGAACTGCATTGGCTGCGGCTTTTGCATCGCCGGCTGTCCGTTCGACATACCGCGTATGTCGAAGCGGGATCGCCGCGTGTACAAGTGCACGCTGTGTTCGGACCGCGTGGCGGTCGGCCAGGAGCCGGCTTGCGTGAAGACCTGCCCAACCGGCGCGATCATGTTCGGCACCAAGGAGGACATGAAGCAGCAGGCCGAGGACCGCATCGTCGATCTGAGGGAGCGCGGTTTCCAGAACGCTGGCCTGTATAACCCGGACAAGGTCGGCGGCACGCATGTCATGTACGTGCTGCATCACGCCGACCGGCCGTCGCTCTATCACGGCCTGCCAGACGATCCGCGCATCAGTCCGCTGGTGTCGTTGTGGAAGGGGGTGGCCAAGCCGATCGGGCTGGTCGTGATGGGGCTCGCAGCGCTCGCGGGCTTCTTCCACTACACGCGCGTCGGTCCGAACGAGGTGTCCGAGGCCGACGAGGCCGCGGCACTCAAGGAAGCCGAAGAAGCACGCCGTTCGCGGGAGGGCACGCAATGAATCACTCAGAGCACACTGGCCTCACGGACGTGAAGGGCAACCGCCTGATCGTGCGCTATACGCCGAACGAGCGCACGAATCACTGGATCACCGCGATCTGCTTCATCCTGCTCGCGCTGTCGGGTCTCGCGATGTTTCATCCGTCGATGGCGTTTCTGTACGCGGTCCTCGGCGGTGGGCAGTGGACGCGGATTCTGCATCCGTTCATCGGCTGCGTCATGTTCATCTCGTTTCTGATTCTTGCGCTGCGCTTCTGGCATCACAACTATCTGGACAGCTCCGACATCCAGTGGATGAAGCAGCTCGGCGACGTGCTGAACAATCGCGAGGAACGCCTGCCGGCGATCGGCAGGTACAACGCCGGCCAGAAGCTGCTGTTCTACGTGATGGTGATCTGTTTGCTGCTGTTGCTGCTGAGCGGTATCGTGATCTGGCGACGCTACTTCTCGTACTATTTCCCGATCAGCGTGATCCGGCTCGCGGCGCTCGTGCATGCGTTCACAGCGTTCCTGCTGATGGTGGGCGTCATCGTGCATGTCTATGCGGCGCTGTGGGTCAAGGGCTCCGTACGTGCGATGACGCGCGGCACGGTCACGTACGGCTGGGCACGCAAGCATCATCCGAACTGGTTCAGGGAAATCATCGGCAAGTAAAGTACGCTTCATCTGCGCTGTAGAGGCGCGTGTTTCAATGCGCCAGATGCAGCCCCGCGCACCGGGCCGCCGCGCCTCGTCGATGACGGGCGGCGGCTCTTCAGTTTTCAGAGGTCGATACTTTGGTCCAACGCATTCTCGAAGCCGCCGACATCGAGTCGCTCGATCCCACGGCGATACCCCGCATCCGGATGCCGGAGCGGCTCGCGGTGTTCGCGCCGCGCGCTGCGCGCCTGCGTCAGCTCGCGTCCCGCAGCAATCCGATCGCCGGCTATCTGCGGCTCATGGCGGCGCTCGCCGATGCGCAACAGGCGGTGCTCGCGCACTTCAAGGCACAACAGCCGAGCCCCGAGCTGATCGCGAGCGCGCAACAGTACTCGATGCCGCTGATTCCGGCTCTCTCCGGCGCGCGCGATCCGGCGTGGCGCGACGTGCTGCTGGAACTGCTCGACAGGATCGAAGCCGCGGGGCCGTTGACGCCGCCGCTCACGGCCCTGTTCGCGCGCCTAGGCTCATTCGAAGTCGCCACGCTCGAAGCGCAGGCCGACGCGATCTTCGCGCAGCGCTTTGCCGACGTCGATCCGGCAAGCGCGCCATTCATCATGGCCGCGCTGCAGGTCGTGTGGACCGACCTCGCCGCCGACATCGACAAGCGCGCCGTGCCGTACCTCGACACGCCGGGCCTGTGTCCGGTGTGCGGTTCGCATCCGGTAGCAAGCACGGTGCGCATCGGCGGCGCGTACGACAACTATCGTTATCTGCAATGCGGGCTGTGCGCGACCGAGTGGCATATGGTCCGCAGCAAATGCTCGAACTGCGATTCGACGAAGGGCATCGCGTATCACGTGGTCGGCTCGCCCGACGCCGATGCTGCCACGCGCGAAGCCGAAGCGAAAAACGCCGCGCTGAAGGCGGAGTCGTGCGACGAATGCCATACTTATCGCAAGATCGGCATCCAGGCGAAGGACTACGAGTTCGATCCGTTCGCGGACGACCTTGCGAGCCTCACGCTGGATCTGCTGATGGGCGCGGAAGGGTACCGGCGCGCGTCGCCGCATCCGTGGCTGTGGCCGGAGCAGGCGGCCGGCGGGACGGAAGCGGGGGACGACGACTCCGCATAACGGCGACCCGACCGGACGCAAGTTCGAATCGACATAAGGATTGCTCGTGAGCGACGTGAGCAGCTCGGAATTGCACGCGCTGATGGCGCGCGTACCGTCGGTGGACAAGGTCATGGCGTCGGCCGAATTCTCGCCGCTCGTCAGCGAATACGGCCGCACGCAGGTGCTCAACGCGCTGCGCGACGTGCTCGACGCGTGGCGGATCAGCGCGCAATCGGGCGATGCAATGGCTAAACCGGTGGTGAGCGCGCTCGATACCGCGCAACTGCATGCGAGCGTCACCGCAGCGCTGCTCGCGCGCAACGCGTCACGGCTGCGTAGCGTGTTCAACCTGACCGGCACCGTGCTGCACACCAACCTCGGCCGCGCGCTGTTGCCCGACGAGTCGGTGCGCGGCGTGATGACCGCGCTCACGCAACCGGCCAACCTCGAGTTCGATCTCGCCACCGGCAAGCGTGGCGACCGCGACGACCTGATCGACGAGCTGATCTGCGAGCTGACCGGCGCCGAAGCGGCGACTATCGTCAACAACAACGCGGCCGCGGTGCTGCTCACGCTGTCAGCGCTCGCGGCGAAGAAGGAAGTGGTGGTGTCGCGCGGCGAGCTCGTCGAAATCGGCGGCGCGTTTCGCATTCCCGACATCATGAGCCGCGCGGGCGCGAAGCTGCGCGAAGTCGGCACGACGAACCGCACCCATCTGAAGGACTACGAACAGGCGATCAACGCGCGCACCGCACTGCTGATGAAGGTCCACGCGAGCAACTATGCGATCAGCGGCTTCACGAAGGAAGTCAGCATCGAAGGGATCGCATCGCTCGCGCATGCGCGCGGGCTCGCTGTCGCCGTCGATCTCGGCAGCGGCACGCTCGTCGATCTCGGCGAATGGGGCTTGCCGCGCGAGCCGACCGTGCGCGCGACCGTCGAGGCCGGTGCCGATCTCGTCACCTTTAGCGGCGACAAGCTGCTCGGCGGCCCGCAGGCGGGGCTGATCGTCGGGCGGCGCGACCTGATAGCGAAGGTCAAGAAGCACCCGCTCAAGCGCGCACTGCGCGTCGGCAAGCTGACGCTCGCGGCGTTGGAGCCGGTGCTGCAGCTGTATCGCGCGCCGGAAAAGCTGACGCAGCGGCTGACCACGCTGCGGCTGCTCACGCGGCCCGCTGAAGATATTCAGGGCGCCGCGCAGCGCGTGATGCCGGCGTTGCAGCAGGCGATCGACGCACGCTACAGCGTGGCCGCGGAGCCGATGTTCAGCCAGATCGGCAGCGGCGCATTGCCTGTCGACGTGCTGCCGAGCTACGGGCTCGTCGTCCGGGTGGCCGACGGCAAACGCGGCGGCCGTCATCTGCTTGCGCTTGAAAAGCAGTTGCGCGAGATGGCGCGGCCGGTGATCGGACGGATCGCGGACGACGCGTTGCGGCTCGATCTGCGCTGCCTCGAATCCGCCGACGAAGCGCAATTGATCGCTCAGTTGGTCGCTCAACCGAAAAGCAGCTGAAGGACAGGCACGCATGATCGTCGGTACTGCTGGGCATATCGACCACGGCAAAACGAGCCTCGTGAAGGCACTCACCGGCGTCGACACGGACCGGCTCAAGGAAGAAAAAGCGCGCGGCATTTCGATCGAGCTCGGCTACGCGTACGTGCCGCTCGAGAACGGCGACGTGCTCGGTCTGATCGACGTGCCGGGCCATGAGAAGCTCGTGCACACGATGACCGCGGGCGCGAGCGGTATCGACTTCGCGCTGCTCGTGATCGCCGCCGACGACGGCGTGATGCCGCAAACACGTGAGCATCTGGCGATCGTCGAACTGCTCGGCATCCGGCGCGGCGCGATTGCGTTGACGAAAGTGGATCGCGTCGACGAGCAGCGCCTGCGCGAAGTGCGCGATGAAGTGAGCGCGTTCGTCGGCGAGAGTGTGCTGCGCGACGCGCCGGTGTTCGACACCTGCGCGACGCGCGCGGGTGATGCGGGCGTCGCCGCGCTGAACGCGCATCTGCGCGAGCAAGCCGCCGCATGGCGAATGAAGCGCGACGACGGCCTGTTCCGCCTCGCCGTCGATCGCGTGTTCACGCTCGCGGGGCAGGGCACGATCGTCACCGGGACCGTGGTCGCGGGCAGCGTGAGCGTCGGCGACACGATGCTGCTCGCGCCGAAAAATCAGCCGGTGCGCGTGCGCAGCATCCACGCGCAGAATCGCCCCGCCGAAACCGGTCGCGCGGGCCAGCGCTGCGCGCTGAATCTGGCGGGAATCGAGAAGAGTGCGATCGAGCGCGGCGACTGGATCGTCGATCCTCGACTGTCGCAAGCGAGCGAGCGCGTCGACGTGATGTTGACGCTGCTCGCCGACGCGCCGCATGCGCTCGCCCAATGGACGCCGCTGCACGTGCATCTCGGCACGCAGCATCAGGTTGCGCACGTGGCGCTGCTCGAAGGCGACGCGCTGGCGCCAGGTCAACGCGCGCGTGCGCAATTCGTGTTCGAGCGGCCGCTGTGCGCGGTGCCGGGCGATCGCTTCGTCGTGCGAAATGCACAGGCCAATCGCACGGTGGGCGGCGGCCACGTTCTCGATCCGTTCGCTCCGGCGCGCAAGCGGCGCTCGCCGGAGCGGCTCGCGTGGCTCGACGCGATCCAGACGCTGCTCGACACCGGTTCACTCGACACGCTGTTCGCGCGCGCGCCGCGCGGTTTGTCGCGTGCGTTGCTGGAGCGCTTGACGGGGATGCCTGCGGCCGCACTTGCGTTGCCCGCCAATACACGCACGATCGAACTGCCGGGCCACGACGCGTTACTGGTCACGAGCGCAACATGGAGCGCGCTCGCCGAACGGCTGACGAGCGCGCTCGCGCAGTACCACGAGCGCTCGCCGGATGAACTCGGCCCGGACGCGTCACGCCTGCGGCGCATCGCGACGCCTCTGCTCGACGACGCGCTGTGGCGCGCGCTGGTCGACGATGCGACGGCGCGCGGCGAGCTCGTCAAACGCGGCCCGTGGCTGCATTTGCCCGACCATACCGTGACGCTCGACGCCGCCGATCAGGCGCTTGCGGCGACCCTTCTGGCCGAGATCCAGGCGGGGCGTTTCGATCCGCCGTGGGTGCGCGACCTCGCGACCGCGCACAGTGTGCCCGAGGAGCGCGTGCGCCAGTTGCTGCGCAAGCTCGCGCGCCAGGGCGAGCTGTTCCAAATCGTGCATGATCTGTTCTATCACCAGCAGGTGATTCGCGAGCTTGCGTCGATCGCGGGGGGTGAGGCACAAAAGAACGCCGGCACCGTGGCGGCGGCACCGTTTCGCGACGCGACCGGACTCGGCCGCAAACGCGCGATCCAGCTTTTGGAGTTCTTCGACCGGGTTGGGTATACTCGCTTCCACCGTGGCCTGCACCTCGTGCGCACGGATAGTCGCTGGCTCGATCCGTCTTGATCTGGCTGGCGGTCTGTTTCAACCGGCCACGCGTCATTCAATCACCGAAGGAAGGCATCCGTATCCGGTGGTGCGGCTGGGCTTCAAACCCAGTTGAGGGCGTCAGACGCTTTCAGGTCGGTTCGACTCCGGCTGCCTTCCGCCACAAGGGTTTCAGGGATTTTGTTGCACCGTAAAATTCCCGCCTCGACATCAAGTGTGTGGGTTTTTCTGCCCGAAACCAAATTCCACCGCCTACTTCCTGGTCCCAATCTTGGCGACCGCGTCCGCAAGCCGCTCGGTTATCAGGTGTGCGTAGCGCTTGGTCGAGGCCGGCGTTTTGTGCCCCAATACGCCTCCGACTGTGTACAAGTCGATCCCCGAATTGATCATTTCCGAGGCCGCGCTGTGCCCCAGGTCGTGAAACCGCACGTCCGGGTAGCCAGCCTTCGTGCGAGCCTTGTTCCATTCGTCCTTGAGCTTATGCGGCTTGATCGTGAACCGCACACGACGGGCTATGACCGCGATCTTCGGGTGAATCGGCACAATGCGCGGTCGACCATTTTTTGTTGTAGCCAGGGAGAATCCATCGCGCGTCACCTTGGCGCGCAGGATCTCGCTCAGGCGCATGCCAGAATAGAAGGCTACCCTGATAGCTGCGCGTGTTTCCCGATGTTTGCACGCCTTAGCGATTTCCAGCATCTCGCGTCGGACTTTATAGATGTGGCGTTCATTGTCGACCAAAGCATGTCCAGCTCTGGAGCCCCAACCCAACTAAACAACCGGATACTTATCAAGGAGTTTGTTAGTCATCACGATGTCATGGGCATCACGCAGATACTGAATATGTTGCTGCAAACTCATCTTCGAAATCTTGGCTTGCGCGTCCTGTCGCGCCTTTTGTATTTGCGCGGCAACGTCGGGCTTCTTCTTGGCAGTTTTCTGATCGATCTGCAATAGGATGGCAGCGCCGCTTACCGTTGTGTGATTACGGACGACGAAGTCGATCATTGCTGCGTCGAGGTGCTGTACGTGCGGTTTCAATTCATGAAGGTGAACGCGAAACCGCACTTCTCCATTGAATTCATTCGAGGCTGCCCGAAAGCCTGCCGGCTTCGTTTTCCTTGGTTGGGCTACGAGTTCGATCGGGCTCATGTATCCGTGTTCGATAAGAAAGCTATTGATTTTCTTGTTTGCCTCTGCAAGCAATTGTCGGTAGTGCGTCGTCTTGCCATTTATATACATTGGCTTCAGATCGTTGTCCGTGATCTTCGTCAGATCTTGCGTGCCGTCGAATACCATTTTGTAGACCGACGCTAGCTCGTCCAAAGCTTTTTTGATTTCCTTCCACAGCGTGTCCGCTTGCTCGATCTTGGCCGGCTTATCTATTCGCCTTGCGGCAGCAATTCGGTCGTATGCGGTTGCCGTGCCAAGAACCTGCTCGGTTCGGAAAAACCATAGTAAAAACAGCGTAAGTGCCTCGTATTGCGCATCGCTCAATCGGAGAACGTCTTTACCTGACGATGGATAGCAATGTATTCCGTTCTCCGCGTCCGAGTACACGATGTTTGGAATTTCCGTCGTATCAGTCTCGAACATGACGTCCGGGGACACGTACCTGGTGTTGACTTCACGCGGATCGTAGCCGAATGCAATGTACCGCTGTTTTAATAGGCTAACATGCTGTCTCGCGTGTTCAAGTAGGCTTTTTTCGAACAATGTATCGTCGCTAACAACCGAATTCTTTTGCGGCGCGGAGCGTGGCGTGAACTGGTTATCCGTGAAAGAGGAAACGAGATGGCGCTTCACGCTCGAAAAAACGGGAGCAACTATTTCACCCTTTGCCGTCCCAATGCGAATGTTCACAATCCACTTGGCTTTTCGCTTGTCCACAACAGCATCCGCCAAAACGAACAATATCGGCAAAAAGAATTTTTCGAATCTCGCACTGAATTTGTTTGGGTTCAGGGCAAACAGATCGCCGTATTTATTAGCGAAAACTGCTGCTTCAGAATAGCTGTCGAAATGGAATGAAATGGACGCACTCGCCATGTGACTATAGAGAGCTTTTGCGTTGTGACTGATCACATAGCTTGATGTCGCTGGCCCCTTTGTTTTCCCTTTCAACACGATCATGAAACTTCCCCTTATTCTTTTTGCGCGTGAAACACCTGTATTTGGAACAGGTATTCCGTCGTCTGTATCGCGCATCGTTAAGATCAGGAGCGGTGGTGATGCTACTTAGATCAATAGCGCCCCCCGCCAAGATGAACCGTCGAAATGGTAACCGACAACTTGCATTGTTGGAGAGCAAAAAACGGTCTTATTAAGTTCTCGTCGGCCATCTTGGGACATTTATGTTGGTTGCATTATTTGTCCATCGGAACTCAGCGTAGGGGCACGAGGTTAAAGCGTTGCCTTTAATCGGGGAAATGCGAAATCCTCTACCGCCGTGCACCGCACGACCCGATGTCCGCACGCACTCGAGCAGATGTACGTTTCGACGCCGCGGCGCAACGCGAGTCCGCATCAATAGGTCGCCGGTGGACCAAACTCCAACCCACCCGGTATTAGATGAGCGAAACCCCGCACGAGATGCGGGTACGCAGTCGTTTATCGGTGTGGATTTTTCTGCCTTAAAACCGTAAACACTGTTCGCATGTACAACATTTGGGCAGCCCGCAAACCCTTATAGGACCGTCGATCCCGATAAAAAGGCTGTTTAAACATACAGCCGTTTCGGTCTTCAAACCCAGTTGAGGGCGTCAGACGCTTTCAGGTCGGTTCGACTCCGGCTGCCTTCCGCCACAATAACCCGCGCTTATCACCGCCACCTCTGCGGAACATGACAGCAACCTCGCATGGCTCGATGGCAGGAGCCTTGCGCCTTGCGAATTTTCACGAGCGATCGAGGAACGCAGCGGCAGTCATTGGAGCGAGCGCGCCTGAATCGCGTTGCTGACCGAACCTCGGGCGCAATTTCGCGGGAAGGTGCAAGCACCGATACTGAGATGGCTCGGTCGGATCCTGTGACGTAGCGTACCGCTGCGGCGAGCACACCGCCGGTGTGCGTTGGCACATGCGTGGCCACGGCAACTGAGGACAACGGTGGACACGATCGATCGCCAGCCAGACCGGTACGCGGTACGCTTCACCACGCCGCAAACGCGCTACCGCTGGGGTACGCCGTCGCGCCACTCGCCCCAATGCGTGACGATGTCCTGCACGAGCCGATTGCCCGTGAGAAACAGATTGTCGATCGCGATCGTGAAGCCGCCCTGCGAAGAGTAGTTGAGCAGATTGTCGGCACTCGATTGGCCCGCGTACGGGCGGTCGAAGTCCGAGCCAGCGCGCAGCACCGCAACACGATTCAGGTCGACGCGATGCACGGTCGCCCCTCGCGTCAGCGCCTCGAAGGTGGCGTTGTCTTCCTGCTGCGTCGTGCAATAGGTGCCCTTGCCGTCGGTCAGGATCTTGGTCCATTGCCGCGCGCGCTCGCCAAGGTCGGTGCCCGACCACCAGGTATCGCCCGCCAGGGTGTCGCATTGGATCACGGTCGGCGGACGGTTCGCAGGCGCATAGCTGTATTTGGCGCGGGCGGCCTGCGCCTGGGCATCGTCGGTCAGCGTCACGTTGCGCGATAGCGCGAATGCCACGTTCGAGAGCGCCGGATTGAGCTGGAACACTTCAGTGCGATAGTCGAGCGGCGGCTTCTGCGTCGGGCCCGTCGTGTTGATGCCGAGATAGCCGGTGTTCCAACCCGGCGGAATTTCGCGCCCGTCAATTTCCCACTGAATGCCGAAGTCGACGAGCCAGTTTGCCCAGGCAGCGGAACCGACGGTCCCTTGCTGCGGATCGATACCGGCGATGCCCGCCACCAGGAAGTAGGTATGACGCAAGTCGAAACGTGGTGAGAACGTCAGCGCCATGATCGACGCGGCGGCATTCGCGTGCCCCATGCCCGTCGTCATCACGCAGACGTCCTCGCCATTGCAGTGCACGGCCGGGTAGTCAGGAGACAGACCGGCGACGGTGACGTCCTGCCACGGTCCGAGATGATCGAGCCATACCTGGCCTTCCGGACCGAACATCGAAATGATCATCACCTTGACCGGACGGCCATGCGACGCGCCGTCGTCCTGCGCGAAGCTGTCGTCTGCATGCGCGATGGCCGGTGCAACGGCCGCGCCGGTCACGAGCAATGATGAAATCACTGCGCGAAAAGCACGATTGAGCATAAGAGGCCCCACCTGTAGTGTAAGAACTGCGGTTGCGAAATGTGGATCGCGTGCCGTGTTGTCGACTGGCGTCGTGGGATTTTGTCGGCGTGCAGCGTGGGGCGTGGGCGTTAGCCGCTCAGGCGACATTGAGTATAAGCGGAGAAAAATGGGCGTTGGCAAGCGGTAGCAATTTTCGACACGGACGACTCGACAAGGTGCGGCGGGAATATTGGCAGGTCGCTGACCATCCGATTTCCTTTGCTCGCCGGCTAGCTGAGCGGCCTTTGAGCGAAGCCCTCGCAAGCGCCGGTCCGTGGGACCGCGCCCACACGTTCTTCAACGAAGTCAATGCGCAATAAACCGCGCTTATCGCCGCGACCGGCTTCTGGCGGGAATCGTGGTAGCAGCGGCCCGCTTCTCGGCCATTAAGACTCACGACGCCCGCAACTCGCGGACCCCCTTACCTATCCGCCGCCGTAGCAACGTTCGCAAAGTGACGCCGTCCGAGTAACCAACCTGCTCGGCGATGCGATCCACGCTGAGCTTGCTCGTCTTCAGCAGATGGACGGCGCGCTCGACCCGCAGATCCTGAATGTACTCGACGGGCGTCTTGCCGAGCACTTCATTCAGACGCCGCGACAACGTCCGCGTGCTGGTCGCCAGCGCTTCGGCCACCGAATCGAGTGTGATCGTGCTGTCGAGGTGTTCGCGCACCCAGCGGTCGAAACGCTCGACGAGCGGGTCCGAATGGGACAGATGATCGGAGATCGCAAAGGCGGATTGCGACGGTCGCGAATCGAATACGAGATAGCTGGCCACGAGCGCCGCAAGCTCAGGGCTGTTGTTGCGGATCAGCCAGAGTGCCAGGTCGAGATGGCTCAGGGCGGCCCCCGCCGTCACCGTGGTGCCGCTCGGGACGACGATGCGATGCGCGTCCAGGTGCACTTCGGGGTAACGCTGCCGGAACACGGGCGAGAGCCACCAGGTGGTCGTGGCTTCACGCCCATTGAGCAAGCCGCTTTCGGCCAGCACGAAGGTTCCCGTACAGGCGGCTCCGATATGGGCGCCGGCACTGTGCCACGAGCACAGTGCACCGAGCGCATCGATCACGTCGGCCCGGCCGAGCGAAGGCACGAGCAGGTCCGTCGTCGTCCGGTTGAGCGCCGGTACAACGACCCAGTCCGGGGCAGGGGCGTTTGTCACATCGCGGACGGGAACCTGCAACCCCAGCGCGGTGCGCACCTCGGGCCGCATCCCCGCCACGGTGATTTCGAAGCCCGGTGTGGCTATCCCCGTCGCGCGCGCAAGTTCGTTGGCTGTCGTCAGGGCGTCGAGCACCGTAGTGAGGCCAGTGTCGAACACGCCCTCGAGCGCGAGAACAAAAATCCGCATGGCAGAATCGATATCAAAATTGTCGATTGAGACAGTGTTCTCCAGTGCGCGTCGTTTGTAAAGTGCGTTCATCGCGTGGCCCCTCACGCGGACACTGGAGAACGCAGATGATCAAGCATGCTTTATTTGTCAGACTAGAAGCCAAGCCCGGAAAGGAGCAGCTGGTAGCGGATTTTCTGGCCGCCGGCCTGGAAATGACGAATCAGGAGGCCACTACGCCGATCTGGTTCGCCCTGAAGCTATCGCCGAACACGTTCGCTGTCTTCGACGCCTTTGCGAGTGAAGAGGATCGCCAGGCGCACCTCGCCGGCAACATGGCAAAAAGCCTGATGGCGCGGGTTGACGAGATGCTGGCATGCCCGCCTTCAGTCGAGCCGTTCGACGTTCTGGCCATGAAGAACGCACTGGCCTGAAGCCACCTGTAAATGAGTATTCGGAAACGATTGTGGAGATTGAAATGTTTGCACTGCGAAAGGTTATTTTTAGTGCCGTCCTGGTTGTCATCGGTAGCACGATGGCCCACGCCGAGACTGGAACGGCGGCAAAAGACATCGTCATTGTTCACGGCGCGCTCGTGGACGGTTCTGGCTGGCGCGGCGTCTACGACATCCTGTCGAAAGACGGCTACCACGTGAGCATCGTGCAGGAGCCGCTTACCAGCCTCGACGAGGACGTCGACGCGACCAAACGCGTCATCGATCAGCAGCAGGGCCCTGTCGTGCTGGTCGGTCACAGCTATGGCGGCTCCGTAATCACGGATGCAGGCTCCAACCCGAAGGTGAGCGCACTCGTCTATGTAGCCGCCCTCCAACCCGACAAGGGCGAAGCCAGCGGCCAACTCCTGCAGAAGTTTGCCGCGCCAAACGATGCCATGCGTGCTTCGCCGGACAAATACTTCTACATCCCCCCGGCGAGATTCCGCGAGACCTTTGCGCAGGATCTCCCGCCTTCCGAAGCGCAATTCCTGGCGGACTCGCAACAGCCACTCGCGCAGAAAGCCGTGGCAGCACCGATGCCTGTCGCGGCATGGCGAAGCAAGCCTAGCTACGCGGTGCTGACCACACAGGATCATGTAGTGAGCCCCCAGCTTCAGCGCTGGATGTATCAACGCTCGGGCGCCAAGGTTACCGAAGTGAGCGCAGGCCACGCTGTCTATATCTCGCATCCGGATGCGGTCGCTCGAGTCATCGAGGCTGCCGCAAAGTAGACCAACGTCGACGCCAGGGCGCGCTGCCTCGTGCACACCGGGACGTCATCCGGGCACGAGGCCGTGCGAAACGCGCCACGATCCCACCACGGAAGTCGTTCCCATGTTTTTACTGATCCTTGCTTACCTGGGCGGGGTACTCACCATTCTGAGTCCCTGCATCCTGCCCGTGCTGCCTTTTGTATTCGCGCGCGCGGACCGGCCGTTTGCGCGTAATGGACTGCCCATGCTGGCCGGCATGGCGTTGACCTTCGCCGCAGTTGCCACACTGGCCGCACTCGGCGGCGGCTGGGCCGTCCACGCGAATCAGTATGGCCGCATCGTGGCCCTCGCGGTGCTCGCCGTGCTCGGCCTTACCTTGCTTTCGAATCGCGTTGCCGAATGGATCACCCACCCGTTCGTGACGCTCGGCAATACGCTGACCGAGCGCAGCGGGAGCGAAAGCGATTCCGTGCTCTCGGCGGCGGGCCTGGGGGTGGCCACCGGGCTGCTGTGGGCGCCTTGTGCAGGCCCCATCCTGGGCCTGCTGCTCACGGGTGCGGCCTTGAACGGGGCCAGCCTCAAGACGACCTTCTTGCTGCTCACCTACGCGGCCGGCGCAGCAACGTCGCTCGCGCTGGCCCTGCTGATTGGCGGGCGCGTCTTCGCCGCCATGAAGCGTTCGCTTGGCGCCGGCGAACTGGTGCGCCGCACGTTGGGTGGGCTGGTGCTCGCGGGGGTGGCCGCCATTGCGCTTGGGCTGGATACTCATCTGCTGACACGGGTGTCGCTGGCGAGTACCGGCGGAATCGAACAGAAGCTGATTGACGCAATACATCTCGTTGGCCCCGTGCAGGCCGCCGCCAGAGCAACGGGTGCGCTGCCGGTGGAAGGCGAGCTGCCCTCTCTGGCTGGCGCCACCCGGTGGCTCAACAGCGCGCCGCTCACTGCTCAGTCGCTGCGCGGCAAGGTGGTGCTGGTCGACTTCTGGACCTACTCGTGCATCAATTGCATCCGTGCGCTGCCCTACGTGCGCGGCTGGTCCGACAAATACAAGGATCACGGCCTCGTGGTGATCGGCGTGCACGCGCCCGAATTCGCCTTCGAGAAAGATCCGCAAAATGTGACGCAGGCCGTGAAGGATCTGCGCGTCGACTATCCGGTCGCACTCGACAACGATTACGCCATCTGGAAAGCGTTCGGCAACGAATACTGGCCCGCGCATTACTTCATCGACCCGCAGGGGAAAATCCGTCACCACCATTTCGGCGAAGGCGGCTACAAGGAGAGCGAGGACGTGATCCGCCAGCTGCTTGCCGATGCCGGCCAGAAGGACCTGCCTGGCGGCTACGTCCAGCCAGACGCGCAGGGCGCCCAGGCGGCAGCCTCCGGCGATGCAGCGCGTTCGCCGGAAACTTACGTGGGCTATGCACGCGCAGAGAACTTCGCCGGTGGAGATCTGGCGCATGATGAGCCGAGCACGTATCGAGCGTCCGGCACGCTGATGGCCAACCAATGGGCGCTCGACGGACGCTGGTCGGTGGGCGATGACAATGCGCGGCTGGACGGCCCCGAAGGACGTATCGTCTATCGCTTCCGTGGCCGTGACCTGCATCTGGTGCTGGGGCCAGCTCGCGACGGCAAGCCTGTGCGCTTTCGAGTGCTGATCGACGGCAAGGCACCTGGCGCCGACCGCGGCATGGACGTCGATACTGACGGAAACGGGACGGTGACCGGGCAGCGTCTCTACCAGCTCGTGCGGCTGGCCAATGGCAGCGGTGAACGCACCTTCGAAATCAGGTTCCTCGACCCTGGCGTGCTGGCTTACGCGTTCACGTTCGGCTGAGTCCCGCTGCGTGGCGAATTGCCTGCCTATGAACTGCTGCCGTACATCGCTAAGGGCTGCATGACGGCTTTGGAGGCGAATGCCTTGTGTGGCTTGGGTTGCAGCGGTCGAGGTCGGCTGCGGTCGGGCATGAAGCGGATGACATTGAAAATCATCTAGCGGGCCTCCCACCGCCACCCTGACGGGCGGCGGGGTTAAAGTGAGTTTGCCAAAACCGCTTTAACCGGAAGGAGGCCATGATGAACTATAGCGGCATTGACCTGCATTCGAACAACAGCGTGGTGAGCGTGATCGACGAAACGGACCGCGTGGTCGCCGAGAAGCGGCTGCCGAACGACCTGG
Source organism: Paraburkholderia sp. HP33-1 (assembly GCF_021390595.1). Taxonomy (NCBI): domain Bacteria; kingdom Pseudomonadati; phylum Pseudomonadota; class Betaproteobacteria; order Burkholderiales; family Burkholderiaceae; genus Paraburkholderia; species Paraburkholderia sp. HP33-1. Next base: position 2,169,287 of record NZ_JAJEJR010000002.1, on the reverse strand, counting down.
CAACGGTTCTGGCGTTCCTTGCCCCGTGGCGAGCGGAGCTGGCAGGCGTCGTGGTCGAATCCACGTATTATGGACGCCCCGGAATTATGCGCGGTCTGGCGGTCATTCCGAGGTGCGACGCCTAACTCCTCCGGATGCCTAGTAGCGCCTCACCATCGGTCGACCTTGCATAACAGCTACTGCTCTTCTCAGATGGCTTCATCACCATCTCTCAGGAGAGCGATCATGATCACGCAAGTCGTTTCTGAAGTCGTCGCGTGCAATCGTGCACGTTACGGCGCACTTGGACCCGTCGTTGGGAATTTCACGGACTGCTTGGGGCGTCACGGATATGCCGGTATTACCGTAGAGAACTATCTGCAATGTGCCTCCCACTTCGGACGGTGGCTGACTGCGCAACGCATCGCTCTCAATCACATCGACGAGACGATACTGCATCGCTTTCTCACGGAGCATCTTCCCGTCTGCAGATGCAGCAAGCCAAGTCCCCGCACCTCCGCAAACCTTCGTCGCGCGCTGCGTCATCTGCTTCGCATGCTGCGCTCGGAGGGCATCATTCCGCCGAGATCAGCACCGGTTTCCAAGTTCGTAAGTGAGGAGCTTCGACTCTTTGATGCGTATCTTCAGGAGGTACAGGGTCTTGCACCGGCGACGCGCCTCTACCGTCTGCGGTACGTGCGTGAATTCCTCCTTGCCCAGTTTGATTGGGGGCCGATTGCGCTTGAGCGCGTAAAGCCCGATGACATCTGCCGATTCGTGACTGATCGCGCCGGAGGCTGTGTACCCCGGACTGCCGGAATCATTGGCGACTGTCTGCGAAGTTATTTGCGTTTCCGTCGAATACACGGAGACCCAACCGAACCCCTGATTGCTGCAGTCCCTAGAGTTGCTTACTGGCGCCTCGCCGCGGTACCGGATTCTCTTACCGATTCGGAATTAGCAGCGCTGGTGAAATCGTTCGATCGTACGTGCCCGACCGGCCGACGCGACTACGCGATCATCCGCTGTCTGGTGGACCTGGGCCTGCGAGCAAGCGAAGTGGCGTCTATCCAGCTCGATGACCTGGACTGGCGAGAAGGCACGCTCCGGATTGCGAAAGCGAAAGCGAAGCGCACAACTCTCCTGCCGCTGCCTGTGGAGACGGGGCGGGCGATCGCGGACTACTTGCGCTTCGGGCGCCCCACGACGGCTAGCCGCGCACTGTTTGTGCGCCACCGCGCTCCGCGCGATGAACCGGTGGGGCCGAGCCTCGTGCGCAACGCCGTACGCTGCGCCTACGCCCGGTGCGGCTTGGCTCAGCGGTGGACCGGAACCCACGTGCTCCGCCATTCTGTCGCTTCGAGGTTACTCAGGGAAGGGGCAAGTCTCAAGGACATCGCCGATCTACTGCGCCACCGCAGCGTCAACACGACGACCATCTACGTCAAGGTCGATTTGCCCCGGCTCAACACCGTTGCATTGCCTTGGCCCGGGAGACGAACATGAAGGCCGCCACGACGATGGTGTCTCTGGTCGAGGACTATCTTGAACGCCGGCGGCGACTTGGCTTTGCTCTGCAAAGTGAGGAGCAGCGTCTGATGTGCTTTGCACGCTTCGCCGATCAAATTGGCCACCGCGGTCCAATCACGGTGGAACTGGCTTTGCGTTGGGCCTGTTCGTCCAGCCGCTCCACAGCCGCCACCAGGGCAGGTCGGTTGAAGATCTTGAGCCCGTTCGCCAAGTACCGCCTGCAGTTCGATCCCGCCACCGAAATTGCATCTTCCGGACTCTGTGGACTAGGGCACCGACGGTTGACACCGCATATCTATTCGGAAGAGGAAATCGAGACGTTATTGGTTACTGCCCGACAACTTCCGCCCACGGGTGGCCTGCGTGCAGTTACCTGTGAAACCGTCTTCGGTCTGCTCGCGGCCACGGGATTGCGTATCTCGGAGGCGTTGGCACTTCGGCGCGAGGACGTCAACCTCAAACGCAGCCTCCTTACGATTCGTCAGAGCAAGTTTCGTAAAGCTCGCCAGGTTCCTCTACATCCAACCACCACCGAAGCCCTCCGTGCCTATGCCTGTATTCGGGATAAAAGGCTGCCTGCGTCGACGACCGACGCGTTCTTCGTGTCCGACTGCGGAAGGCCAGTGAACTATCGGCAGATCGCATATGCCTTCGCTTGTCTTCGAGTACAGCTCGGATGGCAAGCCCGGGGAGGTCACCCGCACCCGCGCATCCACGACTTGAGGCACAGCTTTATCTGCCGCCGTCTTGTCGGCTGGTATCAGGAGGGGATCGATGTCGGTAATGCGATGCTGGTGCTCTCCACCTATGTCGGACATACCCAGGTCACCGACACGTTCTGGTATGTAACGGCAATACCTGAGCTGATGACCATCGTAGGCGATCGCTTCGAGCACTTCGCTCAAGGAGGCAATCATGCTTGACCTGAACTCATCACCGAAGTTTGCGCAATTGCTGCAACAGTTCTTTATGGAGCGCCTGATACAGCAGCGTAACGCGAGCCCGCGAACGGTAGCGGCTTACCGAGACACTATGAGGCTGCTTCTCCAATTTACAGAACAGCGATTGCATCGGAGACCTGATCGCCTGGAACTCAGTGATATTGATGCATCACTGGTTCTCCAGTTCCTCGATCACCTCGAAGTGGCCCGCCATAATAGCATCCGTAGCCGCAACCTTCGGCTTGCCGCCATTCGCTCGTTTCTGCGCTATGCTGCGTCCCGAGTACCAGAGTCGCTGGGCACGATTCAGCAGGTGCTCGCGATCCCGATGAAGCGATATGAGCGCCCGCTGGTCCGCTTCCTCTCCCGAGAAGAAATATGCGCCTTGCTCGATGCACCCAGCCCCAAGACGTGGTGCGGCCAGCGCGATCGCGTGATGTTGGCGACCCTCTATAACACCGGCGCTCGGGTATCCGAACTCATCGGCATACGCGTCGGCGACGTCGATCTGGATCGAAGCCCTTCTGTACGTCTTCACGGCAAGGGCCGCAAAGAACGTGCGGTCCCGCTCTGGCGCAGCACCGCAAACCAGATCCGGCTCTGGCTTCGGCAGATTGGAGCTTCACCCGGACAGTGGCTCTTTCCAAATCGCTCAGGCGGACCGATGACGCGAACCGGAATAACCGACCGTCTTAACCTCGCCTACGAGGCTGCGGCAACTCATTGCGCGGGACTCAAGGGCCGACGCATCTCACCGCACCTGGTTCGGCACGCGACTGCCATGCACCTGCTTCAGGCTGGCGTTGACCTTACGGTCATTGCGCTGTGGCTGGGCCACGAGAACCCAGCGACCACGCACATGTACGTCGAGGCAGACCTGGCAATGAAGGAAAGAGCCCTCAGTACGCTTCAATTACCCCACAGCAGGCAACACCGATACCGGCCCACTGACCGCGTACTGCAGTTTCTCGAAGGCTTGTGATTATGCGCAGCCAAGTGCACTGATCCGATCGGTGAACCCTGCATTGCTCAGGAACTCAATGCGCGCGCGGTACGGTCCACAATTCGATTTATATCGGAACCCACGCCGCGCGCTCCGCCCCCGTCAACGGCAAAGCATGCATAATTCCGGGGCGTCCATAATACGTGCTATGGAAATATTTCCATAGCACGTATAACTGGTACTGGCTGGTCGACGGCCTGCAGGCGGCCGGCTTCGTGGTCCATCTGGCCAACACCGCGGCGAAAAAAAAATATGATGGACTCAAGCACAGTGGTGACGAGACCGACGCGCGCTACCTGGCCCACCTGCTGCGCCTGGGCATCCTTCCCACTGGCACCATCCTGCCGGCGAAGCACCGTGAGGTGCGCGACCTGGCCCGCAAGCGTATGCAACTGGTGCGCAGCCGCACCAGCCACATCCTCGCCGTCGAGAACACAACGGCACGTCAGTCCGGCACGCGAATCACGAGCAATCAGGTCAAGCAACTGGACCGGGCCGCTGTCGACCAGCTGCATCTCCCAGATGACGTGGCGCTGGCGGTCCGCGCGAACGTCGCGGTCATCACGACGCTCTCCGCACAGATTGCCATCGTGGAAAAGCGTCTTCAGGAAAGGGTCGCGCCACGCGCGGACTACGCCCTCCTGACCACGGTGCCCGGCATTGGCCAGACGCTTGCCACCGTGATCGTGCTGGAAACCGGGACCATCGAACGTTTCGCGAGCGCTGGCAACTTCGCCTCCTACGCGCGGTGCGTGGACAGCCAACGCATGAGCAACGGCAGGAAGAAGGGCGAAGGCAATACCAGGAACGGAAATCCATACCTGTGCTGGGCATTCATCGAAGCGGCCAACTTCGCGATGCACTTTAGCGCCGAAGCCAGGCAGTTCTACGAGCGCAAGAAAGCCCGGACGAATTCAGTGATCGCACGCAAGGCACTGGCCCACAAGCTCGCCCGTGCGTGTTTCCACATGCTGAAGGAGCGAAAACCATTTGATGTGACCCGCTGCTTCGCATAAGCGTTACGACGGCGACCGGCAAGCCCCGATCGCTGACTGGCGAGAAGCCACCCAATTGAATGGAATGCCGTGCCGCCGTCCCCGATGTGCAGCAAAGCGGATCGCCTGCAACGCGAGCCAGCTCTGGATTGGTGCCGGACGTTTGGCAACCACGAGTATTGTGCGAACCCGATGGACGCGTTGCGGCACCAACGAATGAAAGGGACTTCCGCATCCCGAGGCGGTGGCGGAAGCCGTAAATTGGCATCAACGTGCCATGATGAAGTTTGAACGTCCAGCGAACGCCAACATAAGGGGAAGTCCATGCCTGTTGTCACCGTCGGAATCGATCTTGCCAAGAACGTGTTTGCGGTTCACGGAGTGGATGAGGCCGGCAAGGCCGCATTGATCAAACCGCGCGTCTCACGCGATCAAATGCTCGCGCTGATTGCCCAGTTGCCGCCCTGTCTCATCGGCATGGAAGCATGCTCGGGTGCACATCACTGGGCGCGGATGTTCCAGCAGTACGGCCACACGGCGAAGCTGATGGCGCCGAAACTCGTGGCGCCGTACCGGATGTCGGGCAAGCGAGGCAAGAACGACGCAGCCGATGCTGCGGCAATCTGTGAGGCAGTGACGCGCCCCAGCATGCGTTTCGTGCCGCTAAAGGACGAACACCAGCAGGCCACGCTCTGCCTGCATCGGACACGTCAGGGTTTCATCGAGGAACGGACGGCGATCTATAACCGCATACGTGGCCTGCTCTCTGAATTCGGCGTGGTGCTACCCCAGAGCCCGGAACGCCTGCGAAGAGAGATCCCGACCTGCCTGGATGCGTTGCCCGGCTGGGCCCGGCGCTGCATCAGTGATCTGCTCGAGCACGCCAGCAACATCGAAGCCCGGCTCATCGAATACGATCGTGCAATCAGCGAAATCGCCCGAGACGATGAGCGCAGCCGACGGCTTATGCATCTCCGCGGCATTGGCCCGACCACCGCAAGCGCTTTGCTTGCGAGTCTGGGCGCCGGACACGACTTCAAAAACGGCCGCCAGGTGGCCGCATGGATAGGCCTTACTCCAAGCCAGTACAGCAGCGGAGGTAAAGAACGGCTGGGCGCCATCACGAAGACGGGGGATTCGTATCTACGCAATTTGCTGATACTCGGAGCTCGCTCGGTGATGGCGAGTCTGGGGGACAAGCAGGACCGTTTCAGCCGCTGGGTGAGAAGTCTCGTCGAGCGTCGCGGCTACTGGCGGACAGCCGTCGCCATCGCCGCGAAGAACGCGCGCATGGCATGGGCGACTCTGAAATACGGCGACGCCTTCAAGTACGTACCGGCGACCGCATGAACGAACACTACGTCCGATAGACAAGCATCCCGAGACATCGGAGCAACCACGAGGGGATTGACGATCACTTTGCACTGCCAGCGGTGATGTGAAGCGGGTTGGACCCGCGCAAGGCATACCTGTCAGAAGAACGGGGATTTCTGTCCCGCCCAAAGAATGAGGTCCTTGCGCGCGTCTTTCATCAGGGTCCGGGCCAACGGCCCAATATGACCGGTTGTAGTACAGCAGTCCTTCACCTTCTCACGCACGCCGAAGCGGCATTGCAGCATGTATGCACATCGAACTTCGATTGAGCTTGTGCTCAATGGGGAAGCCCTTGTAGTTCTTCTGGGGTGGCAGAGCCACCAGGGCGACAGGCAGCCGATGTAAGCCGATCGCTTGATCCTGATGGGTGTCTGGCGCGATCCGTCGCAGCCATGAATCGAAGAAACGGGTGCGCTCGGCTACTGCATTCGGTCAGCGAAATCGGAATCGGCTGCTCAGGCACTCGAAGGTATTGTTTGCTCACTTGACACTGGGCCCGCTAATGGGTGTCAGCGATATGACGAAGCAGGCGAGTCAGATCATCGATGGCAAGCGCAACACCATCGCACAGTCAGCGCAGCAGGCACTGTCGGCAGTGGGCATATTGAAAGAGATTCGTCAAACACGAACGCGGAGATGTTTCTATGATGACGATTTTTTTGAACGTGCATGTCTCTTTCGGGGGAGGTGGTGGCACTTTGGCGGAAAAGAAAACCACCTCCGGAATTTGAATGAACTATGGCCGGGTCAGTATCAGATGCGTCGCCATGGCGAGGATGTGGATACCGCGGGGCATGGCAAATGCGATACCAATATTGGCGGCATTGCCAATACGCAGCGGCGGTCGCTGCAAGCATACTTTGCCCTACCGATCAACCACAACCTGGAGTCAGTCATGATCGAGCATGCACTGTTTGTCCGCCTCGAAGCCAGGCGACGTATGGAAGCAGAAGACTCCTGATTCAGGGTGGTCTCGTCCTTGCGTTGCAGGAACACGCCACGCCGATGTGGTTCGCCCTGCAGCTCGGTCCATCCACGTTCGGCGCCTTCGACGCCTTCGCCAATGAAGCCGGTCGCCAAGCTCATCTCGACGGAAAAATGTCGCAAGCGCTGGGGGCGAACGCCGCCAGACTGCTTGTGAAGGCGCCGTCGATCGAACGCATCGACGTTCTCGCTGCGAAGCTGTCCTGATGTATCCGCTCAAGTAGCAGATCGAGCTGATGGCGAATAAGCGCTACGAACCGATTTCGGCGTGTCGTCGGTCTAAACGGCCAGTTGCCGCCCGCCGGCTCGGAGCGAGCCTAATTTGATTAGCAAGATGCATATCATCCGACAGGTAGCAAAATGAAAGAGCAGAAGAGTGTCACCATGAATCTCGAAGTCCACGTCATTCCCGTGTCCGACGTCGACAAATCCAAGGAGTTCTATCGACGTCTGGGCTGGAGGCTCGACCAGGATGTCGCCCCAACAGAGGAGGTTCGCATTGTCCAGTTCACACCCGCCGGCTCAGGATGCTCCGTCACCTTCGGCAAGGGTATCACCGGGGCGGCGCCTGGCACGGCCACGGCGGCGTTGATTGTCTCGGATATTGCAGCGGCTCATGGCGAGTTCATCCGCCGCGGCATTGGCGTGAGCGATATGTGGCACGGTGCGTCGTTTCCTCTGGAAGCACGAATCCCCGGCCCCGATCCCAAGCGCACCAGCTACGGCTCGTTCTTTGCATTCGCTGATCCTGACGGCAATGCGTGGCTGGTCCAAGAAGTCACGACGCGCCACCCTGCCCGCGACTGATATGACGCCAGCAACCACGGTGCGTGTGTAATTGTGTCGCTATCGCGCAAGCGAGGGTCGATGGGCCGACACGGAATACTCCGTGTGCCGAGCGTACTATGGTGAAAACTTCGACCAATTGCATACGGGTCACTTCTCGATCACGAGCGTGCTAGCGGCCGGCTCTCAGTCCATTTTTGGGGACCGGGGTGTACTGTACGCATCGCGGTTTCAAGAATAGGCAACATGGTCAGCGTACCTCTGAGTCTGAACGTAACGGGTTGCGGCCACTCTGATCATTATTAAACTTAAGGTCGCACGAGGCTATGATTGGCTGCAGCTGGGGCCGATCGCAGCCCGATGAAAGTGTGACCTTGAAAGTCGGATCGGATGTTATGTGCGACCGGGATAAAGCGACCAATTCGCTGCCGTTGGAGTCGTCCCCTCGCAACGGGCCGTTGTCAGAGCCGCACCGACCTTCGCTCACGGGTAGATATGGTGTGCGCTACGTCAGGCTGTCGCTCTAGCCGCTCCACCATCGGTTCATCCACGGTCGCGCAGTTAGCGGAGATCTCGCCAGATCATCGCGCTACCGCCCTGGTCATTCCCCCAATACTCTGTCTGCGTCGTCGAGGACCGTCATGGTCTTGTCCATGACCGGCAACCTGAGCGTCACTTCGAACAGCAACTGATTCCCGACGCTGGCGTCCCTCCTGCCCCGCACTGTCCTTTTGTATTCCAACGTATCTACAGACAGAAAGAGATACACGCGCTTACACACAACCGACTTTCGGACACGAGCGAGATACGCTCATCTGCTCAAATACGCCCATCGCGAGCAGAACAGCGCGCCTTCAAAACTCGGCTTGCCTGGGATATCAGGTTGTTGCCGCACTATTGCTTGGGCGTGTTCTTCGTGCCGGGTCATTTTGTAACGATAGCCGCTCAATGGATCGAATTTGTAATCGGTAGCTGATTGTCGGAGAGCCTGGGAGGTCACATTCGTGCAACTGCCATGACCCGGCCCGGCGATTCCAGGCCAGGTTAATCGAAACTCTTCCGCTTGGGGATCAAATAGTGAGAATGCAAATGAGCATGCTGATCAAGGCGCTTGTCGCAGTCGCGGCTGGTACCGTTCTCGCAACGAACGCGTTCGCCCAGAGCACAGGGGAGGTCGGCGTGGCCTCACCGTACGTCGCCATCGATAACGAGCCCCCACCCAAACTGATTGTGGATCCCACTCCGCTTGCCGCAGGACTGGCCCACGGCATCGTCTGGATCCAATATCGGGTGGAGAACGTGCATATCGTGCCGGTGTTCGGGGCAGCCGCGCTCAACGTGTCTCCACGAATCGGGCATCTGCACGTACACATCGACGATTTGCCTTGGGGTTGGGTAGAAGCGAATGACGTCAATACAATCAGCGTGGCGGGTCTGCCACCCGGTCAGCACAAGATGCTTGTCGAGTTGGTCGACGCTCAACACCACGTATTTGCTGGGTGCACCGAGTGCAGGCAGAAGGTGACGTTCACGGTGCCAGAGGGCACGTCTCACTCACACTGAAGGTGATGACAAGAGCCTCTCCGTTAGTCCGTCGCGAATGACGTCCGACGCATCCTTAATTTTCATTCTGGCTTCGTTGTCGGACACCGGCGTCGATCCGATTTATTGGATGGCGCGCGAGGACAACTGCCAGGTCGCCGTCAGCGTGTCGCAGGCCTGCACGCAGGGCAGCTCGCCGGTCGGCTGAGAGCTTTACCTTCCTCGGGACTGTGCCAAAGACCCTGAGCGTCGGCGCGCGACCCGCGTCCGTCTATGATCGTTCTGCTGCGGATTGTGTTGAAAAAGTCGCCCGGCATGCGGATTGTTGGGTATCCTGGAAGCCATCGATCGACGGGAGTGATTCGTCATGATGGGTCAACTGGGCAGCGGACAGGACAAACTCTTCTACTCGTTCAACCTCGATAGTCACGTCCCTCGCGAGCACCTGTTGAGAGGCATCGATCACTTTCTTGATCTGCGTGATCTACGCCAGCATCTTGCGCCGTTCTACAGTCCCATGGGACGGCCATCGATTGATCCGGAGCTCATGATCCGCATGTTGATTGTGGGCTACTGTTTCGGCATCCGGTCCGAGCGCAGGCTATGCGAAGAAGTGCATCTGAATCTGGCGTATCGATGGTTCTGCCGCCTGGGCCTGGAGGACGCCGTACCCGAACACTCGACATTCTCCAAGAACCGCCACGGTCGCTTCCGCGATAGCGATGTGCTGCGCCATGTGTTCGAGTCGGTACTGGGTCGGTGCATGTCCGAAGGGCTCGTAAAGGGTGAAGGATTCGCGATTGACGCGAGCATCATCAGAGCCGACGCGAGTTCTGTACGCGGTGTTCCGGGTTCTGAACCCATCGACTGGGGTTGTGTCAAGGGCCAAAGCCGTGCCGTGCGGGAGTATCTGGAAGCGTTGGAAGAAGCGAATCCAGCAGGCACCGAAGCGGCGGAGATGACAGAGTCATCGACGCCTCCAAAGAGGATATCCCTGACGGATCCCGCTGCGAGCTGGACAGCCGCCAAGGGTGGCTTGCCGTTCTTCGCCTACTCGACCAATTATCTGATTGACCTGCAAGCAGGGATCATCGTTGACGTCGAGGCGACGCCCGCGAACCGTTCCCACGAAGTGGAATCAACCAGGACGATGATTGATCGCGTTGAGCAGCGGCGCGATCTCAAACCTCGACGTCTTGCAGGCGACACCGCGTATGGCTCAGCAGCGATGCTTGCCTGGATGATCGAAGAGAAGGAAATTGCACCACATGTTCCGGTCTGGGATAAAACGACGCGCAAGGACAATACATTGTCCAGCAGCGAGTTCCGATGGGATGAACTCGCTAATGAATATCGCTGTCCTACCGGGCACGCACTACGCAGTGATCGGCGCAAATTCAGGAATCCGCGCTCGCGCATCACGAAGGCAGACACGATCATCTATCGGGCAAGCCCGCTCGACTGCGGGAGCTGTTCGATGAAGGAGCGCTGCTGCCCGAATACACCATTCCGCAAGATTGCCCGCAGCATCCATGAAGCTGCACGCGACGAGGCCAGGCGTATTGCGAAGACGCCTGAATACAAGCGATCTTGCCGTGAGCGAAAGAAGGTGGAAATGCTCTTTGCGCATCTCAAACGCATCCTGAAACTGGACCGTTTGCGACTGCGAGGTCCAAGCGGTGCTCATGATGAGTTCCTGATGGCAGCGACTGCGCAAAACCTGCGAAGAATGGCCAAGCGGTTCATGCCTGGAAGCAAGCAGATGAACCAGACCGTTGCATGACGAGCAACGGGGGACCGTTGCCTCGTTCAAGGTCGCCGCTTCGCCGATCGCCACAACTCGAAAACGTGCTGCGAACTCCTGCGTCTCCGACCAAAACAAGACTTTTTCAACACAATCCATCCGAAAGCGGCCAGACGATCACAGCGCGATCCGAGGGGAAGGGTTTCGCGAACCAGGTTTTCCATCCCCGGTTTTTCAGCCGTGGCCATGAGGCATCGCCTTGGGGGTATCGCATTCAGCCTATTCCAATGCGTGCAGCAATCGGAAAGCGGGGTTTCATCCTCGGCGCAATGACCTCCCCGGTCCTCATACCCGTCCACATCGCCCACGAGCTTCGACTTGGCTTCGCCGAAATAGGCAGGCTCCGGGGCGTGACGTTCCCTTTCCTCACGGGTCTTCTTCGTGTTATCCCGAATTGATGCTGGGGAACCGAGTGACTAATCTTTCGTTAATTTCATTCTGAATGAAACTAATTCGATGGCGATTCGACACGACGGCATGAGCGATATGAACGAGTACCTGGTACTCGAATATCTGCGTGCGCACAGGCGAACCACACGGCCGCAAATTGCGGATGCCGTGAATCTGTCCCAGGCTTCTGTAAGCCGCATCATCTCGAAGCTGCTCGCGGGCGGCATGGTGCTCGAAACGCCCGGTGCGTCGGAATCGGGCGGCCGGCCGCGCGGCGTGCTCGAAGTGAACGATATCCGTCACTGCGTGATCGGCGTCGATCTCGGCGGCACCAAGTGTCATGGCGTGCTGGCCGACGGCGATGGCGAGGTGCTGGCCGAACGGCATGGGCTGGTGGCCGATGCGGGCAGTGCTTACGAAGCGCTCGTCGATGTGTGGGAAGCGCTGCTGGCCGAGGCGCGCGCCCGCGATTGCGAGGTGCGCGCGCTCGGCGTCGGCGTGCCCGCGGTGATCGATCCGGCGTCGGGTCTCGCGGTGCGCGGTCCGAACGTCCAGTGGGAGGGGTTCAATATCGTCGAGCGACTGCGCGAGTTCGGTGTGCCATTCCGGGTCGACAACGACGTGAATCTGGCCGCCGTCGCTGAAGGCCGCGAGGGTTGGGCGCGCGGTGTGCGCGACTACGCGGTGGTGTCGATCGGCACCGGCCTCGGCGGCGCCGTGGTCTGCGATGGCAAGCTCGTGCTCGGACGCAACAACGCCGGCGGCGAACTGGCCACCTTGCTGCCAAGCGTCGACATGGTCCGCCAGCGCTGCGTCGGCGGGATCGGCGGCATGGAGACCGTGTTGACCGGCCCGGCGATTGCGGCGCGCGCGCAGGCACTCGTCGAACTGAAGCCCATGGCGCAGGCCGAACTCGGTTCGAAACCGACTGCGCGCACGGTGATCGAGCACGCCAGCCGCGGCGGGCGTTACGCGATGCGGATCGTTGCCGACGTAATCGACGCGCTGGCGATGTGCGTCGTGACGCTCGCCGCCGTGGTCGACCCCGAAGTGGTTGTGGTCGACGGCAGCGTCGGCCGCGCGCTGGCGCCGTTCCTGAGCAGAGTCGCCGAACGGGTCGCACTGCATATCCCGACCCCTCCGCGCATCGAGGTCTCGACGCTCGGGCCGAATTCCACGGTGCGCGGCGCGGTCGCGGTGGCGCTGCAATTGCAGCGCAGCATCGACGTGCCCGACATTCTCGCCACCCTGCTTCAAGACAGAGCCGCTCAATCATGACCACGATCCGCTCCACCGGCTCCGCCGCAGCGGCCTCGCCGCGCGGCGCCCTGCGCGATTTCGTCTCGCGTCACGCGCTGCTCCTGATCTTCGGACTCCTCGTGATCGTGTTCGCGGCGGTATCGCCGAGTTTTCGCACGCTCGACAACCTCGTCAACATCGTCGAGCAGCAGTCGATCGTCGGCGTGGTCGCCTGCGGCATGCTGCTCATGATCATGCTGGGTGGCTTCGACCTGTCGGTCGGCGCAGTGGGCGCCGCATCTTCGGTGCTGGCTGCGGCGGCGATGGGCCATTACGGTATTGCCGCCGGGGTGGTTGCAGCTTTGCTGGTCGGCATCGCGGTCGGTGTCGCCAATGGCGTGCTGGTAGCGCGCGTCGGCATCAATCCGTTCGTGGCTACGCTCGGCATGCAGACGCTCGTGACCGGGCTCATGTATGTGGCCACGAATGCCACGCCCGTCTATGGCGTGCCCGATTCCTTCACCGTGGTCGGGCTCGGCCGGCTCGGCATCGTGCCGGTGGCCGCGCTGATCTATTCATGCGTCGCACTCGCCACCTGGGCACTGCTTAAGTTCACCGTGTTCGGCCATCACATCTTCGCGGTCGGCGGAAGCGAGGAAGCGACCCGTCTCGCTGGCATCAAGACGCACCGCGTGACGATCCTCGTCTATATGCTCGGAGGGGCGGCGGCCGCGCTCGGCGGACTAATCCTGCTTGGTCAGACGTCGATCGGCCAACCTTCGGCGGCGACCACCTGGCCGCTCTCGGCGATCGCAGCCGTGGCCGTGGCCGGCGTGCCGCTGACCGGTGGCGCGGGCAGCATCGGCGCGGTCGTGATCGGCACACTCCTACTCGGCACAATTTCGAACGCATTGAACCAGTTCAACGTTTCACCGTACTGGCAGCCGGCGATCACTGGTTTAGTGATCCTCGTCGCGGTCGGTGCCGATACCCTGCAGCGCCGGCGCCGCGCTGCCTGATGCCGTTCGTTGTTGTTGGCGTGCTCATCCATAACGTGAATATTGGAGACATCGAAATGAAAAAAACGTCGTCAACGCGCCGCGCGCTGCTCCGCCTCGCGGCAAGCGCCGCAGTCCTCGGCACCGTCACGGCCATGCCGCTCGCCGCGCAGGCCGCGGGCAAACCGGTAGTGATCGGTTCGATGATCTGGAATGCGTCGGTACCGTTCTATTCGAATTTCATCAAGGGGCAGCAGCAGACCGCCGACAAGCTCGACGCGAAGCTCGTGCTCGTTGACGGCAAGGGCGACCTCGGCACCGAAATCGCTGGCGTCCAGCAATTGATCTCGCAGCATGTCGACGCGATCCTGATCACCGCCAGCGACGCAAAGGGCATCGTGCCGGTCGTCAAGATGGCCGACAAAGCTGGCATTCCGGTGTTCGCGGTCAATAACCGTGTCGATGACGCGGGTCCGACCGTCACCTTCATTGGCGCGGACGATTATGAATTCGGCCGTCAACAGGCTGCCCTGCTCGTGAGCAAGGTCGGTCCCAACGCACGCGTCGCGTACATGCTGGGCGGCCTCGGCACGAGTGCTCAGTTGCAGCGTCAGAAGGGTTTCGACGATTACCTCAAGGCCTATCCGAAGGTCACGATCGTGACCAGCCAGACCGCGAACTGGGATGCGGCGCAGGCGCTTCGTCTCGTGCAGGACTGGCTCAACAAGTATCCGAAGGGCGGCATCGACGCGATCGTCGATCAGGGTCCGGAAGCGGCCAATGCCGCGCGCTACGCCCACGATCACGGCCGCGACGACATTAAGTTCGTGCTCGGCGACTATCCGCGCGAAGTGCGTGAAGGCATCGAGGGCGGCTATGTGACCGGCACCGTTGATCAAGACCCGAAGCCGCAGGGCGAACGCTCGGTCGAAGCGGCCGTGCAGTGGGTGGCGGGCCAGAAGGACAAGGTCAAGCGTCCGAACGAATTCATGCCGCTGCCGATCGTGACGAAGGACAACGTCGCCCAGTTCCCGCCCGCCTGGGGCGGTTGAGATACGGGAGGCCGGTGTGCAGGGCATTGACGTGAACGCGACTCCCGCGCTGTTGCAGATGCGCCAGATCCGCAAGGCGTTCGGCGGCATCGAGGTATTGCATGGTGTCGATTTCGATCTGCACGCCGGTGAGGTGCATGCGCTCGTCGGGCACAACGGCGCAGGCAAGAGCACTCTGATGAAGGTGCTGGCGGGCCTGTACGACGATTACCAGGGACAGGTATCGATCAACGGGCAGATCTGTTCGCTCGCGAGTCCAGACGCGTCGCTCGCCGCCGGCATCGCGGTGATTCACCAGGAGTTCGCGCTGGTGCCCCAGTTCACGGCGGCCGAGAATTTCGCGCTCGGCCACGAGCCGGCACGTGCGCGCGGGTTGATGGTGGACCGCGCGCGCATGTGTGCCGAGGCCGAAGCGCTGCTCGACAAGCTCGGCTTCGATCTGCCATGCGACGTGCCGGTCGGCCGGCTCAGCGTCGCGCACCAGCAACTGACCGAAGTGGCCAAGGCCATGAGTCGCCGCGCGCGCATCCTGATCATGGATGAGCCCACCGCGCGCCTCGCGCCGGCCGAGCGCGAAGCATTGTTCCGTTCGATGCGGCGCCTGCAGGAAAGCGGCGTCGGCATCGTCTATATCTCGCACTTTCTCGAGGAAGTGCTGCAGGTATCCGATCGCGTGACCGTGTTGCGCGATGGCCATCGCATCGAAACCAGCCCGGCCAGCGCGTTCGATCTGAACCGCCTGACGACGCAGATCGTCGGTGCCGCGCTCGCCGAGTCGTCCGCGAAGCACGCTGGGGATCGTTCATCCGCATGGCCTGCGCAGCCACGGCTCGAACTGGAAGATTTCGGCCAGATCGGCCGACAGGGCAGCACGCTCAGCGTGCGCGCCGGGGAAATCGTCGGCCTCGCCGGTTTGACCGGCTCGGGTAGAACTTCGTTATCCGAATCAATGTGTGGGGCGAGGCGCAATCACGGTACTTTGCGCGTGGATGGACAGCCGCTGCGCCTGCGCTCGACCGCCGATGGGCTCGACCACGGCATCGTGCTGCTCCCCGAGGACCGCAAGCGCCGCGGTCTGGTGATGGCGAGCGGCGTCGGCTCGAACATCGTGCTGGCTGCGCTACGCCGCCAGTTTTCCTCCGCGGGCTTCGTGCAACTGGGCGCGCGACGCGCGGCGATCAGCGACGCAATCTCTCGTCTGACGATACGCGGCGCGACCGCCGACAAGCCCGTGCGCGCGTTGTCGGGTGGCAATCAGCAGAAGGTGCTGATCGCGCGCGCGGCGTTGAATCGTCCGCGCGTGCTGGTGCTCGATCAACCGACCGCAGGTGTCGATATCGGTGCGAAGAACGAGATCTATGGGCATATCCGCTCGATGGCGGCGGACGGCGTCGCCTGTGTCGTGGCCAGCGACGAACTCGAAGAACTGTTGCTGCTGTGCGACCGGATTGCAATCATGCGTGGCGGAAAAGTGGTGGACATGCTGGACGCCCGCACATTGACTCAACACGAATTGCTGGCCCAGATGAGCCACGGTGAGGTATCGGCATGACGCGAATCGTCGGCGTTAAGGCGTACGGGTGGGACTGGTCAACGCAGCACGGGCTGTCCATGAAGGAGGCCGCACGACGCATGGTCGCGCAAGGCATCGATTGGGCGCTCGTGCAAAACCTGATCGATCCGCTGCCGGGCAGCGCGGTTGATCAACGCCCACCAGGCGGCGCCTATGGCGATCGCGAGTGGGTTGCCACGCTACAGGACGAGGGACGGCGCGTGTATCAATCGACCGCGGTATTCTTCTCGCCCGAGGCGTTCGAGGCTGATCCGGATCTGCGTCCCGTCGATCAATTTGGTCAGGTATTCGAACCATTTAGCTGGTATGTCGGCGTCTGTCCGACACATCCCGCTTATCTTGAACGCAAGGCCGACCGGCTGGCGCAGGCCGTGCAAGCCACTGCACCGGACGGCGTGTTCCTGTCGTTCATCCGCTTTCCCGGCTTCTGGGAAATGTGGCTACCGGAGGTCAGGCGCAGCCAGATCCGCGAATACTGCTTCTGTGAACGCTGCATGACGACGTTCGCGCGCGACACCAACACCGCGCTGCCAGCGGGTGGTCCAGCGGCCTGGCGTAAAGTGCTGACCGGAGAATTGCGCAGCCGCTGGACAGCCTGGAAATGCGCGCACATCGGCGCGGTGGCGAAACGTCTGCGGCAGGCGGCGCTCGACGCGCGGCCCGGACTCGACGTGATTCTTAACGGCTTCGGTCTGGGCACAGCCGATTTTGGCAACGCGGTCGAAGAGGTGCTCTCACAGCGCTTTGCGGATCTCGACGCTGCGATCGACCACTACGAACTGATGTTCTATTTCCAGATCCTGAAGCGCAATCCGGTCGAATGGATTCCCGAGCGTATCGCCGAGGCGCGCCGGCAGACTTCGCGAACATTGTTCGCCTGCCTGCAGGGCGGACCCGAGTATCTCGAGCCTATCTATGCCAATGGCGGCCGTCGCCGCGAGATCACCGCCGATGAATGGCGCGATGCGCTGCGCGGCGTGGCGCGCTCGGGGGCCGATGGCATCCTGACGTATTCATGGCGCGATCTGCTAGCCGATGAGGCCGCAGGCGGCAGCCGTATTGCGACCATGCTGAGTTACAAGCGTGGTGAACTGGTCTCCTGATAGCGTTTGCTGAGTCGTTGAATTGCGAGATAGAGGGTATGGTTTGGCGGTCAGAGCCCGATTAACAGCAGTGTGTAATTCGATGGTCGCGCGTCACGAAGCTATTCCGGCGAATTGTTGCGGTTTGTACTGCGGAGAAGGATTTGATGAGTATCGAGGGCCACGGATGGCCGCTCATCAATCGATTGTGTTGAAAAAGTCTTGTTTTGGTCGGAGACGCAGGAGTTCGCAGCACGTTTTCGAGTTGTGGCGATCGGCGAAGCGGCGACCTTGAACGAGGCAACGGTCCCCCGTTGCTCGTCATGCAACGGTCTGGTTCATCTGCTTGCTTCCAGGCATGAACCGCTTGGCCATTCTTCGCAGGTTTTGCGCAGTCGCTGCCATCAGGAACTCATCATGAGCACCGCTTGGACCTCGCAGTCGCAAACGGTCCAGTTTCAGGATGCGTTTGAGATGCGCAAAGAGCATTTCCACCTTCTTTCGCTCACGGCAAGATCGCTTGTATTCAGGCGTCTTCGCAATACGCCTGGCCTCGTCGCGTGCAGCTTCATGGATGCTGCGGGCAATCTTGCGGAATGGTGTATTCGGGCAGCAGCGCTCCTTCATCGAACAGCTCCCGCAGTCGAGCGGGCTTGCCCGATAGATGATCGTGTCTGCCTTCGTGATGCGCGAGCGCGGATTCCTGAATTTGCGCCGATCACTGCGTAGTGCGTGCCCGGTAGGACAGCGATATTCATTAGCGAGTTCATCCCATCGGAACTCGCTGCTGGACAATGTATTGTCCTTGCGCGTCGTTTTATCCCAGACCGGAACATGTGGTGCAATTTCCTTCTCTTCGATCATCCAGGCAAGCATCGCTGCTGAGCCATACGCGGTGTCGCCTGCAAGACGTCGAGGTTTGAGATCGCGCCGCTGCTCAACGCGATCAATCATCGTCCTGGTTGATTCCACTTCGTGGGAACGGTTCGCGGGCGTCGCCTCGACGTCAACGATGATCCCTGCTTGCAGGTCAATCAGATAATTGGTCGAGTAGGCGAAGAACGGCAAGCCACCCTTGGCGGCTGTCCAGCTCGCAGCGGGATCCGTCAGGGATATCCTCTTTGGAGGCGTCGATGACTCTGTCATCTCCGCCGCTTCGGTGCCTGCTGGATTCGCTTCTTCCAACGCTTCCAGATACTCCCGCACGGCACGGCTTTGGCCCTTGACACAACCCCAGTCGATGGGTTCAGAACCCGGAACACCGCGTACAGAACTCGCGTCGGCTCTGATGATGCTCGCGTCAATCGCGAATCCTTCACCCTTTACGAGCCCTTCGGACATGCACCGACCCAGTACCGACTCGAACACATGGCGCAGCACATCGCTATCGCGGAAGCGACCGTGGCGGTTCTTGGAGAATGTCGAGTGTTCGGGTACGGCGTCCTCCAGGCCCAGGCGGCAGAACCATCGATACGCCAGATTCAGATGCACTTCTTCGCATAGCCTGCGCTCGGACCGGATGCCGAAACAGTAGCCCACAATCAACATGCGGATCATGAGCTCCGGATCAATCGATGGCCGTCCCATGGGACTGTAGAACGGCGCAAGATGCTGGCGTAGATCACGCAGATCAAGAAAGTGATCGATGCCTCTCAACAGGTGCTCGCGAGGGACGTGACTATCGAGGTTGAACGAGTAGAAGAGTTTGTCCTGTCCGCTGCCCAGTTGACCCATCATGACGAATCACTCCCGTCGATCGATGGCTTCCAGGATACCCAACAATCCGCATGCCGGGCGACTTTTTCAACACAATCCAATCGATAATCGTCGTCCGACCGCACATGCAGCAGCGGGCTGAAACGGGGCGCCTTCGGTCAACCGCATCGGGCAGTGTCCGGCCACAACCTGCCCTTCAGCGAACTGGGAAAGTTGCCGTTTGATTGGCTGCAATGCTCCGGAACCTGACGGACGAGCTACGCGCGCAATTCGGCCATTGCGGTCATTGGGCTGATCGCCCGTCAGGGGTCGCTATAGGTTGCACTGCGGTCATTGGACGACCCTTCTACTTCGCATGCCCCCTTTTGCCCTGCCAGAGGACGGCACCGACCCCGAGCGGACTTTCGGCGCAATCAAGACCGAACGAGCGAAGTCAAGCCGTCATAGCCGTTCGCGAAAGTCCTACCTAGACGCGCGCGCTGGCGCTCAACTATCCTTGCGGCACTGTAGGTCAGGAGGTCATAGCTATGGACCTGCCCGGCATGAACCTGACGACCCCCTTGGTTTCCGCTGACTCGACCCTATTGTTTTCGGTCTACGGCTTCGGTTGGGGATACTGTGCCTTTGCACTGCCTGCTACAACGGTCTGTGAAAAACTCGGCGCTGCGAACGAAATCCCGAAACAATTGAAACTTGCCTTCCAGCCTGGTCAGTGCCGTCTTTTGCAAGTGGTGGAGCAGAAAGCGTTGCCGGGCATGTCAATGCGAATCGCAGACGCATCGTTCGGCGATCTCCGCCATCAACCGGGAGCGCGATGAACCCAACCACCGCCAATTCGCAGGAGATCGTGGCAAGTATCATTGTCCATGAGGTCCAGCCCGACGCCGCCGAGCAGTACGAAGCGTGGCTCGCGAACATCCGAGCCGCATGCTCCAAGTTTTCCGGCTACCTGAGCACCGATGTGATCCGCCCGGTCGGCTTGAGCCGGGAGTATGCGACCATCGTTCGCTTCGCCGACTTCAGAAGCCTCAATGCCTGGATGGAATCCGATGTGCGCCGCCAACATATTGAGAGAATGCGACTGTCGCTGCAGCAGGGCGACCGATACGAGATCACGACTGGCCTCGATTTCTGGTTCACTCCGAAGAACGCGCGGGTCAAGATCCCAACCCCGTGGAAGCAGTGGCTCATCACGTGGAGCGCCATCCTGCCGCTCAGCATCGTCGTACCATGGGGCGCTGTGCCGGTTCTCACGCGTCTCGGCTTCGCGCATGACTCGATCATAGACAAGGCAGCCGTATCGGCGGCAATCGTGTTCCTGATGGTTTACGTGGTGATGCCGCGCTATACACGGCTCGTTGCACACTGGCTGTTCAAGTGACCAGTGCGTACCTTGCGAGCTGCGGCGGCGTTCAGGCCGCGCATGAGTCGAGCCACCGGCATGGCATCGCGATACGGGCCACAAGGGGCAAGCCGCGCATTCTGAGTTAGCCCGTGTCGTCATGCGCGCACCGGGCATGGTACCGAGTTGCGCCCCCATCGCCGGCTAGTCGAGTCCGCGCGAGGACCGGTATCGATGCGCTATCCCATCGAAACGGGTTTGCATCGTAGGCGGCCGGCGCAGGCCTGCAGCTATTTGCTGGTTGTTGCCAACTCGTTCGTATCGCTCAGGTCTTTCGCCCCCGGCTGGTAAGGCCGCCCACATTCGACCAGAGCGGATGGCCGACAACCAGGTACATCGATGGCCCTTTACGACCCGAGCCCAAAAGTACACAGTCAGTTCGAATATCACTAGCTTCGGCCGGATGCCGAACTTCGGCTGCCGACCCACAAGGGACAGTGGTACTTCTCGGAAGCGGCCATTCGCCGCGAAGCGAGATTTCCGGTAACCCGAGCTAGGGCTACTGATTCTCGACGCTTCCCTCATAGGATCCTAACGTCGGGCGGGGCTGATCCGCGGCGTCACCGGCCGGCTAATATCGCTTGCGAGCACTGCATGCCCGCCCTACTTGCGCTTTTTCGTCTTTGATTTGCTGGAAAAATAGAAATGCCAGGCAACTATCGCTCCAGCAGTCCATAGGCAGGTAAAAGTCAAATCTGCGTTCATTAAAACATCGAATCCATACGCGTCAGTGTCTTCACATCTGACGTGCGTGCCGGTCGAGAAACATCCTGAATGCCACCTCCAGAAGTGCATGCCCAGCTTCCAAAGCGCGATCACCGACAAAAATCTCGCAATCAACAGATAATTAATTTTTTCTTTTCCATTATTTGTAAAAAACATAAAATATCCCGTCATATTTTTAATTCTATTATCGAAGGTAGACATCTAATGCGTCACGAACGCGACCCAATCAAGATGGCACCAACGGCGATCACTTCTAGGCAAATATTCGGAGCGCGAGTGTCCGCAGCAATTTACCGCAAGCAAAGTCGACCGTACGAATCCAATCTTGAAACCGCTGCCTAAGGGATCCCGATAGTAACAACAAACTTCGCTCTGGCGATCATATCAACTCTGGCTGTATGTACGGTCCGGATTGTCGACGATTCGCGTGTTGTTGTCGAAGGTCGACTTCTGGCCGACCACTGTCCCACGCGGTCGCCCGAAATCGCCCCTGAAGCGACATTCAGCTTTCTGCATTCAGGTCATCCGAAATGGCATAATTCGACTGGAGCAGCGCCGCCCCCCGCCGCCACTATTTGCAATGGCTCTTGAAGCCGCAACTGATTTTGCATAGCTAATCTTCGCTTTGCGGTTATCCGGAGAGCATAAAAAAGCCACCACATGACATCTACAAAAAGTACGTCGGTCCCGCGCGAAACAAAGATCGCAATCGCGTGTTCTTGGCTCATTGTCGGCCTCGTATTGATTGTCGTCTTCCCTTTGCTGCTCCTGCCGCTCGAAAAATCCAACACTACAGCCTGGGTTATTTTTTCGACAGAAGCGTTCCTTATCGCATTTCAAATGCTATTCCCCTACGGTCTATCAAAAAGGAATCGTCCGATCTTTATTGCTACCTTTATTTTCTATATAAAAGAAATATACGGATTTATAGTTCATTTTGCATCCTGGTCCACCTCATTTCGAGGTGGACTCTACGGCGTCAGGGTCGCTCTTTGCATCGTTGTATTGGGACTTTTAGCCTCACCGAAGAGCCTAGCTTGGTTTTTCAGCCGCCGCCCTGCTCCCTAATCCATCTAAATGATGAGCTCCGGCGGTCGATCGTCAACGATGCGGTCAGTGGCATTGACTGTCTCTTCATGGCCGGTAGTACGCGTTCACCCACTTCGCCGGAAAGCTGCTGATGAAGACTTCAACGTCAGCTTTGTGACACGTCCACGGAACTGGTGCTCCCGGCCGCAAAGCGACATTCGCGTGGGCACAGCCCCCGCCATCCAGATGACGGCTCAGCGCAGGATTGTGTTGAAAAAGTCTTGTTTTGGTCGGAGACGCAGGAGTTCGCAGCACGTTTTCGAGTTGTGGCGATCGGCGAAGCGGCGACCTTGAACGAGGCAACGGTCCCCCGTTGCTCGTCATGCAACGGTCTGGTTCATCTGCTTGCTTCCAGGCATGAACCGCTTGGCCATTCTTCGCAGGTTTTGCGCAGTCGCTGCCATCAGGAACTCATCATGAGCACCGCTTGGACCTCGCAGTCGCAAACGGTCCAGTTTCAGGATGCGTTTGAGATGCGCAAAGAGCATTTCCACCTTCTTTCGCTCACGGCAAGATCGCTTGTATTCAGGCGTCTTCGCAATACGCCTGGCCTCGTCGCGTGCAGCTTCATGGATGCTGCGGGCAATCTTGCGGAATGGTGTATTCGGGCAGCAGCGCTCCTTCATCGAACAGCTCCCGCAGTCGAGCGGGCTTGCCCGATAGATGATCGTGTCTGCCTTCGTGATGCGCGAGCGCGGATTCCTGAATTTGCGCCGATCACTGCGTAGTGCGTGCCCGGTAGGACAGCGATATTCATTAGCGAGTTCATCCCATCGGAACTCGCTGCTGGACAATGTATTGTCCTTGCGCGTCGTTTTATCCCAGACCGGAACATGTGGTGCAATTTCCTTCTCTTCGATCATCCAGGCAAGCATCGCTGCTGAGCCATACGCGGTGTCGCCTGCAAGACGTCGAGGTTTGAGATCGCGCCGCTGCTCAACGCGATCAATCATCGTCCTGGTTGATTCCACTTCGTGGGAACGGTTCGCGGGCGTCGCCTCGACGTCAACGATGATCCCTGCTTGCAGGTCAATCAGATAATTGGTCGAGTAGGCGAAGAACGGCAAGCCACCCTTGGCGGCTGTCCAGCTCGCAGCGGGATCCGTCAGGGATATCCTCTTTGGAGGCGTCGATGACTCTGTCATCTCCGCCGCTTCGGTGCCTGCTGGATTCGCTTCTTCCAACGCTTCCAGATACTCCCGCACGGCACGGCTTTGGCCCTTGACACAACCCCAGTCGATGGGTTCAGAACCCGGAACACCGCGTACAGAACTCGCGTCGGCTCTGATGATGCTCGCGTCAATCGCGAATCCTTCACCCTTTACGAGCCCTTCGGACATGCACCGACCCAGTACCGACTCGAACACATGGCGCAGCACATCGCTATCGCGGAAGCGACCGTGGCGGTTCTTGGAGAATGTCGAGTGTTCGGGTACGGCGTCCTCCAGGCCCAGGCGGCAGAACCATCGATACGCCAGATTCAGATGCACTTCTTCGCATAGCCTGCGCTCGGACCGGATGCCGAAACAGTAGCCCACAATCAACATGCGGATCATGAGCTCCGGATCAATCGATGGCCGTCCCATGGGACTGTAGAACGGCGCAAGATGCTGGCGTAGATCACGCAGATCAAGAAAGTGATCGATGCCTCTCAACAGGTGCTCGCGAGGGACGTGACTATCGAGGTTGAACGAGTAGAAGAGTTTGTCCTGTCCGCTGCCCAGTTGACCCATCATGACGAATCACTCCCGTCGATCGATGGCTTCCAGGATACCCAACAATCCGCATGCCGGGCGACTTTTTCAACACAATCGGATGGTGCACAGACGTTCGGATATCGAGGCAGAACTGTCGTCGAGTGACTCATAATGGCCGACTGTACCCGTTCGGCTTACCGGGCCGTAAGCTGACGGCCGAGAACATTACCTTGCGCCAGTGGCAGCTTTGGGGCGGCATGGCTCAGCGGGTACTACCGGCTAGAAGCCGCTTGTCCCACACGCCAGGAGGTGTCCATTCGAATGCCCGTACCTGGCTTCGAAACGGACGTCAACGAAGTCCCTATGGGAATAGCGGAGAAGGAACAGGCGATGCCCCGGCCAAATAACCGGCCGTCAGTTCGCGGCTGGGCTCCCGGTGTGAGTTGGGAGCTCGTTCAGCCCGGCGAGCTTGACCGACTGAGTCAGTCCAGTCTCCCGCTGTCACTCAAGTGAGTGTCAGGTCGATGTCAACCTCGACCCCCGTAGGGATGGTCCGTTTCCAGACAAGCAGAGGCGCCGGGTCGCGATCATGAGTGTCCGCGCGTCACATCAACGCAAAAATCATGGATCGCGGTCACCATCTGATCGATGCCGGGCTGTTCGAGCGGAGCCGGTCGATAGTCCATGTAGCTTGCTAGAAAGTTCATGGTTACCCACTTCCCTGCCGAAGTACTCATTGCCGCCTATTACCAAAGTGATATGGCCGAAGCCCGGCTCGGAAATCATACTGAATTCAAGCTGCCGCACAACTCAGCCTCCGTGCACATTTTCAGGTGCTTTTTCGGCTTGTGAGCAAGTTCGTCCGGTAGCTTCAGCCACGCGCGGTGCTTGCGCTTACCCCCCAAGCGCTGCCGCGAGGCATTGCGTCCACGTTTCCTGAAGGAGGGTCCCATGAGAACAGCGTTATTCGTTGCTGGTGGGTTGATCTGCGTGTGCACCTCGTACGCTTACGCGCAAAACACCACCGCAAATCCGACAACCGTAGCACAGCCCGTAGCACAGCCGGACGCGATGAGTTCGGAAGGTCCGGACCCTTCTGGAACCTCCATGTCCGGCGCCCGTGAAATGACGTCCGGAAAGACCCGTGCCGAAGTCTATCAAGACCTCGTGCGCTCACAGCAGAACGGCGAAGCAGCGCGGATGCAGGAACTCTACAAAGGTGGCAATTGAGTTTGACCTCGCCAAACGGAGGTAGAAATGAGAACTACGGCAGGTCAGCAGTCTCGCGTGAAAATCAAACACTGGAACGTCGCGCGCCTTCCTGCTTCGAGCGCAGTTTATCGGCCTCCAGTCTGCGCGTGACGAGATGGATCAGGTAAGTCGCGAACTCGGGATCCTGATAGTACATCCGCATTGCATCGGTCGAGGAGACCATCAGCAACTCGCAATCGCTCTTGCAAAAGGCCGTGCAGGTGCGGCGATGATCTGGCGAGAAAAGTCCAATCTCTCCCAGTATCGTGCCGGCGCCCACATCGACGCCGATCTCCTGTAGGGTGATCGTCCCGCGCAATACATAGTAGAGCGCGTCACTCGGGGCATCCTTGTGGAACAGCACCTCGCCGCGCTTGAAGCGGCGCGCAGGCAAATCGGAAAGGAGCCGCTTGATGGCGAGTTGCGCATCGAGCGCCTGATGAAGCTGTGCATCGCCAACCTTGTCGAGTCGCGCGGCCGCGATGCTTGCCTGTTTGCGGCTCTCGACGTTGAGTGCTTTGTACACTGTATAGAGATGTACTTTGACCGTCCCTTCCGCGATATTGAGTTGCCGAGCGATTGACTTGTTCGACTCGCCGCGTGCCACGAGTGCCAGCACTTCGATCTGGCGTGGTGTCAGCGTCCGGCTATAAGTGGCAGGCCCGGTCGTAGCGCGTGTCTGCTCAGTTGTGCCAGACGTGGCGCCAGCCAGCACCACCTGCATCGCGTCGTGCAACGCTTGCGCGGATTGCGACTTGCTCAGGCACCGCGCTACACCGGCAGCCATGAAAGAATCGATAGTCGGCTGATCGATCTCGGTCAGCAATGCGAGCGCCGGCAAATCCACAGAGATGCGACGTAACGCGCCTATCGCATCGAGCGCTTCGCGTTGGTGGTCGCCATCCACTATTAGCAGGTCGGCACTCGTCCCATCTTCGAAGGCGCTCGTCCGATAGTCCGCGCATATCACCTCGATGCCCGGTTCGAAGTCGCGGGCGACGCGTGCAACGCCCTCGCGGAACAAACCTGCCTGTGCGATCAGGATGATAAGCATATGTCTCACTTCTTCCGCAATGGATGACTCGCATGCAACTACGCTTCAATTGTCGGCGGCACCGCGCATTTGCCGATTGACCTACGAGTGGGCCCGGTCGGAAACCGGCTCACATTTTCAGGTTTGCCACATCGATACCGTCGAGCAGTGCCGGGGCCGCAAGGCAAATCGTAAGAAACCGAACGGAAAGAACTGACTTATAACGTAGTCAGAAGAGAGCTGATGCGCAAGTATCTGGCTCATGTAGGGGGCTGCACGCCCAAATGAAGGTCTATCACGCCGTCGGCTTTGACATTTGCACCCCCCCGGATACCTTGGCGGCGCGACAGCACAGCTCGGACGCGATGGCCGAGGCACCGACGCGGGTCCTCCGCTTCTCGACCGCAGTCCTCATCACCTTGCGGTCGTCCGACCTCGCACGAAATGACGGCCGCCGCGTGCTGACTCGGCCTATCCTGTAGAGGGAGCGCTCCTGCCTGTCGAGCAAGGGCGCGCAAGCGGGAGCGAACCCATGAGCAAGCTGCTTCTCCGGCGTAAACATGTACCCGCGTCTTTGGCGCTGGCCAGGATGGCCCTAGGGATAGCGTTTGCAGGTATTGCAGTAGCGGCATACGGCGACATGGTCCGGATCACCGTTTCACACTACAGTGACGCAACGGGCCCGTACTTCAACAGAATGGCTCAAGAGTTCGAGAAAGCGACCCCGGGTACGACAATCAAGATCGAAGAAGCAAACTGGGACGTCCTCGAACAGAAGCTCCAGACTGACATTATGGGCGGCGCGAACTCGGACCTGGCGATCGTCGCTACCCCTTGGTTGCTGGACTTCGTTCACGACGACGTCGCCGAGCCCCTCGATGGCTACATGGACGCCAGCTTCAGAGACCGCTTCATTGGCCAGATCCTGGCGCCGGGCGAAATCAACGGCAAGGTGTATGGCTTGCCGCTCGCTGCGTCAACACGCGCGCTTTACTACAACAAGGACCTGCTTGCGAAAGCGGGTTATTCAAACGGTCCGAAGACCTGGAACGACGTAATCGATGCGTCGAGGAAGTTGAAAACGATGGGAATCGCTGGCTTCGGTCTGCAAGGCAAAGAGATCGAGACAGATGTCTACTTCTACTACGGACTCTGGAGTTACGGCGGAGATGTGATCGGCAAGGACGGCAAGGCTGCTTTCAACTCGCAGGCGGGCGTGAAGGCCGCAACGCTCTACAAAACGATGATAGACGAAGGTCTGACCGAACCGGGGGTCACAGGGTATAGCCGTGAGGGCATACAGAACCTGTTCAAGCAGGGCCGCGTGGCGATGGTGATCGCCTTGCCTTTCCTCTCGAAACAGATCGCGAAGGAGGTGCCGAATCTCAAGTACGGTATTGATCCCATTCCGACGGGAACGACTCAGGCTACCTATGCAGTGACAGATTCAATCATGATGTTCAAAAATTCCAAGGTCAAAAAGAGTGCCTGGAAATTTCTCGACTTTCTCTTCACAAAGGGCCCGCGCGTCGAATTCTCGAAAACCGAAGGCTTTCTGCCGACGACGAAGGCTGAAGCCAGCGATCCGGCATTCAATAACCCGGACACCAGGGCGTTCATTGCATTGTTGCCGAAGGCGCGGTTCGCACCGACTGTCACGGGGTGGGAAGACACTGGGAAGGCGGTGTCGGATGCCATGCAAGCGGTCTACCTGGGAAAGGCTCAACCCGCCGCGGCATTGAACGACGCAGCCGAAAAGGCAAACCGGGCCCTAGGTAAGTAATGCGGTAGTGGTCATCGAAGTCTGATGCAGTCCGGCGCGCAAACCCATTGCGGCAAGGTGCGAAGTGAAATGCTGTTCAGCCAGGTACTGGTTTTATGCCCATTTCCCGGCAAAGCGACGTGGCGTCTGCCGCACTTTTCTTACTCGATGCTTCATCTCCGCCCATCTTTTGCAGCCGGGATAGTCCATATAGGCACTGTGCCTGCAAGGGCCGCATTCCGAGCTCGTGGCCGATCATCGAGGCCAGGCGATAGTGATCGCGAGCTTCCTCAATCCGGGATGCGCTAGCGTTGCCATCCGAGACCAGATCTCCCAACAGGCACCAGGCCCAGGCCTCATTGCCTCGTTCGCCGGAGGCTCGAGCGAGGTCAATGGCGTCACGTGTATGCGTGATGGCTTCATCTCTTCGACCAGCGCGCTGCGATACTCGACCAAAAATTGAGAGCACTAGCGACTGTCCAAACGTTAGATTGCTCGCCGCCGCCTGGCGAACCGCGTCTTCGAGACGAGCCAGTGCCTCATCGGTTCGGCCCAGTGCGGCATACGCCGCTCCGAGGCATGAGGCGATCCGGGGAACGTAGATTGGAAAATCGGCGCTCCGGCACATGGCCAGTGCTGGCTCGAGCGCCTCGACAGCAAGGTTGGGATCGCCATGAATGAGGTGCATCCGCCCGACACCGTGGCCTGCGAAGATCAGTTCCTCCGGCTCATTCATCTCTCGGGCCATATCGGCCGCTTCCTGTCCAAGGACGGCAGCTTCGGCGAATCGGCCGAGTTCGGCGAGACACAGTACCAACCAGATTCGAGCGTTGACGCGCGTGAATTTTGCGTAAGCCTCGTGGGGTCCGAAGCCGTGGCTTTCATCGAGGAGATCGAGCGCCTGTCGAGCATGTCCCATCGCGAGTTCATAGTCTCCCCGGCCATACCGTGTCCTTGCCAGCATCATGGCAGCCCAGGCCTTCGCATCGGGGTCGCTGCGCCGCTCCGCCAACGCCAGGGCACGTTCGCCTGCCTCGACGGCGCCGCCCAGATCGCCTAACGAACCGAGCGTGAAAGCCAACCTCGAGAGAACGCGCGATAGGCGTACCTCGTCGCCAAGTCCTTCGGCCAGATGTTTCGCGTTCTCCAGATTCTGGCGGTCTCGTGCCAGTTCTCCGAGCGGATAAAGCGAGTGGTTGAGCTCCCATCGGATGTCGATGATTTCACCGAGCATTTCGGCTGAAGACGGCAGCGTCTCATAGGCAGTCAGGGCTTTCTCGAACAATACGGACGCCTCTCGATGAGCGGCGCGTTCTGCAGAGTTGTGCCCAGCACGCCGCCACAGTCGGACAGCCTTTTCCGTCAATCCGGCCTGGGCGCAGTGTTCGGCGAGGATTTCCGGTTGTTCCTCCGTTACGTCAGCAAAATGATTCTCGAGCTCCATGGCGATGCGGGCATGCAGTTGCTGTCGCCTGTCTCGCAGCATGGAGCTGTACGCGGCGTCTTGCACCAGGGCGTGCTTGAAGGTGTATTCCGCATCCGGTGGCGCGCCGCGCCGGAAAACCAGTTCGGCACTGACGAGATGATCCAATGCATCGTTCAGACGCTCTTTCGGCATCGACGCGACCGCGCTGATGAGCTCATAAGAAAATCGCCGGCCGATTGCGGCGGCAACCTGTGCGACATCGCGCACGGGGGAGAGGCGATCGAGACGGGCCATCAGCGAAGCGTGCAGCGTCATCGGGATCGCCAGTGGTGGCAGCGCTCCGTCGAGCACGTAGTGCCCATCCTGCTCCCGCAATACGCCGCTCTCCAGCACCATTCTGGTCAGTTCTTCGACAAATAGCGGTATGCCGTCCGTACGCTCAATGATCCGGTCCGTCACCTCTTTCGGCAGCGGCTTGCCACGCGCCACCCGTTCGATCATCTCGGCTCGTTGCCGAGGGGGCAGACGATTGAGAGTCAGAAGCGTCACCTCTGAGCGGCCGATCCAACGAGATGTGAACTCAGGCCGGAAGCTGACAATCAGCAGGGCAGGCAGGGTCGCAATCAGATCGACAAGATGGTCCAGCGCTTCGAGCGAACTCGGGTCGGCCCAGTGCGCGTCTTCGAACAATATCAGCAGCGGCTGGCGCATTGCCAGACCCGTGATCTGCGCAATTATCGTGCTAAGCGTCCTATCCTTATACTGTTGCGGCGTAAGATTAAGTGCTGGGTATCGACCCCCGGTCGGAATCGACAGCAATGCCGCCACCAACGGCGCAGCTTCGCGCTGAGTGTCAGCGGTGAACGCGAGCACCGCCTCCAGTTTATTGAGCCGTTGTTCAGCCGTATCGTCCCTTCTTCGCAGACCTGCGGCACGTTCGAGCTGGGAAATGAACGGGTAGAAGGCACTCTCCTGATGCCGAAGCGAGCAGAAATACCGCAGGCGCTCGTGCGGCTCGAATTGAAGCCGCTCTTCAAGAGAGGTGGTCAGCCGCGACTTTCCGATACCCGGCTCGCCTGACAGGAGCACAACCTGCCCCTCACCATTCTTCGCCCGCTGCCATCGGCGAAGCAACAACTCGATTTCTTCTTCGCGTCCGACAATCGGCGTCAAGGTGCTCGCGTGCAGCGCCTCGGAGCGGCTTTCGACTCCGCTGGGTCCGACCACTTGCCAAACCCGCACTGCTTCGTCAAAACCCTTCACTGTCGCGAGGCCCATGTCGCGGTAGTCAAACTGCCCGGCTGTCAGGCGCTGCGTGCTCGCAGAAATCACCACGGTGCCGGCTTCGGCCAATGTCTGCAGCCGGGCAGCGAGATTGGGCGTCTCACCGACGACGCCAGACTCCCGGCCTTCGCCCTGATCGCTCAGATCACCGACTACCACTACGCCGGTGGCAATTCCGATCCGCACCTGCAAACTTGCGTCGATTCCGGAATCGAGCGTGCCGATGGTTCGCACCAGCATGAGCGCAGCACGTACAGCCCGCTCGGCATCGTCCTCATGCGCCTGAGGATAGCCAAAATAGGCCATCACGCCGTCGCCCATGTACTGGGCAATGAAGCCACCGGCGTTGGCAATGACATCCGCGCACCCGCGGTAATAAGCCGCGAGGATTTTCCGCATGTCTTCCGGATC
Source organism: Paraburkholderia sp. HP33-1 (assembly GCF_021390595.1). Lineage (NCBI taxonomy): Bacteria > Pseudomonadati > Pseudomonadota > Betaproteobacteria > Burkholderiales > Burkholderiaceae > Paraburkholderia > Paraburkholderia sp. HP33-1. The sequence continues at coordinate 2,138,218 of NZ_JAJEJR010000002.1, read as the reverse complement.
GAGCCGATTCGAGAGGGCAGTCGAGCCGACGAGATCGCAAAACATGACCGTCAGCTGGCGACGGTCCGCGTCATCGCGTGGCACGGACGTGGTCACGGTTGGAGATATTGCAGCGGCGCCGTCGCCAAGCTGGCTGATTGCACGCAGCATTTTGCGGCGATGCCCAAGCAGGACGCCAAGATCCTTCAGATCCTGGTCCGTCAGATCGCGCAGGACAGAGGGATCGATACCGTTCTCGGCAAAGAGATCGACATACTCGGTCAGGCCGAGTGATGCCAACCACTCTGCAATGCTTCCCACGGTTCATCTCCTGAAGGCAGCTGCCTCCTGCAATAGTAGGAAAAACATCTGTTCCGCGCTCGTCGAAAATCATTGGGGTGGCCGGCTGCCACCAGAAAGTATTGAGTCGGGTTTGGACGCTCAACCGTGTCCCCGACTACCGCGCCAGCAAGGAATCGTGGACTTCGCCGTTTGCTTTCGGCCTTTGACCTGCCCTCTGCCTTGATCCGGAATCGCTTCATTGCCGTTGCTTTCACTGAACGGGTTCCCCACGGTTAGCCGCATGCTGACTGCCATACGCCGAGTCATGACTCCCATTGGGTTAAATCCCCAGACATAAAACGGTGAATCGAAATTGACCCGCAATGAGACACACACCGCGATATGACTCATCACAAAAACCGGCTAAGCCGCAGTGACAACGATGGAGGAGACCAGGATGAGGAAATGGTTGTGGCAGGCGTTGATCGCGATGCTGGTCGCGGTCCTGATCGGGGCATGCGGGGGCGGCACGACCTCTCCCGCCGTCAATGCCACAGCGGTGACGAACGCGTAGTATTTCGAAACGATATACCACGACGTCGTGCAGTTGCCACAGAACGTCCCGCCTTCGGGCCCGACGTAGTCGCCCGACGGCCAGCATATTGCATTCAACAACATTGCTGATGGCACGTACTGGATAGCGAATCAGGACGGTTCGGCAGCGTTTTCCTGACCTGCTCGATGAGCGATGTGCCCACGATTCCCGATTCCTTTTCCTACATCTTTTCGGACAACAAGCGGCTTTTCTTCGCCAATGAGCTCGGCGACAGCGTCTACGTGCTGGAATGCGCGCCGAGTCTTAACAACTGCAGCAGTCGTCAGATTTATCAGGTCGACCTGTCGGCCGATGTGGCCGGTGTGAATCCGGCGCTGCCGAACCTCGGAAGGCCGACCTATCACCTTGCCCCGGACGGCGTGCATCTCGGCTACACGATGGTGCGGCCGGACGCGATGATCATGATGGTGTCGACGCTGCAGAAGGGCTCGACCGGCTACGCTGAGATTCGGGTGGTGGAACAGGTAGCGCGGGAGACTCCGGCAGGTTCCGTATAATCGACTATCAGCCGTTATACGAAGCATCGATATGGCCAGCACGTCATCATTGGTTCCCACGGTTGCCTATCTCAGCGCGCACGCCGAGAAGTCCAGTCCGCGCAAGGTGCGTGCGACGCCGGCCGACGCGTTCGTTGCGGCACGGGCGATGTTTGACCAGGGCGAATCGTTCGATATGGTCGAGCTTGCGAAACGGCTCGGTGTGGCGCGTGCGACGCTCTATCGCTGGATAGGCGATCGGGAACGCTTGCTGGCCGACGTCATCTGGTCGCTCGTGGATGATCTGATCGAGCAGTCGAAGCATGTACCGGGCAACGGTTCGGAGATGCTCGCGAACGCGCTCGTTGGCATCGTAAAAGGACTCGCGGAATCTGGCGGCCTGAGGGCCTTGTTCCGGAACGACGCGGAACTGGCCATGCGGATATTGACGCGTCGCCGCGACACGGGCACACAGGAGCGCGCGGTCGAGGCTCTGACGGTGGTGATCCGCAGGCTGGAGGCGCGCGGACACTATGCGCCGCGTTTGCCCGCAGAGTTGCTGGCCTATTCGATCGTCCGGCTCATCGAAGGGCTGGTCTATCAAGACATGCTCCTCGGACTGGAGCCGAGTCTCGACAACCTCGCGCGTGTTATCCGCGCGCTTCTGTGACGGCGTAGGCGCCGAGAATCTTGTGCATGTCTTCCGGATCGAGCCGCTTCGAGAGGGCAGTCGAGCGGACGAGATCACAAAACATGACCGTGAGCTGGCGTCGTGGTGAAATCATCGACATCCGGTGGGAACTTGATCACTCGCTTTATCCGCCAGGAAAACTGGCCCGCGACCGGGCGAATCTGGAGAACGCGAAACATCTGGCCTAAGGACTTGGCAACGAGGTACGCCTATCACGCGTTCTATCGACTTTAGTGGCCAGCGCTCTGACCGCCGTCAACGTGCAGTATTTCACCTGTCACAAACGGCGCTGAGTCGAGATAGAGCACAGCGCCCGCGATATCGCTTGTCTCGCCCATGCGTCCGACGGGATGTAGGGCACCTAGTGCTTCATGATTTTCCGGCGCGTGCATGGGTGTTTTGATAAGCCCAGGTGATACGGCGTTCACACGGATGCCAGCCTTTGCGTATTCGATCGCGAGCGACCGGGTGGCTGCATTCAGGCCGCCTTTCGTCAGCGATGCGAGCACGGACGGAACACCGGAGATTGCATGGTCTACGAGCGTTGTCGTCACTTGCACGAGGTGGCCGCTCCGGTTCTTCTCCATCTCTGTGATGGCGAGCTGCGAAACGTGGAAGAAGCCATTCAGGTTCACGTTCAGTACGGCGGCATAGTCTTCCATCGAATAGAGCGTGAACGGCTTTGCGATGAAAATGCCGGCATTGTTCACCAGCGTGTCAATGCGGTCGAAACGCCTGATGGCTTCCGACACGACACGCTTTGCGACCTCCCGGTCGCCGATATCACCGGCGACCGTTGCGATGTCGGGATCGTCGGAAGGCTCGATAGACCGCGCGGTTGCTACGATCCGATAGTCGAGCCGACGAAATGCCGTGACGAGCTCCGCACCGATTCCATGCGATGCACCGGTGATGACAATGACTTTCCGCGGGTTGCTCATTTTTCACCTCCAGGAAGTTGAACGACGGTACTCGCCCCTGGGCGTCACAGGCCAAAAGCTCCCGTCCAGATGCTCGAGTTCAGCCGCCATCATGGCAAACGCCATAGGCAGCGTGCATCCGTCAGGATCTGGACGAGCGGAAGTCGTCGACGAGAACCTTTCTTCCTTCGAGGCTCACTTGCACACGTTCCGCGCAGTTCGACGGGCACACAAGCAAGCAAAACTCAATGGCCTTTGTAAGATTCGTGCTGCCGTGCCGCCTCGCCATTCTGCTGGGTTCGCACGAGGTCTTCATGGACTTCGCCGCGGGTCTTGCCATGGACCATGGCAGGTCCGCCGGACATGGAGCTTCCAGTCGCGTCCGGACCTTCCGAATCCAACTGCACGACGCTAGCCTTCGAGGCATCCCTCGGATTGGCAGTGGTGTCCTGGGCGTGGGCGTACAAGGCGCCTGCGCAGACTATTCCACCAGCGATGAATAAAATTGCTTTCATGTGACTCTCCTTTCGACAACGTTGACGCAATGTCCGGTTGGAACTAACGAGGCAAAGCGCGACCCGCGTCCGACAGGAACAACCAGCACGCTTGCCTGCCAACCACGCATCGGAAGATATCGACAAGTTCTGGAACCGGCCAGTCAACCTAGTATTGATCTCGAACCTGACTTCGCCCATATCACTTTGGTAATAGGCGATCGAAAAGCTGAAGGCAGCCGCGTCGACGGATGGCCGTTGCACATGAATGAACAGGCGCTGACACCGCTTCGGCCCGAATGACGGTTCAGGGTCGCTAGTACTCTTTCATTCGCATCGGCACCTGACATTCGAGGCTACGACGGCGCGAACGGCGGCAAAGCGCCTGATGAAACGATCTGATGCCTTGATACGAGTTTGAATGCTTGCGCCCGATTGTTCAGGACGTACCCAATTCGAGCGTACGGCGTTCGATAGACTTGACGACGCTTTCGCAAGCTGGCGCGCCCGTCTTCAGATGGACGACGAGATCGTAGGTGGTTGAAGGGCGTGTCAGCATCAGGCAGGTGGCCTCGCGATCAATGACACGCGTTGCATGCCAGATGTTCGGCCGCATGCACAGACCTTTGCCGACGGGAATCTCGAATGCCCGCAGCGACGCGAGATCAGGTTCACCATCTCCCAGCGACGTCGCGACGATGTGCACGACGGGCGCCGTCAACGGCACGATCGCCTGCTGCGTCAGACGATGCAATTCGAGCGACGCAATCTCAGCGTTGCGATTGCGGTACACGACCCACAGTATCTCTGTTTCTCCATCCGTGCCGGTGTCAAACAGATGCTCGCGCCAGAAGTCCGATGCCGGGCTGACGAACGCGGGCGCGTCGCCATCCGTGCGCACGGGTTTGCCGAGCAGCCAGCCATAGGGTTCACAGCGATGCACTTCGAGCGGTTCGATAGCAATGGAAAGTTCGGTCAGCATGTCGGCGTACTCGTATCGATGAATGGATCGGTCAGGTGTGTGCGATGGCGTCGTCGGATGGCGGGAACAATGCGAATTCGGGCCCATGTTTCAGGCTGAAATCGAGCACGACGTTTAGCGCGAGTCGCGTGATCGACTCGGCAAGCAGGCTGTCGGGCGTGCGTCGATAGGCGGCGACGAGCGGCAACGCGGGCACACGATGCGTGACTTGCAGCAGTTGCAACTGGCTGGCTTCGAGTTCGCGCATCACGAACGCAGGCGGCAACACTGCGATTCCAAATCCGTCGACGACCAGCCGGATGATCGCCGCCACCGACGAAAGACAGTTGATCTGTACCTGCACGTCACCGCTCGCTGCGAACAGGCCAGCGAGAAATTCATGCGGCGGCGAATGACGCGCGAAACTGATGACAGGATATGCGGCGAGTTCGGCTTCGGTCAGCGCCTGCGCGGAGAGATTGAGCGCGGGGCTCGCCATCCAGCGCATCGGCAGGCTGCCGAGCGGCACGTTCGTCATATCCGCGCCGGCGACGCTCGTGGTCTGAAACGAGACGTCGATATGACCGTTTGCGAGTTGCGCGGAAAGATTCGCGGATGTATCGCTGGTCAGTTCAATCACGAGATTCGGATACTCGTCGCGAATGCGTTTGAGCAAATCGGGCAACCAGGTATGCACGATCGATTCGATCGCGCCTAGCCGCAGCAGGCCCGACACCTTCGAGCGATCGCCGACGCTCGCGAGCATCGCCTGATTCAGCTTCAGCATCTGTTCGGCGAACGGCAGCGCCTTGGTGCCGTCCTGTGTGAGCGTCGCTTCCTTCGGGCCGCGCTCGAACAGCCGCACGCCGAGTTCCTGTTCCAGCGCGGAAATGCGGCTCGAAATGGCGGCCTGGGTTGCGTGCAGGCGTTCGGCTGTCAGCCGGAAGCTGCGCAGCCGTGCGAGCCAGACAAACGTCTCCAGAAATCGCAGATTCATTCACAACCCTGACGAGGCAAGCACGAATTGCTCAGTGTAGCGCCCCGTTGCGCCCTATGTGACAAGAAAATTTTCGGCCGCGCGACAACTTTAATTTGTTGGACAAGCCTGCTGCGCGCGCCAAAACTTTGCAGCGAATGCCCGGTGATAAGGGCCAAACATATCGTCAAAACAGAGGGCGCTGCAATGAAGAAAGTGTCATGTGAAATCGAAGGCGGGCGGGCCATTCAGGTGAGCGCGAGCCGTCTCGTGATTGCGGGCTGGGCGGGACGCGATGCCGCCGAGGTCGAGCATCACATTCGCGAGCTGGAAGCGATCGGCGTGCGCAGGCCGTCTGCCGTGCCGTGTTTTTATGAAGTCGCGCCTGCGTTGCTGACGACCTCGGGCAGCATCGAAGTGATCGGCGAGCATTCGTCAGGCGAAGTCGAAGTCGTGCTGTTGCAGACCGAAGCGGACGGCTTGCTGGTCGGTATCGGTTCGGATCATACGGATCGCAAGGTGGAAGGCTACGACGTAGCCGTGTCGAAGCAGATGTGCGCGAAGCCACTCGGCAAGACGCTTTGGCATTATGCGGACGTGGCCGCGCATTGGGACGCGCTGATCGCGCGGAGCTGGCGCATCGATGAGAACGGCGAGCGCATCCGTTATCAGGACGGTACGCTTGCGCGGTTGATGCACCCCGAAGCGTTGATCCGGCGGGCGTTCGGCGCGACGTCGATGATTCCCGAGACCGTGCTGTTCTGCGGCACACAGCCCGTGCTCGGCGCACTGACACCCGCTAACGCTTACGAACTGGAACTGCACGATCCGGTACTCGGACGCAGCTTGCGGCATCGTTATTCCGTCGATGCGCTTGCGCATACGGAGTGATGGCGATGCGCACCATCCGTGAATCCGGCAAGGCGCTCGCGACGAAAGACCTGTCGGCCAGCGAACTGCTCGACGCGAGTCTCGCGGCCATCGACGCCGATCTTGCGTGCGGCGGCGCGACCTACACGCATATCGACCGCTTGGCGGCGCGCGAAGCCGCCGACGCTAGCGACGCGTTTCGCGCGCGTGGCTATGTGCCATCCGCGCTGGCGGGCGTGCCTGTTTCGGTGAAGGATCTGTTCGACATCAAAGGACAGGTGACGACAGCGGGATCACGAATACTGCGCGACGCCGCGCCCGCAGTGCGCGATGCCGCGGCCGTCGCGCGTTTGCGCGAAGCGGGCGCGGTGTTCGTCGGTCGCACCAATATGAGCGAGTTCGCGTTCTCCGGTCTCGGCTTGAATCCTCACTACGGAACGCCGATGAATCCCGCGCACGCAAAGCGTCTTGCTGGCGGTTCGAGTTCGGGCGCAGCGGTGTCCGTTGCGCTGGGACACGTCGCCGCCGCGCTCGGCACCGATACAGGCGGCTCGGTCCGCATTCCTGCCGCGTTCTGCGGCCTGGTCGGGTTCAAGCCGACTGCGCGGCGTGTGCCGCTCGTGGGCACCGTGCCGCTGTCGTCATCGTTCGATTCGGTCGGGCCGATTGCGCGCAGCGTTGATTGTTGTGTGTTGATAGACGGCATTGTGTCCGGGCAAGCGCTCGATACTGCGCCGCGGCCGCTCACAGGACTTCGGCTAGGCGTGACGTCGGACTATGTAGCAGACGATCTCGATGCAACGGTGAGCACCGCATTCAACCGCGCAATCGGCATGTTGCAGCGTGCGGGCGCCACGGTGGAGCGCTTTGCGTTTCCCGAACTGCATGACGTGGCGGGACGCTATCCGCTCGCGGGCGTCACGGCCGCGCAGGCGTGGGCGTGGCACCGCGAGCACGTCGCACGCGATGCCAACGCGTACGACCCGCGCGTGCTGCAGCGTTTGCGCGTCGGCGAAGGGCGCAGCGCCGCCGACTATATCGACCTGCTTGCCGCGCGTGAACGCTTCGTGCGCGACTCGCGCTCACGGCTCGCGCGCTTCGATGCATGGCTGATGCCGACCGTCGCAGTCGTGCCGCCGGCCATTGTGCAGGTCGAAAACGACGACGAAGCCTTCTTCAGGACGAACGCAAAAGTGCTGCGCAATCCCAGCGTCGTCAACTTCATGGACGGTTGCGCGTTGACGCTGCCGTGCCATCGCGAAGGCGAGCTGCCCGTGGGTCTGTCGATCTGCGGACCGGCGCTCGCCGATGCATCGATTCTCGCGATCGGGCGCAGCGTCGAAGCCTTGCTACGGCAAAGCGCGCACGTCGCGACTGCATAACGTTTGTTTATCGGCGGCAAATAGAATTTCTCGTTGGACGCGCAATTACGGCGAACGAATACTGGATTTCAGGCGCGATCCAAACCATAGCGCTCATTCAACTTCATAACCGATGTGAGGCAGCCCGTGAAACAAAACTTCCGCTCTCTGGCCGGCGTCGTCGCGCTGGCCGCCATGCAGGCACCGGCCTACGCCGCCGATGCCACTCCCGCTGTCGTGCTGATCGGTCACGCGGCGCCGCTCACCGGGCAACTCGCGAACATGGGCAAGGACAGCGAAAACGCTGCGCGCCTCGCAATCGATGAGATCAACAGTCAGCATCCCGTGATCGGCGGCAAGCCGGTGCGTTTGCAACTCGATTCGCAGGATGATGCGGCCGACCCGCGCACGGGAACGCAGGTCGCGCAGAAGCTGGTCGACGAAGGCGTGGTGGCCGTGGTCGGCGATATCAATTCGGGCGTATCGATTCCCGCGTCGCGCATCTATAGCGAGGCGCAGGTCGTGCAGATTTCGCAAGGCTCGACGAACCCCGCCTACACGCAGCAGGGCTACAAGACGACGTTCCGCGTCGTAGCGACGGATGCCTTGCAGGGGCCGGCGCTCGCACGCTACGCGCTCAATTCGCTGCACGCGAAACGAATTGCCGTGATCGACGATTCGACGGCATACGGACAAGGGCTCGCCGATGAATTCACGAAGGCGGCGAAGGCCAATGGCGGCACGATCATCACGCGCGAAGCGACCAACGACAAGGCCACCGACTTCCGCGCGATCCTCACGAAGATCAAGGGCTTGCGGCCCGACGTCATTATGTACGGCGGCTCCGACGCAACGGCTGGCCCGCTCGCGAAGCAGGCGGCGAATCTCGGCATGACGGCGAGGGTGCTGGGCGGCGACGGCGCCTGCACGGAGAAGATGGTGAGTCTCGCGGGCGATGCGATCGGCAACGTGGTGTGTTCGGAAGCAGGGCTCGCGCTGTCGAAGATGCCGAAGGGGCAGGAGTTCGACCGCCGCTACACGGCGCGCTACAAGGTGCCGATCGATGCGTACGCGCCGTTCGCCTACGATGCCGTCTACGTGATCTACGACGCGATGAAGCGCGCCAATTCGACGGATCGCGAGAAGATTCTCGCCGCGATGCCCGTCACGCAGTATGACGGCGTGATCGGTAAAATTGCATTCGATCCGCGCGGCGATCTGAAGGATGCGGCGATCACGATTTATCAGTTCAAGGACAAGAAGAAGACGGTGATGGATGTGATTCGCATGTGATGGTGCGACTAAGCGCATCGAATTTACTAGCGCCGGTCGTGCGTTCGAAATGCGATCTCGATCTTACGGGCGGAGCGTCACCGAGTCATCTTTGACCATGCCTCGGCGTCGCTCGCTGTATTTCGACACGTCAAAGGCCGGCATGTCTGGTGTCTGCGGGCGATAGCGGACGCGTTCGACACACAGATGCGAGCGACTCCTCCTGGCCGATTGCGCCAGTTCGACGAACGTCCCCAGACCGGGCGTTGAAATCTTCAGCGACCGCCTACCTGAGGTTTGTGCGAGCGTGTACTCTCGGGCCACAATCCGCCGTTCACATTCGTCGTCGATTGGACACTCAGGCGTCGGCTCGGCCCCGGCAGGTCGAGCACCTGACGTCGCTTCTCGACCGGCAGCTACGGTCGTATCGGGACTTTGCAAAGGCCTGCACGGCAGCGTGTGCGAAAGAGTGAGAAGGGTGTTGCCGGCTACACACTGGGGGCGGGGTGATGTCGTACACCGTTACGCGCGGCGGACGCATCGCGGACCGATTGACCTGGTTTTGGTGCTGAATGGTGCGAATCAATGTGGTGTGACTGATCGTCAGCTGCCTGACGGTGCGTGGACGAATGATTGTGGCTTGGCGTACTGTTGGCATGGAATCGCTGCGGGCGACGGGCATCTTCTCGTTGGCGACCAGAGCCGTGCCCCGCGTATTTTGCTGGCGGACGTTCGGGACGATGGCCGACGACCGAACGCAGATTGTCACGCCGACGAAACACCTCCCGGCGCCTATCGCCGAGACTGTAGAAATGACGATGGCGTCGCCCGTCCGGCCCCTTTGCCCAGATGTACGTGCTTCCCCCAACGAACACGATGTCGGAGTTCGAGGCAGCCGAGATATACACGTCGTTGGTTTCCGGGATTACCTCCTCCACGACTACCGGCCTCGCGGTAACGACAGCGCGGGAGGGCGGTGCTGTGACAACCGCAGCGGACTGTGAAGCGTGAGAAACCGGTCGAGCAGCGATCTGTGTCTGTCCAGTCGTCGTGCATCCGGACAAATAGAGCGCAGTCGTGATCCCAACGATCGATGCAGCAAATCTCATATCTTTCAAACGGTGCTCCGCGTTCCGAAGGGTGTGTGTGTCGAGCTAACGGCCGATTGAAAGAAAACTTTATGGGAGGGCGCCGGCGGTGAGCGCTTCTGGCTGAATAGGCCGCCACTAACCGCTCCGAAAATGCGTTTAAGCCAACCGTCAGATAAAGCGAAGGAACCGGGTGCCAACCCGAAGATGATGAGACCGACGCCGGAGATGGAGCGGCTCGGGCTGGATCCTTCGATAATTCGTTCCGTCAAGGAAATTGATGCAATGCAGGCCGCACCGGATTTTCTGGCCGAACCCTTCCTGTGGAAAGAAACAACGTCAACAAGTCGACATGACGTGGGGTGCGCGCCGGGGCGTAACTGCGACGGGCATCGCTGATCAGTGTGTCCAGCGATAAATGACGACGCTGGTTCCGTTGTAGTTGTCCTTCGTGATCACGTACTCCCCGGTCGACCGACGGTATGATCTAAGGCCGTACATCGAATCTACGTCATTGCCGACGTACACGGTGTTGGGGTTGCTGTTGATCAACGTGGTGTCCAGGCTGCCTGTAGTCAGATTGAAGGCATCGATGTTGGGTACGGTGTGTACGTATCCGACGAAGAGATAGTTGCCGGTCGCCGTGATCGACTTGGGATTGGCGCTGGTGAGGTTGATTATGGGATTGGGAACGGTCGTGTTGCCTGCGAGCCAGCCGTGATACACCTCGATTCGCGTTCCGATCGACGTCCAGTCCGCGCTCCCGACAACTCCCTGGGCCAGGATCATCGTGTCGCTTTCCGGCAGGTAGATGATCCGCGTCAATGGCGTGATCGTGCCCGGAATGGGCGTTGCAATGCCTGCTCCCCAACTCGGCTGACCGTTGGCATCGAAGCCGGTCAGCGGATAGTGCCAGATGGCATTCGTCTTGTCCAAACCAGCCCAGACGTCCCCTTTGCTGTCGAGGCAAAATCCGTCCCTGACCGGTGCGGTCGTATTGAACGCCGTCCCCGGAAGCGTGACGTCCGGTATTGCGATGTAGCCTTGCGCAGCATTGAAGTGGAAGAAGTAGAAGGTATCGGGATTCTGGCTGGAGGCCACGAGGATCCGGTTGGCGCCGACGGTGGCAAGTTGGCCGAAGTGCTCACCCCGTGTGCGATCGTTGATGTTGATGCGTGGATCGGATGGATAGTCGATCGGATCGACAGTGTTCGCTACGAAGGTTCCCCCAGCGGTGCCGGTGTAGATGTTCGTTGCTCCATAGAAGTACGCGCCGTCAGTAGCCGGGTCCGGAGCGGCGACCCCCTCGAAGTTCAGAGATTGAAGCTTCCATTGCAGGTGCCCAGAACTGTCGTAGGAGTGAATGTCGGTGCCGCCGTCGCGGCCGAGGTCCCAGCTTCCGCCCCACGGGTTGTTGAGCACGTACAGGTTGCCGGCGGCGTCTTTGCCGATGCCGGTGACGCGGGTAAAACGCTTGTCGCCGACCTGGCCTTTGATTCCCGTTGTCGTATCGAGATATCCCCCTTGAATGCCAAATGTACTGATCAAGGATGGAATGCCCAAAGTGTTATAGATCTTGATGTTCATGTCGGGACCCGCGTCGCCGATCATGAGAACCCCGGTCGACGAATCGAGATACAGGGAGGACGGTCGAGAAGCGACGGACATCTGGATGGTGTTCACGAGCACGCCGGCCGGATTGAATTCGAGGATCGCGCCCGCGCTCTTCTGCGCAACCCAGATGTCTCCTGCGCTGTCCACCGCGAGCGCGCCTGGGCCTGCGACCGCGATATCCTGCCGCCAGACGCCGTCGGTGGTGTAGACGCGGATGCGATTTCCAGGAAAATCGCTTGCATAAAGGAGCGAGCCCGACGTCGCGAGTCCCGTGATGACATCAGCCCGCGGCTCGGTCGTTGTCGCGCTGACCGAGATGAGAAAGTCACGAGTTTGAGTGGCTCGGTTGTATCGCCCCACCGTGCCGCTGCCGTAAGCGGTATTAAATTGCAGAGCGGCGAAGATCGAAGTTGCATTACCGGTAATGGCGCTGCCCTGAAACTCGCCGTGACCTCCTATGGACCCCAGGCTTTGACCGTTCTGGTATATCGCGACACCACCTTCGTTTTCGTCCCACATGGAAGCCGTGTAGATGACGCCCTCGGGCGCTATCCACATGGAGCGCGCGACGCTACCCACGCGGGTAGCGTTGCTCCCAAAAGTGTTCGCCACCCAGTCGGTGGTGTACTGTCCCTGGCACTCCGGCGCAAGCGTAGCGATCAGCAGTGCGGCGAGGAACGCGGCATAGATTCGTTTCATGATTGTGAAGCGTGCCCTCCAGAGGCATCTGAATCGGGGGATTGCGGTTTGGCCCGGGCTACGCAGCGTAGACAACCTGATGGGCTTTACATGGGGACCGACAGAGGGTTCCTGTGGCTGCCTTCCGTGTCGTGCTGGCATGCGCGCTATGGGCTGGTAGATTCTTCGATCGGGAGGGGGCGTCTTCGGAGCGTGTCCGGCGCCGCTCGCCCGTTCGGCGAGCGGGTTTCGCAGGAAACTGTCCTTGTCCACTCGCCGCTCCGGCAAGTGTCGTCGCGTCTGTCCAACTCAACGCTGCGTTCGAGCGGTATATCGGCGAGCTGCGGAAAAGGTTGAGCTGTTGGCGTTTCCAGTACAGGCAAACGCGTTGGCGTCCAGCCCGAGCAGCGCTTTCAGCCGGTCCGCGAGGAGGATGAGCGTTCACGTGCCGACTGGCGGTTCGGGGTGGCAAGCGTGGCCCGCTAGCGGGTGATTTCTCGCGAGGCGAAGGTGCGGTAAGGGCTGACTACCGAAGTTCGCGGCCGAGGGGCGTGTGAGCGGCCTCGGCCGGCTGCCGAAGCTCTGGGTTCGGCCACGAACGGACCTTCGCTATCAAAGCAGAAATCGTCGACAATCGCGCACCAGCAGTATCGACAATCAACGGACTACAAAATCGAAAGCGCAATGCCTGGAATCGTCAAAGCCACCCAATCGCGGGCTGCAGATTTCAAAGCAGCTGCCGTAAACGTCGGCAATGGGATTCCGGTGCGCACTGTCGCAGCCTGAAAGCAGGCTGCGATTTCCTCAACATCAAGAACAAATGAAACGACTATCTATTGGCTTTTCTGCGTTGCTCGTGTCCGGCTGTCTTACTATCGGTAGCATCCACGGCACTTCAGAAGTACTGCAGCGTCCGACTGGCCCGGTATCGAACCTAGGCGTGGTCTATGTGCAGGCAGCCTTAACAGCAAAACGAGGAGGTTTGCCCGTCAATTCGCCGGTTCCGCTTCTCCAGAGGGATGGGTACTACCGCATTGCGGATGAAATGAAGCGTGTAGTTCCGGACGTGGCGCGCGAGAAAGGCATTGAAGCAACTATCGCCGTTGCGGGCGCGAACTCCATGCCTGGACTGCCGCATGGGCCGGGTCGGTACGACGCAGCACAACGAGGCAGTGCGAAGGAACTTGTCTTGTTCGTTAAAGGCGGCAATCTGGACGTGCGGGGCGGCGAAAGCGACTTCATTTTCCACGCAATATTTCGCGATTCGTCAACTGGCACAGAGTACTGGCATAGCGATTATCGTATTCATGATGGCCGTCTTCCGGACCAAGTTCCATTGAATGAGGTGAAAGTTCGCACGTTGGTTTCACAAATTTTCGACGATTTGCAGAAAGAGGGATTCCTCATTCCGCCAATTCCACAATGACGTCGCTTGAGTCTCCATAAAACAGATAGTAAGGCGACTGCGACGCTCCTTTCCCGCGCTACTGAACGTCCGTTGTCGAGCAATCTAACCGTCCCATCAGGGTCGACAGTACGCGTTCGTTGAAGTCGGTAGCGGTCGTTCGCCTCCCTCCGTTCGCGGACGACCGGTGAGCAGCAATCAGCGGGCATATCGGCCTCGACACACGAACGTCGTCTTTGGCCGAAATTTACCTGTAGGTCGTTGGGCAGCATTCTGTATGCGGAGCAGCCGCCCGGGTGAATGTTCCGTTGGATCGCTGAAAGGCAATACCTGACCGGGCCGGGTGCGAAACTCGCCCAAATCCGCCCAGAGCGGGCGTCGAGGTCGGGCACCAGAATGGAACTCCCATCATCCCTGTGGGAGTTTGCGATGAAGACCGGACAATTCGTTGAGGCATGGAACAAGGGCAAGCTGGTCGGGCAGAAGCCGTCGCTCAAATCGAAAGACGTCTGGGCCATCCGGATCCATCTTCAGAACGCTCATGCAGTCCGCGATCTCGCCCTCTTCAACCTTGCAATCGACAGCAAACTGCGTGGTTGTGATCTTGTCAGTCTGAGAGTCCGCGATGTCACGCATATTCGGATCTCCGTAACCGCGAATGTCGTGCTCGCTGTCCGCGGATGCGCACTTTCGACCAACTGCCGTCGTTGAAAGCTCCGTCACCGCAACGGAGCAGAGGTCATCCGACATCCCGCGCTGAGCGACATGAACTGGCCTTTTCGGCGGGCCGATTATTCAGCTCCAGCGACCTGTGCCATCGGCTCGGAACTGATGAAGACTATCGTGACGGGCCGGTTGTCGAAAAGGAAAAATCGGCTCACGCTATGGTCATACGCCGCGCACTGACACCCGTGCCGATGAGCGAAGCTGACCAAGGGACAAAGACATGAGCCTGGTCGATTATCAACTGATGGAAGTGGCAAGCGGCAAGGCCGTGAAGATGTGGACGCAGGGCGTCGCGATTGAGGAGGCGGCTCGCCAGCAACTGAGAAACACGGCCCGCATGCCGTTCGTGTTCAGGCACCTTGCCGTAATGCCGGACGTGCACGTAGGCAAGGGGTCGACGATCGGCAGCGTGATTCCTACACAAGGCGCGATCATCCCGGCGGCGGTGGGCGTGGATATCGGCTGCGGAATGATGGCGGTTCGCACGACGCTGACGGCCGCAGATCTGCCCGATTCGCTTTCGGGCGTGCGCGGCGCGATCGAGCGTGCAGTGCCGCACGGCAGCGCGCCGGGGCGACGCGACCCGGGTGCATGGTCGCGTCCGCCGCCGGCCGTTGACGAGGCCTGGAAACAGCTGGCGCCCGGTTTTCAGCACATCGTCGACAAGTATCCTTCCCTCGCGCGCACGAACAACCACACGCACGTCGGCACCCTCGGCACCGGCAATCACTTCATCGAGGTATGCCTCGACGAAGATGACGGCGTCTGGTTCATGCTGCACAGCGGATCGCGCGGCGTGGGCAACGCGATCGGGAGCCTTTTCATCGAGCTGGCTCAGGCCGACATGCGTCAACACCTTGCAAATCTTCCGGAGAAAGACCTCGCGTACTTCAAGGAAGGCAGCCGGCACTTCGACGACTATGTGGAGGCCCTCGGCTGGGCGCAGGAGTACGCGCGCCGCAACCGTGAGGTCATGATGAATGCCGTGATCGGCGCGGTGCGCACGGCTATCGGCAAACCCTTCACCATCGACGAGCACGCGGTGAACTGCCACCACAATTACGTACAGAAGGAGCGGCACTTCGGCGCCGACGTGTTCGTGACGCGGAAAGGGGCGGTGTCGGCGCGAGCGGGTGAGCTCGGCATCATTCCCGGTTCGATGGGTGCGAAGAGCTTCATCGTCCGCGGTCTCGGCAACGAAGAGAGCTTCTGCTCATGCAGTCACGGCGCCGGGCGCGCGATGAGCCGGAAGGAGGCCAAACGGCGTTTCACGGTCGACGATCAGATCAGGGCGACGGCGCACGTCGAATGCCGAAAGGATGTGGGGGTCGTCGATGAAATTCCGATGGCCTATAAGGACATCGAGGCCGTGATGGCCGCGCAGCGGAGCTTGGTCGAGGTGGTTCATACGCTGCGGCAGGTGGTTTGCGTGAAGGGTTAGGCTCTGATTGGCTCGCGACGGTCAGTCGATTCGTAGGAGGCGGATATGGCAACGGCAATCATCACCCCGAGGAACAACGGTCCGTATCACATCAAAGGTGATTTCACGATCACGACGCAAGAGGGCAGGCAGATTCAAGTCGAGAAAGATGAGGTCTGGCTCTGCCGGTGCGGGTACTCGAATAACAAGCCGTTTTGCGACGGATCGCATCGGAAGGCAGAGTTTAAGAGTGATCTGGATGAGGGGGCGGATAAGCAATAGATTTGCGCCGTCGCGGGACGAGCGTGAATGACTCTTTTCGGGGCCACCGAAGGACTCATCCCGACCCGTTGGAGTCACTTATACGTCACGCGCGACCGTGCGCTGCTAACCAGATACCTGACTTCACAGCTTGCCCTGAGCAGCGTAAGTCCGACAGGAGATTCACGCGTTGCATCGCGGATGTTCAATGCCAAGGCTGCGGCGTCGGCTAGCGTCTCAACGCGAACCGGCGCCATGTTTTTCTGCCATCACGCGTCGACAATCACTTCGAAACCGCCATAGATTAGCCGCTGGCCGTCAAAAGGCATCGGATCTTTATCTGGTTGCAGCCGCGGGTCGGCCATTACCGCTTTCATTCCTTCGTCTCGCGACTGGCGCGACGGCCAGACAACCCAGGAGAACACCACCGTCTCATCATCCTTGCGCTTGATCGCCATTGGAAACGACGTCACCTTGCCCTCCGGCACGTCATCTCCCCAGCATTCGACCACCTTCAACGCGCCGTGCTCCTTGAAGACGGCCGCCGCTCTTTCTGCGAACTGTCTGTAAACTTCGCGGTTGGCTGTAGGCACGGGGACAACAAATCCATCGACGTAAGTCATTCGCAATCTCCTTTTTCCCATACGGACTATAGGTGCCGATCGGCAGCGCATCGCAACACGACCGCCCATACGCACGACGAGCGGGGAGTCAAGAAATCGACAATAGTCGATTCCCTTGCACCGATAGCCTGCTTTGACCCTAAGCGGCGCTTTGAGGCATGGCGTCGGCCTGCTCACTTAAGCGTTTGCCCAATGCCGAGGAGGTTGCCCTCGCTATCTCGGAACCGAACCTTCCTTTGAATCACGTTGAAGGACATTCGGTACCACGTGGTCCACAATCACGAACATGGTTCCGAACCGAGGCTCAAGTGCTCAAGGACGCGCCACGCCTGGTGGGCCCTGGAGTGGGTCAGCGACGGGTCGTCAGTCGCCGCGCCTCGAAGGTCCGCTCGCCGCGAGCAAGCGGACGCTCGCGACCTGATTGGGAAGGACCGCTCCTGGCCGGCAGTACGCGTTCGCTCACGTCGCCGGAAAGCGGCCATTGAAGACTCCGACGTCTTCTCTGTGGAACGTTCATCGAACTGGTGCGACGGCCACCTTCAGCCGTTCGACAGCGCCCTCAGGCGGCCATATAGGCGACCGCTCCGCCCCGGAAACAGCCGCTGAAATTTTCGAAAAAACTGAGACGCACGGGCAAGGCCTGACGAAACTAGAGCCTAAACTTGCGGCGGACCAATCTGTCGACAATCTGACAAGACGCGGCGACACCCGACCTGGTGTGGGCCCTTACGCCTGACGTCCACATTCGTGGCCTGGCGTTGCTTGCCTCGTGTTCGTATCTTTGCCGAGTTTCTAAAACGACGGACAACCACGCGGCGCATCCTGATGTGCATGGCCGAGTTCCAGGGGACATCGTCAGATTGGCCAGATTTGCGCCCCGATGAGCTCCAAGCTTCCCAAGCGACCTTGGTGCCGCGTGACGATGCAACTAGAAAATGTCGACGCCTCCTTTCTGTCTGAAAGCACAAGTTACTTTCCATACAAGATGAAAAAACGGACAACCACACCGCTGTGTCAGACGGTCATCGCGTCGCTGTGCCTGTTTCTCGCCGCTTGCGGCGGGGACGACCCGGCGCAGACGACCGGCAGCTCCCCCACCAGTAGCTCCCCATCGGTGCCCCACAGCTATACGATCGGCGGCACAGTGACAGGGTTGGTCAGTGGGTCGCAGGTGACGCTGGTGGACAACGGCAGCGATTCCATTACCGTTAGTGCCAACGGTACATTCAGCTTTGCTGGCGCCCTGGTCTCCGGGAGCCAGTATGCAGCCACCATGGACGCCCAGCCCATGGGCCTGACCTGTACCGTTACGAATGGCTCCGGCACGGTGGGCACAGTCAACGTCACCAACATCGCGGTCACCTGCTCGCGTATCGAATACGCGTACGTAGCAAACGCTGGCAATAACACGGTCTCGCAGTACACCATCGGCGCCAGCGGTGCGTTCGCGCCGGTGACTCCGCCCGCTGTGGCTGCGGGGCGCAATCCTATCTCCGTCACTATCGATCCCACCGGCAGGTATGCGTACGCAGCAAACGAGGGTGACGACACGGTTTCCGAGTACACCATCGGCGCGAGCGGTGCGCTCACGCCGATGGCGACGGCCACTGTTACTGCGGGGACTCAGCCTATCTCCGTCACCGTCGATCCCACCGGCAGCTATGCGTACGTAGCAAACTCCAGCGACAACACGGTTTCCGAGTACACCATCGACGCGAGCGGTGCGCTCACGCCGATGGCGACGGCCACTGTACCTACGGGGAGTACTCCTTATTCCATCACCGTCGATCCCGACGGGAGGTACGCGTACGTCGCGAATTACAGCGACGGCACGCTCTCCCAGTACACCATCGGCGCCAGCGGTGCGCTTACGCCGATGGTGCCGGCCACTGTTGCTGCGGGGAATCTTCCTTTCTCCGTCACCGTCGATCCCACCGGCAGCTATGCGTACGTAGCAAACGCTGGCAATAACACCGTCTCGCAATACACCATCGGCGCCAGCGGTGCTCTCACGCCGATGGCGACGGCCACCGTGGCTGCGGGTACTCACCCTATCTCCGTCACCGTCGATCCCTTGGGTAGGTATGCGTACGTAGCAAACTTCATTGACGGCACCGTCTCGCAATACACCATCGGCGCCAGCGGTGCGCTCACACCAATGGTGCCGGCCACTGTGGCCGCGGGGAGTTTGCCTTACTCCGTCACCATCGATCCCACCGGCAGGTATGCGTACGCAGCAAACGAGGGTGACTACACAGTTTCCGAGTACACCATCGGCGCCAGCGGTGCGCTCACGCCGATGGTGACGCCCACTGTACCCACAAATGAACCTGTCTTCGTCACAACGACCTACGCGGCGACACAGTGAGGCATCACACCTCAGGACGCCACGGGCTATCCCTGGAACCCAGCCGGCGATACCCGGAATCAGGCGGCTACTCCGCGAAGTCCCGCGCAGCACTGGCACGCTGTGCGGGTGGATGATCAACGGACATCGGGCGACACACGCGATGTCCGTGCGATTTCTGTAGAACGCCCATTACGAGAAAGTTGTACTTCTGATCCCATCGCGTTTCCGGGGGGGATTAACGATACATATGGCCGTGCCGCCGGTGGTCCCGTCCTGCAGGTGTGGCGTTTGAAACGGAAAAATGCCATTCGCCGGAACAACGTTCTCCACCCAGCAGGACGGGACCACCGGCGGCACGGGTCGAGAGTGTGAGTTCGCTGATGCAGGAAGCTGCCGTCCCGCTGCTCGATGCCGCCACCGTCGGCAATGCCACATTACTGACGTAGAACCCTGTCCGCTCCAGTGTCGGCATTGTCCGATCTTGAGACGCTCGGCTTGGACGCTATTGCGTGGGAACGCTCAAAGGTGCTAACGGGGGCCATCCGCATCGCAGATTGACGACCCTTCACGACGATGGAAGATTTATGGTTGAAACTTGTCGATCTCGGAAGTTATTTGGGTAACAGAACAAGTGCCGAGCCCCCGTTTTGACCCAGAATTCGGGGCGAAGTGGAAGTTATTTGGTTAATTTTTCGGAAGCCAATCAAGTTCTTCTACAGTGATTGACTCCTCGTGAACGTCCAGACCGACATACGCCGTGCTGTCGTGTTCCATGCTGGCTTCCGAGCATAGAAATTGCCGGGTGTGTTGCTGTCCACACTATGCGGCTCCGGCAGCAATGCTAACCCGCGTTTGGCTCTTCACGGCTGGCCAGCCTCTGCCTTACGGAAAGTCATACTGCCTTTGGCACTAATCCCTCGCCGCTTGGCGGGAGTCGGCCATCACACCAGAACCCGCACCCGGGTCTTGCGCGTTCGCTGCGTCCATGATGCAGCGGATGAAATACTCAGACGGCCGCGTAAGGATCGAGCTTTCGCGTTGCATCAGCCGCAGTTTCAAGCTACGCGATGCCTGTATGAAGTCAAGCGTGCGGAACTGTTCGCGCAAATTGACAGATCCAAGCGCGTGCGACGACCACGCGACGACTGCATCGATCGTGGTCGCGAGACTGTAAAAAAGCGCCTGGGATGTGCAGAGGGTCAAGCGGTGCGGTGCCGGCAAGCCATGCTGCTCGAACAGTTCGGCAAGGTAGGCCGGATACATGCTGGTGGTGTCCGAGTATAGCCACTCCGCATCGCACAGATCTTCCAGCGATGTTGCCTTCGCCAGCAGACCGTTTTGCCGTACCGCAAATGCAATTGGGAATGTCGCTATGTCGACGTAATGGATAGCCGAATCGGAGACGACTTCCGAAGATGTTGCTAGCGCAAAGTCGAGCGTACCTTGGCGCAGACTGTCGAGCAATGCCGAGGGCGGCTGTTCGAGAAAGCGCACTCTGACGTGAGGCATGTCCTGACGAAACCGCTCATACGCGCCCGGCAGCAGAGTTAGTGCGCTGATCGGCGTCACGCCAACCGTGACAGTCCCTTCCAGCGAACCGCGCTCCATCGCCATTTGCTCCTCGGCCCGCGCCAGCTCACCGACAATCAGCCGCGCACGACGTAGCAACGAAGCGCCAGTAGGCGTCAGCGTCACGCCGCTCACACTGCGCGCAAGCAGCGCAATGCCAATATCGGATTCGAGTTCGCGAATGGCTTTAGTGATTGCCGGCTGGCTGACAAACAGCACCCTCGATGCGCCGATGATGCTGCCTTGATCTGCGACCGCCACCAGCGCGCGGAGTTGATGGAGTTTCATCGATACCCAGTGCGTCTAAAAATTGGCCTATAACCATCCGTTATAGGCATCACACTTTATCATTATTTTGTTCATACCGTCCGCCTTAGACTGCCCCTCAATCCGCGTTGCGTTTGACTCATCGCGATATTGCAAACCGTCAGAGGAGGTGGTGTTGTCCCAGACCGTAAATATTCATCCAGAGATCCGCGAGCACACGGCGGAATTCGTCAAATTGCGTCAGCAAATCCATTCTCATCCTGAGTTGGGGTTCGAAGAAGTTCAGACGAGCCAGCTGGTTGCACAGAAGCTGCGTGACTGGGGTTATGAAGTAACCGAAGGGGTCGGCGGCACCGGTGTGGTTGGGCAACTCAAGGTCGGCAATGGCTCACGCAAGATGGGCATCCGCGCGGACATGGACGCGTTGCCGATCACTGAGGGCACCGGACTGCCTTATGCGAGCCAGGTGCAGGGCAAGATGCACGCATGCGGTCACGATGGTCATACGGCGATTCTGCTGGCGGCCGCCCACTACCTGGCGCGTACACGCCGGTTCAGCGGCACCTTGAACCTTATTTTTCAACCGGCTGAAGAGGGTTTGGGTGGGGCGCTTCGGATGATGGCGGACGGCCTCTTCAAGCGATTTCCATGTGACGGGATATATGCCCTCCACAATGCGCCGGGATTGCCTGTTGGGAAGTTCGTTGTACAAAGCGGGGCCATGGCGGCCTCGTCAGACGCTGTGACGATCACGTTGAGGGGTAAGGGCAGCCACGGCGCCATGCCTCATTTCTCGCGCGACCCGGTCGTCGCAGCGGCAAGCATAGTCATGGCGCTCCAGACCATCGTATCGCGCAACATCTCGACGGCAGACGCGGCAGTCGTAACCGTGGGTGCAATCCAGGCTGGCACGGCCCATAACGTGGTGCCGTCGACGGCAAAAATTCTGGTTACGGTGCGTACGCTCAACAGAGAGGTTCAGACGCTGATCGAATCACGCCTGCGTGAGATCGTCGAGTTTCAGGCTCGCAGCATGGGCGTCGAAGCAGAGATCGAATACGAGGCGATCTCGCGGGTGCTGATGAATACGCCGAAAGAAACCGCCTTTGCACGCGAGGCAATTGCCGCGATTGTCGGCGCCGAAAATATCTTTCCTTTGCCGCCTGGAAGGATGGGCGGCGAAGACTTCTCGTGGATGCTCGATGAGGTGCCCGGTTGCTATGTCGCGCTCGGCAACGGTGCCGAAGGCCATGGCAGTTGCATGCTTCACAACCCTGGCTATGACTTCAACGATGAAGCGTTGCCGATCGGCGTGAGTTATTGGGCCCGCCTGGTCGAACAATATCTGACCGCATGACGCAAGCGGCCGACACACTACTAGAATAAAGACCCGAGATGAATTACAAAAAAACCGTCTGTGTTGCGGGGATCCTATGGTTCTCTCACGCGGCTTACGCGGACTCATATATCCAATCCACTCTGTCCACGTTACCGCAATACAATACCGCTCTTCTAAACAATGGAATCTCGCTCTATGGTGTAGCCGACGTGGGTATCAACTATCAGAGCGTTGGAGGAAAAACGCTGTGGCAGATGCAGAGTGGTGGTGTGCATACATCGCAGTTTGGATTTTTCGGCCGGGAAGATCTGGGCGGCGGTTTGAAGGCGGAATTCAATCTGGAAAGCGGCTTCGAACTTAACAATGGCAGCCTTCAAACAAGCCAGACGTTATTTGATCGTGAGTCATGGGTTGGCCTTAGTTCGACGACATGGGGCGCTCTGCGCGTTGGACGTCAGACGACTGCAAGCCTGCCGGAGTTCGCCGATCCGTTTGGAGAGGTGGTGACGAACTCCGTCGTTACCTGGCTTGCGGGCGGCGCGGTCCAGACCAGAAAGGGTATCGGCTACAACGCCGATCTGGGCCCGGGGTCGAGCCAGGTGCTCGTCCGCGAGAGCAATGCGGTGAGTTGGACTTCCCCTCGTGTCGATGGTTTCGGAGCTACATTCCTGTACGCGTTCAATGGTACGCAGGGTGTCAGCCCTTATGCCTCCAATCAAGGTGTCGTCGCCTCATGGACGAACGCCTCTCTGTACCTTGCTGCGGCCTATAACCAGGTGTGGAGCGCGCCCGTCGCGACGGCGTCGGGAACGCAAACCGTGCGTAACGACATATACGGCGTCGCGGCCATCTACGATGTCGGCTCGTTTGTGTTGTCGGCTGCGTTCAATCAGGTGGCGCCGCATCTCGCAGGCAACGGTATTGCGCGTTCCTATATGTTGGGCGGGACTGTGCCTTTTGGGCCTCATGCCCTGCGAGCGTCGTTCGTCTATCGCGACACCTCCGGTGTTCGTGATAACGCGGGGCTACCAGCAAAAGATTCGGCGCTGGGGGTGATGCTCGGTTACGACTACAACCTGTCAAAACGTACAGGCCTGTACGCTCGTGGGGGCTTGATCCGGAACTATGGTATTTCATCCGTCATCCTGAACGGAACACCGTTACCCACACAACCGGGCTCCGCAACGCCCGAACAGGGTACGACACCGCTGACGGTATCGCTGGGCATGTATCACAAGTTCTGAACTCGAGCACAACAATCCGATGCTGGAAAAGCGCCGGCGCAGAGCGGCGCTTTTCCAGTGCGATTTCTGGCTTTTATATGAAGACTCCAGGTTCTACCAATGCACTGCCGTACGTACAGGTACCCGTCTGCGCGGCCAATGCAGCCATGCAACGTCGGGTGATCGTGGCAACGGCGCTAGGCAATGCCCTCGAAATATTCGATTTCACGGTATACAGCTTTTTTGCTGCACTCATCGGCAAACTCTTTTTTCCGATCGACGGCCGGTATGGCTCGCTTCTCCTGTCATTCGCAACCTTTGGGGTCGGCTTTGTGATACGGCCGATTGGCGGAATCGTGCTCGGTGCCTACGCCGATCGCCGAGGCCGCAAGGCCGCGATGACGCCAACCATACTATTGATGGCGCTAGGCACGACTATCATTGGCTTGACGCCGACCTATGCGCAGATCGGTCTTGCCGCGCCGCTTCTGATTTTGGGTGCCCGCCTTCTTCAGGGCTTCTCGGCTGGCGGTGAGGTCGGGGTGTCAACTACGTTCCTGATGGAGTCAGCCGCTCCAGGTACGCGCGGCTATCTGGTCAGCTGGCAGATGGCAAGCCAGGGCGCTTCAGCACTTGCTGGCGCGTTGTGTGGCTTCGTGCTGACACACGCTCTATCCGCGGACGCGCTCGAAAGCTGGGGGTGGCGAGTCCCCTTTCTGCTTGGATTGATCATCGGCCCCGTCGGCCTATATATTCGCCGTAACCTCAGCGAGACGCACCACGCCCCACGTACCAGTAATAGCCTCATTTCAGAGAAAGCACGCTACGACTGGCGCCGTCTGGTCCTCGGTACGCTGCTGATGCTGGGCGGCACGTCTTCGATGTACATTTTGGTTCTCTACCTGCCGTCATATCTGATGACCGTTGTGCATCTGTCTGCGGCAACTGCATTCTTGCCCAGCGGAGTTGCCGGCCTGATCCTGATGACGGCGTCACCGCTATGCGGCAAGCTCACCGACAGGCTTAAACGGCGCAAGCCAATTCTCTATGTCACGGGCGTGGCCGGCTTGCTGGTACTTTATCCAGCCTTCGCTCTTATGCTTCGGGCGCCGGCCATGACCACGATCCTGCCGGGCGTGGTGATCATCATCGTTCTCAAGGTACTTTCCAGTCCGGGTGGCTTTCTTCTGTTGATGGAGAGCTTTCCGCGCGAAATCCGCGGCCGCTCTCTGGGCATCATCTATAGCTTGGGCGTAACGCTTTTTGGCGGCTTTGCTCCCTTCACTGTGACATGGCTACTTAGTGTGACGAAGAACCCTTATGCGCCAATCTGGTATATGGGCGCATGCGGACTGATTAGTCTAATCGCTCTCGTGATGTTCGACGAACGTGTCACCGATTGACTGCACCGCTGCCACCGCAGGGTGGTAGTGCGGGTCAACCTCATCGAGGAGAGGAGCGATGCTGCTCACGCTTACTCGCATGAACCATGTATGTTTATTTCAAATTCAGCAAGCGGAGAAAATGCATGAAACCCGTTCAATTGGTCAAACTGACAGGCGGCACGCTCGTCCTATTCGTTTGCCTTAGTGCAAATGCACAGTCGACAAGCGCAAATAGCCCGACATCGGTTGCATCGAGCGCCGTACAAAGCGCAAAGGAAGTCACGGCAGCGAACCGGCAGCTTGCCAAAGATGTTCGCCACGCTTTGAGGAAAGCAAAGAGTCAGGGGCTTAGCTTTAGTAACATCAAAGTTAGTGCTAGTAGCGGTGCCGTTTTGCTGAGTGGTAGCGTCCCCGATGCGCAACAGATTGATCTTGCGATCGTCGTGGCAAAAAGCGTGGCCGGCGTGGAGTCGGTTAGTAGCAGACTCGTGGTGCGCAGGGAAATCAGCGGATACGGCGCCCAGTAGTTTCCCGGTGTCACCCGCGGCGGGCAGCATCCCGACGTGACGCGTTTCCGAGGCAACAGCGATCCGCGCCCCATGTATCTGCAGCGGATCACGCTCCGTCAGGGACTTCGACCAACAGCGAGTGGCTAGACGTCCGTCTGCCCTTGGCGTCGTAGGACGACATGCGTGGCCTTCTCCGACGCTACGAATTCAACGCATTCGTATCCCAGAGCCCGCAAGTCAACCCCTTCGAACAGCGATTCTCCCCGGCCGAGCAGGACCGGCGCGATAGCAATGTGCAGTTCATCAATGAGGCCCTCGCGAAGATACTGCCGGATTGTGTTCGGCCCACCGCCGATCCGCACGTCCATTCCGGCAGCGGCCTCGCGTGCACGGTCGAGCGCCTCGCGAATGCCTCCTGTTATGAAGTGGAACGTCGTGTCGCCCTTCATCTCGATGAGGGGACGAGCATGATGGGTCAAGATGAAGACTGGAACGTGATACGGCGGATTATCTCCCCACCAGCCTTTCCAGTTTGTGTCCGGCCAGTCGCCACGAATGGGTCCGAACATGTTCCGCCCAAGAATCCAGGCCCCAACATTCTGAAAGCCACGGGCGGCGAAATCATCGTCAACCCCGGTCGTACCGCCGTCCTTGTCGAACAGGGCGCGCTGGAACGTGCGTGTTGGGAATAGCCACTGGTGCAGTTCCGTCCCGCCAATGCCGAGAGGATTGTCGATATCTTGATTCGGACCTGCTCCGTATCCGTCAAGTGAGATGGTGAAGCCCCAAACTCGAACTCGTGTCATCGTTTGCCTCCGTTTAGACGCCTGGCGTTCGACATGAGCCGCGGCTAGAAGCCGGCGATGCCGGCTGTAAGACATCCGCTCGATGGAGAGGTTAGGCACCTGCCGCACTACGCGCTCGAATTCATGGTAGTTGGCATTCCACCACACTACCAGCTCAGTGTGCCGCGCGTGAGTGACCCAAGCGAGCAACGACGACCAGACGACATAGCCGCTTGCGTCAAGCGTTACTTTGAGTTCGCAACAATGAGACAGCAAGAACCGGAGTGTCTGCGCGCAGCGGCGGCCGTATCGTGTCCACGCTATCGCACAGTAGGCGAGGTCGTCGGATGAAGAATGGCGCGCTCGAATTGCCTGTATCTTGCCGGGGCCCGGTCGCCAATCCGATTATCGATGTACGGCTCGCCTGTCCTTCATTGACTGGAGTCCGATCATGTTGCCGTTACTATCGCTTCACGCGCTCGCAGCCCAACGCGGCGATGGACTGCGCCCTGAACTTAAAGCCTTGCTCGAACGCCATGCCGGTCTGGCGACGGGCCTCGCTGCTACCATCGAGCCGATCGAACCAGAGTCGTTTTCCCAAGTGAAAGACGCCGTCGCGGACGTTCGCGTGAGTGATTCGGAGGCCGATGGGTCGACGACGAGCGCTGCGGCGTGATCATCTCGCGTGGCCTTAGCCGCCGTTGCGGCCGGATTCGGCTTCCATATTTTCCGCCTTGGCACGCGAGAACCGCATCTGATATTCACTCGGCGACAATCCGGTCTTGCGCTTGAACAATTGCCGAAATGTGCTGATATCGCCATAACCGACACGTTGACTCACCGCCTCGAGCCCAATTGGCCGCGTCTCCAGCAGGCGTTTCGCGACCTCGATGCGCAGGTTTTGTAGATACGTGAGCGGTGCCAGGCCGACGGCTTCCTTAAAACGGCGATTGAGTGTGCGTTCGCTGACGGCAAGCGATGCGGCCAGATCGCTCAACCGGAATCCCTGCTGCAACGTAGCCTCCATCTGCTGCTGGGCGCGTGCGACAAGGGTGTCGGTATGCCCATGTTCGTCGAGTAGCGTTGCATAGGAAGCCTGCGAAGTCCGGTTCATGTCGATCAACAGCGCCTTCGCGGTCATCGTGGCGAGTCCTTCGCCGGCGAATGTTTCCACGAGCCGCACTGCGAGATTCAGATACGACGTTACGGACCCGCCCGAGATGATGCCGTCTTGCTCGATCAGCAGTTCGTGTGCGCGAACTGCGACACGCGGATAGCGGCGCGCGAAGTCCGCGGCTCTCGCCCAGTGCGTCGTTGCGGCGCGGCCATCAAGCAGGCCCGCCTCGGCGAGCAGGTAGTTGGCCGTGCAATAAGCCGCCAGCACAGCGCCTGCCTTGCGTTGGCGCCGCAGCGCGGAAGACAGCTCGTTCAACTGCTCGCGGCGCCCGATGAACTCGTCGATGTTCGAGAAAAACGGCGCCGTCAGCAGAACGGCGTCCGCCCGTTTGCGCGGGTCGATCTTGCCGTCGACGTGAATGGTCTGACCCGACGCAGCCGTGACGGGATGCCCGTCGAGGGATTCCACGTGCCACACGAACACCGGCGCTGGGGTCGTACCCGGTGCGGCCTTGCGCGCATGGAACTGATTGGCCGCGCTGAAGACGTCAACAGGGCCCGCGACGCCGGACGCGAGGATTCCGTCATAGACCCAGATGCGGACGATGGCCATTTGTGTGTCTGAAATTCCCTGAATAATGGCGATGCTGCCACTTCTGGACGCACGAGTAAACCCCGATCATGGCCACATCCGATGACCTGAAAGAAGGAGCAGTACCATGAAATTCAACGACACGGCACCCGTGCTGGCACCCGCTGGTGGTCCGCCGCTCTGGCTGACGAGCCTCGCTGAAAACGCGACGCTCGAAGCCACCGTCCTGAAGCGTCCGATCGAAGGACGCGCCGACATTCTCTCCGTGATCAAACACGCTGTCTCGCTCTACGAATTCCAGCATCACAGCTACAAGGGCGCGATTGGCGACGGTTTGTATATGGAGTCCTATCGCTCGCAGATCCAGGGTGTGCCGATCGAGACCGTGGTCGTCGCGCATATGAACGAACACGGC
Source organism: Paraburkholderia sp. HP33-1 (assembly GCF_021390595.1). NCBI lineage: Bacteria > Pseudomonadati > Pseudomonadota > Betaproteobacteria > Burkholderiales > Burkholderiaceae > Paraburkholderia > Paraburkholderia sp. HP33-1. The sequence goes on along the minus strand of NZ_JAJEJR010000002.1, from coordinate 2,109,955 downwards.
GAGACGGAATCCGTGGTCATTGATCATCGCCCGCTCAATGCGATGCTGCTGTTTTCGAAACTGATGTGGGAGCGCGTCGATGAGCGCTTCAGCGAGTGCTATCTGACGGGACCGGAAGCAGCGGCGCTGAAGACGGTATCTGAAGATTGCAGTCGCAGCCTGTGTTCGAGGCCGCACGATGAAACGGCTTCTTCTTGATTTGACAGCAGCCTCTGTGCTGGTCGCTTCTGCTGGAGTTTCCATGGCGCACACCACTCCGATGCCAACCACGCCAACCACGAAGATATTGGCCGTTGGCACCTTTCCACCGGGCACGGACATGCAACTAGTCCAACACACTCTCCCAACCGAAATTCGCGAGACGGCGCAGCTCTACCTCGAGGGCAAGATTGATCAATGGTATTCACTGCAAGACCGCGCTGGGGTGGCGTTCATCCTGAACGTTACCGACGTAAATCAAGCGCATGAGATCCTTGAAGCACTTCCCTTGGGGAAAGCGCGCCTGATGACATTTTCGCTCCTCCCAATAGGCCCATTGAAGCCGTTGAGTAAGCTTTTGAATCCGCCTTTCCCCCAGTAGAAAGCGCTGGAGCGTACTGGGCTGGTGCACTGCTTTGGGCGACCCATTGAAATTCTGAAGCAATGAAGCGCAATTTACCTGGCGCAATTGCGCACTAAACGAGAGCCACGATCATGTTCAAACTTGTAACGACGGCGACAATCTTCTCCGCAGTTTTGGGCAATTCCGCATGCAGGATTGTGCCGACGTCATCCTCGTCGACGCTGAAGGTTGAAGTCGGCGAGGTGCAGGTCAATCCTGACATCAAGCTGCGTCATATGGTCTATCGGCCCGCGCATCCAAAGGGTACGGTACTGTTCCTGCACGGCTTCCCGGAGACGATGTATGCGTGGAAGCCGATCGCCGAATCCCTGTCCAGCGATTACGAGGTGCATGCGTTTGACTGGCCGGGCTACGGACAGTCCTCGCGTCCGGGCGCCGATCGCTTCTCCTACGCGCCGAAGGATTGTGCCCGTGTGCTGGAAGACTATATCCGCACGTCTGGCATCGACAGTTCGAAGCTGGTGATTTATGCCACCGATATCGGCGCCTTGCCTGCGCTGCTGGCAGCATTGGAGCAACCGAATATCGCCAGAGAGATCATAGTTGGCGACTTTGCCCCATTCAACCGCCCACAGTACATGTACGAAAGCCTGCAGGGCCTGAAGTCAAAGCCTTCGTCTGATGCCGTGCATGCCGCGATGAACAAGAACCGTGATGAAATCCTGGCAAACACATTCTTCCGCGGCATGTCGGCGGAGGAGCGTTACGCGTTGTCTCAGGAGTTCAGGGACGACATAGCGAAAGGGTGGGGCGGTGACGTCACATCGGCAGATGCCTTCTTCTACTACTACTCCTACTTTACCCGCGACCAGGACTACTTCGAAGCCAATATGGCAAAGCTGAAGGTCCCCGTGAAGGTGGTGTGGGGCGAGCAGGATATCTATATCAGGAAGGAAATGGGCGTTGAGTACGCGAACCGTAACGGTGTGAAGCTTTCGATTCTCCCTAAACTCGGCCACTATCCGCATCTGCAAGCGCCCGAACAGACGGTGAACGAAGTTCGGGCCGCGTTTAGCGCGGGCAGGAATCTTGTGAGTGACTAGCGCGAGTGCGCGGACATGGTCAGGCGTCGAACAAACCTCAAGATCTTGAGACGTCCCGATCAAGATGCCTGATGCCAATCCTGATCGCGAGCACTTGCACCGTAAGAGGAAACCCGGTGCTCGTCCGACGCCATCCTGGTCAACCTAGCCTTCGACGGCCATCTCAACCTCGGGCAACTCCACCTCCACCACCGTTTTCCGCACCGGGAACAACGCGTTGCGCAGCCGAAGGAACGGAAACTCGATCAATCGGGACATCACAGATCCGATTCCGATTGCAATAGCGAACTGCGCAACCAGCACTAAGACCCACGCAACGAGCGGCGGAACACCTAGCGCCGCTGTTTTGCGCATCAGGATTTCGCCCGGCCCGAGTGCGAGCGAATGCCACAGGTAGATACCATACGAGTACACGCCAATCCAGGCGATCGCGCGAAATATCATTGACTCGCGAATCGTCGACGAATACTCCAGAACGAGGACGATCAGCGCGACATAGCCGATCCCCTGAAACGTGTAACCGATGCTTTCATCGAGCGCGCCGTGCTTCGTGCCAAGCACGAGCCACGCGACGAGCGCCAGCACGAGCACAACCAGTAGATCTTTTTTCTGCGCAAAGCGCTTGTAGACCTCGGGCTTCATCCAGTAGAACACGGCGAGCATCACGCCATCAAGAAGGCTGTCGATACGGTACTGCGTGTAGAAGAAAGCCGCCATTAAATCACCGCGCATCACCACCACGCTGCGAGCAATCAGCACCACCACAGAGATCACGCCGAGCACCCAGAGAATCGTGTTCGCACGAGCGCGAAAGGCCGCAAGCAGCAACAACAGCACCGGGAGGAACAGGTAGAAGTGTTCTTCGACCGCAAGGCTCCAGGTCTGTGCGATCGACGTTCCGTAGTAGTTCTGCAGGTGCGTGAGGTTCTGCCACAGAAATGTGTTGCTCGGGTGGCGGCCAGCCAGCACGTGAAAGAGGATCAGCGCGTAGAACGCAGGCCAGATCTTGAAGATACGCCGCACGATGAAGCGCCACGCATCGACGCTCCCGGTCTGCGCATATTGGCGCAACAGCACCCCTCCGACCAGAAAACCGCTTAATACGAAGAACAGATTCACGCCTTCCCGGCCGAAGTGGTTCAGTGGATATTCGATGAACGGTATAAACCAGTAGCCGGTATCGACCCAGTGGAAGTGAAATCCCATCACCGCGATGATTGCAATGCCGCGTATGAAGTCAAGCTCAATTGTGCGGTTGCGCACAATCGCTTTGGTGCTACCCAATAGTTTCATGATTGGTCTTCTCGTGGGGTTTTGTTTTTGATTCAAAACTTACCGGTTTAATTCTCCGTGCGCACTACCAGTTTTTTGACATAAGGAATGACTTGACCTGCTGAGCGACGATCGCGTATCCCGCGTCGTTAAAATGCCCGAGGTCGGAACGCAGGGAAGTTGGCGGGATGTTGTTGTTGTGATCGATGACGTCCTGAGGAAGGCTCGGATTGTACGCATTGAACAGTGGCGTCTCGATATCGACGAAATTGTCCGGATACGTCGCTTTTAAGGTCGCGTTTAGGTCGTCGATTGTCCGCGCGCCCACGGCACCGGGATATTCCACGGGAAGATTGGCCTTGGTGACTGAAAGCACCACGAAGTGCGGACTGGTTGGCTTGAGCCATTGCACGATGGATTTGACGTCCGCGATGACTGTCGTTGGGTTCCAGTAATTGTTTCGACCGACCCAAATGAGCGCGGTCCACGTGTCATATCCCTGCGCGTCGGCGACGAAGCCGGACCACGGTGAACAGGTGACCGCCTGCCCGGTGGTATCGCGGGTGAACATGTACGTTTCACTTGTGGAAGGCGGTCCACCAGCGGCCGTGCGCTTAAGCACACCATGAACGGAGCAGATTGTTCCTGGCAAGTTTCGGGTCACATCGTCTGCTGCCGTCGAAAGCAGGATGATCGATAAGCTGGAGGCATTCACAGGCCCGCTCGACGGTATCGCATTGTTATCGAGCGTCATTGTTACCGACTCTGCTCCAATCCGGGCGGCGATCTGCGTTGAGGTCTGGCCCCCGACGCCGGCGTTAATATAAGTTCGGTCATTGAGCAGAGCGGACAGTTGCGCCGGGTAGCCACCACCGGATGAGCCAGCACCAGCGGTGAGACTGTCTCCCACAGCAAACAGGTTTGACGACGATACGGCCGGGTACTCAGTTCCGCCAGTCACGGGAGCGAAGTATTGTTCCGACGTACCGTTTCTGTCTGTCGTATAGAGAACCTTTGTGCCATCCGCACTGAAACTGGGCGACGTGTTATTCCCGATGCTCGAGATTTGGATCGTAACACCCGTGCTTGTGTCCACGACAAAGACTTGATAGTAGCCGGAGACCGACTGTGAATATGCCCCATAGTGGCCACTTGTAGCGGTTGGAGTGGGAGTGGGAGTGGAAGTGATAGTGCTGGTTGGCGAGCTGCCGGTCGTCGAACTTCCGCCATTCCCGCAACCACTCAGGATTAGAGTAATAGCAAGCGCCATCAAAAGCGATTGTCTTCCGTTCATGGATATTCCTCGGGCTTTCATGACTGTTCTTCTCGCGGTGTATTGTTCTTGATTCAAAACTTAGCACGCGCATCCGACGCTCGACGAGATCTCGGGCGAACATCATCGGCGCGCGTCGGAACCCGTGCTCCCTACCTGCGCTATGGATTCCAACGCGCCAAAGAAACGGCATTCAAAAAGTTGAAGCGACTTCTTCGGATTGCACAAGTGATTAAATTGGCAATCTACGTACGGCGCGGGCACGGAACTCGCCGTTGATGGGGAGCCTGCTCTCGGTACCGTAGCGGAAGAAATAAGACCGGGCCCACTCGATGAAGTGGGGATCCTCCTGGTTGCTCCAGTAGTGCTCCTCCTTGAACCGGTCGCGGAAGTTGGCGAACAACATGGGCATTTCCTCGCAGTTCGGCAGGTCACCGCCGATGCTCTTGGCCCAGTCGAGTTGAGCAGTCCACGATGCAGGCTCTCTATCGCCCGGCAGCAAAATGACGTGATAAAGATAGCCGTCCTTGTTGCCCGTTGCGCCGACATACACTTCGCCCTCAGCAAGAGGAGGAATTTGGAGTTGTGGCATTGTTTTCATGATTTTTCTTCTCGTAGTGGTTTGATCTTGACTCCAGCATTACGAATCTTATTGTTCCATTGCAGATCTTATTGTTTCTTAAGCCACTTATTAATCCGCCAAACTCAAGCAGATACCGACAGTCGTTCGGCTTTCATGAACTGGCTCGGCGGCTGCGTTTCATAGTAGCCACGGCACATCACATCCCTGTCGGCGATGGTGTGCTTGTGGCATTGGAAATAGGTGTCGTTGCGGCGGCAGTCGCGTACGATCTGCGTCATGCGTGTCTTGCTGACGATGCGGTTCTCGCTGAACAAGCACTGATTGCAGCGCTCTTCACAAATTTTTAGTCCCATCACCCATCCTTCTGCGCGATAGCGGCGTCAATAGCGACCTCGAAAGATTCTCCGCGCAGCGCCCAATCAATTTCCTAATTAGGGTTGCCGCTGGCATAGTTCCTAACTGCCACCGCTTGGCGACACAGCCAGCGATACCGCGCCGCGTCTTGCTGGAGTTCCGCGACGCACCTGAAAACAGGCAAATGGTTGACGCGGTCGAGTTCGGCCTTCATCGCCCCGTATATTCGCGTGAATGCTGCCGACGTCGGGCAGTCCTTCGGCGTCGGGTGCAAACTCGCTGGCGTAGGCGATGCGGGCGTTCGCGGCTTCGAGGGCATCCGCGGCGTCGCGTGCACGCTCGATAACCTCGTCGCACACTTCCTCCGATCGGCGCAGTAGTTCCGGCGCGAGTGAGCCGGGATTGAAAATCTCAGCGCGCGACAGGCCATTAAGGCGTGCGGATTCAACCGCTCTACGCAAACGTTTGCTGGAATCGTTCGACTGCGGCAATGTCGCTGTCAGTCAACGCGAAATAGCGCTCCACGTCGAATTCCGAAAGTCGGGCGGGCAGACTATTCTGTCCCACGCAGCGACATTTGCGGCCACGCATGTGATCGCAGATGCCTTTGGGGCATCCTGATACGAGTCAGAGCCGATGAAAACCTTATAAATAAAGGCCCTACGGGAGCCCGTGAGATTTAGCACAAAAAAGGGCGAGTGCCGTATTTCGCGCACCAATCTGAAACATCCGCCGCAATTGCCAATCACCGTTATCGGCATCACCTTCAAACCCCCGCCCCAAAACGGGCAGATTAGACTAAATACTCGGCTCAGTTTTCAGCCGGCACGACCCCTAAACGCGGGTCACTTTTCGGGCGACGTACACGGACTTAGCGGCTTGTGTGCGGCGGCACACCAATGCGGAAATTTGCGTGTAGCAGAATCCATCCTCAAATCGTGCCTGATGACAATCGCGTTTGCTGCAATTCAATGGGGTTTCTACGGAGAGATACATCGCTCTCAAAAATGGAAATCACCCGCGGCAAAGACTTCCAAACGATGGCGCTACTTCCTTCCAATCAACAATTCAGAAGAGAGGAAATAATTGTGGACTACCTCAAAGCGACGTCGTATGGAGTCAGAAATCGGAGCAGTGGTTACAGAGAGCGAGACTAAAAATAATGACCGATTTCGTCGCCCGTTCACGGGCACCCCTGCGACTGGGGCTCGCAGGCGGCGGCACTGACGTGTCGCCTTACTCTGACCGCTTCGGCGGCCTTGCGCTCAACGTCACGATCGATAAATTCGCTTACGCATCCATCGCGCCGCGCGATGACGCGACTATCGAGCTCGTCGCCGCCGATACGGATATACGATGGATAGGCCCCGTCGCGCCGCAGCTCCAAACGCGCGATGGCCTTGCTTTGCATGTGGGTGTCTATAACCGGATCGTCAGGGAATTCAACGGTGGTCATCCGCTTGCCGTGACTATCACAACCTATTCGGAGGCGCCTCCGGGTTCCGGTCTGGGATCGTCATCGACGATTGTGGTTGCACTCGTGCAGGCCTTCTGCGAGCTGCTATCGCTACCGCTCGGAGAATACGACGTCGCATCGCTTGCGCACGATATCGAGCGTGTCGATCTGAGCCTTGCCGGCGGCAAGCAGGACCAGTACGCAGCCACATTCGGCGGCCTGAATTTCATGGAATTCTACGGCGACCGGGTGATTGTGAATCCGCTGCGCATCAAGCAGGAAACGAAGGCCGAAATCGAAGCTTCGCTCGTGCTGTACTTCACGGGCGTCTCGCGCGAATCGGCGAACATCATCAGGGAACAAAGCGCGAACGTCGTAAACGGCGCAGGGGAATCGCTTGCGGCGCTTCATCGCGTCAAGGAAGAAGCGGTGCGCATGAAGGAGGCCGTCCTGAAGGCCGATTTCAACGCATTCGCCGCATCCATGCGCGATGGCTGGGAGTCCAAGAAGCGCATGGCGAAGAGCATTTCCAATCCGGTCATCGACGAGCTTTATCGCATCGCGGTGAACGCGGGCGCGAAGGGCGGCAAGGTGTCGGGTGCAGGCGGCGGCGGCTTCATGATGTTCTTTGTCGATCCGGTTGATCGTGCGGGGCTCATGCGTGCATTGCGCGCGAATACACATCTGAATGGCAGCGTCCTTAACTGCACCTTTACGGATCTTGGCGCACATTCATGGAGAAAGTCCAGATGAGCATGAGCGTACGAGAAGAGATCGCGAAGACCGCAAAGGTCATGCAAGCGATTGGCGCTGATGAAGGTCTGATCGAGCGCATACAGCGCGTTGCGGCGCGCATTACGCAAGCGTTTCGTGACGGCAACAAGGTTCTGCTTGCAGGCAATGGCGGAAGCGCAGCGGATGCGCAACACATTGCAGGCGAATTTGTGAGCCGTTTCATGTTCGACCGCCCAGGCTTGCCGGCTTTTGCCTTGACGGTCGATACGTCAGTGATGACGGCCATCGGCAATGACTATGGCTATGAAAGGCTTTTTGAGCGGCAAATTCAGGCGACGGGTAGAGCCGGCGATGTGTTTTGGGCCTATTCGACTTCGGGCCGCTCGCCGAACATTCTGCGAGCTCTGGAAGCGGCGCGCGCTGCCGGCTTATATACCGTGGGTTTTACGGGCAATGGGCCCGGCGCTGCAATGATGCGCGAACGCTGCGACGTTTTGCTCGACATGCCTTCCGCCGAAACTCCAAAGATCCAGGAAGGGCATCTCGTGTGCGGCCATATCATTTGCGGTCTCGTTGAAGAGGAGATCTTCGGGTGAACTCGCCGCTGCCATGCCTGATACTTGCTGGCGGCTTTGGCACGCGGCTACGCTCCGTGCTCGGCGATGAATGTCCAAAAGCGCTTGCGCCGATTGGCGGTCGGCCATTTCTTGGCTGGTTACTACAGGCGCTTGCGCGACAAGGCGTTCCTGAAGCCGTGCTGTCGCTCGGATTCGGGCGGGACAGCATCAGGGATTTTGTTGCGTCGTCGCGTCCGGATATCGCAGTGTCGTTTGTTGAAGAGCGCGAGCCGCTTGGCACCGGCGGTGCCATCATCCACGCGTTGCGCTCGTACGGTGTCCCCGCGACGCTAGTCATGAACGGCGACACGCTTTGTGAGGTCGATCTGAGCGCTCTAAGCGCGCATTTACAGGAGACGGATGCGGACATCGTGATGGCAGCGACGCACGTTGCCGACGCCTCACGTTACGGTACCATCGATATCGACGCGAAAACCGGCCGTCTTGCCGCATTCAAGGAAAAGCACGAAGGCGCGGGTTTAATCAATGCGGGGGTCTATGCAATAAACGCCACGCGTCTGCTTTCGCGCGATTTCCCCGAAAAATTTTCTTTCGAACGGGATTTTCTCGAAAAGTCCCTCAGTTCGGTTGATGTGCGCGTGTATGCGCAAGTCGGTGAATTCATCGATATTGGTGTGCCGCAAGATTATGCGCGTGCGCAGACGTTCATTCCGCAGCTCTTCCAGGCGAGCGTCGATGAAGCGTAGGGCGCTCTTTCTCGATCGCGATGGGGTTATCAACGAAGACTTCGGCTATGTACATCGTGAGGAAGACTGTGTCTTCATAGGCGGCGTTTTTGAGCTCGTGCGCACAGCAAACCGCGCCGGATATGTCGTCGCCGTCGTCACGAACCAGGCGGGCATCGCGCGCGGCTATTACACGGAAGGCCAATTCCGCGATTTCATGCGCTGGATGCAGAGCGAGTTCTTATCTAGAGGCGCACGGATCGACCGCGTCTACTACTGTCCACATCACCCGGAAGCCGGCGTGGGTGAGTTTCGCAAAACGTGCGCCTGCCGAAAGCCGCGGCCCGGTATGCTCGAAAGCGCACGTGGGGAATTCGACCTCGATATGCAAGATTCCATTCTCGTCGGCGACAAGAAGTCCGATATCGATGCGGCACGGCGTGCGGGGGTTGGGCGTCGGTACTTGCTCGCGCCACGAAGCACGGTTGAGCAAGCACACTGCATAGATTCGCTGGGCGTCGTGGAGCGGATTATTTCCCGGGAATCGGGCCCGTCACCGTATTCTCGATAAACGGCTTACCAACGGTCTTGATGAAATATGCCTGAGCAGAAGCATCGTCCACGCGAATCGAGGTAGTCGTGGCGGGATAGCGTCCGACGAGTTCGAGCGCGTCACCGCGGGCTTGCTTATAGAGTTCGAGATGATCGACCGTTTCGGGGTAGCTCACGCTAACAGACAGTGTTTGACCGGCGCGCCGGGCGTCGGTTTTTGTGCAACTTGCGATGCCCGTTTCGAGCGCGCTGCCTTCTTCGTAGTCGTTCCACGTCACGAGCTGTAGGAAGGGCAACTGATTGTGCGCGCTGTAGTGCTCATTGAGCAGTTTAAAGGTCTGAAGCCAGGTATTACCGCAATCTTGCGGAAGCAGCTGCGGGGACGCCGCGGCCCAAGGCGCCTTCGAATCGTCAAAGCCTTTCCACACGCCGCCCACCGCGATCTTTCTGGGCTGGCTTGTCAACGTGTTGTAGAAGGTATTCAGGCCCCCGAGATCAGCGGGATCGCCCCGGTATTTTGCTTTGGAGCCCGCTTCCACCCAGACGAAAGCGCCTTGACTGTCGGGCAGATTGAGCCCATGTGCATGAATGTGAATCCAGACGACCTCTGGATGCGCTGCCTGGATGCGCTCCCAATCAGCTTTGCCCACTGCTTCCATGCCGAATTCAAATGCGACTGGCCGCCCGTTATAGCGCAGATATTGGCGGGAAGGGAAATATTGCCTGGCGACGTAATCCAGGTGGTGAAGTATGGTCTGCGTGAGATCGCAGCCCTTGCACGCATTGAATTTGAATGCGCCGCTGTCGATCATGATCGAGAACGTCAGCTCGGGGAAATCCGCGAGGATCGGCATCGATGCCTTCCACGCCTTGTCGACGAAGTGACCTTCGCCATACCAGTCCACGATGAGACCGTCGATCCCGCGCGAACGCATATCGGCAAAGGTACGCCGGGCCTGAGCGGGATCGTCGGAGCGATAGCCCGCGTCCAGCCCGCGTGGATCTGGGCCCCACCACGGCAGATAGTGCGCGAGCACTTGCGTCGTGCTTCCGGGATAGAGCAGCGTATGGATATTGACCTTGGAGATGGATGCGGTGCCCGGCAGGTTTCCGTTCGACGAGCCCTCGAAGCGAAGGCTGCCGGATGTATTTGGCGCGCTCAAGGCTGACGGAGCGCCATCGGCGGCGAACGCGGTCCATGCGCTGACTGAAAGCAGCGTTGCAAGCAATTTCCGTTTGAATGTCTTCATGAACCCTGCTTGAAGCAAATGAGGAATGGAGAATGGCGAGAGATTAAAACAGATGAATAAAATCGTTGTGTTGGGTGGACAACAGATTCGGGGGAATAGGCTGTGGTCTCATGCTATGACGTACTTATTTCCTGCCGACGGACCACGGCAGGCCAGCGCGTATTCTGCGTCGATCTGTCAAGAAAACAACGGAGTCAACGAATGGATCTCCATCGAACCCCGCAGTATGAGCGTGACATCTTTGATCTGCGCGGGGGAAGCGCTTACGAGGGCGTAAAGCTGTCGTCTGTCGACATGCTCGAAAATCTCATTGATCGAAAACGGATTTTCTTTGGCATTTTCTTTGGCTGTTTGATGCTGTCGATTGCGTATATCGTGTTTTCCTCGCCGGTATATCTCGCCGACGCATTGATCCAGGTGGAAGAGCGCAAATCGAGTCCGCTCGGCTCACTTTCCGATGTGTCCAGAGCGCTGGATGTGCAGGATTCTCCTGTCGCCGGGGAACTGGACATTCTGCGTTCGCGCGAAGTGATGCTTAAAGCCATGGATACTACGGTGGCGCAAGCGGAAGTCTCAATCAAGAATTCTGTTCCGCTGGTCGGCGGGTTCCTGTCGACCATTCTGCCCAGAGAGCCGAACGGCCTGGTCAATCCGCTTATCGAAAAGCCGAACTGGGCGTGGGGCGGCGAGCATGTCGTCTTCAAAGAATATGAAGTGCCGGACGATCAGATCGGCGAGAAGCTCGAGCTCGATTTCATTGGGGATGGCAAGTGGACGCTCAAGGATAGCGATGGCCGCGAGGCGTTGAGCGGCAGAGTCGGCATACCGGCTCAAGCAAATGGGTACAAGGTCGATATCGAGGAGATTCTCGCGCACCCGGGCACCGAATTCACGGTCAAGCGTGTGCCGACGCAAACGCTCCTCGAGGAGATTCAGAAAGTCTTCATCGCTGCCGAGACCAAGCGTGAGTCGGGCGTGATGCAGTTTTCTTACGAAAACGTCAATCCCTTCGTTGCTGCGCGTTTCGTCAATGCGCTCGCAACCGCTTATCTCGATTCGAACGGCAAGCGCCGTGCTGCCGATGCCGAACGCAGTCTTGCGTTCCTGAATTCGCAGTTGCCGATCGTGAAGGAACGCGTGCAAAAAGCGGAGCAGGCGCTCAACGACTATCGCAACAAGGAAGGCACGATAGACGTTCAGGGCGAGGCCAAGAACCTGCTCGACGAATCGGCGCTCATCGAGAAGGAGCGACTCGATGCCAGGCTGAATTACGAGGACTTCCGGCAGCGTTGGCAAGAAGGCCAACCGCAACTGATAGCGGTGGAAAACAAATTCAAGGCATTGGATCAAAAAGCCGCGGAATTGCAAGGCCGTATCGCGCAGTTGCCCTCAATGCAGCAGCAATACGTGCGCCTTGCACGCGATGTTGAGGTGAACAACCAGCTCTACGTGGGCCTGTTGAACAACGCACAGCAATTGCAGATCGCCGAAGCGGGCGCGGGGGGCAATGCGGCGCTCGTCGACAAGGCGCTGGTTCCCGTCAAGCCTCTCCGTCCCAGGAAGGTAATCGTGCTCCTGCTTGGCGCCGCGTTTGGTGCGGTGCTGGGCTTCGTCGTCACGCAACTGATTTCGGTTTTTTCCGGCCGCATTCGCGATCCGAAGCGGCTCGAATCGATGGTCGGCATCCAGACGCTGGGCGTCTTGCCCATCTCGCCGCATCAACTTCAGGCAAGCAGTGCGAAGACGTCGCGCTTCATGTTGAGCCATGAGCAAGCGGATACGCCGCTCGTCGAGGCGATCGATTCCCTCGCGCATTCCTTGCAGCACAAGCTGGAATCGAAGGAAGGGGCGAAGGTCGTGCTCGTGACGTCGGCCGTGCCGGGGCAGGGCAAGTCAATGCTCTCCGCGAACCTCGCCTATCTTTATGCGGAAAGAGGCCTGAAGACGCTCGTGATCGATGCCGACATGCACCGCTCCGGCTTGCATCGTTATTTGCCGATAGATCGCGAAGACGGCTTGTCGAGCGTACTGCAAGGCAAGCTCGACGCGATAGAGGCGATCAGCCAGCAGTTTGAGACTTTGCACGTATTGCCTGCGGGCAAGCAAGTACGCCGGGTGCGCAATCTGCTTGGTTTCGAGCGCCTTAACGCTTTGATCAAATCGCTGCGTGACCATTACGACATGATCTTGATCGACTCCCCGCCGGTGCTACCGATGGCCGACGCCGCTGCTCTGTCCAAGGTCGCCGACGCCACTATCTTCGTCGCACGTCAAGGGATGGTGAGCTATTCGGAAGTGAGCGAATCGGTGTCGCGCCTAAACAAGGTCGGCGCGGACGTAATTGGCATGGTATTCAACGGCTTCGAGCCATCGCCGCTGCGTTACGCCTACTACTCCGACGCATATAAATACCCGGACGAAGCGACGGCAAAACTCGAATAGAAGGGGCGTCGCTAAACGTTTCGGGTGTGGTTGAACGACGCACTCAGCCATATGGATTCGGTGCCAGGGTCGCCGCGAACACCACCAAGAACTGGCGCATGCAACCTCAGCGAAGGAAAAGCGGGATGAGCCGAATCAGTGAGTCGTTGCTCGATGGGGCGACGCGTGGCGCGGGCTGCGCCACGGCAAGTACATTGAACACAGCGAACACGCACGCGAAAGTCGTATGGTTTCTCGGCCCGAGGCCGGCGAGCTGGAATGGCGTAATGCGTTACAGCCTCGCCTGCCTCGACATGATGAAGCAGTTCGACGATTTTTCGGCGCAGGCAGTGGACATTCCTGCGCCTCCTCGTTCGTTCAAGCGGTACTGGACCCATTTCGTGCTCTATCCGCTTCGCGCGATGCGAGTTGCGCGCAGGGTGGATGTCATCGTGTTGTATCAGGAAGACATGGCGTTCATGATCCCGTTCGTCAAGCTTGCCGGCGGACGCGTATGCATCGTGATGCACCACGTCGTTTCCCGCGACCACACACGGGGTTTCGTGGAAACGCTCAAGGCGCGTTACATGAGGATATTGCAGTATCTGATTCCGCACGCCGATCTCGTTATCTCGACCACGGACGTCACGATTCGGGATGCAATATCCGAACTGCGCGTAAGACCGGAATCCATAGAACTGGTGCCGAACGCGTTCGACGCAAGCATTCCGCCGACCGATAGGGCAGCGCGCCATCGCGCGCGCATCGCATTGCAGGAACGGCTTGGTCTTAGCCTCGGCGATGCGATCGTACTACTCAACGTGGGCACGGACGAGACGCGCAAGAACAATGTCACCGTGTTTCGAGCTTTGGCCGAGCTCGGTAGGAAGGACGTCGTCATGCTGCGCGTGGGAAGAGCGCAGAACGCTGCGAACCGCAAGCAATGCGAGCAGATTGCGCGGGATGCGGGTATCCACGCGCATTTCGTCGAGAGCGTCAGCGAGGTGGATCTGGCCTGCTGCTATCAAGCGGCCGATGCGTATGTATCGCCGACGCTGCATGAAGGCTTTGGACGGACGGTGATCGAAGCACAGCTTACCGGGCTGCCAGTGATTGCTTCCGATCTGCCGGTGTATCGCTTCACGATGAAGGATACGTTTATCGCCGTGCAGGACCCGACGCGAGTTGAGTTATGGCGCGATGCGATCGCGCGGGTCGCAGACGGCTCATGCTTGCGTGATGACTTCGCCATTCGCGGCCGGAAGAATGCGCAGCGTTTCTCCAGCGAATCTGTCAGCCGCGATCTTCATCGCGCGCTCGAACGCATCGCACCTCGTGCAAAGGTCTGACATGCTCGTGCGCTCGTCCATGCCGGCCAATGAGGTATCGCCGAATAATGCATCCGGGTTGATCGTCGCCGCGTTGATGCTGCTCGCGCTTGCTACCAATGCAGCGCTGCCCGCGCTCGGGCTCGCGAGCATCAGCGCGGCCACCACGTTTGCACTCGCATGTGCCGGCGTGCTGGCGCTCGTTTGGTGGCGTCCGGTGTTCTCTGTATCGATGCTCTATCTCCTCTCCATCAGCCTGACGGTCTTTCTCGGCGGAGTCGGTATTGAAGCGGGCGGCTATTTGACGGAAACCGCCGTGCACGGCGAAGCGAATGGCGCATTCAGCCGCCTGGTCTGGTTTTACGTCGCTTTCACGGTATGCGCGCTCGCAGGCTTCCAGCGCGTGTTACCAGAACGTCGTCGCATACGCGGGCGCATCGTACCGCGCGTGACCATCGATAACCCGAGTCTGGTTCTCGGTCTTGCGTTGGCGGCCGCAGTATTGGCGGCGGGAGCCATTGCCGGGGTGACCGGGGGTTTTGCGCTGCTCAAAGGCGTGAACCGGTTTGCGTTGCGCAACGACAGTGAAGGCGCGGGTCCGATCTTCAATCTCTTCCTCAACAATCAATTCTTCGTGGCCGTGCTGCTGGGAACACTTTGGACAGCGCAGAGGCGCTGGGTGCGCTGGGTCGCGATTTCTATGAGTGCGGCCGACGTCGTCCTTGAAGTTCTGCATGGCGAGCAATTCATGTCGGTGCTCGGCTTGAGCCTTTCGATGCTCTCGACCTTTATCGCAATCCTTGCGATCAATGGCAAGCCCGTCAAGCGCTACCTCGGTTTGGGTGCAGTCCTGGCGCTTTTGCTCGGCAGTGTTTCAGTGTTCTATGCCTACAAAGGACAAGGCCTCGACCTGTCCGACACAATGCTGTCGCGCGTATTGTTGCAAGGCCAGGTCTGGTATGTCGTCGATGGCGACGCGACGCTCTTTGGCGCACCTCAGGGCGGTGCCGCTGCGTTCGGGCGGGTGTTGGCTTCGCTTTCATCGTTCAAGGCCCCGACATTTTTCGATGACGGCGTCATAAGTGGATTGCGCGAAGTCATGCTGGCATATGGCACACCCGAGATTTTGCACGCCTACATTCACGATGACGTAACCTTCACGATGGGACAGATGGCCGTTCCAGTCTATTGGTTCGGCTTTGCAGGCGCGACCGTGTTCATCGCGATGACGGGGATCGTCTACGGCGCGCTTGTCGCATTGCAGATGCTGGTTGCGATGCGCGGCGGCATCGTTCTCCTATGGCTGACGACGAAGGTCGTGTCATACGCCGGGTTCGGCTTACAGCAAGGCGAATACTGGAATGTCTTCGGCATTCGTACGCTCGCATACGCGGCACTCGCTTTTGCATGGTGGTACTGTGTCGACGCACGCGGTACGCGCAGCGCCCATCAACAACGCACGTTGGGCTGAAGCGTGAACTCCTTCCTGCAACTCCTGCTTTCTTCGTTCACGGGTGTTGTCACCGAAAAGATCGTCGGCGCGCTTGCGGCTGTGGCGAGCAATCATCTGTTCGCGGGTCTTTATGGGGTGCGCCTCTTTGGCGAACTGCAATTTGCATTGTCGCTTGTCTATGTGGTCGGCAGCATCGCCTTGATCTTTGGCTCGCCCGTTGTCGCGCCGATTCTTGGCAAGCATCGACGCTTGCGGCACCTGATCTTCTATCACACGTTCCGCTTGCGTCTGATCCTCTCGCTCGCGGTCATGATTGTATTCATGGGCATCGTGGCGATTGCCATGCCCGTGTCGAGCGCGACCGCGCTTACGCTGATAGCTGCGCTCGTACTAACGGGTGAGCCACTTGCGCTAGGTTCGCTGATGGCCTATGCGGAGACTAAACCGTGGGTCATTACGCGCGCGAAAGCCTATGCGAGCGGCGTGCGTGTGCTCTGGTTGCTGGGTGCCGCTCATGCGTCGATGGGTGCGATTTTCGCGTCCTTCGCATGGCCGCTCGAAGCATGTGTTGCGGCGGTGGCGCCCTTTAGCCGTTATCGTTCGATGGCCTTCAGCAGTCCACGGTCTAAGCCCCGGGATTCAATCATCACGCGCACGCTTGTGTTGCGCGGCCTGAAGATCTGGCCGGCAATCGCGGCGGGTGTCATCGTGTTGCGCATGGATCGGTTGTTGCTCGGCGTGTTGATGTCAAAGGCTGATCTCGGCATCTATGCGGCGGCTGCATCGCTCGTTGAGCAATGGAATTCCGCGGGCACGACGCTCGCGCTTGCGCTCGCTCCGAGCATGGTCTACGTCGGGCGCAACGAGGAACAACTGCGCTCGCGCGCGGTCAGGCTTGCACTTTATCTCGCCCTGGTCGGCGTGGTCGGGTGGGTTGCCTGCATCTTCGTGGGCGAGCGTGTGTTCGACGTCATCTACGGTCCGAAATTTGAGGCCGGGGTTTCCGTGATGATTTACGCGACGCTGTGCGCGGTCGCCACATTCGCCGACGCCGGGCTGAGCACCTGGCTCGTCGCCGCGCGGCGATATCGGCTCATCATGGTCAAGCAAGGCGTGACTGTCGCCTCGATCGCTGCCGCGCCTTTTTTGATGCCGCACTCATTCATGATGTATTCGCCCGCAACCGGCACGGCAGTATCGGTCGTGCTGTTTTGGGCGGTGACCTTCGGCTTTTCGCTTCATCACAAGGACCGGGCATGAAGATCACCTTTTGCGCGAACCGGTTTCCGCCCAACGTTGTCGGCGGTGCAGAGATAACGGTTCATGGGCTCGCCGTCGAATTGAAGAGGCGCGGATACGACGTATCGGTGTTGACGCTATCGAACACGCGCAAGGGCGAGCGGACCACGCGCGACGGACTCGACGTGCATGTGCTTCCCAACCTCAATGTGTACAACCAGTTTCATCACGGCAAACGCGGCCACTTCGTCAAGATGCTGTTCGGGATCGTCGACGTTTTCAATCCGCTGATGTTCGTGCTCACCTGGCGGCGCCTGAAGACGCTGGCCCCCGACGTGCTCTGCACGCATACGCTCAAAGGGATTGGACCCGCGCTATGGGTCGCCGCACGCTTGCGCGGCTTGTCTGTCGTTCACGTGAATCATGATTACTGGCTGCTATGCCCGCGCTCGACGATGTTCGCCGACGATCAGGCGTGCGTTACGCCCTGCGGGCAGTGTAAAGCGATAGCTCGTCCGAAAGCATGGCTATCGCGCATGGTCGACCGTGCCGTCAGCGTGAGCAGCTTCGTAGATGAGCGGCATCGTGCGGCGGGATTCTTTCAGCGTAGCGAACCGATCGTGATTCATAACGCGCCACCTCTCATGCGTGGCATGGACGTGAAGCCTCACGTTCCAGGCAATCCGTTCAAGGTTGGTTTCATCGGAAGAACCGATACCACCAAAGGCATCGAACAGTTTTTTGCAAGTGTCGCCGCGGCAAATGTGCCGAATCTTGAAGTGCATATTGCGGGCAAAGATAACGAACAACGCATTCCCGCGCTGATTGGGCGTTATCCACAACTGAAGGTCACACATAACGGTTTCATGCGGCGCGAAGCGTTCTACGAGCTAGTTGATCTTGTCGTCGTCACATCGATGTGGGACGAACCGTTTGGCCTCGTCGGCATCGAGTCTTGGGAATTCTTCAAACCATCAGTGGCATTTGCGTCCGGCGGATTGCCGGAAGTCTATGCCCAATTGCCGGAATTGACCGTGCCGCGCGGCGACATTGCGGCGTTGGGCGCACTCATCGCCAGGCTTGCGCACGACGGCGCATTCTACGACGCGGTAGCACGACGCTGTCATGCCGAGCGCGGTCGCTTCATGCCGCGGGAGCAGGTGGACGAATTCGAACGAGTCATCAAATCCGTAGCAAACAAGCGCGGGACGCGAGCCCGGTCGCGGCCAGAAGTACTTTAACCAGAGACCAGACGAGGCACTTTCGCAGAGACGGGGTAAAAGATGAAAAAAAGACGCGTGCTGATGCTGATGACTAGGGACATCCCAGCGACGGCGAGCAACGGACGCGAGCGTACACTCCGCTTCATTCGAGAAGCGATCGGGGGTGACATCGAACTGCGCGAGCTGAAGCTGTGCTCGGTATTGGAGACGCCCGGCGTCCTGCCGAAGCTCGGTGCATTGGCACGGCTCGCGCGCGGCATCCTGTCCGGGTCGCCATGCGCGTTGCAGATCGCGATGTTTTCGCATCGGCCCCATGCGCGTGCGCTTGATCAAGCGATCAGATCCTTTACACCGGATGTCATATATATCGATGGGATTCGCCTCGTCGATCAACTGCCGCACATTAGGCGGCTGATGGGAGCGCGGCCGGTCATCGTGGACTTCGATGATCTGATGTCACGCCGTGCAACGGTATTGCGCCACGCAAGTCTGCCGCTGTCCGCGGGCTATCTGGCGAAATCGGTTCCCACCTCAGTGATGAAGCTCATCAATACGCGGATGCTACGTAATGCCCTTTTGCGATACGAAGCGTTCTGTCTTGCGCGCCAGGAACGTGCAGCCGTCGAGGCTGCGCATGCCATCACGCTGGTGTCGAGGACCGATGCCGCCGCGCTCAGCCGCGCGCTCCACGCGAGCGCACATGGCAAGGTGCACGTGATTGCACCACCGGTATCAACCGTGCGCGATCTGATGCGGCCTGTGTATCCGCTGCGCTTCGTGTTTATCGGCTCAGACAGGCAAATGCAAAACCGGCTCTCGATTGAATATCTGTGCGACGTTTGGCAGCGCGTCACACCTGATGTCGAGCTCGTGATTTATGGTCATATGGTGCGTCAGTACCATCCCGTCCCAAATGTGAGGTTCGCTGGGTTTGCGCCATCGCAAGCGGATGTCTATACGGAAAATTCCGTCGCGCTTTGCCCGGCGTTCCTTGCGGGTGGCATTAAATCGAAGGTAATGGAAGCCATCGCGCATGGATGCGTGCCGGTTGGGAACGAAACCGCATTCGAAGGGCTTGGCTTTCACGAACCGGCACTCGCGATGCATGCGGATGAGTTCGAGCGTTTCGTCGCGAATCCGTGGCCGCACATGGACGCCGCGTTGCAAGCTGCCGAGCGCTTCGCCGCCTGGTGCGAGACCGAGCACAGCGTGACCGCGTTCACAACGCGTTGGCGCAATCTTCTGAGCTTGCCGGAAGCATTGCCGGAGGAGCCTGGCACCGTGAGCATGCCTGAGCACCAGCCGTTCCAACTCTGATCCCTTCCTCGGGTCAGAAAGAGAAGATAAGAACATGACGTCAAGAGCGTGTCTTGAACGTCAAAAGAGAGAAGGAGGGCCAACATGAAACCCATCGTTTTCGGTGACCGCTTCGGCTGGTTGCACACTGGTTCGAGCGCGCGCGGGGTGATTCTTTGCAACACGTACGGCCATGAGTACGTCTGGACGTACAACGGGATGCGCTATCTGGCTGATGAATTGTCGGCGCGGGGCATCTGGGTATTGCGCTTCGATTATGCCGGCACGGGGAATTCAGCAGGGGCCGACGGCAAACCGGATCAATTCGAAAGCGCCGTGAGCGACATACATGCGGCTATCGACGTCCTGAAAGCCGAAACTGGCGTCGAGCATGTGAGCCTATGCGGTTTTCGTGTGGGCGCTGCATTTGCGCTTTGTGCCGCTATGCAAAAGCCGGTCGATGATCTCGTGCTGCTCGAACCGGTGACAAGCGGGCGCATCTACTTGCGCGAGCTTTCGATGGTACGCAAGACCTGGCTGGAGCAGCTTGCGCCGCCATTGCGCGCGGCCCAGCAAGACAGTCCGTTCAGAGTGTTAGGGCAGGTCTATAGCGACGAGTTCAAGCGCTCGCTCGAGTCCGTTGACCTTCCATCGACCTTGAGCAAGGCGAAAGATGCCCCCGCGCGGCGCGCGCTCCTTATGCAGGCACGAACGGGCGCGAATGAGCCGCTCCGCGATGCGCTCGCGGCCCTCGGCGTGCAAGCCGAGACGCGTCCGTTCGAGGGCCTGGCGGGCTTTATCCAGGAGACGGCATTTTCCATCTTGCCAGAAGAGTCTTATGCCGACGCGGTCGAATGGATGTCCGCCGGACGCGAAAGGGCCGTGCCATCACGTATGGAGAAGCACTGGCCTGACGATCTCTGCATTCAAACGCCCGAGGCGATAGAGCGGCCGGTATGCATCGGCGAAGCGGGGCTGTTCGGCATCTTGTGCGAACCGCGCACCGGCACGACGCACGGTCTGGCGTATCTGCTCGCGAACACGTCGGCGAGCGCGCACGTAGGTGATAGTCGCCTGTCGGTGCGCATCGCGCGGGAACTGGCGCGTGGCGGCATCGCTTCATTGCGCTTCGATGCGCACGGGCGTGGCGATAGTCCGCCGGACATCACTGCAAAGCAACCGATCGGACGTTTCTCGCATATCTATGATTCAGTCGCGACGGAAGACACAGCCGCCGCCGCGCGCTGGCTCACGCGCCACGCTTATAAAACAATTTTCTCTTTCGGCATCTGTTCGGGTGCATATCATGCGTTGAGGGCGGGCATCATCGAAACGACGATCAAGGGCGTCGTCGCAGTCAACATCCCGACCTTCAATAAGCCGGAAGAAAAGGCGCCCGGCGCGCCCAGGGAAGCGGCTCACAATTCGATGGCCGGCTACGCGATCTCGATGCTCGATCCTGCCAAGTGGAAGACCGTGCTGAGCGACGAGAAGAAATTGACTCAGATCGTTCACTTCGTGGTCGGCAATCTTGCAGCGCGTGCCCGCTCGCTTGTCGTCAGTGCACTGCGACTCGATGCGCTAAGCAATACGCCACGAGGGCAAGAGACCCAACCGTTGCCGATGATGCGCGCGCTCGATGCAAAAGGCGTAAAGACGGTCCTCGTGCATGGCGCTTACGACGCGAGCATGGATCTGCTTGCCGCGAATTTCGGAAGGCGCGGCGCGCGCCTGTCGCGCTTTCCGTCGATACGCGTAGCCATTTTTGATGACATCGATCACGCGCTCTTCAATGCTACCAATTCGGCGAAAGTGATTTCACTGTGCGATAGCGTGATCAAGGAAACGAGCGGCGCAGCAGAACAAACGAATCATCCTGTGGGCGCGCCTGCCGTTTCTTGACCGGCGAGCCCGAAGGAGAAATGGCCGCTCGATTCGGCTGAAGATGTTCACCTTTTGTGTAACCTGACGCACAGAAAAGGGGACGGTGCCGGTGGTCTACTGATATTCATGGTGGTGTTGATTTCCTGCCTGACTTACCCTCCGACGCCCGGACAATCACTATACCGGAGCACATGTGAATAAAGAACTACGACAAATCATCACGGATTTTGGTCATCTCGACATTTCGGCTGACAACATTTCAGACGATGCTGATCTCTACGAGATCGGTCTATCTTCGTTGAACACAATTCAGCTAATGCTCGCGATCGAGAACCACTTTAATCTGGAAATTCCGGACCGGATGCTCAGCCGAAGCCTTTTTCAGAGTATCAATTCAATGGCCAACGCGATTACGCAATTGCAGCGGGACGCGCAACCAATATGAATAATCTCGACTCTGATATTGGCGAGGAACAACCGTCTGTGACGCCCCCGGTACGGCAACGGGCGACTGCGGATGAGACGGCCAGCCACGCACTAGACAAAGCCGCTCTCGTTGTCGCGCAAACGTGCGCCCGGTTTGCTGAAGCCGTAGATCGCGACGCGAGGTTTCCGGCCGAAGCTGTCAACGCCATGCGTGAACACCGCCTGCTCGCCGCAATGGTTCCAAAGGAGCTTGGCGGCGCGGGCGCCTCGCTCGATGCAGTCGCATCCGCCTGTCGAATTCTCGCCCAGGCCTGTTCGTCGGCGGGAATGGTATATGCCATGCATCAGATTCAGATCGCCTGCATTGCCAGACACGCGTTGTCGGAAGAGTGGCATCGGCAGTTCCTCAGTGAGTTAGCGAAACATGAGTGGCTGCTGGCATCTGCGACATCCGAAGAAGGAGTTGGAGGCAATCTTCGAAACAGCCAATGCGCAATTGAGGAAGAAGGCGATTCATTCGATCTTCACAAGCTTTGCCCCGTCATTTCATACGGTGCGCATGCCGACGTAATTCTTGCGACGGCTAAAAGGAATTTGTCGGCTCCCGCAACAGATCAGGTACTACTCACTCTTTTGCGAGAAGACACGACACTGACTCGCCGTAATGAATGGGACACTCTCGGGATGCGAGGCACTTGCAGTGAAGGTTTCGCCCTTGACGCATGCGGGAAGGTGCAGCAGATATTGCCGTCGCCATTCTCCGAGATCGCCGAACAGACCATGGTGCCGACGTCCCATATCCTTTGGGCATCAGTGTGGACTGGCATTGCGAACGATGCGTTTTTGCGCGCCCATCGCTTTTTCCGCGCTCAGGTGCAAAAGAACAAGAGTGACAATGCCCCATCGGGAAGACGCATTGCCGAGGCGCTCGCGTTACTGCAAGCGATGCAAGGGCGTGTGGACAGCGCATTGCGCTTGCATTCAAAAGAAGGACGCGAGCGTTCGTGGTCAGAGGCCATGTCGGATGCCGCCGAGATCAATACGTTGAAGACGTTCGTATCGACGACCGCATTACAGGTCGTTTTCCATGCGGTGATGATATGTGGAATGGCGGCATACAAGAACGGAACGCCATTCAGCCTGAGCCGCCACCTTCGCGACCTGTATTCGGCACCGTTGATGATCAGTAACGATCGCATCGACCTCAATACAGCCAACCTTTTACTCGCGCAGCGTCCGCTGTCTTCGGGGAGAGAATAATGGATGATTCAGTTGCCGTTAAAGACCGTCCAATCAGCGGGTTCAACACCAGCGATGACCGGCCCGGTGTCAATTCACTGAGAGATGAGCTGGTTGAGGCGGGGTTGTTGATACCGACGGGTGTGCAAGGGCTTTTCGGTCGAGACGAGCGGTTTGAACGAGTGGTCGAGGCGATCGATTCGCTGGTGACCCGCCTCGGTGCCGATCAGAATGCCGAAGTGTTGCGCTTTCCACCGGCCATGAGCCGCTCCGAATTCGAGCGTAGTGAATATTTGAAAAGCTTCCCGCAACTTGCGGGAACCGTTCACAGTTTCTGCGGCGGTGAGCACGAACAGCAACGCGTGTTGCAATGTCTCGACCGCGGCGACGACTGGACTGAGTACCAGAAGCCGACGTACGTCGTCATGACCCCGGCCGCTTGCTACCCCGTATATCCAGTTATTGCGCAACGCGGTTCGTTGCCGGAGCAGGGCCGCACAATCGACGTTATGTCGTATTGCTTCCGCCATGAGCCATCGCTGGATCCGACCCGCATGCAATTGTTCCGGATGCGCGAATATGTGAGGTTTGGCACGCCGGCGCAAATCATGGCGTTCCGAAGCGAGTGGATGGAGCGCGGAACACGTCTGGTGGAATTGCTTGAATTGCCCAACAGCATCGACCTGGCCAATGACCCGTTCTTTGGACGAGGCGGCAAGATAGTCGCGCATAGTCAGCGCGAGCAAAATCTCAAGTTCGAGTTACTGATTCCTATCGAGAATGCGGACAAGCTCACAGCCTGTCTGAGTTTCAACTATCACATGGACCACTTTGGCTTGCTGTGGGGAATCAAGACCCGAGACCTGAGCGTCGCTCATACCGGCTGTGTCGGTTTCGGTCTGGAAAGACTCACGCTGGCTCTCTTCCGACACCACGGCTTTGATATTCGTCGGTGGCCGCAGACCGTTCGCGATGTATTGTGGGCGAAACCATGAGCAGCCTGTTCGCTCAGGCACGGGAACGGGCCGTCGACTATCGCCCTCATCCGTTGCACGGCCCACAGATGATCTGGAGGCAGAGTAATTGCTATGTGGATCTGTGGATCGAGGTGCTTTCGCGGTGGGGTTTGGATCCGCACGCTGCGTTGCCCTTCACTGTCGCACAGGATTTCGAAGGCGATCAGTTCACGTTCTTCAAGTTCCCCCTTGCAGATCTCGAACTGTTGTATGGCGTAGTCGTACAGGAACACGCTATCTTCGAGCCGCTTCATCTGCATGTTGAAAAACAGGTTGAGCGCGGCCATGTGATGCTGGTTGAAGTCGACGCGTGCTATTTGCCGGACACGCAAGGCACAAGCTATCGAGAACAGCACACCAAGACTACGATTTGTATCGACGCAATCGATCCGGGCGGCCGCCAACTGGGTTACTTTCACAACACGGGCTACTATCTCGCGACCGATTCCGACTACGACGCGTTGCTGAACGTCGCATCTGTCGGCGGGTTGCCTCTCCCTCCGTATGTCGAATGCGCGAAACGTCGCTTTGAGCCACTCGATGGAATACGGCTGCGAGACACGTCGCGCTCACTACTTCGACTACACCTGCAGCGCAGACCGGGCGTGAATCCTATTGGTGCGTTTCGGCAGGCTTTCGCCCGCGATGCCAAAGAAATCGCCTCGCGGCCGACATCGTACTTTCACGCGTACTCGTTCAACACGCTCAGACAACTCGGTTCGAATTTCGACTTGCTGGGCCGGTATCTGCGCTGGCTTGACGCGAGCGGCGACAGCGACGCCGGCATGCTCGGCGCGCAAATCGCGGCGTGCGACACCATCGCGTCCGAGTCGATGGTGCTGGAATTCCGGCTCGCACGGGCCAGCGCGCGAGGGAGAGAGGATGGTGGGGAAAGTAGCCTCGACGTACTGGAACATGCCTACGAATTGCTTGTCGACGGTCTCAACAAGGCATTTTCGCCGACCGGCATCGAGACCCAGCTGAAAGGGGACATGCAGATGTCACAGCGCAATCCTTTGGTCATTCCATGACTGATGGAGTCGTTGTATCGACGCCGCACGACGCAATGGCGATAGCAGGCTCGCAACCTGCACGCCGCGTGCAAGGCTGGAAAATGCGCGCTACCCCCGCCGGCGCGGCAGCGCAACCGCGAGACATAGCGGAGACAGGATCGGCCAACTGGATTGATGCGGCAGTGCCAGGTACAGTGGCGCATGAGCTCGCCCTGGCAGGCAGCTTCGACCCGCTCAATCCGACGCCGTTGGGTTCATGCGACTACTGGTATCGATTGAATCTATCTGGCACCGGGCGCCGCCTGATCCGGCTACATGGCCTGGCCACGATCGCCGAAGTGTGGTTCAACGACACGTTGTTATTGCGCTCGACAAGCATGTTCGTCTCACACGAGACGGCGGTCAACCTGAGTCCGGAAGGTAATACGCTATATCTATGCTTCCGTTCCATGGACCGTCATTTGCAAGCCGCGGTGCCGGCGCGAAGGGCCCGCTGGCGGACCCGTCTCGTCGATGCGCCCGGATTGCGGGGGATACGCACGACGTTGCTCGGACACATGCCGGGCTGGTTCCCTTCGATAGAACCCATTGGACCATGGCGCGACGTCGAGGTCGTGGATCCGGAGGGGCCGCCGGTCATCTGGCAGCACTCGCTGCGCTCTTTCGTCCGTGGCCGCGACGGAGGTATCGACGTTACGCTTAGACTGGCTGCCCCAATCAGTGGCACGCTCGATGCCCACCTGAGTTGCGGTGGCCATGAAACCCCCTTCGTCCAGCGCGACGCGTACACATTCCACGCCGATCTCACTGTGGCCAACGTCAAGCTTTGGTGGCCACACACGCATGGCGAACCCACTTTATATGACGTCACAGTACGTATCGGGAGCACGTCGCTGCCGTTGGGACGAACCGGTTTTCGCACGCTCGCCCTAGACCGCGGGCGTGACAACGGGGGCTTCGCGCTGTCGGTCAACGGTCTTCCGATGTTCGCACGTGGGGCGTGCTGGAGCAGCGCGGACCCACTGCGGTTGCACGCCGACGCATCCGTCTACCGGCATTATCTGCAACTGGCCAAAGCGGCTGGATTCAACATGATTCGCGTTGCCGGCATCACGGTGTATGAGGATGATGCCTTCTACGCTTTATGCGACGAAATGGGGCTGTTAGTCTGGCAAGATTTTATGTTTGCCAACTTCGACTATCCATCTGCCGATCCGTCCTTTAGCGTTTCGATCGAGCAGGAGGCGATTCAATTTCTCGAGCGTTGCGGCGCCAATCCGTCGCTCGCGGTGCTTTGCGGCGGCAGCGAAATCGCGCAGCAGGCGGCCATGGTCGGACTCGATGCCACTCAACGGCAAGTCGAGCTGACAGCGCAAAAGCTTGCCGACATTGCTGCGCTTCATCGCCCCGACGCGATCTATGTTTCCGACTCGCCGTGCGGCGATCCGCTACCCTTCTTTCCGCGTGAAGGTGTATCGCACTACTACGGCGTTGGCGCGTATCGCCGACCACTGGACGACGCACGCCGCGCCGACGTGCGGTTTGCCAGTGAGTGCCTCGCATTTGCGAACGTGCCATGCGACGCCACCCTGGACGCGATCGGTTCTCCAATGACTGACGAGCCGCGCTGGAAAACGGCGGTACCGCGCGACCCGGGTGCGTCCTGGGACTTCGACGACGTACGCGATCACTACCTGCGCGAACTGTACGCACAGGATCCGGCTCGTCTGCGAAGTGAGGATCCGGCTCGCTACCTGGAATTGTCACGGGCGGTGATTGCCGATCTGTACCGCGAGACCTTCTCGGAATGGCGGCGCATTGGTTCACGATGTTCGGGCGCGCTCGCCTGGCAGTTTCAGGACGTCATGCCAGGTGCGGGCTGGGGCATCATCGATGCCTATCTGCGTCCCAAATCGCCGTGGTATGCAATGCGTCACTCGCTACAGCCGCAGCAGATCCTCCTGTTGGACGAAGGGCTCAACGGTCTTGACATCCACTTGCTCAATGATCGCCAGCACGCACTCAATGTGCGGGTCGAAGTCGTTGCGCTGCGAGACGGTAGAGTCCCACTCGTTCGCGCGCACCGTGACCTCAGCGTCGAACCCCACGGCGGCCTTCGAATCAACTCGGTTGAATTGCTTGGCCGGTTTTTCGACTTCACTTATGCCTATCAGTTCGGTCCGCGCGAGCATGATACGGTGATCGCCTCGATGTACTCCATCGATAGCGGTGCGCTCCTGTCGCAGGCGTTCTATTTTCCGGATCGGACACACCCGAGCGTCTTTGAACGCGGCGATATTGGCCTTGAAGCGAGCGCGGAGTGTTGTGATGGGCAATGGTGGGTGAACATTCGCACCCTTAGCGTTGCGCGCTTCGTTCAAATCTCCGCGCCAGACATGCTGCCCGAGGATAACTGGTTCCACCTCGCACCCGGCGCGCAGACACGGGTCGGACTAGCACCAGACAGTGCCCGATTGCTGCGGCCGCTTCTCTTCGAATCAAGTCCTCCGAAATCTTGCGTACTTCCAGATCCGATTGTGATCGACGTGCGCGCTGTCAATTCCGCCAAGAGCATCCGTTTGAGGATTGCGAGTTAAAACCCGAACCATCCTCCTCGGAACATCCTGCCCAGGCTAGAACCCAAATCCCCCGCCATCGACGTTCAGCACTTGCCCCGTGACGAAGCTCGCATCGTCCGACGCCAGAAACGCCAGCGCACCCGTCAGATCGTCGGGCACTTCCGTACGCGCAATGAACTGCCGTGCGCGCACCGCTTCGAAAGCTTGCGTCGGCAGGTTCGCCGCACTGCCAGGGTGCCGTGTCAGTCCCGGGGAGATGGCATTGACCGTAATGCCATGGGTGCCGAGTTCGGCCGCGAGCGCCCGCGTCAATCCGATCACGGCCATCTTGCTGCTTGCGTAGGCCGTCATGCCGGGCGGTGGTCCCCAGACCGTGCTCGAAGCGAGGTTGATGATACGCCCCCAGCGCCGCTCGATCATCCCGACGGAAAACGCCTGTGCGAGCAGGAAAGGCGCGTCGACGTTGACGGTCATGATCTGCCGCCACAGTCCGGCAGTGATCGATGCAAGCGGCGCCATCGGCATGAATGCGGCGTTGTTGACGAGCACATCGACGTGGCCGACGCGCTCCAGCACGCGTGCCGCAAATTGCTCCACTTGCGCGGGTTGCGCGAGGTCGCAGGCGAGCGCGGTCGCACGGCCGCCGTGGGCGACGATCCGCGCGGCGAGCGTATCGCAAGGCACGCAGTCGGTCAGCACCAGTTCGTGGCCGTTTGCCGCGAGGCGCAGCGCGAAAGCTTCGCCGAGACCGCCCGCGGCGCCTGTAACGACGGCGACGCGAGCGTTGGAAGGATTGGAAATAGTCATGTCAGTGTTTCCTGCTTTGTCTTGTATGACGCTCGCGCGTACTGCGGTTCAAAGCGGCTGACGCAACGCTTGCTGAGCCGCGACCATCAGCCGTGTATGTTCGTCGCGCGAGCCGCCTTCGCGTTCGATTTCCCCCATGCGCCCGGACGTCGTCACGACGAGGCGCGCGCGATCGTAGTGGCGGCCGGCGTACGCGATCATCGCGCCTTCTAGCGAATGGCGGCGCCCGAGTTCCTCTGCGAGCACGATTGCGCCTTCGACGGCGATCCCCGCACCCGATGCGAGATGCGGCGTGGTCGCGTGCACCGCGTCGCCGAGCAGCACGACGCGGCCCTTGTGCCAGGGAGCGTCGATCATATGGCCGGCAAGCGGGCGATACAGTAGCCGGTGATTCGCCAGCGAACCATCGAGCAGACCCTCGCGGAACTCGCCGACCGCGCCGCCGAATTCGGCCAGCAGATCGGCCAGCATGCGCGGCCATTCGTTCGGCGCAATGAAGTCCATGCCTTCGCGCTTGTCGAGCACGAACAGGTAACACTCCGTCGCACTGATGGGATTCATCCCGGCCTTGGTCGTCTTGCCCATGTAGATCGTTGAGTTCTCGCTGAGGCGCGGCACGATCGCGCGCCACGATCCCTGGCCTGTGAACTTCGGGCCGGCAAAGTCCGGCAACACGTGTTTTCGCACCGCCGAATTGACGCCGTCCGCGCCGATCACGAGATCGTAGCGGCTGCGGCTGCCGTCGGTGAACAGCACATCGACGCCATCGCCGTCCTGCGTGAGCGTCTCGAAGCTCACACCGAGCCGCACTTGAGCACCGGCATCGCGCGTAGCGTTGCCCATGATGCCGGCAAGCGTCGTACGCATGATGCCGGCTGCGCCGGGCAGATCTTCCGCGCCGATCGCGGGCGCGACGGGAACGGTCACGTCGGGGCGCCCATTCGCGTCGCAGATGTCGACGGCATGCCACGAGCCGCCCATGCGCAACACCTCGTCTACTACGCCGACTTCGCGCAGGGCGCGCAGCGTCGGACCGCTAATCGTGATGCCCGCGCCGTCGGCGGCCCATTGCGGGTTGAGTTCGACGAGATCGACGGCGATGCCTTGCCTGCTCAGCAGGATCGCGGCACTCATGCCGCCGATGCCGCCGCCGATGATCAGAACCTTGTTGACCAATGCCATAGTATGTCTCGATGTTGTTGTTCGGGCGGGATGCTCACGCGAGCGTCCCGCCAAGCTGTTCCGCGAGCCAATCCGCAATCCGGTTGCCCGCGTTCAGCGGGTTGTCGAGCGAGCTGTGCTCGACTCCGCCTTCGCGTTCGGTAAAGATGAACAGATCCTTCTTCGGACTGTTGACGAGCTGCTCGAAGGTAGCGTGCGCATACCTGAGCGGGATCTGCCGGTCGTTCTCGCCATGCGTGACCAGGAACGGCACGCGGATGCGATCGAGCACGCCATTCAGATGCATGCGTGAAGCCTTCTCAAAGAAATCGTCCATGTCCTTCGCGCCGAACACCCATTGCACGTGTTTCCAGTAGTGCGGCACCGGATTCTCGCCTTCGCGCTTCAGGCGCGCCTGCTGCACTTCGCGCCAGTCGTGGTTGGCCCCCCATACCGCGCCGCACGCGAAGCGCGGTTCGAACGCGACAGCGCGCGGGCAGTAGTACCCGCCTAGCGACACGCCGAGCGCGCCGATACGCTGCGGGTCCACTTCCGGATGGCGTTCGAGCCAGTCGACGATGGGCGCGGCCCACGTCTCGGTGTCATGGACGGCATGCAGGTCCGAGAGGCGCAGCGCCTCTCCCGTGCCCGGCTGGTCGATGAAGAGCGCTGACAGGCCGCGCCGCGCGAACATCGTGCCCATCACGCTCTTTTGCAGCATTTCCTTGGTCGAGTCGAGGCCGTTCATCACCACGACGATGGGCGCGCGCTGCCCTTGCTGCAATCCTTCAGCACGCACGTAGAGCGCGGAAAGATGCGTGTCACGGTACGGAATCTCGACGCGCACGCAGTTCTCGCGCCCGAGCGTCCGGCCGAGTTCGAACAGTTCCAGCGAGCGCCGGTAGATCGCAAGTCGTGCTTCGAAGCCGTGCGCCTGCATGCGCTCGGCGATGCCGTAGTACAGGCCCGCGCGGCCATATTTCTCGCCGGCGGAGAGCTTGTGGCCCCGCGCGAGGTCTTCGTCCGCGAGCGCGACGAGCTTGTCGGCGCCCGCTTTCCACGCTTCATAGAATGCGAGCGTGCCGGGATCGTCGCCGGCAAGCGCGGCATCGCGCAACGGCGCGCACATCGCATCGACCTCTCCGATGTTGCCGCCGTGCGTGAGGGCGATCATCGTCGAGAGGCTCCAGACGTAGTTGGTTGGGAAATACTGGAACATAGTGGTGTCGTGTCGGTGTGACGTGTCGGTTGTCAGTCGAAGACCGAGGGCAGTTCGGCGGGAATCCACACGGTGCCGTTCTCGACACGGGCCGGCACTTTCGTCAGATGCCGGCCCGTGCATGGCCCGGCGAAGCAGTGACCGGTGCGGATGTCGAAATGCGCGGAATGCGCGTAACAGACGATGTGGTGTCCGTCGCCGGACAGAAAGCGGTCCTGCCGGTATTCCATCGGCCGGTGCTCGTGAGGGCAATCGTTGAGCCAGACGAACACTTCATCACCCTGGCGCACGACGCACAGCCGGTCGTCGAGCCCCTCGCGCAGCATGCCGCGCGAGCCGCCGTCCGGCAGGTCATCGAGTGCGCAGAGCGCGCGTTCGGTGCTCATCGTCGCTCCCTTGCGTCACTCGCCCGGCGCCCATTTGTTGCGGGCGTCGAAGAGAAAGATCTGCGAGTTGTCGGAACCCGGATCGCACGCGCGCGGCACCCAGCTTGCATCGTGCTGGTCCATGTCGGCGTCGAACTCGATGGTCGCGCCGAAAGGGCTGTTGAAGTACCAGAAGAAGTTGCTGCCGAGAAAATGCCGGCCCGGCCCCCAGAAGCTCCTGTAGCCCTTCTTCACGAAGTTCCAGCCGTGCTGCAGCACTTCGGCAGCAGAGCCGAGATGGAACGTGAAGTGATTGCAGCCGATCATGTGATCGTTCTGGCTTTCGATCATGAAGAGCGTATGGTGATCGGACGTGCCGGATGGGCGCATGAACGGGCCGAGGTGGTTGAAGCGATCCGTGACGACGAAGCCCAGCCGCGCATAGAACGCCTCCGCCTTCTTCACGTCCTCGACGAAGTACACGACGTGCGACAGCGTGCGCGGCTTGATCACCTCGTCGAAATTCGCTGCGCAGTCGTTCGGTGCGCGTCCCGCCGGCTGTCCGGGCACGTTGAAGCCGAGGTAGCGCGCTTCGTACGCGTGCCGCTTCGTCACCATGAAGGCGATGCCGAAGCCTGCGTCGTCGATGCAATGCACCGTGCCGTCGGCGTCGATGCGCACATCGCGCTCCGCCTCCAGATGCGCGCGGATCGAGGCGAGCGTATCGGCGTTGTCGACGCCATAGACGGTCTCGCGCAGGCTCGGCGTTGCGGCCTTCGGCGGCAGCGGCGGAAGGCGCGGATCGTCGGCGGCGCGCATGATGAGACCGGTGCCGTCGAGCGCCGTGAACACGCCGCCTTTCACCGGGTCGTATTCGACTTCATCGAGCCCATAGTCGAGCAGGTATTGGCGAGCGCCCGCCATGTCGTCGATGCCGAAGACGAGAAATTCGAGTCCCACGATATTCATGTGTTGGATTCCTTGCGTTGCAATAGCGTCGGCGAGCAATCAGCCGGCCATTGCGCGCGTGATGAGTTGATTGACAGTGCCGTCGGAGTGCAGCCCGAGTTGTTCTGCTGCGGGCGTGAGGAGCGGCGGATAGGCCGCAAAAAGCCGCTCGATGAACGGATCTGGCGCATACGTGACGAGTGCCTTGCGCTCGGCGCCGAAGCGCGTGGCCAATGCGTCGACCACCTCGGCGATGGTGAGGCGCAGCACCGGCATCTGATAGGTACGGCGCGCGTTGAGGCGTTCCGCATCGACCGTCGCGGCATGCAGCAGGTTGTCGACGCATGCGCCGACGGAGATCCACCACGCCACGCCTTCTGGCGAAACGGGCACCGTGAGCGGCTGGCCCGCGGCGAGCTTCCAGAACAGCTGGCTCATGAATGCGGACATCAGTCCCGCGCCGTCGCCCGGACGCGCGACGACACCCGGCAGCCGCAGCGAGCAGCCCTGCACCCAGCCAAGGCGTGTCGCATCGGCAACGAGCGTCTCGCCCATCAGCTTGTGCGCGCCGTAGCTCAGCGCGGGTGCGGGCAGCGTGTGCTCGTCGACTGTCGCGGGCAGCTGTTCGCCGTAGACAGCGACCGTGCTGGCGAACACGAAGCGCGGTGCGCGCGCCTGATCGCGCAGGTCTTCGAGCAGTCCCAGCGTCGCGTCGAGGTTGATCGAGCGGCCCAACGCGTAATTCTTTTCGGCCGCGCCGCCGGGAATGCTCGCGAGGTGGAACACGGCGTCGACGGGACCTGCGTAGGCCCGGGCGCGCAGATCCGCATCGGCGATACTGCCCGCCAGTTGCGTGACGCGCGGATCGTCGTGTGGCGCGTCGAACGCGATGTCCAGCAGCGTGAGCTTCGTGACGCGCCGTCCACCGAGTCCGTCGGCGAGCAGACGTTTGACGAGCGCGCGGCCGACGAAGCCTTGCGCGCCCGTGATGACGACATGACTCATCGCGCACCTCCCTTGCGGAACGGCAGCGAAGCCAGGAACGCGAGGCGCGACGCGCCGAGCATCTTCAGCCCTGCGCGCGCCGATGAGGCGTCGAGCCGCGCCTCCATCGGCATCGTGCCGAAGCTCTTGCCCTTGATGACGAGTTCGTTGCCTACGCGTTCGAGCGACTCGACATGCAACAGCTCTTCATCGGCGGGGCCGCGCAGCACCATGCCTTCCTTCGGCGCTTCCTTTGCAGGTGGCTTCGACGCATTGGCCGTAGCGGGCACGCCGCTGTCCTGGCGCACACCTTTCGCGACGCTGCTGAAATCCATGCCGAGCTGTTCGAACATCCTGATCGCCGTCGCACGGCCCGCGCCGTAGACGCCGCCGCCCGGATGCTGGAACGGTCCCGCCAGATACAGACGCTCGACGCCGGGTACGGTGAACTGACCGAGGTCCGGTGTCGGACGGTGGCCCGCGCTCTGGTAGAAGTAGGGCGCCACGCCGTGCAGATCGCCCCGCATCATGCTGTTCGGGCTCGAGCGTTCAAGATCGACCGGGCTCACGATGCTGCGCGCGACGATGTTCTCGCTCGTCAGGTTCGACACGAACTTGCGGTAATGCGCAAGCGACATGTCGCCGATTTCCTCCTTGAACTCGTCCCAATGGCGGCCGTCCCAGCGCTTGTCCTTCACCGCGTACGGTGCGAACGTGATGCCGTGGAACATGCCCGCGCCCGCCGGCACACGCGTCCTGTCGCCGATGCTTTCGTCGCCGCCGGCGCACAGACGCCGTTCGGTAATGAGACCGCGCTTCAGATCGTCGAAGTCGGCGAGCATCTCGTCGAGACTGTCGGTCGCCATGAACTCGAGCATCGTCGCGTAGCCGACCTCGTCGCCCGCGTAGTAGCGCGCGTTCTCCTTCAGGTCGTAATGGCTGACCATGATCGAGAACGGCGCGAGCGTGGCCCGCTCGGCGCGCTTGAGCACGGGCTCCGGCACGCCTTCCACGAAGCGGCGAATCACATGCGGATGAAGCGCGCCGATCACGCCGTCCTTCGCAAGAATTCGCTCGCCGTCGGTCAGTTCGACGCCCGTCGCGCGGCCTGCGCTGGTCAGAATCTTCGCGACTTCGGCGTTGCAGCGCACTTCGCCGCCGTACGATTCGATGCAGCGCACGAGCGATTCCGTCAGCTTGCCGCTGCCGCCGACCGGCTGCGAGACGCCATAGGTGTGGATGATGCCGGGCATCAGCAGCACGCCCATGCCGGTGCCGAGTTCGTTGGGCGCCTGCAGGTTTTCGCTGACGAGACGCAGCAGGTGAATCTTGATCTTGTCGCTCTCGTACAACTGGTTCACGAGGTCGAGACAATCGCGATTCATATAGTCGAGCATCAGGCGGCCTTCGTCGCTGCGATCGAGCATCGCGACGAGCTCGCCGAGCGGCGGCGGTGGCGAGTACAGCCCCGGCATGAACATCTGCAGGATCTGCTGGCTCATCTTCACGAACTCGCGGTACGTCTCCGCGTCTTTCGGCGAGACCTTCGCGAAGCATTCGCAGGTCTTGTCGATGTCCTTGTACGTGAACAGCACCGACTGGTCAGGGAAGATCGTCGCGTGCGGCACGGGCGAATAGTGATAGTTCAGGCCATGCTGCGACAGCAATCCAAGCTCGTCCTGGCGCAGCATCGGATTGCCCTGAATCATGATGTGCACGCTCGAGTGTTCGTCATGCCAGTAGCCCGGCGTGTTCAGTTCGCGCGTACTGACGCCGCCACCGGGCCACGCCTTGCGCTCGAGCACGAGCACCCGCTTGCCCGCCTTCGCGAGATAGGCCGCGGCGACGAGGCCGTTGTGGCCCGCACCCATCGCGACGATGTCATAGCTCTGGCTCATGCGTGCGCTCCTGTCTGCGCTTGTGCCTGGACAAAGCGGTGATCAATTGCGCCGAATACCGACTGGCCGTCGCG
This sequence comes from Paraburkholderia sp. HP33-1, assembly GCF_021390595.1. Lineage (NCBI taxonomy): Bacteria > Pseudomonadati > Pseudomonadota > Betaproteobacteria > Burkholderiales > Burkholderiaceae > Paraburkholderia > Paraburkholderia sp. HP33-1. The sequence goes on along the minus strand of NZ_JAJEJR010000002.1, from coordinate 2,074,939 downwards.
GCCGAACATCTCGAAGCGCAGACGTTCGCCGAAGCGCAGCCACGGCGTCGACGACTCGCCTGTCTCGATCGCTTCGATTGCGCGCTGCTCGGCGAGGCACGCGGAACCCGTCGTGCGGTAATCGACATTGGAGAACGTGCCGGAGCCGAGGATCATGCCCGCACGCAGGTTGCGGTTGTACGCGATGTACGCGAGCAGCTCATGAAAGCCGAAGCTCATTTCGCGGCCGTTCGGATGACCGAACGGCTCGTCGTTGCGGTGCACGTGCAGGTCGAGATGGACGCGCCCGTTCTGCCATGCGTCGCCGAGTTCGTCGGGCGTGACCGCGACGGGCGCAAACGCCGTCGCGGGCTTCGCGAGGATGAAGCCGAAACCCATGCCCAGTTCACGGAACAGATGCCTGCGCATGCTCACGTCGTTGAAGAGCACGAGCAGCCGCACTTGCGAAAGCGCCGCGTCCGCACTCGTTCCCATCGGCACGTCGCCGAGCACCACGCCGACTTCGCCTTCAAAGTCGCAGTTGTCCGCTTCGTCAGGGAACGGGTAGTCGTCGTGCGGGCCGGCGAAGTCGTCGGCCTGACGCTGGATCAGAATCGGCACCGACGCGTCCGATTTCTTCTCCGGGTGATACGCCTGCGTCATGATCCGGCCGTGGTTCAGGAACGCGGATGCATCGACGAACTGATGCGTGCGCGGCAGCGGAGCCGTGCAGGCGTGCGGGTCGAACGCGAATGCGGCGGGCGCGGCATCGCCGTTCAACGCGTCGTAGAGTGCCTGCAGGGCGGGCTGCGCGCGCGCCCAGTCGTCCAGCGCGGCACGCAGGGTCGGTGCGACGGACGTGGCGTCGACGGCGCGGCGCAAGTCGCGCGACACGACGATCAGCGTCCCATCGGAGCCGCCACTTTTGAGCGACGCGAGTTTCATGGTGCCTGTCTCCTTTGTCGACCGTAGTTGGCGCTTTAGCGCTTACTACGGTCCCATGTGTTATCTGAGCGTTACTTGAGCGGACGGCCGCCGTCGACAGGCAGCACGCATCCGGTGGTGAAATGCAGGTCGCGCACCGCGGCCAGCACAGCGCGCGCAATCTCCTCGGGCTGTGCGAGGCGGCCGAGTGGTGTGCGGCCCGCCTGTTCATCGCGCCACGCGCTATCCATCGATTTGACGAACTCGGTATCGACGAGCCCCGGCGATACCGACACCACGCGTATCGCCGGCGCCAGCGCGCGCGCCAGCGAACGCGTGAGATTATCGAGCGCGGCTTTCGACGCGCAATAGATCACGTTGCTGCCCATTGCCGTCTGCGCGGCGATCGACGAGATGTTAACCACCACGCCGCCGCCCGCGAGGCCGCTGTCCGCCAGCAGCGCGCGCAACGCACGCACCATCGCGAATGGACCGCGCACGTTGGTCGCGAGCACGTCATCGATGAGCGCATCGTCGACGCCGTCCAGGTCTTCGTGCGCGACGAAGCGGGTGGTGCCCGCGCAGTTGACGAGAACGTCACAGCGGCCGTAGCGGATCGCGACGGCGTCGGCGAGACGCCCGAGCGCCGCGCTGTCGGTCACGGGCGCGGCGAGCGCGCAGTGACCGTCGCCGTCGAGCTGTTCGACGAGCGCGTGCGCCGCGTCCGCCGAACTGCGAAAGCCGGCGACGATCGCGAAGCCGGCCTGCGCGAGCGTGCGGCAGATCTGCGCGCCGAGCCCGCCTGTTGCACCGGTGACGACGGCGACGGGCCGCGCGCCGTTCGTTGTGGTGAGCGTCGCCATGTCAGTTCTGCTTGCCGAGCCGGCGCACGCGAATATCGGCCTGTTCCTTGTGGCCCGAGAAGTGCTCGAGGGCGCACAGGCGCGAGCAGACTTCGCCGATCTTCACCGACGCCTCGTCGGTCAGGATGCGCTGGTAGCTGTGCGTCTTGATGAACTTGCCGACCCACAGGCCGCCCGTGTAGCGCCCCGCGCCCATCGTCGGCAGCGTGTGGTTGGTGCCGATCACCTTGTCGCCATACGAGACGTTGGTGCGGTGGCCGAGGAACAGTGCGCCATAGTTCGTCATCCGTTGCAGGAACCAGTCCGGGTCGCGCGTCATCACCTGCACGTGTTCGGAACACAGCCGTTCGGCTTCCTGCAGCATTTCCTCGTCGGTGTCGCACAGGATGATCTCACCGTAGTCGCGCCACGCAACGCTCGCGACCGGCGCCGTGTCGAGCCGCGCGAGCACCGTTTCGATCGCGGCGGGCAGTTCGGCGGCAATCTTCCTGCTGGTGGTGATGCAATAGGCGGGCGAGGTCGGGCCGTGTTCGGCCTGGCCGAGCAGATCGACGGCGACGAGTTCCGCGTCGACGGTGTCGTCGCAGATCACCAGTGTTTCGGTCGGGCCGGCAAAGAGGTCGATGCCGACGCGGCCATACAACTGACGCTTGGCTTCGGCGACATACGCGTTGCCCGGGCCGACGATCATGTCGACGGGCGCGATATGCTCGGTGCCGAGCGCCATCGCCGCGACGCCCTGAACCCCGCCCATCACGTAGATTTCGTCGGCGCCGGCCATAGCCATGGCCGCGATGATCTCCGGCGACGGCTTGCCGTCGAACGGCGGCGCGCACGCGATCACGCGCTTCACGCCCGCGACTTTCGCGGTCAGCACGCTCATGTGAGCCGAGGCGAGCAGCGGATACTTGCCGCCCGGAATGTAGCAACCGACCGAATTGACCGGAATGTTCCGGTGGCCAAGCACCACGCCCGGCAACGTTTCGACTTCGACATCGCGCAGCGACATCAGCTGGATCTGCGCGAAGCGGCGGATCTGCGCCTGGGCGAACTTGATGTCTTCAATCGCCTGCGGGCTGAGCGCATCGATGCAGGCCTGAATCTCTTCAGCGGACAGACGGAAAGCCGCCGGATTCCATTTGTCGAAGCGCTCCGAGTAGTCACGCACGGCGGCTTCGCCGCGCGCCTCGATATCGGCGATGATTTTCTCGACTGTCGCGCGGACCTGCGCGTTGTTGTCGGCTTTCACCTGGGCGCTCTGGCCCGCCTTGATGTGTTCGATCATGTCGGTTTTCCAATCAATCAGAAGAAGAATGAGGCAAGGGGAGTTTCGTGCGTCTAGCCTGGCTGGGCGTTCGCGATCACGCGTTCGTAGTGCAGCGCGCTAGGCGCCGTCGCAAAGAACGGCTGCAGCAGCGCGCGCCATTGCACAAAGCGCGGCGATTCGCGAAAGCCCCGCATGTGATCGTCGACCGTGTTCCAGTGCACGAGCAGCCGGTAGTCGGCTGCGTCTTCGATGCAGTGCTGCAACTCGTGGTCGAGATAGCCGGGCGTGGCGGCGAGCAGGGCTTGCGCCGTGGCAAACGCGGCCTCGAAGCCCGCGTTGCCGCCGGGCACGATGCGAAAGTGCGCGAGTTCGAGAATCATTGGGTGCTCCAGTGAGGAAGTGCGAGCCCCGGCACGGGCGAGCGGAAGCTCGCGAGCGCCGTGCCCCCAAGGCTGCCGAGATACACGGTGCGCAGATCGTCGCCACCGAACGTAATGCTCGCCATCATCGGCGCAAGCGTGCCGCGGCAGGCGCCCATCAGTTCCGGCGTCGTGGTGCCTTGCTGGTAGTGTTGCTCGTAGCGCGCGAGTGCCTCGGGGTTGCCGTCGTCGAGCAAGGTCCACACTTCGCCATCCGGCGTCAGCGCGATCAGCTTCTCCGTGAGGATCAGCGTGATCCACAGGTTGCCGTGCGCGTCGAATGCGAAGCCGTCGGGGAACCCGCCCAGATCATGCGGGCCGTAAATTTCGCGCTCGCTGAGCGAGCCGTCTTCGGCCACGCGCAGCCGTGAAATGCGGCGCGCGTTCGTCTCGACCACGTACAGCCATTGCTCGTTCGCATCGAGGCGGATTTCGTTGGTGCCGACAAAGCCGTCCGCGACGATGCGGATGCCGTGTTCGTCGATCAGGCCGACGTAACCGTCCGCCGTCTTTTCGTTGATCGAGCGCGTCCACGGCACCTGGCGTGTCGTCACGGTGAACCAGATGCGGCCTTTCGAATCGGTCAGCACGAAGTTGGTCTTGCCGAGCGGCGCACCGTCGATGCTGTCGTACAGCGTGCGCGACGCGCCGTCGCGCGTCATCAGTTCGATCGCGTCGGTGCCGAAGTTCGCGATCACGATATTGCCGTCACGATCGAATGCAAGGCCATTGGGAAGCGTGCCGCCGAGCACCAGTTGCTGCGCGTCGCCGGAAGCGGGCGCGTGGACGTGCTCAGGCTGCTGCGCGATCAGCGTCTGCGTGCCGTCGGGCGCAATGCGCATCACGCCGCCGCGCGCGTCGGCAGTCCACAGCGTGCCGTCACGCTCGGCGAGAATACATTCGGGGCGCAGCAGATCGTGGCCGACCATGCGGATTTCGTCGCGGCCTACTCGCCAGCCGTGCAACGGGTTGGTGGAGGTGGTCATGCAGGGTGTCCTTCGTGAATGAGCGGTGGTGCGTGAGATTTCGGCGGCCGGCGGCCGCGTCAGCGCGCTGGCCGGTCGGCCGCGAATGGTTCGAGCAGTTCGATCAGGTTGCCGCACACATCACGAATGAACGCGGTCGGATTACCGTCAACCACCAGTTCGAAGGCGATATCGGCGCCCTGTGCGCGCAATGCGGCGGTGGCGGCCCGCACGTCGGGCACTTCGAAGCACATGTGCTTGTTGCCATGCGTGCGCAGATCGAGGTTTGGCACGCGGCGCTCGTCGGGCAGCGGCGCCGCGCCGGGAACTTCAAAAATCTCGATGCGGTAGCTGTCGCGGCGCACGAACGCGATGCGGGCTGGAATCTTGTCAATGGTCATGCACGTCTCGATCTTGAAACCGAGCATGCGCTCATACCAGGCGACGGCGGCGTCGAGGTCGGGAACGCTGATGCCGAAGTGATGCGGGCGCAGCACGGGCAGCAACGGCGCGCCCGCCGGTTGCCGTTCGGCCGCAGCTACAGGAGCCTGTGCGTCTTGCAGGGTGGCCGGTTCGAGTTGCGTCATCTTTGAAGTCTCCTTGACCCTCCGCCGTGCCTTGCGCGGCCGCAGCGGTTTCTATTTCTCACAGTCACACTTTAGAGTGGAGCATCTGTCGAGACCATCAATTCCTAGTGGAACTACGCATTGATCGCATCGGATGATTGCCGGATAGTGCCGATCCATGAGACTGGGACACTTCGACATGAATCTGCTCGTTGCGCTCGACGCATTGCTCGACACGCGCAGCGTCACGCGAGCGAGCGAGCGCCTGCATATCGGCGCATCGGCCACGAGCAGTGCGCTTGGACGGCTGCGCGAGCACTTTGGGGATGATTTGCTGATGCAGGTCGGGCGCCGCATGGAGCTGACGCCGCTTGCCAGAAGCCTTGCGCAACCGGTGCGGGAAATCCTGCTGAGCGTGCAATCCACCGTGGTCACGCGCCTCGAGTTTGACCCTGCTCAAGCGCGCCGCAACTTCCTGATCCGCGCTTCGGACTATCTGACGACGGTGTTGCTGATCAACGTCGTGCAGCGCCTGCAGCGCGAAGCGCCCGGGATCACGCTGCACATCGCGAACATGTCCGACGACGTTCCCGAGCGGCTCGATCGGGGCGAAGTCGATTTCGTCATTTACCCGAGCGCATCGGTCAATCCCTCGCACCCGTCGCAAGCGTTATTCGAGGACAGCTTCAGCTGTGTTGTGTGGTCCGGAAACCAACTCGTCGGCGACACGCTGAGTCTCGAACAATATCTACAGCTCGGCCACGTTGCCGCCCTGTTCGGCGACAGCCGAAGCGTCAGTTTCGAAAGCGCGTTCATCAACAAGCTGGGCCTCAAGCGTTCAATCGAGGTGACGACGACCAATTTCAACACGTTGCCGCAGCTCGTGATCGGCACGATGCGCATCGCCACGGTCCATACGCGTCTTGCGCGCATCTACGCGCATTACCTTCCCTTGCGGCTACTGCCGCTGCCGATGGATATTCCGCCGCTCGTCGAAGTCATGCAGTGGCACGCCATCAACAACAGCGATCCCGCGCACGCGTGGATGCGCAACGTCCTGCGGGAACAGGCACAGTCGCAGGACGCCAAAACCATCGCGAACCTCGTGTAACGAATGTACCCGCGAGTCGTTCGTCGTTCGATGCGATCAAATCTACGTGTCGACGCAAACTGATTGTGTCGAACGTTCGCTGCCGGAATGATTCGTCTCAGACAAACAAAGTCTGTTGTCGCCGGGTCGACAGCGTAATGCGCTGGCTGACCGTACCGACGACGAAAATCAATAACCGGAGACACTTCCCATGCAAGTCCCCCTCGATCAGAGAGGCGTGGCGCCCGCACGCAACGCGAATTTCTTTCATGCCTTTATTCTGCTGAGCACCGTTATCTGCGGCACGCTCGCGCCGACCGTTATCGGCCCCGTGCTGCCGGAAATACAGCGCTACTTCGCGAACGTGCCCGGCATTGAAACGCTGGTACCCGTCATCGTCACGATGCCGATGCTCGTGCTGGGCGTGTTGGCGGTCGTGATCGGCGCGATCAGCGACAGGATCGGGCGCAAGCGCGTGCTGGTCGGCGCATTGGTGCTGTATGCGCTGGCAGGTACTGCGCCGCTCTACCTCGATTCGATCTATACGATCCTCGCGAGCCGCGCGCTTGTCGGTCTGGCCGAAGCGGCGGTGATGACCGTCAGCACCTCGTTGATCGGCGACTACTTCAGCGGAGCCAAACGTGACCGTTACGCCTCGCTGCAGACGACGTTCGCATCGGTCTCGGCGTTCACCTTCAATCTGCTGGGCGGCATGCTCGGCGAACATGGCTGGCGCACACCGTTCGCCGCCTATGCTTTGCCCCTGCTATTGGCGCCGCTCGTGCAGTTCTGCCTGTGGAACCCCACCCGCATGCACGACGGGCAATTGACAGGGAGCAGCTCGAGCGCCGACGAGCCGGATTTCAATGGCTGGCTTCTCGCGCTTGTCTGCGTCATCTCCTTTGGCGTGGGCCTCGTATTCATGATCGTGCCGGTGCACCTGTCATTCATGCTGGTCGATCTCGGTACGCATGCACCGAATGAAATCGGTATGGCCTATGCGATGAACAGTCTCGGCGTCATCGTGGGCACCGCGACGTTCGGCTGGGTTCTGGTGAGCCGGTTCGGCGTCCTGCAGCAACTGCTGATCGGCACCGCGCTGTGCGGTATCGGCTTCATCACGATGGGATCGGCGCATGACTATGCATCGCTCACGCTCGGCGCTGCCATCAACGGGGCGGGCTGCGGCGTGGTTCTGCCGACCGTTATCAGCTGGGGATTGCGCTCGCTGCCGTTCGCCCGCCGCGGCTTCGGCACCGGCGCCTTCACCGCGAGCCAGTTCATCGGCTACTTCTGCAGCCCGTTGCTCGTGATGCCGATGGTCGGCTACTGGGGCTCGCGCTTCGCGGTGGTCGAAGGCTGGGGCTTCGCGCTGATCGCGCTTGCCGCGGTGGCCTTCGTCGCATCGTTGCGCACCCGAAACCGTCTGAAACTCGGCTGATCCGTTAGAGGCCCATCATGAAGTCTGTTTTCAAGCACGCACTGCCCATGCAGGAAGGCGATCGTCTACGCGGCAAGGTCGCTGTGGTAACCGGCATCGGCAGCGGCATCGGTCGAGCCTGTGCCCTGCTGTTTGCGGCCCAGGGCGCCCAGGTGATCGGCTGCGATATCGATGGGGTGGCTGCCGGACAAACCGTCAGCGAGGCGCGCGAGCGCGGCTTTGCACTTGATAGCCTGCATCCGTGTGACCTCACCGACCCCGCTGGGGCCGCTCGCCTGGTCGACTACGCAGTGGCGCGGCATGGCGGCTTCGACATCCTCGTCAACGCAGCGGCGTTCGGGGCGTTCGCCTGGCTGCAGGACATGGATTATGAGAGCCAGTGGCGCCGCACGCTCACGGGCGAACTCGACATTGTGTTCCTGCTCTGCAAGGCCGCGTGGCCCGTGCTGATCGGGCGCGGCGGCGGTTCGGTCATCAACTTCGCCTCGGCCAACGCAGCGGTCGCCCTCGAAGGCTCGCCGGCGATTGCGCACTGTGCGGGGAAGGGCGGTGTGCTTGCCATGACGCGCCAGCTGGCGATGGAGGGCGGTCCGCACGGCATTCGGGTCAACAGCATATCGCCCGCGCTCGTCGAAACGGCGGCGACGCGTGCGCATATGCAGGCGCAACCTGAATTCCTTGAACGCGCGCTCGGCAAGATGATGATCAGGCGCGTCGGCCAGCCCGAGGACGTCGCCTGGTGTGCGCTCTTTCTCGCTTCCGATGAGGCGAGCTGGGTGAGCGCTGCCGACTTCCCGATAGACGGAGGCGCGACGGCCTGGTAGGGCGTCGTTCTCCGGCAATTCCCACTTCATGCATACGACTGCGCCTCGAAAGAGGCGTAGCAGGCGACGTATTGCCTTTGAAAACCATAGATCCACAAAAATCACTGGAGATAACAATGACAACGAGCAGGTGTGGGGTTCTAGTTCATCGTCAACCCGCTGCGCTGCGCATCTCGGGCATAGCGCTGGCGACGATGCTGGTGAGCGGCACGGCCGCGGCGCAGACGAATCCGGTTGCGACAGCGGCGACGGTGCCAACCGTAGTGGCGACGCCGGCGGCGCGTGCCAAGAAGCCCAACGCCGCGGCCGTCGGGAAAGAATCCACGAAGGCCAGGCAGAAGGTCAAAGATGCGGCCGGGGCGCAGAAGATCACGGTTGCTGCCAACACCGGGGATTCCGCTGCGTCTGGTTCGCGCCCGACGGCAAACGACGCCGCGACGATCAAGGAGGCGTCAACCGATCGCCCGACAGTGACTCAGGGCATTCCGTCGACCGATCAGCTTGGCGTTACGCACGCCGCCGACGCACCGCTACCGCCTGAGCCTCGGCAGGGCATCCTGGCCGGCGTTGGCAAGAAGATGAACGACTGGGGCTTCACGCCGGTTTTCAATCTGACGCAGATGTACCTGACCAACCCGAGCGTCGGCCAGCAGACGGGAAACCATGAAGCGCTGACCTTCATTTCCGTCGGCGGCGACTTCGATCTGCAGAAGATCGCAGGTTTCAACGGTGCGACGATTCACTTCCAGCAGGTCTGGGTGCCCTTCACGACGAACCTCGGCTGGGGCAAGCAGGTCGGCGACGTTCTGGTTGGTCAGCCCGGTCCTTACGTGCCGAAGGTGTCTCACCTGGGCATCTTCACCTGGGAGCAGAAAGCGTTTGACAACAGGCTCGACGTGGAAGTCGGCAAGAGCAGTCCTGACTTTTACTTTGCGGCACCCGTCTGCAATACGGGGTTCGCTTGCCAGAGTGCGATCCTCCAGGACAACGCGGGAATGAATCCACCCCTCTATGTGAACTGGGGAGGGCGCGTACGCTACAACCTGACGCCCGCCATCTCGGTGCAAGTTGGTGTGTGGCGCTCGAACCCGGCCTTTCCATTTACGAACGGCTACGAATGGACCGATACCGTGCCGGATAGCAACGTGTGGCTCGCGAACGTCACCTATCGGACCTCGTACGCGACGGACCCGTATCCGAAGAGCTATGAAGCGCTGTTCTACTACAACACGGCGACGCAAACGGATCCGTTGACGGCCGCGACCCGCAAAGGTACGTCAGGTGCATATTTCGGCGGCAGGCAGGTCGTGTACCGGCCGGACGGCGGCAAAAGTGGGGTGAGTGACCCGACCGCGCTCTCCGTGTTCGGCAGCCTGACGACGAGCTTCGACTCGCACGCTAGCACGGGGCTCGCGGTAACCGGGATCACGGGGCTGATTCTGGAAGCGCCGTTCCGCAGCCGGCCGCACGACAGCTACTCGTTGAGTTTCCTGTGGGCGACCCTGACGCCGAACGAGCAGGCGTTCCTGAAACAGCAAAACCTGGCAGCCGGCGGCACCGGATATACGGTCGGACGCACCCAGCTTGCACTTAAGCTCGATGCCAATATCGCAGTGACGCGAAGCATCGTCGTGAGCCCTTATGTGATGCGGTCGTGGAATACGAATACGTGGGGTAACCCGCTGTACGCGGGCACGCCGCGCAACGGCATTGCAGCGGGGGTTCTCGCGACGGTCTTCTTCGACAAGATGCTTGGCTTGACCGATCGCTGACAGCAACCGGCGGGGCCGGCACTTGCCGGCCCTGCTGGTTCTCGTTCCGTGCACTCATAGAACTACAATATCGATAGTGCGCGATCGATCCGATCGCAGTAGGCCGTGAGCGAGGGCAAGCACAGGAGGGACTATGCGGTCGGGACCGAAGTCCGGCGTGCGCCTGAGACGCTACGCAATCACCGCGGTGGCCATCATCGCCGCTCTGATTGTCGTCGGACGCATCACCGGCATCGTGGTCGACTGGCTTTGGTTCGCTTCGATCGGCTATGGTCGCGTTTTCTGGACCATCCTTTCCGCGAGAGCGCTGCTGTTTGCCGCCGTGTTCGCAGTCTCGGCTGGCGCGATAGGGTTGTCCGGGATTTTGGCGCATCGTTACGCGAGGGACGTCAATATCTTGCGAGCGGAAGCAGTCGCGCCGTGGCGCGCGACCGAGGTTGCCGGCGATCTGTCCGAAATGATCGCGCCGCGCGTTCCCTGGCGCACCACGATTGCCTGCGCTGCGCTCGTCATTGGGCTGCTTATCGCCGCTAGCGAAGTCTCGAGCTGGGACACCGCGCTTCGTTTCATTTATCAGGTGCCTGTTGGCGAGCGCGATCCGCTCTTTGAGAGGGATATCGGCTTTTATCTCTTCTCGCTCCCCGCATATGTCGCACTCAAGAACTGGCTGCTGAAGCTGGTCTTCTGCAGCGCGATTGTGGCAATTGCCGTCTACGGGTTGCGCGGTGACATCGCGCTGGAGCGCCCACCACGGACGCTCTCGTCCGCCGCCATCACTCATGGTTCGGCACTGCTCGGTTTGTTCTTTGCGGTGATGGCCTGGTCGTGGTGGCTCGACCGCTTTCTGCTGCTCTATGGCGACAACGGCGTCGTGGTCGGTGCCAGCTATACCGATGTCCACGTCGAGTTGCCGGTCCTGTGGATGCTGGTCGGCCTTGCCGCGGCCTCATCCTTCGCCCTTTGGATCAACATGCGCCGCCGGAGCTATGTGCAGCCTGCCGTTCTCGTGCTGCTCGTCTTCGGCAGTTCGTTTGTGTTCGCTGTGGTCTTTCCATCGCTGTTTCAGCGCTTCTATGTCAAACCGAGCGAGCTGGGACTGGAAACACCTTATATCGAGCACACTATCGCGCTAACGCGGCAGGCTTACGGCCTCGCAAAGATCGAAGTTAAACCGTTTGAGGCCGAGCAGGGACTGACGCTCGACTCGCTGCAGGCCAATCGGGCGACCATCGACAACATCCGGCTATGGGATGTGCCACCATTGATGGATACCTACGCACAGTTGCAGGAGATCAGGACTTACTACAAATTTTTTTCGGTGGACATCGACCGCTATCAGCTTGACACCGGATACCGGCAGGTGATGCTGTCGGCGCGTGAACTGGAATCGGCGATGCTTCCGCCCAACGCCCAGACCTGGGTGAACCTGCACCTTATCTTTACTCACGGCATCGGTGTCGTGATGTCTCCAGTCACCGAGAAATCCGCCGAAGGCTTACCCTTTTTCTATCTGCACGATATTCCGCCCGTCTCCAACGGCGGCCCGGCCATTCAACAACCACGTCTCTATTTCAGTGGAGGCCGGCAGGACTATGTCATCGTGAACGGCAATGTAGCGGAATTCGACTATCCCGCACGGCCGGCCAACGCCTACACGACGTATAGCGGGCGCGACGGCGTCAAAGTCGGCAGTGTGGGGCGCCGCAGTCTCTTTGCCTGGCAGCTCGACGATCCGAACATCCTGCTGAGCGGCTATATCACGGACCAGAGCCGGATCCTGCTTCACCGCAACATTCAGGACCGCGTGCGTACGATCGCACCGTTCCTGACTCTGGACCGTGACCCCTACGTCGTCGCAAGCAACGGGCGCCTGTTCTGGATCCAGGACGCTTACACCGTTAGCCGGTGGTTTCCTTACTCCCGGCCGGGTTTCGGCGACGGCGCCAATTACATCCGAAACGCGGTCAAGGTCGTGGTCGACGCGTACAACGGTACGGTCGATTTCTACGTCAGTGATCCCGCCGATCCGCTCCTGCGCACATACCAGCGCATCTTCCCGGGTTTGTTCAAGCCCTTGGACGTGATGCCGCCGGAGCTGCGGCGTCATATCCGCTACCCCGAAGACCTGTTCCTGATCCAGGCGCAGCTCTACCGCGCCTATCATATGGATACGCCGGAGGTCTTCTACAACCGCGAGGATCTCTGGCAGTTTCCGCGGGAACTGGTCGGAATGGATGACGGGGGCGCTGCCAGCACGATGCCGCCGTATTACACGATCATGCGACTCCCCGGCGATGCACGCGCCGAGTTCATCCTCATGCTGCCGATGGTGCCGAGCCAGCGGGAGAACATGATTGCCTGGCTGGCGGCGCGTTGCGATCCGTCCGGGTACGGCAAGCTCATCGTGTATATCTTTCCCAAGGACAAGCTGGTTTTTGGGCCGTTTCAGATCGAAGCACGTATTCAGCAGAATACCGAGATCTCGCAGCAGATCTCGCTTTGGAACCAGATGGGTTCACGCGTCATTCGCGGTCATCTTGTGGTAGTGCCGATCGAGAACTCGATCCTCTACGTTTCTCCGCTCTATTTGCGCGCGGCGTCCGGTCAGTTGCCGGAGTTGAAGCGGGTGATTGCCGCCTACGGTGACCGTGTAGTGATGGAGGCCACCCTGGGTGAAGCCCTTGCGGCGCTTTTCAAGGAGACCGCGCAAACGGCATCGCCACAACGAGGCACAGTGGACGCTCGCGCGCGAGAGGCGCTTGCCCACTATAACCGCGCCATCGAGCGGCTAAAGGCAGGAGACTGGAGCGGCTTCGGTGCGGAACTGGATGCCCTCCGGCCGTTGCTCGAAGCACTCGGTGCCGGCCGCTCCGGTGATCAGAAATGACCAAGGGGAAACTGGGCAGACACAATGGAGGCAAACATGTTAGAGATCGAAAAGGAAAAGGTTGTTGAAGTCCTCAACCGGATTCTGGAGTCGGAGCTGGCTGGGGTCATTCGTTATACTCATTATTCATTCCTGGTATTTGGCTTTGGCCGTATCCCCATTGTGGCGTGGCTGCGGCAACAGGCCGATGAATCGCTCGCGCACGCTCAGCAGGCCGGCGAATGGATCACCACCTTGGGCGCCTACCCGTCTCTGGGAATCGGTCCGCTTCTCGACTCGCATATCTTCGACATTGCCTCCATCCTGCGTGAGTCGCTCGAAGCCGAAAAAGTCGCGCTTGACCTGTATCGGGACCTCCTCTCGCTGACGGAAGACCGTTCAGTCGCGCTCGAAGAATACGCGCGCCAGATGATCCACGTCGAAGAACTGCACGCCGGCGAGGTGGACAAGATGATGCGGCGCCCCGGAGCGATTGCGACGCCGCCTGATCGCGGCACGGCGCCGGCCTGAATGCTGCCGGCATCGGATTCACCGCCATGCCGGGCGCTTCAGGCCCTTTGCAGAATGTCGATTGCCTGTTCGGCGTCGGCCAACGAGTCGACCGCGAGATACGCAATGAACTGCGAGCCAAGTACAGCGGACGAGACGCCGCGGAGGTTGATCCCCCCATCCGCCAGCATCTGGGTCAATTGCGCGATGATGCCCAGTTGGTCCAGACCCATTACACGGATGGAGTGAAGGCTAGGGGTGACGCTGAACCCCACCTGGGTGGCGGCACGGATCGCACTGTCTCCCTCTAGCGGAGCGACAAACACGACCCCCTTTCCCGCTGCCTCCGGCGCGCGGCGTGCGACGATGAACTGCAGGTCGACACCCGCATCCCGCAAGACGCTTAATACTTTCGCAAGGCCACCCGGTTTGTCGTCGATGGTCGCTGCCCAAACATCGACACGTTCCACACTCAGTTCCATGGCAATCTCTCCCGCCTCGGACTCAATTAGAAAAATCTACTTCACGAACCGCGTGCGGGCAAGGTTTGTCGGACTACGCACTGCATCGTGAAATCCGCACTGAATCTACCCGGCTACCCATTTGGGTGGTGTGCGCCCTCCGTCCTTCTGTCATTGTGAACACGCCGTCGTAACGCTACCTGGACAGGTGAGCAAACGACGACGCAAGGCACAAGCAGGTCGGACGCATCTGGTAGGGGAATTGAAATGGAAACTACATCCTCAAGCGGAAATCCTTTGATGGATCTCTCGGACAATCTGGCAGACGTTGTCGGGCGAGTCGGGCGGAGTGTCGTGGCAGTACACGGCCGGCATCGCATGCCGTCGAGTGGGGTAATCTGGCGACAAGGCGTCGTCGTGACGGCTGCACACACGATCAGGCGTGAGGACGGGATCCGAGTCACATTGACCGACGGCCGTACGGTCGCGGCTGTCCTCGCAGGGGTGGATCTGGGTACCGACCTCGCCGTGCTGAAACTGGACGGCGTGGACCTCGACCCAGTCGCTTCCGGCGATGCCCGCTCACTGAAGCCGGGTCATCTTGCACTCGCCGTCGCCCGTGCGGACGATTCCGGTATCAGCGCTGATTTTGGCGTGATCGGCAGCATAGCGGGTCCTTGGCGCACGTGGAAAGGCGGACAGCTCGATGCGTTCGTACGATTGGACGGCGGTCTGCGCCCAGGCTTCTCCGGCGCGGCGCTCGCGGATATGCGCGGGCAGGTCATGGGCATCTGCACCTCGGCACTGATGCGCGGCACCGGCATCGTGATTCCCGGGATGACCGTGGAGCGCGTCGCCGATGAACTGCTGGCTAAAGGGCACGTCTCACGGGGCTACCTTGGTGTCGGCACGCAGCAGGTGAGCCTGCTGGACGCGTGGGTGAACAAAATGAACCTGTCATCCAGTAGTGGATTGCTGATCAGTTCGCTTGCGCCGGGCGGTCCCGCGGAACAGGCAGGTGTGCTCATAGGAGATGTGCTGATCGAACTGGACGGCAAGCCTTGCCGCGACGTCGACGACTTGCATGCCGCGCTGAGCTCGACAAGCATTGGGCAGCAGTTGCAAATCGCGTTGATCCGGGGTGGCGAGCGTCACGCGTGTTCAGTAACAGTGGGCGAACGTCCCCAACGGAATTGGTGCAGGTGAGGTCCGGGAAGCGGCGAAATGTCGGATGGACACAGGATACGCATGGGGCCGGTGCGGGTCGCGGTGATTGCGGCATCGTCGCAAGAGCGCGCAAGCCTGCAAGCGCTTGTCGAGGCGAACCCGGCACTTGAGTTCCTGGGTAGCGCAGCCGACGCCGAAAAGCTGGTCGATTGCCTCGCCGGATCGGTGCCGGATGTCGTCGTCACCGACATCGCGCCGGAGGCGAGCGACGCGCTCAAGACGCTATTCGAACTCTCGCACGCGTCACCGTCGCTCGTCCTGTTGAGCGACGACCCGGACAGCGACTGGATCCTCGATGCGTTGCCCGCCGATGCGGCGGCTATCCTGCCGCGCAACGCGATGCCAGCCGAAATCGTCTTGTCCATCGAAGCAGTCGCCGCAGGCCTTTGCGTGCTGTCGCCCGACATCCTCGCGAGGCTGCTGGCCGGAACAGGACAGTCGCGTCAGAAGGCATCCGGCGAACCGTTCGAAGCCTTGACGTCACGAGAGATCGAAGTGCTGGCGATGCTCGCCGACGGACTCGGCAACAAGGAGATCGCGCGGCAACTCGACATCTCGGACAACACGGTGAAATTTCACCTCTCCTCGATCTTCGGCAAACTCGGCGCGACCAACCGCACCGAAGCGGTGATGCTCGGCATGCGGCACGGATTCATCATGGTGTAGGCGAACTCGATCAATCCTCCGCACTTGCACCGGTCAGCGCGCGAACACGGCTTTCATCGGCGGCGAGGTCGCGTGAACGGCCGGCATAGACGATGCCGCCATCGTCGAGCACATAGGCATGATCGGCAATCTCGAGCCCCATGTGCGCGTTCTGCTCGACAAGCAGGACGGAAATCCCTTCGTCGCGCATCTGCGACACGACGCGAAACACCTCGCGCACGATCAGAGGAGCCAGGCCCTGAGAGGGTTCATCGAGAATCAGCAGCCGGGGATTGAGCAGCAGCGCGCGGGCAATCGACAGCATCTCCTGTTCGCCGCCGGAAAGCTGACGTCCGCGGCTTTCCTTGCGCTCGGCAAGCCGTGGAAACAGCTCGTAGATTCGCGCGATCGTCCAGGGCCCGCTGCGCACAAGCGGCACACGCAGATTTTCTTCGACACTGAGATTGGCGAAAATTCTTCGTCCTTCGGGGACGTAGCCCACGCCGCTCGCGGCGATCCGGAAGGTCGGCCAGCGTGTCGTATCCGCGCCGAAGATCGTCACGCGCCCCCGGCGTGCGGGTGTCAGACCCATCAGCGTGCGCAGCGTCGTGGTCTTGCCCGCGCCGTTGCGGCCAAGCAATGCCGTGATCCGGCCTTCCTCGACCGCAAGGCTCACACCGTGCAGGATGTGGCTCTTGCCGTAATAGGTATGCAGTTCCTCGGCGGTAAGTGCTGTGTTCATGTCACGTCACCCAGATACGCCGCCTGCACGACCTCGTTCGCCGCGATTTCCGCCGGCGCGCCCTCGGCGAGGAGCGCGCCCCGGTCGAGCACCGTAATCCGGTCGGCAAGATGGAACACCACGCGCATGTCGTGCTCGATCAGCACGATTGTGAATTGGCCGCCGCTGCGCAGACGGCGAATCAGCTGCGTAATCTCGTTGGTCTCCTCGCCGCCCATGCCGGCGGTGGGTTCGTCGAGCAACAGCAGACGGGGCCGCAGCGCCAGCGCCATGGCGATTTCCGCAACGCGCTGGTCGCCGTGCGCGAGTTCACCGGTCAGCCGGTCGCTTTTTGCGGCTAGTCCGGTGAGTTCCAGTGTTTCTTCGACACGCTCGCGCACCCGTATTTTTTCGGTGCGGCCGACCCACGATCGCAAGCGGAGTCCAGCCGCAACCTCCGCGCTGATGCGCACGTTTTCGAACACCGTGAGTTCGGGAAAGATCTCGGTAATCTGGAACGTGCGGGCGATGCCGCTCGCGACGCGCCGATGCGCCGGGACAGCCGTGATGTCCTGTCCGTCGAACAGGATCGATCCCGTGGTCGGCGGGAAAAAGCCGCTGATGAGATTGAAGAAAGTGGTCTTGCCGGCGCCGTTCGGTCCGATGACGGCGCGCAATTCGCCTTCGTCGACGGTGAGCGAGACGTCGCGCACCGCAGCGAGGCTGCCGAAGCGCTTGCTCACGTGCCTGACTTCGAGAACGCTCATGAATCGCTCCTGCGCCGGACAAAGCCGAGCAGACCGCGGGGGAAGAACAGCACGATCGCGATGAACAGCATGCCGACGAACGACATCCAGTTGACGGTGATACTCGACAGATAGTCCTGCAGCACGACGAACACCGCGGCGCCGAGAAGCGGCCCCCACAGGCTGCGCATGCCGCCCATCACCGCCATCATCACGAAGTCGCCAGACTGGCTGAAATGCAGCCCGCGCGGATCGGCGAAATTGTTCAGGAGAGCATAGAGCGCACCGGCGAATCCCATGAAAAAGCAGGAGAGCGTGAAAGCGATCCAGATATGGCGATCGACGGGAATGCCGAGAAAGCGCGCGCGCCGTTCATTTTCGCGGATTGCGATCATCGTGCGCCCGAACGGGGAGCGCAGGATGAAGCCCATCAGACCCACTATCAGCGCGAGGCAAAACAGCACGAAGTAATAGAAGGCATTGGCATTCGAGAGGATGTCGATGGTGGTGATGCCAAGGTGAAGCGGAACGCGCGAGAATCCGCGCAAACCGTCGTCGCCGCCTGTCAACGAACTCCATTGGAATGCGATGTAGTAGAAGACCTGTCCGAAGGCGATGGTGACCATCGCGAAATAGACGCCGCGCCGCTTCGCGCAAAGCGCACCGAGCAGCGCGCCGGCGATCCCACCGAGCAGCGTTCCGCACAGAAGAGCGAGCAGCGTGCTCGGCGCAACGAATTTCAGCGCGAGGCCAGCGCCATACGCACCCAGCCCGAAATACGCGGCATGACCGAAGGACAGCACGCCGGTAAAGCCGAGCAGAAAGTTGACCGACATTGCGGCGAGACCCAGCACGAGCACCCGTGTGCCAAGCGCGGTGTAGCCGCCGAGCGGCGGCATCCAGTACGGGGCGAGCAACAGCACGGCCCAGATCGCCGCGAGCGTCAGCAGTTTGCGGTGCCTCGTCTGTCGCGCTTCGCTCATGTCAGCATGCCCTCCTCGCCGAGCAGGCCGCGTGGGCGCAACAGCAGCAC
Organism: Paraburkholderia sp. HP33-1; assembly: GCF_021390595.1. Taxonomy (NCBI): domain Bacteria; kingdom Pseudomonadati; phylum Pseudomonadota; class Betaproteobacteria; order Burkholderiales; family Burkholderiaceae; genus Paraburkholderia; species Paraburkholderia sp. HP33-1. Next base: position 2,056,620 of record NZ_JAJEJR010000002.1, on the reverse strand, counting down.
GACGGCCATCATCACGTAGATGATCGCTTCGCTTGCCGCGGGCAGAAACACGGCCGTGATGCCGGAGGCGACGCCGATCAGCAAGCCGCCGAGCAGCGTGCCGGTGAGGCTGCCAACTCCGCCGACGATGATTGCAATGAAGCTTGGCATCAGGAGCCCCGTTCCCATCGTCGGCTCCAGGCCAAGCTGGCCGGCGGCGAGCACTCCGCTCAGACCGGCGAGAAAGGCGCCGACGGCGAAATTGAACGAGCGCAGCCTGCCCACGTTGATGCCGAGCGCTGCCACGGTTTCGAGGTCGAGGGTACCGGCGCGGATACGGATGCCGAGCCGGCTATAGCGTAGCAGGACGAAGAGCAGCGCCACTGTCACCGCCACCGTGGCGACCATGAAGAGGCGATAGCCGGTGATGAAGAAAAGCGTGTTGCTCAAGGGCTGGGACAGCACGGACGGAATGGTCACCGGTTTGCCTTGCGCGCCCCAGATGAAACGGGTGCCGTCCTCGAAGATGAAGGCAAGACCGAACGTCAGGAGCAGGCTGTAGAGCGGGTCACGCCCGTAGACTCGCCGGATCAGCAGCCGTTCGATGGCCAAACCGATCAGCGCGATGCACGGCGGCGCGATCAGCAGCGCGCCCCAGAAGCCTACGTAGGGCGTGATCGTATAGGCAACGTAGCCGCCGGCGACGAGGAATCCGCCGTGAGCGAAGTTGATGACATTGCTCAGGTTGAGAATGAGCGATAAGCCGAGAGCCATCAGCACGTAAAACGCGCCGATGATCAGCCCGTTGGTGACGTTGAACAGCAGCAGTTGAGTCATCGCCCACCATTCTTGTTATGACGCCCGACGATCCCGCCTGGGCGTTTGCGCTATCAGGAGGGCCACTGCAGCTTGCAGCCGGTTTCACTCTCGGGAGGTGCGGTCTTGTCACCCGCAACCACGCGTTCTACGCGGAACAGGTCTTCCGGGTCGCCGGCCGGCTGGGATAGCGCTTCGCCCACGAACGACGACGTCATCAGCTGGTGATCCCCCTTGCGGTAGTAGCACTTGTTCGGCTGCAACTTGACGTCGTCTGCCAATTCGAAGCCGCCTAGCGCTTCGGCGAGCTTTCTGGCGTCGAGCGTCTTTTCCTTGTTGGCGATGGCGGCAAGAGTATGCACCGATGTATAGCCGAACCAGTGACGCGCGGTGGGAACCTTGCCGCCGTTCACCTTGCGGATGTCGCTCACGAACTTCTCGACTCCCGGCACACCCGGCTGCTTCCAGTACCACTCGAACATCCAGATGCCGACACGCGCCTCCGGCGGCATCGCCTCGAGCGATTCGAGTTCCTGCTGCAGCCCGGCGACGTGAATATCCTTGCCGATCCCGAACTGGGCAATCTGCTTCAGGCAGTTGACCATGTCGGAGCCTTGCGGGAGTACGAGCAGGACGTCGGGATTCGCCGCGCGCGCCTTGATCAGATAGGCGGAGAAGTCAGTCGTGCCGAGCGGGGTGAGCTCGTTGCCGGTCATCGTGCCACCGAGCTTCTGCAGATCCGCGGCCGCGGCTTTCTGCAGCGTGTGGCCAAACGCGTAGTCCGGTGTGATGAAATGCCACTTCTTGCCGTACTTGGTGAACAGCAGGTTCGCGACGGCGTTCGCCTCCATGCTGGTCGTGTTGCAGACGCGATAGACGTTCCACTTGCAGTCGACGCCCGTGATCGTATCGGTGTGGCCGCCCGAAACGATATGCAGCACCTTCTTCTCATTGCTGACCTGGGAAATGGCCTGGGCGATACCGGAGTTCACGTCGCCGATGAGGAACGTGACCTGATCACGTTCGATCAGCTTGCGCGCCTTCTGCACGCCGGTGCCGACGTCGTTTGCCGAGTCTTCAACCATGAGCTCCACGGGCCGTCCCAGAATGCCGCCCTGGGCATTGATCTGCTGAACGGCAAGCCTCGCGCCCGTCACTTCATTCTGTGCTACCGCAGCATAAACGCCCGTCATCGGATCGACCATGCCGATTCGCAACGGAGCCTCGCCGCGTGCCTTGATGATGAAGGGCGCCGCCAACTGCAGTGCGGCTGTTGCAGCAGTCGCCTTGAGTACGGCGCGCCGACTGAAAGCGGGGACACGACTTGGTGTTGTCATAGGGTTCTCCCTCACCGTGATGTCGAATCTTTCTAACCGCTGAATGGTTGATCTGCGCGTGCGGAACACGAGCAATTCGATCTTGAACGCGTTCGAGAGAATCCACAATACGGCATTTTCCCATTCACAGATGCGCGACAGCGTGAAGCTCATTTGTTAGTAACGCTATCTATATCAATTGGAAGGTTGCGCTTTGTGTGAGCATCAGACGTTGGAAATCTGAATGCATGTACAACGAATTTCTTAAGGCGTTGAGCCCGGTAGCGGCCGCTCGTCACCCCCAGGCATTTCCCTGATTAACATTATTTCTATATTGTAGAAATATTGCTGAATTCCTATATCGGCCAAATATCGTATGGTGAATCAGCGCGCGCGGACCCAGCCCGAAGTCGAAACAGTCGACGAATCCCAGGGGAAGAACTCGAGCCTGGAACGCATGCTGTCGTTACTCGATCAGTTCACCGGGAGCAGCCCGGTGTGGTCCGCGGATGAACTCGCCGACGCGCTCGGTTTCACGCGCTCGGCCGTCTATCGCTACATCCGTGAGCTTTCCGCGTCAGGGCTGCTGGCACCGGTCGCGACCGGGCGTTACAGCCTGGGGCCGCGCATCATCCAGCTCAATCGGCAGTTGGAGGAGTCGGACCCGATGCTGGTCGCGATGCAAACCGTCGAAGCCGATCTGCCGCCCTTCGCCGCCGCGCAAAAGTGGCACCTGTGCCGGCTTTTCCGCGACCGTGTCGTCGCAATCGGCGAATACGGTCATCTCGACAAGGATGTGAGCTATCGACGCGGATGCCCGACGCCGCTCCTGCGCGGCGCGACATCGACAGCCGTGCTCGCTTGGCTGTCCGACCGGCAATTGATGCGCCTCTACCTAGAGAACCAGGAAGAGGCGCGAACCCCGACGCTCGGCGCGAGCTGGCCGGAATATCGAAAGGCGCTCGCCGGCATTCGCAAACAGGGCTATGCACTCGCGCTCGCCGAGTTGGACGAGGGCGTGTTCGCGATCGCCGCACCGGTCTTCGCAGCAGACGGCAAGGTGACCGGGAGCATCAGCGTGGTGCGCTCGCTCGACGATTACAGCGCGCAGCGTGTGCAGCAGGAAGGCGCGATGGTCGCCGATATCGGACGCCGCATTTCGGAGACCATCCAGCAGATGGCTGTCGCGCAACACAAGACTGCAACAACTAAAACGAGCCGCAAACGGCACAAGGAGACAAGATGAATACGCAACACGAGGCGGGCAATACCCGCAGGCTGGTCTTACATGACCTGATCAATGAACGGCGGTTATCGCGGTTTCAGGTGGTCACGTTCCTGCTTTGCTTTGCGATTCTGGTACTGGATGGCTACGACACGGTGGTGGTCGGTTACATCGCGCCCGCGTTGAAGGCTCACTTTGGCGCGGCTCCCGCGCAGCTCGCACCGATGTTCGGCGCGGGTCTGTTCGGCCTCACGCTCGGCTCTTTCATCTTCGGTCCGGTCGCGGATCGCTTCGGACGCAAGCCGACGCTCATCGCATCGATCACGGTGTTCGCGCTGTTCAGCCTGCTGTCCGCGAAGGCCGACTCGATCGGCATGCTGATCGCGCTGCGCTTCCTGACTGGCCTCGGGCTTGGCGGCGCGATGCCGAATGCGTATACGCTCGCGGCCGAATATTGCCCTGACCGTCTGCGCTCGACGCTGGTTGCGCCGATCGGCTGCGGTATCGCGGCGGGCGGCGCGCTGGGCGGGCTGTTCGCGCCGCGCATGATCGGCGCGTTCGGGTGGGAGTCGATGCTCGTGCTCGGCGGCGTGCTTCCGCTCCTGCTTGTCGTGGTGCTCGCGCGCTGGCTGCCCGAATCCGTGCGCTACCTGGTCGCTCGCGGCGGCAAGCAGGAGCAGGCCCGCGCGATTCTGAAAAGGATCGCGCCCGACGCCGATCTCGAGAACGTCACCATCACGCTTGAAGAGCGACGGGTGCAAGGCTTGCCGATCAAGCAATTACTCGGTCGCGGTATCGGCGGCGGCACGCTGCTGCTCTGGACCACCGCGTTCATGGCGCTGCTAGTCATCTATTTCCTCGGCAACTGGCTGCCGATCCTGATCCAGCAAAGCGGCGTGTCGTTCCATAACGCTTCGTTGATGACGGCGCTCTATCTGACCGGCAACAGCCTTGGCGCCATTCTGCTCGGCGTGCTGATGGATCGGATGAACCCGCAATATGTGCTGTGCGGCGCGTTCGTCTGTGCATCGATCAGTCTCGCATCGTTCGGCCATCTCTCCGGCATGCCCGGCCTTGCTTTGCTGGCGCTCTTCGTGACCGGGGTCGGCACCGGCGGCACGATGACCGGCACCAACATTCTGTCGGCGGGCTATTACGCGACCGCGAGCCGCGCGACAGGTGTGGCGTGGACGCTGGGCATGGGACGCGTCGGCTCGATTGTCGGCTCGATGATCGGCGGTGCGATGCTGGCCGCGCACTGGGAAGCAAAGATGATTTTCGGCGCTGTGGCGGTGCCGGTGGTTATCGCGGCGACCAGCGTTTTTGCGCTGGCCATCTACCGCTCGCGTCATCCCGCGAGGGCCACCGACTCCGCTCCCGTCCAGATCGGATCGGCCGCTCATTGAGCCGGCCATTGGAAAGAACATTCAACTATCAAAGGAACACGATGAAGCTGCCTCTCACCGTCGCGTGCTGGGACTACGACCGCACACGCGCACTCTTCGATGGCCGCATCGGGATCGAAGGCTGCGACCCGAACTATCTGCCGCTTCCTGTCGAGGAGACCTTCTTTCGCGCATTGCGATCGTCCGAATTCGATGTCGCAGAGCTATCGCTGAGCAGCTACACGATGTTGCGCTCGCGCGGGAAGTCGCCCTATACGGCGATTCCGGTGTTCCTGTCGCGGATGTTCCGTCATTCCGCGATCTACGTGCGGCGCGATCGCGGCATCACTGCGCCGCGCGACCTCATCGGTAAAACCCTTGGCGTGCCCGAGTTTCAGCTGACCGCGCCGGTGTGGGTGCGCGGCATTCTGGAGGACGAGTACGGCGTGCGATCGTCGGATATCCATTGGCGAACCGGCGGTGTCGAGGAGCCTGGACGTCACGAAAAGGTGGCGATGCAAAACAATGCAGGGATCGACATCCAGCCGATTCCGTCGGACGCCACGCTCAACCAGTGGCTCGTCGAAGGACGGATCGACGGCATCGTGGCGCCGCGCGCGCCGAGTGCGTTCATCAACGGCCACCCCGATATCGTGCGTCTGTTTCCCGACTTCCGCGCAACCGAGAAGTTCTATTACGCAAAAACGGGCATCTTTCCGATCATGCACGTCGTCGGCATTCACAATGAACTGGTCGAGCGTCATCCCTGGTTGGCCGCGAGCGTCTTCAAAGCGTTTACTCTGGCCAAGAACCACGCGCAGCGGGAACTGAGCGAACTCGCCGCGTTGAAGACGACGCTGCCCTGGCTTGCGAGTGAATACGAAGAGACCGTCGCCGTGCTTGGCAAAGACTTCTGGCGCTACGGTGTACCCGGCAATGAAGCCGTACTCAACGCATTCTTGCGCTATCACCATACGCAAGGACTGTCTGAACGGCTAATGACCATCGACGAACTGTTTGCGCCTTCCACGACAGCGCAGTTCGTGATTTGACGCCACACGCGGAGTGAGATTTCCGCGCCGGCGCAGGTATAACGCCGAGGAATTGCGCCGCCTTCCTGCGCGCGCTCCTCGGCGTCAGTTCACGCCGCTAGCTAGTGCTTACGATGCATCCAGCTCATATGGTGTGTGTCGAGCCACTGGCTCATGCTCTCTCCCGGGTGATCGCGCCTGTAGCGACGGGTCAATGCCAGGGCGATGACAGCGAGAACGACAATGCCAACCCAAAAGCTAATCACTGACTGAGTCATGGCAGCCTCCTTCTGGAATGCGACCATGCTCATATTCTAGTCATTGTTAGCCGATCTGGCGCTCCGTCAGAAACGCCCGAAATTCAATTTCCCACGTCGCGTCGCGCAAATCGATTTCGATGCCTGCGAGTCGTCTCAGTTCGCCGCTCAGGCACACCACGCGCAGCGATCGAGGCGGCACGCCTTGCTTGAAACAATGGCCGTCGGCGTCGAGAAGCAGACGCGGATGGTGCCGCAACCGCGCACTGGCAACCGAAATCGGATCCATGACATGCCGGCTCGATTCCCTCGGATAGACGAGCGCCAGATGGATGCCCGCCGCTGCGAGCTGTTCTCCCACGTCATGAAGGCGGTGAACCATCTGGAATCCTCGTTCGCCGCCACGCCCGACGCCCGCGACAACGAGGCCCCGGCTTCCCGCGATTTCCCGCAGCGTTACAGGGCGCCGATCTGGCAACAGTAACGCGCCATCCATCTCAAACATGTCGACATTCTCAGCGATATTGCCCCCAATTCCGATTAAAGGCGGTGAACGTCAAATTATAATCGAGGGGCAAGAGCATGTGTATTGCATTATAATAATGTGTGCGCTGCTGGACCGCTGGCACGGCGGCCGGCTCTGGCGAGGCGGATTGCTCGCCTGTTTTCTTACTGACTGACTCGAAATGTTCCAATGGAAGCTGCAATGAACGCTGCCCCTTCATGCCCGCAATGCGCAATGGAAAACACCTACCCGGACGGCACGCTGTATGTGTGCGCGGACTGCGGTCACGAATGGCCGGCGAACGCTGGCGCCGACGCGGGCGATGAACCCGCGGGTAACGTCGTCAAGGATGCCAACGGCAACGTGCTGTCGGACGGTGATTCGGTCGTGCTGATCAAGGATTTGCGCGTCAAGGGCTCGTCGATCACGCTGAAGATGGGCACCAAGGTGAAGAGCATCCGGATCGTCGGTGGCGATCACGAAATCGACTGCAAGACGGACGCCGGCAGCTTCATGCTCAAGGCCTGTTTCCTGAAGAAGGTCTGATTGGCTACCCGAGCATACTGAGAATGGCTGAGGATCGAACATCTTACGACGCGTTCGTCAAATTCCTGTCGACGCCAATCAGTGACGGGCAACCAGTTGTGCTGGAGACGCAGCACGCAGTGTCATTGCACTTCGATCACTTCGCCACTCAGAGCTTCATGTCGCTCAGGAATCCCGAGAGGCTCACGCTCGGCTATACACGCGCGATGATGGGGTTTTTGCTGCTGCATCCGGCACCCAGGCAAATCTGCATGATCGGGCTGGGCGGGGGATCGCTGGCGAAGTATTGCTATCGGCATCTGCCCGAGGTCGCGATCGAAGCAGTCGAGATCAGCCCCGAGGTGATTGCGCTGCGTGATGTGTTCAGGATTCCGGCGGACGACGCGCGGTTCAAGGTGGTGTGCGCCGACGGCGCGGACTACGTGACGCAGGACGACATCCGGACCGATGTCATCCTGCTTGACGCCTTTGTTTCGGAAGGGATGGCGAGCCGATGTGCGGACATCGCATTTTTCTCCGCCTGTCGCGAGCGCTTGACCGAGGCGGGCGTCCTCGTGATCAACTTCACGGACGATGATCCGGCGCTACCGCAGCACCTCGAGCGGCTGAAATCCGTATTCGGCGCTTCGTATACGATCGTTCGGTGCGGCGACGACAGCAACTTCGTCGCGTTCGCCTGGAAAAGCGCGCATCGTTTGCCATCCAGACGAGTCCTGTCCGAGCGCGCCCTCTCGTTTGCCTTTTCCGGCGAACTCAAGCTGTCCGCCACTGCCCGGCACCTGAAAGAAGGAGAGCGCCTCGATCCGAAGCGGCTGATCTGGCATGCGCAAGGGCAAGCGCACTGGGAAATCGGCGATTGATCGGCGCGAGGCCTCAGCCCGCGCTTCACTTCACCCGTTTGGTGAGCGGGCTCTTGGTCTTGTAGGTCACGCCGTGACGCTCGAGATATTCGCGGATCAGCTGCCGTACGACTTGTGATGGCGTCAGATCCTGCGCCGAGCAGAGCATTTCAAATGCTTCTTTCTTGGCGGGGTCGATCAGGACGGTCAGGCGTGCGGTTTTCGTTTCCATTGCGGGGACGGGTCGGCGAATATGCTAACCAAATTATAATGCATTTGCTTTCGACGGCACGGTGAGAAGGTGGCGCTTGGCCGCTTTCGCGGCAGGATTCGCCCCACCTCGCGTCAAATCATTGCCGACGGTCAAACCGATAGAGATAGGTCAGCACATCATCGACGACGGGCACGATCGCGAGTGTGACAAGTGCGCCGGCGAGCGGCACGGTCGCCACGTAGCCCACATGCTTGAAACCGATTGCACCGATCAGGCCGCCCACGAAGAACGACGCGAGCATCGTGCCGAGGATCTTCAACTTCGCGCGGTTGGCGATGACCGCGTGCGCGTCGGCAACGAGCGTCGATCGATTCCAGTAAAACAGCTTGCCCAGCTCGATGCCGAGGTCCGTCACGATGCCGGTCATGTGCGTCGTACGGATCTCCGCGCCCGACAGCTTCGTGATCATCGCATTCTGCAGACCCATGATGAAGCACAGCAGGATCACGGTGACGGGGACGAAGAACGCTTCCCAGAGCGCGAGGTGGCTGCCGAGCAGACCGAACAGGAGGAGCAGCGCGGCCTCGACCAGTAACGGCAGGACGTACTGGCTTTGCAGGCTTTGGCGGCGCCCCCAGTTGACGAGCACTGCCGAGCATCCCGCTCCGACGAGAAACGATGCCAGCGATCCGATGCCGGCCAACACAAGCCGGATGTCCCCGAGCGCCGCCTGGTCGGCGATCGCCGACACGATGCCGCTCATGTGGGACGTGTATTGCCTGACCGCGAGGAAGCCGCCGGCATTGGTGGCGCCGGCGACGAACGCAAGAGAAAACCCGAGCTGACGGTTTGCCGTCGCGCTGCGGTGTTTTCCCGTCAGGCTTCGAAAGTACTGCGCAGGCATAGGATCTTCACTCAATCGCTCGGAGCGGCAGCAAGGACAAGGCGGATAGGCGGTTCGCGCACCGCAGGGCCGCCCGATTTCCTCGAACATGTGGTTCACATGATAACGCCATTATCATGTCCTGTTATCCAGATTGGTCTTTCGATGCCATAATGCGCATGCAATGAGCCCGCGATACCGGGCTCATTCCAGGTTCCTCGTCCAATCAGAGCGTATTGGAGACATTCCGGATGGCACCCGTGACGGTGGTCCATTTCGTCCTGCTGATCGTGGCCGGCTGGCTCGCGATCGGCACGCTGGGTCTCGGGGTTCTACATCGCACGCGGTTCGTTGCGCACGGGCTGTTTCCGCTCGGTGCGCTGGGAGGGCTGCTGCTGGGTGCGGCGGGGCTCGCCGGCATCTTTGCCGAACCGACCACCACGGTGCTGCCGATCGGGCTGCCCGGCTTGCCATTCCACCTGCGCGTTGACGGTCTATCCGGCTATTTCCTGTTCGTGCTGGGCGTCGTCAGCGCGGGCGTCGGCGCCTTTTCCGCCGGTTATTTCCGTAGGGGCGAAGGGGCTGCGCCAGGGCTCATCTGTTTCGAGTACCACCTTTGTATCGCGAGCATCGCGCTCGTGCTCATTGCCGACGATGCGTACGTGTTCATGGTCGCCTGGGAGACGCTGACGCTGTCCGCGACGTTCCTCGTGATGACCAACCACCGGATCGGCGAGATCCGCCGCGCAGCCTACCTGTACTTCCTGATCTCCCACGTCGGCGCGCTCGCGCTGCTGCTTTGCTTCGGCATTCTGCAGGCGCGCACTGGCGACTACACGTTTGCCAACATGCGTGCGCAGTCGCCTGACGGGTTCTGGGCATCGCTCGCGTTCCTGTTCGCGCTGGTCGGATTCGGCGCCAAGGCGGGGCTGTTCCCACTCCACGTGTGGCTGCCGGACGCTCATCCCGCCGCGCCGTCACCCGTGTCGGCGCTGCTCAGCGGATTCGTGCTGAAGGTCGGTTTGTACGGACTGCTGCGCACCGTGTTCGACCTGCTGCACGTGCAGATCGCATGGTGGGGCGTGCTGCTGATCGTGCTCGGCGTCGGGACCGCGCTGCTCGGCGTCGTGTTCAGCACGATCCAGGTCGACATGAAGCGCCTGCTCGCGTATTCGTCGATCGACAACGTCGGTCTGATGATTGTCGCGCTCGGGCTCGCGGTGCTGTTTCGCGCGTATGGGATGACGGGCTTATCTGCGCTCGCGCTGACCGCGATGCTCTACCAGATCGTCGCGCATGCGGCATTCAAGAGCCTGCTGTTCCTCGGCACTGGGGCCGTGCTGCACGCCACCGGAGAGCGCAATCTTGGCAAGCTCGGCGGCCTGATCCGCTTCATGCCGTGGACCGCGTGGTGCGTGCTCGCGGGCGTCGCAGCCAGCGCTGGCTTGCCGCCCCTGAGCGGTTTCGTTGGTGAGTGGCTCCTGCTGCAGAGTTTCCTGTTCACACCCGCTTTGCCTGATTCGGTGCTTGCGATGACGGTTCCGATCGGGGCTGCGCTGATCGCGATGATCGCTGCGCTCGCCGGCTACACGATGGTCAAGTTCTTCGGCATCGTGTTCCTCGGACAGCCGAGAGAAGCCAAACTGAGCCGCGCACGCGATGCGAATGCATGGGAACGGTTTGCGTTCTGCTGGTTTGCGGCGGCCGGTGTGCTGCTCGGGCTGATGCCCGCGCAGGTCGTCAAGGTGCTGGACCGGGTCACGCGCGTGCTCGTCGGCGCCGGTATCGGCGCGGACAACCACGGTTGGCTGCTGTTCGTGCCCGTGAACGCCGCGCGGGCCAGTTACATGCCAGCCGTGTTCATGCTGTTTTTCATCGCCTGCTGCGGGCTCGCGTGGGTGCTGGTGCGGCGCTTCTACCACGGTCGACTGCGACGGGCAGTGCCGTGGAGTTGTGGATTCCCGTTCACGACCGCGCGGATGCAGGACACGGCGGAAGGGTTCGGACAGCCGATCCGGGAGATCTTCGCGCCGCTGCTGCGTATCGAACGGCAATTGCCGTCGCCGTTCGATACGCAGCCGGCCTACCGGGTCTCGGTCACTGATCGCACGTGGCCCGCGTTCTACGAGCGCGTCGCGGCGCTGACGCAACGCGCGGCAGAATGGGCGGGCCGTTTGCAGACGGGCAAGATCGCCGTGTACCTGACCTACAGCTTCGCCGTGCTAATCCTGCTCCTGATGCTGGTGAGACGATGGTGACCGTGTCCGGCGCGATATCGCAATCCCTCGAGATCGTGGTGGCGCTGGGCGCCGCGCCACTGCTCACGGGTTGGATCAACCAGTGCCGCGCCTGGTTGCAGAATCGGCGCGCACCCAGCATCTGGCAGCCGTACCGGATGCTCCACAAGCTGTTCAACAAGGAGTCCGTCGTCGCCTACGGCGCAAGTCCGGTGTTCCGTGGCGCCCCCTATGTCGTGTGGGCGGCGATGACGCTCGCCTGTGCGATCGTGCCGACGCTGTCGACCGAATTGCCGCTGTCGCCCGCCGCGGACGCGATCGCGCTCGTCGGCCTGTTTGCGCTCGCGCGCGTGGCGCTGTCGCTCGCGGCGATGGACGTCGGCACTGCGTTCGGCACGCTCGGCGCGCGTCGCGAAATGCTGATCGGTTTTCTGGCGGAGCCGGCGTTGCTGATGGTGTTGCTGTCGGCCTCGCTGATCACACAGTCGACGCTCCTCACGAGCATCGTCGCGACGCTCGGGCACAGCGAACTGACGATCTATCCGAGCCTCGCGTTCGCCGGCATCGCGTTCACGCTGGTGTCGCTCGCCGAGAACGCGCGGCTGCCCGTCGACAACCCGACCACCCACCTCGAGCTGACCATGATCCACGAGGCGCTGATCCTCGAATATTCGGGGCGGCACCTCGCGCTGATGGAGTGGGCGGCCAGCCTGAAGCTGTTTGCGTATTCATGCATCGGCCTCGCGCTCTTCATGCCGTGGGGGATCGCCGCAGCGGGTAATCCGCTTGCGCTGGTGCTCGCGGTGCCGGCACTCTTCATCAAGCTGATGGTGGGCGGGGCCGCGCTCGCCGTGGTCGAGACCGCCAACGCGAAGATGCGGATTTTCCGGGTACCGGAGTTCCTCGCGACCGCGTTTCTGCTTGCGGTGATCGGGATGCTCGTCCACCTGCTGCTGGGGGCGTGAATGTACGGCTACGCGACGCAACTGATCAATTTCCTCGCGGCGGTGCTGCTCATGTTGTCGTTCGCGATGCTGAGCCAGCGACGGATCCTGTCGCTGATCCACCTCTATACGCTGCAGGGTGTCGCGCTCGTTCTGGCAAATCTGATCCTCGGTTTCGTGGCGGGTGATCCGCACCTGTACGTGTCGGCCGGACTGACGCTGGTGCTGAAGGTCGGCGTCATTCCGTGGATCCTGTACCGGCTCGTGCGCAGGCTCGACATTCAGACAGACGTCGAGCCGCTCATCAACATTCCGACGACGCTGTTGATCGGCATCGTGCTCGTGATCGTCGCGTTCAACGTCGCATCGCCGATCAGCCAGCTCGCGACGTCGGCCGCGCGCGGCACGCTCGGGATTGCGCTCGCGTGCGTGTTGTTGTCGTTCATGGCGATGATCACGCGCGCGAAGGCGATTCCGCAGGTGATCGGCTTCCTGTCGATGGAGAACGGGCTGTTCTTCGCCGCGACGGCCGCGACCAACGGCATGCCGATGATCGTGGAACTCGGCATCGGTCTCGACGTGCTGGTCGGGATTCTGATCCTGGGCGTGTTCATGTTCCAGATCCGCGAGCAGTTCGACAGCCTGGACATCCATCACCTCGAGAAGCTCAAAGATGAATGACGCCCACGTCGTACTCGCCGTGCTCGGCATTCCGCCCGTGGCCGCCGCGTGTCTTGCGTGCGTGCGGCCCAGTCATGTCGCGCGCAACCTGAACGTCGGCTTCAGCTTACTGACGTTCGCGGCGACGCTCGTGCTCGCCGCACGCACCGTCGAGCACGGACCTTCGTTCGCGTTCGGACGCGCGTTCTTCGTCGATCCCCTCAACGTGTACCTCGTCGCGCTGACGGCGTTCGTCGGCTGGACGACGTCACTGTTCTCGCGACCGTACATGCAGATCGAGGAAGCCCGCGGCCGGATGACGGCGACGCGAATGCGGCTCTATCACAGCATGTACCAGCTCTTCATGTTCGCGATGCTGCTCGCGCTGCTGACCAATAACCTTGGCGTGCTGTGGGTCGCGATGGAGGCCGCCACGCTCGCGACCGTGCTGCTCGTCAGCGTCTATCGGACCGCCGCGAGCCTGGAGGCCGCCTGGAAGTACTTCATCCTGTGCGGTGTCGGCATCGCGCAGGCGTTGTTCGGCACGATCCTGCTGTACCTCGCCGCGAGCCGGCAACTGACTGATGGCGATGCGCTGCTGTGGACGAGCCTGGCCGCGGTCAGGACACACCTCGACCCGACCATCGTGTCGATCGCCTTCGTGTTCCTGCTCGTCGGCTACGGCACGAAAGTCGGACTCGTGCCGATGCACAACTGGCTGCCGGACGCACACGCCGAAGGCCCAACACCGATTTCGGCGGTGCTGTCCGGGCTTCTGCTGAACGTCGCGCTGTACGCGGTGCTGCGTTGCAAGGTGCTCGCGGACGGCGCGCCCGGCAATGGTCTGCCGGGGCGGTTGCTGGTCGGGTTCGGGCTCGTGTCGGTGCTGATTGCGTCGTTCTCGCTGTTCCGGCAGAAGGACGTCAAACGGCTGTTCTCGTATTCGTCGATCGAACACATGGGGCTGATGACGTTCGCGTTCGGGCTCGGCGGTCCGGTCGCGACGTTCGCCGGGCTACTGCACATGACCGTCCATTCCCTCGTCAAGTCGGCCATCTTCTTCACGGTTGGCCATGCGGCGCAGAAGGCAGGCACGCAGACGATCGACGGCATTCGCGGGTTGCTGCAGGTCAGCCCGACGGTCGGCTGGGGAATGATGCTCGGCGCGCTCGCGATTCTCGGCCTGCCGCCGTTTGGGGTATTTGCGAGCGAATTCCTGATCCTGACGACCGCGATGAACACGATACCGTGGACTGCGCCTTTGCTGCTGCTCGGCCTCGCCGTCGCATTCGCGGCGATCTTCGCGCGCGTCCAGCGAATGGTGTTCGGTGAAACGACCACAGCAAGACCGCTTGAGCATCGCCCCGCATCGCTGCCGGTATTCGTGCATCTAGGATTGGGGCTGATGCTTGGGCTCTATGTCCCACCATACCTGGCTATGTGGTATCGCCAGGCCGCGACCATGCTGGCGGGGTGAAGCATGCGACTCGAATCGATGCAACTTGCCGTCACCCGACTCACGCGCTGTGCGGGGCAGATTTCAGTGGGCATCGTTGACGCCGACGAATCGGGCTGGCTCGAGCTTGCGCGCACGGCGCGCTCAGAGCAGCGGCGCCTCATTGCAATGTGGGGCAGCGAAGCAGTCGAAGGCGCTTTTTCGATGAACGTTGCGTACGAATGCGAAGACGGCATTCTGTGGGTGCGCCTTGCGATCGGGCATAAGCAGGATGCCCGTGGGGACTATCCGGATCTCGTCCCCGTCTTCCCGTGCGCGATTCGCATGCAACGGGCGATCTTCGATCTGATCGGCCTGCGCGCGCAAGGCGCCGAGGACACACGTCCGTGGCTCAATCACGGCAACTGGCCCAGCGATTATTTCCCGCTGCAAAGGCAGGCGACGGGTGTCGAAGCATTCGAGTCGAGCGAGGCGGACTATCCTTTCGTGCAGGTTGCGGGCGATGGCGTGCACGAGATCGCGGTCGGGCCGATCCACGCCGGCATCATCGAGCCGGGGCATTTCCGGTTCTCGGTCGTCGGCGAGAAGGTGCTGCGCCTCGAAGAGCGTCTCGGCTACGTCCATCGCGGGGTCGAGCGGCTGTTCGAGGGTACTCCGGCGTCGCGCGGTCATCGGGTTGCCGCCAGAATTGCGGGCGATTCAACCGTCGCGTTCTCGTGGGCCTTTTGCATGGCGCTCGAGCAGGCCACCGGCACGACACTGTCGAAGCGGGCACTGTATCTGCGCGCGCTTCTGCTGGAACGCGAGCGCGTGGCCAACCACCTTGGCGACCTCGGCGCGCTCGGGAACGACGCCGGGTTCGGATTCGGACTCGCGCAGTTCTCCCGGCTCAAGGAGGACTGGATAAGGATGAATGCCCGCACATTCGGACATCGATATCTGATGGACCGGATCGTGCCGGGCGGTGTAGCGCTCGACGTTCGCCCCGAGGACGCGGCTGTCCTGGCGGAGCAATGCGAACAGATCGAACGCGAAGTCCACGTCATGCGCAAAGTCTACGAGGACCAGTCCGGGCTGCAGGATCGATTCCTCGGCACGGGAAAGTTGACCGCCGCAGTGGTCGAGCATTTCGGCGTGCGGGGCATGGCGGCCCGCGCAAGCGGTCGAACGTTTGACGTTCGCGCGAATTTGCGACCCGCTCCGTATGACGAACTGGCCGTCAAAGCGATCAGTGACGCGCGTGGCGACGTTGCCGCGCGCGTTGCCGTGCGCTTTGCCGAAATCGATGAATCCTTGCGCCTGATCCGCACGCTGCTGGCTGATCTTCCGGATGGCCCCATCGTTGTCGGCATGACGCCTGCAACGGCGACCGCGCGAGGGGTCGGCTGGGTGGAAGGGTGGCGAGGAGACGTGTTCGTCGCGCTCGACATCGCAGCGGGTGACGTCATCGCACGGTGCCATTGCCACGATCCGTCGTGGCAGAACTGGCCGGCGCTCGAGCACGCGATCATCGGCAATATCGTTCCCGATTTTCCGCTGATCAACAAGTCGTTCAACCTGAACTACGCGGGGCACGATCTCTGATGTGGCAACTCATCCGGCAATTCGCGCGCACCGATTTTCCCGACGAACCTGCGCCGGCGGCGGAAGACGCGTGGCACCACGAGGAGCGGCAGATTCGCCAGGACATTCTCGATCTGCTCGGGCGCGCGCTGTGCATCCGGCAGATCGACGCGGGCTCATGCAATGGGTGTGAGCTGGAGATCCACGCGCTGAACAACCCGTACTACAACATTGAAGGGCTCGGAATCAAGTTCGTCGCGAGCCCGAGGCATGCAGACCTGCTACTCGTGACCGGACCAGTGACGCTGAACATGCGGGCGGCGATGCTCGCCGCGTATGACGCGACACCCGCCCCGAAACTCGTCGTTGCGGCAGGCGAATGCGCGTGCACGGGAGGCATTTTTGCCGACAGTTACGCGGTGTGCGGCCCTGTTTCGTCGATCTTGCCGGTCGACGTGATGATCCCTGGATGTCCGCCGCCACCGGTTGATTTGCTGCGAGGCATCCTGGCAGCTTGCCGGGCGCGCTGAGCACGCACCACGCGGCAACGCGCGGAGGCTCCGCGCGCTACGGGTCTGGAGTGCTGGCACTTCTGTGCCGAGGCAGGGAATGTACTGAAGGTGGCGGACGCCACCTTGTATGAGGAAGTGTTGCGACGATCATTGGCTACCGTTCGCAGCTCGAATCGTCGAGCCCGGGCAACTTTATTGGGCGGTATGCGCTGCGCCGGCCTGCGTGGTGCCAGGTTGTGCCGATTCGGCCAAGGCGGCGCTCGCGCGGTTGCGGGACTCACTGACCGACTCGTTGCGTTGCTGCCGTGCCTCGCGTGCTTCGGCCCTGAACACCTTTCTGGCTTCCGCTCTCTGGGCACGTTGTTCGCGGTTGGCCTCGCGAATCTCCATTCGCTTCTGAACGATCGGATCGTTGTGTACAGTCGCCGGTGCAGAAGCGGCCTCGGCAACCTGGGGTGCCGCCGTGGCCGGCTGCTCGGCGAACGCAGCGCCGGAGGTCAGCAGCCCGAACGCGACGAAAGTTGCGGCGATTCCGTTGGTAAGACGACTCATGATCTTCTCTCCATTAAAGTAGGTGTACTGAATAACGATGACTGCCTTTGAAATTTGCGTGAGGTTGTCAGCCAGTTGAGGTTGCCTCCGGTACAGCGAGGCGCAGATGAATTCTTTCGGATTCGTCCTAGAACGGGAGTCATTCTAACGAACGTCCCGTTTATTTCAAATAGCTTTCAGTGCGTTTTTCCAGGGTAAACCCTCTATTGCGAGATAGCGTATCGCTGATGCGTCATCTCGTCATATTGACTGCGCGATGTCACCACGTGTACCGCAATCCGATGTCGCCCCAGACACCCTTGTGGCTACCCGTCGCCGAATCGTTGATCGAAAACTGGTAGCCGAACTGCCCGTACAGGCTCATGCGCGTGTCGAGCTTCGCGGTCACGCCCACGGCGAAGTCCATGCGCGTGGATTGCTGGGCGAGCGGTACATGGTCGACCCCCGAGTACGTCGTGGTCGCCCCCGCTCCCCAGTCGCGCCAGAGATTGGCGCGCACGTACGGCTGCCACAGCTGTCCGTTGGTGCGCTCGATGGTCCACTCCCCGAGCACGCCGAGCCGCCCGCTGACACCCGAGGTCGAGCCCGGATCGACCGGGCCCAGCCCGTCGTTGTCCTCCGAGAGCCCGACATGCTGCCAGATGATCTGCGCCTGGGGTTCGAGCACGAAGCCCGGCCCAAGCGGCAGACTGAACGGATAACCCGCTTCGAGCGACGTGGCGAACCCGGATCCTGAGATCGGCAGACGGGCGTTCTGTGTCGTCGCGTCGCCGTTGTAGTAGGTGCCCTGCAGGATCGCGTCGATGTACCATCCGCCCGGGCCGTAATGGGTCCAGTACGCGCCGCCCGAATACGCGTTGAGGTTCACCTTGCCGGTGTGGCTCAAGACATAGGCGGTCGCATCCGCGTTGGTGACGAGGCCGTCCACGTCGACGTTGCCGTTACCGTACGCGA
This sequence comes from Paraburkholderia sp. HP33-1, assembly GCF_021390595.1. Classification (NCBI taxonomy): domain Bacteria; kingdom Pseudomonadati; phylum Pseudomonadota; class Betaproteobacteria; order Burkholderiales; family Burkholderiaceae; genus Paraburkholderia; species Paraburkholderia sp. HP33-1. The sequence goes on along the minus strand of NZ_JAJEJR010000002.1, from coordinate 2,038,746 downwards.
AATAGACCCCGGCTGCGTCGCGGTGGCCGGGCAGGAAACTGCCGCGCCACACATCCAGGCCGGCCTGCACGCCAAGCACCTGGCCGTGCGCGCGGGCATCGGTATAGGTCTGGTAGCGGTTGTCGACCTGCTGGCCGAACATCCGGACCCAGGCCGAGTGGGCGAGCCCTGCGCTGCCCGTGCCGCCCCCGGCGTCGGTGAGCGTGTCGCCGATGCGCTCGTGCATCGTGCCGAGCATGGTGAGGCCCAGTTGCCGCGCGAGCGGTTGCACGACCGAGTAGGTGGCAATCTCCGGCCCCAGGATCGGGTACAAGCCTGGAGGCAGGACGGACGGCGGCGGATTGAGCGGAAGTTCTTCAACGTCCGGGAACGCAGGCTCTTCCGTCACCCCAGACTCCCCAGGGTGCCCAGGTTCCTCAGACTCCGGCTCAATGACCATATCCGAGCGCAGGAACCAGTCTTCGGGTTCGGAGCCGGCCATCCCTCCCCGAAAAAGATAGTAGGTGAACATGCCACCGCGCACTTCATGGGCGAGCGTGAATTTTTCTTCCTCCGTGCTGCCGCCGTTGATTGCCTCCACAACCGGGATGCCGTCGGATACCGTCAGCCCTCCAGGACCGCCAGAATTGGTGACCAGCATCCTGGTCGTACCGGTGGCCGTGCCTCCGTCGAGGATGAGCTTGTCCGAGGGCGCAAAGTCGCCGGCGAGGTAGGCGCTGAGGGCAATCGTGCCGTTCTGGCCGACATAGTTGTGCGCGATCGCCTCGGTTCCCGGATCGCCGGAGACGCGAATGAGGCCCGCATTGACAACGCTCGCCACGTGCTGGTTGAAGCCGCGCAGATCCATCGTTCCGCCAGACTCGACGGTGTAGTCCGAATTCTCGCTGAAGACGTTGGCGGCACCCGCCGCCAGGACGCCGCCGGCGACCGTGGTCGGGCCGCTATACGTGCTTGCGCCGGTCATCACCGTTTCGCCGCTCAGGACATTGACCGTGCCAGTGCCGGTAATGGCGGCAGGGAACACGTAGTTGCCACTCGTGTTGTTGTGGTTGAACACGAGCGTGCCCGTACCGGCGCCAAACGTCAGCGTGCGGGCATCGAGTGTGCCCGGCGTGACCGGTGCCGCGCCGGCGGGGGCGCCAATATTCAGCGTCCCGACAGAGCCGGCATTCTCCGCAACGGAGACGGCGTTCGCTACGACCTCTGCGCCGTTCTCAATGGTCAGCGTCCCCGGGCCAAACTGACCGACAGTGAGCGACGTGCCCGCGTTCAGCACCGAACCGGAGTCGGTAACCGTGACGGTGCCGGAACCTCCCTGAATCGGCGTGCTACAGAAAGATGTCAGTCCTGCGCCACACTGCCCCGCGATGAATGTGCCGCCACTGCCCGTCACGTTGACGGTTCCCTGATTAGAGACCGTCATCGTTCCATTACCCTGCCCACCCACGATCAGGTCGTTTTGCACGTTGAGGGTCGCGCCCGGACCGCTGACCTCGAGCGAACTCGACCCAGCGACGGCGCCAACGATGGTTCTCCCGCTGATCGTCACGGCGCCGTTGGACTGGATGTCCAGATCCGCGGGGCCCCTGGTGCCGACCACGAGAAGCGGTGAAGTGAGCAGTCCGCCGTTCGACACAGTGATGGTTCCTGTCGAAGCGGGCACGCTACCCGAGGCGCCGTTGAAGGTGAGATAGGTTCCGCTTCCGCTCGTGGCCATGCCGCCGTCGGTAATCGTCAGAGTGCCGACACTGCCAGGACTGACACCGACGCCTAGAAAGGTTCCAGCGCTGAGGCTGCTATTGGTTCCGCTCACAAGCGCAGTCGCAGTCGAGCTGCCCCCGATCTGCAGCGTGCCCCCCGGACTGGAGACCGCGCCGCCGTTGGTCACGTTAAGTTGCGCGGGGCCGCCGTTTCCAAGGACGAAGAAGCCCGTGTTCGTGTACTGAGACCCGTGGCCATCGACTGTGAGCACACCGCTGCTGCCCGAGTTGTAACCGACGTAGCTTTGAGAGAGGCCGGTGACAGTACCGCCGTTGCTCACCGTGAACGTTCCGGAGCCGTTAAAGCCGATGTAGTACTGGGATTGGGGGTTCGTCGTACTGATCGACCCGCCATTCACTTCGACGAGCCCGGTACTCCCAGCCGCCTGGCCGATATGGATACCGCTGAGTATGACGTTTGCACCGGCCGGAACGATGAATGTCCCGCCCGGAACTCCACCGACTGTCCCGCTATTGAATCCCGCAACGACGGTAGCAAACGACGACGTCCCGGCGGCCGCGGTCTCCGTGGCATTGCCGTCAATGTGAAGATTCGACTGAGCGAAGCCGACCCTGGGAACCAGCATCGCTCCGAAGACAAGGAGCACGACTTCAGCCCCGACTGATTTCCTGGCGTTTCTTCGGCGCCTGATGAACTTGTCAGATCCAGGTGCAGATCCGGGAGTCTCAATCATCCGGGTCAACTTCACCGTCAGTTGCCGTCGAGGCAACCAGCGAAACGGCAAAAGACTCGAATATGTCGCCTGGTTTGAACGCGTGAACGGTCTCATAACAACCCCACCGGACAACGGACTAATTCGAAACGCTGCAACTGAAATATGTTTGCCGAGATTGATTTGTCCTTCGCCAATCTCAAACAGGTGCGGTCCGAAGGAAAAATATATAAATTGATTTACTTCCTGTTTTGCGAAATTTTCTCTTCCGTTGATCCCCAGCGCCTTCTTGGGGCCCTTTTTTAAAGAGGATAATTAACGAACGGAGGCCGGCTTGAGAAAACAACTCGATAATGACCGCACCAAAACCTTGAATTCGGAGAAGCGGCTGGTAAAACCTCGGCCCCGAGTATGAGCGCTATAAGAAACCAGGCTTCAGTTCCAGGCTCGACCCCTTGTATTGCTTCAGGCGCACTCGAAACAGATTAATCAAGATGACGCTAAAATTCCAGTTTTAACCGTAAAGTGGACGTTTGATAACGGGAATTCGAAGGGCGAGACGACGGAATATGCATTTTACATAAAATAACCGAATTCCAAATCGGCACATGGAGTAATTTTTACGTAGCGGTGTGCGGATTTTCGTGGCCATCGCGTTTATAGAATTCCTTGGGCTTATTCAGGACGCGTGTGGCATTAGATAACGATTTTCACCCGCATCGCCCATGCGCGTATGCATGCATCGCAAGCGAATACTATGCGCATTATTTCGCCGGCAACCGTCGCAGCACATCGTTATGTTCCAGGTTGATCGCGCGGCACTCCTCATCGGCTTGCCGCATGGGTGCCGCGCAACCCGTGCGCCTGACGCGCCCGGTTCCGGCTCGTCTTCACGCAGCAATGATTCTTTCCTATGCTTGAAGCAACGGCGAGCCCGCCTGAACCGCCATCGCCGGGTCTTAGGGTTCTGTATGGCAACGTTGGGACTGCCGGACAAACAAACGGAGCATGGCGATGAAGCGGCGCGATTCACCCCAGCCGGTCACGATGTTCGAAGCACTGATTCCGATCGCTGGCCTCGTTTTTCTCGTCGGGGTGTCCTTCTACCTGTTCGGCGATGGCGGTGCGAACGGGCCGAACCAGGTGGCGCTCGTCGTGGCGGCCATGCTAGCCGTATTTGTGGGCTGGCGTCGTGGTCATTCGCTCGCGTCGCTGGGAGAGGCCGCGAATGCAAGCATCAGTTCCGGTATTGGCGCGATTCTCATCCTGTTGGCGGTCGGCGCGCTGATCGGCACGTGGGCGCTCTGCGGCACGATCGTCGCCATGGTCTATTACGGACTGAAGTTGCTGAGTCCGGACTACTTTTATGTCACGGCTTGTGGAATCTGCGCGTTGATCTCGTTCGCCATTGGGACATCGTGGACTGTCGCGGGCACGATCGGAATCGGCCTGATGGGCATTGCGCAGAGCATGGGTCTGAGCCCGGCCATCACGGCCGGTGCAGTGATTTCCGGCGCCTATTTCGGCGACAAGTCTTCGCCGCTTTCCGACTCCGCGAACCTTGCGGCCGCTGCCGCGGGCGTTGATCTGTATCACCACGTGCGTGAGACGCTGCTGACATCACTCGTCGCGATTGTCGTCACGCTGGCTGTGTTTTATCTGCTTGGCCGCCCCGGCGAATTCGATGCGAGCGCCGAGGTTGCTGCAATGCAGAGCGCGTTCTACATATCGCCGGTGCTGTTCCTGCCGCTCGTTCTTGTCGTCGCGCTGACGCTGTTCAGGCTGCCGCCTTTTACCACCATCTTTCTTGGTGCACTGGCGGGCGGCCTGGTTGCCGTTTTCGTCGAGCCCGGGCGAGTCATCGCATTTGCCTCAGCTCGAGAGGGCGTGCCGGTCCCGATCGCGCTGCTCAAAGGGGTCTGGCTGGCGCTTGCGAGCGGCTACAAGTCTACGACCGGAAATCCAGTGCTCGATACGCTCCTCACTCGCGGCGGTATGGACAGCATGTTGAATACCATCTGGCTGATCATCACGGCACTGGCATTCGGAGGGGTGGTCGAGAAGTGCGGGGTGATAGAACGCCTCATCACTCCGGTAGTCGGTTGGGCGAAGAGCGGTGGAGCGCTGGTCGGCTCCCTGGTCCTCGCGACCATTGCGACGAACATCGTCACGGCGGACCAGTTCATCGCAGTCGTGCTGCCCGCCCGGATGTTCAAAACTGCATTCGCGGCACGCGGCTACGCGCCCATCGTATTGTCGCGTTCCGTGGGTGATTCGGCCACGACCACGGGCTCGCTGATACCCTGGAACAGTTGCGGGGCGTACATGGCAGTGACCCTTGGCGTGTCGACACTCAGCTACGCACCCTTCGCCGTATTTTGCGTGTTAAGTCCACTGCTGACAGTGGCGATCGCCTTCGCGGGTATCCGCATGCCACGCGTGCCCCCAGCCCAAACCGAGACTTCAACGGGAGGCGGACCGCCAACTCCAGTTCATGGAGGCTCCAAACCAAATTGACGTGTTTTATCCCGCCAGTCGTCAGGCCTGCGCGCGCTCGGCGGATCTGCTGCCCGCGCGAGCGGGCGCTACCGGGAGCGCGATGCGTTTCCGGCCTATCGCAAGCCTTCTTCCGTCCGACGGTCCGGGCACGCAGTTTCGCCCAAAGTCGGCAATTACTGTAAGGAGCAGTCACGATGGAAATGCAACGCAACGCTCCCCGGATCGCGTCGGCCATGCTTGTCGCGGCGTTCGCGCTCGCTCAGGCAGGCAGCGCAGTGGCGCAGACCGCCGCTCCACAGGCCGCCAGCGAGATCCACACAACCGGCATGCCAGCGACGCAGCAGCAAGGCGACATATCGTTCGTGACGGGCGGAGTCGGTCACGACGAGTGGACTGCAATGCGGCAGGCACGCAGGCAGTGGCCGCTGTCGCTGCAGTTCACCGGTCCCGATGCGGGCTATCTGGCCGACGTCCAGGTGCAGATTGCCAAAGCTGGCGGCACGACCGTGCTTGATACCACTTCCAAGGGGCCGTACCTGTTCGTGCGGCTGCCTCAAGGGCGCTATACGGTCACTGCCACTTACAGCGGCGTGACCAGAAAGGAGACCGTGCACGTTCGCGGTAACGGCAGCGCGCGCGCGACCCTATCGTTTCCGGCCGGCGCCCACTGAGCGCGGTTCCCGGCGTCGCGTCGAAGGGCGCGCGCCGGGTTCATTGGGTAACACCGAACGACGAAACGTCAGTCGTCTCTCACATCCGCCTCGCCTTGGCGTTGACCGTGAAGTAACGGAACCCGATGGTAGTCCGGGCTTCAGGAGCCGCAGCGACGGAGTACCGGACACACTAAAAGTTGAACGGCGATGCGCATTCTCGTGATCGAAGACGAGCCGAAAACGGGTGCCTACCTGAAGAAGGGCTTCGAGGAATCCGGCTACGCGGTTGACGTTGCGCCGGACGGCGCGGAAGGCCTGATCCTCGCGAAGGAAGAGGCATATGACGTGATCGTGCTCGACGTGATGCTGCCTTCCATGGACGGCTGGACGGTGCTCAAGACGCTACGCGCCACGCACACTACGCCCGTGCTGTTCCTCACCGCGCGCGACGACGTCATCGACCGCGTAAAAGGCCTGGAGCTGGGGGGCGACGACTACCTCGTCAAGCCGTTCGCGTTCGTCGAACTGCTCGCGCGCGTGCGCACGCTCGCGAGGCGCGGCCCGCCGCGCGAAAGCGATGTGCTGACGCTTGGCGATCTCGAAGTCGACGTCACGCGCCGGCGCGTGAAGCGCGGCGCCGCGCGCATCGACCTCACGCCGAAGGAATTCTCGCTGCTGCAGCTGCTGGTGCGCCGCCAGGGCGAAGTGCTCACGCGCACGCAGATTGCCTCATACGTGTGGGACATGAACTTCGATAGCGACACGAACGTCGTGGAAGTCGCCATTCGCCGCCTGCGCGCCAAGATAGACGACGAATTTCCCGTCAAGCTGATCCACACGGTGCGCGGCGTGGGCTATGTAGCCGAAATCAGAGAGCCCGCCTGATGGCCGTGCGTTCGCTCACCGCCACCCTTGCGCTGAGTTTCGCCGGCACGACGCTGGCCGTGTTCGCGCTGGTAGGTAGCACGCTCTATTTCACGCTCGGCCGCGAGGTCAAGCGGCAGGACGATCTCGACATCGTCCTGATCTCGCGGCATACGCGCCGCCTCGCGCAGGAACTGCAGAGCGTGCAGGACGTGCGCGGGCACGCCGAGCGACTGACGAGCCAGGTGCTCGGCAATTCCCCGCTTTCCATGGAGATACTCGACGCCGCTGGCATGCAGCTGGTCGAGCACAACACGCAAGGCATCGCCGATGCGGCGTTTCCGCAGGCCGCGCTCGCGCGACGCCTCGGCTCCACGCAACGCATTACCGAAGGCGACGTGGTGGAGTGGCACAACGTGCGCGGCGTTCCGGTGCGCGGACTCGCCACGCAAGCGACGCTTACCGACGGGACGCCGGTTACGATCGTCGTCGCGCGTGACATGACCGACCGCTGGCTGCTGCTCGACCGTTATCGCGAGCGGCTTTACGCGTTCGGCTTCGCGGGCATGCTGCTCGCGTTCATCATGAGCTGGCTGCTGGTGCGCGAGTCGCTGCGCCCGCTGCGCGAGATGGCGGCGCGGGCCGCCACGGTCACGGTCGACCGGCTCGATACGCCCATCGAAATCGAGCACGCGCCGAGCGAGCTGCAAGCACTCACGAAATCGCTCAACGCGATGCTCGACCGTCTGCACGGCGGCTTCGAGCGCATGTCGCAATACACCGCGGATCTCGCGCATGACATGCGCACGCCGCTCGGCAACCTGCGCGGCGCGACCGAAGTCGCGCTGACGCGCACGCGCAGCACCGCCGAATACGAGGCGCTGCTCGAATCGAATCTGGAAGAGTGCGAACGGCTTTCCCGCATGATCGAGAACGTGATATTTCTTGCGCGCGCGGAGCACCCGCAGTTCATGACGACGCTCGCCGAGTTCGACGCCGGGGAGGCGCTCGCGCAGATTGCCGACTATTTCGAAGGTCTCGCGGACGAGGCGGGCGTCCATATTCGCGTCGAGGGCCGGGGGCGCCTGCGCGCGGACAAGGAGCTGTTCAGGCGCGCCGTCGGCAACCTGCTCGCCAATGCGTTGCGCTATACGCCGTGTGGCGGCGAGATCACGATGAGCGTTGGCGAGACGCAAGCGGCGGTCGAAGTCACCGTGACGAATCCGGGTGCGCCGATCGACGCGGACCTGTTGGAGCGCATCTTCGACCGCTTCTATCGCGCCGACGCTTCGCGGCACAACGAACCGCGCACCGGCGCTTCGGCCGGGCTCGGGCTTGCCATCGTGCGCACCATCATGGGCCTGCACGGCGGTTCGGCGCGCGCGGAAAGCGATGCGGCGGGCACGCGATTCATCCTGACGTTCGCGCGGCTCCAGGCGTCGCATTGAGGTTGGCCAAAGCCGCGCGATCCCATCCGCCGCCCAGCGCCTGGAGCAGACGCACGCTCGCATCGAGCCGTCGCCCCGCGATCTGCTCTTCGTTGCGCTCGTTCGTCAGCGCGATGCTCTGGGCCGTCACCACGTCGAGATAGTCCACCGCGCCCGCCTGGTACCGATTGGTCGTGAGTTTGAGCGAGAGTTGCGCGGCGGCCGTGGCGCGTTGCTGGCTGTCGGCTTCGCCGGCGAGCGTGTTCAGCGCGCTCAGGTTGTCTTCGACCTGCTGGAACGCCGTGAGCACGGTCTGCCGGTAGCCGGCCACCGCCGCTTCGTATTGCGCGTTCGCGCCCTTGAGCGTGGCGTCGCGACGGCCACCGTCGAACAGCGTGCCCGCGAGCTGCGAGCCGAGCGACCAGAAGAGGCTCGGTGCCGTGAGCCACGGCGCGAAGAACGTGCTTTCGAGCCCGGCCGACGCGGAGAGCGTGAGGTCCGGATAGAAGGCGGCACGCGCCTCGCCGATTCTCGCATTGGCGGCCGCCACGCGCCGCTCGGCCGCGGCGATGTCGGGACGTCTTTCGAGCAGCGCCGAGGGCACGCCCGCCGGAATCTGCGGCGTGACGACGGGCTCGACTTGCGCCGGCAGCACGAACGACGAGGCGGGCACACCGATCAGCGTCGCGATGGCGTGCTGGCGCTGCGCGCGTTGCACGTCGACGTCGCTGTCCGCCGTGCGCGCACTTTCGAGCTGCGTTTGCGCCTGAGCGACGGCAGAGGCGTCGATCGCGCCGTCGGCGAGCTGCTGTTGCACGATGCGTAGCGCGGCGGCGTAGGCCGTCACGGTGTCGTCGAGCAGTCTTTTCTGGCGATCCAGCGTGCGCAAATCGAAGTAGTCCGTAGCAAGCTGGGTCGCGACCGAAAGGCGCACCGACTCGAGATCGGCCGCGCTGGCTTGCGCGTTGGCATGCGCCTCGACGGTGGCGTCCTTCACGCGTCCGAAGAGGTCCGGCTCCCAGCTTGCCGTCACGCCCACCGAATAGTCGGGAACCGTCTTGCCCGCGAGCGAATGGTCGATGAGATTCTGCGAGGTGCGGTAACGCTGCGCCGCCACGCCAGCCGTGACGGTGGGGGCGTAGCCCGCGCGCTGGTAATCGATCATCGCGCGCGCGGCTTCGAGGTTGGCGACGGCCTGGCGAACGGTCTGGTTCGACACGTCGACGCGCGCTTCGAGCTGGTCGAGTTCGTTATCGCCGAAGAGCGTCCACCAGGGACCGCGCGGGTTGGCATCGGCGGGCGAAGCGAGCGCCCAGCCAGAGCTGGCCGATTGCGTCGCATAGTGAGCGGGCACTTCGACCGACGGCACGCTGTAATGCGGCAGCGTGGTGCACGCCGCGAGCGAGGCCAGTGTGCCTACGGCGACGATTTTTCGCAGTGAGGTGAAAGGGCTGTCGAACATGTCGGACCTCACCGCCTAAGCTTTGCTGCCCGCGACGGGCGTTGCCGCCACGCGCACGCTCTGGCCGCTGGCGATGGCGTCGCCGGGATTGTCGATCACCCGATCGGTTGCTGCGAGTCCCGTGGCGACCTCGACGTAGGTGCCGAAGTCGCGGCCTATGGTGACCTTGCGAAGCTGCACCTTGTCCTCGCCGTTCACCACGGCGATCGTCACGCCGTCGGGGCGGAACAGCAGCGCGCTTGCGGGCAGTTCGAGCGCGGGCGTCGCCGTGGTGAGCGCGAGATGCACCTGCGCGTAGGCGCCGGGCATCAATGCGCCGTCGTGATTGTCCACATCGACTTCCACGCGCAACGTGCGGCTCACTGGGTCGATCACGTTCGAGCTGCGCGCGACGCTAGCCTCGAAGCGGCGGCCTGGATACTGCTGCGTCGTCACCCACACCGACGTGCCGGGTGCGACGAGGCTCGCGTCGTCCTGGGGAACGTCGACGTAGATGCGCAGCCGGTCGGTTTGGGCGATGTGGAACAGCTCGCCCGGCATCGTGGCGAGGCCGGGTGTGCCGCCCGCCGTGACGAGCGCGCCGACCTGCACATTGCGCGCCGTGATGACGCCGTCGAAGGGCGCCGTCACGTGCTGGTACGAAACCAACTCCTGCAGACGCGCCACATTGGCCTGCGCCGCCTGGAGCGTGGCGAGCTTCGCGGCGGCGTCGCTCGTTTTCGCCTGCGCGTCCTGCTGCGAGACCGATTGCGTCTGCAGCATCGTTTGCCAGCGCTGTGACGTGCTGCTCGCGAAGCGATAGTTCGCCTCGGCAGTCGCTTCGTCGGCGCGCGCCTGCTGAAGCTGCGCGTCGAGCTCGGGGGTGTCGATCTCGGCGAGCGTCTGGCCGGCCTTCACGTGCGCGCCGATATCCGCGTACCAGTGCTGGACATAGCCGCTCGTGCGCGCATAGATCGACGCGTCGGCCCAGGACGTGATCGAGCCGGGCAGGAGCATATCCTGGGTCGTCGGCGCGCGCGTAGGTCCGAGGGTCGAGACGATCAGCTCACGTTGCGTCGCGAGCTGTTGTGCCTGGGCCGTGCGGGCTTCGAGGCGCGGCACGATGCCGGCGGTGAGCAACGCCACGGCGAGGCCGACGGCGATTGCTGTCCGACGTGCTGTGGATCCGGCGCGCACGGCTTGCTGTGCTTCGGCGTCGCGATCCTCGGACGGGATTTGCGGGTTCATCGGGGATCCTTATTCAACGAGAGCGGTTGCATCGGCGCGCGCGTCGTCCTTGGCCTCGCGCGCGGCGCGGCGCTTTGCGAGCCAGCCGTGCACCATGCCGAAGACCACGGGGACGAACACGAGGGTCGAAAGCGTGCCGATGGCGAGACCGCCGATCACGGCGCGCCCAAGCGGCGCGTTCTGCTCGCCGCCGTCGCCGAGACCGAGCGCCATCGGCAGCATGCCTATCAGCATGGCGAGCGCCGTCATCAGCACGGGGCGAAAGCGATTGAAGCCCGCGTCGAGCGCCGCGGCGAGCGGCGCCATACCGGCGGCGAGCGACTCGCGCGCCGTGTTGATGACCAGAATGCTGTTGGCCGTCGCGATGCCCACGCAGAGGATCGTGCCCGTCAGCGCCGGTACGCTGAGCGTGGTTTGCGTGACGAACAACATCCATGCGATGCCAGCCAGTGACCCCGGCAGGCCGCTCACGATGATGAGCGGATCGAGCCACGACTGGAAGTTCACGACCATCAGCAGGTAGACGAGCGCAATCGCGAACACGAGGCCTGCGGCGAGGCCGCTGAACGAGGCGTTCATCGACTGCACCTGGCCGCGCATGACGATCGACGAGCCCGGCGGCAACTGCGCCCGCGCGGCATCGACGAGGCGGTTCACGTCCGAGGCGACGCCACCCAGGTCGCGTCCCTGCGTCGACGCAAAAATGTCGAGCACGGGCTGCACGTTGTAGTGCGAGACGACCGCCTGCTGCGAGCTGCGCGAAACGGTTCCGAGCGTGCCTAGCTGGTTCTGCGGGTTGACCGACACCGCTTGCGTGGTCACCGGAATATTGGCGAGCGTTTGCAGCGAGTGGATGTCGTATTGCGGGACCTCGGCCATGAGCGGATAGCTCACGCCGTTCTTCGGATCGAGCCAGAAATTTGGCGTGGTCTGCGAGCTGCCGGAAAGCGCGATGAGCAGGTTCTGGGCAACGTCGCGCTGCGTGAGGCCGGCCTGCATGGCCTTGGTGCGATCGACGTTCACGTTGATCGTGGGCTCGTCGCCGGGCTGCTGGATGCGCGCGTCGACGAGCCCGCGCACGCCGCGCATTTCATCGAGCAGGTGGTTCCCGACGAGCCGGTTCTGCGCGAGCTTGTTGCCGACGATCTGCACATCGATGGGCGCGGGCAGGCCGAAGTTCAGGATCTGGCTGACGATGTCGGCGGGCAGGAACGCGAAAGTCACGCCCGGAAAGGCCGCGTCGAGCACATTGCGCAGCTTCGCGACGTATTGCGCGGTGGGCTTGTGCTTCGGTGCGAGCGTGATGAGGATGTCCGAGTCTTCGGGGCCGATTGGGTCCGAGGAATCGTAGGTGAGGTTGATGCCGCTGACCGGCACGCCGATGTTGTCGAGCACCGCGGCCTGTTCGGCGGGCGGAATGACGCTGCGGATTTTCGCTTCGACTTCATCAGTGATGCGGGCCGTTTCCTCGATGCGCGTGCCGGTGGGCGCACGCAGATGCAGGCGGATCTCGCCGGTATCGACCGCCGGAAAGAAGTCACGACCGGTGAACGGCAACAGCACGAGCGAGCCAAGACAGAGCGCGAGCCAGAGCACGACGAAGCGGCGGCGCTGCGCGATGGCGGCCTGCAAAAGCGCGCGATAGCCGTTGCGCAGGGCCTCGAAGCGCTTTTCGAAGCCCGCCTGGAAGCGCGTCAACGCACCGCTTATGCCGCGCTTAGGTGCAGTGTTCCGGGAGCGCGCGCGCAGCAGATACATCGCGAGCGTCGGAATCAGCGTGCGCGAGAAGAAGTATGAGGCGCACATGGCGAACACCACCGCCTCGGCCATCGGCACGAACAGATAGCGCGCGACGCCGGAGAGCAGGAACATCGGCACGAACACGATGCAGATCGCGAGGGTCGAGACGAACGTCGGCACGGCGATCTCGCCGGAGCCATTGAGGATGGCGTCGTGCAGCGGGGCGCCGCGTTCGAGATGGTGCGTGATGTTCTCGATTGCGACCGTGGCGTCGTCGACGAGTATGCCGACGGCCAGCGCGAGCCCGCCGAGCGTCATGATGTTGATGGTTTCGCCGAGCGTCGAAAGCGCGATGAGCGACGTGAGCACCGCAAGCGGAATCGTCACCGCAATGATGAGCGTGGCGCGCCAGCTGCCGAGAAAGAGCAGGATCATCGCGGCGGTGAGGCACGCGGCGATGAGCGCCTCACGCACCACACCCGTGATCGCCGACTTAACGAACACCGACTGATCGCCGAGCGGCGTGATCCTGAGCGCGTGAGGCAAGCCCGCTGCGATCTTCGGCAGCATCGCCTTGACCTGATCGATGATCGTGAGGGTCGAGGCGCTACCGGTCTTCTCCACCGTGAGCAGTGCGGCGCGCTTGCCGTCGGCGCGCACGATATTGGTTTGCGGCGCGTAACCGTCGATCACGTGCGCGACATCGCGCACGTACACCACACTGCCGTTCACGGTCTTGATGGGCAGATCGTTGAGCGCAGCCACCGTTTGCGTGCTGCCGTTCATCTCGACGTTGTACTCGCGCGAGCCGATTTTCGCGGTGCCGCCAGGCAAGATCAGGTTTTGCGCGTTGACGGCGTTCACGACGTCGATAGGCGCGAGCCCCTTCGCCTGGAGCGCCTTCGGGTCGAGTTGCACCATGATCTGTCGAATCTTGCCGCCGTAGGGCAGCGGCACGGCCGCGCCTTGCACCGTGGCGAGCTGCGTGCGGATGAAGCTGTTGCCGAGGTCGTAAAGCGACTGCTCGGGCAATGTCGTGCTGGACAGGCCCAGTTGCAGCACGGGCACCGTCGAGGCGTTGTACGTGATGATGTTGGGCGGCAGCGTGCCCGGCGGCAGGATGCGCAGAATCGACGCGGAATTCGAGGCCGCCTCGGCAATCGCGCGATTGATGTCCGCGCCCGGATGAAAGAACACCTTCACGACCGAAACGCCATTGAGTGACTGCGATTCGATGTGCTCGATGTCGTCCACGTCCGAGGTGAGGGCGCGCTCGTAGTTCGAGGTGATGCGCTGCGCCATGTCCTCGGCGGAGAAGCCGTTGTAGCTCCAGACGATGCTGACTACGGGAATGTTGATGTTCGGAAAAATGTCCGTGGGAGTGCGCATGACGGCGAGCGGGCCGAGGATGAAGAGCAGCACGGCGAGCACGATGAACGTGTAAGGCCGTCTGAGAGCCAGTTTGACGATCCACATGACTTGTCCGGGTTGAGGCAGGGAGGGCCGCGCCTGAGGCGGCGGGGTTGGAGCAAGTATCGGGATTGCGCGCTTACCCGGTGCTGTCCTCGATATTACGGATCTGTCATCTCTGGCGTGGCGCCCAGATAACGAACTCGTAATCAACGGGTCAGCTTTGGGTCAGCGCCGCGCGACCAGAATCCAGTCAACCTTCGCGACATCGCCGAGGGCGGCTGAAGCGGCATCACTTTCGATGCAGCGGCCATTCATCGAGAGGTGAACATCATGAAAGCACTCGTTTCCGCAATGCTCGTTGCCTGCGCGCTGGCCGCGCCCGTTGCCGCGTTCGCACAGACCGCCAACGCGCCGGTGACGCACGCCCAGGTAGTGGCCGATCTCGTTCGTTTGGAGCAGGCGGGTTATCGGCCTACGGCTTCGGATCCCTACTATCCTGCCGACATTCAACGTGCCGAGGCCATCGTCGCGCAACAGCAGGCTCAGAATGCTGCGCCGGGAAGTGCCGCCGTTGGCGGCGTGTCGATGAAGGGCAGCGCGGATTCGGGCGCGCCGGTTGCGGCCTACCCTGGCGAGCATTCAATTTATGCGGGGCACTAAGTGTGAGGGCGCGGCAGGTCTGACTACGAGGCCAGCTGCCGCGCTTTTTCCCTATGTCCCCGATGCGAAAAGACAAGGGGAATTGCGCCGATCGACTTGAGCGCGCAAGAGACCGTACGAAGCACTATGCTTAAGCACGGCACCGCGATTGGCACACCGCCGGAGACCACCGACGTTTGCATCGCCCGCCGGCTGTAGCAGCAGGGCCTTTTTATCATGCGCATCATTCAAACGTTGCTGTTCATCGCGGCGTTTTGCTCAGGCATGGCCGTCAATCCGTCGACGTGCCTCGCCGCCCCAGGTGCCGCGGCGCAGCCGGTCGCCTCGGCCGCCCTCCCGGCATCCCCAGCTACCCCCGCGTCGGCTCCCGGCGCGCGCCGTATCGATCTGGGCAATCAACCGCGGACGGGCGATTTCGACGCGATGCTCGACCGGCGTCTGATTCGTGTACTGGTTCCCTACAGTCGAACACTCTATATCAATGACCAAGGTCACGAGCGTGGGCTGACTGCCGGCCTCATGCGCGACTTCGAGCGCTATGTGAACAAGAAATACCAATCAACGCTCGGCAAGCGTCCGCTCACCGTGGTCATTATTCCGACAACTCGCGACCAGTTGCTCCCGGGGCTCATAGCGGGCCGAGGCGACATCGCCGCGGGCAATCTGACGGTCACCGAGACCCGCCTGAAGCAGGTCGACTTCGTGGCGCCGCGTGACCGGAAACCCGTACGCGAGGTGGTCGTGACCGGGCCCAAGTCGCCAGCCCTCGCGAAGCTCGACGATCTCAGCGGAAAGGCGGTCCATGTCCGACCCAGCAGCAGCTATTACGAGAGCCTGAAGGCGCTCAACGCGCGTTTTCTCAAGGAGCGCAAAGCCCCGGTGAAGCTCGTTCCGCTGCCCGATGCACTCGAGGACGAGGACGCGATGGAGATGCTCAATGTCGGGCTGCTCCAGATCCTCGTCGTAGACGACTGGAAGGCAAAGATATGGGCGCAGATACTGCCTGGAATCGTCGTGCACAACGACATCGCGGTGCGTGACGCAGGCTATACCGGTTGGGCGATCCGTTTGAAGAGCCCCCGGCTCCAGGAGGCGATCAGCGACTTCTACCTGAATTACGTGAAGAAGCAGAGTGTCACGGAAGTCCGTCTCCAGCAGGAAATGAAGCGCATCAAGCAGATCTCCAACAATGCGGACTCAGAGGATCTGAAACGGTTCAGGCAGACAATCGCCCTGTTCGAGAAATACGGCGCGCAGTACCACTTCGATCCACTGTTGCTTGCGGCACAGGGTTATCAGGAGTCCCAGCTAGACCAGAATGCGCGCAGTCACGTTGGTGCGATCGGGATCATGCAACTCATGCCAGCGACCGGCAAGGAACTCGCGGTCGGCGATATTCGAGTGGCGGAAGCCAATATCCATGCCGGAGCGAAGTATCTCGACGTCCTGATGTCCCGCTATTTTCCGGACGCACACTTCTCCGATAGGGACCGCTCGCTTTTCGCATTCGCGAGCTACAACGCAGGACCCGCAAACATCGCCAGGATGCGCAAGGAAGCGGCGGCGCGCGGTCTCGATCCCGACAAGTGGTTCAACAATGTCGAGATCATAGTCGCCGAGAAAATTGGCATCGAACCGACGACGTACGTGCGCAACGTATTCAAGTACTACGTTGCCTACCGGCTCGTGCAGGAGGCCGCCGCAACGCGTGAGCGCGCGCTCGGGCAAATGCGCAAGCCGGGCGGAACGTGACAGGCAGTCGAGACGAATCTTCTACGCGTGCACATAATTCGGACAACATATGTACGTTAGCGCACAGTGGTGATGCCTTTCCGGCAGTGATACTGGACGCTACCGCGCATGTGATCCGCGATACAAAAAGACCTGGACCCCGCATCAACACCTGGGCGACCCGAAGATGGCAGACAAGAGAAAACCATCGCAGATCAATAACAGAAAAATCGATAGTCTACTGATGAAATTCGGTAGGGTTGCATTCTCGTTGTTTGTATTCTTTGTTTCTCTGAATGCTTGCAATGCGATTTATGCAGTTCTGATTCAACACTTCCCGCGGAACAGCATAGATAAAATTACCAAGGACATCGCGGATGTTTTCAAGCTGCACACTCTTTTTTCGGATCTAAGCGTTGTTCTGCATCTGCAAGTCAATTCTTCGAATCTTATTATATCGACCATCATGTTCGTTCTCGCGTGGATCCGTTTCTGGCCACGCATTGCGTTCTTCGGCCTTTCCGGAAAAGACCGTGAGGTGCTGGGCGAGATCAACGAGCGCGCGAGAGAATCCTACTTCTTTCTGGATGAGGCTTTCGGTTTGGAGACGCAGCTCCCGAAGCAACTGGATTCTCCCCGGATTCGTCGCCAGCTGTGGCAAGCGGTGAGCGACCCTGTCCGGAGCCATGCGCTACGTACCAGGGCCGTGGAAATCGCCGGTTTGTTGATGAGCAGGGGCATGGCTTTCATCGGCGTGCTATCAGGCAAATTCGCCGCGTTTGCCACTCGCTGGTTTCGGTGGGATATCGGCCAGGTCGAGAAACATCGCGTCGCTTTGCGTGAGTGGCGTCCGCGGTGCCCGACCATGATGCTCGTGGATTTCTCGTCCGCTGATGATGCCAACGAGATCAAAAGCCAGATCGCCACGACCGAGGCGGAATATGCTTATCCGGTTCAGCTGTTCGGCTTCGGAGCCTGGCCTGATGTGCGCGCCGAACTGAATAGTCCCGGAGCGTTCCAGGTCAGTTACAGCGAAGAGGAGTTTGAAGCGCGTCAGTGGCTGGTCACCGAACTGAAGCACGGCGTCAGAGACTTGGTCACCCGGCAGAGGGAACATTGTGGCGTCCTTGCGCTAAGAGCCCCGATGGGCTGGGGAAAAACGGCCTTCTCGCTTGGCCTTGTCGACCAGTCCAGGCAGGGGACCAGAATCGTCAATTCGCGGGAATGGCTCGAGGCGCGTCAAGCGATATGGTCCCAGCCCGATGCTCTTCACGTCGACGGCTGGGCGTTCGCGCGACGGGAGCGCAATGAGCAGCGTAAGCTCAACCGTCTGAGCTTCGAGCTTCCTACGGTCGTGCTACAGCTTGACAAGTGCACCCGTGCGCGTCTGGGACCAGAATTGGAGCGCGCCAACGGGGAGGCCGAGGCGTCCGCATCCGCAATCATGGCGAACCTCATTCGTGACTGCTCGAATCTCTATAGGAAGAAACAGAAGGGCGATCCGGCTTTTGCACCAATCGTCTTACTGCTCGATGCCTTCGACGAACTTCATCTCGCCATCCAGGGCACCGACTCCAACGTTGAAAGTTTTCTACCAGGCGATCTGGCCACGGGTGTGGTACTAGTGCTGACGACGCGGGACTGGGTACTACGATCGGGTAACGAGATGGGTTTCGGCAAGTGGCCTTCAAAGAAGATCGATTTCTGGATTGAGGATAAGAAAGATCTAAGCGCCAAGGATCACGAATATCAGGACCATTGCAATGCTGACCTGAAAGGATTCATTGCAAGAAGGCTAAGAACCATCGACAAGGAATGCAACACGAGGCTGGAGGACAATCACGACTTATGCGAACACATTTTCGCGGCAGCGAAAGGGTACTTCATCGTCGCGGCTGGTCTGCTCTCACCCGACTCCGAGGCAAGTGAGCGGCCAGATGAACGCAAGGCCAGCTTTGAGGCGCGCATGAAGAGGTGGGACACCCAGCACAGCTATCGTGACGATCTGCCTTCCGGTCCGAGCGACTATTTCAAGCATCAGATCGAGGAGAAGATCAGGTATCTGGGGAGTACGCTGCCGAATTTGCCGGATGGAGGCCCCATCGAGGCGGAAGCTATCGCATGCCGCGTGAAAGCTCTCCTTTACCTGGCAGCATGGACAGACCAGCCTCTTCCATTCAACGCGTTTCTCGATGCGATCGAGTTGATGCACGAAGGCCTGCGAAACGGAGATGGTAAGGCTCGCGAGGCGTGGCGCAAGCTTTGGCACGAGGAGATTGAACCGAGCTGCGATCGTCCCATGCTGGACCGATATCTTCGCGGTCTGCGCGGCGTTCTGGTGACCCCTTCAATGCTGCGTCTCATCCCCCACAAAGGCCATCATTCCGGTTTCGCCCACCCTCAGATCCGCGAATCGCTAAGGGAGGAACTCTATGAAGGGCAACATGAAGACGAGCGCCGGGCGGTACGAGCGCATTGGTCCGCGCTGGCTAAACGTTATCTCGATTGCCCGGGTAGTGTGGCCACCGCAGATGAATTCGGCACGGATCTGAAAGCCTATCTGGATCGGTACGGCGTCAGTCACCTGATCGACGCGGGTGAACTGGCAGGGGCGATCAAGTTACACAACAAGCTGGCGGAGACGCTGCCCGAGGACTCGCCCGACCTCGCAGCGCAGGTGCGAGAGATAGCCACGGCCATCTCAGCCGCAGCGAACGAGGACGACAGTAGCGTGTCGGCCACCGAGGACGGCAGGCGAAAGGTGCGGCAGTGGTCCGAGCAGTTACCTCAAATCGAAGGCAAAGATCTATTCAACTTTCTGAAGCACCGGCTTTATTTGACCGGGTTGTACACGGCAGTGCTCATCACCCTGCTTAGATACAGTCATAGACCAGAAGGCTGGGGCGATCTCGCAACGTCGTTCGACGCCTGCGCCGCGAGCTCAGACCTCGTGCTGCGACACGATTGGGGGGAAGCGTTCGCCAGCGTCTGGCGCGACAGCAGCCGCCGCAAGGAAATCGAGGACGAACTCGAACGGATGCGGACCGAAAACGCCTCGCCGGAACAACCCGATCTGGTTGCTTACCTGCGTGAAATCGCGGGATATGCGCTGAAGCACCTATGGGGCGACGATACGCAGCCGGCCCAGGTGGACGCAGCGGATTCCACCCATGGTCTGGGACACTACAGAGCTGACGTGATTCGCGATTACGGTGGGGAAAAAGACGGCTATTCCTCGCCGACTGACCGCATGATCGCGACAGAATTGCTGCTTGCGCATGCGATCGCCCACGATGACGCCAACCCACTGACTGACCTGACAGATGAGCTGTTCCGTCCAAAGTGGGACTATCACCTTTGCGACGTGCTCGAACTCGGCTACGTCGTGGCCGCACGCAATGAAGAAAGTCTGCGACGATACCGGGAGTGCCCTGACGCGTTCCCTGGTCCCGAGGCGGTTCGTGAGCGGTGCTACGGTAACCACCGCAAGGTCCTGGACATGGGGTACAAGCTGCGGAACAGCGAATTCGCCAGCCGACACCCAGGCCTCGCGGAATTGTTCGAATCGGGTCCAGGCGGCGCCAGGTCGTACCAGATGCAGTTGCTGTCAGCTAATACGGACCTCGAAAGCCGGATCAAAAGCCTCGGTCACGACCTGGAGGAACTGTGCAGAAGCAAATCTCTCCCGCAAGACGGAGAGGGCTGCAACGGGCCGCTCGACGCGATCAAGGTCCTGCTGTCCCATCCGTTGTGGAACGTGACCGAGATCGTGACAACCGCGCTGACGGACATCTCTTGGGGGTGGCCGCCATCGGCGCAAGCCAGGCTGATCGATAACCTGCTCGACCCAGACAACTGGAAGGTGCGGTATGGCGCGGTGGACCTTGCATTCAACCTTGGCGAGAGGAGTGGATACGACTATGCACACTTTCTCCGCGTGGTGCTGGAGCTCCATGCACGCAATGAAGCACAGTGCCGCGTCGTGGGCCTCGTCACCGAGGAGGTATTGAGCTGGCTGAGCAATCCGTGGAGCGGGCCCGTTGCCCAGCGTTGGCTCGACAGCGACGATCACGACGCGGCTATGCTGCGCAGCGTGATCACCTCCTGGGTCAGCAAGCCAGCCGGCCTCACGCTGCCGGAAGGGTGGCAGCGTGACAGTTGGCAGCTCGAAAACATCTATCTCCTGTTCTCGATGCTCAAGGACAAAAACCCGCAGTTGATGAACAAACTGCTTCCGCGCGAGCAGGAAGACTGGAACCCGGTATTGCTCGGAGACGAGCTGTTCTACCAATTGGGGCACACGGCGTTCCTGCGCAGGATCGAATCCAACTGGACGGGGCCCGCGGTGGGCACGGGCGCGCTGTGACGGAGCGGCAGATGGGTCATTCAATCAGAGAGTTTCTCAACGATCTGCGCACGGACTTCAACACCGCGCCGACCTGCTACAAGGACAGTGCCGGCGACTTTGACACCACGCAATCTTGCCCGGCGTCCGTGGACGTTGCCGTAGTGGGTGGAGGGTTGCTCGGCCTGTCCACAGCACTCGAAATTGCTGCGGCCGGCCGCACGGTCGCGGTTCTCGAAGCGGGGACGATCGGCGGCGGGCAATCGATGCGCAGCGGTGGCCAACTGTGGCCCGGCTTTGACATCCCGCTGTCCGTACTGGTCGAGATGTTTGGTGAAACGACCGCAGCCGATGCATGGCATCGCGTGCACGACGCGCTTGATACTGTGCATCAGCGTGCCGCGACAGCCGGCGGTTGTGAGTTTCACCCCGGCCTGCTGCTCGTGAGCAAATCGGACTCGCAAGCCAGATGGATCGAAAAGGAAGCACGGCTGCTCGAGCGGCTCGGAATCGGCTGGGGCACCTATGTCGGCACCGGCGATTTGCGCGCAAAGCATATTAATTCTCCGCTCTACAACAACGCGCTCTATTTCCGCGGCGATGACATCGGACCGCAGTACGGCCACTTTAATCCACGCTCTTTCACGTCCGCCGTCGCTCGACTGGCTGGCGCCGCAGGCGCAGTACTCTGCGAGCAATGCCGGGCCACCGGCTTGAACCGCGATCCGGCCGGGGGATACTGCTTGCAAACCACCTCCGGTAGCGTTAAAGCCGCGCAAGTCGTCATCGCCACTGGAATCGGGGGGATTCGCGGCGCGGGTCTGCCGCGCGCCATTGTGCCCGTGCAGACGCTGATTCTTTGCACCCGGCTTATTAGCGCTGAACTTGCCGACGAGTTGTTACCGGGCGGCGCGTGCTTCTGCGATGCATCCGAGATAGCGATGAACTATGGACGGCTGATCGAAGCAGGCGACGGCAGCGGTCGATTCCGGCTCGCGTTCGGCGGCGCGGACGCGCTTGTCCAGTTCCAGTTGGCGCTGAATGTCCTTCGCATACGGCGGGAAATCAGCGTGGTCTTTCCCCAACTGGCGGGAATCGAGATCGAGTCGGCCTGGGGCGGACAATGTGACCTGAGCCGCAGCGGCCTGCCCATGTTGCTCACTCCTGAAGCAGGCCTGTACTATGCCGCTGGTTTCTCAGGGCAGGGAATGGTGACCACCACCTTATATGCATCGGCGATAGCACAGGCGGTGACGGGACGCTCACGCGAAGGTCTCGAGACCTTAGGTGCGCTCAACCCATCGCCCTATGCACGCAGCGCTCTGGTGGCGATGGGACAGGCGGCGTTCGCCACATTCAGGACGGCCCTGTCGGGATAGCCCGGCGCCGATGGGTCGGCCTCACGGAAGCGAGCGCATCGGTTCGGTCCTGAAGCTGTTGCAGGACTTGGCATAAAACCGAATCTGGTCGATATTCGCTCTGAATGGGGCAAAAAGGGAGGATCACTCATGCGCCTTGCTGATCACGTAAAGCCCATCAGCTACCTGAAAAGCGACGCAGCGCAGATCGTCAAGGATCTGACGGCTTCCGGCGAGCCGCTGCTCATCACACAGAATGGTGAAGCCAGGCTCGTCGTTCAGGACGTGCAAAGCTATGAGGACACACAGCAAACGCTGGCTTTCCTCAAGATTCTCGCTCTGGGTCAGAAGGACATCGAACAGGGGAAATTCAAGGATGCGGATGAGTTTCTCGCGGAACTCGACGACCTTGACCGGAAGGAACAGGCCGGCTGATGGCGCCGACGAAGTTCAAGCTCCTGATTCTCGACGAGGCGCAAGAGGATACAGAGGATCTGCGTTGGTACATCCTCAGGACATGCGTCCTTGCTGTCGGACGACTGCTCACTTTTCGGACTGCGCGACGACCGACGGCGTGTTCACGTTGTCGTCGCGCGTCGTGAACCCCCAAGTAAGGTCGAAGGGCGCGACGCTGCCCAGTTGCGTGACCTTCCCGATCGCACGCACTGTATAGTGCGTGCCAGTTCGAAGCGGTTCAAAGGGTGTACAGATGGCGGTGTTGCGCGCGACGTCCGCCGCAGTCAGCGGCGCGATCTTGCACTGCACCTTCTTGCCACGCTGGTCCCGCAACTCGAAGCTGCGCAGCTCGATGTGCGCATTCGGTCCGCCTGAGAGAGTGATGGGATAACCCAGGACTTGACCACGATATCGACCGTCGGCTCCCATGGGGTCAGGCTGCTCATTGTTCACCCATGCGGTGGGTACCAGGCGCTGACCGTCGTACGGCCAGGCGACAAGTTCTGTGTCGGCAAGGGCGCGAGCGATGTCCGCAAAATCGACGACGGTCACAGAACTGGATCCGACGATCGACGCTTCACCCGCGCGCGCCCAGTCAAACAGGATCGCGCCTCGATGATAGGGTGACGCAAAAATATCCTCGACCGGTGTCTCAACTGATCGAGGGCCGCCGAACACCGCGAGTACTTCACTCGCGCCATAAGCCGGCGTATGCAGCCGCACCCGCGTGATCACGTCCACGCCGGTGAAGCCGGGTCTACCTTCAATTTCGTCGTGGGTGCCAACCCGATTAAGGTCGAGATAGCGGGCGTGGGCAGCCGCAGCTTCGGCTAGCTTGTCGTCGACCGCAATAAGCGGCAAACCGGCCTCCTGGCGACGGGCATTCACATATTCAAGCGCCGTTGTTTCGCCAACCCGGATGGTGGCAGAGGGGCCGGGCGCATACCGCAACCGCACGATGGGGCCTTGGTAGGGCGGATCCGGGTTTTCGACTTGGACGACTTTCGTTGCGCACCCCGCAAGCGCGGTGATTGCAACGAAGCATGCGGCAATTGTTGTTCGGTGCATCAGGTTGTGCCGATAGTTCAGGTGCCAACCCGTATTTATCGGCGACACATGGCGAAAGTTGAGCTTGCTCCGCAGATCTGACGACCTGAGCAGAAGCGAGCGCATCTATTCAGTTCTGACGCGGACGGCCGCCCGCGCATTGTTCAGCCACGCTTGCCAGTCTTTTCAGGAGACGATGCTTTTTCCGAGGCGAAACCACACTTAAAATGCGAGACTTCAACCTCGCGTCGGCGTAGTCGTCCTCATGCAAATCAATACACCTTCAATACCCGCCTCCCTGGAAGGAAATTCAACGTCCGCGGGTCAATGGCTATCCGTCATTGCGGTAGCGGTCAGCGCGTTCGCGTTCGTGACGGCTGAGTTTTTGCCTGTGGGACTGTTGCCGCAGATCGCGCACGACCTTGGCGTGTCGCCCGGTGTCGCCGGTCTGACGGTCACCACGCCTGGCGTCATGGGCGCGATATTGGCGCCGACGCTCATCGTCAGCGCGGGCCGCATGGATCGCCGGTACGTTTTTCTGCTTCTCACCGCGGCACTGCTGATCGCGAACGTCGTCTGTGCAGCCGCACCGAACCTTGCCGTCATGCTGGCAGGGCGGGCATTGCTCGGCGGCGCGTTAGGCGGCTTCTGGACTCTGGCGACGGCGGCTGCCCCGCGACTCGTGCAGGCAAAGGATGCCGCAAAGGCGACCGCGACCATTCTGACCGGCGTGACCTGTGCAACCGTGATCGGTGTGCCGCTCGGGACATTTATCGCGTCGTTCGCATCGTGGCGAATGGCGTTCGCTGCCACCGCGGGGCTGGTGTCGCTTGCCTTATTGGCGCAGGCGTTTCTCGTGCCTTCGTTGCCGTCGGCGTCGGCGTTGCGGATCGCCGACTTCAGGACACTGCTTGGCCGGCCGCATACGAGGTTGAGCATGGTGATGGTCGCGCTTGTCTTTGGAGCGCACTTCTCGACCTACACGTATATTGCTCCGCTGCTCGAGCACGACTTCTCGTTGAGTGCCATCACGCTGTTGCTGTTCGGATTCGGCCTTATCGGCTTCTTCTCCAATGCGTTGACGTCGATGGTGATTTCGGACCATTTGAAGAAGTCTGTCGCCGCGATGGTTGTGCTCCTATTGGGCGCGATGTCTTCGATGTTGCTGCTGGAACGTTCGCCCATCGGCGAGACTGCAGGGATGCTGCTTTGGGGCATCGCGTTCGGAGCGCTCCCGCTTTGCTTCAGCGTATGGATTCAGCGCGGCACGACCGACCTGCCCGAAGCAGGGTCGGCCATGTTCGTCTGCATTATCCAGGTGGCGATTGCCGTGGGTTCGGCAGTGGGGGGCACGATTGTCGATCGGGCGGGTGTCCACGCTGACTTTACGCTGGGACTTGGACTCGCGCTGTTAGGCCTCGTGACACTGCAACGGCTTGCCGTGCTGGAGCGACCGTCCACGCCATCTTCTCTTGAATGCGCATGCGACCCGTCGGCTGACTGACGCAATCCCTCACACAGCCGCCTTCACGAATTTGGGTTGAAACGGGGCATTGAGCTGCACGTCGCCAGCGGCCTCGGTGCGTGCTGCGCTCGTCGACAGATAGCGCAGGCAGCACACGCGCAAAAACGATGCGAAATTCAACGGCTCTTCGCCGCGCAAGGCGAACAGTTCGTCGTGGAGCTTCACCGCGAACTGGGTCGTCGTCATGTTCTCGCGGTTGGCGATTTCCTGAAGCACATCCCAGAAGAGATTTTCGAGCCTCACCGTGGTTACGGCGCCATGAATGCGCAGAGCGCGCGTACGCGACTCATAGAGGATCGGATCAGCGTCGACATAGACATTGCACATTCGATTACCCTCCCTCTCAAGTGATGACGTCGCGGGGCGCGCCTCGCGCCCCTTCAATGCGTGATGCGCGTGCCGAGCAGGGCGAGGAACTGCGCGAGCCAGTTCACGTGCGAGGTCCACGCGGGCGCGGTCACGAAGTTCTCGTCGGTGATCGCGTCAGGCCAGTCGAGCGCCACGTACTGCGCGCCCGCGAGCTTGACTTCGGGCGCGCAGGCCGGATACGCCGAAATACGCCGGCCTTCGATCACGCCCGCCGCCACCAGCAGTTGCGCGCCGTGGCAGACGGCGGCAATCGGTTTTTTCGTTTCCGCGAAATGGCGCACGAATGCGATCACCTTGTCGTTGAGCCGCAGATATTCGGGTGCGCGACCGCCGGGCACGAGCAGCGCGTCGTAGGCCGCAGGATCCACCGACGCGAAGTCGGCGTTCAGCGTGAAGTTGTGGCCGCGCTTTTCCGTGTAGGTCTGATCGCCTTCGAAGTCGTGGATCGCGGTGCGAATCGCGTCGCCCGCGCGCTTGTCGGGCGCAACGACGTCCACCTTATGTCCGACCGCCGCAAGCGCCTGGAACGGCACCATCAGCTCGTAGTCTTCGACAAAATCACCTGCGATGATAAGAATCCGCTTGGACATGTTTCGTTTCCTCTCGAATCGGGTGGGGAACGGCAAGGCGGACGCGCTGTTGCTGCGCGCACAAGATGGCGGCCGCTGTGAAGCACTATAACGGGCGATGTGGTGGGGGAGGTAATACGCGGCTAAATGCCGACCAGGGATTTCACTGAGCTTCCACGCGCATGCGACGATGCCGCCGAAGCTGTCCGCGATCGGCGAACGCCGCCGATGCGGCGCAAGGTCCACTCAAGCGCGCAGATTGGACACGCATCGCTGCAGCACCTTGCGCAGCGTATCGACCGGGATTTCCGTCATTCCTTCCAGCATGGACGCCTCGAGCGCGTCGATCGCCGAATCGCATTCCTGCAGTACCCGACGCCCTTCGTCGGTCAGAAACAGATGAATCAGGCGACCGTGGGTAGGGTGCCCAACGCGTCCGACCCAACCGTTTGCTTCCATTGTCTTGACGACCTCGTTGGCCGATTGCGGCGTGATGAACGAGCGTTCAGCGAGTTTCGCGTTGGTCATGGCGCCGCTGGCGCTGATCACGGAGAGCGCGGTGAACTGAGGCAAGGTCAGCCCGAATTCGCCGAGAACATCGATAAAACTGCGTTTGAGCAATCGGTCCAGCTGGCCGACCACATAGGAAACACGGGCGGTTGGCGCACCTGCTTTCGTTGAACCGGCCTGTCTGGCAAGGGGCGTTCGCCGCTTCTCCGTTGTCTTGATCATTATTGGTTGCCTTAGGTGTTTCTACCGAGCACATCATATTCTACTTTCAATGTCAGGCGTCCTGAGACTAGACTCATCGTCAACCCACTGGCAGTTAAATCAAAGGTGAAGGAGACGTCATGTCGAGCATTGCTAATCGGTCGAGTGCCGCAGGTTCCAGTACTGCACTAACGTTGGCGCTGTGCCTTCTTGTCGCGGTACTGGAGGGCGTCGACCTGCAGTCCACCGGCGTTGCGGCGCCTCGAATGGCGCACGAGTTCGGCTTGTCGGTCAGCCAGTTAGGGTTGGCTTTCAGCGCCGGCATGTTCGGGCTTTTGCCGGGAGCCATGATCGGAGGAAGACTCGCCGACAGGATCGGCCGCAAGCGCGTTCTGATGATCTCGATGGCGGTATTCGGCATCTTCTCGATTGCGACCGCGCAAGTCTGGAGTTTCGAGAGTCTGCTGATCGCTCGCGTGCTGACGGGCATTGGACTCGGCGGCGCGATGCCGAACCTGATCGCGTTGTCCTCGGAGGCGGTCGATCAGCGTCACCGCAACATGGCGGTCAGCGTCATGTATTGCGGCATGCCGCTCGGCGGCGCGCTTGCCGCAATGATCGGCGTGCTGAGCCCGGGTGATACGGCGTGGCGTCATATCTTCTACGTAGGCGGCGCCGGACCGCTGATCATCATTCCTCTGCTGATGATGTTGCTGCCGGAGTCGCGTGAATTCGCGACCGGCTCGCGGGAAACGACGACAGCGGACAAGCCGCTTCTTTCGACGCGCGAAGTCCTGTTCGGCGAGGGACGCGCCGCGGCGACGATCGGCATCTGGATCAGTTTCCTGTGCACGCTGATCGTGCTTTACTTCCTGCTGAACTGGCTGCCTTCGTTGACCGTGGGGCGCGGCATGAGCCGCTCGCAGGCCGGCATCGCGCAGATTTTCTTCAACGTGGGCAGTGTGATCGGCGTGCTCGGCATCGGTGTGTTGATGGACCGGTTCAGGCAAGCCTTCAGCGCCGCGGCAATCTATGCCTGCATCGTCGGTGCATTGATCGCGCTTTCTCAAGTCGCCAGCATCGAGACGCTATCCGTTGCCGTGCTGTTTGCCGGCATGGGCGTCGTCGGTGCGCAGTCGATGCTGTATGCGCTGTCCGCCGCCAGCTATCCGACCAGCGTGCGTGGTACGGGTGTCGGCGCTGCGGTGGCGGTGGGACGCGTCGGCTCGATTGTCGGACCCGTTGCCGCCGGGCAATTGCTTTCGATGGGCAAGAGTTCTGCACTGGTCATCGGCGCGAGCGTGCCGGTGACGATCATCGCGGCGATTGCGGCACTGCTCGTCATCCACTCGAACGCCGCAAAGCGCTAAGTCGTCGTTGCTGGACCAGCGTGGCCCGGCGTTCTCGCGCCGGGCCATTTGTCATGCGTCATGCCTGGGCCCGCAGCCCCAGCAGCGTGACGGCGTTTTCTTTCAGAACGAGCGGCTTCACCTCGGGCTTGATGTCGAGCGTCTCGAAGTCTTCGAGCCAGCGGTCAGGACGGATCAGCGGGAAGTCGGACGCGAACAGCACCTTGTTGCGCAACAGCGTATTCGCATACTTGACCAGTTCGGGCGAGAAGTACTTCGGCGACCAGCCCGACAGATCGATATACACGTTCGGCTTGTGCAGCGCGATCGACAGCGCCTGCTCCTGCCACGGCCAGGACGGATGCGCGATCACGATCTTCATGTCGGGAAAGTCGACGGCGACATCGTCGAGGTAGATCGGCTCCGAATACTTGAGGCGCAAGCCACCGCCGCCGCGCATGCCCGAACCCATGCCCGAGTGACCACTGTGAAACACCGCCGGCAGGCCGTGCTCGGCAATCACTTCGTAGAGCGGGTATGCCATGCGGTCGTTGGCGAAAAAGCCCTGCATGGTGGGGTGAAACTTGAAACCACGCACGCCGTGCTCCTCGATTAGCCGCCGCGCTTCGCGCGCCCCGAACTTGCCTTTGTGCGGATCGATGCTCGCGAACGCAATCATGATGTCGGAGTTTTTCTGCGCGAACTCCGCGACCTCCTCATTCGAAATACGACGGCGCCCGATGTTCGCTTCGCAATCGACCGTAAACATCACGAACCCGATCTGGCGTTCCCGATAGTGCTCGATCGTTTCGGGAATGGTGGGGCGGCGCCCTTGTTTGAGGACGGTGCCGAAGTATTTGTCGGCTGCCTCGTCGAATTCTTTTGCAAACAGGTCGGGCGGTTGGCAGCACGACACCTCGGCGTGAACGTGGGTGTCGATGGCCTTCAGTTGATCGATGTTCAATTGCGTCTCCCAGGTGTAATTGAAGCTGACGCGGTCAGGCCGCGCGAAGATTGCGCACGCACGTCAACAGCAGGTTTTGCGGCATCTGTGAGCGGCAGCGTGCTTTCTCGTGGTCGTCGGCATAGGCGTTTAGGGGTTTCTACCAAGGTATGTATATTGTACTTTACTTATCAGGGCGCCTGATATTAAATTGAGCTCAAGCCGCGAGGGCGGCATTGATACGGAGATGCAGATGAGTTACGAAGGACGCTGGAACACGGTCAAGGTCACGGTGGAAGGCGGAATCGCCTGGGTCACGTTCAATCGTCCGGACAAGCGCAACGCGATGAGCCCGACGCTGAACAAGGAAATGATCGACGTTCTCGAGACGCTCGAACTCGATGCCGACGCCCAGGTTCTCGTGCTGACCGGTGAAGGCAGCGCGTGGACGGCCGGCATGGACCTGAAAGAATATTTCCGCGAAGTGGATGCGGGCCCGGACGTGCTGCAGGAGCGCATTCGCCGCGACGCGAGCCGCTGGCAATGGCAGTTGCTGCGCATGTACTCGAAGCCGACCATCGCGATGGTCAACGGCTGGTGCTTCGGCGGCGGCTTCTCTCCGCTCGTCGCCTGCGATCTCGCGATCGCCGCGGACGAAGCCGTGTTCGGCCTGTCCGAAATCAACTGGGGCATTCCGCCCGGCAACCTCGTGAGCAAGGCCATGGCCGATACTGTCGGTCATCGTGAAGCGCTGTACTACATCATGACGGGTGACACGTTCACGGGTCCGCAAGCCGCGAAGATGGGCCTCGTGAACAAGAGCGTGCCGCTCGCGCAACTGCGTGAGGAAACGATCGCTCTTGCGGCGAAACTGCTGAACAAGAACCCGGTCGTACTGCGCAACGCGAAGCACGGCTTCAAGCGCTCGCGCGAACTCACGTGGGAGCAGAACGAAGACTACCTGTACGCGAAACTCGACCAGGCGAACCATCGCGATCGGGAAGGCGGTCGCGAAGAGGGCTTGAAGCAGTTCCTCGACGACAAGAGCATCAAGCCGGGCCTCCAGGCCTACAAGCGCTAAGCGGCGCGCTTCAGCGGGACGGACCGAGGAGACGAACCTATGCATGAAACGAACCTGTTGATCGGCGGCGCGAAACGTGCCGCGTCGAATGGCAAGACCTTTGAGCGCATCAATCCGGCGACGGGCGCGGTTGCCACCCGTGCCGCGGCGGCCACTGTCGAAGACGCCGATGCAGCCGTCGCTGCCGCGGCGAGCGCGTTCCCGGCATGGGCGGCGCTCACGCCGACAGAACGCCGCAAACGCCTGCTCACCGCCGCCGACCGAATGGACGCGCGCACCGCCGAGTTCATCGCGATCGGTGCGGCCGAAACGGGCGCGATGGCGAACTGGTACGGCTTCAACGTGATGCTCGCGGCCAATATGCTGCGCGAAGCCGCGGCGATGACGACGCAGATCGACGGCGCGGTGATTCCATCGGACGTGCCGGGCAGCCTCGCGATGGCCGTGCGCCAGCCGTGCGGTGTCGTGCTTGGCATGGCGCCGTGGAACGCGCCCGTGATTCTCGCCACGCGTGCGCTGGCGATGCCGCTCGCGTGCGGCAACACGGTCGTGCTCAAGGCATCGGAAGGTTGTCCCGGCGTGCACGCGCTGATCGGCGAAGTGCTGAACGAGGCAGGTCTTGGCGAGGGCGTCGTGAACGTGCTCACGCATGCGCCGGAAGACGCGCCCGCGATCGTCGAGCGCCTCGTCGCCAATCCTGCCGTGAAGCGCGTGAATTTCACGGGTTCGACGCGGGTCGGCCGCATCGTCGCCGA
Organism: Paraburkholderia sp. HP33-1; assembly: GCF_021390595.1. Classification (NCBI taxonomy): domain Bacteria; kingdom Pseudomonadati; phylum Pseudomonadota; class Betaproteobacteria; order Burkholderiales; family Burkholderiaceae; genus Paraburkholderia; species Paraburkholderia sp. HP33-1. The sequence goes on along the minus strand of NZ_JAJEJR010000002.1, from coordinate 2,008,128 downwards.
GCTGTCGGCGCGCCATCTGAAACCCGCGCTGCTCGAACTGGGCGGCAAGGCACCGGTGCTCGTGCTCGACGACGCGGACCTCGACGCTGCCGTCGAAGGTATCGCGTTCGGCGCGTTCTTCAATCAAGGGCAGATCTGCATGTCGACGGAGCGCGTGATCGTCGATCGCAAGATCGCCGATGCGTTCGTCGAAAAGCTCGTCGCGAAAGCGCGCACGCTGAAGGCAGGCGATCCGACGCAGCCGGGCTCGATTCTCGGCACGCTGGAAAGCGAGGCGTCGGCGCGGCGCATCCGAGCGCTCGTCGAAGACGCCCGCGAAAAAGGTGCGAAGCTGCCGCTCGGTTGCGAGGTGAACGGCGCGATCATGCAGCCGGTGATCGTCGAAAACGTCACGCGCGAGATGAAGCTTTACGCCGACGAATCGTTCGGCCCCGTGGTGACGGTGCAGCGCGTGGACGGTGACGAAGAGGCGCTGACGGTCGCGAACGATAGCGAGTACGGCCTGGCGGCCGCCGTGTTCAGCCGCGATGTCGGGCGCGCGATGAACGTCGCGAAGCGCATCGAGTCGGGCATCTGTCACATCAACGGTCCGACCGTGCACGACGAAGCGCAGATGCCGTTCGGCGGCGTGAAATCGAGCGGATATGGACGCTTCGGCAGCAAGGCGTCGATTCCCGAGTTCACCGAGTTGCGCTGGATCACGGTGCAGACGAGCCCGCGTCACTACCCGATCTAGGCGTCGGCTTGCGGCCGCAACGATTGCGGCCGCCCCATCCTCGCATGAAAAAAGCGATGCCGTTTCTCCCTGCTGCGCAGGAACGGGAGAAACGGAACATACAGGAGACAAGTTTTGGAATCGGAGCACAGCCACGCAAGCGCCCTGGCGGCCGGATACCGGAGCGTTGCCATCGGAGCGCCTTCATCGCGTATCGAGAAACGCGGCGACTGCTGGTACCTCGAGACACTTGAGCCTCTGGGCCCGTTTCCCGAGCGCTTTACCGACCGCTTGCTGAGCGGCGCACGCGCACATCCCGACCGGCTGCTCGTCGCGCGACGCGATGCGAGCGGCGCGTGGCAAGGCATCACCTATGCACAGATGCTCGAGCGCGCGCGTGCGATCGGCCAGGCGCTGCTCGATCGCGACCTCAGCGCGGACCGCCCGTTGGTGATCCTGTCGGGTAACAGCGTCGAACACATGCAGCTCGCGCTCGGCGCGATGTGGGCGGGTATCGCTTACGCACCGGTGTCGCCGGCCTATTCGTTGATGTCGGGCGACTACGGCAAGCTGCGCCATGTCCTCGAACTGCTCAAACCCGGTCTGGTCTTCGCGGACGATATCGGCCCATACACCACCGCGCTCGATGCCGCGCTCGGCAGTGACGTCGAACGCGTCAGCGCAGCGCCCGCACCGGACGCGCCCAGGGTCACGCGCTTCGATGCGCTGCTCGACACCACGCCGCGCGACGTCGATGCGGCCAACGCGCGCGTGAATGGCGACACGATTGCGAAATTCCTCTTCACGTCCGGTTCGACGAATCTGCCGAAAGCCGTGCCGACGACGCATCGCATGCTGTGCGCAAACCAGCAGATGCTGCTCGAAACCTTTCCGCAGTTCGGCATCGAGCCGCCGGTCCTCGTCGACTGGTTGCCGTGGAATCACACGTTCGGCGGCAGCCACAACGTCGGCATCGTGCTGTACAACGGCGGCACGCTCTATATCGACGACGGCAAGCCCGTGGCCGGCAAATTCGACGAGACGCTGCGCAATCTGCGCGACGTCGCGCCGACCATCTACTTCAACGTGCCGAAGGGTTGGGAAGAACTGACCAGCGCGCTGGAAAAAGATGCGGCGCTGCGCGAGCGGTTTTTCTCGCGCGTGAAGATGTATTTCTTCGCGGGAGCCGGTCTTTCGCAGGCAGCGTGGGAGCGTCTCGAACGCGTCACGCTCGAGCATTGCGGGGAACGCATCCGCATCATGGCAGGGCTCGGTATGACCGAGACCGCACCGTCCTGTCTGTTCACGACAGGACCGGTATCGGGCGCCGGCTATATCGGCTTGCCGCCGCCGGGATGCCAGGCCAAGGTCGCGCCCGTCGATGGCAAATTCGAAGCGCGCTTTCGCGGCCCTCACGTGATGGATGGCTACTGGCGCGCGTCGCCGACGCTTCAAAGCAGCGTGTTCGACGACGAAGGCTACTACCGCACCGGCGACGCCGTGCGTTTCGTTGATCCAGGACGTCCCGAACTGGGCCTGATGTTCGATGGCCGCATCGCGGAAGACTTCAAGCTCGCCTCGGGGACGTTCGTGAGCGTCGGGCCGATGCGCGCGCGCATCATCAGCGAAGGGGCGCCCTACGTTCAGGATGCCGTCATCACGGGGATGAATCGTGACGAAGTGGGTGTGATGATTTTCCCGCGGCTCGACGCGTGCCGGTCATTGGCGGGCTTGCCCGCGGACGCCAGCACCGAGGACGTGCTCAACGCGGCCGCTGTGCGCGATTTTTTCAGTGAACTCGTGGCGCGGCTCAATCGGAGCGCAACGGGGAGTGCCTCGTTCATTGCCCGCATGCACCTGCTGAGCGCTCCACCGTCGCTCGATCTCGGTGAGATTACCGACAAAGGGTCTATCAATCAGCGCGCTGTGCTCCAGCACCGGGCCGCACTCGTGGAAGCGCTGCACGCGGCCGGCGCGGCCGACGCGACGGTCATCCAAGCGCGCAAAAGCAGCTAGTCCGGAAACAGGAAGAAATGACGTTGATTTATAAGGCACCGCTGCGCGATATGCGCTTCGTGATGGACGAATGGCTCGATGCCGCTGCGTGGTGGCGCGACGTGCCCGACTGGCAAGACCTCGACTCGCAGATGGCGCAGCAGGTGCTGGACGAGGCGGCGCGTTTCGTCGAGGAGCGCATCGCGCCGCTCAACGCGAGCGCGGATCTCGAGGGATGCCATTTCGACGCGGGCAAGGTGACGACGCCCGCGGGTTTTCGCGAGTCGTACGCGCAGTACGTCGAAGCGGGTTGGCCGACGTTGTCGCTCGATACCGAGCACGGCGGACAGGGCCTGCCGCAGCTTCTCGACGTTGCGCTTCAGGAAATGCTGGCGGGAGCCAACCATGCATGGTTGATGTCGCCCGGGCTGACGCACGGCGCGACTGCCTGCTTGCAAGCGTATGGCAGCGACCGCGTGAAAAGAGAGTTGCTGCCGAAAGTCGCGAGCGGTGAGTGGCTATCGACGATGTGTCTGACCGAGCCTCAGGCCGGCAGCGATGTCGGCCTGATCCGTTCGCGTGCGACAGAAGCACCCGGCACCGATGGATATTTCGTCGACGGCAGCAAGATCTTTATCAGCGGCGGCGCGCACGATCTGACGGAGAACATCGTTCATCTGGTGCTCGCCCGGTTGCCCGATGCGCCGCCCGGCACGAAAGGGCTTTCGCTTTTCGTCGTGCCGGAATGGCTCGAAGGCGGCGACGCCGGGCGCTCGCGCAATGGGGTCTATTGCGAAGGCATCGAGAAGAAAATGGGCCTGAAGGGGAGCCCGACCTGCACGATGCGTTTCGAACGCGCATTCGGTTGGCTCGTTGGTGAACCGCATCGCGGCCTTGCCTGCCTGTTCGTCATGATGAATGCGGCGCGCCTGCAGGTCGCGATGCAAGGCCTGGGGCATGCGCAGAGCGCGTGGCAAGGCGCGCATGCTTATGCGCAGGAACGCGTGCAGATGCGTGCGGTCAGCGTGCCGCCCGGTGCGACAGTCGCGCCGGGGCAGGCTTCGCCGATCGCGGTCCATCCGGCCATGCGGCGGATTCTGATGGAGTTGCGGGCGATCGCCGAGGGCGAGCGCGCGATCGGTTACTGGACCGCGCATTGGCTCGACATCGCCGCACGTCATGCCGACGCCGCCGAGCGGGAACAGGCCGCGCAGATCGCATCGCTGCTCACACCGATTGCGAAAGCGTTTTTTACGGCCAACGGCTTCGACGCTGCATCGAACGCGCTGCAGGTGTTCGGCGGCTATGGGTACATCCACGAGTACGGCATTGAGCAGACGTTGCGCGATAGCCGTGTGTCGATGTTGTACGAAGGCACCAACGAAATCCAGGCGATCGATCTGCTGGTTCGGAAGGTGCTGCCGGACGGTACGCGGGCCCTGGACGTACTGCTTCGCCACGTGCGCGCGGAAGCGGAGTTGTGCCGGGAGTCCGATCCGCTGGTTCGTTCCGCCGGCGTGAAGCTCGAAGAACTCGCGCAGAAGATCGAGCTGACGACACAGGCGATCAAGACACGCCAGACGCAAGACCCGGAGACGGCCTACCGGGTCGCGGACGACTATCTCGCGATGCTTGGCTGGATGCTGCTGGCGTTCGCGTGGGCGCGCACGCTGCGAATCGCGACGCCACAACGCGATACCGATGCGTTCTATGTGGAGAAGCAGGAGACTGGACGCTTCTTCTTCGACTATCCGTTGGCGGCTTTTGACTATCGCCGAAGCCTCGTTGAAGCCGGTTGCGAGGCAATGCTGCCGTATGTCTGAATTCCGAAGATGTATGCGGGCATCGTCAAGCTCGCGCTGCCCGGTAAAGTTGGCCTAAGCTTAGGCAATGAAATCGTGCCGAAGGGGACTGCCATGACTGAAGCTGCCGGAAACGCGACGAACACGCGTGTCGCGTGGATTGCCGGGGTGGGCGCGAGCGCCGGACTAGGGGCGGCCCTCGCGCGCCGTTTCGCTCGCGAGGGCCTGCGCGTCGCCGTGACGGGGCGCTCGCGCGATCGGCTCGATACGATCGTCGACGAAATCCGGCGTGCCGGAGGGCAGGCCGATGCGTTGCCCGGCGATGTCACGAGCGAGAGCGAGCTCGCCGCCATTGCGCGCCAACTGTCTGAGCACGGCACGCTCGAAGTGGCGATCTTCAACGCCGCCGGCGCAACGCGTGGGCCGACCCTCGAACTGAGCGTCGAGCAGTTCGAGACGGCATGGCGCGTCACGACGCTCGGCGGTTTCCTGTTCGCGCGAGCGTCGTTGCCATCGTTGCTGGCGGCCGGACGCGGTTCGCTGCTGTTCACGGGCGCCACGGCTTCGCTGCGCGGGCGGCCGCCGTTTGCCGCGTTCGCTGCTGCCAAAGCCGGCTTGCGCTCGCTCACGCAGAGCCTCGCGCGCGAGTTCGGGCCGCGCAATATTCATGTCGCGCACGTGGTGGTGGATGGTGGCATCGACGGCGAGCGTCTGCGTACGTTCGCGCCGCAATACGTGGCCGAACGCGGCCCGGACGGCCTGCTGAATCCTGACGACATCGCCGACGCGTACTGGTACCTGCATCAGCAGGGACGCAGTGCATGGTCGCAGGAAATCGATCTGCGGCCGTTCAACGAGTCGTTCTAGCGTGGTGAGCAACACCGCGCCGATCAATACCTCTCGGCCACATATTTGTACGGATGGTCCGGTTCCTTATAGCCGTCCGCCTTTTGCCGTTTCGGCAGCGTAATCTTCTTGCGCGCAGGCTGCTTATACGGAATTCTCTGCAGGATATCGCTGATGATGTTCAGCCGCGCGCGACGCTTGTCGTTTGAATTCGCTATGTACCACGAAGCAAAATCGGTGTCCGACGCCGCGAGCATCTCGTCGCGGGCCCGCGAGTAGTCATACCATCGGCTATAGGATTTCAGGTCCATCTCGGTCAGTTTCCAGATCTTGCGACCGTCGGTGATGCGCTCCTCGAGGCGGCGGGTCTGTTCCTCGGGGCTGACTTCCAGCCAGTATTTGAGCAGGATGATCCCGGAGTGGACGATCGCTCGCTCGACGAGCGGCACGGCCTTGAAGAAGCTCCGCACGTCCTCCTCGGAGCAGAAACCCATCACGCGCTCCACACCCGCGCGGTTGTACCAGCTTCGGTCGAAAATCACGATTTCGCCCGCGGCCGGCAAGTGCGGCACGTAGCGCTGGATATACATCTGGCTCTTTTCGCGTTCGCTCGGCGCAGGCAGCGCGACCACGCGGAACACGCGTGGACTGACGCGCTCGGTCAGCGCCTTGATCGTGCCGCCTTTACCCGCGCCGTCGCGTCCCTCGAAGACGATGCAAATCTTGCTGCCCGTTTGCACGACCCATTGCTGCAGCTTGACGAGCTCGACATGCAGATCGAAAAGCGCCTTGCGATACGCCTTGTACGACAGCGTCCGCTCTTCCTCGGGCGGCTCGTTTTCCGACTTTGTTCTGGCCATATTCGTCTCCCCAGCGCGTGCCTTTCCAGGGTATTTCGCAATGATCCATTCCCAAGGTAAAGCGGTGCGCGAAAAGGGGCCATACGACCTTGGTCCAATATCGTCGGCGCACGGCGCGCTGTAGGCTGTGGGCGTCTGCTCGCGCGTGCCCGATCCGACTGGCGTCGCCGTGCCCCATCGGTATGCCGGCGAAGCGCGCGGGTTCGATCAACGCTATCGCCGCGGGAGGCCTCATGGGTGCCACCGATCTGACGGAGCAGAAAAGCGTCGGCGACAGGGAGCGGGTTCTCGATGTCGTCGATCGCGTGTGCGAGCTGTGTTTCGGCCTCTTCATGGCGCTCACGTTCGTCGGCACCGTATCCGCGGTGGGCGCGGGTCTGGACGCGGGTCACAAGATGTTCTTCACCGCGCTTGGCTGCAATCTTGCATGGGGTCTCGCAGACGCGGTCATGTACCTCGTGCGTACGCTGGTGGCCCGCGGCAGGCGTGTGACGCTTGCGCATGCCGTGCGCAGCGAGCCGGATGCGGCCGCGGGCGTTCAGACGCTTCGCGATGCGATGGCGGGCTGGCTCAAACCACTGATCGGCGATACCGAGCTCGAGTCCATCCGCAGGCGTGTTACCGCGCGGCCCGATGTGCCGCAGCGCGCCGTGTTTGCGCTCGACGACTTCATCGGCGCGGTGGGCATCTTTCTGCTCGTGGTCGTCGCGACATTTCCGGTTGCGCTGCCGTTCCTGCTGATCGCGAACGTCGCGACGGCGTTGATCGTCTCCCGTGTATTGACCGTTGCGATGCTATTCGGCAGCGGCATGGCGCTGGGTCACTACGCGGGATTCAGCGGCTGGCAAGCCGGCCTTGCGATGGCGGCGCTCGGCATCCTGCTTACGATCGCGATTATCGCGCTCGGCGGATGATCAATGCCGATGAGGCCAGGCCGCGTCGCTGACATCGCTTTTCGTGCATCGACGTCCCGCTAGCTGTAAGACTAAAGTCCGATTCCGCAACTTCTGCAGCGTGACATCATGTAACTGCAAGCGTTGCAGTCGTCGCTCCAGTGGTCTTTGAGCCGATGCTTCCAGGGCTCGCGACGTGCGGCCATGGCGCTTCACGGTAGAGAAAAAAGATCGGGGCTTCCAGACATCAGGACTGGCGAATCGCACCGTAACCGGAACGGAGGTCGATAGTGAACAGACGGAACTTTGTGCACACGCTCGCGCTTTCAACCATGGCCGCGAGTCTGGCTTTGGCGGGTTGCACGACGACGGGAGGCAGCGGCGAGAGTCCCGCTACCGATGCCGCCAAACGGCAGGAGATCGACGCGGCCGTGGACGGTACGATGTCGAAACTGTTCAGTACGGTGCAAGGCTCGCACGAACTCGTATCGAAGGCGCAAGGCGTGCTGGTGTTTCCTTCGGTGAAGAAGGCGGCGTTCCTCGTCGGTGCTGAATACGGTGAAGGTGCGTTGCGCGTCGGTGGAAAGACGGTCGGCTATTACAGTACCGCCGCGGCTTCGTTCGGATTGCAGGCAGGCGCGCAGTCGACCGCCGTGATCTTCCTGTTCATGACGCAGAATTCGCTCGAGAAATTCCGCAATTCTGCGGGCTGGTCGGTGGGCGGCGATGTCTCGGTTTCGGTCGTGAAAGTCGGGGCTACCGGCACGATCGATACCACGTCGGCAACCTCCGAGGTCATTGCGATGGTCTTGACCAATGCGGGCCTGATGGCCGACGTGTCGCTGGCCGGCACCAAGGTCACGCGGATGAACCTGTAGCAGGGCGCGGCAAAGAGCGGCATTGAGTCGTCATTGTGCTGTCACCTGGCGGCACGACGCGGTGCGTCGTCGCTCTTTACAGCTTGCATCGGTATCCGTATTGAGCGCGACTGTTCCATCGCGTGATATCGCGGCTTCGTTACAGCGAAGCCGCGCGACACGCTTCGCATGTCCCCACCTACGGCGATCCCCATCGTCGTTCCCATCGACTGTCCCCGCGAAACGCTGCGAGCCCCATGCGGGCGCTCTCGCCGTTGTACTGCGTTGAGCGATGCGTCTGGCATAAATCTTTTTTGTTGCCGAAGAATGATAATGATTCGCACTGAAATAACAGGCGTTAAAATACGTCGGCTGCGGATAAATGAATCTGTTCACCGATGAATTAATGCGATCCGCGAATTAGCGTTGTCATATTTGCTGTTTTTGTGATTCGCGAAATATTTAAGGCCGTGCGTATTCATTTGAAAGCGCTACCATGGTGTGACATAGTACGTTTGCTAACGTTTTTTTCGCGCGAATGCGCCGACACGGATGCCACTCGCGATGAAATAATTAACCGCCTACCAAATACTGTCGTCAATTGGCGAGCAATGGCGGACAATGCATAAGTCTATTGAGTATTTTCCCGAGTAAACGGCACGAATCACGCTTGCCCGCCGGTAATTGATTACAGATAGCCTATACTGAGTTCCAGCCACCAGACGTGCGAAGTACTGATTGTGAAGTCAATTATGTGGTTCGAAGCCCAAAGATAAAGACGTCGCAGTTGTACAGAATCCGTTCGCACTGGACTTGGAGGTGCCAATGATAAATCTGATCATGCACGGCAGACACCTGGCGATTGGGGTAGCGGAAATTTTCACGACGCTGTACGCGCAACCGCGCGATGCGGTCCGGCACCACACTTCACAAGCCGACACCGCATGCACCGACGGTCCTCCACTATCCGGGCACGACCCTTCCAGACAGTCTTCACCCAGGCGTCACCGTTTTCAGCGCCTTCGCGGCATACCTGGCACGTCGAGCCGACAGAGGATCCGCGATACCCATGAGCCGCCGCAATCACGGCCGACATGGGAGCGTTATGTGGTCGCGTGCACGGCGTGGCTGCGAGGCGACTACGATCGCATTGCGCGACGCACGCTCAACACGAGAACCCCGCTGCGGGAGACGCTCGAAATGTTGCCGGTCCCGATCGTCACGGTCGATCAGCGGGACCAGATCATCTTCGTGAACGCGCGCGCTGCGCAACTGTTCGGCTATACGAGGGAAGAGCTGATCGGCGCGCCGGTCTCCAGGCTGTTTCCGACCGATGGTTTCAACGGCGATCGTCCAGAGCTCGGCGATCATGGCACGAAAATACAAATCCCCGGCGTTTCGACTACGCAGACATTGATGGCGCGGCGGCGCGACGGCGGCGGCTTTCACGCGCAGGCCGAAACCACGCGATGCCGCGTGCGCAATCAGGAATTGCGGATCGCCGCGATATCGGATTGCAGTGCCTGCGGCGAAGTCGATGGCAATACCAAAGAACTCGTGCATCTCTCCCGGGTTTCTTCATTGGGCGAACTGGCCGGATCGCTCGCGCACGAGCTGAAGCAGCCGCTTACCGCGATCCTGTTCAACGCACAGGCCGCGCGCAAATTCATGGATGCGGAGACGACCAACGTAGTGGAGCTGCGCGAAGCGCTCGAAGATATCGTCGCCGACGATTGCCGCGCCAACGACGTGCTGCAGAAAATCCGCGCCTTGGTACGCAAAGGCGATGTCGAATTGCAGTTGCTGGACATCGGCAACGTCGTGCGCGACGTCGAGATGCTCGTGCACAGCGATGCGTTGACGCGTGGCGTGCGTACGAGCTTCGACATCCCCGACAGTCTGACGCTGATTTGCGGCGACAAGGTGCAGCTTCAGCAAGTGATCCTGAACCTGCTGCTCAACGCTTTCGACGCGGTCAAGGATTGCCCTGCAGCGGACTGTGTCGTCGAAACAATGGTGCGCGAGCAGCCGGGCGGACTGGTACGGATAACGGTCAAGGATCGCGGGCAGGGCCTCGCCGTCGAAAGCATGGAGCGGATTTTCCGGCCGTTTTTCACTACCAAGCCGCAGGGGCTCGGCCTGGGTCTTTCCATCAGCCGTACGATCGTCACCGCGCACCGCGGCCAGTTGTGGGCGGAAAACAACGAGGGCAAAGGGGCGTCCTTTCACGTCGCGCTGCCCGTGGCGACTGATATCCGACAGGGACGGGCGCCCTGAACATCATGAACCAAACCACCACACGCGTATTTATCGTCGACGACGAGGACAGTGTGCGCAGCGCGCTCGCCCGATTGCTGCGCGCCTCGGGCTATCAGGTTGAATGCTTCGACAGTCCCGAAGCTTTTCTCGACCGGGCCGATCTGACGAGCATGCCGGCCTGCCTCGTTCTCGATCTGCAGATGCCGGGCATGACGGGACTCGAAGTGCAGCGCAAGCTCGATCAGCTTCTGCCGATCGTATTTCTGACCGGACATGGCGACATCAGTTCGAGCGTCGACGCGATGAAGGGCGGAGCGGTGGACTTCCTGCCCAAGCCGGTGCGCGACTCACTGTTGCTCGCCGCGGTGGATCGCGCGCTCGCGCGCGCGTGCGTCGAAAGCAGGCGGCGCCACGAACGCGAGGAAATCGAAGAGCGGATGCGGCATCTGACACGCCGCGAGCGCGAAGTCATGGAACTCGTCGTCACCGGCCGCCTGAACAAACAGGTTGCGAGCGATCTGGGCGCGGCCGAAAAGACCATCAAGATTCATCGGGCCCGCGTGATGGAGAAGATGAAAGCCCGATCGATCGTTGAACTCGTTCGACTGGTGCAGAAGGCCGGCGTTTGTACCGCCGACGAAGAATAATCGCCCGAATCGGGTGCGCATTCCCGCGTTGCCTCGCGACTCTGGTCGGCGCTGGGCGATACCGCTAGTGGACCAAAGTCTTATATCTCGTTTGGCTTTCGACCATTACGCTAAGACATCAGTGGTCTACTTTCCGGAGCGGCTGCGCGCTCGCGGCGTCATATGGTCAACCCAAACCAATTTGTTGCGGTGGTCGACGATGACGACTCGGTGTGCCGAGCCATCAAGCGTTTGCTGCACTCCGAAGGGATCAGGGCGGAGACGTTTTACAGCGGCGACGAGTTCTTGAATGCGCTTGCGGCTATTCCGTCGTATCGGCCTGCCTGCGTGATTCTGGATGTGCAGATGCCGGGCAGCAACGGCCTGGAAGTCCAGCGTCAGCTCGCGCAAATGGGTGTACCCGTCATCGTGATCACCGCCTACGACGATATCTCCGTACGCCAGACCGCGCTTGCGGCGGGCGCGGCCGCGTATCTGCGCAAGCCGTTCACCAGCGCGATCCTGTTCAAGGCGGTCGAGATGGCCATCGGCGGTCCGCCGACACCCTGAAGGCGCGCATTCTCGCCGGATGATATGAGACCAAGGTCCGATTGTCGCCGTTTCTGCGGGCCACCAAACTGAACTGAGCCAAGGCGTCGAACCGAACCGTTCGCGGCAGATGCCTGCCTTTGCGCGCGCCATTCGCTGCGCGCAGGGCTGCGGCGTTCAAGGAAAGAAGGGGGAGCGCACGTGATGAAATCAAGCCCGCTGTGTCTCGCGATTCTTCTCAGCACCGTAGCGTTGCAGGTCGGCGCGGCGGACTTCGACGGCAGCAAGCGGCTGATCTGCGCGACCATTGATGCGCACGCCTGCGATCCGGGCATCGCCTGCACGCGCTCGTTGCCCGCAGATGTCGGTGCGCCGCGATTCCTGACTCTCGACTTCGACAAACGCGTCGTCATTGGTCCCGCGCACACGACGCCGATGGTCTCAGTCAACAAGGATCCTAATCAGGTCCTCATCCTCGGCACGGAGATGGGCTTTGGCTGGACGCTGATCGTCGATGCGGTGGACGGTGAGATGACGTTGACGATCGCGAACAGAGACGACGCCTTCGTGCTGTTCGGCAATTGCACGCCCTTGTGATCTGGCGGAGTGCGCGATGAAAGCCGTCCCCGTGTCCTGTGTTTCGCCGCGGCCGGATTCTCGCGGCGCTCTCACGCTGCCCGTCGTCGTCGCGGCGCTGGCGCTGCTCACACTGCTCGCGTCGTGCAAGAAGGCTGCCGCGCCGCCGGTCGCCGCCGCGCCCGAAGTGACCGTGATGACGGTCGCGCAGCAGGACACGCCGGTCGACTTCGAATTCACCGCGCAGACGCAGAGTTCGCGTGAAGTCGAGATCCGCACGCGGGTGGACGGCTTCCTCGACAAGCGCCTGTACACCGAAGGCACGCTGGTCAAGACCGGACAAACGATGTTCCAGATGGACCGCAAGCCGTTCGAGGCCGCGCTGCAGACGGCGAAAGGGCAACTGGCCCAGCAGCAGGCGCGTCTCGAAGTCGCCAAGGCCAATCTCGCGCGCGTGGAGCCGTTGGCGGCGCAGAACGCGCTGAGCAAGAAGGATCTCGATGACGCGGTCGGCAACGAGAAGCAAAGTGCCGCCGCGGTGATCGCCGCGCAGGGCGAAGTCGACACCGCGCTCCTGAACCTCGGCTACACGACGATCAAGTCGCCGCTGAACGGCCTGTCGAGCTTCGCGCGGCAGCAGGATGGCAGCTATGTGACGGCAACCGCGAACGGCCTGCTGACCTACGTGTATCAGCTCGACCCGATGTGGGTGAACTTCAGCATCTCCGAGAATGAGATGCTGAAGTACCGGGACGACATCGCGGCGGGACTGTTGCGATTTCCCCCGCACAACGATTTCTCCGTGCATCTGATTCTCGCCGACGGCACACCCTATGCCGAGCAAGGCGAGATCGACTTCGCGAACCCGGCGTTCAACACGGAAACGGGGACCTTCCTCGTGCGCGCGACCTTCGCCAATCCGAAGGGCACCTTGCGCCCCGGCCAGTTCGTGCGGGCCCGCGTTTCCGGCGCGATCCGGCCCCACGCGACGCTGGTGCCGCAGCGCGCGGTATTGCAGGGGGCGAAGAGCCACTTCGTGTGGGTCGTCGGTAACGACTCGAAGGCGCATCAGCGGGTCGTCGAAGTCGGGGAGTGGCAGGGCGAAAACTGGTTCGTGTCGGATGGACTCAAGGCGGGCGAGCGGATCGTCGTCGATGGCGCGCTGCGCGTCACCGCGGATTCGTCGCTGAAGATCGTCAAAACGGTGCCGTCCGTCGTCGGGAGCGGCTCGGCGGCTGCGGCGGCGCCTGCCGCCGAGTGACGGGACAGTCCCATGAATATCTCGCGCTATTGCATCGACCGGCCGATTTTCGCGTCAGTCATCTCGATCGTCATCACGCTCGGCGGCGCCATTGCGATGTTCGCGCTGCCGGTCGCGCAATACCCCGACATCACACCGCCGCAGATCACGGTGTCCGCCACCTATCCGGGCGCCAGCGCCGAGGTGGTCGCGAACAACGTCGCCGCGCCGATCGAGCAGCAGGTCAACGGCGCGGACAACATGATCTACATGAACTCGTCGAGTTCGTCGACCGGCAATGTCACGCTCAACGTGTACTTCCAGATCGGCACGAACCCCGAACTGGCCCAGGTCGACGTGCAGAACCGCGTGAATCTCGCGCTGCCGCAACTGCCGCAATCGGTACAGGCGCAAGGCGTTCAGGTACAGAAAAAGTCGCAGGCGTTCATGATGGTGATCGCGGTCTATTCGCCCACCGACCGTTACGACGCGACCTATATCGCGAACTTCACGAACATCTACGTGCTCGACGCGATCAAGCGGATCCCCGGCGCGAACCAGTCGAGTATCTTCGGCACGCCAGACTACGCGATGCGGATCTGGCTGAAGCCCGACCGGATGGCGCAGCTGGGCGTGACGGCCGCCGACGTGCAACGGGTCGTCGCGAACCAGAACCAGCAGTTCGCGGTGGGCAGTATCGGACAGTCGCCGACCGGCTCAGCAGTTCAGCAGTCGTTCGCGGTCACGACCACGGGGCGCCTCGCCGAGCCTTCGCAGTTCGACAACATCATCGTGCGTGCCGCGAGCGGCGGCGCGGCGATCGTGCGGCTCAAGGACATCGGCCGTGCCGAGCTTGGCCAGAAAGACTACTCGATTCGCAGCCGCTTCCAGGGTAAGCCGGCCACCGTGCTCGCCGTGTATCAGCAGCCGGGCGCCAATGCGCTCGACGTGGCGAAGCAGGTGCGCGCGACACTCGCGGAGCTGAAGAAGTCGTTTCCCGAAGGCATGACCTACGAGATCGCGATGGACACGACCGAGTTCACGCGAGCGTCGATCTCGGACGTGATCCATACGTTCTTCGAAGCGCTGGTGCTCGTCGTGATCGTCGTGTTCGTATTCCTGCAAAGCCTTCGCGCGACGCTGATTCCGATCATCGCGGTGCCGGTGTCGATCGTCGGCACCTGCATGTTCATGCTGCTGCTGGGCTTCTCGATCAACATGCTGACCTTGTTCGGCATGGTGCTCGCGATCGGTATCGTCGTCGACGATGCGATCGTCGTGATCGAGAACGTCGAACGCAACATGACGGTGCACAAGCTCTCGCCGAAAGAGGCCGCGAAACAGGCGATGGACGAAGTCGCCGGGCCAGTCGTGGCGATCGTGCTGGTGTTGTGCGCGGTGTTCGTGCCGGTCGCGTTTCTCGGCGGCATCACCGGGCAGATGTACAAGCAGTTCGCGATCACGATCGCGATTTCGGTGGTGCTGTCCGGCATCGTCGCACTGACCTTGTCACCGGCGCTCGCCGCGTTGCTGCTGACTAGCTCGCACCACGAGAAGAAGGGCTTTTTCCGCTGGTTCGACAATCAGTTCGCCCGCATGACGTCGGGCTATACGCGCACGGTCAAGCTAATCATCAAGCGTTTCATCATGGGGCTCGTGTTCTTCGTCGCGATGATCGTGCTGGCGGTGCTGATGGTGCGCTCGATTCCGTCGGCGTTCCTGCCACCTGAGGACCAGGGCTATCTCCTCGGCGCGGTCATCATGCCGGACGCCGCGAGCCTCGACCGCACGGGTCGGGTATCGCAGATCATCACCGACTACTTCATGAAGCAGGAAGCGGTCGGCAGCATCACCACGATCGATGGTTTCAGCCTGCTCGACAGCCAGAACAAGAACAACGCGGGCACGTTCTTTGTCGGCCTGAAGAGCTTCGACGAACGCTACACGCGGGCCAACATCAGGACGCAGAATGCGCGCGCGGTGCTGCTCGACGCGTATCGCTACTTCGCGAACGTGCAGGAGGGCATCGTGCTGCCGGTGAACCCGCCGTCGATTCCGGGGCTCGGCACGACGGGCGGCACGGAGGTGTGGATTCAGAGCAAGGGGGACGCTTCCATCGCCCAGCTTGCGGGTGTGGCTGACCAGTTCGTCCAGAAAGCGCGGGCGCGCAAGGAGCTGACCCGCGTCACGACGACGTTCAATGCGGCGTCGCGGCAACTGCTGGTCGACGTGGATCGCGACAAGTCGGAGACGCTCGGCGTGCCGGTCGAAGACGTCTATAGCGCGATGCAGACGATGTTCGGCTCGCTGTACGTCTCGCAGTTCAACCGTTCGAGCCGGCTGTGGCAGGTGATTCTCCAGGCGGAGCCATCGTATCGCCTGAAGCCCACCGATCTCGACCAGATCTTCGTGCGCAGCACCAACGGCACGATGGTGCCGATCAAGTCGGTGGCGACCTACCGCTATGTGACGGGCCCAGACCTCGTCACGCGATTCAATAACTTCCCGGCCATCAAGATCACGGCGAATGCCGCGCCGGGCTTCAGCTCCGGGCAGGTGATCTCGACGCTGGAAGAACTCGCCGCGCAGATGCCGGACGGCTACGACATCGCGTGGAGCGGCGAGGCGTTCGAAGAACGCCAGTCGGGCGGCACCTCCGGGCTCGTGTTCGTGTTCGGTCTCGTGATGGTGTTCCTGATCCTCGCCGCGCAGTACGAGAAGTGGTCGTTACCGGTCGGTGTGCTGATGGCGGTGCCGTTCGCGCTGTTCGGCGCGCTGCTCGCGATCTTGCTGCGCGGTCTGTCCAACGACGTCTACTTCCAGATCGGCCTGACCATGCTGGTCGCGCTCGCGGCGAAGAACGCGATCCTGATCTTCGAATTCGCGGTGCTCAATCGCGAGACGGGCGCATCGGTATTCGACGCGACGATGACCGCGGCGGAAGAACGGCTGCGGCCGATCGTGATGACCTCGCTCGCGTTCATTCTCGGCTGCGTGCCGCTCGCAATCGCGACGGGCGCGTCGGCCAACAGCCGCCATTCGATCGGCACTGGCGTGATCGGCGGGATGCTGGGCGCGACGGCGATCGCCGTGTTCTTTATCCCGATGTTCTATTACCTGCTCGAATCGATGTCGTCGCGCTCGAAAGGAGGCACGAAGCCGACGCCGGGCGTCGAGCCTGGCGGACCCCCCGCGATGCCAGGGCCCGGCGCGTCGACCGGTGCGCCGTCCGCGCCGCGGGAAGGGGAGTGACATGCGCCGGACGGCACTCGCGCGATTGCTCGCATCCGTCCTGCTGCTCGGGCTGGGCGGATGCCTGCTCGGCCCCAATTACGAGCGCCCGGCGGTCGACGTGCCGGCCACCTATCGCTTTGGCCAGGGCGAGGCCGCGGGCATCGCGAATGCCACATGGTGGGAGCAGTTTCAGGACCCGGTGCTCGATCAGCTGATCGCCACCGCGCTGCAGGACAATCGTGATGTGAAGGTCGCGGCCGCGCGGGTCGACGAGTTTCGCGGACAGTTCGTGACGACGCGCTCCGCGTTGTTTCCGCAGCTCTCGGCAAGCGCCGACGCGTCGCGTCAACGGGCCTCGCAGGACGCAGGCGTGCCGATACCGAAAGGCGTGAACCCCGTCTATAACCAGTTCGACGCGTCGCTGGCGGTGTCCTGGGAAGTCGATCTGTTCGGCAAGGTGCGCCGCGAAACCGAGGCGGCGCGCGCGAATCTGCTTGCGAGCGAAGAGGGCCGCCGCGCGACCATCCTGACGCTGGTCGCCTCAGTCGCTTCGGCCTACATCAATCTGCGCAGTCTGGACCGGCAGCTCGAAATCGCGAAGGAGACCGTGGAGAGCCGCGCGGAATCGGTGCGTGTTTTCGAGGCGCGCTTCAAATATGGCGAGGTTTCGCAGATGGAACTCGCGCAAAGCCAGTCGGAATATGAAGCCGCGCGGGTCACGGTGCCGCAGATCGAACAACAGATCGGCCAGCAGGAAGACGCGCTGTCGGTGTTGATCGGCACGAATCCCGGCGCGATTCTGCGCGGGCGCGAACTGTCGCAGATGGGTACGCCGCAGATTCCCGAGGGGTTGCCGTCCGATCTGCTCGAACGCCGCCCCGACCTGCTGGAGGCCGAGCAGTCGCTGGTCGCGCAAAACGCGCTGATCGGCGCGGCGCGCGCGTTGTACTTCCCGTCGATTTCGTTGACCGGGCTGTTCGGTTCGGTCAGCGCGCAGTTCTCGAATCTGTTCACCGGTCCGGCGCGGGTGTGGTCGTTTGCCGGCAACATCACTCAGCCGATCTTCACGGCGGGAAACATCACGGGCCAGGTGCATCAGGCCGAGGCGCGTCAGCAGGAAGCACTGTACTCGTACGAAAAGGCGATCCAGGTGGCGTTCCAGGAGGTCGAGGACTCGCTCATCTCCGTGCAGAAGACCCATCAGGCACTCGATTCGCTAGGCAGCCAGGTCGAGGCGCTGCACACGTACGCGCACCTCGCACGGCAGCGTTACGAAGGCGGCTACACGAGCTACATCGAAGTGCTCGATGCGGAGCGCAGTCTGTTCAATGCGCAACTCAGCTATACGCAAACTCAGGGTGCCGAGCTGACCTCGTTCGTCACGCTCTACAAGGCGATGGGTGGCGGCTGGGTGACCGAGGCGGAAAAACTGACGGTGCCCCCGCCCGCGCCGCGAACGCCGCCTGGGATGGCGCCGGTCTCGCAGAACGCGCCCGCGCCAGGCGGACCTGCGGCCGCGGTGGAGGCGAGATGACTCGCAACGAGCTCATCGCGTGCGAAGAGTGCGACCTGCTTCAGCTCGGCGCGCCGCCCGCCGCAGGCCATGCTTTGCGTTGCCAGCGATGTCGCGCGGAACTCAGACGAGGACGCTCGAACGGGCCGGAGTATGCGCTCGCATTCACGTGCGCGTCCGCCGTGCTGCTCGTTATCTCGAACCTGTTTCCGATCGTCGGTCTGTCGCTGAACGGCCATGTCGTGCAGACGACGCTCGCGGGTGCGGTGCGCATGCTGTACGTGTTCGGAACGTGGCCGCTCGCATTGCTGGTCGGCCTCACGACGATCGTCACGCCGGTCCTGCAGACCGTGGCGATGCTCTGGCTGCTGCTGCCGCTGCACTTCGGGCGCATACCGTGGCACGCGGCCGAGGGCTTTCGTCTGTTTCAGCTCGCGCGGCCGTGGGGCATGACCGAGGTGCTGATCCTCGGTCTGCTGGTCGCGCTCGTCAAGCTCGCCCATATCGCGAGGGTGGTGCCGGGCACCGCGCTGTGGTCGTTCATCGCGCTGATGCTGCTGCTCGCGGCCGCGGCGGCGATGTTCGATCCGCACGAGGTGTGGACGCGCATCACGGCAATGCGTGGCGCGCACACATGGCAATTGCCGCCAATCCGCTTTCGCCGCAACGCCATCACGGCGTCGGCCTACGGACTCGCGCTGTGCGAAGAATGCGGCCTGCTGGTCAAGCAGCCCGGCGGCGCCGGCAAGCATGTCTGTCCGCGCTGCAAGGCGCCGTTGCATCTGCGCAAGCCGGCGAGCCTGTCGCGGACCTGGGCGTATCTGGTGGCCTCGATCGTCCTCTACATTCCGGCCAACGTGCTGCCCGTGATGGACACGAGCTCACTGTTCGGCACCCAGAAGGACACGATCATGAGCGGCGTGGTCTATCTGTGGGTGTCCGGCTCGTGGCCGCTTGCGCTGCTCGTGTTCATCGCGAGCATCGTCGTGCCGATGCTGAAGATTCTCGGCCTCGCGTATCTCGCGCTGTCGACGCAGCTTCGTTCGCAATGGCTGCCGGGGCAGCGCACGCGGATCTATCGCATGATCGAGCTGGTCGGGCGCTGGTCGATGCTCGATATCTATGTGATCACGATGCTGGTCGCGCTGGTGCAGTTTCAGGCGCTGGCGACGATCAAGGCCGGCCCGGCGGCGATCGCATTCGGCGCGGTCGTCGTGCTGACGCTGCTCGCCGCGATGTCGTTCGATCCGCGCCTGATGTGGGACGCGTTGGAGACAAACCGTGTCCACTCCGAATGAAGATCCCGAGCTGCCTGCCGCGGAGCCGGTGCCGCGCTCGCGCTTGCGGGTGCAACTGGTCTGGCTGGTGCCGATCGTCGCGATACTGATCGGCGGCTGGCTGGCGGTGAAGGCGGTGATCGAGCGCGGCGAGCAGATCACCATCAGCTTCAAGACGGGTGATGGTCTCGAAGCGGGCAAGACCAAGCTCAAGTTCAAGGACGTCGATATCGGCGTGGTCGAAGCGGTCTCGCTGTCGCCGGACCACAAGCGCGTGGTGGCCAAGGCCGAAGTCACGCGCGACGTGTCGGACCTGCTCGTCGACAACACGCGCTTCTGGGTCGTGCGTCCGCGCATTTCGGGCGGCACGGTGTCGGGACTCGGCACGCTGCTGTCGGGCTCGTATGTCGACGTCGATGTCGGTAATTCGAACAAGGCGCGCCGCAGTTTCGTCGGTCTCGAGGAGCCGCCCGTGATCGCGAGCGACGTGCCGGGACATGAGTACACACTGCACGGGATAGGACTTGGCTCACTCGACGTGGGTACGCCCGTGTTCTTCCGCAGAATTCAGGTGGGCCAGGTCGCGTCGTTCCATTTGGACCCCGACGGCCGCGGCGTCACGGTGAAGGTCTTCGTCAATGCGCCGTACGACCGGTTCGTGAGAACCGACACGCGCTTCTGGCACGCAAGTGGTGTCGACATGGCGTTCGACAGCAACGGCGTGCGCATCGAATCGCAGTCGATCGTGTCGATCATCATTGGCGGCGTCGCGTTCGAATCGCCGCCCGATTCGCAGGTTGAGACGAGCGCCGATACCAACACCCCGTTCGAGCTGTACACCACACGCGCCGAAGCGATGAAAATGCACGATCGCCTCGTCGACAAATTCGTGGTGAACTTCACGGATTCGGTCCGCGGTTTGACGGTCGGCGCGCCAGTCGATTTTCGCGGTATCGTGATCGGCGAAGTGACGGCGATCTATACCCGCTTCGACCCGAACGCCCGCCGTTTCAGCATTCCCGTCGAGATCAATCTCTATCCGGAGCGCTTCACGTCGCGCTATCAGAACGACGGCAACGGCGGACGGCTCACCAATGACCCACACGCTCTCGGGAACTACCTCGTCGAGCACGGATTTCGCTTCCAGTTGAGAAGCGGCAATCCGCTGACCGGCCAGCTCTATCTCGCGGCGGACTTTTTCCCCGATGCGCCGAAGGCGTCGATCGACTGGAGCAAGTCGCCGCCCGAAATACCCGCGGTCCCGCGCACGCTGCAATCGCTGCAGGACTCGATCACGCGTTTGCTGACCAAGCTCAACAACATACCGTTCGAGGACATCGGCAACGACGCGCGCTCGACCCTGCGCACGACCAACGCGATGATCGCGCAGCTCAACACGCAAGTCATGCCGAAAGCGCGCGATACGCTGAGTTCGGCGCAAACCACGCTTGACTCCGCGAATGCCGCGCTGCAGCCGGACTCGTCGCTGCAGCAATCGACGGAGGAGGCGATGCGTGAATTGACCCGCACCGCGGCCTCGCTGCGTACGCTGGCCGACTATTTGTCGCGACACCCGGAATCGCTCGTGCGCGGCAAGTCGGAGGACAAGAAGCCATGAGACATGCGACGCCCCGCTTCATCGCCCGCTTCATAGCCCGCCTCACGGCCCGCTGCACGGCCTGTCTGATGCTCGCGCTCGCCGGTGCTTTGCTCGGCGCCTGCAAGTCGCCAGCGACGAACTTCTACACGCTGAGTCCCGACGAATCGTTGAGCAGTACCGGTGCGAGCCGGCCGATCGCGGCGGTAATCGGTCCGGTAACGATACCCGCGGTGGTGGACCGGCCGCAGATCGTCACGCGGATCGGCGACAACGAGGTCGCGGTCAATGAGTTCGACCGCTGGGCGGAGCCGCTTGGTGGCGACATCGGCCGCGTGATCGCGGCCGATGTCGGCGCCCTGCTGAACTCGCAGGAGATTTCGTTGTACGATGCACTACGCGATCCGTCCGTCGTCTGGCATGTGCGGATCGACGTAATGCGCTTCGAATCCGTGCCCGGGCGCGACGTCACCGTCGACGTGCTCTGGGCCGTGCGCCCGCCGGGCAAGGGCCGTGCCGTCACCGGCCGATCGGTCGCGCACGAGGCCGTGTCCGGTCCGGGTTTCGAGCCGCTCATCGCCGCGCACGATCGCGCGCTCGCTTCGGTGAGCCGCGATATCGCTTCCGCTGTGCAGGCGCATCCGCCTGATTGACGTGTCGAGCACCTTTCAGGAGTCGCCCGATGGACGCTGAAACGCTGTTGTCACAAAGCCAGGATATCACTGCGAAAATCACCCACGTGCTGCAAAAGCGCACGCAAAATGCCCAGCGGCACCTGAACGAACGGGTCGTCGGCACGCTGGGGCTCGATCACGACGACAGCGTGCCCGCAAGCGCGGCGCCCGCGCCGTTCAACCCGCTCAACGCGTGGCAATACACCGTGGACGCCGCGCAGCGCTCGCTGCTCTTCTGGGACACGCTGTACCGGCGCGGCAACGAGTTCGTCGAACGCAGCGCCAGCGGTCCCGCGCCGGTGCTGCATTTCGATTACGACATGCTGCTCGACGGCCGCACATTCGAGCGGCCGGTCAACTATGCGCTGCTGCAACTTCGTCCGCTCGAAGGCGTGGGCGTCGACGTGCGCAAACGTCCGTATCTGATCATCGATCCGCGCGCGGGGCACGGCCCCGGTATCGGCGGCTTCAAGGACGATTCGCAGGCGGGCGTCGCGCTGCGCGCGGGCTATCCCGTCTACTTCGTGGTGTTCTTTCGCGATCCCGAGCCCGGCCAGACCCTGCTCGACGTGTGCAACGCCGAGCAGCGATTCGTGCGCAAGGTGCGCTCGCTGCATCCCGACAGCCCGAAGCCCGCGATCATCGGCAATTGCCAGGGCGGCTGGGCAGCGATGATGCTCGCCAGCTCCGACCCCGACGACACCGGCCCGATCGTCATCAACGGTGCGCCGATGTCGTACTGGGGCGGAGCCTGGAGCGAAGGCGAGGGCGACAATCCGATGCGCTACGCGGGCGGCATGCTGGGCGGCGCGTGGCTCGCGTCGTACGCGGCGGATCTCGGCAACGGCAAGTTCGACGGCGCGTATCTGGTGCAGAACTTCGAGAACCTGAACCCCGCCAACACGTTCTGGGACAAGTACTACCACCTGTACTCGAACATCGACACCGAGCCGCCGCGCTTTCTGGAATTCGAGCGCTGGTGGGGCAGCTACTACCTGATGAATCGCGAGGAGATCGAATGGATCACGAGCAACCTGTTCGTCGGCAACAAGCTGTGGTCGGGCGGGGTGAAGAACAGTGGCGGCCAGACGTTCGACCTGCGTGAAATCCGCTCACCGATCATCCTGTTCGCGTCGATGGGCGACAACATCACGCCGCCTCAACAGGCGTTCAACTGGGTGGCGGACCTGTACGGCAGCACCGAGGAGATCAAGGCGCGTGGTCAGGTGATCGTCGGTCTGACGCACCAAAGCATCGGTCATCTGGGCATTTTCGTGTCCGGCAAAGTCGCGAAAAAGGAGCACGCGCAGATCGTCTCCGTGCTCAACACCATCGAAACGTTTCCGCCGGGGCTCTACGGCATGACGATCGACGAGGTCCGGAACGCGGCCGGGGAGATCGAGTATGAGGTGGAATTTCATGAACGGCGGCTCGAAGACATATCCGCGCATTTCAACCGCTTTGGCCGCATCGACGAAAAGCCGTTCGAAGCGGTCGCCGAGGTGTCCGCGTTGAATCAGCGTATGTACGAACTGTTCGCGCAGCCGTTCGTGCAGGCGATGTCGAACGAAAGGGGCGCCAGCATGCTGCGCCAGTTTCATCCGCTGCGCTGGCAGCGCTGGGCCGTTTCCTCGATGAATCCGTGGCTTGGCTGGCTGCCGGCGGCCGCGCAGTCGGTTCGCGACAATCGCCAGCGGGCCGGCGCGGATAACCCGTGGAGCAAGCTCGAAGAGAGCGGCTCGCAAATGATCAGCGCGTCGCTCGATTATTTCCGCGACATGCGCGACGCGGCGACCGAGGCCAGCTTCTTCAGCGTGTACGCGAACATGTATGCGACGTTCCTCGGCAAGGCGCCCGCCGACGGTGCGCCCGCGCAAGCCGGCGCGATCAATCCGCGCGAGTTGCCGTTCGTGCGCACCGCGTTGCAGGCGATCGGCGACGGCGGCTACACGGAGGCGCTCGCGCGTGCGGCCTTCCTGCTGTCGCGCAAGGGCGAGTCGTTGCCGCTCTCACGCTTCGAGCTGCGCAAGGAGATCGCCGAAAGTTACACGGAGTACCTCCCCGACATCAGTTCCGACCACTGGCGGCGCATTCGGGGCGAGCAGGAAATCATCGTCAGCTTCGAACCGGACGAGGCAATTGCCACGCTGCCGAAGCTGCTCTCCCATAGCGAAGATCTCGAGCGCTTTCTGCAACTGCTCGACAAGCTGATGACCGACGAGCGCGTGTTGAACGCCCCGCCCGACGCCGCGCTCAAGACGGCGGTCGAACGTATCCGCGCGGTGCTGGGTTCGCGTGTGAGCCGCAAGCGCTCCGCGCGTTTGCCGGACGGGACCCGCACGTGAGCGGCCGGCACGCTGCGCAACCGGAGGTAAGCACGACGCAACCGTCGACACGGCGCGAACCTAACGCGCCGCACACACGAGGAATACGCCGATGGAAAAGCACGCAAAGTATGATCGTCTGATCGAATACAGCCGCACGCTGCCGCCATTACCGACCGCGGTTGCGCATCCGTGCGACGAGAGTTCGCTCAGAGGCGCGGTCGAAGCGGCCGAAATGGGACTGATCACGCCGCTGCTCGTCGGGCCGCGCGCGCGCATCGAAGCGATTGCCGCCGAACACGGCATCGACATCTCGGACTTCCCGATCGTCGATGCGCCGCATAGCCACGCCGGCGCCGCGCTGGCCGTGCAACTCGTGCGCGAAGGCAAGGCCGAGGCCCTGATGAAAGGCAGCCTGCACACCGACGAGCTGATGGCCGAGGTGATTCGCCGCGATACCGGCCTGCGCACCGCGCGGCGCGTCAGCCATTGCTTCGTGATGGACGTGCCCGCGTACGACCAGCCGTTGATCATCACGGACGCTGCGATCAACATCGCGCCTACGCTCGAAGAGAAGGTCGACATCCTGCAGAACGCGATCGACCTAGGGCACGCGCTGAAGTTGGAAGAAGTGCGCGTGGCGATCCTGTCCGCGACCGAGAGCGTCAATCCGAAAATTCCATCGACTGTCGAAGCAGCGGCGCTGTGCAAGATGGTGGACCGCAGGCAGATTACCGGCGGCCTCGTGGACGGTCCGCTCGCGCTCGACAACGCGATCAACATCGAAGCCACGCGCATCAAGCACATCGAGTCGCAGGTTGCCGGACGCGCCAATGTATTGATGGTGCCGGACCTCGAAGCGGGCAACATGCTCGCGAAAAGCCTGTCGTTTCTCGCCGGCGCGGACGCGGCCGGTATCGTGCTCGGCGCGCGTGTGCCGATCATTCTGACGAGTCGCGCGGATTCGGTGACGACGCGTCTCGCGTCGTGCGCGGTCGCGGCGATGGTGGCGAAGGCGCGGCGCGAAGCCGGCAAGGTGATCGGGTGACGCCATGGCGGATGTGATCCTCGTTCTGAACGCCGGTTCGTCAAGCCTCAAGTTCAGCGCCTTCGACGCGCAAAACGCGCAGCTCGAACTCATTCTGCGCGGCCAGATCGAAGCCCTCTACACGAGCCCGCGCTTTCGCGCGACAGATCGCGACGGCACTGCCAGTTCGTTCGAGTGGGGCGATGACTATCGCCTCGGTCATGAGGGCGCGATCGAATATCTGGGCGGCTTTCTGCGCGAGCACGGCGGCGGCCATCAGTTGATGGCGGTCGGGCATCGCGTCGTGCACGGCGGGCAGCGCTTTACCGGCCCCGTTATCGTGACCTCCGCCGTGCTTGACGAGCTGGACAGCCTGAGCCCGCTCGCGCCACTGCATCAGCCGCATAACCTGAAGCCGATCCGCATTCTCGCGCAACTGCGTCCCGACCTGACCCAGGTCGCGTGCTTCGACACCACGTTTCATCGCACCCAGACCGAGATCGCGCAGGCCTATGCGCTGCCTGCGTCGATTACCGCGCGCGGCGTGCGGCGTTACGGTTTTCACGGGCTCTCGTACGAATACATCGCGAGCGTGCTGCCGGACATCGCGCCGGCCGCGGCGGCGGGGCGTACCGTCGTCGCGCATCTGGGCAACGGCGCGAGCATGTGCGCGATGGTCGCGGGCAGGAGCGTGGCGAGCACGATGGGCTTTACGGCGGTGGACGGCCTGCCGATGGGCACGCGTTGCGGCAGCCTCGATCCCGGTGTGATGCTTTATCTGCTCGACGAGCTGAAGATGGATTCGCAGGCGATCGCGGACCTGATCTACAAAGGCTCGGGTCTGCTCGGTATGTCGGGCATCTCGGGCGACATGCGCGTGCTGCTCGACAGCGACGCCGCGCGCGCCCGCTTTGCCATCGACGTCTACACCTACCGTATCGGACGCGAACTAGGCAGTCTCGCCGCGGCGATGCAGGGTCTCGACGCGCTGGTGCTGACGGCCGGCATTGGCGAGCACGCCGTCGCGATCCGCGAGCGGATCGTGCGCGAAGCGGCGTGGCTCGGGGCCGAACTCGACGAGGCCGCCAATCGGGCGGGCGGCCCGCTGATCAGCCGCGCTTCGAGCAAGGTGCCGGTCTGGGTCGTACCCACCAATGAGGAACTGATGATCGCCCGCCATGCGCGCGCGATTGCCTAGGGTCTGTTTACAAACGGAACGCACGTGCGAATCCTGGAGGAGTTTCACCATGCCGATCGAGCAACCGCGTTTGATTCTGAAAGGAGCGAAGGCCCTCGTGACCGGCATCGCCAACGAGCATTCGATTGCCTACGGTTGCGCGAAAGCGTTTCACGAAGTTGGCGCGAGCGTGGCGCTCACCTATGCTAACGACAAGGCGAAACCCTATGTGGAGCCGATCGCCAAAGCACTCGATGCCGAGATATTCATGCCGCTCGACGTAACAGGCGAGGACGAAATGGAAGCCGTTTTCGAGCAGATCGAGAAAACGTGGGGACGGCTGGACATTCTCGTTCATGCCATTGCCTGGGCGCCGAAAGCGGATCTGCACGGCGGCTTGTTGCAATCGTCGCGCGAAGGCTTCCTGACCGCCATGGACATCTCCTGCCATTCGTTCGTGCGGATGGCGCGTCTTGCCGCGCCGCTGATGAAAGACGGCGGCACTATGCTGACGATGAGCTACTACGGCGCGGACAAGGTCGTACCGAACTACAACGTGATGGGCCCCGTCAAGGCGGCGCTCGAAGCCTGCGCGCGCTATCTGGCGTTCGAGCTGGGGCCGAAGGACATCCGCGTGCACGCGATTTCGCCGGGGCCGCTGAAGACCCGCGCCGCTTCGGGCCTGAAGGATTTCGAGCTGCTGCTCAACGAAGCGGTGCAGCGTGCACCGCTCGGCGAACTGGTCGACATCATGGACGTCGGCTATACCTGCGCGTTTCTGGCCACGTCATACGCGCGGCGGCTTTCCGGTTCGACGTTGTATGTCGACGGCGGATTGAACATCGTCGCTTAGAGGAGTAAGCATCATGGCTGAGCTCTTTCTTGGAAATGTCGAGGAAAGCGTCTCCGACGAAGAAATCGGCGAGTTCCTGATACGGTATGGCTTCCCGCGTTTCAGCTCGATCCAGCGGGTGCCCGGCACGGGTTCGCGTCCCGGCGCGGTGGTCGTCTTCGACGATGTGCCCACGGACGCACTGCGCGTTCTGCAAACGCGCGTCCATAATCTGTTCTGGAAGAACCACACGATCGTGGCGCAACTGCTGCCGGAGCACGACGAATCGTGACGGACAACGGGAGCCGGGCATGGGACTGCTGTCGCGGTGGCTGACCAAGCGCGCCGCGCCGGAAGAGAGCGACGATCCGCAGGCGAAGGCGATCGTCGAGCGGATCGTCGGGCTCTGTCCGTCGTTGCGGCTCGCGCGCAATTACGCGTCGCGCCTGCTGCCGGCCGTGCAACACACAACCGCCTATCTGGGCCGGCTCGTCGATGAAGTGCCGCCCGCGCGCGAAGCGAGCGCGGCGGCCTGGGCGACGGACCCGTATATCCACGCCTTTTTCGCCACGGCCGACGACGTGTGCCGGCCCTTTAGCCGCTCGCAGGCTCTGAACGAATTTTTCAGCGATCATCCCGCCGCTGATGAAGCCTTTGCCGTGCTCGGCATGGCGATCGACGAGCGGCATATTCTAGGTGTCGGGCAATACGGCGAGGAGACGCATACCGACATTGCGCAGACGACCATCAACTTCAGCGATCACCAGGTGCGCGTGTGCGGCGAATCCGAAGCCGCCTTGCGGCAGCAAATCGTGTTGCGGATCGTCGATCAACTGGTGCTCGAAGGCATTGGGAAAATCGAGGCCGACACCTCGCGGCAGGATGCACTGCAACGCGAACGGGCGATCCTGAACACGCGTCTGATGATTCTCGAACGGCAGGGGGCGGGCGTGCGCTCGTTGCTCGGCAGCGACGCGTCGTCGAACTACTCGGAAGTGGCCAAGCTGCAGGCGCTGATCGAGGAGAACGATCAGGCGATGGCGCAGTTGGGCCTGAAAACCGAAGCGCTGGAGCGGCATCTCGATGTGATTTGCGGCGTACTGGCAGCGCCGGATGCGCATGTCTACGTGTTGAAGAGCACGTTCAGGCTCGACTGGATGAACGTGGTCGTGGAAGAGGGGGATTCGCGGCGCGCGCACGAAGTAGAGTTTCGCCTTGCGCGTCTGCCGGCGAGTCCTGATGCGATACGGGTCTTCTCGACGGTGCGTTTCCGGCGCGCCGACTTTGCGCCCCCGGAGAGCAATCTGGCGCAAGCGCACCGCCTGATTTGACGGCGAGCCCGCCCGCTATTTGCCGGCGACCGGCTCCACGGAGATGGCCACTGCCTCGGTATAGACCACTTCCATCTGGTCGCCCTTCTTGATCAGCTTGAGCTGTTCGGGGTCCTGCACGACTACGTCCACCGAATTGCCTTGCGGGCCTTTCAGCGTGATCACGCTGCTCTGGTGATTGACGGCGGTGACGTTCGCCATGATCGTGACCTGACGTGCGGCCGCGCCGCCGGGCTTCGCGCCCGCCGGCGAGCGATCGAGCGTTGCCGTTTCGTTGGCGGTCAGCGGCGCGCTACCTTTCTTCAGCGTGATGGTCAGAGCCTGCGAATACTCGGCTTTGACCGTGTCGCCGACCCTGATCTGATCGAAGTTGCGTGCTTCCTCGCCGACCACGACCTGCACGACCTTACCCTTCGGATCCTTGAGCCAGACGGTGCGCGTTTCCGGCTCGATGCCGACGACCGTCGACGTCGTTTTGACCGTTTCCGACATGGTGACCTTGCCGGGCTCGCGCTTGACCACGACCGGCGCGTCCGTCTGAGCGAACCCCGTATTCGCGAGACACACGAGCGCCGCTGCGATGATGAGTTTGCCGACTGTCATGCTGTTCTCCTTGAAGGGTTCGAATAGATACCCGCTTGCGCGCTCAATTGACCGTGTAACCCCGGCCTGACATACACGCGGCGAATGCGCGATTGAACGTGTCCATCGAGCCCTGCGTTTGCGCCTGCGACTGTGCCGCGGCCGCGCGCCGGTTCTGTCGCGCGCGCGATCCGCCGACCATCGTGCCGGTCGCCGCGCCGATCGCCGCGCCCTTGCCGGCATCGCCCGCGATTGCGCCGATGACCGCGCCGCCGGCCGCGCCGCGCGCGGCGCCTTGCACGCGCTCGCCGCCCCCCACCGCGGGGCCGGATGGCGGGGGTGGCGCGTTGGCGACCGCAGTCGGATCGATGCCGGTATTGCTCTTTGCCCACGAATAGCAGGCGCCTTCGTCCTGCTGCTGTTGCTGCGGGCTTTGCCCTTTGGCCGGATAGGCGATCGGCCTCGATTGCGCCATGCCCTGCAGCGACAGGGACGCGGTCAACGCGGCGACAATGAAGTATTTCGTCGAACTATTCACGACAGCTCCTTGCGTGAGCACGCGCGGGTGCGAGTCACCGGCTGCCTGTTCGCTCAGGCATGAGGGCACAACCGGCACCCGTGAATGGAAGTTCTGGTGGGACCGGTTGCCGCGCGGTGGTTGCGCAGCAATGGCAGGTTCGCTTTCATCTTGGCGTTGCGGGCCTGTCACGCGCAATCGGACCAAGGTCGTATTTGCAACACCGCCCGTGGTTTCCAAACTGTAGTCATGCAATTGGTGCATGTGGTTTCCATTGCTTCGGACAACTGTCTGTCAAACATGGCGATCCGGAATTGCCGCGCGGCATGGCAATCCGGGAGGCGTTGACGAAGCGCGAGGGGAAGCATCGATGGACCGCGAATCGCGTGCTCATGCACGCATCATTCCGTTTGCAACGGCGGTCGACAGGCGGCGGCACATGCTCACGCTTTGCGACGAGCCGAGGCGCGCGCGACGTGTCAGCCGTGTGCTGAGCGCCGCGCTTCTGGCGTGCTGCGGCGCGTTCTCCATTTCGTTGTCGCTGGCACAGGCGCCGGCCGCGAACGCCCCGGCGAACGCCGCCCCGAACGCCCCCATTCCCGCGGCGACGCTCGACAAGCTCGTCGGGCCGATCGCGCTGTATCCGGACGATCTGGTCGCAATCATCCTCCCTGCCTCCACCTATCCCGTGGAAATCGTGCAGGCCGACCGCTTTCTCGATCAGTACAAGAACGACAAGTCGCTGAAGCTCAACGACGCGTGGCACGACCCGGTGAAGGCGCTGCTGAATTACCCCGACGTCGTCAAGAAGATGAGCACCGAACTCGACTGGACCATCGCTCTCGGCGAAGCCGTCGTGACCGATCAGGGCTCGGTGCTCGAAGCGATTCAGCGCTTCCGGCGGCAAACGCAGTCGGCGGGGCATCTGAAATCCGACGACAAGCAGGTCGTGGTCGTCGAGAAAGAAGTGATCAAGATCCAGCCGGCCGATCCGCAGGTCATCTACGTCCCGCAGTACAACCCGCAGACCATCGTCGTGGCCAGTGCGCCCGTGACCTACGCGTACGCGCCCACGCCGTATCCGGCCTATTACTATCCGTACGCGCCCGGCGCCGCGCTCGCGACAGGGCTGATCTGGGGCGCGGCACTTGGCGCCGCCTGGAACGGCGGACACTATGAAGCGCATTACGGAGGCGGCGGCAACAACAACATCAATATCAACCGCGAAAGAAACGTCGAGCGTGGCGACAGAAACGTCGAGCGCGGTGACAGAAACGTGGAGCGCGGCAACATCAACACGGGCGACATCAATCGTGGCGGCGGTCGCGGGCAGGGCGGGGGCACCTCCGCGTGGACCCCCGACAAGAAGCCGGGCCAGGTCAGCGGCGTCGCGGACCGCTCCGCGCGCGCGGAACGGGTCGGCGATCCACCCTCTCGCGGAGGGGGCGGGGGCGGCGGTGCTGGCGGCGGCAACTTCGGAGGTAGAGGTACCGGCGGCGCAGGCGGCGCGGGCGGCGCAGGCGCAAACTTCGCGGGCGGCGCAGGTGGCGCAGGAGGCGCGGGCGGGCAAGGGCGGCCGCAGGCGAGCCAGCGTCCGGCGGCTTCACCGAACACACGGCAAGCGGGTCCGAGCGCGGCGCAATCGCGCGGCGGCGATGCGTTCAGCGGCTACGGGTCGGCGCGCGACACGCAGGCCAACAGCGCGCGCGGCGCGGCAAGCCGTCAATCGGCCTCGACGCGCGGCGGCGGCTACTCAGGTGGCGGCGGATTTTCCGGCGGCGGCGGACGCGGCGGTGGCGGTGGCGGTGGTTTCACGCCACGGGCCGGCGGCGGCGGGCGCGGCGGCGGACGGCGATAAGGAGCAGCCATGAGTGGGCAGAGCATCACCGGAAAGCGCGCACGCGACGATTCGCGGCGACGTGTCGCGTCATCGTGCCGACTGTGCGCGATGGTGCTCGCGCTGTCGGTTCCGTTGGCCGCGTTCGCCGAAGGGCAGCGAACGTTCGCCACCCCGGAAGACGCGGTCGCTGCGCTGTCCAGCGCGCTGAAAACCGACGACGAAGCGTCACTCGTCGCGATCTTCGGC
This sequence comes from Paraburkholderia sp. HP33-1, assembly GCF_021390595.1. Lineage (NCBI taxonomy): Bacteria > Pseudomonadati > Pseudomonadota > Betaproteobacteria > Burkholderiales > Burkholderiaceae > Paraburkholderia > Paraburkholderia sp. HP33-1. Next base: position 1,976,739 of record NZ_JAJEJR010000002.1, on the reverse strand, counting down.
GAAAAGCACAAGAGCCTGGTGGTATCGCCGGATCAGGCGGAAAACGAGGCGAACTGGGCCACGGCGAGCAAGGAGCTCGAAGCCTATCGCGTGCTCGACGAGAGGGGGCCGGACAAGCGGATTCTGCTGGTCGGCGACGAGGCGTGGCCGATGCCGATACCGATCGTGAAAGAGGGTGGCAGCTGGCGCTTCGCCACGGAGCAGGGCGAAGAAGAGATGATCAATCGACGGATCGGCTCCAACGAGCGCGAAGCGATCAAGGTGCTGCACGCTTACATCGACGCGCAGCGTCAATACGCGTCGCGCGACCGCAACCACAACGGGCTGCTCGAATACGCGCAAAAACTGGCCAGCACGCCGGGCAAGCAGGACGGCCTCTACTGGCACACCGACGAAAACAGCGACGAGGAGGAGAGTCCGTTCGGTCCGCTCGTCGCCGCCAGTTCCGAATATCTGAAAGGCCACGCGGCGGGTGATCCTTACCGGGGCTACCAGTTCCGCATTCTGACGCGGCAAGGCAAGAGCGCGCCGGGCGGGGCGTTCAGCTATGTGATCAACGGCCACATGATCGCGGGCTTCGCGATGGTCGCTTATCCGGCGCAGTACGGCACGAGCGGCGTGATGACCTTCGTCGTCAACAACAACGGCGTGATCTACCAGAAGGACCGTGGCGAGCATGCGCCGCCCGTGACCGAGTTCAATCCGGATCACACGTGGCAGCGCGTCAAGGATCCGCTCTGAGCCGCTCCGGGTTGCGCACAAGCGCTTGCCGCACAGCGCGCCCGTGCTTCCGTCCAGTCTGCTTGCGTGCGTGAGGCACTACGTTGAACAACCCATCCCGCGTTACCGGCCTCGCGTCGTCCGCGCCGCCCGTACGCGGCTGGCGTGCCGCGTTTCCTCCCGCGCAGTGGCTGCGCAGCTATCAACCGCGATGGCTCGTGAAGGACGCGGTCGCCGGAGTGACGCTCGCGGCTTACGGCATTCCGGTATCGCTCGCGTATGCGTCGCTCGCCGGTCTGCCACCGCAATACGGCATCTACGGCTATCTGGTCGGCGGTCTCTGTTACGCGCTGTTCGGCTCGTCACGCCAGCTCGCGATCGGCCCGACCTCGGCGATCTCGATGCTCATCGGCGTGACGGTCGCGCCGATGGCCGGCGGCGACCCGGCGCGCTGGGCTTCGATCGCGGCGCTCACGGCCGTGTTGATCGCCTGCATGTGTGTGATCGGCTGGCTGCTGCGGTTGAGTTCGCTCGTCAGCTTCATCAGCGAGACGATCCTGCTCGGCTTCAAGGCGGGCGCCGCACTGACGATCGCGATGACCCAGTTGCCGAAGCTGTTCGGCGTGAAAGGCGGCGGCGAGTTTTTCTTCGAACGGATTGCCGTGCTGTGGGGGCAGATTCCGCTCACCAACGTCAGCGTGCTCGGGTTCGGCCTCGTTTGCATCGCATTGCTGCTGCTCGGCGAAAAGTTTCTGCCGGGGCGTCCGGTGGCGCTCGTCGTCGTTGCCGCTTCGATCGTCGTGTTGTCGGTCACGCCGCTGGCGAGTCGCGGATTCACGCTCGTGGGCGCGCTGCCTCAGGGCTTGCCTGAATTCCGTCTACCGGGGCTGCGGCTGCGCGATGTCGACGGCATCGTCCCGCTCGCGTTCGCGTGCCTGTTGCTGGCCTATGTCGAAAGCGTTTCGGCCGCGCGCGCACTCGCGCAGGTGCACGGCTACGAGATCGACGCTCGCCAGGAATTGCTGGGTCTCGGAGCGGCCAATCTGGCCGCGGGATTGTTCCAGGCCTTCCCGGTCGCGGGCGGGCTTTCGCAATCGACTGTGAACGACAAGGCCGGCGCGAAAAGCGCGCTTGCGCTGGTATTCGCATCGGTCGCGATCGGCTTCTGTCTGATGTTCCTCACCGGGCTGCTCGCAAATCTGCCGAACGTCGTGCTGGCAGCGATCGTGCTCGTGGCCGTGAAGGGCCTCGTCGATGTCGGCGAATTGCGTCATGTGTGGCGCGTGAGCCGCTTCGAATTCGCGATTTCGATGGTGGCGTTCGCGGCGGTGCTGTTGTTGGGCATCCTGAACGGCGTCATCGTCGCGGTGCTCGTGTCGATGCTGCTGATCATTCGTCGCGCCGCGCATCCGCATGTCGCGATGCTGGGGCGTATTCCCGGCACACAGTATTTCTCGGATCTCGAACGTCATGGCGAAAACGAGACGATTGCGCAGGTTCTGGCGGTGCGTGTCGAAGCGTCGCTGCTGTACTTCAACGTTGAGCATGTGCGCGAGACGATCTGGCGAATGATCGACGCCGCGCCCGAGCCGGTCCGGCTCGTGATCTGCGATCTGTCCGCGTCACCGGTCGTCGATCTGGCGGGCGCGCGCATGCTCAGGGCGCTGCAGGGGGCGCTTCAGGCAGCGGGCGCCGCGATGAAGGTCGTCGGCGCCCACGCGGAGGTGCGCGACATGCTGCGCGCCGAGGGACTCGAAATTCGTGTCGGCCACATCGGCCGGCGCAGTTCGGTCGCGGACCTCGTCGACGCGTTCCAGCAAAACAGCGATCTCGCGGACGGCGCGGACCGCAGTTGATATCGAGGAGATACCCATGTCACGTCAATTTCATCCCGGCGCGTGCGCATTCACGCGGTGGCTCGCGGCGGCGCTGCTCACAGGTCCCGTTCTGTGTCATGCCACGAACCTGAACTTCCTGAAAGACACGCCCATCACGTACATGCGTGACGCTGACCGTAAAGCGCTCAACAATGCGGCGCAAAAGGCACTCGATACCAAACAGGATGGCGAATCGCTCGACTGGAGCAATGCGGGCACCGGCAACCCTGTTTCGATCACGGGCACGGTGACGCCGCAGAGTACGACGAAGGACGGCGATCGAACCTGCCGGACCGTGACGCTCGTCGCGGTCGCGAAAGGACAGACCCAAAGCTGGATGCCGGTCGCCTGCAAAACGGGTAATGGGCTGTGGAAGGTTCTCAAGAAATAGGGAGGCACGCATCAATCAGCGCGCTGATCAGACGCCGTTTCGTGAGACCAAGGTCGTATTGTTATGCCGCCCCGGAAGAACCATTGTATGCACCGGAATGGAGCGATTCTGAAGGTCGGCTGACCTCTGGAAACAACCCGGCAGCCGCTACCCATTTACAACAGGCCCGCTCTCACATCGGTGCCGACGGGCGAACCGCAGACGAGGACGACCATGGAATGGCTCGTTACTACCTTACGACAATATCCCGAGATCGCGATATTCCTGTCGCTCGGCATCGGCTATTGGATCGGCGGCAAAAGCTACAAGGGTTTTAGTCTCGGTGCTGTCACCTCGACGCTGCTAGTCGCCATTGCAATCGGACAGCTGCACATCACCGTGTCGCCGAACGTCAAATCGGTGTTCTTTCTGATCTTCCTGTTCGCGGTGGGCTATGGCGTCGGACCACAGTTCGTGCGCGGCCTCGCGAAAGACGGCTTGCCGCAGGCGCTGTTCGCCGCCGTGCAGGCCGTGCTGTCTCTGGGCGCGACGATTGTCGCGGCGAAGATAGCGGGCTACGACCTGGGTTCCGCGGCTGGGCTCTTTGCCGGATCGCAGACGATCTCGGCTTCGATGGGGCTCGCGACGGACGCGATCAACCGGCTGTCGCTACCAGCAGACGAGACTAAAGCGCTGCTCAATGCGATGCCGACCGCGTACGCGGTCACCTACATATTCGGCACAGTCGGCTCCGCGGTGATTCTTGCGACGCTCGGACCGAGGCTGCTGCGCATCGACCTCGTGGCGGCCTGCAAGGAATACGAGGCGACGATGGGCGGCACGAAGGAAATGGGCGGCGAGGGCCAGGCGTGGCACCGCTACGAGCTGCGCGCCTACCGCGTTCTCGCGGATAGCCCGGCTTGCGGCCAGATGGTGAGCCAGGTCGAAGCATTGCAGCCGCAGAACACGCGCCTCTTTGTCGAACGGATCAGACGCGGCGGCAAGGTCGAAGAGGCGAAGCTCGACATGGTGCTGCAAGCCGACGATGTCGTTGCGATAGCGGGCCCGCGTGACCAGTTGGTCTCGGTGCTCGGGGCCGGCACCGGGACAGGCGATGACGGCGGCGATCACTCGGTCGCGGTGCGCCGCGCACGCGCGCTCGAAGTAGACGACCCCGAACTGCTCGCCGTACCCGCCGAGGGCGTGGACGTCTACGTGACGAGCAAGGTGGTGGATGGCAAGACATTGACGGAGCTTGCGGGCATGCCGCTCGCACGCGGCGTGTTTCTGCGCAGGATCAAGCGCGGGCCCACCGAAACGCAGATCCCGATTCTGCCGAACACGAAGCTGCATCGCGGCGACACCATCACGATCGTCGGGCGCACACAGGACACGAGTGCCGCCGCCAAAGTGCTCGGCGTGATCGACCGCGCGACCAATGTGACCGACGTCGCGTTCATGTCGCTCGCGATCACGGTCGGCGCGCTGGTGGGCGCGATCGTGATCAAGGCCGCGGGCGTTCCGATCACGCTGTCGACGGCCGGCGGCGCGTTGATCGCCGGTCTCGTGTTCGGCTGGCTGCGCGCCATTCATCCGACCTTCGGCCGGATTCCCGAGCCGACCGTGTGGTTCATGAATTCAGTGGGCCTCAATGTGTTCATTGCCGTGATCGGGCTGACGGCGGGGCCCGGCTTCGTCTCAGGCTTGCAGCACCTTGGCGTCGGCCTGTTTCTGTGGGGCATCTTCGCCACCACGGTGCCGCTGATCCTCGGCATGTTCATCGCACGCTTCATCTTCCACTTTCATCCGGCCATCCTGCTCGGCGTATGCGCCGGTTCGAGAACGACGACCGCGGCGCTCGGCATGGTCTGCGATGCCGCGCAAAGCCAGATCCCAGGGCTCGGCTATACGGTGACCTATGCGGTGGGCAATACGCTGCTGACGATCTGGGGCATGGTCGTCGTGATGATTCTGGCTTGACCCGGGGCGTCGCTGCCGGCGATGCCGTATCGGAGCACTGCGCGTGGAACACCGTGCGCACGACATGGTTCAGGAGGAAACATGAGCAAGCGGGACAAGCAGGACGCCGACAAAGCGAAGCTGGCGGCACTCAGTCCGTTCGAACTGAAAGACGAGTTGATCAAGGCGGCGGGAGGCGGTGCGGTCGAGCGGCCCGCGAACCTCGCGATGCTCAACGCCGGGCGCGGCAATCCCAACTTCGTCGCGACGATCCCGCGCCACGGGTTCTGGCAACTCGGCCTCTTTGCGATGCGCGAGTCCGAGCGGTCGTTTGCCTATATGCCCGAAGGCGTCGGCGGTTTCCCGAGGCGCGACGGGCTCGTCGAGCGCTTCGACCTGTTCGTGCGTGAGAACAAGGGCGTGCCGGGCATCGACTTTCTCGCGAGCGCAGTCTCGTACGTACGCGATCAGCTCGGACTGTCCGCGAACGACTTCCTGTACGAAATGTGCGAGGGCATTCTCGCGTCGAACTATCCGGTGCCCGACCGGATGCTGAAGCTCTCCGAGATCATCGTCGGCCAGTATCTGCGACGCGAGATGATCGGCAAGCATCCGTTCCTCGGCGAGTTCGACATCTTCGCGGTCGAAGGCGGCACTGCCGCGATGACCTACATCTTCAATACGATGCGGCAGAATCATCTGATCAAGGCAGGCGACACGATTGCGCTCGGCATGCCGATCTTTACGCCCTACATCGAGATCCCGGCGCTGAACGACTACCAGCTCAAAGTCGTCGCGGTGAACGCCCATGTCGAAGATGACTGGCAGTACTCGAAGAAGGAACTCGACAAGCTGCGCGATCCGAAAGTGAAGGCGTTCTTCCTCGTGAATCCGAGCAATCCGCCCTCGGTGCGGATCAGTGACGAGAGCCTGCAGTATGTCGCCGAGATCGTGAAGGAACGGCCCGATTTGATCCTGCTGACCGACGACGTGTATGGCACGTTTGCCGACGGGTTCGTGTCGCTGTTCGCGCTCGCGCCGAAGAACACCATCCTCGTGTATTCGTATTCGAAGTACTTCGGCGCGACCGGCTGGCGTCTCGGCGCGATCGCCACGCACCGCGACAATATCTTCGATCGGCTGATCGGCGAGTTGCCGAAGGACGTGAAGACAGAACTGCACCACCGCTACGAGTCGATCACGACCGAGCCCGACAAGCTGAAGTTCATCGACCGGCTCGTGGCCGATAGCCGCACGGTCGCGCTGAATCACACGGCAGGACTCTCGACGCCGCAGCAGGTGCAGATGGTGCTGTTCTCGCTGTTCTCGCTGATGGACACGCCCGACGCGTACAAGAATGCGCTGAAGCGTCTGATTCGCAGCCGTAAGCGCGCGCTGTACGACGGGATTGGCGTTACCTTCGACGACGTCGACATCAACCAGGTCGACTACTACACGATTCTCGACATGGAGTATCTCGGCGAGCGCGCTTACGGACGCGAGTTCGTCGAATGGCTGCTGAAAAATACCGAGCCGTCCGAGTTGCTGTTCAGACTCGCGCGGGAAGCGCGCGTGGTCTTGCTGCCGGGACGCGGCTTCGGCACGCAGCACCCGTCCGGCCGCGTGTCGCTTGCGAATCTGAACGAGGCCGATTACCGCAAGATCGGCCAGGCGATCCGCGCTTTGCTCAGCGATTACGTCGACCGCTACAACGCGGCGACCGGCAGCACCCTCGACAGGAGCAAGGTCCTGTAGATATCGAATCGGAGTCAGATTGAGGAGCAGAAGATGACGACGTCAATCGAAAAGATCACACCGTATGATGAGTTTAACTACGCGATTCCAGAAGACGAATTCCCCAGGGACGGCATGTCCGCGCGCGCGGCGGCGGCCATCGCCATCAGCTCGGAATGGACCGATGCGAACCCGATGCTGAACATGTCGTCGTTCGTCACGACGTGGGCCGAACCCGAAGCGGCGGAGACCGCGAAGCGCAACATCTTCAAGAACTATATCGACCATGACATGTACCCGCAGGCGTTCGCGATGGAAACGCGCATGGTCAAATGGCTGCATGAACTATGGAATGGGCCCAAGGGGGTCGAGCCGTACGGCACCGCGACCGTGGGTTCGTCGGAGGCCTGCATGCTGGCCGGTCTCGCGCACAAATGGAACTGGCGCAAGAGCAGGCAAGCGCAAGGCAAGGACGGCAGCAAGCCGAACATGGTCACGGGCGGCAACGTGCAGATCGTGTGGAAGAAATTCCTTCGCTACTTCGATGTCGAACCGCGCATCGTGCCGTTGACGCCAGGCAACTACCGGTTGACGGCCGAACATCTCGACAAGTACGTGGATGAAAACACGATCGCCGTCGTCGCCATCGCGGGGCAAACCTTCACCGGCGAGGACGACGATATCCAGGGCATTCACGACTGGCTCGACGACTACGAGAAGCGCACCGGCATTTCGATTCCGATGCATATCGACGGCGCGTCGGGCGGATTCGTCAATCCGTTCCTTTATCCCGACTACAAATGGGATTTCCGGCTGCCCCGCGTGCAGTCCATCAACGCATCGGGGCACAAATACGGGCTCGTGCCGCCGGGTCTCGGCTGGGTCGTGTTTCGCGAACGCAAGGTGTTCAATGAAGAGCTGGTTTTCTACGTGAACTATCTGGGCGGCGAAATGCCGACTGCGACGTTGAACTTCAGCCGCAATGCCTTCCAGGTGGCCGTGCAGTACTACATGTTCCTCAGGCACGGCTTCGAAGGCTATCGGAGGATCATGCAGCACACGCTCGATAACGCGATCGCGTTGCGGGCCGTTCTCGTCGAAAGCGGGTACTTCACGATGATGAACGAATCGCAGCGGATTCCGGTCGTGGCCGTGACGCTCGACAGCAAGATCAAAAACTTCAACGAGTTCGACGTCTCGAACAAGGTACGCGAAAAAGGCTGGGTGCTCTCGGCCTATTCGATGCCGCCCAACGCGGAATCGGTCAACAGCCTGCGGGTCGTGGTGAGGCCGCACGTGAACCGCACCGTGGCGGAACTGCTTGCCAACGATATCGTCAATGCGTGCAAATACCTCGAACAACATGGCGGCAACGCGACACCGCCCGAGTTGCACAAGCATCCAGCGGCGCAGGAGACGCCAACCAAATGCTGAGAGGCGCGGGCGGCGCTGGAGCGCCGCCCGCGAACTGTTTGCCCTGTTGATGCATAATTTGTCGAGCGTTTCGCGGCTCATGCACAAGGCAAACACATGGAACACTCTTACGCTAACGACGATACCGGCAACCTGATCCTGCTCGAGCACGTCAACCTGAAGATTCCCAACCAGATTCTCGCAACCGCCTTCTACGTCACCGGCCTTGGGCTCACGCGCGATCCGTTCGTGATGACCGGTGTCGACAACATGTGGATCAACATCGGTCGATCGCAGATTCACTTGCCGCACGGGGCAGCGCAACGTTTGCGCGGCAGTGTCGGTCTCGTGGTCGGCGATCTCGAAGCACTCGTGGCGCGTCTGCGCGCGGTCGAGCCACTGCTCGCCGGCACCGGGTTCGGATGGACGGAGCGCGCCGGCAGCATCGAAGTGACCTGTCCGTGGGGCAACCGCTACGAGTGTCTCGATCCGTCCAGCCGATCCGCGTCGGCTCCCTGGTCGGAAATCGATCTCGGCATCGCGTTCGTGAAGATGGACGTACCGGTCGGCAGCGCGTTGCCGATCGCGCGCTTTTACCGCGATATGTTCGATGCGACCGTCGATATCGAAGAGCAGCATGGATTGCATCGCGCGGTGATCGACGTCGGCACGCATCAGCAGCTGCTGTACGCGGAAACGACCGAGCCGATTCCTGAATACGACGGGCACCACATTGCCATTTACACCGCTGCTTTTTCGGGGCCGTACGAGCGCCTTGACGCAAAAGGCCTCGTATACGGAGAAGAACCACACCAATACCGGTTTGCCGACCTCCTCGATCTGTCTTCCGGGGAGCGTTGCTTCAGGCTCGAACACGAAGTGCGAAGCCTGCATCATCCGCTCTACGCGCGAGCGCTGGTGAACCGGAATCCGGAACAGACCAACCGGAACTATCTGAAAGGTGCCGATTCGCGAGGCGGCCGTTTCTGATCGGCGCAATGCGCGGCGGGGAGTGGGGCGCGAGCCCACGCGCATTCCCACTCCTGAAAGATTTAATCTAGAAAATCCACATCCCATCGCCTACCCTTAATCGAGCCGGTTTTCCGCGGACTCGTGCATCACTTCTCTCCGCTCTGCGAAGCCGACCCGTCCTGACAAAGCTGACAACGATTCGAAGTCGTACGCTTTTGCCGTCTGCGAGGGTTGCGCCATCGTGCTTTTTCACGCTGTCGTCCGCGTGGATCAATGCCGCACTCCTGCGCTGCAATTCATAGGAACAATAAAAAGCAAGGAGACGCTCATGTCATTCAACCGTATTCAAGGAATGGTCGGCCTGCCACTGCTCGCCATTGCCTTCGGCTTGCCGGTGGCCCACGCCGCCGACGAAGTGCAGAACACCTCGACCACCACCGCCGCGGCGATGCCCGCGAGGCTTCAGCCCGTGAGCCAGGATCAGCTCGATCGCGCCGGCGGCACGACGACAGCCTGGCTGCATCCGAACGGGTCGTACGCGCAGACGCGCTTTTATCCCGGCTCGCAGATCAACAGGACCAACGTCGCGAAGCTCAGGCCGGCGTTCATCTTCCAGACCGCCGTCGACGAGTCGATGGAAACGGCGCCGATTGTGCAGGACGGCGTGATGTTCCTGACCACGTCGTTCAATCACGTGTACGCGATCGACGCGACGACGGGCAAGGAGTTCTGGCATTACAAGCACAAGATGGGTCCGGTCACGACGTTCTGTTGCGGGCCCAACAATCGCGGCGTCGCGATCTCGGGCGACCGGCTCTATATGGGCACGCTCGACTCCAAGCTCGTCGCGCTCGACGCCAAAACCGGCAACGTGCTGTGGCAAAGCCAGATCGCCAATCCCGACGAGGGCTACTCGGAAACGATGGCGCCCACGGTCGTCGACGGCAAGGTGCTGATCGGCACGAACGGCGGCGAGTACGGCATTCGCGGTTTCGTGAAGGCGTATGACGCGAATTCCGGCCAGTTGCTGTGGACCTTCTACACGATTCCGGATAGCGGCCAGGAAGGCGTGTGGGCCACCAAAGACGCGACCGGCCGCGACGAGAAGCGCGACATCGCCGCGGAGAAGAAGCAGCTGGCCGACAAGGGCGGCGACTTCTACAAGACGCTCGGCGGCGGCGTCTGGATGACCCCTGCGGTCGACCGGAAGACGAATACGGTGTACTTCGTGGTCGGCAATCCGTCACCGGACCTGTACGGCGCGGTCCGGCCGGGAGACAACCTCTATACGGACTCGCTCGTCGCGATCGATCTCGACAGCGGCAAGTACAAATGGCACTACCAGTACGTGCCGCACGACGTCTGGGATCTCGACGCGGTGAGCCCGCCGGTCCTGATCGACGTGCGCGACAACGACGGCAAGATGATCCCCGGCATCGTCCATGCAGGCAAGACCGGTCACGTCTATGTGCATGATCGCGCGACCGGCCGTCTGATCCGCTTCTCGCAGGCGATGATTCCGCAGGAAAACATGTGGACCTTGCCAACCGCGGCCGGCGCGCGGATGCTGCCGGGCGCGAACGGCGGCGTCGAGTGGTCGCCGATCGCGTTCGATCCGCAAACGCGCCTCGTCTACGCGGCCAACCTGCATCAGCCGATGACGTATCAGGTCGAGGACGCCGCCTATCCGGGCGGCAGCAAACTGTGGCTCGGCGGCGCGTTCAAGAACATCCCGGGCGAGGAGCAATGGGGCAAGCTGTCGGCGGTGAACGTCGACACCGGCAAGGTCGCGTGGGACTACAAGACCGACCAGCCGCTGATCGGCGGCGTGCTCGCGACGGCGGGCGGTCTCGTGTTCAACGGCGAAGGCAACGGCCTGTTCCGCGCGTTCGATGCCGCCACCGGCAAGAAGCTGTGGGAGTACCAATGCGGCGCGGGTGTCAACGCACCGGCTGTGTCGTATACGGTGAACGGCAAGCAGTACATCGCGGTCGCGGCGGGCGGCAACACCCAGCTCGACTTCAAGCGCGGCAATAGCGTTGTCGTGTTCGCGGTGCCATGAGGCGGCCGGCGCTGCGGGGAGCGCCGGGGGTGGTGCGCGCTGCATGGGTGGCACTGCTGTGCGGCGGGTTGATCGCCGCATGGCTGCCGTCGGGTGCGCGCGCCGACGCCGAGGCGGGTAAGGTGAAAGCGCAGGTGTGCGTGGCCTGTCATGGGCCGATGGGGAATTCGGCCAACCCGGACTATCCGATTCTGGCCGGGCAAAACGCACGCTATCTATATCTGGAACTGAAGGACTTCAAGCAGGGACGGCGCGGCCATCCGCCCATGTCGCCGATGGCCGAGAACCTGTCGAGCGAGGACATGCAGGACCTCGCCGACTACTTCGCCGCGCAGACGCTCGTGCCGGTGCGGATCAAAGCGGATGGCGCGAGCATCGACGCAGGCCGCAAGAAGGCCGCCGAGGTGCTGTGCACGATGTGCCACCAGGGCGGCTTTTCCGGGCAGAACGAGATTCCGCGCGTTGCGGGTCAGCAGTATCAGTACATCGTCAAGCAGTTGCAGGACTTTCGCTCGCACACGCGTACTAACGATGCGGGCAACATGGCCAGCGTGACGCGCAATCTGACCGACGATGACATCCATCATCTGGCCGCCTATATCAACAATCTGCAGTAGCACGGGGACGACACCATGAGAGATAGGTTCATCCGGCCGCTTGCGACCGCCGTTCTGTTTGCCGCCGCATTCGGTGCTGGCGCACCCGCGCTCGCGCAGGACCAGGGGGAAATCAACCGCCAGCTGCTCGCGGCCGCGAAGGACGACGATCAGCAGTTGGTCGTGGCGGCGTTGCAGCGCGGCGCCGCGGTCGATGCGATGAACCGGATCGGCGACACCGCGCTCGTCACCGCGTGCAAGAAGGGCGATACGGCGATGGCGCGCACGCTGATCGAGCGCGGCGCGAACGTGCAGCATTCGAACGCGCCGGGCGACACGCCGTTGATGGCCGCCGCCTACGGCGGCTTCGACGAGATCGTCGCGCTGCTGCTCGCGCATGGCGCCGATCCGCTCGTGACGGATCGCGTCGGCAAGACCGCGATGGAATACGCGGCGGGGCAGGGGCAAACGAAGGTCGTCGCTCAGTTGCTCGATGCCGGCGTCGACGTGAACCGCACCTACAAGAACGATTTGACCGCGCTGATGTGGGCGGCGGGATACGATCGTGCGGAGACCGCCCAGTTGTTGCTCGCGCGCGGCGCGAACCGGTCGCTGAAGGATAACCGGGGGATGACGGCGAAAGATATCGCGGTGCAGACGAAGTCGGAGCGCGTGGCGGGCTTGCTGTCGACGAGTTAGGCGCTCGCGTCGGTGTTCTCGTTTGCATCGCCGGCCGGGCATAGCTGCGCCAGAATTGCAGGCAATGCCTCGAACGAATCAATCAGTGCGTCGCAGCACGGCATGCCCGTGCCGTTCGCGCTGCCATAGCCATAGCTCACGATAAAGACCGGCAGACCGGCGGCGCGCGCCGCCGCGATATCGACGGATGAATCGCCGACCAGCGCGCTATGTTCGGGCTCGACGTCGAGCAGCCGGCACGCGTGCCAAAGCGGCTCGGGCGACGGCTTCATGCTCGCCAGGGTGTCGCCCGCGACCAGCACGTCCAGATGAGCGGCAAGCCCCGTTTTCTCCAGCAGTGCTGCCGCCAGCGGTTGCGGCTTGTTGGTCACGCACGCGCAGCGGTATCCGTGTTGCCGCAACGCGCGCAACCCGGCCGTCACGCCAGGAAATACCCGGCCCAACGTCGCGTTGGTCACCGCATAGTGCGCCTCGAACACAGCCTGCGCGTGTTCGAGGCCGACGCGCTCTGCGAGACCCGCCGCGTCGAGCGAGCGTCGCACGAGCTTGCGCACGCCGTTGCCGATGAAGCCGGTCACCATGTCGAACGGCAGCGGTGCGGCGCCAAAGTCCTTCAGCATCAGGCCGACCGCCGCGACGATGTCCGGCGCGGTATCGACCATCGTGCCATCCAGATCGATCAGGACTGCGTGGCAATCGCGGTTCAATGCCATGACGCGTTCGCGCTCGATTGATCCGCGCTCGACGTGCTGCGCGAAGTCGCGTCGGGACGCCGCGCGGCATCTTCATGCCAGCGGCGCAGCGTCGCCAGATCCACCCAGCGATGCCATTCGCCGCGCACCATCTGAAGAATCGGCGCGAGCGGATCGCCGAGATGAGGCAGCACAGCAAGCGCGCCATCGAAGTCCTCATGCGCGGTAAACGCGGACGGCGTGACGACGACCGGCACCCGCGCGGCGCGAGCCGCCAACAAGCCGTTACGCGAGTCTTCGAAGGCGAGGCAGGCCGCGGGCTGCAAACCGAGCTGTTCGAGTACGTGTCGATAGACGTCGGGGGCGGGCTTTTTTGCCGACGTGGTGCTGGCGTCGCCGATCGCCGCGAAGCGATTGCGCCAGCTTGCGCCGAAATGCACTTGCAGCAGCGCGTCGAGATTGGCGGGCGTGGTGGTCGTCGCGATCGCCACGCGCAGGCCGGCCTCGTTTGCTTCGTCGAGCAGACGTGCGATGCCGGGTCGCAGCGGCACAGCGCCCTCGCGCATCCGCTCTGCGTAGTGGCGGGTCTTCAGCGCGTGCAGCGCGTCGACAGCCTCTCGCGCCCGTGGGCCCTCGGCTTCTTCGCACTCGATCGTGCGCCAGTAATGCAGCAGACGCTCCTTGCCGCCCGCCACGGTCAAAAGACGCGCATAGAGCGCCTCGTCCCAGAACCAGTCGAGGTGCGCTTGCGCGAACGCGGCGTTGAACGCGTGCCGATGAGCGGTCTCGGTGTCGGCGAGCGTGCCATCGACGTCGAAGATAAGGGCTTGCATCGTGCGGTCCTCGCGTGGATGGTGTGCCGTTCAGACACGCACCACGATAGCCGAGCCGACCGCCGATTCAAATTCAGAGATTCTTTCGCTGCCGATAAGCCGTGCTTTGTGTTCGCCGTGCAACCTCATTTGCCCAACTGCGGATCAGTCACGAAGCCCAGCCTGGTCAGTCCGCCGCGCTGCGCCGCCGACATCACGATCGCGACCCGCTCATATGGCACCTTGCGATCGGCGCGCAAATGCAGTTCCGGCTGCGGCGTCGCGAGAGCGGCCTGCGCGATGCGCGCGCGCAAGCCGTCGTCGCTCACGGGCTGACCGTCCCACAGGACCGTGCCGTCCGCCTGCACCGCGACGTCCACGTGCGCGGGCTTGACCGCTTCCGGCTGGCTGCTCGCGTGCGGCAGATCGATCCTGACCGCGTGCTGCAGCGCCGGGATGGTGACGAGAAAAATGATCAGCAGAACCAGCATCACGTCGACGAGCGGCGTCATGTTGATCTCGTTCATCAGACCTTGATCGTCGTCGTTGGAGAAAGGGCTCATTGCCATCCGAGGTCTCCGTCATGGGTCGGGTTCGTCGCGTTGGTGCCGCGCGGCACCACACGCATCTGCGGCCCGGCGCTCGACGGCAATTGCGCGCCGGTCACGAAGTACGCATGCAAGCCGTGCGCGAAACGCTTCAGGCGCGCGACGATCGAGCGGTTCGCGCGCGTCAGTCCGTTGTAGCCGAGCACGGCGGGAATCGCGACGAACAGGCCGAACGCCGTCATGATCAGCGATTCGCCGACCGGGCCGGCGACGTGATCGATCGAGGTCTGGCCGGTCTCGCCGATCACGATCAGCGCATGGTAGATGCCCCACACGGTGCCGAACAGCCCGACGAAAGGCGCGGTGCTGCCGATCGAGGCGAGGATCGCGAGGCCGCTTTGCAGACGCGCGATCGTCTCGTCCATCGTGTCCTGCAGACGCCGGGTGATCCAGTCCGACACGTCGATGCGGTCGTGCAGATGCTGCTGCGTCTGCCGATGGTGCGTCGCCGCTTCATGGCCTGCCAGCGCGAGCGCGAGCAGCGGGTTGTCGTGCGCGCTCGATTCCGGGTGGCCGAGGGCGCGCAGGCCGTCGTCGAAGCGATCCGCGCTCCAGAAGCGCGCGTCGCTCTGGCTGGTCACGCGCCTGAGGCGGAGCAGTTGCCACAGCTTCATGATGATCACGGTCCACGACAGCACCGACATGATCACGAGCACGCTCAGAATGCCGCGCGTGACGATATCACCCGAAGCCCAGACGTTTGCGAGTCCGTAATGTTGCATGGCGATTTCCTTCGTTGGTTGTCGCAGGTCGTGATTCGGTCACTCGGTCAGTCCGAACACGAACGACTGCGAGTACGCGGCGCGCACCGGCGTGCCGTTTTCGGTGTACGGCTGGCAGCCGCCCGCATGCACGGCGGCGAGCGCCGCGTCGTCGAGCCGCGTGGAGCCGCTGCTCGTTTGCAGCTGCGCCGTTTCGATGCGCCCGGTCAGCCCGACGACGAAACGCACGACGGCCGTGCCATGCTCGCCGCGCCGCTTCGAGATGTCGGGATAGTCGGGCTTCGGAATCGAGCAGTCGACGTGCGACACGTTGCGCGGCTCGGTCGATGCGGGCAGCGCCGGCTGAGCGGCCGGGGCCGATGCGGCCGACGGCACGGCGGCCGTTGGCGCGGCGGTCTGCAGCGCGGCCGATTGCGTGACGGGCTGCGCCGCGCTTTCGCGCGACGGCGACGGTATCGGCGCTTCCACACTGCGCGGTACCTGCGCGCGCGGCTGCGGCGCCGGTTTGACGCGCACGGCGGGGCGGGTGACGGGCGGCGTCGGCGGAACGATAGCGGCGGGTGTGGGCGGCGCGGGAGGTGCAACAACGGGAGCGGGAGGCTCGGGGCTCAACAGCAACGCGGTGATGGTCCGCGGCTCGACCGGATGCTCGACGATCCTGTTACGTGCGTTCAACGCGATAGCGAGCAGCACCAGATGCGCTGCGATCACGGCGCCCAGCACGATTGCCGCGCGACGGTAGCCGGCCGCGGCATGCGTGGGACTTCCCGGGTTCACCATGGCAACTTGAAGCATCAGCGCCACCTCCGGGTTCATTGTCCTACGCTGCTCCCGCTTTTAGAACCCACGACGGCCGGCGGCCCGCAATTCGGGAAAATCTCCCGCCTGATCCGCGTTGTCAAACAATCGCCCAGTGGGCTACCTTGAAACGATGGCGCGAACCATCGCGGCGCCGCGATTACAAAACGGAGCAAAACGATGCTGGAGACACGGATTTCCCCCCGCCCACCACGCCGTTCCCTCGCGCTGACATGCGCGGCGCTCGTGCTGGCCGCGAGCGCCGCGCATGCCTCGGCCGCGCCGCTCGCCTACGTGACGAGCGAGAAGGCCGGCGTCGGCGTGATCGATCTCGACCATATGACGCTCGCGCAGACCTTTCCGGTCGGCGCGGACGGCCCGCGCGGCCTGAGCCTGAATGCCGACGGCACGCGTTTGCTGGTCGCCAACAAGAACACGAACGACCTCGCGGTGATCGACACCGCCACCGGCAAGGTCGTCGAGCGCGTGAAGATCGGCAAAAACCCGGAATTCGTGCGGGTGCACAACGGCTATGCGTACGTGACGTACGAGCCCGGCGACGTCAGCGGCCCGCCGGGAGGCAAACCGGATGGCAAACCGGATTCGAACGCGGGCGGCAAACCCGGCGCGGACGACGACGACGCGAACAAGCCGCCGGCCGAAATCGCGATCGTCGACATGAAAGACTGGCGCGTGATCCGTTCGGTCACGAGCGGCCACGAAACCGAAGGCATCGAATTCTCGCGCGACGGCCAGATGATGCTGGTCGCCAACGAAGGCGACGATACGATCTCGGTCTACCACGCGCGCACCGGCGCGCCGATCCGGACCGTGAAGCTGGCGCCCGGCGGCCGGCCGCGAGGCATCCGGCTGTCGCCGGACGGCAAGCACTACGTGGTCACGCTGGAGTCGCTCAGCAAGTTCGTCGTGATCGACGCAAACACGTTCGATGTGCTCAAGACGGTCGATACGAAGCTTGGGCCCTATGGCGTCGCGTATGGCCCGGACGGTCAGCGGCTTTTTGTGGCTGCCGCGCGCGACCAGACGGTGCAGGTGTTCGACGGCCACACGTACGAACATATCGCCGATGTGCCGGTAGGCCAGCGCTGCTGGCATTTCAGCTTCACACCGGACGGCTCGAAGCTTCTGGTCGCGTGCGGGCGCTCCGGTGCGGTGTACGTGCTCGACGCGAAGAGCTATCAGCCGGTCAAGCAGATCGGTGATCTGCCGCTCGCGTGGGGCATCGTCACCTATCCGCGCAGCGACGGGTCGATCGAATCGCATTGATCATCGAGCCACTTCTGCCTGCCCGAGCACGGTAAAAGAAAGCCCCGCAGAAGCGGGGCCTATCACGCTTCAAGACTGCGTGCATTTAAAGAAATCGCATGGCTTCCATCACGATTAAATGTACAAACGTGAGTGAAACAGTCAAGACGATCCAGAACGCTAGCCCCCGCTTTTGCTTGCCGGCAAACGCCGCACTGGCAGCAAACACGATAGATGGACCTAAAACGACCGCGAATAGACCAAGAGCCTTTAGAGTAGACAGGCCACAGTGGTCTATCTCTGCGCAAACGCCCGGTTTAGGACGACATAGCGCGGGAAAGTAATTGCACATCTGAGCGTCGATAGCCGTGACAATCCAAAGGCTTGCAAAGCCTAGCAGAAAGAAACAAAAGGATAGGCTTGCCCGTCTAATCACTTGACTTCCCAGGACAGTATGCTGCTCGAGTTATGGAGATCGGAATAACCGTAGTCCGTGCCCGCTAGAAATGATTGGCGACCGAACACAAAACGCCCGACCGTCGCGAGTGTATCAGCCACGCCCGACATAGTTAGACGGTTCCCATTCCACAAGTCGATATGATTCCCGGCAGTAACGCCAGGACCATCTGAATCGCGATGCCAATAACCGTTAAAGAAGATGATTCCTGTCGTCCCGTGAATGTCTGTATCCCATGTTTTTGCGCTTAGTGAACGCGCCGCAGGACAGCCAGCAAACGGTATTTTATGCAGCCAATCGGCGACTTCCGCAGCGCGTAGCATATGCTTCGGGTGGTCAACATGACAGCGCGCGCCTTTGAATGAAAGTCCCTCAATTCCACAGCCGCGTAACGCTTCGCCAATTCTTGCCGCGCATTGATCGCGATATGGTCCTGAGCACGGATCGGATTTAGGGTAGGCGGACCATAGCTGATCGAACGTCAGTGCTTGCAAAGCTACTTTTTTAACAGAACCCTGTGTTGGGTTGGTATGGACGTGTGTTCTTTTGTTCGGCATTACTTCCATTCCTCATGTGCCAGGGCTTCATCGCCCCAATGGATTGTGTAGGTCGCGGCGGCGGCGGTGTCGATGCGGGGCAAGCGGCCGGAACTGTCAACCCTCCCGCATACGGTTCGCCCGTCTGCCGTTTTGATCAAGTACGGATAACCTTCCAGCGAAACGCGGGGCACGCGTGCTGACACCTGTTCGTCGTACCGTTTATGTGCGCGCCCGCGACAATTGCAGGCCGATGCGTAGCCCAGGGCCTCGGCCATTTGGTACCCGGTTGAATACGACCGAAGCCTGTCAAACGGAAACCATTCGCCGGTTTCGACGTTCAGAGCCATTGCGGACGGCATCGATGGGAAAGTGGAATATATTGAGTAGGTCACGCGGCAACACAGACATTCTTCCTCGTCCGTCATAAGATCCCAGGTGCTCTCCTGTCCTTGCTGTTCCATTCGACCTCTTCTGATTTGAGAAACGCCCGACCAATTGACTATCCAAACGGGTCACGGTCAACCGCCTTAATTTGGGATAGAGCCGTTTTGACAAACATTGACTCGTATGGGGCCGACAGCGACCTGATGAATCGTATTGAAGACCCCCGGCCGATGTTGGAGCCGTGGACGGAGCATGTGTGCGGCGTGGTGGACTGATTTCGGGGGCGGCCTCTGGCAGAACAGCGGGGTGCATCTCGAATACGGACAGGGACATAGGTATGTCGAGGATCTATTTAAAGTCGCTGCCGGAGTTGACAGCGCTCAGATAGTTACGTGCGACACGTTGTCTGTACATGGGCGATGGCCTAAAATCTTCACTGCCTTAGAGACGCAATATCGCCACGCTAAGCGCCGCTACTTCAACGCATACCTCATCCCCACCCAGAAGCTCCTCGGCGCCCCCGGTCCGACGAACTGCTCGTTCACCAGGTTGGCGCCATTGAACGAGCCGCCCTGTATTTCGGCCTCGCCGACCGGGTTGTCCTTGCCGTTTTTGGTCGTGATCGCCAGCGCGCCGCCGAGCGTCGTGGCCGCCGCGCGCGACCAGACGGTGCAAGTGTTCGACGGCCACACGTACGAACATATCGCCGATGTGCCGGTCGGCCAGCGCTGCTGGCATTTCAGCTTCACGCCGGACGGCTCGAAGCTTCTGGTCGCGTGCGGGCGCTCCGGTGCGGTCTACGTGCTCGACGCGAAGAGCTATCAGCCGGTCAAGCAGATCGGCGATCTGCCGCTCGCGTGGGGTATCGTCACCTATCCGCGCAGCGACGGGTCGATCGAATCGCATTGATCATCGAGCCACTTCTGCGTACCCGAGCACCCCGCGATCGAAAGTACGTGGGTTGCACGCCAGAACAAGAAAGCCGACGCGCGACGGTCGGCTTTTGTGCTCGTCGCGAAGCGAGCGCGCTATGGTTGTGATGGCTTGTCAATCGGTTCCTGGGTGACAGACATGTATTGCTTGATATCCGATTGACCGAGCGCAATCAGGTTGAGCATCGCGACGCCAAGCCGCCGGGCGAATTCGTCATCCAGCTTGAAATCATACTCATCGAAAAGGATCGGCATTTCGATTTTTCCGGCTACAAGCGGAGCCAGCTTCGCCCGATCCACGGTTTGCACCGTGAGCTTTTGGTGGTCTTCTGCGTACGTGAGAACCACAGAATACGGCGGATGCTTTGCCATCAATACTCTCTGCACAACAAGACAGATCACCTACGGCGCTGGCGTGACAGAAACGAACTGTTTCAACTCCGGTTTTTATTCAGCCAGCAGGCTCACAACGGCCGCGCAGAAACAGCGTGCGAACTCGTCGTCAATCTTGAAATTGAATTCTTCCAGCAGCACGGAAATATCCAGTTTCCCCTCGCACAAGGGACGTATTGCCGCTTCAGCGACAGCATTGCACACCAGCATTTTTTGCTCGGTATCGTAGTGAACGACGATCGAACTGGGGGTTCTTTGCTTGCTTATATTGGCCTCGTGTATCGCATGCAAACGTTATAGTGGTACCGCGCTTTTTCCAGGCACATTTCACGACATCTGATCAACGTATCCGGCGGCCAGGATTCGACAGCGGTCTATATGCTCGCACTGGAATCCGGGCGCCGGTTTCGGGCCAGTCTGCTGTGGTTCGGCTACTGCGTCGTGTGGCCTGGTGAGGTAGTGGTGCCAAACGGCTTCTGCATCGCGTTCATTGCGCTCCCCCTCTTTGACAAGCCACTCATCACGCGGCCGGGGCAACCGTCATATTCACGATGATTGAGGATACCCAGCGGCGTCAGCGCCGGAATACCTCTACGCGAGGCACCTCGTCAGAAAAAGCGGATTCCAGTGCCCATTCCTCGTAAGGCTTTGCACCAGAAAGATATTTCGGCAACTTCCTTGTCAGGTCATGCCACACGGAGTCGTCTTCAGGCACGGTCAGGGTGCGGCCGTCGTTCAACGCGAGGAGCAGCAGAATGGTATTCCCGCCCAACTGGTCTGAACGAGTGGCGACGATTTCGCGAATATCTTCCCAGGCAATAGAATGTTCGCCTTGCAGGTTCCTCACGATCATCCCCTTGTCGTTCAAGGACAGATCTATAGAAAATCTGCGCGATGGCAAGCGAGCCATCAGCCATGAATTAATCCGGCCAAATATCATGTGGCGATTCTATTTCCATTGGATTGAGGCGAGGCGCCAGATCTGCCCAGCGGCCTCCTTGCTGGCGTCGTGGCCGAACCATCCCCCCAGCACTCCACCAATAATACCCCCTAGCATGATTGCTCCGCCTTCCGCGATTTCTCCCACAACAGGAACCACCAGCGTTGGCGCAGCCCACGTTCCGGCCCACGCTGCGCCAGTAGCTGCACCCGCCCACATTCCACTCGTACCCAATGCCAGTCCGCCTATTGCGCCTGCAATTTCCTCGGTCGCTATCCGCGCCTTCTCGTTTGGCGGTGCCTTTTCAATGACCACGGCAATCGCGACAATTTCTATCACGATGCCAGCAGGACCAGCCCTCCGGCCTACGAATGCGATCCGGTTAACTACGGAGCGCGACTTGCCAACACTCAACAGGACGGCCTCAATACTTCCCTTCTTCAGGAGCAATCCGTCAAGGGTCGGCAGATTCTTCGATGCCTTCAGCGCCTCGGAGTAGAAGCGGCCAAACGGAGTCAAGCGCCTGCGCATTTCTAGAATCAGGCCGTTGCGCTGCACTTCGACCAGTCGAAAGGCTTCCTCGTAGGTAACATTTCCACGTTGAAGAAGCTTATTTGCCTGTTGCTGGATCAGAGCATTTGTCCGGTCATAGATGTGTCTCATATAGCCGTCCCATGTCATGTTGGCAGCTACAGGAAACTGGATATTGACTATTTCTGACGCCTTGACCGCGTAGCTGTGTCGCGCCTGATTCTGTGTGTTCTGTTCTGACATTGTTTTGTACGAGATGAGTAACGTCCGGCCGTCTGCGGGTCACATGACGGCGAACTGGTATCCCCCTGTCGCAGAGGCGCAAAAGATCCGTGCCTGTGGGGCAGCTGGCGCGCAACGAGAGACACGCAAATAGCCGATCGACACCAGAATTCCGAGACACGTGTTTCCGCAGTAATAACCGTCGACCATGCTGTCCGAGACCTGCGCCATCGTGTATGGGCGCATTCTGAAAATGATGCCGTGAGCTACGAAGGAAACGTACTCCGCCACGCTAAACACCGCTACTTCCACGCATACCTCATCCCCACCCAGAATCTCCTCGGCGCCCCGGTCCCACGAACTGCTCGTTCACCGGGTTCGCGCCATTGAACGTGCCGCCCGGTCCGGTAAAGAAGTTCTCCCCGAGCGCGCCGAAGCTCGCATAGCGCTTGTCGAGCAGGTTCGACACCGACGCGAACACCTGCAACTGCTTCGTCACCTGGTGAGAGGTATCCATATCGATCAGCAGATAGCCGGAGATCTTGCCGTTCGCGTCCTGGTTGTTTTCGTCGCCCTGCGCGTAGACGCTGCCGCGCCAGGTCAGGTTCGTGCCGATCCGCCATTTGGCGGTGGCCGCGTAGTCGAGCCGCAGTTTGACGGTCGTCGCGCGGATGCTCGGAATGTGATCGCCGGGCCGCACCGTGATATTGCCGTTGGCGTCGGCGCTCGAGTTGCTGGGACTGCTTTCGAACCACGTCGACTGGTAGGTCGCGTCGACGTAGCTATAGCTGCCGGTTTTGGAAAATAGATTACGATAGCCGCATGGAGCGCTCGACAAGATCGAATAATTAGCCGATTTACGCGCGTTTCCTGTGTAGGAAACCGCAATGTTTCCATGCGCGCGCAGGACCCTCTGCACCATTGATAGTTCTGGAATGCCTGTTGTATTGCATAGTGCGATGACGCGTGCGTTGTGGTAGCCGCATGCGATCATTTGATGGTTTGAACCCGACGTGGACGCGGAAAAAACGCCCTAGAAGGGCGGCCTTTTCAAGTGTGCCGAGCATGCTCAACAGCTCGGGGGTGCAAATGCCCTATCCAACCTGATGGTGGAGATGATCACCTACTGGGAGAGGCTCGCCGCCTATCGGTGAATGGTCAATACGCGAACCCTGTGGACTTCCCGTTCATTTGCCTTTTGATAATGCCTATTGTCAATGTCGTATTGCGATGCTGGAGCGGGGCCGACGGCGGCTGCGGCGGGGCAGTACGCATTATTGGCGAAAGCGCTGAAGCAGACGAAACATCAGGAAGCAATTGCCAATTTTTGTCAAAACGGATCTATCTTAAATTAAAACTGTTGACCGTGACTCCTTCGGATGGTTAATTCGTCGAGCGTTTTCTGGAAAATCAGATGAGGTCAAATGGAACCTCAGAAACAGGACGACACCGGGGGCGAGGAAGAATGCCTGCTTTGCCGTATCACATATTCAATCTACTCAAACTTTCCGCCGATGCCGTCCGCAATGGCGCTGAACGCCGAAACCGTCGAATGGTTTCCGTTCGATAGGCTAAAGTCGTATCCAAACGGTTACGCCATGGCCGAGGCCCTGGGTTACGCATGGGCGTGCGACTGTCGCGGACGCTCACGGAATCGCTTCAATCAGCGGTTCACGCTAACTGATACAGGAGGTAACGTACTCCCTGATACGTATTACACCGCCCGACTTCCATCGGGCGCACTTGTGCACGGCATTACCGATTCGCAGGGACGTACCAAGCGCTATCAAACGGAGGGCCCGCGATCCATTCACCTTTTTATTGGTCACAGGGAGGCGTAATGACTGATGCACTGGGAGCAGCACTGACAGACGCCAATCCCCATTCACTCGTAGTTCTTCAGTCGGATAGGCTTGGCAAGCCGTGGAAGATTTCCAATGACGGAATTGGCTTTATGGCGGTATGTGAAAGCGGTGTCTTGAATGGCAACTATAGAGGTATGCCCGTTGTCGATGGAATGATTCTAAAGGTTTACGTCGATAGCAAGGAGTATCCGACAGTTGCGTTCGGTCATAAAGTTATGCCCTCTGATCACTTGCACGTAGGTGATACGATTTCCGTAGAGCGTGCGCGAGAGTTTACAAGAAAAAATTTTTCAGAATGCGAGTCTGCGATTAATCGCCGTGTGCGTGTTCCATTACACCAATACGAATATGATGCTCTAGTAAGCATGGCTTACAACGCGGGCCCGGGAACGGGTATTGCTCAATTGGTCGATAAGGTTAACACTGGCAATTATGCGGCATTGCCTGCGTATATTCGCGTGTATCGGGCCCGAGGGATTGAGTGGCGGCGCGCCCTTGAAGCACGACTCTTTGGAACAGGAAATTATGATGCTCGACATGGCAGGGGTATCGACATTGAATAAATTTTGGAGGTGCTTCGTGCTAGTCATGGCGCTTTGTAACTTTCGGTCAATATTTGCCGATGAGGTGATCAACGATTCAAATTGCATGCAGTACCTGGGCGGTGGCGGATTCGGAGATTTTGATTGCTATGAGCACCATGCAAAATTCCTTGAAGTCGACAACAAGAAACTGGCAAATTCAATCAGATCCGCAAGTGGCATCAAAGGCGCGAGTAAGGTTGAGCTCGACCGGTACATGCGCGCACAAGATGAATCGGCGAAGGCTTGCGATCTAGCGCCTAAACTAGCATATGATTGGAATATTGAAGAACCGCCAAAAACACATGTGGATATGTACGATGTCATGGGGGCGCGTTGCCATTATTCAATTCGCAAGCAGCAAAACGAATTCCTGCGCGATCTCTATTCAATCAAAACGGGTTGACGGTCATAACTATGCGCGCACCAACCGCGTTTGATGCCTAATGGCTTCATGCTCGCGGGATCGAGTTCATGGCCGAAGTCGCCTATGCGCAGTCGTGGTGGCGCCGGGTCGCGTCGTGACGCGGCTTTGCGGTGGCCCGCTGAAGTGGAGCATGGTCGGAAAGAGCGAAGCCATGCGATCAGCCACGCTAAACGCCACTACTTCCA
Organism: Paraburkholderia sp. HP33-1; assembly: GCF_021390595.1. Classification (NCBI taxonomy): domain Bacteria; kingdom Pseudomonadati; phylum Pseudomonadota; class Betaproteobacteria; order Burkholderiales; family Burkholderiaceae; genus Paraburkholderia; species Paraburkholderia sp. HP33-1. The sequence goes on along the minus strand of NZ_JAJEJR010000002.1, from coordinate 1,951,983 downwards.
CGCATACCTCATCCCCACCCAGAAGCTTCTCGGCGCCCCCGGTCCCACGAACTGCTCGTTCACCGTGTTCGCGCCATTGAACGTGCCGCCCGGTCCGGTAAAGAAGTTCTCCCCGAGCGCGCCGAAGCTCGCATAGCGCTTGTCGAGCAGGTTCGACACCGACGCGAACACCTGCAACTGCTTGGTCACCTGGTAAGCGGTGTCCATATCGATCAGCAGATAGCCGCAGATCATGCCGTTCACGTCCTGGTTGTTTTCGTCGCCCTGCGCGTAGACGCTGCCGCGCCAGGTCAGGTTCGTGCCGATCCGCCATTTGGCAGTGGCCGCGTAGTCGAGCCGCAGCTTGACTGTCGTTGCCGGAACGCTTGGGATGTGATCGCCGGGCCGCACCGTGATATTGCCGTTGGCGTCGGCGCTCGAGAGAACCCGGAATTCGTGCGGGTGCGCAATGGCTACGCTTGCGGACGCTCCGATGCGGTCTACGTGCTCGACGCAAAGAGAGATCAGCCGCTCAAGCAAATCGGCGATCTGCCGCTCGCGTGGGGCATCGTCACCTATCCGCGCAGCGACGGGTCGATCGAATCGCATTGAGCGAAGCGGTCGGACGAGCCGTTGCAGATCCGGGGTCCGTTAGCTTTGCTGAGTTCCTATCAACTTCCTGTCTTGTACCGCTGTACAAGAACGGGCCGTACAGAACGGCGCGCACCTGCGCCAGAGTGCGGATCGAGGGTTCGTTCAAATCAATGATCATCCGTCGATGATCACCTCCTGTGACGGGCTCGCCGCCTATCGGCGAACCGTCAATACGTACCCTGTGAGCCTCAGGCTCATTTGCCGTTGGACAGTGCTTATTGTCAATGTTTGTCAAAACCGTTCTATCGCAAATTAAAACTGTTGACCGTAACTCCTCTGAATGGTTAATTCGTCGGGTGTTTTCTGGAAAATCAGAAGAGCTCAAATGGAACAACAGAAACAGGGCGGCACCGGGGGCAAGGAAGAATGCCTGCTTTGCCGCGTGACATATTCAATATTTTCCAATTTCCCGCCAATGCCATCCGCAAAGGTGCTGAACGTCGAAACCGGCGAATTCTTTCCGCTGGATAGGCTTCGGTCATATTCAACCGGGTACAAAATGGCCGAAGCCCTGGGTTACGCATGGGCGTGCGATTGTCGCGGGCGCACACAACAAACGGACGGCGCGAGCATGGCAAGCGCGCTCTATGGCAGCAGCCCGCGCGTGTCGCAGAATCTCGGCAATGCACAGCCGTTCGTCTATCAGCCCGACATGCTGCACGGCGACGCTATGCAGCTCGCCGGCGCCGATGGTCGGCCCGGTAACAATCAGGCGCAGAACAGGCAATTTAAGGCAGTAGTCAAAGCGCTTGGACTGAACAAGGATCAGGCACGCCGCCTTCACTATGATATCCAGAAGGACGATCTCGAGTATCACGGCATGATGGAGCGTGCCTTGGAGCTGTTTGGAGACAAATTGGAATGATCGATACGAAAGAGCAGGTAGGACGTCACCTTTCCGCCTTGATCGGGCTTGACGTTAGCGGAGTGGCGCACGCGGCTGACATGCTTACCTTACAGTTCGGGCCGCTTCGGGAGGTAAGGACCAGCAGAGGCACCACCAAGTATCTGGGCGATTGGGCGCTGCATATTCAGTGTGACTGGCGCATCGAGCAGGGACACACGATCGTTGCGTCTTACTCGGACTTCGCAGCATCTGAAGAGAGTACGAGAGTGACAACACAACGAATCTGTGATCTCCTTGTGTCACAAGGTCCAACGGCTGTTTTGGATATCGAGGCAGGCGAGAACGGTGATGCCGTCATTTCGCTGGCGAGAGATATGCGGCTAGTCATTCTTGCGGATGCAATACCTGATGATGAGGACTGGCGCCTATTCCCCTCGAATCCCGATGCGAAGCATTTCGTGATCGAGGGTGGCAAGGTCGATCCCTGGTCCTTGTCGTGAGGCAAGGACTGGACACTGAGCGCCCTCTCAACGGGGCGGCAGCATGCATGCAGGTATCACGGCCACCTTTGGCAATGCATCGATGAACTGGTGTGTTAGGCACGCAAAACCTCACTACTTCCACGCATACCTCATCCCCACCCAGAAGCTTCTCGGCGCCCCCGGTCCCACGAACTGCTCGTTCACAGGGTTCACGCCATTGAACGTGCCGCCCGGTCCGGTAAAGAAGTTCTCCCCGAGCGCGCCGAAGCTCGCATAGCGCTTGTCGAGCAGGTTCGACACCGACGCGAACACCTGCAACTGCTTGGTCACCTGGTAAGCGGTGTCCATATCGATCAGCAGATAGCCGGAGATCTTGCCGTTCGCGTCCTGGTTGTTTTCGTCGCCCTGCGCGTAGACGCTGCCACGCCAGGTCAGGTTCGTGCCGATCCGCCATTTGGCGGTGGCCGCGTAGTCGAGCCGCAGTTTGACGGTCGTCGCGGGGATGCTCGGAATGTGATCGCCGGGCCGCACCGTGATATTGCCGTTCGCGTCGGCACTAGAGTTGTGGGGGCTGCTCTCGACCCACGTCGACTGATAGGTCGCGTCGACGTAGCTATAGCTGCCGGTCACGGTGAGCGGACCGTACTTCGTTTGTCCGGCCAGTTCGACGCCTTGCCGGCGCGTGCGGCCAACGTTCTGAAAAAACCCCTGCGAACTGCCCGCGCCATTGCTGCTGACGAACTGGATATCGTTGTCGAGCGTCGTGCTATAGGCGGCGGCGCTCCATGTCGTGTTGCCGCCGATCTTGCCCCGCGCGCCGACCTCATAGGTCTTCGAAATCACCGGCTGCAACGACGGATCGGAGATGAAGTCGTTCGGCAGCGAACACGGCGCGTTCGGATCGGCGCAAGCCAGCTCGATCGCGGTCGGCGAGCGCATGCCCTCGTTGTAGGTCGCGTAGGCGGTGAGTGCCGGCGTCGGGTTCCAGTTGACGCCGATCGCCGGGTTGAAGCGCGAGAACGTATGGTGGCCGTCGAGTTGCGGCTGCGTGCCGGTCTCGTCGCCGATCGTCGCGTCGGCCCAGTTATAGCGGCCTGACAGGGTCAGCGCCCACTGCGGCGTCAGCGACAGCGTGTCGGTCAGGTAGACGCCGTAGTTCGTGTTGTGCGTGTTCGCGTCGGTCTGCAGCTCGAAATTGCCGATGCCCACCGTCGCGCGCGAATCGGTGAACGCCGCGTCCTGCGACGACTGCGTGAAGCGCGAATCGGCGGCATCGACGGCCATGCCCGCGATGAACTGGTTCTTCATACCGCCGAGCTTGCCAAGCAGCGTCAGTTGCAGACTCGCGCCGTAGCTGTCGGTCGACACGGTCGACTGTACGTTGGTCGCCTGTAAGGTATCGACGGTGCCGTCTGCGTTGATCGTGCCGAAGTTGTTATTGACGTTGCTGCTGGTGTTGGCGTTGCGAAAGTGCCGGTAGTACGCGTTGCCGCTCAGCTCGACGTTGTCGTTGAAGTAATGATCGCCCGAGAGCGTCAGGTAGCCGACGCTGTTCTGATTCTGGTCGGGATACGTGTACGGTTGCGCGGGGTTGTTGAGGAACGAGCGCGGAATGGTTTGCGTGCCGTGCAGATCGTTGTCGGCGCCGCCGGCCGACATCGACAGCGTCGTATCGGCGTCGGTATAGCGCAGCTTGCCGAACACCTGGCGGATGCGGCTTTCGTTCTGCTGGGCCCAGCCGTTGTCGTTCGCGGCGTTGGCGGTGAAGTAGTAGTCGAGGTTCTGGCCGATCGTGCCGCCCTGTTCGATCTGCGCGGCCTTGCGTCCATACGAGCCGCCCTGTATTTCGGCCTCGCCGACCGGATTGTCCTTGCCGTTTTTCGTCGTGATCGCCAGCGCGCCGCCGAGCGTGTTGAAGCCGAAGGCCGGATTGGAGCCGGGAATCAGCTGTATCGTGTCGATCGCCTGTTGCGGCAGCAGGTCCCAGTTCACGACGTCGCCGAACGGTTCGTTCACGCGCACGCCGTCGACGAACACCGACAAGCCCTGCGGCGTGCCCAGCAGCGGCGAGGCCGTGAAGCCGCGATAGAACAGGTTCATCTGATACGGGTTGCCCTGTGCGTCGGAGATGGTGACGCTAGGCAGATTCGCCGCGAGGTAATCGCTGAGCGTCTGGCGGTTCTGCTGCTGGATATCCGCCGCGTGGACCGTCTGCACGTTGGCCGGCACCAGCGTGAGCGGCGTGCCGATGCCGAGCAGCGGCGTGGTGCCGACGATGACGATCGGCGCGAGGGTCGTGGTGGGTGTCGTGTTGCTGTTGGCGTTGTTCTCGACCGTGGCGGCAGGCGCGGAGTTCGGCGCCGGCGCCGACGCGGCGACTGGAGGCTGCGCCTGCGCCCATACGGTCGTGGACAGACCGGCGAGCGCGCCGCCGACGCAGAAGGTGATGCCGGCACGTCGCTGAAGGCGGCGTTTGCGGCGTGCTTGTGCTCGCATGCTCATCGTTGCTGTCTCCTGGCGGCTTGTTCCATGCGCGTGTCGCGCGTTGTTCGACGTTGGTGTAAAGCTTCGCATACGCGTCTGTAAGCGGCGCGGGAGCTTTTCCCGATCTGCCAGGGAAGCGTTCCCAAAACGACGCAAAAACCGCTGTGCGCGCCGGCGCTGAGTAGAATGCAAACGTCATGTCAAGCGAACCGATCCATTCATCTTCCGCTGGCCAAGCGCCGCCGCCGTCGACGATACGGCGCGATCTCCTGTGGGTCGTCGCCGTGACCGTGCTCGCGGCGGTGCTCGGCGCCGCGTTCGATCTCAGCGAGAAGGCCTACCGCTTCACGCGCGGCATGGAGCGCTTCCAGCTCGACGAATTGCCGGGCACGCTGCTCGTGCTGTCGATCGCGATGGCGTGGTTTGCGTGGCGCCGCTATCGCGACGCGCGCCGCGAAGCGCGCCATCGCCGCATGCTCGAGGAACAGGCCGAGGGCCTGCTCGCCGACAACCGGCGCCTTGCGAGTCGGGCGCTGCAGGCGCAGGAACTGGAGCGCCGCCATCTGGCGCGTGAGCTGCACGACGAGCTGGGTCAATACCTGAACGCGATCTCGCTCGACGCCGCGCGCGTTCGCGATCTATCGAGCGGGCGCGAGCCCGAGATTCATCGCATCGCGCTTGGCCTGATGCAGAGCGCGACGCATGTGTACCGCGAGATCGGCGACATGATCCGCCGCCTGCGGCCGATCGGTCTCGACGAATTCGGCTTGCCGGGCGCGCTCGAACATTGCGTCGATGGCTGGCGCCAGCGCTTGCCCGAGGCGTCGTTCTCGGTGACGATCGAAGGCGATTTCAGCGGCCTCAGCGATGCGTTGACGATCACGCTGTACCGGCTCGTGCAGGAAGGATTGACGAACGTGTCGAAGTTCGCGCGCCGCTCGCGCGTCGAACTGTTCATGGTGCGCGCGCCGCGTGAAGACAACGGCACGCAGATCGACGAGATCGTCGTCACGATGGCCGACGACGGCCCCGGCACCGATCTGACGCAGCCACGCACCGGGCTGGGATTGATCGGCATGCGCGAGCGCGTCGAGGCGCTCGGCGGCGAGTTTCATGTCGCAAGCGAGCCGCAGGGCGGTTTTCTGTTCTGCGCGCGTGTGCCCGCTCACGCGGGACTGGCCGAGCCCGTGAACTGAAGGCCGAGGCGGTTTGCCATCTGCGCGAGTTGCACGCCATTGTCGGCGCCGAACTTCTGGCGGATCACCGATTGATGGTTGGCCACCGTCTTCTGACTCAACCCCAGCTTCTCGGCGATGCTCGGCAATGTATAGCCCTGCACGAGCAGCCGCAGCACCTCGAACTCGCGCGCCGACAACTGACGCCCCGGCGGCCCTTCGTTGAACGCGGTGCGCAACGCGAGCGCCTGCGAGACGTCCGGACTCAGATAGCCGGCGCGCCGGGCAATGCTGCGCACCGCTTCGACCAGCACGTCCGGGGCGCTCGCCTTGGTCACGTAGCCGAGCGCACCCGCGTCAAGCGCGCGGCGCACGAAGATCGATTCCTCATGCACGCTGAAGATCAGCACGCGCGCGTCCGGCTCGCGCGCGAGCATGCGCCGCATCGCTTCGATGCCGCTCGCTCCCGGCAGCGAGACGTCCATCACGACCACGTTGGGACGCAGCGCACAGAAACGTTGATAGGCCTGCGCGGCGTCGCCGGCCTCGCCGCACACCGTGACGTCGGCGCTCAGTTCGAGCAGACGCCGGTAGCCTTCGCGCACGACCGCATGGTCGTCGACGAGCAGAACGGAGATGGTTTCGGCACTCATGGTTGTGCTCCGGGGGATGCTCGGTCGTCGCCGCCGGCGCCGGACTCGCGGGCAGCCGCCGCGAGCTTGCGCGAGTTGGCGTCGTTGCGGAACAGGATCGGCTGTTCGCGGACCGCTACTGTCGCCTCGGGTATCGCCGCGGCGCGTTGCACGATCTTGACCACGGTCTCGTGAAACGGCGACTTGTCGCACACGGGGTCGGCGTTGGCTGCGTCGCCGGTGAGCAGGTACGCCTGGCAGCGGCAACCGCCGAGGTCGCGTTCCTTTTCGTCGCAACTGCGGCACGGCTCCTTCATCCAGTGCAGACCGCGAAAGCTGTTGAACGCGTCGCTGTCGTACCAGATCTTGCGCAGCGGCATGTCCTTCACGTTCGGCAGCGTGAGGCCGGGCAGGCCGCGCGCCGCGTGACACGGCAGCGCGGCGCCGTCGGGCGCGACGCCGAGAAACACCGCGCCCCAGCCGTTCATGCAGCGCTTCGGGCGGCGCTCGAAGTAGTCGGGCACGACGAAGAAGATCTTGCAGCGCTCGCCATGCGTGCGGCGATAGCGAGCGACCACCGCTTCGGCTTCTTCGAGCTGCTCGCGCGTCGGCATCAGTTGCGCCTGGTTCTCGCGCGCCCAGCCGTAGTACTGCGTGTTCGCGAGCTCCAGATATTCGGCGCCGAGAGCCAGCGCCATCTCGATGATCTTGTCGACGTGCGGCAGGTTATAGCGATGTAGCACGCAGTTGAGCACCATCGGAAAACCGTGCCGTTTGAGCGCGGCGGCGACGCGTTGCTTCAGATCGAACGTGCGCGTGCTGCTCAGGAAGTCGTTCAACTGCTGCGTCGAATCCTGGAACGACAGCTGGATGTGATCGAGCCCGGCGGCCTTCAGGTCGCCAAGCCGCTGATCGGTGAGACCAACGCCCGAGGTGATCAGGTTCGTATAGAAGCCGAGCCTGTGCGCTTCTTCAACGAGCACTTCGACGTCGTCGCGCACCAGCGGCTCGCCGCCTGAAAAGCCGAGCTGCACCGCGCCGAGCGCGCGCGCCTCGCGCAACACGTCGATCCATTGTTCGGTGGTGAGCTCGCGGCTGTGATCGGTGTAGTCGATCGGGTTATAGCAGAACGCGCAATGCAGCGGGCAGCGATAGGTCAGCTCCGCGAGCAGCCACAGCGGTGGCGGCACCGCGGCGGCCGTGCTGTTGCCGTTCAGCGCGCCGGGTTGAGAGCCAGGTTGAGAAAGATCGGTCATCGCACTACTCCAGCCAGCCGCGTCCATGCGCGTCGACGATGAAGGCCCGCACCTCGCTGCCGATGCCGGTCGTGTTGAACGCCTGTTCCAGCTCGGTGATCAGCGTATCGACGTCGCGCGTGCCGTCGCAGCGTTTGAGGATTTCTCCCGCGCTTTGATTGAGCTTCACCATGCCCTCGGGGTACAGCAGCACGTGCGCGTTCTGCACGGGCTCCCATTGCAGGCGGAATGGCTTCGCGATTGCGAGCGGAGTGGCGGGTTCGCCGCGTGTCGAGTCGTTCATTGCGGAAACGCCTTCTCGATCGAGTCGAGCATGGTCCACAGAATGTCGAGCTTGAATTGGAGGATTTCTAGCGCCCGTTCCTGCTGATCGCGTCGCGTGAAATGCGCGAGCGTGACTTCGAGTCCGTGCTCCACGTCGCGCTGCGCGAGCGAAATGCGCGAGCGGAAATACGCGAGGCCCTCCGCTTCGATCCACGGATAGTGCTCGGGCCAGCTCGCGAGCCGGTCGCGATGCACCTGCGGCGCGAACATCTCGGTCAACGACGAGCATACCGCTTCCTGCCACGGCGCGCGGCGCGCGAAATTCACGTAGGCATCGACGGCGAAGCGCACGCCCGGCGTGACGTGTTCGAGCGACCAGAGTTCGTCGCGCGTGAGGCCGACCGCGTCACCGAGACGCGCCCAGGTTTCGATGCCGCCTTCCGCGTCGCCGTAGCCGTCGTGATCGAGAATGCGCTGCACCCAACGGCGGCGCGTCGCGCGATCCGGACAGTTCGACAGCACGGCCGCATCCTTCAGCGGAATGTTGATCTGATAGTAGAAACGGTTCGCGACCCAGCCGCGAATCTGCTCGCGCGAGCATCCGCCGCTATTCATCTTCACGTTGAACGGGTGGTGGATGTGATAGCCGGTGCCCTTCGCGCGCAACTGCGCCTCGAATTCTTCACGGCTCCAGGCGGGTCGGTCGGGGCCTTGTGTCTGGGCGGGACTCGCGTCGCGCGTTGGTGTCGTGTCGTAAGTGTCTTTCGCGTTCATGCCGTCTCCGTTTTATCGTCGTGTACAGCCGCGCCTCGTTACTGCATTTCTATGCGCACTTCAAAGCTCGAAGCTCATTCCGTCGTAGGCGACCTCGATCCCATGCTCGCCCAGCATGCGCCGCTCGGGGCCGTCTTCGATCAGGATCGGATTTGTGTTGTTGATATGGATCAGCACTTTGCGTTTCCCGCCGAGCGAATCCAGCGTTTCGATCATGCCGCCCGCGCCGCTCTGCGGCAGATGGCCCATATCCGCGCCGGTCTTCTTCGACAGACCGAGGCGGATCATTTCGTCGCCGGTCCATAGCGTGCCGTCGACGAGCAGCAGATCGGCCTCGCGCATCGCCGCGAGCACGTGCGGCTCGATCGCGCCGAGCCCCGGCGCGTAGAACACGCGCTGGCCCGATTGCAGGTTCGTCAGCACGAGCCCGATGTTGTCGCCGCGCTCGGGCGCTTCGCGATGCGGCGAATACGGCGGCGCCTTGCTCGACAGCGGCAGCGCATCGATCCGGATGCCGGGCAACGCATCGACGGCGAGCGGCGCGCCGTCGAGCGCGATGCGCCGATGCTCGACACCGCAGTAGTGCGAAAGGATCGGAGCGACCGGAAAGCCGGAGCGCAGGTCCTGCCAGACCGCATCGGTCGCGTAGAGCGGCAGCGGCGTGTCGCGCTCGCGCAGCATCAGGAGGCCGGTCACGTGGTCGATCTGCGCGTCGATCACGAGCACTGCGGCAATGCCGCTGTCGCGCGTGCGCCGCGCCGGCTGCAACTCGGGATGCGCGGCAATCTGCGCGAGCAGATCGGGCGATGCATTGACGAGCAGCCAGTCCTCGCCGTTCGCGCTGACCGCGATCGACGACTGCGTGCGGCGCGTCGCCTTCAGCGTGCCGCGGCGCACGCCGTCGCAATTGCGGCAATTGCAGTTCCACTGCGGAAAGCCGCCGCCCGCCGACGAGCCGAGTACCTTGATCTTCATGCCGCGTGACGCATGCTGCTGCGCCCCTCCTCGAAGGTGGGAATGAACATCGCGGCGAGCGCATGCGCGACGCGGGCGTGCAGCGCGGGGTCGCTCGCCAGGTGACCCGCCGCGCTCACGGACTCGACGCGCGCGGCGGGAACCGCGCGCGACAGGCGCCGCAGATTGCCGCGCGGACAGACTGGATCGCGCGCGCCATGCACGGCCGCGATCGGCACACCGGCCGCCGCCGCGCCGCGCGCGAGCGACAGCAAACGCGTTTCGCCGAGCCAGCAGCGATGCGCGAGGTAGTGCGCCTGAATCCGGTATTTGCCGATCAGTTTGCGGGCGTCGCGTTGGGAGTCGTGCGCTTTTCGCCGGGCTCCGCGTCGTTGGGCGGAGCCTCCCGGCGTTGCGCTTGCCAGCACCGCGTTTTCGTAGCCGCGCCAGGCTAGCGCGAGCGCGCGTTGCCGCGCTTCGTTCGCACCGTATTGCAAGGTGGCGCCGCAACGCGCAGGCAGCGTCGCGGATTGCGCGCTGCGAGCAGCGGCGCGCAGTCCTGACCACGCACGCGGCGCGCGCTTGCGTGACGTGATGAACAAACCGCGCACTTCGCGCGCGGAGGTCAGAAAGAGGCCGCGCAGCACGACGCCCGTCACCGACTGTGGACACTGCCCCGCATACGCAAGCGCGAGCGACGCGCCCCACGATCCGCCCAGCACGCCCCAGCGCGCGAAGCCGAGCCGCGCGCGAATCGCTTCGAGATCGGCGATCAGATAGTCAGTGCGGTTGTGGCGCACGCTGCCGTGCGGCGTCGATGCACCGGTGCCGCGCTGGTCGATCAGCACGACGCAAAAGCGCTTCAGATCGAACAGCCGCAGCGCGCCCGGCTGACTGCCGCTGCCCGGGCCGCCGTGCAGTACCGCTACCGGCACGCCGTCGCGCGCACCGGCAAGCGCATACCACACGCGATGACCGTCGCGCGTGCGCAGCGTATGCGTTTCGAGCGCAGCGGGTGCTGGCGCGTGGCGGGTCGAGCGGCGCGTCGTCATGGCAGCATCCTCGCGAGCAGGTTGTCGCGATCGATCCACTGATGCTTGAACGCACCCGCCACGTGCAGCACGATCAGCGCGATCAGCGCCAAGCCGATGGCATGGTGAAGCCCAAAGAACAGATCGCGCAGATGCGCGTCGTCCCAGCCCCACTTCGGCAGCGGCATGCCCCAGAAGCGCGTGCCGTAGGTGTTGAACGACGAGCCGAGATACCCGGCAAGCGGCATCGCCACCATGCCGATATATAAAAGACCCTGCGTAGTGCGCGCGGCGGCGCGTTGCCACGTTGGCATCGGCGGCAGCGGAGGCCGGTGAAGGACCGCCCGCGCGACGATGCGCAAAAGCACCAGCAGGAAAACCGTCAGTCCGAGCGACTTGTGCAGATTGATCAGCGTCGCTTTGACAGGCAAGCCCTTCGGCAATCCGACCATATAGAGCCCGAGCGCGAGCAGTCCGACGATGCCGAGCGCGATCAGCCAGTGCAGCGCGATCAGCAGGCTCGCATAGCGCGGGCCGCCAGCGCTCGCGTGTGCGTTGAGGTCGATAACAGACTTCGCGTTTGGAGAATCCGCTGTCGTCATGCCGTGTCTCCGTACCACTCATATTAGTGGGGCGTTTCTTCTTGCCGAACGTCGTTTCAGTCCTGATCGACATGGCGCGCGTCCTCACCCGGCGATCAGTATTTCGCCGCGACCGTCGACCGCGAGGTCGCCCGTAAAACGGACCGGCAAACGGTCCGCGCGCCACTGCGAAAACGGCGCGATTTCGGTCGCGAGACTGCGTATGAGCAATGACCAGAATACGTCGAAACCGTGGCCGCCGCCCGTGAATGTCGGTGGCGGCAGAGGCTCGGGCCGCTGCGCGAGCAGCAGCGTGCCGCGCCGCATTGCATAGGCATAGTGGGCACCCAGTTGCCCCGCCACGCCGACGGTGCCCGCCACCAGTCGCGACGCGGCAAAGTCGCCCGCATTGCCGCCGACCAGCACGAGGCCGCGGCGCATCCGGTCGGCGAGCCGCGCGCCCGCATTGCCGTGGATCGTCAGCGTGCCGCCGCTCATGCCTTCCATGTCGCCCGTCAGCGCGCCGGCGGCGAAATCGCCGCTGGCGCCGCGCACCGTCAGGCGCCCGCCCCGCATTTCGCAGCCCGTGAAGTGCCCTGCGTCGCCGTCGATTTCAAGTAAGCCGCCGCTCATCCGGAAGCCGCTGTAGTCGCCGACCGGGCCGCGCGCCACGAGCCGTCCGCCGTCCATCTGCGCGCCGAGCCGGTCGAGCCACGGCGCGGCGCTGTCGATCACCAGCGCGGCGATGTCGTCGCCGGCCGCGGGCGCGTCGGTCCGCGAAACCTCGAAGACGTCGCCGATCACGCAGCGCTCATTGCCGGCCGGCAGCACGATGCGCTCGATCTCGGCCACGCTCAGGCTCGCCAGCGCCACCGGTAACAACGCGGCCGCGTCGACGCGAAAGCCGGGCGGCGTCTTCACGCGCAACGTGGTCGTGCTCATGCGCGCTCCCCGCCGAGTCCGGCCGCCAGCTCATGCAAATGAAAGTGGTACGGCCCGAGCTTTCCGCCGTAGTTGCCCGCCGAGATGCGCAGCACGCCGGCCGCGCGGCCGAGTCCGGTGGCCGCGCCGATACCGGCTGTCATCGCGGCGCCGACATCGGCGCCGGTCAGACCGTCGATGACGATCTCCAGCACGCAGCCTACGTCCGCGCTCAATTCGCTGCGCGGCGCGAGGCCGATCAGGCTCGGACAGAACGCGTCGTTGGTCGACGCCGACGCGCCCGCGTATTTCGAGCCGACTTTCGAACCCGAGCGCACGATGCCGCCGGGAAACGGCATGATCACGTTCGGCAGCCGGCGCATCGCCGCGACGGCGGCTTCGGCGGCCGCGAGCGCGGCGTCGAGGTCGCGTGCGAGCAGCAGCAGGTTGCCGCCGCCGACGGCCTTGACCGTCGCCGCCGTGTCTTCGCAGACGAACTCGCCGTCCATCACCGGCACGCGCCAATAACGCGTGGGTCCGTTCCCCGCGTCGATCATCTTCGCGATCTGCCAGCCGTCGCCGAAAAAGCGCAGCCCGCTACCGAGCGGCGCCGGGTCCGACAGCGGCGCGCGGCTCGTGGCCGCATCGATGCCGCCGTAGACGGCCGTGCTCGGGCAGGTGAGCACGCACTGTCCGACGCGCCGCCCGATCTGTTTGGCGAGTTCTTTCGAGGACACCGCGAACAGCAGCACCGCGACGCCGGGCCGGCCGTCCGGCGTCGCATCGGGTGCGAGCGTGCGCTCGACGCCCGCCTCACAGCCGCAGCCGATCACCGAGGTCGCGAAGCCCGCCAGCGAGTTCGCCGCGTGCATCGCCCACGTTGGCGTGTGCGCGGTGATCACGAGCCGGGTCGCCTTCATCGGAAATGCTTCCGCGAAGGTCGCGTCGATCGCGGTGCCGTTGATGTCGAGCGGGGCGGGGGCGTTCATCGTGGCCGCGTCAGGTTAGACATTCGACGGACAACAGCCGCCCGCCGCGACAGCAGCGGCAGGCTTCGTCGTCGCTGATCGCGGCGTGCGCGAAGTTGCTCGCGAGATTCGCGTCGCTATACGCGCGCAGCGTCTTCTCGATACCGCGATCGAACTCGGGCGCGACGAAATGGATGCCGCCCGTCGGCGTCGCGACGAGCGTGCCGTCTCGCGCAACCAGCTCGCCGTCCTTGAACACATAGGCGGGCGACGTGAACATCCGCTCGCGGTCCGGCTCGTCGCGATAGACCGCGATGTCCGCCGCCGCGCCCGCGCCGAGATGGCCACGGTCGCGCAGGCCGAGCAGCCGCGCGGGACCGGCGCGCGTGATGATCGCGATCTCGTACAGCGAGAATTCGCGCTTGAGTTCGGGCAGCGTGCTCGCGACCTGCGCTTCGGGATGCAGCTTCGCAAGCTGCTCATCGCGAAACGGCTTGTCCATCAGCAGGCGGATCAGATGCGGATAGCTCGTGAACGGGCCGCCGTTCGGATGATCGGTGGTCATCGCGACGCGCCACGGGTCGTCGACGAGCAGAAAAATTTCGAGGCCGATGATCCATTGCAGCGCGTTCACATAGCTCTGCTCGCGATAGCGGAACGGCACGATGCCGCAGCCCGCGTCGCACTCGATGTCGCCCGCGATCCACTTGTGCGGCCGCGCGAGCGGCGCGTTGCGGAACTGCATCATCGTGTCACCCGAGGCCGTGACGGTCTGTCCGAAGATGATCTGGCCGACGTCGATCGACACGTTCGGCCGCGCGTTCACGGCTTCGGCAATCTGCCGCGCACCTGATGAAAACTTGCGCGACCCCTCGGTGCCATAGCTGTGAAACTGGATATGCGTTAGATGGATCGGCAGGCCGTCGGCGGCGTCCATCGTCGCGATCGTCGAGGCGAGGTTACCGGGCACGCCGAGATTGCTCGTGTGCACATGCAGCGGATGCGGCACGCGCAGCTCGGTCAGCGCGCGCGTGAGCGTACGCAGCACGTCGCGCGGCGTGATGCCGTAGTGCGTGTGCGGCTCGTCCACGTCGAGCGAGCGCTGGTTGAACTTGAACGCCGAGATGCCGCCAGGGTTCACCACCTTGACGCCGAGCGCCTTGCTCGCAGCGATCGTCCAGCCGACGTAATCGCGCAGACGTTCGAAGTCGTCGCGCGCGGCCAGCATCCGCAGGAACAGCTCGTCGTTGCCGAGCATCACGTAGGCGCCGTGGTCGATGATCGGCGTGTCGCCCATTTCGAGGTGCGTGTGGCGCGCGTTGGACGGCATCATCGCCGGCTCGAACGCGGCCGTGTAGCCCATTTCGGCATAGCGGTAGCCGGTCGCGAGCGTGCCCGGCGCGCAGACGCCGCACGACGGCAAACGCAGATAACGGCCGTTGTCGTCCTGCACCGCTTCGTAAGCGGGGGCGCGCGGCGCACCGGCGCCCGGCCCATCGGCGCGATGGTCCTCGGGCAGCAGCAGCCGCGACAGATTGGTCTTGCCGCCGCCGATATGCGAATGCAGATCGATGCCGCCCGCCATCACGATCATGCCGGTCGCGTCGTACTCGCGATCGGCGGGCGTCGTGGGCGGCACGCCGACGATGCGGCCGTCGCGGAAGGTCAGATCGCGGCGCTCGCCGTTGACGTTGTGGACCGGGTCGAACAGCGTGCCGCCCTTGAGCCGGACGAGGGTCATGGCTGGTCCTCGCGCGTACCCGAATGCGCGCTCAATTGCGCGCTCACTTGCTCGCTCAAGCGCGCGGCAATCGACGCCACCGGCTCCAGCGCAACACCACGTGCGGCGGTGAGCGGCATCACGACCGAAGCGTCGACGCGAAACAGATGCCCGCCGCTATCGATGCCCGGTGTCGCGACGGGCACGAACACGGTATTCGCGCCGCGTGTCTTCGCGGCTTGGGCGAGCGCCGGATGGCCGAGCACGATCAACGCAATCGCGGGATCGAGCGACGCGGGCCAGGCATGCGGCGCGAAGCTCGCGATCCACAACAGCGCATCCACTTCTCCATCGGCGAGCAGCCTCGCCGTGCGATAGCGGTACGGATCGTGATCGAGCGGCGCGGCGCCGGCGACGCGCGCCGGCATCGACACGCGCGTGCGCAGCGGCAAGCCGGACAGCCACGTGACGGTCTGATTGACCGTCAGCGCGCCGTCGTCGCCGCCGAGCGGGAGACACGCCGCGCGCGTCGTGCGATTCACGGTCTTCACAATCCGGTTCAGCGCTTCGATCAGCAGCGCTGCGTGCGGGGCGGGCAGTGCGGCCGGTTCGTAGACGAGCACCGTGTAGCGCGCGGCGGCGATGCGGGCCTGCAATGACGCGAGCGCGTCACTGGCGCTGCTGTCGCCGTGGCTCAGCGCGGCCGCGTCGCGTCCTTCGGCGAGTGCCGACCACAGCGCGAGCGTGTCGTAGGGATCGGCGTCCTCCAGCAGCGTGTCGATGCGCGTAGGCGCGAAATCGGCCGCCGCCGGGTCCGCCTCGCAGCCGACGAAGACAAGCTCGCGCGCGAGTTCGGTCTCCGCCAGTACCCGCGTGAAAAAGCGCGGATAGCGCCGCGACGGCTGACAGCCGAAGAACACCAGCAGGTCGGCGCGTGAGCGCACCTCGGAGAGCGTCGTGAAGAACGAGCCGCGGTCCTGCAGCGCGAGGGTCGCGGGCGTCAGCGCATCGCCATGCTGATGATCGAGGATCGCGCCGCAGGCGGCAGCGAGTGGATACAGCGCGCGGGTGCCGGCGACGTCGGTGGCGAGGCCGCCGAACAATGGGCGGCGCGCGTTCGCAAGCAACTGCGCGGCGCGCGCCAGCGCGGCATCGGTGTCCACTTCGTTGCCGTCGGCCACGCAAGCGCATTGCGCGTCCGCCGCGCCGTACTGGGCGAGTGCGTGAGCGAGCCGCGAACATTCAGTGTCCGGCACGGCGAGCGTGCCGTCGTCATGGGAGGCGGCGACCAGGTCGTCGCACAGCAAAGGGCAGAACGGGCAGATCCAGTCGCGTGTGAGCGTCGCGGCGCGTGCTGCGCTCGGGCTGGGGGGCGATGGATCGGTGGACGTGATAGGCATGGGGCACGTTTAGCAAGCTCCATGCCGATTTATTTGTCGACGCGTCGGCGGCGCGTGCGGCAGGCGCGCGTGATCGAGCGTCGGCGGGGGTGTTCCAGGGACTGTTGCGCCACACAAATTGTGTGCCGTTCTGGAGCAGAGTGTCACACGCGAACTGTCCAGCTTGTGTTCCGTTTACATAGAGCGCCGCCGGCTCGCGTGGCATGGAAATTGTATGGAAGGCCTACGCGGAATCGGATTGCGCGCAGTCGATCTGTCGATCGTGCAGCGCGGACGCAACGAGCCATGCGCTCGCGCCGGTGCTGGCCGCAGCCGCCATATCGTCGCGATTGCGGATGCCGCCCGCGCCGATCAGCGTGGTGTGCGCGGGAGCTTGCGCGCGCAGGCGTTCGAAGGTCGCGAGATCGGGTCCGGCGTAGCTGCCGACGTGATCGAGCGTCATCGCGATCACGCGCGACGGCCACCAGGCCGATGAGCCGTCGAGCGTGGTCGCGGCGAGCAGTTCGCCCGCGCGATGATCGAGCGACAGGATCGGCGCGTGGCCGGCGCGCTGCGCCGCGTGCAGTGCGTGGATGTCACGCAGCGACTCGGTGCCGAAGACCGGCACGAGGGTCGCGAGCTGGGAGCCGGCGGCATCGCTGTCGTGCTGGTTGTGGCGTTGAGCGAGCGCGTCGTCGATGCGCTCGAACAGCACGCGCATCGATGCGTAGTCCGTGAAACCCGCGTCGAGCCACAGCTCGATGCCGGGAAGCGCAGCGCGCAACGCGGCGAGCGTCGAGGCGTGCGCGCCGCGCCGCAGGATGGCGCCGAGATCGGCGATATAGAGCGTGGGCGCGCCGCTGGCTTCGAGCAGCGCGCGCGCGACGGCGAGCGGGTCGCTCGTTGGAGCGAGGCGGGACTGGATGGGCCGATAGGCGCTCCGCTCGCCGCGCACGGCGCGCACGACGTGGCCGTCGAGCAGATCGAGAACAGGTATCACCTGCATAGGGGCGCTTTCCTTTGACCAAGATCTTTGTCTACGAGTATCTCACCGGTGGCGGCATCGACCCCGAACTCGCCGGCGCGGGCAGTCTCGCCGATTTGAGCGCGCTGATCGTCGAAGGACGCGTGATGCGCGACGCGCTGGTCGCCGGTCTGCGCGAACTCGACGGCGTGCAGGTCACGTTCGCGACCTCGCGCTTCGAGACGCCGGGCGCGGGCGACGCTCATTGTATGGCCGCGCCCGGCGAATCGATGACGGCCTTCGTCGCGCGCGTGGCGCGCGAGCACGATTACGCGTGGGTCGTCGCGCCGGAGTGCGATGGCTTGCTGCTGCGCTTTCACGATGCGGTCGGCACGGCACGCTGGCTCGGCTGCGCGAAGGAAGCGATCCGGGTCGCGTCGAGCAAGAGTGCGACCGCGGCGTGTCTGGCCGCGCACGGCATCGTCACGACTCCGGCGCTCGAACCCGGCGACACGGACGCGCAGCACGGCGGCCGCTGGGTCGTCAAACCGGACGACGGCGCGGGCGGCCTCGACACGATCGTGTACGAGCGCTTCGCCGATGCCTGCGCGGAATACGACGCGCGCGCGGCCGCGGCGCGCAATCCGGTGCTGCAAGCGTGGGTCGAGGGCGAGCCGTTGAGCCTGTCGCTGATCTGCCGCGGCGACGCGACCAAGCTCCTCAGCATCAACCGTCAGCAGATCGGCCTGAGCGGTGGCGACGCGTCCGGTGGTGCCGCGCGGATCGTCGAATTCGACGGCGTGCTGGTCGATCAGATCGACCAGTACAGCGACATGGGCCGCGTGCTCGACACGCTCGCGCAACGCGTCGCGCGGGCCATCCCGGGTTTGCGCGGCTTCGTCGGCATCGACGTCGTGTGGCATCCGCAATGCGGGCCGGTCGTGATCGAAGTGAATCCGCGCCTGACAGTCGCTTATGCGGGGCTGTCGGCGGCGCGCGGCGGCGGCCTGACGCGCGCGCTGCTCGCCGCGCATGGCGTGCGCATCGAGCGCTGCGGCGCGCCGCGTGCGGATGCGCCGACGCTCGAGGTGCGTCCTTGAGCCCCGCCCGTTCCATCCCGACGGCGCGATTCGGCTGGGACGTCGGCGGCGCGCACGTGAAGGTGTCGCTCGTCGACGCCGGCGGCGCCGTGCTCGACGTCGCGCAATGGGCGTGTCCGCTATGGCAGGGACTCGACCATCTGCATCGCACGATCGACCTCGTTTGCGAGCGCTGGCCGCAGGCCCGCGCGGCGTCCTCGCACCATGCGGTGACGATGACGGGCGAGATGGTCGACCTGTTCGCGGATCGCGCCGCGGGCGTGCGCGCGATCGTCGCTGCGCTCGCGGAGCGGCTCGGCTCACCACTGCGGTTTTACGCCGGCGAGGCCGGCTGGCTGGCTGCCGCAGACTGCGCGGCCGGCTGGCGTCACGTCGCGTCGGCGAACTGGCTCGCGACCGCGAGCTGGGTCGCGACACGCATGACGAACGCAATCCTCATCGACATCGGCAGCACCACCACCGACATCATTCCGATCGTCGACGGCCGCGTCGCCGCGCTTGCCGCGACCGATGCGGGCCGGCTCGCGATTGGCGAACTCGTGTATCACGGCGTCGTGCGCACGCCGTTGTGCGGTATCGCGCATCGGATCGAATTTGGCGGCGCCATGCTCAACGTGATGAACGAATGGTTTGCGACGAGCGCCGACGTCTACCGGCTGACGGGCGAACTGGACCCGCTGTACGACGTGCAGCCGAGCGCCGACCAGGGGCCGAAGACGCAGGCGGCGAGCCGCGTGCGGCTCGCGCGCATGATCGGGCGCGACGCGCACGAAGCATCGGAGCTCGAATGGCTGGAGTTTGCGCGGCGTTGGCGTGCGCTGCAGCTACGCGAAATCGGCGCGAATCTGCTGCGTGTGGTCGCCGCGCATCCGGCGCTCACGGCCGCGCCGCTGGTGGGCGCGGGCTGCGGCCGCTTTCTCGTCGCCGCATTGGCGCGCGACGAGGCGCGCGGCTATATCGACTTCGGCGCGTTGGCGGGCGTGCCGCAGGCGTGCGCGGCGTGGGCGGCGACCTGCGCGCCGAGCGTGGCGGTCGCGCTGCTCGCGGCCTGAGGTGAAACGCACTAGTAGCGCAAGCAGGGGAAGGGGGACGATAAAGCGAGCGGGACAAGTTCGGTGATGAAAGCGGTTGCGCAACGACGCGACCCGGCCGGGCACTCAACCAGACGCGAGGGTAACAGTCATGTGGGTGGTCAAGATCGGAGGCAGCCTGAGTCACGACCCGTCGCTGCGCCACTGGCTCAGCGAGCTATGCGAAGTCGGCGGGGGACGCGTCGTCATCGTGCCCGGCGGCGGCGATTTTGCGGACAAGGTGCGCCAGTACCAGGGCGAATGGCATTTCGACGATCTTGCCGCGCACAACATGTGTCTGCTCGCGATGACGCAATACGCGCTGCTGATGCAGGGCGTCTCCCCCGAGCTGGTGATTGCGTCGAGCGAGGCGAAGATTCGCCGCACGCTGCGCGACGGCCATGTCGCCGTATGGGTGCCGACCGCGCTGATGCGCGACACGCCCGACGCGATGAGCAACTGGGACACGACCTCGGACAGCCTCGCCGCCTGGCTGTCGACGATGCTCAATGCGGAGCGCCTCGTGGTCGTCAAATCGTGCCCGATCGCCGCGGACGATCCGCTCGAGACGCTGGCCGCGGCGGGGGTGGTCGACCGCAAGTTCGTCGACTACGTGACCGATGCGAACTATGTGGTCGAACTCTTCGACAAGAGCAACGTCGCGTTGATGCGCGACCGCTTGCTGAACATTCCGGTGACTTGACCCTACGGCCGCGGCGCGTTCGTCGTGCCCGGCAACGGTGCGGCGCTATCGACGGGCAGCTCCCCAGCCGGCCGGTGCAACGCGCTCGCCCATTGCGCGACGCGCTCGGGATCGAGCCGCGAGCGGCGCCCGTCGGCGCACAACGCGGTGCGAAAGCCGGCCACGTCCGGCGCGAGCGCGCGGATCTGCGGCAGTTGCGCCCAGCCGAGCGCGCCCGCGATGCCCACCATCGCGCCGCGCTGGCGCGCGAGCCGCAACCAGCGCGCGAGCGTGTCGACATCGACGTGATCGAACAGCGTGCTGCCGTCCTTGATTGCGGTATCGAACATCAGGCCGGCGAAGCCGAGCGCCGCGGTCTGGCTGACCAGCTCGTCGTCCATGCCGCCGTCGCACAGCAGCACCGGCACGACGGTGGCCGGCAGATTCGCGAGCTGCTCGATGCAACGCAACGCGGCCGGCCCGCGCGCGACGCCGACCTTCACGTAATCGACGCCCGCATCGCTGACGTCGATCACGCGCGTCGCGATCTCGTCGAACGCGTCGGTCGGCACATCGCCAATCGCCGCGCTGATCGGCTTGACCGGGTAGCGCGCACGCAGCTGCCGCGCGATGTTGGTGATGGCGGCAATCGACAGGCCGCCGAGGGCGCCGTCGTTCGGCTCCTTCAGGTCGATCAGCTCGGCGCCGGCGCGTGCGGCGTCAAAAGCTTCGTCATCCGAGCGGACGCTCGCGAGCAAGGCGGTCATCGGTGTTCTCCGCGAGAAACGGGTTCAGTGATGGACGGAGGTGGCGGCGTGGTTGGCCGCCCCTTCGAGACTCGCGCGATAGCGCGCGATCGCGGCGACGAGCCAGGCCCATGCGGTGCGCTCGTTCTCGCCTGCGGTTTTGTCGATCGCGATCTGCAGATACGCCATTTCCCGATCGACCTTGTCAGCCGGCAGCATGAAGAGCCGGCTTACCAGAATCGCGCCTTCCACGACCGCCGACTGCGCGCGATTGAAGCCCGCGAACGGAGCGTGGTTTTCGCGGTGCACGCATTTCATCACCAGCACGGGGCGTTGTTCGTCGTCGCGCAGTTCGTCGAGTTCGAGCTCGGCGTGCGCGAGCGATTCGGTGAGGCGCACGCTCGCGACGCGGCTCGCCTGCACGGTCGGCCAGTCGGTCGCGCAATGTGTGACGCAGCCCGCGAAGATGCGCACGTCGGTGGTGAAGTTCAGCACTGCCGCGCGCGTCGCGACGATGTTGTCGAGCGTGACCGACGGACGGAAAGGCGCAAGGATGACGCGCTCGCCCTCGTAGCGCGCGCCCATCGGCGCGATATGAGGACGGCCATCGCACGCTGCCGTGGTGACGATCGTTTCGTGGATCATGGTTGGGAACGCGTGTCCCGACAGCGCCGGAAGGCCGGCCGTCAGCAGAGGTCAAACACAAACAGAAACCGCAAAGGGGCCGCGGCGTGCGGCCCGATTGCGGGCTTAACGCGTAGCGACATACATCACGATTTCAAAACCGAGGCGTACGTCGGTGTAGCTCGGGGTCGTCCATTGCATACGTGCTTCCTCCATGAGTTGAAACAACGTTGCGCCGCCGGCCCGGCGTGATGCCCGATGCCGACGGCAGCCGGCATCACGCAAGCTCCGTGCCTATGCGTGTGCCGACCGGCGCGGCGGGCTTGCATTCGCGAGGTAATACAGCGCCCGGCGAATTGCGCCGCGCCGCGGCGCCCGCGCGGCAGGCCAGACGCAAGCCGCCGCGTGGTGTGGCGAAAACGAAGCAAAGTGTTCCATCGCGATTCGCTAATCCGATTGCGCTGTCACGCCGTGCCCGCCTCGCACACCAACCCATTCTGCTCCCATTCCCTTTTCATGGCGTGAAAAAGAAACTAACGATGTGATAGCGATAACCGATCCGTTAAGTCTGCCAAATAAAATCGTGAATTCACCTTGGACGTGTCCGTGCCTACAGTGCAACTCATGCGCTTCGTTCTTCCGGCAGTGCGCTTGCCACCTTCGAGGACACGTCATGAACGATTTCAGTCAACCGCCGATCCAGCCCGAACCTCATGCGCGTGATCCGCACAATCCGCGCGAGCGGTACGCGGCAGGCGTGATGAAATACCGCGAGATGGGTTACTGGCAACCGGACTACGAACCGAAAGAGACCGACGTGATCGCGCTCTTTCGCATCACGCCGCAACCCGGCGTCGACCCCGAGGAAGCGGCGGCCGCGGTGGCCGGCGAATCGTCGACCGCGACATGGACGGTGGTGTGGACCGACCGGCTCACCGCCTGCGACATGTATCGCGCGAAGGCGTATCGCGTCGAACCGGTGCCGGTTTCTCGCGCCGACGAGCCGCAGTACTTCGCCTATATCGCCTATGAACTCGATCTGTTCGAAGAGGGTTCGGTCGCGAACCTGACCGCGTCGATCATCGGCAACGTGTTCGGCTTCAAGCCGCTCAAAGCACTGCGGCTCGAAGACATGCGCATCCCCGTCGCGTATCTGAAGACGTTTCAGGGACCGCCGACCGGCATCGTCGTCGAGCGCGAACGGCTCGACAAGTATGGACGGCCGCTGCTCGGCGCAACGGTCAAGCCGAAGCTCGGTCTCTCGGGCAAGAACTATGGACGTGTGGTCTACGAAGGCCTGCGCGGTGGCCTCGATTTCCTGAAGGACGACGAGAACATCAACTCGCAGGCGTTCATGCATTGGCGCGACCGCTTCCTGTTCGCGATGGACGCGGTGAACCGCGCCGAGGCGGAGACCGGCGAACTCAAAGGGCACTACCTGAACGTGACCGCCGGCACGATGGAGGACATGTACGAGCGCGCCGAATTCGCAAAGGAGCTCGGCTCGTGCATCGTGATGATCGACCTCGTGATCGGCTGGACCGCGATCCAGTCGATGTCGCGCTGGGCCCGCAAGAACGACATGATCCTGCATCTGCATCGCGCGGGGCATAGCACGTACACGCGGCAACGCAGCCACGGAATCTCGTTTCGCGTCATTGCCAAATGGCTGCGCATGGCGGGCGTCGATCACGCGCATGCGGGTACCGCGGTCGGCAAGCTCGAAGGCGATCCGCTCTCGGTGCAGGGCTACTACAACGTGTGCCGCGACGCGCACAACGCGGTCGATCTTTCGCGCGGCATCTTCTTCGATCAACCGTGGGCCGGCTTGCGCAAGGTGATGCCGGTCGCCTCGGGCGGGATTCACGCGGGGCAGATGCATCAGCTGCTCGACCTGTTCGGCGATGACGCGATCCTGCAGTTCGGCGGCGGCACGATCGGTCATCCGGCTGGTATCCAGGCCGGCGCGACCGCGAACCGCGTCGCGCTCGAAGCGATGGTGAAAGCGCGCAACGAGGGCCGCGACATTTTGCAGGAGGGGCCCTACGTGCTCGAAGCCGCCGCGCGCTGGTGCACGCCGCTCAAGCAGGCGCTCGATACCTGGCGCGATGTGACCTTCAACTACGCATCGACCGATACGCCCGATTTCGCCGCCACGCCGACGGCGGCCTAGTTGAGTTGCACTGAGCTTATCCCGCCAGCGCCTGAAGCGCGCATTCGCAACGCGGTGCAACGTCACCGCGCGGGGCACTGTTGACGCGGTTCTGAACGCGACATCCATCAACGAGGTTCGTCATGCGTATTACTCAAGGAACGTTTTCTTTTCTACCCGAGCTGACCGACGAGGAAATCGGCCTGCAGATCGACTACGCGCTGCGCCAGGGCTGGGCCTGTTCGGTCGAATACACCGACGACCCGCATCCGCGCAACACGTACTGGGAAATGTGGGGTCTGCCGATGTTCGATCTGCACGACGCGGCCGGTGTATTGCAGGAGGTCAGGGCTTGTCGCGAGGCGCGGCCGCAGCACTACATCAAGGTCAATGCCTTCGATTCGGTGCGCACCTTCGAGACGATGCGCCTGTCGTTCATCGTCAACCGGCCGGACGTGGAGCCGGGCTTCCGTCTGTTGCGCCAGGACGCGCAGGGGCGCACGCAGCGCTACAGCATGGCGGGCTACGCGGGCGACCGGCCGGCGGGCGAGCGTTACGGCGCGGCGGGCTGACCCGCCGCAAGGAGGAGCAATGACTGACGCCGCCATCGCGGACGCACTGCCCGCGTCCGCCGCACACCGCGACGCCGCCGCGCCCCACATCGACCTCGCGGCGCTGTATCGCGACTCGGGCATCGGCGAGGTGCTCGGCGAACTCGATCGCGACCTGGTCGGGCTCGCGCCCGTGAAGACGCGCATTCGCGAGGTCGCCGCGCATCTGCTGGTCGAACGCGCGCGTGCTTCGCTGGGCCTCGCGGGCGGCGCGCCGACCTTGCACATGTGCTTCTCCGGCAACCCCGGAACCGGCAAGACGACGGTCGCGCTGCGCATGGCCGAGGTGCTGCACCGGCTCGGCTACATTCGCCGCAATCATCTGGTCTCGGTGACGCGCGATGATCTGGTCGGCCAGTACATCGGCCACACCGCGCCGAAAACGCGCGACGTGCTCAAGCGCGCGATGGGCGGCGTGCTGTTCATCGACGAAGCGTATTACCTGTACCGCCCGGAGAACGAGCGCGACTACGGACAGGAAGCGATCGAAATCCTGCTGCAGACGATGGAGAACCAGCGCAGCGATCTGGTCGTGATTCTGGCCGGCTACGCGTCGCGCATGGAAGTGTTCTTCGCGAGCAATCCGGGTTTCCGCTCGCGCATCGCGCATCACATCACGTTTCCCGATTACACGGAAGCGGAACTGCTCGACATTGCCGAGCGCATGCTCGGCACCCTGCACTACCGCTTCGACGCCGCGTCGCGTCGCGCGTTCGCCGACTATCTGGCACGCCGCATCCGCCAGCCGAATTTCGCCAACGCGCGCTCGGTGCGCAATGCGCTCGACCGCGCGCGGCTGCGCCAGGCCAACCGCCTGTTCGCGACTGCGTTGCAAGGCGGCGAGCCGATCGACGCCGCCACGCTGACGCTGATCGCCGCCGCCGACGTGCGGGCGAGCCGCGTGTTCGACGAGCCGCCGGGCTGAATCACGACACCCTCCAGGGAGAACGCCATGCAGGACGGACGCACGACCCTTTCGAAGTTCCTGATCGACACGCTCGATCGCCCGCCATGTACGGAGCACACGCGGGACACGGCAGGACTCTCCGCGCTGCTGATCGACGTAGCGGCCGCCATCAAATCGATCTCGGCCATGCTGACGAGGGGCGCGCTCGGCGGCAACTACGGTTCCGCGCAGACCCTCAACACACACGGCGAGGAACAGAAGAAGCTCGACGTCTCGAGCAACGACATCTTCGTGCAGCAATGCGAGTGGGACGGCCTGCTGGCGGCGATGGTGTCCGAGGAAATGGAGCACGTCTACGCGATTCCGCCGGACTATCCGCGTGGCGAGTATCTGCTCGCGTTCGATCCGCTCGACGGCTCGTCGAATATCGACATCAACGGCGTGGTCGGCTCGATCTTCTCGGTGCTGCGCACGCGCGACCCGGCGGAGGATGCAACGAGCGAAGCCGCCTTCCTGCGGCCGGGCTGCGAACAGGTCGCGGCCGGCTACGCCGTGTACGGGCCATCGACGATGCTGGTGCTGTCGGTCGGCAACGGCACGCACGGCTTCACGCTGGAGCGCGACATCGGCAACTTCGTGCTCACGCATTCGAACATCAGGATTCCGGAAGAGACCGGCGAGTTCGCGATCAACGCGTCGAACGAGCGCTTCTGGGAGCCGCCCGTGCGCCGCTACGTGCAGGAGTGCAAGGACGGCCGCAGCGGCTGCCGCGCGCGCGACTTCAACATGCGCTGGATCGCCTCGATGGTCGCGGAAGTGCATCGCATCCTGATGCGCGGCGGCGTGTTCATGTATCCGCGCGATTCGAAAACGCCGGCGATGGAAGGGCGCCTGCGCCTGCTCTACGAAGCGAACCCGATGAGCTTTCTGGTCGAGCAGGCGGGCGGCCTCGCGATCACCGGCCGCGAGCGCATTCTCGATGTGAAGCCGCGCGCGCTGCATGGCCGCGTGCCGGTGATTCTCGGCTCGAAGAACGAGGTCGAGCGCATTGCGCGCTATCACGGCGAATACGACCGTGGCGAGGACAAGCCCTTCACGTCGCCGCTGTTCGGCACGCGCTCGCTGTTCCTGCCGGATTTCACGGCGTGACGGGCGACTGACGGCACGCACGGCGTACAGAACACAGTCATCCGGAGACAAACGCATGTCAATCAAACATCCGATCATCGCGGTGACCGGCTCCAGCGGCGCAGGCACCACCACCGTCATGAAGAGCTTCATGCATATCTTCAGGCGCGAGCACATCAATGCACAGATCGTCGAAGGCGATGCGTTCCATCGCTACGACCGCAACGGCATGCGCGCGGCGATGCAGGAGCGCGAACGCGACGGTGTGCCGAATTTCAGCCACTTCGGCCCCGAGGCGAATCTGCTCGAAGAACTCGAAACGCTGTTCACGCGCTACGGCGAAAACGGCAGCGGGCAGTTTCGCCGCTACGTGCACGACGCGGCCGAAGCGCAACTGTACAAGCAGGACGGCGGCACCTTCACGCCGTGGGAGGACGTCGCGCCCGGCACCGATCTGATGTTCTACGAAGGGCTGCATGGCGCGGCCGTGACCGACAAGGTCGATATCGCGCGGCATGCGGATCTGCTGATCGGCGTCGTGCCGATCATCAACCTCGAATGGATCCAGAAGCTGCACCGCGATCAGACGATGCGCGGCTATACGCACGAAGCGGTGGTCGACACGATCCTGCGGCGCATGCCCGACTACGTGAACTACATCTGCCCGCAGTTCTCGCGCACGCACGTGAACTTCCAGCGCGTGCCGACCGTGGACACCTCGAATCCGTTTACCGCCCGCGAGATTCCGCAGCCCGACGAGAGCTTCGTGGTGATCCGCTTCGCGCGGCCGAAGGGCATCGACTTCCAGTATCTGCTGACGATGCTGCACGACTCGTTCATGTCGCGCCCGAATGTGATCGTGGTGCCGGGCGGCAAGATGGGACTCGCGATGCAACTGATCTTCACGCCGATGATCCTGCAGCTGATCGACCGGCGCTCGCGCGCTTGAGCCGATTTCATTTCCTATCGAGGAGCATGCAATGCCCTTCATCACCCTGCGGCAACTGCTGGATCACGCGGCCGAACACGACTACGGCGTGCCCGCGTTCAACGTCAACAACATGGAGCAGATTCACGCGATCATGCGCGCGGCCGAGGCCACCGACAGCCCGGTGATCCTGCAGGCGTCGGCGGGTGCGCGCAAGTATGCTGGCGAGCCGTATCTGCGTCATCTGGTGCTCGCCGCGCTCGAAGCGCACCCGGACATTCCGCTCGTGCTGCATCAGGATCACGGTGCGAGCCCTGCGGTGTGCCACCAGGCGATCCGCTCGGGCTTCACGTCGGTGATGATGGACGGCTCGCTGCTGCCCGATCAGAAAACCCCCGCCGCGTACGACTACAACGTCGACGTGAGCCGGCGCGTGGTGGATGCCGCGCACGCGGTCGGCGTGTCGGTGGAGGGCGAACTGGGCTGTCTCGGCTCGCTCGAAACCGGCACAGCGGGTGAAGAGGACGGCGTTGGCGCGCAGGGCAAGCTGACGCGCGAGCACCTGCTGACCGATCCGGACGAAGCGCGGCGCTTCGTCGAGGCGACCGGCGTTGATGCGCTCGCGATCGCGATCGGCACTTCGCACGGCGCGTACAAGTTCAGCCGCGAGCCGACCGGCGACATCCTCGCGATCGACCGCATCGCCGACATCCATGCGCGCATTCCGGACACGCATCTGGTCATGCACGGTTCGTCGTCGGTGCCGCAGGAATGGCTCGCGGTGATCCGCGAATACGGCGGCGAGATTCCGACCACCTACGGCGTGCCCGTCGACGAAATCCGCCGTGGCATCTCGCAGGGCGTCCGCAAGGTCAATATCGACACCGACATCCGTCTTGCGATGAGCGGTGCGATGCGCAGATCGCTCGCCAATGCGCGCTCGGAGTTCGATCCGCGCGCGGCGTTGAAGGCCGCCACTGCGGCGGCGAGCGCGATCTGCGTCGAGCGCTTTGAGGCGTTCGGCTGCGCGGGGCAGGCGGCGCGCATCAAGCCACTGCCGCTCGACGCGATGGCGAGCCGTTATCACTAACGCCACGGGCACGGAGAACGCGATGCGCGAATTCCTGATTGCTCCGTCGCTGCTGTCGGCGGATTTTGCCCGGCTCGCCGACGAGCTTCGCGACGTGACGGCGGCCGGCGCGGACTGGATTCATCTGGACGTGATGGACAATCACTACGTGCCGAATCTGACGGTCGGGCCGCTGGTGTGCTCGGCGATCCGGCCGTACACGTCGCTGCCGTTCGACGTGCATCTGATGACCTCGCCGGTCGATCCACTCGTGACTGCGTTCGCCGAGGCGGGCGCGAACCTGATCAGCTTTCACCCGGAGGCGACGCTGCACGTGCATCGGACGATCGAACTGATCCGCTCGCACGGCGCGCGCGCGGGGCTCGCGCTGAATCCGGCGACGCCGCTCGCGGTGCTCGATCACGTGCTGGAGATGCTCGACGTCGTGCTGGTGATGTCGGTCAATCCGGGCTTCGGCGGTCAGGCGTTCATTCCCGCAACGCTCGACAAGCTGCGGCTGCTGCGCGAGCGTGTCGACAGGACAATGCAGCGCACCGGACGGCCTTTGCTGATCGAAGTAGACGGCGGCGTGAAGGCGTCGAACATCGCGCGTGTCGCCGAGGCGGGCGCCGATGTGTTCGTCGCGGGATCGGCCGTGTTTGGCGCGAGCGATCGCGCGCAGGCGATTCGCGGCATGCGCGGCGAACTGGCTAATGTCGACGAAGCCTCCGGCGTGGCCGCCATGCAGTGAGGGCGCTGCTTTGTCAGCGCTTTTTCATCGTCTCACCGGGCGCGCGCCATGAGCTGAGGTCTTCTTCAGGCCGGTCGAGCGCGCAGCCCCAGTCGAGCGGCTGGTCCTGATCGAAGCGCTTGCCCAGCCGCCACGCGATCTCCGCGCGCGCAAGCTGGACGCCCATATAGAACGCGTGGCCGCCGTCTTTCTCGAGATTCAGTTGCGGATAGAGCACGAATGGATCGTCGCCGCGCCGGTGGCCGTCGCGGTTGTACACGTGAATGCCGTCGGTGCTGACCTGCACGCGGAAATTCGGATCGCGCACGCCGCGTGCGAATTCGTCGATTTCTTCGGCGCTATACGGAAACGGGCGTTTCGCGTGGACGGTCGCGAGTTCGGTGCTGATGCCCTTCGGTAACACCTGCGCCGCGCGCGCGGCATGCATCACGCGGCGCGCGACATCGGCTTCGCGCAGCGCGCGCCGCGCATGCAGACTCACGGAAGTGGTGAGCACCGCCCCAATGCGCAATTCGGCCGCCATGCCGAGCAGCATCGCATTGATGCCGCTCGTGTCGGCCTCGGTCAGCTCGGTCACGTTGCCGATGCCCATCATGATCGCGATGTCGGGATAACGCTCGCGCAAGCGGACATAGCGCGCAATCGACGCGGCCAGCCCGAACGGAATCGGATCGAGAATCGGATCGGCGAGAAACGCGCGGCCGCGCGCGGATAGCGCGTCGATCGCGGCGTCGAGCGAGGCCGTGTCGCCGGGTTCTCGTGCGACGAGGATCGGAGTGGCTGGCACTTCGTCGGCGATCCACAAGCTGTCGATGTTCAGGCTCATCAGAAAGTCGGCGCCCGCGCGGCCGCCGCGCAATAGTTCGTCGTTGCGCATCGAATCGACGCTCACGCGGTAGCCTTCGGCCTTCAGCCGCCGCACCGCGTCTTCGAGATGCGGAAACGGCGTGTCCGGCAGACAGCCGATGTCGATCACGTCCGCGCCTTGACGCCTGTATTCGCGCGCCCGCGCGGCGATGCCGTCGAGGTCGAGGCGCGGCGCGTCGACGATCTCCGCGAAAATCTCGGTGTCGTAATGGCTCAGGTCGAACGGCTTCGCCTTGTGGCCAAAATACTCGGGCAAGTCCTTCACCTCCTCGGGGCCGCGTTCGAACGGCACGCCATAGTGCGCGCTCAACGCGTCGAGATCGCCGCGGCAGCGGCCCGGCACGATCACGCGCTGCGCGGCGAGCGGCGCGCTCACGCGGCGTTGGATCAGTTCAGCAGTCATCAACGCGGCGACCTGCAGGCCGATTTCGCGGACTTCCCAACTGAACGGCGTCGGCGCCATGCCGTTGAGCACGCGCAGCAGGCTCGGTTCGGCAAGCCGGCCGGTCAGGAAGAGGATGTGGTCCATGCGAGGTCGAGAGTCGCGAGGCGTTGGGCGAGCGCCGCTTCGAGTTCGTCGAGCGAGCGCACGAGCGTCGTATATTCGAAGCGCGCCAGACGCTCGACATTGTCGAGTTCGATCGCCCGTGGCCGCAGTTCGACCCATTCGTCCGGGCTATGCGTGATCACGCTCGGTTCGGTGTCGCATGCAAAGACGATGCCCGGGATGCATTGCTTGCCGGCCTGCGCGTACATGTTGGTCGGCAGCGTATCGGAGATGCCGTACGCGCATTTGGCGACCGTATTGCTGGTGGCGGGCGCGATCACGACCGTGTGATAAATGCCGTGATACAGCATGCCGACCGGCACGCCGCTTGCGCTGTTGTCGCGCAGCACGCGGAACGTTTCGCGCAGCTTATCGAGCGGCCAGCCATAGAGCGGCAGCACTTCCTCGGCCGCCGCGGACAGAAAGAGATCGACGCGCGGCAGGCGCCTCGCGAGCGCGATCGATTCTTCGAGCATGTGACCGGAGCCGGTCACGCACCACGCGAAGCGCGCATCCGGCTTGAAGTCGGCGAGATCGCGCGCGGCCTTGGGTGCCGGCTCGCTGGGGGACGACGACTGGGTCATGCGTCGAGATCGAGCGGCATACCGTCGGGCGGCGAGCCTTCGTGCGACAGCCGGATGTGCAGGCGGCGCATCTTCCGGTACAGCGTATTGCGGCTGATGCCGAGCGCCTTCGCGACGTTGCTGACGTTCCAGCGATGCTCGTCGAGCAGCGACAGCACCGTTTCGCGCTCGTTGAGCTGGATCGCGTTCAGCGAAGAAATGTCCGCCTCGTCGGCGAGATGCGCATCGATGTCCGCGCTGGCGAGGCGCAAGGCGGTGGGCATGTCGGCCGCCGACGTGCGCTGCGTGACTTCGGGCGGCAGATGCTCGCAACGGATCGGCTCACCGTCGGACAGCGCGACGGCCATCTGCAGGACGTGACGCAACTGACGGATGTTGCCGGGCCACGCGTAGGTCAAGAGCGCGTGTTCGGCTTCCGGCGTCAGCTCCGGCGGATCGTCGGTCTCGGCGGCAAGCAGATGATGGATCAGCGGCAGCTTGTCGACCCGCTCGCGCAGCGTCGGCAGATTCAGCTCGACACCTTTCAACCGGTAGTACAGGTCCTCGCGGAACTGCCCGCTTTGCACGAGTTCGAGCAGATTGCGGTGGCTCGCGCTGATCAGCTGGAAGTTGACCTTGACGGTGGTCTCGGCGCCGAGCGGCGTGACCTCGTGCTCCTCGATCACGCGCAGCAGGCGCGCCTGTAGCACGAGCGGCATGTCGCCGATCTCATCGAGAAACAGCGTGCCGCCGTTGGCCTGCACGATCTTGCCGCGCCGCCCTTCGCGTTGCGCGCCGGTAAACGCGCCCGCGCGATACCCGAACAGCTCGCTTTCAATCAGGTTCTCCGGCAACGACGCGCAGTTGACCGGCACGAACGGACCGTCCGCGTGCGGGCTGATGCTATGCAGCGCCTGCGCGAAGACTTCCTTGCCGGTGCCGGTCTGGCCGCGCAGCACGATCGGAATCTTGCGCTGGATCACGCGTGCGGCCAACTGGATCTGCGAGGCCATGCGCGGGTCGCCGAATTCTAGGTGCGCGATTTCGTCGAGTTTCGGCGACGGCGCGTGTTTTTCGTGTTTTTCGGCTGCGCTGCTGCGCACGGTGGGGTTGGTGATGAACAGGCTCGTCACCCGTCCGGTGGCGTTCTGTGGCGCCTGCGCGACGAGGAAAAAGCGGTTCGTCGCGTTCGCGCTGTAGACGGTGACCGGATGGAACGAGCCGCGAATGCTGCGCGCGATCATGTCTTCGAGCGACGCATTGAACGCTTCCTCGATGCGCCGGCCGCGCAGCTCGCTGAGCGAGCGGAAGCCGAGCTGGAACAGGGCGCTGCGATTCGCGGCGAGCACGGTGCTGTCGTCGCCGACGGCGAGCTTGCCGCCGTGCAGCGTGCCGACGAATTCAGGACGGCTGTGGAAATGGATCATGTTCGCGTGCCGGTAGCGCGAATCGATCAGACGATTTTCGATCATCTGCCGCGACATGCCGACCAGCACCAGCGAGTGCTGCTGCAGCAGCTTCGAGCGGCTCGTGACGTCGAGCACGCCGGCGATTTCGCCGCTGTCGTCGAAGATCGGCGCGGCCGAGCAGGTCAGCGACGTGTAGCGCGGATAGAAATGCTCGTGCTGACAGACGGCGATGCAGTCGCGCTCCGCGAGACACGTGCCCATTCCGTTGGTGCCGGCTTCGCGCTCGCTCCACAGCGCGCCGACGCGAAAGCCGTCGCCGGCGACCGCCTCGGCAAACGGCACGGACGACACCTGATGCACGATGACGCCGCCCGAATCGACGAGCACGACCGCGAGTTCGGGGTCGGCCAGTTGCTGATAGAGCGTGGTCATCTCGAGCTTCGAACACGCGATCAGATCGCCGAGCGCCTCCCGGCGGGCTCTGAGTTCGTAGTCGGTCAGCACCGGTGGTGGTACGAAATGCGCGGGGTCCAGCTGGAATTCGTTGATGCAGCGCGCCCACGATTGAGCGACGGATTCGCTTGTCGGCCGCGTGGTCAACTGATGGTTGACGACGTTAAGAACTTCCCGGACGTGCGAACTGCTGTCAGCGAGCAACGACATGGGATTTGTCTCCGATGCGCCATTTCGCCAGCGTGAGTGCTTCGCACGCCGCGAATGCCGCTTTATCAAGCCTGTCTGCCCTTGGTGGGGCGAAATCTCAGTTCGCCCGCACCCTCGCGGCCGGCCCTGCTACCAGGCGGGTATTTAAAACTGTACGCCCGATGCAAGATAGGTTCAACCGAAAGTGACACTGGGTTTACCTCACCGTGCCCGAAATTTGCTTTTCTCGATCCGGGCGCGTTAAACGGGTTGCATCTTGCGTGCCTGTCTCGGCTTCGGCACAGAGTGTGCCGCGCGGCGTTCTACTGTTCTACTGAATGTTTCGCTCTGCATCGCAGACTGTTCAATCCTGGGGCCGCGCCGCGGCGGAGGACATCATGGATCGTATCGATACTGTTCGCCTTGCCGCATTTTCCAGCCTCGGCGCGAATTCCAGCTCGCATGCCGATGCGTTGCCCGAGCGCCTCGACATCGTATTCATCGAGAACTTCGTCGGTCGGACGGTCATCGGTATCGATAGCAGCGAGCAGCATGTGGCGCAACCGGTGCGCGTGAATCTGGCCATCGGCGTGCCCGCGATCCGCGCGTGCACGACGGACCGGATCGAAGATACGGTCAACTACGCAGCCGTGCGCGAAGCGCTGCTCGCGCTGTTCGCCTCGCATCGCGTGCGGCTGCTGGAGGCGCTCGCCGAGACGATCGCGCAACTGCTGATCGCCGACTTCGGCGCGCACTGGGTCCGCGTGTCGCTCGCAAAACCGGCCAAATTCGCTGACCTCGCGGCGGTGGGCGTGCAGATCGAGCGGCGTCGCAGCGATGGATCGGCGGCGGGTGTGGGGGTCGCGCGTTACGCGTCGTTGGGGGAGGGGCTGGTGCCGAATTGAGCGGGCGCCGATGCGTAGGGCGCCACGCGCATTTCAGCCAGCGGTCATTTCACCGCCGTCGGCGTTTACTGTGGACCGAGTCCGCACGCGTGATACGCGCTGGTTTGCAGCGCGCGGAACTGCTTCGTTTGTGACTTCGCCTGGTCGACGCGGAATTCCGCGCCGCCCTCGCCGCCGAGCGTCGCGTACTTCGAGAAGGTCGCCTGGTCGACGAATTCGTCATACGGCAACGATGCAGCCATCTTGTCGATCACGCATGAGCACTTGTAGACGTTCGCGAAATCGTGGCCATTATCGTCCAGGCAAGTGAGCACGTATTCGACACGGCCCTCGGTCGGATAGTTGTAGCCGTCCGCCCACGCGAGCGGGGCGGCGAGCAGGAGCGAGATAAAAGCGAGAAGCGCGCGACATCTGATTGTCATTGATTGCCTCTGCGAGAGCATGGAGCCTGCTTCGCGAACCGCTGTGCGATGTGCGTCCCTTGCGGCCGCGAGGCGATAGGATGCGCGAGGAGGCGGGGCCGGCAACGTCGCCGCCAACGACACCGCTAGCGGCGCCGCGTCTCCTGCGCTTGCCTGCGCCGTCAGTTCGGCGCGAACGGGTGCGCGACGGTGCCCTTCTTCGCCACCACTTCAGCCGCGCTCGGATCGCCGGTGACCGCGCGCTTGATGGCCTCGCGGGTCGCCTGGTAGTTGAACTGCTGGATCTTCTTGTCGTCCTCGGCCTGCCAGTGGATGAAGACACCGACGCAGAGGAACAGATCGTCGGCCTCGTCCTGCGGGATCGTGCCGTCCTCGACGCTGTCGGCAACCGCGAGCGCGACCGCGTGCTGCGCCGGGCCGAACATCTGCACGGCCTGCTTGGCGCCCTTGATCGTCACCTTGTTGAACAGGATCGTATTGGGCTTCGTGATGAGATTGGGGGCGACGACGGCGAGCAGCGAAGTGAAGCCGTCCTTGTTGTTGGTGAGGGCGTTGCAGAACGCGGTCTCCGCAGCCGAACCTCGCGGTCCGATCAGCAAGTCGATGTGCGCGACCTCGTTGCCGTCGCCGACGAGCGACTCACCGATCATGACGCGGTTGATCTTGGCCATTCTGTTCCTCCAATGAGTAGGTATGGACCTGCTGATGAGGCGCCGCCTGCGACCGTCCAGAACAGCATCGCGAGGGCGGAGCGTGAATGCACGGCGGTACTAACTAACAGGTTCCGTGCCAGGCGAGGATGCGCTCTTGCTGGGGGTGCGCGCGAAGGGTTCGGCCCGGGCGATCCAGGGCTAGCCGTGCCGTTCGACACAGCGCGCGACGAACAGCGTGGCGACCGCGAGGTCCGCGCTGGTGCCGGGATTGATCGCGTGCGCCTTCAGTTCGGCATCCCAGGCATCGAGCTGTGAATCGCTCGCCGAGCCGCGCGCGGCGGCCGGCGTTTGGCGCCAGCGCGCGTGCTGCTGGCGTGCCACGAGCGTGACACTCTGCGCCAGCGCGAGGCCGTGCTTGCGCACAATGTGAGAGTCGGGCCAGCGGCCGAGGAACGCGAGAAACACATTGAGCATCGCGATTTCTTCAGCCGTTTCGGGCGTGCGCGCGGGGGCTTCGTGGTACGCGGCGAGACCCATGTCGAACAGGTCCGCGAATCCGTTTGCGTATTGCCGCGCGATGCTGTCGCGCTCGCTGGCGAGCCGCATCGCGTCACGCAGGCCGATCGTCGGGGGCGCGTGGACCGATTGCTCGGGCGCGTCGCCGAGGCCGCCGGGATTGGCAAGCGCGATCGCGCGGTAGGCCAGCCGAGCGTCTTCGAGGTCGAGGCGGCTCAACACGTCGCCGACGGCCGCGCGCCACGCTTGCGCCGATACCGGCGGGTCGCCGGTTGCGTCGAGGGCCGCGGCGAGCGGCGCGACGAGCAGCACGATGCCGAGGTTCGTATTGCAGCCGACAGCCGCCCGCGTGCGCGTCACCGCGTCGAGAATGCGCTGTCCGACCCGGGCGCCCGGCGCGAATAGCGCGTTGAGCGACGCGTCCGCGCTGGCCAGGAACTGCGCCGCGTGCATGCCGTGGCCGGGGCTTTTCGTACTCACGTTACCGGGTTTCGGCGTGGTGATATCGAGCGCGCAGGCTTCGAGGAAGGCCGCGCGCGCGTGCTCGAAGGGGGGCGCATGGGTGTCGGGCATGACGCTCACGCCCGGCGCTGCGGAGATTGGTCAGGCAATCCAGCACCCACTTGTTCGGCCTGCTCGTTCGCGCGCCGCTGCGCCGCGAGCTTGCGATCGAGCAGATCGTCGACGAGCGCGGCCGCGATATCGAACGGCACGACGGACTGCAAACCGCGCCACGCCGCCACGCCGTTGACTTCGAGCACGAGCGGCAGCGCGTCGTCGGCGGGGTTGGGGATCAGGTCCACCCCGGCGTAGTCGAGCCCGAGCGCGGCGGTTGCGCGCACGGCGGTCTGCGCGAGCGGGACCGTCAGTTCGGCGGGCTCGCAGCGCGCGCCTTGCGCGACGTTGTGAATCCAGCCCTTGCCGCCGCTGCGCCGCATCGCCGCGACCGCCTTGCCGCCGATCACTAGCACGCGCCAGTCGAAGCCGGGCCGGCCTGCGGCGACAAAGCGCTGCAGGTAAGCGACGTGCCGGTAACGCGCGAGCGAGGGCAACGGCGCGAGCAACCCGCCACGCGCGCCGAGCCGCTTGAGGCCGTGGCCTTGCGAGCCGAACAGCGGTTTGAGCACGACCTGACGGCCGGCGGCCGCTTCGCGCATCAGTACGCGTTGCGCGAACGCCGCGGATTCGCCGGCCCAGGTGGCCGGCGTCGGCACGCCCGAGCGATGCAGCAGGAAGCTCGTCATCGACTTGTCGACGCTGCGCTCGATCGCGCGCGCATCGTTGTAGACCGGCACGCCCGACTCGCGCAGCGCGTGCAGGATACCGAGCCGTAGTGTCACCTGCTCGAAGCTGCCGCCGGCGATGCCGCGCACGAACACGGCGTCCGGCAGCGTGTGGCCGAAGCCCGGCACGACGAGCCCGTGCGGCAGCCAGGTGGTGTCGATCCGGCAATCCGCGAGATCGACGCAACGCGCTTCGGCGCCGCGCGCGCGGAACGCTTTCTTCAGCCGGCCCGTGTGCCAGCCGGTTTCGTCGGTCATGACCGCGATGCGCAGGCCTGTGTGCGTCGCGCTGGCCGGCGTGAGGGGCGTGAGCATCATCGCGCGACGGACTGGCCGCCCCATTGTTTTTGCAGCAGGCCGGCGTCGAGTTGGCCGCCGTGATAGGTCGCGCCGCTTTCGAGGCTGCTGACCCACACCTCGGCGGGCGCGAACAGCGCGGGATCGATCTGGTAGAAGTCGAAGTTGACGGCCGTGAAAACGTCGGCGAATGGCCGGCCGTAGTCGCGCGAATTGACGGAGGGCAGGCTTTCGGCGAGACGGTGCGCGATCTCGTCGTGTTTCACAGTCAGATGCACGCGGCCGCCGTACAGGATCGCGTCGTTGGTGCGGCCCATCGCCTGAATGCCGTCGGGCGCGGGCGGCGGCAGCGGCGCCGAGCCTGTGCCCGCGACGATTTCATCGAGCGGCACGCCGAGCACGTGCACTTTGTGCAGCGCAACTTCGACGACGCGAGCGACGACCTGTACCGTACCCGCGACAGAGTGTGTCGGCGTGACGATCAGCGTCAGGTGTTCGGGCGCGAGGCCGCAGTCGCGCAGCACCTTGTCGATGACGACCTGCGGCGGCAGACGGTCCACTTCGAGCACCAGCGCGCCGCGTTCGTGGCGGTCGCGATAGCCGAGCTCGTCGAATAGCGGTTCCTTGACCGCGAGCGCGCGCGCGGGCCCCGAGCCGAGCGAAAAGAACTTCTTGCCGCCGGTCTGCTCCTTGGTCGCCGACAGGCTCCAACCCGCGTACTGGCTGCCGAGACACGC
Source organism: Paraburkholderia sp. HP33-1 (assembly GCF_021390595.1). Classification (NCBI taxonomy): domain Bacteria; kingdom Pseudomonadati; phylum Pseudomonadota; class Betaproteobacteria; order Burkholderiales; family Burkholderiaceae; genus Paraburkholderia; species Paraburkholderia sp. HP33-1. The sequence continues at coordinate 1,914,309 of NZ_JAJEJR010000002.1, read as the reverse complement.
GAGCACCGGCGACGACGTGCTGACTTCGAGCATGGTCGGCCACAACGGCGCGGCGTCGAAGTTCGCGCGTACCGCGACGCGGCCGAGCCCACCCATGCAGATGCGCGCGATCAGCAGACCGGCGTCGAGACTGCCGCGCGCGTCGACGCCGGCGTCGGCGATCACGGTGCCCTCGGCCGAGCGAGTGAGCGCGACACCGAGGCGCGCCGCATGCTCGACGAGCCGCGCGACGAGGCGCTCGGAGAGCGCGTTCACGCTCGGCAGCGCGGCCGGCGCGCAAGGGTCAGGTATGGGCGTGGAGGCAGGCATGGTCGGGTTCATCGCAGGTTTCGATTCGTTGGACGACGCGTTCGTGCTGCGCATCGAGCTCGGCGCGCACCGCGTCCACCGACGCCGCGCGCACGTGCAGCGTGCAGACCGGTTGTCCTGCGTCGATGCGAGTACCGGGCATCGGCACGTCGCGGCATTGCGGGTCGTGCAGGCAGGCGTCGGAGAAGACTGGCGAGACGCTGAACGGCCGCTGCGCGAACAGCACCCGCTGGCCGGCGCGCCAGCGCGGCTCGCGCGACAGAGCGAGGCTCGCGGCCGATGGCGGGCGGCCGTGGCGGCACGCGTCGAGATGACACGCGAGCAGGCCGGCTGGCCATGCATCGGGCGACGCGGTTTCGTAGAGCGCCATCGTCGACGACGGGCGCGCGTTGATTTCGAGCACGTCGAACGTGGTGCCGTCGGAGAGAAAGTCGCAACTGTTGATGCCGACGAGACCGGTGCGCGCGCAGAGCGCGTCGAGCGCTTCCTGGATGCGCGCGGCGAGCGCTAGCGGCAAGTCGATTGGACCGACCGAGCCCGCATGCACGAAGCCGCGATCACCGATCGCGCAGGTGAGCTGCTCGGCGAAACCGATCAGATGCGCGCGGCCGTGCGCGCCAATGAAAAGCGCCGACAGCGAGCGGCCCTCGCCAAGGCGCTGGAAGTAGCCGCACGTGGAATCGGTGCCTGAGTCGAACGCCGTGGCGGGTTGGATATGTGTACCGCCGCAGCCGTCCGCGCGTTTGAACAGCCAGCCTTCAGCAATTTGGGGCCGCTCGAACGCCACGGCAGGATGCGCTATCCGCAACGCGTCGAGCAGCGCGAAGAAACGCCGGGGCTCACGCACGGCCGCGATCGCGTCGGCATCGTTGCCGAGATGGCGCGGCAAGCCGGATTCGCAGTGCAACCGGGGCATCAACGGTTCGAGCCCGCTACCGCCGACCCAGCCAAGCAAACCAGGCAGACGCGCGACACGTTCAAGAGCGTCGACGAGCCGCGCCCGATCGATCACGAGCGCGCCACCCTCTGCGCCAATGTCGAACCACAGCTCGGCGGCCTCGCGCGTGTCGCGGTCGCCGAAGATATCGAGCGCGGCGACGTGCAGCCCGGCGCGCGTCGCGGACTGCGCGAGCCAACGCGCGGACAAGCCGGCGACCGCGACGAACGGCGCCTGCGTGAGCGGCCGGTTCGGCTTCATCATGGCCGCTCTCAGCCGAGACCGGCCGCGACCGCGCGGGCCTCGTCGTACGCTTGTGGAAAGCCGAGGTAGACCGGCTTGCCGCCCGTGCGCATGCGCATGAAGAGGCGATGCTCGACCTGATACTTGACGTTGCCGATTGCCAGCGCGCCGATGCCGATTGCGCCCGCGTTCGGCACGCCGTCGATCGGCTTGCCGTCGTTCATCACGTTCACGCCGGCGATGCCTTCCGGCGGCACCGCATTGACATCGGCGGCGACGAGCAGGCGTTTCGCATGCGCGAGGTCGTCGCTGCTGACCACCTGCACGCCCGCCAGTGCGGTGGCGAGCACGATTTCCGCGTCGGCGAGCGCGCCGCGCAGTTCGTCCGTGGTCGTGGTGCTGATGCCGTTGGTGACGATGCCGAAACGCTTGTTGAGATCGGCGGAGGCACCGAGCGCGCGATTGCGGTCGTGGTGGCTGGCGATCGTCACGTCGGCGCCGCGCGACGCGGCGATCGCTGCCGCGATGCGCCCGACCGCGCCGGTTCCGCCGAGAATCAGCACGCGCTTGCCGCCCAGCTCCATGCCGTGCTGTTTGCCCAGATGCCGCTCGACCAGCGCGACGAGCGCGGCCGCGGTCGTGTACGAGCCGCTCGGATCGGCGAACACGGAGACTTCGAACGGCGGGACCATTGCTTTGCGTGCAAGGTCGAGCATGTCGGCGGCCTGCATCACGTCGCGTCCGCCGATGAAGATGCCGGTGCGCGACACCCCTTTCGGGCCGCGCGAGAAGATCGCGTCCTGAGTCAGGTTCGCGACCATCCCGGCGTCGACGTTGCAATACGGCACGATGACCTGATAGCCGGCGTCGGCGGCCATGTTGACGTCGAACGGACTCATCTGCGGCGTGGCCGTGAACATGTGCAGGATGTAGGGCCTTTCAATGGTTTCTGACATGGCAGGGGCTCGTTTCAGTGGCAATCTCGGGGACGGCGCAAGGCAAGGCCGCTCATCATGCGGCGTCGATGTGCGGCGCGCGCGCCTCGGCGCCGCGGATCGTCGCGCCGCTATTGCGGCCCGCGACGACGCTGCATTCGATATGCGGCAGCGCGCTCGCCACCGCGCGCGCGGTCGCGAGCGCGCCGTTGGCCTCGCGTGCGCTCGCGAGCACCGCGAAGCCCGTCGGGCCCCACGAGGTCTGGCCGATGCCGGCGGTGCGTTCGGCGGCGACCGCGCGCAGCACGCGCTCGACGTCGGGACTCGCGAACACGCCGCCTTGCGCGCTCGCGAAATATTCGCCGATGGTCTGCTGCATCTCGGTGAGGCCATGCGCGAACGCCGCGAAGTCTTGCTCGGCGGCACCGGGCAGGATCTGCAGCAGCACCAGATGGCACAGATGCGCGGCGAGCCGCTGCGGAAACGGCGCGAGCGACGCGAGCGCGCTGCGTTCCTCCGCACCGTGCAAACCCTCGCGGCTGTTGTCGCTGACGAGCAGCACGCGCCACTGCTGCGGAAACGGCTGGCGCGACAGCAGCGGCGGCGCGCTCTGGCTCAGATTGCCGGGCGGGCCGCCATCGAGCAGCAGGCCGCCGTACTCGAAGCCGAGAATGCCGATGCCGGAGCGTGCGCCGCGCCCGAGCAGGCCGGCGAGCTCGGCGCCCGTCGCCGGCTGGCCGGCGAGCCGCGCGAACGCGGTGCCGACGGCCAGCGCCAGTTGCGTACCGGAACCGAGGCCGGTGTGCGCGCGCGGCGCCTCCCGGACGTCGATCGCGAGCGTCGCGGGTCCATAGGCAGCCCGCAGCCGCGCGAGACACAGCGCGATTCGCTCGCGCTCGACCTCGTTCACCGCGCCGCCAATCTGCTCGCGCTCGGCGAGCTGCGCCTCGATCCGCGTGCCGTGTGTATCGATGACGAAACCCAGGCTGCCGAATGCGCGTCCTAGCGACGCATTCGGATCAAGAAAGCCCAGATGCAGCCGCGCGGGCGCATCGATCGTGACGGGGCCTCGGGGCGGGAGACGGCGAAGCTGAAGCGGCATCTCGAGTGTCCTCAGGTGTCCTTGCGGTTGTGCGAGACCGGGTTCGGCCGCGAGCCGCGCGCGCCGCGTCGCCGGTCCCGGCGGCCGTGCGCCCGGCGACCTCAAGCGAAAGCCGTACCAGGCGACGGGAACGGCTTGGCCGCAGGGTTCGGCCCGCTGGAACCTTCAAAAACACCCGCCGCGCGCCGCACCGTTTCGCCGCTGCATGGACGCTGTGTGACGCCGAAGGCGCACTGTGTCACGCGCTGTTTCATGCGGTGACGCTCGCGCGCGTCAAGCGCCTTGCGCGGGTTTCGGCGCGTCGTACTTGATATAGCGGAAGCGCTGATCGTCGGAGGGCGTGCCTTCGAGCGGGCCATCCTCGAGGCGGGGCTGCCAGTGGACCACCGATTCGATCTTCGTCGCGAGCGCGAAGTCCTTGTCCGTGATGCCCTTGGCGCTGTGCGTTTTCAGCTTCACGGTCACGAATGCGTACGAGACCGTCAGATCCGGGTGGTGCCACGCGGCTTCCGCGAGATGGCCAACTGTATTGACGACCATCAGCGTTCCCTTCCAGCCCTCGGTGCGGTATTTGCGCCGCAGCCAGCCATCCTCCAGGTACCAGTGTTGCAGCGGACCGACGAGGCGCTGCTGGATCTCTTCGTCAGAATAGACGTGCTCGGTATTTGCCATGGCGGTTGCTCCTCGAATGCGCGAATCGTTCGCCGAACGAAGCATCGTTGCAAGTGACAGGCCAGTGCTGCGGCGCAAGATTCGCAAAGGACACGATTCGTCTCACGCACGTGACACAGTATGTGCCGCATTGCGTGACGCAACCCCTTCAGCTTACCGCCGTGCAAGCTTCCGTGCGCAACGCCCGAGCACCGCGACACGTCGCGCGTGCGCAGTCGCGGGCCCGCGCGGGCAAAAGCGGCAAACGTTGCCGTTATTCCGGCATGGAATATGCGTTTGCCCTTAATGCGTCGCGAAGCCCGACATCGAATCGGGATAGCGCGTTAATCGTTACCTGCAATCGAGAAGGCGCGCACGATGCGAAGAGGTAGCGTGGGTCATTCGTGAGTTGAACCGCAGGACAATTCTGGAGGAGACATGAACTTACGCACTGTAGTTCTTGGGCTCGCGATCCTCGCATCCGCAGCCTTTGGCTCTCTGGCTGCGCAGGCCGATTCGCAGCTCGACGGGCTGATGAAAAACCCATCCAACTGGGCGTCCCAGGCGGGCGATTATGCAAATCACCGCTACAGCCCGCTCAAACAGATCAACGAGAACAACGCCGGCAAACTTCAGGTCGCATGGACCATGTCGACGGGCGTGCTGCGCGGCCATGAAGGCGCGCCGCTCGTGATCGGCGACACGATGTATATCCATTCCCCGTTTCCAAACAAAGTCATTGCGATCAACCTCAAGGATCAGACCTTCCTCTGGCAGTATCAGCCGAAGCAGGACGAACAGGTCGTCTCCGTGATGTGCTGCGACACGGTCAATCGCGGTCTCGCCTACGGCGACGGCAAGATCTTCCTGCAACAGGCCGACACCAAGCTCGTCGCGCTGAACGCGAAGACGGGCGAGGTGGTATGGACCGCGCAGAACGGCAATCCGAAAGCTGGTGAAACCAACACCAACGCGCCGCACGTATTCGGCGACAAGGTGCTGACCGGCATCTCGGGCGGCGAGTTCGGCGTGCGCGGGCGTCTGATCGCGTACGACATCAAGACCGGCAAACCGGTCTGGACCGCGTACAGCACGGGCCCCGACAATGAAATGCTGCTCGACCCGCAAAAGACGATGACATACACCAACGGCCAGATGGTGCCGGTGGGCGCGGATTCGTCGCTGAAGTCGTGGAAGGGCGATCAGTGGAAGCTCGGCGGCGGCACCACGTGGGGCTGGTATGCGTGGGATCCGAAACTCAACCTTGTTTACTACGGTACTGGCAATCCGGGCACATGGAACCCGACGCAACGTCCGGGCGACAACAAATGGTCGATGTCGATCTTCGCGCGCGACCTGAATACCGGCACGGCCAAATGGGTCTACCAGATGACGCCCCACGACGAATGGGACTATGACGGCGTCAACGAAATGATCCTGTCCGACCTGACGATCGGCGGCAAGAAGGTGCCCGCGATCGTGCACTTCGACCGTAACGGCTTCGGCTACACGCTCAATCGTGAAACCGGACAGTTGCTGGTCGCGCAGAAGTACGACCCGGCGGTGAACTGGGCCGATCGCGTCGATCTGCAAAGCGGCCTGCCGATTCGCAACGTGACGTACTCGACGCAGGCGGCCGGCTCTGATCACAACGTGAAGGGCATCTGCCCGGCGGCACTCGGTTCGAAGGACCAGCAACCTGCGGCGTTCGATCCGAATTCAAGCCTGTTCCTCGTGCCGACCAATCATGTTTGTATGGACTACGAGCCGTTCGAGGTCGACTACGTGTCGGGGCAGCCGTATGTCGGCGCCACGCTGTCGATGTATCCGGGCCCGAACGAGAACAACGCGATGGGCAACTTCATCGCGTGGGATGCGAGCAAGGGCAAGATCGTCTACTCGAAGCCGGAACGGTTCTCGGTGTGGTCGGGTGTGCTGGCGACCGGGGGCGGCATCGCGTTCTACGGCACGCTGGAAGGCTACATCAAGGCCGTGCGCATCAGGGACGGCAAGGAACTGTGGCGCTTCAAGACGCCGTCGGGAATCATCGGCAACGTCTTCACGTATGAGTATCAGGGCAAGCAGTACGTCGGCGTGTACTCGGGCATCGGCGGCTGGGCCGGCATCGGCATGGCAGCAGGTCTCGAGAAGCCGACCGAAGGTTTGGGCGCGGTCGGCGGCTATAAAGATCTCGCGAAGTACACCGCGCTGGGCGGCACGCTGTTCGTGTTCGCGATTCCTAACGAAAAGAGCTGAACCAACGGCTCAAATGAACGGCTGAACGAGCGGGGCGGCGTGCACAGGCATGGTCGCCCCGTCAGCCTCGCAAAATCAGTGAATCACCCCCAACCGCGCCCGTATGGTGGATGCGTTGATAAAGCGCATCCGGGCGAGGCTTATTTCCAGATGGAGACTTGTGCATGAAAGGCCGATCTATCCTGTTGCTCACCGTGCTGTCCGCAGCGTTTGTCGTTCTGCCCGTCGGATACGCTCAGAACAATCCGTCGATCGCTCAGGTCGCGTACAAGGTGGTCGACGGTTCCAAGGTCGACAGTAATACGCTGCAGGGCTGGAAGACGTGGCGCGCGCTTGCCTGCGAACGCTGCCACGGCGCGCAGCAGCAGGGACTCGTCGGACCGTCGCTGATCGACGCGTTCAAGACGCTCGACAAGGACGAGTTTCATCGCACGGTGTTCGGTGGACGGGTGGCCAAGGGCATGCCCGATTTCAGCACGAGCCAGATGATGCAGAAGAACTGGGAAAACCTCTACGCGTATCTGAAAGGACGCTCCGATGGACAGATCAAGCCGGGCGATCTGCAAGCCATCGACGCTAAATAAAGGCCGCGCCGTCACTGTTCCGGAGGTTCACGATGCGTGATAAGAGAAGCATGTCCGTGCATGTCAGCGTGATCGCCGCCGCGCTCTGCACCGCGGCGCTCGCGAGTGCCGCGGTCCGTGCGGACGGCGCGCTGCCGAACAACGACGGCGCGGACGGTGTGCTCAGAGTATGCGCGGACCCGAACAACATGCCCTTGTCCAACAACAAGGGCGAGGGCTACGAGAACCGCATCGCGGCCCAGATGGCGAGCGACTTCGGCTACAAGCTCGAATACACGTACTTTCCGCAGCGCATGGGCTTCGTGCGCCACACGTTGCGCGAGAAGGAAGAGGGCAGCGGCCGCTATCGCTGCGACCTGATCATCGGCGTGCCGAAGGGCTATGACATGACGTCGACGACGCAGCCCTATCTGCGGTCCACTTACGCGATGGTGCTGCCGAACCGCCCCGAGTTCGCCAGCATCAAGACGCCCGACGACCTGCTCAAGCTGCCGCCCGATCTGCTGCACAAGCTGCGCTTTGGCATCTTTTCGCAAACCCCCGCGGTGGATTGGCTGCTTGGCCACAATCTGATCGACCAGGCGGTGTCGTATCAGGTGCAAAGCGGCGATCCGGGCGTGTACCCCGGACAGATGATCGAACATGACCTGCAAGCGGGCAACGTCGACGTGGTGTTCCTGTGGGGGCCGATTGCCGGCTACTACGCGAAGCGCGCCGGCGACTCGGTCAGGCTCGTGCCGTTCCCGCCGCAACCCGGCATCCGCTTCGACTACACGATTTCGATGGGCGTGCGCTACGGCGAGAAGGAATGGAAGGACAAGGTGGATCAATGGATCGGCGCGAATCACGACAAGATCGACAGCATCCTCGCCACCTACCAGGTGCCGATGCTCAAACCGGTCGACGTGCAGGCGGCGAAGCCTGGCGACGCGTCGCAATGACGCGCGCGCGCGGCGCAGGGCTACGCGCGGCGCGCGCTGCGCTGACGTGGACGCTGTGCGTGCTGTGTCTCGCGCCTGCCGCCGCGCTCGCGGCGAACGCCGCGTCGGCGACGCCGGGCAGCGACGAGATCACGCCGGCCGAGCGGCTGATTTTTCTGACCGATCATCTGCACGGCGTCGCCGCGCAGACCGAGCTCGACTACGCACTGATCGATTCCGGGCAGCCGTCGCGTAGCAGCGACGTCGTCAAGGTGCTGGTTCTGAGCGCGGACAATGCGAAAGGCGACGCGCAGGTGTCCGATCACAGCGGCAGCGTGAACCTGCCGATTGGCGGGCTGCAATGCAATCCGGCGATCATCTATTTTCTCGAACACGATATCGCCGAGATGCAGGGTCTCACCGGCGGACAACGCCGCTATTTCCAGCAGCGGCTGCGTCTCGCGCTCGCCGCGGGGCCGCAGATCGAGAGCGTACCGAGCGAGGTCGGCGGCAAGCCCCTCAGCGCGCGGCGCGTCGTCGTGCAGCCCTATCTGAACGATCCGAACGGGGCGCGCTTCGCGCAATACACGGGCAAGCGCTACACGTTCCTGCTCGCCGAAGGCGTGCCGGGCCAGGTGGTGCAGATTCGCACCGACGTGCCGGGGCCCAACAACGATTTTGCGCATCCGGCGCACACGGAGACGTTGAGCTTTCAGTCCGCACTGAGCAAGCTGCCGGCGCCGGGCAAGGCGCCGGTGAAGCCGTCGAATGCGCCGCGCGCGAGCCGCTGAGGCGATAGTCCCCATGCAGAGCGCGAGTTTCGCGACGAACCGGGTCAAGCTGAATTTCGTTCGTACGCTGACCCTGCGGCAGTTGCAGATCTTCGTCGTCGCGAGCCGCTATACCAGTTTCGCGCGCGCGGCCGAGGAGCTGCATCTGACGCAGCCGGCGGTATCGATGCAGATTCATCAGCTGGAAGAAGCGGTCGGCCTGCCTCTGTTCGAGCGCGTCGCGCGCAAGCTCACGCTGACCGAAGCGGGCGAGGTGCTGACCCATCACGCGAGCCGCATTCTCGGCGAAATCAAGGACACCGAGGACGCGATGATGTCGCTGAAGTCGGCAGACAGCGGCTTGATCAACGTGGGCATCGTGAGTTCGGCGACCTACTTCGCGCCGAAACTGCTGGCGATGTACTCGCATCTGTATCCGAGGGTCGACGTGCACTTTTCAGTCGGCAATCGCGACGCGTTGCTGCGTATGTTGCAGGACAACGCGATCGATCTCGCGATCATGGGCCGTCCGCCGCCCGAACTCGACACGACGGCAGAGCCGCTCGCGAATCATCCGCAGGTCGTTATCGCGCCGCTGAGTCATCCGCTGTGCGGCGCGCGCCGCTTCGATCTGCAGGAGCTGCGCAATGACCTTTTCCTGTTGAGAGAACCCGGCTCGGGTACGCGGATGGCCGCCGAGGCGATGTTCCGGCAGCATCTGTTCACGCCCGCGAAAACCGTCACGCTCGGCAGCAACGAAACGATCAAGCAGGCGGTGATGGCGGGCATGGGCGTGAGTCTGATCTCGCTGCATACGTTGCAACTCGAGTTGCGCACCGGCGAGATCGCGCTGCTCGACGTGAACGGCACGCCGATCGAACGCACATGGCAGATCGTGCATCTGCGCTCGAAGCTGCTTTCGCCGACCAGCTTGATGTTCCGGCAGTTTCTGCTCGAGCATGCGGCGCTGCATCTGGAGCAGGAATATGCGGCGTTTGCGGGGGTGTTTGCGAAGGCGCCGGCCGGCGCGAAGCGATAGGGCACCAAGGTTATTACGACGGATACGACGATGCAATTGTCGCGAACCGACCCACGGCCACCGCTCGTGCCGCCACAGAGCCCGCTAGCAGTGCCGACTCATTGCAGAAACCCTGCGTTACGCAGCGCCTCCTCCGCGGCCTCATGGTCTTGAACTGACGTTCCGCCGGAAACACCGATGCCACCCACCAGACGCCCTTCATGGAAGAGTGGTACTCCACCGCCGACCGGCGTCAGGCGCGGATGGTGCGCCAGCGGGGCAACGGCGGGTTCGGCCATGTACTGATTCCATTGGTGCGTGGCCATGCCGAATGACGCGGCGGTCCATGCCTTGTCGATGGCGACGTCAACGGTCAGGAACGGGGCGGTATCCGCGCGCTCGAAAGCGCGCAGGTGGCCTCCTGCATCGGTAATCGCGATCGTCGCGGCGAACCCGCGCGCGGCACACGCGCGGCGTGCTTCTGCCAGCAGTGCCTGCGCGGCTTCCAGGCTGATCGTTGTCGTGCTGATGATTGGTGATGTCATGTTGATGCTCGTTGTTAGAAACGTTTAGCGGTTGGCGACGACGACCTTGCCGATCATGTTGCCCGCTTCGACCAGCGCGTGCGCTTCGATGAGGCTTGCGGCGTTGATGCCGTCAATGCGTCGGGTCAGCGTGTGCTTGAGGCGGCTCTGGTCAACCAGCTGCGCCGCGCGGCGCAGCAAGGCGTGTTGCCGTGCGAGGGTGTCGGTGGTGAACATCGCGCGGGTGAACATCAGCTCCCAGTGAATCGAGATGGATTTCCCCTTGAACGGTCCGATGTCCAGACCCACCGGGTCGTCGATGAGCGCGAACTGGCCTTCCGGGCGCAGCACGGCGGCGATTTGCGGCACATAGGCGGCGCTGTTGTTCAACCCGGCAACGTGGGTAACGTGCTCGATGCCGAGCGCGGCCAACTGGGGTGTCCAGGGCTGGTGGTGATCAAGCACGTAATGCGCGCCATGTGCCAGCACCCACTCGCGGGTTTCCGGCCGCGAAGCCGTGCCGATCACTGTCATGCCCGTAAGCTCGCGCGCCAGTTGGGTCAGAATCGAGCCGACGCCGCCAGCCGCTCCGATGACGAGCAGCACGTTGTCGTCGGTCGGGTCCGCTGCCTGAACACGCAGGCGGTCGAACAGCAGCTCCCACGCGGTGATCGTCGTCAGCGGCAACGACGCGGCCTCTGCGAAGTCCAGTGATGTCGGCATGGGGCCGACGATGCGTTCGTCCACGGCGTGCAGTTCGCTGTTGCAGCCGGCCCGCTTGATGTCACCGGCGTACCAGACACGGTCGCCTGGCTTGAAGCGCGTGGCCAGCGGACCGGTAGCGCGGACGATTCCTGCGGCGTCCCAGCCTGCGATGCGCGCACCACCTTCCGGAATATCTCCACCGCGCCGGATTTTGGTATCGACCGGGTTGACCGACACCGCTTTTACTTCCACTAGCAGATCGTGGTCGCGCAGCTCCGGCGCCGGCAGCTCGATATCCTGCAGCGCCTGCGGGTGGCTGATGGGATGGTTCTGATAGAAGCCAATGGCTTTCATACACGTGGTCTCCAAGGGTGTGTGAGACCATGTTATCTTTCGTCGATATGCGGATAAATACCCGCCGCGCCAAAATACTTTCAGCGTTTCAATGAAAATGATTCGACTCGATGACGTTCAGATCTTCGTGCACACGGTGGACTACGGCAGTTTCTCGGAGGCGGCGCGCCAACTGAATATCGCCCCCGCACATGCGAGTGCATCAGTGCAGCGGCTCGAAAAGGCGCTAGACACGCGCCTGTTCACGCGTTCGACGCGAAGCATGCAACTATCGGAGGCCGGGGAGCGTTATCTGCCGCATGCGCGGGTCATGATTGGTGCGCTGGAGCAAGGCGAACAGGCCCTGGCAAACGGCAGGGGGGCGCTGTCGGGGCCGCTGCGGCTGTCTGCTCCGTCTGACTTTGGTCGAAACCTGCTGTTGCCGTGGCTGGATGAATTCCAGCACCGGCACCCTGGTTTGTCGCTGCACCTGAAAATGAGCGACCGTGCGGCCGACCTCATCCGCCAGCCGCTAGATGCGGTCGTGCGCTACGGAGCGCTGCCTGATTCATCCCTGGTGGCCATGAAGCTGGTCGACAACAACCGACGCGCATTGTGCGCCGCACCTGCGTACATCGAACGGCATGGCACACCGGCTAAAGTTGACGACCTGCGGCGACACAACTGCCTTCGGTACGTCTGGAGCGAGCAGATACATGAACGCTGGCGCTTTACCCCGCCTGGTGGCGAACGCACCGTGGCAGTCACGGGTAATCGCATCAGCGACGATGCCGATGCAGTTCGTCGCTGGGCGATTGCGGGGGAAGGCCTTGTCTACAAGTCGCGATTGGACCTCATCGACGATCTGAAGTCAGGCCGACTGGTGGAGTTATTTCCCTCGGAGTATTGCGAGCCAGCGCCGCTGCACCTGATTTGCGCTCACCGTGCGCAACTGTCACCGGCGATTAACGAGTTACATGCCTTCCTGCGCGAGCGTTGCTCTGCGTTGCTTGCAACCTACCCATCGGGCGGCTCCCGATCTGCGTAACGAAGTTCGCCCTTTCATGGTCGGCGTCGGCACCGCCGATGGCACAGTGTGTACCCGGCTGTCGTGACAGCCTGCCAACTTTTCGCATTCGATTTAACTCGTTTGTCCCGTGCGCACGATCGGCATAAACCGTGCTTGAACGGAAGGCTGGCGAGTCTCGAAGGGCGTCGACGTCCGAGCGTCGCGCAATAAAACGCCAGCCACCATGGAAGGGGATCGCAGCGATGGTTTCTGGCGAACAGCTTCAGGACTGGCGTTCTCACGCACAGCAGATCGAAGACGAAGTCGCGAGAGTCGTCGTCGGTGAGCAGCAGATCCTGAGGCTCATCAACGTCGCGTTGTTCGCCCGCGGCCACGTGCTGCTAGAAGGCGGCGTCGGCGTCGGCAAGACGACCGTGTTGCGCGCGTTCGCGCGCGTGGTCGGCGGCGCTTTCGAGCGCGTCGAGGGCACGATCGATCTGATGCCGGGCGACCTCGTCTATCACACCTACGTCGATGCCGACGGCAAGCCACGCATCGAGCCGGGCCCGCTGCTGCGGCACGGCGAGCAACTGACGACCTTCTTCTTCAACGAGATCAATCGCGCGCGTCCGCAGGTGCAATCGCTGCTGCTGCGCGCGATGGCCGAGCGGTCCGTATGGGCGTTCGGCCGCGAGCACCGCTTTCCGCACATGACCGTGTTCGCCGACCGCAACAAGGTCGAGAAGGAAGAGACCTTCGAGCTCGCGTCGGCGGCGCGCGACCGCTTCCTGTTCGAGCTGAACATGCCGACGCCCGCCGACGCCGGCGCGCGACGCAGCCTCGTCTTCGACACGATGTTCCATGACGTCGACAGTCTGCTCGCGCGACTGACACCGTCGATCGTGCCGTGGGAGCAGTTGAACCGGATCGGCGCGGCGATCCAGCAGGGCGTGCAGGCGAGTGAGACGATCGAGCGCTACGTGCTCGACATCTGGCAGGCGACGGAAACGCCGCTGCAGTTTGGTATCGCGCTCGACGGCGTCGACATGCAACAGCTGATTCTCGCGGGCGCGAGTCCGCGTGGCATGAGCGCGCTCTTGCGGGCCGCGCGCGTGGTCGCGTGGCTCGCGGGACGCACGCATCTGATTCCGGAGGACATTCACGAAGTGCTGCTGCCGGCGCTGGGTCATCGCGTGTTCTTCACGCCGATCTATGAGCTGCGCCGCCAGGAACTGGCCGAAGCGCTGCTCGCGCGGATCGTCGCGAACGTCGCCGTGCCTCGCTGAACGCGGCGCGCGCAGCACGATGAACGGCACCGCCGAATTCCACTACCGTCTGCCGATGCGCGCGGCGGGCGCGCGGCCCGGTTCCCATCCCGGCTCGAGCTTCGGGGCCGGTCAGCAGTTCGCGATGCACGGCCGCCTGTTCGACTATCCGGACCCGCGCCGGCTCGATCTGCGTGCGAGCTTGCGCGCGGCGCGCGACGAGTGGCTCGTGCGGGTGCATTTGCAGCGCGTCGCGGTGCCGGTGCTGGCGATCGTCGACGTGTCGGCGTCGATGCAGTTCGGCACGCATCAAACGAAGCTGCGGGTCGCCGCCGATTTCGTCGAAGCGCTCGGCCATAGCGCGTTCCGGGTCGGCGATCGGCTCGGCATGCTGGCCTTCGATCGGGGCGAACGCGATGATCTGTTCATGCCGGCGCGCACGGGACGGGGTACCGGCACGCTGCTCGCGAGCATGCTGCGCGAATGCTCGAGCGATAGGGCCGAACCCGGGGCCGACCCAGCGGCCGTTCGTGCGGCGGGACCTCAGGCCAACGGCGCTTGCGTCGAAGCATTGCGGCGCTGCGCGATCCGCGTCGCCGGACGCAAGGCGCTCGTGTTCGTCGTGTCCGATTTCCACTGGCCGCTTTCGCAACTGCCGCCGGTACTCGACATGCTGGTGCATGCGTGCGTGGTGCCGATGGTCGTGTGGGACGAGGCTGAGATCACGCCGCCGCGCCACGCGTCGCTGCTGGCCGTCAACGATGCGGAGTCCGGCGAGGAGCGCCGGGTGTGGCTCTCGCGTGGCATGCGCGAGCGCTGGCGCGATGGCGTCGCGCGCCGTCGCGAGGAGCTCGGCGCGGTGTTCGGCGCGCGCGGCATGCGGCCGTTCTATGTCGAAGGCGGGTTCGATCCGGAAGCGATGTCGCGCTACTTTCTGGAGATGACGGCATGAGCGCGCGCGGCGTACGCAGTGGCCTCGAGCGGTGGGCGATGCTTCGCCGGGCGCCGCTTCGCGCGCTGATCGCGGCGGCGTTATGCGGCGCCGCGTGCGCGACGGTCAGCGCCGCCGCGCTGACCGCGCTGGTTCAGGAGCCGCGCGCGTTCGGCTATGTGCTCGGCGATGTGCTGACGCAGCGCGTTCTGCTGGAGGCCAACGGTCGGGACATCGGCGCGGTGACGCCGCCTTCGGTCGGACGCACGGGCGTGTGGCTCGAACGCCGGCCTGCGACGCTCGAGACCGATGCCAACGGCCGCAAGTGGATGGTGATCGCGTATCAGGTCGTCAACGCGCCGCAGACGCTCACGCAGATCACGTTGCCCGCGTTGACGTTGACGTCGGCGGCGGGCACGCAATTGCAGGTCGCCGAATGGCCGGCGAGCATCGGACCGTTGACGCCGCAGAGCGCGTTCGCCGCGGGGGATCTGCAGCCGCTGCGGCCCGATCGTCAGGTGCCGGTGTCCGGCACGGCGGGCTGGCGTCGGCAGATCGCGTGGGCGCTCGGCCTGCTGCTCGCGACCTTGCTCGCGTGGACGAGCTGGTGGTGGGCGCGCAACTGGCGCGAGTCGGCGCGGCTGCCGTTCGCGCGTGCATGGCGGCAGATGCAACGGTTGACGCCAGCCGCTTCGTCGAGCGAGGCGTGGGTCTGCCTGCATCGCGCGCTCAACGAAACGGCCGGCCAGGTCGTGCATGCGACTTCGCTCTCGGCGTTGCTGGCGCGCGCGCCGTATCTGCAACCGCTGCGCGCGCAGCTCGAACGTTTCTATCAGGTGTCGTCCGAGCGGTTTTTTGCGCCCGCGCCGAATCCGGCCGCGAATGGTGACGAAAGCGCCGGCGAGACCCCGGGCGAGTTTCCGCTGCACGCGCTGTGCCGTGCGTTGTATCGAGCCGAAAGGCGCCATCAGCGATGACCATGAACCTCGATTTCGACTTTCCGTGGATGCTGGTGCTGCTGCCGCTCGCCGCGCTGCCGCTGCTGCGGCGACGCAGCGATACGCTGGTGTTTTCGAGCGTCGCGTGGCTGCCCGCTGACGAGCTCGGGCGCGTGACCGGCTGGCTCACTCGCGGCGGCGCGGCGCTGGCGATCGCGGCGATCGTCGTCGGGCTGGCGGGGCCGGGGCGCTCGCAGTTGCAGGTGCTGCGCACGGGCAGCGGCGCACAGATCCTGATCCTGATGGACCGCAGCCAAAGCATGGACGAGCCGATGGGCAGCAAGGGCGTCGAGACGCCGCGCGGCGACTCCAAGAACCAGGCGGCGCGCGCCGCGTTGACGCGCTTCGTCGAGCAGCGCCCAAACGACCGGCTCGCGTTCATGATGTTCGGCACCAACCCCGTGCTGGCGATGCCGTTCACCTACAACCATCGCGTCATCGAGGCCGGGGTTGCGGCCACGGCGATCGGCCGTGGCATGCCGGACACCGAGCTCGATCGCGGCATGCTCGCGGCGATCGCGCAGTTCGACGGACGCCTGTCGTCGGGGCGCCGCGCGATCGTGCTCGTCTCGGACGGCGGCGCGCTGCTCGACGAACCGATGCGACAGCGCATCCAGGCGGGACTGCAACGCAACCAGATCGCGCTGTACTTCATCTACTTGCGCAGCAGCGTCTACAGCCCCGATCTGAACGCGACGCTGCCCGCCAACGAAACCTCGGCCGAAGCGCAACTGCATCGATTCTTTTTAACGCTCAGGACGCCTTACCGGCTGTTTCAGGCCGAAGACCCGAAGGCGATGATGGCGGCGATCGCCGAGATCAACCGGCAGCAGAACGCGTCGACCACCTTCATCGAGCATCTGCCTCGCCAGGACCTGAGCCGGTACTGTTTCGCGCTCGCGTTGTTCTGTTCGGCGCTGCTGGTGCTGCTGCACCTGTTGCAAGTCAGGAGCTGGGCATGAGGCGCACGCTGGTCCACACCCTGTTCGGCACCGTCGCGATCTGCTGCGCGGCCTGGGCCGCGTATGGTTTCGTACGTTTGCAGCAAACGGAGCGGGTCGATCAGGCCATTCTCGCGGTGAGCGCGTCGAACGCCGCTTCGCGCGACGAGCGTGGCGAGCGTGGCGACGATGAGGCGCGCGAGGTTCAGCTGGCCCGCGCGATAGCGCTGTCGAAAGCGGGCGCCTACGACGCGGCGGCGCGGCTTTACAACGGCCTGATCCCCGAGGGCAGCCCGCCCGACGAGGTCGGCCGCGCGGCGCTGTTCGATCTCGGCAACCTGTACCTGCGCGAAGGCGGGGGCGAAACCGCGCAGGCGGTCCAGTCGCTCGCGATGATCGGCGAGGCCAAGGCGCGCTACCGGCTCGCGCTGCGCGCGGCCCCCGACGATTGGGATGTGCGCTACAACCTCGAACGCGCGCTGTGGCTCGCGCCGGAAACGCAGTCGGTGCTTGCCGGGCCCGATGTGAAAGAGCAGCACAACGTCAAACTGCGCGATCCGTTGAGCCAGGACTTGCCATGAGCGGCGTTCCGCAAAAGCGCGGCTTGTCCCGGTTGCGTCAATGGTTGACGCCGCTCGCGCTCGTCGCGTTGATCGCGGCGGTCGCGATGCCGGAGCTCACGCTGCCGCGCAACACGTTTCACTACATCGTGACGTTCGATATCACGCAGAGCATGGACGTCGAGGACGTGGTCCTCGACGGCGCTCCGGTCAGCCGGCTCAAATTCGCCCAGGTGGCGATGCGCGAGGCGCTCGGGCGCTTGCCGTGCGGCTCGAAGGTGGGCTGGAGCGTGTTCACGGGGCAGCGGATTTTGCTGTTGATGTCGCCGGTCGAGGTATGCGGCAACTACGACGCGCTGCTGGTGTCGCTCGACGGCATCGACGGGCGCATGCGCTGGACCAACTGGAGCCGCATCGCCGAGGGTGGCGTCTATTCGGCCGTGCGCGTCGCGCAGCAGGTGGGCGGCGGCGCGGCCATCGCGTTCGTCACCGATGGGCAGGAGGCGCCGCCGGTGTCGCCGTCGCGCGCGCTGATGCAAGGCATCAACGCCGCGCGAATCAGGGGCTGGCTGATAGGCGTGGGCGGCGACCAGCCGGCAGCCATTCCGAAGAGCGACGCCGAGGGCAACCGGATCGGCTACTGGCAGGCCGACGATGTGATCCAGACGCCGCCGATGCCAGGCTCCACTGTGGAGGCGCCAATGCACGAGGAATTGTCCGAATTGAGAGGTGAGTACCTGGCATCGGTGGCAGGGCAGACTGGCCTCGACTACCGGCGTTTGCTGAGCGCGACTTCGTTCGGCGATGCGCTGCTCGATCCGCGCTTCGCGCGCCGCGAACCTGTGCCGACCGATCTGCGCTGGTGTCCCGCGCTGCTCGCGTTGCTGCTGTTCGTCGCGCGCTTCATGCCCGATGCCGTTCTCACAGGGCTGCGCGGCTGGCGAAAGCGCATTCGAACGATCGTTTTTCTCGTTGCGCCGTCATTCAATGGGCGGCCGAAAATGGCGGACTCGCGGGGCTTGCACCAGTAGCTTTTGCCGGTCTTCGATCGTTGAGAACGCTTTCAGGAATCGTTCCCAGTCGTTTCACATCAACTCCCCTCCGGCGTTGAGCCGCGAAGACGCACGCGCTCGCCGCATCACGCGAGATACCTCACACATTGACCTACCGGTTCGCGAATGACTGACTACAATGTCTGAATGCAAGCGACGCTGTAACACGCTCGGTTCGATTTGAGCGTTGTGTCCTGTGACGTTTCACTTCCTTCACGGGAGGCATGCCAATGACGTGCCAAAACGAGAGGATTGTCGGAGCGCTATTCGTCGTATTGAGCGGCTACGCGTTTGCGGGCGGCCCCACCGGCGATGTGCCCGAAGGGATGATGGTCGCCAACATCGTCGCGTCACCCGTCGAAGTGGTACCACCGATTCCCGAGCCGCGGCACTACCTCGAGCAGCAGCGCTATGCAATGCAGTATCAGGGGGACCAGGGCAAGCCGTTCTATGCGCAAATTGAGAATTTTTATAGCGTGGACGTGACGCGCGATGCGCGGCTCGGTACCCCGAAGGCGCTGGCATCGTCCGGACCGAAGTTCGCACCGGTGTCCGAACGAGACGCTCAGGCTGCCGCTCAGGATGCTTCGAATCCTCTGCATCTGGGGCCATCCACGGCACCGCAATTGTCCATCGTTCAGATGAACGGCTCAGTGCTGTCGATTGGCCAGTCACCGCAGCGGCGTCTGTCCTTGACGGTCAACGACTGGGTGTTCTCCGGAACCGCGCGCGTCGCGATTCTGCATTCGCACGATACGGGCGCGACGCTCATCGTCAAACATGGCTTCTGATTGACGCACGCGTTACGTCGACGAAAAACGCTCGCGGTACACCTGCGGCGCCACGCGCAGCTGACGCACGAAGCTGCAGCGCATCGTTTCCTCGCTGCCGAATCCGCATCGCGCCGCGATCCGTTTGATCGACCAGGATGTTTCGCTCAGCAAGCGCTGTGCCGCTTCGATGCGCAACTGTTCGACCGCGCGCGCCGGCGTGCGGCCCGTTTGCGCCTTGTAGTGGCGCATGAAGCTGCGCTCGCTCATATGAAGCCGTTGCGCGAGCGCGGGGACCGACAGGTCGGACGCGAGATGCGAGCTCATCCACGCATGCAATTCGCCGAAACGGTCGTCGGCATCTTGCAACGACAGCATCGCGCTGAACTGCGACTGACCACCCGGCCGCTTCAGAAACACGACGAGTTCGCGCGCGACGTCGAGTGCCAACGCACGTCCGTGATCTTCTTCGAGCATGGCAAGTGCGAGGTCGATGCCGGCAGTGACGCCCGCCGATGTCCAGATCGCGCCGTCGCGAATGAAGATCGGATCGGCTTCGACGCGCAGTTGCGGATACGCCTGCGCGAGTTCGTCGCAACGCCCCCAATGCGTGGCGACGCGCCTTCCGTCGAGCAGCCCCGCCTCGGCGAGCAGGAACGCGCCCGAGCAGACCGAGGCGACGCGTCTGCAATGCGGTGCCTGGCGCTGTGTCCAGCGGATCAGACGCGGGTCGGCCGATGCGTCGCGAATTCCCCAGCCGCCCGGAACGATCAGCGTATCGACCGGCCCTTTCGCCGAGCGTAGCGAACCGGCAAGCACCGCGATTCCCGACGACGACGTGACGGGCCCGGCTTCGGCTGCCACGACGCGTGGCGCGTAGAGTTGGTCGAGCCCGCGCTTCGCGACGAGTTCGTTGGCGGACGCAAAGACCTGGAGCGGACCGCTGACATCGAGCAGTTGCATGTTGGGGAAACCGAGCAGCACGATGGAGCGAAGAGTGCTAGACATGTCGTGACGAGCGTGGCGGAAAACAAGGGGTGAATGGCAGTATTGCCAAAGCTTACCCACATAGAATCGATTCGTCCACCTGGAAGAATTGGCAGATGGCGCGTTTCGACTTCTTATTCGATAAGGCATCCCTATGAACCTGAAAATCGGTTTTCTGGTGTTTCCGAAAGTACAGCAACTCGATCTGACTGGCCCGCATGAGGTGCTCGCGTCGGTGCCGGGCGCCACGACGCATCTGATCTGGAAGACGCGGGAGCCGGTGGTATCGAGCAGCGGGCTCGTGTTGACGCCGAACACGACGTACGAAAGCTGCCCGGCGCTCGACGTGATCTGTGTGCCCGGCGGAGGCGGCGTGACCGATCTGCTGCAGGACGCGCAAACGATCGATTTCGTTCGCCGACAGGCCGCGAGCGCGCGCTACGTGACGTCGGTCTGCACCGGCGCGTTGCTGCTTGGCGCGGCGGGTTTGCTGCGCGGGCGGCGCGCGACGACACACTGGGCGTTCCACTCGTTGCTGGAACCGCTCGGTGCGATACCGACGCGCGCGCGCGTGGTGCGCGACGGCAATCTGATTACAGGCGGCGGCGTGACGGCGGGCATCGACTTTGGGCTGACGCTGGCCGCAGAACTCGCGGGCATCGAAGAGGCGCAGGCCATCCAGCTCGAACTCGAATACGCGCCAGCGCCGCCGTTCGCTGCGGGCGATCCGGAGTTAGCGCCGCCAGCGGTGGTGGAATTGGTCCAGCGACGGTCGGCTGAAACGTTGGCGGCGCGGCGTCGGGTGGTGACGGAGATTGCACAGGGGCAGGCTTCGTAATGCTCGTGCCTTGCATGGGGACGCGGGCATTCCATTAAACTGTCTGGCTCCACCCGTTCTCGCCAGTCAGATCGATGCGATGAAGTACAACGAAATTGCCCTGGAGCACTCCCCATGCGCGTAGGCAAGCCCGTCAAGGCGCTGCCGCAGCCGTCGTGCGACTACTGCGGCAACCGCGCGTTGCTCGCGCATTACGGCGACGACGGCTACCCGTACCGCAGTGATCAGGGGCCTCTGTGGATTTGCACTGCCTGTCAGGCGTGGATCGGCGTCTATTCGCGCAGCAAGCGCAACGTGCCGCTCGGGCGGCTCGCCGACGCGACGTTGCGCGAGGCGAAGAGCAAGCTGCACGACGCGCTCGAACCGCTCGTCGCAGGAAAGGTGCGCCGCGATGGCGTCAACGCGTTCGAAGCCCGCGCGAAAGCGATCCGGTGGGTCGCGACCGAACTTGGCTTCGATCCCGTTCCGGCGAGTATTCACGCGTTCACGCCTGAACAGTGCGAACAGGCGCTGCGTTATGTCGAGGCTTTCGTCGAAGCCCGGCGTGCGAGATAGCGCGATACCCCCGAGCGATACGCTTCCTTTCATTCCTCTAAACACCACCCCGCCATACCGCCTTCCCGGCGCCTCTCCGCCCCCACCAAAAAGTGCCATTGAATCTACTTTTTGTGTAGGGACGCTGGTCCCGTCCTCCCATATTCTTACGCCATCGAGACGACACGTCGCCCGCTGCAATCCTTACCCCGCAGCCCGCGACGATCAATCCACAGGAGAGGATGTTGACCAAGAAAGTCCCGCTCAAGATCGCGATCGCTGAGCATCCGCATACGTCGGCTATCCGCAACGGATCCATCCGCATCGAGGGCGTCGACGCCGAGTTCGTCACCGTCAAGCCGCAAATCGGCGCGTTCCGCCGCATGGTGCGCGACGTTGAATTCGACGTTTGCGAACTCGCGCCGACCACCTACATCATCGCGCGTGCCTATGGCGCGCCGTTCGTCGGCTTGCCGATCTTCGTCGTGCGGCGTTTCCATCACGGCGGTTTGCTGGTGCGTCCTGACGCGGGAATCAACACGCCGAAGGATCTTGAAGGCAAGAAGGTCGGCGTGCGCGCGTATTCGGTCACGACCGGCGTGTGGACGCGTCAGGTGCTGATCGACGAGTTCGGTCTCGATTCTTCGAAGGTGACGTGGGTCGTCGACGACGAAGAACACGTCACGCAACTGAAGCTGCCGTCGAACGTCGTGCACGCACCGCAAGGCAGCTCGCTCGCGGAGATGATGGCCTCAGGTGAACTGTCCGCCGGTTTTGCCGCGGCTGCGGGTATTGGCCGCACCGGCGCGCCGACGGGCGGCTGGCAGGAAGTCGAGGCCGACTATCCCGATCTGCTGCCGAACGCGACCGAACTCGAAACCGAGTACTACGCGCGCACCGGTGTTTATCCGATGCACGGCACGATCGTCGTCAAGGACTCAGTGCTCGCCGAGCATCCGTGGATTGCTAGATCGCTATTCGATGCGTTCGCGCAGGCGAAGAAGGAATGGCTCGAACGTCTCGATGCCGGAGAAGCGACGAGCGCGAGCGACAAGAAGTATCTCGAACTGCGCAAGATCGTCGGTCACGATCCGCTGCCGTACGGTCTGCAGGAAAACCTGAAGACGATCGAAACGCTCGAAGCGACCGCGTTCAAGCAGGGTCTCACGCCGCGCCGCATGTCCATCGACGAATTGTTCGTCGATCCGTTGGCCCGCTAAGCCACCCAGGCGCTCAACGCCGACCCGACGATTCGAACGGAGACACCATGATTATCGATTGCCACGGTCATTTCACGACCGTCCCGGCTTCCTTTCGCGCTTGGCGCGCCAAACAGGTCGAGTTCGCGAACGACCCGGCCAACGCGCCGTCGCGTGACGGCGCCATTGTCAGCGACGACGAGATTCGCGAAGCGATCGGCAACGGACAGCTCAAATTGCAGCGCGAGCGCGGCAGCGACCTGACGCTGTTCTCGCCGATCGCGGGCCTGATGAGCCACCACCTCGGCAATGAGCGCACGAGCCTCGAGTGGGCCGAAGTCTCGAATGACCTCGTGTATCGCGTGACCGAACTCTATCCGGACAACTTCGCGCCGGTCTGCCAGTTGCCGCAATCGCCGGGCGTCGCGCCCGCGAATTCGATCGCCGAATTGCGCCGCTGCGTCGAGCAGCTCGGCTTCGTCGGCTGCAACCTGAATCCGGACCCGAGCGGCGGCTACTGGACCGGCAAGCCGATGACGGACCGCGAGTGGTATCCGCTGTACGAAGCGCTCGTCGATCTCGACGTGCCTGCGATGATTCACGTCGCCGCGTCGTGCAACCCGTGTTTCCACGGCACCGGCGCGCACTATCTGAACGCGGACACGTCGGTGTTCATGCAGATCCTGCAGTCGGACCTGTTCAAGGATTTCCCGACGCTGCGTCTCGTGATTCCGCACGGCGGCGGCGCGGTGCCGTATCACTGGGGCCGTTATCGCGGCATGTCGCTCGAAATGCGCGAGCGTCCTCTGGAAGGATTGCTGGACAACATTTTCTTCGACTCGTGCGTGTATCACCAGCCGGGCGTCGAACTGCTGACGAAGGTGATTCCCGCCGACAACGTGCTGTTCGGCTCGGAGATGATCGGCGCGGTGCGCGGCAAGGATCCGGCAACCGGTCATTACTTCGATGACACGAAGCGCTATATCGACGGCTGCGCCGCCCTGAGCGACGAGGATCGCCACAAGATCTTCGAAGGCAACGCACGGCGTGTCTATCCGCGTCTCGATGCGCGCCTCAAAGCGCGTGGCAAATAAGCGCGCGGCAAATAACGGCGCGAGCCGCATGTAACGAGCAAGATACCGAGGCCTTCATGACTTCCTCAATCGTTGATATTCACCCGCACATCATCTCCGACGACGAGAACCGCTATCCGCCCGCACCGTTGTTCGGCAAGCGCTCGGAGTGGTCGAAGGAACGGCCGACCACGGTCGAGACGCTGATCGCATCGATGGACGCGGCCGGCGTGGCAAAAGCAGCGGTGGTCCATTCGTCGACCACGTACGGTTTCGATAACAGCTACGTGGTCGACGGCTGCGCGCAATACGCGGACCGTCTGGTCGCGGTCGGTTCGGTCGATGTGCTGGACCCCGATGCGCCGGCGCGCATCCGCGCATGGGTCGAGCGCGGTCTCGCGGGCCTGCGTCTTTTCACCGGCGGCAGCACGAAGGAGTTCGACCCGAGCGAACTCGACGATCCGCGCTCGTTTCCCGCGTGGGAACTGTGCGGCGAACTCGGCCTGCCGATGTGCATCCAGACCGGCCCGATCGGCTTGCCGCAAGTCACCGCGCTCGCGCGGCGCTTCCCGACCGTGCGCATCATCCTCGATCACCTCGGTCGTCCCGAGGTTGCGGACGGCGCGCCGTACGCGAAAGCGCAGAGCCTGTTCGATCTCGCGCCGCTCGCGAACATCTATCTGAAGCTCACGCCGCGCATCTTCGGCGACGTGCAGAAAGAGAAGGCGAGCGCCGAGACGTTCTTCCCGCGCGTGGTCGAAGCGTTCGGCGCGCAACGGATGGCGTGGGGCTCGAATTATCCGACTTCGCCGGGCACGCTCGCGGAAATTCTCGCGACCGCACAGGCCGGTCTCGCATCGCTCAGCGATGCGGACCGCGAGTGGATCTTCGGCAAGACCGCGCGGCAGCTTTATCCGGCGCTCGCCTGAAGTTCAGCGGCGTGTCCGCGGCATTCAATCAAACTGAAGAGAACAAGCAGATGGAGACAGGCAAACCTGAACGTCGAGGAATCGCGAACCGCTGGGCCGTGCTTGCGCTTCTTGCGATCGGTGTGCTGATTTCGTTTGTCGATCGCACCAGCATTTCGTCGACGCTGGCCGACGCGGATTTCATTCGGCACTTCGCGCTGACCGATGTCGATCGCGGCTGGATCAACGCGGCGTTCTTCTGGTCGTATGGCCTGTTTCAGGTGCCGATGGGCTGGGTCGCGGACCGCTACGGCGTCAAATGGCCGTACGCGATCAGCTTCGCGCTGTGGTGCGCCGCGACCGCGTTGATGGGTGCGGTGACCGCGCTCGCGAGTCTGGTCGTGATGCGCCTGATCATCGGCATGGCCGAGGCGATCGTGATTCCCGCGAGCTATCGCTGGATTCGCAATAACTTCGATGAGAAGCACAGCGGCCTCGCGGTCGGCATTCTCGCGATGGGCAACAAGTTCGGCCCCGCACTCGGCGCACCGGT
The DNA here is from genome assembly GCF_021390595.1 of Paraburkholderia sp. HP33-1. Lineage (NCBI taxonomy): Bacteria > Pseudomonadati > Pseudomonadota > Betaproteobacteria > Burkholderiales > Burkholderiaceae > Paraburkholderia > Paraburkholderia sp. HP33-1. Next base: position 1,889,404 of record NZ_JAJEJR010000002.1, on the reverse strand, counting down.
CGGCGCATGGTTCATCGTCAACTACTCGTGGCAGATGATGTTCATCGCGACGGGTCTCGTTGGTCTCATCTGGCTCGCGCCGTGGCTGCTGCTGGTGCGCAACGACCTGCCTTCGAAAGCGGAGCTCGTGGTCGCCAATCGCAGCGCGCGCGCCGTGAGCCTTGGCAGCATCCTCGCGAGCCCGGTCGTGTGGGGCGGCATGATCACGAACTTCTGCTACGGCTACTTCACGTTCTATTGCATGACGTGGATGCCGGCCTATCTGGTCGAACAGCGCGGTCTGTCGATTGGGCGCTCGGGACTCTTCACGTTTTTCAGCTTCGCCGGAATCGCGATCGTCGCGGCGCTCGCAGGGTCCGCGGCGGATCTGATCATCGCCCGGGGCAAGGATCCGATCGTGGTCCGCAAGGTTTTCACCGTGACCGGATTCGTCGGCGGCTGCACCGTACTGCTCGGGGCGTACGCGCCGACGCTGCAACTGGCGCTGTTCTGGAATGTGTTGTCGCTCTCGCTGTTGGGATTCGTCACGGCCAATAACCTGGTGCTGTCGCGCCTGACGTTGATTCCGAAGCAGGCAATCGGCCTCGTCACCGGCGTGCAGCAACTCGCGACCAGTCTCGCGGGCGGCGTGGCGGCGAGCCTGTCGGGCTGGCTGCTGCACGTGAGCGGAAGCTACGACCTGCCGATGATGGTGATCCTTGGATTCCTGGTCGTCGGCGCGATGGCCACGATCGTCCTGTACCGCCGCGAATGGTCGCCCAGATTGACCGAGGCGGCGAGCACGCTGCGGCAGGCCTGAACACTCACAGCACGGCCGGCACAGGCGGCCTCTGGACACATCAATTCACTGAGAAACATACATGGCGAAGATCGTATTCGGGATGGCGGTGCCGCACAGCGGCATGCTGGGCCAGGCGCCGGAAGACTGGCTCAAGAACGGGGAGCGCGATCGCAACAACCCGGAACTGTGGTATCGCAATCGCACATGGACGTACCCGGAACTCGAAGCGCATCGCGAAGCCGCCTTCGAGAACTATCTGACGCTCGAAGAACGCACTGCGCGTGCAGCGCGCTGCCGTACCGCGCTCGACGCGATGGCGGCCGCGTATCGCGAAGCGAAGATCGACGTCGCGATCATTCTCGGCAAGGACCAGAAGGAGATCTTCACCGACTTCTCGCCGTCGATCGCGATCTATAGCGGCGCGCAGGTGCACAACGGTCCGCCGCAGCGCCCGGTCTATGCACCCGATCATCACGTGACGCACGAGTGCCATCCGAAGCTCGCGACTTATCTGATCGAGTACTTCCAGAAAGAGAACTTCGATCTGACCGATCTGTTTGCGTGGCCCGACAACGTGTGGATGAAACCGCTGCCCGAGTATCCGGTGGTGCCGCATGCGTACAGCTTCGTGTATCACCAGATCATGGGCGACAACCCGCCGCCGCATGTGCCGGTCATCATGAACTGCTTTTATCCCCCGACGCAGCCGTCGATGTCGCGTTGCATCGAATTCGGCCGCGTGCTGCGCGACGCGCTCAATGCATGGCCGGACGATGTACGGGTGGGCATTTTCGCGTCGGGCGGTCTGTCGCACTTTGTCAACGACGAAGAGTTCGATCACCGCATCATGAAGATGCTGGCCGAGTACGACTACGACGGCCTCGCGGCGGTGGACAACCGCTCGTACCAGTCAGGCACGTCCGAAATCAAGCTGTACGTCAGCGTGATGAAGGCGGTGCAGGAAACCGGCGCGGAAATGACGCTGGTCGACTATGTGCCGTGCTGGCGCACGCCTGCCGGCACTGGCGAAGGCATGGGCTTCATGTACTGGAAAGCCGCCGACTGATCCGGCTTCACCCCCTAATTCACGAGAAAAAGACATCATGAGCGAAAACCGTCTCAACGGCATCATTCGCGCGTTCGAATCCGGCAAGCCCGCATTCACCGCATTTTCGAAGCTCGACAAGCAGACCGCGATCGACATGAGCGATGCGCCATATGACGGCATCGTGTTCGAAATGGAGCACAACCCGTACGACGTGTCCGCGCTCGGCGACGCATTGCAGTACATGCTCAACCGCAAGGCGATCGTCGAATCCGGTTCGGTCGCGCCGCGCGTGACGCCGATCGCGCGTATTCCGGCCAACGGCGCGGAGATGAACCAGGCGTTCGCCAAGCAGGTGCTCGATCGCGGTGTTTATGGCGTGGTGTGGCCGCACGTTGCGACGGTCGAGCAGGCGTATAACGCGGTCGCTTCGTGCCGCTATGCGCGGCCGAAAAACGCGCCGCTTTATGAGCCCAAAGGCGTGCGTGGCGACGGTCCCGCTACCGCAGCGCGCTACTGGGGCTTGAGTATGGCCGACTACTACAAAAAGGCAGACGTCTGGCCGCTCGCGCCAGAGGGCGAAATCCTCGTCGGCCTGATGTGCGAAAGCACCGAGGCAATCGAGAACCTCGACGACATTCTGTCGAACGTGCCCGGCATCGGTTTCATTCTGATCGGCGAGGGCGACCTGAGCCAGGAACTGGGTCATCCGCGCGATTACGAACACCCGATCGTGGTCGATGCGATGCGCCAGATCGTCGATACCTGCCACAAGCACAACGTGGTGGTCGGCAATCCGCACGTGAACGCGAAGAATCACAAGCGGCTGCTCGAAGAGGGCTACCGTTTCCTGATGTCGGCGCCGCTGCGCAGCTATGGCGTGGTCGGCATGGCGCGCGAGATGGCGGGGTATTGAATGAACGGAGCCGAAAGCCTCGTCGACACGCTGACGGATCGCGGTGTCGACATCTGTTTCGCGAATCCGGGCACGTCGGAGATGCACTTTCTGAAGGCGCTCGAAAATCCGCGCATGCGCAGCGTGCTGTGTCTTTTCGAGGGCGTCTGCACGGGCGCCGCGGACGGCTATTACCGGATGAAGGACACGCCCGCGTCGACGCTGCTGCATCTCGGCCCGGGTCTCGCAAATGGACTGGCCAATATTCACAATGCCAAACGCGCGTCGTCGGGCATGGTCAATATCGTCGGCGAGCATTCGGCCGCGCATCTGAAATACGATCCGCCGTTGATGTCCGATATCGAAGGCCTCGCTCGTCCGCTCAGTCACTGGGTGCGTCGCGTCGAGTCCTCGCGCGCGGTCGCGTGGGACGTGGCCGCTGCGGTGAGCAAGGCGAGCGAGTATCCGGGGCAAATCGCCACGCTGATTCTGCCCGGCGACGCATCGTGGCAGGACGCGGGCGAACGCGTGTCGCTGCCGGCGTTGCCGGTCGCGAGACCGGCAGCGCCGGACGCGGCGCGCGTCGATCACATCGCGCAGGTGCTGCGCTCAGGCGAGCCGACCCTTATCGTGCTGGCCGGCCGTTCGACGCGCGGCCGCGCGCTCGAACTCGCGGGCAAGCTGAAGGCGGCGACTGGCTGCCGGCTCGCCACGCAATTCTTTAGCGCGCGGATCGAACGCGGCGCGGGACGCGTGACGCTCGAACGGATTCCGTACGCGGTCAACGCGGCGGTCGATTACCTGAAGGGCTTTCGCCACATCATCACGGTCGAGACAACCGAGCCGATCGCGTTCTTCAGTTATCCGGACAAACCGAGTTTGCTGAAGTCGCCGGGCACGAGCGTGCATGCGCTCGCGGAAGTCGGCGAAGACGGCACGACGGCACTCGAGATGCTGGTCGAGGCTCTCGGCGCGACCGGCACGCAGGCGGTGCTGCAACAGCGTGCGGACGCCAGCGCGCCCACTGGCGCGCTGAACCCCGCGAGCATCGCGCAGGCGCTTGCCGCCGCGTTGCCGGAAGACTGCATCCTCGTCGACGAGTCGCTGACCACCGGGCGCGAGACGATGGGCCTGACCGTCGGCGCCGCGCGTCACGACCTGATCAACAACATGGGCGGCTCGATCGGCTACGGCACGCCGGTCGCAACCGGGGCCGCGCTCGCTTGCCCGGAGCGACGCGTGTTCTGCATGGTCGGCGATGGCAGCGCGATGTACACGATCCAGTCGTTGTGGACCCAGGCACGCGAAGGCCTGAACATCACGACGATCATCTTCGCCAACAACAGCTACGCGATCCTGAAGGCCGAGTACGCGAACATGGGCGCCGGCGCGCCGGGCGAGCGCGCGCTCGCGATGATCGACATCGACCGTCCGCGCATCGACTGGCTCGCGATGGCGAAGAGCATGGGCGTGCCGGCCGCCGCCGTCGACACGGCAGAAGCTTTCCACCAGGCCATGGCCGATTCCGTGCATGCGGCCGGCCCGTGTCTCATCGAGGTGAGACTGTAATTTCATTCAAGCATAAGGACCGACATTCATGACGACGCAAACCGCGGTGCCGACGCTGCGCACCAACCTGGCCGTGTATCCGGTGACGAAGGCGTTGAGAGACGGGCGCGTGAGCTCGGATCTCGTCACGCTCGACTTCTGCGGACCGACGCCCGCGCATAACGGCTTCAAGGCGATGGTGCGCGAGAACCAGTTCGATGCGGGCGAGCTCGCGATCGTCACGTTCCTGCAGGCAAAGGCCTACGGCAAGCCCTATGTGCTGCTGCCGGCGCCGATCTCAGGCCGTTTCCAGCATCATTGCGCGGGCTTCAACATCGACTTCGGGCATCTCGATCCGAAGGATATCGAAGGCAGGAAGGTCGGCGTGCGCACCTACACGCAGACCACCGCGCTGTGGATTCGCGGCATTCTGCGCCACGAATACGGCGTCGATCTCGACAAGGTCACGTGGATGACGCTCGGTGACGGCCACCTCGCCGAGTATCGCGATCCGAACAACTGCGTGCGCCTGCCGGCCGGTTCGTCGATTCCGGACCTGATGATGAACGGCGAGCTCGCCGCGGCGCTGCTCGGCGAAGACATGCCGAAGGATCCGCGCGTGCGCACGCTCGTGCCCGATGCGCAGAACGCGGCCAAAGCGTGGTTCGCGCGCGAAGGCGTGGTGCCGGTCAATCACATGTTCGTCGTGCACCAGGATCTGTCGAAGAAGCACCCGGAGGTCGTGCGCGAGTTGTACCGGATGATCGTCGAAAGTCGCGCGCAAACGGAAGGCGGTACGCCCGCCGTGTTTCCGCCGCTCGGTCTCGAACAGAACCGCAAGGGCCTGCAACTGGCGATCGACTGGGCGCTCGACCAGAAGATCCTGCCGCATCGTCTGTCGGTCGACGAATTGTTCGACGATGTGACGGGCAGTCTGGGTTGATGATGGGGTTCGCCGGCCGGCATACCGGTCCGGCGGTTTCAAGCTTGCTGTGATACTGACTAAAAAATGGAGACAAGTATTGTGCGTCCTTCGCTTCAGATAAAAAAGACAATCCTGGCCGGCCTCACCATTGCCGCCATCGCTGCTTTCGTGCCGGGGGCGGGCGCCGCGACCGCGACCAAAGGCGACCTGCTGATATACCGCATCGGCCCATCGACTTCGGAACTCTATGTCGCCAATGCCGACGGCAGCGACGAACACCGGCTGATTCAGTCCGATGGTTTCGACTATCACGGCTCCTTTTCGCCGGACGGCAAATGGATCGTGTTTACTTCGGAGCGCGATGGCCTCGGTCATGCCAGCCTCTACCGCGTGCGAGTCGACGGCACGGGGCTGCAGCGTCTGACTGACTCGATCGGGATCAGCGATGCCGCGGTCTTCAACCCGGCCGATCCGAATCTGATCGCGTTCGTGTCGTCGCGTCGTGGCAAGGATACCTGGGGTACCACGAATATCTGGACGCTGAACATCAAGACGGGCGCGCTGCATGACGTGACCGGCGATATCAAATTCGACCCGAACAAGCCGCACAGTTTCTTCCGGCCTTCCTGGTCGCCGGATGGCAAGTGGATCGCGCTGTCGTCCGATATCGGTACCGACTGGCGAGGCCACAATCTCCCGGTCGGCTGGGAGCGCACCCAGGAAAGCAGCATCTACGAGATTCATCCGGACGGTACTGGGTTCAAGCAGATCACTGCGCGCGCCGGCTATGCCGAGGGCTCGCCGTCGTGGTCCGCGGACGGCAAGCGTGTGGTGTTCTATGAAACCCCGGTCGAATCGACCTGGGGCGCACACCGTCCCGAGGCGATCGGCAAGGTCAGCACGCAGATCGTGCAGGTCGACGTGGCCACGGGCGAGCGCACGGATCTGACGAACACGCCGGGGTTCAAGGTGTTCCCGCAATTCGTGGGCGCGACCAACGTCGTCTATCACATCAAGAACGGCGCTCAGGAAGGCTTCTATACGACGGACGGACAGTCGCGTGCCACGGCGGGAAGCGGCATCCGCTCGCCGCATTACTCGGCCGACGGCCAGAAGGTCGTCTACGAGAAGGTGGTATATGGCAAGCCGTTCCACCCGAACGGCACGGCACTCTACAATTTCGATCCGCAATGGAACTACCGCTTCGTCGATGTATTCCCGCAGCTCTCGCGCGACGGCAAGTCCCTCGTGTACACGGAGAAGGCGGTCGGCTCGTCGATCGTGGTGTCGAATACCGACTTCACCGATGCGCGTCATATCTACGATCCGGCTACCAGCGGCGTCGATCCGAAGATGGTCAAGATGGGGCTGGCTGGCGCGTTCCAGCCGACCTGGTCGCCCGACAAGCAGTGGGTCGCCTTCGGCGTGGGCGGCTGGTTCTTCACGCGAGGCCACATGCCGGGCCAGATTATGCGCATCAAGGCTGACGGCAGCATGAATGGCAAGCCGGAGGTTCTGACCGACGGCAAGGAGAACGCGGGCTTCCCGAGCTATTCGCCGGACGGTACGAAGATCGTCTACCGCGTGTGGAGCGATACGGACAAGGGCCTGCGAGTTCTCGACCTGGAGACGCACAAGACCACGGCCCTGACCACCGAGCCGGACAATTTGCCAGGCTGGTCGCCGGACGGCAGGAAGATCGTCTTCACACGAAAGGAGATCAACCCGGACGACCCCAACAAGTTCCACTTCGACGTGTACACGATCAATCCGGACGGCACGGATGTGCAGCGCGTAACCCCGCAGGGTTCGAACCAGGCCCACGCGACCTGGACCTGGGACGGTCGCATTGCGTACAGCTCGGGCGAGTATGGTTTCCGCGATGAGCTTTCGCTGTACGACGAGACGTTCCAGCCCGATGGCCAGAACTGGGTGATGAACGCGGACGGCAGCGATCGGCATGCGATTACCGATACGGTCTGGGAGGATTCGATGCCGCTCTATATTCCGAAGCAGTAAGTCTGCTCGGAAGGCCGGAATGACAAGGCACTGCGCTTAGGCGCGGTGCCTTTTTTCATGGGCGGCCGTCACGTAGGAGGTTTGCTATTTCTTCACTACATCGCCTACGCACTCATTGCTGCCGGGGCACTCAAGGCTGATTGCCGCCGAGCAGTAAGGCGAAACTGACTCGGCGTTTGCCCCGTTTCTTTACGGAAAAAGCGGGTGAAATAAGCAGCATCCGTGAAGCCAAGCCCGAAAGCTATCTGCTCGACCGTCATATCTCCGAAAATGAGATCGCGCCTCGCTTCGACGATGATACGTTCCCGAATCAATTTGGTAGGACTCAATTCGAACGCCGAATAGCACATTGCACGAAGCTGCCCTGGCGACATTCCCATCTTCGACGCGTAATCCACCAGCGGCAGGTTCTTTCGAAAGTGTTCTTCGATTAATCCTCTGAACCGTTCCACCCGGCGAATATCGTTTCTCACCACATTGTCAGTGTGATCTTCATCCCGACTAGCCTCACGGGTGAGCAATAACATCAGAACGGTGAGCCAGGCTTCGGTGCCAGTGGCGTGACCCACTGCGTCGGACTCGGTTTCCCGCCTGAGTCCTTCGATCAGGCGACCAAGCTCATCTGTGGCCTGTGTAGGATCCGAAAACCGTATTACCCTTGGCGACGCCCACAGCGTGATGAATTGGTGGAGTTTTGAATTGATCTGCGTCAGGTACGCGATGTCAATGGTCACGACCCATCTTTCTACGTCGTCCTGATAGTCAAGACCGTGGACGCACTTCGGTGGCAAGAGTAGTGCGCAGGGACCATCGAACGGAACTTTCCTTCCCTCGAGATTCATGGTCCCGGATCCCGTGCACATAAAGATCACCTGACCATAGGCCGGATGCGCGTGAGGCTCGGTGCGCCAGCGGCCACGGTCAGTCACATGCCCCACATGCACAAACCAATTTTTCGTCCGGGCACGCTCAACGTAAAGCCGGACCTTCGGAACCGTCGTCTGCTTTTCTTGTGAGACCTGCCCGAGTCCGATCGCCGCGGTGCGCTCCGGCTTCATCTGCTACTCCAGGAGTTGAACGAGGAGGAAACAATAAATCCGCTCTGTTTTGGACGCAACTAACCCATTGATTTTTGTGCGAATTTACATATTGTGTCCAGATTGACACAATGCCAGCTATCCTGCGGAACGCGTTTTATTGGAAAATTGAGGTACGGCATTTGCGCTCAACTTGAAAGCATCCCGACCGGCACAAGGTGCGGCCTCGAGCGAGACCTACCGAAGCCGTGGTTCCCGGCGTTGCATAGAAGGCTGAAGCAGTAGCCTGCATCTGCGTACGAGGGACGAATTGACTCAAATCCACATCCTGCTCGTCGAGGACGACCGCGACATCAGCGAACCGCTGGCGGGTTTCTTGAAAGACAAAGGTTACGTCGTACACATTGCGGCCGACTCCCGCGCGGCTGACGCGATCCTGAATCTGGGCGGGATTGATCTGGCGCTGCTGGACGTCATGCTATCGGGAGAAGACGGGTTTGAACTGTGCCGGCGTATCCGTGCGAACGGCGGTCCGCGCGTCATCATGCTTACCGCGCTATCCGAGCCTACCGATAAGGTAATAGGTCTTGAACTCGGTGCCGACGACTATGTGACCAAGCCCTTCGATCTGCGTGAGCTACTAGCGAGGATTCGTGCAGTACTGCGTCGACCACAAGCACAGTTGACCGGGAAACCATCGTCTACCGAGCTGGTGATGCAGTTTTCCGATTTCACGTTCTATCCGTATCGGCGGATTTTGAAGTCATCGACAGGGTTGCGGGTGCCTCTGACCGGCGCCGAAACCGATCTTTTACTCGTCTTGTGCCAGAACCCCAGGAAGGTACTCTCCCGGGAGGCGCTGATCAGTCTGACGCGCGGCAAGAACTTCCCGATCGCGGAGCGATCCGTGGACCTCCTCATCAGCCGGTTGCGTCGCAAGTTGGCGGGCGGCAAGCAGTTGGACAACCCCATCTGCACGGTACGTACGGACGGATATGCCTTTCAGCTCGATGTGACGGTTGTTTGATGCGACGCTACCTCGGAACCACCCTTGGACAAATCGTGGCGATCGTTGCCTGCTCGTCCGCCGCGACTTTCCTGCTTTTCATGGCGATGGTGTTCTATCCCGGCGCTCCACCGAATCCTCCGTGGCCCTGGCAGACCACCTATCGTATTGCCGCTCTGGTCGAGATACTGAAAGGGCTACCTGAAGCCGAGCGCGACGGGGTAATCAAGGCGGCGGCACAGGGACAGGCTTTGAAGGCCCAACTGAATTCCATGCCTACGCGTTGCCTTGATTCGACACTTGATACGCGCAACCTGGAGTCGGCTTTGCGCGCTCAGTTGCCGACAATCTCCGGTATAACGGCGCGCTCGTGTGCCTTTGAAGATCAGCACCCCGACATTCAGGTGTTGGTGCCGTTCGGTCACGACACGCTCGAGATACGCACTGACCGGATTGGTCGGGGACCCCCGCGCTTCTCGTTTCCGATTTTCGGCGCGTTACTGTTCTTGTGCGTCTGCGTCACCATACTGTCTGTATGGGCGGTCTCGCGCGTGATCAGGCCATTGCGGCGCCTTTCGGCTCAAGCAGAAGCCTTCGGCCAGAATATCTCGATTGCCCCGATCGAGGAGGAGGGGCCCCTTGAGATCCGACGCGCCGCCCACGCTTTCAACCTGATGCAGGAACGCATTGCCAATTCGATTCAGAGCCGCACCCGAATGCTGGCTGCTATTAGTCATGATCTTCGAACGCCGCTTACGCGGATGCGACTGCAACTCGAAACCGGGCGGATCGCACGGGATAAGCTAATGAGAGACATTAGCCTGATGCAGACAATGGTCAACTCGGCGCTTGCTTTCCTCAGTGGCGATTCCGTAACTGAAGAAAAAGAATGGCTAGATTTGGGCGCATTACTCTCCACGTTGTGCGACGAGTATGAAGATTCAGGAGCAAGGATTCACTACGACGGTCCTGATCAAATTCCCTTTCTGTGTCGGCCAGCCGCAATTCAGCGGGTGATGACCAATCTGATCGAAAATGCGATCTGTTTCGGAGGGTTCGTGGCCGTGATCGCGTCGGTTCGAGGCGCGCACATCATGATCGACGTAAGCGACGACGGACCGGGCGTTCCTGATGAGAAGCTGACGGACGTGATGGAGCCATTCTTCCGTCTCGATTCCGCGCGAGCCGGCCGGCCGGGAAGCGTCGGCCTTGGCCTGTCCATTGTGAACGACATTGTCCGCGCGCATGGTGGAACTTTCAGGTTGTTCAACCGCAAGCCGTCGGGTTTGACGGCGCGAATCGAATTTCTCTAAGAAGGTACCGGAGGGAACCGAGCCTGCCAGCGCCTGTTCTCCAGGCCCGGGGGTGCGTGATGGGCCGGCGTACGCCCGGGCGCGGTCGCTTTCACGCAACCTACTCGCATAACCTCTCTGGAACCGTGACGATTCACCGCCACAGCCGACCTTGGCGACGAGCGTGAGCTCGCGCCTAGTTCAGCGCTGTAATCGTCACCCTTCACCATTCCGTCCGATTCTTAGGTTCGGGATAACCATCAATTCAATAAAAAGTACTGGTGAAGCGCAATTTTATCCAACGCGGTGGAAGTTCATCCAGAGATAGTATGCGCACAAAGACGAAAACACCCCGGCGAAATCTCGTCGAGGGTTACGCGGCCACATCGAGACGTATGCGCACACATAAAAACCCGCACCGGCATCACGCTGGTGAAATGAAGGGGTTATAGATGAACTCAAGCAATTCCTCGAAGAAAAGAAAATCTTCCTCGACCCTGAGTCGTCGCAGTCGCGTTGGCGCTGCGCGGTGCATACCTGTACTCGGGAAAAAGATCGGATATTGACACCAACACCTGTTCAATTCTGACCTCAAGGAAAAGTCGTAGCCGGTAGGCGTCCGGCTGTAAAGCGGATCGAGCCTCGGGAACCAAGAAAAATAATTGCTCGAACACCGGATGCAGGAGCCTCTATTTTTGGAGAAGGTGGTATGAAACATATCAAGGAGACTATATGAAACGGAATCTCGAACAAAGCCCGAAGAGCGGTGCGTTGCGTTTGACGAAGCTCGCAGCGTGCATAGCCACATGCATGACTTTCGGATTGGGCTTCTCCGGCTGCAGTGGAGGGTCCGTCGCATCGACAGCTGCAAGCGCGAAAACCACGACCAGCGCTGACGACGACATCTTGAGCGTCTCAACGATCGCTTCCGTAGACCTGGACGGACCTAAGGTCCAGGCAATCGTCGTCAAATACAAGGACACGCTGAAAGCGGGCTCGGTGAACCTGAATACCTACGACGCCTACACTTATGCAAACCTTGCGCAGATTTACGACGATTCCACAGCGGCCACGCGGAATGGTTTGACTGGGCAGTATCCGGACTTCGCGCAAGAAACTGGCACTCCTGGCGCCCCCACATATGTCTATGTGAACTCGACGCCGACGATTGACTCGACGAATCACACGGGCGCCGCCAGCGGCAACTATGTCATCATCGAACTGAACACCAATTATCTGCTGGCTAACGCCGTCCCTTACTGGAGAGCAGGTGTGGCAGGTGGCGTAGTGCAGAAAGCCGCCGTGAGCTTGAGCGACAGTTCCACCATCAGCGCCAGCGCCACGGTGAAAAGCAATTACGTGTCGGACTATTTCTATAACTTCGCCCCAGACGGCAGTGACAACTCCGTCTACCTGGACACAGTTCTGGATGATACTTCCTATGCTATCAACGGCATCTCGGGCTATAAGCTCTATACAGACGCCGTGACGCCGTCCTATTCGGGGACCACTGCTAACGGCGTTGCAATAACATACCCAAATGCGACCATACTTTCCATGGTTGCGGGTACCCCGTTTCAGGCTACCAACTGCTTCAGCGAGTATGATGGCCAGTACCATGACGTCAGCCTGAAGTACAGCCTCTTCGTCCCCTCCGACTACGATGCGAGCAAGAAGTACATGGTCGTACTGCACATCGAAGATGCCGGCGGCTTGGGCGACGACCCGCTGATCAGCCTGACAGAGGCACAGGAGGCGGCAAACTATGCTTCAGACAGGGTGCAGGCGCTGGCTAAGGCTCAGGGTTACGCCGGACTGATCGTCGTCATTCCGCAGATACCTAACTCAGGTCAGAGTGTGGCCGATAACCTGACGGGCAACGAATACCTGCCCGCGACCTGGCAGCTGATGGACTACATTACGTCCAAATATAATATCGATAAGGATCGCATATACGCGTCCGGTCAGTCCATGGGCGGGATGCAGCTACTGGATATGGCAGCCCAGCGCGATAACTACTTCGCGGGTATCTGGGCGATCGCCTCGCAGTGGGGCAACAACTACAACAAGAGCGCCAGCTATAACGGCAAGACATACTATACGTATCCCACCGACGGAACGATTATTACCAACCCGAATTGGCAGAACTGGTACTACTCGATTTCCGATGACAATATCCTGGCCACCAACATGACTGGCGATGCCACAGCCACCGGATATTGGAATCAGGCCCAGACTCTCTTTACCACGCTTGGCGGCGTAACCATCCCGTATGCGACCTGGGACCCCACGACCACGTCCGAAACGCAGGAGAACGCCTTGCTGCAGTCTCTGTTGGCGACGTCCAGCAAGTTGGGTATCTACTGGGATGCGCTGGCTAATGGCAGCCATAAGATGACCTGGGTCTACGCCAACGGCATTACCGATAGCTATGACTGGCTCCTAAGCCAGACCAAACAGACCGAGGATGCCCGCGGCAAGCTGAATCTCAACGGCGCTTACTCGAGTGGACTCGGCACCGTCGGCTACAACAGCATCACCTATTGATCGATAGTACTGGTGGTCATGTAGGAGCCACAGGGCGGTAACAAAAGGTCTTTCAAAACCAGGCAGCGTTCAGATTCCTCGCGAATTTGAACGCTGCATTTCTTGTTGGAGGCAGCTTTGAATCTAACCGGACATTCATGGGGCTGCTCGAGATAGAGACTGCGTTCATTCGCCTGCGCCACTGCGCATTCCAGCGCTGCTTCGGGACGCTATTTGCCTGGGCAAATCAATCGTCCCGTTGACCTTCGGTACCCATTTGCGTTGCAGAAGAACCAGCGTACTCGTCGCTCCGGTCAACAGAAACACGAAGATCGCCATCATCGGCCACTTATAGCTGCCGCCAATATGCAGCAGCCATCCCGAAAGACTGGCCGACACGCCACCCGCGAGACTCGCGGCCACCTGCTGCAAGCCGGTATTCAATCCGACCGCCTGCTTCGGAATCAACGTCAGCTTGCACAGCGCGAGCGTATTGGCGGTGACGAGCCCGAGCAGCGACAGCGAGAGCACGTTCCAGAACAAGGCCATCTGCAAAGACGGGGCATATGCACCGAGCAGAACCGTCGTCCCACCGATAAACCCGGCGACGATAAAGCATTTGCGTACGATCACCGCATCGTGCCCGCGCGCGATCAGACGATCCGCGCCCCATCCGGCCAGCGCCGCGACGATCGCGATGCCGGCAAAGCTGAAGAACGTATAGAGCCCGGATTTCTCGAGCGACAAGCCGCGCTGCTCGACCAGATACGCGGGCATCCACGTCATGCAATAGAACGCGAAATAGCTGTAGCAGAAGTTATTGACGAGTCCGCCCCATACGACCGGGCTCACCAGAAGATTCTTCAGCGGCACCGACGCAGCGCGTTGTTTCGCCATCGCGAGCTCTGCGCGCGACGGAAAGTCGTTTCTCACCATCGATAGCCAAGGCAGCAGCCAGATCAAACCGATCAGGCCAGTCGCGATGAACATTCCCTGCCAAGAATGATTGACGATGATCCACGCAGCGATCGGCGCGCCGAGTGCCGGGCCCATCTTGCCGCCGATCGAAAAGATGCCGAGCGCGGTGCCTTTCTGCGTTTCCGCGAAGTTGTCGGCGAGATAGCGATAGGTGGCCGGTACGACGACGGACTCGGCAACGCCGATCAGAAGCCGCATGACGATCAGCGCGGCCAGCGTCGTCACCAGGCCGGTCGCGGCCGCGGCGATGCACCACAGCACGAAGCAGATCGCGTACGGCCATTTGACTCCGTAGCGGTCGACGATCCAGCCCATCGGCATCTGCATGAGACCGTAAGACCAGAACACCGCCGAATTGAGCCAGCCGCGTTGGACGCTCGTCAGAGCAAACTCGTGGACGAAATGCTTGTCCGCGAGCGCGGCGGACAGACTCGTTCGATCGACAAAGGAAATCAGAAGGCCCAGTGCGAGCAGCACGAGAATGGCCCACGGATTTTCGGCGGCGGACGGTTGCGCTTGTATGTCTTCCATTGCTCTTTCTCTTCTCGATTGAAAAAACGTACCCCTGAAACGAACATCGGCGGCCCGCTATGCTGGGCCGCCGATGCTTGATTCAAGTCAACCGGAACTGCTGGTCAGAAGTGGATTTCAGCCACGAACATTGGGACGGAAGTTTGGGTCGTCCCGGGTTGCGCGGAGGCTGGCGTCCCATACATGTTGTGCCAGTATTCGTAGCCGAGACCCGTATAGACGGTGCGCGGATGACCGGCGAACGATCCGACGTCCACCAGCAGATTGACGCGGGTCAGGAACTCGGTGGTGGTCTGGACGCCGAAACCGTCTTTGCCTTTAGGTCCGGTGACGCTTGCGAAGCCTTTGAAGACCAGCGGAACCGGGCCGATACGGAACGGATAGAGCCAGGAACTTTCGAAGTGCACGGCCGGGTTGAAATTCACGTCCACGTTCGCGATGCCATTGTGGTTACTCTCGGTGCGAACGCCGAGTGTCATGTTCCAGAAGCCGTGCGGTATGGAAAACTCGATGGTGGGCCCGGCAACGAACATGCGGGCCCGTTCGCCGAAGGAATCGTTCTTCGCGCCGAATTCATAGCCGATGGTCAGGCCGAAGTCGCGGATGAATCCATAGGAAAACGACCTGCCGAACACCTTGCTGGCACTGAGCGAGACCCGGCCAACGCTGTAGACCTCCTGCGCGCCACCGGAGCCCGGCGTCGGATAACCGTATTGGTTAGTCGGACCCGCCTCCGGATTCGCCATGCTGGAGACCAGGTAGTCGACGTTGAACGCATAACTACCGTATTTAAAGCCGCCCGTGGTCGTCAGAAAACCGATGTTCTGCGTGATTTTGGCGGGTGCCCCGGATGCGGTTGTCACGCCCGGATAGTGGAAATTGGAACCGACGCGATAGCCGATATACGTGTCATTCCACGAGGTCGGTGCGGCGAACTCTGGCGGCGGTGAGAGCGGTGCGGTCAAGGTGCTGACCTGGGACAGCGTTACCGGTGCAGCCGGCGAGTTCTGTGGGGCGGTAGCGGCGTTGCTGTTCGTCTGAGCAAGCTGTACTGCTTGAGTGTCTCCCTGTGCCGTCGGCGATGTATCCGCTGCGTACGCCATGCCAGTGAAGCAGCCGAAGAAGGCGATACCTAACAGCGGCACACCGATAGCTGTGGTCTTTTTCATGTCTCTTCCATATTTGTTGATACGCAAGATTCGGTCGATTCTCGACTCTCGATTTTTTCGTACCGTCGACGGTTGATTCCGGTAGTCAACGAAGTGATACCTGCCGCGGTGGGATGGAATGTATGCGATGCGCGCGCGAATGCCTTTACACAAAAATGAGATTCGCTGGCACTTTTTAATCTGAGAGAACTGCATTCGGGTAAGTCTCAGGTCGCAGTTGATTTGAGTCGATGGGTCGACGGCGGATTCTCCCGACTTCGCGCAATCCCCTCACACTCTATGTCGTGCTCGACAATGGCCTCGCCTATCAAAGTTCAAGCGGCAACCATTCAGCGGTCCGAGCAGTACCCGGCGGACTCTTCGCGACACGCTTCGGCTTTACATCAGGGGCGGCCTCGTACACTAGTTCTGAGGCCATGGCAGAAACTGATGCGCTGGCGGAAATGATTAGAAAAAATTCGCCAGTTTTCGCAGGCCGTTCGACGGTGCTAGGATGGTGCCCCAATGCCGGAGCGCTTCCTGTGTAATCAGGGTAATTCTCAGGCCACGGCAGCCACTGATTTTCCGCAGCGGGCCGCGAATGCCATGAAAGCCGCGAGCGCAAACGAATCGGCCGTCAAGGAGACCGTATGACACACAGCGCCGTGGCGAAACACCAGCCCAGAACGATCGCGAAGGCGAAACTGACTACCGTGCCGAAGGTCCGCCTGTACGTCGAACGCGCTGAAGTGAGGAACTGGTTCGTGCACGTCGGACATGTGACCGACCGCGGTCGCTGGCGCACCGAGCCGCACGCGCATCCCGCTTACGGTCAGGTGATTTTCGTGCGCAGCGGGCGCGGCGTGATGAATCTGGAGGGCGAGAGCGTACCGTTCGAAGCCCCTTGCGCGTTGCTGCTGCCGACCGAATGCGTGCATGGTCTCGACTACGAAGTCGACGTGGACCGCTGGATCGTCACGATCGAGGTCGCGTATCTGACGCAGGTCAACGCGAAGCTGCGCGGATTCATCACGCTGTGGGAGGCGCCGCGAGTGATTCCGCTCGCTGCTGGCCCCGATGCGGGCATGGAGTTCTACAGCCTCATCAACAGCCTGAAACAGGAAGCGGAATCCGACGAGGTCGGTCACGTGGTCGGCACCGAAGCGCTGCTGACCACGCTGCTGCTGAAGCTCGCGCGCGCCACGCCGCTCGAGCAGACCACGAGCGATAGCACGACGCGCAACGACATGCGTCAGGTGGACCGCTTCCGCAAGCTGATCGAGGAGCATTACCGCGAGAATCTGACTCTGCAGGATTACGCGTCGAAGATGGCCGTGTCGCTCGTGCAGTTGCGCGCGGCGTGTGCGTCCGCGGCCGAGCAGAGTCCGACCAAGATGATTCACGCGCGCATCATCACCGAAGCCAAGCGCAATCTGATTTTCGGCGACATGTCGGTCGAGCAGATCGCGTTCGGGCTCGGTTTCGCCGATGCCGCTTACTTCACGCGCTTCTTCCGCAGGGAAGTGGGCCAGGCGCCGAGCCAGTTCCGCGTCGCGGCGCGCCAGCAGCCGAATCGGTAACGCGTGCCGCGCGAGGGCACGCTTCAATAAGTCCAGGCGAATCGGTGTTTTGTGCAGGGACGGCCAGCGGCGATTCGACTACGCTTGGCCGGATTGCTCACATTGCCTGCGTCTCTACGTTCATCGAATATGACCCGGTTGTTCCAGCAGAATCGCGCCGCCCGCCGCGCGCTGACGGCGGCATGCGTCGTGCTGACGTCGTCGGCGGGCATGGTCGGCGCTCCGCTGCGCGCTGCTGAGTTGCCCGCGGCCGTACACACCGAACTCGTTTATGTCGGCACGCTGCACAAGCAGATCAGCGCGCTGCGGTTCGATACCGCTAGCGGCGCACTGACCGCGCTCGGGCCCGTCGCAGAAGGGCCGAAATCGACGTGGGTCGCTGCGTCGCCGCAAGCGCCGGTACTCTACGCGGTCGACGACGACAGCACCAAAGAAGGCAGCATCACCGCATACGCGGTCGATCACGACAACGGCTCGCCGAGCACGCTCGGCGTGGTGCCGACGGGCGGACGCGGTACCACGTTCCTGCGCTTCGACGCACCGTCGATGACCTTGCTCGGCGCGAATTACAACAGCGGCTCGGTGTCGAGTGTTGCGGTCAATGCGGACGGCAGCGTCGGACCGCTCGTGTCCACGCTCGCGGAGAGCGGCTTCGGCCCGAACCGCCGTCAGGCGAGCGCGCATGCGCACGGTATCGCAATCGATCCATCCGGGCGCTATGCGCTCGTTGCCGATCTCGGTGCGGACCGGGTGTTCGTCTATCACTTCGATCGCGCGACGCATTCGCTGTCGCAGGACGACGCCACGCGCTCAGCCAGCTTCGTCGCGCCGCCGGGCAGCGGTCCGCGCCACCTCGAGTTCTCCGCGAACGGGCAGTTCGTTTATCTGTTGACCGAGTTGAGCGCGCAAGTACTGGTGTTTCGCTGGGATGCCGCGCAAGGCACGCTGACGCTCGTGCAATCATTGCAGATCAGCACTGTCGGATTCGACGGCGTGAAAAGCGGCGCCGAAATCGCGCTCGGCCGCGATGGGCGTTTCGTCTATGTGGAGAATCGCGGGGAAAACGCGCTGGCCGTCTACCGCGTGGATGCGCAGACGGGCGAGCTCTCGCTCGTGCAGCGCATCGCATCGGGGGGCGATAAGCCGTGGGGTTTCGGCATCGATGCGTCCGGCCGATGGCTGCTCGTCGCGAATCAGCGCAGCGGCAAGGTCAACGTCTTCAGCATCGATGCGTCATCGGGCAGGCTGGCCGATACCGGGCAATCGGCCGACGTGACCGACCCGTCGAGCGTTGCGTTCGTGAAGTAGTAGCCCGCTACATCTCCAGCAGCACATCGCGCAGCGCATTCAACGACGCATCGCGCAGATTCCTCGGCCGCTGCAACGTACTCGACAGTTCGCGCGCGATGAGGCCGGATGCACGATTCCCGGCGTTGGCAGGATAGCTTGCGCCGTGGCTCGCCCGGTCATCGGATCGCGCTTGCGTTCGGGTGAAAATTTCCGGTTGCTTACATCGCTGCCGTGGACTACAAAATTAAGGTTAAGCGCTGGCTCGGTTCTTGACGGGCCTGAGCTTCCGCTTGGAACCGTCCAGAACGACAGGGAGAGTGCCGTCATGGGAATGCGCCCCGATCCTACCTTTCATGCATCGCCGAAACTCGCGATGGATGCGCCGGCCGAAGAATACGCGTACACGGTGCTGCTAAGTCCGGATTTCTCGCAGCCCGACGCGCTCGCCGTGATCGACGTGAAGCCCGGCTCGCCGACCTATAGCCAGGTGGTCCACACGGTGCCGGTGCCGAACAAGGGCGACGAATTCCATCACTTCGGCTGGAACGCGTGTTCGTCCGCGCTATCGCCGTTGACGGGCCATGCGTTTCTGGAGCGGCGCTATCTGATCATTCCGGGCATGCGGTCCTCGCGCATCTACATCGTCGATACGAAGCCGCATCCGACTCAGGCGAAGATTCACAAGATCATCGAGCCGGAGGAGATTTTCCGCAAGACCGGCTATTCGCGTCCGCACACCGTGCATTGCGGACCGGAAGGCATCTACGTGAGCACGCTCGGCGGGGCGGGCAAGGACGGCACCGATGGGCCGCCGGGAATATTTATCATCGATTGCCAAACATTCGAAGTGCTGGGACGCTGGGAAATCGAGCGCGGCTCCCAGGAAAAGCACTACGACTTCTGGTGGAATCTGCCGCGCGATTACATGGTGTCGACCGAATGGGCGCTGCCGCCGCAATTCGAAAACGGCATCGTGCCCGAAGACCTGCTCGCGAACAAATACGGCCACCGCGTGCACTTCTGGGATCTGCGCGCAAGACGCAACGTGCAGACGCTCGACCTTGGCGCGAATCATCAGATGGCGCTCGAAGTGCGGCCCGCGCACGATCCGAGCCGTGAGTACGGTTTTATCGGCGTCGTGGTCGATACGACCAATCTGGAAGGGTCGATCTGGACATGGTGGCGCGAAGACGGGCGCTTTCACATCGAAAAGACCGCGACCATTGCGCCGGAGCCCGCGCCCGCCGACGAATTGCCGCCGCTGCTGCAAGCTTTCGGCGCGGTGCCGCCCCTCGTCACCGACATCGATCTTTCGATCGACGATAAATTCCTCTATGTGTCCTGCTGGGGCACTGGCGAGATGCGCCAGTACGACGTGACCGAACCGCGCAAGCCGAAGTTGACAGGCTCGGTGCGTATCGGTGGTATCGAACGCTGCGCGCCGCATCCGAACGGCAAGACTTTCGCGGGCGGTCCGCAGATGGTCGAGATCAGCCGCGACGGCAAGCGTGTCTACTGGACCAACTCGCTCTATTCGACGTGGGACGACCAGTTCTACCCGGATGGTGTGCCCGCCGCGCAAGTGATGGCGTACGCCGATCCGAACGGCGGTCTCAAGCTCGCCGAAGATTACTTCGTCGAGTTTCCCGCCGGCTATCGCGCGCACCAGATCCGCCTCGAAGGCGGCGACTGCTCGACCGATTCGTTCTGCTATCCCTCGGTGGGCGTTTGAGCGGCGCGGTGTCGCCGCAAGCGGCACTGTGGCTGGCCGTTGTCGCGAGCGGTGTGTATCACGGGCTCAATCCGGCGATGGGATGGCCGCTCGCGGTATCGAACGCGCTGATGCAGCGACGCGCGCGAGCGCTGCTCGTCGCACTTCTTTATCTCGCGGCAGGGCACGCGCTCGCCATCCTGCTGATGATGCTGCCGTTCGCGATGCTCGCGGGCGTGCTCGCATGGCAGCGTCAAATCCAGATCGGCGCGAGCCTGCTCGTGATCGGCTTCGGTCTGACGTTGCTGATGCGCCGGCGTCATCCGCGGGTGCTGGCGAGAATTCCGCCGTCGCGGCTCGCGCTGTGGTCGTTTGCGGTGGCGATCGCGCACGGGGCCGCCTTGATGCTGGTGCCGATCTATCTCGGACTGTGCCGCGCCAACGACATGGACAGTGCCCACAAAGCCGCGCAAACGTTGATCGAAACCAGTCTGCGCATGGCGCTGTCGGTCTCCGCGGTGCACGCGGCCGCGATGACCGTAACCGGCGGCGTGCTCGCGTGGCTCGTTTATCGCTACCTGGGGCTCAGGTTCGTGTCGCGCAGCTGGTTCAATCTGGATGCGGTGTGGGCGTCGAGTCTGATTCTGGTGGGAGGCGTGTCGCTGGCGTTGAATGCGGCGGTGGCGGGTTAGTTCGAATTCGCGTCGTCGCTCGCACTGCGCAGCGGCGCGCGGCTTTGATCGTTATTCAGATGAACGAACTTTCTCAGCAGCCTCAATAGCTCGTGCGCATCTTCTTCTCCCATTCCGTCGAGCAGGCCGTGATTGAGCGCGTTGACGCCGGGGATCAATTCGTCGAGCAACTGTTCTCCGGCCGGCGTCAGCAATAAACGACGCTGACGGCGCGGCAGAACTTCGCGCACGATCCAGCCTTTCGCTTCGAGTCGCACCGCAATATCGGCGGTGGTCGACGTGTCGAGGCCGACCCGCTGCGCAAGCGTGACCTGATCGAGTCCGGGCAATTCCTGCAGCATTCTGAGCACCGCATATTGCACGGGCGTCACCTCGCGTCCGACCAGATCATGAAACATGGACACGGAAATCTGATGCGCGCGTCGGATCAGATGGCCAGGCTGGTCGTACAGTGCGATGCTGATCGCGGTAGTGCTGGTATCTGTTGTAGTGGCCATATATGTTCTGAAAGCCGCGCGCATTTTCTCTGCTAATGGAAATGCAGAAACGGCCTTCGTGTTACCCGATTGAAAGTTAGCCTAGGGGAAAACCTTCATTTAATCATTAAAGGCACATTGAGTACACTGAATCACAATGAGTGCACGGAATGAGTCGCACGAATAACAAGGAGTGAGACTGACATGTTCCCAAAGAATGCGTGGTACGTCGCCTGTATGCCCGATGAAGTCGCGGATAAGCCGCTCGGCCGTCAGATCTGTGGCGAGCCGATGGTTTTCTATCGCAACGCGCAAGGCGCCGTGATGGCGCTCGAAGACTTCTGCCCGCATCGCGGCGCGCCGCTGTCCCTTGGTTTCGTGCGCGACGGCACGCTCGTGTGCGGCTATCACGGCCTCGAAATGGGCTGTCAGGGCAAGGCGACCGGCATGCCGGGTCAACGCGTCAACGGCTTTCCTTCGATTCGCGGCTATCCGGTGATCGAGCGCTACGGTTTCGTCTGGGTGTGGCCCGGCGATGCGGCGCAGGCCGATGCCGGCAAACTGCATCATCTGGAGTGGGCGGAGAGTGCCGAATGGGCCTATGGCGGCGGGCTTTATCACATCCGCTGCGACTACCGGCTGATGATCGACAACCTGATGGATCTGACGCACGAGACCTATGTGCACGCGAACAGCATCGGGCAAAAGGAAATCGACGAAGCTGCGCCGAAAACCGTGGCCGAAGGCGATACCGTGCGCACGAGCCGTTTCATGGAAAACGTCGCGGCGCCTCCGTTCTGGAAGATGGCCTTGCGCGGTAATGGCCTCGCCGACGACGTGCCCGTCGATCGTTGGCAGATCTGCCACTTCACGCCGCCGAGTCACGTGCTGATCGAGGTCGGCGTCGCGCATGCCGGGCATGGCGGCTATCACGCGCCGGCCGACAGGAAGGCGTCGTCGATCGTGGTGGACTTCATCACGCCGGAAACGGAAACGTCGATCTGGTATTTCTGGGGCATGGCACGCAATTTCCGTCCCGACGATGCCGCGCTGACCGCCAGCATCCGCGAAGGGCAGGGCAAGATCTTCAGCGAAGATCTGGAGATGCTCGAACGTCAGCAGCAGAACTTGTTGCGTTGGCCCGAGCGCAATCTGCTGAAGCTCAATATCGATGCGGGCGGCGTGATGTCGCGTCGCGTGATCGATCGGCTCGTCGAGCAGGAACGCGCGCAGACCGGCGCGCCGCAAGCTGAAGTGACGCGCGTGATTCCAGTGCGGACGGCGACATGAATCATCCCGTCCTGAATGTCGTGGTTGCGCGCCGGCGCGACGAAGCGCTCGGTATCACGAGTTTTGAACTCGCGAGCGAAAACGGTCAACCGTTGCCCGCTTTCGACGCCGGTTCGCATGTCGACGTGCATTTACCCAATGGGCTCGTGCGGCAGTACTCCCTGTGCAATGATCCGCGCGAAACGCATCGCTATCTGATCGCGGTGCTGCGTGATGAAGCGGGACGCGGCGGATCGAAAGCCGTGCATGATCTGGTCCGCGAAGGCGACCGCCTGCAGATCAGCGCGCCGCGCAATCATTTCGCGCTCGCTGACGATGCAGCACATCATCTGCTGCTCGCGGGCGGTATCGGTGTCACGCCGATTCTCTGCATGGCCGAGCGGCTTGCCGCCACGGGCGCGTCGTTCGAGATGCACTATTGCACGCGTTCGAAGGAACGCACGGCGTTCGTAGAGCGCCTCGCGCAGGCTGGCTTTGCGAAGTCGGTCCAGCTTCATCACGATGACGATCCGGGGGGATCGACGTTCGATATCGAGCAGGCGCTGAGCGATGCGCCGGCCGGCACGCATCTCTATGTGTGCGGTCCGCGCGGCTTCATGGACTTCGTGCTCGAGACCGCGCGCGCCAGGGGCTGGCCGGAAAACAGGCTGCACTACGAGTTCTTCGGCGCACCCGCGAATCAGGCAGCGACGGGCGGCAGCTTTCAGGTGCGCATCGCGACCAGCGGCGCAACCATCGACGTACCGCCGGAATGTACGGTCGTCCAGGCGCTGGCCGCGCATGGCGTCGAGGTCATCACGTCGTGCGAACAGGGGGTGTGCGGCACCTGTCTGACGCGGGTGCTGTCCGGCGAGCCGGATCATCGGGATTCGTATCTGACCGACGAGGAACGCGCGGCGAACGATCAGTTCCTGCCGTGCTGCTCGCGCGCGAAATCGCCGCTACTGGTGCTCGATCTGTGAGCTTTTGCGGTACGACGGGCGTGCTGCCCGTCGTACCGCTCATTGCGCTTTCGCATCAGACGAACTCAGCGTGCGGACACTCAACGCAGGATCGTGCGCAATCGATTCTTCCGAGAAGGGGATAAGCGTCCAGCGTTGTGCTGCGTAATCGCGCGTACCGTCGGCGTAGTGCGCAGACGCCGGATCGTCCGATTCGGACGGCGCGAGCAGCGTGTGCGCGATCACCTGAGCGCCGGCGAACGACACGATCTGCAAGTACGTATCGCCCATTGGCTTGACGTTCATCGAATAGCCACTCTCATCGAACGGGTGCGCGGCGCACGCCGCGGTGAAATAGCCGCCCGCATCGCAACCACCGAATAGTGGAATGCGCTCGGCGTTGCGTTGCACGTAGAGTGCCGCGCTGCGCGGCGCATCGATCGCGATGCCGGCGCGTTGCAGGGCCGCGAGCGCGTCATGGAGCGCGGCGGCGAGCTTCGCGGGATCGGCGGTGATGCCCGCGGGCGTGGTTAATGGCTTCGCGGGATCGAACGGCACCGCGTATAGCTGCGCGGGCGGAATCGTTAGTAGACGCCGCCACAGTTCGTCCCACAAGGTCGCACCCACTGCGCCGGCCGCTGCCGTATCGTCCCATGCGGCGAGTACTTTGCACGCCGCGCGCTGTTCGTCGGCGTTCGGATCGGCCGGCAGGGCCGCGAGCGCTTCGCTGCTGCACAGAAGGTCGAGCACTGGTTGCTTGAACAGCAACGCCGACATCGAGCGGCTATCGAGTGCCGCGTGGCCGAGCGCATCCGCGGAAACGCCATGCGGATCGGTCTGCAATTGCGCGGCAATCGTATGACCGAGACGTGTGCGCAGCGTCTGCGGCGCGCTGGTCGCGCCGATGATCTTCGCGTAGCCGGTCAGTGGAGCGGCCGGGTTACTGAGCCAGTAACTGTCGTTGAAATTGCCGACATAGTCGCGCCGCAACAGCGACGGCATTTGCGCGACCGGCAACGCATGATGCTGCACGGCTGCGGCCTCGTCGCGCCAGTCGCAGTCGCCGCGCGAACCGTCGAGGACCGGCACGCCGGGCATCATCTGAGCGAGTGCCTTGCCGACCGGCGGCGTGCAGCGCTGCGCGAGGTCGTCGGGCACGTCCGGGATCGCGCCGATATCCGCGTACCAGACGCGCGGATCGTCGCGGCCGATCGCGATCGTGTTGACCCACGGCATGGCCGCGTTCTTCTTCTGGATGCGAATGAAATCATCGAGCGAAGTCGCCTGATTCCATTCGAGGAAGTTTTCAAACGCGCGGAAGTTGTCGACGTTGATATCGCGTAACGCGAACGCTTGCTGCGCATTCCACGCGAGCGCGGGCGACATCGCGCGGAGATTGACGAGCGGACCGTAGCGCGAGCGGTACAGCGTGCGCGACACGGTATGCAGCGAACCGTCGTCGGCGCGCACTTCGACGCTTACGCGCGTTGGTGTCATCGCTTCGGTCTTGCCATCGACCTGATATTGGGTCGGCGCGCCAGGCACGAGCGTCAGCTCGAAGAGGCCGAAGCGCTTCGCGGTGGACACGGTGTGCGTCCACGCGACGTTGTCGTTGAAGCCGATCATGACCAGCGGCACGCCCAGAAAAGACACGCCACTGACGTTCAGCCTGCCTGGAATAGTGAGCTGAGCCTGGTAGAAGCGATCGGGGCCGGTCCAGAACCAGTGCGGATTGCCGAGCAGCAGCGCGCTGCCGATGTGCGTCGCGTCCGCGCCGAACGCGAGCGCGTTGCTGCCGATGCCTGCGTGGCCGCCGAATTCAGCGAGCGGTGTATCGACATGGCCGTCATCGGGCAATGCGCTGTGCGGCGGCACCGGCGTGGCCTGCGGCGGTTGCGCGGTCGCGATCGCATGGACGAAGCGCGCTTCGCCACCAGCCAGATTCGCCGCGTACTGACGCCGATAGATATCCGCGTTGCTAATCCTGCCGAGCCACGGCTCCGCGCGGCAATCCGCATGCGCACCCGGAAAATCACCGTGCGCGAGATCGGCGACGTAGCGGTTATAGCCGGCGACGAAGCCGTCGATCAGCGCGCGCATGTCGTCCGTCTGGCTTCTGCGGTAGCGCGCGATGGCGGCATCGTCGGCGATGAAACGGAAGAAGAAGTCCGAGTTGAGATTGTCGGACTCGCCGAACGTCGCGCCTGACGCGGGGCGCGCGTTCGCGCCGAAGAAGCGAGAGCGTTCGCCGCGATAGGTGACGAAGCTTTCGGCCATCGTGCACAGATTGTCTTGTGCCTGTACGTAGCCGTATCCGTAGCCGAGGCTGCCCCAGTCGTCGGCCTTGATGTGCGGAATGCCGAGCGCCGTGCGGCGGATCTCGGCGCGATAGGGGCCGGCATGCGTGACGCTGTCGGTATCCGGGCTCGCGCAGCTTTGCAGCGCGGCGGCGACGGGCAGGGTAATGAGCAGCGCGGCGACGCGGCGCTGCAGGGAGACGTTCGAACGCATGGCTTTCGTGATTGGGCGGACGTTGAGCGGTGACTGGCGTGTCGACCGCGCTTCGCTATGCAAGGTTCCCGTTGCAGTCGCCCGTGCCGTTGGCGGCGCTGAAAAGCATCTTCAGCTTCGCGTTGACGGCGATCAACTCCTGCACCGGCGCTGCCGCGAGTTGCTCATCGAAGAGCGTGAGAACCTGACCGAGTAGCGCGTACGCGTCGTGATCGACGGCGCAGATGCCGGTTTCGAGTCCCGCCTGCCGGCAGCGCAGAATCACGCCCTCGGCGTCGCGGAACAGTTCGGGTACGGCCAGACCAAAGCCGCGCTGATTCAGCAGCATCGCCATGTAAATGGCCTGCGCCATGCTGCCGACATGATATTGATTAGCGACGCCGCTGCGTAATGCCTCGAGCGTCATGTGATAGTCGAGCGAGATTTCGCCTGCTTTGGCAGGCACGAGTGGCCGCAGCATCGCCTTCGGGCGCGTGCGTGGCGACTTCGCATGTGCATCGCGAGGAGGGCTCGCTTTTCTGGCCATAAGCTCACTGAGGCGCCGGCTCGCGGCGGGCCGCGATACCATCGCGGAACCTGAAAACGTCGAGAACGGAAAACGGCTGCGCCGCGTACAACGCGGCGCCGTTCCCGTTAGCCCATATGCAGACCGCCGTTCAGCGAGAAATCCGCCCCGGTCGCGAAGCCCGCCTGATCCGAAGCGATCCACGCGACGATCGACGCGATTTCTTCCGGCGCGCCGAGACGCCGCACCGGAATCGTCGCGACGATTTTTTCCAGCACTTCCGGACGGATGGCCTTGACCATGTCGGTGCCGATATAGCCCGGCGACACGGTGTTGACCGTCACGTTCTTGGTAGCCACTTCCTGGGCGAGCGCCATCGTGAAGCCGTGAATACCGGCCTTGGCGGTAGAGTAGTTGGTTTGCCCGAACTGGCCTTTCTGGCCGTTGACCGACGAGATGTTGATGATGCGCCCAAAGCCTCGCTCGACCATGCCCTCGATGACCTGCTTGGTCACGTTGAAGAGGCTCGTGAGATTGGTGTCGATCACTGCTTGCCAATCTTCGTACGTCATCTTGCGGAACATGCCGTCGCGCGTGATGCCCGCGTTGTTGACGAGCACGTCGATTTCGCCGACTTCCGTCCTGACCTTCCCGAATGCTTTCACCGTGGATTCCCAATCCGCGACGTTCCCCTCCGAGGCGATGAAGTTATAGCCGAGCGCCTTCTGTTCTTCCAGCCATCGGGCTTTGCGCGCCGAGTTCGGGCCGCAACCCGCGATGACCGTGTAGCTTTCTTTATGCAGGCGCTGGCAGATGGCGGTTCCGATGCCACCCATGCCGCCGGTTACGTAGGCAATGCGATTTGCCATAAGTCCTCCTTCTTGTTTGGGGTGAGTAGGAGCAAGTTTGAATGGAGGATGGAGACATTATTGGCAGCCGCCATCAGGCGGGACGATGGGCATTTTTACCTAGGGGTTAACTGCCAAATCTGACATCGAGAACACGTCGGCGCGGCGCACACGCGGCACCGCCTTCCGATTTGCCCCCAATCCCTTGCCTGCGCGCCATCTTCCTCTTACCCTTAGCGTTAGCTTCAGATATCTGCCCCGGACTCAGTTAAACCGACTGCTTGTCCCGTCATCGATCCGGGGCGCGGAGCTGTCCAACGTTCCTGCGTCTATTCGCGTGATCATCAAAGGCACATCAGGATGACTGATTATCTGGCTGACGTCGATTCCGTGCGCTTGAACCTCGTTGGGATCATCGGACTGTTGATTGGCGGTCTCGCGCTGTTTCTTCTCGGTCTGGAGTTCCTGACCGGCGGCCTGAAGGCGATCGCGGGATCAAGACTGCAGTCGCTGATCGGCGTCCTGACCGCGAACCGGTTTCGCGGCGTGTTGGCAGGGGCCGTCGTGACCGCGCTGCTCAACTCGTCGACCATCACGACGGTGCTGATGGTCGGCTTCGTGTCCGCCGGGCTGATGACGCTAACCCAGTCGGTGCCGATGATCATGGGCGCGAACATCGGCTCGACGATCACCGCGCAGATCATCGCGTTCGACGTGTCGCGTCTGACGCCATTCATGCTGGCGGTCGGCTTTGCGCTGCACGCGTTCGGCCCGCGCGAGCGGCTGCGGCAGATCGGCGGCGTCGTGATGGGGCTCGGGCTGCTGTTCCTGGGCATCCAGCTGATGGGCGAGTCCACGCATCCGCTGCGCACGTACCAGCCGTTCATCGACGCGATGCAGGATATGCGCAATCCGCTCTTCGGCATCATCGTGGGGGCGGTCTTCACCGCGATCGTGCAAAGCTCGGCGGCGACGCTCGCGGTCGTGATTGCGTTGAGCGGCCAGGGCTTGATGCCGCTCGAAGCCGCCATCACGCTGATTCTCGGCGCGAATGTCGGCACCTGCGGCACGGCATTGCTTGCCTCGATCGGCAAGACACCGGAGGCGGTGCAGGTCGGCGTCGTGCATCTGATATTCAATGTCCTCGGCGTCGCGATCGCGCTCTTCCTCATTCCGCAGATGGCGCAGTTCGTGCGCTGGGTATCGCCGTCGCATCCGGAGCTCGAAGGCCTCGCGCGCCTCGCGGCCGAGGCGCCGCGTCAGGTAGCCAATGTGCATACGCTCTTCAGCGTGGCGAACACGCTCGTGCTGATCTGGTTTACCGATCCGATTGCGCGGCTCGCGCAACTGGTCGTGCCGAAGCGCGCGAAGGCAGCCAAACCCGCGGGCGATCCGCAGTATCTCGACGAGTCGTCGTTGACGGTGCCCTCGCTTGCACTGCAACGTGTGCGTATCGAACTGACCCGGCTTGGCGCACAGGTGCTCCACGTCGTGCAACGCGGCTCGCAGATGGTGTCGACCGGCACGATGGAAGAGATCAATCACTTGCTCGACCAGGATAAGGAAACCGACCGGCTCGCCTTCGAGATCCTTCAATATATCGGTCGCTTGTCGCTCGTGGAGCACTCGGCGGACGAAGGTCAGCAGATGGTCGGCTACACGCAGGTCACGAGCCATCTCGAGAGCATCAGCGGCATTGTCGGCACGACGTTGATGATGGTCGGGCAGCAGCGGATGACGCAGCCGATCAATTTGCTGCGCCTGCGCGATGTGGCAACCACGGAGTTTTCGGAGGCGGTGATCCGCAATCTCGAGCAGGCGATCCGCACGATCGAGGCGCCCGATCCGGGAGTGGTCGCGAAGGTCGTCGATGCGAAAGCCGGCATCGATAAGCTCGCGGCGACCACGCGTCAGGTCGTGCTCGCGAAGCTTCAGCTGGCGGACAAGACCGACGTGGTCACATTCCGGATCGCCATGGATCTGATCGAGCAGGGCCGGCAGATCGCTCACTTTGCGCGAGCCATTGCGAAAATTGGGGCAGCGCTTCAAGAGAGTCAATAGCGCGCGAGCCAGGGTCAGCGATCAATCTATTCGCGCGGAACTGATCGCCAGCACACGAACGTTCGCATTGCGCGAGCGATAAGCTTCTCGCGTGTCATCCTCGTGACACACGCTTACGGAGAGTGGGATTTGCCCGCCTTCACTGCGCGGGCTTTTTTCGTTTCGCGCGGGTTGTGGTATTAGTACCTAAGCGGTCGTGGTAAGTCGATTGTGTGGTGCCCCACAGTAGCTTGCACAATATGCAACGCGTGAGACGATTTAACACACGCCGTGCCCGGAATTTGATAGCCTGTGTCGTAGCAAAGCCTTGAACTCTAGGAGGGCTTCACCATGATAAGGTGGCTTGCCAACTGGGCTTCACAACACGCTCCTACTCCCGAGAAACAGGCCGAGCGTGCGCTGAACAACCTGCGCATGGAACTGTTTCAGGCCGAACAGCTCGTGCTCGACGCACAGTTGCGTGCCGACTACTACCGGGCTCGCCTGACCTTTCTCGAAGAAGTCACGAGAAAGGGAATTGAACAGGTATCGGACGAACGCAAGGGTCCGCTGGAGTCTACGCACCCGCTGCGGCCGGGGCTCAAGCTCACCGCGGCGCAATAGCCGCGTCTACTCCATCGCAATGTGTTCCGTCACCCGCATTCGATATGCGGTTTGCCCGGTTGATCGCATCGACCGGGCAGCCGCGTCCGGATGACGGACTCTTACTACGCTTCGCTTATTGCGAAATGCGTGATTCGTCCTGCTTAACTTGCCAGGTCGGGCGGCAGCTTGCCGCCGTTCGCCGCGAGCGCCTGCATCACCTGCTTGTGCAGCCAGACGTTCATGCTCGCGGAGTCGTTCATGTCCCCGTTGTACTTCAATTCCTGCGCAAGCTGCTTGCGGTGTTCGAGACTGCTGTCGACACCTAGCGCTTTCATCGTGTCGACGATCGACGTGCGCCAGTTCAGCGTCTGTCCGCTTTCGCTGACGAGTTGATCCATCACGGCGGCCACGTCGACGTCGGTCAGCGGTGCGGGCGCGGCGGGAGCGTCGGGTGTCGCGGCTTGAGCGGCGGCCGGGTCAGGGGTCGGTTCCGTCGCGGGGGGAGGTTGGTCCGGCTTCGCTTTGCCGAACAGCTTGTGGACGATGTCGCCGAAAATGCTCATTTCCAAAATCTCCGCGGTTGAATGACGAATGCGAGCGGGAGCGCTCGCAGGACACGCCCCCGTTATGCTACGCGTCTACCACGGTGAAATCGTAATAAATTGTCAGAGCGTAGTCATTCGGCGTGCTCACAGTCGAACTGGAAAAATGGCGTGAAGGGCGGGTTCGCCCTTCACGCCATTCACGATGACTTCCCGAATCAGAAGTGGGTATGCAAGCCGATGCGTGCGATTGCCTGCGTCTGTCCGCTCGATGCGCCGTCCGAGGAGTTCATGCCGTTGATCTGCGCGAAGCCGCCCGAGCTTGCCCGCTGATACACACCCATCACATAGACGCTGGTGCGCTTTGAGAGCGAGTAGTCGGCGATCGCCGCGACCTGGTGCGCGTGATTGTTGTCAACGACCGAGTTGCCCTTCATGTACATATACGACGCGCCCGTGGCGAGTGCCGGCGTGAAGTGGTACTGCACGCCGACCGAGCCTTCATAGACCGAGCCGCCGTTCGCGGAGTTGTGCACGGTCGTGAAGAGCGCATTGGTGAACCACGAGCCGAACGCATAGTGCGCGCCAAGACCCCAGTTGCGCACGCTGACCTGCGGCGAACCCGCGGTGAAGTACTTCACGTTCGTATAGGCCGCGTTGGCGCCGAATGAATTCGCCGCGTAGTTGAGCGCGAAGCTGGTCGAATTGCCCGCGCCAACGGAACCCGCGACGTTGCCGAAGCCATACATCGCGCCCGCGCTGAATCCGCCGAACACCGGGGTCAGGTATTTGACGGAGTTATTGATGCTCGAGCCCGCCATGCGGTCCCAGTTGAAGGCGCCGGTCGGGTTCTGCGGCAGAGCGAGCTTCTGGAACGGACCCGCGCGGAAGGCGTAGAAGTGGCCCGAAACGTCAGCGGGATCGTTGTGACCGCCGAAGAGCGAGTCCGTCATGAAGTCGTACTGATTACCCAGCGTGAGCTTGCCGAGCCGATCGTTGACGAGCCCCACGTACGAAGTCCGGCTGAACAGACTCGAATTGGGCATGAATTGCCCGTTGTTCAGCTGGTACTGGTTCACGAGCTCGAAGACGGCCTTGGTGCCGCCGCCGAGATCTTCCGTGCCTCTCATACCCCACAGGTTCGGGCCGTTGACGCCGTCGTCCATCTTGACGTTGCTCTTGCCCCCCTGATTACTCACGTACGTAACGCCCGTGTCCATGAGGCCGAAGAGCGTGACGCTGCTTTGCGCATATGCTGCCGTCGACATCAAGGTGCCCGCGAGAATGGCGAGAGCGATCTGCGTCTTTTTCATCTAAATGATCTCCTGTTTTATTTAGTCATGCCAAGCGAAGTAATCTGGGTGTGCCGCGCTGTTGGTTCACGTAGATCCCAGTGGGTCCTCGTGATGCAAAACAGGTCGGGCACTGGTGAACGGGGCTCAATATAGTCGGCGCAATGTTTCTGAGGAAGTGGCTTGAACTGCTCAAAAAAACGGATTGATTGAACAGCAGGCTGTCAGACATCGCGGGGTTTACGCGAACTTGCGACGCGGCGCGTTGATTGCGCCATTTCGGAGTTTGTGTCGCAGGTCATTGAAAAATATAAGTTTTATGTTCCCGCCGTGTCGATACGATATTTGTATTTTGTAAGCAAAGATATGAGTGGTTGTAATAATAGGAAGGATCGCGACGAAGGGCTGATAAATAAAACAGAAAGCTCTTCGCGTTAGTTCGCAAAGCGTTTTGGAATAGCGTTGGGTTCGCGCCACAACATGGCAATGGGAATAGAAGCAGTACTTTGCGGAGGTTCTTTGCAACATCACTTCGCGACACGATTCAAGACTCATCACTGCCGAACGGTGCATTTCAATTTCTTTCTTTTCGCATCTAAAAAAATTATCGCCTGACATTGCGCGAAATGCAGGCGCGAGTGTGAGTCGATTGTCTAGGCTACCCGTAAGTCCTTGTTCCATAGGATCAAGCGTGCCGGCGAGCGTCAACACGATGCGCGTGCGAGCGCATCAAAGAGCCGTCGATATCGTTGATCCTTGTGGTTAACCCGCGATTTCTTGTCATTCACCGTCTGGTTAACGTCGCGGCAAAACCCGACGACCCTGTGCGATTGCGCGGCCGCGGTCTGAAAAACGAAGACGTTTCTGAGAGCCGAAGTACTAAAAGAGGAGATATGAATCCATGAAGGTGAAAAAGACATGCGTCACTCAATGTGGCCGCGTGATGCGCGCCGCGAGCGCACGCACGCGTCCGATAGTCGAGCGCCAAAAACATACAGGGGAACAAGTATGAGAACACTGCAGTCTCTGAAGTTGCTGTCGCGTATCAAGGCGCGTAGCGTTTCGTTGCTGACGCTCGCCGGCGTTTGCGCGACGGCCGCGATCGTCGCCGCATGCGGCGGTGGTAGCAGCACGCTCACGTATACGCCGTTGTCGGTCGTGCAGCCTGTGGTCGATTGCTCGAAGCTCGCTTCGATCGACATCACCGACATCGGTGGCGCGGGTAGCTCGATTACGTCGGCAACTGTGACCAACGCAACGGTCAACGGCGCGACGGTCGCATTCTGTACGGTGAAGGGCACGCTCGCTCCGTCGAACACGTTCGAAGTCGCGCTGCCGGTCAGCACGTGGACGCAACGTTTCGCGGAACTCGGTTGCGGCGGTCTGTGCGGCAACCTGAGCGACCCGACCCAGCAAAGCTCGTTCAGCTTCTCGTATCAGTGCCCGCTCGTGCAGAAGGGCGGCTTCGTGACGGCGGCGACCGACATGGGTCACTCGGGCAGTGATTCCACCTGGACCACGGATTCGCAAAAGCAGGCTGACTTTGCGTACCGCGGTCAGCACATCACGACGCTCGCGGCGAAGAAGCTGATTCAGGCTTACTACGGACAGGCGCAGAAGTACTCGTACTTCATCGGCTGCTCGGACGGCGGCCGCGAAGCTCTGATGGCCGCGCAACGTTACCCGACCGACTACAACGGTATCGTCGCCGGCGCACCGGCTGCGCACTTCCAGATCCAGAACTCGCTGTATCACGGCTGGAGCGTGAAGTCGCAAAGCACGACCGGCGACAGCGGGGGCAATGCGATCCTGTACGCCGACAAGGCTACGCTGCTGCACACGGCTGTCGTTGCCGCATGCGGCGGCACCAGCGGCGCGGCCGACGGCCTGCTGGCCGATCCGCGTGTCTGCCATTTCGACCCGGCAACGATCCAGTGCGCGAACGGTGCGACCGACACGAGCAGCTGCCTGACCGCAGCTGAAGTCACGGCCGCCAAGGCCATCTACAGTGGTCCGACCGACGCAACGACCGGTGAGTACATGCTGGCCGGCTCGCCGCAGTACGGTTCGGAAGCGAACTGGATTGGCGTGGAAGTGCCGAAGACGAACTCGACCGCCGGAGCGGTGCCCGTCACGAGCCTGTTCAGCTATTCGATCGTGACCGGCGCGTACAACCTGATCTTCACCGGTTCGCCGACGATGCCGACCATCGACACCTTCGGCTTTACGGACGCAAGCTTCTATCCGACCTACCTGAAGGCAAACCATCCGTTCATCGATGCGACGAATCCGGACCTGTCCGCATTCAACGCTGCCGGCGGCAAGCTGATCCTGTGGCACGGTTGGGCTGACCAGCACATCTCGCCGCTCTTCACGATCCAGTACTACGAAGCGATGCAGAACACGCTGGGCGCGTCCACAGTCGACCAGTTCGCGCGTCTGTACCTGATCCCGGGTGTCGGTCACTGCGGCGGTGGCGAAGGCAACCCGAACATCGACCTCGTGACCTCAGTCACCAACTGGGTCGAGCAGTCCAAGGCGCCGACTTCCGTGATGACGTATCAAACCGACTCGTCGAGCAACGTGACGGCTTCGCGCCCGGTCTATCCGTACCCGGCGGTCGCGAAGTACACCGGTTCCGGCGACTGGCACGACGGCGCGAACTACACGCAAGGCGCACCGCTCTACACGGCAGCCTCGCGTACGTGGGCCGGCTCGAGCTTCTACACGCCTTATACGGCGGCGACGCGCGGTGTCGCGGCGCCGTAAGGCGGGTCGCTCTGCGCGCTAACTGAGTACGAACCGGCCTCGCAAAGGCCGGCTCATCCCGAAGCGGAATGGCCGTTGCGCGGTCATTCCGCTTTTTCGTTTGGGCCCTTTATTCGCGGGGGCAATAGCAATGTCGGTGCGGCGCATCCCCGTCGATCGGCAAAAGCGGGGCGTCTCACGGCCGTTCTATGCGACTTCGTTCGCGCTCCATCTGTTCTGTTTATGACGGTGTGCAAGAAACGGCATTCGGGAGGCCCGCTTTCAGGGGCCACAGGCCTGGCTTGAGCGCTTATCCGGCGTGGCTTTGGGCGAATCGCCCCGGCGTCGCCGGTGCTATGCGGAACGGCGAAAATGCGGATACTCGCGTCCGCCCTATGGTTAACCCGTGCTTTGGCCCGCGAATCGCGAAACGTACCGTCACGCCAGTTGTTCGAGTAAGGCGTGCGGGGGTTCATCGCCATGATGCGCGATGAGACCGATGAAGGAGACAGGAGAGTTTTATGACGGGTGCTACCAGCGGTAACAGGATTGATATCAAGGCGTTCATCGACGAACGGCCGATTTCGCTCTACCAGTGGTTATTGGTAGCGCTGTGTTTTCTGATCGTGACCGCCGACGGCATGGACGTCGCGATCATGGGTTTCGTCGCGCCGTCCATCATTCATGATTGGGCGATTTCGCGTCCTGCGTTCGGGCTCGTGATGAGCGCGGCGCCGATCGGTCTCGTGATCGGCGCATTGTTCGCGGGTCCGGCATCGGACCGCATCGGCCGCAAGTGGGTGCTGATTACGTCGGTGTTCCTGTTCGGCGTGTTCACGATCGCGACCGCGTTCACGCAATCGCCGATGCAGATGGCAACGCTGCGTCTGCTGACCGGTATCGGCCTCGGCGCCGCGATGCCGAACTCGACGACGCTGCTCTCCGAGTACGCACCGCAACGCAAGCGCGCCTTGCTGATCACGGTGATGTTCACAGGCTTCAATCTCGGCTCGGCATTGATCGGCTTCGCGGCCGGCTGGCTGATCCCGGTTCATGGCTGGCGCTCGGTGCTGATTTTCGGCGGCGCGCTGCCGCTCGTGCTGATCCCGTTCCAGATCTGGTTGCTGCCTGAGTCGGCCCGTCTGCTCGCGGTGCGTGGCGCGCCGTCGGAGCGCATTGGCAAGGTGCTCGGCCGGGTGTGCGGCGCGCGCTTTGCAGGCAATGAAGTGTTCGTGTCGAACGAACCGCCGCTGCCGACGCGCAAGCCGATCGGCGTGCTGTTCTCGCAGGGTTTCGGCTCGATGACGATCGCGCTGTGGGTCACGTATTTCATGGGCCTGCTCGTGATCTATCTGCTGACCGGCTGGCTGCCGACGCTGATGAAGGATGCCGGTCTGTCGGTCTCGACCGCGGCCAACATCACGGCAATGTTCCAGATCGGCGGCACGATCGGCGCGGTCCTGGTCGGCTGGATCATGGACAAGTCGCGTCCCGCGCCGGTCATCAGCGCCGCGTATGTCGGTGGCGCACTGTGCGTGCTCGCGCTCGGCTATATCGGCGCGCTGTCGTCGTCGCTCGCCTTGCTCGTGTTCGCCGCAGGCTTCTGCATGAGCGGCGCGCAAACCGGTCTGAACGCATTTGCCCCTGGCCGCTACCCGACCGTTGCGCGTGCGACCGGTGTGAGCTGGATGCTCGGCATGGGGCGCTTCGGCAGCATCTTCGGCTCGGCGATCGGCGGCGCGCTGCTGGGTCTCGGTTGGCAATTCGGCGCGATCCTGGCGATGCTCGCGATCCCCGCCGCTCTGGCTGCGATCGCCATCCTGGTGAGCCAACGCGTGGGCGGCGGCGCAGCAGCAGCGCAGCCGAATACCGCGCATTAACGCTTGCAGGAAAGCGGCGCGCGAGCGTTGCGCGCGCGCCGCTGGTTTAAATTCATCTACTGAGGAATCACGGTGATCATCGACATTCACGGCCACTACACCACCGCGCCCAAAGCGCTGGAGACGTGGCGTAACCGCCAGATCGCGGGCATCAAGAATCCGTCCGAGATGCCGAAGGTGTCGGAATTGCAGATCAGCGACGACGAGCTGCGCGAGTCGATCGAAAGCAACCAGTTGAAACTGATGCGTGAGCGCGGCCTCGATCTGACGATCTTCAGTCCGCGCGCGAGCTTTATGGCGCACCACATCGGCGACTTTGAAATCTCGAGCACGTGGGCCGCGATCTGCAACGAACTGTGCTATCGCGTGAGCCAGCTGTTTCCCGAGAACTTCGTGCCGGCCGCGATGCTGCCGCAAAGTCCGGGTGTCGATCCGGCCACCTGTATTCCTGAACTCGTCAAATGCGTCGAGCAGTACGGCAATGTCGCGATCAACCTGAATCCCGATCCGTCGGGCGGCCACTGGACCAGCCCGCCGCTGTCCGACCGCTCCTGGTACCCGATCTACGAGAAGATGGTCGAGTACGACATTCCCGCGATGATTCACGTGAGCACGAGCTGCAATGCGTGCTTCCACACCACCGGTTCGCACTACCTGAACGCGGATACCACCGCGTTCATGCAATGCCTGACCTCGGACCTGTTCCGCGATTTCCCGACGCTGCGTTTCGTGATTCCGCACGGCGGCGGCGCGGTGCCGTATCACTGGGGACGCTTCCGCGGTCTCGCGCAGGAGATGAAGAAGCCCTTGCTGAAGGACCATCTGCTGAACAATGTGTTCTTCGACACCTGTGTCTATCATCAGCCGGGCATCGATCTGCTCACGCGCGTGATTCCCGTGGACAACATCCTGTTCGCGAGCGAGATGATCGGCGCGGTGCGCGGCATCGATCCGGAGACCGGTCACTATTTCGACGACACGAAGCGCTATATCGAAGCGGCGCACGTCGACATGGAAGAGCGCCACAAGATCTATGAAGGTAACGCGCGGCGCGTTTATCCGCGTCTCGATGCGTTGCTGAAAACGAAGGGGCTGTAATCATGTATGAAATCGGAGTCGTCTATCGCAACATCCAGCGCGCGGATGCGGACGTGGCCGCCAAACTCGGCGCGCTCGGTTCGGCCACCGTGCACGAGGCCATGGGCCGCACGGGGTTGCTGAAACCTTATATGCGCCCGATCTATACCGGCGCGCGCGCGAGCGGCACGGCCGTCACGGTGCTGCTGCAGCCGGGCGACAACTGGATGCTGCACGTCGCGGCCGAACAGATCCGGCCCGGCGATGTCGTCGTCGCGGGCGTCACCGCGGAGAGCACCGACGGTTACTTCGGCGATCTGCTCGCCACCAGCTTCCAGGCGCGCGGCGCGCATGCGTTGATCATCGACGCGGGCGTGCGCGACGTCAGCGTGCTGACCGAAATGAACTTCCCGGTCTGGAGCAAGGCGATTTCCGCGAAGGGCTGCGTCAAGGCGACGCTCGGCTCGGTGAACATTCCGGTCGTGTGCGCGGGTGCACTGGTCACGCCGGGCGACGTCGTCGTCGCCGATGACGATGGCGTGGTCGTGGTGCCTGCGGCCGCCGCGCCAGCGGTGCTCGAAAAAGCCGCGGCGCGCGAGGCCAACGAAGCCGCGAAGCGCGCGAAGCTCGCCTCCGGCGTGCTCGGTCTCGACATGTACAACATGCGCGGGCCGCTCGAGCAGGCCGGGCTGCGTTACAAGGACTGACGGGCGTGGTCGCAGTGATCAACGGTCAAGCCGCGCGCGCGCCGATCACCGGCATTTCATCGATGGCCACGCGCCAGGTGCTGGCCGAACTCGCCGCGTCGTTCGAGCGGCGCACGGGACAGGCGATCGCGATCGAATCGGTCGGCGGCGTCGATGCGGCCCGCCGTGTTGAGGATGGCGAAGTATTCGATATCGTCATCCTCGCCGCCGACGCGATCGAGCGGCTCGTGGCGGCAGGCTGCGTCGATACGGCGAGCCGCGTCGCGCTGGCGCGCTCGGGCATCGCAGTCGCGGTCGCGGCCGGAGCAGCGCATCCGGACATCGCAACCGAAGCGGCGCTGCGCGACGCGATTCTCGGCGCGCGCAGCATCGGCTACTCGACGGGGCCCAGCGGCACGTATCTGCTGAAGCTGTTCGAACGGTGGGGCATTGCCGGGCAGATCGATTCGCGTATCGTGAAGGCGCCGCCGGGTGTGCCGGTCGGCACGCTCGTTGCGTGTGGAGAAGTCGCGCTGGGTTTTCAACAGATGAGCGAGTTGATTCACGTGCCGGGCATCGATCTGCTCGGCGAGCTTCCGGCCGCCGTCCAGTCCACCACGACTTTCACCGCCGCGATCTGTACGCTGGCGCGCCAGCGTGAAGCGGCGCAGGCGTGGCTGGCGTTTCTGGCATCGCGCGAGGCCGACGGCGCAAAGCTGCAAAACGGCATGTCGCCGGCTTGATGGTGGAGTCCAAGCGCCAGCAATGAAAGCGCGTTCAAACCATCAGCTTGCCCCACTCGAAATCGACACTGTCCGGCGTGAAGGGCAGCACGCCCGCGCCGGGTGTAAACGTCAGTTCGCCGAAGTAAACGAGATTGTCGGGCGCATACAGGTCGACCCGCACGTAGTCAAAGTCTTCGCATAGTCGGGCCGCGACATCCAGCACGGCCTGCAGATGCCGCGGGCGCGGAGCAGGTGCCGCGCTGCGCTTGTAGTCGCCGATCGCGATATCGAGGTGATTCCATTCGATGTCATACACGTCGCCGTGCGTCGCGTTACCGAACCGATCCGAGATCACGAGGATATAGATGATCGGCCGCCCGGGCCGGCCGTTGAAGCAGTGCAGCTTGAAATCCGCCGGAATCTGGCCGCGTTGGTCAAGCAGCAGTTGCTCGAAGAAAATGCGCGGCTCGATCATCTCGTAGTGCCGCTCACGCCCAACGCAATAGAAGTCGGTGTGCAGCCATTGGTCGGCGAGCTTCTTGAGCTTCTCGAACGAGGTTTCCGACTTATTTGTCACCAATTCGACGAAGCTGCTGCCATGATTGGCTTTCATCACGAAAGCATCGGGCAATGCATCGAACACTTCGGGCGTGAATGCATCGGGCGCTGCGATCAACGGTATCAGATGCTTGTCGCCGATTTTCCTTGCGATATAGTCCCGCACCAGCAGCTTGTCGCTCAGGCAGACATAGCGAGGATCAGGGTGAAGATTGCGTTGCAGGATCTTCTCGTTGAACGTGACGGGACGAATCAGATGCGGATAGCGGCCAATGCATTTGTGATGTAACAGGCTTAGGAAAAGGGCGTCGGGCAACAGCGTCTTCGCCGCTTCCTTGATCTTTCTCCCAGTAGTTGGTGATTGCGGGGCCGACGAATGCGCACCCGTGTGACGCGCCGGCCGCTCGACGAGCGAAGCCACGGCGGTGTCATCAGTCTGTAAGGAAGCCTGACTTTCCGACGCGATAGTCGCGTCCTTCACATCCCGCCCGGCGGATTTGAAGATCGACATGTTCTGATCCCGTGACGGTCGAGTCGAGAAGTCGTCTCCGGAGTAACAGGGGAATCGAAATCAAAGCGTCAGTGGCGTCTGCCGCAACATCTCGGTCGCGGCGCTCCAGCTTTCCTCCGGCGTTAGCCAGCGTTCATCCGCGTCCGCGTGCTGGTGCGCGCGGAATTGCGTCGGCGACATCCCATAGCGTTCCTTGAATAGCCGCCCGAGCCGATTGCCGTCGCCCATTCCGCAGCGGCGCGCTATCTTGTCGACCGGTAAATCGGTGTTCTTCAGCATCGAGCGAACGATGTCGAAGCGGGTGCGCAGCAGATATTCGAGCGGCGTCATGCCAAACTCGCATTTGAAGCGGCGCTGGAAATTGCGCTTGCTCATTGCCACCGATTCGGCGGCCTGCGCAACCGAAATAGGCTTGCTGTAGTTTTCCTTGATCCAGCGCGCCGATTCGCGAATCTTCTCGGTCGTCGTCGTGATGTTGCCGTCATCGAGCTCCGAGCGGCTTTTCTCGGCGTAACCGGTTTGCAGAATTCGGCCGATCTTGCGGGCCGTGTCGGTATTGATGTCGCGTTCTATCTGCGCGAGCGCGAGATCAGTGGGCGTCACATTGCTTTGCGTGCGCGCGGCGTCGCCGCTGTCGTCGAACAGAAACATCGGCACGATCGATTGCAGCGGGTCGTTGCAGACGACGGCGAGATTCGCCCCCTGCTGCATGCCGAACGACGCGATCGATCCCTGCAGCGAGATCCACGACAGAAAGTGGTCATTCGATTCCGCCACTTCGGTGACGTCGCGGCACGCCACGAAGAACGCGTGGAAATCGGCGAGGCAGTAGCGTTCGAGGCCTTGCGTCCAGATCGATATGCCGGACGAGCTGGTCACGAGACCACCGCCGTCGGACACCACGGTAAACCGGTATGGCGCCTCTTCGCCAGCCGCTCTCTTGAACTCATTGGCAAGCCGAAACGCGTCGCCTATCGCGCCGGTGCTTGCCATCGAACAATCCTGAAAAACGAACAGACCAATGTGCTTCATCACGCTAGCTTCTCCAGACGAGAATCTACGCATTGAGATTAGCGCATCGAATTGGGCGAGACGAGCTTGGCTGGCATGCGCGGGTGTTTTGGCGTAATCGTCCGGATCGAAGAAATTCTTACCGGGTTATTCGTTAGGACAATTGATATTAATTAACATTATACGGAAGTTTTTTCTTGTTCAATTAGCGCGATTCTTGCGGGTGAAACGCTCGACGATCTGCGGAATGCGCCGAGTGGCATGGGTTCGGCGCGATAAGAGGGATAACAACGGCATTCTTTGCACATAAACCGTGCAATTCGGGTTCGGTCGCGATGTACGGCGCCTGCCGTATAGATCTGTTACAGCAATTGCAGATAGCAACAAGGCTTTCCGGTTTGTGTTTCATTTGTAAAAGGCTCCGCATTATCGGCCAATAACACACTACTTTGGGCCGTGCGCGAATGCCTCGATCCTTTGCGGACTATGCTTCACCGCAACATCGAGAGAGAAATTGTCAATCGCGGATTCGTGAATGGCGGGCTTCGCATTCCCTGATTCGTGAGAAGAACAATCGGCACTGCCGCGGTGGATATGCAACGAGTGTGTAGCCTCCCGTGGTTCGAGAGGTCCCGAACACGGCTCCCCGACCTAACCCGACACAGCACGCCGCTTCGCCGTGCTGCCAGCCAATCCAGGGCTTATCCGGCCGGCGGCATTGATGATGACGTGGCGACGCAAAGCGATCTCCG
This sequence comes from Paraburkholderia sp. HP33-1, assembly GCF_021390595.1. NCBI lineage: Bacteria > Pseudomonadati > Pseudomonadota > Betaproteobacteria > Burkholderiales > Burkholderiaceae > Paraburkholderia > Paraburkholderia sp. HP33-1. Next base: position 1,847,401 of record NZ_JAJEJR010000002.1, on the reverse strand, counting down.
ATCGTTTTGTTCATCAACCTGCAAGGATCAGACCGGTGGATTACTATCCGCAAAACTCGCTCTATCCCGCTGTTGATTCCGAGCGCAGGCAGCTCAGCGCCAGCGGGATGCTAACGCTAATGCGCGACCACGTCTGGGAGATCGTGGTGACGACGGTCGTGGTCCTCACGCTGGCCGTGGCGTATCTGTTAATCGCTACCCCGATCTATTCCGCCGACGTAATCGTTCGCGTGGACCCACCCGAGCCGAATGCGCTCGGACTCGCGTTGCAGAACCAGGAACTGATGCCGCCGCCATCGCCGTCGCCGGTCACCGAAATGGCCGTCATGGAGAGCCGTTCGGTCTTGCAGCCGGTCATCGACCAGTTCCGTTTCGACATTTCGGTCAAACCGCTCAAGTTTCCGGTGCTCGGCGACATCGCCGAAAAATTCGCGACGCCGGGTGAGCCCGCCGCGCCGTGGCTGGGGCTCAAATCGTTTGCATGGGGCGGCGAGCGTGTGCAGATCGCCGCGCTCGACGTGCCGCGCGAACTCGAGGAAGAGAAGCTGACGTTGACCGCGCTCGAGAACGGCGCCTACGAATTGCACGGCCCGTCCGGCGAGTTGCTCGCGAGAGGCGTGGTGGGCACGCCGCTCAATCAGAACGGCGTAGCCATGCTCGTGAAGGAACTCGACGCCCGGCCGGGCACGAAATTCGAGGTGATTCGCTGGAACGAGCTGGACGCGATCAAGCGCTTCTCGAACCTCGTCAAGATCGGCGACAAGGTGAAGGACTCCGGGCTGCTGCAAATACAGTATCGCGACAAGAGCCCGGATAAAGCCGCAGCCGTCGCCAACGCATTGGGGCAGCAATACCTCGCATCCGCGGTGGCGAGCCGGCAATCGAACGATACCCAGACGCTCGCATTCATCAACGGTGAACTACCGCGTCTACTCGCCGATCTGCGAAAAGCCGAGGAAGCGCTGAAGAACTTCCGTTCGAGCTCGCAGTCGATGCAGCCGACCAACGAGGCGCAAGCCTATTTGCAGGGCGGCCTCGATCTCGACAAGCAGATCGCGACGCTGCAATTGCAGCGCACGCAATTGCTCGAGCGCTTTACGGAACAGAGCCGCTGGGTGCAGAACGTCGACGAGCAACTGGCGCAATTGAAAGAAGCGAAGGCGAAATTCTCCGATCATTTCAACGGTATGCCAGCGTCGGAACGCGCGAGCGTCGATCTGATCCGCGCTCAGAAGGTAGCGGAAACGGTTTATCTCGGCATGGTGCAGAAGGCCGAGCAATTGCAGGTACGCCGCGCCAGCACGACGGGCGGAGCGCATATTCTCGATCAGGCGATCAGACCGCATATTCCCGTTATGCCTCAGCCGGTTCTCGTGCTCGGGGGCGCGTTGGTACTCGGAATCGCGTCCGGCGTCGTGATGGTATTCATGCGCCGGCATGTAATGACCGGCGTGACGGATCCACGCTACGTCGAGCGTCAGATGAGCGTGCCGGTGTTCGGCGAGATCCTGTTCAGCCATCAGCAACTGCTGCTCGATCGCGACGCGATGAACGTGGGGCGCAAATCGCTGCCGGGAGTGACCGCGCGTGCCCATCCCCCGATGCCGAAGAGCCTGCTCGACATTCAGCTTGAGCACGGCGACCAGACCAGGATTCTCGCCGCGCGCTTTCCGCACGACACGTCGGTGGAAGCGCTGCGCAGCGTACGGACCGCCGTCACGCGCGATCTCGCGCACGCGCGCAACAACATCGTGATGATCATCGGGCCCACGCCGTCCGCCGGCAAGAGCTTCGTTGCCGCGAATCTGGCGATCCTGCACGCGGAAATCGGTTCGCGCGTGGTACTGATCGATGCCGATATGCGGCGCGGTCATCTCGCCTCGCTATTCAACGAGAGCAATCGCGGCGGTCTTTCGGAAGTACTGGCGGAACGGTTGCCGCTGCGCAATGCATTGCGCTCGACCGGTATCGAAGGATTGACGTTCCTGTCATGCGGCGTGCGCCCGGAGAACCCCGCCGCGCTGCTGATGAAGCCGCGGCTGAAAGAGGTGCTCGATCGGCTGTCGGACCAGTTCGATCTGGTGATCATCGATACGCCGCCCTTCCTCGCCGTCACCGACGCGTCGATCATCGCGAACGAGGCAGGCGCGTCGCTGCTGGTATTGCGCTCGGGCATGCAAAGCGAGGATGAAATCGCCGACGCGATCAGAAAGGTGGAGCGCGCAGAAGGGCGCATTGCGGGTGCGGTGTTCAACGGCATTCCGCTGCGTCGAAGCACGAAGAATTACGGCTACGAGACGAACTATGCCAGCGATTTCGGCGAGACCGACGTTGCGCCACGAGCGCGGCATGGCGCCTGAGCGTGTAGATCTTTCAAAGGGGTAAAGCATGCTCGCGATGGCGTAAAACGGAGAACCAGATGGCCTTTGCAATCAACGGAAAGTTTACTTCGCAGCCCGTCACGGGGGTCCAGCGCGTTGCCTATGAACTGACGAGGGCCATGCAGATGCGCGCCGTGCCGGGCGACGAACCCGAAGTGTTCGTGCCACCAAACGTGGTCGAACCAGGCTCGCTGCTCAAACGGCAGCGGCGCTTTCCCTGGTTGCGCGGCACTTTGTGGGAGCAGATCACGCTGCCGATCGCCGCGCGCGGCGTCACCTTGCTGAATCTGTGCAATACGAATCCGTTGTTCAAGCACGGTCAGATCGTCATGGTTCACGACATGGCAGTCTATGACGTGCCGCAAGGCTTCTCGAGGAGATTCCGCATCTGGTATCGGGTCTGTTTCGCGCTATTGCCGCGCACGCATCCGATTGTTCTGACGGTGTCGACGTTCTCGAAGTCGCGTATCTGCCATCATCTGAAGATCGACGAATCGCGTGTGAAAGTGGTGGCGCCCGGCGCGGATCATCTCGACCGGATCGTCGCTGACCCCTCGGTGCTGCAACGGCTTGAATTGTGTAAGGACGCTTATTGCGTGATGGTCGGCAGTCTCGACCCGCGCAAGAATCTGCAAGGCATGCTCGATGCGATCGAGCGGCTCGGACATCTGAGCGAGGTCAAATTCGTCATTGTGGGCAGGAAGAATCCGCGCATCTTCAGCAGCGCGGGCCCGGAGCATCCGGTGCATTCGCGCCAGGTCGTGTGGGCGGGTTTCGTGTCGGATGAGGAGTTGAAGGCGCTGTATCAGAACGCCGGCTGCCTGGTGTTTCCGTCGTTGTACGAAGGATTCGGCTTGCCGCCTCTCGAAGCCATGTATTGCGGCTGCCCGGTGATCGCGTCGGCTTGCACGTCGATACCAGAAGCGTGCGGAGGCGCCGCGATGTATTGCGACCCGACTTCCGCGGACGACATCGCCGCGAAGATCACGCAGATGATGAGCGACGCGGACCTGCGCCAACGTCACCGAAGCGCGGGGCTGCTGCATGCGCGCGAGTTTCGCTGGGAGCGCTCGGCGCAAAAAGTGCTCGAAATCCTTTACATCCAGACTGGCGAACGGCTGGCCGAACTGACGCCGCGCGCGTCGGCGAGCTAGCGATGGGTGGGTACGAACATGGATCGCGTGAAGACACGTGCTGGCAGAAGACGTGCATTGCGGACAATCGCCGCGCTGGCGGCGGGTGCCGCCGCGCCGATGTCAAATATCAGACCCGCTCTTGCGCTGATACCGGATGCAGCGCCCCCGTGCGGGCGCGCCCGCAGGATGACAGAGCTGATTGGCACGAACGGCTGGTCGGGCTCGGCGACCGATCTCCAGATCTGGAACGAGGCCGCGGGCGAATTGTCCGGCGGATTGCCGCAGGCGACGTTCTGGCACGGCCCGGAATTCAGCACGGATCAAAAGCGCGCGAAGCCGTACGAGCGCGCGATGCAGGACTACATCGAGCGCATTCATATTCCGGCCGCACGCATCATTCGCAGTTACCACGCGTATGTGGTTTATGGAGGCTGGCCGGACCAGGGTGGGCTCGCGAACTTCCAGCGCTGGCTCGAATACCGAAGCCCGGCATTGAATGAGCGAATGCTCGATTGGGTCGACTACATCGACACGCATTATTTGCCTGTGGCGGATCTGGAATCGCTGTATCAGCAATACGTGAAGAACGGTCCCGCGCGCGGCATCTGGCAGACAGAGATCGGCAACGAGTACATGAAGGATCCGCACTACCTGCCGCGTTATTTCTTCGATCTGGCGGTGTGGGCGCTTGGTAGAAACTGGGACGATCCGGACAAGTACCTGTCGATGATCTATCACTGGGACGGCTATGAACCGTTTCGTCTCACGCATCGCGGTCCGCCTGAACGAACCTGCAACGTTTCCGGTCGAACCTTGATCGTGCTGCGCCAAACCGCGGGTGGGCATCTGGCGAGTTTTTCAAAACCGCTGCAAGGCGGTCCTGGAGTGGCTGCAAATGCTCTGCTTTCGGGCAACGAACTCGTGATACAGGTGAGTAGCAGCGCGGGCTGGCAGGGCATTGCAATCGGCGGGCTGCAGGCGCTGCGCTCTCGCACGGTCAAGGCCGATTTCATCGATGCGCTCAGTGGCGAGGCGAGCGCACCGGGCAATGTTGCATTGAGTTGGGACAACGAACTGATGCAGGTCCGATTCAAGGTGCCCGACCAGGTGAACGGCGCTGGCAATTATCCGCCTGGAAATCTGGCTTATCTCGTGCTGCGTCGCGTGGCGCAGGGAGTGGCATAGCGATAGTTCGTGAGCTTGACGGTCGCCGGGAGCCGGCGGATCGAACCTGACGGATAGCGTTGACACATGATGAAACCGGTCACCATTGCGATTTGCAATTACAACTACGAGCGCTTTCTGACCGCTGCGATCGACTCTGCACTCGCGCAGGAGTATCCCGCGACCAAGGTCATGGTCGTCGACGATGGTTCGACCGACGGTTCGCGCACGATCATTGAAAGCTATGGCAACCGCGTGCTGTTTCTCAGCAAGAAAAATGGCGGTCAGGTGTCCGCCTACAATCATGCGATCGCGTCGCTCGACACCGAGTATGTGATTTTTCTCGATTCCGACGACGTGCTGTACCCATCAGCGGTCTCCGAAGTCATGCGCTTTTTCGAGTACGGTACGTGGGCCAAGGTGCAATTCCGGCTCGACGTGATGGACAACGAAGGTGCGTTGACGGGCGCCTACGTGCCGCATAGCGAGCCGCCCCAGGAATGCGGCGAGCTGCTGCGTTGCGGTTGGCTCTATCCGTCGCCACCCGCGTCGGGCAATGCTTACCGGGCGAGTGCGCTCAGGCAGATCTTTCCGGTCCCTGAAGAGGGCGTGAATCGCTATGGCGCTGACTTTTACGCCATCTATGGCGTTGCGCTGACCGGTCCCATCGCGACCGTGCCGAAGTCGCTAGGCGGTTATCGGGTACATAACGCGGGCAGTGAAACGGTGGCGTTCGCGAACTCGGAACAACTGACGAAAGCGCCACGCGCATTCAACATGCGCTGGGCCATCCTGCGCAACATTGCCAAGATCCGGCTCGACATCGAACTGCCGACGACGTTTCTCGACTTCTCGCATGAGAAAGCGACATTCTGTTCTTCCATTTATCGCGCGACGCTATTCAGGCGCTGGCACTGGATGCTGCTCGATTCAGGCCGCTATCTGCATACGATTGTCGCGAATCCGTTCTGGAGCCTGAAGAAAAAACTCGGCACGCTCGTATTGTCGAGTCTGTGTCTCGTGCCTTACTCGCCGCTATCGGATTTCGCGGTGCGTTATATCGCGAACCCGCTTGCGCGCCGTCGCGTCTCAGGACGCTGAGGGCGAAGGAGGACGGCATGGATAGACGTGCAAGCGCCAATGTAATCGCCTTTGTCTATGGCGGCTATTTGATGAGGTACGTGTACCTCATCATCGTCGTGCCGTTCTATGGAAGAGTGCTGGGTGTGGCCGAGTACGGCCGCGTACTTGCGTCGATGTCGCTGATGAACGTGATATGGATGCTCGTCACCTTCGGCCTCACGTTCGTCGGCATACGCGAGGTGTCGAAAGCGCAGTCGGCGCTCGAATGCAATGCGATCTACTCGCTGCATGTCAGCGCGCGGCTGTTGCTCGGCGTGATCGGCGCGGGCATCGGCGTCGTTGCGACCTTGAGCTCGCCGGTATTGTCGGAGCGGCCTCTCATCGGCCTGCTCGCGACCTTGCTCGGCGTCGTGTCGGCACTGAATCTCGGCTGGCTATTTCAGGGGCGGCATTACTTTCGCACGCCGATCATGATCGAAGTGTTCGGCTTCGCGCTGAGCCTCGTGCTGGTTCTGACGCTCGTCAGAGGACCGGAAGACGCCGTATGGGTGCTGGCGAGTCTGCTGATTGCGGGTATCGCGTCGTTGATCATTTCGTACGGTTTGACGACATGGCAGCTCGGGTTGCCGCGTCTTACGTTTTCCGGCGTCGTGCCGCTCGTGCGCAGTTCGGCGATGCTGTTCTGCTATTCGTCCGGCTCCGTCGTGCTTACGGCATCATCCACGTATTTGCTGACCCTGTTGTCGACGCCCGCGCAGGTCGGCTATTTCGGCGCGGCGGAGCGCTTCGCGACGATTGGACTCAGCCTGATGGGCCCCGCGGGGCAGGTCTTTATTCCGACGATAACGCGACAACTCGCACAGGGCGACAAGGAAGGCGCGCATGTCACGACGCGTCGCGGCGCCATGCTGCTGCTCGGCTACAGCCTACTCTTGCTGTTCGGCGCATTGACGCTCTCACCTTTCCTGTTGCCGCTGATTCTCGGGGCCGCGTTCGAGCCGAGTGCGCATGTGTTGCAGGTCTTCGCATGGATGTTTCCGTTTGCGGCTTTCAACGAACTCGTCGCGTTCTATGTATTCGTGCCGCGCAAAAGGGACAGGATGCTCGCGATTGCCGGCGTAGTTTCGGGCCTGGTCAATCTCGCGATTGCGCTCGTTCTCGCGCCGCGCTTCGGCGCGATGGGCATGGCGTCTGCTCGGGTGATCGGCGAAGCGATGCTGTCGGCGACGCTGCTCGGCGTCATGATTCGCCTCGAGCTGGTTAGCCTGTTGCCTGGGGCCGAGCGGGCGCTCGAGCGGGTGCGGGTGGTATGCGGACTTCGTACGCAGACGGGTGGCGCGAAGGACGATTGAAGCGGTGCGTGAGTGGGCGGGGGTTTGGTTGGATCGTCACAGGAGCTCGAAGTGAAAGTCGCTATTGTTCACGATTGGCTGGTGGTGTCCGGCGGCGCCGAGAAAGTATTGAAGAACATCATCGAGTGCTTCCCGGATGCGGACGTCTTTTCGATTGTCGATTTTCTCGAAGACCGCGACTGCGTGAAGGGGAAGTCCGTCAACACGTCGTTTATCCAGAAGATGCCGTTCGCGCGAAGCCGTTACCGCGCCTATCTACCGTTGATGCCGATTGCAATCGAGCAGGTCGATCTGTCCGGCTACGATCTCGTCATTTCGAGCTCGCACGCGGTCGCGAAAGGCGTGTTGACCGGGCCGTACCAGGTGCACATCAGCTACATTCATTCGCCGATCCGCTATGCGTGGGATCTGCAACATCAGTACCTGCGCGAATCTCATCTGGACACGGGACTGCGCTCCGCGTTGGCGCGCGTGCTGCTTCATTACATTCGCGGCTGGGATTCGCGTTCCGCGAACGGTGTCGATCATCTGGTCGCGAATTCGCAGTTCATTGCACGGCGCATCAGAAAGGCCTATCAGCGGGAATCAACGGTGATCTATCCGCCGGTCGATCTGGCGAATATGTCCATTGGTACGGAGAAAGAGGATTTTTACGTGACGGCGTCGCGGATGGTGCCTTATAAGCGTATTGATCTGATCGTCCAGGCCTTTTCGCAAACACCCGATCGCAGGCTCGTCGTGATCGGCGATGGTCCCGAGATGAAAAAGATCCGGTCGGTGGCCGGGGAGAACGTCGAGATTCTCGGGCATCAGCCGTCCGACGTGCTGATCGATCATTTGCGGCGGGCACGTGCCTTCGTGTTCGCGGCGGAAGAAGACTTCGGCATTTCCGTGGTCGAAGCGCAGGCTTGCGGTACACCGGTGATCGCGTTCGGCCGTGGCGGCGTGCTTGAATCGGTCGTGGGTTTGCCGCTCGAACGGGCCACCGGGGTTTTCTTCGGCGAGCAAACCACCGCGTCGTTGCTTGAAGCCGTCGGCCGGTTCGAAAGCAATGCAGGCTTGTTCGACGCGCGCGCCTGCCGCAAGAATGCCGAGCGCTTCTCATCGGAGAACTTCAAGAAGGCGCTGATGAGCTTCGTCGATACGCGGCTTCCGTATGCGTGCATCGAACAGTTTCTTCCGTATGCACAGAGTCAGCCGCAGCCGGCCGAAGAACGTCATCTGGCCGACGTTACGCCCTGAGTAGGGCGCTGGGACAGGGGCTGTGCGGCCCGCTGACCCGCCACGCCTGCGTTGCGCGATCCGCGCGGGTCAGGCCTGAATGCGGTAACCGCGAGCGGACGCGCGGCGAGCAGCAGTGAGATGACCAGAGTCAGAATCAGCACGTTCGACGGCGTGACCAGCCGATGCTCGGTTGCCGACATCACGAGCAGGCAAACCGACGAAATCTCCACGAAGCGGAACGCCGCGAAATGGCGTCCCCCCTCGACCAACGCGGCAAACGCCGCACCCTGCTTGCTCCACTCGACGAGTTTCCAGTAAAACGCGAGGATCAGCGCGAGGCCCACCACGCCGAGCTCGGCGAGGATATTCAGGTACGAGTTGTGAGCATGCGAATCGCTGTGCTCGATCACGACATCGGACGGCACGGCGAACAGATGGAAGTACGAGGTGAGGCTGCCGATATGGTCGTCGAAGGAGCCAAAGCCGAGACCGACGATCGGGCTCTGTTCGAAATACGCGAGCGCTCGCGGCCACAGCCACTCATAGCGAATGTTGAGGTTGGCGAGCTTGGCGTCCCGATTGTGAATCGAGAACGTATAGCCCATGTAGTCGACGGTCGGCTCGGTATGATAAATCGCCACCGCGAACGACGCGACCAGCATCACGGCGATCATCGACCCGAGCATCCAGCGCTTGCGGCCAAAGTACAGATACGGCAGCACGGCCGCGGCGCCGAGCAGCGAGCCGCGACTATAGGTGGAAAACAGCATCAGCGCATTACAGGCGAGCAGCGCGATCAGCAGCCTGCTGCGCTTTTGCAGGTAGCAGGCCACGCCGAGACAGAACAGCATCGCGAAGAAGCCACCGGCCGCATTACGGGCAATGAAGTAGCTGCCGAAGCTGTCGTCGGGGTTGGTGAAGATGCTGAGCAGACCGTTCTCGACGATGTAGTACGCGTACATCGGCAGGTTGGTCAGGACAGCGAACATGAAAAACGCGCGCAGTACCTTGTTCATATCCCAGCGGTGCGCATATAAGCAACCGGCAAAAATGGGCGCATAGGAGACGAAAAAGTTGCCGTCGCGCCGATAGAAATCGAATTCAAGAAACGACTGCGGATCGTAGAACAGCGTCGAGACGATCGCAAGCGCGGTGAAAGCCGTAAGCGGCGCCATGAACGCGGGGTAACTGCGGCCATAAAAGCGCCACGCGCACAACAGCAGCGGGACAAAGCCGATCGCACTGATGGGCACCAGATTCGTGACCGTCAGAAAAAGTGCGAGTAGCGAAATATAGGCCATTGCAACTCCGGAAAAACGGACGGCGCGCCGGTCGGGGATGTGCCCATGCGCTGGATGATGGCCGGATTGGGAAAAGCGGAGACGCACGGTGTGGCCGCATGGGATCATATCGTACGACCTTGACATGAATGCCACGGGACATTCATTAAACGGTAGCACGTGTCACCGCTTGTTTTCAACCGTGCGCATCCCCTGCAATAGAGGTGCAAGCTCGTTCGCAAGCTTGCGAAAAGGTGTCCGCGAGCGCCGCCAAAACTTCCTCGCTTCGCGCCAGGTGCGCTGCAATGAAATATGGCCTCACTATGATTGAACTCATCGCGACACGACGTCGCCCCGATCCGATGCACGTCGTTGCCGCGTTCGTTCTTGCATTTCAATCGTTTTCCGGTCGTCGTTGTCGAGCAGACCACTGCGATCCGGCCAGTCAGTTTCCGTACTTCCCGATCGAGCCGGATTCGGCGTCGGTGCATGCGTCTTTTCACTGCGAACTGAACGACTGGTCTGATCCGTCTGACGCGGACGTCCCGATCAATAAATCATATGAGACGGTGTTTGTGTGAATCGCGACGCACCGCGTTATGCGGTGTCGTTCAGGGAGATGCGTTCCCGAGCGGGTTTCAATGCGAAGGAGTGAGCGATGGGCAAGGTTACGGCAGCAGCAGCCGCGACGGATGTCGAAACGAAACGGCAGGACTCTGCCGAGGCGGGGTATCCGCTGCTCGTGCAGGTGATTCTCGCTGGTGGTTCCGGCACCCGCTTGTGGCCGGTGTCGCGCGAACAGTTTCCCAAGCAGCTGATCGACGTGATCGGCAACCAGACTTTGTTGCAGGCAACGATGGGGCGCATGGCCGGTTTTGAAGGCGCATGGAACGTCGCGGCCGATCCCGTGATTGTCTGCGGCACCGAGCATTATTTCGCCACTTATGAGCAGGCACGCGAAATCGGCGTGAATGCGCGGATCGTGGTCGAGCCCGCGCGTCGTGATACCGCGCCGGCCCTCACGCTTGCCGCGCTGACGGCACGCGCTCAGGACGAGGACGCAATCCTGGTGGCAATGCCCGCCGACCATGCGATAGCGAATCTCGAAGGGCTTCATCACGCGCTCGACATTGCGGCGACGCATGCGCGCGACGGCGCGATCGTCACGCTAGGCGTACCGCCGGAACGACCCGACACGGGCTTCGGTTATATCCGCCTCGGCGATGTGTTACCCGATGGTGCGCGGCGCATCGAGCGCTTCGTCGAGAAGCCCGCGGCGGAACTCGCGGCCCAGTACGTCGCATCGGGCAATTACTGGTGGAATAGCGGCATCTTTGTCGTGCGTGCGTCGGTGTGGTTATCCATCATCGAGCAGTTCCAGCCGGACATGCATACGGCTTGTGTCGATGCGTGGCGCGACGCGAAGAAGACCGAAGAATGCATCATGCCGGAGGCCGACGCGTTTTTGCGTTCTCCATCCGACTCGATCGACTATGCGGTAATGGAGCAGCTCGGCAAACCGGAGTCGGCGGGTTCCGGCGTGGTGGTGCCGCTCGAAGCGGGCTGGTCCGATCTCGGCTCGTGGGATGCGGTATGGCAAGCGATGGAGAAGGATGACTGCGGTAACGCCGCGAGCGGCCGCGTGCTGTTCGAAGGGGCCACCGCGACTTACGCACGCTCGCAAGGAGGCAGGCTTCTCGCCTGCGTCGGTACCAGCAACATGATCGTGATCGATACCGACGACGCGGTGCTCGTGGCGGATCGATCGCATGTGCAGGACGTCAAGGAACTCGTGACGCGGATCAGGCGCGAGAAATCGCCGGAAGCCGATGCGCACAGAAAAGTCCGCCGCCCGTGGGGCTTTTACGACTCGATCGATCATGGCGAGCGCTTTCAGGTGAAGCGTATCGTCGTGATGCCGGGCGGGCGCCTGTCGTTACAGATGCATCATCATCGCGCCGAGCACTGGGTGGTCGTGTGCGGAACGGCACTCGTCACGCGTGGAGAAGAGCAGTTTCTTCTCGGCGAAAACCAGTCGACCTATATCCCGCTGGGTGTGCTTCATCGGCTCGAAAATCCGGGTCGCGTGCCGCTGCAGATCATCGAAGTACAGTCCGGCGCTTATCTCGGCGAAGACGACATCGTCCGTTTCGACGACAAGTACGGGCGTTGCGGCTGATGCGACGGGGTCGACCTGATACCAGCTATGAGGGGGCTGTGATGCGATCGCTGACTGGTCTACTGGCGAGAGCGTTCGATGTCGCGATGATCGTGGCGGGTGCCTTCGCGGCCTCGCAGATCCGCTTCGACGGCGGCTCGCAGCGGAGCTTCTACCTCGCGTTCGTCGCGTTTGGCGCCGCATTTGCTCTCGCGGTGTTTCCGGTGTTCGGTGTTTACGAATCGTGGCGCGGGCGCTCGAAAAGAGCGCTCGCGGGCCACGTGGCGCTCGGTTGGATCGTCGTGCAGACCTGCGCGATGGTGCTGATGTTCTCGCTGCACCGGATCGACTTCGTGTCGCGGCTCTGGTTCGTCTATTGGACCGGTATCTCGGGCGCCGCGATGATGGCCGGCCGGATGGTAACGCATGCGCTGCTCGGCCGCATGCGTCATGCGGGGATGAACTTGCAGCAGGTCGCGGTGGCGGCATGCGGCGACCATTGCGATGAGATCATCCGGAAGATCGAGATGTCGCCGGCCGCCGGTTTCCGCGCGAACGCGTTGTATAACCTGCATCCGGGCTGCTGTATTCCGTCGCGCTCGTCGGTACAGGTCTTCGAAGAACAGGGTGCGTTCGCTCGCTACGTGCGGGAACACCAGATCGGCGAAGTATGGCTGGCACTGCCGCTCACCGAGGAGCGCGCGATTCTTAATCTGGCCGCTGAGTTTCGCAACGACCTGATCAACGTGCGCTTCATGCCCGATGTGCGCACGCTTGCGCTATTCGAAGGCAGCATGACCGAGTTGCTCGGCTTGCCGACGATCAATCTCGCCGCGTCGCCGCTGCCGCCGAATGCGTTGGTGCAGAAAGAGCTGTTCGACCGTCTGTTCGCGATGGTCGCGTTGATTGCGATCTCGCCGATTCTGCTGGTCTGTGCGATTGCCGTGAAACTGAGTTCACGCGGGCCGGTGTTCTTCAGGCAGCGGCGCAAAGGGGCCGACGGCCGCGTATTTACGATCTACAAGTTCCGCACGATGCGGCTGCACGAACAGAAACCGGGCATTCTCGAACAGGCCACGCGCGACGATCCACGCGTCACGACCGTTGGCGCGTTCCTGCGCCGCACGAGTCTCGACGAACTGCCGCAGTTCTTCAACGTGCTACGAGGTGATATGTCGGTGGTGGGGCCGCGTCCTCATGCGCTCGAACACGACGATCTCTATCAGAACATCGTTTCGGGTTATATCCACCGTTATCGGATCAAACCTGGCATTACCGGCTGGGCGCAGATCAACGGATATCGCGGCGAGACCGATCGCCTCGAAAAGATGCAAGGCCGCGTCGCGCACGATCTGTATTACCTGCAAAACTGGTCGTTCTGGCTCGACGTGAGGATCATCCTGGCCACGATTTTCAAGGGGCTTCATCATCCGAACGCTTACTGAGCATGATGCTATCCGGCGTTGAAGAAGTAGTCAGGCGCTCCGCGAAGCGGGTCTCGCTGTACCGGTTTCACCTTGACCACGGCGCACAGGCGAGAAAGATATTGCAGGTGCTCGAAGACAGACACGGCAAGGCCAACCCGGCGAATCTGCGGCTCGCGGACGCCTATGCGCGCGATGTATTCGGCGACCCTGTCTACGCGCCGTGGCTGCGCGTGTACACCGCGTTTTGCGACACATTCAAGGAAGGATGGATCCCGGACAACTACTACGCCATCGTCGTCGTGCCGAAGTTGAAAGGCTTGTACGGGAAGATCTCGGACCTGAAGCCGATCTCGCAACAGCTTTTCGGCGGCGACGCATTGCCCGATATCGCGTACTTCGCCAATGGGCTGTTCTTCACGGACAAAAGCGTCGTGGTCCCCGATCGCGAATTGAAAGAAGTCGTGTTCGAGCATGCCGAGCGCGTGATCTTCAAGCTCGACGGCTCGAAGCAGGGCAATGGCGTCCATTTCTTCGACAAGGCGAGTTTCGATCCCGCGCGCATCCGGGCGCTTGGCAACGGTGTGATTCAGGCATTCATCGTTCAGCACCCTCTGTTCAGCGCATTTGCTTCGAAGCCCGTGGCAACGCTGCGCCTCACGACCGTGGTGGACGACAGCGGCTGCATCTCCCTTCGGTCCTGTTACCTGAGGCTCGGCAGAGCAGACGATACGCACATCCAGAGCCGGCGGCAAATCTGTGTGGCGGTCAAGCTCGAAACCGGCGAACTGTACGACGAAGGTTATGCGAACTGGGGTGCTGTCACGGCGCATCCGGATTCGGGCGTGCGCTTTGCCGGCGTCAGGATTCCGCAGTTCGAGCAATGTGTCGCCCTGGTGCTGCGGCTGCACCGGAAGATTCCATTCGCGCGCTGTGTCGGCTGGGACGTCACGGTCGATGCGAACGAGCGCGTGCAGGTGATGGAGTGGAACGGCGGGCACAACGACGTGAAGTTCAGCGAGGCGACGCAGGGCCCGTGCTTTTCGGATCTGAAATGGGAACGGCTTGGGTCCGTGCGTTGAGTTTTTCTCGGTAGTTGAAGCGGCTGAAACAGGCAGCGGGAGACGCGACGTGAGCGAACAGTTATGGTGCGTCCACATCGAAGGACTCAACGACTTCATTGCCGTCGATTCGGAGGAGGCGGCGCGGCACGAGGCGTCGGAGATCAATGCGTATATCGATCGTGCGGACAGGAGCTCGCATGCCGCGCGCTTGCGCGCGGTGGTGGTCGAATGGCCGTTCAGCGCGGAGGGTCACGCGAGGGCGCTCGATAGCGATTGGTACGATCTGCAGCGTATGCCGCACCGGCAGCAGGCCGGGACTCAATCAGCGGGCGGTGTGCTGTCGAAGCTCGCGCGCCGCGTCAGAGAGCTGCTGAGCGTCGCGCGCGCGGGCGGCAAGGGCGACGCATGAGCCGCGGCTATGGCAACCCGCGTCATGCGGACAGCGGCACGTCTTCTATCAGGTCAGCGTTCACCGCGCGAATCCTTCGATCGACAAAATACCCACCACCTTCGACGTAGCGCAAGTACAGTCGCCCGCACGTCGTGCATTGCCACACGCCGCAGCGGTTGTACGGGAAATAGCGCGGCGCGATCGGCGCATCGGCCGACCAGTAGCTCATTTTATTGGGCAGATATTCGCTGAAAGTCGGCTCGGGATCGTCTTCCGGCATCAGCGTGCCGATTTCCTCGAACAGCGTTTCGTCCAGCGATAGCGGCTGCGATTGCCAGCCGTCGAGGGGAGTGCGCGTGCATTCGCAAGGTGCGCTGGCGCGCTGTTGCGCGGCACGCGCGAGTTCGAGAAGGGTTACAGCGTTCAGGTAGTGCGCCATGGGGCCGATAGCAGAAGGTTCATGAGCCGTTCATCATCCGGTCGCGTTGCATGTTGACCCAGCCGCGCTCGAACGTGCCGTTGGCAATCGACGCGAGCGCCGCCGCTTCTTTGGCTTGCTGACGTCGCGCGCCTTCGATGACCGCGTCGACGTCGGCCGGCGCAATGGCGAGCAGACCGTCTTCATCGCCGACGATGATATCGCCCGGATTCACGACCATGCCGCCCACCGTGACCGGCACGTTGATTTCGCCGGGACCGTTCTTGTACGGGCCGCGATGCGTGACGCCGCGCGCATACACCGGAAAATCGTGCTGCCGCAGCGCGCCGACGTCGCGAATCGCACCGTCGATCACGAGACCGCGCACGCCAAGGCTTTCCGCATACGTCGCCATGATCTCGCCCATCAGCGCCTGCGTGAGGTCGCCCGCGCCATCGATCACGAGCACGTCGCCGGGGCGGCAGAATTCGAACGCGCGATGAATCGCGAGATTGTCGCCGGGGCGGGTATGGATCGTCAATGCGGTGCCGGCCAACGGCTTCGGCCGATGATACGGCCGTAAGCCAATCGCGCCGCTCGCGCGCGCCATGTTGTCGCTGAGCAGCGACACCGCGAGTTCGCGCAAGGCGTCGAGCGTAGCTGGACTCGCCTGCGGCGCACACGGAAATTCACGCCATCCCACTGGGTTCATACGGTGGCTCCTCGTACGGCGAATTGTCGATCGAGTTGACGCGGCAACCGTGCATAGACGCTGCGCGCATTGTCTTCGTAGATGCGTTGGCGATCCGCGTCGCTGAGCCATTCGATCGCATCGATGTAGCGGCGCGTGTCGTCGTAGTAATGGCCGGTGCGCGGATCGATGCCTTGCACCGCGCCGATCGTCTCCGACGCGAACAGAATGTTCCCGACCGGAATGACCTTCGCGAGCAGTTCGGCGCCGGGCTGGTGATAGACGCAGGTATCGAAGTACACGTTCTTCAGCAGATGCTCTTCGAGCAGCCGCCTCTTCATGTCCTGCGCGAGGCCGCGATAACGTCCCCAGTGATACGGCACGGCGCCGCCGCCGTGTGGAATGATGAAGCGCAGGGTCGGGAAGTCGGCGAACAGATCGCCCTGCAACAGCTGCATGAAGGCGGACGTGTCGCCATTGATGTAATGCGCGCCGGTCGCATGAAAGTTCGGATTGCACGACGACGACACGTGAATCATGGCCGGTACGTCGAGGTCGACCATCGCTTCATACAGCGGATACCAGCTGCGATCCGTGAGCGGTAAGCCGCTCCAGTGCCCGCCGGACGGATCAGGATTCAGATTGCAGCCGACAAAACCGAGCTCCTCGACACAGCGCCGCAATTCGCCGATGGAATTGGCGGGCGCCACGCCGGGCGCTTGCGGTAACTGGCACACACCGACGAAGTTGTGCGGAAACAGCTCGCACACGCGATGCACGAGGTCGTTGCATTCGCTCGACCATTGCGCGTTCGCTTCGGCGCCGGCGAGATGATGGCCCATGCCGGCCGCGCGTGGCGAGAAGATCGTCAGATCGGTGCCGCGCTCGCGCTGCACGCGCAATTGGCCGTTTTCGATGCTGTCGCGAATCTCGTCGTCGCTGATGAAAGGCCGCGGCGGTGGTGTAAGGCCGTCCCGCAGCGCGGCGATCTGCTGCTTTCGCCACGCTTCGTGCTGCGCCGGAGAGGTCGTGTAATGACCGTGGCAATCGATAATCATGGGTGCGTCGATCCTCTGCGATGACATGCGTTTCTAGCGATGGGGCAGGCTCAGGCTGGCGGCGCGGCATCGCCGGTCGCGAGGCCGGCGGTTTCGTCTTCGGCGGGCGTCACGCGCATCACGAGCGCGATGATCGTGGCGATGACGAGGAACGCGGCGATCGTCAGCAACGCGAGCTTGAAGTTGCCGGTCGCGTTGCGCACGAGCCCGATGCTCCACGGCCCGACGAGTCCGCCGAACTGCGCGATCGTGTTGATCAGAGCGATGGTCGCGGCGCCGGCCGCGCCGGTCCTGAACGACGATGCGAGACTCCAGAACAGCGGATTGCCCGCATAGATGAAGAGACCTGTCACGCACAGCAGCAGATAGGCGATGACCGGACTCGGTGCGTACGCGCTGCCGGCAATGGCGAGCGCGCTCATGCCGTACACGAAAGCGAGGTGCTTCTTGCGGTCGCCGGAGCGGTCGGAACTGCGGCTGATCAGGAAGGTGCCGAGCACGCCGAGCAGCGGCGGCGCGGCCGACAGAAAACCGACCTCGATATTGCTCAACTCGCCGAGGCTTTTGACGATTTGCGGCAGCCACAGAAAGAGGCCATAAATGCCGACTAGCGCGCAACCGAACAGACAGGCGAGACTCCAGACGCGGATATCGCTCGCGACGCGCAGCAGCGGGACATGCCGGCTGCCGCCGACGGCTTCGCGCTCGGCGGCGAGCGTCGATTCGAGCCAGTGCTTTTCGTCCGGGGTGAGCCAGTTTGCGTCGGCCGGGCGCTCGGTCAGGATGCGCAGCGTCAGCAGACCCAGCAGCATCGCGGGTATGCCTTCGAGGATGAACATCCATTGCCAGCCGGCGAGGCCGAGAATGCCGTTGGCGTAGGTCATCAGCGCGGTCGAGATCGGACCGCCGAGCACCGCGGAAAACGAGCCGGCGACGATATAGCCGCCGACCGCGCGCGCCCGGTAGCGCACCGGAAACCATTTCGTCAGATAAACGGCAATGCCGGGCAGAAAGCCCGCTTCCATCACGCCGAGCAGAAAGCGCAGCACGTAGAAGCTCGTATCGTTGAACACGAAGGCGGTGGCTGCGGCGACCGCGCCCCACGTCAGCAGAATGCGCGCGATCCACACGCGGGCGCCGACACGATGCAAGATCAGGTTACTCGGTACTTCGAGCAGCATGTAGCCGACGAAGAAAATGCTACCGGCGAAACCGAATACCGCTGGACTGAAGCCCAGCTGCTTGTTCATATCGAGCGCGGCGAAGCCGATATTGATCCGGTCCAGATAGTTGATGAACATCATCGCGAAGAGCATGGGCATCAGGCGCCCGTACACTTTGCGCATCGTCGTGGCTTCGTCGAATGCGGTCATGCATGTCTCCATGCAGCGACGGGCGTGCCGTCATTGCGTTTTGTCGTATGTGCGCCTGGTGCAGCGGCCAGTCAATGATAGGAACGCACGGACGAGGAGTCCAAGACCGCTTGCTTATGCTTGTATAAGGTTTTTCTTATAGCGCTAGTCGATCGGCGGCGGCAGGCAGTCGAGGAAAGCGCGCAGATGCGGCGAGGCGTCGTCGGTGCGGAAGGTGGCGGCGAGCGTCGTGCGATACGACGAGCCCGGCCCGGACAGATGGCGAAACACGACGTCGGCGCGGCCGTGCCGCGCCACCGATTCGCCGACGATCGTGACGCCGAGACCCGCCGCGACGAGCGCGATGGCCGTCTGAATTTCGTAAGCCTCGTGGGCGATCATCGGCGTCACGCCGGCATCGCGATAGAGCGATTGGACCGAGTGTTTGAACTGCGCGTTCTGATGCCTGGGATACAGAATCAATGGCGTATCGGCGAGATCGGCAATGCGCAGGGTCTTGCGTGCGGCGAGTGGATGACCCGCTTCGAGCGCGACGACGACGCGCTCGCGCAGCAGCGTGAGCGACGTGCAGCCTTCCACGGTCACCGGTTGCCGGCCAATGCCGATATGGATGCGCATGTCGCGCAACGCATCGGTCTGCTCTTCGGTCAGCATTTCGAACAGCTTCAGTTCGACCTGGGGATAGGCCTTATGGAACTTCTTCAACGCGGGCGGCAGCACGCTGTACATCGACGATCGCGTGAAGCCGATGCTGAGCCAGCCACGCCGGCCGACGCCGATCTCCTGCGCGGCGACCGTCATCTGTTCGAGCGAGCCGAGGATCTGACGTGCCTCGGTGCAAAGATAATGGCCGGCCTCGGTCAGCATTAGCGGCCGTCGAGCGCGGTCGACCAGTTGCGTGCCGAGCCGTTCCTCCAGCGAGCGGATCTGTTGGCTCAGCGCGGGTTGCGCGATATGCAGCCGCTCTGCGGCGCGGCTGAAGTTCAGTTCCTCCGCGAGAATGACGAAGCACTGTAGGGCCCTTAGGTTCATGTCGGTGTTCCTGGCTGCGGAAGAGCGAGCATAACCC
This sequence comes from Paraburkholderia sp. HP33-1, assembly GCF_021390595.1. Lineage (NCBI taxonomy): Bacteria > Pseudomonadati > Pseudomonadota > Betaproteobacteria > Burkholderiales > Burkholderiaceae > Paraburkholderia > Paraburkholderia sp. HP33-1. The sequence continues at coordinate 1,828,135 of NZ_JAJEJR010000002.1, read as the reverse complement.
GTGGGGGGAGGGCGGTAATACAGGACGAACCCGCCATGGTGGTGGCGGGTCCGGGATCATGGTTTCGGTGGCAGCGGGGCGAAATGTTCCCCGTCACGTTGATTGGTGGTGACGTAGCCATCCCGCTTGCGAATCTTCAGAAAGAACAGCACCGGCGCCGTGGCCGGATCGCCACCGCATTCGGGCGTATGTTTCTCGTGAACGCCGACCATGAAATGGCGCTTCTCGTCTGAGACGTCGAATAGCAGGCATTGAGTTCGGTCGGAGGATAGATGGTGGCTTTGGGTCACTTCCGCTGCCCTGTCGGCTGCCTGATCCGCTGTGGCGATTGCTTGCCCTGATGCCATTGCGTGCGCGTTGGCGAGGAGCAGCGCAAAGGTCACCAATCGTGTCCTCACGGTTCTGCCTGTTTTACCGAACATCATAATGATCGAGATGGCGTGAGTGAATGATGCTGATCAATTTTGCGCCGTACTGCGGGTCGGTTGCGTAGTGGTTGCGAGCTATTTCAGTCGCAAATCCGATGCTGTCAATGTGCATGAATGCGGAACGGAAACGCGCGCTGTGTTTGAGCATATTGGCGTAGTCGTCCGCGGCATCGGCATAGCTGCTATACGCCCTGAACGTGTCAGTCGTCGCGACGGATACACCGTTCACGGTTTCGTGCGTACTAAACGTTGTACTTTGTCCGTTCGGGGAGCGGCCTTTGATACCAAAGTATGCGTTGCCTTTCACAGTTCTTCCCCAGTTACTTTCCAGCGCGGATTGTGCCAGGACCACACCGGCTGGTACTCCATATTTGCGCTGGATAGCCTGCGCAGTGGCACGATGGTTGTGAATAAAGTTAGGAACATAGGCGTCGTCCACATTCGCGTGGTGGTGGCGCTTTGGCATGAATGGCTCCTGAAGCCAACAAAAGGAGCCCCAAAGCTATACCTGACAGACAACGTTTGGCTATGGGCGAAGGATGAAAGTGATGCCCCTCAGTGATCGCTGCATCCAAACAACTCATTGGTCAACTATCGTCGGGGTTCTGATAATGTGCGCACAAAACAAGTCATAGCGGACGCGAGCGTCGGAGCATCGGCGCGGGCTCTCGCGACAATCCGGAGGAGACGATGCTGCGACTCAAGTCAGCCGGGTGGTTCTCGCGCTCATGTCCGCGATCTCTTTCATCATGTATCTCGATCGCGTCAACCTGTCGGCTGCGGCTGGCAACGCTGATATGGTCGCGACGCAGAAGGCGTTTGACGTCGTCACACGAATGGCGACCGAACGCCTCGCGCTTTAGCGCCTTCTGTGCGGCCCCGTCGATGCGCGCACCACGAGCTCAGGCGGCGGCCCGAGTACCATCGACGGCTGCCGCTCCGGCGTCTGGATCAGCACGCGGGACATCGACGATCGTGTGAAGCCGATGCTGAGCCAGCCGCGCCGGCCGACGCCGATCTCCTGCGCGGCGAGCGACATCTGTTCGAGCGAGCCGAGGATTTGACGCGCCTCGGTCAGCATCAGCGGCCGTCGCGCGCGATCGACCAGTTGCGTGCCGAGCCGGTCCTCCAGCGAGCGGATCTGCTGGCTCAGTGCGGGCTGCGCGATATGCAGCCGCTCCGCTGCACGGCTGAAGTTCAGTTCCTCCGCGAGAACAACGAAGCACTGTAGGGCCCTGAGGTTCATGTCGGTGTGCCTGGCTGGGGAAAGCAGAGCATACCGGTCATGACTGGAATCGTGGCCACGGCATGGCAGAAAGCCGGCCAGCCGCGACGACCAGCGAACGTCACGTGAAAAGCCGGTGTGGACGATTGACACCGATGCTGGCTACCGACGACTAGGGACATTCCCAGGGAATTTTTTTGGTAGCCGGCTTGACCTCCAGTATTCCTGCGTGTGAATATTAGTTCTCCCGTGTGAAAGTATGTGGGCGCACTCACGTCAATCCATTACGTGGTCGATGTAGCGGTTCTCCATCGTCAGATGGCTGGTGACAGTTCGTCCGCTGATCGTGCTGCATTGAGGGCTTGGCTATTTCCGTTCCTATCAATACGGAGTACTGATAACAATGGGCATTCCTTTTCCGTCGACAGCAGGATCGCTCCATGGCTTGCGTGTGGTGGATCTATCCCGCGTTCTCGGCGGCCCATATTGCACACAGATTCTCGCCGACCACGGCGCAGAAGTGATCAAGATCGAACCGCCTGGTGGTGATGAAACGCGTGGCTGGGGGCCGCCGTTTGATGGTGACACTGCCTCGTACTTCCAGGGCGTCAATCGCAACAAGCTGGGCGTCGTGCTGGATCTCACGCAGCCAGCGGAACGCGAACGCCTGCTTGCGCTGCTCGAAACCGCCGACGTGCTGGTTGAGAACTTCAAGATCGGCACACTGGAGCGCTGGGGACTCGGCTACGACGCCATACTTGCCGCGCGCTTTCCGCGGCTCGTGCATTGCCGTGTGTCCGGATTCGGCACGGACGGCCCCCTAGGCGCCCTGCCAGGCTATGACGCAGCGATCCAGGCGATGACCGGTCTGATGAGCGTCAACGGCGAGGCGGGTGGTGCGCCGCTACGGGTCGGCGTGCCGATCGTTGATCTCGTGACGGGGCTGAATGCCGCCCTAGGTATCCTCATGGCACTGCGCGAACGCGAGACGAGCGGCCGAGGCCAGTTCGTCGAATCGACGCTGTTCGACTGCGCGCTGTCGATCCTGCACCCGCACACGCCCAATTACTTCTACTCGGGTAAAGAGCCGCAGCGCACGGGCAACGCGCATCCGAACATTACGCCTTACGACATGTTCCACGCGGGCAGCGGGGACATCTTCCTTGCGGTCGGCAATAACACACAGTTCGCGGCGCTCTGCCGGCTGATCGAGGCGCCCCAGCTCGCCGGAGACCCGCGCTTCGGCGACAACCGCTTGCGCAATCAGCATCGCGCCGCCCTGCGCGCGGAGCTGGAGCAACGTTTCGCCGCGTGGGACGGCCCCAAGCTCGCCGACATGCTCGTGCGCCACGGCGTGCCGTGTGCGCCTGTGCTGGGAGTTGGCGCGGCCCTCGCGCACCCCCATACAGCCCATCGCGCGATGAAGGTCGAGATGGGCACATATCGCGGAATCGCCTCGCCGATCAAGCTGGCCCGTACACCGGCCACCTACCGGAGCGTGCCACCGGCACTCGACGAACACAGTGCGCAGATCTTCGGAGAACGATCGGGCGAGGCGTAGCCAGCGCACCAACAGAAGGGTCGACATAACCACAACTGCGGCGCACGCAACGCCGCGCAGGAGACAACAATGACATCTGCCAACCAGGCAAGACGCCTCGCGCGCAGAGAGGGCGGCTCATGCTCGCGCTGATCGGTACGCTGGCGATCGTCGCCCTCTTCACGCTGATCATCACGAAGCGGCTCTCGCCACTCGTCGCACTGATCGCCGTGCCCATCGTCGCGGCGCTTGCAGCGGGATTCGGGCTCTCCACCGCGAAGCTCATCGTTCATGGAGTCCAGAACATCGGTCCGGTTGCGGGCATGTTCGTTTTTGCGATCCTTTTCTTCGGCATCCTCACTGATGCCGGAATGCTCGACCCGATCATCAACGGTGTGCTGCGTGTCGTGGGCTGCCATCCTCCGCGCATTGTCATGGGGTCCGCCCTGCTTGCATTGCTCATCCATCTGGACGGCTCAGGCGCGGTCACGTTTCTCGTCACACTGCCCGCGATGATGCCGCTCTATACGCGCCTTGGTCTCGACCGCCGCATTCTTGCGTGCGTTGCATCGATGGCCGCGGGCGTCAACTTTCTCCCCTGGGTCGGTCCCATGCTCCGCGCTTCCGCGGCCCTGCATATCCCGGGCACCGTGATCTTCTATCCGATGATTCCGGTTCAGATCGTCGGGCTTGTCTTCGTGTTCGGCACGGCATACCTGCTCGGCAAGCGGGAGGAGAAGCGCCTCGGTCTTACGCGCGAGCACGCCGCCGGCATCGCCGCCACGCCGCGGGTGCTCACGCCAGAGGAGCTTGCGCTGCGCCGGCCCCGGCGCTTCTGGATCAATCTCGTGCTCACCTTCGTCGTACTTGGCACGCTTGTGTCTGGCATCGTCGATCCGATGGTCATGTTCATGATCGGCACCGTGCTGGCACTCGTCATCAACTATCCGGATGTGAAGCAGCAACGTGAGCGCGTCGACGCGCACGCGAAGGCGGCCTTGATGATGGCGAGCGTGCTGCTTGCGGCGGGCGCCTTTACCGGCATCATGACTGGCACCGGCATGCTCAATGCCATGGCGGAAGTGGTTGTGCGCCATGTGCCTGCCGAGCACGCGCGCCACATGCCATTCGTGCTGGGACTCCTCTCCATGCCGCTCAGCCTGCTCTTCGACCCCGATTCGTTTTACTTCGGCATTCTGCCTGTGCTGGCGAAGAGTGGGGAACTGCTGGGTGTGCCACCGGTACAGATGGCACAGGCGGCACTCCTTGGTCAGATGACTACCGGCTTCCCCGTCAGCCCGCTCACACCGGCAACGTTCCTGATTGTCGGCCTGACGGGCGTGGAACTCGCCGAGCATCAGAAGTTCACGATTCCGTTCCTGTTTGCCGCTACTTTGCTGATGGTGTTCACCGCGGTACTGATAGGCCTGTTCCCGCTTTGATTCCATTTTCGTTTATGCCCTGAGAGGAGGTCCGCGATGAATTTCAACCTCAATGAAGACCAGCAGTCAATTGTCGCTGCAATCGAAAAGATCTGCGAGCGTTTCGACGACAGCTACTGGCTCGAACGCGACCGCGAAGGTGGCTTCCCGCACGACTTCCACCGGGCACTCGCCGACGCTGGCTGGCTTGGCATTGCGATGTCGCCGGACTACGGCGGCTCCGGGCTCGGTATGACCGAGGCGGCATTGATGATGCGCACGATCAGTGCGTCTGGCGCCGGGCTCTCGGGTGCGTCGGCCGTGCACATGAACATCTTCGGGCTCAATCCGGTGCAGGTGTTCGGTAGCGAGGCGCAGAAGCGGCGTTTTCTGCCACCGCTCATCGAGGGCCGCGACAAGGCCTGCTTCGCAGTCACTGAGCCCGACGCGGGCCTCGACACGACGCGCCTGAAAACACAGGCTGTGCGCGATGGCGATCATTACGTGCTCACGGGCCGCAAGATCTGGATCTCGACGGCACAGGTCGCCAACAAGATGCTCATCATCGCGCGCACGACGCCGCTCGACCAGGTGACGAAGCCCACCGATGGCTTGAGCCTCTTTTATGCCAATCTCGACCGCACACGCGTCGAAGTCCGCGAGATCGAGAAGATGGGCCGCAAGGCCGTCGATTCGAACATGCTCTTCATCGACGGCCTGCGCGTGCCGGTGGAGGACCGCATTGGCGAAGAGGGCAGGGGCTTCCACTATCTGCTGCACGGCCTGAATCCTGAGCGCATTCTGATTGCCTCGGAAGCGGTGGGGCTCGGCCAGGCTGCATTGCGCCACGCAACGCAGTATGCGAAGGAGCGCGTCGTGTTCGGACGTCCCATCGGGCAGAACCAGGCAATCCAGCATCCGCTCGCGCAAGCGTGGATGGCGCTCGAGGCCGCGAACCTGATGGTGATGAAGGCCGCCACGCTGTATGACGCGGGCGAACCGTGCGGCGCCGAAGCCAACGCCGGCAAATATCTTGCCGCTGAAGCCGCGTTCCAATCGTGCCAGACGGCCATCGCGACCCTGGGCGGTATGGGATACGCGAAGGAATACCACGTCGAGCGCTATCTGCGGGAGTGTATGATTCCACGGCTCGCGCCCGTCAGCCCGCAAATGATCATGTGCTTCATCGCGGAGAAGGTGCTCGGGCTGCCGAAGTCGTATTGATCAGCGCAAGGGGCATCGCGCCGCCTTGCGATCCACTGCCTGCCCCCTATGGACGTCAAACTCGTTGCCCGCACGCTCGACCTGTTCGAACTCTTTGCCGCAGAACAGAGGCCGCTGCCGCTTGTTGAAATGGCGCGGCTCCTGAACGTGCCCCCATCGAGTTGCCTCGCGCTTGCCCGCACCCTCGTGAGCCGCGGCTATCTCTACGAAGTGCGCAAACGGGGTGGCTACTATCCCACGCGGCGTCTGCAACTGCTCGCGAACGCGATCAACGCGGTCGATCCCGTCGTTGAAATGTTGCATCCCCGGCTGGTGGAGCTGCGCGACGTGACCGGCGAAACCATCGTGCTTGGCAAGATCCACGGCACGGCGGTCATCTATCTGGACGTGGTCGAATCGGAGAAGGCCGTGCGCTATGCCTGCGCACCGGGCTCACTGCGGCCGTTGCATGCGAACTCTATCGGCAAGGTGATTTTCGGCGAACTCGATCCGACGACGCAGGAGGCACTGAGCGCAAAGCTCCACTTCGAGCGATTCACGGACGCAACCGCCGCTGATCGCGCCACGTTCATGGATCAGGTCAGCACCGCGCATCAGCGTGGCTGGTGCGCGAATATCGGCGAAAGCTTTCCCGAGCTTTCGGCGGTGGCCGTAGCCCTCGACTTCGGCGGCGATCTGTATGGGCTTTCAGTCGGCGGCCCGACGGAGCGCATCCGCGAGCGGTTGCACGAGCACGTGGCAACCCTGGTCAAGGCAAAGCAGCAAATCCTTTCAACCTGGCAGAAGAGCGAGGCGGGCTGATCCCCGACGATCTGCACCTGAGCGTTCTTCGCGCGCGCGGATATTGCGCTTCACGCGGCGCCCGCTCAAACGGACAGCAACGCGAGCGGGGTATTGCGCTTCGCCGAAAGCCTCACGCCGCTCGGATCGAATCGATGACCAGTTGCATCGCCGGCGTGATGCGCCGGTTCCTGCGCAGAATCAGCCCATACGGTGCCAGCCGCCCGCGCAGCGGCGTCGCGATCGCGGCGATCGCGTCGAGCGCGACGTAGTATTGGGCGACCGAACTCGGTAGCACGGCGAGCATGTCCGAATCGCGCAGCAACGACAGCGTGGTCAGAATCGACGACGTCTCGACCGTGCTGACCGGCGGCGCGACGCGCGACTCGCGAAACGTTTGATCGATGACCTGGCGCATCGGGCTCGGATGCGGCTGGATGATCCACGGATAACGCGCGAGGTCCGTGAGCTTTGGCCGCGTGCCCGCTTGTGTGGCCGGATGATCGGGCCGCACGACGATCGAGAGCGCCTCTTCCGCCAACGTCTCGAAGCTCAGATCGAGCGCCGGAAAACCATCGGGAATGCGGCCGATCACGATATCGAGCTGATCCTGTTGAAGCGCTTGCACGAGCACGTCGCTGGTGTCGATCGTGACCGCCATCTGCAGGCGCGGATGCGCTTCCTTCAGCTTGACGATCGTGTGCGTCAGCAATTCGGGCGACGGCGCCATCACCGCGCCGATGCGCACCTTGCCGATATCGCCGGCCTCGATGCCGGCCAGCTCCTCGCGCAACTCATCGAGATCTTCGAACACGACGCGCGCATAGCGCATCACGGCCTCGCCGAAGATGGTCGGCTCCATGCCGCGCGCGTGGCGCACGAACAGCGACACGCCGAGCGTGTCCTCGAGTTCCTGTAAGGCCTTGGTCGCGGCGGGCTGGGTCATCGCCAGATCGTCGGCGGCCCGGCGCAGCGATTCCGTTTCCGAGAGCGCGACCATCAATTGCAGATGACGCAGGCGCAAGCGTTTGCGAATGGCGGAGGCGGGCGGGATCATGAGCGATAACTCTAGCGAATCGGCTGATTCGAATAATTCAGTGGTCAGTTATCGGATAGTTTCGCACACTGGCGCTTGTCACACGACGGCAAGCGCAACGCCGTTCGGGTTGACCAGACCAAACTGGAGACGACGCATGACGATCACCGCGAGCCCCGCGCTCGACAGCGCAATTGCCAAAGCGCGCACGAGGCTGCTGCCATTTCTGATCCTGATGTATGTGCTGGCCTTCATCGATCGCGCGAACGTCGGCTTCGCTAAGAATGTGCTGCAGGCCGACACCGGCCTGAGCGATGCGGCGTTCGCCTTTGGCGCCGGCATCTTCTTCGTCGGCTATGCGGTATTCGAAGTGCCGAGCAATCTGCTGATGTACCGCTTCGGGGCGCGCATCTGGATGAGCCGCATCATGGTCACGTGGGGCATCGTCTCCGCGTGCACCGCCTTCGTCGACAGCGCGACGAGCTTCTACGTGCTGCGCACGCTGCTCGGCATCGCCGAAGCGGGTTTCTTCCCCGGCATCATCCTGTTCCTGTCGAACTGGTTTCCCGCCAGAACGCGCTCGCAGACGATGGGCATGTTCTATTTCGGCTTCCCGCTCGCGCTGCTGCTCGGCAGTCCGATCTCGGGTCTGCTGCTCGATGCGGGCAATCCGTTCGGCATGCATCCGTGGCAGTGGCTGTTCGTCGTCGAAGGGCTCGCGGCGTCGGTGGTGGGTGTCGTCGCGTACTTCTACCTGACCGACCGGCCCGTGCAGGCGCGCTGGCTCAATGCCGGCGAGCGCGACGCGCTCGATTACGCGTTGCGCCAGGAAGACCGTCAGAAGCTCGCGCATGGTCCGTCGTCGGTGCTCGCGGCACTGCGCGATTCGCGCGTGCTGTTCTGCAGCCTGATCTACTTCGCGGTGCAGATGAGCGTGTACGGCGTCGTGTTCTATCTGCCGACGCGTATCGCCGGACTCGCGAGCGGCGGCCATGTCGGCGTCGAGGTCGGACTGCTGACCGCAATTCCGTGGATCGCCGCGATCATCGGCACGTTCTGTGTGACGCGCTTCGCCGACCGCCACGGTCATCACCGTGTGTGGGCCGCGGCGATGCTCGCGCTCGCGGCGTTCGGCATTGCCGCGTCGGCGATGACGTCGTCGGTCACGTTGGCGATTGCCGCGTTCTGTTTCGCCGCCATCGGTTTCGTCTGCGTGCAGCCGCTGTTCTGGACGCTGCCCACCAATTACCTCGGCGGCGCCGCGGCCGCGGGCGGCATCGCGTTGATCAATTCGATCGGCAACCTCGGCGGTTTTGTAGCTCCGAATCTTAAGGGGGTAGCCGAGCGCATGATCGGCTCGTCGCAGGCGGGCATGTTCTCGCTCGCCGTGGTCGGTCTGATCGGCGCATCGCTGCTGCTGACGTTCCGCTTTGCATCCGCCTCCCATTCCATCTCTCATCGCTCCGGCCCGCTCGGCGAACGCACGGGCCACTGACTCTCCGAAGGAAATCGTCGAACATGAAAATCAGGCATATCCGCACGCGCGTTTTCGAGTGGAAAGGCAAGGTCGTCCCGCCGCAAGCGCATTTCTGCACGAACGCGGTCGATATTCTCTACGAGCACGACGATGCGATGGGTTCGTTCCGCTTTCACGGCTGGCTCGTCGTCGAAGTCGAATGCGACGACGGCACCGTGGGTATCGGCAATTGCGCGCTCGCGCCGCGCATCGCGAAGCAGATCATCGACGAATACCTCGCGCCGATCGCGATCGGCGAAGATCCGTTCGACAACGAATACATCTGGCAGAAGATGTATCGCCGCACGCTCGCATGGGGCCGCAAGGGCATCGGCATGGCGGCGATCTCCGCGATCGATATCGCTCTGTGGGACGTCATGGGCAAAGCAGTGAAAAAGCCGGTGTTCAAGCTGCTAGGCGGCCGCACGAAAGAAAAGATCTGGTGCTATGCGTCGAAGCTCTATAACAACGACGATCGCGACGCGTTCCTCGGCGAAGCGGAAAGCTATCTGGACAGCGGCTTCACCGCGATGAAGATGCGCTTCGGCTATGGTCCGAAAGACGGCCCCAAAGGCATGGCGAAAAACATCGAACAGGTGCGGCTGTTGCGCGAGCTGGTCGGCGACGAAGTCGACATCATGCTCGAATGCTATATGGGCTGGACGCTCGAATATGCGCGCAGAATGCTGCCGCGCCTTGCCGAATTCAATCCGCGCTGGATCGAGGAGCCGGTGATCGGCGACGACATCGAAGGCTATCAGGAACTGAAGAAGATGAACCTGATGCCGGTGTCGGGCGGCGAGCACGAGTTCACGAGCTACGGCTTCAAAGATCTGCTCGAACGCCGCGCGATCGACGTGATCCAGTACGACACGAACCGTGTAGGCGGCATCACGGCGGCGCGCAAGATCAATGCGATGGCCGAAGCGTGGTCGGTGCCGGTGATTCCGCACGCGGGGCAAATGCACAACTATCATCTGACGATGGCGAGCACCGCGAGCCCGATGTCGGAGTTCTTCCCGGTGTTCGACGTCGAAGTGGGCAACGAATTGTTCTACTACATCTTCGAAGGCGAGCCGCAACCGGAGAATGGCTATCTGCAACTATCCGACGACGTGCCGGGCCTTGGCATCAAGCTGAGCGACAAGTATCTTGCCGATTTCAACATCGTCGAATGAGTGGACGGGCCCGAGGCAAGCACATGAAGCCACGCATCGCGGAACTGCTGATCGTCGGCGACGGAGCGCCTCGCGCTTTAGCGTTTTCTGCGCGGCCCTGTCGATGCGCGCACCACGAGCTCGGGCGGCGGCCCGAGCACCATCGACGGCTGCCGCTCCGGTGTCTGGATCAAACGGATCAGACTCTTGATGGATAGCTCTGCAACAGCTGCGGTTTGAATCGCGACCGTCGTTAACGCGGGATGCACCTGATGCGCGAGTTGAATGTCGGTGATGCCGATCACCGAGACGTCGTCGGGCACCGAGCGGCCGAGCGTGATCAATGCCTGGATCGCGCCGATCGCGAGCAGGTCGTTGGTCGCGAAAATCGCGCTCAGTTGTGGGCGGTTCGCCATCAGCTCCATGCAGGCTGCGAAGCCGGCGTCGATCGAGTCGCGAATCTGCAGTACCGCGGCCGCGTCGGCTTCGATGCCGGCCTCGCGCATCGCCGCGCGAAAACCGTTCGAGCGCGCGTCCTGCAAACCGCCGCAGCCATCGCCGATCAGCAATCCGATCTCGCGATGACCGAGTCCGAGCAGGTGCCGCGCAGCCAGCTCGCCCGCACGCGCGAAGTCGACCGCGATGCACGGTAGCGCGGGCGGCGACTCGGGATGCTCCCACATGGCGAGCAGAATCGGCGCGCTATGTGTCGCCGATGCGCACAGGTCGTTGATCGTGATGTCCGTGTTCATCACGAGCACGCCGTCGGCGAGCGTGCCGGCTATCTGGTTCAGATACGCACGGCCGATCTCGGCATCATCGTCAGTATTGCAAACCATCAGGAAGTGGCCGGTCTTGCGTGCCGCGCGCTCGGCGGCGAGCACGAACTCCGGGTAGAACGGGTTCGAGATGTTCGACAGCATCAGCGCGAGCGTCGACGAGCGGCCTTCGGCGAGCGCGCGCGCATTCAGGTTCGGCCGATAGCCGAGCTCGGCGATCGCCTGCAACACGCGCTCGGCCGTTTCAGGGCGGACTTTCTCGCGATTGCGCAGCACGTTGGAGACGGTGGCGGCGGTAACCTGCGCGCGTTTCGCAACTTCGGACAACGTAACCATGTTCGGTTTATCCCATATTTAGGGAGGGTAATTCAAATGTTGCAAACTGCCAGCGACATTGCTAACTTTCTCAAAAACGTACCGGAGACACCCGCCATGACTTCTTCCGTCGAACCCAAATTTAAGCGATTAAATGCGCTCGGCACAAGCCCCGGGCATTTTATTTCAGCGAAAATTTAAGCGGTTAAATCAAGGCGGAGACAGCATGGCGACGATTCGTTTGAGCGATGTGCAAAAGGCCTACGGCGATCATCCGCCGGTGATCCGGCGCGTGAATCTGGAAATCGCGCAACACGAGTTCTGCGTGTTCCTTGGTCCGTCGGGTTGCGGCAAGTCGACGTTGCTGCGAATGATCGCCGGTCTCGAAGACCTCAGTGAAGGCAAGCTACATATTGGCGGGCGGCTCGTCAACGACGTGCCGGCCGCCGAGCGAGGCGTCGCGATGGTGTTCCAGAGCTACGCGCTGTTTCCGCACATGACCGTGTTCGACAACATGGCTTTCGGTCTCAAGCTCGCGAAGCAGCCGAAGGACGTGATCGAGCGCAAGGTGCGCGAAGCCGCGCGAATTCTGCAACTGGAGAGCCTGCTCGAGCGTCATCCGAAAGCGCTGTCGGGCGGGCAGCGGCAGCGCGTCGCGATCGGCCGTGCGATCGTACGCGAGCCGGGCGTGTTTCTGTTTGACGAGCCGCTCTCGAATCTCGATGCCGCGCTGCGCGGCCAGACGCGGGTCGAGATCGCGCGGCTGCATCAGCGCTTCGCGAACGCGAGCGTCGTCTACGTGACGCACGATCAGGTCGAAGCGATGACGCTCGCCGATCGCATCGTGCTGCTGCATGCGGGCGCCGATGCCGAGCGCTTCGGCAGTATCGCGCAGAGCGGAGCGCCGCTCGAGCTCTATCACCACCCGAGGTCGCTCTTCGTCGCGGGCTTTATCGGCTCGCCGCGCATGAACTTTATCGATGCGACTGTCGAGTCGATCGAGCCGGGGCGTGTGACGGTTGCGCTTGCGGCAGGTGCGGAAAAACTGGTCGCGCACGTCGACGGCGAACGTCTGCAACGCGGGCGGCGCGTCACGCTCGGCGTGCGCCCCGAGCACCTGCGGCTCGATGGCGACGAGCAGTTCATTCAGTGCTCGACGGTGCTGTCGGAACGGCTCGGCGAGCACAGCTATATCCACGCGGACCACGCGGGCGGCACGCTGATCGCGAAGGCGCCCGGCGATACGCCGCTCGGCGCGGGCGAGCGCCTTCGCGTTCGCGTGCCGCCGGCCGCCTGTCATTTGTTCGACGAACAGGGACTCGCGCTGCGGCGTAGCACGTTCGAACCGGAACGCGCGGCCGCCTGATCGATCGTCGACGGCGGACCCGGCATTGACGGTTCGTCGTACTGAATTCCGCCATAGAGCGGGTTACATCGCCGGCCACGCTGCGTAGCCGGTCAACAAGGTAGACAAGGAGACATAGATGATTGCTCTTCGCCTTCGCCGTCTTGCTCAGGTGTCGATCGCCGCGGCCGTGGTGGCCGGCGCGCTCGGCAGTGCCGCGGTCGACGCGGCCACGCTGAACGTCAACGTGTCGGCGCGCGGTAATCAGCGCTCGACGTGGCAGGACGCTTTCGACCAGTTCAAGAAGGCCAATCCCGACATCGATCTGAAAATCACCTACGTGACCGAGGAGGCGTACAAGGTGCAGATGGGTGGCTGGCTCGCCACCGATCCGCCCGACATCGTCTCGTGGCACGACGGCGAACGCATGGCCTACTATGCGCAGCGCGGTCTGCTCGAAGATCTGAGCTCCGACTGGGCGAAGAACGGCTGGTCGCAGCAGTATGCATCGGTCAAGGACGCGTCGACGTACAAGGGCAAGCAGTACGCGGCGCCGCTCGGCTATGACGCGTACGGCTTCTTCTATCGCAAGGATCTGTTCGAGAAGGCCGGCATCAAGAGCGAGCCGAAGACGTGGGACGAACTGCTCGAGGCGAACAAAAAGCTGAAGGCGATCGGCGTCGCGCCGATCGCGGTGGCCGCGCGCGATAGCTGGACGCTCGCGGCCTGGTTCGACTATCTCGATCTGCGCATCAACGGCAACGAGTTCCATCAGAAACTGATGGCCGGCGAGATTCCATACACCGATCCGCGCGTGAAGAAGGTCTACACGACGTGGAAGACGCTGCTCGACAATCACGATTTCATCGACAACGCGCTCTCGTACGACGTCGATTCGATCGGGCCGATCCTCAACAACGGCAAGGCCGCGATGATGCTGATGGGCACGTTCTTCTCGGCGAGCTTCCCGCCGTCGATCAAGGATCAGATCGGCTTTTTCCGCTTCCCGGTGATCGACGCGAACGTACCGATGGCCGAGGACGGTCCCGTCAACGTGCTGCTGATTCCGGCGAAGGCGAAGAACAAGGCCGACGCGCGCAAGCTGCTCGCGTTCATGGAGACGCCGAAGATCAACTCCGAGCTCGCGAAGGGCTGGGGACAGTTGCCGTCGAACAGCCAGGCGGTGCCGCCTGAAGATGCGATCTCAAAGGTCGGCTTCCAGACGCTCGCAAACACGAAGGGCGGCATCGCGCAGTTCTACGATCGCGACATGCAGAAGGAAATGGCCGACGAGGGCATGAAGGCCATGCAGCAGTTCTACAGCGATCCGTCGCAACTCGACAGCGTGCTCGCTCATCTCGAAGCGACGCGCAAGCGCATCTACCAGAAGTAAGTCCCACCGCGCCGGCCGCCTGATCGCGGCCGGCCTCCGGGTTCCAGTTCCGCCTTCGATTTCCGACGAGGCCGTTCCATGTCTCATACCGCAGCGCGCCGCCTGCCCGCGGCGCGGCACCGTCGCGTCTCGACGACGCGCCGTCATCAGCATCGCGCCGCGTTTTTCTTTCTGCTGCCGGGGTGCGCGTTGTTTGCGCTGTGCGTGATCTATCCGATCATCAGCAGCATTTCGCTGAGTTTCTACAACTGGGACGGCATGACGCCGAAGACCTTCGCGGGTCTCGCCAATTACGTCGAGCTATTCCAGTCCGATACGTTTTATACGGCGCTGAAGAACAACCTGATCTGGCTCGCGCTGTTTCTGCTTGCCCCGCCGCTGGGTCTGCTGTTCGCGTTGTATCTGAACCAGCACGTGCGCGGCATGCGCGTCGTGAAGTCACTGTTTTTCGCGCCGTTCGTGCTGTCGGGCGTGGTGGTCGGCCTTGTGTTCAGCTGGTTCTACGATCCGACATTCGGGTTGCTGCGGCTGATCGTCGGTCGTGGCATACCGGTGCTCGGCGATCCGCATACGGTCACGTTCGGCATCATCTTCGCCGCGTTGTGGCCGCAGACGCCGTTCTGCATGGTGCTGTATCTGACCGGGCTCACCGGCATCAATCCCGAGGTGGTCGAGGCGGCGCGCATGGAAGGCGCGAAGGGATTGCGACTGCTGTGGCACGTGATCCTGCCGCAATTGCGGCCAGCCACCTTCATGGCGGTGGTGCTGACTGTGATCGGCGCACTGCGCAGCTTCGATCTGATCGCGGTGATGAGCAGCGGCGGTCCGTTCGACAGCTCCACCGTGCTCGCCTATTTCATGTACGACCAGGCGATCAAGTATTACCGCGAAGGCTATTCCGCGGCGATTGCCGTGGTGCTGTTCGCGATCATGCTCGTCTATATCGTGTTCCATCTGCGCCGCATGCTGCGCGAGGAACGCTGATTCTCTGAACGTCAGGAGTACCAGGTCATGTATCCGCTTCCCGTCGAACGCTGGAAACCGCTGAATCGCGGGCTTTACAAGGCATCGCTGCCGCTCGCGCTGTTTATCTGGCTGCTGCCGATGCTGGCCGTGCTGCTCACGTCGATCCGTTCATCGGACGAGCTATCGCAGGGCGACTACTGGACGTGGCCGAAACACTTCGCGCTACTCGAGAACTACGGGACCGCGCTCACGCAAACGCCGATGCTGCATTACTTCGCCAACAGCGTGCTGATCACGGTGCCGTCGGTGATCGGCGCGATCGTCCTCGCGTCGATGGCGGGCTTCGCATTGGCGACCTATCGCTTTCGGGGCAACACGGCCGTGCTGTTCGCGTTCGTTGCCGGCAATTTCGTGCCGATCCAGATCCTGATGATTCCGGTACGCGACATGGCGCTGAAGTTTGGCCTGTTCAACACCGTGTGGGCGCTGGTGATCTTTCATGTGTCGTTCCAGACCGGCTTTTGCACCTTGTTTTTGCGCAACTTCATCAAGCAGTTGCCGTTCGAGATGATCGAGGCCGCGCGCGTCGAAGGGGCGAGCGAGTGGGCGATCTATCTGCGCATCGTGCTGCCGCTGATCCGCCCCGCGCTCGCCGCGCTCGCGATCCTCGTGTTCACGTTCGTGTGGAACGACTACTTCTGGGCGCTGTGCCTCACGCAAGGCGACGACGCAGCGCCGATCACGGTCGGCGTCGCCGCGCTGAAGGGGCAATGGACGACCGCGTGGAACCTGGTCGCGGCGGGCTCGGTGCTGGCCGCTTTGCCTTCGGTGCTGATGTTCTTCGCGATGCAAAGGCATTTCGTCGCCGGACTGACCTTCGGGGCAAGCAAGGGATAAACGGCGCCTGAAACACGACTGAAACGACGGCTCGACGTCAACTCACCACGAGACTTTCACATGCAACTTGGTGTCTGCTATTACCCGGAACAATGGCCACGCGCGATGTGGGCCGACGACGCGCAACGTATGGTCGAACTCGGCATCACGCATGTACGGATCGCCGAATTCGCGTGGAGCCGCATGGAGCCGCGCGCCGGTGAATTCGACTGGCAATGGCTCGACGAAGCCGTCGCAACGCTCGCGAAAGCGGGCCTGAAACTCGTGCTCGGCACGCCGACCGCGTCGCCGCCGAAGTGGCTCGTCGACGCGCATCCGGACGTGTTGCCGGTGCGCGCGGACGGCACGCGGTGGAACTTCGGCTCGCGCCGTCACTACGATGTTTCGAGCGAGACCTACCGGCGCGAATGCGTGCGCATCGTCACCGCGATGGCGAAGCGCTACGGGCGGCATCCATCGATCGTCGCATGGCAGACCGATAACGAGCTCGGCTGCCACGACACGGTGCCGAGCTATTCGGCCGCGGCATTGCAGCGTTTTCATGTGTGGCTGCAGCGCCGCTACGAAACGATCGGCGCATTGAACGACGCGTGGGGCAACGTGTTCTGGAGCATGGAGTATCCGTCGTTCGACGCGATCGGCCTGCCGACTCTGACACCCACCGACGCGAACCCGATCCATCTGCTCGACTTCCGCCGCTTCATGTCCGACGAGGTGGCGAGCTTTCATCGCGAGCAGATCGACGTGCTGCGCGAGCATGCGCCGAGCGCGGATCTGTTGCACAACTTCATGGGCTTTTTCACGACCTTCGATCACTATCGCTTCGCCGCCGACCACGCGATCGACGTCGCCGCATGGGACAGCTATCCGATTGCGCGTACCGAATCGATCGCCTTGCCCGAGGAGCAGAAGGCGCGTTTCGCGCGCACCGGGCATCCCGACGTGTCCGCGTTCGATCACGACCGTTACCGCGGCGTTGGCGGCGGCCGCTTCTGGGTGATGGAGCAACAGGCCGGGCCGGTGAACTGGGCGCCGTGGAATCCGGCGCCCGCGCCGGGCATGGTGCGGCTGTGGGCGTACGAGGCGTTCGCGCATGGCGCGGAACTGGTGTCGTATTTCCGTTGGCGCCAATGCCCGTATGCGCAGGAGCAGATGCACTCCGGGCTCAATCTGCCGAACAACGAACTGTCGCCGGGCGGTCTCGAAGTGCAACGGGCCGCGTGTGAAATTGCCGGGAGTACGGCGCTGTCGACGCTCGCCGCGCCCGCGCGCGCAGCCACCGCGCTCGTATTCGACTACGAGACGCAGTGGATGTTCGAAATCCAGCGTCACGGCAAGGGCTTCGACTATCAGACGCTCGTGTTCGACTACTACGAATCGCTGCGCGAACTCGGACTCGATGTCGATATCGTGTCGAACCGCGCCGATCTTTCCGGCTACCAGCTAGTCGTCGTGCCGAGTCTCGCGGTGATCGACGCCGCGCTCGTCGAACAGATCGCGCTTTCGAGCGCGCAATGGGTGTTCGGCCCGCGCAGCGGCTCGAAAACCGACGCGTTCGCGATTCCGGGCAATCTGCCGCCCGGCGCATTGCAGCAGGTGCTGCCGATCCAGGTGCTCGAAGTCGAAACGCTGCGGCCGACGCTGGCGCCCGCGCTGTCGATCGACGGCGCGCGGGGCCACGCGCTGCACTGGCGCGAGCACGTGCGCGCCAATGGTGAGACGCGTACTGCCGTGCGCTTCGACGACGCGTGGCCCGCGCTGCTGACGCACGGCAACGTTCGCTACGTCGCCGGCTGGCTGTCACATGAACTGCATCGCGCGGTGTTGCGGCAGGCAGCGCACGATGCGGGACTCGAGACGCAGGTGCTCGCCGACGGGCTGCGGCTGCGTCGCCGCGGTGGCCTGACCTTCGCATTCAATTTTGGCGCGCAACCGGTGCAGGCGCCGGCGCCGCGCAACGCGACGTTCGTGCTCGGCGAGCCGCGCCTGAATACCGGCGACGTCTGCGTGTGGAAAGACGCGTGACGCCGTGCGGTCCACTTTGAAAAATCGCCAGAGCAGGGGGCGGTAAAGCAGTCTGAAACTCGAAGGTTGCAACACCGACGCATCAAACCGGACCAGGCGGCCCGCGAGGAGCCGCCATTCAATCGATGGAGGATGACGGATGAACCGAAGAGAAATGCTGGGATGGCTCGCGGGCGCCGCGGCAGCGGCCGGTGTCGGCGCGACGCTCGGCGCGCCCGCTGTTGCAGCGGAGGGCGGCCAACAGGCAGGAGATGCCGCGCAGCAGGATGCCGCCGCGCGCGCGAACCGCTTCGCGATGGGCGCGGATGTCTCGACCTTGCTCGAACTCGAAGCGAACGGCGCGAAGTACTACGAGCATGGCGAGGCGCACGACTGCCTGCACATTCTGAAGCGTCACGGCGTCGATTCGATCCGTATCAAGATGTGGAATGATCCTGGCAATCCTGACTTCTTTCCGGCCAATCAGAGTCCGGCGGCCGGGTGGAACAATGCCGAGCACGTTCGGATCCTCGCGCGTCGCGCCGCCGCGCTCGGCCTGCGCGTGCTGATCGACTTTCATTACAGTGACTGGTGGGCCGATCCGGGCAAGCAGTACCCGCCGCACGACTGGGCCGGCAAGGACATTACCGAGACCTGTGCGCTGCTGTCGGCGTACACGTCGACAGTGTTACAGATGCTTGAGCGCGACGGAGTGCATCCCGAGTGGGTGCAGATCGGCAACGAGATCACCGGTGGCATGCTGTGGCCGCTCGGCAAGTACGATCAGCTCGACAACCTCGCGGCGTTGCTGAAGGCGGGGCATGACGCGGTCAAATCCGTCGACTCGCGCACCAAGGTGATGCTGCATATCGACAGCGGCGGCAACAACGCGACGAGCCGCTGGTGGTTCGACGCCATGACGCAGCGCGGCGTCACGTTCGACGTGATCGGACTGTCGTACTACCCGCAATGGCAGGGCTCGTTCAGCGACCTGCAGGGCAACGTGAACGATCTCGCGACGCGCTACGACAAGGACGTGATCGTCGTCGAGACCGCGTATCCGTGGACGACGAGCGACGGCGATTCGGAACCGAACTCGATGACCAACGTCGGCACCTCGCCTTACCCGCAGACGCCTGCCGGCCAGGCGCAATTCCTTGGCGCGGTGACCGACATCGTGAAGGCGATCCCCGACGGCCACGGCAAGGGCGTGTTCTGGTGGGAGCCCGAGTGGATTCCGACGCCGAACGTCGGCTGGAAAGTCGGCGCGGGTGATCAGTGGGACAACAACACGCTGTTCGATTTCCACGGCAACGCGTTGTCCTCGCTGGATGCGTTTCGCCAACGTTAGCGCGCGCCGCTGAACGTGGGCAGGACAATCGCAGGCATCACTGTGCCGGCGATGCCTGCCCCTTATGCTGGTTCACGCAGTCCGACGTGATCGCCATGCTCGCCTGATCGGGCGTCATGTGCGGCGCGTCCGGACTGTAGATCTTTTCGATGATCGCGCTGACGGCCGCGCGATCGGACGGGTCTTTGTAGTAGCGGGCGGCCTGATCGAGCGCCTGAGCTTTGGTCTTCTTGTGTGCGCGCCATGACGCGACCTGACCGGCGATATCGCCGAGCGCGAAACATTGATCGCTGACGGTCTGCGCGACGGCCTGAGCGGCCGGCTGCGCGAAGCACAGCGCGACGAGCGCGGATACGACTAGGCGTTTCATTACCGGAATCCTGAGATGAGACGGCGGCGGCGCGGCAGCGGCGGTGCTCGCCGTGCCCGGCCGCGCGGATGAATAGCTGCGTAGTGTATCGGGAAGTGGGGCGCGGTGCTTTTTACTACTGTGGTTCAGATTGCCGCAGGCGAATTTCCATGCGCCCAGCCAAAGAAAAAGCCGCCCTGCGAATCGCAGGGCGGCTTCAGAATTACCACTTGGTCGAATTGTTATTGGTTTATTAGCGGGTACG
Source organism: Paraburkholderia sp. HP33-1 (assembly GCF_021390595.1). Classification (NCBI taxonomy): domain Bacteria; kingdom Pseudomonadati; phylum Pseudomonadota; class Betaproteobacteria; order Burkholderiales; family Burkholderiaceae; genus Paraburkholderia; species Paraburkholderia sp. HP33-1. The sequence continues at coordinate 1,808,144 of NZ_JAJEJR010000002.1, read as the reverse complement.
CGTCATCGCACGCTCAATGCCCAAACGACTCCGCCTTCGAGGCACCGGCGTCAGCCGTCTGCGGCCGTGCGGCCTGCTTGATCAGCAGCGCGACGCACGACAGCACACCCGCGACCGCGATGGTCGCGAAGATACCGCCGAACGAGAAGTGGCGGCGCGTCAGCTCGGCCACGAGGAACGAGCCCGCGATGCCGCCGAAGCGGCCGACGCCGAGCATCCACGCGACGCCGGAGCCGCGGCCCACGGTCGGGTAAAACGCGGCGGCGAGCGCCGGCATCGACGATTGTGCGGTGTTCATCAGCACGCCGGCGATGAACACGATCAGCACGAGCGCGCCCACGTTGCCGGCCGCCTGACCGATGAAGTACACGCTGACCGCAGTCAGTGCATAGCAGACCGCGATGACGCGGTTCGCGTTGAAGCGGTCCATCAGCACGCCGGCCAGCACCGCACCGACACCGCCGAGCGGGAACAGCGCGGAGATCAGCGTCGCGCGTTGCGGCGTGAGTCCGGCGTCCTTCAGCAGGATCGGCATCCAGTTGATCGACGCGTAGAAGATCACGAGGCCCATGAAGTACGCGACCCACAGCATCACCGAGCCGACGATGTACGAACGCGACAACACGACGCCGAGACCCTTGCTGCCGGTTTGCGGCGCGGTTTCGGTCATCGTGAACCCGGCGGCCTGCACCGCGTCGCCGGAAATGCGCGCGAGCGCCGCGCGAATCCGCTCTGCCGGCTTGTTATTCGCGACCATGTAGCGGACCGACTCCGGCATCTTGGTGAGCAGCAGCACCAACAGCACCAGCGGGGTGACACCGCCAAGGATCAGCACACTGCGCCAGCCGAGATGCGGGATCATCCACGCGGCGAGGAAACCGCCGAACGCCGCGCCGAGCGGAAAACCGCAGAACATCAGATTGATCACAGTCGCACGACGGTTGTCCGGGCAGTACTCGCCCATCATCGTCACTGCATTCGGCATCGCGGCGCCGAGGCCGACGCCGGTGATGAAGCGCAGCACAGTCAGTTGGTCGATGCCGGTCGAGAACGCCGACGCGAGGCAGGCGACGCCGAACAGCAGCACCGAGCCGACCAGCATCGAGCGACGCCCGAGACGGTCGGACAGCGGACCCGAGCCGAGCGCGCCGCAGGCGAGGCCGAACAGCGCGGCGCTCAGCACCGGCGCGAGCGCGGGCTTGGTGATACCCCATTCGGTGATCAGCGAAGGCGCGATAAAGCCGATCGCAGCGGTGTCAAAACCGTCCAGCAGGACGATGATGAAGCACATGAAAAAGATCAGCCACTGGAACGGCGAGAACGGATGTTCGTTGATAAAGGTTTGAACGTTCACAGCGGGGCTGCGGTTCATGATGGTCTCCTGACTGCGAAAGGCCCGCTACGCGAGCCATTCTTCTTAAGACTGTACGCCGCCTGGCAGCGGCGCACGATGCCTACGTTCGGGCCAACTGGCCGTGCTTCGGCAATGAATCATACCAGGGCGGATCGGCTTGACAGAGCCGCGCCGGGCGAGGGAATTTGTTCGCATATAGAACGGTGATTCTTCACGCGAACGCGCGCCACTGTAAGCAATGAAATCATTCGGGTCAACGGGGGAATACCCCAGATGCGCCAAAGCGGGCAAAAGCGCGCCTTGGCGCCGGATGGCGGCGCGCTGCCATCCGGCCCCGCGCGTCAAGGTCAAGGCGCCGAAACAAACGGCAAACGGCTTCCTGCCGTCAGCCCGTCACCGCAGGATTGGTGACCGTCCGCTCGATGCGTCCGAACCGCACGACGGTCACACCGGGACGCAACTGCCGCAGCGAAGGCATCACGAGGATGCAGTTGTCGTAGGGCGTGCACACCGGCTCGCCGTTCGACCAGCCGATCACAGCGCCCGCCTCGGCGAAAACCTCGAGGCCGGTGTACGCCGCGGCGAAGCTGAAGTCCATGCTCGTCGCGACGACCGGCTGCGTCACGCGCACGATCTGCTGCGCGGGCGGCAACGGCGCGAGCCACCCCGGCGGCAGATCCGTTTCGTCGATCACGCCGGACAGCAGCAGGAAGCGCGCGGTCGTATCGCGTGCGACTGCCACCGCACTGCGCTCCCAATGCTGGCCGCATTCGATCAGCAGCGCGTTCTTCGGGCTCGCGGCGTCGCCGAACCTTTCGTAGTCGCGCATGCGGCGGCCTTCGGGATGGCCTTCGTCGCAGATCACCGTGGCGGGCGTGCCGAGCCGTACCGCGAGGTCGATGCCTTTTTGCAGCGGTCCAGCAACGATCAGCGGCTTGCAGCGCTCGTGCATCGAATGCAGGTCGAGCAACGCGTCGACTGAGTCGAGCACCGGGCGCATCGCCCGCGCGCGCTCGAGTTCGCTCGACGTGCGCGAGGTGTCGTCGAGCACGGCGGCGGTCCACACGCGGTTGAAGTCCTGATCGACGAAGCGCGCGGCATCGGGATTCGCGGGATCGAAGCGCCGGTACGCGGCGACATTCGCGAACGACAGCGTGAGGCGCCCGCGCCGGGGCCGCATCGCGTGCCGCAGCAGTTCATCGACGACGATCGCGCCGCACACTTCGTTGCCGTGCGTGAGCGCATTGATCATCACGTGCGGGCCGGGCATGCCGGAATCGTACGTGTGGACATACGCAATACCCGACGACGATTGCTCATGCTGCGCGAGATAGGGGAATTCGACTTCGATCGGATAGGCTTCCCTGCTCATGGCGGTGTCCCTGGTGAATGGCCTGGATAGTCTTTCATCTTCAGCGTGTGCGCTCGCGCATCGCCCAATACCGGTTGCCGAGAAAGCCCACCATCACGTAGACGGGAATGCCGCACAGTTGCGCGAGGTAGGGCGCGTGTGTCAGATGCAACACCGAAACCATCGTCGCGAGATTGGCCAGATACGAGATCAGAACCACGATCAGAAAGCGGATGGCCGTGTGCCGCGTTGCCGCTGTCCTGAACGTGAACCTGCTGTTGAGCGCGAAGCTCAAGGCCACACCAATCGCGTAGCCGGTTATGTTGGCGACCACAGGATTGGCGCCGGCCGCTTGCGCAATGAAGATGATAACGGCCGAGATCGCCGTATTGAGGCCGCCAACCAGCAGATACTTGATGAACTGGCGAACAGGTTCGAAATGCAATGCTGTCGTGCGTAGGTCGTTCATTGAATGACCGCCTTCATGCGGCGCTCGCGTAGACGGAGTATTGGGCGCCGAGCGGGACATGAGTCAGATATTTTTCGAGCGGACGAAGCTTGGCCAGCATGTGAGGAAAGAAAATCCGAAAGCGCACGTCCACCTCGGAAAAGCCAGCATCGAGGCATGCCTGCTTCATCTTGCGCGCGTTGATCAGTTTGGCGTTCACATCGAACTCGCAGGTGTTGACTGCCCTGACGGTCAGCGGATTCAGCGGATTGTGCTCGAAGATGACGACCGTTCCCCGCGGACCCACGACGCGTTTAAGTTCGCTCAGCAAATGAACATGCTCGGCGTGATCGATGTGATGGAACACGCACATTGCATAGGCGAGATTGAATTCGCCCTGCTCGAACGGCAGCGTGTGGCCGTCAAAGTGAACGAAGCGCGAAGAATCAGGAAAGCGGCGTTGCGCGACTTCCAGTGAGCGTTCCGATACATCCGCGCATGTGAGTTGTGCGTCAGGCAAATAGCGCTTCACCCAGGGAATCGACGTGCCGACGCCCGATCCGAAATCGAGCATGCGCGCGGGTAGCGCATCGCGTCGCGTCATCTCCTCGGCGATGTCGCGAATCTTGTACTCGGCGAAATACTCCGGGCCTTCTCCCGACACCGCAATGTTACGGGCGTGCAGCGAAAGATACTCGTCAGCAAAGCTGTCGAACTCGGCTTTGTCCATGCTATTCATCCTTACCGTAATACATCGGTTCCAAAGGTCATTGGAAAACGATCCGGCGTGACGGTTCATCTCCTGTCGCCACGACACAATCATACGGGAGCGCGAGAACAATCGCATTTGCCTGCGTATCGACCGTGCTCATGTTGACGGTGTATCAGTAAAAAGCGGTTGTTCGTATTCCGATGTGGTAATTCCGTTGCGGCTCCAATTCGACGTTATTTCCGATGCGTTAGTGATTTTCGGACAATGAGGTCCTTATGCTTGCCTGTGATCGCCGATGCGTACTAATGTCGAAACAGGTTGAACGCCGGACTCTGCGCCTGACTCTGGGTCGAGCCAGCTACAGAATGGGGATTTGCCTATGACGATGATGAATCTCGTCGTACCGTGCTACAACGAAGAAGAGGTACTCTCCGAGACGAGCAAGCGGCTTCTCGCACTTCTGGAGCGATTGATCGAAGCCGGCGACGTAAGCAACGAAAGCCGCATCACTTTCATCGACGACGGTTCCCGCGACCACACCTGGTCGATCATTGAAGCGCTGCACGCACAGGACGCCCACTGCGGCGGCATCAAACTCTCGCGCAATCGCGGCCATCAGAATGCGCTGCTTGCCGGCCTGATGACGGCTCAGGGCGATGTGCTCGTCAGCCTCGACGCCGATCTTCAGGACGATATCGAAGCCATTCCGCGCATGCTCGCGGAATATCAGTCGGGGGCGGAAATCGTCTTCGGTGTGCGTCACAAGCGTACGACGGACACATTCTTCAAGCGCTTCACCGCTCGCAACTACTACAGGCTGCTGCGGACGTTCGGCGTCGACATCCTGCCGGGCCATGCGGATTTTCGCCTGATGAGCCGCAAGACCGTGGAAGCGCTACGGCAGTTTCAGGAGGTCAATCTGTTCCTGCGCGGCATCATTCCGCTGCTGGGGTTCAAGACTGCGATCGTCGAATACGAGCGTGCTCCGCGCTTTGCGGGCGAGAGCAAATACCCGCTCGGCAAAATGCTCATCCTTGCGTTCGACGGCATCACGTCGTTCTCCGCCGTACCCCTGCAATGGAGTACGCGCCTCGGCGCATTGCTGGCGGTCGGTTCGCTATGCTTCGGCGCATGGGCCCTCTATGCGCGCATCTTCACCAATCTCACGGTGCCCGGCTGGGCGTCGACGGTGATTCCGATGTACTTCCTCGGTGGTATCCAGTTGCTTTTCCTCGGTGTGATCGGCGGCTACATCTCGAAGACGTATGCCGAAACCAAGCAGCGTCCTCGTTTCATCATTGAGCAAACGCTATGAATTCTCCCGTCGATCGTTCCGCGCCGGCGAGTGCGGACATCGAGACGGTGTCCGCAGACGTGTTTGCGCGCTCCGGCCGGCTCGCCGCGATTGTTCCTCGCGTGCTGTTCATCGTCACCGTACTGTATGGCGGAGCGTTGTTCTGGATCGCGCCGCGTCCGCCGTTGGTCGACTTGCCGCAACACGCCGGACAGGTGATGTTGCTGCGTGATCTGCTCGCGCATACGTCGCCCTGGCAAAACCTCGTGCAGCTCAACCTGCTCACGCCGTATCTCGTCGGCTACGGCATCGCGCTGCCGCTCACGTATCTGATGCCGATCGGCGCCGCGCTCAAGTCTGTGCTGATGCTCGCGTACTTCGCGTTCGTGGCATCGTGCGTCGGGTTTCGCCGCTATCTGGGCGGCGATCCACGGCTCGACTGGCTGTTCGTGCCGGGATTTTTCGGCTTCGCCTTCACGTGGGGCTTCTATACGTTTCTGGTCGCGACACCGTTGGGCATTCTGTTCATGTGGCTCTCGCACGACTATGCGACGCAGACCTCGGTCAGGAAGGGTGTAGGGATGTTCGTTGCGGGCACGGCGCTGTTCTTCTGTCACGGGCTCGTGTTTCTGTTCGCGATGGTGATAGGCGTCGGCTTCGTGCTGGTCAAACAGAAGACGTTCGCGCGCAAGATACTCGCGCTGGCGCCGTTCGTGCCGCTCGGCGTGCTGTGCATCGCGTATATGCTGTGGAGCCGCGCGACCGATCCGCTACTCGGGCGGCCGTTGCCCGGGATAGACGTATTCGGATGGGGCTTCGACTGGCAGCGCCTCGTCTCGCTGCCAGTGTACGTGTGGGGCATGAACAAGGGCGCGGCGGTGTATTTGCCCCTCGTCGCACTGATGTTCGCCGCGCCGTGGTTGTGGCGCAACCGGATCAATCCCGATCGCTCGGTCATCGTGCCGATGCTCGCCGTGGCGATTGTGTGGTTCCTCGTGCCCGGCACGGCGCTGAAGACCGCGTACCTGTATCACCGTTTTGCAGTGTTTCTGCTGCCCGCCTATGCGCTGATGTTCTGCGCGCCGCAATCCACCGCGAGCGGCGCTCGCCGTGCGTCGTCCGGCTCGACTTCGGGCACGCTGCCTGGCGTGGGCGTGCAAGCGTTGATCATCGCGGGGTGCTGGATCTTTTTCGCGGACCAGACGATTCGTCTGCATCGTTTCGCCGTCGAGATTGCGCCGCTGGGGGAGTTGCTCGAGCAAGCCGAGCCGGGGCAGCGCGCGCTGAGCCTCGTCTTCGATCGCGCGAGTCCTGCCTACAGGAGCCCGTTCGCGTACGAGCACCAGTCGCTGTGGTATCAGGCGGAGAAACACGGTTTCGTCGATCTGAACTTCGCGACTTTCGTGCCGCAGATCGCGCGCTTCAGGCCGGGCTTGATGCCCATCTCCCCCCCGGTGCTCGAACACAATCCGGGAAGTTTCGAATGGAACAAGGACAACGGCCGTCAGTACCGCTATTTCTTCGTTCGCAAGGAAGGGCCATTGCCGAAAGATTTCTTCGCCAATAACGAATGCGATGTCGCCCTCGTGACCCACGAGGGCGAATGGTCGCTCTACGAGCGGCGCAACTGTCGATAACGGCGCACCCGACGTTGCGCCGCGCGTTCACGCGGCCTGCGCGCCCGGCGCTTCATTCATGTCACGCGAGTTTGGCCGCAATGGCCTTGCCGACTTCACTCGTGCTCGCCTGACCGCCGAGGTCGGCGGTATGCGGACCTTCGATCAGCGTCGCCTCGATCGCCTGCAGGATCGCGTCGTGCGCTTCGCGCTCCTTGCCGCTCGAATGGCCGAGGAAGTCGAGCATCATCGCGGCCGACCAGATCATCGCGATCGGATTCGCGATGTGCTTGCCCGCGATGTCGGGTGCCGAGCCGTGCACCGGCTCGAACAGCGACGGAAACCTGCGGTCCGGATTCAGGTTGCCCGACGGCGCGAGGCCGATGGTGCCCGTGCACGCGGGGCCGAGATCGGACAGGATGTCGCCGAACAGATTGGTCGCGACGACCACGTCGAAACGGTCCGGGTTCAGCACGAAACGCGCGCACAGGATGTCGATGTGCTGCTTGTCCCATGTGACATCCGGATACTGCGCGGCGATAGCGGCCGCGCATTTGTCCCACCAGGGCATGCTGATCGCGATGCCGTTGCTTTTCGTCGCGACGGTGATTTTCTTGCGCGCGCGGCGCTGCGCGAGATCGAACGCGAACTTCAGCACACGCTCGCTTCCGTGCCGCGTGAACACCGACTCCTGCAGCACGAATTCGCGCTCGGTGCCTTCGAACATCACGCCGCCCACCGACGAGTACTCGCCCTCGGTATTCTCGCGCACGATCCAGAAATCGATGTCGCCGGCCTTGCGTCCCGCGAGCGGCGACGGCACGCCCGCAAAAAGCCGTGCGGGCCGCAGATTCACATACTGGTCGAACTCGCGGCGAAACTTCAGCAGCGACCCCCACAGCGAGATGTGATCGGGCACGGTATCGGGCCAGCCGACCGCGCCGAACAGGATCGCATCGGCCGATTGCAGTTGCGCTTTCCAGTCGTCCGGCATCATCTTGCCGTGCTTCGCGTAGTAGTCGCAGCTTGCCCACTCGATGTGCTGATACTCGAGCTCGATGCCGAAGCGTTGGGTCGCGACCTCGAGTACGCGCAGCGCTTCGGGCATCACCTCGACGCCGATGCCGTCGCCGGGGATGACGGCAATCCGGTATTTCTTCGACATGCTGGGCTTCTCCTTGCGGAATGGGTTGGGGATGCGGTGGCGGTTATTTTATGCGTGCGCCTTTGGTGCGTGCCTAACGCCCCGCATTCAGCTTGCGCCACAACGTCGTCTTGCTGATGCCCAACGCGGCGCACGCCGCATCGCGATCGCCTTCATGAGCCGCGAGCACCGCGCGGATCTCATCGGCTTCGACATGACGGCTGCGCTCGCGCAGCGTCAGCGCGGCCGGCTTCGCGCGCGCGATCGGCTCGACGATTTCCGGCGCGACTGCGCGCAGCAGGTCGCGCGTGACGAGTGCCGCGCTCGCATCCGTGTCCGCATCGCTATCCGCGAGTTCAACCACGATCCGCTCGATCACGTTCTGCAACTCGCGTACATTGCCCGGCCACGCGTAGCGCCGCAACGCCGCGCCCAAACCCTCCAGCATGCGCGCGGCGGTGTCCGCGTCGGGCACGCGCGCCGCCAGCCTCGGCTCGCGCGCGGCCGTCTGGCGCAACAGCTCGGCGGCCAGCGGCAGCAGGTCGTTCGGCCGCTCGCGCAGCGGCGGCAGGGCGATGCTGAGGATATTGAGCCGGTAGTACAGATCGGCGCGGAAACTGCCGGCCGCAACGCTCTCGGTGAGCGCGCGATGCGTCGCCGCGACGACGCGGATATCGACGCGCGTCGGCTCCGTCGAACCGAGCCGCACCACTTCGCGCTCCTGCAACACGCGCAGCAGGCGGCTCTGCAACGGCAACGGCATCTCGCCGATCTCGTCGAGAAACAGCGTGCCGCGATGCGCGACCTCGATCAGCCCCGCCTTGCCGCCCTTGCGCGCGCCGGTGAAGGCGCCTTCCTCGTAGCCGAACAGCTCGCTTTCGAGCAGCGCCTCCGGAAACGCCCCGCAGTTGATCGCGACGAACGCGAAGTCGCGCCGTGCGCTCAGCTGATGCATGCTCTGCGCGACCATCTCCTTGCCGGTGCCGCTCTCGCCGAGAATCAGCACGGTCGCATCCGATCTCGCATAACGCGCGACGAGCGCGCGCACCCGTTCGATCGATTCCGACGCGCCGACGATATCGTCGAGCCGGTAGCGCGCGGTGAACTGCTGCACGCGTTGACGAGCCCGCAGCGTGCGATCGAGCCGCTCGACCGCGCGCGATTCCTGAAACGTCAGAACGGTGCCCGGCGCCGCGCCGCTGCTCGCGAGCGGCCCGCGATGCACGACATAGCTCGCGCCGCGCACCGTGCAAAAACTGTCGCCGTCCGCATCGGGCAGACTGCCCGCGAGGTCCGGCGCGAGATCGTGCAGCGCGCGGCCGACCGCCTTCGCGGCATCGATGCCGAGCACGCTCGCGAGACGCTGGTTCATCACTTCGATGCGGCCTTGCGCATCGAGCGCGACCACGCCGTCGCGCAGATGCTGCAGCAGCGTGTCGAGCCGCTGACGCCGCACGGTTTCGCGGCGCGTCGCCTGGGCGACTTCGAGCGCGGTGTCGAAGCCGGCGCGCACCGACGCGCGCGAGTACAGAAATACCGCGCCCATGCCCGCGCTCGCGGCCAGATCGGTGACCATCCCCGGGCCGACCACGACGTCGATGCCGCGATCGCTGAGATCGAGCACGACGCTCTCGGCGTCCTGCGCGGACTGATACGACGCGAACGTGACGTCGAGCGCGTAAGCGGCGGTGAAGCGGCGCAGTTCGTCGGGCGTGTCGCCGTGCGTGACGAGCGCGACACGCGCGCCTTCGCGACGCGCGCGCGCGAGCGCATGCATCACGTCGTAGCCGGTCGGGCTGATCCGCACGACCGGCACTGACACGCGCGTTTTCAGATATGCGCCGTTCGAGCCGCCCGCGAGCACGACGTCGGGACGCGCGGCGCCCGCGCCTTCGATTTCGCGGACCGCGTCTTCGAAGGCGTGCGACACGATGCGAATATCCGCGCGTTCCACATATTCGCCGGCGATGTCGAAGAACAGATCGCGCAGGCGGCTGATGCTGAGCGCCCAGACGCGTGGACGCTGCGGCGGTTCGTACAGAGGCGTGCTCAAGGTCGGCGGCTCGTGGCGGGGTGAGTTGGGATCTCTATTATGCAAGCATTCGTTGCCAATTTGAAATTCGCGGTTTCATTAATGAAATGGAGTGTGCAGAGAGTCGCCTGATCGTTTGGTGAGACTTGCGTCGAATCAGGCACTTAGCCGGACGCGCACGGCCTGGCCCGTTCTTTGCGTACAAGGTCGCCCAGTCGAAGCAAAGACCCAAATTTCCACTCATTCTGGAGACAACATGAGCGAAGCAGACAACAGCACGCCGAACGCAGGCGCTTTCAAGCCGAAGAAATCCGTCGCGCTGTCCGGCGTGACCGCGGGCAACACCGCGCTGTGCACGGTCGGCAAGACCGGCAACGATCTGCACTATCGCGGCTACGACATTCTCGACATCGCCGGCGCGTGTGAATTCGAGGAAATCGCGCATCTGCTGGTCCACGGCAAGCTGCCGACCCAGGCCGAACTCACCGCGTACAAGACGAAGCTGAAGTCGATGCGCGGCCTGCCCGCGAACGTGAAGGCCGCGCTCGAATGGATTCCCGCCGCCGCGCATCCGATGGACGTGATGCGCACCGGCGTGTCGGTGCTCGGCACGGTGCTGCCCGAGAAGGACGACCACAACCTGCCCGGCGCGCGCGACATTGCCGACAAGCTGATGGCCTCGCTCGGCTCGATGCTGCTGTACTGGTATCACTACTCGCACAACGGCAAGCGCATCGAGGTCGAAACCGACGACGATTCGATCGGCGGCCATTTCCTGCATCTGCTGCACGGCGTCGAGCCGTCGAAGGCGTGGGTCGACGCGATGCACGTGTCGCTGAACCTGTACGCGGAGCACGAGTTCAACGCCTCGACGTTCACCGGCCGCGTGATCGCGGGCACGGGCTCGGACATCTACTCGGCGATCACCGGCGCGATCGGCGCGCTGCGCGGCCCGAAGCACGGTGGCGCCAATGAAGCCGCATTCGAAATCCAGTCGCGCTACCAGACACCCGACGAAGCGGAAGCCGATATCCGCCGCCGCGTCGAGAACAAGGAAGTCGTGATCGGCTTCGGTCATCCGGTGTACACGATCTCGGACCCGCGCAACAAGGTGATCAAGGAAGTCGCGAAGAAGCTGTCGAAGGAAGCGGGCAACACGAAGCTGTTCTCGATCGCCGAGCGGCTCGAATCGGTGATGTGGGACGCCAAGAAGATGTTCCCGAACCTCGACTGGTTCAGCGCGGTGTCGTACCACATGATGGGCGTGCCGACCGCCATGTTCACGCCGCTGTTCGTGATCTCGCGTACGGCCGGCTGGAGCGCGCACATCATCGAGCAGCGCGTCGACAACAAGATCATTCGTCCGAGCGCGAATTACACCGGTCCGGACGATCTGCCGTTCGTGCCGCTGGCGAAGCGCGTTTGAGGCGAGCAGCGAGCTAAACTAACCGCACTGTCCGACCGGCCGCGCGAGCGAAGCGCCGCCGCAGGCCGCCGGCATTCTGTCCTGCGGCCGATAACCGTCCTGTTCCCACCTCATGAATACTGCCAACCGCAAACGTCTTCCGGGCACCGGGCTCGACTTCTTCGATACGCGTGCCGCGGTCGATGCGATCAAACCCGGCGCCTATGACAAGCTTCCGTACACGTCGCGCGTGCTCGCTGAAAACCTGGTGCGCCGCTGCGATCCGGTGACGCTCACCGCTTCGCTGAAACAGATCATCGAGCGCAAGCGCGAGCTGGATTTTCCGTGGTTCCCGGCGCGCGTCGTGTGTCACGACATTCTCGGCCAGACCGCGCTCGTCGATCTGGCGGGTCTGCGCGATGCGATCGCCGCGCAAGGTGGCGATCCGGCGCTCGTGAATCCCGTGGTGCCGACGCAGCTCGTCGTCGATCACTCGCTGGCGGTTGAATGCGGCGGTTTCGATCCGGATGCGTTCGCGAAGAATCGCGCGATCGAAGATCGCCGTAACGAAGACCGCTTCGATTTCATCAACTGGACCAAGCGCGCGTTTCGCAACGTCGACGTGATCCCGCCGGGCAACGGCATCCTGCATCAGATCAACCTCGAACGCATGAGCCCGGTCGTGCAGGTGAAGGACGGCGTCGCGTTTCCCGACACGCTCGTCGGCACCGACTCGCATACGCCGATGGTCGACGCGCTCGGCGTGATTGCGATCGGCGTCGGCGGCCTCGAAGCGGAGAGCGTGATGCTCGGCCGCGCGTCGTATATGCGGCTGCCGGACATCGTCGGCGTGGAGCTCTCCGGCAAGCCGGGCGAAGGCATCACCGCGACCGACGTGGTTCTGTCGTTGACCGAATTCTTGCGTAAAGAGAAGGTGGTCGGCGCGTACCTGGAGTTCTATGGCGAAGGCGCGGCGAACCTGACCTTGGGCGATCGCGCGACGATCGCGAACATGGCGCCCGAGTTCGGCGCGACTGCCGCGATGTTCTATATCGACGAGCAGACGATCCGCTATCTGAAGCTGACCGGCCGCGACGACGAACTCGTCGGACTCGTCGAGACGTATGCGAAGCACACCGGCTTGTGGGCCGATACGCTGAAGCACGCCGAGTACGAGCGCGTGCTGAAGTTCGATCTGTCGAGCGTGGTGCGCACGCTCGCGGGACCGTCGAATCCGCATCGGCGCTTGCCGGTGTCAGAGCTGGCCGCGCGCGGCGTGAGCGGCAAGGTCGAGAACGTGCCCGGTCTGATGCCGGACGGCGCGGTGATCATCGCAGCGATCACGAGCTGCACGAACACGAACAATCCGCGCAACATGATCGCGGCGGGCTTGGTCGCGCGCAACGCGAACCGGCGCGGACTCGTGCGCAAGCCGTGGGTCAAGAGCTCGCTCGCGCCGGGCTCGAAGGCCGTCACGCTGTATCTGGAAGAGGCGGGGCTGCTGCCTGAGCTCGAACAGCTCGGCTTCGGCGTCGTCGCGTATGCGTGCACGTCGTGCAACGGCATGTCCGGTGCGCTCGACCCGGTGATCCAGAAGGAAGTGATCGAACGCGATCTGTATGCGACCGCCGTACTGTCGGGCAACCGCAACTTCGACGGACGAATCCATCCGTATGCGAAGCAGGCGTTTCTCGCCTCGCCGCCGCTGGTGGTCGCGTATGCGATCGCGGGCACGATCCGCTTCGACATCGAGAAGGATGTGCTCGGCGTCGATGCCGACGGTCATGCGGTCACGCTGAAAGATCTGTGGCCGTCGGATGCGGAGATCGATACGATCGTCGCGGCGAGCGTGAAGCCGGAACAATTCCGCAAGGTGTACGAACCGATGTTCGCGGTGCACGCCGATACCGGGGCGAAAGCCGACCCGCTGTACGACTGGCGCGCGCAAAGCACCTATATTCGCCGTCCGCCGTACTGGGAAGGCGCGCTGGCCGGCGAGCGCACGCTCAAGGGCATGCGGGCGTTGGCCGTGCTCGGCGACAACATCACGACGGATCACCTGTCGCCGTCGAACGCGATTCTGCCCGACAGCGCGGCCGGCGAGTACCTGACGAAAATGGGCCTGCCCGAAGAGGACTTCAACTCGTACGCGACCCATCGCGGCGATCACTTGACCGCGCAGCGCGCGACCTTCGCGAACCCGACGCTGAAGAACGAGATGGTGCTGGAGAACGGCCAGGTGAAGGCCGGTTCGCTCGCGCGCATCGAGCCCGAGGGCAAGGTCACGCGTATGTGGGAAGCGATTGAAACGTATATGGAACGCAAGCAACCCCTGATCGTGATCGCGGGCGCCGACTACGGCCAGGGTTCGTCGCGCGATTGGGCGGCGAAGGGCGTGCGGCTGGCGGGCACGGAAGCGATTGTCGCTGAGGGCTTCGAGCGGATTCACCGCACGAACCTCGTCGGCATGGGCGTGTTGCCGCTTGAATTCAAGCCCGGTGTGAATCGCCTGACGCTCGGCATCGACGGTACCGAGACGTTCGACGTGATCGGCGGGCGCAAGCCGCGCGCCGATCTGACGCTGGTGATTCATCGTCGCAATGGCGAGCGCGTAGAAGTGCCGGTGACGTGCCGGCTCGATACGGCCGAAGAGGTGTCGATCTACGAGGCCGGCGGCGTGCTGCAGCGTTTCGCGCAGGACTTTCTCGAGTCGACCAAGGCGGCGGCTTGATGAGTTGACGCGCGCTTTGCAGTGAACGTCACAACAGACCAGGGCGATGCGGCTTGACGAGCCGCATCGCCCTTCATCAAAGATCACGTCATCTCAGGACACTTTCATGCACTTACCCCAGATCAGGATTCCGGCCACCTATATGCGCGGCGGCACGAGCAAGGGCGTGTTTTTCCGTCTGCAGGATCTGCCCGAGGCCGCGCAGCGACCGGGCGCCGCGCGCGATGCGCTGCTGATGCGCGTGATCGGCAGTCCCGATCCGTACGGCAAGCAGATCGACGGCATGGGCGGCGCGACGTCGAGCACCAGCAAGACCGTGATCATTTCGCGCAGCAGCCGGCCCGATCACGACGTCGACTATCTGTTCGGTCAGGTGTCGATCGATAAGGCGTTCGTCGACTGGAGCGGTAATTGCGGCAACCTGTCAGCCGCGGTCGGGCCGTTTGCCATCAGCGCGGGCCTCGTCGATGCGAGCCGCGTGCCGCGCGACGGCGTCGCGATCGTGCGCATCTGGCAGGCCAATATCGGCAAGACGATCATCGCGCACGTGCCGATGACCGGCGGCGCGGTGCAGGAAACCGGCGATTTCGAACTCGACGGCGTGACCTTTCCGGCCGCCGAAGTGCCGCTCGAATTCATGGACCCGGCCGCCGACGAAGACGGCGCGGGCGGCGCGATGTTCCCGACCGGCAACCTCGTCGACGACCTGGAGGTGCCCGGCGTCGGCACGTTGAAGGCGACGATGATCAACGCGGGCATTCCGACGATCTTCGTCGAGGCCGAAGCGATCGGCTACAAGGGCACCGAGTTGCAGGACGCGATCAATAGCGACGCGAAGGCGCTCGCGATGTTCGAGACGATTCGCGCGCACGGCGCGCTGCGCATGGGGCTCATCAAGCACCTCGACGAGATCGCGACGCGGCAGCACACGCCGAAGGTCGCGTTCGTGGCGAAGCCCGTGGATTATGTCGCGTCGAGCGGCAAGCCGGTGCGCGCGGGCGAGGTCGACTTGCTGGTGCGCGCGATGTCGATGGGCAAGCTGCATCACGCGATGATGGGCACGGCGGCGGTCGCGATCGGTACCGCGGCGGCGATCGCGGGAACGCTCGTCAATCAGGCGGCGGGCGGCGGCGAGCGCGAGGCGGTGCGCTTCGGACATCCGTCGGGCACGTTGCGCGTCGGCGCGCAGGCGAGTCTGAAAGACGGCGAGTGGGTCGTCACGAAGGCGATGATGAGCCGCAGCGCCCGTGTGTTGATGGAGGGTTGGGTCAGGGTGCCGCAGCAAGGCTGAGGCGCCGCCGATGCCGGCCACGCAGAGGAGGCACGATGCGCAACAGGCTGGACGCCGACGCAACGAATCCCGGTGACGCGGCGCGCGAGCTCGCGCACGCGAAACGCGCGGCGCTCGTGATCGCGATTGCGCAATTGCTCGGCACCTCGCTGTGGTTCAGCGCGAACGGCGCGATGCGCGATCTGCAGCTCGCGTGGCAACTGAGCGCGTCGGATATCGGCTGGCTGACGAATGCGGTGCAGGCCGGCTTTATCGTCGGGACCTTGCTGTCGGCGACCACCGGACTCGCGGATCGCGTGTCGGCGAGCAAGGTGTTCGCTGTTTGCGGCGTGCTCGGCGCGGCCTTGAATGCGCTGTTCGCGCTGTGCAGCAGCGGCCTCCCGTCCGCGCTCGTGTTTCGCTTTGGCGTGGGCGTTGCGCTCGCGGGCATCTATCCGCTCGGGATGAAGCTGCTCGTCACATGGGATCCGCGCCGCGCCGCGCAGACGCTTGCGTTGCTCGTCGCGATGCTGACGCTCGGCACGGCGTCGGTGCATGCGATTCGCGCGTTGCTGTCGGGCGTGCCGTGGCAAATCGTGGTGCTCACTTCATCGGGGCTGGCGGTGATCGGCGCGCTGCTGGTGTTCGTACTTGGCGAGGGACCGCACGCGCGGCACTCGGGCAACCGTCGCTTCGGTTTGTCGGCGGGCGTTGGGCAGGTGGTGCGCATCAGCGAGTTTCGCGCGGCCGCGCTCGGCTATTTCGGCCACATGTGGGAGTTGTACGCGTTCTGGACACTGACCCCGCTCCTCGTGCAGCGCGCGTTCGCGAGCGGCGCGCCGGCAGCGCCGGGCAGCGTCGCGTTGTGGTCATTCCTGATCATCGCGATCGGTGCGCTCGGCTGCCTGTTCGGCGGCAGGCTCAGCAAATCGGTCGGCAGCGCGCGTACCGCCGCGCTTGCGCTGACGATATCGGGCACCCTGTGCGCCATTTATCCGCTTACCACCGCGCTCGGCACCACCGCGCAGCTTGCGCTGCTGCTCGTGTGGGGCATCAGCGTGGTCGCCGATTCGCCGCAGTTTTCGGCGCTGTCCGTCAAGGCCTGTCCGGCCGACAAGATCGGCGGCGCGTTGACGCTGCAGAACAGCTTCGGCTTTTTCCTGTCCGCATGCTCGATCCTGTGGTCGACGAGCATCTTTCAAACGCTCGACGTGCGCGTCGCGTGGCTTCTGCTGCCGGGGCCGATCATCGGTCTGATCGCGATGACGCCGTTGTTGCGCAAGCAGCCGCGCTGGTGACGCTCGCAGGGCGTCATTTGCCGCCGTGCTTTTCCAGCCAGCGCTGCATGAACGCGATCTCATCATGCTGCGCCTTGATGATATTGCGCGCGAGCTGCTTGATCTCCGGGTCTTTGCCGTATTTCAACTCCGCCTGCGCCATCTCGATCGCACCCTGATGATGCGGGATCATGTGCGCGACGAAATCCCGGTCGGCGTCGCCGGTGTATTCGGGGGCGCTCATGTCATGCATCATGCGCTCGTCGGCGGCCTTGAAGGCTTGCGTCGAGGCGCTCGCGTCCGCCGGGCCCGACATGCCCATGTGGGGCATGTTCTGATGTTGCGCCTGAGCGGGCAGAGCCGCCGCCGCCAAGGCAAAACCACCAAACACACAGAGAGCGCGCAACGCGCGAAGGCTTTTCATATCGGTTCTCCGTTGCTGAAGTGCGTGGCCGATGTGATCTGCGCGATTCTATCGGGCAGGTAACGGACACTTCGAAAAGTGTGGAGCTTCCCACCGTGGTAGGGTCAAGCGAATCCAATCCGATGCCACGCCTATAATGAAACGCGACCGGATGACCAATCCAGCATCATCAGCATCACTTACGCAACGAGGCTGACAGCATGTACATCGCGATGAACCGCTTCAAAGTGGCACCCGGCTCCGAGGCCGCCTTCGAACATCTGTGGACCACGCGCGACACCCATCTGAAAGAGGTGCCGGGCTTCGTCGAATTCCATTTGCTGAAGGGACCGAGCAAGGACGATCACGTGCTCTATTCGAGCCATACCATCTGGCGCGACTACGCATCGTTCGAAGCATGGACGAAGTCCGACGCCTTTCGCGCCGCGCATCGCAGCGCCGGCAACGAAAACCGCGTGCTGTATCTCGGCCACCCGGAATTCGAAGGCTTCGAAGTGATCCAGACCGTTAGATAACGCGCCATTCATCGAGGAACGAAACCATGAAAGCCGTCAGAATCGGTTCGCCCGCCACCGTCGATAGTTTGCAGGTCGTCGATCTCGCCGATCCCGGCCAGCCGACTGCCGGGCAGATTCGAGTGCGCATTCGCGCGAGTTCGCTGAACTACCACGACTACGGCGTCGTCTCCGGCAATCTGCCTGCCGAAGCGGGCCGCATCCCGATGTCCGATGGCGGGGGCGTCGTCGAAGCGGTCGGCGCGGGCGTGAGCGAATTCAAGGCCGGCGATCACGTCATGTCGTGCTTCTTCCCGTTGTGGGAAAACGGCTCGCCCGAGATCGGCGATTTTTCGACCACCCCCGGCGACGGCGTCGACGGTTACGCACGCGAAGTCGTGGTGCTGCCGAGCCAATACTTCACGCATGCGCCAGCGGGCTATAGCCACGCGGAAGCCGCCACGCTGACCACGGCCGGGCTGACTGCGTGGCGCGCGCTCGTCGTCGACGGTCAGCTGAAGGCGGGCAGCACGGTGCTCGTGCTCGGTACCGGCGGGGTGTCGATCTTCGGTTTGCAGATGGCGAAGGCGATGGGGGCGTCGGTGATCGCGACGTCGTCGTCGGATGCGAAGCTCGCGAAGCTGCGCGAACTCGGCGCCGACCATACGATCAACTATCGCGACAATCCCGAGTGGGGCAAAGAGGTGCGTCACCTGACGAATGGACGCGGCGTGGACCACGTGATCGAGGTCGGTGGTCCCGGCACGTTGCCGCAATCCATCACCGCGTGTCGCATCGGCGGGCATATCGCGCTGATCGGCGTTTTGACCGGTCGCGCCGGACCGGTCCCGACCGCGCATCTGATGGTGCGGCAGCAGCGCCTGCAAGGGCTGATCGTCGGCAGCCGTCAGGATCAGATCGACATGGTGCGCGCGATGGAGACGACCGGCATCAAGCCCGTGATCGACAGCACGTTCGAGCTCGGCAAGCTAGCCGATGCGTTCCGGCACGAGGCATCAGGTGCGCACTTCGGCAAGATCTGCGTGGCGATCTGAGTCAGGTGCCCCGCGCGAGGTCCGCGAAACAGACACGCGTCGCCTCGCAGGCCTGCGTGAATCCTTCGTCGTAGCTCGTGAAAAATACCGTGCGCGTGGCGCCGAGCGTTCTGAACAGCTCGGCGAGCACGGCGCGCGCGGACGCGTCCAGTCCGCCCGCCGGTTCGTCGGCGATCAGCACGCGGGTCTCGCCGAGCGCGGCCGCCGTTAGAAACACCTTTTTGCGGCTGCCATATGACATCTGCTCGAAACGTTTGTCCAGATGTGGGGTGAGGCCGAAGCGTTCGGCAATTGCGAGCACGTCGTCGGTGAGCGCGCTGTGTCGCGCCGACGCGACCTCGCGCAGATAGTCGCGCCCGGTCTGATCGGGCCAGCTCATGCTGTCTTCCGGCACGTACGTGAGCAGTGCGTGCGCGGCGTGCGCAGCGGCGCGCAGCGAATGGCCGCCGACCCATACGTCGCCGGTATCGGCTTCGAGTGCGCCGGCGAGGATGGCGAGCAACGTCGATTTGCCACTGCCGGATTCATCGTTTAACGCGACGCAGCCGGACGTCGCGTCGAAGTGCAGTCCTTCGAACAGGACGCGGTCGCTATAGCGCTTGCTGAGGTTGTCGAATCGAAGCATCGGTTGGCGCCCAGTGGGCGATAGGAACGCGGCGCAGGGCAGCGCCGCATCTCGTGCGAAATCTTCAGCACGGTCATGTCGCGCCAGTGTAGCAGCGCGCCTGCTGCTTCTGCGCGGTTACACCGACGTCACCGTCTCCAGAAAAAACTCCACCATCCGGTCACACACGCGTTCGAACATTTGCGTGCCCGTCACGGTCGGGCAGCCGTGCGCGCGTGCCGCTTCGATCAGCGGCGTGAGCGGCGGCTTCGTTACGACGTCGCCGACAAAAGTCGTGGCCGGCAAGCGCGCGACGTCGATCGGCAGCGGATCGCCCGCGCGCATTCCGAGCAGCGACGCGTTGACGACCACGTCGTACCTGCTCAAATCCAGTTCGGCCCCCACTCCGCGCGCCTCGCCGCGCCCAAGCGCATTGAGCCGCGCGCTCAGCGAGCCGGTGCGTTCGGCGTCGTTGTCGCGCACGTCGAGCGAGCCGACGCCGCGCTGAATCAGTGCATGGCCGATCGCCGAGCCCGCGCCCCCCGCGCCGACCAGCAGCGCGCGCTTGCCCTGTAACTCGCAGCCCGCGGCGACGAGGGCCGCGACGAAGCCGGTGCCGTCGAACATGCCGCCATGCCAGCTGCCGTCAGCGTTGCGGCGCAGCGTGTTGACCGCGCCGAGGAACGCCGCTGCTTCGGCAAGCGTCGCGCAATAGCTCGCGGCGCTGAATTTGTGCGGCACCGTGATGATCACGCCATCGACGTTGCGCATCGCCGCGATGCCCGCGAAGAACGCAGGCAGATCGGCGGGCGCGACGTGCGCGGGCACCACTAGCGCATCGCGGCCGGCCGCGCGCAGCGCAGCGGTCACACCCGACGGCGAGCGCACCTGCGCAATCGGATCGCCGACGATGAAATACACGCGCGTCGCACCGCTCAGACCCGCGTCGAGCGACGCCAGAACCGAAGGGGTATCTGCCTGCTGCATGGTCGAATCTCCTGAAATGGGTGTCCGTTTGCAGTTTGCTGGAGCCGCT
Organism: Paraburkholderia sp. HP33-1; assembly: GCF_021390595.1. Classification (NCBI taxonomy): domain Bacteria; kingdom Pseudomonadati; phylum Pseudomonadota; class Betaproteobacteria; order Burkholderiales; family Burkholderiaceae; genus Paraburkholderia; species Paraburkholderia sp. HP33-1. Next base: position 1,787,897 of record NZ_JAJEJR010000002.1, on the reverse strand, counting down.
TCCGGCGAGTGCGAGCGGCTGCGCCGGTCGCGTCTAGGCGATGTCCGCCTGGCGCAACTCCAGCGCGCGAGCCCGCAGGTCCTGCGGGCTCATGTCGAACGCGCGCCGAAATGCGCGCGTGAAATCCGACGCGCTGCCAAATCCCAATCCATACGCGATTTCCGCGACCTGAAGCTGCGGGAAGCGCACCAGTTCGTCCGCCGCTTCGCGCAGCCGGCGATGGCGGATATAGGCGCCGAGCCCGCCCTCGTGCTCGAACCAGCGGTAGATCGTCGCGCGTTTCAGATGCAGCGCCTGCACGACGTGCTCCGGCGTCAGGTCGCCGTGATGCAGGTTCGCGTCGATGTAGCGGCGCACCTGCGCCATCAACGCCGACTGCAAGGCCGCGCGGTCGGCGCCGGTCAGTCGTGCTTCCTTGCGGAATGCGGCGACCATCAGTTGCCTGCCGGTCTGCAGCGCGTCGATCGCGGCGGCGGCATCGAGCGCCGTCATCTCACGCGCGAGCGCCGCGAGATGGCGCAGCGCGAGGCCGGCGAGCGGCGCTTCGTTACGCACGATGCGGCCGTGGATTCCGACGCCGTCGCGCAACTGCTCGTCGACCAGCGACGCCGGCACGAACAGGCTCAGCAGCCGGCAATCGGGCCGCTCGACGCGAAACGGCTGGTTCAGATCAAACGCGACGATGCCCGCTACCGAGCCCGGCTCGCTGCGTTTCTTGCGCATGCCCGTGATGTGCCCGACCTCGCCCTCGACGAACACCTGGAACACGTAATCGCGCCGCTGGTCCGTGGAGATGCGCGCGACCGAGCGCTCCAGCAGCATCGCTTCGGTGCGACAGTCGGTCAACACCATGCCACCGGTCGCGTACAGGTCGATTTCGCCGCGAAAGCCGTTGGCGATCTGCTCGTTCGACGGCGGCGCGTCGATTACGTGACCGACCCGCTGGCGCCACGCAAGAAACTGTTCGCCGGGTGCGAGCCCTTGCGTGCCGAAACGGCTCGTCGACACGACCGTGCACGAATCGGCCGCGGCGCGGGCGGCGAGATGGGACGGTAACGGAGGCTGGCTCATGAAATGACCGCAATTGCATGCATGGACGGGTTGACGGGTAGGACGGGGCCGAACCAGCCAGCATTTTTCGCGCCCGCGCCCTATTTTGAGACGCATGGTCAAGCCGTGTCCAGAAACAACGCTATCGTCACACGATTCAATTGCGGATGGCTTTCGATTTCATGTCGGGTTTGGCGGCGCGGGTTTGCGTCGCGCGACGCACGGCGGCTTGAGATCGAGGGTTGCTACAACGAGTACCGGGGGTAGTGCAGTGCAGGGGAGAACCGTTGATGCCTGCTGGCATTGGCGCCAAAAAAGTAGAGCCTGAGAGAAAGTGGCGATGATGCGAACGGGCCCGTAGAGGCCCGTCGCTCATCTGCCCAATATTCACCGACATACGGTGGCGTTCGCCTTCGTCCCCGGCGGCCGCGATCGAATCGGACGGTCCCGCGTCAGAGCGAAGGCGCGCCGAACAGCGTCTGCACCACTCCGGATTTCCAGATCATCTGCGCGGCGGCGGCCAGCACGAATAACAGCACCACGACACGAAACACCGCGGGCGGCAGACGGTCGCGCAGCGGCCGCACGAGCAGGATGCCCGCGATCACCGGCACGCTTGCGCACACTGAGATCGCCAGATCCGTCCAGCTCGCATGCGCCCCGCCACTGAACGCGGCGACCAGCGTGATGATCGACACCACCAGAATGATCGCGATCTGCTTGGTGAACGCCTTGCCCGTTGCGCCGGTTGCGATCAGATACATCGCGAGCAACGGCCCGGGCACCGACGCAATGCTTTCCATCAGCGCGGCGCCGAAGCCGAGCACGAGACCCGCGGGCTTGGCCCAGCTCGGCGACAGCGTGAGCCGTGGTGCGGCGAGCAGCAGCAAGGCCGCGAACATCAGCAGCGCGCCGGCCGCCGCCTGCGCGCGATGCGGTGCCAGCGAGATCAGCACCGACACGCCGACGATATTGCCGAGTACGGTGCCGACGAGCGGCGCCGCGATGCGCTTCATCGTCGGCAGCATCTCGCCGCCTTCGAGCGCCTGCGGAATATTGCCGAGGATGATCGGCATCGACAGCAGCAGCACGGCCGCCTTGATCGGCAGAAATTGGCTAAGGATCGGCATTGCGACGAGCGGCACGCCGATGCTGACCACGCCCTTGACCATGCCGCCGAGCAGCAGCGCGGCCGCGATGCCGACGAGTGCGTAGAGATCGAGCGCCTGCACGCTGGAGACGAGGATGCCGTTGGCGAAAGCGAAATGAGACATTGACGAGGGTCGTAAATCGGTGAGGCGCAATGATAGCGTGATCCGCGTCGCCGCCGGATATCCCGGCGATTTGATTCGATTTTTCAGGCGACGTCGGAAGTCACATTTCCGGCTGCTTCCAATACCGATTCGTCCCGCGTCTTCACCCGCAAAATCGGCGCTTCGATAAACCGCCACGACAGCAATGCGATGCCAAGCGAAATCGCAAATGACGCGACGATACCAAGCGCGTTCGCCCACATCGGTACGGTGCCTCCAAATAGCGCTTCGGCGTGCCGGTTACGCGTGAGATCCGGGATCAGGTTGTGATACAGATAGAAGCCGTAGCTGATCCGCCCAAGACCGGCGAGCCAACGGGTCTGCAGCAGAGCCATCACGACAGCGTTGCGGCAACACGCAATCGAAGCGACCAGCGCCGCAATGCCGGCCCCATACACGGCGCTGATCGCGGTCAACAGCAACGGATTGTCGAGCGTGTTCCACACTGGTTCGGCCGCGCACAAACCGATCACGACGAGACTGAGCGCGAACAGCGTCAGGCCATGACCGAGCCATGCACTCACGCGGCTGCGATCGTTGGCGATCGCCAGACCGCCGACGCCGCCTAACGCCAGCAGCCAGAAATTGCTCAACGGGTGCGTGTAGATCGTGATCTCATCCCAATGCGCGGCGTGCATCGCGAACAACGCAGCAAGGCCGAGCGCCACGATCGCCCAACATGCCGCGCGATGTCGCCGGGTGGCGAGCAGCAGCAAAAGCGGCGCGACCACGAGATAGAACTGCTCCTCGATCGCGAGGCTCCACAAGTGCGAGTAGCGGCCCGGCCAGTAACGCAGCACCGAGCCGATCCAGACGTTCGACAGATACGCGAAATGAAACGGCATGCCGCTCGCGAGTTCCGGATTCGCGAAGCCGAACGCCATCAGCGCGCACATCACGACGAGCATCAGGTAATAGATCGGAAAGATGCGCACTGTCCGGCGAAACAGGAAGCGCCGGAGTTCGGCGCCGAAGCGACTGTCGCCCGATTCGATGCGCGCGCGCTGCGACGACAGGATGCCGATGATCAGAAAGCCGCTCAACGCAAAGAAGATCCACACGCCGAGATGCCCGATCTCGCCGACGTCGCCGAAGAGTCGATGCTGCAGAAACACCATCAGCACGGCGATCGCGCGCAATCCATCGAAGCCGGCAATTCTGTTTTTCATAAACCTGTATACGCAAAACAGCAGAAAGCATGAAAACATCGTACGGAGAAAAAAGAGCGAAAAAAATCGCACCGTGTGTTTGTTTTTTTATTTTTGAGTCCTGCTTTAGCCCATCAATACCGATTCCGCTGTTTCGTGCGTGAGAAGCTGCAAATCTTTCCGGCTATTCGCTAAAGACGTACCCGGTATTACGAGTGGCCAACGCGTCCATTTCAGAATGCCGTTGTGAAAGCGAAAATGAAAGGCGGCCTGTCAGCGCGCATTCTTCGAGAAGCCGAATGGAAAACCCAGGCCGTGTTCGTGGACGATCGGTCGAAGTCGATTTCTTTCGTGGTGTCGTGCTGATCGTCATCGTGCTCGATCACATTCCCGGCAGCACGCTATCGCATCTGATGCTGCACGCTTATGCACTGTGCGACTCGGCCGAGGTGTTTGTGTTTCTCGGCGGCTATGCATCGGCGGCGGCTTATACGGCGGTGCTTGCGCATCGCGGCGAACAGGCGGCGAAGCTGCGCTTTCTCAAACGCTGTTGGGAGATCTATCGCGCGTATCTGGTGACCGCGATGTTGACGCTTGTATCCGGCGCGATTCTCGCGTTGCTGGATCTGAATCGGCCGATGGTCGAGCTGACCGGCTGGCCGCTGTTCGCATTGCAGCCGTGGCGCGCAGCATTCGATATCGCGCTATTGCGCCGGCAACCTTATCTATCGAGCGTACTGCCGATGTACGTGATCTTTGCGCTATGCGTGCCCGTCATGGTGCCGCTCGCGCGCCGCTCGACATCGCTCGCGCTGGCCGTGAGCCTCGCGGTGTGGGCCGCCGCGCGGCCGCTTGCCGCGTTATTCAGCATTGACGATGTCGCAGGCTGGGCATTTAATCCGTTTGCGTGGCAGTTGATGTTCGTGCTCGGCATGCTGTGCCGGGTGCAGCCGATCAGCGAACGCTTTCATGCGAGTCACGCCGCGCAGTGGTTCACGCGCGTCGCGGTGGTCGCGGTGCTTGGCTTCGCGATCATCAAACTTTTCGTGCTGACGCAACCTGTGTCCGGCACGCACAAGCAGAATCTTTCCGTGGAACGTGTGATCAATTTCATCGTCATCGCGTGGCTCGCAGCCCAGTTCGTGCGGATGGGCAGCATCGCATGGCTCGCGAGGCGGCTGCCCGCCGTCGTGACGGTCGGACGCAGCGGGCTCGTGTGCTTCATTACCGGCACGCTGGTGTCGTTGATCGTCGATACGGCGACGCCGCACACGTTTCACGGTTTTCGCGGTGTGCTGGTCGGACTCGGCGGCGATCTCGCCGCGATCGGCGCGCTGCTGATGATCGCGCGCGGCTGGAACGGCTGGAAGGGACAGCAGCCGGGCGCGCAAGCGAATGGCGCGCGCTACGGATGACGCGGCGCGAGCACCGCGGGCGCGTCACGCCCACGATGCGCACGAAGCGCAAGCTCGTCGGGCGCGCGAGCATCATGAGCATCGTCGTGATCGCGTGGCTCGCGATGCATCGCACGGCCGCGGTAGCCGAAGGAACACCGCTCGCGATGCGCTGCGCGGAGTTCGCAGGCGCGGTGGTGTCGCCCGAACCGATCGCGATGCCGACGGCCGGCGCGCTGATCGAAAGCGCGGAGATGATCGGCGCGACCGCGCCGGGCAATCAGCAGGGCGGCGAGTATTGCCGCGTCACGGGCCGCATCAAGGCGCTGAATCCGACGACGCCCGACATCCGCTTCGACCTGAATCTACCGCGTCACTGGAATGGGCGCGCGTTGCAGATTGGTGGCGGCGGGTATGACGGGGCGGTCGTCAGCGGCATCGGTGTGATGCCGTTTTCGCCGGATCGCGCGCCGCTCGCGCAAGGCTATGCGACGTTCGGCGACGACTCGGGGCATGTCGGCAATGCGTCGCTCGCGCAGTTTGGTCTCGTCGATGAAGCGGTGACGAACTTCGGCTACGCGCATCTGAAGAAGACGCACGACGTCGCGCTCGCGTTGATCGTGCGCGCGTATGGCAGGCCGCCGCAGCGCATGTATTTTGCCGGTGGCTCGACGGGCGGCCGCGAAGGCTACACGGTGATGCAGCGCTTCCCCGACGACTACGACGGCGTGATCGCCAATTCGCCCGCGCTGAATTTTTCCGGCGTGCGCCTGATCGGCTTGAAGCTCGGCCGGGCCGAGTACGTCACACCGGGCGGCTTCGTGCCGCCGGCACTGCTCGAGCACGTCTATCAACGCACGCTCGAGGTATGCGACCGGCTCGACGGTGTGGCGGATGGCATCGTTAGCGACGTCGAGGCATGCCGCGCGCACGAAGCGCAAATTATCGATTCGCTGCGTTGCACGGTTCGTCCGGCATCGGACGACGCCTGTCTGACCGACGCGCAACTGAGCACCTTGCTGGTGATGCGCAACGGGCTATCGCTGCCGTATCGGCTCGCGTGGGACGTGGCCGGCTATCGCGGCTACAACGTGTTCCAGGGCACGCAGCTGGCGGACGCGCTCGGGCTTGCACATCAACCGTGGCGCCAGCCGGTGCCCACCTTCTATGCGAACGGCTATCTGTTCGTGCAAGGCGACGGCTATGTACGCTACTTCATCGCACGCGATGCGAACTTCGATTCGCTGTCGTTCGACCCGCAACGGCCCGGCATATATCAGGCGCAACTAGTCGCGCTGTCGGCCACGATCGGCTCGATGAATCCGGACCTGTCGCGCTATATCGCACACGGCGGCAAGCTGATCACGCTGCAGGGCCTCGCCGACGAAGTGATCAGCCCGAATCAGACGATCGCGTATCACGACGCGCTGATTGCGCGCTTCGGCAAGGACGAGGTCGATCGTTTCATGCGGCTCTACATGGTGCCGGGTTTTCAGCATGGCGGCGGCGTGTTCATTCCATCGGTCGATCTGCTCGGCGCGCTCGACGCGTGGGTCACGCGCGGCGTCGCGCCTGAAACGCTGACGGCCACCGATCTCGCCGCGGCGACCAATGGGCGCTCGCGGCCGCTGTGCCGCTATCCGGGGTTCCCGCGCTATGTCGGCAAAGGCAATGTCGATCTGGCGAGTAGCTTTGTGTGTGCACAGCCGCCCGGCAACCAGTGACTCGCTGCACACTTTCGCACTTTCCATTACATTGCGGATGCGGCGCGCCAGTTGGCGCCGTTTCCTCTCATTCAACAGCGGTGTCTGCCATCCTAGAGTCCATGCAGCCAATCGTTTCAGTCAAGAATCTGTCGAAAACCTATGCCAGTGGTTTTCAGGCGCTGAAGAACGTCAATCTGGCGATCGACCGGGGAGAAATCTTCGCTCTGCTCGGGCCGAACGGCGCGGGCAAGACTACGCTAATCAGTATCATCTGCGGCATCGTCAACGCGAGCGAAGGCAGCGTGACGGTAGACGGCCACGATATCGGCGCCGACTATCGCGCGGCCCGCTCGCTGATCGGTCTAGTGCCGCAGGAGCTGACCACCGACGCGTTCGAAACCGTATGGGCCACCGTGTCGTTCAGCCGCGGCCTGTTCGGCAAGCCGAAAAACCCCGCTTACGTCGAGAAAGTACTGCGCGACCTGTCGCTATGGGAGAAGCGCAACAACAAGATCATCACGCTGTCGGGCGGCATGAAGCGGCGCGTGCTGATCGCGAAGGCGCTGTCGCACGAGCCGCGCGTGCTGTTTCTCGACGAACCGACCGCCGGGGTCGACGTCGAGCTGCGGCGCGACATGTGGAAGCTCGTGCGCTCGCTCGCGGCGAGCGGCGTGACGATCATCCTGACCACGCATTACATCGACGAAGCCGAGGAAATGGCCGACCGCATCGGCGTCATCAATGCGGGCGAGATCATGCTCGTCGAAGAGAAGACCGAGCTGATGCGCAAGCTCGGCAAGAAGCAGTTGACGCTGCAACTCGATAGCCCGCTCGACGAGGTGCCCGCTTCGCTCGCCGGCTACGGGCTCGCGGTCGTGAACGGCGGCAACGAACTGACCTACACCTATGAAGGCGAGGGCGGGCGTACCGACATCATCGCGCTGCTGAAATCGCTCGACGACGCGGGCATCGGCTTCAAGGACCTGCACACCACGCAGAGTTCGCTCGAAGACATTTTCGTCAGCCTGGTGCGGGGGGACCAATGAACATCTACGCAATGCGCGCGATCTACAAGTTCGAAATGGCGCGCACGTGGCGCACGCTGATGCAAAGCATCATCGCGCCGGTGATTTCCACTTCGCTGTACTTCGTCGTGTTCGGCTCGGCGATCGGCTCGCGCATCAAGGAAGTGGAGGGCATCAGCTATGGCGCGTTCATCGTGCCGGGGCTGATCATGCTGTCGTTGCTGTCGCAGAGCATCGCGAACGCGTCGTTCGGGATTTACTTTCCGCGTTTCACCGGCACGATCTACGAGCTGCTGTCGGCGCCCGTGTCGTATCTGGAGATCGTCGTCAGCTATGTGGGTGCGGCGGCCACCAAGTCGATCCTGCTCGGGCTCATCATTCTCGCGACCGCCGCGCTGTTCGTGCCGTTGCAGATCATGCATCCGGTCTGGATGGTGCTGTTTCTCGTGCTGACGGCGCTCACGTTCAGTCTGCTCGGTTTCATCATCGGCATCTGGGCGGACAACTTCGAGAAGCTCCAACTGGTGCCGCTCCTGATCGTGACGCCGCTCACGTTCCTCGGCGGCAGCTTCTATTCGGTGAACATGCTGCCGCCGTTCTGGCGCACCGTCACGCTGTTCAATCCGATCGTCTATCTGGTCAGCGGTTTTCGCTGGAGTTTCTTCGAGTTGGGCGACGTCGACGTCGGCCTGAGTCTCGGCATGACACTGCTGTTTCTCGCGGTGTTCCTCGTGATCGTCGGCTGGATCTTCAGGACCGGCTATCGATTGAAAAGTTGACAGGGCGCGACGGCGAAAAGCCGTCACGCCCTGCTCATCGATACGCGGCGACGCCAACTCAACTACGAGAGATACGCCTGTGCGACATTGATCAACTGCACGCGGTTGCGCACGTTGAACAGCTGCCGCAAGCGCCGCAGATGATAGTCGACGTTGTGCGGCGACAGCCCGAGGAAATACGCGATTTCCTTGTCGCGCTGCCCCTGCACGACCGCTTTCAGCACCGCGTGCTGCAGCGTGCTCAGCGCGACGCGCTGCTGCTGCGCGGGCGCGATGCCGATCACGCTTTTCGCGTGCGTCCAGATGAACTCGTGAATCGTGTGCGCGAACATCAACGTTTCCGCGACGATCGATTCGGTCATCCAGCGCGGGTTGCCGATCTCCGAGTTGAAGCACAGACTCGCGCTCAGATCCGGCTCGGGCAGCGGCATCTGCGTGAGAATGCCGCTCTTGCGCCCGGCCGCCTCGAGCATGTCGATCAGATCGCCGAGCCGTTCGCTGCGCGACTGCGCGCGCGGCAGATCGGCGCGCATGTCGGCGGTATTCCACAGAAACGGCATGCCAGTCGGCGACGCGTGCGCGACGCGCGGATCGAGCTCGAAATAGCGCTCGCGGAAATAGCGCGTGAGCCACGCCGTCGACTCGTAGCTCGTCAATACGAACATCGCCTTGTGATGTGACGACGTGCGCGTGGCGGCATAGCTGAACGAGTCGAAGCCCAACTGCCTGATGCGCTGGCGCACGAACTCCATGCGGTCCCGCGCGCTGCCGAACCGTCCAAGCGGACTGATCAGCGGGCCGGCCCGGCGCCCCACGGGTGGCGGCGTGCCGATCTCCTCCTCGGTGAACAGAGTCAGAAAGCTACTGCGCGTCGCGCCATTCGCGACGCGGGGAGACGTCTTCGATGCTTCAGCCGCGTGGGCTGAATTTGCGGCGTGCCGCGCGCCGGCCGGGTAGGCCGGTTGGGCGGATGCCGCTCTCGGGTTTGCTGCCGACGCGTGCCCGGCTTCGCCTTGTGGCGAGCCGGTCAGCCATTGCGGCAGCGTATCGCATTCATGTTCCATGAAACGGTAGCTCCGGCGTTCTAAACGCGTGAAAGACGACAACCTCAATGATTAGCGATTTCGTGAAATAGCGGTAGCCGGTTCCTTGCTATCATTTTTGTGACCTTGCGGTGACAGTGGACCGGCAATTCGGGTACGGCGGCGCTTCTCCTTCCATACGGCACCTCCTTTGAAGGGTGTGATGGCACGAATTCCCAAGCTCACGATGACACTCGCCTACGACCGCTACATGGCCGGCCAGCGGCTCGTGTCGAGCGTGGATCGCGACTGGCGGTACCGGGTGCTGCGCTCGTATCTCGAGTCGCGCCGAGCATCTCGAACGCAACCTCGGCGGACACCGGGAAAGCGCCGACATGCGCGTGAACGACCGGTGGTTCGTGCCGCCCGCGCCGATCTCATGCCGCTGACATTCGATCAGCGACGAGCCGCTGTCGACCTTGCACCTAGCGAGCGCGGTTTGCTCGACAACGTAGCGCAACTGATGGGATTCGACGCGGCCCGAACGGCTGGTGCGGCGCGGGATCCGGCGAGTGACCGACTACATCCGCGCCAATCTCGCCGAAGATCTGGCGATCACCGAACTGACCGGACAGGCCGGGCTAAGCACTTTTCATTTTGCTCGGGTGTTTCGCTGCGAAACGGGCGAGACGCCGCTTGCCTGCCGATTGCGCCGAGATGCGTACCAGTCGCGACGCAGAGCCGTAACGGCGAGCCATTCTCCAGCCGGATTCACGCACCTGCGAAGTGTGCGTTGCCTTGCGCAGCTTGCAAACTACGAACTTTCGTGGCGACGCGCAGCGCAAACTGGCATGGCAGACTGCGCAAGGCTTTGCGGCACGGTCGACCGGGCGCGATCATGCGTGGTCTAACTGGCCTGACCGCGGTGCCGGCAATTGTACCTGTCGAATCCTTGCATGGGATGACAGAATCGAAGCGCTTTTCAACCTCACACGCTAGATGACCCGCGATGACCCGACTCACCATGACCGCCTGCGGCCACACCTTTATCGCCGAGACCCATCCTGATGCGCCGCAGACCGTGGCCGCGTTCCTGAAGCTTCTGCCGTACCGGCAGAAGCTGATCCACGTGCGCTGGAGCGGCGAGGGCTGCTGGGTGCCGCTCGGCGAGTTCAAGCTCGAGAACGACGGCATCGCGGTCGGCTTCGAGAATCACACGAGCCATCCATCGGTCGGCGACATCCTGTTCTATCCGGGCGGCTATAGCGAGACCGAGATCATCCTCGCGTATGGCGCGTGCTGCTTCGCGAGCAAGATGGGCCAGCTCGCGGGCAATCACTTTCTGACGATCGTCGAAGGCAAGGAGAAACTGCGCGAGCTCGGCACAAAGGTGCTGTGGGAAGGTGCGCAGGAGGTGGTGTTCGAGAAAATCTGATTTGGCAGTATCTCCTTGCTGGGCATAGGCGATGCTTGTTTGAAGCGTCGCGAGCGATCGGGCACCGGTCCCGTCTGGCCTGCGCGGCAAGGAGGAGGACATGCGAGGAATAAATGACAAATTCCGCGCTGTAGTTTTTGCCATGTCGGCCGCGTTGCTCGTCGCCTGTGGCGGGGGTGGCGGCAGCGGCGGGTCGGGTAGCGGCAGCAGCGCTGCGTCTGGGCCGGCCGGCGGCGTCACGCTGCAAGTGGTGTCGTTTGGCGACAGCCTGTCGGACGTCGGGACTTATGCGCCGCTCGCGAGCGCGGTGGGAGGCGGGCGTTTCACGACCAATCCCGGCCAGGTGTGGACCCAGGACGTCGCGCAATACTACGGCGATACGCTCAGCGCCGCGTACACGATCGACCTCACGCACAAGCTGAGCGCGCAGGGCGGCCTCGGTTATGCGGAAGGCGGCGCGACAGTGGCGACGCCTGCGAACCAGTACGACTACCTGAGCGACGTCATCGGCAACGTCGAAATGCCTGTCAATCAGCAGGTGTCGAGCTATCTGAGCGCCCACGGCAGTTTCAACGCCAATCAGCTCGTGCTCGTGTGGGTTGGCGCGAACGATGTGCTTCGCGCCGGCAACCTGCCCGCCGCAGCCCCGATCGTCCAGACGGCGGCCACCACGCTCGCCCAGCTCGTCGGGCAGATTGTGCAGAACGGCGGCGCGCATGTGGTGGTGGTCAATCTGCCGAATATCGGACTATCGCCGAAAGGGCTCGCTTCGGCAGATGGTGGTGCGAACCTCACGCAGTTGTCGCAGCTTTTCAACAATACGTTGAATACTGCGCTACAAACCGATGGGCTGCAGTCGAAGGTGATCGAGGTCGATTCGTACGCGTGGACCAATCAGGTCATCGCGAACTTTCGGGCGAACGGTTTCACCGTGTCGAATACGTCGCAAGCCTGCGATCCGGGGAAAACGCCCGATAACACCTCGCTTCTATGTTCGCCTCCGACCTATGTGAGCGCCAATGCGGACCAGACTTACATGTTCGCCGACGATCTTCATCCGACGACGCATATGCATGCGTTGTTTGCGCAGTTCGTCGAGCAGCAGATTGCGCGCAGCGGGTTGGGGCGGTGACGGGGCGTTGTCACAAGTCGGCGCGGTCCGCTATCCGCACCCCGCCCCTCAACAGGCCGGGGTGCGCACGACATTACTTCGTCAATTGAACAACTTCATCGCCTGCGTCAGCGTATTGACGACTCCCCACGCGAGCGGAACCATCACATACAGCCAGAACACCACGAGCATCGCCTTGTTGGTCGGATGTGCGGTTTGAACGGTTGACATACGGATCTCCTCACGCGCCCTTGGCGACTTGTGCATCGGTCATGTGGTGCTTCGCATCCACGCGCTTGACCAGCAGGTTGCAGATAAAGCCGATCACGAGCAGCACGGCCATGATATGCACGGTCATCGTGTACGCGTCCGCTTTCGCGACGCCGTTCGCGACTTCGTACGCGCGGATGTAATTGACGAGCACCGGACCCGCGACCCCCGCCGCGGCCCACGCGGTCAACAGACGTCCGTGAATGCCGCCGACGAACGTCGTGCCGAACATGTCGGCGAGATAGGCCGGCACCGTCGCGAAGCCGCCGCCGTACATCGACAGGATGACGCAGTACGTCAGCACGAACAATGCGATCTGTCCGTTCGCGGCAAAGCTCGGCACCAGGTAGTAGAGCACCGCGCCAAGCGCGAAGAAGATGTAGTAGGTGTTCTTGCGGCCGATGTAGTCCGACGTCGACGCCCACACGAAACGCCCACCCATGTTGAACAGCGACAGCAGCCCGACGAAGCCGGCCGCCGCCGCCGCCGTCACCGTGTTCTTGAAGCTCTCCTGGATCATCACCGAGGCCTGGCCGAGAATGCCGATGCCAGCCGTCACGTTCAGGAACAGCACGAGCCAGATCAGATAGAACTGCGGCGTCTTCAGCGCCTGATCGATATGCACGTGATTGCTCGTGATCAGCCGGTGCTGGGTCGCCGCGGGCGGCGTCCAGCCGGCCGGCCTCCAGTCCGCCGGCGGCACGCGGATCGCGAGCGAGCCGATCGTCATCGAGATGAAATAGACGATGCCGAGCACGACGAAGGTCTCCGCAACGCCGACGCTCGTCGCGCTATGGAAGTGGTTCATCAGCGCAACCGACAACGGCGCCGCGATCATCGCGCCGCCGCCGAAGCCCATGATCGCCATGCCGGTCGCCATGCCGCGGCGGTCCGGAAACCAGCGGATCAGCGTCGACACCGGCGACACGTAACCGAGCCCAAGCCCGATGCCACCGATCACGCCGTAGCCGAGATACAGCAGCACGATCTGATGCAGATACACGCCGAGCGCGGACACGAGGAAGCCGCCGCCGAAACAGCACGCGGCTGTGAACATCGTGCGGCGCGGACCGACGTGTTCGAGCCATTTGCCCGCGAATGCCGCCGACAAACCGAGGAACACGATCGCAAGCGAAAAGATCCAGCCGAGCCCGGTCAGCGTCCAGTCATCGGGTGCGGACTGGGTGATGCCGATCACTTTGGTCAGCGGTCCGTTGAAGACCGAGAACGCGTAGGCCTGACCAATGCACAGATGCACGGCGAGCGCTGCGGGCGGCACCATCCAGCGCGAAAAACCGGGCTGCGCAATGGTGGCCTGTTTGGAAAAGAATGGGGCGGAACCTCGCTGGCTGCCCGGTTCGCTGATGCTGCTCATATAGGTGGTCTCCTTCCGGTTGGTCCGTTGCCGGCGCGTTGTGGATTTTTCGGGGACGGACCAGTTTAACGCGTGCAGGCCGCCTCGTCATGCTATATGCAATATTATTTCATATGGCCTGTGTTCAAGCGCCTGGATTCGGTTCTGGATGGACAATAGGACGTGCACGATGGCTTCGCAATATGAAGTACGTTGACATATGGTGCGATCCTGGTGAAACGCGGGTGTTCTCCGCGCAGGTTGGTCCGAACGAGTAACTCGAAGCGCCATACGAAGGCGGCAAAAAACGAGCAGCGCAAAGGCGCGGCTCAAAAAAGACAAACGGGCTGGCGCGGCCTCTTCGCCGCGCCAGCCCGTCATGTATCGACGGCGAATCCCGCCGAGCTCAATCGGTCTTGCGTCCGGTCTTCATGCGCGCCGCGACGAGTAGCGAAATCAGGCAGCCGATTGCCAGATAGGCCGCCACCGGATGCCACGAGCCGCCCGCGAAGCTGACCAATGCGACCGCGATGAACGGCGTGAAACCGCCGCCGACCACGCTCGCCACCTGATAGCCGACGCCCGCGCCGCTGTAGCGGTACTCGGTGCCGAACAGTTCGGTGAACATCGGCTGCTGCACGCTGACGACCATGTCGTGCGCGATGTTCGCGAGCATCACGGCGAACACGACGATCCACACGGTCGAACGCGCTTCGAGCGCGAGGAAGAACGGCACCGCGCTGAACACGCCGACCAGCGCGCCGAGCATATAGATGCGACGGCGACTGAAGCGATCCGCGAGCCACGCGAAGCACGGAATCGTGACGCAGCTGAGCGCGCCGACGATGAAGCCGATCGTCAGGAAGAACTCGCGCGGCATGTGCAGGTTCGCGGTCGAGTAGTTCAGCGCGAATGCGGTCACGATGTACATCGAGAACAGCTCGGCGAGCCGCAGCGCGATGATCAGCAGGAAGGCCTTCGGATGGCGCAGCAGCGCTTCGACGATCGGCAGGCGCACGCGGCGCTCGCCGTGCTGGCCGACTTTCTCGACGAACTCCTGCGACTCCTCCATGCTCGAGCGGATCCACAGCGCGATCAGCACCAGCACGACGCTGAACAGGAACGGCAGACGCCAGCCCCAGCTGAGGAACGCGGCGTTGTCCATCGAGTGGCTGATCAGCGCGACGAGACCCGTCGAGAGCACGAGCCCGACGCCGTAGCCGACCTGCACGCCGCTGCTGTAAAAGGCCTTCTTTTTCTCGGGCGCGCTTTCGACGGCCATCAGCGCCGCACCGCCCCATTCGCCGCCGACCGCGAAGCCCTGGATCGCACGCAGCGTGACGAGCAACACCGGCGCCAGCCAGCCGATCATCGAAAACGACGGCAGCAGACCGATCGCGGCCGTCGACAGACCCATCATCATCACGGTGAGCACGAGCATGCGCTTGCGCCCGAGCCGGTCGCCGTAGTGACCGAACACGAAGCCGCCGAGCGGGCGGAACAGGAAGCCGACGCCGAAGGTCGCGAATGCGGCGAGCGTGCCCATCGCCGGACCGACGTTCGGGAAGAACTCGGCGTTAAATACGAGCGCGGCGACGATGCCGTACAGCAGAAAGTCGTACCAGTCGACCACGGCGCCGATAAAGCTGCCGAGCGCGGCCTTGCGAGCCTGACTGCGCGCATTGCGGTGAGTGGCCACTGCGGCCTGCGGGTGGGTAGTGCTCATTGGGTCTCCTCTGTGTTGCGGTACTTGAACCGATCACGTGGCACCGGCGAGGCATTTGACGCGATCGATCCGGGGCAGAATGTACGGAAGGTTATTGGTGCGGCTCGGATTTCACAATCCACGCGATGCTGAAAATGCGCGATCATCGCACGCGGCTGCGCGCATAGCGCGCGTTTTGCGTGTTTACACGGAGCGCTGCGGGGGATCATCGCGAGGAATGACGTGGGCACACCACGGAGCCCGCGGCGTGCTAACGTGAAAGTAATCTTAAAAACAACAAGCATTGATATACTACATACCGGATATTGAAAAATGCGGCGCTGCAGCATATGATTGAGGAATCCATCTTCTCAATCGTTCGGAGTTACACGTGGAATTCGTGCCTCTCGCGCTGTTCGCCATTGCTGTCGTAGGGTTGGGCTGTGCCGCCGCCGTTTTGCTGACCGACTGGATTCCCGAACCGGTCGCAGAGCTGGCATCGCAACATGGCCGCTTCGTGGGACTGGGTGAGCAGCGCGGCAAAGCGGCGGCGCCGTATCGCGCGCACGTTCAAACAGAGGCGATGAATGTCGTCAGAACTTCCAACTGAAACAGTGGCCACCCCGTTGACCCTGTCGTTGCAGCCTATCGGCGCGAGCGCGAGCTTGCGCGATCAGGCCTATACAAAGCTGCGTCAGGCAATCGCCGATGCGGATATATACCGGAATCGCGAAGAAATCCGCCTCGACGAGCGCGTACTCAGCGAATCGCTCGGCGTGAGCCGCACGCCGGTGCGCGAGGCGATGACGCTGCTCGAGCAGGAGGGCTTCCTGCGCATGGTGCCGCGGCGCGGCATCTACATCGTGCGCAAGAGCAAGCGCGAAATCGTCGAGATGATCCAGATGTGGGCCGCGCTCGAAAGCATGGCCGCGCGGCTCGCCACGCTGCATGCGACCGACGAGGAAATCGGTCGCCTGCGCCATATGTTCGATAATTTCCGCGATACGACGCCGGCCGAGCATATCGCCGAGTATTCGGATGCGAACATCGCGTTTCATCAGGCGATCGTCGAGCTGTCGAAGTCGCAGATCATTCTCGATACGATCAAGAACATCTTCATCCACGTGCGCGCGATCCGGCGCATGACCATCTCGCAGAGCGACCGGGCGGCGCGTTCGATCGTCGATCATCTGCGCATCATCGAGGCGCTCGAGAAGCGCGATACCGAACTCGCCGAGCGGCTCACGCGCCAGCATTCGCTCGATCTCGCGGCGTTCGTCGAAGCCAATTGCGATTTCCTCGACTGACGGCGGCGTAGGCGCCTGATTGCGTGCTGTCTTCGAAAAGCCCGCGGTGTGCAAGCACCGCGGGCTTTTTAGCATGGGCGAACGACAGGAAAACGAGGTTGCTACCGCGCTGCGGGATAAACCGTGCTTGACGGTCTTAAAAATATGGTATGTGATATATCAACAATCACAGCCGCCGTTTGACCGTTGCACACCAGATTGATGAGGAGACGACCATGTCTGCAGTTGTTTCATCCCTGAGTCCGGCCACGACCATCGCGACCACCACGACCGCCGACGACACGCTCAAGCAGAAGACCCGCGACGCGGGCGTTGTGTCGGGCGGTCATCTGGTCGCGAAGGCACTGAAAAACGAGGGGGTCGACACGATCTTCACGCTGTGCGGCGGCCACATCATCGATATCTACGACGGCTGCGTCGATGAAGGCATCCGCATCATCGACGTGCGCCACGAGCAGGTCGCCGCGCATGCGGCCGACGGCTACGCGCGCCAGACGGGCAAGCTCGGCTGCGTCGTGACGACCGCCGGCCCCGGTTGCACGAACGCGGTGACCGGCATCGCCACCGCGTTCCGCTCGGAAAGCCCGATCCTGCACATCGGCGGGCAGGGCGCGCTCACGCAGCACAAGATGGGCTCGCTGCAGGATCTGCCGCACGTCGACATCATGGCGCCGATCACGAAGTTCGCCGCGAGCGTGTCGAGCACCGAGCGCATCGCGGACATGATCGCGATGGCCGCGCGCGAATGCTTTAACGGTGCGCCCGGTCCCGCCTACCTCGAAATTCCGCGCGACGTGCTGGACCGCGAAGTCGACGCGACGCGCGCGATCCTGCCGCAGCCGGGCCGCTATCGGGCGTCGACGAAATCAATCGGCGATCCGCGCGACATCGAGAAACTCGCGGACATACTCGTCGATGCCGAACGCCCCGCGATCCTGTACGGCCAGCAGGTGTGGACCGCGCGCGGTCACGAGGAAGCGATCGCGTTGCTGCGCGGCGTCGAGATCCCCGGTTATTTCAACGGTGCGAGCCGTGGGCTGCTGCCGCCGGGCGATCCGCATCATTTCGATCGCACGCGTTCGCAGGCGTTTGCGAATGCCGACGTGCTGATCGTGGTCGGCACGCCGTTCGATTTCCGCATGGGCTATGGCCGACGAATCAGCAAGGAATTGACGCTCGTACAGATTGATATGGACTACCGGACGGTTGGAAAGAATCGCGATATCGATCTGGGCCTCGTCGGCGATCCGGGCGCGATTCTCGCCGCTGTGCTGCAAGCCGCGAGCGGACGCCTCAAGGACGACAAGCGTCAGGCACGCCGCAAATGGATGGCGCAGTTGCGTGACGCCGAGGCGAGTGCCACCGAGAAACTGATGCCGCTGTTCCGCTCGAACAGCACGCCGATTCATCCGTATCGCGTCGCGTACGAGCTCAACGAGTTTCTGTCGGACGACACCGTCTATATCGGCGACGGCGGCGACGTCGTGACGATTTCCGCGCAAGCCGTGCGCCCGCGTCGCCCGGGACAGTGGATGGACCCGGGCGCGCTCGGCTCGCTGGGTGTCGGCACTGGCTTTGCGCTCGCGGCGAAGCTCGCGCATCCGCACAAGGAAGTGCTCTGCTATTACGGCGACGGCTCGTTCGGCATGACCGCGTTCGACATGGAAACCGCGAACCGCTTCAACGCGCCCTACCTCGCGGTAATCGGCAACAACTCGGCGATGAATCAGATTCGCTACGGCCAGCTTGCCAAATACGGCGAAGAGCGCGGCAACGTCGGCAATCTGCTCGGCGACGTGCCGTTCAGCAAATTCGCCGAAATGCTCGGCGGCTATGGCGAGGAAGTGCGCGATCCCGCGCAGATCGCGAGTGCGCTGCAGCGCGCGCGTGAAGCGATTCATCGCACCGGCCGCTCGGCGGTGGTCAATATCTGGGTCGACCCGCGCGAATACGCACCGGGCACGAAGAACCAGACCATGTACAAATAACCCGCATCTTTCAGGAGATACGACATGGCCAAGGCACTCGACGGTGTGCGCATTCTCGATTTCACGCATGTGCAATCGGGTCCGACCTGCACGCAATTGCTCGCATGGTTCGGCGCGGACGTCATCAAGGTGGAGCGGGCGGGCGCCGGCGACATCACGCGCGAGCAGTTGCGCGATATTCCCGACGCGGACAGCCTCTACTTCACGATGCTCAATCACAACAAGCGTTCGGTCACGATCGACACCAAGCATCCGGAAGGCAAGCAGGTGCTCGAAGCACTGATCCAGAAATGCGATGTACTGGTCGAGAACTTCGCACCCGGCGCGCTCGATCGGATGGGCTTTACCTGGGAGCGGATTCAGGAATTGAATCCGCGCATGATCGTCGCGTCGGTGAAGGGTTTCGGTCCCGGTCCTTATGAGGACTGCAAGGTCTACGAGAACGTCGCGCAATGCGCGGGCGGCGCGGCGTCGACCACCGGCTTCGACGACGGGCCGCCGGTCGTGACCGGCGCGCAGATCGGCGATAGCGGAACGGGTCTGCATCTCGCGCTCGGCATCGTCACCGCGCTCTATCAACGCACGCATACCGGGCGCGGCCAGCGCGTGCTCGCGGCGATGCAGGACGGCGTGCTCAATCTTTGCCGCGTCAAACTGCGCGATCAGCAGCGGCTCGATCGCACCGGCGTGATGAAAGAGTATCCGCAATACCCGAACGGTACGTTCGGCGAGTCGGTGCCGCGCGCGGGCAATGCGTCGGGGGGCGGTCAGCCGGGTTGGATTCTGAAGTGCAAGGGCTGGGAGACGGATCCGAACGCATATATCTACTTCATCACGCAGGCGCCCGTGTGGGCGAAGATCTGCAACGTGATCGGCAAGGAGGAGTGGGCCACGGACCCCGACTACGCGACAGCGCCCGCGCGCCTGCCGCGACTGAAGGAGATCTTCGCCGAAATCGAACGCTGGACGATGACGAAGACCAAGTTCGAGGCGATGGAGATCCTGAACAAGCACGACATTCCGTGCGGCCCGATCCTGTCGATGAAGGAAATCGCCGAGGAGCCGTCGCTGCGAAAAACCGGCACGATCGTCGAAGTCGATCATCCGAAGCGCGGCAAGTATCTGACGGTCGGCAATCCTATCAAGCTGTCCGACAGTCCGACCGACGTCAAACGCTCGCCGCTGCTTGGCGAACATACCGACGAGGTGATGGCCGAGCTCGGTTATTCGGCCGAGCAGATCACGGCGCTGCGCACGGCTGGGGCGATCTAGGAGCGAGGCATGCAGACGTGGATGCGGTTCATGTCGGGCGACGGCAACATTGTGTTCGGCCGTGTCGAAGGCGCCTATCTGCACGAGTATGAAAGTCTCGCGCAGCCGGTGCCGACCGGCGCGGTGCTGTCGTTGCGCACATTGACGCCGCTGGCGCCGTGCGCGCCCGGCAAGGTCGTCGCGCTGTGGAACAACTATCACGCGCTCGCGGCGAAACTCGACAAGCCGGTGCCAGCGCATCCGCTGTTTCTGCTGAAGCCGGCCGCGTCGGTGATCGGTTCGGGCGAGCCGATCCGCAGACCGCATCACTACGCGGGCAAGATCGTCTACGAAGGCGAGCTTGGCATCGTGATCGGCCAGCGATGCCGCGATGTGGATGTGCAGAAGGCACAGGCGGCGATCTTCGGCTACACGCTGGTCAACGACGTGACTGCCGCCGATCTGCTCAACGAGAATCCGCATTTTCCGCAGTGGTGTCGCGCGAAGGGCTTCGACACGTTCTGCTGTATCGGTCCGGCGATCGTCTCCGGCTTCGACTGGCGGGCGGCACGTCTGCTGACGACGCTCGACGGCGTCGAGCGTCAGAACTATCCGTTGGCTGATATGGTTTTTTCGCCGGCCGAGCAGGTGAGTCTGCTTTCGCAGGATCTGACGCTCGAACCAGGCGACGTGATTGCGTGCGGCACCTCGGTGGGCGTGGGGTCGATCAGGGACGGGGCAACGGTGTCGATCACGGTCGATGGGATCGGCACGCTGACCAATACGTTGAGCGCGGCGGGGCGCGACGAGCAGCTGGCTCAGTTCACCACGGGCCGCTGATCAAAGATGCATACGCCGCTAGTCATTAACCGCCGGGCCGAATTCACTGTAGTACTGCGTCTTCCTGTGCAGAATCAGTTGCGCGAGAAAGTCGGCATCGTAGGCACGATGCAGATGACTGTGATGGCGCTCGATGTAAGCAGTGATGCGCGCCAACTCGCTATTGAACTCTTTGAGCATGTCGAGCGTCGCACGGTCCCAGCGAAACCGCAGCCCAAGATCGCTGAACGCGGCATTGTAGGCGCTCAGATGCGCATCGTCGGGATGATTCTCGCGATCCGCGCTCGCTGCGCGAGCGTTGCGTGTGCTGATATGGGATTCAAGCGGGGCGTGGTTCATGATCGGCCTCCTCGGCTCGCAAGTGAAAGAACTCGCTTGCAGCATAGAAGTCGCGATCGATTTGCAATAGTTAAAGTTTTATTGGCATTCCATAGTCTATGGCTTATGCACGCTCAATTCCTTTACGCGCGTGATTTTCTCGATCAGATCCGCGCCTTCCTCCATGAGGAAACGCTTGAAGGCGACAGCAACCGGAGGCAGACGTTTGTTCTTCCTATGCACGACGTACCAGTTGAGCATGATCGGAAAGCTCTCGACGTCGAGCACGACCAGGTGACCCAATTGCAATTCGAGGCTGATCGTATGCGCGGACAGAAACGCGATGCCCATGCCGGCAATGACCGCCTGCTTGATGGTCTCGGTGCTCTTGATCTCCATTGCAATCTTCAGATTGGACAGGCGGCCGGCAAAACCTTCTTCCATCGAATTCCACGTATCCGAGCCGCGTTCACGCACGATGAACGCTTCGTTGGCGAGTTGGCTGAAGCGGATATTGCGCTTGTGCGCAAGCGGATGAGAGGGCGCTGCGACGATTACGTACGGATGCGGCGCGAACGCTTCATTGGTCGCGTCGGTTTCGTGCGGCGGACGCACCATGACCGCGAGGTCGGTCTGATTGGTTGCCAGTTGATGCAGCAGTTCTTCGCGATTGTGCACCGCGAGATTGAGATCCACACCCGAATAGCGACGTGTGAATTCGGCGAGAAGCCGCGGAAAGAAATAGTCGCCAGCGCTGATTACGGCGACATTCAGCTTGCCGCCGGAGACGCCCTTCAACTGACTCATCGCTTCGTCGACTTCATGGAACTGCTGCATGATCGCGCGGCTGTAGTGGAGCATTTCGGTGCCGGCCGGCGTCAGGTAGATCTTTTTGCCGAGTTGCTCGAACAGGGGCAGCCCCGCATGTTCCTCGAGTTGCCGGACCTGGGTGGAAACGGCCGGCTGAGTCAGATGCAATTCCTCGGCGGCGCGCGAAAAACTCAGGTGGCGCGCCACCGTTTCAAAGACCTTCAGTTGCCGCAGAGTTGCATTGCGCATCGTCATGGTCGATGTATAAGCAAACGTGAATCAACATAATAACAAACTTTAATTATTCGTAATTCAGCAATGACCCTAGCATGCAACGTATAAGACGCAGTATTGCTACGCTGAAATACGAGGGTTAACGCAGAGATATGTGGTGTAACGGACTCAATAGCGAAAAACAAGCTGTAATGCTTACCGCCTGAAGCGGAGTTCTGATCGGAATAAAGAAAGAACGTTATTTCTAAAGGCGAGTTCGGGGGCTGCAGAAAGGCATAAAACAGCATCAATTCCGATTTTTCCCGAATAGCGAAGTTATCGGGCCATAACGATAAGGCGGGACGCATCCAGCGCGGCGCGTAAGCCGGCTGCACTAAATAAATAGTGGAGACAAGGCTCATGGACGATATCGCTCAGCAATCGACTACCCGCCTATCCTGGCGTAACCGCTGGTGGCAGCTCGTCATCGGCATGGTGTGCATGGCGCTGGTGGCGAACCTGCAATATGCGTGGACGTTGTTCGTGGCCCCTATGCACGCGCGGCATAACTGGAGCGAAGCGTCCATCCAGCTTGCTTTCTCGATCTTCATTCTGACCGAGACGTGGCTCGTGCCGTTCGAGGGCTGGCTCGTCGATCGATTCGGGCCGCGCCCGGTGGTGGCGGTCGGTGCCGTGTGTGCGGGGTTGTCGTGGATTCTCAATTCGTATGCGACGACGCTCGGCGTGTTGTACCTTGCCGCGGTGATCGGCGGGATCGGCGCGGGCGGCGTGTATGGAACGTGCGTCGGCAATGCGCTCAAATGGTTTCCCGACCGGCGCGGTCTCGCCGCCGGGTTGACCGCCGCGGGCTTTGGTGCGGGCGCCGCGCTTACGGTGATTCCGATTGCAAACATGATTACGCGCCGCGGCTACGAAGAGACGTTTTTCTTCTTCGGCATCGTGCAAGGCGTCAGCATCCTGCTGCTGGCGATGCTATTGACGAGACCGAACTTGCGCCAGCAAGGCGCGCGCAAGAGCCGCTTCGCGGTGTCGAAAGTCGATTTCACCGCGCGCCAGATGATTAGAACGCCGGTGTTCTGGGTGATCTATGTGTCGTTCGTGGCTGTGGCGGCGGGCGGCTTGATGGCGACCGCGCAGATCGGCCCGATCGCAAAAGACTGGGGCATCGCGCGCATTCCGATGTCGGTCTTCGGTATGACGTTGCCGCTGCTGACCCTCACGCTGTCGATCGACAATATCTTCAACGGCCTCACGCGTCCGCTGTGCGGCTTCATCTCCGACAAGATCGGCCGTGAAAACACGATGTTCGTGATCTTCATCGGTGAAGGGCTCGCGCTGCTCGGCATGATGCAGTTCGGCAGCAATCCCTATGCGTTCATGGTCTTTGCCGCGCTGATCTTCCTGTTCTGGGGCGAAATCTTCTCGATCTTCCCGGCAACCTGCGCCGATACGTTCGGCAGCAAGTACGCGACTGCCAACGCCGGTACGTTGTACACCGCGAAGGGCACGGCCTCGTTGCTGGTGCCGATCGCGTCGGTACTCGCGGCGACCGGCGGCTGGAACCTCGTTTTCATTGTCTCCGCCGTCATCACGATCGCGGCGGGCATCTCCGCGAAGTTCATCCTCGAGCCGATGCGCACCCGCTGGATCGAATCGCACAATCAACCGCAGGGCGCGCTGGCCGCCGCGGGTCATGGCAATAGCAACGTGTCGCGAATGAGCCGCTGGCCCGAGCAGTCCGGCGAATAGCGTGAGCGTCGCGCGCCGGGAATCGACGACATGAACGTTTCGCTGCAGCAACTGAAGGTCTTCGTCGCGGTCGCGCGTGAACGCAGTTTCACGCGCGCGGCGCGCGAGTTCGATCTGACGCAGTCGGCCGTGAGCCGTTGCGTGCGTGATCTGGAAGATGCGATCGAATTGAAGCTGTTCGATCGCACGACCCGCCAGGTCGAACTGACGAATGCGGGCGCGAGTCTCGTGAGAAGAATCGGGCGGTTGCTCGACGAAATCGAATTGACGCTGCGCGAAGAGCGCGCCGCTTATGACGGGCACACGGGCGTTGTCGTCGTCGCGAGCAATCCGGTATTTTCATCCAGTTGGGTGCCGCAGGCTTTGGCGCAATGTGCATCTTCTTTTCCCGAGCTGGTCGTGTCGGTCAGGGATCAGCCTCAAAGCAGCGTGCTGGCGAGTGTCGAGCATGGCGAGGTGGATTTCGGCGCGGTCTGCGTGGCCGAACCCGTCGATAGTCCTTTCCTGCATGCGCAAGTACTCTTTACTACGCCACTGCATGCGGTGATTCCATCCACCCATCCGCTGGCGCGGCACGACAGCGTCGAATGGCGCTCGTTGCGCGAATGGCCGCTGATCACGCTGAATGCCGATACCGGTGTGCGTGCTGCGCTCGATCCGGCACTCGCCGCGAACGAGCTGAAGAGCCGGCCGCTGCGGGAATCCGGACACGTCGCGGCGGTAGCGCGCATGGTCGAATTGGGTCTTGGTGTCGGTGTTCTGCCGGTCGATCCGTATTGGCCTTCGCCGGGTGCCTCGTTGGTGAGTCGTCCGCTGGTTCCGGAAACGACATTGACGACCGTACTCGTGCACCGCAGGAATCGCTCGCTTCGTCCCAATGCGGCGGCTGCATGGGCGCAGTTCGTCGCGTCGACGAGTGCGCATTCGCGCAGCGCGGACGCGCTGCCTGTCGCTAGCGCGGCGCACATGCGCCTCCAGTTCACGCCATAACGTCCTACACAAGGAGCTTCATGATGGAAATCCAGACCGCCCTCAAGCACCATGATCTGCTGATCGACGGCAAGCGCGTGCCGCCTGGCACCGGGGAATATTCTGTCGATATCAATCCCGCGACCGAGGAGCCGATCGCACTGGTCGCGCAAGGCAGTGCCGCCGACGTGGATGCCGCGGTGCGCGCTGCGCGCAGCGCTTTGAAGGTGTGGAATTCGATCCGGGCCGCCGAACGCGGCCGCATTCTACAACGGCTCGCGGGCCTGATGCGCGAGAACATGGAAGAACTCACCGCGCTCGAAAGCCTCGACGGCGGCAAGCCGATCGCAGCGGTGATGCGTCAGGACGTGCCCGCCGCGATCGACACTGTCGAATACTACGCGGGCTGGTGCGACAAGATCAACGGTCAGGTGGTACCGACCCGTCCGGATGCGTTGACTTATACGTTGCGCGAACCGGTCGGCGTGGTTGCCGCAATCGTGCCGTGGAATTTTCCGCTGATGATCGGCATGTGGAAGATCGCGCCCGCGCTCGCGTGCGGTTGCACGCTGATCGTCAAGCCTGCCGAGATTACGCCGCTCACTGCGCTGCGCATCGGCGAACTGGCGCTCGAAGCGGGCGTGCCGCCCGGCGTGCTCAATATCGTCACCGGCAAGGGCAGTGTGGTGGGCGACGCGCTGGTCTCGCATCCTGGTATCGACAAGGTAACGTTCACCGGTTCGCCTTCGGTCGGACGAGGCATCCTGCAGGGCGCGGCGGGCAACTTCAAACGCGTAACACTGGAGCTCGGCGGCAAGTCGGCTAACGTGATCTTTGCCGACGCGAATCTCGACAACGCGGTGCGGGCCGCTGCGTCCGGCGTGTTCTTCAATACGGGGCAAGTGTGCTCCGCCGGATCACGGATCCTCGCGCATCGTGACGTGTATGACGAGGTGGTCGAGCGTCTGGCTACGCGTGCGAGGTCGATCAAGGTCGGCGATCCGTCGCTGCGCGAAACGTCGATGGGACCGCTGATTTCCGCCGCGCAGATGAAGACCGTATTGAGTTATGTCGAGACAGGACGCTCGGAAGGCGCGTCGCTCGTGACGGGCGGCGCGCGCGTCGGCAATCGCGGCTTTTTCGTCGAGCCGACCGTGTTCGCGAATGTCGAGCACGAAATGCGTATTTCGCAGGAAGAGATATTCGGGCCCGTGGCGAGCGTGATCCGTTTCGACGACGAAGCGGACGCGATCAGAATCGCCAATGGCACGTCGTATAGTCTCGCGGCCGGCGTGTGGAGCGCGGACCTGAGTCGCGTGCATCGCGTGGCGCGCGATCTGAAAGCTGGGACCGTGTGGATCAATACCTATGGCTATACGGACGTGCGATTGCCATGGGGCGGTGCTGGTGATTCGGGCTTTGGTCGCGAGCATGGCGACGTCGCGATCGAGAACTTTACCGAACCGAAGGCGGTGTGGGTGGCGCTCGATCAATAGCGTTTGATGCGAAAAAGGACCGGATGCACGGCATCCGATCCTTTCGTCGATGTTGCAAGACGAAACAAGCGCTCGCGAGTTCCAGGTCAATGGCCCTGCAGAGCCATCTTCTCGCGCAGCTTGATCAGTGCGAGCACGACGTCGATGGTGGGTGTCGGTTCAGCAACGAGTCGGCCCATTTCCTGCACGACTGTCAACAGAGGATCGATTTCCATCGGCCGACGGTTCTCGAGATCGACGAGCGTCGATGTCTTGTGCGCACCGACCGCACCCGCGCCATCAATACGCCTTTCCACATCGACGCGAAAGTGCACGCCGAATTGTTCCGCGATTCGTTTCGCTTCGAGCATCATCGTGCGTGATACGGCGCGCGTGCCCGGGTCGCTCGTGAGTACATCGAGCGTTGCATGCGTCAATGCGCTAATCGGGTTGAAGCACAGATTACCCCAGAGCTTGAGCCAGATTTCGTCGCGGATGTTGTCGCGAATCGGCGCTTCGAATCCGGCCGCCTGCATGATCTCGTGCAATTGCTGAATGCGCGGCGTACGCTCGCCACTCGGCTCGCCAATGGGAAACTTCTTGCCGTACACGTGCTTGATCACGCCCGGTTCGACGATTTCCGCCGCCGGGTACAGTACACAGCCGATCGCGCGCTCGGGGCCGAGCTTCGTCCATTGGGAGCCGTCGGGGTCAACGCTCGTGAGGCGAGTGCCGGCAAAGCGCCCTCCGTGTTGATAGAAGTACCAGTATGGGATGCCGTTGACGCCGGTGACGATCGCCGTGTGCTTGCCGAGCAGCGGCTGCATCGTATCGACTACGCCAGGCAGGGAATGCGCCTTGAGCGTGACGATGACGAAGTCCTGGACGCCGAGTTCGGCTGGGTCGGAGGTGCAGCGCACCGGCGCACTGAACGTTTCGCCATCCATGATGAGGCGCGCGCCGTGTTCGCGCATCGCCGCCAGGTGCGGACCGCGCGCAATAAAGCTCACGTCCGCGCCGGCGCGTGCCAATTGCACGCCCATTAAACCGCCGATCGCTCCCGCTCCGAAGATGCAGATCTTCATGATGTCGCTCCGTGACGATGGAAAAGCCTTTCGCCTGACGCCGCGTTGCAGTCCTTCGCGGCCGGTCACGGTTCGAGCATAAGGTGGAGCGACGAACGCAGATAGTTAAAGTTTCTCCGTCGATGTATTAGCTATTCGTTATGGAAAGGGCGCGAGCCTACCTGCCTTATCCGCGCCGAACCAGCAGAAAGCTCACGCCGATCGCCGCCAGAAAGCCGCCGCAGCAGCGATTGAACCAGCGGCGGATCTGCGCGCGCATGAGCCATTTGCCGAGATACATGCCGGCCCACGAATACAACGCAATCGCGACCCATTCGAGGACGAGAAAGCTCGCGCCGAGCGCGGCGAATTGCGGCAGGATCGGCTGCGCGACATCAACGAATTGCGGCAGGAACGCGGTGAAGACCAGAATCGCCTTCGGATTACCCGCGGCCACGAAGAACTCGTGCCGCGCAATTCGCATGAGCGCGGCTTCCTGCGGTTGCGACGTATCGATAGCGGGGGCGTCGCTGCGCCACAACTGGATCGCGAGCCAGATCAGATAAGCGGCGCCCGCGAGTTTGATCGCGAGAAAGATCCATTCGGACGCATGTAGCACGACGGCGAGACCGGTCGCGGCGAGCGCGAGCATCATCGCGAAAGCGAGCAGCCGGCCGCTGCCGCCGACGAACGCCTTCGTGAAGCCATGACGCGCGGCCACGTTGATCGAAAGCAGGTTATTGGGCCCGGGTGCGAGATTGATGGCAAAGCAGGCGGGCAAAAAGAATAGCCAGGCGGTAAGGGACATGACGGTTCGCATTCCGAACGGGAGATCACGATGCGTCGCGCGGCGGATTGCGCGCGATGCGTTAGCCGGATTGTAGCGAAACCGCGCCGCGCGTTGGCTGACCGCGCGTTCAGTTCACGGCCTTGATAAAGCCGGGATCGTCGATCAAGGCATCGACGCTGAGCTTGACCGTGTCGTCGATCGCGATCGTATTGCTGGTGAATTTCGGCGACTTCTTCTTCACGGTGCGCGTCGCCGCGAACATCACTTTCTGGGTCACCGTATCGATGACCACGTAGTGCATTTTCAGCGTCCACAGTGCCGGCGAGCGCGTGTCGTCCACCGTGAATGTTTCGATGCTGCCGCTGAGGACGCGCTTGTCGTCGTCGATACGGAAACCGGCCACTCGCAGGCTATTTGCGACGTCATTGCGCACGATCAGGCCGATATCGTCCTTCAGCACAAGTGCGGTCATGCCGGTATTTTCGATGCGATTCGGCGAGATATGACCGTCGCGCGCGGGCAGATACGCGAAGTCGTGCGCAGGGGCGACGCTGAGCGACCCGGTGCCATGGGTCTTCGCGTGCGTCGCGCTGGCGTGGCTATTGAGGCCGAACCATGACCATGAGCACGCGGACAGCAGCATGGGCAGCAGTACGGCGCCGCAGCCCTTGAGCACGACGGATCTCAACGGCGTAAGCGCGGCAGCGATGCGGGAGAATGCGTCGGTCGAAGTCAGAAGAATTGCCCTTTTCAGCGGAGTCATCTCCGGTGGAGTACAGGATGGTAGCAGCGAACCGGACCGTCGCCCCGCAGGCGGGCTCCGGGGGCCTTGCCCGACCCATCATAACGGACCGCGGTATCGAAGAATATCGGGGCTACGCCCGACACGCTTTCCAGCCAGGCTTGAACCCACGACGATAATCGTTGCAGATGAGAACAATGTGAAGGTGGGTTGCGTGCGCAGCCCGTTCGCGCCGTTGCCGGCGTGTCGCCGCGCAAATCCCGCACCTGAACCGCTCAGAAAAAGCCTGCCTTTCCCTGCGTGATGTCGACCAGCGTTCGCCTGGCGTCGTCGAGGGCATTGGCGGGCACGCGCATCGTCATCTTCACCAGCATGCCGTAGGCGCTGTCCACGAGCGGATAGCCTTCGGCGTCCATCCAGCGGCGTACTTTGGCTTCGTCGGCATAACTGACTTCGACACCCAGCGAAACCTGGGCAATCCTTTCGACGCGCGGCGCGTCGAGTAGCGCGGACGCGATCGCGTCGGTGTATGCGCGCACCAGACCGCCCGCGCCGAGTTTCACACCGCCGTAGTAGCGCACGACGGCCGCGAGCACGCCATCCAGATCGTGATGCCGCAGCACTTCGAGAATCGGCCGGCCCGCGGTGCCGGACGGCTCGCCGTCGTCGGACATGCCGGACTGGCCGCCCGCGAGCAGCGCCCAGCACACATGCGTCGCGGCCGGATGTTCGTCGCGCAGACGCTGCAATGCGGCCATCGCGGCATCGCGATCGGCGACCGGGATCGCATGTGCGATGAAACGGCTCTTGCGAATCTCGAGTTCCGCGCTCAGCGGCGCGGGTAGGGTATAGGTGGGCAAGGTGGAAACGTCGGTCGATGAAAAGAAGCACGCAGCGCGCGGCGCCAAGTCCGTCATGGTAACGGATCGTTCGTGCCTGGATGCGCGCAGAGAAGGTTCGTGCCTTCGTCTACAATGGTCCGCTGAACGCGCACCGCCGGCTTCGATCCTGCGCGTCGCAAGGAGACGACATGCTTGACCTATCCACGTTGGGGACTTTCGTTGCCGTCGTGCTCGGGCTCTTTCTGATTCCAGGCCCGGCCGTGTTGCTGGTTTTGACGCGCACCATGCACGGCGGACGCAAGGCCGGCATTCTGACCGGCCTCGGTATCGCAGCCGGCGATTTCGTTCATACGCTGGGCGCCGCGGTTGGCCTCTCGGCGCTGCTGATGACATCCGCGCTGGCCTTCAATGCGGTCAAATTCGTCGGTGCCGCGTATCTCGTCTACCTGGGCATTCGCGCGCTGCGCGAGAAGCAGGCGAGTGCGCATCTGCCGGTCATCGCGCCGGTGTCAGGTTCGAAAGCGTTCTTGCAGGCGATTCCCGCCGAAGTGCTGAACCCGAAAACGGCGCTGTTTTTCCTCGCGTTTCTGCCGCAATTCGTGCGCCCCGAGCATGGCTCGACGTTTCTGCAGTTCGCGACGCTCGGGCTGATTTTCGTCGCCATGAGCGCGCTGTATACGACGCTGATCGTTTTGACGATGCGACCGTTGGGCAAGCTCGTGAAGCGTTTGACGTGGTTGACCCGCTGGCAGAACAAGCTGATCGGAGTGCTGTTCATTTCGCTCGGCCTGCGGGTGGCCGTGCAGACACGCTGAGTCATCGAGGGAGACAGCGATGAACGATGACGCAGCGTCGACCGGGCGCGCAATCGAGTTCTGGTTCGATTTCGGCAGTAACTACAGCTATCTGAGCATGATGCGTATTGAAGCGTTGGCGGCGGCTCGCAACGTGACGATCGTCTGGCGGCCGTTTCTGCTCGGCCCGGTATTTCGCCAGCTCGGTTTCGAGAACTCGCCCTTCGTACTGCAGAAAGAAAAAGGCGCGTACGTCTGGAAAGACATGGAGCGTCAGTGCCGCAAATACGGCGTTGCACTCACGCGTCCCAGCACGTTTCCGCGCGCGGCCGTTCTCGCGATGCGCGTCGCGGTGCTCGGTGCGAACGAGCCGTGGATCGGTGCCTGGTGCCGCAAGATCATGCAGTTGAACTTCGCCGACGACCGCGACATTGGTTCAATCGATGTCGTCAGCGAAGCGCTCGACTCTCTCGGCCTATCCGCGCAGAGCGTGATCGGCGCGGCGCTAAGCGACGCGAACAAACTGCGCCTGCGCGGGCAGACCGAACTGGCCATCAATCGGGGGATCTTCGGCGCGCCGACGTTTTTTGTCGGCGGCGAGATGTTCTGGGGGAATGACAGGCTGGAGGATGCGTTGGACTACTGCGACGCGATCGCGGTCCGACCTTGAACGTCGAATGAAGCGCTCAATCTGTCTGCTGACAGAAGCGCCGGCCCGGCACATGAGAGACCACGGCCTGGGCGATTTCGAGCGGAGTACTTTCGGCGGGGACGACGCGACGGATCGATTCGGGCATGTGCTTCATCGTCCATTCGACGAGCCGGTAGGAACGGCCCCAGGGCGGTTGCAGCGGATCGGAAACCTTACAGGAATGAATCTGGCGAGTCCATTGATGGTCGGGCATCGCATGCAGGTGTTCGACTACCATCTCTTCAACCATGATTTGCCTCCTTCTTCTCGTGCGCGTGACCGGTTTTCAGCAGCGGTTTTGGCAGACCTGGAGAAAAAGCGCCGCCGATGTTCTGGCGGCTCAACAGGGGATTTGCGACATGCTTGCAGGGAACAATTAAACGAAACTTAAGAAGGCCGATCATTACGCGAACGAACCTCACTACATGTAAGCAAGTGCAAGTGAATGCAAGCGCGGGCCCATCACCCGCCGCGATTTTGCCCTCAAGACCTCGGCAAATCGGCCGTTATCAGTAGAGTTGGGGCGTCGTCCCCGCCACGCCTTCGGGCCCGCCTTGCTGATACCGTGACGAATCTCGCCCAAACGCCGCTTTCCGAGCGCCTTCGCTCGCTCGTCGACACCGTGCAGCACAACGAGCGCACCTTGCGCCGGTTCCAGAACGTCGAGCTGCGTTTGATCGGCGCGCAGGATTTCGCGTCGTTTCTCGATACCTTGTTCAGCCATCTGCCGCAGGAGTTTGCTCTCGCGAACGTGACGCTGTGGCTCGATGACCGCGCGCCGATGCTGTTCGAACTGCTCGAGCCGCTTGCACTGCGCGCGCTCGATTACGCGCAGCTGAAGACCTCGAGAGAAGGCGGTGCAGCCGCGCATTCGCTGTGCGAGGACAACCGGCCGTGGCTCGGCCACCCCGGCGAACTCGACGACGCCGCGCGCCGCGCCTTCTTCGGCGCCGCGCCGGCCTACGTGCCAGCCAGCGCGATCCTGCTGCCGCTCGCCGCGGGCACGAGCGTCAGCGGCTATCTATGCCTCGGCAGCGACGACCCCGCGCGCTTCGGCGCGGGCATGGCCACCGACATTCTCGAGCGCTTCGCGAGCATCGTCGCCGCGAGTCTCGACAACGTCGCACATCGCGAGCGGCTCAAGCAGCTCGGCATGACCGACTCGCTGACCGGCCTCGCGAATCGCCGCTATTTCGACGAGCGCCTGCGTGAAGAGTTGATGCGCGCGATTCGTTATCACGCGCCGGTCGCGTGTCTTTTCATCGATATCGACGATTTCAAGCGCATCAACGATCGCTACGGCCATCAGATCGGCGACCGTGCGCTCGCGGAGGTGGCGGCCTGCGTGCGGCAACAGGTGCGGCTTGGCGACACCGTCGCGCGGTACGGCGGCGAGGAATTCGCCGCGCTGCTGCAAGGCGATCGCGCCGACGCGCTGGTCGTCGCCGAGCGCGTGCGGCTCGCGGTCGAGACGCTCGACGTGCGCGACGAACATGGCGAGCGCATTGCGTTGACCGTGTCGATCGGCGTGGCCGCGCGGGTGGTCGGCGGCACCCCAGCCGAGGCGGTCTCGTCCGGTCAGGCCATGATGGACGAGGCCGATCGGGCGATGTATCAGGCCAAGCGCAATGGCCGCAATCGTATCGAGCCGCGGGTCGAGGCGGGCAGCGAGCCGGGCTGATCGCTCGCAACAGACACAACCCGTTACACTCCGGCCGCATCCGGCGGCACCCCGAGCAGCTGCAACGCGCTGCCCGTCACGCCGCTGAACACCGGCCCAGCGACCGTGCCGCCATAGAACGCCTTGCCGGCCGGGTCGTCGATCATCACGGCGACGATCAGGCGCGGATCGCTCATCGGCGCCATGCCGACGAACAGCGCGCGGTAGCGGTTTTTCGCGTAGCCCGTGCCGATCTGCTTGCGCGCGGTGCCGGTCTTGCCGCCAACGCGATAGCCCGCCACCGTCGCCGCGCGTCCGGTGCCGCCTTCGCCGGTGGCCATTTCGAGCATGTTGCGGATCGCGCGCGCGGTGCCGGGCGTCGTGACCGGCGCGCTGCGATCGGCGAATGACGCGGGGGCGTCCGCATCGAGCGGCTCGCGCAGCAGGCTCACGCGCTGCATCGCGCCGTCGCCGGCATAGGCGGTGTAGACCTGCGCGATCTGCAGCAGAGATACCGACAGCCCGTAGCCATATGCCATGGTCGCCTGCTCGATCGGGCGCCAGCGTTTGTACGGCCGCAGCTTGCCCGCGGCCACGCCCGGGAAGGGCAGCTCGGGCTTCATGCCGAGTCCGTATTGTCGATACTTGGTCCAGATCGTTTCGGCCGACAAGTTGAGCGCGAGCTTCGCGAGCGCGATATTGCTCGACTTCTGCACCGCCTCGGCGACCGTCATCGCGCCGTGATTCGACGTGTCGTGGATCACGGCCGGGCCGATCCGATACCAGCCGGGCGCGGTATCGATGATGCTTTGCGGCCGCACCTTGCCTTCGTCGAGCGACAGCGCCACAACGAGCGGCTTGATCGTCGAGCCCGGTTCGAACGTGTCGATCACCGCGCGGTTGCGCAGTTGCCGGCCGGAGAGGCGCGTGCGGTCGTTCGGATCGAAGCTCGGGTAGTTGGCGAGCGCGAGGATCTCGCCGTTGCGTGCGTCGAGCACGACCACGCTGCCCGCTTCGGCGTGGTGCTGCGCGACCGCGGCTTTGAGTTGCGTGTATGCGAGTTGCTGGATGCGCCGGTCGATGGTCAGCTGGATCGTCGCGCCGTTGCGCGCGGGCACGAGCGGCCGCGTCTCCGAGATCACACGGCCGAGCCGGTCGCGGATCACTTCGCGCTGGCCGGGCACGCCTTGCAACTGCGCGTTGGCAGCGAGCTCGACGCCTTCCTGGCCGTTGTCCTCGATGTCCGTGAAGCCGACCACGTGCGCGGCCGACTCGCCCTCGGGATAGAAGCGTTTGGTGTCGGCGATCTGCGTGATGCCGGCGAGCCTGAGGCGCGACAGATGCGCGGCGGTATCGGCATCGACCTGGCGCTTGAGCAGCACGAAGCTGCGCTCACCGCTCAGGCGCCGGCGCAGTTCCGCGAGCGGTAGATCGAGCAGCCGCGTGAGCGGCGCGACCGCGCTTTCGTCGACGAGCTTCGGCGAGGCCCAGATTTCGTAAGTCGCGAGGCTGACCGCAAGCATCGAACCATTGCGATCGACGATCCGGCCGCGCGTCGCGTCCAGTTCGAGGAGGCGCTGATAGCGCTTCTGCCCCTGGTCGACATAGAACTCCTGATTCACGACCTGCACCCAGAACGCGCGGGCCGCGAGCGTCGCGAACGCGCCGAACACGAGCAGCACGACGAACTTCGAGCGCCACGCGGGAAGGCGCGCGGCGAGCAGCGGGTTCTTCGCGGCGGTGTACGAATCGTGCGACGGCGGTTTTTTCTGGCGGATCATGGGCGGCGGGCAACGAACGTGGTGAACGGGAGCGGGAAGAACCAACGCCGGGCTGATTGTAAATAAAACGTAATTTAAACGCGAGGATTGCGAAAGGCGTGGCGAAAACGAAAAGCCGCGCGGACTTGCAAAATCCGCGCGGCTGTTTCGTTCGATTGATGCGTCGACTCCGACGCGGCGTGTTGAAGAGGCGCTCTTAGCCTGTGGAGCGCCTTCTTTTTTTCGCACCCGTCGCGGGCGCGGTGCGGCAAGCTCAGGCCGGCAACGCGAAACTGGCAATCGCGTCGCGCAACCCGCCGACCTGGTCCTTCAGCGAATGCGCGGCGGCCGCGGCCTGTTCGACCAGCGCCGCATTCTGCTGCGTGACCTGATCCATCTCGCCGACCGCGCGATTGACCTGCTCGATGCCCGCGCTCTGCTCGCGCGACGCGTGGCTGATTTCTTCGAGAATCTCGTTGACGCGCCGCACCGACTGCACGATCTCGCCCATCGTCGCGCCCGCGTTGGCGACCAGCGA
Source organism: Paraburkholderia sp. HP33-1 (assembly GCF_021390595.1). Lineage (NCBI taxonomy): Bacteria > Pseudomonadati > Pseudomonadota > Betaproteobacteria > Burkholderiales > Burkholderiaceae > Paraburkholderia > Paraburkholderia sp. HP33-1. The sequence goes on along the minus strand of NZ_JAJEJR010000002.1, from coordinate 1,752,763 downwards.
TGCGCCGGTCTCGACCGTATCGGTCGAGGTTTCGATCAGCGCCTTGATCTCCTTCGCGGCCGTCGCCGAGCGCTGTGCGAGGCTGCGCACTTCGGAGGCGACCACCGCGAAGCCGCGGCCCTGTTCGCCGGCGCGCGCTGCTTCGACGGCGGCGTTCAGCGCGAGGATGTTAGTCTGGAATGCGATGCCGTCGATCACGCCGATGATGTCGCCGATCTGCCGCGAGCTCGCCGTGATCTCGCCCATCGTTCGCACCACGTCGTCGACCACGCGGCTGCCGCGCGTCGCGACGTTCGCGGCGTCGCTCGCGAGTTGCGCGGCCTGGGTTGCGCTGTCGGCGTTCTGCTTCACGTTGACCGTCATCTGATCCATGCTCGACGCGGTTTGTACGAGTGCCGCCGCCTGCTCCTCGGTGCGTTGCGACAGGTCGGTGTTGCCCGCGGCGATTTCGTTCGCGCCGACGTTGATGTTTTCGGTGCCCTGACGCACGCGCGACACCGTGTCGACGAGTCCCGCCTGCATGGTACGCAGTGCATGGAGCAGGCTGCCGTTGTCGTGCGACTCAACCGGCACCGGCGTCGCGAGATTGCCTTGCGCCATCAGCCGCGCGTGCTCGACTGCCACTTCGAGCGTGCCGCCGAGCGAGCGGCGGATGCTGCGCAGCACGACCAGCATCACGACCGTGGAGAGCGCACCGAGCGCAACCGTGATCGCGAGCCAGCGCAGCAGGTTGCGGTAGAACGCGCTTTGCACGTCGTCCATATACATGCCGGTCACGAGGTACCAGTCCCACGGCGCGAAGTGCATCGAGTAGCTGGTCTTCGCGACCGGCTGCTCGCTGCCCGGCTTGGCCCACAGATAGTCGACGAAGCCGCCGCCGTCGTGATTGCCCGCGTTGACGATGTCGACGAACAGATGATTGCCCGCCGGATCGGTGAATTGCGCGAGGTTTTTGCCGATGAGTGCGGGCTTGATCGGATGCATCAGCATGACCGGCTGCGAGTCGTTGATCGACAGGTAGCCGTCCGTGCCGTAGCGCATCGCGCCAAGCGTCGCGAGCGCCTGTTTCTTCGCATCGTCCTCGGATAGCGCATGCTGCTGCGCGAGCGCGTAGTAGTGGCCGACGACGTGGTTCGCCTCGTCGATCAGCGAGCGGAGTTGTTCGCGCCGGTCCGAGATCATCGACGCGCGGCTTTGCCACGCGCCAAAACCACCGATCAGGATCAGGCCGACCCACAGGACAGCAATCATCGACGCCAGTTTTCGGTTCAGAGTCATAGCGAGGGGAATAGGCTTTTGGCCAGTAGGGTCCACTGAATCGTGGTCGGGTGCCGCTCGCTGTGTTTACGGCGCGAAATGGCGCTGATCGAGGCAGGGGAAACCCGTTGTTTCACATCGATATTCGTCTGATTAATTGGCGGATTTATTGAATGTTTTAGCGGTGCCGACGCGCGTGAATTTCGAAAAGGGGTTTTTTCAAATATTCGGGCATTCGCCTCGTCGTCAACGAGCAGCACGCGCGGACCGGCGAGCTTGCGTCGCTCGCGTGCGCGCTCGCCACGCCCGCGCCGCTCGCGGCCCCCTCACACCGGATCCTTATCCGGCGGCCCTTCAGGGCGCTGCGGCTCCTCGACATGATGCCCCGGGGACGGCGGCACGAGCGGGTCGGCTTCCGGGTCACGGTTGGGATCGGCATTGGGGTCGGGAATCGGGCTGGTGTGCATGTCGTAGCTCATTGCGTCACCTTTGCGGTTGAAATGCGCGAGTCAGGCGTGTCCGGCTTTTACCGCCGATGCCCGCCGCCGCGTCGGTTATCTGTTCTCAAGCGTAGGAGTTCGCCGCGCTTCCTGCTCGCTCCTTTTCCCTACTTTCTCGCGCGTTTGCGGCCGACGCTCAGCTGCCAGTAGCGCTCGGTCGCGAACACATCGTCGTAATTGCCGGCCCCGAAAGCGCGCAACTGGCTCGCGTACGCGTTGACTGCTTCGCGCTTCAGATGCGCCTGGCGGTGTACGTCGATCGTGTGGCCGGCGCTCGGGGTTGCCGGCGTCGCAACGATGCCGCGCTGTGCGAGATCGGCAAGCCGCGCCTGGACCACACCCGGCGTGAGCCGGTGAATCGCTTCCTCGTAGCCGAACCAGTTCAGGTGCGTGAGCCGCGGCAGGATTTCGCAGCATGCTTCGAACACCCGCACATGATCGTCCTGATCCAGGCCGAGCGGCATCAGCAGCGTGTTCGCGGTCGTGCGGTAGATCGTTTCCTCCAGCGCGGCCGCCAGCTGGCCGATCGACGGCGAATCGGCGTACTGGCTGTCGCGAAACGGCATGCGCAGCGGAATCGCGTCGAGCACTTCGAGCGCGCGGTTGTCTTCAATCGTGCGTTCGTGGATCGCTTCATGGGCGTTCGCGAAGCCCGCTTTTGCGTCCCACTCCGTGTGCATCTCGTGCTCGGGGGGCGCGGCGAATACGGTGCAGACGGCGGCGTCGGGGTGGGCGGCGAGCAACGCGCCGCAGCTGAAGACGGCGTCGTCGAAATGGGGCGAGACGATGAAAAGGCGTGGGCTGGTTTCGCTCATGGGCTTGCGGGGTTCGAGGCGAGGCGGGCGGGGCGTCGCGGCTGACGAATGCCCAGGCGCCGCACTCGAAAAAACGTGACGTCACCTCAGCTTAGGCGCAATCGGCGCGGCTTGCGCGCGAAACTTGCAGCGCGCAAAGCGCGTGCCTGGGGGCATTGAGCGCATGTTTTTGTGTACTTCGCGAATTCTCCGGCCACCGTCCTCCCGCATCCCTCCGGCGGCTCCCCCGTTCAGGGGATGTTCCCCTCTCTCATGCGCGCCGATCATTCGCCTATCGGGAAGACACTGCGGGACGAGACTGTCAGCCACGCAGCAATGAAGCTGTGTTTGCCCGCCATCCATCCAGTTCAGGACTCAAGGAGATTCAGATGCGGGACAACGCCACGGCCGCTGCGCCCTCGGCCTACGCTTATCCATTGCTGATCAAGCAACTGCTGCACACGCCGTTCGTTCAGGCGCCGGATCAGGAGATCGTGTATCGCGGACAGGTCCGCATGACTTATACGACGCTGCGCGAGCGCATCGCGCGGCTCGCCAATGGGCTGAGCCGGCTCGGCGCGCGGCACGGCAGCACCGTCGCGGTGATGGACTGGGACAGCCACCGTTACCTCGAATGCTATTTCGCCGTGCCGATGATGGGTGCCGTGCTGCAAACGGTCAACGTGCGCCTGTCGCCGGACGAGATCGCGTACACGATCAACCACGCCGGCGCGGAGATCCTGCTCGTCCACACCGATTTTCTGCCGCTTGTCGAAGCGATCAAAGGCCAGCTCGAAACGGTGCGCACCTTCATCTGGATTGACGAGGAGGGCAGCGAAGTCGCTACGCACTCGATTCCGTTTTCGGCGGAATACGAAGCGATGCTCGAAGAAAGCTCGGATCAGTATGAGTTTCCCGACTTCGACGAGAACACGCGCGCCACGACCTTTTATACGACCGGGACGACCGGCCTGCCCAAGGGCGTCTTCTTTTCCCATCGCCAGCTGGTTCTGCACACGCTCACCGGCATGGCGGCGTTGGCGAGCCCCGAATCCGGGCAGCGCTTTCACCGCGGCGACGTCTATATGCCGCTCACGCCGATGTTCCACGTGCACGCCTGGGGCATGCCCTACATCGCCACCGTGCTCGGCGTGAAGCAGGTCTATCCGGGCCGCTATATGCCTGACCGGCTCGTGAAGCTGGTGCGCGACGAAGGCGTGACGTTCTCGCATTGCGTGAGCACGATTCTGCACATGATGCTCGGCTGCGAAGAAGCGCGTTCCGCCGATTTGAGCAAATGGAAGATCGTGATCGGCGGCGGTGCGCTCACGCACGGACTGGCGCGTGCCGCGCTCGGGCGAGGCATCGACATCTTCGCGGGCTACGGTATGTCGGAAACGTGTCCCTTGCTGAGTCTTGCGCAGCTGCCGGCCGGCGCCGAGGCGCTCGACGCCGAAGAGCAGTTGCGCCTGCGCTGCACGACGGGACGGCCGGTCCCGCTCGTCGATCTGCGCATCGTCAATGAAAACATGGAGGAGGCGGCTCACGACGGCAGCGCGTATGGAGAAATCGTCGTGCGCGCACCGTGGCTCACGCAAGGCTATCTGAACAACCCCGAGGCTTCCGTGCAGTTGTGGGGCGGCGGCTACCTGCACACGCAGGACATCGCGACGATCGACCCGACCGGAAGCATCCAGATCACGGACCGGCTCAAGGACGTGATCAAGTCGGGCGGCGAATGGATTTCGTCGCTGGAAATCGAGAGCCTGATCTCGCTGTACCCGGGCGTATCCGAAGTCGCCGTCATCGGTATCAGCGACGAGAAATGGGGCGAGCGGCCGGTCGCGCTGGTGGTGCTCAACGAAGGCGTCGAGGTCAGCGAGGACGACATCAAGCGTCACGTGTTGACGTTCAGTGAGTCGGGACGGATCTCGAAGTATGCGGTGCCGCAGATCGTCAGGTTCATCGACTCGCTCGAAAAGACCAGCGTCGGCAAGCTGAACAAGAAGTGGCTGCGCGCGCAGTTCGCCTGATACGTCACGAGGAACACGGAGGAGCAGAAATGATGAACAGCAATGAATACAGCATGGCCGCGCTCGAGAGCTTCGTCGGTCGCGAACTCGGTGTGTCTAACTGGGTCGTCGTCGATCAGGCGCGCATCGACGCATTCGCGCAATGCACGGGCGACACGCAGTGGATTCACGTCGATGTCGAGCGCGCGAAACGCGAGAGCCCGTTCGGCGGAACCATTGCCCACGGCTATCTGACGCTGTCGCTGCTGGCGGCGCTCGCGATCGAGATTGGCGTGATTCCCAAGGATGCGTCGGCCGGGCTCAACTACGGGCTCGACAAGGTGCGCTTCATGACGCCCGTCAAAGCTGGCGCGCGTGTGCGAAGCCGCGCGACGTTGCTGGCGGTGGAAAGAAAGAGCGGCGGCAGGGTGATCGTCAGGATGGCGAATGAGTTGCAGATCGACGGCGAGGACAAGCCGGCGCTGATCGCCGAGACCCTGGCGATGCTGGTCGCGTGAGCAGACGTGTTTGACAGGACTGGATAAGTCGTTTTGAGGAGCAGGAGAAATGGCGGTAAGCACTGAAAGCATGGAGCGCAGCGAACAGCCGGACGATCTCGCGGCGTCGGCCACGGAGGGCATGTTGGGCCCCAACCCGTTTGTCGGGCTGCGCGCGGTCGACGTTCTCGCCACCGCGCAACAGATCGGCGCGCAGGCCTTGCGGCAACCGGCGCTCGTCGTCGAGCAGGAAGCGAAGCTCGCGCGCGAACTGATCGCGGTACTGAGCGGCAACGGGCAACCCGCGCCGCCGCCGGGAGACAAGCGCTTCGGCGATTCGGCGTGGCAGGAAAATTCGCTGTATCGCATGACGCTGCAAGGCTATTTCGCGTGGCGTGATGCGCTGACCGGGTTCGTCGATCGCTCGGCGCTCGACCCGAAGACCAAGGAGCGCGCGCAGTTCGTACTGTCGTTGTACACGGACGCGTTGTCGCCGACCAACACGCTGCTCGGCAATCCGGCGGCCATCAAGAAGATCGTCGATTCGGGCGGCGCGAGTCTGCTGGGCGGGTTCAAGAACATCGTGACGGATCTGCTGAAGCACCAGGGCATGCCGGCCCAGGTCGACAAGACGGCGTTCGAGGTGGGCAAGAACCTCGGCACGTCGCGCGGCTCCGTGGTGTTTCGCAACGAAGTGCTGGAGTTGATCCAGTACGCGCCGGCGACCACGCAGGTCTACAGCCGTCCGCAGTTGATCGTGCCGCCGCAGATCAACAAGTTCTATGTGTTCGATCTGTCGGAAGGCAAAAGCATCGTCGACTATCTGGTGAAGAACGAGCTGCAGGTCTTCGTGGTGAGCTGGCGCAATCCGACCGCCGCGCAGTCCCACTGGGATCTCGACACCTACGTGGCGGCGCTTCTCGAAGCGATCGCGGCGGTGCGCGATATCACGGGCAGCGACGACGTCAATCTGCACGGCGCGTGTTCCGGCGCGATGACCATCTCGGCCTTGCTCGGGCACCTGGCGAGCCGCGGCGATAAATCGGTGCACGCGGCCTCGTTGATGGTGGCCGTGCTCGACAACACCGCCGATTCGCAGCTCGGTCTGTTCGCGACCCCCGAGGCGATTGCCGCGGCCAAGCAGAACAGCACGTCGCGCGGCGTGCTCGCCGGCGAAGAGATGGGCCGCGTGTTCGCGTGGATGAGACCCAATGATCTCGTGTGGAACTACTGGGTCAACAACTATCTGATGGGCAAGACACCGCCCGCGTTCGACATCCTGTACTGGAACAACGACACGACGCGTTTGCCGGCCAGGCTGCATGGCCAGTTGCTCGACATTTTCATGGGCAACCTGTTCACGAAACCCGGCGCGCTGAGCGTTCTCGATACGCCGATCGACCTGTCCGACGTGACGTGCGACAAGTACGTGGTGGCTGGTATCACCGACCATATCACGCCGTGGAAGGGCGTCTACAACACTGCCCGGCTGTTCGGCGGCCACACCCGGTTCGTGCTGAGTTCGAGCGGTCACATTCAGAGTCTGATCAACCCGCCCGGCAATCCGAAGTCGAAGTTCTACCTCAATGCCGAACTGCCTTCGCAGGCCGACGCGTGGCTGGCGAATGCGCAGGCGCACAAGGATTCGTGGTGGAGCGATTGGCGCGACTGGCTGTCCACGCGCTCCGGCGAGAAACGCGCAGCGCCGGCTGCGCCTGGCAACGAGCGGCATCCGTCGCTCGCCGCATCACCCGGCACCTACGTCATCGAAGCGTGACGCACATAACGTGGCGGCGTCTCTCGCCGCCATCGATTCAACCCGTTTTATTCGGAGAACCAACCATGGAATCAACCCAGAACAACAGTTTTTTTGCTGAATCCCTGAAGCTCGTCAAGCAGTTCAAAGTACCTGCCTTTGACGCTAGCGCTGTGCTGGAATCGCGCCGTAAGGACTTCGAGGCGCTGGCAGCCGCCAACACGACGGCGCTGTCAGGTCTGCAGGCGCTCGGTCAGAAGCAGACGGAGATCGTGAGCGCGGCAATCACCCGACTTCAGTCGCTGGTCGCGCAGCACAATGGCGCAACGGTCAAACCGGCTCCGGCCGCGGCCGCCGGCGAAGCGACGCAGCAGGCGTCGAAAGCGTGGCAGAAGGCGCTGGCCGACGTGCGCGAACTCGCCGAAACGGCGTACCGTGTCCATGCCGACGGCTATGCGGTGATCACGCGCCGCGTCGCCGAGAACGTCGAGGAATTGAAGGCGCTGCTGCAACCTGCCCGTTGAGGCTCGGCTGCGGCAACGGCGTCGTCGGACGCCGATACGACGGCGAATCATGTTGCGGGGAGGTTTTGTACGGATGAAAGAAATGAATACCACGACCGAGTCTGTCAGCAGCATGCAAATCCGGATGATCGATCTGGACGGCCAGTTAGTGCGTGTCGGCGTTCGGCAGGGTAGCGACGCTTCGCCGCCGCTCGTCATCTTCAACGGCATTGGCGCCAATCTGGAACTGGTCGAGCCTTTCGTCGAAGCCCTCGGGGATGTCGGCGTCGTCATTTTCGACATTCCCGGTGTGGGCGGCTCACCGGCGCCTCTCGCGCCGTACCGGTTTTCGACACTCGCGGTGCTGACTGACAAGCTGCTGCGGCGGCTTGGTCACGATGGCCCGGTCGATGTGCTCGGCGTATCGTGGGGCGGCGCGCTCGCGCAGCAGTTCGCGCGGCAATATCCGCAGCGTTGCCGCAGGCTGATTCTCGCCGCGACTTCGCCGGGTGTGCTGATGGTGCCGGCCAAACTCTCCGTGTTAACGAAGCTGATCGGGCCGCGACGTTATACCGATCCCGCCTACCTGCAACGGGTCGGGGCGGAAATCTACGGCGGCGCCTACCGGCGCGATCCGGACCTGCTCAGCGAGCACAGCCGCCATATCCAGCCGCCGCGTGGGCGCGGCTATCTGTATCAACTGATGGCTGCATGGGGCTGGACCAGTCTGCATTGGCTCTGTACGTTGCAACAGACGACGCTCGTCATGCATGGCAACGACGATCCGATCGTGCCGTTGTCCAACGCGAAGATTGTTGCGGCGCGTATTCCCCACGCCGCGCTGTATGTGATCGACGACGGCCATCTGTTCCTGATCACGCGCGCACGGGAAGTCGGGCCGGTCGTGCGCAAGTTCCTTCGCGCGGAGGAAGGTTGAGCTTGCGCCGTATGCGCTGGGCCGCAACCTGTCTGCATGCGGCCTCATTCGCGGTAGCGAGGTGAACGCACGCCGTGTTACCTATGAAGCTAACCGTGGCGCAATAACCCCAACGCTTGCGCGCGGGACACGGCATGCGCGCGTTTGTCGACCTCGAGCTTCAGGAAAATACTCTTCACGTGCGACTTGACCGTCTCCGGCGCAATCCCGAGACTGCGCGCGATTTCCTTGTTCGACTGCCCCTGCGCGATCAAGCCGACAATTTCGCTCTCCCGCGCGCTCAGCGCTTCGCGTTCGGCGTCGCGCTGGGCGTGGCTGCCGGGCTGATAGAGAGCACGCCAGCCGTCGCAAAGACGGTCGATGTAACTTGCTGCGTCCTTCGTTTGTGCGGGGTTGCCCGCAGCGCTGCGAGCCGCGTCGCGCATTGCCTGCAGCAGCGTTCCGATGCCCGCGCCCTGGTCGAGAATCGACTGGTAGATGCCGGCGGGCCCGGCCACTTTGACGACTTCGCCGAACACCTCGATCGCCTCTCGAACCTGGCCCGCGGTCATCCACGCGAGCGCGAGCGTGGTGCGCAAGCGTAGCGCGAGATAGTCGCCGTGACGGCTTTCGGCGCTGCGCCGCGCGGCACTCAGATACTCGACGGCTTCGCGCGTGCGGCTCTGCGCCGTCGCCACGCAGCCGGCGGCGAGTGCGCGATAGATGTCGATTTCCGCGGACACGGGCGTCGACGATTGAGGGTCACGCGCCGCGAGCGCGTCGAGTTGATAAACGCACGCGGCGGCTTCCGTCATTCTTCCTTCGCTGATGTGCAGCCGGGTGCGCTCGACGAGCGCCGCGGCAACGAGGCGCGGCCAGCCTCGCTGGTGGCCGAGGTCTTGCGCGTGGTCGAGCAGCGCGTAGGCGTGCGCGGCGTTCGAGCGCGCAATCGCAATCCGGATCAGCAGACGATACGCGATCAGCACGCTGTCCAGCAGGACAGCCGCATCGACGATCGGCATCAGATCGAGCAGAAGCGCTTCGGCTTCATCGAGGCGGCCCTGCTCGTAGCGGATCTGCGCGAGCATCGGCGCGCACAGCGCGGCGGAGATCGACTGCGGGCCCGAGTAACGCTCGGCCAGATGCATCGACCGGATGAAATACCGCTCGGCCAGCACAAAGTGCAGCTGCTGCATTTCCGCGTGGCCGAGCAGGCACAGCCGGTATGCGGAGGAGAACACGTTGCGCTGGTCGTCCTCGATCGAATAGGGAATCCACGGGGTGGCATAGAGCGCTTCGAGCCGCCCCGCTTTCCAGTGCGCGAAGCGCACGACGTTGGACACGACGTTGGTGGTCCAGGCATCGTCCGATGGTCGATCGAGACAGGCCTGCGCGATCGGCAGCGCGCGTTGCGGGTCGTCCTGCAACGCCGCCAGGACCGCATGGATGGCCTGACACTCCCAGCGCATGCGTGCGGTGTCGGGGCCGGTGTCGATCGCGGTGTCGCGCTCGATCGCATCGAGCATCGTCAGCGCGTCGTCGAAGCGCAATGCCAGCGCCATGCCCCAGGCGATCGCGAGCCTGACCCGCAACTGCCCCCGCATCAGGTGCGCCGGGAACTGGCGCTGCCAGCCGAGCAGCGTGAGCAGATCGCCTTTCGTGACGAGGGTCATCGCGCAGCGGCCCATCAGCGCGATCGCCTCGTCGGTCGCGCCGGCCGCGATCGCGTGGCGCACCGCGTCCGTCCATTGCTCCTGTTGCGTGTACCACTGACACGCGCGCCGATGCACGTCCGCGACTTCGTGGCGGTACTGTGTTTCGAGCCGCTGGCGCAGGTAGTCGCGCATCAGATGGTGATAGCGGAACTCGCGCCCCTCGACGTCCATCGGTTCCAGCAGAAGCTGACGCGCGGCGATCGCCTCCAGCATGCCTTGACTGTCCTCGACGCCCGTCACCGCTTCGCATAGCGATGCGCTCAACCGGTCGAGTATCGAGGTGCGCAACATGAAGTCGACCTTCTGTGGCGGCAGGTGCTTGAGCATGTCTTCGAGGTACGCGGCGAATGGCCTCGATGCGCCCGATGGCGTGGCCGCCCCGGCACCGGGCGAAGGTTCCTCGCGTGCCAGCACCGAGGCCGAAATGCGCAGCGCCGCGGCCCAGCCTTCGGTGCTCGCGTAGAGCGACTTGACGGTGGACGCGCCCATGCCCGGACACTCACGTTCGATGAAGCACTGGGTTTCGTCGAAGTTGAAGCGCAGTGCCGCCGCGTCGATTTCCAGCAGTTCGTTGCTGGCCCGCAGGCGGGCGAGCGGCAGCGCGGAATCGACCCGCGTGCAGACCACCAGATGCACATGCGACGGCATGTGCTCGATGAAGAACGCGACGACATCGTGAATGCTGGGCAGGCTGATCAGGTGATAGTCGTCGAGGAACAGATAGACCTCGTCATCGACTTCGAGAAGTTCATTGATCAGCGTCGCCACGATCGACTGCGCGGGCACGAGGGACGCCTCGGCCGTCAGGCCGATCGCCGACGCGCCGACGTCGCCGCACGCGTGCCGCAAGGCCTGCGCGAGATAGTGGAGGAAACGGGCGGGCTCGTCGTCGTCCGTGTCGAGCGAGAGCCAGGCCACGTGTGCGCCGCTCGCACGCAGCCGCTCGACCCACGCGAGCGCCAGCGACGTCTTGCCGAAGCCCGCGGGCGCCTTGATGACGATGAGCCGTTTGTGTTCGGCCTGGGCGGTCAGCCCGATCAACCGTGGGCGCTCGATCAACCCGGACGGCAAGCGCGGCGGCACGAGCTTCGTGGCCAGAAGCAGAGAGGGTTTGCCTCGCGCTGTGACGTCGATCATTTGCATTGGCGGCTCCGAAGGCCCGGGGCAACCCTGACGATCCCCCGCCCGAGCTAGCGCAGTCCCCTATACGGGGGATATTGCACAGCACCGCACGACGTCACTATGCATTCCATCGCGGAGATCGAAGTGCAGCCGAATAACGGTCCGGGAACATCACTCGATGATACGCCAACGGCCTCGCAGGAGGAGACGCGTCTGCCGGGCCCGTGACTGCCCCCATTCAATGCCTTTGTATCCAAGGAGTGAGTCGCCAATGAGAGTACTCGTACCCGTCAAGCGCGTCGCGGACGCGAACGTGAGGGTTCGCGTGAAGGCCGACGGCAGCGCCGTCGATATCGCGAACGTGAAGATGTCGATGAACCCGTTCGACGAAATCAGCGTGGAAGAAGCCGTGCGCATGAAGGAAGCCGGTGTCGTGAGCGAGGTGGTCGTGGTGTCGTGCGGTGTGCCCGCATGCCAGGAAACGCTGCGCACCGCGATGGCGGTCGGCGCGGACCGCGCGATTCTGGTTCAGACCGATGCCGAACTCCAGCCGCTTGCGGTCGCGAAGCTGCTGAAGGCGCTGGTCGACAGGGAGCAGCCGCAACTGGTGATGCTGGGCAAGCAGGCCATCGACGAAGATGCCAACCAGGTCGGTCAGATGCTCGCGGCGCTGCTGGACTGGCCGCAGGCGACGTTTGCATCGCAAGTCGCGCTCGATGCGGGCAAGGCCACGGTGACGCGTGAAATCGACGGCGGTCTGGAAACGCTCGAAGTCGATCTGCCCGCCGTCGTCACCGCCGATCTGCGGCTGAATACGCCGCGCTACGCGACGCTGCCCAACATCATGAAGGCCAAAAAGAAACCGCTCGACGTCGTGACGCCGGCCGCGCTCGACGTCGATGTCACGCCGCGGCTGACGACGCTGACGCTCGCGGAACCCGCGAAGCGCGCGGCGGGCGTGCGCGTCGCAGACGCCGCGGAACTGATCAGCAAGTTGAAAAACGTTGCACACGTCATTGGATAAGGGGAGACAAATGCCCGTACTCGTTATCGCAGAGCACGACAATCGGACGCTCAAGGCCGCCACGCTGAACGCCGTCACGGCCGCCGCGCAACTGGGCGGCGATATTCATGTTCTCGTCGCCGGATCGCAATCCGCGAAAGTGTGCGAGCAGGCGGCCCAGGTTGCCGGCGTGGCGCGCGTGCTGGCTGTCGATGCCGCCCACAACGGTCATGCGTTGGCCGAAAACCTCGCCGCGCTGATCGTGAAGATGGCCGGCCCATACAGCCATATCGTCGCGCCGGCCACCACGACCGCGAAGAACATGATGCCGCGCGTGGCCGCGCGGCTCGACGTCGCGCAGATTTCCGACATCGTCGCGATCGAGTCCGCCGATACGTTCGTGCGCCCCATCTACGCCGGCAACGTGCTCGCGACCGTGCGAAGCGCCGACGCCGTCAAGGTCGTCACCGTTCGCACGACCGCTTTTGCGGCGGCAGGAGCGCAAGGTGCGGCGGCCGCGATCGAAGCATTGGAGCCCGCGCCGCCAGTGCAAGGAGCGCGCTTCGTGAGCCAGCAACTGACACGCTCGGAGCGTCCAGAACTGACGTCCGCGCAGCGCGTGATCTCAGGTGGCCGAGGCATGGGTTCCGCGGAGAACTTCGCGCTGCTGGATGAACTCGCCGGCAAGCTTGGCGCGGCCGTCGGCGCATCGCGCGCGGCCGTGGACGCCGGCTTCGTGCCGAACGATTGTCAGGTCGGCCAGACCGGCAAGGTGATCGCGCCGCAGCTGTATATCGCCGTGGGCATTTCCGGCGCGATCCAGCATCTGGCCGGCATGAAGGACTCGAAGGTGATCGTCGCGATCAACAAGGACGAGGAGGCGCCGATTTTCCAGGTCGCCGATTACTGGATCGTCGGCGATCTCTTCAAGGTCTTGCCGGAGCTGTCCGGCGAACTCGACAAACTGCAGCAGAACTGATTCGGGACGAAACGATGAGCACCTATATTGCACCGCTGCGCGACATGCGCTTCGTGATGACGGAACTGGCGGATCTCGGCGCGCTGTCGTCGTTACCGGGCTTCGAGGAAGTGTCGCCGGAACTGGCGGAAGCCGTACTCGAAGAAGCCTCGAAGCTCGCGTCGGAAGTGCTTGCGCCGCTCAACAAAACCGGCGACGCAGAGGGCGCGCGTCTGACTCCCGACGGCGTGGTCGCCGCCGGCGGTTTCGCGCAGGCCTACCAGCAATTCGCCGCGGGTGGATGGAACGGCCTGAGCGGTGACCCCGCGTTCGGCGGCCAGGGGCTGCCCGAACTGCTGCATGCGGCGACCGTGGAGATGTGGAATTCGTCGAACATGGCGTTCGCGTTGTGTCCGCTGTTGACGGCCGGCGCGACCGAGGCATTGCGCCAGCACGGCTCGGACGATCTGAAACAGCGCTATCTACCCAAACTGATCGGCGGCGCGTGGACGGCCACGATGAATCTGACCGAGCCGCAAGCCGGATCGGATCTCGCCGTGGTGCGCACGAAGGCGGTGCCGCAGGGCGATCACTATCGCCTCTACGGACAGAAGATCTTCATCACGTGGGGCGACCACGATATGACGGACAACGTGATCCATCTCGTCCTCGCTCGCACGCCCGACGCGCCCGAAGGCGTGCGTGGCATTTCGCTCTTCCTCGTGCCCAAGTTCCTGCTGAACGCGGACGGCTCGCCCGGCGAGCGCAACGATGTCCACTGCGTGTCGCTCGAACACAAGCTCGGTATCCATGCGAGTCCGACCTGCGTGATGAGCTTCGGCGACAAGGATGGCGCGATCGGCTATCTGGTCGGGCACGAGAACAAAGGTCTCGCGCACATGTTCACGATGATGAACGAGGCGCGCCAGAAGGTCGGCATTCAGGGGCTCGCGATGGCGGAACGTGCGTACCAGCAAGCTCGCGAGTATGCGAAGGAGCGGGTGCAGGGTCGCGTCGCGGGAAGCCGCTCGGCCGAAGCGGTCGCGATCATTCAGCACGCCGACGTGCGGCGCATGTTGCTGACGATGAAGTCGCAGGTCGAGGCCATGCGCGCGTTCGCCTACGTGATGGCGGCCGACATGGATCGCACGCACCGGCACGCGGACGACGTCGAGCGGGCGCGCTACCAGGCGCGTATCGATTTCTTGATTCCGGTGCTGAAGGGATGGTGCACCGAACTCGGCGTCGAAATTGCGTCGCTCGGTGTGCAGGTGCATGGCGGGATGGGCTACATCGAGGAAACCGGCGCATGCCAGTTTCTGCGCGACGCGCGAATCGCGACGATCTACGAGGGCACGACAGGCATTCAGGCAGCCGACCTCGTCGGGCGCAAGCTCGCGTCGGACCGTGGGGCCGCGCTGTTCGAACTGGTCGAGGAAATGCGCGGCGTCGTGCAGGAACTCGAGCGCAGCGCGGATGCGCAGCTTGCATCGATCGGCACCGCTTTCGCGGCCAGCGTGCAGGCGCTCGAACACGCGACGCGGTGGCTGCTGCGCGCATTGACGACCGACGTCGATGCGGCGCTGGCGAGCTCTGTCGAATATCTGATGATGATGGGCTACGTCTGCGGCGGCTGGCAGATGGCGCGCGCGGCGCTCGCCGCGGCGAGAAAACTCGCTGTGAACGAAGACCCGGAATTTCACCGGACCAAGCTCGCCACGGCGCGTTTCTACGCGGAAAAGATCCTGCCGAAAGCTCTCGCATTCAAGGAGACGATTCTTCGCGGCGCATCGGGCGCAATCGATATCGCCAACGAGCAGTTCTGAAACGAACGCTCCGGCGTGAATCCGGAACGAAAGCTCGAACCTTTCATCCTTTCGCTCCGGATAACTAATAAATCAGTGGAGGAGAACATGAGAACGAAGCGAAAACTGAAACGGAAGCGGGTCGCCTGTCTCGCGCTGATACCGGGCGTGATGTGCGGCGGCGCGATGGCGCAAAGCGCGGGCAGCCTGATAACGAGTGTGGGCGGCACATGGCTGGACTTCGGCGGGTCGTCCGCAACGGCGTTGCAGAGTACCTCGGCGGCGGGCACGTTCACGTCGCCGGGAACCGGTGGCCAGATACACAATACGTTCACCGCCGAACTCGCGCTGACGTATTTCGTCACGGACAACATCGCGCTGCACATGGCGACGGGCGTGCCGCCCGAACTGAAACTCTACGCGCAGGGGACAGCGGCGCCGTTCGGTCCGCACGGCCCGACGCTCGACTTCGGCAAGCTGCAACCGCTTGCCACGACCCGGTCCTGGCCGCCCATTCTGTTCGTCAGGTACTTCTTCGGCGCGCCACAGACGCGCTTGCGTCCGTTCCTTGGTGTCGGTGTCAATTACACGTGGTATTCGCACACGGAACTCAATTCGACCTTCAGCAGCGCATTGCAGCGGGTGGCCGGACCGGGCGGCCAGGCAACTGCGGAGCTGAGCCCATCATGGAACCCGGCATTCAATGCGGGTGCGTCCTACAACATCAGCAAGAACTGGTACGCCAGCGTATCCGTGACTTATCTGCCGCTGAAGACCAATGCGACCGTCTCGGCCATCGCCGCTAATGGCCAACCTGTGCTGACCAATAAGACGCACATTGCGGCGAATCCGTGGATCACGTTCGTCGGGGTGGGATACCGGTTCTAGTTCCGGCGCGAGCGCATCCCGGCACCCGCGGCGGCCTGCGCCGCTGCCCGCAACTCGGCCAGCAGCGCTTCACCCGACCACGAAGGACGTATGTCGGCCTGCTCGGCTTGCCGGACGAGTTCGCAAAGTCGCGCGTTGACCGGCGCGGCTTGCCCAAGGCGCTCGGCGAGGCGCACGACTTCGCCGTTGATCCAGTCGATTTCGGTGGCGCGGCCGGCCGCCAGATCGTCGGACATCGATGAGCGCGCGAGCGGATCGATCGTCAGCATCGTGCGGCCCAGCCGTTCGAACAACGCATCGGGCACGCCCAGCACGCGCGGTATCCACGCGGCCGGCAGCGGGGTGACTCTCGCCGGCCGAATCGCGGCGCGCCTGAGCAGCGCGAGCGCTTCCTTTTGCGCCATGCCGAGGCAGCGGCGGTACGCGCGTTGTGACAACTCCTCCTTCAAAGGCCGGTTCGCCAACGCGTTGATGGCGTTGTTCAGATTCAGCAGCAGCTTGGCCCACTGCACCGGCAACATGTCGCTGTGCTGGATCAGCGGCAGACCCGCCCGCCTGAACGCGTCGACGAACGGCTGCATGGCCGGCGTATGGCGGATTTCGAGCTCGCCCGCCGAGCCCTGATGAAACACGCCGGGACCACGTTCGACCACATTGAACGGCACCATGCCTTCCAGCACCGTGTGCCGCGGCAGCGCGGCGCGCAGTACGTCGGCGTTGCCGACGCCGTTCTGGAAGCTCACGACGATCGTGCCGGGGCGCAGCACACTCGCCAGTTCCGCCCCGGCCGTCGCCGTCGCAGCGGATTTGACCGTGACCAGAACGAGGTCGGCGTCTGCCGCGGCGGCCGCGTCCGTCGACACGTCGGTCCGCTCCGGGGGCACATGCCAGCGGCTATCGTCGTGCCGCGACAACGTGATGCCCTGGCTGCGCAACTGCTCGGCGATGCGCGCGCGCCCAATGAAACGCACGTCGCTGCCACCCGCCAGGAGCCGTCCGCCGACATAGCAACCGATCGAGCCGGCGCCGTATATATAGATCTTTGCCATACGGATTCTCACATCGCTTTAGTCGGCAAAGCCGGGGTTACGTCGATCGAGCCGGCGCAGCAGCCCCGGCCACACCAGCGCGCCCGGCACGGCGCCCCTCGTCGCGACCTTGATCTGCTCCTTGAAGTTGTCGAGAATGGGCTGTGCAATGGGCAGGAGTTTGCCGCCGCCCGCTTGCGCGCGTACCTGGATCATGCAGGCGGCTTCGAAGAAATACATCGCGACGAAGGCGTCCGCCGGTGTCTTGCCGACCGTCAGCAGGCCATGGTTGCGCAGCATCAGATTCGTGTTGTGTCCGAGGTCCTGAACGAGGCGCGGCTTTTCGGCTTCGTTGAGCGCGATGCCCTCGTAGTCGTGATAGCCAAGCGACGCGAGCACGCCGAGCGACTGCTGCGAAAGCGGCAACAACCCCTCCGCCTGGGCCGACACGGCCACGCCGTTGACCGAGTGCGTGTGCATCACGCACAGCGCGTCTTCGCGTGCCGCATGGATCGCGCTATGGATCGTGAAGCCGGCCGGATTGACGTCATACGGCGATTCGCTGACTTTGTGGCCGTCGAGGTCGATCTTGATCAGCGAAGACGCGGTGATTTCGTCGAACATCATGCCGTACGGGTTGATCAGGAAGTGATGCTCGGGGCCCGGCACGCGCGCCGAGATGTGGGTGAACACCAGATCGTCCCAGCCGAACAGCGCGGTGAGACGGTAGGCGGCGGCGAGATTGACGCGCGCCTCCCATTCGGCCGGCGAGACGTCGTTCTTGAGACTGACTGCGGATGAACTCACGTCGATACTCCTTGATTGAGGATACGAGTCCACATGATGCGCGCGAAGCCGCCTAAAATCTGTCAGATAGACGACAGGTCGATCCGCCCATGGAAGCCAGTCTGCACCGCTACCGGTCGCAACTCGAAACGACGCCGTGGTACCAGAGCCTGCCCGTCGGGTTGCGCGACGCCCTCGTGAGTCACGCCGTCCTGCGCACGCTCGAAAAAGGCCAGACGCTGTATCGGCGTGGCGACCCGTCCGATGGTCTGTATGCGGTGCTGGGCGGCGCGCTCGCGATCGGTTCGGTCGGCATGGACGGGAAAGAGGCGTTGCTCGCGGAGCTTGGACCGACCGCGTGGGTCGGCGAAATCTCGCTGTTCGATGGGCTGCCGCGTCCGAACGATGCCACTGCCGTCACCCGCACGCTTCTGTTGCATGTGCCCGAAGCCGCGCTGCGGGATCTGCTCGATGCCACGCCGAGCTATTGGCGCGATTTCGCGTTGTTGATGGCGCAAAGATTGCGGGTTCTGTTCGAGAACACCGAGGCGATGAGGTTGTTGCCCGCGGCGCAGCGCGTAGCGAACCGCCTGCTCGTGATCGCCGGAGGTTATGGCGGTCTGAACGCATCGCAGACGAGGATACGCGTCTCGCAGGACAGCCTGGCTTCGATGGTGTCGCTGTCGCGGCAGACCACGAATCAGTTGCTCAGGAGCCTCGAGAGTCAGCGCATCGTGAGTCTGAAATCCGGGGAAATCGCCATCCTCGATTTCGAGCGGCTGCGGGCGGCCAGTCTCGGCGAGGCCTAGAGCGCGCGCAAATCCTCCGGCGTATCGACGTCGCGCAAGATGCCCGGGTCGTCGACGTCGATGCGCGTCAGCGCGTGTGACATCAGCAGCGCTTTCGCGCCAGTGTCGCCGTCCAGCGCGAGCAGCGCGTTGCGATGCTCGATGCCGAAGCCGACCGGATGGCCGCGCTGGCCTTCGTAGAACGGCGCGACGAGCGGCGCGCCGTTGTCGAGCGCGCGCGCTACCGCTTCGATCGTCGGCAGCGCGATGCGCGGCATGTCGGCCAGCGCGACGAGCCAGCCCTCGGCCTCGTCGCTCGCCGCGATGCCCGCGGCGAGACTTGCGCCCATGCCGCGCTCAGCGCTCGCCGCAAACACCACATCGCAGCCGGCGTCGTTCAGCACGCGGGCGAGCGCGTCGGAGCCCGGCCGCACCACGGCGAGCACTCGCGTCACGACCCGTAGCAGCCGATGCGCGGCTTCATGCGCAACCGGCGTGCCGTCGGGCATGCGCGCGAGCAGTTTGTTGTGCAGCCCGTTCGGATCGAAGCGCGAGCCGAAACCGGCGGCGAGCAACACGCCAGTGGCGAGCGAGGCGTAGGCCATCAGCGGATACCGGTAGTCAGGAATGCCCCCGATTGTGCGGTGCGACGGGGTGGGAGGCAAGCGGCGATGCGAGCCGCCTGCCGTTCCGTGCCCTTGCCATGCGTCGATCACCACCGCCCGTTCAGGTCCTCATCACCTTGTCCAGCGTGATCGGCAGGTCGCGCACCCGCACGCCGGTCGCGTGATACACAGCGTTCGCGATCGCCGCCACCACGGCCGTGATGCCGATCTCGCCGATACCGCGCACGCCGAGCGAGTTGATATAAGGATCGGGCCGGTCGAGGAACGTGATGTCGATCGTGCCGATATCGGCGTTCACCGGCACGTGATACTCGGCGAGGTTCGCGTTGGTGAAGCGCCCGTAGCGTGCATCGAGCGTGCTTTCCTCCTGCAGCGCCGCGCCGATGCCCCACACGATGCCGCCCAGCATCTGGCTGCGCGCGGTTTTCTGGTTCAGCACGCGGCCGACGTCGTACACCGCGACCACGCGCGGCACGCGGATTGTGCCGAGCTCGGCATCGACGTGGACCTCGACGAACACCGCGCCGAACGAGTGGAACGAGTACTTCTGCTTCTCGTCGCCGGGCTTGACGGTCGCGCTGGCCTCGATCGGCTTGCCGCCCGAGCGCGCGATGATCGCCGCGGCCGGATCGCGTTTGCCGGGTTGCGAGCGGCTCACGACCCAGCCGCTTTCGACGGTGACGTCTTCGAGCGGCAGACCATGCACGGGCGAGGCCGCGTCCGCGAGCGCCAGCGCGATCAACTGGCTGCGCGCCTGGCTTGCCGCGTCGCGCACCGCAGGCGATACGCTCGCCGCCGACTGCGAGCCGCCCGAGACCGGCGCGCGAGGCAGCGACGAATCGCCGAGCGCGAAGTGGATTTGCTCGGGCGTGAAGCCGAGCGCATCGGCGGCGACCTGGGTCATCACGGTATAGGTGCCGGTGCCGAGTTCCTGCGTGCCCGATGCGACCACCGCGGTGCCGTCCGGCAGAATCTGCGCAAGTGCCGACGCCTCGCTGCGGTTGGCCGGATAGGTCGCGGTCGCCATGCCGTAGCCGATCAGCGTGTTGCCTTCGCGCATCGAACGTGGCGCATGCGGACGGCGCGACCAGCCGAACTTCTCGGCGCCGATCTGGTAGCACTCGCGCAGCGACTTGCCCGACCAGGGCTTGTGCTCCTGCGGATCGCTGTCCGCGTAGTTCTTCAGACGCAGTGCAAGCGGGTCCATGTTCAGCGCGACGGCGAGTTCGTCCATCGCCGATTCGAGCGCGAACGAGCCGGTGGTTTCGCCGGGCGCGCGCATGTAGGTCGGGGTGCCGACATTGAGCTGCACGAGCCGATGCGTCGTGATCTGGTTGGGCACCGCGTAGAGCATGCGCGTGACCATGCAGCAGGTCTCGGTCCAGTCTTCGATCATCGACGTGTTCGAGATGCTGTCGTGACGCATCGCGGTCAGCGTGCCGTCATGCCGCGCGGCGATCACGAAGTGCTGTTCGGTGCGCGGCCGCGCGCCGACCGGGCCGAACATCTGCGGACGTTCGAGCGCGAGCCGCACGGGCCGGCCGGTTTGCCGCGCGGCCATCACGCATAGCGACACGTGCGACCACGACGAGCCCTTGCAGCCGAAGCCGCCGCCGATCAGCGGCGAGATCACGCGCACGTCGGACACCGGAATGCCGAACGTCTTCGCGAGCACCAGCGCGGCGCCGCTCACGCCCTGGGTCGAATCGTAGAGCGTCAGTTGCGGGCCGTCCCACTGCGCCATCGTCGCGTGCGGCTCCATCGGGTTGTGATGCTCGATCGGCGTCGTGTAGGTGGCGTCGATATGCACGTCGCCACTTTGCATGCCGTCCTCGAAGCTGCCGCGCTGGGTGTCGGTCTGACGGCCCTGCGGTCTGTCCGGCGCATGCGCGTGCGCCTTCGCCTGCTCGAAGTCGAGCGCTGCGGCGCCGGGCTGATAGACGATGCGCAACTGGCGCGCGGCGTCGGCCGCATGTTCGAGCGTATCGGCGACGACCACCGCGACCGGCTCGTTGTTGTAATGCACTTCGTTGTCCTGCAGAAGCGACAGACGCCGGCCCGCGGGCGGCGCGAGCGCGGGCTTGCCGCCGTTCGGCAGGCGCGGCGCGTTCTGGTAGGTCATCACGAGCAGCACGCCGGGTACGGCCTCGGCGCGGCTCGCATCGATCGACGCGATCGTGCCCTGGGCGATCGTGCTCGTCACGAGCACCGCATGCGCGAGTCGCGCGGCGGGAAATTCGGCTGCATAACGCGCCTCGCCGGTCACCTTCAGCAGAGCGTCGACGCGATCGAGCGGTTGTCCGGTCAGATTCATGCGACACCTCCCGCGTAACCGGCGGCCTGATTGACCGCACGCACGATCGCGCGTTGCGCGAGCTGGACCTTGAAAGCGTTGTCGTGGCGCGGCTGCGCGCCACTCAACGCGGCCGCGGCAGCATTTTTCAGCGTGGCCTGACTGAGCGGCTGGCCGCTCAGCATCTGCTCGGCCGCGTTCGCGCGCCACGGTTTGTGCGCGACGCCGCCGAGCGCGATGCGCGCGCTCTGCACGCGCTCGCCGTCCATCTGCAACGCGGCGGCGACCGATACCAGCGCGAACGCGTAACTGGCGCGGTCACGCACCTTCAGATAATGCGAATGCGCGCTGAAAAGCGGCGGCGGCAGATCGACCGCGGTGATCAACTCGCCGGGCTGCAAGGTGGTATCGACGTCGGGCCGGTCGCCCGGCAGGCGGTGGAAATCGGCGAAGGCGATGGTGCGCTCGCCGTTGGGGCCGCTCACGCGCACCAGCGCATCGAGCGCGGCCAGCGCGACGCTCATGTCCGACGGATTGACCGCGATGCATTGCGGGCTCGTGCCGAGAATCGCGTGCGAGCGGTTGTGGCCGTCGAGCGCCGCGCAGCCGCTGCCGGGCATGCGCTTGTTGCATTGCGTGAACGCCGTGTCGTAGAAGTAGCCGCAGCGGGTGCGTTGCAGCAGATTGCCGCCGACCGTCGCCATGTTGCGCAACTGCGGCGACGCACCCGCGAGCAGCGCTTGCGACAGCAGCGGGTACTGCTCACGCACCAGCGCGTGATTCGCCGCGTCGCTATTGCGTACCAGCGCGCCGATGCGGATGCCGCCGCCGGGTAGCGTCGTCACCGAGTCGAGGCCGCTGATATGCGTGATATCGATGAGCCGTACCGGTCGCGCGACGCCACCCTTCATCAGATCGAGCAGATTCGTGCCGCCGCCGATAAACACCGCGCCCGGTTGCTGCGCGGCGCGTACCGCGCCGGCGACGTCGCCGGCGCGCTCGTAGGAGATCGCATCCATGTCGGTCTCCGTTATCAGGCGTTGTCGTGCGCGGCGCGCACCGCGGCGACGATGTTCACGTACGCGCCACAGCGGCAGATGTTGCCGCTCATGCGTTCGCGGATTTCATCGTCGCTAAGCGCGGCAGGGCGCGCGCGCACGTCGGCGGTCATGGTGCTGGCGGTGCCGTTGCGGAATTCGCTGAGCAGGGCAGTCGCCGAGCACAACTGCCCCGGCGTACAGTAGCCGCACTGGAACGCATCGTGTTCGATGAACGCGCGCTGCACCGGACTCAACGCGCCGTTGCTCGCGAGTCCTTCGACCGTCGTGATGGTCTCGCCTTCATGCATGACCGCGAGCGTCAGGCACGAGTTGATGCGGCGGCCGTCGACGAGCACCGTGCAGGCGCCGCATTGACCGCGGTCGCAGCCTTTCTTCGTGCCCATCAGTCCCGCGTATTCGCGCAACGCGTCGAGCAGGGTCACGCGCGGTTCGAGTTGCAGCGTGTAGGCGCGGCCGTTGACGGTCAGCGTGACGGGGCGTGGCGGCACCACGGGGTTGCTTTGCGGCGCGGGTGAGGCTGGGGCCGGCGCTTGCGTTTGCGCGCGCAAATGAGGTGCCGCGCCGATCGTCGCGGCGGCCGCCGCCGATTGCAGGAAGCGGCGGCGCGACGGCTGTGAAGGCGTGGTGGCGGGCTCGCGGGACGGGTCTGAAGCGGCCTCGCCGCCGTGATCCTGACATTCTGTATGCGTGGTCATGACGATCTGTTGGCTCCATTGAAAGGTCAATGCAGGCTGACGACGCGTCGATGTCCAACGCATCGCGTTGAATCAAAACCATTGCACAGCAATTTCAGTGCCGCTGCAGGTATCAAGGTATTAAAAACTCGCTGCAAGCACAAAGCCAATCTGCGCAATAAAGGCAGGCTAATTTGCGCAATAAAAGCCGCCTCGTGCGCGCCGGAATCACGCCATCTGGCTAAGCGTCTTGCGAAAGCGCATGAGCGAGAACGCGAACAGCACGCTGCCGATCACGGCGAGCCAGAGAAATGGCTGCCAGACGACGGCGATGCCCGCACCGCGAAAGAGAATGGCCTGGCCGAGCTCGACGAAGTGGGTGGTGGGCGCGACGAGCATGATGTTCTGCACGAACTGCGGCATGGACTCGCGCGGCGTGTTGCCGCCGGAGAGCATTTGCAGCGGCAGCAGCACGAGCACGAGCAGCATGCCGAACTGCGGCATGCTGCGCGCGAGCGTGGCCATGAAGATGCCCATTGCGGTGGTGGCGAACAGGTGCAGCGCCGCGCCCGCGAGAAAGAGCGCAACCGAGCCTTCTATGGGGACGTGCAGCGCGCCGCGCACGACGAAGGTGAGCGAGAACGCCGCCGCGACGAGCACCACGAGCCCCATCGACCAGATCTTGGCGAGCATGATCTCGGTGGGCGTGACGGGCATGACGAGCAGGTGCTCGATGGTGCCGTGCTCGCGCTCGCGTATGAGCGCCGCACCCGTGAGGATGATGGAGAGCATCGTCACGTTGTTGATGATCTCCATGAGCGAGCCGAACCACGCCTGCGTGAGATTCGGATTGAAGCGCATGCGCACCGCGAGATCGACAGGCGATTCATCCGACGCGCGATAGCGGTTCACGAAGGTGCCCACTTCATCGCCGAGCATCTGCTGGATGTAGCTGCTGCCCGTGAACGCCTGGGTCATGCGCGTGGCGTCCACGTTGAGCTGCACCTCGGCCGAGCGGCCCGCGAGTACGTCGCGCTGCAGGTTGGGCGGAATGTTGAGCACGAAGGTGTAGCGGCCCGCGTCCATGCCCGCGTCGGCCTCGGCGGGCGTGACGTGCTGCGGCGCGAGAAAGTGCGGCGGGAAGAACGCCTGGATGATGCGCTGCGAGAGCGGTGAGACGTCGTGGTCGATCACGGCGATGGGCGCCATGTGCAGCGATTCGGGCCGCGCGGTCGCTGACGAATAGATCATCGCCGTGAACGAGAACACGATGAGCAGCAGCAGCATGGGGTCGCGCGCGAGGCTCCAGAGTTCCTTGACGCCGAGGCGGTAGATGTTGGCGAGATGGCGGCCCATGTCAGGTCTCCTGCTTCTTGAGCAGCGCGACGGTCAGGCCAAGCACGATGGGCGTTGCGATGGCGAGCGGCCAGAACGACTGCCAGAGGTCGCCGAAATGGAGTGCCTTGTTGAACACGCCGCGGCTGATCGTGAGCATGTAGCTCGCCGGATAGATCTGCCCGATCACGCGCCCCGCGCCCTCCAGCGAGGAAACGGGAGTGAGCAGCCCCGCGAACTGCACGGACGGCACCATCGTGCCGATCATCGTGAAGAAGAGCGCGGCGATCTGGCTCTTCGTGAACGTGGAGGCTAGCAGGCCGATGGCCGTCGCGCACAGGCTGTAGAGCACGGCTGCGCCAAGCAGTGTCAGGAAACTGCCCTTGACCGGCACCCCGAACACGGTCACGGCGAGCAGCGTCATCAGCAGGAAATTGAGCAGCGCCAGCAGCACATAGGGCGCCTGCTTGCCGAGCAGGAATTCGAGCCGCGTCACCGGTGTGACATAGAGATTGATGATCGAGCCCAGCTCCTTTTCCCGCACTACGGCGAGCGCGGTGAGCATGGCCGGCATCATGAGCAGCAGCACCGGGATCACGGCCGGCACCATGGCGGGCAGGCTGCGCACGTCGGGGTTGTAGCGAAAGCGCGTTTGCACCGACACGGCTGACTCCGCGGTCGTGCCCAGACGCTGCGTGGCCTGCTGAAGCAGCCACCCCTGGTGCATGCCTTGCACGTAGCCACGCACCGTCTCCGCGCGCTGCGGCATCGCGCCGTCGATCCACACACCGATCTGCACAGGTCTGCCGCGCGCCACGTCGCGCGCGAAGCCAGGCGGAATTTCGAGCGCGAGCGCGAGTTCGCCGCTGCGCATGCGCTGGTCCAACTCCGCATGGTTCGCAATGGGCGGCTGCTCGATGAAGTAGCGCGAGCCCGCCAGGTTTAATTCGTAGTTCTGGGAAAGCGTGGTCCGGTCATGGTCGAGCACGGCGAAACGCAGGTCCTCGACGTCCATGCTGATGCCGAAGCCCATCACGAAGAGCAGCAGCAGCGAACCCGCAAGCGCGAGCGTGGCGCGCACCGGGTCGCGGCGCAGCTCCAGCGCTTCGCGCCACATGTAGCTGTACGCGCGCTGGAAGCTGAAGCCACGCTGCCGCGCGTGCTCAGCGCTTGCTTTAGCCTCTTTCGCGGCGCTTTCGCCGAGCGCCGCGAGTTCGCCCGTCGCGCTGGGTTCGGTGCCCGCGCCCGCGTCGACGAGATACGCGATGAATGCCTCTTCGAGCGTTGCCGCGCCGCGCTCTTTCGTGATGGCTTCCGGCGTGTCGCTCACGAGCACGCGGCCCGCGTGCATGAGCGAGATGCGGTCGCAGCGCCCGGCTTCGTTCATGAAGTGCGTGGAGATGAAGATCGTCACGTGATCTTCGCGGGCGAGCGCGATGAGCAGGCGCCAGAAGTTGTCGCGCGCCACGGGATCGACGCCCGAAGTCGGCTCGTCGAGAATCAGCAGTTCGGGCTTGTGCACCATCGCCACCGCAAGCGAGAGGCGCTGACGCACGCCGAGCGGCAGGCTCTCGGGCAGCGTGTCGAGTACTTCGGCCAGAGCGAAACGCTCGACCATCTCGGTCACGCGCGCCTCGATCTGCGCCTCTGGCACGTGAAAGAGCCGCGCGTGCAGCACGAGGTTTTGCCGCACCGTGAGTTCGCTGTACAGCGAAAATGCCTGCGACATGTAGCCCACGCGACGGCGCGTGTCGAGGTCGCGCGGGTCCACCTCGCGCCCGAACAGCCACGCTTTACCTTCGCTCGCCGGCAACAGGCCCGTGAGCATCTTCATCGTGGTGGACTTGCCGCAGCCGTTCGAGCCGAGAAAGCCGAAAATTTCACCGCGGCGAATGCGAAAGCTCACGTGGTCCACCGCGACGAAGTCGCCGAAGCGCATCGTCAGGTCCTTCGCTTCGATCGCGATTTCCGCGTGCTCGTCGGCTTGCAGCGGCACGATCCGCACCGGCTCGTGGCCGCGCTTTCTGGACTCGGGCAGAAGGGCGATGAAGGCTTCTTCGAGCGATTCCGTCGCAGTGCGCGCAAGCAGTTCGGCCGGCGTGCCGGTCGCGAGAATCGCGCCGTCGTCCATCGCGATCAGCCAGTCGAAACGCTGCGCCTCGTCCATATACGCGGTCGCGACGATCACGCTCATCGAAGGGCGCTCCTTGCGGATGCCGTTGATGAGGTCCCAGAACTGCGCGCGCGCAAGCGGATCGACGCCCGTGGTGGGCTCGTCGAGAATCAGCAGATCGGGGTCGTGGATCAGCGCGCAGCACAGGCCGAGCTTTTGCTTCATGCCGCCCGAGAGCTTGCCGGCTGGCCGCGCGAGAAAGGGATCGAGGCCGGTGCTGCGCGTGAGCGCGTCGATGCGGCGGCGCCGTTCGCCTTCGTCGTGACCGAACAGTCGCCCGAAGAATTGCAGATTCTCTTCGACGGAGAGCGTGGGGTAGAGATTCTTGCCGAGGCCCTGCGGCATGTACGCGATGCGCGGGCAAACCTCGTCGCGATGCTGCTTGCTCGCCATGTCGCCGCCAAGCACCCACACCTTGCCTTCCTGCAAGGCGCGCGCGCCGGCCACGAGCGAGAGCAGGCTCGACTTGCCCACGCCGTCCGGGCCGATCAGACCAACCATGAGCCCTGCGGGCACGTCCTGTGTAACGTCGCGCAGCGCGACGGTCTTGCCGTAGCGCAGGCTGACGTGTTCGATGCGAACGGCGGGTTCGCTCATCAGGGCACCCGCACCTGGAGGTTGGCGGGCCACTCTGCGTCGTTGTCGAGCTTGACCCACGCCACGCCCGGCAGACCGGTTTTCACGTACTTGAGATGCTGTTCGAGCAGTTCGGGATCGATCTGCGCCCTCACGCGGAACATGAGTTTTTCGCGCTCGTTTTGCGTTTCCACGGTCTTGGGCGTGAATTGCGCGGTGGACGAGACGAAGGTGATCTTCGCGGGTATCACGTATTGCGGCGTGGCGTCGAGGACGATGTGCACGTCCTGGCCGAGCGCCACGCGTCCAGCCGCATTGGTGGGCAGGAAGAAGGTCAGGTAGACGTCGGAGAGATCCACCATGTTGAGGACCCGGCCGCCCGCGCCGAGCACTTCGCCGGGCTGCGCCACGCGAAACTGCACGCGGCCGGCGCGCGGGGCCCTGAGGTCGCTGTCGGTGATATCGGCCTGAACGCGGTCGATGGTGGCCTGCGCGGCCTTGATGGCCGAAGCCGAGCCCGTCTGCTGCGCGCGCGCCGCGGTCACGGCCGCCGCGGCCGCCGTGACCTGGGCCTTCGCGGCGTCGACGGCGGCCTGCGCGCTCTTCACACGCGCCCGGTCGTCGTCGAGTTCCTGCATTGAGGATGCGCCTTCCTTCGAGAGCGTCTCGGAGCGGGCGAGGCGCCGGCGCGCGGCATCGAGCTCGCTTTCACGCTGTTTGACGGTGGCTTCGGCGGCGCGCTGGTCGCTCGCGCGCAGCGCGACCTGTGCCTTGGCGCTCGCCTCGGTGTTCACGGCTTGCTGACGCTGCGCGACGGCTTCGTTTCGTTGTGCCTGCAGCGTCTCGACCTGCATGTGCGCGAGCGTCTGCCCTGCGGTGACGAAATCGCCCTCGCGCACGAGCACGTCCTTCACGCGGCCCGCGAGCTTGGTGGCGACGTCGATTTCGGTCGCCTCGATGCGGCCGTTGCCGCTCACGAAGCCGGCGCCCGGACCGCGATCCGTCAGCATGCGCCAGCCGAAATAGCCGCCCACCGCGAGCGCGATCACGATCACGGCGGGGATGAGTTTACGGGCTGAAATCTGCATGAAGGGAACCTCGATCAGGATGGGTTTTGCACGCCGCTGGCGGGCGTGGCTGGCGTGAGATTGGGCGTGGCGACGTCATTGGTGAAGCCACTGCCGCCGAGTGCCGAGTAGAGCGATACGCGGCTCGATAGCAGCGCGCGGCGCGTTTCCACGAGCTGCTGCTGCGCGTCGAGCAGGTCGCGCTGCGCATCGAGCACTTCGAGGAACGGCGAGGCGCCGTGGTCGTAGCGCATTTGCGCGAGACGCGCGCGCTCGGCCTGCGCATTCTCCGTCGCACGCAGGGCGTCCACCTGCTCGGCTAACCACTGGCGCGCGGCGATGGCATCCGCCACGTCGCGAAACGCCGATTGCACGGCCAGTTCATAGGACGTCACGGCCTGGTCGCGCTGCGCCTTCGTGACGTCGAGATTCGCCTCGCGGCGGCCCATGTCGAAGATGGGCAGCGAGACGGTCGGCCCGAAGCTCCAGGCGCGGCTCGGGCCGGTGAACAGATTGTCGAGCTGCGTACTGGCGGTGCCGAACGAGCCCGTCAACGTGATCTTCGGGAAGAACTCGGCGCGCGCCGCGCCGATGTTGGCGTTGGCCGCGCGCAGCTGGAATTCGGCATTGACGATGTCGGGGCGGTTCACGAGCAGATCGGAGGGCAGGCCCGCGGGCAGGTCGGCCATCACGGCGTTGTCGTCGAGCCTGATGTCCTGGTGCGGCAGCTCGACCGGCTTGCCCACCAGCACCTGCAATGCGTTCACGCGCGTGGCGCGCTGCTGCTGGAGTTGCGTGCCGAGTGCGACGGCCTGGCGCCACAATGTTTCGACCTGCTTGAGATCGAGCCGCGAGATCGAGCCCACTTCATAGCGGTGCTTGAAGATGCGGTACGACTTCTCGCGGCTCGCGATGGTCTCGTTCATGAGCATGATGCGCTCGTCGAGTTCGCGCAGGCTCAGGTAGTTGTTGGCGACCTGCTCGATCACGGTGAGCGTGACGGCCTGGCGCGCGGCATCGGTCGCGAGATAGTTCTGCAGCGCCGCTTCCCTGAGGTTCGCCACGCGGCCCCAGAAGTCCAGTTCCCAGCTTGCGAGGCCCACGCCCACCTGAAACTGATTCGCCGTCACGGCCCGGCCGACACCCGAAAGGTCGGCGGGCACACGCGCACGGGCAAGGTCGGCTTCCACGCCGATGGTCGGAAACTGGTCGGCGCGGCGAATGCCGTACATGGCGCGGGCTTCCTCGACGCGCTGGATCGCCAGCCGGAGATCGCGGTTGTAGTCGAGCGCTTCGCCGATGAGCCTTTGCAGTGTGGGATCGGTGAAATAGTCCTGCCAGCCGACCGCGGCCGCGCCGGGCGCGTTCTCGCCGCCGGTGGTCGGGTTGCCGTGCGCGTCGGGGAAAGTGGAGGGCACTGGCATCGGTGGCCGCTCAAAGGGCGGCGCGAGCGAAACGCAACCTGCCAGCAGGGCGACGAGTACCGCCAGAGACATTTGCCTGGCGGCGAAGACGGGCCGGCGCAGGTGTTTCTGGCGGTCAATCATCACTGTTCTCTCCTTTTGAGTGAGCTGTAGGTGTCGTAGCGGGCCTGCACGGTAGTCGGGCCGCGATCAACCTTACGAAAGTGTGACGAGCAATGGCGTAACAAGTGCCAGGGCTGCGACCGGATGACACCTGTAGCGAGCATTCTGCATGAAGCTTGACCTGCGTCGTGGCAGGCTGCGGGGCGTTGCGGCGGGAGTGCGCGGCGCGTTGCCGCAGGCCGCAACTTTGCGATGCCGTGAGAGGCTGTTTTATATCTACGGAAAAACGGAGATATTTTTAAAATCAAATCGCATAACAAAAAAATATCCGCTTCGCGAATGATGAAGTTGGAACGAATCGTCCTGACCAAAAGTTGGGTCAGTGCTGTGAACGTATGCACCGGGGATAACCGAACCAGGCCGCAAGGGAGCCACGATCGTGGCGAGTCTGCGGATTGCGACGTTCAACATCAACGGCATCCTCTCGCGCCTCGCGGCTCTTATGCAATGGCTCGTGCGCAGGGCTGGACCGATACGCTGCGCATCGATCATCTGCTGCTGAGCGCCGATCTCGCGCCGCGTCTGCGCGACGCGGGCGTCGACCGCTGGGTGCGCGGCGAACCGCGTGCGAGCGACCACGCGCCGACCTGGATCGAACTGGAGATGGGCGCGGGCCGCAAGAAGAAGAGTGGTTAGGTTACTCGCCGGCGTGAGCGCCGCGCGACCACAGCGCGCCCATCACGAACCCGGCGAGTGCGACGACGGCGAGCGTCGCGAACGGGTTTTCTGCCGTCGTATCACGCACGAGGCTCGTCGTGTTCGCGCACAGCTGCTGCGCCTTGGCGCTCAATTCGCGTGCCTTGCCCTCCACCTGCAAGCTGGTGTCGCCGAGTGCGTCGCCAACGGCGCTTTGCACCTTGCCTGCGACTTCCTTCACCTTGCCTTCCGCTGAATTCGTGTCCATCTGCATCACTCCTGTTGTCAGATTTACATGTGAGCCCGCTGCAATTGCAACGGCGTTGTACAAGCGGGTCGCGCACGCCGCGCCGGTGCGGCGTCGGCCTGCGTCAGCGGTGAAGCCGCGCAAGAAGTGCGCCCGGCAATGGGTCGCAATCCGCGCGGCGAAACCGCAACGCGCAGGAACGTCAGCGCCGACGCCTGAAATTGATCCCGACGAACACGGCCAGCACCATCAGAAAACCACCGAACAGCAGCGCGGAATTGACGAGGACCTGGCGTAGCCCCAGCGTTTCGACGTTGATGAACGGATACGGATAAAAGTCGGACAGGCTGCCGCGCCAGAACGTGATGCCGAGATATGCGAGCGGGTACACGAGCCACAGCAGACAGTGGCGCAACCGCAGATGAAAGCGCGGCACGAACAGCACCCAATAGAGCGCGGCGAGCATCGGCAGCACGCTGTGCAGTGACTCGTTGAGCAGGCGCCGGTATGGCGACAGCGGCCACAGGCCGCGCAACAGCAGGTTATACGCGATGCCGACGAACACCATGTACGCGACCACCGCGGTCACGGCGGTCGGCCGCCGGAAAAAGCGCACGAGCGGAGAGCGGTGCTTCCACAGCGCGATAGAGGTGAAGCAGAGCGCGCAGGCGAGCACCGTCAGATTCGTCAGGTAGCTGCTCATGCGCGCGAGCGCATCGAACACGGTGAGCCCGCGCGCGAGCGTGCGATCGATCGTCAGGTCGGCTTGCGCGAGGATCGCTATCCACGCGATGACGGCAATGACCGCCGCCAGCATGAGCGACGACACACTGGGCGTATGCAGCGGCAGCTCGGGCTCGCGCTGCGCAACGGGGGGAGGGTGCATGCGAACGATTCTACGCGCGGTGTGCGCGCGGCTGCATGGGCTTTCGCAGGCATGCAAGCCGATGGTGGCGAAAATACTACGGTGTACTACGCGAACAGGTGGCGGGCTGCAAGGCGGGTTGCAAGCGCGCAGTCACAGCCTGAAGCGCTGCGCTCTGTTCCGACCCGTTATGATCGCGAATGCCCGGTCTATACGACGCCATGCGCGGGAAGCAGTCTTTGTGATCACCGCTTCAAGAATCGCAAAACGGAGAACAGGCATGAAAGCCAGCACCATTGCCGAACGGGAAGCGCGCGGCCGTGCCGCACGCGAGCGCTCGAAACGCTCAAGCCATCGCGCGGTCGGCGAGTTGCACCGCGATCCGATCGAACTGCTGAAACAGAGCAGCGCGGAGCGCGTCGAGAATCTGGTGCCGCTGCGCTATGGGCGCATGGCCGCCTCGCCGTTTGCGTTCTTTCGCGGCAGCGCGATCGTGCAGGCGCATGATCTGAGCAAGGTGCACGACACCGGCCTCAGCATGCCGATCTGCGGCGACGGCCATCTGATGAATTTCGGCGGCTTCGCGACGCCCGAGCGGCAAGTGATCTTCGACCTGAACGACTTCGACGAAGTCTCGATCGGCCCGTTCGAATGGGATCTGAAACGCCTGTGCGCGAGCCTCGTGATTGCCGCGCGCCATCTGCGCCTAAGCCGCGGCACTGCCGAGAGCCTCGTGATGACCGCGGTCCGCTCGTATCGCGATCGCATCGCGCAATATGCGCAGTACGGCGCGCTCGAACTGTGGTACGACCGCATTACGTTCGACCGCATGGCGGAGATCGCGCTGACGCCCGAGCGCCGGCGCGCGGTGCGGCGCGGCATGGAGAAGGCCGCGAGCCGCACGCACGAAAGCCAATTCGAGAAAATGACCTCGTTCGACGGCCATCGTTGGTCGATCCACGACGCGCCGCCCGCGCTGTTTCACGTGCCCGGCGCGAACACGCTATTTACGGCCGAGGAAACCGAAACCTACCGGAGCGGCAATGTCGACAGGATGGTCGAGCACTTGTGGGACGACTACCGCAAAACGATGTCGCACGACCGGCGCGAACTGCTCGATCACTTCACGAGGCACGACATCGTGTTCAAGGTGGCCGGCGGAGGCAGCGTCGGTACGCGTTGTTTCGTCGTTCTGCTCGTCGATCACATGGGCAAGCCGTTATTCCTGCAACTGAAGGAGGCGCGGCCGTCTGTCATCGCGCAGTTCTACAAGTCGCCTTCGGTCAAGCATCAGGGAGAGCGCGTCGTGCAAGGACAGCGCTTGCTGCAGGCTGCGAGCGATATCTTTCTCGGCTGGGGGACGGGGCCGCTCGGGCGGCATTTCTATTTCCGCCAGCTGCGCGACATGAAGCTGTCCGCGAATATCGAGCTGTTCGACAGCGATCTGCTCGATGGTTATGCGCGGCTATGCGGCTGGATCATGGCGCGCGCGCATGCGAAAGCGAGCGGCCAGGCGATCGAGATCAGTTCGTACATCGGCCGCGGCGATCTGTTCGCCGAAGCGCTGACCGGTTACGCAACCGCCTACGCGGACCAGGTCGAGCGCGACTACGATGGGTTCATCAAAGCGTGCCGCAGCGGCCAGCTCGAAGCGCGCACCGATGACGACATGGCAGCGGATTTCCGCGTGTAGTGGCGCGCAGCGTCAATCGACGCGCGCTTCGCGCAGCGTGACGAAACGCAGATGCCGCTCGCGCGCCGCTGCGATCACGCTCGGCAGCACCGCGAGAATGAGCGGCTGACCGTCGATCGTCAGCGCGGCATTGCCGTCGTGCAGCAGCAGGATATCGCGCGCGGCGAGGCCGTCGAGCAGCCGTCTTGCGACCACGTGCGGGTCGCGCTCGCGCGTGTCGTAGCCGCGCCGCGTCCACGCCGCTAGACGCAGATCGAGCTTGCGCAGCACCGGCTCCAGAAAGAGGTTGCGCAGGCCCGCGGGCGCGCGGAAAAACATCGGCCGCGCGCCGCTGACCGCTTCGAGCGTGCGTTGCGCGGCGGCGATCTCGCGCGTCAACGCGCGCGGAAACGTGACCGAAAACGTATGCACGTGCACCTGCGAATGATTTTCGAGCGCATGGCCACGCGCGACGATCTCGCGCGCGAGCTGCGGATATCGCTCGACATGCTTGCCGATGCAGAAGAACGTCGCGCGCACGCCGAACGCGTCGAGCAGATCGAGCACTTGCGGCGTGACGACGGGATCGGGGCCGTCGTCGATGGTCAGCGCGATCGCGTTCGCGTTGCGGGGGCTTGCGGGCAGGCGGGTCCAGTTGGGCCCGAGCAGCGTCGTGCGCGGCAACAGTCCAGTGATCGTGAAGAGCGCGTGGTTCGCGAAGATCGCGGCGAGCCACCACGGCCACGCGCCCGGCGCGACAACCACGCCGATCAGCGCGATCACGTGCCAGCCGATCGTGCCGTTCAGCAGTGCGGAGTTGCGGGTACGCGGCCAGCGGCGCGGCGGGTTCGGGCATTCATTCATCAAACGTGCTTCCAGTGCGCCTTCCTCCGTACCGGGAAGGTTGTGAATCGTGCGCGATGTGCAACCGCGAACGATACCACTGTTGCGCCCGGCGACGTGGCGAGGTCGGCGGCCCGCGTGCTTTGTGAAAGCACGCTGAAAGACGTCGCGCGGTTTGCGATCGCAGATGCGTTGTTGTATGGTCGCGAGGCGAAAATAGGCGCGCCCCAATCTTACACAACAGGAGATGCAGGATGTCGGAAACAGGAAACGGAAAAGTGGCGCTGGTGACGGGCGCGGGCAGCGGCATCGGCCGCGCGTGCGCGCTGAAGCTCGCGGAGCATGGCTATAGCGTGGTGCTCGCAGGACGCCGCCAGGCCGCGCTCGATGCGGTCGCGCAAGAAGCCCAGGCGCTGCGCGGTGACGCGCTCGCGGTGTCGTGCGACGTGACCGACGCCGACAGCGTTGCCGCGCTGTTCGATACGATCCGCGCGCGCTTCGGCCGGCTCGACGTGCTGTTCAACAACGCCGGACGCAACGGCTCGCCCGTCGATCTCGACGAAGTGAGCATCGACGAATGGCGCTCGATTGTCGACACCAATCTGAACGGCGTGTTCCTCTGCACGCGCGCGGCGTTCGGCCTGATGAAGAAGCAGAACCCGCGCGGCGGCCGCATCATCAACAACGGCTCGATCTCCGCGCACGCGCCGCGGCCGAATAGCGCCGCGTACACGGCGACCAAACACGCCATTACCGGATTGACGAAAGCGGTGTCGCTCGACGGCCGCAAATACGACATTGTGTGCGGACAGATCGATATCGGCAACGCGCAGACCGAGATGGCCGCCCGGATGGCGCGCGGCGTGCCGCAAGCGAACGGCGAGATCGCGGTCGAGCCGCTGATGGACGTCCAGCACGTCGCCGACGCGGTGCTGCATATGGCGAGCCTGCCGCTCTCGGCGAACGTGCAGTTCATGACGATCATGGCGAGCAAGATGCCGTTCGTCGGGCGCGGTTGAGCGGCACGCTACGCCATAGAGCAACTGGGGGGGCGGGAGCGGGGCGAGCGCGTTCAACTTATACTGGGCGCTCCGCCGTCTTGCCACGCAAAAGCCACGCGCCGTGCCCCGAGCCACACCCAGCGACGACCCGCCGCCGCAGCCGCCCGCCCGGCCCGACCTCGATGACTGCTGTCATAGCGGTTGCACGCAGTGTGTGTTCGATCTGTACGACGAAGCGCTCGAGCGCTACGAGGCCGCGCTGAGCGCATGGCGAGAGCGGCAGGCGCGGCACCTGGACAAGCAGGGCGCGAAGCCGAAGCCGCGAGCCGAGACGCCTCGCTCGACTTCATCGCGCGGCAAATCGCGTCCACGCCGCTGACCAGCGCACGCACTTCCACCGTCCCCGTCATGACCGCCCCTCAACTCACGCCGACCGAACCCCTCAGCGACTCGCACACGCTCGACGACCTGCATCGCTTCGTGCAGCGTCATCCGCGCCTGTTCGTGCTGACCGGCGCAGGCATCAGCACCGACTCCGGCATCCCCGGCTATCGCGACGACAACGGCGCATGGAAGCGCTCGCCGCCGATCACGCTGCAGGAGTTTCTCGGCACGCTCGCGATGCGTCAGCGCTACTGGGCGCGCAGCATGGTGGGCTGGCCGCTCGTCGCGCGCGCTCAGCCGAATGCCGCGCATGTCGCGCTCGCGCGGCTCGACGCGGCGGGTCACGTGCCGACGCTGGTCACGCAGAACGTCGATGGTCTGCATCAGCGCGCGGGCAGCCGCGACGTGATCGAGCTGCATGGCGGCATCGACGGCGTGAGCTGTCTCGACTGCGGCATGCAGCATGCCCGCGCGACGATCCAGCAGACACTCGAAGCCGATAACCCCGCGCTGCTCGATGTCACGGCCGAAGCCGCCGCCGATGGCGACGCGCATCTCGAGTGGCACGATCTCGGCGGCTTTCGCGTGCCGGCGTGCTCGAACTGCGGCGGGCTGCTGAAGCCGTCGGTGGTGTTCTTCGGCGAGAACGTGCCGAAGGCGCGTGTCGAAGCGGCGTCGCGTGCGCTCGATGCGGCCGACGCGGTGCTCGTGGTCGGCTCGTCGCTGATGGTGTATTCCGGCTACCGTTTCTGCGTGTGGGCGCAGCGCCAGGGCAAGCCGATCGCGGCGATCAACCTCGGCCGCACGCGCGCCGATCCGCTGCTGTCGCTGAAGGTGGCCGCGCCGTGCGGCGATACGTTGAGCGCGCTCGCCGGCCTGCTGGCCGAACGATAATGCGCTGCTGGACAGTTTCGCCGTTGACGGTAAACTGCCGCCCACCGCGCTGCTGATCGCCCCCGCTTACGATCGCGAGTTGCCCGAGCGCGTGCGCGCCACACTGTATTAACACGCCAAGCTATCCATGACCGACGCCCGGCAACATTCACCCTCCGCCGAACGCAATCGCGAACCGATCCTCGCCGTGCTGCGCGACGCGCTGCCGGCCAGCGGCCGCGTGCTCGAAATCGCGAGCGGCACCGGCGAGCACGCGATCTGGTTCGCCGGCGCGCTGCCCGGCCTCGACTGGCAGCCGAGCGATGCCGATGACGAGGTGCGCGAGTCGATTGCCGCGTGGCGCGCGCACGCGGGGCTCGCGAACGTGCGCGAGCCACTCGCGCTCGACGTGCATCAGCCGGACTGGGGCATCGATGCGGTCGATGCGGTGGTCTGCATCAACATGATCCATATCTCGCCGTGGAGCGCGGCGCGGGCGCTATTCGACGGCGCCGGGCGGCGGCTCGTCGACGGCGGCGTGCTGTTTCTGTACGGTCCGTACCGGCGCGGCGGCGCGCATACGGCGCCGAGCAACGAAGCGTTCGATCAATGGCTGAAGAGTCGCGATCCCGAATGGGGCGTGCGCGACATGGAAGCGGTTGTCGCGCTCGGCGACGCCGCGGGGCTCACGTGCGAGCGGGTGGTCGAGATGCCCGCGAACAATTTGAGTCTGGTGTTCATCAAGCGGGCAGCCTAGCCGGCAAACCGGCGGGTCTTGCATTCGTCCGCGCCTTTCGCCAAACCTCAGCCCGATTCGAAACTCGACCCGCCGCCCGAGCGCCGACGCGCGCACAATACCTGACGTCACGCGCAAACACGAGCACGGCAGCAGCACGGATCACTGGCGTCCTTGCCCGCCACCAAGCGGCAAGCGCGCATTTCTTTTATCCTTTCACCCTCGGCGTCGCGCCGGTGTTTTTGCAGCGCGGCGACACGACATTTTTTTGGACTCTGGAGAATTCACATGGGCAAACAGGCAATCGGCGTGGTGGGGCTAGCGGTCATGGGCCGCAATCTGGCGCTCAACATCGAGAGCCGCGGCCACGCGGTGTCGGTCTACAACCGTACCCGCGAGAAAACCGACGAACTCATCGCCGAATATCCGGATCGCAAACTGGTGCCGGCTTTCACGCTCGAAGAGTTCGTCGAGTCGCTCGAAAAGCCGCGCCGCATTCTGTTGATGGTCAAGGCCGGCGAGCCGACCGACGCGACCATTGCCTCGCTCAAGCCGCTGCTCGAAAAGGGCGACATCCTGATCGACGGCGGCAACACGCATTTCACCGACACGATCCGCCGCAACCAGGAACTCGCGAAGGCGGGTCTGCATTTCATCGGCACCGGCGTGTCGGGCGGCGAGGAAGGCGCGCTGAAAGGCCCGTCGATCATGCCGGGCGGTCAGCGCGACGCGTACGACCTGGTCGCACCGATCCTCACCGAGATCGCCGCGAAGGCGCCGGACGGCGAGCCCTGCGTCGCGTACATGGGACCGGACGGCGCGGGCCACTTCGTGAAGATGGTGCACAACGGTATCGAGTACGGCGACATGCAGTTGATCGCCGAAAGCTACGCGGTGCTCAAGCAGGTCGTCGGCCTGTCGAACGAGCAACTCGGCAAGGTTTATACCGAGTGGAACCAGGGCGAACTCGACAGCTATCTGATCGAAATCACCTCGAAGATCTTTGGCAAGAAGGACGACGAAACCGGCAAGGACCTCGTCGACGTGATTCTCGACCGTGCCGCGCAGAAGGGCACCGGCAAGTGGACCAGCCAGAACGCGCTCGATCTCGGCGCGCCGTTGCCGCTGATTACCGAGGCGGTGTTCGCGCGCGTGCTGTCGTCGCTGAAGACGCAGCGTGTGGCCGCGAGCAAGGTGCTCGAAGGTCCGCAGGCGAGGCCGCTCGAAGGCGCGAAGGACGCGTTCATCGAATCGGTGCGCCGCGCGTTGTACTTCAGCAAGGTGATCTCGTACGCGCAGGGCTTCGCGCAGCTGCGCGCGGCGTCGGAAGAGTACAAGTGGGATCTCGACTACGGCACGATCGCGAAGATTTTCCGCGCGGGCTGCATCATCCGCGCGCGCTTCCTGCAGAAGATCACCGACGCCTACTCGAAGGACAAGGCGCTCGCGAATCTGCTGCTCGATCCGTACTTCCGTGACATTGCGAAGAACTACCAGGCTGCGCTGCGCGAAGTCGTGGTGGCCGCGGTCAACGCGGGTGTGCCGGTACCGGCGTTCGCGTCGGCGATTGCGTATTTCGACGCCTACCGCTCGGAACGTCTGCCCGCGAACCTCGTGCAGGCGCAGCGCGACTTCTTCGGCGCGCATACGTTCGAACGCATCGACAAGCCGGGCAGCTTCCACGCACAGTGGAGCTGAGCTTCTGAAAAACGGCCCGGCGCGCGATGGTAATAGGGCGCGCCGGGCCGTTAGTCCGTCTGGAATGGCAATGAGCGCGGATTGTTACTGAATATAACGTGGGTTAAGTATGGACGTGGAAAACGCGAAATGATTATTGCGGGTGTCGCAATAGATTTTCGTTGCTTTAGGTGTTTACCCTAGGCCGCGACGCCTCTAGACTTGTTATCAATCGCTGAGGGAGAAGCAGAAACCCGAAGCGCAGCAGACAACAAGTTCTTTGGAGGTTAATCATGAAGACTCTGATTTCCGCGGTCGCTATCGCCGCCGCCCTCGTTGTTCCGGTCGCTGCGTTCGCTCAAGCCAGCCAGCCGGTGACCCGCGCTGAGGTTCGCGCTGAACTGGTTCAACTCGAAAAGGCCGGCTACAACCCGGCCGGCGACAACGCAACCTATCCGGCAAACATCCAGCAAGCGGAAGCTCGCGTCGATGCGCAACACGGCACGGCCGTCGCGGACACCAGCGGTTACGGCGCTCCGGCCGTCGGTACGTCACAAGCTGGCCACGGCCACGCCGTCCTTCCGGTGAAGGCCGACCGTAACTCGGTGTACTTCGGCGGCTAATTGCCGCTACGGGTTGCGCTGAACTTTGATGTGGAAGTTTGCAGTAGAAGTGTGCGGTAGACGCCGCGTCGTGCAATAGCGCGAACGCGGCGGGCAAGAAAAAACGCCATCCAGTTCGATTGGATGGCGTTTTGTCGTTTACGGCGCCGTGGTGCGGCGGGCTTGCGTTAGTGCAGCGTGCGATGCCGTCGGCCGATCTCATCGAACAGCGCGCGGCTCGGCTCCAGTGCCAGCAGCCACGATTCGTCGTAGCCGCTGAGGTTGTCGAGCGCCTCGCGCAGCCGCTCGACCGCCACCGCGGGCAACTCGACGCTCGCCTCGACCCCGCTCGACAGCCCCGCGATGCTCGCCAGTTGCACGAGCGCATCGGCGGCCTCGGCGACGTCGGCGGCGAAGACAAGATGCGTGTTCAGCAGTTCGACGAGGCCGGGAGACGCCGCCACATCGTCGACGTTGAGTTGCACGGACAGAAAGGTGGCTTTGTTCATCCTCGATTCCTCCCAGAATCACAGCGTTGTCGTGAGCGGCTCCGCGCGGCTTGACTGAGTATAGGCGATGCCCAGTTGCCTGCAATGATAGGACGAATCGGCAGCGCTGGCTTGCTTGCAAGGTTGCCCGTGCCGCGAGACCTATAATAGGGCCAGCCGCACCAGTGCTGTCGCGCGTGGGCAGATGGCGCTGGCCGCGCGGTTGCCCATCGTTCATCGGCCGTGAAAATCATCCGCAGCAGAAGCTTTCCCGCGTCCCTTGTCTGGGGCGCGCTCGACACTGGTCGTCGAAACGCAGGGCAGCGTCTGAAGAACACGGCAGTTTGACGGCGCCGCCAGCGCGGCGCGCCTGTGCCGGTCGCGCATAATATCCAGTCGACAGCAGACGGCCGCGACAGCTGCGCAAGCGGGGCGGCACGGCAATTGCTATGGCGTCGATTGAATCGGATTGATACACACGTCGAGGAAAATCAGATGACAGAACAATCGCAACCGACGGGAATCCGCCTCCTGATGGCGGTGGCGCT
The DNA here is from genome assembly GCF_021390595.1 of Paraburkholderia sp. HP33-1. Classification (NCBI taxonomy): domain Bacteria; kingdom Pseudomonadati; phylum Pseudomonadota; class Betaproteobacteria; order Burkholderiales; family Burkholderiaceae; genus Paraburkholderia; species Paraburkholderia sp. HP33-1. Next base: position 1,712,472 of record NZ_JAJEJR010000002.1, on the reverse strand, counting down.
TGGCGTGATGATCGCCGGTTGCACGACGGTGCCGTGGGAAAGCACGCCGTTCTACAGCAGTGCGCCGTCCGCCACGACCAGCCTCGCGACAGTGCCGGTGCCCGCCGGCTACTACCGTGTCAACCCGGGCGATACGCTGTCCGGCATTGCCTCGGCGTATGGACGCAAGCCGCAGGAAATTGCGGCGTGGAACGGTTTGCCGGTCAATGCGGCGGTCGCGCCCGGCCAGGTGCTGCGCGTGTCGCCGCCGATGGTCTCGGGCAGTGTGGTCGCGCCGCCGGTTGCGGTGGCGCCGGGTGCGGCAGCCACGCCGGTCGCGCCCGGCGCGACGGCCAACGTGCCGCCGGCCGCCGCGGCCGGGCCGCAGCCAGGTGTGCTGCAATGGCCGTTGCGCGGACCGGTCCTGCGGGCGTTTTCGCCCGGTAAGTCCAACGGCATTGTGATCGGCGGGCAGCCCGGCGATCCGGTGAAGGCCGCGGCGACCGGCCGCGTGGTCTACGCGGGCACCGGCATCGAAGCCTATGGCCCGCTGATCATCATCAAGCACAACGACTCGCTGATCACCGCGTACGGCCAGAACAGCCAGTTGCTCGTCAAGGAAGGCGACGCGGTGGCGCAAGGGCAGACGATCGGCGAGGTCGGTGTCGATAGCCGCGGTGTCGCGTCGATCCAGTTCGAAGTGCGTCAGAACGGCCAGCCGGTCGATCCGCTCCAGTGGCTGCCGAAGCCGGGCGGCTGAGCGTCCCCCTCCCATCTGTCACTCATAGCGGCCGGATCGGTGCGCTTCTCGGGGGCGCGCCGATTTTCAGCGTCGTGTGAATTGAATACACTGTGTGGCTCGATTGCCGGCGCGTACGCGTTCGTTGCGGAACGTACGCGCGGCCGATCGCCGTAGGCTGTCATTCATGGACGCACAGGGACACAAAATGATCGATTTGCGCAGCGATACCGTTACCCGTCCGACTCCGCCGATGCTCGCGGCGATGTCGGCGGCCGAAGTCGGCGACGACGTCTGGGGCGACGACCCCACCGTACTGCGTCTGCAGACCACGTTGGCCGAGCGCACCGGCAAGGAAGCGGGGCTGTTCTTCCCGAGCGGCACGCAAAGCAACCTCGCCGCATTGATGGCGCACTGCGCGCGCGGCGACGAATACATCGTCGGCCAGCTCGCGCACACCTACAAATACGAGGGCGGCGGCGCGGCGGTGCTCGGCAGCATCCAGCCGCAACCGCTCGAAAACGCCGCTGACGGTTCGATCCCGCTCGAGAAGATCGCCGCCACGATCAAGCCGATCGACGATCACTTCGCGCGCACGAGACTGCTCGCGCTGGAAAACACGATCGGCGGCAAGGTGCTGCCGGCGCAGTACGTCGCCGAGGCGACGCAGCTCGCGCGCGAGCGCGGCCTCGCAACCCACCTCGACGGCGCGCGCGTCTTCAACGCGGCGGTGGCGTCGGGCAAGCCGGTCGCGGAACTTACCGAGCCGTTCGATTCGGTGTCGATCTGCTTTTCGAAGGGACTGGGCGCGCCGGTCGGCTCGGTGCTGGTCGGCAGCCGCGCGCTGATCGACGTCGCGCATCGCTGGCGCAAGGTGCTCGGCGGCGGCATGCGCCAGGCCGGCGTGCTCGCGGCGGCGTGCCTGTACGCGCTCGATCACAACGTCGAGCGTCTCGCCGACGACCACGCGAACGCCGCGCGTCTGGCAGCGGGGTTGGAGACGATCGAGCAGGTGAAGGTGCAATCGGTCGCGACGAACATGGTGTTCGCGCAGTTTCCGCAGCAGCATTGCGCGCCGCTCGAGGCGTGGCTCAAGGAACGCGGCATCCTCACGCAGATGCTCTACGCGTCGCGCTTCGTTACGCACAAGGATGTGTCGCGCGACGATATCGATACGTTTATCGCCGCGGTGAAGGGGTATTTCGCGGCGCGTTGACACGATCGCGCAGAGAGCCGGGCAAGGGGGCGGTGGGATCAGGCGCTTGGATGCTTTGCAGCATGCAACTAACTGTCAATGCCGCCCCGCGTCTCCAGATCGGCACGCGTCCGGTGTCAAATCCAGCTCGAATACGCTAAAGCCGCCCGGCAGAACGAGCTGCCCGATCCGATCGCACCCCGAAGCAACGCGGGGCTTCATCCAAGCGTCACGCATCGAAACAAATAATCGATGTGCGGCACGCCGGGGGCGGCGTCGGCGTACCAGCTTAGCCAACCCGACTCCGGCCGCGCTTCGCGCCCGCCGATGCACACCGCGAGTGCCGCCACCACGCGGCCGTGCACCGCATCTGGGCGCTGGCCGCGGCGCCGTCCCGTGGCATTGGGCGTGCGCGCCGGGCACGGCACGTGCGTCACCGTGCGCTCGCGCGCCGGCGTGCGCGATCCCTAAAATGTCCTACTCTGTTTTTTTAAACCGCTCCGACAGGCACGCGCCTCCCGTCCGTCCCCAGTGCGGTTCGCGTCTGCCATGTCGAACTACCCGGAGGCTTCGATGACAACCGTCGATCTGGAATTCGACCAGCTCCACAGTACCGTCGACGCGCTACGGCGCTCAATTTCGAATCGCATGATGTACGGCGTCGGCAAGGACGCCATCACCGCTCACCCGCACGACTGGCTGCACGCAGCCGCGCTGACCGTGCGCGACCGGCTCGTCGCGCGCTGGATGAAGACCACGCGCCTGCAATACGAGCAGGACGTGAAGCGTGTCTACTACCTGTCGATGGAGTTCCTGATCGGCCGGACCTTTACCAACGCGCTGCTCGCGCTCGGCATTCACGACCAGATGAAGGAGGCGCTCGCGAGCCTCGGCGTCGACATGGACGCGCTGATCGAAATCGAACCCGACGCCGCGCTCGGCAACGGCGGCCTCGGCCGGCTCGCCGCGTGCTTTCTCGACTCGATGGCGACGCTCGGCATCCCGGGCTTCGGCTACGGCATCCGTTACCAGTACGGCATGTTCCGTCAGGAAATCGTCGACGGCGAGCAGGTCGAGGCGCCCGATTACTGGCTGCGCGCGGGCAATCCGTGGGAATTTCCGCGGCCCGAAATCAAGTACATGGTCCACTTCGGCGGGCGCACGGTGCAGCGCGGCGAGAAGACCGAATGGATCGACACCGAGCACGTGAACGCGACCGCGTACGACACCGTGATCCCCGGCTATGCGACCGACGCGACCAACACGCTGCGCCTGTGGTCCGCGCGTGCGACCGAGGAGCTCGACCTCGGTGCATTCAATCGCGGCGACTACCGCAACGCGGTCGACACGAAGAACATGTCGGAGAACGTGTCGCGGCTGCTCTACCCGGATGACTCGACGCCGGCCGGCCGCGAGTTGCGATTGCGCCAGGAGTACTTCTTCGTGTCGGCGACGATGCAGGATCTGATCCGCCGCTATCAGCGCACGCACAGCACGTTCGGGCGCTTCTCGGAGAAGGTCGCGGTGCATCTGAACGACACGCACCCGGTGCTCGCGATTCCCGAGCTGATGCGCCTGCTCGTCGACGAGCATCATGTGCCGTGGGACAAGGCGTGGAAACACGTGACGCAGATCTTCTCGTACACGAATCACACGCTGATGCCCGAGGCGCTCGAAACCTGGGATGTCGAAATGTTGTCGCGCCTGCTGCCGCGGCATCTCGAGATCATCTTCGAAATCAACGCGCAGTTTCTGCAGCACGTGAGCGAGCAGTCGTACCACGATGCCGAGATGATCCGGCGCATTTCACTCGTCGACGAATATGGGCAGCGGCGCGTGCGCATGGCGTATCTGGCGATCGTCGCGAGTCACAAGGTGAACGGCGTGTCGAAGCTGCATTCGCAACTGATGACGCGCGACATCTTCGCCGACTTCGCGAGGATCTATCCAGACCGCTTCACCAATGTGACCAACGGCATCACGCCGCGTCGCTGGCTCGCCCAGGCGAGTCCGTCGCTGTCGTCGCTGATCGACTCGCGCATCGGCAATCATTGGCGCAGCAATCTGTTCGAGCTCGAGCAACTGCGCAATCTGCGCAAGGACGACGAGTTCGTCGAAGCATTCCGCGAGGCCAAACGACAGAGCAAGCTGCGGCTCGTGCAGCGGCTCGCGCATCACACGAAGATGCACCTCAATCCGGATGCGCTATTCGATCTGCAGGTCAAGCGCATTCACGAATACAAGCGCCAGCTGCTGAACGTGCTTCATGTGATCGTGCGCTACAACGAGATTCGCGCCAATCCGGAGCGCGACTGGGTGCCGCGCGTCGTGCTGTTCGCGGGCAAGGCCGCGTCCGCGTACCGGATGGCGAAGACGATCATCAAGCTGATCGGCGACGTGGGCGAGAAGGTCAATACCGATCCGCTGATCGGCGATCGGCTGAAGGTCGTGTTCGTGCCGAACTACGGCGTCAGCGTGGCCGAACTGATCATTCCGGCGGCCGACCTGTCGGAGCAGATATCGATGGCCGGCACCGAGGCGTCGGGCACCGGCAATATGAAGCTCGCGCTGAACGGCGCGTTGACGATCGGCACGATGGACGGCGCGAACATCGAAATTTGCGACGCGGTGGGGCGCGACAACATTTTCATCTTCGGCCACACCGCCGACGAGGTGGACGATCTGCGCGCGAGCGGCTACCGGCCGCGGCATATCTACGAGGAGAACGAAGCATTACGCACCGCGCTCGATCAGATCCGCTCGGGCTTCTTCTCGCCGGACGATCCGCTGCGCTTTTCGGATATCTTTCACACGCTGGTCGACTGGGGCGATCACTACATGGTGCTCGCCGATTTCGACGCGTTTGCAAAGGCGCAGAACGAAGTGGATGCGCGCTTCGTCGACAGGCACGCATGGGCCGAAAGCGCGATCGAGAACGTCGCGGGCATGGGGCAGTTTTCGTCGGATCGCACGATCGGCGAGTACGCGCGCAATATCTGGCGCGTGAGTCCGCTCAGTATCGAATGAGCGTGTCATGACGGCAACGTAGTTGCTTCGGTCGAGGCAGCCAATGGAAAGCCGTGCGGGGCTGGTGCTGATCAGTCGTGCACGGCTTTGTCATGTCTCGCCGTCGGCTCGCGTCAGGCCTTCGGCGCCGCAGCAGCTGCCTTCGCCCGATGCACGGCCTCGCCGACGCGTTCGACGAACTCGCGATCCGTGCTCATCAGCGCCTCGCGCTCGCCGTCGGCCGTCCTGACCATCAGCCGATGCGTGACGTCCTGGCTCACCAGGGTGAGCCAACCGACCACGATCAGCATTACCCCGCATACGAGTCCCGCCGGCGAATGCAGCACCCCCCCGGCGACCGCGCCGATCAACCCGGCCACCGAGATCGCGAGCGGCACGACCTTGTTCTTCTGGACGGTGACGACCTGCACGTCCACGATATCGCGCAGCGGGAAGACCTGACCCGCGGACGAGAGGGCGTTGCGCGTGACCGACACGCCGCGATCGTTGAAAGGGGATTCCATCGTTTCAATGCGAGGGTGGTGAAGGGCGCAGCGTAGCAGACTTCGTCGCTCGTCAGTGACGCGACGTCATCGGCTGGTTGCATTGCATCAAGGAAATCGATACCTCGCCCGGAGGGATTGGCTAAGATGTCGCAGGCGCGCGCTACTGCGTCTTGATCCCGCCCGGAGGCCATTCATGACTATCGGCGTATATGCCACGCTGGTCGCGACATCGCTCGTGCTGCTGCTCGGCGAAAAGCTCGTGCAATGGATCGGCGTGCTGCGGATCTATTCGATTCCGGCGCCGGTGGCGGGCGGCCTGATCGTCGCGATCGGCGTGCTGATCACGCGCCTCACCACGCACGTCGAGGTCAAATTCGATTCGACGGTGCAGGCGCCGCTGATGCTCGCGTTCTTCTCGACGATCGGTCTGAACGCGCATCTGTCGAGCCTGAAGGCGGGCGGACCGGTGCTGGTCCGCTTTCTCGCGCTGGTCAGCGGGCTCTTGATCCTGCAGAACGTGCTCGGCCTGCTGCTCGCGTTCGCGCTTGGCGTCGATCCGCTGCTCGGCATTCTCGGCGGCTCGGTCACGTTGTCGGGCGGTCACGGCACGGGCGCCGCGTGGAGCCAGGTCTTCACCGAGCGCCACGGGCTGGAGTCGGCGACCGAGATCGCGATCGGCTGCGCGACCTTCGGGCTCGTGATAGGTGGCGTGCTCGGCGGCCCGCTCGCACGGCTCCTGCTGCGGCGGATCAGTGCCGAAGAACTGCGGCACGTCAAGCTGCGCGAAGAAGAGACGCTGGTCTTCGAAGAACCGAAGGCGCAGCAGGCCACCACGCCCGCCGCGATCATCACGACGCTCGCGCTGATCTCGATCTGCCTCGCCGGCGGCGAAGTGTTCGCCGACTGGATCGCGGGCACCCCATTAGAGTTGCCGACTTTCGTGTGCACGCTGTTCATCGGCGTGCTCCTGAACAACGTGCTCGCGCTCGTGCGCGTACGGATCGACCAGCATGCGGTTGCGCTGATCGGCAACGTGGCGCTCGCGCTTTTTCTCGCCATGGCGCTGATGCGGCTCAATCTATGGGAGCTTGCCGCGCTCGCTGTGCCGATCATCTCGATCCTCATCGCGCAGACTGTGCTGATGGTGCTCTATGCGATCTTCATCACGTTCCCGGTGATGGGCCGCAACTACGATGCGGTCGTGTTGTGCGCGGCACAAAGCGGTCTCGGCCTGGGCGCGACGCCGACCGCGATCGCGAACATGCAGGCGATCACGAGCCGCTTCGGCCATTCCCATATCGCGTTCCTGATCGTGCCGATGACGGGCGCGTTTTTCATGGACATCGTCAACGCGATCGTCATCAAGCTGTTTCTCTCGCTACCGATTTTTCATTGAGCCGCGGTGGCGTTCGCAGGTCAACCTGGCAAGCAAATACCATGAGCGATCAACACAGCAACAAGCCCGTCGGCTTCGGCAAAGGCCTGACCAATTATGGCGACCGCGAATTCAGCGTCTATCTGCGCCGCACGTTCGCGAGTTCGATGGGCTATAGCCGCGAGATGCTGGACCGGCCGATCGTCGGCATTGCGCATTCGGCGAGCGGCTTCAATAACTGCCACCGGCATTTCCCCGAGATGATCGAAGCGGTCAAGCGCGGCGTGCTCGCGGCCGGCGGTCTGCCGATCGAGTTTCCGACGATCTCGCTCGGCGAGACGTTCCTGAGCCCGACGAGCCTGAAGTTCCGCAACCTGATGTCGATGGACGTCGAGGAGATGACGCGCGCGCAACCGATGGATTCGGTCGTGCTGCTCGGCGGTTGCGACAAGACCGTGCCCGCGCAACTGATGGGCGCGGCGTCCGCGAATCTGCCCGCGGTGCAACTGGTCGCGGGGCCGATGTCGACGAGCCGGCATCGCGGCGAGCGGCTCGGCGCCTGCACCGATTGCCGGCGCTTCTGGGCCAGGTTCCGTGCAACCGAAATCGACGCACAGGAGATCGGCATCGTCGAACGACGGCTTGCGTCGACCGCGGGCACCTGCGCGGTGATGGGCACGGCGAGCACGATGGCGATCATCGCCGAAACGCTCGGCATGATGCCCGCGAATAGCGCCGCGTGTCCCGCCGTCGATGCAGACCGGCTGCGCATCGCGGAAGAAACGGGGCGCGTCGCGTTCGATCTGATCGCGAAGCCGATCCTGCCGAGTGAGATCATCACCGCGCAGTCGGTCGAGAATGCGCTGCGCGTGCTGCTCGCGATCGGCGGCTCGACGAACGCGATGATTCATCTGACCGCGATCGCGGGCCGCGTCGGCGTGAAGATCGATCTGCAGCGGCTGAACGAACTGAGCGACACCACGCCGGTGCTCGTCAACCTGAAGCCGACCGGCGATCACTATATGGAAGACCTGTATGCGGCGGGCGGCGTGCCGGCGATCCTGCGCGAGATCAAACACCTGCTGCATCTCGACTGCCGTACGGTGACCGGCGAAACGCTCGGCGATCGGCTGCACGACGTGAGCTGGGTCGATCACTCGGTGGTGCGGCCGTATGCGCAGCCGGTGCGCGAGAACGGCGGTCTCGTCGCCCTGTTCGGCAACCTCGCGCCGCGCGGCGCGATCCTGAAGCGTTCGGCGGCGGACCCAAAGCTGTTCGAGAAAGAAGGGCGAGCGGTCGTGTTCGAATCGCTCGAAGACCTGGCGAACCGCGTCGACAGCGACGAGCTCGACGTCAGCGCCGACGATTTTCTGGTGCTGCAAAACGCCGGCCCCACCAGCGAATCGGCGATGCCCGAAGCCGGCTATCTGCCGATTCCGGCGAAGCTCGCGCGCGCCGGCGTGAAGGACATGGTGCGCATGTCGGACGCGCGTATGAGCGGTACCGCGTACGGCACGATCGTGCTGCACATCACGCCCGATTCGGCGTCGGGCGGGCCGCTCGGTCTGGTGCGCAACGGCGATCGGATTCGCTTGAGCGTCGCGAATCGCTCGCTCGAATTGCTCGTGTCCGATGAAGAGCTCGATCGACGCCGCGCCGCGTTGCCGCCGAGATCGCAAGCGCCGGCGAAACGCGGCTATGCGAAGCTGTACGAGCAAGAAATTCTGCAGGCCGACGAAGGTTGCGATTTCCAGTTTCTCAAGTGAGCGAGACAGAGGCATGAACGAACCACGAGAGACCGTACCCGACAGCACCGCCGCGCGCGTCGCGTTATGGCGTGCGCTGCACGTGCAGGCCGACCCGCCGCCGCACGTGTTCGAAGACGAAGTCGGCTTGCGGTTGCTGGCCCCCGCCGAAGACTGGCGCAGCCGCGGCGACATGGACCCGCAGTTCACGCGGCCGTTTCGCGCGTCGATCGTCGCGCGCGCACGCTTTATCGAGGATCTGGTCGTCGAGCAGGCCGGGCGCGGCGTCGGCCAGTATGTGATTCTCGGCGCCGGTCTCGACAGCTTCGCGCAACGCCGGCCCGACATCGCGTCGCGGCTCACCGTGTTCGAGGTCGACCAGCCGGGACCGCAAACGTGGAAGCGTCAACGGCTGAGCGAGCTGGGTTTCGGCGTGCCGGACTGGCTGCGTTTCGTGGCGGTCGACTTCGAAGCGGGCGACAGCTGGCGGCAGCGTCTCGTCGCCGAAGGTTTCGACGAAAGCAGGCCGGCCGTCGTCGTGTCGACCGGCGTCAGCATGTATCTGACGAAGGAGGCGAACGCGGCGACGCTGCGCGAAGTGGCCGGGCTTGCGCGTGGCTCGACGTTCGCGATGACGTTTCTGTTGCCGCTGGAGATGGCGGACCCGGACGTGCGTCCCGGACTCGAGATGGCCGAGAAGGGCGCGCGTGCGAGCGGAACGCCGTTCATCAGCTTCTTCACGCCGCAGCAGATGATCGCAATGGCGCGCGAAGCGGGATTCGACGAGGCACGGCATGTGTCTGCCGCCGATCTGACGCAGCGCTATTTCGCGGGCAGGACGGATGGGCTGCGTCCGCCGGGCAATGCGGAGGAATTGCTGGTGGCGAATACGTAGTGGTTGTGGCCCGCTTCGCCCACACGGCTATAATCGCGCTCGAACATGGCCTCCGAAGTCTACTCATGAAAAGAATTGCTGCCTTAGCACTCGTCGCGTGCGCACTCGCCGCCTGCTCGTCCCCGGAAAAGCAGGCGCAGCGCGCCCAGCAGGAAATCCTTCATAGCGAACCGAACCTCCTCGCCGCGCAACGCAACGCGGTGATCGATTGCACGCCGGCGAATTGCGATGCCGCCTGGGCGGCCACCAAGCGCTATATCGAGCAGCATTCCGACACGCACGTGATCCGTGCGGACGCGATCGCGATCGATACCGACGTGCCCGACGATACGGGCAAAGCCGCTTTTTCAGCGACCCGCGCGGACAAGAGCACGGGCGGCGCGACGCTCACGCTGTTCGCGCAGTGCCGCGGCATGTATGGTCCGGACAGCGAGAAGGGCTCGGACTATGACGAGTGCGCCGACAAGATCCTGAAAACGCAGAACGGCTACGTGCCGTACCTGCGCTCGCACGCGTCGGCGCAGTAGGCGGCAAGCCACCGCGGCGCCCCAGGCGCGGCACTCGCGTAGCGACCCGCTGAACCATCGCCACGATGCGGCGGGAGGCGCTATGCTGATGCGTCTTCGCCTCGCGGAACCACCTCATGCACGCTCCTGGCGCAACCGTGCCGATCTCGCTCGTCAATGGTTTCCTCGGCAGCGTCGGGACGCAGCCGGATATCGTCGACCGGCATCTGTCGGCCGCGAACATCCCTCGCGCGCTTCTGGACCAGCCTGGGGCGCGCGTCACCGAGGAACAGTTCTCGACGCTCTACCGCGCGCTCGCGATCGAACTCGACGATGAAATGCCCGGCGTTTTCTCACGCCCGCTGCGCAGCGGCTCGCTGAAGTTTCTCTGCCTGAGCCTGCTGGATGCGCCGAACCTCGAAACCGCGATGCACCGGTTCGGCCAGTTCTTCCATCTCGTGCTCGACGACTTCCGCTTCGAGTCGCGCCGCGGCGAGCTCGTCGCGAGTCTGACGCTGCATCCGGCAAGCACTGGCGCGCAACTTGGCATTCTGGGCCAGGAACTGATGCTGAAGCTGGCGCATGGGATTGCGTCGTGGCTGATCGGACAGCGCATTGCGTTGTTGCAGGTGCAGTTCGCGTTTCCCCGTCCGCCTCACGCGCTCGAGTATCTCTATCTGTTTCCCGGGCCGGCGAAGTTCGACTGCGCCCGGACCTCGATGCAGTTCAGCAGTACCTATTTCGACATGCCCGTGCGTCAGCGCAAGGCGAACCTGCGCAGGTTTCTCGCTCGCGCGCCGGAAGACTGGATCTTCGTTTCGTTCAACGAACAGCTTTTCAGTCATCGCGTGCGGGAATTTCTCGCGTCCCGGCTACCAGACGTGCCCACCATCGAAGAGTCGGCGGAAGGCCTGCATTGTTCGGTCAGAACGCTGTGCCGTCATCTTGCCGCCGAAGGCACGGCGTTTCAGGTGCTCAAGGACGAACTGCGCCGCGACATCGCGATACAGCGTTTGACAGGCACGCACGAACCCATCGCCATCATCGCGGGCGACGTCGGCTTCGGCGACCCCACCGCGTTCCACAGAGCGTTCCGTCACTGGACGGGCAGCACCCCGGCGGCCTATCGCCGGGGTGGCTGATCTCGCCATATTGAAGCGTCGGCTGCACAGGCCGACGCCGTTCCGACGCGGCATTCAGCCTTTGCGGCCTGGCCAGGTATGTCAATAGATCGTCCGGTTTGGACAACCGGGCAGGGCCTGTCCGGCGCTACGATTCAGCCATACGTTACCCCGGCCGCAGCGCCATCAGACGGGTGACATCCCCTACGGACTATCTGATCGGAAGAATGGCAATGAGCTACGTCGCGCCTCTCAAGGACATGTTGTTTGCAATCACGGAACTGGCCGGAATCGACCGCCTGTCGGGCTTGCCCGGCTGCGAGGACGCGACCGCCGACACCGCCCGGGCCGTGCTCGAAGAGGCCGCGCGGCTGCATGAGGGCGTGCTTGCACCGCTGAACTTCGACGGCGACCGCAGCCCGAGCACCTGGAAGGACGGCGCGGTGAGCGCCACGTCCGGATTCAGGGACGCGTTTCGTCAGTTCACCGAAGGCGGCTGGCAGGGTTTGCAACATCCGTCGGAATACGGCGGTCAGGATCTGCCCAAACTGCTGTCCACGCCTTGCATCGAAATGCTCAATGCCGCGAACCTGTCGCTGGGACTGTGTCCGCTCCTGACCGACGGCGCGATCGAAGCGCTGTTGACGGCGGGCAGCGAAGAGCAGAAGCAACGCTTCGTGCCGAAGCTGATCTCGGGCGAATGGACCGGCACGATGAACCTGACCGAGCCGCAAGCCGGCTCCGATCTCGCGCTCGTTCGCACCCGCGCCGAGCCGCAGGCCGACGGCTCGTACCGGATCTTCGGCACGAAGATTTTCATTACATGGGGCGAGCACGACATGACCGAAAACATCGTGCATCTGGTGCTCGCACGCACGCCCAACGCGCCCGAAGGCGTGAAAGGCATTTCGCTGTTCCTCGTGCCGAAGTTTCTCGTCAACGAGGACGGTTCGCTCGGCGAGCGCAACGATGTGCACTGCGTATCGATCGAGCACAAGCTCGGCATCAAGGCGAGCCCGACGGCGGTGCTTCAGTTCGGGGATCACGGCGGCGCGATCGGTCAGCTCGTCGGCGAGGAGAACCGTGGTCTGGAGTACATGTTCATCATGATGAACGCCGCGCGCTTCGCCGTGGGCGTACAGGGCGTGGCCATCTCGGATCGCGCGTATCAGCATGCCGTCGCGTATGCGAAGGAGCGGGTGCAGAGCCGTCCTGTCGATGGCTCGGCGAAGCAGGCGGTCACGATCATCCAGCATCCCGACGTGCGTCGCATGCTCTCGACCATGCGCGCGCTGACCGAAGGCGCACGCGCGCTCACCTATGTGGCGGCGTCGCATTGCGACCTCGCGCATCATCATCCTGACGCGGCGACGCGAGCGAACCATCAGGCAATCTACGAATACCTGGTGCCGGTCGTGAAGGGCTGGAGCACGGAGATGTCGCTGGAGGTGACGAGTCTCGGCGTGCAGGTGCACGGCGGCATGGGTTTCATCGAGGAAACCGGCGCCGCGCAGTACTACCGTGATGCGCGCATCCTGCCGATCTACGAAGGCACGACGGCGATCCAGGCAAACGACCTCGTCGGCCGCAAGACCGTGCGCGACAACGGCGAAGTGGCCGTGATGCTGCTCGCGCAGATCGACGCGACATTGGCCGCGCTGCGGGCGCACGCGTCGTATCGCACGAGCCCGGTCTTTCAGGCGATGGTCCGCCATCTTTCCTTCGGCCGTGACGCGTACTACAGCGCGGTGCGCTACGTTGTCGAGCGGGTCAAAAGCGATCCGAATGCAGTGTTCGCGGGCAGTGTCTCCTATCTGATGCTCGCGGGCGTCGTGCTCGCGGGTTGGCAAGTCGCGCGATCGCTCGTGCTCGCAGCCGACAAACGCGACGAAGACCCAGCCTTCTATGACGCCAAGATCGCGACCGCGCACAGCTACGCGACCCAGGTGCTGCCTCGCGCAGTCGCGCTCGAAGCGGCGATTCGCGGCGCTCGCGATGGCGAAGGCGCATTGGCGCTGCGCGAAGACCAGTTTTGATGCAATCAATCAACGTGACGTGTGAATCGAAACGGTAGGGCTCGGCCTTACCGGTGTGGGAAGGAGAGTGTTGTGAGAGTTCTTGTAGCAGTCAAGCGGGTGGTCGACTACAACGTGAAGGTCCGTGTGAAGTCGGACAACACGGGCGTCGATATCGCCAACGTGAAGATGTCGATGAACCCGTTCGACGAAATCGCGGTAGAAGAAGCGGTACGTCTGAAGGAAGCGGGCGTCGCGACCGAAGTGATCGCTGTGTCGGCTGGTGTGACGCAGGCGCAGGAAACGCTGCGCACCGCGCTCGCGATCGGCGCGGACCGCGCGATCCTGATCGAATCGAATGAAGACCTGCAGCCGCTGGCAGTCGCGAAGCTGCTCAAGGCGCTGGTCGACAAGGAACAGCCTTCGCTCGTCATTCTGGGCAAGCAGGCGATCGACGACGACTCGAACCAGACCGGCCAGATGCTGGCGGCGCTGGCTGGATTGCCGCAGGCAACCTTTGCCTCGAAAGTGGTGGTGGCGGACGGCAAGGCAACCGTGTCGCGTGAAGTGGACGGCGGCGCGGAAACGCTGTCGCTGACGCTGCCCGCGGTGGTGACGACCGATCTGCGCCTGAACGAGCCGCGCTACGTCACGCTGCCGAACATCATGAAGGCGAAGAAAAAGCCGCTGGAAACGGTCAAGCCCGAAGACCTCGGTGTCGATGTCACGCCGCGTCTGAAGACGCTGAAGGTCGCCGAGCCGCCGAAGCGCTCCGCCGGTGTGAAGGTGCCGGATGTGAAGACGCTGGTCGAGAAGCTGAAGACCGAAGCCAAGGTGCTGTGAGGAGACGCAAGAAATGACGAACCTGGTAATTGCAGAACACGACAATGCGTCGGTCAAGGCCGCGACCCTCAATACGATCGCAGCGGCACAGAAGATCGGCGGTGACATTCACGTGCTGGTGGCGGGTCACAACGCGCAGGCCGCAGCGGATGCGGCCGCGAAGATCGCGGGCGTGAGCAAGGTGCTGCTGGCTGACGCGCCGCAACTGGCCGCCGGCCTCGCGGAAAACGTCGAAGCCACGGTGCTCAACATCGCGAAGAACTACACGCACATCCTCGCGCCGGCGACCGCTTACGGCAAGAACATCGCGCCGCGTATTGCCGCGAAGCTCGACGTCGCGCAGATCAGCGACATCACCGCAGTCGATAGCGCCGACACGTTCGAGCGTCCGATCTACGCGGGCAACGCAATCGCGACGGTTCAATCAGCGGATCCGGTCAAGGTCATCACGGTGCGCTCGACCGGTTTCGACGCAGTTGCAGCTGAAGGTGGTAGCGCAGCGGTCGAAAAGATCGAAGCGGCACCCGATACGGGCATCTCGCAGTTCGTGAGCCGCGAAGTCACGAAGCTCGACCGTCCGGAACTGACGAGCGCGAAGATCATCGTGTCGGGCGGCCGGGGTCTGGGCAACGGCGAGAACTACACGAAGGTTCTGGAACCGCTGGCGGACAAGCTCGGTGCGGCACTGGGCGCGTCGCGCGCGGCGGTCGACGCGGGCTTCGTGCCGAACGACTATCAGGTCGGCCAGACCGGCAAGATCGTCGCGCCGCAACTGTACGTCGCGGTCGGCATCTCGGGTGCGATCCAGCACCTCGCGGGCATGAAGGACAGCAAAGTGATCGTCGCGATCAACAAGGACGAAGAAGCGCCGATTTTCAGCGTCGCCGATTACGGCCTCGTCGGTGATCTCTTCGCCGTCGTGCCGGAACTCGTGAGCGAACTCGGCTAACCGCATCCGGCGCCTGGCGCCCGTCCCAAGACACAGTACACATTCAGCCCAGGGCAAACGCCCGCCAAGCAAGCGGAATAATCATGAATGAGCTTAACGGATACGATTTCGAAGACCTGCGACCAGGCATGAGCGCCCACTTCGCCAAGACCATCACGGAGGCGGACATTCTGCTGTTCGCGGGCGCGTCGGGAGACATCAACGCGGTTCACATCAACGAGCAGTTTGCGCAGACGACACCCTTCAAGGGGCGCATCGCTCACGGGATGCTGAGCGCGAGCATCATCTCCGCGGCCATCGCGGGGCGGTTGCCCGGCCCGGGCACGATCTACCTCGGCCAGAACCTGCGTTTCAAGGCGCCGGTTCGACCCGGCGACACCGTTCGGGCCGACGTGACGGTCAAGGAACTGATTCACGACAAGCGCCGTGTGGTGCTCTCCACTGTTTGCACGGTCAGCGGCAGGGTGGTGATCGAAGGCGACGCCGTGGTCATGCCGACATCGTGCCGCGATCGTGTCGAGGCAGACGCGGTTTGCGCCGTCAGCAACGCATGATAGCGAGTCCCGCCATGAGAATGCCATTCAGCATGCCACACGCGAGCGCCCATTACCTGCAACAGCACGCGCAACTGTGGGGCGACACCGTAGCCGGATTGATCGGCGCGCGGCCGGAGTTGAAGCCGGTCGCCGAGCCCGAGCAGGGAGACCGGCGGTTTCACGCCGATGACTGGTCCAGCAACGGCTGGTACAGCCTTCTGAAACAGAGCTACCTGATCAATGCGCGCGCGCTCGAAGAGCTCGTCGAGGCGAGCATGCTCGATGAAAAGGACAAGCACAGGCTGCGCTTTTACACGCGTCAGTTCATCGACTTCGCCAGCCCCGCGAATTTCGCCGCGACGAATCCCGAGGTCATCCGCGCGGCGGTGGAATCGGGCGGATCGAGTCTGCTCGCGGGCTTGACGCATCTGTTCGACGATCTGGGCAACGGCTCGATCTCGATCACTGATCAAAGCGCGTTCGAAGTGGGCCGCAGCGTGGCCACATCGAGCGGCGCGGTAGTCTATGAAAACGATCTGTTCCAGCTGATCCAGTACGCGCCGCTGACGCCGAAGGTCGCTGCACGACCGCTCGTGATCGTTCCTCCGTGCATCAACAAGTTCTACATTCTGGATCTTCAGCCGGAGAATTCCTTCGTGCGCTTCGCCTGCGAGCAGGGGCTGACGGTGTTCGTCGTGTCCTGGCGCAATCCGCAGCAGGACATGGCGAATACCACATGGGACGCCTATCTCGAGGATGGCGTGATGCAGGCGCTCAGCGTCGCGCGTGCCATTAGCCGGGCCGACAAGGTCAACGCGTTGGGCTGGTGCGTGGGCGGCACGCTGCTTTCGTCGGCGCTTGCGATCATGCGTGCGAACGGCGACGACTCCGTGGCGAGCATGACGCTGTTGACGGCCTTGCTCGACTTCAGCGACCCAGGCGATATCGGCGTGTTCATCGACGAGCAGGGCGTGTCGATGCGCGAGCATACGATCGGTCGAGGCGGCCTTTATCCCGGGCGCGAACTCGGCTTCGTATTCCAGTCGCTACGTGCCAACGATCTGATCTGGCCGTATGTCGTGAACAACTACCTGAAAGGCAAATCCCCGGCCGCGTTCGACCTGCTGTACTGGAACGCGGACACGACCAATCTGCCCGGCCCGATGTACAGCTTCTACCTGCGCAACATGTACCTCGAAAACAGTCTGTGCGTGCCGAACAAACTGACGTTCTGCGGTACGCCCGTCGATCTCGGCAACATTGATGTGCCGAGCTATCTGATGGCGGCCGAGGAGGATCACATCGTGCCGTGGCGATCCGCCTATCGATCGACGCAATTACTGGGGGGCGAAACCGAGTTCGTGCTGGGGGCAAGCGGCCATATCGCGGGTGTGATCAATCCAGCGTCGAAGAACAAACGCAGCTACTGGACCAACGAGACCTGCGACGAGAATGCGGACGACTGGCGCGCAACAGCGGTTCAGCAACCTGGCAGCTGGTGGAATCACTGGATCGACTGGGTCAAGAAGCATTCCGGCGAACAGGTCGAGGCGCGCACGAAGCTCGGCAATCGAAAGTACAAGGTAATCGAGAGCGCACCGGGCCGGTATGTGAAGCTTCGTGCCGAATGAGCGGATGGCGTTTGCGCATGGCGTGTGAAAGGACGATTGCCCAACGTTGGGCAGCGTCGCCGCGCCGCAGTACGCGCGTCGCCCAATAGCGCTTCCTGCCCGCGTCGCTTGCCTTTTCCTCTAAATCTTGTAGGGCACTCGCACGCCCGGTTCATCCGCAGGAAAATCCTTCGTATTGCGAGAAACCAGCAACAACGAATTAACTTGTGCGGATGCCCAAACGATCGCATCAGGCAATCGGATTCGCCGTTGCTTGCGAATCTCGACCGCGCGATTTGCGATGGCACTGTCCAACGCGATGACTTCAAAGGAACCGAGCCATGCACGAATCGTCGCTTCATCTTCAGCCGTCGTGCCGACAAGAACTTCCATCCACGTAATTGTGCTGATCGCCCGGTATTCGTAGCGCGAAAGTTCTTTCTTCGCTGCGATGACACCACCGAGGTAGTCGATCAAAATGTTCGTATCAAAAAGTGCTCTTACCATTCCGAGCGAAGCTCCTGCTGGTATTCAAGGCCGTCTATTTTCTTGTTCTTCCACAGCCCGAAAACCTCGGCCCCGCGCGCTTGCTTGTGATTCGCGATATACACCTCGATCGCGTCACGGATTACCGCGGCGCGGGGGCGGCGCTCCATCTCCACGAGTACCGCCAACTCTTCGATCTGCGCATCGGGTAAATCAATCAAAATCCGACTCATTACCGCCTCCATAGCATGATATACATATCGTATATCATGCGCGCACGCTATGCAAACGAAACGCAGCTTTGTGTCATCACCGGTTATGACGGCATGCCGGGATGAGAATGCCGTCGAGCGCATCAGTGAAACGGCCGGTCTTTCGGGCCATCATTTCGAATGGCTCGTCCGCCAGTCACGCGGCGTCATATGGAATCGCGACACGAACCAGTTCGTGAACGATCCCTGCTGCGCGTAGCCGAGAAGCGCCGAAACCCGTCCGATCGGATAGGTGGGGTTGCTCATGTAGCGCACGGCGAGTTCTCCGCGGACTTCCTCCACCTGATCCGAAAAGCTGGTGCCGGCCGAATTCAACTGGCGTTGCATGGTGCGCACGCTCAGATGCAAATGGCGCGCCACCAGGTCCGCGTTCGCCTGTTCGAGCGGCAGCAGCAGGTAGATCGCCTTGCGCACTTCCAGCGCGGCCGATTCCGCTGCGCTCGCGTTCCGCGGAGCGGCGAGGCTCTCCGCATAGCGCACGAGTTCAGGGTCGGCTAGCGGATTCGGGTAGTCGAGATCGGCGCTCGCACAGACGAACCCGTTGAAGTCGCTGCCGAACTCCAGCGGACAGTTGAAAAAGCGGCGATGAAACGTCAGGTCCGCGGGCGCCGCGTGAGTGAAGTGGACCTCGCGCGGTTTCCAGAACTTGTCGAGCAGCGCGCCGGAGTGCTTCGCGAGGACACCGAGCGCCAGCTCGATGGCCTGCCTCGTCGGGGTACCCGGTTCGACGACGAGTTCCTCGCGAATGGTGACCGTTTTATCAGCGTCCTCGACGTAGACCGCCAGCGCTTCGTTCAGCAGATGACGGTATTCGGCCGCGGCCAGCAGCACTTCACGCAGCGTACGTTTGTGCGCGAGCAGGACATTGACCACACCGCTGCCGAACGTCTGCCGCGTCTCCGCCATTTGCAGCGCGAAAGTCGGGCACGACGCCTTTTGGGCCGTCATTTCCAGTAGCCGACAGCAGGCGGCAGCCGGTACGCGATCGCCCGGATTCGCGAGCGCGCCGGCATCGATGCCGGCCTGTCTGGCGAGTTCGACCGGATTCAGTCCCAGCCGTCGCGTCACTTCGAAATAGCCACTCATGGCTACCGACGTCACCATCGTTTCCATCGTAGTTTCTCCGGACCATTCGCACATCGCGTAATTTTCTAGTCATTAAACACTTGCTTCGCGCAATTATCGGTGTTAACGCGCAGTGGCACGAAGGGCTAAAAGGATGGCGCCCAATCATAAAAGTGTAGCGCGTGATTGCCGTATCTTTTGCCCATGACGTTTGAAATGTTCCAGCAGATTTCAACGCGGCTTCGCGAGGCCGGAACAGCGTCACCCCAAACTCGATGGAGGCAGACAAATGCAGTTTCTCGACGATTCGTTGCACCCTGAGAATCAGGACAAGGTAGTCATCACCACCGCGCCGTACGGCCCGGAATGGATGCCCGAGGACTTCCCGGAAGACATCGCCGTGACCATGGACGAGCAGATCCAGAAGGCGGTCGATTGCTACAACGCCGGCGCCACGGTACTGCACCTGCACGTGCGCGAACTGGACGGCAAGGGTTCGAAGCGCCTGTCGAAGTTCAATGAACTGATCGCTGGTGTGCGTGCGGCAGTGCCCGACATGATCATCCAGGTCGGCGGCTCGATTTCGTTCGCGCCGGAAGATGATGGACAGGCCGCGAAGTGGCTGTCCGACGACACGCGCCACATGCTGGCCGATCTCGAACCGAAGCCCGATCAGGTGACGGTCGCGATCAACACCACGCAGATGAACATCATGGAGCTGCTCTATCCGGAGTACCTGGCAGGCACCTCGCTTTCCAACCCCGGCTTCATGGCCGCCTATAGTGAAATGACGGTTCCGGCTGGCCCCGCGTGGGTCGAGGAGCACCTGCGCCGCCTGCAGGCTTCGGGCATTCAGCCGCACTTCCAGCTCACGGGCATCCATGCGCTCGAAACGCTCGAGCGCCTCGTGCGCAAGGGCGTGTACAAGGGCCCGCTGAATCTCACCTGGATCGGCATCGGTGGCGGCTTCGACGGCCCGAATCCGTTCAACTTCTTCAACTTCGTGCATCGCGCGCCGGATGGCTGCACGCTCACCGCGGAGTCTCTGCTGAAGAATGTGCTGCCGTTCAACATGATGGCGATGTCGATGGGCCTGCATCCGCGCTGCGGCATCGAGGACACGATCATCGACCAGCACGGCAAGCGCTTCACGTCGGTGCAGCAGATCGAGCAGTGCGTGCGGGTCGCGCGTGAGCTGGGCCGCGAAATTGCCACTGGCAAGGAAGCGCGCGAGATCTATCGTATAGGTGTGCAGTACGAGACGATCGACGAGACGCTTCTCGCCAACGGTATGGCGCCGAACCGCCAGGCCGGCGTCAGGAACCTGCCGCTGCGCGCGGCGTGATTGCCAGAGTCAGCGTGGAAGGAGACAGAAGAATGCTCGTACAGCATGCAGGGCCCACGACGGGCGATGTTTCGGCAACCCGGACGGACGTACGCACTTATGCGTGGGTGGTGTTTGCGTTGACGGTCGGATTGCTGCTTTCCGACTATATGTCGCGGCAGGTGTTGAACGCCGTGTTTCCGCCGCTCAAGGCGGCATGGCACCTGTCCGACGCGCAACTGGGTTCGCTCAGCAGCGTGATCGCGCTGATGGTTGGCGTGCTCACGTTCCCGCTGTCGGTGCTTGCCGACCGTTGGGGGCGCGTGAAGAGCATCGTGCTGATGGCGGGGATGTGGAGTCTCGCGACGGCAGGCTGCGCGATCTCGACGAGCTATGGCCAGTTGCTGCTTGCGCGTGCCTTCGTCGGGATCGGCGAAGCGGCCTACGGCAGTGTCGGAATCGCAGTTGTCCTGAGTATTTTTCCGGTGCGGCTGCGCTCTACGCTGACCGGCACCTTCATGGCGGGCGGCGCGTTCGGTTCGGTGCTGGGCATGGCCCTCGGCGGCGCGGTGGCGGCTCACCTCGGCTGGCGTTCGGCATTTGCTGCAATGGCGGCGATGGGAATCGTGCTGGTCGTGATCTACCGGCTGGTCGTCACCGAAAAGCGACTTGTGCCGCTGCAGCCGGCGGGCGTGAGCAGGCAGGCGGAATCGCGCGGCATGTGCTTGAGCCTGCGCGCGCTGATGAAGGGACTGTTCTCGACGAAGTCCGTGGTGTGCGCCTACGTCGGCAGTGGCCTGCATCTGCTGGTTCCCGCCGCTGTGTGGGCGTGGATGCCGAGCTTCCTGAATCGCTACTACGGCATGGCCACCGGCAAGGCCGCGATGTGCGCAGCGGTGTTCGTGCTGGTGACTGGGGTGGGCATGGTGGTGTGCGGAAACCTCACGGACCGGCTCAGCAAGAACGCACGCGAACGGAAGTGGCTCGCCGCGATCTCGTTCTGCCTCGCCTGTTTCGTACTGCTCGGGATCGGCTTCCAGATGCCGGCGGGGCCGTGGCAGCTCGTCGTGATCGGTGCCGGCATGTTCTTCTGCGCCGGTGCGAGCGGCCCGTCGGGGGCGATGGTGGCGAACCTCACGCCGCCGTCGATTCATGCCTCGGCGTTCGCGACCCTGACGCTCGCGAACAACCTGCTGGGCCTCGCGCCGGCAGCGGTCCTCACGGGGATCATCGCCGATCGGATCGGGCTGCTGGGCGCGTTGCAACTGGTGCCGCTCGCACCGCTCGTCGCGGCTGCCGCATTCATGATCGGCAAACGGAACTACGCGGTCGATCTGGATCGTCTGAACACCTTGCGTGAGCAGGCCGCAGGCTGACATCGCATCGCGCCACGCGGACGGCGCGTAAAACAGACTCCGCGACTGCGCCACAGGCGCCAGGCATTTCGCAGATTGCAGATTGAGTAAAGAATTGGAGATTCGACATGGCAAAGGCAGTGCGCTTTTATGAAACCGGTGGTCCCGACGTCTTGCGCTACGAGGACGTCGAAGTGGGCAACCCCGGCCCCGGTCAGGTTCGCCTGCGCCATCAGGCAGTGGGCCTCAATTTCGCCGACACCTACTTCCGCAGCGGCCTGTATCCGGTCCCGCTGCCCGCTGGGATGGGCGTTGAGGCCGCGGGCGTGGTCGAAGCCGTTGGCCCGGACGTGACGAACGTCGCGGTGGGCGATCGTGTGACCTACACGGGCTTTATCAACACGCTCGGCGCGTACAGCACCGAACGCCTGATTCCGGCTGCACCGCTGATCCGGCTGCCCGATGCGATCCACTGCGAAACGGCCGCCGGCATGACCATGCGCGGCCTGACCGCCGCGTATCTGATGCGCCGCATTCACGACTTCAAGGCAGGCGACACGATCCTTCTGCATGCCGCCGCCGGCGGTGTCGGCCTGATCGTTTCGCAATGGGCGAAGCTGCTGGGTCTGACCGTGATCGGCACGGTTTCGACCGAGGCCAAGGGCGAGGTGGCCCTCGCGCACGGCTGCGACCACATCATCAACTACAGCCGCGAAGACGTCGCAAAGCGCGTACGCGAACTGACCGATGGCGTCGGCGTGAACGTGGTGTTCGACAGCGTCGGCAAGGATACCTTCGAGGCCTCGCTCGATTCGCTCAAGCGCCGCGGTCTGATGGTTTGCGTCGGCACGGCTTCCGGCCCGATTCCGCCGTTCAATCCGCAACTGCTGGCGATGAAGGGCTCGCTCTATCTGACCCGCCCGGCGCTGGCGGACTACATCGCCGATCCGGCCGAGAAGAACGATCTTGCCGGTGAAATCTTCGGGCTGATCGCCTCGGGACGCATCAGGATCGAGGTCAATCAGCGTTATTCGCTCGAAGATGCGGCGCAAGCCCATCGGGATCTGGAATCGCGCAAGACGACGGGTTCGTCGGTCTTCGTCATCTGAGGAGCTAGTCATGCGAGTCGAACAATTAACGTACGCAATCGGCGCCGAGCTGATCGGGGTGAATGTCGCTCACGCGATCAACGACGATGACCTGTTTGCCGAGATCCGCTCGGCGCTGCTGAAGCACCGGGTTCTGTTCCTGCGCGACCAGCACATCACGCGCGCCGAGCACGTGGCGTTTGCGCGCCGTTTCGGTGAGCTCGAGGACCATCCGGTCGCGGGCAGCGATCCGGAGTATCCGGGCCTCGTGCGGATCTACAAGACCCCGGATCAGCCCAACGACCGCTACGAAAACGCATGGCACGCCGACACCACCTGGCGCGAAGCGCCGCAGTTCGGTGCCGTGCTGCGCTGTGTGGAGTGTCCGCCCGTCGGCGGCGACACGATGTGGGCGAACATGGTCCTCGCCTACGAGAATCTGCCGGCGCACGTGAAGACGCAGATCGCGGATCTGCGCGCCCGCCACAGCATCGAGGCGAGCTTCGGTGCCGCGATGCCTATAGAGAAGCGTCTCGCGCTGAAGGCGCAGTTTCCTGACCCGGAGCATCCGGTCGTGCGCACGCATCCGGAGACGGGCGAGAAAGTGCTGTTCGTGAACGCCTTCACCAGCCATTTCACGAACTTCCACACGCCGGAACGCGTGCGTTTCGGTCAGGACGCGAATCCGGGCGCGGGCGATCTGCTGCGCTACCTGATCAGCCAGGCGTACATCCCCGAGTATCAGGTGCGCTGGCGCTGGGAGAAAAACAGCATCGCGATCTGGGACAACCGCAGCACGCAGCACTATGCGGTGATGGACTACCCGCCGTGCCATCGCAAGATGGAACGCGCCGGCATCATCGGCGACAAGCCGTACTGAACCAGCAAGTAACTTCCGATGAATTACGAACTGAAACCGACCATTCTGATGGTCCCGGGTCTGCGCGACCATGTCCCGGAGCATTGGCAAACCTTGCTGGAGCAAAGGCTGCCGAGGGCACTCTCGGTGCCGCCGCTCGAGCACGACAAGCTCAGTTGCGCGGCGCGGGTTGCGGCGCTCGATGCCGCCCTCGCGAGGATCAACGGCCCGGTCATTCTGGTCGCGCATAGCGCGGGCGTAATGATCACCGTGCATTGGGCGGCGCAGCACAAGCGCGAGATTCACGCAGCGCTGCTCGCGGCGCCCGCGGACCTCGAAACGCCGCTGCCGCCGGGCTATCCGGAGCGCGAGACGCTCGAGCAGAACGGCTGGCTGCCGATTCCGCGCAAGCGTCTGCCGTTCCCGAGCATCGTCTGCGCGAGCCGCAACGATCCGCTTGCACGGTTCGAGCGTGTGCAGGACATGGCTCAGGATTGGGGCAGCCGCTTCGTCGATCTCGGCGAAGTGGGGCACCTCAACCCCGCTGCGGGCTTCGGCGAATGGCCGATGGCCGAGACGTTGATCAACCGGCTGGTACTGATGTGATGTGGCCGGCGACGGATCGGAAGGCGTCCGGCATGTCACGTCAGATCGTGGTGGGTGTCGCCGGTGAGCTCGCGCCGGGCCAGCGCAAGCTGGCCTTCATCGATGGCCGCAGCATCGTGCTGTTCAACATCGAAGGCAGGCTCCACGCCATCGACAACGCGTGTCCGCACAACGGAGCCGCACTCGCGGGCGGCCAGCTGGAAGGCTGCGTGTTGCGCTGCCCGGCGCACGGCCTGCGGTTCGACGTGCGCACGGGCTGCATGCCGGGAACCGGCGGATTGAATGTGACGACCTTCCCGGTCGCAATAGTGGATTCAAAGGTAGTGGTGAGTCTCGACGAGCCGAACGCGACGCCCTCGCAGGCATGAGACGCCACAACCAATCAGGAGAAGGAAAGATGCAAGGCTTGATGATGCAGCAACCGCTGCTGGTCGCTGCGCTGCTCACGCACGCGGAGCGCCATCACGGCGAACAGGAAATCGTGTCGCGACGCGTGGAAGGGGACATCCATCGTTATTCGTATCGGCACCTCGCGCAGCGCGCGCGCCGCATGGCCAACGCGCTGTCGACGCTCGGTGTCGGTCGGGGCGAGCGCGTCGCGACGCTCGCGTGGAACGGCTATCGCCACATGGAGCTGTATTTCGCCGTGTCGGGTTCCGGGTCAGTGCTGCATACGCTGAACCCGCGGCTGCACGTCGACCAGCTCGCGTACATCATCGATCACGCGGAAGACCGTGTGGTGTTCTTCGACCTGAACTTTCTGCCGCTGATCGAGAGCGTCGCGTCACGGGTGAAGAGCCCGAAGGTATTCGTGGCCATGACCGATCGCGCGCACATGCCGCAAGCGGGCGACCTGGGCGCCATGCTGATGTGCTACGAGGATCTGATCGATCTTCACGACGACGTTTTCGAATGGCCTCTGCTCGACGAGAACAGCGCGTCGTCGCTGTGCTACACGTCGGGCACCACCGGCAATCCGAAGGGCGTGCTGTATAGCCACCGCTCGACGGTGCTGCACACCTACGCGGCGGCGCTGCCCGATTCGCTGAACTGTTCCGCGCGCGACGTGATCCTGCCGGTCGTGCCGATGTTCCATGTGAACGCCTGGGGACTGCCCTACATCGCCTGCATGGTCGGCGCGAAGCTGGTGTTTCCGGGTCCGGCGCTCGACGGCGAGTCGCTCTACGAACTGATCGAAACAGAACACGTGACACTGTCGGCCGGTGTGCCGACCGTGTGGCAGGGACTGCTCGCGCATGTCGATGCACTGGGCGGAACCTTCTCGTCGATGCGGCGCACGGTGATCGGCGGCGCGCCGTGTCCGACCGCGATGGCCGAAGCGTTCCAGAAGCGCCATCGGGTCGAGGTGCTGCACGCGTGGGGCATGACCGAATTGAGCCCGATCGGCACGGTTTGCAGCTTCAAGGCGCATCAGCAGTCGTTGCCGATGGCGGAGCAGTACAAGGTTCAGGCGAAACAGGGACGTGCGCTGTTCGGCATCGACATGAGAATCGTCGGCTCCCGTGGCAACGAATTGCCGTGGGACGGCGAGACGGCTGGTGATCTGCAGGTGCGCGGTCACTGGGTCACGCAGCAATACTTCGGCGCCGACGTTGCGTCGCCGCTCAGCGACGGCTGGTTTCCGACCGGCGACATCGCGACGATCGACCGGCACGGCTTCATGCAGATCACCGATCGCAGCAAGGACGTGATCAAGTCGGGCGGCGAATGGATCAGTTCGGCGGCTATCGAAAACGTCGCGTATCTGCATCCGGAAGTCACGACTGCCGTCTGTATCGCGGCACGGCACCCGAAGTGGGACGAACGGCCGCTGCTGCTGGTCGTGAAGAAGCCCGGCAGCGAGCTGGCGAGCGATGAACTGCTGTCCTTCTTCAACGGCCGGGTCGCGCGCTGGTGGACGCCCGATGCAGTGGTGTTCGTCGACACGGTTCCTATCGGCGCGACGGGCAAGGTACTCAAGAACCAGTTACGCGATCAATTCGGGAGCTACTACCTGTCGGCCTGATCCGACGCTTTCGCAGCAACGCAGTTCGATTCACGCAACAGGGCGACCGGGCGAATCCGGCGCTCACATAACCACCAACCAACTTGAAGCGACCGTAGCATGGGCATGTGCGCCAACGCCGGTACGCGTAGGAGACCAAATGAAGTTGAAGTCAAGCAGCGCGATCGCGTTGGCTGTCTTTGCCACCGCAGCCCATGCGCAATCATCAGTGACGCTCTACGGCGTAGTCGATACAGGGCTGCTGTATCAGAACACTTCGGCGGCTACCTTTCTGCCGCATGCGCCGAACACGGGCGCGATTTTTCAGTTGAAGGACGGCGGCATCTATTCGAGCTACTGGGGTATGAAGGGCGCCGAAGACATCGGCGGCGGCTACAAGGTCAACTTCAAGCTGCAAGGTGCATTCAACACCACGAACGGCAAGTTCGGTTTGTCCG
This sequence comes from Paraburkholderia sp. HP33-1, assembly GCF_021390595.1. NCBI lineage: Bacteria > Pseudomonadati > Pseudomonadota > Betaproteobacteria > Burkholderiales > Burkholderiaceae > Paraburkholderia > Paraburkholderia sp. HP33-1. Next base: position 1,685,934 of record NZ_JAJEJR010000002.1, on the reverse strand, counting down.
ACACGCCGGGCGTCACCGCGATCTTCAACCAGTTCGCGACGGTGGGCCTATCCGGGCCCTTCGGTACCTTCGACGCTGGCCGGCAGATCGTTCCGATGATCTACGCGATGGCGGAAACCGACGTTCGCGGCGCGCAGTATTTCGGCAGTATTCTGACGGCCTGGCTTGGTATCAATCAGGCGGCCGGCTGGCCTGGCACCAGCACGAACGCGCCGATCGGCGCCTTGTACGACAGCAATGCGCTCGTCTATAACTCGCCGAAATTTTATGGCGCGTCGCTCGCGCTCGAGTACGCGCCGGGCGGTGTCGCCGGCCATTTCCAGGGCGGCACGCGCGAGTCGGCCGTGCTCAAGTACTCGAACTACGGTCTGAATCTGTCCGCCGTGTATTACAACGGCCATGATACCAACCCGTTCCCGCTGACTTACCCGGCGGCGCCCGCTATCCCTGCGACCGGTGTCGCAAACAATCGCCTCTACTACTTCGGGGCGATGTACACGATCGCCGGGTTCTCGGTGTCGGCCTCGTATGGCGTCGGCAAGAATCCGGCCCATAGCAACACGGCGAACTTCGAAATGATCTCGGGGGGCCTCGGCTACCAGTTCAATCCGCGTTTCAAGATCACGTCCGGCTACTACTACCTGAACGATAAAAACCACTCGGCGAACCATTCGACCGAAATCGCCGTGGGGGCGGAATACAACCTGTCGCAGAGAACCAAGGCGTACGCGCAAGTGGGTTATGTCGCTAACAGGGGCACCATGAACCAGACCATCGTCTATGGCGCCCCGGTTGCGCCTGGCGTGAACACCACAGCGGCGATGGTCGGCATCCGCCACACCTTCTGATTCCGTCCGCTATAACAATTGGAGTATTCGATGAAAAGTATTCAGGCACGCGCGTTGGCGATTGCCACATTGATTCTGGCCGCGTTCGGCAACGCATGGTCGCAGCCGGGCCAGACCGGCAGTGCACCTTCCGGTATACCGGGCGCATCCGCGACGGAAACTGGCGAGGCCACTCCCGTCAACGCAAGGAAAGCCAATCGCGCGCTGCGCCGGCAGGTGTATGCCGCCATCGGCAAGCACAAGGAGATCAGCGCCGGCAATATCAGCGTGATCGCAAAAGGCGGCGCGGTGACGCTGAATGGCACGGTCACGGACGCGTCGCAGGTCAATCAGGTTGCGGAGATCGCGAAGGGTGTTCCGGGGGTGACTTCCGTGACCAACAAGCTGACCGTGCAAAAGCCGTTTGGCGGGATGTAAAAAGCTCACGCATCGGGGAAGTAGTAAGCGCGAGGAGCCCACTATAACAACGCACTGCCTGTTGAACGGGGCCGTGTAGATATGCATTACCTGCGGGTACCGGGGAGAATCAGCGCCGGCCCCGCCGCACCGGCAGTCCCGGCGAATCTATACCAGAACTGATATCGATATCGCCCAAAATATAATTGGAAAGATATCGGCCCGCTCCGTACACTTCACCATCCCAGGGCATTGAACGGCAGCCTTGCGCGGTAGCGCCGGGCGCGCCGATTCAGTCAAATTGGCCGGTGAGGGTCCCGGCACATGCATCAAGGACCTAGCATGTCGGAAAAAAAGCGGAAATTGCGCTCGGCCGAATGGTTCGGCACAGCTGATAAGAACGGCTTCATGTATCGAAGCTGGATGAAAAATCAGGGCATTCCCGATCACGAGTTCGACGGGCGTCCCGTGATCGGCATCTGCAACACGTGGTCCGAGCTGACGCCGTGCAACGCGCACTTTCGCAAGCTCGCCGAGCACGTGAAGCGGGGCATCTACGAAGCGGGCGGCTTCCCGGTCGAGTTCCCGGTGTTTTCGAACGGTGAATCGAATCTGCGTCCGACCGCGATGCTCACGCGCAATCTCGCGGCGATGGACGTCGAGGAGGCGATCCGCGGCAATCCGATCGACGCGGTCGTGTTGCTGACCGGCTGCGACAAGACGACCCCCGCGCTGCTGATGGGCGCGGCGAGCTGCGACGTGCCGGCGATCGTCGTGACCGGCGGGCCGATGCTGAACGGCAAGCTCGACGGCAAAAACATCGGCTCGGGCACCGCGGTGTGGCAGCTCCACGAGTCGCTGAAGGCCGGCGAGATCGATCTGCATCAGTTTCTGTCGGCCGAGGCGGGCATGTCGCGCTCGGCGGGCACCTGCAACACGATGGGCACCGCATCGACGATGGCCTGCATGGCTGAGGCGCTTGGTACGTCGCTGCCGCATAACGCGGCGATTCCCGCAGTCGACTCGCGCCGCTACGTGCTCGCGCATATGTCAGGCATGCGGATCGTCCAGATGGCGCTGGAGGACCTGAAGCTGTCGAAGATCCTCACGCGCGAGGCGTTCCTGAACGCGATTCGCGTCAATGCGGCGATCGGCGGCTCGACCAATGCGGTGATTCATCTGAAGGCGATCGCGGGGCGCATCGGTATCGATCTCGAACTCGACGACTGGGTACGCATCGGCCGTGACACGCCGACGATCGTCGACCTGATGCCGTCCGGCCGTTTCCTGATGGAAGAGTTTTATTACGCGGGCGGCCTGCCGGCTGTGCTGCGCCGGCTCGGCGAAGCGGACCTGCTGCCGTATCCGGGCGCGTTGACGGTCAACGGCAAGTCGCTGTGGGACAACGTGAAGGACGCGCCCAACACCAACGACGAAGTGATCCGTCCGCTTGACCGGCCACTCGTCGCTGATGGCGGCATCCGCGTGCTGCGCGGTAATCTCGCGCCGCGCGGCGCGGTACTTAAGCCGTCGGCGGCGACGCCCGAGTTGCTCAAGCATCGCGGACGCGCGGTCGTGTTCGAGAACCTGGAGCACTACAAAGCGCGCATCGTCGACGAGACGCTCGACGTCGACGCGAATTCGGTGCTAGTGATGAAGAACTGCGGGCCGAAGGGTTATCCGGGCATGGCCGAAGTCGGCAACATGGGCCTGCCGCCGAAGCTGCTGAAGCAGGGCGTGAAGGATATGGTGCGCATTTCCGATGCGCGCATGAGTGGAACCGCATACGGCACGGTGGTGCTGCACGTGACGCCGGAAGCAGCGGCCGGCGGTCCGCTCGCCGCGGTACAGGACGGCGACTGGATCGAACTCGATTGCGACGCGGGCACGCTGCACCTCGACATCAGCGACGCGGAACTCGCTCGCCGTCTCGCGCAGCATGTGCCGCCGCAACCGCCTGAAGGTGGCGGCTACCGGCGACTTTATATCGATCATGTGCTGCAGGCCGATGAAGGTTGCGATCTCGACTTCCTTGTGGGGTGTCGAGGGTCAGCGGTGCCGCGTCATTCGCATTGACGTGTTGCGCTACGTGAGGAACGGCCGGGTGAGCGTAAGCGGGAAACGCTAGCGGCTTACATCGCTCATCGCATCGACCGCGTCGAGCACGAGCCCGAAAAACTCGTTCGCCGCGGCCGGATTCAGCCAGCGCACGACCACCGTCATGCGCCGTTCCGGTTCGATCCACGTGAACGAACTGCCCGCACCGACGCCGAAATAGCTCGACTCCGGCACGTTCGGAAACACCTTGCGATCGGTGTTGAGCCACACGAGGTAGCCATAGAACGGCGCGATCGCGCACGGCGTGCGCATGCGCGCGATCCATTCGGACGACAGCACCCGCTGGCCATTGGCGACGCCGTCGTTGAGCAGCATCTGCGCGACCTTCAACTGGTCGTTCGCGCTGATCGACACGCCGCCGCCCCAGTGCGTGCCGCCCGGCACCGACTGCATGCGTCGGCCGTCGATCTCGATCCAGGCGTTGTCGTAGCCGACCCATTGCCAGTTTTCGCTGGCACCCGAAGGCCGCATGATCGCTTCGCGAAACACCTCTGGCAGCGGCTGACGGAACAGGTGCAGCAGCGCGAGCGAGAACTGGTTGATGCGTACGTCGTTGTATTCCCAGTACGTGCCCGGCCGTTGCGGCGGGCGCAGGTCGCCCTTCCGGCCATCGGGCGGGGCGGCGAAATTGACGGCGCGATAGTGGTCCGCCTGATCCGACAAACCAAAGTACGTGCCGCGCCATTCGCTGGTTTGCTGCAGCAGATGCGCCCAGGTGATCGGCGCGTTGTGTTCGTCGTCGAAGCCGATGTTGGGCACGCGCACGCGCACCGGCTCGTCGACGTCGGGCAGCAGGCCGCGATCGTGCGCGACACCGGCGATGAGCGCGAGGTACATCTTCGCTACGCTGAAGGTCAGATCGGCGCGGTCGGGTTCGCCCCAGCGCGTTAGCACACGGCCGTCAACAGCAATCGCGCCGGACACCGGCCCGCGATCATGCACGGGACCGAGCAGCCTGTTCCAGGGCGGCGGATCGTTCACGTGCACACCCCATGCGCCGCCTACGTGGCGGTCCCAAAGCGATTCATGATCCACCGCGAACTGCACGGCTTGCTGCAAACGGTCTTGCATGGATAAGGTCCTGTCGGTTCGACGAGGCCCGCGAGGCGAGGCAGAGACTTAGCGGGCGTGCAGTCGCACGCGTGCCCACATCAGGGTGAAAAGGCTGAGTACAGCCGCGAACATCAGATAGAGGCCGGGTGCGAGATTATTGCCGGTCGCCGCGATCAGCGAGGCGACGGCGAGCGGCGTGAAGCCGCCGAATATGGTGGTGCCGATGTTGTAGCCGAACGCCATGCCGGTCGTGCGCGTGCGGGTCGGGAACAGTTCGGACATCATGGCCGGAATCGGCGCGAAATAGGTTGCCTTCAGCAACGCGACCCACGTGACCGCGGCCAGCAACGAGCCGAGTGACGGGTGCGCGTTCATCAGCATGAAGGCCGGGTAGACGGTCGCGAAGAACAGCACGCCGGCGCTGAGCATGATGCGCATGCGGCCCACCTTGTCGGACAGATGACCGACGATCGGCGTGAGCACCATCATGATCAGACCGGCCACGAGCGTCGCGATGAAGCCCGACGACGGCGCGAGCCCCAGTTGTCGCGCCGCGTACGTCGGCATGTAGAGCAGCATGTAGTTGGCCGTGGTTGTCAGCACGAGCGCGCCGATCGACACGAGCACCTGCTCCTTTTGCGTCGCGAGCAGTTCGCGCACCGGCGCGGCGGACTTCTCCGCGCGCTCGAACTCCGGCGTTTCGTCGATGCGGCGTCGAATGTAGAGCCCCACCGGACCGATCAGCATGCCGAACAGGAACGGAATGCGCCAGCCCCAGCCTTCGAGTTGCTCGGTCGTCAGCGTGCTCGTCAACACCGCGCCGAACAGCGACGCGAGTAGCGTGCTCGCGCCCTGGCTCGAGAACTGCCAGCTCGCCATGAAGCCTTTGCGCTGCGGTGCATGCTCGATCAGAAACGCGGTCGAGCTGCCGAATTCGCCGCCGGCCGAGAATCCCTGCAACAGCCGCGACGCGAATACGCCGATCGGCGCGAGCACGCCGATTGCCGCATACGACGGCATTAGCGCGATCATGGCGGTGCCGAGCGTCATCATCGCAATTGACAAAGTCAGCGATGCCTTGCGGCCTTTGCGGTCGCTGAACGAGCCGAGCGCGAGCGCGCCGATCGGTCGAGCGAGATACGAGAGCGCGAAGGTGCCGAGCGTGAGCAGCAGCGACACGGTGCGGTCGTGCACCGGGAAGAACGTACGCGACAGCACGGCCGCGAAGTACCCGTACACGACGAGATCGTAGAACTCCAGCGCGTTGCCGATCGAGGTCGCGAGAATCAGCCGCGATACGCTCGAGCGCGAGGCGTGCCGCGCGACGGCGTCGGCGGTGGTGACGGAGTTCATGCTCATGACGAAGTCCTGTGGCGGCGTGTGGGGGCGCGCCTGAAATGTCACCTGAGCGGCGTCGGCGCGGGATTCGAAGCCTGTGCAGCGATCTTGGGGTGGACGATATTTATAGACAATTACAATATTTGGCAGATATCGTTGCCGAAACGGCAAAGCGCAATGGTGATGATCCAGATCGACAACACCGCGCCGCAAAAGAAAAAACGCCCTGGATAGGGCGTTTTTCGTCAAAACAACCCGGTAGGGAACAGCACGTGTCCCCCACCGCGAACTGTCTGCTTAGAACTTGTGACGCAGACCGACACGGAACGCGAGCTGGTTGTCGGCACCGACGCCCGACGTGCTGAAGTAGCTCGTGCTCGAACCGATCTGTGCCTGCAGATCCTGCGTGCCGTTGCGGCCCGACGCGATCTGGTAGATGCCCAGCACGTACACGTCCGTGCGCTTCGACAGCGCGTAGTCGCCGCTCAGGTTCACCTGGTTCCAGTGGCCGACGTTCGCGCCGCTCAGGTTCATGTACGTGTAGCCCGCGCCTGCCGTGATAGCCGGCGTGAACGCGTACTTCGCGCCTGCTTCGTACGCAGCGAACGTCGTCGACCCACCCGAGATCGGTGCGAGGCGCGTGTTCGTGTACAGGGCCCACAGCAATGCCGGACCAAACGCGTAACGGCCGCCGACGCCGACCGTGCGCAGATCCTGGATCTGGCCGGTGCCAATCGTCGGGAAGGTCACGTTAGCCAGCGACGTCGAGAAGGCCGGCGTTGCCTGGCCCGGGTAACGGATGTCCGTGTACGCCACGCCGAGGCCGAACGGACCGTTCGCGTAGTTCGCGCCGAAGCTGTAAGCGCGCGACGAACCCGCAACCGGGGCAGCCGCCGTGCCCGTACCCGGCGTGCCGGCAAAGCCGCCCGCCGTGTTCGAGAAGCCGTACATCGCGCCGAAGGTCAGGCCGGAGAAGTTCGCGCTGCTGTACTTGACCGAGTTGTTGATACGGCTCGACGTGAGCTGGTCGACGTCGTTGATGTGGTAGGCGTAGTTACCCGCGACGGTCAGGCCGCCGGTCGAGTAGTTGGAGCCGAGGTAGTCGGTCGAGAACGAGTACTGGCGGCCGAACGTCAGCGAGCCGATGTTGTTCTGCGACAGACCAACGTACGCCTGGCGGCCGAACATCGCGCCGCCCTGGCCGGCGGCGCCGTTCGCGCTGCTGAAGCCGTTTTCCAACAGGAACAGCGCTTTCAGGCCGTTACCGAGGTCTTCCGTGCCGCGCAGACCCCAACGGCTGCCTTGCGCAACGCCGTCGTCGTACTTGGTCAGGCTGGCGTGGCCGGTGGACGTTTTCGAGTTGTTCACGTAGCTGATACCGGCGTCGATCAGGCCGTACAGCGTGACGCTGCTTTGTGCGTGAGCGGCGGTGGCGAAGGCGGCAAACGTAGCGGCGGTCAGGATTTTTTTGTTCAAGGTACTTCTCCGGTTAGCAATTTTTAGCGATCGCGACGCGTTGCTCTGCGGCAATGTCGCGCGATGGCCCGCAATTTAAGGGGACGCTGAGTAAGGTATGTGACAGTGAAAAAATTTTTCCACTGTGTCGTGTCGGCGCGACACTTTGCGGACGGCCGGTTGCGGACGGCCGGTTGCGGACGGCCGGTTGCGGGTCTACCGGAGGCGGGGCGGGTCGATTGAACCTGAAGCGAGGCGGGGACGCACGACAGCGGATCGCCCGCCGGGCGGCGGGCGATCGATTACTTCAGCTGGTGCGTGCGTTGAAAATGCAGTTACATGACCGGCTGCGAGAGGATCGATCTTCGCAGCGGCTTGGGCGTCAGTTGCTCAACAACGAGCCGCTGCGGAACGGCGTCGCGCCGGCAATGCGCGCGAACTCAAGTCCGGCCGTCGCGAAGCGCGCCAGGTGCCGCGCGTACAGCACGCCGGCCACGGTGTTCTTGATCGTGACGACTCGGTCCGTCAACGGATCGATGATGTCCGCGATTTCGTGGCCCACGTCCACCCACGAGCCGACTTCACAGCGATACACGAGCACGCCGCTGATCGGCGCGACGAGCGGCTCGGCGCCCGCGAGCGGCGTCGCCGCGAATTCGAGCGGCGGCAGCGGCGCCGGCTCGCCGTCGACCACGCCGCGCGAAGTCAGATATTCGATGATCGCCTGCGCGTCCTTTTCCGCGTACTCGTACGAGACGTCGCGCTGACCGCGCAGCTCGATCGTGACCGAGATCCCGCCGTTCGGAATCGGGAAGCGCTCGCCGAAGCGACCGCGCAGATCCGACCAGCAGAAGCTGTGGATCTCGTCGAACGGATTGCCGACCGAGTTCAGCGCGAGCAGCGACGCCTTCGCGTCCAGATAGCGCGCGAGCGGCTCGACTTCGGGCCACAGGTCCGGGTTCGTATACAGGTGCATCGCGGCTTCCCAATCGCAATGCAGATCGAGCACGACGTCAGCATCGTACGAGAGCTTTTGCAGCGCGAGGCGTTGCGAGGCGAGTTCGGTGGTCGGCTGCTGCGCGTCGAGCGCTTCGCGCATCGCGGTGCGGATGGCCGCGCGGTTCGCGTCGATGTCGCCGGAGAGGCGCGACTCGATGACCGGCAGCACGAGCTCGGCGAGGTCGTAGAAGTTGCGGTTGAAGTTCTGCGCGCTGCCGGCTTCGAAGCGGCCGAGCATCTGGCCGAGCAGATGCTGGTTCAGGCCGATCGGATTCGGCACCGGCACGATCACGACTTCGCCGCGCAGCTTGCCCGCGGCTTCGAGCACGGCCAGCTTGCGTCGCAGCGACCACGACACCAACATGCCGGGCAGTTCGTCCGCGTGCAGCGACGACTGGATATAGATCTTCTGTCCGCCGCCGGGACCGTAGTGGAAACTCGTCAGTTCGCGGGCGGTGCCAAGCGACGGGGCAATCAGCGAATGGGTCTGGGTTTGCATGGTATTGGCTTCGCGGCTCGTCCGGAGCAGCCGCGCTAGGTGGTTGATTGCAAGGGGAAAGATGCGCGCCGCTGCGCGCGGGGGGAGCGGCGTGCGGACTGCGGCGACCTGTCGCACGGAGGCCGCGGTTCGCACGATCTTAGCCGATATGCCACATGATGTGGCTTCATGTGGCTGGACGTGGCCGCGCAAAACAAAACGGGCTCCGCGTTGCGGAGCCCGTTTCGGGTACATCTGGCCGGCGCGCCGTGCGGCGCGCGTGGGCGGTTTAGCTGCCGTACACGTCGAAGTCGAAGTACTTCTTCTCGATCTTCTTGTAGGTGCCGTCCTTGATCATGTCGGCGATTGCCTTGTCGACCTTCGCTTTCAGATCGGTGTCTTCCTTGCGCATGCCGATGCCGGCGCCGCTGCCGAGGATCTTCGGATCGTCGATGTCCTTGCCGACGAACACGAAGCCCGCGCCGCGCGGCGTCTTCAGGAAGCCGATGTCAGCCTGCACCGCGTCCTGCAGCGCTGCGTCCAGACGGCCCGAGATCAGGTCGGCGTAGACCTGGTCCTGGTTCTGGTACGGCACGACTTTCGTGCCCGCCGGTTCCCAGTAGGTCTTCGCGTAGGTTTCCTGGATCGTGCCCTGTTCGACGCCAACCGTCTTGCCCTTCAGCGATTCGGCGGTCGGCAGGATGCCCGAGCCCTTCTTCGCGACGAGGCGCGTCGGCGTGTTGAACAGCTTCGACGAGAAGGCGATCTGTTCGGCGCGTTGCGGCGTCATCGACATCGACGACAGCACGCCGTCGAACTTCTTCGCCTTCAGCGCAGGGATCATGCCGTCGAAGTCGTTTTCCACCCACACGCACTTCGCACCCACGCGTTTGCAGATTTCGTTGCCGAGGTCGATATCGAAGCCAATGAGCTTGCCGTCCGCGCCTTTCGACTCGAACGGGGGATAGCTGGCGTCAACACCAAAACGGATCGTCGACCAATCCTTAGCGTGTGCGCCAATCGAGACGGTGGCAAGCAGAGCGACCGTCAAAGCCGCTAGCAGTTTTTTCACTGTTTTTACTCCTCGGTGTAGTTCAATTACGCCCTCGGCGGTTGTGCCGCCTTGGGACGCCCGGCGCGACTCACGACAGGGCTTTCGATCAGGTTACAAGCCGGGGTGGCCTGCAACGCGCGCCAAGCTTATCAGTTCAAAAATATCGGAAAGCTAGTAAAACACCGGATGGCGCAGGAGGAGGCCCTCTACGGCAACGCTTGCGTCCAAGCCGGCGTGACCGGATCGTACACCGTTGGCGGGGTTTGCGTAACGCGGGTGTAACGAAGGAGCGGTAATACGATGGCCGGGCGAGTGTAATCGACTCGCATTTGCAGTGGTTTTCTCGCGAACTCGTCGACAGCTGGTTTGAAAGGCGGGTTTGAATCGCGGACGGACCGTTAAAGGTTTCGCCTGAATTTGCCGTTAATTGACAACGATGTCGAGACCATTGCGTGACGTGTCACTGCCTGAGCCCGGTATTTTTTGCCGCCTTTTTGAACCGGTGCAAAAGCGAAGTCTTTGGCGCTATGATCGATTCTCCCTGCGCCGGAAGCCGACCATCGCGCAGGCGGGATTCGCGTTGCTACACGTCGTCGAACAGCTGTCAAGATTTAAATGCCGCGCGTTTGCGCTCGCTCAAAAGGCCTTTCTGCTCAACGGTGTTATTCATGCACGCGAAGTTCAAGGCGGATCAAACGGGCCGTTGTAGACAGGCTTTTAAGCGACAAATCGCGAGCGCGCGGGCGCGCGCGGCCTTATTGCAGCGCAGGTTTTTTGGCGGATTTTTGTCGAGCGATTCATCCGGATTTTCGGCGCTTGGCGCAGCCGGATTTGGGGCCGCCATTCTTTCCGGGCTTTTGCCATTTCTAATTGGCGTAGTCCTGTGCGCGGGTTTCGGCGCGACGACGTCCGCCGCGGCCGCCGACAAAGTGCTGCGCGTGCTCGCGTGGCCCGGCTACGCGGACCCGGACGTCGTGAAGGCATTCGAAGCGCGCTACGACGCGAAGGTCGAGGTCACGCTCGTCGATTCCGACGAAGCGCTGTGGGCGCAGATGCACAGCAAGGACACGCCGCCGTTCGACGTGCTCGCCGCCAACACCGCCGAAATCCGCCGCTATACGCAGGCGAATCTGCTTGCGCCGCTCGATCTCGCGAGTCTGCCGAACACGAAGAAGCAGTTGCCGCGTTTCCAGGCGCTCGGCTCGATCGACGGCCTGACGTCGGCGGGCAAGGTGTACGCGATTCCTTTTACGTACTCGTCGATGGGGCTCATCTACGATCGCCGGCAGATTCCGGTCGCGCCGCGTTCAATGCTCGAGCTGTGGAACCCGCGCTATCGCGGCAAGGTGCTCGACTTCAATAGCGCGCAGCACAACTTCTCGTTTACCGCGCTCGCGCTCGGCTATCCGCATCCGTTTCAACTCGACTCCGCGCAGATGCGCGCGATCGCGCACAAGCTCGTCGATCTGCGCCGCAACCTGCTGACCTATTACACGCTGCCCGAGGAGGCGACCGCGTTCTTCATCCAGCACAAGGCCGCGCTGATGTTCGGCAACTACGGTACGCAGCAGGTGGAGTTGCTGCGCCGCGCGGGCGCGGACGTCGGCTACGTGATTCCGGACGAGGGCGCGCTCGCGTGGCTCGATTGCTGGTCGATGACGCGCTCGGCGAGCGACAGGCCGCTCGCGCTCGCGTGGATCAACTACATGCTCGAGCCGGGCGTGAGCGGGTTGCTCACGCAGCGGCAGGGGCTCGCGAACACGCTGACCGAACCCGCGGAAGGCAGCGCCAACGCGCATATCGTCTGGATCAGCCCGGTCGAGGATATCGAGCGCCGCGAGAAACTGTGGGTGCGGATCGTGTCGGGCGACCGTTCGGAGCGCTTCTGATGCTGCACCGCGGCCTGACCTTCAAGCTGTCCGTGTTGCTCGCGTGCATCGGCGTGCTGGCGTCGGGCGCGACCGGCTATTACGCGTATTGCGCGAATCGCACGATGCTCGTCAACGAAGCGCAGCACAGCCTGCAGACTTCGACGGAGCTGCTCGGTCAGCGCATCGCCGTGTCGATCGACGATGTCGCGGCGGACGCGCTCGTGCTCGCGACGATGCCGTCGTCGGTGAGCGTCGCACAGACCGACGACGGCATCGGCCCGAGCGAAGGCCGCGAGCGGCTCGCGCAGGTGTATTCGAGTTTTATGCTGCATCACCCGGAATATCTGCAGGTGCGGCTGATCACGCAGCAACATCACGGGCTCGAACTGATCCGTTTTGATCGCGACAGCGACGGCCTCGTGCGCGTCGAGGGCAACGATCTGCAGGAAAAAGCCCAGTTTCCCTATGTATTCGAAACGCTCGCGTTTTCGCCGGGGCGCATCTACACGTCGCCGATCGCGGTCAATCACGAATACGGCACGCATGCGGCGCAAGGCAAGCCGACGCTGCGTCTCGGCACGCCGATCGCGGACGCGCGCGGCACGGTGGTCGGCGTCGTCGTGCTCGACGTCGATCTGGCCGGCATGTTGCGGCGTTTGCAGAGCGATCTGCCGAGCGACTATCAGGTCTATCTGGCCAACGAGTGGGGCGATTTCCTGGTTCATCCCGACCCGTCGAAGACCTTCGGATTCGACCGCGGCCGACGCGTGCTGATGCAGGACAGCTTCCCGATTACGAAGCCACTGTTCGAGCCGCAACGCAGCGAGGCACTCGTCAACGGTCTCGCGGGCGCCTGCGAGGCGTCCGGGCACGTGCTCGCGTTCGTGCGCCGGCCGTTCGGCGGCTCGGAGGGCAACCGCTTCATCGTGCTCGGTCTCGCGAAGCCGCTCGAAGACGTGCTGGCCGGCGCGAATCAGCTTGGCACGCGGATCATTCGCATGGTGCTGGTGTTCAGCGCATTGTCGGTGCTGCTGGCGATCCTGTTCGCGCGAGCACTGACCAAGCCGCTGCATCTGCTCGCGCATGCGGCGACGCATCTGTTCGCCGAGCATGCGATGCACACACTGCCGCTCAAGCGCACCGACGAAATCGGCGTGCTCGCGCGCTGTTTCGAGCGTTTGCGCCGCGAAATTCGCGCGCAGATGGACGCGCTGCACAGCAAGCAGAGCGAGCTCGTGCATCTCGCATCGCACGACGTGCTGACCGGCCTGCCGAACCGCATGCTGTTCATGCAGAAGCTCGAAAGCGCGATCGAGGAGGCGAAATTCCGCGGCGAAGGGCTCGCCGTGCTGTTCGTCGACCTCGACCGCTTCAAGCAGATCAACGATCAGTTCGGCCACTCGGTCGGCGACAAGGTGCTGGTCGCGGTCGCGCGCCGCCTGAAGGACGTGCTGTATGCGGGCGACGTGGTCGCGCGGCTCGGCGGCGACGAATTCATCGTGTTGATCGAAGGGCCGCGCGCGGCGGAGGTCACGCCCGCGATCGCCGCGGTCATCATGGACGCGCTCAACGAAACGCTGATCGTCGACGGCAATAGCATGACGGTTGGCGCGAGCATCGGCATCAGCGAGTTCCCGCACGACAGCGGCAATGCCGAGGAACTGCTGCTGAACGCCGACGCCGCGATGTATGCAGCGAAATCGGGCGGACGTTGCGCGTATCTGCGCTATCGGGATCTGCTCGCGATGCGGCTCGACGAGCAGGCGCGGGAGCATGCCAGAGCCCAACTCGCGCAGGCGCGCGCCGCCCAGGATGCGATCGAGGGGCGCGAGCCGGAGCCCACGGCGTGACGCGGTTTTATCCGCGTGCCTGACGGTCGTCTACTGCCACGCCGCGATTGCGCCGCAGGCGCCCCACTCAAACAATCCGCACCCCACCTCGATAAGTCGCACGCGGCACCGGCAGCTTGTCGAGCATCGTCACGCGCACGAGGTCCGCGCGCAAGCCTGGCTCGATCGCCCCGCGGTCCGTCAGGCCCACGGTGCGCGCCGGTTCGGCGGAGACCGTCGCCATTGCGCGCGGCAGCGACCAGCCCGCTTTTTCGACGAGATCGAACACCGCGGCCAGCAAGCTCGACGGCACGTAATCCGACGACAGGATGTCGAGCAGATCCGCTCGCGCGAGTTCGAGCGCCGACACGTTGCCCGAATGCGAGCCGCCGCGCACGATATTCGGCGCGCCCATGATCGTCGCGATGCCGTGCTCGCGCGCGGCCTGCGCGGCGACGCGCGTGGTCGGGAATTCGGCGAGCACGATGCCCTCGGCCTTCGCCTGTTCGACGTGCTCGATCAGTGTGTCGTCGTGGCTCGCGAGTGGAATGCCGAGTCGCCGGCAACGCTCGACGATCTCGCGGCGGTGCGTATCCGCGTAACGCTCCTGTTCGACCGCAAGCTCGGCGAGTGCGGTCGCGACACGTTCATCGCTCATCTTGCCGTTGCGCTCCTGGTAGCGGCGCCATTGCTCGTGGTCGTGCCATTGGCGCTGGCCCGGCGTATGGTCCATCACCGATGCGAGTCGCAGCAGCGGATGCGCGCACAGCGAATCGAAGACCTCGAGCACGTCGGCGGTCGCGATCTCGCAGCGCAGATGCAGAAAGTGCTCGGCGCGCAGCAGTTGACGCGCGGACAGCCGCAGCAGCGAATCGGCGCATTGCGTTTGCACGTCGCGGTTACGCAGGCCGACGTTCGAGCGCGAGCCGATCGCGAGCGCGTCGAACACCGTCGTGATGCCGGCGGCGGCGACCTGCGCGTCGTGGATCACGAAGGCCGCGTCGGTATTCCATTCGACGCCGGGACGCGGCACGAGATGCTTTTCGAGGTTGTCCGTGTGCAGTTCGATCAGACCGGGCAGCAGATAATCGCCGTCCCAGTCTTCGGCGTCGCGTGTCGAACTCGCGCCGCGTTCGACGTCGCGAATCACGCCGTCTTCGACGCGCACGGCGCCCATGAATACTTCGTCTCGCGTCACGATGCGAGCGTTGCTGATCAACATCGACTTGCTCCGTAGTCAGTCGGTATCCGTTCGAGTTTAGTGCCGCTGCGGCGGCCGCAGTTCCAGGCGGCGCGTCGCGACCTTGTTGCGCGTCTGTTCGTCGTGAAAGATACCAACGATCGCGGCGCCGCGCTCGCGCGCCTCGACGATCAGATCGGCCACCACCTCGCGGTTTTCCGCATCGAGCGACGCGGTCGGTTCGTCGAGCAGCAACAGCGGATGTTCGGCGATCAAGCCGCGCGCGATGTTCACGCGCTGCTGCTCGCCGCCCGAAAACGTCGCGGGCGCGAGCGCCCACAGACGCTCCGGCACGTTCAGCCGCGCGAGCAATTCAGCGGCACGGGCACTGGCTTCGTGTTCGGCGATGCCGTGCAACACGAGCGGCTCGGCGACGAGCGCAAGCGTCGGCACGCGCGGAATCACGCGCAAGAACTGGCTGACGTAGCCGACCACGCCGCGGCGCAGACGCAGCACGTCGCGCGGTTCGGCACCGGTGATCGTGACGGGCTGGCCCTGACCGCTCGTGTCGCGAATCGCGATCGAGCCGGTGCTCGCCAGATAGTTGCCGTACAGACAGCGCAGCAGCGTACTCTTGCCCGCGCCGGACGGCCCGACCAGCACCACGCATTCACCGCGCTCGACCTCGAGCGACACGTCCGCGAGCGCGTCGATCCGCACGCCGCCCTGGCCGTGCAGCGTGAAGGTCTTGCCGATGCCGGCGGCGCGCAGCATCAGCGCCGCGTTGTCGGCGAACGCTCGCTCGGCGCCTGCATCAATTGCTGCATCAGTGGATCGCATCGTGAGCCTCAAACCGGCAGAACCGAGGAAACCAGCGTTTGCGTATAAGGGTGCTGAGGATCGTCGAGGACCTGATCGGTCAAGCCGGCCTCGACGACTTCGCCCGCCTGCATCACCATCAGCCGATGCGCGAGCAGACGCGCGACACCGATATCGTGCGTGACGATCAGCACCGACAGATGCAGCGTCGACGTCAACGTGCGCAGCAGATCGAGCAGACGCGCCTGCACGGAGACGTCGAGACCGGCGGTCGGTTCATCCATGAACACGAGACGCGGACCGGTGACGAGATTGCGCGCGATCTGCAGACGCTGCTGCATGCCGCCCGAAAACGCGGCGGGGAATTCGTCGATGCGCGTCGGGTCGAGCTCGACGCGCTCCATCCATTGCGTGGCCGTGCGGCGAATCTCGCCGTAGTGGCGCGCGCCGACCGCCATCAACGGCTCGCCGATGTTGGCGCCGGCCGATACGCCGCTGCGCAGGCCGTCGCGCGGATTCTGCTGCACGAAGCCCCACTCGGTGCGCATCAACAGACGGCGGCGCGGCTCGGACAGCGCGCGCAGATCGAGCGAGTCGCCATGCGACGCGGTGTAGTGCAGTGAGCCGCTATCGGCCTCGGTCCTCAGCGCCAGCGTGTTGAGCAGCGTGGTCTTGCCCGAGCCCGATTCGCCGACGATGCACAGCACCTCGCCCGGACACAGGTCGAAGCTCACGTTGCGGCAACCATTGCGGCCGTCATACTGTTTGGTGAGCGCGCGTGCGCTCAGGAGCGGCCTCATGCGGACTCTCCTTCGCGCGTGGCGCGCGGCAACGGTGCTTGCGATTCGGTATCGCCATCGCCATCGCCGCGCCGCTCGTGGCAGTAGTCGCTATCCGAGCAAACGAACATGCGCGTGCCCGCGTCGTCGACGATCATCTCGTCGAGAAAGCTTTCCTTCGATCCGCACAGCGCGCATGCGTGCTGCCACTTCTGCACCTCGAACGGATGATCGTCGAAGTCAAGGCTGCGCACCGCCGTATAGGGCGGAATCGCGTGAATGCGCCGCTCGCGGCCTGCGCCGAACAGTTGCAGCGAGGCGTTCATATGCATCTTCGGATTGTCGAACTTCGGGATCGGCGAGGGCGAGCTCAGATAGCGATGATTGACGATCACCGGATAGTCGTATGTGGTCGCGATGCTGCCGTGATGCACGATGTCCTCATAGAGCTTCACGCTGATCAGTCCGTAGTCGGCCAGCGCATGCAGCTTCCTGCATTCGGCGACGCGCGGTTCGAGCCGGTACAGCGGCTCGGGCATCGGCACCTGATAGACGAGAATCTGCCGCTCGTTCAGCGGTGTTTCGGGAATCCGGTGGCGCGTCTGGATGATCGTCGCCTCGCTCGTGCGCCGCGTGGTCGCGACACCCGTGGTGCGCGCGAAGAAGCGGCGGATATTGACCGCGTTGGTGGTTTCGTCGGAGCCCTGGTCGATGACCTTCAGCGTGTCGTTGCGGCCGATGATCGCGGCCGTCACCTGGATGCCGCCGGTGCCCCAGCCGAATGGCAACGGCATTTCGCGCGATGCGAACGGCACCTGGTAGCCGGGCACGGCGACTGCCTTCAGCAGCGCGCGGCGCAGCATGCGCTTGGTCTGCTCGTCGAGGTACGCGAAGTTGTAGCCGTGTGCGGCGCTGTCGTATGACGTGTTTGCAACAGCGGTGTCGGGCGCGTTCATGCTGTCTGCTCCTTGCCGGTGACGTGGCTTGGTTCATCGTTGCCTTGATGCCGTGAGCGCAAGCGCCGAACCAGTTCCAGCTCCGCCTGGAAGTCGACGTAATGCGGCAGCTTCAGGTGCTGGACGAAGCCCGACGCCTCGACGTTATCGCTGTGCGAGAGCATGAATTCGATGTCCTGTGTCGGTGACGCGAGCGTCTCGCCAAGTTCTTCGGCTCGCAACGCGCGATCGACGAGCGCCATCGCCATCGCCTTGCGCTCCGAGTGGCCGAACGCGAGACCGTAGCCTTGCGTGAAGGCGGGCGGCACCGCGCCGCTGCCTGCGAACTGGTTGATCATCTGGCATTCGGTGATGTCGATATCGCCGATGTCGACGGCTCCGCCGAGTTCGTCGAGGTCCATTTCGACCTCGATCGTGCCGAAGCGGATCTCACCCGCGAACGGATGCGAGTGCGCGTAGCCGCGTTGCGTCGCGTAGCCCATCGCGAGCAGAAAGCCTTCGTCGCCACGCGCGAGATTCTGCAGGCGCGTCGCGCGGCTTGCGGGAAATGCGAGCGGTTCGCGCGACAGATCGCCGGGTTGTGCGCCGTCGGGTGTCGGGCGCTCCTGTTCGATCAGGCCTTCCTTGTCGAGCAGCGACACGACGCGCGGCATCGATTCCGGCGCGGGCGGTTCTATCGAAACCGGCACGCCGCCGCGCGTCACCTCTTGCTGCACGTCCTCACCATCCGCGAGCAAGGCGAAATCGAGCAGGCGCTGCGTGTAGTCATAGGTCGCGCCGAGCAGTTGGCCGCCGGGCAAGTCCTTGAAGGTCGCCGAGATGCGACGCTCGACGTGCATCGTTTCGGTATCGATCGCGCGCGTATAGCCGAAGCGCGGCAACGTGGTGCGATACGCACGCAGCAGGAAGATCGCTTCGACCAGATCGCCCGCCGCCTGCTTGATGGCGAGCGCGGCGAGTTCCTCGTCGTAGACCGAGCCCTCGGTCATCACGCGCGCGACCGCGAGCCGCAACTGCTCGCGAATCTGCGCGACGCTCAGTTCGGCGATCCGCGTATCGCCGCGGCGCGCTTTGTCGAGCAGGCGCCACGACGCTTCGATCGCGCGTTCTCCACCTTTGACGGCAACGTACATCAGTTCACCTTCGCGTCAGTTGTGCGCGGCAGGCCGATCACGCGCTGGCCGCAAACCAGATAACAGTCGATTCCGCACGGAAACAGCGGTGCGAGCATCGCGCGTTCCTGCCAGAACCGCGTAGGAAGACCGTCGGGAGAAATTGTTTCGGTATCCAGAATGCCGGGACCGCTCAGCGTGACCGGTGCGCCGCCCGTCAGCGCGTCGACGCGGATCAGCAGCGTGGCTGATTGTTCGGGCGACTCGGCGCTGCCGGGCGCGAAGCTTTCGAGCGACGGCAGTGCGTTGGCATCTTGCAGATACACGAACGCGGCTTCGCCGGGTGCATCGACGAGCGGTGCGCCGGTATGAAAACGCAACGCCGACGCGAGCGCGGTATCGGGCTGCGCGAGCCAGACCGGTGTTGCGTAGTCGCAGAGCGTGAGCAGCGCTGCGAACGCAGCGGGTTCGGCCGGCGTATTGCGCAACTCAGGCAGCACGTCGCCGATCACGCCGATCGTGCCGGGCCGCGACAACGCGTCGAGCAGCGTACGGAAAACGGCCTGGGTATCGTGGACTGGGTCCGCGAATCCCGGCGTCAGTGTGGACAAAGCAATTGGTGAATGTTCCATCAGTCGCCCCGCACCATCGTGAAGAATTCGACCCGCGTCGTCGCGGCGTCCTGTTGCTGTTGCACGCGCCGGGCTTGCTGCTGCGCGGCGAACGGCTCGATCAGGTGGCGCTGCAGGCTGTCATGATGCTCGGGCATTTGCAGCAACGCATCGGCGAGCGCGGCGAGTTCGGCGCGACGCCGGTCGCGTCCCAGATGGCAGGCCACGCCGACGGTGGCCTCAGCGTCGCCGCTGGCACGCAGACGCAGCGTGGCGCGCGTGACGGTCGCTTCGCCGAGATTAAACGGATCGCCGCTGCCGCCGATACGCCCGCGCACCATCGCGAGGCCGATTTCAGGGGGACGGAGCCAGTCGTAGGCGGGGGCGGGTTGGCCTTGCAGCGCGCGCTGTAGCGCGGCTTCGAGGTCGGTGCGCGCCGTGCGGGCCAGCACGGCCATCCAGGCGCGGCGCGGTGCCGAAGAGGGGGGGACGGAAGTCGGGCTCATCGGATTTCCTGTCGATCCAGCGAGTGGATATTGGAGCATCTATTCATCTAAACGTCTAGACGTTTATAGGCATAGTTGTCTGGACGGCCGTGCGCGGCCGACGTTTCATATTTCCATCACGGCTTGCGCACTACAATGCACGTCATGGCGATCATTTGAACCGAAGGGAATGACAGCACCATGACATCGAATGACAGCGCGACGCCGGCTACGACGCTCGAACGTGGCGCGGGGGTGGCCGTTTGGAGGCAGATCGAACAGATTCTCGCGGCCGAGATCGCGGCGAGCGGGTTCGGCGAAGAAGGGCGGCTGCCGAGCGAGGGCGAGCTGGCGAAACGCTTCGACGTCAACCGTCACACGGTGCGTCGCGCGATGCTTGGCCTCGCCGCGCTCGGCCTCGTCAGCGTCGAGCAGGGACGCGGCACCTTCGTGCAGCCCGGCGCGATCGACTATTCGATCGGCCGCCGTACGCGCTTCACCGAGAACCTGCGTCAGCAGCATCACTCGCCCGCGGGCAAGATGCTGTCGGCCGCGCGCGTGAAGGCCGAACCCAATGTCGCGAAGGCGTTGGGTCTGCGCGCGGGCGTGGCGGTCTATCGCATCGAATCGCTGAACGAGTCCGACGGCGTGCCGCTCACGTTCGCACGCAGCTGGTATCCGGCCGCGCGATTTCCGGATCTGCCGGAGGTGGTGCAACGTCTCGGCGGCACGACGAAGGCGCTGGCCGAATTCGGCGTGGACGATTATCTGCGCAAGTGGAGCCGCATCGGCAGCGTGCTGCCCGAGCCGGAAGTCGCGCGGCGGCTGAACATCAACCGTCAGCAGCCGGTGCTGTGGGTCGAGAACGTCGACGTCGATCTGCAAGGCACGCCGGTCAAGTACGGCTTCACGCATTTCGCGGCCGACCGCGTGCAATTGCTCGTGGAGCACGACCTGTGAGCGGCGCCGCATGGGGTGCCGAAGCGCGCTTCGCGCTCTACTACGCGCCGTCGCGTGAATCCGCGTGGTGGCCGGCCGGCTCGACATGGCTCGGGCGCGATGCACAAAGCGGCGAGCGCTGCGCGCAGCCGCAGCCGCCAGGTTTGACGCGCGCGCTCGCCGCGTTGACCGACGCGCCGCGCCGCTACGGCTGGCATGGCACGCTGGTCGCGCCGTTCCGGCTCGGCGCTTGCGTCACGCAAGACGACGTGCTCGCGGCCGCTCGGGCCTGGGCGCTCGCGCAGCAGGCGTTCGCGTTGCCGGTGGAAGCGGCCACGCTGGGCGACTTCGTGGCGTTACGTCCCGCCGATGAGCACGGCGAAGCGCACATCCGCGAGCTTGCGTCGAACGCGCTGCAATCGCTCGATGGGCTGCGCGCGCGACCATCGGCGGAAGATCTCGCGCGCCGGCTCGCCGCGCCGCTTAGCGAGCGCCAACGTGCGTTGCTCCTGGAATGGGGCTATCCGTACGTGTTCGACGAATTCCGTTTTCATATGACGTTGTCCAGTTCGCTCGCCGATGCCGGCGAACGCGCGACGCTGCTCGCATGGTGGCGTGAACGCACGCCCGCGCTCGGGCCGCTCGCGGTCGATCAGGCCGCGCTCTTCGTCGAGCCGGCGCTGGGCGAGCCGTTCGTGTTGTGGCAGCGGCTGCCGTTCAGCCCCGGCGTGCAACATGGCGATCGCAAGGACATGCAGCACGACGAGGTGAGCAGCCAATGACAGGGCGATTGATCTATGTGATGGGGCCGTCGGGCGCGGGCAAGGATGCGCTGCTGCAATTCGCGCGCAAGGGGCTCGCGGGCGACCCGGTCGTGTTCGCGCATCGTTACATCACGCGGCCAAGCGGCAATGGCGAGGTGCATGTCGCACTGAGCGTCGAGGAGTTCGCCGCGCGTTCGGTGCTTGGCCTGTTCGCGCTCGAATGGTCGAGCCATGCGCTGCGCTATGGCATCGGCATCGAACTCGATGCATGGCTCGCGCGCGGCTGCACGGTGGTCGTCAACGGCTCGCGGCAGTACGTGCAGCATGCGCTCGCGCGCTATCCGCGCGCGGAAGTGGTGCATGTGAGCGCCGCGCTGCATATTCTCGAAGCGCGGCTCGGCGCACGGGCGCGCGAATCGGCGGAGCAGGTCGCGGCGCGGCTCGCGCGGCGCGCGCCGTTTGCTTTGCCCGCCGGCGTGCGCTGCACGACGATCGACAACTCCGGTACGCTCGAAGAGGCGGGGCACGCATTGATCACGGTGCTCAAGGAAAACGTGAACGCGTAGCGCAGGCACGCGTCCTTACTGCGCGGCAACTCATTGGAGCCCGACAAACTATGAACGAGATCCCGCGTTTGACCGAAGTGTCCGATCTGGAACCCGCCGCCGCGAGCCTGCGCGAAATTCGCCATCACATTCACCACCATCCCGAGCTCGCGTACGAGGAAGTGCAGACCGCGGCGCTCGTCGCCGACAAGCTCGAACAGTGGGGCTGGCAGGTCACGCGCGGGGTCGGCAAGACAGGGGTGGTCGGCACGCTGAAAGTGGGCGACGGCAAGCGCAGCATCGGCATTCGCGCGGACATGGACGCGCTGCCGATCATCGAGCAAACCGGCTTGCCTTACGCGAGCGGCACGCACGGCAAGATGCATGCGTGCGGCCACGACGGCCACACGACGATCCTGCTCGGTGCCGCGCAACGGCTCGCGGCCACGCGCAACTTCTCGGGCACCGTGCATCTGTATTTCCAGCCGGCCGAGGAAAGCGGCATCGACAGCGGCGCGCAGAAGATGATCAACGACGGCCTGTTCGAGCGCTTCCCGTGCGACGCCGTGTTCGGCCTGCACAACCATCCGGGCGCGGAGCCGGGCGTGCTGCTGTTCCGCAAGGGGCCGTTCATGTCGGCGGGCGACAAGGCGATCATCACGATCGAAGGCGTCGGCGGTCATGCGGCGCGTCCGCATCTGACCGTCGATCCGGTCGTGGTCGCCGCGAGCATCGTGATGGCGCTGCAGACGATCGTCGCGCGCAACGTCGATCCGGCGCAGCCAGCCGTCGTGACTGTCGGCTCGATGCACGCGGGCACCGCGAACAATGTGATATCGAGCAGCGCGCGGCTCGAGCTGAGCGTGCGCTCGTTCAGCCCCGAGGTACGCGCGATGCTGAAGAAGCGCATCACCGAGCTGGCCGGGACGCAGGCCGCCAGCTATGGCGGCAAGGCGCACGTCGAGTACGTCGAAGGCTATCCGGTCGTCATCAATACGGATGCCGAAACGGACTTCGCGGTGCAGGTCGCGCGCGAACTGCTCGGCGACGACAAGGTGGTCGAGCAGGCCGACATCCTGATGGGCAGTGAGGACTTCGCGTTCATGCTGCAGAAGCGTCCGGGCACGTTCCTGCGCCTCGGCAATGGCGTCGGCGAGGACGGCTGCATGGTGCACAACCCGCGCTACGACTTCAACGACCGCAGCCTGCCGATCGGTGCGGCGTTCTGGGCGCGCCTGGTGGAGCGTTATCTGCCGCGGTGAGCGACTTGACGGCTATCTGGCCGCGTGCGTCAGCCCCGCCGCGCGACCATCTGCGAGACCGTCTGCGCGGCCTGCTGCAGCGGTTCCAGAAACGCCTTCACCATCTGCTTGGCCGAATTGCGCTGCGCGTTGCCGCTGATGTTCATCGCGGCGATCACGCGGCCCTGGCGATTGCGGATCGGCGCGGACAGCGAAATCAAACCGCCTTCGAGCTCCTGATCGACGATCGCCCACCCCTGGCGACGCACCTGCGCGATCAGCTTCTTCAACTCGTCCTTGTCGGTGACGGTGCGCGGCGTGTGCGCGTAGAGCGGCGACGAGTTCAGCGTCGCGTCGAGCGTCTCGTCGTCGAGCGAGGCGAGCAGCACGCGCCCCATCGACGTGCAGTACGCGGGCAGGCGGCTGCCGATCGACAGGTTGATCGTCATGATCTTGTGGGTCGGCACGCGCAGCACGTAGACGATCTCGGTGCGATCGAGCACGGCCGCCGAGCAGCTTTCGTGCACCTGCGCCGACAGACTCTCCATGACGGGTTCGGCGAGATTCCAGAACGGCATCGAGGTCAGGTATGCGAAGCCGAGATCGAGAATCTTCGGCGTCAGACGGAAGAGGCGCCCCTCGGCCTCCACGTAGCCGAGCGTTTGCAGTGTCAGCAGAATCCGGCGCGCGCCGGCGCGCGTCAGGCCGGTCGCCGCGGCGACGTCGGTGAGCGTCTGTTCGGGGCGCGTCGCGTCGAACGCGCGGATGACCGCGAGGCCGCGCGCGAACGACTGCACGTACGAGTCGCCCGGTTTCTCCCGGGCCGGTTCGGCGATGACGGGCGCGACGGAAGACGGCGGCAGGGCTTTGCTCATGGACCTTGATCGTGGTTTTGGAATAGTGCGCACGAAGGACGCGCGACGCCTGTTCGTTTCGATGCGGCGCCGCGTTGTGCGTTGCGCCGCAAAGGCGAGACGATAGCTTAAGCCTTCCGTTTCGCCAAATGACGCCGATCCGTTCAAAAAACCAGGGGTTTGCGTGGATGCGGTTCATCGTCCAGATTTGTATGATGACCCGACAACCCGATCCATTCACGGTACCTGACCCAACCGATACGCCATGTTCGACAAGATTCCCGCCCGCGCGTTGAGCGACACTGTCGCGCAGCAACTGCTCAAGCAGATCGACAAGGGCACCTTCGCGCGCGGCGCCAGGCTGCCGACCGAAGCCGTGCTCGCGCAACAGTTCGGCGTGAGCCGCACGGTGATTCGCGAGGCGCTGTCGCGGCTGAAGAACGAGGGCGTGGTCGAGCCGCGCCAGGGCAGTGGCGTATTCGTCGCCGGACACGGCGCGATCCGCCCGTTGCGGATCGACTACGCGGAAGCGGTCGAACCGGGCTCGGTCGTGCAGATCCTTGCGCTGCGCCGTGCGATCGAGGCGGAGGTTGCGGCCGAAGCCGCGATGCGCCGCAGCGATACCGACATGGCCGCGATCGACGCCGCGCTCGCGCGCATCGAGCGCGCGGTCGCCGACGGCGAAGACGGCGTCGCCGAAGACGTCGCGTTCCATCGCGCGATTGCGGTGGCAACCGGCAATCCGTATTTCCTCAAGACGCTTACGTTTCTCAATCAGTACCTTGAAGCGGGCACGGTCGTCACGCGTCGCAACGAGGCGCTGCGCGAGGACTTCTCGCGGCAGGTGCGCGAGGAGCACGCGGCGATCGCCGCGGCGATTCGCTCGGGCGATCCGATGGCGGCGCGCAATGCCGCGCAGACGCATCTGTATAACGCGGCGCGGCGGCTTGCCGAGGCGGGCATCGTCTGACGCGCTCGAACGAACAAGCGCAGCACTAATTCATAGGGGTCATGCATGTCGAGAAATGTCGGTGTCATTGGTCTGGGGGCGATGGGGCTTGGCGTCGCGCGCTCGCTGTTGCGCGCGGGCTTCAGGGTCCACGCGTGCGACTTGCGGCGCGACGTGCTGCAGGCGTTCGTCGATGAAGGCGGCGTCGGCTGTGCGACGCCCGCCGAGCTTGGCGCGCAGTGCGAGGTCGTGATCACGCTGGTCGTGAATGCCGCGCAAACCGAGGCCGTGCTGTTCGGCGAGCGAGGCGGCGATGGCGCGCTCGCGGCGATGAAAGCGGGCGGCGTCGTGATCGCGAGCGCCACGGTCGCGCCGGACTTTGCGAGCGATCTCGGCAAGCGCGTCGAGGCGGCCGGATTGCAGATGCTCGATGCGCCGGTGTCGGGCGGCGCGGCGCGTGCCGCGTCGGGCGAAATGACGATGATGACGTCCGGGCCCGCGGCCGCTTACGCCGCGTGCGAGGACGTGCTCGCCGCGATCGCCGGCAAGGTCTATCGGCTCGGCGCCGCGCATGGCGCGGGCTCGAAGGTGAAGATCATCAACCAGCTGCTGGCCGGCGTGCATATTGCCGCAGCCGCCGAGGCGCTGGCACTCGGCTTGCGCGAAGGCGTCGACCCGGACGCGCTATACGACGTGATCACGCACAGCGCGGGCAATTCGTGGATGTTCGAGAACCGCGTGCCGCATATTCTCGCGGGCGACTACACGCCGCTGTCGGCGGTCGATATTTTCGTGAAGGACCTCGGGCTCGTGCTCGATACCGCGCGTCGCACGAAGTTTCCGCTGCCGCTGTCGGCGGCAGCCCATCAGATGTTCATGATGGCGTCGACGGCGGGCCACGGCGGCGAAGACGACTCGGCGGTCGTGAAGATTTTCCCCGGCATCGAACTGCCGGCGAAGCGATAGCCGAGGGGCAGGTCATGACGGCTCAAACGAACCCTGCGCTGCTCGGCTGCATCGCCGACGATTTCACCGGCGCCACCGATCTCGCCAACATGCTCGTGCGCGGCGGCATGCGCACGGTGCAGACGATCGGCGTGCCTGCATCGAACGAAACGCCGAACGAAGCGCTCGACGCCGACGCGCTCGTCGTCGCGCTGAAGTCGCGCACGATCCCCGCGGCCGACGCGGTCGCGCAATCGCTCGCCGCGCTCGACTGGCTGCGCGCACAAGGGTGCCGGCAGTTCTTCTTCAAGTACTGCTCGACGTTCGATTCGACCGATGCGGGCAACATCGGCCCGGTGACCGACGCGTTGCTGAATGCGCTGTCCGGCGAATTCGCCGAGCGCGCGTCGTTCACGATCGCCTGTCCCGCGTTTCCCGAGAACGGCCGCACGATTTTTCGCGGCCATCTGTTCGTCGGCGATGCGCTGCTCAACGAGTCGGGCATGGAAAACCATCCGCTGACGCCGATGCGCGACGCGAACCTCGTGCGCGTGCTGCAGCGGCAAACTCGATCGAAAGTCGGGCTCGTGCGTTATGACTCGGTCGCGCAAGGCGACGCGGCCGTGCGCGCCGCGTTCGACGTGCTGCACGCCGACGGCGTGCGTATCGCGATTGCCGATGCGGTGTCCGACGCCGATCTGCACACGCTCGGCGCGGCCTGCGCGGACCTCGCGTTGATCACCGGTGGCTCGGGCGTTGCGCTCGGTTTGCCGGCCAATTTCCGCCGCGCGGGTCTGCTCGGCGAGCAGGCCAATGCCGCGCAATTGCCGCGTGTCGAAGGCTTGTCGGCGGTGCTCGCGGGCAGCGCGTCGAAAGCGACCAACGCGCAGGTCGCCGCCTGGTGCGCGACGCGGCCTGCGTTCCGCATCGACCCGCTCGCGGCGGCGCGCGGCGAGGACGTCGTCGGCGAGGCGCTCGAGTTCGCGCAACAGCGCTTCGTGCACGCGGAGCCGGCGCTGATCTATGCGACCGCATCGCCCGACGAAGTGAAGACCGTGCAGCGCGAACTCGGCGTCAACGAGGCAGGGCATCTGGTGGAGAAGACGTTGGCGTCGATTGCACGCGGCTTGCGTGAGCGCGGCGTTCGCAAGTTCGTCGTCGCGGGCGGAGAGACGTCGGGTGCGGTTGTCCAGGCGCTAGGCGTGCGCATGCTGCGCATCGGCGCGCAGATCGATCCGGGCGTGCCGGCTACCGCGACGACCGACGCGCAGCCGCTCGCGCTCGCGCTGAAGTCCGGCAACTTCGGCGCGACCGACTTCTTCGACAAGGCACTGCGCCATCTCGACGGAGCCGCGCAATGAGCGGCACGCCGGCATTACACACCTCCACCGAAGCGCGCGTGCGCGAGGAAATCTGCGTGGTGGGCGCGAGTCTGTATCAGCGCGGCTATACGGTCGGCACGGCCGGCAACATCAGCGCGCGGCTCGACGACGGCTGGTTGATCACGCCGACCGACGCTTGCCTCGGCCGCCTCGATCCCGCCGAGATAGCGAAGGTTGACGCGGATGGCCACGCGGTGTCGGGTGGCAAGCCATCGAAAACGCTCGCGCTGCATCGCGGCATCTATGCGCGCAACGACGACGCGCGCGGCATCGTCCATACCCATTCGACGCATCTGGTCGCATTGACGCTCGCGGGTGTTTGGAACGAAGCGGACGTGTTACCCCCGATCACTCCGTACTACGTGATGAAAGTGGGACATGTACCGCTGATTCGTTACCGACGCCCAGGCGATCCGCAAGTGGCCGCACAGATCGCCGCGCTGGCCGATCGCGTGCGCGCGGTGTTGCTCGAACGTTTGGGGCCGGTGGTGTGGGAGCGCTCGGTCGCGCAGGCGTCGTATGTGCTCGAAGAACTCGAGGAGACCGCGCGCCTGTGGCTGATGACGAATCCGCGGCCCGAGCCGCTCGATGCCGCCGCGATCGAAGAACTACGTGCCGCGTTCGGCGCGCGCTGGTAGCGCCGCATAACGGTTCAATTTGAAGGAGCTGTCCCTATGCCTCGCTTCGCCGCCAATCTGACGATGATGTACAACGAGCACGCGTTCCTCGACCGTTTCGCCGCCGCCGCGCGCGACGGCTTCAACGCGGTCGAATTCCTGTTTCCCTACGAGTTCCGCGCGGGCGAGCTGAAGGCGCGGCTCGACGCGCATGGCCTCACGCAGGCGCTGTTCAATGCGCCGCCCGGCGACTGGCATGGCGGCGAGCGCGGCCTCGCGTCGTTGCCGGGCCGCGAGGACGAGTTCCGCCGCAGCATCGACACGGCGCTCGAGTACGCGCGCGTGCTCGGCAATCGCAAGCTGCATGTGATGGCCGGGTTGCTCGCCGGCGATCAACCCGGCGACACGCAGCGTCGAACCCAACGCGACGTGTATCTGAACAATCTCGCCTATGCCGCGCGGGCCGCTCAAACCGAACAGATCACGGTCGTCATCGAGCCGATCAACACGCGCGACATGCCCGGCTATTTCCTCAATCGACAGGACGACGCGCAGGCGATCCGCGCCGAAGTCGGCGCGCCGAATCTGAAGGTGCAGTTCGATTGCTATCACTGCCAGATCGTCGAGGGCGATCTCGCGATGAAGCTCAAACGCGATATGGCCGGCATCGGCCATATCCAGATCGCGGGTGTGCCGGAGCGGCACGAGCCCGACATCGGCGAGCTGAACTACCCGTACCTGTTCGATCTGATCGATGCGCTCGGCTACGACGGCTACATCGGCTGTGAATACCGGCCGCGCGCGGCGACGTCGGCGGGGCTCGGCTGGTTGAAGCCTTATCTCGCCGCAGGGCGCTGACTCGTTCCGACAACCACTGACGGACACGTAACCATGAAAGTACTGATCACCGGCGGCGCCGGCTTTCTCGGCCAGCGCCTCGCGCGCGAACTGCTCGCGCGAGGCACGCTGAAGGATGCGCGCGGCGCGTCGCAGGCGATTACCGAACTGCTGCTGCTCGACGTCGTGCGTGCCCACGATTTCGGCGATGCGCGCGTGCGCACCGAAGTCGGCGATATCGCGGAGCGCAGCGTGCTCGAACGCGCCATCGACGCTCAAACTTCGGCGATCTTTCATCTGGCCGCCATCGTCAGTGGTCAGGCCGAGGCGGACTTCGATCTCGGCATGCGCATCAATCTCGATGCGTCGCGGCTGCTGCTCGAAGTCTGCCGCCAGCGCGGGCACCAGCCGCGCGTCGTGTTCACCAGCTCGGTCGCGGTCTATGGCGGTGATCTGCCCGCCGTCGTGCAGGACCACACCGCGCTCAATCCGCAGTCGTCATATGGCGCGCAAAAGGCGATCGCGGAGTTGCTGCTCAACGATTATTCGCGGCGTGGTTTCGTCGACGGCCGCGTGCTGCGGCTGCCGACCATCAGCGTGCGGCCGGGGCGGCCGAATGCGGCGGCGTCGTCGTTTGCGAGCGGCATCATCCGCGAGCCGCTCAATGGCGAGGAGGCCGTGTGTCCGGTCGCCGGTTCGACGCGGCTGTGGCTGCTGTCGCCGCGCAAGGCGATCGAAAGCCTGATCGCAGGCCTCGAACTCGATGGCGCCGCGCTCGGCAAGCAGCGCGTGCTGAATCTGCCGGGCCTGTCGGTCAGCGTCGACGAGATGATCGCGGCACTGCGCGAGGTCGCGGGCGAGGCGGTGGCGAGCCGCATCGTGCGACAGCCCGACGAGCGCATCGAGAAGATCGTCGGCAGCTGGCCGGGTGCGTGGGATACGTCGCGCGCGGAACGGCTCGGGCTCGCGGGCGAGCGCAGTTTTGCGGACGTGATCCGTGGCTACATCGCCGATGAAGGCATCGAAGTTCGCTGAAGACGCCCCCTCCGCGTATTCCCTGGTATCGCCCGGCACGGCTGCGGCCGTGCTTGACACGCTTTCGCGGCCACGCCTATTATCGAGCCTGTTTGTTCGATATATGACCTTGTGTTCGTATATAGAACATTAGGTCGGGTGAGGAAACCACAGCAGCCGCAACCGTCGGCACTCCCAAGCCCATCGTTCACGATCCTGCGCTAAGCTGGTCCGACGTGACCGCCACCGCGCCGCTGCTTTTTTGCAGCTTCCCGCTCCTTGCCAGGACGGCCCCCAGTTCGATGCCCCAGCGCTTCGAGCCGGTGTCATCGGTGCAAGGCAGGCCGCGGCGCAGCGCACGCAGCATCTCAACTGGAGACATCACATGACCGAAGCATTCCTGTGCGATGCGATTCGCACCCCCATTGGCCGCTATGCGGGTTCGCTGTCGTCGGTGCGCGCCGACGACCTCGGCGCAGTGCCGCTCAAGGCGCTGATGGAGCGCAACAAGAACGTCGACTGGACCGCGATCGACGACGTGATCTACGGCTGCGCGAACCAGGCCGGTGACGACAACCGCAACGTCGCGCGCATGTCGCTGCTGCTCGCGGGTCTGCCGAAGGACGTGCCGGGTTCGACGGTCAACCGTCTGTGCGGCTCGGGCATGGATGCGGTCGGCATCGCGGCCCGCGCGATCAAGTCGGGCGAGGCCGCGCTGATGATCGCGGGCGGCGTCGAAAGCATGAGCCGCGCACCGTTCGTGATGCCCAAGGCGACCAGCGCGTTCTCGCGTCAGAACGAGGTGTACGACACGACGATCGGCTGGCGCTTCGTCAACCCGCTGATGAAGAAGCTGTACGGCGTCGACTCGATGCCGGAAACCGGCGAAAACGTCGCGACCGACTACAACATCAGCCGCGCCGACCAGGACGCGTTCGCGGTGCGCAGCCAGCAGAAGGCCGCGCGCGCGCAACGCGACGGCACGCTCGCGCAGGAAATCGTCGGCGTGACGATCGCGCAAAAGAAGGGCGACCCGATCACGGTCACGCAGGACGAGCATCCGCGCGAAACGAGCCTCGAAACGCTCGCGAAGCTGAAGGGCGTCGTGCGTCCGGACGGCACGGTCACGGCCGGTAACGCGTCGGGCGTGAACGACGGCGCGGCCGCGCTGCTGCTCGCCAACGAAGAAACCGCGAAGCGCTTCGGCCTCACGCCGCGCGCCCGCGTGCTCGGCGTGGCCACCGCCGGCGTCGAACCGCGCGTGATGGGCATCGGCCCGGCGCCCGCCACGCAGAAGCTGCTCGCGCGTCTGGGCATGACGATCGACCAGTTCGACGTGATCGAGCTGAACGAGGCGTTCGCGTCGCAAGGCATCGCGGTGCTGCGCGCCCTCGGCGTTGCGGACGACGATCCCCGCGTGAACCCGAACGGCGGCGCGATCGCGCTCGGCCACCCGCTCGGCATGAGCGGTGCGCGTCTGGTGACGACCGCGACGTATCAGCTGCAACGCACGCAGGGCCGCTTCGCGCTGTGCACGATGTGTATCGGCGTCGGCCAGGGTATCGCGATCGCGATCGAGCGCGTGTGATGCGTTAGCTGGTCTAGCGAATAGTAAGAAGCAGAAGGGCCGGCGTGTCGTCGAGACACGCCGGCCCTTTGTTTTGATTGCGCCTTTTTTCGACGGGCGCGGGCGTTATGACGCCGCTTCGACTGTCAGATGCATGACCTCATGCACCGGCGCGAGCCGCGCGCGGATCGCCTCGGCCGTGACGCCGCCGTGTGTGCGCACGCTGACGATAGCCGCTCGCGCCTGCGGGCCGATCTGCCAGACGTGCAGGTCGGCAATCTCGGCGTCGCCGTGCGAATTCAGGATTTCGCGGATCTCGTCGGCAACGTGCTCGTCGGTTTTATCGAGCAGCACGCCGCCCGTGTCGCGCATCAGCGTCCACGCCCAGCGCGCGATGACGATCGACCCGACGATGCCCATCAGCGGGTCGAGCCAGATCCACCCGAGATAGCGGCCGGCCAGCAGAGCCACGATTGCCAGCACCGAGGTCAGCGCATCGGCGAGCACGTGCACATAGGCGGAGCGCAGATTATTGTCGGATCCGTGCGCGTGGCCGTGATGGTGATGATGGTGATGGCCGTGATCGTGATCGTGATGTCCATGTTCCGCATGACTGCCCGACAGCAGCATCGCGCTGACGATGTTCACGACCAGCCCGATCGCCGCAATCACTGCTGCCTGCCCGAACGCCACGCCGGTAGGATGAACGAGCCGGAACGCCGATTCGATGCCGATACCAAGCGACACCAGCGCAAGAATCAACGCCGAAGCAAAGCCAGCAAGCTCGCCCACTTTTCCGGTTCCGAAGCTGAAAGCGCGGTTGCCCGAGTTGCGTTTCGCGAACGCGTACGCAAGCGCCGCGATCCCGAGCGCGCCAGCGTGCGTCGCCATGTGGAAGCCATCGGCGAGCAGCGCCATCGAGCCGGTCATGTAACCGGCCGCGATCTCGCCGATCATCATGGCAAGGGTCAGCGCGACGACGGAACGGGTCCGGCGCGCGTTTTCGTCGTGCGAGCTGCCGAGAAACGAGTGCTCGTGGGTGCGGATCATGTTGTCAGTCATACGAAATCTACTTGGAATAGCGGCGGATCGCCTCGATTAATGCGTCTACTCCCTTCTTGCGCTGGCTCGCCGTCAGGTCGGGATGCGCGACGTGTTCGCGCGCGTGTGCCTCGACGATCTCGTCGAGCAGGCCGTTCATCGCGCCGCGTGTCGCGGCAACCAGATGCAGAACTTTTTCGCAATCGGCGTCCGACTCCAGTGAACGCTCGATAGCCTGAACCTGGCCAGCGATGCGGCGAACGCGCTTCAATAAGTCGTCCTTGTGTGCGCTCAGATGTGACATACCTATACCCCCTATAGGTATCAATGATAGCACGACGGTGACACGGAGTTTTCGCCGACAAATCGTTCGCGTCATACTGTTTGCAGTGGTTGTCGTGAATACGCGGCGTTCCTGGCGTATTTCAACCTTGCTCGAAGAGAACGCGAATGAAGACAGCGGCGATAGGCGCAGCGTTGATGCTCGCGGCAGTGGCCGCGGCCCAGCCGGGGCGCGCGCAGGACGACATGGCGAGCACCGCGCAAGCGGTGCTCGGCGCGACGCAGCCGGTGCACATGACGGCGGAGATCGTCGGCATCGATGCGGGCGACCGCGCGCTGACGCTGAAGGGCCCGGGCGGCAACGTCGTCATCGTGCTCGTTAGCCAGCAGGCCGCCGGTTTCGATCAGCTGAAGATCGGTGATCACATCGACGTGCTCTACAAGAATGCGCTGCTCACGAAGGCCGAGAAGGTCGGCGGCGCGGGCAAGGGGATTCGCGAGCGAATCGACAGGCAGAGCGATACACCGGCGTCGGGCGGCTACGAGTCGGCGCGGCAGACCGACGTGCTGGCGACGGTAATGAAGATCGATCGCAAGCAGCGGCTCGTGACGCTGCGCGGCGCGCATCAGACACAGACGTTCGAAGCCGCGCCGGATGTCGATCTGAGCGACGTCAAGGTCGGCGATACCTTGCGTGCGGTGTTCGTGTCGGCTGCCGCGGTGCAGGTGACGCCGGTGGGGCAGTGAGCAGCCAGGTTCGCGGCCCATTCCCGCAGCCGCGTTTGTTTCGCCAACTATGTCGAATTATGTCGCGCTGGCGGCCAGATGCCCGCAAACCCTTGCCTGGCGGGCCTGCGCCACGGTGAAACAGCGCGACATATCTTCCCTGATGATTTCCGCGGTGTGTCCTCCTATAGTCCGTTCGTCGCCACGCGGCAGCAACGCAAGTGGCCCGAATCCAGCAAGGACACTCCGTGAAAAATCGTTCATTCGCAGGTTCCGACAAGATGTTCGCTAACGTCGCACGCAGCGCGCTGCGCAACGTGGTGCTCGGCGGGGCTGCCGCTGTCTTCGCACTCGGCAGCGCATCGGCGTTCGCGTGGTCGGGGCACGGCACCGCGTACACGTCGCGCGGCGTCTATAACGGCGCGCACTATGGCTCGTGCGGCGGCGGTAGCTGCTCGCATTCGGGTAGCGTCGCCGGCCCGTATGGCGGCTTCGCGAGCAACACCGGCACGGTCACGCGCACGGCGCCCGGCCAGTTCTCGAACTCGGGCACCGCGACCGGCCGCTACGGCAATTCGGTGCAGCATTCGGGCGACACGAACTGCGCGGGCGGTTCCTGCTCGCATACCGGCACGCTGACCGGTCCGGACGGCAAAACCGCGACGACGTCCGGCGACGTCACGCGCACCGCGCCGGGACAGTATTCGTCGTCAGGCTCGATCACGGGTTCGAACGGCAATACGGTCAATCATTCGGCGTCGACGAATTGCGCGGGTTCGACCTGCGCGCGCTCGGGCACGGTGACGGGCCCGGACAACAACAGCGTCTATCACTCGGGCACCGCGACGCGGGTCGCGCCTGGTGTCGTGACGACGTCGACGAGCGTGACCGGCACCCAGGGCAACACGGTGACGACGGGCGGCACGGTGGTAACCGGCGGCGTGGTGGTCGCGGGCGGGACGACCACTACCGGCACGACCGTGGTCGTCGCGCCGAAGCCGGTGGTGGTCGCGCCGCCTCCGCCACCGGTCGTCGTGCCGCCACCGGTCGTCTACGTGGCGCCGAAGCCCGTCGTGGTGACGCCACCGCCCGCGTACGTTCCGCCGCCGCCGGTGGTGTACGTGCCGCCGCCCCCGCCGCCGGCCGTGTACGTCGCCCCGCGCCCCGTGTATGTCGTGCCGGCGCCGCGGCCTGCCGTGTGGGTGCCGGGCCATTGGGTCGGGCGCGTGTGGGTGCCGGCGCATTGGGCCTGAGGATGAGCGCGGCGATGCGAATCAGAGCCTGCGTCGAATCCTGGCGGTCGCGTGGTGCCGCGCGGTGCAAAGCAGCCGCGTTCGCGACGATCGTCGTGGCAACGTTGCTGACGATCAATGCGTTGATGGACGCCAGCGATGCCAACGACGACCTTCACGCGAACCCCGCCGTCAGCGCAACGAGAGACTGTTCCGCGCGCTACGCCGCATTGCTCGACCTGGCCGAACTCGCGCGCCGAGACGGCAAATCATCGGAGGTGGTCGTGCGCGGGTTGAGCGAACGGAACGGCGCGATGAGCGCGTGCCTACCCGTCGATCGTGGCAGGCCTGCACGGCAACTACATTGAAGGCCGCCGCGTCAGATCGCAAACCGGATCTCGAACGTGGTCCCCACGCCTTCGCGCGATGCGAATTCGATCTGCCCATCGAGCACGTGGCACAGCTCCTTGACGATGGCGAGCCCGAGCCCCGTGCCCGGAATCTCCTCGCCGGCCGCGCGCTCGAATTCGTCGAACACGCGATCCGCGTCGGCGGGCGGGATGCCGACGCCGGTATCGGACACGCGCATCGTCCAGTGTTCGGCGCCATGCGTCTCGAACCGGAATTCGACTTGCCCCGACTTCGTGTACTTGATCGCGTTGGACAGCAGATTGACCGCGATCTGCTTGAGCTTCAGCCGATTCGACGTGATGACCGGCAGCGCGGCATCGAATGCGCTGCGCAACGCGAGCCCCTTCGCCTCGATCGACGGCCGCGTCGACGCGACGAGTTCGTCGAAGAGCTCGCGCAAATCGACGGGTTCGAGCACGAGCGGCGCCGAGTCGCCGAGCACGACCGAGTACTCGATCATCTGGTCGACCAGTTGCTTCATGTCGGCGGCCTGGCGGTTCGCGAGGGTCAACGCGGTATCGGCTTTCGACGGCGCTCGCTCGATCACTTGCAGTGCGACCGAAAACGCATTGAGGAAATTGCGCAGATCGTGCACAACGCTGCGCGTGATCTGCATCCGCGATTCGTGCAGCTCGCCGACCAGCCGTTGCCCGCGCGTCAATTCGTGATTCGCGCGTTCGAGCCGTCCCGTGTATTCGTCGATCTTGCGATCGCGTTCGCTGACCACTTCCTTGATCGACGCATACGTGACCATGCTGAATACGTCGGCGATCAGGCGCCGCGCGCGGCTCTCGTGGCGGCGCGTGCACAACTTGTCGCGCTCGATGAATGCTTCGAGCGCTTCGACGAGCACCTGCTGAAAGAGGTCCAGTTCGCGCACCAGCTCTTCGATGCGGTAACCCTGACGCCAACGAACCTTGCCGTGCTTTTTCGCTTCGCGTTCGATCGATGTTTCGACGCGTTCCAGGTCGTCCGCATCGAGCGCGACGCATACCTCGTCGAGAATCTCCGGCAGATGGTCGGCCAGTTGCTGATAGGTGAGCTGGTCCGCTTCCACGAGATCAGGGTCGATGGAGACGGCATGCATCCACTGCCGCGTCAGGCGGTCCCGTTCCGCGCGGATGAAGTGGGCGAAATTTTGCAGCGGGCTCCCGTGTCTGTCGGTCATGGTGGCTATCGGTATGAAGTTTCAACAACTCGCAAACATTCTAACGGTCCCGATCGCCTCGATTTGCACGGGCACCGCAGGCCTGTTTTTCCGCCGGTTAGCCAGGTGACCCGATGCGCACTGGCAATCCGCGTCATTATCCGCGCAATTGCCGCTGGCGACCTACGAGCCGGCGTTGCCATATTATGTGCGTGCCACGTCATTACTCAGTAGACCTTCTGAACCGGCCTTCAGGAAATCGACGAAGGCGCGCAACGGCGCGGGCACATGACGATGGCCCGGATAGTAGAGGAACGGTCCTGAAAAGCGCTGCCACCACGGCTCCAGAATCGCTTCGAGTGCGCCGCTGGCCAGATGCGGGCGCAGCATGTCTTCGAACAGATGAATGATGCCGAGGCCCGCGATCGCGCCGCTGACCGCGAGGTCGATCGCGGCGCCGGGCCGCACCAGCAGCGGTCCGGTCGGATTCAGTTGCAGCAGCTCGCCATCGCGCTCGAAGTACCACGTCGGCAGCGCGCCGCTCGCGAATTGCCCACGCAGGCAGGCATGCGCAAGCAGTTCGCTGGGATGCCCGGGGCGGCCGTGCGCGTCGAGATAAGCGGGCGACGCGGCGGTCGCGAAGCGCTGCACGCGCGCGCCGATCGGCACCGCGATCATGTCCTGCTCGAGGCGTTCGTCGTAGCGAATCCCCGCGTCGCAGCCGATCGACAGCACATCGACGAAGCCATCCTCGACCACGACTTCGACGCGAATATCGGGGTACTGCTTCAGAAACCGCGCGAGCACGTCCGGCAGCACGATGCGCGCGACGCTCGACGGCACGTTGAGCCTCAGCGTGCCGGTGGGCTTGTCGCGAAAGCCGTTCAGCACGTCGAGCGCCGCTTCCATTTCGCCGAACAGCGGCGTCAGTTTCTCGATCAGACGCAGCCCGGCTTCGGTCGGCGCCACGCTGCGCGTGGTGCGGTTCAGCAGGCGTAGGCCGAGCTTCGTTTCGAGGCGCCGCACCGCGACGCTCAGACTCGACGCCGACACGCCGCTCACGCGCGCCGCGTCGCGAAAGCCGCCCGCGCGGGCGACCGAAACGAAGGCGGCCAGATCATTCAGTTCCATGGCGATTGATTGTGCAGATTTTTGAACAACCCGTACACGTTAGACCGGTTTATTCAACAACGCAATTCCGGCGATACTGCCGCTCACCACTTCACCAGGAGATCGTCATGCCGAACTTCAGCTCTATCGACACTTTCGCGCTCGCCGGCCGCCCGGTGCGGCGCATGGGCTATGGCGCGATGCAGCTGGCCGGCCCCGGCGTGTTCGGGCCGCCGAAAGACCGCGAAGCGGCGCTGGCGGTGCTGCGCGAAGCGATCGCAGCGGGCGTCGACCACATCGATACAAGCGATTTTTATGGGCCGCATGTGACCAATCAGGTGATCCGCGAGGCGTTGTATCCGTATCCGCGCGATCTGACGATCGTCACGAAGGTGGGCGCGGTGCGCGACAGCGCCGGCGGGTGGCTGCCGGCGCAGGAGCCCGCCGACCTCGAACGCGCGGTGCACGACAATCTGCGCAACCTCGGGCTCGATGCGCTCGACGTGGTCAACATGCGTGTGATGGGCAACGTGCACGCGCCGAGCGAAGGCTCGATCGAAAAGCAGGTCACGGCGCTCGCCGAGTTGCAGCAGCGAGGTCTCGTGCGTCATGTCGGGCTGAGCAACGTGACGGCCGCACAGATTGCCGAGGCACAGCGCATCACGAAGATCGTGTGCGTGCAGAACCACTACAACTTCGTGCATCGCGACGACGATGCGCTGATCGATGCGCTCGCGGAGCAGGGCATTGCCTACGTGCCGTTTTTCCCGTTGGGTGGCTTCACGCCGATTCAATCGGCGGAGCTGTCGGACCTTGCCCACAAGCTCGGTGCGACGCCGATGCAGGTCGCGCTCGCGTGGCTATTGCATCGGGCGCCGAACATTCTGCTGATTCCGGGCACGTCTTCGGTTGGACATCTGCGCGAAAACCTGCAGGCCGCGCAGTTGAAACTGAGCGACGAGGTGCTCGATCAACTGAATGCGATCGGCGCTGAGAAGGGCTGAGGTTCGGTTTCGCAACACGCGCTGCTTGCACAGCGGGCGACGGCGCCATTGCGGCAGCGTATCAAACCGATGCCGCAATGAACTCCCGCAACCATTGATGCGCGGGATCGCGATGCACGCGCTCGTGCCAGAGCATCGCCATTTCGTAGCCCGGCACCTCGACGGGCGGCTCGACCATCCGCAACGCGTCCGAGTCACGCACGAGACGCGCAGGCAGCATCCCCACGAGGTCGGTGCTTGCGAGCACCGATTGCATGAACAGAAAGTGCGGCACCGACAGCACGACCTTGCGCGCGAGCCCCGCCTTCGCAAGCGTTTCGTCGGTGACGCCGAAAAAGCCGCCGCCATCCGGGGATACGATCACGTGCTCGAGCTTGCAGAACTGCGCGAGCGTGGGGCGACGCTTGAGCTTCGGATGACCCGCCCGGCCGACGAGCACATAGCGCTCGGCAAACAGCACGCGACGGCGCAACCCTTCGGGCGCGCCTTCGCTCGTATGGAAGCCGATATCGATGTCGCCCTGTTCAGCCTGGCGGGCGAGCCGAGGCGGCACCGCCTCGACGATCGCGAGACGCGTGCCCGGCGCCGCCGCGCGCAGGCCAGCGAGCATCGGCAGGATGAT
Source organism: Paraburkholderia sp. HP33-1 (assembly GCF_021390595.1). Lineage (NCBI taxonomy): Bacteria > Pseudomonadati > Pseudomonadota > Betaproteobacteria > Burkholderiales > Burkholderiaceae > Paraburkholderia > Paraburkholderia sp. HP33-1. Next base: position 1,647,324 of record NZ_JAJEJR010000002.1, on the reverse strand, counting down.
CGTCGATTCCGCGTAGTCGGTTGCGGCGATGCGCCAGGTTTGCGTCGCCGCGGCCGGATCGAACGGGGTCGCGGGCGCGACCGCGCGCTGCAGCGCGTCGAGGGCTTCGCGCAACGGCTCGCGCAGTGCCTGCGCTTTCGCGGTGGGTCGCATGCCGCGCGGTCCGGGCAACAGCAGCGGATCGCCGAATACGTCGCGCAGTTTCGCCAGATGCACGCTGACTGACGGCTGCGAGAAGTTCAGCCGTTCGGCGGCGCGGGTCACGTTGTGCTCTTCGAGCAGCACGTCGAGCGTGACCAGCAGGTTGAGGTCGAGCCTTCTGAGATTAACCACGGCAATACCTGACATATTGGGAATTCATTTCCAATATACCTCGACGACATCTATCGTGACTGTTTTCAGCCACGAAGGTCTCATCATGAACGTTCTTATCGTCTATGCGCATCCCGAACCGAAATCGTTGAACGGTTCGCTGAAGGACTTCACGGTCCGGCATCTCGAACGCGCCGGCCATACGGTGCAGGTGTCCGATCTGTACGCGATGAACTGGAAAGCGTCGCTCGATGCAAACGACAGCAGCGTGCGCCACAGCAGCGAGCGCTTCTTTCCGTCGCTCGAATCGAAGCATGCGTTCGAGAACGGCTTGCAGAGCGAGGACATCGCGCGCGAGCAGGACAAGCTGATGTGGGCCGATGCGGTGATCCTGCAGTTTCCGCTGTGGTGGTTCTCGATGCCGGCGATCATGAAGGGCTGGGTGGAGCGCGTCTATGCCTACGGTCTCGCCTATGGCGTCGGCGAGCATTCCGATGCGCGCTGGGGCGAGCGTTACGGCGAGGGCCGTTTCGCAGGCAAGCGCGCGATGCTGGTCGTGACGACGGGCGGCTGGGAGTCGCACTACAGCGCACGCGGCATCAACGGTCCGATCGATGACGTGCTGTTCCCGATCCAGCATGGCGTGCTGTATTACCCCGGCTTCGAGGTGTTGCCGCCGTTCGTCGTCTATCGTACGAGCCGTGTCGACGAGGCGAAGTATGAGCAGGTCAGCGAGGCGCTCGGACGACGGCTCGACGCTCTCTGGACGTCCGCGCCGATCGCGTTCCGGCCACAGAATGGCGGCGCGTATGCGATTCCGGCGCTCACATTGCGGGACGATCTTGCGCCGGGGCGAGTCGGCTTCGCGGCGCACCTCGAAGGTGCGGGCGCGGAAGCATCAGCTGAGGCCGCCGAAGCAACTGAAGCCTGACGGGGCGTATTTTTGGCTGAAATTTGGTTGTAAGTCGCGATTGCTAGAGTCGTCCACGACATAGGACGAGGCATGCCGTGGCGGTTTCCTCGGGATGCCTGACGAATGTAAGCAGCCGGAAGTCAACCGGAGGGCGACCCACCATGAATCCAGTCCGTACGTTCTGGCTCGTTCTGATGCTGATCGCGTCGCCCGCGTGGGCGTTTCAGTCGCGCGTCGTCACGATTCCGAGCGCGGCGATGCTTCGCTCGTTCGATGCAACGGTCGTGCTGCCCGATCAGTATGCGCGCGGCGACCAGACCAGGCGCTTTCCGGTCGTCTACGTGCTGCACGGCTCGGGCGGCGATTACACGGACTGGACCGCGAATTCGCAAATCGGCAAGCTCGCCGACCGCTATCACGTGATCCTCGTGATGCCTGACGGCGGCCACGAGAGCTGGTACATCGACAGCCCCTTCGATCCGCGCAGCCGCTACGAAACCTATGTCGGCACCGAAGTGGTGGCCTATATCGACAGCAATTTCCGCACGATCGCGACGAAGCAGGCGCGCGCGATCACGGGCTTGAGCATGGGCGGATTCGGCGCGCTACGCATTGCGCTCGACCGGCCCGACGCGTTCGGCGCGGCGGGCAGCATCAGCGGCGCGGTGGACCCGCGCGGCAGCGCGGACGAGCGGGGCATCGAGCGCGTGTTCGGCGACCCGTTGCAACATGCGGACTTCTGGAGTAGCGAAGCGATCGTCGCGAGTGCGCAGGATTTCGGCCGCGACCATATCGCGCTGACGATCGATTGCGGCGTGAACGATTCGCTCGTGCAGTCGAACCGTCTACTGCACGAGCGGCTCGTCGAACTCGGCGTGCCGCACGATTACGCCGAGCGGCCCGGCGGCCATACATGGAAGTACTGGTCGAACGCGGTCAAATATCAGGTGCTGTTCTTTGCCGGCACGTTCAGGCAGGCGGCGCGCGAAATGCGTGACGGGCACGCCGCGGCCTGACTCGCGCAAGACTGCCCGCCTCAATCGATGCCGTGAAACACCGCGTCGTCCGGGCCGAGGTAGACGGGCGGACGCCACGCGGCATCGCGCATCGAATGCTGGACCAGCTTGTCGACGCCGAGCAGCACCGCGAAAATTGCCATCCGCACCGGAATGCCGTTGTCGGTTTGCCGGAAAATCGCGAGCCGCGAATCGTGATTGAGGTCGGTGCTCAGATCGTTCGCGCCGGGCCGGCTGTCGCGCGGCAGCGGGTGCATGATCAGCGTGTCGGTGCCGCACACGCTATCGACGAGCGCCTGGTTGATCTGGAAGTCGGGCGTGTAGCCCTCGAACGATTCGTCGGCGAAGCGCTCCTTCTGGATGCGCGTTGCGTACACGACGTCGGCGCCGCGCAGGCCGGTGCGCAGGTCGTGTGTCTGTTCGATCACGTGACCGTTGCGCGAAATCTGCTCGATGATATAGCCCGGCATTTCGAGCATCGGCGGCGAAATCAGCGTGAACTTGATGCCGCGATAGAGCGCCAGCAGCTTCACGAGCGAGTGCACGGTACGTCCGTATTTGAGGTCGCCGACCAGTGCGATATGCGCGCCATCGACGATCTTGCCGAGGCGCGAGAACTCGCGCTGGATCGTGTACAGATCGAGCAGCGCCTGGCTCGGATGCTCGCCGGGACCGTCGCCGCCGTTGATCACCGGCACGTTGGTCGCGCGCGCGAATTCGGCCACCGAGCCTTGCTCCGGGTGGCGGATCACCAGCGCGTCGACGTAGCCGCTCATCACGCGGCTCGTGTCGTAGATCGATTCGCCCTTTGCCATCGACGAGAACGTGAAGCCGGTCGTGTCGCACACCGAGCCGCCAAGCCGGCAGAACGCCGCGCCGAAGCTCACGCGGGTACGTGTGCTCGCCTCGAAGAACAGATTGCCGAGCACCGCGCCTTCGAGCACGCGCGAGATTTTGCGGCGCCGGGCGATCGGCTGCATGATGTCGGCGACGCGAAAGAGCGCCTCGACCGAGTCGCGCGAAAACTGATCGACCGACAACAACTGCGGCTTGCCCTCGAACAGGATTTGGCCTGCGAGCGATTGCGAGTCTACGCTTTGCGTATATCCTTCGCCCGGCTCGGTGTTGGCGACGATCTCCGACACGAAACGCTCGACGATTTCCGGCATCGCCCGCGATTCCTGCGAGTCGTCCGGCAGCAGCCACGTGTCCAGCGCCCGGCGCGAAACGCCGATGCGGTTCGCGAACGTATCGCGCGTCATGTTCAGGCGACGCATCGCATCGCGTAGGAAAGCTTGTTGCGGAACGCTCATGAGGGCACCTGTCGCAAAATGGGGTCGGCGGGGAGTAAGGCAGCAAAACGCGTAGATGTACGCGGTGCGTATATTAGTGTCCCGCGCGTAGAAGTCAAGCGTTTTTCTCCGCGCCCCGTTTCGTGAGGCTTACGGGACTGCCTGCGGCGCCGGTTTCGCGGTTACACTGCGGGTCATGCACTCCGGCCCCACGTTCCGACTCCGTTCGTCGCTCCCTATCTGCACCGCTCAGTCGAGCGCGGCGGTTGCACGCCCGAATGGTTGTTCGCGCAACGTCGGCGCCAAAGCCAAAAAACAGCCGCTCATCTGACCGGAGCACGCTGTTCCGTCGTCAGATGTGCGACGGAACGACCGGTCGACCGCCCGCCTGCGGCTTTCCCCCTGTTCTCCCTCGCACCGCTGACCCGGATTCGATACGGTCGTCATCGAGGTAGAAAACATGTCTGATTTCTCGGGTATCTGGATTCCGCTGATCACGCCGTTCGCTGACGGCGCCGTCGATCATGCCGCATTGCGTGCGCTGGTGCGCCGTTATGCGGACGCCGGCGTGGCCGGGTTGGTCGCGCTCGGCACGACCGGCGAGCCGGCCACGCTCGACGCCGCCGAACAAGACGCCGTGCTCGCGACGATTCTCGACGCGGCGGCAGCCGCCGCCAGCGCGTCACCGCAGCGGCGTAAGTTGCCGGTGCTGGTGGGCGTCTCGGGCAATCACACGGCGAGCATGTGCGAGCGGATCGGGCAGCTCAACCGGTTGCCGATTGCCGGCGTGTTGATCGCCGCGCCGTATTACACGCGGCCCGCGCAGGACGGCATCGTCGCGCACTTCAGCGCGCTCGCCGACGCGAGCGCGCATCCGGTCGTGCTGTACGACATTCCGCAGCGCACCGGCGTGCGGCTCGAACTCGACACGCTGCTGACGCTCGCCGCGCATCCTCGGATTCAGGCAATCAAGGATTGCGCCGGTTCGCTCGACACGACGCTTGCGCTGATTCGCGACGGCCGCCTGCAGGTTCTGGCGGGGAACGACCTCGAGGTCTTCACGACGTTGTGCGCGGGTGGGAGCGGGGCGATCGCGGCGTCGGCGCATTGGCGGCCCGAGCGTTTCGTCGCGCTGCATCGCGCGTTGACGGAGGGGAAGCTCGACGAAGGACGGCGCATTTTTCACGCGCTCGTGCCGCAGATTCAGCTCGCGTTTGCCGAACCGAATCCCGCGCCGATCAAGGCGTTGCTTGCGGCGGGAGGGTGGGTGAGCAATGAATTACGTTTGCCGATGACGCGTGCGAGCGGGGCGTTGACCGAACGGCTGGCGGCCTTAGGGGAGACGCGTTAGACAAGTCCTTCAAAGCGCGCTTTGTTCACGAGCGGCCGCCATTCGCCCTTTGAGCATTGCGGCGAAGTCGTCGGCATTGACCGGCCTGCCGAGCAGGAAGCCCTGCATTTCGTCGCACATCATCGAGCGCAGCTTGTCGAGCTGCGATTGGGTTTCGACGCCCTCGGCGACCACGTCCATTTGAAGCGAGTGCGCAAGCGCGATGATCGCCGACACGATCGCGCTGCCCGCGGCGCCGTGCGTGTCGAGACCGCTGGTAAAGAAGCGGTCGATCTTCAGTTGCTTCGCCTGAAAGCGCTGCAGATACGCGAGGCTCGAATACCCGGTGCCGAAGTCGTCGATCGAGATGTCGAAGCCGCTTGCCTGAAACGCGCGGATCACGTCGACCGTGCGCGCGGCGTCATGCATCGCGACGCTCTCGGTGATCTCGAACATGATCTGCTCGCACGCTACGCCCTCGCTTGCGACGATCTCGAGCATCGTCTCGACGAGGTCCGGCTGCACCAGCTGACGCGGCGACAGGTTGATTGCCACCTTGATCGCCGGCAGACCCTGTTCGATCCAGCCGCGAATGCGCTGGCAGGCTTCTCGCACGACCCAGTAGCCGATCTGCACGATCTGCCCGGAGCGCTCGGCGACCGGGATGAATTCGAGCGGCGTTAACGCGCCCATCTGCGGATCGTGCAGACGGATCAGCGCCTCGGCGCCCGCGAGCACGTCGCCGCCGCGATGAAACTTCGGCTGGAACTGCAGCGAGAAACGATCGTTCACCAAGGCTTCGTGCAGCGCTTGCTGGATCTGCAGCGTGCGCATGGCGGCCTCGTTCATGCTGCGCTCGAAAAAGCGGTAGGTGCCGCGACCCGCGCGCTTCGCTTCGTACATCGCGGCGTCGGCGTGCTTGAGCAGTGTGTCGACGCTGTCGCCGTCGCGCGGATAGAGTGCGATGCCGATGCTCGGCATCACCTGCAGCGGTTGCTCGTCGCTCCACATGCCCTGGCGCATCCGGTCGAGCACGCCGTCGGCGAGCTGGGCCGCGTCGTCGCCGGACGTGAGGTGCTCCGCGAGCACGACGAACTCGTCACCGCCGATTCGCGCGACGGTGTCGCTCGAACCCACGCACTGCTGGAGGCGCTGCGCGAACGCGGACAGCACTGCATCGCCGGTCGAGTGGCCGAGCGAATCGTTGATCGTCTTGAAACCGTCGAGATCCATGAACAGCACCGCGAACGACGTGTGCTGGCGGCGTGCGACGCTAATCGCGCGTTCGATCCGCTCGGTCAACGTCGCACGGTTCGGCAGGCCGGTCAGCGCGTCGAGCGTCGCGAGCCGCACGATCTGGCCGTTCAGCTTCGACATCTTGCCGAGCAGGAACGTGGTGTGCACGTCGAAGCGCGACAGCATCAGCGTGACGATGAGCACCGCGAACGTCAGCAGGATCACCGAGGTGGCGAGCCATGTCGCGTTGATGTCGTTGGCCGCGCCGCAGATCGCGCCGGGTGCGAAGCTGGCGGCGGCCATGCCCGTGTAATGCATTCCGCTGATCGCGAGGCCCATCACGAGCGCCGCTGCGAGACGTTTGCGCGCGATATGGCTCTCGTGTTCGTTGCTGAGCGCGCGTGCCATCCATAGCGCGGCGCTCGAAGCACCGATCGCGATCGCGAGCGAGGCTGCGAACCACGCCGGCTGGTAGTGAATCGCGGGCGCCATGCGCAGCGCCGCCATGCCGGTGTAATGCATCCCGGCGATACCGATCCCCATCAGCACGCCGCCCGCCAGCAGCCGGCCCGGCGTCAGGCGCTCGCGGGTCGTCATGGAGAGCGCCAGATATGACGCGCCGATTGCCAGCGCGAGTGAGCAGGCGGTCAGCGCGAGGTCGTAGCCAAGCGGGATCGGCAGCGAGAACGCGAGCATCGCGATGAAGTGCATCGACCAGATGCCGACGCCGAGCGCGAGCGCACCGCCGAGCAGCCATGCATGCCGCCGGCGCGCCGAGGCGAGCAAAAAGATGCGGCCGGTCAGATCGAGCCCGGTGTACGACGCGAGCGTCGCGACCGCGAACGAAATCGCGACCAGCCAAAGATTGTATGAACTCTGCATATCGGGTCCGCCGGGAGGAGTCCGGCTGAACATGTTATCGGCACTTCGCGAACTTTTGTTTAACTTCTTCGCGATTTGCCAACCGGGGACGAAGTGTCATGGTGGCTCAGCGTGAAGCCCTCGTCGAGCCAACCGGTGACGCCGCCCGCCATCAGCTTGACCGGCCGCCCGAGCTGGGCGAGCCGCAGTGCGCCGCGCGCCGCGCCATTGCAGTGCGGGCCGGCGCAGTAGGTGACGAACAGCGTGTCCGGTGCATAGGCGGCCAGCTTCGACGCGACGATCTTACCGTGCGGCAGATTCAGCGCGCCGGGCACGTGGCCCTGCGCGAACAGTGCGGAACTGCGCACGTCGAGCAGCACGAAGCCGGGCGCGCCGCTCGCGAGCGCGGCGTGGACGTCGGCGCAATCGGTTTCGAAGCGCAGCGACGCGTGAAAGTGGGCGAGCGCGGTGGCGCTGTCGGCAGCAGGGATCGCGGTGACGGCGTTCGGAGTGGAGGCGGTGGAGTTGTCGTGAGTCATGGTAAGGAGGGGGGCGAGTTGATCGGAAGGTCTGTCGCGCGCGTTTCAGACACGATCAGTGTGCCGGGCGGCCGGTCGCCGGATAAGTGGCGTGATCGTCAATCTCCGGTAACATCGCGCCATGCACAACCATCTCGTCGTCGCGCTGGCCTATGACCGGCTCTGCACCTTCGAATTCGGCTGCGTGACCGAACTGTTCGCGCTCGAACGTCCCGAGCTAGGCGTGCCGTGGTATCGCTTCGCGGTCTGCGCGGGCGAGCCCGGTCCGATTCGAGCGGCGGGCGGCATCACGGTGGCCGCGCCGTACACGCTGAAGCTGCTCGCGAACGCCGACACGATCGTGATTCCGGGTTGGCGTGACCCCGACGAAGTGCCGCCTGCCGCGCTGCTGCGCCGGATTCGCGCGGCCTACGAGCGCGGCGCGCGGCTCTGCTCGATCTGCTCGGGCGTGTTCGTGCTTGCGGCGGCCGGCGTGCTCGACGGCAAGAACGTGACCACGCACTGGCGCTACGCTGACAAGTTGCAGCAGCGCTATCCGCAACTGCGCGTACAGCCCGACGCGCTGTATGTCGACGAAGGGCAGGTGATTACGTCGGCCGGATCGGCGGCCGGGCTCGACATGCTGCTGCATCTGGTGCGGCGCGATCATGGCAGTGCGGTCGCGAATCGCGTCGCGCAACGGCTCGTGGTGCTGCCGCATCGCGAGGGCGGCCAGGCGCAGTTCGTGCCGCGCCCGATGCCGCACGATGAGAGCGGACGTATCGCGAAGCTGATGGACTGGGTGCGCAGCCACGCGGCCGAACCGCATACGTTGCACTCGCTCGCCGGGCGCGCGGCGATGAGCCCGCGCACGCTGCAACGACAGTTCCGCGATGCGACCGGCATGGCGCCTTATGAGTGGCTCGTCAGGGAACGCGTCGCGATTGCGCGTGAGTTGCTCGAAGCGACGCCGCCGCTGCCGATGACGCGCGTCGCCGAGCTGGCGGGGTTCGGGTCGGAAGAGTCGTTGCGGCGGCATTTTCGTCGCATCGCGTTGACGAGTCCGGGGGCGTATCGGCGCAGGTTTGGGGGTGAGGGGTAAGAGGGGCCGGGCGCTGCGATTCAAGAGTACATTGCAGCATGAATTCATCCTGAATTCACAGCGTCCCCTATCCATCACCAGAAGAAAAACCGCGCGCCATGCCAAACGTTCTGAATCATGCCGAGCTCGTGTTCGTCCTGTCGTTCGGATTGATGTGGCTGGCGGCGCGCGTCGGCGCGACGCTGCTGCGGCGCTTGAGCAAAATCACCGACGATGCCCGCGACGACTTCAGCGTGGTCCAGACCGCGACGCTGACGCTGCTTGCTCTGATCATCGGCTTTACGTTTTCGATGGCGGTAGGCCGCTATGACCTTCGCGAGCATTACGAGGAAGAGGAGGCGAGCGCGATCAGTACCGCCTACGTGCGCGCCGACCTGCTGCCCGCCGCCGATGCGGCCGCGCTCCGCGCATTGCTCATCGACTATCTCGACGTGCGCGTGCTGTTCTACACGACGCGCGATACGCGGGAGCTCGACCGGGTGGACGCGGACACCACGCGCCTGCAGCAGGAAATGTGGATGGCCGTCAGGAATGCGGCGACCGCGCAGCCGACGCCGATCGCGGCGCTCGTCGTCACCGCGATCAACGACGTGCTCAACATGCAGGGCTACGCGCAGGCCGCGTGGTGGGACCGCATCCCTTACGGGGCGTGGGGATTGATGGTCGTGATGGCGATCTGCGCGAGTCTGCTGGTCGGCTACGGCGCGCGGGCGCTGAAGGCCGGCGAGGGCTTGCTGCTGGTCGTGCCGCTGGTGGTGGCGCTGGCGTTTGCGCTGGTCGCCGATATCGACAGTCCGCGCGGCGGCATGATTCATGTGCGCCCGGTCAATCTGCAGTCACTGGTGACTTCGCTGCATCCGCGTTGAACCTGCATTGAATTCGCGGTGCGCGCCGAGGTCACAACAGCCATTGAACTCACCTCGAGCTTGCGCTCATACGACGGAATCCCTTATGTCCGACATCGCCAGGACCATCGCCAGTTTCAACGCCGGCCGCGACCCCGAACGGCTCGCGATGAAGTACAAAGCCATGCGCGGCTCGCCGTTCGTGTTCCTGCGTGGCACCTGTCATCTGTTCTATGAGCGTTTGCCGCGCGCGAAAGTGCTCGACGACGCGCCGCATGTGTGGATCTGCGGCGACATGCACCTGGAAAATTTCGGTAGCTACAAGGGCGACAATCGCCTCGTCTACTTCGACAACAACGACTTCGACGAAGCCTGTCTCGCACCGGTTCCTTATGAGCTCGTCCGTCTGTTGACGAGCGTGCTGGTCGGCGCGGCCGACCTGAAGCTGAGCCGCGCCGAGGCGCTCGCGCTGTGTCATACCGCGCTCGACGCATACAGCGCCGCGCTTGCGTTCGGCAAGTCGCGCTGGATCGAAGCGGAGACCGCGACGGGCATGGTGCGCGATCTGTTCGACGCGCTCGGGAGCCGCACGCGCGCCGCGCATCTGGACCGGCGTACCGTGCTGAAAGGCAAGACGCGCATGCTGAAGGTCGACGGCAAGAAGGCGCTACCTGTTAGCGACCAACAGCGCGCGGCGGTCGCGCAGTTCATGCAGCGCTTCGCGGCGACGGAGCCGAATCCCGAGTTCTACCGCACGCTCGATGTCGCGCGGCGCATTGCGGGAACTGGCAGCCTGGGTGTCGATCGGTATGTGATTCTGGTCGAGGGCAAGGGCTCGCCGGATGGCAACTACCTGATCGATTTGAAAGAGGCACTGCCATCGTCCGTGAGTGTGCACGTGAAGGCTGCGCAGCCGAAGTGGCAGACCGAGGCGCAGCGTGTCGTCGAAGTGCAGCGGCGCAATCAGGCGGTATCGCAGGCATTTTTGCACGCGGTCGAGTTCGACGAGCGCTCCTATGTGCTGCGCGGTTTGCAGCCGTCGGAAGATCGCGTGGCGCTCGCCGACTGGAACGGCAAGCTGCCACGGCTCGAGGAAATCATCAACAGCATGGCCGAGCTGAGCGCATGGGCGCATCTGCGCAGCGGAGGGCGGCAGAAGTCGGCGATCGCGGATGATCTGATCGCGTTCGGGAATCGGCGCGATTGGCAACTGCCGTTGATCGATCTGGCGACGCAGTGCGAGGCGCAGGTCGCGGCGGATTGGAAGGCTTATTGTGAAGCTTATGATCGAGGGGCGTTTGAGGTCAGGATCTCGGCTTAGTGAGGCGTTGGATGGGGGCTGGTGCGGATTTCCTTCACTGATAGCCCTTCTAAAGTCCATGAAGGTGATCTGCCGTATCGCAGGTCGCGCAGAAAAGGTCATCGCTTGGCGAGCACGCTTTCCGTCGCCTCCTTGACGCTGCGCGCGCTGCCTAACAGTGCTTCACGCTCGATGGGATCGAGTTCCGGATAGGCGATCAACCGCGCGCCCGCCCCATTGACGACCATCGGCAGCGACACGCACGCGTCCGGTACGCCTTCCACTTCAGCCTGGACGATGCCCACCGTGAGGATCAGATCGGTGTCATGCACGATGGCCTCGCAGATCCGTCCTATCGCGCTGGCGATGCCGTAGTGGGTAGCGCCCTTGCCTTCCTTGATGAGCTTCGCCGCCTCGTGCACGGAGCGCAGGATCAGATCCCTGCTGGTGGAGCCCAGCACCTTGCCGTGTCTCGTCAGGAAGGTTTCGAGCGGCATGCCGCAGACCGTCGCGCCGGACCACTGGATCAAGGCCGATTCGCCATGCTCGCCGAGCACATAGGCATGAATCGCGGACGCCACCACGCCGAGCCGCTCGGACAGCAGTGAACGCAGCCGCCCGGTGTCGAGCGAGGTGCCGGTGCTGATGAGGCGCTCGCGCGCAATGCAGGCGGCCGTAGACGGCGCCGGTCACCACGTCGCACGGGTTGGTCGCGATCAGATAGATGGCTTCGGGCGCGAGCGGCGCGATGCGATCGACGATTCCCGCCGCGATGTCCGCATTGGTTTTGGCCAGGTGCAGGCGAGTTTCGCCGGATTTGACGCCGGCGCCGGCGGTAATCACGACGATGTCGGCGTCGCGCGCGTCCTTGTAATCGCCTGCCTTGAAACGGCTGTGCCCCCAGAATGCGGCGGCATGTGCGAGATCCAGAACCTGTCCTTCAGCGCGCACTCGCGCGACGTCGATGATGACGACTTGCGCGCTCGGAATGGCCAACGCCACGAACAGGGCTGCCGATCCTCCAACCAGCCCGGCGCCGACGATCACGACTTTGGCTTGCCGCATTGCGAACCTCGGTCAGTTCGAGCTTCAACCCCCGCCGAGATAGTCGCACGCGCGCATTTCCCATCAATCGGACCTTGGTTCTACACGGCCGCAACGCGTTTTTCACGCGATCCGCTCAACCCATCGACTCCGCCAATCCGGTGCCTCAAACGGATCCGCGAAATACTGCGTCTCGTGGACGACCTTGCCGTCGCGGAACTCCATCATGCTGACCGTGTAAGCGATGCGCCCCTGATAGCTGATGGTGTACTCGGTGATCCAGAGATTGCCGTCGCCTTGAATTCTCCGGACATCGAAGCCGGATGGCTTCCCGGGATGATGGCTGCGCAATGCCTGCAAATTGACTCGTCCGCGGATTCGCTCGCCTGATTGTGGGTAGTCGCAGATCGCATCGTCATCGTAGATATCGTGTTCGGCGTCGAGATCGCCGGCCGCCGAGGCCTGCCAGTGTGCGTTCAAGGCCTCACGTATGGCTTCTTCGTTCATGGAGCGTCTCCGGGTCGAGGTGTTCCAGTTTGCGCGATAAATAAAATGGAATGGAAATGCTGGTGTTTACGATTGTCTTGCCATTCCTCCTTGTGGCAGAATTTGCGCGCGAGTTTGGCTCGGCGGTAAGCGCCGCGCAGCGCGAACTCAACGGAGACGGGGGGTTGCCGGAGCGATGCGCTCCGTGACGACCTCGCTTACGGGGCGTCTCCTCACACGCAAAAACATGCACGCCAGCAACGTGCTACCGGGCTGCGTTCTGAGGCGCATGGCCAGCAATCAGAGACAAAAAATAAGGTGAGGCAATTCCATGTCGACCTATAAAGAGACGCCACACGTTGCCGCCGCACGATCCCCCTCTCTCCCGCTCAAGTGGACATTGCGTCGCTGGAACCTGCGCGTGCAGTGGACGATTGCCGCGCTCAGCGCAATTGGCGCCATCGCGGCGGCGCTCTGGTGCGGCAGCTATGGCGCCGTGATCGGATTGGCGCAGTTTCTGGTGATTTTTGGCCTGTTCGGGGCCGGCCTGATGCAGGCGGTCTCGACCTTGCGGGCCCAGTTGAATGCGCTGTGCGACGGCGATCTGATGCACGACGCTTCTTTGCCGGGGCACGACGAACTGACGGCGCTGGGCGAGCAGGGCCGTCTGCTTGCCTACCAGTTGTCGCAAATGGTGGCGCGCATCCGCAGCGAAGCCGAGTTGATCGCGATGGGCGGGGCTCAGGCCACCCAACAAGCGACCTCGCTGTCGCAGCGTACCGAATCGCAGGCGGCCAGCCTCGAGCAGACCCGTGCCTCGCTCGATGCCTTGCTGGAAGCCGTGCGCTACAACACCGATCAGACGCGCCAAGCCGATGAGCAGTCCACTCGTGCGCATGCCGATGCGGTTGCGGGGCAGGCCGCGGTGCGCGCATCGGTCGAAAGCATCGAGCGCATCGAGCAACGTTCGCGCGAGATGGGGGAGATCCTCGGTGTGATCGACGGCATCGCCTTCCAGACCAACATCCTTGCACTCAACGCCGCGGTGGAGGCTGCCCGGGCCGGCGAATACGGTCGCGGTTTCGCCGTGGTCGCCGCCGAAGTGCGCGCGTTGGCGCAGCGCAGCGCGCAAGCGGCCGGGGAGGTCAAGAAACTGATCCAGCATTCTCGTGACGAGGTGAGCGACGGGGTGCAGGCCATCGAAGGCAGCAGAAATCTGTTGGCGCAGGCGGTCGACGCGGTCAGCGAGGTGGCCTCTTTGCTGCGTGACGTCGCGCGCTCGAGCAACGAGCAGACCGCAGGGCTGCAGGAAATCGCGCAGGCGGTCGAGGTGCTGGACGGCATCACTCAGCGCAATGGCCAGATGGTCGGCGGGGCGGCGGAAACGGCGAGCCTGATGCGGGACCGCGCCGACCGGCTCAGCGATGGGGTGAAAAATATCCGGCTGCGACAGGGCTGCGCGGGGGAAGCCCGGGCCATGGCGGAGCGTGCGGCCCGACTGGTCGACACCGAGGGGCCCGAGAACGCGGTGCGCCGGTTTCACGACCCGAAAGGCGGCTTTCACGATCGCGACCTCTACATCGTCGTTGCGGACCGCGACGACTATTTCCGGGCCTTTGGCTCCGACCCGAGCAAGGCGGGCAAGCTGCGCAAGGACGCGCTGCCGGGCGACGACCAGACAGCGATCCGGGACGCCAGCTGGCGCGCGGTCGATCAGGGCGGAGGCTGGATCGAATTCAACGGACGACATCCCGTTACGAAGCAACCGGTGGAAAAGATCGGCTACATCGCGCCCGCCCTCGGTGGCCGCTGGGCGGTCCAGTGCAGCGTCAACCGTGGCGATGGGCTGATGTCGTCGAAAAACGCCTGAGTGCGGCGGGTCCACACGCCGCTACAACTGACTCTCGAAATCTCTCTCCAGCATCTCGTCATAGCCTGACAACCTGATCCGCTGGCCGGAATTCCGTCAGGATCCGCCACCTGATGCACCCAGCATCAAGCTCGCAAGCGTGCCAGCGGCCCCTCCAGACAAATCCGGATTGCTGCGGCGATTTCCCCGCTGCAATCTTTCGCCAGCCAGTGTGGAAGCGCTTCCAATCAAGCGTTCACGCCATGCTCGAACGTCAGCGCCTAAAGTTCCACCACACCCGGTTCAACGACCTCATAGCAGGAGAGAATCCGTGGAAAACGACGCATCCGCAGTCACCGACGCCGCCTATCCCGCTTACGGCGGCCCCCATACCGACCCATTCACGCCGCCCGCCGATTCGTCGCTGTGGCGCCAGGACTTTCTGCTCGGCGCGGCTACCGCGTCGTACCAGATCGAAGGCGCGGTCAACGAAGACGGCCGTCTGCCGTCGATCTGGGACACGTACTCTGCGACGCCGGGCAAGGTGCTGGCCGGCGACACCGGCGCCGTCGCGTGCGATCACTATCATCGTTGGGAACAGGACGTCGATCTGCTCGCTGGGCTCGGCCTCGAAGCGTACCGGCTGTCGACCGCATGGCCGCGCGTGATGGACGAAAACGGCGCGCCCAACCGCAAGGGGCTCGACTTCTACAAGCGCCTGCTCGAACGGCTCAAAGAGAAGAACATCACGACCTTCGTCACGCTGTATCACTGGGATCTACCTCAGCATCTCGAGGATCGCGGCGGCTGGCTCAATCGCGAAACCGCGTACCGTTTCGCCGATTACGCAGACCTGATGAGCCGTGAGCTGCACGGCCTCGTCGACGCATGGATGACGCTAAACGAGCCGTGGTGTTCCGCGTACCTCGGCTACTGCGTCGGCCGTCATGCGCCGGGGCTCACGAACGTGCGTTTCGCCACGCAGGCGATGCATCATCTGCTGCTCGCGCACGGTCTGGCGATCCCGGTGCTGCGCGCGAACGATCCGCGCTCGCACAAGGGCATCGTCGCGAACGTCGGGCGCGGCACGCCGAACAGCGACAGCGCCGCCGACGGTCGCGCGGCCGAGCTGTTCGAAGTTCAGAACAACGCGTGGATTCTCGATCCGCTGTTGAAGGGCGAGTATCCGCAAGACCTGTTCGAGCTGTGGCCGGATGCCGAGCCGCTCGTGCTCGACGGCGACATGCAGAAGATCAATACGCCGCTCGACTTCCTCGGCATCAACTATTATTTCCGCACCAACGTCGCGAGCGACGGCGGCCATGGTTTCACCGAGGTGCCGCTCGAAGGCGTCGAGCGCACGCAGATGGGATGGGAGGTTTACCCGGACGGTCTTCGCGATCTGCTGACCGGTTTCAGGGAAACGTATGCGAATCTGCCGCCGATCTACATCACCGAGAACGGCATGGCATCGAATGACCAGGTGATCGACGGCCGCGTCGAGGACACGCAGCGCATCTCGTACCTGAAGCGCCATCTCGCCGCGGTCGATCAGGCGATCAAGGCCGGCGTCGATGTACGCGGCTATTTCCTGTGGTCGCTGATGGACAACTTCGAGTGGGCGTTCGGCTACGAGCGGCGTTTCGGCATCGTGCATATCGACTACCAGACGCAGCAGCGGACGATCAAGCGCAGTGCCGAACTGGTGTCGAAATTTCTCAAAGATCGCAACGCGCAAGCGTAATAAACATAGTCAAAGCGACGCAACAACGATGTAAAACCGGGTGGAGCTGGTCGGTATTTCGACTTTACACACGGGCACGGAGCCCGGAGGAGACGGAATGAACAGCAACAGAATGGTCTTGCGAGGTGTGGTTGCGGCACTGGCGCTGTATGGCGTCGTCGCGCAGGCGGAACCCCTCAAGGCCAACGTGATTCACTGGTGGACCTCGGGCGGCGAATCGGCCGCGATTCGCCAATTTGCCGACGCGTACGACAAGGCCGGCGGTGAATGGGTCGACAATGCGGTCGCCGGCGGGGATCAGGCGCGTGCCACCGCGATCAACCGCATCGTCGGCGGTGATCCGCCTACCGCCGCCCAGTTCAATACGTCGAAGCAGTTCCACGATCTGATTGATCAGGGACTCCTGAATAACGTCGACGACGTCGCCACCAAGGAAAACTGGAGCGGTATCTTCCCGCAGTCGATTCTCGACAGCATCCGTGTGAAGGGTCACTACTACGCGGCCCCGGTCGACATCCACATGCCGGCATGGTTCTTCTACTCGAAGCCGGTGTTCCAGAAAGCGGGCATCACGAGCGAGCCGAAAAGCTACGACGAGTTCATCGCCGATCTCGGCAAGCTGAAGAGCGCGGGCGTGATTCCGCTCGCGTTCGGTGGCCAGCCGTGGCAGGAGAAGATCACGTTCGACGCGGTGCTCGCCGATGTGGGCGGCCCGGACCTGTATATGAAGGTCTATCGCGATCACGATCAGAACGCGGTGAAATCGGAGGCGTTCAAGAAGGTGCTCGTGTCGTTCAAGCGGCTGCACGATTTCGTCGATCCTGGCTCACCGGGGCGCAACTGGAACGACGCGACCGCGCTCGTGACCACGGGCAAGGCCGGTGTGCAGATCATGGGCGACTGGGCGAAGGGCGAGTTCGTCGCGGCGAATCAGACTGCGGGCAAGGACTTCGGCTGCTTCCCGGGCTTCGGTCCGCGTTCGCCGTATCTGGTCGCGGGCGACGTGTTCGTGTTCCCGAAGACCGACAACGCGTCCGCGATCAAGGCGCAGAATCTGCTCGCCACGGTGATGACCTCGCCGTCCGCGCAGGTTGCGTTCAGCGCGAAAAAAGGCTCGATTCCGATCCGGCCTGACGTGGACGGCAGCAGTCTCGACATCTGCGCGAAGGCGGGCATCGCGATCATGAAGGACAAGTCGCGTCAGTTGCCGAATCCGGAAATGCTGCTGTCGCCGGATGAGCAGGGCGCGCTGACCGACGTCGTGACGAACTTCTGGAACAAGAACGAGTCCGTCGACGACGCGCAGAAAGCGTTCGCCAGCGCGTTGAAGGGCTAGGCCTCGCCATGCACGCGCTCAAGCTGCCAGCCGGGGGTTCGAAACCACAAGACAGGCCGCACCCCAAGCCGCGACATAAACCGCTGAACCGGCGGTTTTCGATCGCGGTCTGGCTGGCCTTGCTGCCGATGCTCCTGACCGTCGTGTTCGCGTACCTGGGCACGATGGTCTGGACTGCGCGCGTGTCGCTCAGCAATTCGCACACGTTTCCGTCGAACGACTTCGCGGGCCTCACGCAATACGTGCGGCTCTTCCACAACGACCGCTGGCTCGTGTCGCTGCAGAACATCGTGATCTACGGCGCGTGCTTTATCGTCGCGTGCATGGTGATCGGTTTGCTGCTGGCGATCTTCATCGATCAGCGCGTGGTCGCGGAAGGCGCGTTGCGCACGGTGTTTCTGTATCCGTACGCGATGTCGTTCGTCGCGACCGGGCTCGTGTGGCAATGGATCCTGAATCCCGCGCTCGGCGCGCAGGAGGTGCTGCACAGGATGGGCTTCACGCATGCCCGCTTCGACTGGATCGTCGATCAGGACCTGGTGATCTACACGATCGTGATCGCGACCGTGTGGCAGGCGTCCGGGCTCGTGATGGCGCTGATGCTCGCGGGCCTGCGCGGCATCGACGAGGAACTGTGGAAAGCCGCGCGCATCGACGGCATTCCGCGCTGGCGCGTGTACGCGAGCATCGTGGTGCCGATGCTCGGACCGTCGATCTCGACCGCGTTCGTGCTGCTGTTCGTGATGGTCGTGAAACTGTATGACGCGGTCGTCGCCATGACGCAGGGAGGCCCCGGCACCGCGAGCGAAGTGCCGGCCAAATTCATCCTGGACTATCTGTTCGGGCGCGCCAACATCGGGCTCGCGTCAGCGGCATCGATCGTGCTGCTCGCGACGGTGCTCGCCATTCTCGCGCCGTTCTTCTATGTACGCGGCCGCGCTGCGCTACGCGGGGAGAAAGCATGAACACGCTCGATGCCACGCTCAAAGGCGGGGTGCCGCATCGCGCGCAGGCGCGGCGCCGCCGCTCGGTGTTCTCGCCGGCGCGGCTTGGGATCTACGCGTTCCTGCTCACCGCGGCGGCGTTCTTTCTGCTGCCGCTCTACGTGATGCTGGTGACGTCGGTCAAGCCGATGAGCGAAATCCGCCTCGGCAATCTGCTCGGCTTGCCGATGCATTTCACGCTCGACGCGTGGAGCGCCGCGTGGCAGTCGGCCTGCACCGGGCTCGATTGCAACGGCATTCGCGTCGGCTTCTGGAACTCGGTGCGTATCGTCGCGCCGAGCACCGTGCTGTCGATCATGGTCGGCGCGGTGAACGGCTACGCGCTGTCGTTCTGGCGGCCGCGCGGCGCGGGTCCGCTGTTCGCCGTGCTGCTGGTCGGCGCGTTCATTCCGATCCAGGTGATGGTCTATCCGCTCGTGCACGTGCTCGCGAGCGTGCATCTGTTCAGCTCGCTGCCGGGCATCGTCCTGATTCATACGATCTTCGGCATGCCGGTGATGACGCTGCTGTTTCGCAACTACTACGCATCGATTCCGCAGGAGCTGTTCAAGGCCGCGCGCATCGACGGCGGCAGCTTCTGGCGCATCTTCTTTCAACTGATGCTGCCGATGTCGACGCCGATCATCGTCGTCGCGCTGATCATGCAGGTCACGAACATCTGGAACGACTTCGTTCTGGGTCTCGTGTTCGCCGGCACGAAGAATCTGCCGATGACAGTGCAGCTGAACAACATCATCAACACGACGACCGGCGAGCGGCTCTACAACGTCAACATGGCGGCGACCATTCTGACCTCGATGGTGCCGCTCGCGGTCTATTTCATTTCGGGCCGCTGGTTCGTGCGCGGCATCGCGTCGGGCGCCGTCAAGGGGTAGGGCATGGCAAACATGGCTAATACGATCGACGCGGCCGGCGTGCCGGGTGCAAGCGCGGACGCCAACCCGGACGCCGCGGCGCTCACGCATCCCGCGAATGTGGCGATCCGCAATCTGACGATTCGCCTCGGCTCGAACACGGTGATCGAGAACCTCGATCTCGACGTGCTCGCCGGCGAGTTCGTCGTGCTGCTTGGGCCTTCGGGCTGCGGCAAGTCCACGCTTCTGCATAGCATCGCGGGGCTGATCGACGTCAGCGACGGCAGCGTCGAGATCGCGGGCGAGGACATGACGTGGGCCGATCCCAAAGATCGCCGCATCGCGCTCGTGTTCCAGTCGTACGCGCTGTATCCGACGATGAGCGTCGAGCGCAACCTGTCGTTCGCGCTGCGCATCAACGGCACGCCCAAGGCGGAAATTGCGCGGCGTGTTGCGCGCGCCTCCGAGATGCTGCAACTCGGGCCGCTGCTCAAGCGCAAGCCGTCGCAGTTGTCGGGCGGTCAGCGGCAGCGCGTCGCGATCGGCCGCGCGATCGTGCGCGAAGCCGACGTGTTCCTGTTCGACGAGCCGCTCTCGAACCTCGACGCAAAGCTGCGCACCGAGCTGCGCCGCGAGCTCAAGCAACTGCATCAACGCCTCGGCGCGACGATGATCTACGTGACGCACGATCAGGTCGAGGCGATGACGCTCGCCACGCGCATGGCCGTGATGCGCGGCGGCGTGATCCAGCAGTTCGGGACGCCGGCCGAGGTCTATGCGCGGCCGAACACGCTGTTCGTCGCGACGTTCCTCGGCTCGCCGGCGATGAATCTGCTGAAGGGCACGCTCGAGACGCGCGACGGCGCGCTCTGCTTTTGCACCGCGCAGGTGCGCATCGACGTGTCGGTCTACGCGTTCAAGGAGGCGCCGCCACACGGCGTGCCCTGCGTGCTCGGCGTGCGCGCCGAAGACGTGCATATCACGCAAAGCGCGAGTGAGCACGCGAAAGTTTCGCTGATGGAGCCGATGGGCAACCATCGCGTCATTTGGCTCGACTATCATGGCGAACAGATTGCGTCGATCGATCAGACAAAAGCGCCGATTGCGGAGGGTGACACCGTGGCGTTCTCGTTCGACGCCGCGCATGTCTCGCTGTTCGACGAAGCGAGTGGAGCGCGCTTGTAACACCGCGGCGCGCCACGCGCGAAGCGGCTCGTCGATACAGGCTTGATGGAGAACCGCGTGGCAACACTCAAGGACGTCGCGGAACTTGCCCGTGTGGGCATGTCGACCGCCTCACGGGCCATTTCCGGCAAGGGACCGATTTCCGCCGATGCCGCGGCGCGCGTGAAGGCGGCGATCGAGGCGCTGAACTTCCGCCCGTCGTCGATCGGCCGGGCGATGGCGACGCAGCAGCTCGGCATCATCGGCATTTTCGTGCCGACCTTTTTTGGTTCGTACTACGGGACGATTCTGAAGCAGACCGACAGCGAGCTGCGCGCGGTCGGGCGGCATGTCGTGGTCGCGACCGGCTGCGGAGAAGTATCGCCGCGCGAGCAGGCGATCGAGGCGGTGCGCTTTCTGATAGACCGCGATTGCGATGGCGTGGTCGTGCTCAGCCACGATCTGCACGACGAAGACCTGATCATGCTGCATGGCATGCATCCGAAGATGGTGTTCCTCAATCGCGCGTTCGAGCAGTTGCCGGATGCGTCGTTTAGCGCGGATCATCGGCGCGGCGGCGAACTCGCGGCGCGCACGCTGCTCAATCACGGGCATCGCGACATCGCGGTGATCTCCGGGCCCGCTACCGCGTCGGACAACGTGATGCGGATCGACGGCTTTTTCGCCGATCTCGCGCGCGCCGGCATTGCGCGCGACGACGTCACGCTGATCGAATCCGACTTCTCGCCCGAAGGAGGATACGCGGCCGCGCAGACGTTGCTCGATTCGAAGCGGCGCGTGACGGGCTTGTTCTGCGCAAACGACACGATGGCGGTCAGCGTGCTTGCGCGCTTTCACCAGGCGGGCATTTCGGTGCCGAACGATATTTCCGTGATCGGCTACGACGACGACTACTCAGCCGCGTATGCGGCGCCGGGGCTCACCTCGGTGCATATTCCGACCGCGGAACTCACGCAGAACGCGGTGCGCTGGCTCATCAACCAGTGTTACGGCACGACGTGGGAGATCTTCCGCGAGTTTCCGGTCAGTGTGACGATGCGCGAATCGGTTGGGCCGGCGCCGATGGCTAAGAACAGGACACGCTGAGCGGTGCGTTAGAACTATTCGCCTAATTGCGGGGCGTGACTGGTGCCTGGAGCGAGTGCAAGTGTGCCGTCACGCGCATACGTCGCATTCGCGCGGTTTTTCACGCGCCACGTCTTCCTGGGATTCGCGTTTTCACTTACGTTTGCGACAGGATTTTTAATGCCGTCGTAATCCTTCGCAATAGTGCTTTGCGGTTTTCCCTCATTAAACTTACGTCAGATTTCTTTAAACTCCCTGGTAACAATTTGTTACGGGTGAGTGAGATGTTGACCATCTTTCTGATCGTTTGTCCCATCTGTATCGCTGCGCTGTTCGGTTTTGCACGCCATGTGGATCCGCAGACGGGACAGTTCAAACGTTAGATTTTCAGGCGTTTTTTGTTGCGGCCGTGCCGTGGAGGTTGCCGCGTTTCGATTCACGGGTCGTTAGTTTTTTGTCAGTTTGAAATGAGCAATCGTTTGCTTTCTTTCGGTCTGCTTTCCCGTTTTCGTTTTCGTCAATAGCCCGTTCTCGCTTCCGTCAAGTCTTGCCTTCGTGTACCGGTTCGCGGCACGATGCGCGATTACCTTTGTTTCGGGGCAGCATCGCGCATGCAAGATTTACTGCAGAAAATGGCGGCACGTGCCAGCGTGCTGAAGGGCATTCTTCCTTTGAGCCGGGTAGCGGCGGCGCGCGACGCGCTGGCCGGTGTTCAGCTTGCGTCGATGGATATTCCGCAGGTGCTCGGCTATGCGCGTATTGCCGGCATGCCGGCCGTCACCGGACTCTATACGGTGTTCCTGCCGCTCGTCGCGTTCGCGTTTTTCGGCGCGTCGCGGCATCTGGTCGTCGCTGCCGATTCCGCTACCGCGACGATCTTCGCGAGCCGCCTGTCGAAAATGGCGCCCGTGTCGAGCGGCGAATACGCGGCGCTCGCAGCGATGGTCGCGCTGCTGACGGCCGCGTTGCTGCTCGTCGCGCGCGTCTTCAAGCTCGGTTTTCTCGCCGATTTCCTGTCGCGCACGGTGCTGGTCGGCTTTCTCGCGGGCGTCGGCGTACAGGTCGGCATCGCGATGCTTGGCGACATGCTCGGCGTGCCCGGGCATGCGGCGACCAGCGTGAATCAACTGCTGCTCGTCGTGCGCGAGGCCGCGCAAATCAATCAGTCGACGCTGGCGATCTCGGTGCTCGTGGTGGTTGCGATTCTCGTGTGCAAACGTTTCTGGCCGCGCTTGCCGGTGCCGTTGATCGCGGTCGTTGCGGGCATTGCCGCGAGCGACGTGTTCAGTTTCGCGGCGCACGGCATCTCGATCCTCGGACCCGTGGAGGGCGGACTGCCGCCGCTGCGGATTCCGTCGGTGACGTGGCAGCAGATGCTCGACCTGGTTCCGATCGCGGCGTCGTGCTTCGTAATGATCGTCGCGCAAAGCGCCGCCGCGAGCCGCGTGTTCGCCGAGCGCTATCACGAGCAGGTCGATACCAACGCGGACCTGCTCGGCATCGCGGCCGCCAACGCGGCGGCGGCATTTTCCGGCGCGTTCGTCGTCAACGGCAGCCCGACGCAGACCGCGATGGCCGATCGCGCAGGCACGCGCAGCCAGTTCGCGCAGCTGGTCTTCGCGGCAGTCGTGGTGGTCGTGCTGCTGTTTTTCAGCCGCTATCTGCAGTATCTGCCGCACTGCATTCTGGCGAGTATCGTGTTTACGATCGCGGTCGGGCTGGTCAACGTGCAGTCGATGTTGGCGATTCGTCGCGAAAGTCCCGGCGAATTCGCGCTAGCGCTGTTCACCGCGGCGGCGGTCGTGCTGATCGGCGTCGAACACGGCATTCTGGTCGCGGTCGCACTGTCGCTGCTGCGCCACGTGCGCCACAGTTACCGTCCGCACACGATGATGCTCGCGCCCAACGGCGACGGTTTGTGGGTGCCGGTGCCGGCGGTACCAGGTATGGAGACCGCGCCGGGGTTGATCGTCTATCGCTTCGGCGCCGATCTGTTCTACGCGAACGATCACTTTTTCGTCGACGATACGCGCCGCCTGATCGATCACGCGCCGAACGCGGTACGCTGGTTTGTCGTCGATGCGAGCGCGATTACGGATGTCGATTATTCGGCGGCGCGCTCGGTGGGCGAACTGTGCGCGGCGCTCAAGCGCAGTGGCGTCGAGGTTATCTTTGCGCGCGTGAATCGCTACTTGCGCTCGGATATGGATCGGCATGGAATCACGCCGATTGTCGAGGAGCGCTGTATTTTCGGCACGCTGCATGATGCACTGATCATGGCGGGAGTGGAGAAGCCGCATGAGCAGGTGAAGGGGGCGCCGTAAGGGGGATGCGCAGGCTCACGGCCCAACGACGGAATGCTCAATACACGGCGGACACACCCGGCGGACGATGCTTGAAGCGCCGATGGACCCAGTAGTATTGCTCTGGAAACTGGCGGATCTGCGTTTCAAGAAACTCATTCATTCGACGCGCATCGATCTCATCGCTCTCTGACGGGAAGTCGTTGAGCGGCTCGAAGATCGTCAGCTTATATCCACGGTAATCGGGCAGCACTTCAGTCACGAACGGCACAACCCGCGCACCGGCTAGTCGGGCAAGGCGCGAAACCGAAGTGAGCGTGCATGCGGGCACGCCAAAAAACGGTACGAAAACCGAGTTTTGTACGCCGTGATCCATGTCCGCTGCGAGCATGACGGGTATGCCTGAGCGAAGCAACGCCACCATTTTTCTGGCACTTGTCGAGCGTTCGATCATCTCGGCGCCAAATCTGCCGCGTTGCCGCCTGGCCAGGTCGCACAGGCGCGTGCTTGACATGCGCGTGTACAGCGACGCGGCAGGCATGCGCATAGAGTAGAGTATGCAGCCGACCTCGATGCTCACGAAGTGAAAGCCCAGAAAGATCGTCGGTGGAGCGTTCTGGTCTTCCAGATCGATTCTACTTTCGATCTGGACCAGGTTCCGTATCGACTCCGCGCTGCCAAACCATTGAATGCCTCGTTCGACATAGCTTCGAATGACCTGTCGAAAGTGGTTTCTCGCAAGCTCATCGTATTCGCGCTCGCTCTTGCCCGGAAAGCACAGGCGCAGGTTGACGAGGGTGATATGTTTTCTGGAGCCTGGAAGCGCATACAACATCGCACCAAGAGCGCTGCCTAGCCGCGCGACCAGCGCGTAGGGAAGGACCGAGAAGAGACGCAGCAGCCCGACAACGAGGAAAAAACCCAGATGTCCCAGGAGTTTCCCCCGTTTGTGAGAATCGCCCATTGTTACTCGCAAGAAATATTTGTTATTCGGTTGCCAACGTCTGCGTGGGCGATGGATGACGTCGAAAAGTTCGAGATCATGGTGGCGCATTGAATGCGCCTATGGCACGGCGATTCCGAAAAAGTATCGCACGTGCAACTTTGGGAGAGGCTATTCAGGTGGGCGTTGTCGGGTTTGCCCCTGGCGAATTTTGATTACGCACCGTTACGAGTCGCCAGAAGCACAGATAGACCGGGTGGCCTTTTTACTTTGAAAGCCGAAACGACGCTTCGTGCTGGCGTCACGCGGGTCCCGCAGACATTATGCATTAAGCCCGACCGGTCACACATCTACTGGCTGACTGCCGCGGCCGGTGTATCGCACTCTCGCATAACGGCACCATTCAGGTCGAATCCTCGGAAAGCGGCACGAGTTTCAGGGTGCAAATTCCACGCTTTCCATCGACTTATCGCTGACGTGTAGCGTGTTGTACTGGCTGCTTGCCCGGCTCGAAGGCCATATGTAGCGCGAGGCCTATCGCCGCGCCAATCAGTTCGGCAATGACGAAGCCGGGTACGCCAGACGGCGCAATGCCTGCAAATGTGTTGGTGAACATGCGGCCGAACGCGGCGGCCGGGTTCGCGAACGACGTTGATGCCGTGAACCAGTACGCGGTGCCAATGTACGCCGCCACCATGATCGACGCGCGTGGGGCCGGTGCGCGCAGAATAACGAGGAGCAAACCCGCGGTCGCCACTGCCTCGGCAAGCCATTGTCCGGTTCCTGTGCGAACCTTGCTCGATAGCTCGATGATGGGCAAATCAAACATTGCGTGCGCGAGCCACGCACCGAGCAGCGCGCCGACAAGCTGGGCACCGATGTACGGCAGCAACTCCCGAGCATGCAGTTCGCCGCGCAATACCATGACGGCGCTAACGGCCGGATTGAAATGCGCACCGCTCAATGGTCCAAAGACTTCGATCAGCACATACAGTCCGCCCACTGTTGCCAGCGTGTTGGCGAGTAAGGCGATCGCCACATTGCCGCCCGCAAGTCGTTCCGCCATGATGCCGGAGCCAATCACAGTAGCCAGCAGCAAGGCTGTGCCAAGCAGTTCAGCGAAGACCTTGCGCTTGAGACCAATCACTGCCGTCATGATTCTGAGATCGCTGTGAGCGCCTGCTGGAGCCCCTCGTTGCTCATCGTGTCCAGCGGCAGCTCGAGGAGTTGCAGCATGCGATATCCGATCGCCTGACGGGTGAGTTCGAACGCCACGCGCTTGCCGTCCTCGCCGCCCAATGCGAGAGAAGGATCCGCGTATCCCCAGTGGACCTTGACGGGACTGCCCGGCCAATATGGGCACGTCTCGGCGGCGGCACTGTCGCAGACGGTGATGACGATGCGCATCGCAGGCGCATCGGCGGCGGCAAACTCGTCCCAGCTCTTGCTGCGGTAGCCACTTACGTCGATACCCGCGCGCGTAAGCGCCTCGACGGCGAACGGATTCAGACGGCCGCCTGGTGCGCTGCCCGCACTGAACGCGCGCACGTTCTTGCCGAGCTTCGCAGCGAGGTGATTCAACATGGCTTCGCCCAGCACACTGCGGGCGGAGTTGTGCGTGCACAGGATCAATACGTTGGTCGTCATGTGTTTCCCGCTGGATTGTGCGCCGCGCTTAGCAGCACGAAGAAGACTTGACCGGAATGCCGACCGGTTTGCCCGACGACGGCGCACAGCATGCAGCAACCTCGGAGACCGGCGCGCTGGTCTGCCCGTTGCGCGACTCGCCAAACACCGGAATATGATTCAGCGTGTGATACGACTCCCATGCGATGCCCTGCGGATCGACGGTCCAGTACTTGTTCGACTTTGCATAGCAGCACGCGGTATCCATTTGCGTGTCGACTGGCAATGCTGCGCCCTCCAGCCGGGCGTGCATCTCGGCCAGTTCAGCTTCGTTCTCGACCTGCACGCCCAGGTGATCCAGGCCCGGTGCGGCACCGCGTTGCGAGATCGCGAAATTGACGCGCGGGTCTTCCAGCATCCACTTCGCGTAATCGCTCTTGACGACGCTCGGTTCAGTAGCAAACAACGCCGAGTAGAAACGGATGCTCGATGCGAGATCCGCAACGGCGACGTGAACGTGAAAGCGCTTCATGACTGCTTCTCCGTGGAGGAAGAACACGCTGAAGCCGGCGTGCAGGGGTTGCCGCCGCAGCAGTTCTCGGTGAGATAGGCCAGCAGGCCGTTCATCGTGTCGAAGTTTGCGCAGTAGTAGACAAACCGGCCTTCCTGACGGCTGGTGACGAGCTGCGCGTGAGACAGCTCCTTCAGGTGGAAGGAGAGCGAAGACGGCGGTACATCGAGCAACGTGGCAATCTGGCCAGCAGGCATGCCCTCGGGGCCTGCCTGTACGAGAGCGCGAAAGATCGCGAGCCTGGACTCGTGCGCGAGTGCCGCCAAAGCGGCGATGGTCTGGTCTGTTTCCATATTTCGATAATAGTCGAAATATGGGGTGAGTGGCAAGGAGAATGAAGCACCACATCAAGCTTTGGAAGCTCGGTACAGCGTATGAGATTCGCACCGCCGCTCGAAGCGCGGTCGCGCGAGGCGACAAGCCGCACAGTATTTATTTCCGGCACGGCAAGCGGCCTCAAACCTCAAAGCAGGATGGGCGCACAAATCAAAAGAAACGCAGCGATATACACGACGCCGAAAATCAGCCCGAGTCTCCAGAAGTCACCCGCGGGCAGGTACCCGCTGCCGAAGTAGACAGGACTCGGCCCGGCTCCATAAGGCGTCAGGATCCCCATGATCCCCAGAGTCAGCGAGAGCATCAGCGCAAATGCCTCCATCGGCATGCCGGGAATGGTCGAGCCCACCGCCAGCATGACCGGCAGCATCGCCGTCGTATGAGCCGTCACGCTCGCGAACATGTAATGCGTGAAGAAAAAGATCAGCACGAGTACGATCGCCGCCGTCGTCGGGGGAAAGCCGCTCATGTGGGTCGAGATCGTCGCGGCGAACCATTTGACGAAGCCGGTCCTGCTGAGCCCATCGGCGAGGGCGACAAGCGTCGCGAACCACACGAGCGTATTCCACGCCTGTTTGTTGGTAAGCATGTCGTCCCAGCTCACCACCCTCGTGACCAGCATCAGCGCGATCACCATCAGCGCCGCGGTCGTGGGATTGACGTAGGCGTCCGCAAAGACCCACAGCGCGAGGGCGATCAGCACGAGCACCGCGAGCATGATTTCCCGCCGGCTGAGCGGCCCCATCTCCTTGAGTTGCTGGGCAGCCCAGGCTGGCACTTCGGCGCTCTGCTTCACCTGCGGCGGATAGATCATATAGGTGAGTAGCGGTACGGCCAGTAGCAGCAGGATGCCGGCGGGCGCGAAGGCCAGAAACCACTGCGTCCACTGAAGGTCGACGTTGACCGTTTTCTTGACGAGTTCGACAGCGAGCAGATTGGGCGCGAGCGCGGTGAGGAACATCGAACTCGTCACGCAGGTGGTGGCGATAGCTATCCACATGATGTACGAGCCGATGCGCCGTGCCGACGGATCGTTCGGTTTCGAGTCGTAGAGCGGCGGCAAACTGCGAATCACCGGGAAGATCGTCCCGCCGCTGCGGGCGGTGTTGGAAGGGGTGAATGGCGCGAGCACGGCGTCAGCCACCATCACCGCATAGCCGAGCGTGAGGGTGCGGCGGCCCAGCGCGCGCACGAGCATCAGCGCAATGCGGCGGCCGAGCCCGGTTTTATCGTATCCAAGGGCGAACATGAAGGCGCCAAAGATCAGCCACACGGTGCCGTTCGAGAAACCGGAAAGGGCCCAGCTGAGGCCCGCGCCCGCCACATTGAAACCGGGCTTGGCGAGTTGTTCGGGACTGAAGAACACCCACTCACTGAACACAGCCACGATCGTCACCGCGATAAGACCGATCGCCGCGCCCGGAATGGGCTCCAGCATCAACCCGACGATCACTCCCGCGAAAATGCCGAAGTAATACCACGTGTGCTGCTCGAGACCGGCAGGCGCCGGAATCAGTGCGATCACGATCACCACGATCAGGGGAGCGATGGCCTTCCAGAAAGTTTTCATGCGCTGCCCCTGTCCCGTAAGCATCCGTGTGCTAAGGTTTATATGACCTTTTTCGCGCATTCGCCAGTGAACTGTTCGCGGCGCGCAAGGAGAGTGCAAGGCCATGGTTCGCGTGAGTATCGAAGGGCGCGAGATTCAGGCGCCCGCCAACTGCTCGATCCTGCAGGCCATGGGGCACGCGGGACAGACCCTCGTCGAGGGGGTCGGCTGCATGTCCCAGGGTGTGTGCGGCTCATGCCGTGTGATGGTGCGGCGTAGCGGCGAGCAGGAAGTCAAAACCGCGCTCGCCTGCGAGACCCTCGTCGAAGACGGCATGCAGGTCGCCTTCCTCGATTACTTCACCGAGTCGGTACGTCACTTCTATCGCATCGAGGATATCGACGACAGCTGGCAGACGCTGCGCCAGATCGCCGAGATCTTCCCGGAAGCGTCGCATTGTCGTCATTGCAGTGGCTGCGACCGCGCCTGTCCAAAGGGGCTCGAAGTGCAGCGCGGCGTGAACCTGGCGGTGGAGGGCAATCTGGCCGCAGCGGGCCAGGTATTCGACGAGTGTGTGATGTGCAACCTGTGCACGCTTGCATGCCCCGAGCATATCCGGCCGAACCATCTGGGTGTGTTCGTGCGCCGGATGCGCGCGTCGCTTTCGCTGCGTCCGGCCAATCTGATGCGGCGGCTCCAGCAGATCGAGAGCGGTGAAATGAAGATCGACTTCGATGCGCCGGGCGCGCAGCCGCCGCGCTAACCGGAGCGAAACATCATGTCCTCCGGCATACCCTACGATGACGCGCGCCAGCGCTACCGCCCCGGCATGGAGGCCAGCACGCGCAGCGACGACGTCCCTGTCGATGAACTCCTGAAGGCCTATCACCCTGACCATGGGCCGCATGCGCGCGTCACCCTGAGCGTCGGTGTCAATCGCGGCGAACCCTGCCAGCCTGATCTCGCGCGCCATCTGCAGGCCAACGCGCTGATCGATGATGTCGACATCGCCGGCGCGCAGCTGATGACTACCGATGTGCTGGTGATCGGCGGCGGCGGTGGGGGCTGCGCAGCGGCGCTCACGGCGGCGAAGCAGGGCGCGCGGGTCATCCTCGCCACCAAGCTGCGCCTCGGTGACAGCAATACCGTGATGGCCGAAGGCGGAATCCAGGCGGCCGTCGGCGAGGATGACAGTCCCCAACTGCACTTCGAAGACACGCTTCGCGCCGGACACTTCTGCGGCGAACCTGAACTCGTAGCGCAGATGGTGATGGACGGTCCCGATGTGATTCGCTGGCTGATCCAGCTCGGCATGATGTTCGATCTGGAAGAGGACCAGCCGCTCGGCGGCAATCTGTTGCGCAAGAAGCCAGGTGGCGCATCGGCGGCGCGGATTCTGTCGTATCGGGACTATACCGGCCTCGAAATGATGCGCGTGCTGCGCGAGGCGGTGGACCTCGAGCCCGGCATCGAGCTGTGGAACCGCTGCCCTCTGGTCGAACTGCTGTCCGATGAGCGCGGGGGCTGCGCCGGAGCGGTGATCTACAACCTCGAATGGCGGACCTTCGTGCTGGTGCGCGCACGCGCCGTGATCCTCGCCACTGGCGGCGCCGGGCGACTGCACCTGAATTCTTTCCCGACCTCCAATCACTACGGCGCCACCGCCGACGGTCTGGTGCTCGCCTATCGGATCGGCGCGCGCCTGCGCGAACTCGACTCGTTCCAGTACCATCCGACCGGCATCGCCTACCCGCACCATCTGGCGGGCGGCCTGATTTCCGAGGCGGCGCGATCCGCGGGGGCGAGACTCCTGAACGGCGAAGGCGAACGTTTCGTCGACGAGCTCAAGCCGCGCGACGTGGTCGCCTCGGCCATCCTGCGCGAGTGCGAGCAGGGGCGCGGGATCGAGCGCGAAGGCCAGGTTGGGGTGTTCCTCGATACGCCGACGCTCGAAATCGAGCATCCCGGCATCCTGGAGAAGCGTCTCGTCACGCTTCGCCATCTCGCACACAAGTGCGGCATCGATGCGGCGCAGGAGCCGTTCCTCGTTTATCCCACGCTCCACTACCAGAACGGCGGTGTCGCCATCGACAAGGACGGCGCCACGAACGTACCGGGCCTTTTCTGCGTCGGCGAGGTGACGGGCGGCATCCATGGCCGCAACCGGTTGATGGGTAACGCGCTGCTCGACATTCTGAGCATGGGGCGCCGTGCCGGCGCGAAGGCGGCGCAATCCAGGGAGTGGGTCATGGCGAGCCGCGCCGGAATCGGTCACGTGCACGCGTGGCAGAGAGAGCTGACGCAGGCGGGACTGCCGCTTCACGTTAAGGCGCCGCAGCTTTTTCCCGCCTATGCCCATTTTGATCTGCGCGTCGATGCAGGATTGCGCTCGAGCGCGCGCGGGCGCGTGATCGGCGGCATCCGTTGAGGCGAACCACGGAGCACGCGATGCAAACATTGAATCAGTGCTTGATGAGGGACGATTTCCGCGTCGGCGCCGACCTTGATGCGTGGTTCGCGTGCGGTGGCGGAGAGGGACTCGCCAAAGCGCTCGAAGACCCGGGGGCGATCATCGCCGAAATCGCCCAGGCCGACCTGCGCGGCATGGGAGGTGCTGGCTTTCCGGCGCATCGGAAGTGGGCGCCGGTCGCGGCCGCCCCTGACGGTGACAAGTACGTGATCTGCAATGGCAACGAGGACGAGCCGGGCACCTTCAAGGATCGCTTTCTGCTCGAACACACGCCGCATCAGGTGATCGAGGGCGCACTGATTGCCGCACTGGCGACGCGGGCCAACCATGTCGTTCTGTATGTCAATCCGCACCAGACGGTGTCACTCGCGGTGACTCGCGAGGCGGTGAAGCAATGGTCGGGTCACGCGCAATTCGCCGCGATCGAGAGCTGGCTTGGCGTGCCCGTGTCGCTTGCCGTGGTCCCTAGCTCGGGGTTGTACATCGGGGGAGAGGAAACGGCGGTGATCGCCAGCGTCGAAGGCGGCTTTCCGTTTCCGCGGCGCAAGCCGCCTTTCCCGGCCGAGCATGGCGTGCATGGCGCGCCGACCATCGTCAACAACATCGAGACGCTGGCCCATGTACCGGGGATTCTGCGCCACGGCGCGCAGTGGTACCGGGACCTCGGCGTAGGGAACGCGGCCGGAACCAAGCTGTATTCGCTCTCCGGCGATGTGCTCCTTCCCGGTCTGTACGAACTGCCGATGGGCACGAGCCTGGAGACGCTGGTCTTCCAGCACGGCGGCGGCATGCTGCAGGGCAAGGAATTCAAGGCGGTCTTCACGGGTGGTCCATCCAACACCCTGCTGACGAAGCGCGACCTCGACGTTGCACTGGACTTCGACTCGGTGCGCCAACGCCGTTCGCGTCTGGGGACGGGCGCGATGATCGTCGTGTCGGAAGGCACCAGCATCGTGCGCAAGGTCGCGGAATACGTGAATTTCTTCGCTCAGGGTTCGTGCGGCCAGTGCCCGCCATGCAAGGGCGGAACGTTTCAGATGATGCGGCTTCTCAACCGGCTCGACACGGGACGTGGTGTGCGCGCCGATCTGGAAGCACTGGAGAACCTGTGCTGCGTGCTTCCGGGCAGCGGGCGTTGCGGTTTGATCGACGGCGCGGTGACGGTGGTAGAGAGTTCGATGAACCAGTTCCGCGAGGAATATGAAGCGCTGTTGATGGCGTAGGGCCGAGACGCAGCGCTCGGCCCTAGATCTCCACCCGCGCACCCACTTCGATCACGCGATTGGCCGGCAGTTTGAAAAACGCCGCGATATTGCCCACGTTGTGCAGCATCACCGCGAACAGCCGCTCGCGCCATAACGCCATACCGTGCCCGCTTTTGGGCACGACGGCCGCGCGGCTCAGGAACCACGAGGTGTCGTGCGGATCGAAGGGGAATTCCAGCGATTTGTGGGCGGCCAGCGTCCGAGGCAAGTCCACTTCGTCCTTGAATCCGTAGTTCACCGTTGCGTGCCAACAGCCCGCGCAAAGCGGCCTGATCTGTACGCGCTCGCTTTCGGCCACCCACGGCACGCTCTTCGTTATCACGCTGAGGAAAACCGTGCGCTCATGCAGCACGCGGTTGTGCCGCAGGTTGTTGACGAGCGCGTGCGGCACCGCTTCGGCGTCGGGCGTGAGGAAGATCGCCGTGCCGCCCACGCGCGTCGGCGACGTCGCGAGCAGCGTAGTGAGGTACTGTTTGAGCGGCGTCTTTCCCGCCCGCACGCGCGCTTCGGCCATCATCATTTCCCAGCCGCGTCCCCATGTCGCCATGATCGTGAACATGATCCCACCGACCACGAGCGGGAACCAGCCTCCATCCACGATCTTGAGCAGGTTCGCCGAAAAGAACATCGCGTCGATCACGAAGAAGAACGAGGTGGAAAGCACGCACAGCAGCCAGTTGTAGCGCCATGCGTAATGCACGACGAAGAACGTGAGGAACGTCGTAATGAGCATCGTGCCGGTCACGGCGATGCCATACGCGGAGCCGAGAGCCGTGGACGAGCGGAAGCCCACCACCGCCGCAACCACGGCGACGAGCAGAATCCAGTTGATGCCGGGCACGTAGATTTGCCCGATCTCGCGTTCCGACGTATGCACGATGTTCATGCGCGGCAGGAAGGAAAGCTGCATGGCCTGCATCGTCATCGAATAGGTGCCCGAAATAACGGCCTGCGAGGCGATCACGGTGGCGACGGTCGCCAGCACGATCATCGGCACGATGGCCCATTGCGGAAAGAGCCGGTAGAACGGGTTTTGCACCGCGCCGGGGTTCGCCAGCAGCAGCGCGCCCTGGCCCAGATAGTTGAGCGCGAGCGCGGGAAAAACGACGCCGAACCACGTAAGGCGAATGGGCCGCTTGCCGAAATGGCCCATGTCGGCGTAGAGCGCCTCGGCGCCCGTGAGTGAGAGCACGACCGCGCCGAGCGCGACGAACGCTAGCCAGCGGTGATGCAGGCAGAACGCGAGCCCTTCCAGCGGATTCAGCGCGTAGAGCACGACCGGCACGGCCATGATATTCACGACACCTGCCACGCCGATCACGATGAACCAGAGCACCATCACGGGCCCGAACACGGCGCCGATGCCGCCCGTGCCGTGCTTTTGCGTGACGAACAGGACGATGATCGCGGCGAGCGTCACCGGAATGACATAGGTCTTGAGCCCAGGCTCGACGACTTCGAGCCCCTCCACGGCGCTGAGCACGGAGATGGCGGGCGTAATGATGCTATCGCCGAAGAAGAGCGCCGCGCCCATCACGCCTACCACGAGGAGCGCACGACGCAAGCGCGGCCGCGACGCGATCGATGACGCGGCGAGCGCGAGCAGCGCCATGATGCCGCCTTCGCCGTGGTTGTTCGCCCGCAGGATCAGCACGACGTACTTGAGCGAAACCACGATCATCAGCGACCAGAAGATCAGCGAGACGATGCCGACGATATTGAAAGCATTGAGCGCGAGACCGTTGGCGGGGTCGAACACCGTGGCGAGTGTATAGAGCGGGCTCGTGCCGATGTCGCCGTAGACCACGCCGAGCGCGGCCAGCGCGAGCGCCGGAAGAGCCGGTGAGGCTTCGCCGTGGTGGTCCTGCGCCGTCGCGGCGGTTGCGGAGCGTCCCATGTCTGCCTCCTCATACGAATCGCGCGTGCGCCGTGATGGGCGCGCCACGTATTCGCTAGAGGAAGTATAGAAATTTCGGGCGAAAATGCGCTTCGCGTCACCATGTCACGCGCGTGCCACCGTGATCGAACTCGCGTCGAATCCGCCGGGCAAACCGCTCACCCCTGCGCCGCCGCCGCAATACACT
Source organism: Paraburkholderia sp. HP33-1 (assembly GCF_021390595.1). Taxonomy (NCBI): domain Bacteria; kingdom Pseudomonadati; phylum Pseudomonadota; class Betaproteobacteria; order Burkholderiales; family Burkholderiaceae; genus Paraburkholderia; species Paraburkholderia sp. HP33-1. Next base: position 1,612,885 of record NZ_JAJEJR010000002.1, on the reverse strand, counting down.
CCGCCAACGCATCCGCGACCACCGGCCGGCTGTGCCGGGGCCGCAGCACGAGCCCGATGTCACGCTCAAAGGTCGCGTCGCCGAGTTCGAGCGCCACCACGCTCGCGGGCCATTTGCCGAGCCCGGCCGTATTGGGAATCAGCGCGACACCCATGCCGCGCGCGACCAGTTGCACGATCGCCTGCAATTCGTCGAGCTCGACCGCGTCGCGCACGGTGAGGCGCGCGCGCCGCAGAAAGCGGTCGACGAGCCGTCCGCCGAACGACGCGCGGTCGTAGCGGATAAATGGTTCGCTGCGCAGCAGTTCGCGCCACGAGCGGCCGCCGCGCGCGAGCTTTTTCGGCGCGAGCAGCACGAACGGTTCGGCGACGAGCGTGCGCCATTCGAGTTCCGACGGCAATGCGAACGGCGGCTTGATGATGACGGCCAGATCGAGCTCGCCCGAGTCGACCTGGCCGAGCAGCCCCAGCGATACGCCCGGCACCACGCGAATCCGCCAGCCGGGGCGCTCGTCGCGAAAGCGCGCGAGCGCGTCGGCGAGCAGCGACACCTGCGCGGACGCGATCGCGCCGACCCGCAGCATGCCGCTTTTGGCGGCGCCTGCGCTGCGCTCGGAGAGCCGCGCGTAGAGCGTCATCATTTCCTCGGCCAACGCGAGTGTTTCGCGGCCCGCTTCGTTGAGCGTCGCCGAGCGCCCGGTGCGGTCGAACAGCTGGAAGCCGAGCTCCTCTTCGAGCCGCTGCATCTGCGCGCTGACGGCCGATTGCGTGAGCCCGATGCGCGCGCCCGCACCGGAAAACGTGCCGTATTGGCTGACGGCGATGAAGGTTTTCAACTCGCTGAGCATGATCAATTAATCGAATTTCGTGATGGTCAGGTCAAATATATATCGTTTCTCAGCATTTTTATTCATGATTAAACTGGGCTTGATGTGAGCCGATTGCCAGTCACGATCCATCCCCACACCCACCCAGCGAGTCTTACCATCATGAGCGTTGCCGAAACCGCTTTGCCGCCGTTCCATCTGGCGTTTCCTGTTCATAGCCTCGCCGCCGCGCGCGAGTTTTACGGCGAATTGCTCGGCTGTCCGGAAGGGCGCAGTTCGGACGCGTGGGTCGATTTCAATTTCTACGGCCATCAGATCGTCGCGCATCTGGCGCCGGACGAAGTCGGTCACCGTCACACGAGCGCGGTCGACGGCGACGCCGTGCCGGTGCGCCACTTCGGCGTGGTGCTGTCGATGGCGCAGTGGCAGGCCGCCGCGGACAAACTGCAGAAGGCCGGCATCGAGTTCATCATCGAGCCGCACGTGCGCTTCAAGGGCGAGGTCGGCGAGCAGGCGACGATGTTCTTCCTCGATCCGTCGGGCAATGCGCTCGAGTTCAAGGCGTTCGCCGATATGTCGTCGCTATTCGCCAAATAAGCATCGCGGGCGTTGACGCCAGCAGACGCATAGACGCAAATGAGAAGGCCGGTCGACCCCGCAGGTCGACCGGCCTTTTTGCATCGGAGCGAACGGCGGCGCGGAGCAAAATGCCGTGTCGTGCGAATGAATCTGAAAGCATGTTTCTTAATATTTCCAACGAAAGTCGCGCCGCGTATCAGCCAACGTTCCTTTAACTGCGCTTAACTTTATTAAACAAACGTTTGCTTGGCGCCTATTTCGACGCAAATCCGGCGCGAGCCCATCGCCGTCAAAAATAGTGCGTCGGCTTTCAACAAGCTTCCTGACAAAATCGCCATTTTCGCGCCATGCAGGCGTTGGTGCCAGCGATCTAGCATAAGCGCAGATTCAATCCCTCTCTCTCCCTCCACCCGCATTTTCCCGGGCCCGTTTCAATGTGGATCGTCAACGTAGCGCTTAAGCGGCCATACACGTTCATCGTGATGGCGATTCTGATCGTGCTGGCGACGCCCTTCGTGCTGTTCACTACGCCCGTCGACGTGCTGCCGGAAATCAACATTCCGGTCGTCAGCATCATCTGGACGTATACGGGGCTGTCGGCCGAGGACATGGCCAACCGCATCACGTCGGTCAACGAGCGCAGTCTGACCACGACGGTCAACGACATCGAGCACATCGAATCGCAATCGCTCCCCGGCATCGCGATCCTGAAAGTGTTCCTGCAGCCGAATGCGAACATCCAGACGGCGATCGCGCAGACGGTCGCTGTCGAGCAGGCGCAGTTGAAGCAGATGCCGCCGGGCGCCACCGCGCCGCTGGTCATCAGCTACTCGGCCTCCAGTATTCCGGTGATCCAGCTTGGCCTGTCGAGTCCGAAGCTCTCCGAGCAGGATCTGAACGACACCGCGCTGAATTTCCTGCGTCCGCAACTCGTGACGATTCCGGGCGCGGCCGTGCCGTATCCGTATGGCGGAAAATCGCGGTTGATCTCTGTCGACCTCGACACGCGCGCGCTGCTGGCCAAAGGCCTCACGCCTGCCGACGTGGTCAACGCGTTCAACGCGCAAAACCTGATTTTGCCCACCGGCACGGCGAAGATCGGACCGAAGGAATACACGATCGACATGAACGGCTCGCCACCGACGTTGGAAGGCCTCAACGACATTCCGGTGCGTACCGTCAATGGCGCGACGACCTATCTGCGTGAAGTTGCGCACGTGCGCGACGGCTTCTCGCCTCAGACCAACATCGTGCGGCAGAACGGCCATCGCGGCGTGCTGATGTCGGTACTGAAGAACGGCAACGCCTCGACGCTGTCGATCGTCGATACGTTGAAAGGCATCTTGCCGGCCGCGCGCGCGGCGCTGCCGCCGGATCTGCAGATCACCGCGCTGTTCGACCAGTCGGTGTTCGTGAAGGCGGCGGTGCAGGGCGTGGTGCGCGAAGCACTGGTCGCCGCCGCGCTGACCGCCGCGATGATCCTGCTCTTTCTCGGCAACTGGCGCAGCACCTGCATCATCGCGATCTCGATTCCGCTGTCCATTCTGTCGTCGTTGATCGTGCTGCACGCGCTTGGACAGACCATCAACATCATGACGTTGGGCGGGCTCGCGCTCGCGGTCGGGATTCTGGTCGACGACGCGACCGTGACGATCGAGAACATCGAGCGGCACTTGCACATGGGCACGAATCTGCACGATGCGATTCTCGACGGCGCCGGCGAAATCGCGGTGCCGGCGCTCGTGTCGACGTTGTGCATCTGTATCGTGTTCGTGCCGATGTTCTTTCTGACCGGAGTCGCGCGCTATCTGTTCGTGCCGCTCGCGGAAGCAGTCGTGTTCGCGATGATCGCGTCGTACGTCCTGTCGCGCACGCTGGTGCCGACGCTCGCGATGCTGCTGATGGGCCACGCGCACAAGCCGAAGGCGGGCACGAAGCCGAATCTGTTCATGCGTCTGTATCACCGTTTCGACGCCGGCTTCGAGCGCATGCGCGCGGCCTACATCATGATCCTGAGCAACCTGCTCGTGCGTCGCAAGATGTTCGGCAGTCTGTTTCTCGGTTTCTGCGTGCTGTCGATGGGCCTGTTCTTCACGCTCGGCGAAGACTTCTTCCCAAGCGTCGACGCGGGCGATATCCGCTTGCACATGCGCGCGCCGACCGGCACGCGTATCGAGGAAACCGCGCGGCTTGCCGACGAGGTCGAAAAGGTGATCCGCGAAGTCGTGCCGCCCAAGGAGCTGGGCACGATTCTCGACAACCTCGGCGTGCCGTATAGCGGCATCAACCTGTCATACAGCAACGCGGGCACGATGGGCACGCTCGACGGCGAGATCCAGATCGCGCTGAACGAAGGCCACAAGCCGTCGCAGATGTACATGGACAAGCTGCGCGCGATCCTTCCGCAGCGCTTTCCGGGCGTCGAATTTTTCTTTCAGCCCGCCGACATCGTCACGCAGATCCTGAACTTTGGCCTGCCCGCCGCGGTGGATGTGCAGATTGCCGGCGCGAATCAGCAGGCCAACCTCGACGTCGCGCGCAAGCTGCTCAAGCAGGTGCGGACGATTCCCGGTACCGTCGACACGCATGTGCAGCAGAAGCTCGACGAACCGGTGATCGATCTGCACATGGACCGTACGCGCCTGCAACAACTGAACCTGACCGCGAACGACGTCGCGCAGAACGTGCTCGTTTCGCTGTCGGGCAGCTCGCAGACGTCGCCGGGTTTCTGGATCAACAATCGGAACGGCGTCGAATACCGGGTGGCGGTACAGACGCCGCAGTACCAGGTGTCGTCGATCGACGAATTGTTGCGCACGCCGGTGTCGAGTTCGATGACCGGGCCGACGCAACTGCTCGGCAACCTCGTGCAGGTCTCGGCGAAGAGCCAGTTCGCGGAAGTCACGCATTACAACATCCGTCCGGTGATCGATCTCTACGTGAGCGTCGAGAAGCGCGATCTCGGCAGCGTCGCGAACCAGGTCGACAGGATCGTCAATCAGGTGCGCGGCTCGCTGCCGCGCGGTAGCACGATCACGGTGCGCGGCCAGGTTCAGACGATGCGCAGTTCGTTCTTCGGGCTCGGCGTTGGTGTCGCCATGGCGATCGTGCTCGTGTATCTGCTGATCGTCGTGAACTTCCAGTCGTGGATCGATCCGCTGATCATCGTCAGCGCATTGCCGGCGGCGCTCGCGGGCATCGTGTGGATGCTGTTCCTGACCGGCACCCATCTGAGCGTGCCGGCGCTGACGGGAGCGATCATGACGATGGGCGTCGCGACCGCGAACAGTATTCTGATGGTCGCGTTCGCGCGCCAGCGGCTCGCGGCCGGCACGCCGCCTCTCACGGCCGCGCTCGAAGCGGGCGCAAGCCGGATCCGTCCGGTGCTGATGACCGCGTTCGCGATGATCATCGGCATGATTCCGATGGCGCTCGGTCTCGGCGAAGGCGCCGAGCAGAATGCGCCGCTTGGCCGCGCGGTGATCGGCGGGTTGCTGTTCGCGACCGTATCGACGCTGTTCTTCGTGCCGCTCGTGTTCGCGGGGATTCATTCGTGGCTCGCGCGCCGTCGCAAGAACGGCGGCGGCGAAGACGGCGGCGGCAACGGTGGTGGACCCGGCGGCCATAGCGGCAGCCCCGCGCCGGAACACAGCAGTGCGGCGACGCCCGCGTAAAAGTTAAACGATGGTTGACTGAGATGACCGAAAAAACTCATGCATCGCTCGCGATCCCCACGCGGGAAACGGAAGAGGGAGAGCACCTGCTGCCGCCGCGGCAGCGCGAATGGAGGCGCGCGAAGATCGCGATCCTGATCGTGTTCGTGCTGCTCGTGATAGGCACGCTGCGTACCGTGATCGCGAACGTGCTGCAAAACCGCGAAGTCGCGGCGGCCGCGCAGCAGAACGCCACCCAGTACGTGAACGTCGTCACGCCGACGCCGACCGACGGCGGCGGCAACACGCTGCTGCCGGGCACCTTGCGCGGCTATGTCGAGTCACCGATCTATGCGCGCGCGACCGGTTATCTGCTGCATTGGCACGCCGATATCGGCACGCGCGTGAAGCAGGGGCAGTTGCTCGCCGAACTCGATACGCCGGAAATCGACCAGGAACTCGCGCAGGCTCTTGCACAGCGTCAGCAGATCAATTCGAGCCTCGCGCTCGCGAAGAGCTCGCTGGAACGCTGGCAGCAATTGCGCCAGCGCGATGCAGTGTCGCAACAGGAACTCGACGAACGGCAAAGCACGTACACGCAGGACGTCGCGAATCTCGCGGCCGCCGATGCGAACGTCAAGCGTCTGCAGCAGCTCGAATCGTTCAAGCGGATCGTCGCGCCGTTTGCCGGCGTGGTCACGCAGCGCAACGTCGACGTCGGCGATCTGATCGACGCGGGCAGCGGCACGAGCCGCGCGCTGTTCGCGCTCGCGCAGTCGGACCCGTTGCGCGTCTACGTGCAGTTGCCGCAGGCGTATGCGCAGAACGTAGCAGTTGGGCAGAAGGTCGTGGTGACGCAGGCTGAACTGCCGGGCCAGCAGTTCAACGGTACGATCACGCACATTTCCGGCGCGATCGACGTGCCCACCCGTTCGTTGCAGATCGAAGTGACGCTGCCGAATCCCGACGACAGGCTGCGCCCAGGTGCCTATGTGCAGGTCGCCGTGCCGGGCACCGCGCAGGCGCGCCTCACGGTGCCCGGCAACGCGCTGCTGTTTCGCGCGGAGGGTCCGCGCCTCGCGGTCGTCGATGCGAAGGGTAATGTGAGCCTGCACAAGATCGTGATCGCGCAGGACCTCGGTCAGCAGCTCGAAATCGAAAGCGGTATCACGCCGAGCGATCGCATCATCATCAACCCGAGCGATTCGATCGCCGATGGCGATCATGTGCAGGTGCAGCCGTTGCAGAAGAGCGGCAAGGGGGCGTCGTGAGGTTCGCGGCTTCACACGAGGCGCGCACGCGTGGCACCGCATTCACCGCGTTGACCGCCTTCGCCGGCGCGGCGCTGCTCGCCGCGTGCACGGTCGGCCCGGACTACCAGCGGCCGCAGGCCGAGGTGCCGCCCGAGTGGCACACCGATTCGTTCTGGCGCGTCGCCGCACCGTCGCATGCGCCGATCGCGCCGGACTGGTGGGCGGGCTTCGCCGACCCGACGCTGGCGACGCTCGAAACCCAGGCGCTCGCGCAGAACCAGACGCTTGCCGCGGCAAGCGCGCACTACGAACAGGCGAAGGCGACGCTCGCGAACGCCAGCGCGCAGCGTGTGCCGGAAGTCGATTTCAGCGCTCAGGCCTCGCGCTTCCGCATTTCGCACGACCGGCCGCTGACGAACTACGCGACGCCGACCGAATCGACGGTGCAGAACAGCATCCAGCTCGGACCGACGATCAACTACGACACCGATCTGTTCGGCCGCATTCGTCGCCAGGTCGAGGGCGCGCAGGCGTCGGCCGAGCAGTCGGCGGACGATCTCGCGAACGCGCGGCTCGTGCTGACGACCGATCTCGCCACCGACTACTTCTCGCTGCGTGAGTTCGACAACGAGATCGACGTGCTGAACCAGTCGGTGAAGCTGCAGCAGAAGGCGCTCGATTACGTGAACACCGAGCATGATCTCGGTTCGGTATCGGGCCTCGACGTGCTGCAGCAGAAATCGCAGCTCGATTCGACACGCGTGCAGGCGCAATTGCTGCTCAATCAGCGCGCGCAGTTCGAGCATGCGATCGCCGCGCTGGTCGGCGTGCCGGCCCCGCAGTTCGCGATCGAGCCGAAGGTGCTCGACATCAGGCCACCGACGGTGCCGCTCGGCGTGCCGAGCGATGTGTTGCAGCGGCGGCCCGACGTCGCGTCGGCGGAACGCGCGATGGCGGCCGCCAACGCGCAGATCGGCGTGGCCAAGGCAGCGTTCTTCCCGAGCCTCACGCTGAGCCCGGGCATCGGCTGGGAGAGCACCGAGTTCGCCAATCTGCTGAGCGCGCCGACGCTGATGTGGACGCTCGGCGCGACGGTGGGTCAGGTGATCTTCGACGGCGGGCGGCGCGCGGCCAACGTGAAGTTCGCGAGCGAGGGCTACAAGGCGACCGAGGCGAACTATCGGCAAACGGTGCTGAGCGCGTTCCAGCAGGTGCAGGACGGGATCACCGGACTGTCGGTGCTCGACGGCGCGGCGAAGCAGTCGCGCGAGGCGGTTGAGGACGCGCAGCGGCTGCTGTCGCTCGCGAACGATCGCTATTCGGGCGGCCTTGTCGCGTATCTGAATGTGATCGACGCGCAGGAGTCGCTGCTGACGAGCGAGCGCACGGATGTGCAGATTCACGGCCAGCAGTTGACGTTGTCGGTGGCGCTCGTGAAAGCGCTCGGCGGTGGGTGGGATGGCGGTGCGCAAGGCGGTGCGCAAGGCGGTGCGATGGCTGCGAACGAGGCTGGCGCACAGCAGACGGAGTCGCCAGCTCCTGCACGTTGAAGCGCCCCCCAGCTTCCATGCCGACAACGTGGGATCGGCATGAAGAATTAGGGGCGTTTCGTATAATGCACAGTTGACAGCTTTGCATGGGATCGGAGTAAGTGCATAGCATGGGACCGGAGTAGACGCTAAAGCGCCAACACCGGTCGACACGCTAAAGCGCTAACTCCGATCGACAGGGGACCTGGATGAAATTGCTGATTGTTGAAGACGAGCACAAGGTGGTGGACTACCTGCGCTCCGGTTTGACAGAGCAGGGCTGGGTCGTCGATGTCGCGCTCGACGGCGAGGAAGGCATGCATCTGGCCACCGAATTCGACTACGACGTAATCGTCCTCGACGTGATGCTGCCCAAGCGCGACGGCTTCAGCGTGCTGAAGGCGCTGCGCATGCGCAAGTCGACGCCGGTCATCATGCTCACCGCGCGCGATCACGTGAACGACCGCGTGCGCGGCCTGCGCGAAGGCGCCGACGACTACCTGACCAAACCGTTCTCGTTCTTAGAACTCGTCGAGCGTCTGCATGCGCTCGCGCGCCGCACGCGTTCGCAGGAGTCCACGTTGATTTCCGTCGGCGATCTGTTCGTCGATCTGATAGGCCGCCGCGCGACGCGCGACGGCGTGCGCCTCGACCTCACCGCGAAAGAGTTTCAGCTACTGAGCGTGCTCGCGCGCCGTCAAGGCGACATTCTGTCGAAGACCGCGATTACCGAGCTCGTGTGGGACGTCAATTTCGACAGCCACACGAACGTCGTCGAAACCGCCATCAAACGGTTGCGCGCGAAGCTCGACGGTCCGTTCCCGTCGAAGCTGCTGCACACGGTGCGCGGCATGGGCTACGTGCTCGAAGTGCGCGAAGAGGCTGAGTCATCATGAACCGCTCAATTGCCCGCCGGCTTGCGTCGATGTTCGCGCTGGTCGCGCTGTTCGTATTTACGCTCGTCGGCACGGGGCTCTTTCTGGTGCTGCGCACGCAGCTCGAACATCATCTGCGCGAGTCGCTCGACGATCGCACGCAGATCGCGCGCATCATCGTCCATCACGCGGTGAATCCCGACAAATGGCGGATGGCCCGCGAAAAACTCACCGACATGACGCCGCCCGACAGCAGCACCCTGTACTCGGTGACGAGCGCGGACCCGAGCTATCACTTCGGCACACCGGTGCAGGGCACCGTCACGAACAGCTGGTCCGGCGGCTACGCGCGCATCACACCTGCGGGCGGCGGCCCCGACATGCTGACCTCGACGGTGACCTTGCCGCCCAATGCCGGGCGGCCAGAGGTGCAGTTGCAGGTCGCGTCGAGCTATTCGCCGAACCAGCGCACGATGCGCGTGTTCGGCTCGGCGCTCGCGGCGCTGTCCGCGCTCGGCAGTCTCGCAGTGTTGCTGCTCAGCTACTCGGTCACGCGCATCGGCCTCGCGCCGCTCACGCGTCTGACGCGCGACGCTTCAGCGGTCAGTCCGAACAATCGCTCGCAGCGCCTGAACACCGCGTCATTGCCGCTCGAACTGAACGATCTCGCCAACTCGTTCAACGGCGCGCTGGAGAGGCTCGACGGCGCCTACGGCCGCCTCGAATCGTTCAACGCGGACGTCGCGCATGAACTGCGTACACCGGTCACGATCCTGATCGGGCAGACCGAGGTCGCGCTCACGCGCAACCGCTCGGTCGACGATCTGCGCCACACGCTGCAATCGAATCTCGAAGAATTCGAGCGGATGCGCGCGATCATCAACGACATGCTGTTTCTCGCGCGCGCCGATCAGGGCGAACGCGCGACCGGGCTCGTCGAGGTGTCGCTCGCGGCGGAAGTCGCGCATACGCTGGAGTTTCTGGAAATTCCGCTCGAAGAGGCGCGCGTGCATGCGCGGCTGCGGGGCGATGCGCTCGCGCGCGTGAACCGGTCGCTGTTTGGCCGCGCGTGCGCGAACCTGCTGATGAACGCGATCCAGCATTGCGAACCGGGCGCGTCGATCAGCGTGACGATCGCGCGCGGGGAAGGTGCGATGCGTGACCAGGTGCGCATCGCCGTGGCGAATCCGGGCGAGCCGATCGCGCCGGGCGTCCTCGAACATCTGTTCGATCGCTTCTATCGCGCGGAAGTCTCGCGCACCAATAGCCGCGAAAACCACGGGCTCGGACTCGCGATCGTGAAGGCGATCGCGGAGATGCATCGCGGCACCGTGTCCGCGCACAGCGCGAACGGCGTCAACACGTTCTCGTTTTCGGTGGCGGTATCGGCGATGTCCACCTCGGGCGACGTGCCGGCCATGCGCGCGAACGCGAATCCGACTGGCGTCGCCGCCAATACCGGCTATTCGTCGCTCGCGAAAGGCAAGTCGGCCTGAACCGGCAAGCGCGGCTTCAACGCCTGTTCGCTCGCCGATGTCAGCGTGCTGATGCGCACGCCCAACAGCCGCAGCTTGCGGTTCAACTCCACGCGGCGTAAGCACTCGGTCGCCGCGCGGCGGATTTCGGTCGCGTCGGCAGTCGGTTCGTCGAGCGTCAGATCGCGCGTGACGGTGCGAAAATCGTCGTAGCGCAGCTTGATGCCGATCGTGCGGCCCACGTAGCCCTTACGCACGAGATCGTCGGCGACGCGCACGCAAAGCCCCGTAAACGCGCTCGATAACGCCGGCCGATCATGACGCGGATGCAGATCGCGCTCGAAAGTAGTTTCGCGGCTGATCGACTTCGGCTCCGATTCGACCACCACCGGCCGCTCGTCGTGACCTTGCGCGACCTGCATCAGCCATGCCGAATAGCTGCGCCCGAAATTGTCCTGCAACAGCCCGGCGTCGGCGGCAGCCAGATCGCCGACCGTCGCGAGGCCGAGTGCAGTCAACTTCTCCGCGGCCTTCGGGCCGATGCCGTTGACCTTGCGCACGGGCAGCGGCCACACGCGCAGCGGTATGTCGGCGGGCGTGAGGATCGTCAGGCCGTCGGGCTTGTCCAGTTCGGAGCCGATCTTCGCGAGCAGCTTGTTCGGCGCGACGCAGATCGAGCACGTGAGACCGGTGGCCTGATGAACGGCTTCCTTGATGCGTCGCCCGATGTCGGCCGCTTCGCCCGGCACGTCGGTCAGGTCGATATAGATCTCGTCGATGCCGCGATCTTCGATGCGCTCAGTGAACGTCCTGACGGCCGCCTTGAAGAGGCGCGAATAGTGGCGGTATGAGTCGAAGTCGGTCGGCAGCAGGATGGCGTCGGGCGCGAGCGCCGCGGCCTTCATCATGCCCATCGCCGAAAACACGCCGAGCGCGCGCGCCTCGTAGGTCGAGGTGGTCACGACGCCGCGGCCCGCGTAATCGCGCAGCTTCGCGAAGCGTTTGCTGCCGTCTTCGAGCACCTGCGGCGCGCTGTTGCGCCCGCCGCCGATCACCACCGCGCTGCCGCGCAGCTCCGGATAGCGCAGCAGTTCGACGGACGCGTAAAACGCGTCCATGTCCAGGTGCGCGATGCGGCGGGGTGACGAATTCATGGGGTTGAAGCGGGCGATGGCGATAAGCGAGGGCTATGACGGCGCGCGTTGCAATCGCGCCAGTCCGTCATGGTACCTTGCCGCACGCGCGGGCGGTCAGGGCCGCCGCGGCCGGCCGCGTGCGCGTCGTCCAACGCAATGTTGAAAAAGCGGGTTCAGAAACTATTCTTGACTCTGACATCCGTCGCTTGTGCGCCGGGCCCAATGCGCCCCCGCGACCGCACCCGGCGGGTTTCGCCGCGACGGTTCACCACGGGGCTCGACAGATGATCAAGCGAATGTCGCTGATTTCGGCGTATATCGCACTCGGCTGCGCCGCAACGGTGCTGCCGGTCCTGATCAGCGTCCATGTCGCTAACGAAGACGTTGCGCGCCGCGAGCAGGCAGATTTGCGGGAATACGCCGCGAAGGCCGTGATGCGCACGGACCTCGTCGCGTATCAGGCCCGTGCGGCGATTGCGGACCTGCAGGCCGAGCACGCGGAGGTGTGTTCGCCAGAATACCTGCAAAGGGCTGCGCACGTGATTCTCAACTATCGCTACGTTCGGGATGCGGGGGCGATAGGCGACGGGCGCTATCTGTGCTCGCCGCTGTTCGGCGATGTACGCACTCAGGATGTCGCTTTGCCGCCGCCGCGCTGGCGAAGCGACGACGGCTACCTGGTCTGGTTCAAGCAAAAGAATCCGCTCAGCGACATGCGTGAGGATATACAGCTTGCGCGCGACGGCGAGTACGTGTCGGTCGATCCGCAGTCATTCGTCGATGTCATGGATCCCGCGGGAAGGCCGATCGCCACGATCAACACCGAACTGAACTCGATCGTCGCGATGTCGGCGGGCGCGGACGCCGAAGACATGCTCAATGCGTGGAAGCGGGCGGGGCGCATCGATAGCAGTGAATGGAATTACGCGGTGGCGCGTTCGTCGACGCGTTCCCTCGGCGTCGTCGTCAAGGGCCGGCGCACCAGCCTGCTCAGAGACTGGCCCGGCCTGCTGACGATGTGGCTTTCGATGGGCGTCGCCTTGGGCGCCGCGTTCGGCTGGATCGCATTCAAACGGATCTCGCGGCAGGTGTCGTTCCAGGCCTCGCTTGAATGGGCGATCTCGCGCAAAGCCATCGACGTCGTATATCAACCGATCGTGAGTCTCGCGACGAACGAATGCGTCGGCGTCGAAGCGCTCGCCAGATGGACTCTGAATGGGCGCGAGATATCGCCGAACATCTTCGTCGCGCTGGCCGAACAGCATGGCCTGATCCAGTCGTTGACCGACCTCGTGCTGGAAAAAACGCTCGCCGATCTGACGGAGCTATTGCGTTCGCGGCCGTTGTTCTACGTGTCGGTCAACGTGAGCGGCGACGATCTGTGCACGCCGCGCTTTCTGGACCTCATCACCGCAAAACTCGCCGGAACCGGCATACGCCCCGCCCAGATCAGGATCGAGGCGACGGAGCGCAGCTTCCTGAACGCCGATGCGACCCGGCAGACGATAGCGGCCTTCAGAAGCGCCGGCCACCCGATCTATATCGACGATTTCGGCACCGGCTATTCGAGCCTCGCCTATTTGCAGACCTTCAGGATCGACGTTCTGAAGATCGACAAATCGTTCGTCGACACGATCGCCCAGGACGCGGCGTCGAGCATCGTGGCACCGCATATCATCGACATGGCGCACGCATTGGGCGTGGAAATCGTTGCGGAAGGGATTGAGCGTACCGAGCAGGTCGAGTATCTCGTGCGGCGGGGCGTTCAGTACGGACAGGGCTGGCTGTTTGCGAAACCCATGCGCCGCTCGGAACTGATCGCGTGGCTCGAAGCGCGCCGCGCGTCGCATGCGCCGGCGCAGCCTGCGATCCAGTAGGGCGCACCCGGCAGCGCCGGGTGCGGGGCGAGGCAATTACTGTTTGATGCCTTCGGCCTGGATATTCAGCGTGGTCTTCATGTTGAAGCCGTACGCCTTGCCGAAGTCGATGCCGAAATCGTCGCGATTGAACGTCGCGGTCGATTCGGTGCCGCACACTTCACGCTTGAGCATCGGGTGCTGGATGCACTTGAACGATTCGATCTTGAGGTTGACCGGCTTTGTGATGCCGTGCATCGTCAGCGTGCCGATCACTTCGACCGGCTTGTCGCCTTCGAAACGGATCTGCGTGCCCTTGTAGACGGCGGTGGGGTACTTCGCGGTGTCGAAGAACTTGTCGCCGACCAGTTCCTCGTTGAGCTTGTCGTTGCCGATGCCGACCGAGGTCAGGTCGATCGTCGCGTCGACCGTGCCGGTCTTCGCCGCGCGATCGAGCACGACGGTGCCGCTGGCTTTCTGGAACTTGCCGCGCCAGATCGACAGGCCGCCGAAGTGGTCGGCCTCGAAGCTCGGCGACGTGTGTGTCGGATCGAGCTGGTAGGTTTCGGCGGCGGCCATCGCGTTGAACGACAATGCAGCGGCGAGCGCGCCGGCGGCGAACAGGAAGGATTTCTTCAAGGTGGACTCCAGAGGTCTAAGGGTAATGCGGTGCCGTGGCGTTGTAGGTTATTTCTTCGCCGCGACCAGATGAAATTTGATGACGACTTCGTCGGCAACCACCGACGTGTCTTTCCATTCGCCGGTGCCGACGTCGAACTGCGTGCGCTTGATCGGCAGCGAGCCGTCGAAGGTTTGCGTAGCGCCCTGGCTCGCGATCGAGACCGGCACGACGACCGTTTGCGATTTGCCCTTGATCGTCAGCTTGCCGGTCACCTTGTACTGGTTGCCGCCGGCCGGCGCGATCGAGCTCGATACGAAGGTCGCGCTCGGGAAGGCGCCGCTGTCGAACCATTCCTTGCCTTGCGCCTGTTTGTTGTAGTCGTCGGCGCCGAGGTCGTAGCTCGCGGTGTCGATCGAGACGCTCGCGTTGCCCGCGGCCGGCTTCGCCGGATCGAAATTCAGTTGCGCGGAGAACTTCCTGAACTTGCCGTCGACGGGCACGTTCATCTGTTTGGTCGTGGCGATGACGCTGCTCTTCGCGAGGTCGACATCGGCGTGCGCGAAGTTCGCACCGAACAGCGCAAGCGCCGTGAAGGAGGCGAGCGTCGCGCGGCGAGCGGAGTGATAAATGGGTGTCTTCATGATGGTACGCATCCTATCCGAGCCGCACGGTGTGATTGCAAACCGCGAGGAATTTGATTGCCAACAAGTTGTAGCCAATCGACAAGGGCTGTGGCTTTCATCATGCCGTCATGTCGTTATGCGCGGGCCTTCAGAAACGGCACCATGCGCGCGAGCAATCCGTCGCGATCGACGAACTGATGCTTGAGCGCCGCGAGCACATGCATGATCACGAGCGCAAGCAGCGTGTAATTGAGCAGCACGTGCACCGTGCGCAGCGTGGCCTTCAGTGCCGAATCGGGACCGATGATCGTCGGCAGCGGCACGATGCCCAGATACACGACCTGAATGCCGGCCGCCGAGCTATAGAAGTAGCCGGAGAGCGGAATCGCGAGCATCAGCAGATACAGCAGGCCATGCACCAGATGCGCGGCGGCCTTCTGCCACGCGGGCGTCGCGGCATCGAGCGCGGGCGCGCGGTGCGTGGCGCGCCACAGCACGCGCAGCAGCGCGAGCGCGAACACGGTCACGCCGATCCACTTGTGCCACGAGAAGTACTTGAGCTTCGTCGGCGTGAAGCCGGGGATGTCGGTCATGATCCAGCCGATATAGACGCCGCAGATCATCAGTGCCGCAATCAGCCAGTGCAGGGCGATTGCCGCGCCGTGATAGCGCGCGGGAGCTGAAGCATGTATTTGCATGTGTTCTATCCGTTGCTCGCGAGAAGCCGCGTGTGAATGCGAATAGTAGGGATGTCAATTAAAGCTGACTAGGCGGGTGGACGGGAACAGATTGTTGTCGCGTTGTTGTTAATTGTGTTGAAAGACATGCGGACTGTGACGGACCGGTCGCTGTGGTAACTTGTGGCCCCGAACAACAAGCTTGCGCGCGCTTTGCGCGGCCGCCGGCATCACCCACTATCTGAACCTAAGCTGTGAATTCCGTTTTTCTTTCCTGGGGCATTGCTGCGCTCGCCACGGCCGGCGTCATCACGCGGCCGTTCAAATGGCCCGAAGCCGTGTGGGCCGTCGCCGGCGCGGTGCTGCTCGTCGCGCTCGGCCTGTTGCCGTTGCATCTTGCGATCGAAGCGATCGGCAAGGGCAGCGACGTCTATCTGTTCCTGTTCGGCATGATGCTGCTGTCCGAAGTCGGGCGCCGCGAGGGGCTGTTCGACTGGGTCGCGGTGCTCGCGGTCAATCATGCGCGCAGCTCGCCACGCAAGCTGTTCGTGCTCGTGTATCTGGTCGGCGTGGTGATCACCGCGTTTCTTTCCAATGACGCAACCGCCGTGGTACTGACACCCGCCGTGTTCGCGGCGGCGAAGAAAGCGAAAACGCCGCCGCTGCCGCTGCTGTTCGTCTGCGCGTTCGTCGCCAATGCGGCGAGCTTCGTGCTGCCGATTTCGAATCCGGCCAACATCGTGCTGTACGGCAATCACACGCCGCCGCTCGGACCCTGGATGCTGCGCTTCACGCTGCCGTCGGTGCTGTCGATCGTCGCGACCTTCGTGATGCTGCGCTGGACGCAGCGCGACGCGCTGGCCGGCGTCTGCGCGGCGAATCTCGAGGCGGTCGAGCTGTCGGAGAGCGGGCGCGTCGCGCTCGCGGGCATCACGGTAACGGCCGGCGCGTTGCTGACGGTCTCCGCCCGCCACATCCAGCTCGGCTTGCCGACCGCGATCCTCAGCACGTTGACCGCGGTCGTCGTGCTGCTCAAGGAGCGCAAATCGCCGCTGCCGATGATTCGCGAAATCTCGTGGAACGTGTTTCCACTCGTCGCCGGGCTGTTCGTGCTGGTCGAGATGCTCGATCACACCGGCGTGATCGGCACGCTCGCGGGCGCGCTGCGGCGCGCGACCGAACGCAACGAAATGACCGCGGCGGGGTGGGCCGGCGCGAGCATCGCGTTCCTCAGCAATCTGATGAACAACCTGCCGGCCGGGCTGATCGCGAGGTCGACCGTCATGCAGGCGCAGAGCCCCGAGCGCGTGATCGACGCGCTGCTGATCGGCGTCGACCTCGGGCCGAACCTGTCGATCACCGGCTCGCTCGCGACGATCCTGTGGCTCAACGCGATTCGCCGCGAAGGCGAAGACGTCAGCTTCATGAAGTTCCTGAAGGTCGGCGTGCTGGTGATGGTGCCCGCGCTCGTGCTGGCGCTTGGGGCACGGATTCTAACGGGCTGAGCGGTTGCCTGACACCGCCGTGGTCATCGCAAGCTTGCGGCGGCAGAGGCGTGAACCGTCGCGCCTGCGAGCCTGTCCAGTTGCGCGCCGAGCGAGCGCAGTCTCGCTTCGAGCCGGTCGACGCGTTCGAGTTGCGCGGGCACCATCGACAAACGGTCGAGCGCATGCAGCCGACGATGCCAGTACGACAGCGGAAAACGGTCGCGCGCGGAAAGCGCATTGAAAACCACTTCCAGGTGGGCAATTTCCTTGTCGATATCTTGGTAACTCATTACGAAGGTCCAGGAAAAGAAGAGTAGGAATGGCCGCACGAACCCCAAAAGAACAGCAAGCTCTGTTCCAACCCGCCTATATGTAGTCAATATCAGCCGTGGCGGCGCAAAGCGCCGCGTCGTGCGCGCGCCAGGCACGGTGTGCGATGGTAAGAATCGGCGGTTCGATGCAAGCCTTACGCGCGGCGCCCTACACGCCGCGGCGGCGCGCTACCTTTCAACGGGACAACGGGAATTCACCAGGCGTGCGTGCGAATCGCATGTCCTATGCTGAGTCAACGGCGCGGCAGGGCGCCGATGGCGCGCAGTCAATGCGGTGCGGCGACAATCGTCGAGGCGGCCACTGGAACGGTGAGGGGCGGTGCCGACACATACATGGGATTGATCTGCACCGGGTAGTAGACCGGCCGCGGCGGCGGCGCGTAGATCACGGCGGCCGGCAGATACACGACGACTCTCGCGTAGGCAGCGGAAGAACAGGCAAGACCGAAGGCGGTGAAAGTTGAGGCGCAGGCGGTGCGGATAGTCATTTGGGACTCCTGAGACGTTGAGAGCCGACGGATGGCAGACCGAACGATACGCAGCACACGCGCAAAGCGGAATCGCAAACTCATTTCATTCGATGTCACGATAGAGCGGCGCTGCGGGCGCCATGACATCACTCGACATGATTTCCGAATTGCGATCGCGCGGCATCTGACCAAGAATTCGGCCTGTCATCGAAACGGATCGCGGCACCCAGGCAGGCGACGCTCGATGATTCAAGCGAAGGAGTCAGTCATGAAGAAGTTGCTCGCCACCATGCTGCTGTGCTGTGCGTCCACCGTCACGTTCGCTCAGGCTGCCGCGCCGCAAGGTGTCAGCCAGCAGCGCATGGAGCGCATGGAGCAGCAGTTGCAAACGCGCTTTTCAAGCGCGAACATCACGCACGACGGCAAGCTCACCCGTGACCAGGCGGCGGCCGGCATGCCGATGGTCGCGCGTCATTTCGACGAGATCGACACACAGAAGGCCGGCTACATCACGCTGTCGCAGATCGAGGCGTTCATGCAGGAACACGCGGCGGCGCGCTGAGCGGCGCGGATATCGAGGAGCTTTCGCATGGAACGCGCGCCCAGGATCATCGTGCTCGACGACGAAGCCGAGTTGCGCAACATGCTGCTGCGTTTTCTGCGCGGTCATGGCTTCGACATGCGCGCGGCCGAGGACAGCAAGCGTCTTTACCGCTATCTGGAGCGCGAGCCGTTCGATCTGCTGATACTCGATCTGATGATCGGTGAAGAGGACGGCCTCGAAATCTGCGCGAAGCTGCGCGCGCAAGGGCACACCTTGCCGATCCTGATGCTGACCGCGAAGGGCGATCCGCTCGATCGCGTGACCGGCCTCGAAACCGGCGCCGACGACTACCTTGCGAAGCCATTCCTGCCGCGCGAGCTGGTGGCGCGGATCAATGCGCTGCTACGCCGCCAGAAGATGGCCGCGGGCGACGTCACGGTGACGTCGCAGCGCGTACGTTTCGGCGACTTCACGCTCGACGTCGGTAAGCAGGAACTGTCGCGCGCGGGCGAGACGCTCGAGATTCATTCGGCGCAGATGCTGCTGCTGGTCGCACTCGCGTCGTCGCCGAATCGCGCGGTGAGCCGCGACAACCTGCTCGCGCGTGCGCGAGGCCGCGACCATGACGCGCTCGATCGCAGCATCGACGTGCAGGTGCTGCGGCTGCGGCAGATCGTCGAGGACGATCCGGCGAAGCCGCGTTTCATCCGCACCGTGTGGGGCGTCGGCTATATGCTCGTCGCCGACGTCGAATCATGACGCGCTCGCTGTCGCGCATTCTGCTGCCGCGCACGCTGCTCGCGCGCAACATCGCACTGTTGATCGCGCTCGTGATGCTGAGCCAGATCTGCTCGATCGTCGTGCTGCTGCATTACGTGCAGCGGCCACGCGTCGAGCGCGCGGCGGCCGTGTTCGCGACTTATGTCACCACGCTGGACAACCTGCTCTCGGCGACCCCGCCCTCGGTGCGCGCCGCGCTGACTGCGCGCCTCGACGCGCGCGAGCAGTTGCCGCCGCAAGCGACCGACACGCCGCCGCAAGATCTGTTGCGCGCGTATCGCACCTATCAGCGTGACGTGTTTCTCGACAGCCTGCAGAAGCACCTGCCCGCCGACATGCCCGCGCGCTGGCAGACCGACGGCGCGCAGCGGCTGTGGATTCGCATGCATGCGCCGGCTGCGGGTTCCGATGCCGCGGCGGACTCCACGCCCGGCGCGCCATACTGGATCGCGCTGCCGATTCCCGAGGACGCGCAGGGCAGCGGCCTCGAAGCGGCGATCTTTCTGTCGTTGGGTCTCGGCGTGCTCGCGGCTCTCGCCGGCTACGCGATCCAACTGCATCTGAACGAGCCGTTGCATGAGCTCACGCAAGCAGCGCGCCGCGTGAGCGCCGGCGACATGCCGGCGCCGCTGCCGACCGACGGCCCCGCCGAAATCGCCGCGGTGGGGAGCGCTTTCAATCAGATGACGCGCGCGTTACAGGAAGCGGAGTCGACGCGCGCACTGATGCTCGCGGGTATCTCGCACGACATCCGCACGCCGCTGACGAAGCTGCGCCTGTCGATGGCGATGGCCATGCCGCAGGGGGCCGACAGCAGCTTCGTGATCGCCGCCGAGTCGTATCTGGACCAGATCGAGACGATCCTGCAGCAGTTCATGGATTACGCGGGCAGCGGCGAGCGCGAGGAGGCGCAGCCCGGCGATCTGAACGCGCTGATCGAACGGCTCGCGGGCGACTTCGCGGGGCTCGGGCACGAGTTCGAACTGTCGCTGGGCAGCTTGCCGGCCGTCCGCTATCGGCCGATCAGCATGATGCGGCTGCTGATGAACCTGATGCAGAACGCGATCGTCTACGGCGGCACCGGGCTTGCGGTGCGCACGTGGGCGACGCAAGACGCGGTGACGGTCGCGGTGTGCGATCGGGGCAAAGGGTTGACGGCGGTGGAGCTGGAGAAGCTGAAGGCGCCGTTCCAGCGCGGCCGCAATGCGCGTGCGCACAGCGGCGGAACGGGGTTGGGGCTGTCGATCGTCGAGCGGATCGCGCGGCTGCACGGCGGCGGCCTGCAGTTTCATGCCCGCGAGGGCGGCGGCCTCGAAGCGTGGGTCGTATTGCCGGTCAAGGCGGCATAACTGCGTAACGGCGCGGTGTTCTTGCCGCTCACTCCCGATCGAGCCACGCGTCGAGCCCGACGCGAAACGCGACGCCCGCGATCACCGGCACCGTCAGCATCAGGATGATGCCGAAGTTAGGGATCTCGTCGCCGTACATGTACGCGTTGTACAGCACGACGCCCGACACGATCGCGAACGTCACGACGCCCACGGCGACCATCAGGAGATTGCGCACGGAGAGGGACAGCGTCTTGCGCTTCACCTTGTCCGTCGTGCTGTGAGCGCCGGGGGCTTCGTCGTGTTGGGCAGGCATGATGGTTCTCGTGGCAAATAATGCAGCGTCGGAAGCGCTCGCGTTGGACGACGCGACCGGCATCTTACCCGCACCCGCGCGGCTCATGCAGATCGAGCCGCGCCGTTGCGGGCACCCATCCTTACCGACAATATAAGCCATTCCAGGCCGCAATTTCGGGCATCGGTCCGTCAGTTGGACAACGACAGATACTGCGACGTCAGCGGCACCGGCGGGAACGGCTGCAAGCCGGTCTGCTTGTTGAAGCTGTAGCGCACGTACACGGCCGCGAGCCACTCGCGATATTCGTAGGCATTGCCGAGCGACGCGGTTGCCCCGACCGCCAGTTGCGGCGCGAGCTGATATTCGCCGACCGCGCTGATCGAATACGACACGCCGGTCTTGCTCTGGCCGGGGTAGACCTGGTTGCTCTGGAGGCCGTCAGGAGCCGTGGTGCTGCTCGCGAATGCCGCCGCGTTGGATTGCCGGGTCGGGTCGGTCGGGAAGTAGTTCGACGGATCTTCGCGGTAATGCTGCACGCCGATCGAACCCTTCACGTCGTACGTGAACAGCTCGTAGCGGCCGGACCATTCGACCGGCAGGTTCAGGATCACGTACTGCTGCGGACTGAAGTAGCCGCCCTGGCCGTACGTGAAGTACGACAGGTTGCGGTTGTAGCCCATCAGCGTCGTGTTCACGCCGAGCGTCAGCGTCATGTCTGCGTCCTTCAACAGACGCGTGTAGACCCCGCCGCCGCCCTTGATCGCGTTGTTGCTCGGCACGTTGTAGCCCATGTAGTGCTGGTACGCCGCGTTCACGTACAGACCGCTCGTGCCGTCGTCCCACGTGAGCGCGGCGCGCGCGCCGTTCGACGTCACGCCACCCCATTCGAGCCCGGCGCTCG
The DNA here is from genome assembly GCF_021390595.1 of Paraburkholderia sp. HP33-1. Lineage (NCBI taxonomy): Bacteria > Pseudomonadati > Pseudomonadota > Betaproteobacteria > Burkholderiales > Burkholderiaceae > Paraburkholderia > Paraburkholderia sp. HP33-1. Next base: position 1,591,641 of record NZ_JAJEJR010000002.1, on the reverse strand, counting down.
CATCGCGCGCGCCCGCGTACGACAGCAGGCTGTCGGTCACCGCGCGGCGCGCGATCGCCAGCGAATACGAGACCTTGTCGGTGATGCCGCCGTCGTACTCGGCGCCGCCGACGATGTTGGTCTCGCGGAACCCGATCGGCGTGACGCCGATATCGCCGTTGATGCTGCGGCTCTCGTAACCGACCGACAGCCCCACGCCACTGGCGGTCTGGCTGCCGTAGTTGTTGTTGCCGGCGGTTACGTTCGTTTGCCCCGCGAAGGTCGACACGCCCGTGCCGAAGCGCGCTAGCGTCGAGGCGCTGTTCGACGCGGTGCCGGCGTCGAGGGTGACCGGCGTCGCGGTCACGACCACATGACCGTTGCCCGCCTTGATGCGCCCCTGGATCGGCGCCTCGATGTCGGTGAGCGACGACAGGCCGTCCTCGCCCACGCGATTGCGGAAAATCAGGCCACCCGACACGGTGCTCGACTGCTCGCGGTTGACCTGCGCAAGCTCTTCGGCGACGCCGAGCGTCTGCGCATTCGCGACGTTCGCCTGCGGATTGTTCGGCGCGTTGGTGCCGGGCGGGTAGTAGGCCTGCGCGTAGCCGGCCGGCGGCTGCGGGATGTACGGCTGCTGCGCGTAGGAGCCCTGATTCGGGTACGGCTGGTAAGGCTGCTGCTGCGGCGGGTACGGCTGATAGGGCTGATACGGCTGCGCATAACCCTGCTGTTGCGGATACGGCTGCTGCTGCTGAGCATAGACCGGCGCGGCCTGGCTCGTTTTCGCGGTGCTCTTCTTCGCGCTCTTCTTGGTGGTCGTGCGTGTCGAGCCGTACGGCAGCGGCGCCGTCGATGCGGCGTTGGCCTGCGCCTCGCGCGCGGCCGGCGACATCGGCCACGGCGTCGTCGCATAACCGTCCTGCGCGCCGTACGGCTGCTGTGCATACACCGGCTGCTGCGCATAAGGCTGCTGCGGGTAGGTTTGCTGCGGATACGCTTGCTGTTGCGCATACGGCTGCTGCTGCGCATAGCCCGCGTTGTACTGCTGCTGCGGCATCGGCTGCGCTGGCGCCTGGCCTTGCCCCGGATAAGGCTGCAACGGCGCGCCCGACTGGCTCGATCCGTAGGATTCCTGCCCGTAGCCACCGAAGTTGGTGTCGGAGCGGGGGGCGCCGTAGGGCGCGGGCTGCGCTGCGGGCGCGTTATAAGGCGCCGTGGCGGGTGCCGTATAAGGCGCGACATACGGCGCGGGCTGAGGGGGCGGCGAATAGTTCGGCACGGTCTGCGTCGGCGAGGAAGACTGCGTATTCAGGAACGGAAGCGCGGGACGCGCGGCGTTGTCGGCGTCGCTCGAAGTAGCGATCGCCTTTTTGCCTTCGAATGGATTGGTGCCCGGCAGCGGCGTCGCGCCGATCTGGCTCATCGCCGTTTCCCAGCCGCGCGGCACGTTGGGGCCGGCGTTGCGGGGCGCGTTCGCTGCCAGCGGCGTATTGGCCGCGACGAGCGAGCGTTGCAGATAGGTCGCCGCGAGCGACAGCTTGCCCTGGGCGCGGTACATGCGGCCCACGGTCGCGAGCACGCCCGGATCGTTGGGCGCGAGCGCGAGGGCCTGGTTAGCGAGCGTTTCGGCGTAGCTGAACTGCTTCGAGCCTGCCGCAGCCGAAATCGCCGCCTGCAGCAGGTTCAGGTCGTCGGGGCGGCGTTGCAGCGCGACGCGGAAGCTCGTGAGCGCGTTGCGGTCGTCGCCCGCGCTCGCATACATGCGGCCGAGCGCGGCCTGCAGGTCGGGGTTGTCGGGCATCGCGGCGAGCCACGGCGCGATCACGTCGTAGGCGCTCGCGAGATCGCCGCGCTGGCGCACCGCATCGGCCTGTCTGACGACGATTCCGATGTTCAGGTTGTTGAAGTCGGTGCGCTGTTGCGGCGTCAGCTGCATGCCCTGCAACTGGCGCATCACGGCGCCGAGTTCGGCCTGCTGGCCGGCCGCCGACAGAATGCCCGCGTATTGCAGCAGCAGATCGGTGTTGCCGGGCGCCGCGCTCATCGCGCCGCGCACGAGGCCGAGCGCGCGGGTCGGGTCGCCGGCCTGCTGGTACGCGGCGGCGATCACGCCGATCAGCTCGGGGTTGTTGCCGGCCACCGGCTCGGCGGCGCGCAGGGTCGCGATGGCCTGCTGCGTCTGACCGTTGTTCGCCATGCGCGTCGCGAGGTCGGCCTGCTGATGCACCCACAGCCGATGCTGCAACGTCGTCATCGCGTCGGTACGCTGCGCCGGCGCTATGCGGTCGAGCTGCGCGAGACCGGTCGACCAGTCCTGCGTTTCCGCCGACAGCAGCGCGCTCGCGTACAGGGCATCGGTCATGTCCGGATGCGTGGCGAGCAGGCCGTCCATCATGCTGCGCGCGTTCGCGATCGCGCCCTCGCGCACGTAGATGCGCGCGAGGTCGAGGCGCAGCCAGGGGTCGTCGGGCTTGTTGAGCAGCGCGTCCTCGAACAGGCTACGCGCGGTGCCGAGGTCGCCGCGCGCTTCGGCCGCGCGCGCCTGCGCCGCCTGCGCGTCGCCGCGCAAACGGTCGATACCGCCGACCTTGGCCCGTTGCTCCGCGTTCAGCTGATTGGCGAACTGCAGCGCCTCGTCGGCGCGCCCCTGCGCGGCGAGCGCGCCGACCAGGCCGCGAATCGCGTCGGGGTTGTCGGCCTGGCGGCGCAGCGCCATCCGGTACGCCTGCTCGGCGCCGACCGGGTCGCCGTTCGCGAGCAGCATTTCACCGAGCAGCACCTGCGCGGTCACGTCCGACGGATTCAGCGCGATTGCACGCTCGAACAGCGACTTCGCCTTCGCGAACTCGCCGTTGCTGCGCGCGCCGATCGCCTCGCTCGTGTAGGTCCAGTAGGTCGCGCTGTCGAGCGCGGTTTTCCAGCGCGCCGGATTGGGGCCGCGCGAGGCGCGCTCGAGGTAGTTGCGCGCCTCGGCGAAATGCTCCTGCTTCAGTTCGGCAATGCCCATGCCGCCCAGCGCGTCGGTGTCGTTAGGACTGCTCGCAAGCACCGACGAAAACCTGGCTCGCGCGGTCACGATGTCGTCGCGGTCGAGCGCGGCGAAGCCTTCGGCGATCACGCGGCCGCGCGCGTCGGCGGCGGCGTTTTCCTGCTCGCGGGCGCGCGCCGCGCTGTCCTGCCGCACCATCGATTCGAAGCGCGCCTTCACGGCGGCGTCGTCACCGGCGGTTTGCAGGTACGACTCGTAGAGCGCGGCGTCGGACGGCCGCGCGTCGAGCCACAGCAGCGCCTGGCGCCAGCTCTTTTTCGCCGCCGCGCCGACCGAAGTGTCGCCCGCGAGCTTCTGCAGCCGTGCAATGCCGTCGCGCCGGGTCACGTCGCGATAGGTCAGGTGCTGCGCGTAGGCGAGCGCGTAACGCGGGTCGTTCGGGTTGTCGCGCGCAAGCTGTTCAAGGCCGCGTCGCGCTTCGTCCCAGCCCTGCGGCGTCGCCGACAGCGCCTGGTAGTACTCCAGCTGCAACTCAGGCGTGGCGGGCTTGCCGGCGAGTGCGTGCTGATACTCCTCGACCGCGCTCGCGCTCTGGCCGGCCTGCGCGAGCCGGCGCGCGTCGGTGATCGTCTGATCGCGCGGGCTCGTTTCGCCGAGCCGGCGGCCGAGCTCATCGAGATTCGGGTAGTTCGGCGCGGCAGCCTTCAGGCGCGCGAGGTACTGCTGCGCGCCGGCGCCGTCCTTGCGGTCGGCGAGCACCATGCCCATGCCGAAGAGGGCGTCGGGCTGCTTCGGGTCGATGCTGAGCACCTTCAGCCACGCCTGCTCCGCGAGGTCGCCGCGCTGATGCGACTGCCAGTACTTGCCCTGATCGATCAACACGGTCAGCGGATCTTTGGTCGCCTGCGCGAGCGCGTCGGGTGCGGCCGTGGCCACGCAGAAGACCGCGCCGACGGACAGCGCGATGCGCAGCGACACCGCGAGAACGTTCAATCGCATGCGCTCCTCCAGGCGGGCACGAGACGGCCGGCTTCATCGAAGTGGTAGCGGCCATCGATAAACCCCGTGCCGAACAGACCCAACACACGATCGTAGTACACCGGTTCGCGGCCGGGCACGCTCGCGTCGAGCGCGGCGAGCCGCGTGCGCGCAAGGCCGAGACCGTGCTCGTCGCCCAGCGCCTTGAAGTACGGCGCGAGCGCGCCCCAGTAGCTGAGCGGGCCTTCGCCGCTCGACGCGCCGGTGGTGGACGACACCTTCTCCGGCGGGAAGCCGTTTTGCGCGACCTTCGCGCGCATGCCGCCGAGCGCGGCGAGCCAGGGCTTGGCGAGCGGATCGGCGGGCGACGCGAGGCCGGCCCACAGATAGACGCGGATTGCGTCGTAGCTGCCCACGTCGCCGTTCTTCGGATCGACGACGAACCGGCCGTTCTGCCAGGCCGCCCAGTCGGGCGCAAAGCCTTGCGGCGAGACGGTCCTGACGAACTGCCAGGCGTTGTCGGCAAGCTTGGCCCACGGGCCGTCCGGCACGTCGTGCGCGAGCGCGCGCAGCACCGGCAGCGGCAGATAGCTCGGATTCAGGCGCGTCACGTCGCCGATCCTGAAACCCTGTGCTCCGGGCAGCAACATCGGGCCGAGGCCGGGAAGGTTCACGATTTCGTCGCGCGCGATGCGCGCGGCGAGCGCTTCGCCGAGCTGCGTGTAGGCAGTGTCGTGCCACAGGCGGCCGGCCTGCAGCAGATCGTAGGCGATCCACAGATCGGAATCCGACGCCGAATTCGCATCGAGCACGCCGTACGACCCGTCCGGCTTCCTGCCCCATTGCCATGCCGGCAGCCGCAGGTTCTGCGCGTCGAACTGATTGCCCGCGAGATTCGCGCGGGTCCAGCCGAGCAGTTTGTCGAAGGTCGCGCGGTCGTTGGCGACCAGCGCGAAAAAGAGCGCGTAGGACTGGCCTTCCGAGGTGGTCTGCTGGGTCGGCGTCGAGTAATCGATCACCCGGCCGTCGGCCTGCACGAAGCGTTCGACGAAGCTGCGCCAGGCGCTCCACTCGCCGCATGCGGCGCCGTTCTGCGCGGCCTGGGCGGCGCCGCTCAAACCCGCAAGACTCGCCGACGCCGCCATGCCGATGCCGAGCGCCAGCGCAAAAGAGGTTCTTCTGTTGATCCGAAACCGCATACGAGTCATATCCGTTCCATCAGTCCTTCAGTCGACGCGCGGCGATCGCGCGCAGCGTCCTGTAGCACAGGCCCGCGAGGATCAGCGCGGCGAGCACGCCGCCGAACAGCAGCAGCAGCGGGTGCGACGACAGCGCCCAGCGCAGATACTCCTGCGGTGACAGACGGCCGACATAGTATGCGGTGCCGTTCGACGTGATGGTGACGTCACGGCCGTGAATCACGGCCATCGCGCCTTGAATCTTCGGCAGCACGTCGGCGTCGAGCAGCGCGGCGGACAGATCCGCGTCCGACTGGCCGGCCGCGCTGACCAGCGCGACCGCGCTGCGGCCTCGCTGCAGTGGTGACTCGAACCCGGTCAGCAGCGCCGCGCCGCTCGAGCTGACCATCGTCAGATCGGCGCGCGCGGGCGTGCGCTCGACGCCGCGCTCGCCGTGCCACCAGTCCTGCAGCTTGAACACGAGGTCGGTCAGCTGGAACGTGTGCGCGGCGCCGTCGCTCGCGAACGGCATCGACTTCGACCAGCGCTGCAGCAGCGGCTGCTTGCCGGGCGCGCCGAATACCAGCAGGTCCTTGTCCGCGAAGCGATCGATGTCGGCCGCATGCGTGACGCTCACACCGGTGACCGGAAAGCCGGTCGATTCGCCCATGCGGCCCATCGTCAGCAGATACAGGCTGTAGTCGCTCGGGTCGGCGTCGTCCGGCAGCACGACGGCGGTCTCGGAGAGGTCCGCCATCCGCGTGAACGGGAAGCCGCTGTTGGCGAACGCGGCCAGATCGGGCAGCGCCATGTAGTGCGGGAACGAGGACAGGTCGATGGTCGAGTTCGGATCGATCGCGCCGACCACGTTTTGCAGCATGCGGCCCGCGCATTGGCCAGTGTTCGGGATGTCGTAGTAGAAGTGCAGGCGCAGCTGCGTGCGCGGCGTCATCAGGAGGGGCGGGATACGGATGTTGCGGCGCGCCTCAGCGGTGCCTTCGGCCGTCACGAGGTTGAAGTAGCGGCTCAGCTCGAAGATCGAGGCCGCGCGCGCCGGAATCGGCAGCGCCTGGACGAAGCCGTTGTTCACGCTGATGTTCAGCGACGAGCGGTCACGCGCCGGCCGCACCGTGTACCGGTAGCGCAGGTCGATCGGCGCGCCGCGCGTGTGCCACATGAACAGATCGGGCGGCACGCGCATGTTGATGCGCACCGCGTCGGCGTCGTAGCCGAACACGGTCAGGTCTTTCGGATCGGCGAGTTCGCCGAAGCGAACGGCGCGGTCGGTCGACAGCCAGTTCGGCGCGTCGTACGGCACGCGCGGCGTGATCTCGTTGAGCGACGTAATCGTCGCGCTCGTACCGGACAGCGTGCTATGGCCGATACCGAGCGACTTCGCGGCAGTCTTCAGCTCGGCTTCATCGCGGCCGAGCACGAGCAGCAGCTTGCCGCGCGCGCTCGCGTCGCGCTCGACCACGGCGATGGTCGGGCCGGTGATCTCGGGAATCGTCACGCCGGCCGGATGCTGGTCGCTCGTCGCGAACACGACCGCGTTGCCCGTTAGCGGCGCGTTGTCGAGCTGCACGGGAAACACCGCGCCGCGATAGCCGGCGAGCGAGCCGAACCACGACGCGACGATGCCGGCCGCTTCCAGCGTGCCGTTGCCCGGCTTCTGCGCGAACACGAACGGCAGTTCGAGGCGGCGCACGTCGCGGCGGTCGAAGAACGGCTGCGGCAGCGCGGCCAGATCCGCCTTCGTCGCGAGCGCCGAGTAGGTCAGGTCGAGCGAGCTCGCGTTGCTGATCGTCGCCCACAGCGACGAGTTCGCGGGGTCTTCGCAGGCGGTCGTGTAATGGCCGATCAGCTGCAGGTTCAGGTGATTGAAGTCGGTGATGAAGCGCGGATCGATCGAGATTTCGCGCGCGACCAGCATGCCGGCCTGCTCGTGCGGCAGCGGCAGTGTCGCCGCGACTTCGCCGTTGACCAGCACCTTCAGCTGCGACAGGTTCGCCAGCAGCGCGGGCGAGTAGCTGTAGATCAGATGCAGCGTCGCACCGGTCACGACCTCGTCGCCGCGCACCGAGAACGCGATGCCGTTCTGGGCGTCGACGCCGCGCAATTGCAGTGGATCGAGCGCGCCGAAGTCGGCGAACGTCAGCGTCTGCCGGCGCCCGCCCGGCACCAGCAAGCCAGGCTCGGCGGTGGTCGGGGTGCGCACCCCGAGCTCCTTCACCGATGCCGCCGCGAGCGCGGGCGTCGGCGTGGCGAGCGCGCCCTGGGCGATCGCGTTCGGATCGAACGGCACGGCGGGGCTCGGCGCGGGCACGTTGCCGACGCCGGTCGCGACTTGCGCGGTCTGCGCCGCGCCAGCGGTTGCCGCCGCGTCCGAAGCAGGCTTGGCCGCCGGGGTGGCCGCCGGGGTGGCCGCTTCAGCCAGCGGTGCGAACGACGTCAGTGCGGTCTGCAGCGCGAGCCAGCAGGCGACGCCACGCATGACTCGCCCCGAGCGCGCGGAGCCCTGGCGGGCAAAAAAGCGCGATTGGGATCCAGTGCCGTTGCGCCCGTGAGCCGGGCGTTCGAGATTGTCCTTCGCCATCCTGTTGCCCATAGATCAGTCTTTGGTTTTTAGCTTCTTGACGTCCGCTGGACGGCTTTTGATCGAACTGCGCAAGTCGTCAGACAGATGCTCGAACAGACCCGCGATGCCGCGCACGCCGACCCGCAGCACGTGCGACAGACCGCGCAGCGGCGTGTCGGTCTCGCGACCTTCGGCCCAGCCGGTCCACGCATCCGCGCGGGCGAAGGTGGTCTTCACGAACTCGTACTCCTGCTCGCGCGACATCGACGAAAAGCGCAGCCCCACGCGTCCCGGCTCGGTAAAGCTGACGGTGGCGGGGAACGCGTACTCCTCGTCGCCGCGGAACAGCGACACGCTCACGCGCTCCTGCATCGGCACTTCGATGCTGCTGGGCAGCGCGACGCCGACGCCGCCTTCCGAGTAGTCGATCGTTTCGCACGCGAGCGTGCGGCCGGTCGAGAACTTCAGCATCACGGGCATCTTCATCGCGACGCGGGGCACTGCGCGGATCTGGCGGCGCTCGCTCGCGGCGGCCACGCTCGCGCCGAGGATCAGCATGTTGTAGCTGGTCCACGCGAGATTGAGCAGTGTGGTCTCGACGATGCTGCGCACGTGCCAGTTCATGTAGATGTGCACGAGGCCCGCGAGGAAGCCGAGCAGGTTCAGCAGCAGCAGGAACAGATACGGCCGCGAGATCGACCAGTCGAAGTAGCTCTTCTCGATCACGCCGCCCTTGGCCGTCACGTTGAACTTGCCGAGCTTCGGGTTGATCAGCGCGAGCAGCGTCGGCGCGGTGATATACGACGCGAGCACCGACTCATACACCTCGGCCCAGAACGAATGGCGGAACAGGCGCTGCATGCGCGAGTTCGTGATGCTCGCATGCATCATGTGCGGCAGCGCGTAGATCGCGATCGTGCTGGCGGCCGCTTCGATCACATGCGCGCCGAAGAACAGATACGACAGCGGCGCGGTCAGGAACACGAGACGCGGCACCCCGTAGAAGAAGTGCATCATCGCGTTCAGGTAACAAAGCCGCTGGCCGATCTTGAGCCCCTTGCCGGTCAGCGGATTGTCGATGCGAAAGATTTGCGTCATGCCGCGCGCCCAGCGGATGCGCTGGCCGATATGGCCCGACAGGCTTTCGGTCGCGAGGCCGGCGGCCTGCGGAATCGCCAGATACGCGGTGGTGTAGCCGAGGCGGTGCAGCTTCAGCGCGGTGTGCGCGTCCTCGGTGACGGTCTCCACCGCGATGCCGCCGATCTCTTCGACCATGCTCCGGCGCAGCAGCGCGCACGAGCCGCAGAAGAACGTCGCGTTCCACAGGTCGTTGCCGTCCTGCACGAGGCCGTAGAACAGCTCGCCTTCGTTCGGCACCTTGCGGAAAGTGCCGAGGTTGCGCTCGAACGGGTCGGCGGAGAAAAAGTGGTGTGGTGTCTGCAGCATCGACAGCAGCTTGTCGCGCAGGAACCAGCCGAGGCCGATCTGCAGGAACGAGCGGGTCGGGATGTGATCGCAGTCGAAGATCGCGAGGTACTCGCCGCTTGTGATCTTCATGGCCTCGTTGATGTTGCCGGCCTTCGCGTGGCGATTGTTCGTGCGGATCGTCCAGTTCACGCCGACTTCCTCGCAGAACGCCCTGAATTCGGGGCGCCGGCCGTCGTCGAGCACGTGGATCGACATCTTGTCAGCCGGGTAGTCGAGCGCGAGCGCCGCATAGATGGTCGGCTTCACGACGCTGAGCGGTTCGTTGTAGGTCGGGATGAACACGTCGACGCTCGGCCACTCGTCGCGATTGGCGGGCAGCGGCAGCGGCTTGCGCTTGAGCGGCCATGCGGTCTGGAAGTAGCCGAGCATCAGCACGAGCGTCGAGTAGAGCTCGGCGGACACGAGCAGCAGACCCCAGACGGCGTCGAGCGGATGTTCCCAGTACGTCGTTTCGGTCAGGCGCCAGTACATGTAGCGGCCCGACGCGACGATCGACAGCATGATCATCACCATCGTCGCGTAGCGGCCGGGCAGACGGCGAAACAGCAGCGCGAGCACGAAGCAGAGGGTCGCGAAGGTCAGCTGTTGATAGAACTCGAGCGGCACCGTGAACACGAAGTACAGCATGTACAGCGCGACCAGCGTGACGAGCCCGGTTACGATGCGGCTGTTCCAGAAGCCCGCTTCGATGAAGCGCTCGAACCGCGACGGCTCGCCGCCCTCGGGCTCGCGCGAGGAGGCTGGGAAGCTCAAGCGACGCTCCTTGGCTGGGCGGTGATTGCGTCGAGCGCCGCCGTGAGCCATTCGCCGCACGCGCGGAAATCGGCGGCGGCCTGGCTCAGTGGATCGTAATGGATCAGCGTGGTGTCGCAGGCGAGCGCTTCACTGACGCCTTCGTCGAGATGGATCACGCCGGGGAACACCTTGCCGGCGAGCATCTGGCGCAGCACCTTCAGGACGTCTTTCGTCAACTGGCGGGACTGGTCGATCTGGTTGACCACGTAGCCGACGCCGCCGAAGTCCGCGCGCGGCGCCGCGTAGGTTTCGATGAGCCGCTCCATCAGCGGAATGGCCGCGTACGACGCGGCATCGGCGAGCACGACGTTCAGCGCGAAGGTGGCCGCGCTCAGCGCGGCGCGCACGTAGGTCGACGAGCCGGGCGGCGTGTCGACGATCACGATGTCGGACGGGTCGAGCCGCAGGTTCTGCAGCGACTGCGCGAGCCACTGCGGATGCTGGTCGATAAGCGCCTCGAAGCGGCGGCGGTCGTCCTCGAGCAGGGCGCCGTACGGCAGCACGGTCACGCCGTCGATGCCGTCGTACATCGCCGTTTGCCACGGGTTGCCGGAGAGCGTCGCGCGCGACAGGCCGTCGATGCTGTCGAGCGGCACGCCGAAGTGCAGACGCAGCGCGTTCTGCGGATCGAGATCGAGCGCGATCACGCGCCGGCCGCTGCTGGCGAGCACGGAGGCGAGATTGGCGGCCAGGGTGGTCTTGCCGACCCCGCCTTTGGCGGACACCACGGCGACGATTTTCATGAGCGACGCGGACCGTTGGTGAGCCACGAGCCGAAGCCGCCGCGCGCGGCGCCGGCGGGTGCCTGGGCGCCCTGGGCCGGCGTGCCGCGCAGACGGTCGAAGACCGACTCGAGCGACGCGGTTGCCGGGGCGGGCGCGGCCGTTTGCGGCGACGCGGACGGGGACTGCGCCGCAAACATCTTGCCGAGGATCGACGGCGCCTCGGCCGGTTGCGCGGGCGGGGCGCGGAACTGAAATGCGGAAGAAGGGCTCACGGGCTGCACGGCAGGCGGGATCGGTGCCGACGCAGCAGCAGCCGGCGCAACCGGAAGACCCAGACCAGCCGGGTCTGAAGATGTCCCGCCCGCCGGCGCGCGCGCAGTCGCCGCGTCGGGCTCCTGGCCCGTGCCGAAGCGCGACGCGCCGCTCGGCGTCGCCGGCTGGGCGGCGGTCACCGGCACCGGCACCGGCGGAATGTCGCGCCGGTGCTGGCGCGTGAACAACGGCGCCTTGGCGCGTGTCACCGATGCCAGATCCTTCGGCGTCGTGTCCTCCTGGAGGGCGGCCCGCGGCGCCACGCTCATCGGCGGCTGCGCTTTCGCTTCGCGAAGCTGGCCGATTGCCGGTATGGCCGGTTGCGTCAGGTCGAGCGTCACGAGCAGCGGCCAACGGGTTCGCGCGCTGCGCGCGTCGTTTTCGCGGCCGATCTCCTGGTACGCGTTGGCGTCGCCGCCAAATTGCTCGAACAGCTTTTCGATGTCGCTCGATGAACTCATGATGCCGTCGTCTCTTCCAAACCCTGCATTGCCCCGAACCGACTTCTCGGGGTGCTATCTGCTTGAACTACCTTCCCCGACTCCGCGCGGCGAGCGCGGCGCCGCCGCTCAGGCGGGAAGTCGGCCGAGACGGAATTCGAGCGAGCTGTCCTCGCCGAACGCGCTCGTCTGCACGACCTTCAAACCCTGCGCACCCAATGCGCTCAACCACGTCTGATAGACGCCTTCGAGAAACGCCGGCGTCCAGGCGAGCGCCGATTCGCCGAACGCGGGCAGCGGCGCGCAAAAGTGAGTGATCCGCAGCGACTCAGTCTCGTCTGCGAGTGCGACGTAACCCCAATCCATCTGACGCCAGCAAGCATTCAACACCTGCTCGAGCTCGGCCGTCGACGCACAGGCGGGCAGCGGATGCGCGAGCGCGAAACGGCTGCCGACGCGATGCATCAGCTCACGCAGCTCGGCGCGTCCGATTTGCGCTTCGAACTCGCTCGCTAGTGCGCTCAGCATGCCGCGCCATTGCGGCGAGATTTGGCGTTCCAGCAGATAGTCGAGAATGGGGACCATGTTTTCCGGAAGGGGGCGCTGCCCGTTGCAGATCGGCAAACGTGGCAGTCATTGAATATCGGAGTGGTTCGGCAATCGCGCGCCGGCTATGGCATTTTTGCCGAGTTGTCTAGTGTGCCTGGCACACATCGTCATAAGTTTACTTAAGACATTAACTTTTAGCCACCTTCCATTCGTCATCCGAGACGCATATTGATGCGCATTGGAGACAAACGATTACGCAATTTTTGTTGCTTCAAAGAAATTGAAACGTTTGCCTTCGCTTGATGCCACAAAAAGCTTGCGCGGCTATAGGTCAATTAAGGGACAATTCCGGCTTGCTTTCAGCTTTATGTTTTTCATCTTGTATGCAACGGGCAGCGAATCGCGCGAAGTTTCGCGCTGCGCATTAATCGCGCGAATTGAATTGCGACAAGAACCGATGCAAAGCGCGCCGCTCGCGTGCCGTCGTTCGATTCAAACATTTTGCAATGCTCAATCCACTCACCATTCTGCTGGTCACAATTCTGGCGGATGCAATCGCGATGGCCGTGCTGTACTCGCTGAGGCGCGCGAAGATTCCGGGTGTCGGCTACTGGTTCGCCGCCAACGCGCTCGCGGTCGTCGCGCTCCTTGGCACTGCATTGCAGGGACATGCGTCGCCTTGGCTCACGCACGTCGCGGCCAACGTGCTATTCGCGCTCGCGCTGCTGCTCCTGCTCGAAGGCTGCCTGCGTTTCCTCGACCGCGAGACGCGGCCGTGGCCCGCCTATGTCGGGTTGGTGCCCGTGCTGGCCGGCATGATCTACTGGACCTTCGTCGCACCGAACTTCAATGCGCGGGTCGCGCTGGTGTCCGCGTATCACGCAAGCCTCTATGCGGCGCTCGGTCTGCTGATGCTGCGCGGACGCCCCGCCAACCGGCCGCGCTACAGCTTCTACTTTCTGGCGAGCGTGGCGCTGCTGCTGTGCGTCGGCCACTCGACGCGCGGCATCATGTACGGTTTTCACCTCCTCGAGCAGACAAACCTGACGCAGGTATCGGTGCCCAACATCGTGTTTCTGGCGCTCGGCATTCTCGCGCCGCCGTTCCTGTCGATCGGTGTCGTGATGCTCGCGCATGACCGCCTCGCGGAGCGCCTCGAGCGGCTCGCGAACGTCGACGATCTGACCGGCGCGCTGTCGCGTCGCGCGTTCCTCGAAATCGGTGGCGGGCTGCTGAATGCGTCGTTGCGCACCGGCATGCCGGTCGCGATTGCGATCGTCGACATCGATTCGTTCAAGGCCGTCAACGATACGCACGGCCACGCGGCCGGCGACGAGGTGCTCGCGCACTTCGCGGCGTTCGTCGCGCGCGAGCTTCGGATCGGCGACGTGTTCGGGCGACTCGGCGGCGAGGAGTTCGGCGTGCTGTGCCCGGCGACGACGGCCGCCGAAGCGGTCGTGCTGCTCGAGCGGTTGCGCACGCGCTTCGCGGCCGCCGCGCCGGGCGATCTGCCGCGCGGGCTGCGCTACACGTTCAGTGTCGGCGTCGATCAGCTGCGCAGCGGCGAATCGCTCGCGCAGATGATGGCGCGCGCCGACCGCGCGCTGTATGCGGCGAAAGCGGCGGGGCGCGATCGGGTGATGACCGCATAGTGGGACAAGAGCCCGTCTTTGCAGCAAGCAGGTGCCGAATTGTTACGTCACCCTGCGTTAGCCATAAATGTTTATCAAACGTTTGCCGATAACCACTGGCGGAGTGACTGGAATCCCAGCCTGATCAACCCTTTATGTCTGCTATCCCAACGCAGCACCCGTCCGAGCCGAGCTTGCGCGAGCGCTTTCACCAGCGCTCGCTCGACCATCAGCGGCCGCTTTCCGTCGTGACGATGGCCTTCACGGTGGTCACGTTCCTGTGCATGGTGGCGGCGCGCGAGCTGGTCGGCATTCCGGCCGCACCGCTCGGCTACCGGCTGCAGTGCGCGCTCGTGCTCGCGCTGCTGGTGCTGGCGATCCCGCTCGCGAAGTCGACGCGGCTGTTCGGCGCGATCGGCGTCGCGTACGAGCTGGTGCTGATTGGCGGGCTCGTGCTGAATGCGAGTGGCGTCGCGCATCCGTTGGCGTGGCTGTTGCCCGCGCTCGTCGTGATACCGATCTGCGCGGCGCCACTGTGGCTCACGCCCGTGCATTTCCTCATCGGGAACGCGCTGTTCTACGCGGCGGCCATCGCGCTGCTGCTTGGCCAAACTCATGCGCGCGAGGTCGACGCGGCCATGTGGACCTGGGTCATCGCGATCGGTGCGCCAACGGCAGCGGTGTTCCATTTCGGCTTCTACCGTTTCCGCCGCAATCACTTTCTGCTGGAGAGCCAGCTTGCGCAGCTCGCCGCGATCGAACGGCCGGACGGTCATCCGGCCGCGAGCCTGGGCGTCGCCGGGCACCGGCGCGGCGAAAGCTTCACGGCGTTGCTCGAGAGCGAGCCGCCGCTCGACGCGTTCGCGCCGCGCGCCCAGGGCGACGACTCGCGCGCGGGCGCGGCGCGTTATCGCTGGGAAGACTTCTCTCTGATCTCGCACTTCCAGCCGCTCTACAGCCTGTCGCATCGCAAGCAGGTCGGCTTCGAGGCGCTGCTGCGAGGCGAGCATGACGACGGCACGCTGGTGCCGCCAGTCGTGATGTTCGCGCCGAAGCTGTCGAGCGACGAAGGCGCGCTCGATCGCGCGAGCCATGCGGTGCATCTCGGCAATGCGCGCCGCGCGCTGCCCGGCGATGCCTGGCTGTTCCTGAACATTCTGCCGGCCACCTTCATTGCCGACGGCTATGCCGACCAGTTGACGAAGATCGTGCGCGCCGCGGGGCTCGAACCCGAGCGCGTGATTCTGGAGATTCTCGAATCGCATGGCGGCAGCGTCGACGATATGTCGCGCGCGGCGGCGCGCTATCGCCAGCACGGTTTTCTGATCGCCGTCGACGACTTCGGCGCGGGTCAATCGAATCTGGACCGGCTGCTGCGCATCCGCCCGGACCTCGTGAAGCTCGACGGCGAGCTGATTCGCGCGACTGCGCATGGCACACAGCAGCCGATCCTGCCGAAGCTCGTGTCGCTGCTGCACCAGGCGGGCATGCTGGTGGTCGTCGAAGGCGTCGAGACGGCCGAGGAGCTGATCCTCGCGGTCGAATCGAACGTCGATTTCGCACAGGGCTATCTGCTCGGCCGGCCCTCGACCGAGATCGCGCCGCCCGAGTCGGTGCACCGTCAAATCGACGAAGCGTTCGACGTGATTGCGCAGGGCCGCGCGCATCAGCATGCGCTGTTCGAATCCGAGGTGCAGCCGTACCGGCTCGCAACCCTGCACGCAGCCGACGGCTTGCGCGCCGGCACCGAGATGGACGACGCGTTCGCGCCGCTTGCCACCCTGGAGCGCTGCATCAGCTGCTTCATTCTCGACGACACGGGCCGGCAGATCGGTCACGAGGTGCGCGGGCCGGCGTGGTGCGAGGACACGGCGTCACTGCAGCCGGTCGCGAATCCGCGCGATGCGCGCTGGGATCATCGGCCGTACTTCCGCAATGCGGTGCTGCAGCCCGGCGAGGCGATCACCAGTCACCCTTATCTTTCGCTCGCGAGCGGGCGGCCCTGCATCGCTGTGACGCTGGCGCTGCAACTGGCGAGCGGGCGCTGTGTGATCGGGGTCGAGCTGGATTGGTCGGCAAGAGGGTTGCCGTGGCCGGCGGGCGAGTAGGGGAAGGGGGCGGGCATGGAGCTGATGCCTCGGCGTTTAGTCTTTTCGTTACACCACGCTATCGACGCCTTTAGGCCGAAAACGCCCTTAGCTCAGCGACAGGAACGTGCAGCGACTCGTCACGCGCAAAAACGTCGAGCAGGTATTCAACCGTTGCCCGTACACGCGGTGCCATCAATGCCCGGTGCGGGTACTGCAACACCATTTCGTAGCTCCCCGGATGGTGAACATCACCGAGGACGACCTTTAGCGTGCCGGCGCGCAGGTGCGGCCAGGCGTGGTGCACGCCGACCTGAGCGATTCCCATATCGGCGAGTGCGCCCTGAATCAATGCCTCCGGTGCGGACACAGTCAGCACCGCAGAGGCAGGTTCGACAGCGTCCAGGCTGCTGTCCGGGCCGACGAACGTCCACGGCGAAATGCGCCCGCCAAGGAACCGTCTCGCCAGCAACTGGTGACGCCCGAGGTCCGAAACGGCATGTGGCACGCCATACCGTTCGAGGTAACGCGGCGAAGCGACCAGGGCCATGTTCAGGCGGCACACCGGCCGCGAGACCAACGCGGAATCGGGAATCTGTCCTCCGCGCAGCGCAAGGTCATAGCCTTCCTGCACCAGGTCGATGCGTCGATCGTCGAAATCCACTTCGAACGAAAGCGCGGGATGGCGCGCCATCAGACCCGGCAGAGCAGGCATCAGCTGGTCGCGTCCGAAAGCCGCGCTCGTCGAGATGCGGACGCGCCCGCCCGGCTCCACGCGACGCGCCATCACTGTGTCCACAGCCGCATCGAGGGCGACCAGCGCAGCGCGCGCCTGAATAAGGAACGCTGCGCCTTCGGAGGTGAGCGTAAGCGTTCGCGTGGTGCGGTTCATCAACCGCACGCCGAGCGCGCGCTCGAGGCTCGCCACGTTCTTGCTGACCGCCGCGGACGATACCCCCAGCATTCTTGCGGCGGCCGCGAAGCTGCCGAGATCGGCAGCCCGGACGAACGAAAGGATGGCGCGAACGCGGTCTGCGGATTCCATGGCGGCGAGATACGGCAGTAAGGGAGGATCGACTTTCCGCTAGGCCTTTACCGGCCGATTATCAACCTGAAGTTATCAGTATAACGACCCGACTGGTGGTTCCGCAGGGGAATGGTCACGTCGATAATGGTTGCAGATTAACGAATGCGAAGAAACCAAATGCTCATTTCTATCGTCTACGACAGCGGATATGGCCACACGGCCAGACAGGCCGAAGCTGTGTCCGAGGGTGTCCGTAAAGTGCCAGGGGCGGCGGCGAATCTGATCGCCGTCGCCGATCGGCCGATTCCGTGGGACGCGCTGGAGCACAGCGACGCCATTATCTTCGGCTCACCGACTTACAACGGCACGCTCAGCGCAAAGCTCAAGCAGTTCTTCGAGGACGCGAACGGCCCGGCATGGAACGAACTGAAGTGGCGAAACAAGATCGCCGCGGGGTTCACGAACTCCGGAGCACAGAACGGCGACAAGCTCAACACGCTGATGTCGATGGCGTTGTTTGCCGCCCAGCACGCGATGATCTGGGTGGGACTCGACCTCAAGCCCGGCAACAGCCGGAGCACGAGCAGCCCGGATGAACTCAATCAGCTCGGCAGTTGGATTGGCGCCATGGCGCAGTCAAACGTGGATGAGGGCCCTGAAGTCGCGCCACGCGACAGCGATCTGAGAACGGCGGCGCGGCTAGGCGAGCGCGTGGCCGAGGTCGCGCGGCAGTTCGCGCCCCGATAGGGATTGCTCGCCGTTTCGTGCGCTCTCGCCGCCGGCCCTGCGGGCTGTGCCTGTATCTCCGCCCCAACCTGGAGGCAAACTCATGTCCGGTCACAATCTATCCGTTTCTGCCGTCACGCCCGAAGATGTCAGCGCGGTTTCGCCCGCACTCGCGGCGTATACGCAGGCTGCAATCGTCGATGATCTCTGGGCCCGTCCGCAACTGTCGAGGCGGGATCGCAGCGTCGTCACACTCGCAGCGTTGATCGCCCGCAACCAGACGATCGGCATCCAGCACTACGCGAACCAGGCGCTCGACCATGGCGTGAAGCCGGCCGAGGTTTCCGAGCTCATCACGCACCTCGCGTTCTACTCCGGATGGCCGAACGCGTTTGCGGCCATCATGGTAGTCAAGGGCGTTTTCGCCCAGCGTGGCATCGCAGCCGACGCGTTGCCCGCGGTCTCCCCCATGCTCTTGCCCCTCGATGAAGCCGCCGAGGCGACGCGCGCGGCGCACGTCGCGGCACAGTTCGGCGCGGTGTTCCCCGGCATGGTTCGCTATACGACGGAACTGCTGTTCCGCGAGCTGTGGCTGCGTCCGGATCTGACTGCGCGGGACCGGAGCCTCGTGACCGTCAGTGCACTGATCGCAGCGGGCCAGGTGGCGCAGGTTCCCTATCACCTGAACCGTGCAATGGACAATGGACTGACACAGGAGCAGGCCGCGGAAGTCGTCACGCATCTCGCGTTCTATGCCGGCTGGCCAAGTGTCTTCTCGGCCATGCCGGTCGTGAAGGACGTGTTTGAAAAGCGCTCCACCGTTGAGGACTGTCCTTCGCGGTAGGGGAGCATACGCCGCCGCGCATGCGGGGCATGACTGTGACTGCAGGAGGTTCAACGCTATGGGTATCTGGTCAATGAGCGAACTCGAGCGCATCGCCGCTTCGGATGACCTGCACGTTGCTCCGTTCCGGGAGGACGGTAAAACGTACGGCACACTGACGTGGATCTGGTCGGTGGTGCTGGACGGTGAACTCTACGCGCGCGCGTACAACGGGCCGAATTCCCGTTGGTATCAGGCGGCCATGCGACAGGGGGCTGGCCGCGTCACGGTGGCCGGCATGACCAGGGACGTGGCGTTTGAAGCGGTCGAGGGGGAGATCAGCGATCAGATCGACGAAGCCTACCGCAGCAGATACAGCAAGAGCTCGTACCTTGTGCCGATGATTAGCGAAGGTGCGCGTGCGGCGACAGTCAGGATTGCCCCGAAGGGTTGAGGAGGGTCTATGCAAAGGCGCACGCTGGGTCAGGGTTTCGAGGTCTCCGCACTTTCGCTGGGCTGCATGGGATATGGCAAAGCGAGAGATATTCCCGATCGGCCACAGATGATCGACCTGCTGCGCAAGGCGGTCGATCTGGGCATGGACTTCTTCGATACCGCCGAAGTTTACGGTCCGTGGACGAATGAAGAAATGGTCGGCGAAGCCTTCGCCGGCATACGGCAGAAGGTCAGAATTGCCACCAAATTCGGCTGGGACATCGACCAGGAAACGGGAGCACACCGCGGTGGAGTCAACAGCCAGCCAGCACAGATTCGCCGCGCCGTCGAGGGTAGTCTCAAGCGGCTCGGCACCGACTACATCGACCTGCTTTACCAGCATCGGGTCGATCCGCAGGTGCCGATGGAGGATGTTGCCGGCGTCGTGAAGGACCTGATCCAGGAAGGCAAGGTTCTGCACTTCGGCTTGTCGGAAGCCGGAGCGGATTCCATCCGGCGCGCCCATGCGGTGCAACCCGTGACGGCACTGCAGAGCGAATATTCGCTGTGGACGCGCGAGCCGGAGGTGGACATTGTTCCGACGCTGGAAGCGCTCGGCATTGGTCTGGTTGCGTTCAGCCCATTGGGAAAGGGATTCCTCACCGGAAAGATCGACGCAGCAACGACTTTTCGCAGCGATGACTTTCGCGGCCAGATTCCCAGGTTCGCGCCGCGGGCGCGCGAGGCCAATCGGGCACTCGTCGATCTGATACGCAGGGTTGGAGAACGCCACGGCGCAACGCCGGCGCAGGTTGCCCTCGCGTGGCTGCTTGCGCAAAAGCCGTGGATCGTCCCGTTGTTCGGTACGCGACAGCTTGAACGGTTTAGCGAGAACGTAGGCGCTCTGGACGTAACGGTTTCGGAGAGTGACCTCGTGGAAATTGAAGCCAGCGCGGCGGCAATCAGGATCGAAGGGGCGCGCTATCCCGAAGCTATGTTGAGACGTTCTGGACTTTGACAGGCTTCTAATTTGTTGGGCGAAGATATGTCGTTCGAATGTTCGAACTAACGGCTGTTCTGGAAGCTAAAGCGGATGCATAAACGGCAGCCCGCGGCGGCGAATGAACGGCACATTCTGGCCGAGATGATGGCATGGAGGCGCCACTTTCCCGCGGCCCCTGAACTGGTGCGCGGCTGGAATGCCGGGCTAGGTCTTCTGAAGAAGTGGACGTAGCCCTCGCAGATCGTTGAGTTTTTCAAGCCTCATTAGCTTGTCGATCAAGGTAGTGCTATTTGCTTTGCCCAGAACGGGTTCAATGAGGTCAGTCGCCTTCCGCGCCACCTCGCCCCGGTCCATGGGGTTGTCGGCCGTGCCGCGGACATGTGCTACGTGGTCCGTTAGCACCGTTCCATCGTTCAGTGCAATTTCGACGATCGCGTGCCTGGCCGGTTCAAGAGCCTCCAACTCATCGCTAGGAATAAGCTCGACCTTGGTGCGGACCCGCAAGACGTCGGGATCGCTCATCCGGGCCTTATCGTGCGCGGCCTGGAAGGAGACGGTCTTATCGAGCAGCATGATCGCTACGATGTGCTGTAAGCAGATATCGGGGATTTCGCGGTTGTCCACGATGCGAGCCTCGGTGTGCGCAACGCGTACGACGATAGATCTGACGCTCGCCGGGTCGACGTCACGCTTCCTGAAGATGTTATCCATTGCATCCAGTGGCGCCTGGATAGGGGAGCCGACCGACCACTTCTTTATGTTGGTTCTGGTAATTTCGTAGCGATTGCCGAGATCCTTGATCAGTTCGTCCTGGTTGGCGTTCGGCGCATAGGCAAGGAAGTAATTGTCGGTGCCGGAAAAGATGTCGTCGATTCCGGTAAAGCCGGAATGGACAAGAAGCGCCGACAGCACTCCGTTCTTCGCCGGCATTCCGGCGAAGACGAATGCTTTTTCCATGTGTTGGGTGTCGCGCGTCCAGGCCCCGATGCCGGCGGATTGCTGAGCCGTGTAATCGAGCAGCCATCGCATCTGCTGCGCGCCAAGTCCAGCAATGCAACCCGCTGCGGCGGCCGAGCCGAATATTTCGGCAATGGCATGCGTGCTCTTGTGGCTTTTGTTCCGAAAATCGAGTGCGCCGAAACTTATCGTCACGCGCGGACCGATGTCGTAGCCCAGCGTCACAGCCCGCAGGAAGCGATTGCCATCGCTACCGAACTGCTCGGCCATGGCAAATGCCGCCGGTACGATGGCGCAGCCAGGATGGGATTGCGAAAACTCATTGGAATCGTCGGTTTCATCCGACTGAGCGAGCATGGCGTTCACGAATGCCGCCTCGACCGGGCTGGCGGTAAGTGTCGAAGCAACGATGGTCGCCGCTCCTCTTCCTCCACCGGCGCGCGCGTATTGCAACGCGGCGCTTCCCGGAGCCAACAGCGAACCGGAAACCATCGCTGCGAAAGTGTCGAGAATGTGGTGTTTCGCTTTTTCGACCACATCGTCGGGAAGGGGGCGATTCCCCGCTTCTGCCAGATAAGCGCTGAGTTGGAGCATAACGGAAGAAGGCGCGTTGGCGGCTCGGACACCCTTCCGGATGGCGGCGGCGGCGAGGGCAATCCCTGCTTGCGCCACAAGCATCCGTCTCCCGATCGAGAAATTGCTATCGGCCGCCATCTGACAACTCCGCAATGATTGTGACTGCAGCATCGGCGCCCGCATTAGGGCTCTCCGCGGCTTGCGCATCCCATTTACGATCACTTGCAACTAGAGATTAACGTATGGGAGTTCGCGCGGCCAGAGCAGCCGGTGTCTGCTTCGGGGCCGACCTTTGCCTGATGCGATCAGCTCAGTTCGACCCGAAGTGGCCCTCCAATACGTCGTCAAGACGGTCTGTTTTCGGACGCCCGACAGACAGAGACAGGCTCGCGGCGCAAGGAAAGCATTCGCTTATCTCGACGATGCGATAATCCGGCGCAGTTTGAGTACTGCTTCGTGCCCAACAACCGTATCGCTTTGGTGCCTGTCAGTCGTTTGGAAGATAAATGGACAAATTCGACGCAATGCGCGTGTTTGTGCGCGTGGTGGAATCGGGAACCTTTACGAAAGCCTCCGAGACCCTCAACCTCCAGAAGGCGACCGTCACGCGGCTGGTTAAGATGCTGGAAGACGATCTAGCCACGAAACTGCTCAATCGCACGACCCGGCGCGTCACCGTGACGCCCGACGGCTCGGCCTATTACGACCGGGCTGTGCGCCTGCTGGCCGACCTCGAGGAACTGGAAAACTCCATGACCGGCGCCAGGTCCAATCCAAAAGGCCGACTGCGCATCAATCTTCCGCGTCCGCTGGCCCATTCGGTGGTCGTGCCTGCACTGCCCGATTTTCTCGCGAGATACCCGGATATCGACCTGGAGATCGGTGCCAGCGACACGCCCGTCGACCTGTTCGCGGACAACGTGGATTGCGCAATCCGCATCGGAACCGTAACCGATCAATCGCTGGTGGCGAGACGGATTGCTCTCAGCCATTTCGAACTCTGCGCATCGCCGGATTACTGGAAAAAGCACGGCAAGCCGCAGCACCCGAGCGAGATCGATCTTCACCATACGGTGATCCACATGATCTCGGCGAGAACGGCCAGACCATTCCCGATCATAGCCAGTCGCGGCAGCGAAACCGTCGATATTCAGGGCAGGAAAGCCTTCCTCTGCGACGATGTGTCGACCTGCACCGACCTTGCCAGAACCGGACTGGGCATCATCAGTGGCGGAACGTTCATGACCGCACCGCTGATTGCCTCGGGCGAACTGGAGAGCTGCCTCGCGCTTTGGCAGCTTCCGCCAATGCCGGTATCGATCGTCTATCCGCCGAATCGGCATATCAGCAACAAAGTGCGTGTTTTCGCGGACTGGGTCATCGAGCTATTTGCCCGGCATCCATCGCAGAAGTCGTCGTAATTCCGGTTCGATTCAGGGGGGTATTCGACAACAATCTTTTGATAAAGCAGGAGTTTCTCAGACGGGTCCAGGTTTTTAGACTGCTTTCGACGACGGGGCAACGCTCCGGTGTCCACATCCCACCCAGTTTTATGCGGAAGCAGATCATGAAAACGACAGACACAATGCCGGATCTACAATCGATGCGGCCGGCGAATTCGCAAATCCGTTTCACCCCCGCGCTGACCCGGGGCACGACCGCCGGCGTGGCCGCCGGCGTTATCGTGCTGGTCCCGGTTTTAATCCTGCAGCTGGCGCGAGGCATCGGCGTCATTCCGGAAATGCAGCTGGCGGCCAGCAGCCTGATTGGCATGGCCGCCTACGGAGGCACCACCGGCCTTATTCTGGGTACCCTGCTTCACTTCTTTGTATCGATCGTTCCGGCAATCGCCTACGCTCTGGTCGCGTCGCGCCTGCCGGTCGTGAACCGCCTGGCGTGGCTCGGCGGCCCGCTACTCGGCCTCATCGTATTTTTTTTCATGGGCTTCGTCGTGTTGCCGCACAGCGCGTTCATCACACCTCCATCGGTATCGCCGATGCCCTTCCTGCCCGCCCTGCTCATCCATATGTTCGGCCTCGGTCTGCCGATCGCACTGATCGTACGGCGCGGATGATTTCCGCCTGAATCGGGAAACGTCAAGCCTCCCATTCCATATCAGATAAGTAGCAATACCGAATTTATTCAACATCACTTTCGAGCGAGAAGGAAATACAAAATGATCGCCATTACTGGGGCCAATGGAAATCTTGGCCGACTGGTTGTCAAAGGTCTTCTGCAATCCGTCCCTGCCAGCCAGGTCGTCGCGGCAGTCCGGAGCCCTGAAAAGGCCGATGACTTGCGCGCCCTCGGCGCCCAGATACGCGAGGCAGACTACGATCGTCCCGAGACGCTGGTCGAGGCGTTCAAGGGTGTGGAGAAGCTGTTGCTTATCTCGGCGGTGCAGCCAGGGGAAAGATTCCGGCAACATCGGGCTGTGATCGACGCCGCCAGGCAAACGGGCGTCAAGCTGATTGCCTATACCAGCCTGCTACGCGCCGACACGTCCAATCTGATTCTTGCCGACGAGCACAACCGGACCGAAGCGTATTTGAAGACCACGGGCGTGAACTTCGTGGTGTTACGCAATGGTTGGTACCTCGAGAACCACACCAGCGGACTTGCCGCGGCGCTCGCCAATTCGGCAATCACCGGCAGCGCGGGGCAAGGCCGATTTGCCTCTGCATCTCGCGCCGATTATGCAGATGCGGCGGTGACGGTCCTCACTCAACCCGGTCATGCCAACCAGACTTATGAATTGGCGGGGGACGAGGCCTATTCGCTGGCGGAACTGGCCGAGGAAGTATCGAAGCAGGCGGGCCGAGCGATCGTGTATAACCACCTGTCCGCCGCCGATTATGAGGCCGCGCTGCTGGGCTTCGGTCTGCCGAAGATGATTGCCGATGTCGTCGTCGACGCTGACCTGAAGGCATCGGCAGGCGAACTGGATAGCGCCTCTCGCGATCTTTCCGGGCTTCTCAGACGGAGCACGACGACGCTGGCCCAGGCGGTAAAGGTGGCATTGAGGGGCTGATCTGGTACCGACGCCCGGCTGGAAAACAAAGTGCCCCGACAAGCGAATTGCCCCCACGAAGTTGGACACCGATCCAACTTTTGGGATTCCGTTCAAATGCGGGGTATTTTGTTTGATACCTGATAGTGCGCGCCGTGGTCGAATCGGCCCATTCCTAGGGTTACCTTGCGTGCCAATTCGGGCAGCCACTGACGGTGCATCCGACTCGCCAGCACGGCAGCGCGAGAGCGGCACCGCTCACGCGCCGGGCCCAGGATTGTCGGTAACACGTTGATTTCCCGTCAGTGGCACCTGAATGACGAGTGGCCGAAACTGCCAGGACCGCGCCCGATTGCTATCCGGCCGCCTGCTGCTCAGACTTCGTTCTGTTCGGCCATCTCCAATGCGCAATGAGGCCATTGGTGCCTGGGGGAGCCAGTGTGGTTCCGATTCGCCGCCGACTACCTCGGATATGTAGTTCTCGTTCGACGCCTAAACGCGCAGGGATCACGTCGAGTGACGTTGTGGCGCACGCACCAAGGCGAACGATGCCACGCTAGAGGTCTTCGCGAAATTGGGGACGCTCACGCGAGAGACGGATGCCCCCATGCGATCGCTCGGCGAAGGTCCTCCGCATACCGCTCCGGCTGCTCCCACGCTGCGAAGTGGCCGCCGTTCTCGTGCTCGATGAATTCCTGAACGTTGACGAACCGCGAAGCGAACTCGCGCGGTGCGAGCTTGATGTCGTGCGCAAACGCGCTGAGCACGGTGGGCGTCTGCACGTACGGCGCCGGCGGCACGAACTCGATATACGGCGCGAATGATGTCCCGATCGTGCCCGTAAACCAGTAGACGCTGATCCAGGTCAGAAGATCGTCCTCGGAAAATGAACCGTCCGACCAGCTCCGCAGCTTCTCGACGAGCCACGCGGCAAGACCCGCCGGTGAATCCATGAGTCCAGGCGCGACTGTATGGGGTTTCGTCGACTGCTGCGCGATGTATCCACCTTCTTTCCGGTTCCAGACCGCCACTGTCTCGAGGTAGCAGAGCTCGTCCGGGTCGAGTGTCGAGCGGTCCGCGAACACCGCGTGCAGCGGTGAGATGTTCGTCAGATGCAGGGCCGCAATCCGGTCCGGATGCATCACCGCGAGCTGTTCGGCGACGTCTGCCCCGAAGTCGCCGGCCGAGACGACGTACCGGTCGTGCCCGAGCGCTTGCATCGCGTTGGCAACGAGCGATGCCATGACAACGCTAGTCATTCCCGGCTTCGTCAGCTCGAATGCGAACGGGAAGCCAGGAAGAGCCGGTACGACGACATGCACGTCATCAAGCAGATGCAGCACGCGCTCAAACCGAAGCACCGAGTCAGGCCACCCGTGTAGCAGGATCACGACCGGAGCGTCGGGGATGGCAGCGCGTTGGTGCACGACTCGAAGTGCTCGATCGCCGGCGCCGACTACTTCCCACGGCAGGCTTAGGATGCGGGCCTCGTGAGTTCGCCAGTCGTAGCGATGACGCCAGGTCTCGAGCAGATTGGCGAGCAGGTCAGCATCGGTCCCGCGTTCCCAACCGACACCTTGCGGGAGTCGTGGCCGTCGCGTCGCCGCGAGTCGTCTGTGCAGGTCGTCAAGATCGGAGTCGGAAATGGGGCGAAGAGGATGGGACATGTGAACGGGCACCCACATGGAAAATGTGGGCGACGATACACAGGTGTCATGTGTACCGCAATACACATTTTTCTATTCGCATGTGCCATGGCCGAAAAAGACGATATGGTGAGCATGAATACTGAAACAGGACACTAGGTCCATCTGAAGCTCGAAAGGCTGTTCGACGGCCCGCGCGAGTCAATAGGGCGCCGGATGGCCGAGAGCATCGTCACACGGTGGACTACGATGGACAGTGAGGATCCGCTCCTCGTGCTGCTCCGCGCCGCGGGCGAACGCCGCGAAGCCGCTGAGACCTTGGCGACACCGACGCATTGAAGCACTGGATCGCAGCCACTATCCAGCGACTTGTAGACGCAACGTAGAACACGGTCGCACCGGTCGACATTGGCCGACTACTGCGTGATGCGGGAGGCCGGAGCCGACTCCAAGGAGCCATCCTGATGAGGTTGACGAAGGCGCGGTCCGGATCTTGGGAGTGCCGGTTGCAGAGAACGCATCGACTTGCCAGAGTTCAACGAACCTGTGACGTCCGTTCAGTCTTCTGCAGCGTAACGCTATGGACCTGTCGGGGTTCGAGCATCGCGCCTCATCTGACTCCAGCGAGACGTTCAGCTTGTTGGCGGATGCGAGCGAACATGCGCCGCCGGATGAGACCGCTAACTGGGCGGATGATGTACCAGTAGAGGGCAAGCTTGCGGCGAGTCTCAGAGGTCGGACAGAAGACGCGTGTTTCGGTACTCAAAAGAGTTTCACCCGTCGGCGTCGACTCCACTGTAAAGGCCATCACCAGCTGATAGACGTCCAACCTCTCAACAGCTTTGAAAGCTTCCAACGTCCGAACTTCGAGCAATCCGTAGTCGGCTTGCCAGAAGGCACCTGTCAGCCCAAACGCCAGGCTGCGGTCGCCGTCGCGGCCGAGGAAAGTAAAGTCTTCGAGATCCAACGGACGGGGCCGCGACAGACCAATCAATCGTGATGGAAGCTCTCTTAACCGGATGGCCAGTTGCACAATTGGATCATCCTGCGCCCGCTGGCGAGCGACACAGTCCAGAACAATGCTTGAGGGCGCGCGAGCGGTCGTCGCGTGCAGTTCGCGGAAGTCATAACGCGGAAGAACTTCATCGATCAACATCATTCGGTGTGCGCCAGTATGAAGATCCAGCAGGGTTACGGCAGTGCGTACGCTATGCCACGCTCCGCCGAAGTGCGCGCATTGGAAGCCGCGCGTCAACGATGCACTGGGGAGAATACCCTACGGTTGTCTCGTACGTGATCGATCGCCCGTCTAACCCGAGCGTTCCTGCCTGGCCGACTACTACCTTATGCCGTTGCCCGTAGTCGACCCATACGAGTCTTTCATGGGGACCCGAAAACGGACACTCCGGTGGGGCAAAGAGTCCATTGGAGCTGTCTTATTGAACATGCGCCGACGCGACTGCAAATGCTCCCTGGGGATACGACTCCAGTGGAGCGTCGTCCGCGCAGTAGGAGAACTCGCGATTCACACGCTCGCTGTCGCCGTAGATTTTGGACATAACTTGGCACATCCTCTTCGGATGAAGACTAACCACTCCGAACGGAGGCGCTCCACTTTGCACCTGCCGTCCCATAAGCCTAATAACCGGTGCTACGTGGTCTTTTGCAGACTCACCTGAAAAAGCGATTGCCCACGACAGTTCATAAAGTCGGTCGCGAGTCGCTAGTGGAATCGGTTTGTCGTCCGGGACCGTGGCAAGAAGTTCATTCATAAGAGACTCTATCCGCGAGAGTGCACCTGGCTGTCCACCGGCCGCTGCGACTTGTGCCGCGCCAGTGCCAATCGAGTTCTCGCTGGAAATCTGCTTGAATGCTTCGGCTGCATATCGTGCCGATTCGGGTCCAAAGCCTGCCAGAACGGTCATTGCATATGGCCGAATATCGCCGTCGACTTGTCCAGCGCCGTCGTCGTCGATTGTCGGCCGTGGAGAAAACGCTACTTGCGCCACGGCATCCACGACATTAGCGGGAGGAGGTTGCAAATAGGAGGCTAGCCTCAGCTCATGGCGGTCAAACCTGCCCTTGTCGAGGGCGCTTCTCGCGAACGCCGCGGCAACACGGTCATAAATCGCTGCTGGAGTACACACCCTCGCTCTAAGCTTCCCCGGACTCCCACGATACAGGTCCTCACTGAGCGACTGTTCAGCTCCAATGGCGAGCCAGTCGGGCGAGTGTGGCGCTACATGCTCCAGAGTTGAGGCGGCGATTTCGAAGTGTTCGTTTTCTTTGATATTCGGTGGAACGCATTGGGGATTTTTCCAGATGGGCATGGCAGGCATGGCCCTTAGCTTCCGGATTTCCGACTTCTGCGCGGCTGGCCCATGATGTCCAACCCAGATGCCTGCAAGGAACGTCAGTACGAATCCAACCAGCACATATCTGCGGCCCATTTCCCCGTTGCTCCGACTGTAATTGGTTTTTCGTTTTTTGCTGTTCGGTCTAGCGCAATTTAAGTTGTGACGGAGAGCAGAACTGCTTTCTGCCCCTAGGTTAGGTCACTCGGGTGCGCGAGGTAAACGGAATTGTCAACGATTCAGGTGCTGAAGTCGAGTGACCGCTTGTAGCCGACCTCTGCCCGAGGCGGTCGGCTCTGGTCGACCCACTACGGATCCTCGACCTTCTCTATACCGGACGTTCGCAGATTGCACCCAACGCCCTCGCAAGTACGATCAGTGTCGGCTAGCCCCGCCGGTCAATTGCTGCGAGCCGACAACGAAACATCTCGTCGAACGCTATAGCTTGGTCATGAGGCCAGGATGTGAGAGTTAAACACCGTAGCCGATGCAAGTTCGAGTTTCGTAGGAGCTTCAAATTCCGCTTCCATAAAATCAAACATGGCAGGCGAAACCTCAAACGAAAACGTTTCGCCCTTTTCGGAGTTCCTTGTCATAACCCGACTGCGGCGTATGTCATGCGGTGCGGTGACATAGTGAAGCTTGCTCGAAATGCCAGCGTCCCTGGCTTGTTCGGCAAACGCCGAACGATTTCTCGCCTTCATGAAACCGAGATCCAAAACAACGCTTCCGCCGTTTTTCGCTATTTGCTCAGCGGTGCGCCAGATTTGACGCTCGCAGCGCTGCACTCGCTCCATGATCCAGCTCAAATTAATCGGATCTGGAAGGTCTGGGCCATACAACTGGGCCATCCACTCGTCAATCGAGAAGCGCGTGCCCTCGGATGCGGCCGCGAGCGTACGCGCGTAAGAAGACTTGCCCGCGCCTTGCGGCCCAAAAACAATATGTATCTCTGCCATGAACCTGCCTTCCCCGTGTTATTCGCCCAGATGGCTCATGGCATGTTATGCGATGAGCTACAGCAGTAGGCCCACTTGATTGTCGATTGTCATCAATTCAGATGCATGAGTCCAACGTCGCGTGTTGGCCGCACAGCGTCCCACGACCGAGCGCGACAATCACATCGGGCGCGCACTTCATGCAAAAGGCATAAGTCGACCCGGCTCGGCCACTGAACCCCGCGCCACCTCAACGACTGCTTTCACGGTCAAACGGCTCTTTCGCGGCGGCGACGCTCCGGGGGGCGCAGAAATCGTCCGGGGACGAGTCCATCGGGAGCGGCCGAAAACGATGCGGTGATCATCGGGAGATCGGTTGAAACCGGGCCAGACAAATGCAGCTGGCTCCGTCATCAGATTTTCAGGCGCGAAACTTTGGTGCCCGAAAGCGACACGTCGCCCATCAGGCCAGCATTGGTCAGCACTATCGCTACGACGGGCGCGGTGGCCGTTGTCGTATCGATCTGTCCGTTTGCGCCGACCTTCAGCAACGCAACCGATCCTTCGCCTCCGACCGACCACCCTTTGGAATTGCGAAAACTGTTGAGCGCATCATGCGTCATGAACAGGAAGATGACGGCCTTCGATTGCGCGCCTGCCTGCAAGCCGAATGAGCCCGACACCGTGCTGTAGTAGCCAGCCGTTTTCCCGCCTACGAGCAATGCGCCTTCGCCGTATTCGCCGCCGGCGATGAAGCCGACCTTCAGCACGGACGGGAACACGAGAACCCCGTTTGCCTTGGCGACAAGTTCCTTCGAACCCTTGACCGTCTCGAACAGCCGCGACAGGGTCGCATGGACCTTGGCATCGATTTCCTGCCGTTTCGCTGCATTGGACTCGGCGCCAAAGGCGTTACTCAGGGTCACCGTGGAGCCCCCCAATGTAAAGCCCGCGACGGCGAGCACGGCCGTACCCTTCTGTATAAAGCTTCTTCTGCGCATGGTTGTCTCCATCGTGGTTCACGGTTGAACCGTGTTGCTGCAACGGTTGAAAGGATGTATTCCACCGACAATTGCCTTGTCGCGCCGACCGGCTGCAATGCCGGGCGCCACGACACCACAGACGACGCGTTACTGCTTTCAGACTGACACATTTCGATGACGGTGCGCTTGCCGAGGCCTGGACCCATGCATGCGCATGGCGTTAGCGGATCGGCTCTGCGAGATCCTCCTCCACGAACCGCAGGATGGCTTCCGCCAGCGCCTCACGCGGGTAGGCGTTCTGTGTCACGAAGAGCGCCCCGATCGTCGGATGCGTCCGGGCAACCGGTACCGCCAGTGCCCAGTGATCCGCATTGACGTAGGCGAGCAGCGTGCTACCGGGAACAACCTGATCGTAGAAGATGACCTGACTGTCGTTTCGCGAGTCGACGCGCGAGAGCTTGTTGTAGCTCGATTTCAGGATAGACGAGATGCGTTCCGGCTGTGGGAACGTCACGATCGAGTAGTAATGCAATTCGCCCGGAAGCGGGTGCTTCGCAAGCCATGCCTTCCGGGTCGCAGGTCTCAGGCTCTGCACGGCGCCACCATCACCCGAAGTGCAGGTCGCGCCCGGAACGTATCGCAGCAGGTCGGCCTGGTACTGCTCGGCATCATTGGCGAGCGGTGATCCTCCGATCGCGCCGGCGGCACTGACCACCGCCGCCACGCGGCTTCGGATCTCCGGATAGGTGACCAACGCTTCGAGCATGTCGGGAGCGCCCTTCGAATAGCCGATCAGGACGATGCGTGGCGCACCCTCGGGCGCTGGCATCGCCATGATCGCGTCGCGAATCTGGCGCGCGTTGTTGGCAGAGCTCGACAGCGCATCGACGTCGATCAGCGTTGCGTCGAAGCCGGTCTGGCGCAGGTGCGTCACGACGGTATCGGGCGGACTCAGCCACGGCTTGAAGCAGTCGTAGCCGATTCCCGGCACGACGGCCGCAATGAGATGCCGCCGGGACGGCCCCAGATCGACGGGCTTGCCGGTGCCGGCGGGCTCGCTGCCCACGCGGGTCAGCGCGTCCTCACAGGGCCGGTAATCGGGTAGCCCCGGACCGCGCGCTGCAAGCACCGCGCAATAGATTTCCCGGAAGCGTCCCCGCTTGTCCATGACCCCGGCCTGGGATGCAGGCATGAGAACTATCGGCGGGGTATCGGCCGAGTACGGGATAAGCGGCTTCGTCGCGCACGCGCCGATCAGAACACTCAGCGTCATCGTCGCTAGCGCGCTGCAGATCCGACGCCACCCATGGACGACGGCAACCTGCCGTCTTGATGCCACGAGCGACGGCATCCGCTTCGGGTCACTGACGTGCATCGCCGGTTGCTCCAGGTTGACGGGTTTCGGGCGCCTCCAGATAGGGTACCCAGTCGAGAAACTCCACATCCGACAGGCTGCGCGGCCGGGTCGCGAAGAACACGACGGCGCGCAATCCGTCCGTATAGTAGGTCGTGCCATCGAGCGTCGTATGGGGATGGGCCGGCGATGCCGCGCCAACGCCGTTCACGTATCCGAGCTTGTCAAGGCCACCCGAGTACATCAGGTCCTGGGTCAGGAAGTTGCGTGCCTCGTCGACGTTCTCGTGCAGGATGAGGTGTGTCTCGCCGCGTGGCGCAAAGCGCCCGCCGACGGGGCGACCAACCTGCGCGACGTAGACCAGTTGCCCCTGAAAGCGGATCGGGGCGAGCCATCCCCGTATCCAGGTTGCAGGCGCACCCGCCTGCGCCTGCTTGCGCATCACGAAGTCCGGTTCCCGCCCGAAGACCCGCTGCGCGTGGTCCGACTCGCGCGCGTCACGCCGATAGTCGCGCCGCACCAGCGCCGCCCCGATGTCCGTGAGCTGGCCGATGCCAACGGCGTTCAGGGGATCGGCCTGAACCGTCCCGCTCGAGTCTGTGGCACAGCATGGCAGACGTTCGAGTGCAGCACGCAGCGATGCCAGGTCCTGATAGTCGGTGACTGCGGTTTCGGGATACGGGAAAGGTATCGACGCGATACTCGGATCGATCGTGCCGCCGGGCACCTGCAGGAAGAGTGAAAAGGGGATCAGCGTCTGGTTTCCCAACAGATCGACGTTGACGAGCTTGATGCCCTGATCGGGGTTGGTGAACAGGATGCCTGAACGTGTCCCACCTGGCGGGATCGGGTTGCTGAATCCGAGGTTGCTGAAATAGTCGTCCATGCGCGTATTCGTTGCGCCGCCAAACAGCGTATGCATGGACCACGCAACTTCGTGAGGCGAAAAGTAGTCCGGGTCGGTACCCGAGCGCAACAGCCACAGCGCCTGCAACGTCCCGTTCTGCACTTCGATCCATAGCGGCTGGACTCCCGTCCTGTTGACGTCGACGCCATACAGCCGCTTGCTGTCTTCGCTGCCGAGCACAGTTGCGCTTACGCGCACGCCGCGACTGGTGGCGCTGACCTCACGCTGACGCAGCGGCCCATCGTCGGCTTCAGGCGGGGCGTGCCATGTCGCACAGCCGGCCAACGCAAGCATGAGGCATAGTGCACGCCCTGCATGGAGCAGTGCGCGATGCCGGATCTGCGAAACGCTCATGGCTTCGCTCCAGGCGTCACGTGCATGACCCTGTGCGGCGTGATCCATGGGAAGACCTCAATGTCCGAGAGCGATCTCGGCATTCGGTCGAATACCAGCACAACACGATAGCCATCGGTGTAATACGGATCGGTCGTCAGGTTCTTGCGCGGCGCGTCTTCCTGCGCGGCACCCACGCCCATCACGAGACCGATCTTGATGAGATTCTGCGAATACGCCATGTCTTCGGTCAGCGCAGTGCGTGCCTCATCCACGTCCGGGTCGATCTTGTGTGTGGTGAACGTTGAAGAGTGCCAGGTCAGACGGATACCGATATCGCGGCTGATCTGTCCGACCCAGACGAGCTTGTCGTGGTAACGCATGTTGCTGAGCCACAGGCGCATATGGTTGCGCTGGTGGATGTCACCCCGCGCCTTTTGCAATGCGAGGTCTTGTGCGCGCCCGAAGAGGAAAAGGTCGCTCACTGGTGCGTTGACATAGGGTTCGCCGGACAGCGCAGCGCTGATCATCCGCCGGATCGCGCCGGACCACTTCTGCTCCGTGAGGCTCCAGCCCCGCCGGACGAGTGCGGGAAGGGCGTCGTCGCGACTGCCGACGATCACCAGGTTGAGCGGGTCGCCATTCTTCGAGCCGTCCTCGTTTGTCGCGCAGCATGGCAGGGCTTCGAGCGCTGCACGGAAATTTGCGTCATCCGTGTAGTTCACGGTGGGCTCTTGCGGATCGGCAGTGCGTTTGAAAAGCTGGCTCCTCTCGTAGTCACCCTCAAACCCGGGTACGACTACAAAAACGGAAAACGTCCGGGCGCGCTCTTTTGCAACGAGGTCAATCTGTACGAGCTTCGCACCTTCGTTGAGATTGGTCAGGACAAATCCTGCGACTTTCTCTCCTGGACGGATCGGGTTATGAAAGGAGAGATTACGGAAGCGGCGGTCGAGGTCGGCCCGCTGGTCGTGTGTAGCAGCGCCAGCAAACCCCTCGGCTGCCTCCGACGCAGGAAAGAAGTTCGGATCTATGCCGGGCGACAGGAGAAAGTAGTTGCGGTCCTCGCGGTTTTCGACCTCGATCCAGACCGGCTGAATATTCCTGTCGGCAAGCGGAACGCCATAGGCCGCTGCGCTTTCTTCTGGCGACAGCACGGCTGTCGAAACCTGGATGCCGCCCTCGGTGCGTGTCACGGCGCGATTTCGATATCCGGGTACGGAGGCCGTTGACGAGACTGCGGTACAGCCCGCCAGTACACAGCCGACGAAGATGACAGCCAGCATCTGCATCACGATGCGGTTCATCAAGACACCTCTTCGCGGGGATCCTGCGGTCCAGTTGTATCCATGGGACAACTCGCGCGCCTCCCGATGCTGGAGGCGAACAGGCCGTTCGCAGCACGCGCAGGGGAATGCGCGAAATGTATTGCCAGTTTAGTTGATTGGGGGCCGCACCAGCCATGTTTCGTTTGGCGTCAGGTGAGCATCATTGACAGACGAAACGCCAGCATTCTGCGGACAATGAAAGTCCAAGACTTGCGCGGAGCAGCCGCTCGAAGGTCCATATGAAGGCGGTGGCGAATGACGCTTCCTGGCCGACCGCCGCCCGACGCGACGGCCCGTCGACGACCCCACCGGGCCGAACGATCACACCGAAAGCATGCCAGTCGAGCTGGCCGGCACACCGGGCTCAGGGCGGTCGTTGGGCGAGCGTTCATAACGGTATTGGGGAGTTGCATCTACTCCATCGCCCAGTCGCAAAACTGTGGCGCCAGTCGCACTTACTCTGGCGCCCTACGCCGCGGGTGTGATTGGGTGTGTCGGCTCGCGGCTGTTTCGGTTTCTCTTTCTAATACCCGCCTTTGACCTGCGCCGCCGTTGCCGCGCTGTTCCTGTACGACGCGGCAAGGTCCGCTGCCGCGCGGCTCAGCAAACCGGTGTCGGTGCCGACCGCGACGAAGCTCGCGCCGGCGGCCAGATATTCGGTGGCCAGCGCGGGATCAGGGGCGAGCACGCCCGCTGCCTTGCCCGCGCCGCGCACGGTATCGATGCCGTGGCGAATCGCGTCGCGCACGCGCACGTCGCCTGGCTGGCCGAGCAATCCCATCGACGCGCTCAGATCCGATGGCCCGAAAAACACGCCATCGACGCCCTCGACGCACGCGATGTCAGCGAGATTGTCGAGGCTCTGCACGGTCTCCGCCTGCACGATCACGCACAGTTCGGCGGCGGCGGTGTTCAGATAGTCGGGCACGCGATTCCACCGCGACGCACGCGCGAGTGCGCTGCCCACGCCGCGAACGCCCTGCGGCGGATAGCGCGTGGCCGCGACCGCGTCGAGTGCTTGCGCAGCCGTGTCGATCATCGGCAACAGCAGCGTTTGGGCGCCGATGTCGAGTAACTGCTTGATCAGCGCGGCGTCGCTCTTCACCGGCCGCACGACCGGATGCGACGGATACGCGGCGATCGCCTGCAATTGCGACAGCGTGCTGCGCACGTCGTTCGGCGCGTGCTCGTTATCGATCAGCAGCCAGTCGAAACCGGCGGTGGCAAGCAGTTCGGTCACGTAGGCGTCGGCGAGCGCGGCCCACAGGCCGAACTGCGGCTTGCCGTCGGCGAGCGCGCGTTTGAAGGGGTTGGTCGGCAAGGACATGTCGATGCTTTCAGACGAAATTCAAACCGATGCCGCCGAGCGGACCATAGTCGACGTGGAACGTGTCGCCCGCGCGTGCGCTAATCGGGCTCGTGAAAGAACCGCTCAGGATCACGTCGTTCGCGTTCAATGATTCGTCGTACGGAGCAATTTTGTTGGCGAGCCACGCGACGCCGGTGGCAGGATGATTGAGCACGGCCGCGGCGAGTCCGCTTTCCTCGATCGCGCCGTTCCTGTATAGCAGCGCGCCGACCCAGCGCAGGTCCACATCGAGCGGACGAACCGGCCGCCCGCCGAGCACGACGCCCGCGTTCGCGGCGAAGTCGGAGATCGTGTCGTAGACCTTGCGCGGCGCGCGCGTCTCGCGATCGAACTGCTCGATGCGCGCGTCGATGATCTCGACGGCCGGCGTCACGTACGCGGTTGCGTCGAGCACGTCGAATAGCGTGACGCCGGGGCCCTTCAGCGGTTTGCTCAACACGAACGCGAGTTCCACTTCGACGCGCGGCGCGATGAAGCGATCCGCGCGGATGTCCTGACCGCTCTCGATGAACATGCTGTCGAGCAGCGGCGCGTAATCGGGTTCGTCGATCTGCGACGAGCGCTGCATCGCGCGCGAAGTGAGGCCGATCTTCCTGCCCTTGATCACGTGGCCTTCGGCGAGCTTCAGCTTGACCCACTCGCGTTGAATCGCGTACCCGTCCTGAACGGTCATCTGCGGATACTGCGCGGAAAAATGGCGCAACTGCGTGCGGGTCTTTTCCGCGTGATCGAGTTGCGCCGCGAGGTCGCGAATGGTCTGGTCGTCCAGCATGACGTCAGCCCTTGAGCCGGGCGTGCAGATTGTTGTGCTTCCAGGTGCCCGCATCGCTGAACTCGTTGATTTCGAGCGACAACGCGAGCCCCTGCCGTTCGAACTCGGCGGCGAAGCGTTGCCTGATCAGCGCGAACAGCGCGTCGCCGGTCGCTTTCCTGACGGCCTCCGGGCGGCCCGCAGCGATCTTCAGGTTCGCGTGCAGGAACGCGGCGTCGGGGCGTCCGTCGGCGATGCAGTACTGTTCGCAGCGCAGCGCGCGCACGCGAATGCCGCCGAGCGGAAAGACGCGCTCGCCGTGATCGCGCTGCGCGTCGAGGCATTGCGCGAGGTCCTTGCACAGTTCGCCGAGGCGTTGCGGGTCCGCGAGATTGGCGCTGTATTCGAGTGTCAGGTGGGGCATGGCGAGTCCTTCGTGTGTGTCAGGCGGGTAGCGGCGCGACCGGGAAGATCGCGTTGATCTGGCCGGTGCCCGAGCTGCCGAAGTAGGGCGTGACGACCTCGACCTTGCCGTCGTAACGGTCCCAGCCGAGCGCGCCGAGCAGCATCGCGGTATCGTGCATGCCGCCTTCGCCCCAGCATTTCTCGTTGTAGAGCGGCAGCATCTCGCAGAAAGTCTTCCAGTCGCCCGCTTCCCACATGCGTACCACGCTGCGATCCATCTGTTCGAGGAACGGGCTCCAGACCTTGTGCATGAACTGCTCGGCGGTGCCGTTGTTCGCGAAGTGGTGGGACAGCGAGCCACTCGCGAGAATCGCGACCGTGCCGTCGTAGCGCTCTTCGATGGCCTTGCGCACCGCAAGGCCGAAGCGCGCGCTCGTCGCGAGGTCGTGCCACATGCACCAGCCCGCCACCGACACCGTCTTGAAGCGCTGATCGCCGTTCATGTAGCGCATCGGCACCAGCGTGCCATATTCGAGCTGGAGCGTGGTCTCGCTGTGCGCGCGGCTTTTCACGCCCATTTCGTTGGCGACATCCGCGATCAGCTGGCCGAGACCGACATTTCCCGGGTAGGCGTATGGCATGTTCCTGATGAAATGTGGCAGCTCGTTGCTCGTATACACACCTTCGAACTTCGGCGCGCAATTGATGTGGTATTCGCTATTCACGAGCCAATGCACGTCGAACACGACGATCGTATCGACGCCTAGTTCGCGACAGCGTCGGCCGATTTCATGGTGCCCGTCGATCGCGGCCTGACGGCAACCCTTGTGCGGACCTTCGAGTTCGGACAGATACAACGACGGCACGTGAGTGATTTTTGCTGCCAACGCGAGTTTGCCCATCGCGGTCTCCATGGTTCGCCAGGCGTTCGGCCTGCGGTCTAGACGCCCCAGCGCGGAATGTGATGCGAGCCGAGCGACACGCAGATGTTCTTTGGTTCAAGAAACACCTCATAGCTCCACGCCCCGCCTTCACGGCCCACGCCCGACGCCTTTGTGCCACCGAACGGCTGACGCAGATCGCGCACGTTCTGACTGTTGACGAAGCACATGCCGGCTTCGACGGCGGCCGCCACGCGCAGCGCGCGGCCCGTGTTCTCAGTCCAGATATAGCTCGACAGACCATACGAAATATCATTGGCCAGACGGATCGCCTCGGCTTCGTCGTCGAACGGAATCAGGCACGCGACCGGGCCGAAGATCTCCTCCTGCGCAATGCGCATGCGGTTGTCGACGTCGACGAATACGGTCGGCGTAACGAAGTTGCCGTGACGCAACGCATCGGGCAAATCGGGCGTGTCGAGCCCGCCGCACGCAAGCGTCGCGCCTTCCTTCGGCCCGAGTTCGATATAGCTGCGGACTTTCGCTAGATGCCCCTGGCTGATCATTGGGCCGACGATCGTGCTGTCCGCAAGCGGATCGCCAACCGTCAAACGCTTCGCACGCTCGATGAAGCGCTCGGCAAACCGCGCGTAAATGGAGCGCTGCACGAGGATGCGCGATCCCGCGGTGCAGCGCTCGCCATTGTTCGAAAAGATCATGAACACCGCGGCATCGAGCGCGCGTTCGAAGTCGGCATCGTCGAAGATCACGAACGGCGACTTGCCGCCGAGTTCCATCGAGAACTTCTTCAGGCCCGCGGTCTGCACGATGCGATTGCCGGTCGCGGTCGAACCGGTGAACGACACCGCGTGCACGTCGCGATGCGCGACGAGCGGCTCGCCCGCTTCCTTGCCGTAACCATGCACGACGTTCAGCACGCCGGCCGGAATGCCTGCCTCGAGCGCGAGCTTGCCGAGCATCGATGCAGTAAGCGGCGATAGCTCGCTCATCTTCAGCACGGCCGTGTTGCCGAACGCGAGGCAGGGCGCAACCTTCCACGTAGCCGTCATGAACGGCACGTTCCACGGCGAGATCAGCGCGCACACGCCGACCGGATGAAACAGCGTGTAGTTCAGATGCGAGTCGGTCGGGTACGTGTGGCCGTCGACGCGCGTGCACATCTCGGCGAAATAGCTGAAGTTGTCGGCCGCGCGCGGCAGGAGTTGTTTGCGCGTCTGCGAGATCGTCTGGCCGGTGTCCCGGGTTTCGACCTCGGAAATTTCCGGTTCGTGCCTCGTGATCAGCTCGCCGAGCTTGCGGATCAGCTTCGCGCGTTCCGCGGCGGGCCTGGCGGCCCAGGCAGGGAAGGCCTCTTTGGCCGCCTGCACGGCCGCGTCGACTTCCTTCGCGCCGCCGCGCGCGACTTCGCCGAGCACTTCCTGCGTGGCCGGATTGACGGTTTCGAAGTAGTCACTCGAGGTGCACGCCTCGCCGTTGATCAGATGGTCGATCGGCATTGCCTTGTCCTTTCCGTGTTCGCCGGGTTTTGCTGCCCATCAGGCGCGGCCGAAGTCCGCGTCCGATGCGATCGTGTTGACGAGACGGCCGAGGCCGTCGATTTCGCAGACGACTTCGTCGCCCGCGTTGACGTTGACGACGCCTTCGGGCGTGCCGGTCAGGATCACGTCGCCGGGCGCGAGCGTCATGAAGCCGCTCAGGTATTCGATCAGTGCGGGAATGCCCGTGACGAGATCGCGCGTATTGCCGCATTGCTGACGCGTGCCGTTCACGAACGTGCGCAGCTCGAGCTGCGTGACGTCGGCGATGTCGGCGGCGTCGACGAACCAGGGACCGAGCACCGTGCCGCCATCGCGATTCTTCACGCGCAGATTTGGGCGATAGTAGTTTTCGAGGTAATCGCGAATCGCGTAGTCGTTCGCGATCATGTAGCCGGCCACGTGCTGCATGGCGTTTTCACGCTTGACGTGCTGCGCGGTTCGCCCGATCACGACCGCGAGCTCGCACTCGTAGTGCATGAACGTAACGTCGGCAGGGCGGCGCGTCACGCCGCGATGGCCGAGCACCGTGCCTGGCCCCTTCAGAAACACCAGCGGTTCTTCCTGCTTGCTGAACTGCAATTCCTTTGCATGCTCCGCGTAGTTCAGGCCTAGCGCGAAGATGGTGCCGACTTCGATCGGCGCGAGCCAGACCACTTCGTCCTCTCGACGCACGCGGCCGTCGGCGAGACGCACACCCTGTTCGTGCGGATACGCTTCGTGAATCGCTCCCGCATAGGCGACGCGGCCGCGCATCATGACTGTTCTCCGTTGTGTCGATTCGCGCTGACGAACGATACGATCAAGGGCGGCAGCGTGCCGATCGACAGCGTGGCCGTGTCGCCCGCACGCGCGACCGGCGAACCGTACCGCTCACCGAGTGTCAGCACGTCGCCCGCGTTGAGCGTCATGAAGTCGGTGACGTCGGCGAGCAGTTGCGCGACGTTGCGGACCGACGATGCGGTGCTTGCCATGAATGGTTCGGCACCGTTCAGCGAGACCGCGATGTCGAGCCGATCCGGTGCTGCGATGTGGCACGCAGCGGCGAGCGCCGGTCCGATGACGCAGAAGCCGTCGCGTGCGCGCAGTCGCACGTTCGGGCGATACACGTTGGTATGCGGCACGCTCAGATCGCCAACGAGCGTATAGCCGGCAATATGGTCCGACGCGCGCTCGACGCTGACGCGCGTCGCGGTGCGGCCGATCACGATGCCGAGCGACGCGCCCACCTCGACGCCGGGCGCGTCATCCGGCACGACCACGCGAGCCCGGTGTCCTGCAAGCGTATTGCGCGGCTTCAGGTACAGCACCGGCGCTTTCGGCGGTGCCTTGTATGGCGCCCCATGCACCGCGTCGCCCAACGCCTCCAGGGCGGCGCGATCGTTCAGCAGGGTGCCGTACACGGCGCCGCTGACCGGTGCTCGGCACGCGACGCCGCTGGCAAGCAACGCGGCTGCGGTGTGCGCGTCCACGTCGCGCGGTAGCGGGTCGCCTTCCGGATGCAGCAGATGATCGGCAAGGGCAAACATAAGCGTACGGCCTCGTGGCGAAAGTCCGGCGGAAACACTAAGATGTTAGTAGTATCATGCTTGATATTATTGACGGTCAACAGGCTGTTGGTTGATCGCGGGTTTTCCCGTAAGCTTCGACAGCTGTTTTTTTCATTCCTCGCCAACATGTCCGCCGCGTCTACCCGAGTTTTGCACCGCAATCTGCCGATGCTGCTATTGCGCGCCCGCGAAAAAATGATGGAGCGCTTCCGTCCGTTGATCACCGCGCACGGACTCACCGAGCAGCAATGGCGCGTGATTCGCGCGCTCAACGAGCACGGCCCGATGGAGCCGCGCCACATCTCCGACATCTGCACGATTTCGAGCCCGAGTATGGCCGGCGTGCTCGCGCGCATGGAGAGCATGGAACTGGTGACAAAGGAGCGTTTCGCCGAGGATCAGCGGCGCGTACTCGTGTCGCTGACGGATACGAGCATCGAACTGGTGCGCGTGATTTCGAAGGATCTCGAGGCGCACTATCGCGAACTCGAGCGCAAGGTGGGACCGGAGATCGTCGAGCGCGTGTATCGCGCGGTCGACGATCTGCTGGCGGGGTTGTCGGAAGAGGATGAGTGAGCCGCTGACTTACCAGCCGTAAAACCGCTGCCATTCGACGCTGCTGCCGTCCGGCGCAACCGCGTGATACTCGGGAAACTGAGCGCCGGTCGCGCAAGCGTGGTTCGGCAGGATGCGCAGTTTCATGCCAATGGGGAAGCGGTCGGCGATGTCGTCGGCGGGCGTATCGGTTTGTGTGTCGGCCGGAACTGCGGCAAGAATCCCATGCTCCTGGTTGGCGCCGCTCACGACATAGCCCGGCAACAACGTGCCATTGAGCAAACACGGCTGCCCATAGCCGAAATCATGCGCCTGCCGCGAGGTGCCGCGATCGCGGCTTAGCGCCATCCAGCCCGCGTCGAGAATCGCCCAGCCTTTGTCTTCCTGATGACCGATCACGGTCGTGAGTACGCTGAGCGCGATGTCGTCGAGCGTGCAGACTCCCACGTTGTGCATGACCAGATCGAACAGCACGTAGACGCCGGCCCGCACCTCGGTGACGCCTTCGAGATGCCGCGCGGCGAGCGCGGTCGGCGTCGAGCCGACGCTGACCGCCGGGCACGCGATGCCCGCTTCGCGCAAGCGCTC
The DNA here is from genome assembly GCF_021390595.1 of Paraburkholderia sp. HP33-1. Classification (NCBI taxonomy): domain Bacteria; kingdom Pseudomonadati; phylum Pseudomonadota; class Betaproteobacteria; order Burkholderiales; family Burkholderiaceae; genus Paraburkholderia; species Paraburkholderia sp. HP33-1. The sequence continues at coordinate 1,549,854 of NZ_JAJEJR010000002.1, read as the reverse complement.
GGCGGCGCGCACGCAACCCGCGCGCTCCTGCTCCGCGAGCGCGGCGAGCGCTTCGGGCGTATTCAACTCGTAGCTCGAACCCGCGTGGGTCATGACGCCGCCGACCTTCACCCCGTTCTCGTGCAGAATCCGCCCGACGTCGAGCAGCGTCTGCTGTTCGGGCTGGATGCCTGAGCGATGGCCGTCCGTATCGACTTCGATCCAGACCTCGAACGTTTCGCCGTGCTGGTCGCCAAACGCGGCGATTGCCGAGGCGGCGGTCGGATTGTCGACCACGAGCTTCAGATCGCAGCCCTGGCGGCGCAGCGCCAGCGCGCGCGGCAGTTTCGACGGAACCATGCCGACCGCGTACAGGATGTCGTCGATGCCGGCAGCGAAGAACGCCTCCGCTTCCTTCAGCGTCGACACCGTGATGCCGCGCGCGCCGGCGGCGATCTGCGCGCGCACGACGTCGATGCACTTGGTGGTCTTCACATGCGGCCGGAACGCGACGCCGAGCGCATTCATTTGCCCCTGCATCCGCGCGATGTTTTTCTGCATCCGCGCGACGTCGATCAACGCGGCCGGGGTTTCGATCTGTTCGAGTTTCATGCTTGCACCTGCGGAGCAAGGTGATGTTGGAGAGTCAGTGCCGACGATTGCCGCCAAAGGCAGCGAGCCACGGCACCAGCCGGTCGAGCGAGGCCGCTTCGATCTCAGGTGCGTGCGCGCCGTCGACGAGCGGCAGGCCGATGTGGTTGTGCCAGTAGGTCCGCAAACCGACGGCCGCGGTGCCGAACATGTCGTAGCTCGAACCGGCGACGAACGCGGCGCGCCGTGGCTCGACGCCGAGCTTGTCGAGCGCGAGGCGGTACGGTTGCGGGTCCGGCTTGTAGACGCCGGCTTCCTCGGCGGTCACGATCGCGTCCCAGTGCACGGGCAACAGCGCGGCCGCCTGCGAGCCGAGCCGCGTCGAGCAGTTGGTGACGACTGCGAGCTTGCAATGTGGCGCGAGCGCGCGCAACGCGTCGAGCGAACCGGGCCACGGCGTCAGGTTCAGCCAGTCCGCTTCGAGCGCGGTCGCGGCCGATTCGGGCAGACCGACTTGCGCGGCGGCCTTGCGCACCAGCTGTTCGTAGGGAACGTAGCGGCCGCAGCCGTAGGTCAGACGCAGATACGCGGCACGCCATGCACGGCCCGCTGCGTCGGAGCCCGCCGCGCGGTTCCATGAGGTCCACGAGTCGAGCAGGGTGGTGAGCAGGTCGAACAGGACCGCGTCGGGATAGGCGGCAGCAGTCATGATCGCATCTGAGCCGGCTGTTGAAGATGAATCGATTATAAATTTTTGTGGATGTGTCATCGTTCAGGCAGATCGATTCTTAGATTCAGATAAGCTGAATCATTGCCGCCACGGTGGCACCGGCCTGAAGCGCTCTTGCAGATACTGCATGAATTGGCGCGTGCGCGCGGGCTGCCCCGCGCGCTGGTGCGTGAGCGCGATCACGTTCGCGTCCGGCGCTTTCCAGCCCGGCAGCAGGCGCACGAGTTTGCCCTTTGCGATGTCCTCGGCGACGTCCCATTCAGAGCGCAGAATCACGCCACGTCCTTCGCAGGCCCATTGGCGAATCACGTCGCCGTCGTTGCAGCTCAGATGCGCGGACACGCGCACGCTGCGGCGCGTGCGGCCCTTGCTGAACTGCCACAGCGATACATCCTCGTTGTTTTCGCGCAGCACGATGCACGGCAGCCGGCTCAATGCATCCGGCGAATCGGGTTCGCCGATTCGCCTGACGAGCGCGGGCGCCGCGCAGACGAAGCGCGCGTTCGGTGCGATCGTATAGCCGACCAGGTTCGACAGCGGCAGCTCGCCGATATGCACGACGATATCGAAGCGATCGAGCGTTTCGGTCAACGGCCGGTCGGAGAGCGTCAGCGCGACGTCGATATCGGGATTCTGCAGCTGGAACTCGCCAATCAGCGGCGCTAGGTGACGTCGCCCGAAACCGAGCGGCGCATTGATCTTCAGTGTGCCGACGAGACCGCCGCGGCGCGTTTGCAGATCGTCGAACAACGCGTCGAACTGCTCGATCAGCTCGGCGCCGCGCTCGCACAACAGCAGGCCTTCGTCGGTGAATTGCAGGCGGCGCGCGCTGCGGTTCACGAGCTGCGCGCCGAGCTTCTTCTCGAGTTGCTGCAGACGCTGCGTGACCGCCGACGGCGACAGCGCGAGCCTGCGGGCGGCGGCGATCAGGCTGCCGCTGGCGCGCAACGTGAGCAGGAAGCGGATATCGGCCGAATCGTTCATGGGTGCGAGGGGGCGATGGGGTTGCGATGCGGAAGCGCGGAATCTCGCAGCATAATGCGTCCGGAGCGTTCACAGGGTAAAGTGGCGCTTCCGGTTGATTGACTCGAACATCAGAAGAGAAGTGCCATGCCGTTGCCCCATGAATCGTCCGCGAACGAAGCGCCCAACAGTCCGCTGAAACAGTCGGTTTTTCTGCATACGGGCTGGCGCAGTGCGGGCACGTGGGTGTGGTCACGGCTGCGCGAGCTCGAGCGCGCGGACGGTTTCTACGAACCGCTCAGCAACGTGCTCGCTGATCTGAAGCTCGCCGACGTGCCCGCCTCGCGTCCGACCTTGACCTCGGGGCACCCGCCGCTCGCCGCGCCGTACTTCGACGAATACCGGCCGTTTCTGCGCGAAGACGCGCGCGGCGTGGCCGGTTACGACAGGCGCTTCAGCATCGATCGTTTTACGCCCGAACCCGATGCGACATTTCCCGCGTTGCACGCCTATCTGCGCGCGTTGAGCCAGCACACGATCGAACAGGGCCGCGTGCCCGTCTTCAAGTTTTGCCGCACGGGCGGCCGTCTGCCGTGGCTGAAGCGCGCGTGTCCGGAGGCGCTGCATGTGGGCGTGCTGCGCAATCCGGCGTCGCAGTTCGCGTCGGGTTGGCTGCTGCGGCAGCAATGGAGCAATGCATTTTTTGTCGCCGCGCCGTTTCGCGTGCTCGGTCTGAATCAGATGGACCCACTGGTGCGCGAAGCGATCGGCGTGTGCGGCGTGCGTCTGCCGCCGCTGCCGTCGATGCCCGACGACGCGTATGCGCTCGCCTGCGAGCAATTCGCGCGCACGGTGGACAGCGACAACGCGTATCGCGCGTTCATCGCGCTGTGGATCCTGTGCGCGCTGCGTATGGGCGAAGGGGTCGATCTGCTGATCGATATCGAACGGCTCGGCGAGTCGCGCGACTACGCGAGCGGTCTGCGCGCCGCATTCGACGCGCAATGCGGCTTGTCGCCCGACTTCACGGGCGCGCGCGATCTGGTCGTGGAAACGCGGCGCAGCGCGGCGCGCATGACGGGCATCGATGGCGGCGCGCTGCGCGTCGTGCACTCCGCCGCGCTGAAATTCCTGAAGGCGCAGGCGGGTATCGACGCGGCCTTCGTCGAGGTGGTCCGCCAGAAGATGGTGCTGGCCAACGAGCTGACCGAAACGTGGCGCTAGGCTGCGCGACCCGCGCTCAGGGCTAGCCTGCGGCCGACACCGCCGCGCGCAGCCCGAGCAGATAGCTGTCCACGCCGAAGCCGCAAATCTGTCCTTTGACGATCTCCGCGAACACCGACTGATGCCGGAACGCTTCGCGCGCGTGAATGTTCGACATGTGGATCTCGACCACCGGCACGGTCAGGATCGCGAGCGCATCGCGAATGCCGTAGCTGTAGTGCGTCCATGCGCCGGCGTTGATCAGCACGCCGTCGGCGTTGTCGGTGAACGCCTGGTGGATGCGCTCGCACATCGCCGCTTCGCTATTGGTCTGAAAGCTCTCGACCCGCACGCCGAGCTCGTCGCCGAGCGCGCGCAGACGTGCGTCGATTTCGTCGAGCGTGATCGTGCCGTATTGGGCGGGGTCGCGTTTGCCGAACATGTTGTGGTTGATGCCGTGCAGCATCACGAACGTTTTCATATAGTCGTCCTGAGTAATTGAATGGTTGATATCGGCGCGAGGTCAGCGTGTTTTAGTGGATGGCCCCCGCGACGGCGCGTGTCGTGTCGACGACCGTGCCGGTGCGGGCCGCTTCGACGATCGCCTCGGTAATGCGCAGATTCTTCAAGCCGTCCTGCGCACTGACGAGCGGTGGCTCCTTGCCGTGAATCACCCGCACGAAATGCTCGAGCTGCAGCTTCAGCGGATCGTCGCGCGTGAAGTCGGCGACGCTGACGTCGAACGGCTTCCACCACGAACGGTCGGCGGCTTTCGCGTAGGTCTTCAGGCGCATCGTCGGCACGGCGAGCGAGCCGAACGTGCCCGCGATCACGTAGCAGTCTTCGTCCGGATACGAGGGATAGGCCTTGTTTTCCTGCGAGGTCTGCTCCCAGCTGCGCGCGCTTGCTGCGGTATCGGACAGCATGAAGCTGCCGAGCGCGCCGTTCGCGAAACGCAGGTTGATCGCGACCGTATCCTCGACCGGAAAGCCGCGCGTCGCATGCGATGAAAAAGCCTGCACGGCGACGATGTCACCGCACAGCATGCGCAGGTTGTGCACCTCGTGAATCATGTTCAGCAGGATCGGACCGCCGCCTGGCTGGCGCCGCCAGTCCGCGTCGGCGAAGTACTCGTCAGGTTTGAAGAACACCGCGCTGCCCATCACGGCGACGAGCTTGCCGAGCCGGCCTTCGTCGATCAGTTGCCGAGCGCGCGCCATGATCGGGCTGTGCGCGCGATGATGGCCGATCAGCAGCGGCACGCCACTATGCTGCGCTTCGGCGGCGAGCGTTTCCGCTTCGTCGAGGCCCGGCGCGATCGGCTTTTCGAGCAGTGTGGGCACGCGCGCCGCGAGGCAACGCGACGCGTGTTCGACGTGCAACTGGTTCGGCGTCGCGAGAATTACGCCGTCCGGGCGATCGCGTTCGAACAGTTCGTCGAGCGTGCGGTAGAGCGGTACGCCTGCCTCGGCCGCGAGCGCGGCGGCTGCGGGCGACGGATCGACGATCGCCGACAGCGTGCACGTGCCGCTTTGCTGCGCGACCGCCATATGGGCGCGGCCGATATACCCCGCGCCGGCGACGGCGATCCGGGTGCTGTTCATGAGCGGGTTTCCTGACGGTCCTGATGAAAGTGCGTTAAGGGGCAAGCGGGCTCAAGCGGGCTCAGGCAACGGCCTTTTTCGCTTCGGCCATGCTTTGTGCGCGCATCGCGTCGTAGCTGAGTTTGTCGATCGGTTCGACGTTCTTTTCGCCGAGGTCGCTCAACCGCACGCGGAAGTTTTCACGTGCGCTCCATGCGGCGATCGCGCAGACGATCGTGATGCCGAACGTGATCGCGCCGATCGTGAGCGGCACGTTGTGCGATCCCGGCGGCGCGACGTAGGCGAACAGAGCCGGCAGTAGCGCGGTGATCATCGTGCCGATGTTCTGGCCGATCGCCATGGCGGAGACGCGCGAGCGCGTCGGGAACAGTTCCGGGTAGAAGCTCGGGAAGATCGCGTTGTAGCCTTGATAGATGACGCCCCACATCAGGATCGACATCACCATCGCGAGCGGCACGTTGTGGATGCTGATCGCGTACAGATACGCAAAAGAAAGCAGCCCGGCGCCGAGCGAGCCGACGATGATCGGCAGACGCCGCCCGATCCGGTCCGACAGATTGCCCACGTACGGAATCACGAGCACCGCGACGATGTTGCCGATCACCGGAATCCACAGATACAGGCTCTTCGAAAAACCGATGCCGTACGACGGCTGCACTGCGTACGCCGCGCCGAAAATCGTCGCGACGACCGGGATCACGTTCATCAACGAACACAGCACGACGCGCAGCATGTCGCGCCAGTTGTACTTGAACGCTTCGACGACCGGCGAGCGCGGCACGCCGCCGCTCGCGTCTTCCTTCTCGAACGCGGGTGTTTCCTCGACTTCGCGGCGGATGATGTAGCCGGCGATCAGCACGAACGCGCTGAGCAGGAACGGGACGCGCCAGCCCCACGCGTTGAACGAGGCATCGTTCATGAAATAGGCGAGAGGCAGGAATACCGCGGCGGCGAGAATCTGGCCAGCCTGCACGCCTTGCAGCGTGAAGCTCGCGTAAAATCCGCGTCGCCCGAATGGCGCGTGTTCGAGGATCATCGAGCTGGCGCCTGAAATTTCACCGGCAACCGCGAAGCCCTGGATCAGCCGCAGCACGACGAGCAGCACCGGCGCGAGAAAGCCGACCCGCTGATAGGTCGGCAGCAGACCGACCGCCATCGTCGATAGACCCATCAGGAACATGCAGACGAGCAGCACGTTCTTGCGCCCGTGCGTGTCGCCCCAGTGCCCGAGCACGACCGCGCCGATCGGCCGCGCGACGTAGCCGACGCCGTAGGTGGCGAGCGATGCGACGATCGCGATCTTTGGGTTGCCGGAAGGGAAGAACAGCTGCGGAAAGATCAGCGCGGCGGCCTGCGCGTAGATGAAGAAATCGTAGTACTCGAGTGCCGAGCCGATCCAGCCGCTGGCGGTTGCCTTGCGAGCCTGCGAGCCATGCCCGCTGCTTGCCGTTGCGTTCGTTTGCATGTCGTCTCCTGAACGGGAAATGTTTTTGTCAGCTTCTACGGCTGACTCATTGGCTCCTTTAAACGGGCGCCGCGCAAGCCAGGATTTTCCTGGTCTCGCTGCCGCGGTGCGGCATAACGGTATGGATCGACGCATCGCGCAAGCTGCCGCGGCGCACTACGGGTTAACCACTGAGCCGGGTGTCCAGGGCATGGCACTCAAACCGGCATTCAAACGACTTCCTCTTGCCCAGCCAATCCGTTGGAGCTAGGGTAATAGCGTTCTGCACCGACACAATGCGTCCAGATGCAAAATCAGAATGCGCTCACAGCCACGAATGAATCGTTCCTGCGTGATCTGCAGCTGTTCTGTCATATTGCGCGGCGCGGCAGTTTTGTCGCGGCGTCGACGGAGATGGGGCTGTCGCCGTCGCATGTGAGCAAGCGCATCGCGATGCTCGAAGCTGGTCTCGGCGTCAAGCTGTTTCAGCGCACCACGCGCCGCGTCAGTGTGACGAGCGACGGCGAAGCCGCCCTGCAGTGGGCGCAAAAAATTCTCGACGACGTGCAGGGCATGGCCGACGCGTTCGCCGATCGCCGCACCGAGCTGAGCGGTCTGCTGCGCATCAGCACGAGCTTGCGGCTCGGCCGCAAGCACGTATCGCCGATTCTCGCGATGCTGCGCGAGCGCCACCCGAACCTCGAAATCTGGCTCGAACTGCTGGATCGGCGCGCGGATGTCGTCGGCGAGAACTTCGACATCGACGTTCGCGTCGGCGACGTGCAGGAGCCGCATCTGATCGCGCACAAGATGGTCGAGAGCGCGCGCATTCTGTGTGCGTCGCCGGCTTACGTCGAACGGCGCGGCGCGCCCGTCGAACTCAACGATCTGACCGGCCACGATTGCCTGCTGTTTCGCGGCCGCGACGACCGCTTCGGCGTCTGGCGTCTCACCGGGCCGGATGGAGAAAAGACCGTGAAGGTGACGGGCACGGTCGCGTCGAATCTGAGCGACATCGTCGTGCAGTGGGCGAGGGACGGCTACGGCATCGTGATGGTGTCGATCTGGGACGTGGCCGGGAGCCTGCGTGCGGGCGAACTCGTGCGCGTGCTGCCCGACTATCAGCAGTCCGCCGACGTGTGGGCCGTGACGGCCGAGCGCTTGTCGTCGTCCGCGCGGATTCAGGTGTGCATCGAGTTTCTCAGGGAGCAGCTGACGCGCGGGCCGTATGCGCTGGTGACGCGCGGCGTGGGCGGATTCTGAGCGGCGCCTGGCTGGGTCCGGCGCTCGCTCGCGGGCACTGTCATACGCTCGAAGCCGTATCCTCTTCCGCCTCGTCCAGCTCGCCGCGCTGAACCGTTGCTGCGGAGTCCGCAATGACCGTGGTCGTGACTGGCCGTGGGTCCTCGATGCTGTAACGCAGGCGCCAGCCTTCGCGATGGAAACGCAGTTGCCGGCATCGCATCAGATAGACGAGACCGACGAGCGCCGCGCCGAAGCCCGATGCCGCGCCGACGCCTAGCGCCCAGCGCGGGCCGAAACGGTCGGCGACCCAGCCGACCACCGGCGCGCCGAGCGGTGTGCCGCCGAGCGCGATCGCCAGCAGAATCGCGATGACGCGGCCGCGCATCGCAGGCTCGGTGGTCAGTTGCACGAGGCTATTCGTCGAGGTGGTGAAAGTCTGCGTCGACACGCCGATCGCGATCAGCACGATGCCGAACAGCACATAGTTCGGCATCAGCGCGGCCGCCGTGCAGCCGACGCCGAACATCGCGCCGGCACCGAGCAGTAGCGCCATCGTGGGCCGCGCGCGGCGCGCCGCGAGCAGGGCGCCGGTGACCGAGCCGATCGCCATCGTTGAACTGAGCACGCCGTACTCGCCCGCGCCCGCACGGAACGCGGTGACGGACATCGTGGAGATGAAGATCGGGAAGTTCAGGCCGAAGGTGCCGATCAGGAACAGCATCAGGAGCGCCGCTTTCAGATCGGGGCGCGTCCAGACGTATTTGAAGCCTTCGACGAAACTGCCCCGCGAGCGCACATTGCGCGGCTTGATATGCAGCTGGTCGAGCCGCAGCATGCGCAACGCGCCGAGCACGGCGACGAACGACAACGCGTTGATCAGGAACACCCAGCCGCTGCCGACCGAGGCGATCAGGAGACCCGCGACCGCCGGCCCGAGCATGCGCGCGGCGTTGAACGACGTGGAGTTCAGCGCGACCGCATTGGCGAGATCGCGTTCGCCGACGAGGTCGGACACGAAGGTCTGGCGCGCGGGGGAATCGAACGCGGTCACGCAGCCGAGCAGCCCCGCGAACACATAGACGTGCCAGAGCTGCACAAGCCCGGTGACGGTGAGCAGACCGAGCGCGAGCGCCAGCGTGCCCATTGCCGCCTGCGTCGCGAACAGCAGCTTGCGGCGATCGAAGTGATCGGCCGTGTAGCCGGTGAGAGGCAGCAACAGCATCTGCGGCCCGAACTGCAGTGACATCACGATGCCCACTGCCGTCGCGTTGTGATGCGTGAGCCCGGTGAGCACGAGCCAGTCCTGCGCCGTTCGCTGCATCCACGTGCCGATGTTCGAGACGATCGCGCCGCTCGCCCAGACGCGGTAGTTGAAAATGCGCAGCGAACGGAACGTGGTGCTCACAACAGGGGTTTCCTCAACGCGGGGTGGGCCGCATGCGGGCAGGGGGCACGCTCGAATGCGGACTCAAGCCCTCGAGCTTTCGAGCAGATCGAGCAGTTCCTGCGTCGTGCCGGTCTCGCCGAGGCGCGGGAAGATGCGCGTGATGCTGTTGGTGTGCGCGTCGGCGTGCAGATCGGTCATCGCGTCGACGACCAGCGTGACGTTCAGGCCGAGTTCGCTCGCGAAGCGCGCGGTCGATTCGATGCCGATGCTGGTCGCGATACCGGCGAGCACCACTTGCGTGACGCCTTGCTGCTGCAGATACGCGGCGAGATCGGTGTTGGTGAAGGCGCCCCAGGTGCGCTTCGTGACCAGATGGTCCGACGCCTGCTGTTTGAGCTCGGGCAGCAGATCGGTGAAGCCGGGCGGGAAGTCGCCGGTGTGGCGGCCCTGGTCGGCGCGGCCCGGTGCGCCGCCGGCGACGTTCACGAGCACGACGGGCAGGCCGTGGCGGCGGAACGCGTCGAGCAGCCTAACCGAGCGCTCGACGACTTCGCCGGCCGGATGGGCGGTTGGCAATGCGACGATGCCGCGCTGCAGATCGATGACGACCAGTGCGGTCCGGGCGTCGAGAGTGGTGAGTGCCATGGTGTGCTCCTGCGAGTGACGAGACGCGTGCGCGCGAATTGCGGGTTACAGATCGACGAGGCGTTTCAGCAGACCGACGCCCGTCGCGAGTTGTTGCTGTTCGGTCGCCGTGAAGCGCGTTTGAATCGTGCGAAACAGCCAGTCTTCACGCGCCGCGCGGCTCGCCCTGACCTTCTTGCGAAACGAAGGCGTGAGCGACAGAACCGTCTGCCTTCCGTCGTCAGGATCGGGCGCGCCGCTGACGAGCCCAGCGGCTTTCAATACTGCGAGCGTTTCTCCCATCGATTGCGGACGCATGCCGTGCGCGCGCGCGAGCGCGGTGACCGTGGCCGGGCCTTCGCGCTCCAGCAGGTTCAGCACCTGCACCTGCGACGGCGTGAAGTCGCCGACATGCGACTCTTCACGCAGACGCCGGCGCAGCTTACCCGCCAGCACGCGCAGATCTTCGGCCAGCGAATGAAGTTCTTCCGGCGTAACCGGGGGAAGGGATTTGCTCATGGGGTGAGCCCGGCAGCGACATGATGTGAAGGTATCCTGCTAAGGTTACCTTCGTATCTTGCGCGGGTCAAGTTTGGAAACGACAGACGACCGTGCTCGGGAGCGTCACCAGGACGGCCTCACCGTGCCCGCATCCGCCGGTTGAAAAAGCGCCATATCGCGCCGCCGGCCAGCATCGCGCCACCGAGCGCGAGGCCCAGCAGCACCAGCGAACTCAGGTGCTCGCGCACCACCGGCACGTTGCCGAACAGATAGCCGGCCGCGATCAGCGACACGACCCAGAGCGCCGCGCCCGCGGTGACGAACGCGACGAAGCGCGAGGACGTCATGCGCGACACGCCCGCGGCGAACGGCGCGAAGGTGCGCACCACGGCGATGAACGGCGACAGCAGGAAGGTCAGGCGGCCGCGCGTCTCGCTGAACGCGTGTGCACGGCGCAGCGCGTCGCGGTTGAGCCAGTAGTAGTTGCGGGTATAGACCTTGTCGCCGACCGCCCGGCCGATCCCATAGCCGACGATGCTGCCGCCCACCGTCGCGACGAACAGTACGGGCGCTATGATCCACACGTTCAATGCGCCCGTGGCCGCGAGCGCGCCGCAGATGAAGATCAGCGGATCGCCGGGCAGGAAGAACAGCGGCAGGAAGCCGTATTCGACGAACACGACGACGAACAGCAGTGCGTAGATTGCCGTGCCGAATTGCACGATCAGCGCGCTCAGATGCTGGTCCAGGTGCAGCGCGATCTGCAGCACATTCATCAGGTTCATCGTGGCGCGGGGCTCGGGTGGTGTCGGGAAGTGATGAGTGTAGTCCCGCGAGCGAGCGCGCAGGGAGCATCCGCGAGTTTATGCCGGTTGTCGCTTGTCGAGGTTGCGGCCCCGATGTCAAACTCGGACGGTCCTCTTCAGACGCAAGGCCATGCCGCACGATCCCGCCATCACCTTCCGTTTTGCCGCACCGCACGAGGCCGAAACGATTCGCGCAATCGAATTCGAAGCGGGTCTGCGTTTCGTCAGCGTCGGCATGACCGGCGTTGCCGACGCGCCGCCGATGGCGCGCGAGATCGTCGAGCGCAAGATCGACGCGCGCGAGATCATCGTCGCGCTCGACCAACAGGCGACCTGTGCGGGCTTCGTGATGTTCGAGCCGCAGCCCACGCGCATCTACATTCAGGAGCTCGATGTGCTGACCTCGCACGCGGGCAGGCGCATCGGCGCGGCATTGATCGAAGAGGTCGCTCGAATCGCGCGCCTGCGCCAACTGACGCAGCTCGTGCTGTCGACGTATCTCGACGTGCCGTGGAATGCGCCGTACTACCGGCGGCTCGGGTTTCGCGACCTCGACACGTCGGAGCTCGATGCAGCGTTGCTGGCGCGGCGCGACGCGCATATCGCGCGCGGGCTCGATGAATCGAAACGGGTGTTCATGCGGCGCGATCTCGTCTAGCGCACACAAAAACGGCGGGCGTGACTGAAACTCAGTCACGCCCGCCGTTTTGCTTCGTCATTCCATACGGCGAGCATGAGCCCGCCGCAACTACCGGTTACACCGTTTCCAGCGCCGGATAATCGGTGTAGCCGACTTCGCCGCGCGCGTAGTACGTCGCCGGAACCGGCTTGTTCAGCGGCGCATCTTCTGCGAAGCGGCGCACCAGATCCGGATTCGCGATGTACAGCTGACCCCAGGCCACCGCATCCGCTTCGCCCGCGTCGAGTACCTGTTGCGCGCTTTCCTTCGTGAACTTCTCGTTTGCGATGTACGGGCCGCCGAACGCTTGCTTCAGCTGTGGGCCGAGGCGGTCGTCGCCGAGCGCTTCGCGTGCCGCGATAAACGCGATCTTGCGCTTGCCCAGTTCACGCGCGACATAGCCGAACGTCGCGGCCGGATCGGAGTCGCCCATCGTATGTGCGTCGCGGCGCGGCGCGAGATGCACGCCGACGCGGTTAGCGCCCCACACGCTGATGCACGCGTCGGTGACTTCGAGCAGCAGACGCGCGCGGTTTTCGATCGGCCCGCCGTAGGCATCGGTACGCTTGTTGGTGCTGTCCTGCAGGAACTGGTCGAGCAGATAGCCGTTCGCGCCGTGCACTTCGACGCCGTCGAAACCCGCGGCCTTCGCGTTTTCCGCGCCCTTACGGAATGCTTCGACGACACCGGCGATTTCATCGAGTTCGAGCGCGCGCGGCGTCACGAACGGGCGCTCGGGACGCACGAGGCTCACGTGACCGCCGGCCGCGATCGCGCTCGGCGCGACCGGCAGCTCGCCGTTCAGGAACACCGGGTCGGAAATGCGGCCGACGTGCCACAGTTGCAGGAAGATCTTGCCGCCCGCGTCGTGCACGGCCTGGGTGACGAGCTTCCAGCCTTCGACCTGCTCCTGCGACCAGATGCCCGGCGTGTCGGCGTAGCCGATGCCCTGGGGCGTGACCGACGTCGCTTCGCTGAGGATCAGGCCGGCGCTCGCGCGTTCGGCGTAGTAGCGCGCCATCAGCGCGTTCGGCACGCGGATTTCCTCGGCGCGCTGACGCGTGAGCGGCGCCATGATGATGCGGTTCGGCAGCGTGATATCGCCAATTTGCAGCGGATCGAAAAGAGTCGGCATAAGAGTTCACCTTTGGCGGCGGGCAGGGCCCGAGCCTCAAAAAAACTGCGTGAAAAAGGAAGCGCGGCGATGCGGATGCGGCGCTCAGAGCTTCGCGTTCATGTATTCGAGGAACGCCTGAATGACGGGCTCATTGCGTTTGAAGAACACCCATTGACCGACCCGTTTCGACGTGACGAGCCCCGCGCGCTGTAACGCGGCGAGGTGCGCCGACACGGTGGACTGCGACAGGCCGCAGCGCGCGTCGATCTTGCCCGCGCACACGCCGTGGTCGAGCGGCAGCTCCTGATCGGCAAAATGCGCGTACGGCTCGCGCAGCCAGCCGAGAATCTCCCGGCGGACCGGGTTGGCCAGCGCTTTGTGGATCGCGTCGAAATCGGGCGTCATGTGGATGGGGTCAGGGTGAATCGGCAACCGGCACGCCGGGTGGCGTGCGCGGAATTGCATCGCTACAGGACGAATCATATATCGTAATTTAACGATATTGGTGAAGGCATTACTCTAATTGTGGCGATAGGGGGGGCGACATACAAAAAGGCACAGCCGTCGTTTAGCGCCTCGTGGCGGCTGGCAGATCATGGGCCTTATGGAAGGCTTTGCTCATGGCTGAACTTTGGGCGACACGCGGTTCTTTTCGCCGCCACGGGTACCACCGCCGAGAATCGACACCAGTCCGAAAACGGTTTGCGCGCATCATACGCGTTGCACGACGAGACTTTCCATCACGTAAGGCGCGTACCGGAAGTCGCGGATGGCGACGATGCGATCTTCAGCCCAGTCGAGCACGATCACGTACGCGATATCGGCGGTGGCCACCGTCGGGTCACTGGCGAGCAGGACCGGCCGCCCCTCCGCGCAGCCCACAGCCAGCCGGCAATTGAGGTTCTGCTCGTAACGCGTGAAATAGACCGACACGTCCTTGCGCCCGGCAAGGCGGGTCCGGTTGACGAGATCGAGCCGCACTTCCTCGGAGAGCAGATCGCGAAGCGCGTCGAAGTCGCGGGCGTTGAATCGGTCGGTATAGCTGCGCAGACGCTCGCGATCGGCCTCGCTCAAGCCAGGCATCGAATAGTCCGGCGTTGCGAGGAGTTCCTGCAACCGCCCCCGGCCACGGTGCAACGCCGCCTTGACGGCGGAAAGGCTGACGCCGAGCAGGTCAGCCGTCTCGGCGAGCGAGTAGCCGAGGACATCCGTCAGGACCACGGTCGAGCGCTGGATGGTCGAGAGATGCATGAAATTCGCGAGACTGGCCGCCGCCGCAACTCTCGCATCGGCCTGCGCTCCGTGATCGACCAGATTCGAAAGCGCTTCGCCAGATTCCATCAGGCCCTCGCGCTTGCGGCGGCGCAGGGTGTCCAGCGCAGCGTTGTGAGCGATGCGCAACAACCAGCTCTCCGGATGCTGAATGTCTCCGGCGGCCGGGAAAGCCTGGATAGCACTGGTCAGCGCGTCCTGAACGACATCTTCTCCATCGAAAGCCGACCCGACCATGCGCGTGCAATAGCGGTGCAGGCGAGGGCGCAGGTCTGTCATCAAGCGTGCCAATCCGTCCGAATCCACGGCTCAAGTCTCCTTCATACAGCCAAATATCACGAGAGACGTTCAAAGCAACCCAAAGGATGCGCATGCAAAAAAATATTTCTTCCGCGCATCCTTTGCGTGGACCGCATCGTCTTTGGCGTTATCGACACGCTCCCGTGTCGAGTCCCTTGAAAGGAAAACATCATGCAACGAACTGTCTTTGTGCGTTATGTCGTCAAGCCGGAATGCGCTGCCGAAAACGAGGCGCTATCGCGCGCCGTGTTTGCCGAGCTTCGCGAAACGAAGCCCGAGAACGCCTACTATGCCGTGTTCAGAAACGGCCTTGAGTTCGTCCACATCTTCGTGAATATGGCCGCGGACGATTCCGCGGTCATCACGGAGTTGCCGAGCTTCAAGGCGTACTCCAAGGATATCGCGGCGCGCTGCGAAAAGGAGCCGGAGGTGGCGCGATTGGGCGTCGAACTGCTCGAATCGTACGGGTTTGCGGCGATTAGTTTGAACGCGAACTGACGGCCAGGAGAGTTGCCGTGCGGGTCGGGCTAACGCCGTCGCATGCCGCCGGCGCCGCGCATGCCATTGGACATTTGCATGCCCCCGAACCCGCGCGTGCCATTGGACGCTTGCATGCTGCCGAACCCGCGCATGCTGCCGCCTGGGAAAGGTCCGCGGTGAAAGCCCGCTCCCACTGGCTTGCCGAAGTGATTGTGATCCAGTTGATGGAAGTGATGGAAATGGTGGAAGTGATGGAAACGATCGATGAAGATGAAGCTCACACCCGCGCCGATGAAAATCGGCGGCCCCCACCACCACGGGTCAGGATACGGGTAGGCGGCAACCGGATACCACAACACGCTGCCATCGGAACTCTGCTCGAACTGCCATGTTCCGTCACTTTGCAGGCACGCGCGCCCGATGATCTGTTGCATCGAACCGTCGATGTCCGCCTGCCCGGCGACCGCGCGGCAATTGGCGCTGTCGGCCTCTACGGGTGAACCGTCATATGCTTGCGCGAACGCGGGGGCAGAAAGGCTGAGATAGATGAGTAATGCCCCAAAGCCAGGTAGCTTGTCCATGATGGACTCTTGCATGTATCTCCGACGTTTCGACGAGCGGAGTCGCCGGCGTCACCAGGGCACATCGGTGTGCTCCACAAATTCAAACCGCCGAGCAAAAGGCACGCGGCCGAGGACGCGGTTGCCTAACAATTAAACGATAGACCACCCTGCGTTATTCCGCGGTGAGAACCTTGGTCTGCCACGGTCAGTTCCTGGTTGCAAGGATCCGAGCGCATCCAGGCTGCATTAGACGCGTGCTCAAGACATCGCAGATCGCTCACCGTGAGCAGATTCTCGTGCTATTCGATGTGACGCTAATTGGAAGTCGCCTGGCAGGCTTGTCCTGTTTGGCGAGCGCAGGGTTTTGTGCGCAAGGCGCGTCGGCTCTCAGCGCTGCGAATCATACGTACGGACTTGAGGCCAGGAGAAATGTCGGCCGCGCATGCGGCAGGGCCGCACCCACGTGGATTTCAAGTACAGGCTTATATGTGCACTGACAAGAGGTGGCGACATACAAAAGTCGAGCGGTTGCGCGCCGTGCGGACCTGTGTATAATTGAGCGCGTACTCACTCTATATTGATTCAGATGGCACGCCCCTTGAGCCCGGAAAAACGACAGGCCCTGTTATTGTCTGCAACCCAGGCCGTAGCCGAAGTGGGGGTGCAGGCGAGCACTTCGAGCATTGCCCGGGGTGCAGGCGTGGCCGAGGGCACCTTGTTCACGTACTTCGAGAACAAGGAGGTGCTGTTCCAGGAGCTTTATCTGCATCTCAAGCGCAGTCTCGCGGAAACTGTGTTGCCGGGCTATCCGCACGATGCGGACTACAGGCAGCGCATGGAACACGTTTTCCAGCGCTACGTGAGCTGGGGGCTTGCCAATCCAGCGGGGCGGTTCGCCATCGCGCGGCTCTCGGCCTCGGGGTATGTATTGGACGAGACCAGGGTGCAGGGTATGCAGGCGTTTCTGGAAGTGTCGCGGATGATGACGGACGGGGTGCGGGATGGCGTGCTGGTGGATGCGCCGATCGCCTTTCTCTCATCGCTGATCGAGCACATTGCCGATTCGATCATTGAGTACGTGCAACAGTATCCCAAGGACGCCGAACGTCACCGGCAACTGGGATTTTGCGTGCTGTGGCGCGCCATCACGCAGTAAAAATTTTTTGTGATTATTGAGTGCGTACGCGCTCATTGCTAAAGGAGGTCGGCATCATGTCCGTCCAGAAGTGGTTCATTACTGGCGCATCCGGCGGGCTGGGACTCGCTCTCACGGAAAAGGTGCTCGCCGAGGGGCATTCCGTCGTTGCGGCGGTTCGCCGGGTCGATGCGATGCAGGCGCTCAAACAGAAATATCCAACACAACTCGTGCTGGAGGCGGTCGATTTGATGAATCGCGAGCAGATTCAGGCCGCGGCGGCGCGCCATCCTGATGTCGACGTGGTCGTCAACAACGCGGGCGGCGCGGTGATCGGCGCCATGGAGGAGATGAGCGAAGCCGATATCGAGCAGCAGATCGGACTGAATCTGCTCGCGCCTGTTCATGTCACGCGCGCCTTCCTCCCTGCGTTGAGGGCGAGGAAACGCGGCACGTTCATCTACGTCAGCAGCGTAGGCGGACGGGGCGCCTTCCCGAGTGGCTCGCTGTACCACGCCGCGAAGTTCGGCCTCGAAGGTTTCGCCGAGGCGGTGAGCCAGGAAATCGCCGAGTTTGGCATCAAGACCATCATCATTGAACCGGGCTCCATCAAGACCGGCTTCGTGGCAAATATCCGCTGGACCGAGGAACTCGATGCTTACAAGGATGGTGCAGTCGGCAAGCTGCGTCGTCAGGTCAAGGCGGTCGGCGATGAATACGCATCGGGCGACCCCGTGAAAATGGCCGACGCCATCTATACGATCAGTCAGATGTCACAGCCGCCGCTGCGCACCGTCCTCGGCGGAGATGCCTATGCGGTGCTGGAGGCCGGCTATACCCGGAGTCTCTCGGAACTGCAGGCGCAAAAGGACCTCGCCGAATCCGTGATGTTCGCGGGCAAGGCAGGATTCAATCCACTGTGAGCATGGCGACGTGTGAATTGCGCGACACGGAAGGGTTTGAGGGTCGCGCGCATCTTCGGCAAAAGTCACCGCTGACGGTGCATTTCAAAGGCTAACCATCATGTCTAAAGTCTGGTTGATTACGGGTGCGTCCCGAGGTTTGGGCCGCTCCCTTCTCGAGGCCGCATTGGCCGACGGCGCTCAGGTAATGGCGACGGCCCGCGATGCAGCGCGATTCGCAGATTTGCAGACGCGCTACGGCGAGCGCCTCGCTACGGTCGAACTGGATGTCACGAACGAACAGCAGGCGAAGGAGGCCGTTTCCGAGGCGGTGCGTCGCTTCGGCCGTCTGGACGTGCTGGTCAACAATGCGGGCTACGGCCACATTCAGCCATTCGAGTACGTACAACCCGAAGATTTTCGTGCGCAGATCGAGACCAATCTCTTTGGCGTGGTGAACCTGACTCGTGCGGCGATCCCGGTGATGCGCGCGCAGGGTGGTGGCCACATCTTTCAGATCTCATCGGCAGGCGGCCGCATCAGCACCCCGGGACTTTCGGCTTACCAGGCTGCGAAGTGGGCCGTAGGCGGATTCAGCGATGTCGTGAGCAAGGAAGTCGCGCCCTTCGGAATCCGCATCTGTACGCTCGAACCAGGCGGTATGCGCACCGAGTGGGGCCATGAGGCCCGCGCGACGCTGCAGCATCTGCCGCAAGACTACGAAGCATCGCTCGGGGACTTCAAGGCGCTCATCGATGCCTACGTCGGCCATGAAGTCGGTGATCCTGAGCGTATTGCGAAACTGATCGTGGCGCTCGCCTCGCGTGCAACGGTCCCCGCGCGCCTCGTGCTCGGCTCGGACGCCTGGCAGGTCGTCGAAGCCGAAGAACTGGCGCGCCGCGAGACGATGCAGTCATGGAAACCTGTGACCCTCGCTGCCGACTTCGGTGCGGTATCGCCTGCGTGGCCATCGGAGTGACGCTATGCGAGTAGTCCTGATCGGCGCAACGGGCATGGTTGGGCAGGGCGTATTGCGGGCGTGTCTCAAAGCCCGGGACGTCACCGAAATCATCGTGGTGGGCCGGCGCGCGCCGCCTGGCTACGAGGATCCGCGCCTAAAGGTCTTCGTCGTCCCCGACCTGAGTCGCTTCGACGCGGCAGACGATGCATTTGCCAACGTCGACGCATGCTTTTTCTGCGTCGGCGTCTCTTCTTTCCGCATGTCCGAGCCGGAATACCGCGTGGTGACCTACGACCTCACGCTTCATCTCGCGCGACAACTGCTTGCCCGCAGTCCAGGCATGACGATGGTGTATGTCTCGGGGGCCGGCGCGGACAGCAGCGAGCGGGGCAAGACGATGTGGGCCCGAATCCGTGGAGAAACGGAGAACGCGTTACAGCGGCTGCCGTTTCGGCGGGTGGCCATTTTCCGGCCCTCCGCGATCGTTCCCGAAGACGGGATCCAGTCGCGCACCGCCATTTACCGGTGGATGTATGTCGTGCTCAAGCCACTCCTGGTGCTGCTGCGGCGCCTGTCGCCCGCCAGCATACTGACCACCGGAATCATTGGCGACGCCATGCTGAATGTCGTGCGTTCAGGCGTGCCGCAACCCGTTCTCGAGTCTGCGGACATTTATCGATTGGCCGCTGCGCGTACGTGATGGACGCGTCAGGCGGCTCTACGGTTCGAGCAGGCGTAACAGTCGCATCTCTTCGAGATCGAGTTCCGACTCGATGCGATGCAGCACGTCGTCGTCCACCTTGCCGTCCTGGTGCAGATCGAGCAGCGACTCGCGCGACACGCCTACCAGTTTGAGTTCGATACGCAGAAAGCGCGCGCGGTCTTCAACCCGTTCGGCGCCCATCGCATGCGCGTTTTCGTTCGCCGTGACGCGGATGCGGTATTCGACTAGCAGGCGCTCAATCGTCGCGCGTTCGACGGCGGGTGCATGCTTGCCCATCTTCTCGAGCGCAGCGAGCGATGCCCCGAACGTCCGCGCGCGCGCTTCGTGCTCCGACATGGTCTGGCGCACGTGTGGGCGCAGATTCAGCAAACGGATGAGTGGCGCAAGACTGCCGCCCTGCACGACGAGCGTCGCGATGATGAGCAGGAAGGTGCTGAATATGATCAGGTCGCGGCCCGGAAAATTGCCTGGCAACGCAATGGCAGCCGCGAGACTTACCACGCCGCGCATGCCGGCCCATCCCAGCACGACGGCCTCGCCGGCCGACCAGGGCTGGCTGCCCAGGCGCTTCGCGAGCACGCGGCTCGGCAGCCAGATCGCGGCAAACACCCACACGAGGCGGGCGGCAATCGCAGCCGCCGTTGCGGGCAGCGCGACGTGCAAGCCAGCCATCAGGACACCGACGTCGTAGTTCACGCGAGCCATGATGCCGTTTAGCGCAAGGCCGATCAGGATGAAAACGAGCGCGTCGAGCGCGAACACGATCGCTTCCCACGCGGCCTTGGACTTGATACGCATGCCGGCGTCGAACACCCGGTGCTGACGCACGCCGAGCACGAGGCCGCACGTTACGACGGCGAGCACGCCTGAGCCGCCGATGGCGTCCGCGATGCCGTAGCTTGCCCAGGCCATCACGAAGGTCAGCACGATGCCGAGCATCGCGTCGGCGAGGCGCGGCAGCAGCCAGCAAATGGTTTGACCGCATACGAGGCCAACCGCAATGCCGATTAGCGACAGCGTGAAGAAAAGTCCCGTTCCGCTCGCGACCGTGATCGTGGCTGCGAGCGCCGCCGAAACCGCCATCTGATAGAGCAACAGGCCCGACGCGTCGTTCACGAGGCTTTCGCCTTCGAGCACGGTCACGAGCCGCGAGGGCAGCGGGTGGCGTTGCAGGATCGCCTTCGCGGCCACTGCGTCGGGAGGCGAGACGATCGCACCGAGCGTGAAGCAGGCGGCCCATGGCAGGCCCGGATTGACCGCATGCGCGACGACGCCAACCGCGACGGTCGTGAACGTCACCGCGCCGAGCACGAGCGAAGCGATCGTGCCAAGTTCGCTCCGGAAGTCCTTCCACGCCGTGTAGAACGAACTCGACATCAGCAGCGGCGGCAGCACGGCCGCGAGCAGCAGATTCGGGTCCATTTCGGGCACGCGTTTGCCGGTGGCCGCAATCACGCAGCCGCCTAGCAACAGCACGACGGCGGGTGGGATCGCAATGCGCTCCGCAACCCAGGTCAGCGCGCCCGCACCAAAGATCAACAACAGCAGGTAATGAAAGATCTCGACGTTGTTCATCCGCGTGCCGGCAGACGATGCAGCACGCAATGGCGTGAATGTCGAAGCATCACGATGCTCGCGGGTCCTTGGTGGCTGCGTCGGGAGTGTGAGCGCCCGGCAGTGAGCCGAACATATGTTGGCTGCATTTCGCTTCGCGCCAGGCCACATTCAGTTTGATGCCTGAAAACATGCGGCGCACGACGGGAAGTATCTGCTCGCCCGCCAGAATACCGAGCAGTCCCACGAGCGCAATGGTGGGCGGAGCAGGCGACTGCACACCGATTGCGTAGTAAACGACCCCGACAAGCGCACCTGCGAGGAAAGAAAAAATATACGGTTTCATGATGCGAGTCCCGTAGACGACCTGTCGGTGAGAGGCACTGCGCAGCGAATGTTTCGCAAGCGTATCGGGTTTGCCGGAATAAGGAAAGCGTCGTTAGGACAACCCGTAGATGCAAATTTGCGAATCGAATTAATTCCATTTCATGGGTGTTCTTTCGGCGGGTTTGCGTGTTAAATGGCGAGGGCTGGATGTCGCAGCCCCCGGCGCGATGAACGATGAAATCCTCCCGGTCATGCCGGTGAGGCGGGTTTCTTGTCTACCTATTAGAGGAGATGTACGTCATGAGCAATCCGAAGCTTGAAGTACTCACTCCGCAAAACAGTCAGCTCATCATCATCGATCAGCAGCCTCAAATGGCATTCGGCGTGCAGTCCATGGACCGTCAGGCGCTCAAGAACAATGTCGTCGCACTGGCCAAGGCGGCCAAGGTGTTCAAGATTCCGACCACGATCACGACCGTCGAGTCGGAGAGCTTCTCAGGGTTCACGTACCCGGAACTGCTCGACGTGTTTCCAGGCCAGAAGCTGCTCGAACGTACCTCGATGAACTCATGGGACGACCAGAAAGTCCGTGACGCGCTTGCCGCGAATGGCCGCAAGAAGGTGGTCGTGTCGGGGCTGTGGACGGAAGTCTGCAATACGACTTTCGCACTATGCGCAATGCTCGAAGGCAACTACGAGATCTACATGGTGGCCGACGCCTCGGGCGGCACGTCGAAAGACGCGCATGACTTCGCGATGCAGCGCATGGTCCAGGCGGGTGTCGTGCCGGTCACCTGGCAACAGGTCATGCTCGAATGGCAGCGCGACTGGGCACGCCGCGAAACCTACGACGAGATCATGGCGATCGCGAAGGAGCACTCGGGCGCATACGGCATGGGCATCGACTATGCGTACACGATGGTCCACAAGGCCGCGCAGCGCACGGCCACACCGCATGAGGCGCTGGCGGCCGTACCGGCGAAGTGAACGTGCGTCGTAGTGGCTGCAACGGGCGTGGCGTATTCCTGGCGAATGCGCCGCACCGGTGAGCACGCATGCGCAATGCTGACTGCCGTTTTGCAGTCAGCTCTCGGCCATCGCCCATGGGGCGTGCGCCAGATGCTCGACGAGAATTTCGAGCAACGCGGTGACGCGCGGCGTGCGTACGACGCTCGGTGGCGTAATGAGGTTGACATCGATGTCGGCGATTCTCCAGTCGCACATGACCTGCTCGAGCTCACCACGCTGCAGTGCGTCCCACACCAGGAACTCCGGTTGAAAGGCGAGACCATGTCCCGCGATCAACGATGGAAGGAGCACGTCGGCGTTATTGCTGCGCACGCGACCGCGCACGGGCACCGCATATTCGTCGTCCGAGGTCATGGAGCGGAAGCGCCAGTATTCGGGAGTCGGCAGGCTCGTGTCGGTCAAGGTCGCGTGTCGTTCGAGATCGCGCGGGTGTTCGGGGCGTCCGTGCCGCTCGAGGTAGGCGGGCGAGGCCACCAGCCGCCGGCGTACCGTGCAGATGCGGCGCGAGCTTACCGAGGAATCGCTCATGTCGGCAATGCGGATGGCCACGTCGAAGCCGCCCGAAACGATGTCAACGGGATGATCGGTGAGCACGAGGTCGACGTCGACGCTCGGGTGGTGCTCGAGAAAGGCGGGAAGCAGCGGTGCGACATGGAGCAGGCCAAACGACGTCGGGGCGTTGACGCGCACGACGCCATGGGGTTCGAGCGCGAGAGCGGATGCCTCGCTTTCGAAGACCTCGGCGTTGGCGAGCAGTTGAACCGCCCGGTTGCGCAACCGTTCGCCGGTCGGGGTGAGCGACAGCTTGCGTGTCGTGCGGTACAGCAGCATGGTGCCGAGGCGGTGTTCGAGACGGGCAATGGCTTTGGAGACGGTCGGTTGCGAGATGCCGAACAGGTCGGCGGCCTTCGCGAAGGAGCCGGTCTCCGCAACGCGCGCGAAGATGGCCCAGGCTTCAAGATCAGGAAGATTTTGCATATTGGCGCATGTTGGCAGTGGAATCGACGAGCGTCTGCAGCGCGCACTTAGTGCGCTGAGGACGACCCAATGCAACCGGGGGACGTGCGGCAGAACCCGGGGGGACGAACCGGGATGTAATCACCTGCATTCTATGCTGTCAGAGAGGGCGATCATATGAAACCGTATCTCGTGTCACTGGGGGCAGGGTTGCTGGCAGGTGTGATCTACAGCGCAATCAAGATTCGGTCGCCCGCGCCGCCGCTCGTTGCCCTTATCGGCTTGCTGGGCATGGTGATCGGCGTACAGGCCGTGCCAGCCCTCAGGCAGTTGTTCGGACTTTGATTGAACTGAACATAGTGAGCGAAGCAAGGAGCGCACATGAGCACAACCGGCAATCAACCCGACCTGATTCTTCATAACGGACGGTTCACCACGCTGGACCCAAGCAACCCCACCGCCACGGCAGCGGCGATCGCCGATGGCTGCTTCGTGGCAGTCGGCAGCGATGCTGACGTTATGCCGCTTGCGGGCCGTGCGACCCGGGTTGTCGATCTCGGCGGCCGGCCCGTGTTGCCAGGCCTGATTGACAATCATCTGCACTTGATCCGCGGCGGCCTCAACTACAACATGGAGCTGCGCTGGGACGGCGTGCCCTCGCTCGCGGTTGCCATGGAGATGCTCAAGCAGCAGGTCGCGATCACGCCCGCGCCGCAATGGGTACGGGTGGTCGGCGGCTTCACCGAGCACCAGTTCACGGAAAAGCGTCTGCCGACCATCGAGGAACTCAATGCGGCGGCGCCCGATACGCCCGTGTTCATCCTGCATTTGTATGACCGCGCGCTGCTCAACGCCGCCGCGTTGCGTGTCGTGGGCTACACGAAGGACACGCCTGAGCCGCCAGGAGGCAAGATCCTGCGCGACGACGCGGGCAATCCCACCGGGTTGCTGCTTGCCAATCCGAATGCCGCGATCCTCTACGCCACGCTCGCGAAAGGCCCGAAGCTGCCGCCCGAGTATCAGTACAACTCGACGCGCCACTTCATGCGCGAGCTCAATCGCCTCGGTGTGACCGGCGCGATTGACGCGGGCGGCGGCTTTCAGAACTTCCCAGAGGATTACGAAATTATCCGCAAGCTGCATGACGCGGGCGAGATGACCATTCGCGTCGCGTACAACCTTTTTACGCAGAAGCCGAAGGCCGAAAAAGAGGACTTCGTGAACTGGACCAGCACGGTCAAGTATCACGACGGTACAGATTACTTCCGTCACAACGGCGGGGGCGAGATGCTCGTGTTTTCGGCGGCCGACTTCGAGGACTTCCGCGTGGCGCGTCCTGAACTGCCGCCCGAAATGGAAGGCGAACTCGAAGGCGTGGTGCGCGTGCTCGCGCAGAACCGCTGGCCGTGGCGGCTGCACGCCACTTACGACGAAACCATCAGCCGCGCGCTCTACGTGTTCGAGAAGGTGAACAAGGAGATCCCGCTAAGCGGCCTGAACTGGTTCTTCGATCACGCCGAAACGGTTTCCGAGCGTTCGATGGACCGCATCGCGGCGCTGGGCGGCGGCATCGCGGTGCAGCACCGCATGGCCTATCAGGGCGAGTACTTCGTCGAGCGCTACGGCGCGCAGGCTGCGGAAGCCACGCCGCCAGTAGCGAAGATGCTCGCGAAAGGCATCAAGGTTTCGGCCGGCACCGACGCGACCCGTGTAGCGTCATACAACCCGTGGGTGTCGCTCGCGTGGCTCGTGAGCGGCAAGACGGTCGCGGGCCTGCGCATGTATCCGCAGCGCAACCTGCTCGACCGCGAAACGGCCCTACGCATGTGGACCGAGTACGTAACCTGGTTCTCGAACGAGGAGGGCAGGAAAGGCCGCATAGCGGTCGGGCAACTGGCGGATCTGATGGTGCCTGACCGCGACTTCTTCGCCTGCGCCGAGGCCGATATCGCCGCCACCACGGCCTTGCTGACGGTGGTCGGCGGCCGGATCGTCTGGGGCGCGGGCCCGTTCTCGCAGTATGACGCGCCGATCCCCCCGGCGATGCCTGACTGGTCGCCGGTGCGGCGCTACGCCGGTTACGGTGCATGGGGCGCGGCGCGGGGCGGAAGCGCTCCGCTGCAGCGTGCCGCCGCGGCCGCGGCGTGCGGCTGCGCGCGCGCGTGCAACGTGCACGGTCATGGGCACGCGGTCGCATGGGGAGGTGCGCTGCCCGCCGGTGATGCGAAGGCATTCTGGGGCGCGTTTGGTTGCTCGTGCTGGGCCATCTGAGATGACGGCGCTGAGCGGCAGCAGCAACCCGGCATGGATCCGGACGCTCCTTGCGCAGCCATGGGTGGCGCCGCTCGTGCGTCTCGCGCTCGTGTCGGCCTACCTGATAGGCGGCGTGAACAAGGCGCTGAACTTCGACAGCGCGATCGCGGAGCAGGCGCATTTCGGCCTGCATCCGCCCGCGCTCTGGGCTGCGCTCGCAGTAGCGGTGGAGATCGTTGGTTCGCTTTGCGTGGTCTTTCGGCGCTATACGTGGCTCGGTGCTGGCGGACTCGCCGTGCTGACCGTCGTCGCGATGGTGGTGGCCAACGACTTCTGGAATGAGACCGGCACCGCGCGCTTCATGGCGCTCAACAGCTTTTTCGAGCACGTGGGGCTGATCGCCGCGCTCGTGCTCGCGACCATGCTCGGCGATGTGAATCATGCGGCGGGCGGCAGCCGCGACTGATCTGATCGTTCCGAAAGGAAGCCGAAACAACAGGGAATCCCGTCATGAGAACAATTCGCTCCGCATTGCTTGGCCTGACGATCGCGGCCGCTCTCGCCGTCGCGCCCGTCTCGTTCGCGAAGCCGCCCGTCATGCCCGCCGCAACGCCGACGCTTGCCGTCGGTGCGCAATACGACACGACCCACGTATACGTCGCGCCCGAAGATTTCGACCGTTTCACCGACAGCTTCGTCGCGACGTTCGGCGGCCGCAAGTCGAAGCAGGGCGTATTCCAGGTCACGCCCACGCCGAGCCAGACGATGTCGCAGCTCGTCTTCACGCCGTCGGGCACGATTTCGGTGTTCGGCTTCAAGACGCCGATCCCCTGGCCGTTCGGCGCGGAGCGTTCCGGCTATCTCGTGACCAATATGGACACGGCCATGAAAGTAGCGCGCGACCACGGCGCGGATGTGATCGTCGACACGTTTTCCGACCCGATTGGCCGTGATGCGGTCATCCGCTGGGGAGGCGGCGTGAACATGCAGCTCTACTGGCATACCGAGGCGCCGCGCTACGACCCGTTGGAGAAGATTCCAGAGAATCGGGTCTACGTTTCGCCCGATAGCTTGCATAAGTTCGTTCACGATTTCGTCAAGTTCTCGAACGGCAGAGTGGTGTCCGACGTGGCGAACGCGCCAGGCATCGAAGTCGGACAGCCGGACGGCACCTATCGACGCGTGCGCATCGAGTCGGGCTTCGGCAAGATCACCGTGCTCGTGACGAACGGTCATCTGCCTTACCCGTACGGGCGGGAAACGACGGGCTACGAAGTGGCCGATCTCTCCGCGACGCTGGAGAAGGCGAAGGCTGCAGGCGTGAACGTGCTCGTGCCCGCGTTCACCTCGGACGGGCGCAACGCCGCGATCGTCCAGTTCCCTGGTGGTTACATCGCCGAGATCCACGCCAACGCTGCGAAATGAAGTCCGAGGACACGATTCTTTCCGCGATTGCGGGCTTCGTCGATACGCTGAGCTTCGTTGCGCTGTTCGGGCTCTTCACCGCGCACGTGACAGGCAACTTCGTGCTGATCGGCGCCGGCGTTGCGGGCTTCGGTCGCGGCGTGTTGCTCAAGCTCATCGTGTTTCCGGCATTCGTCGGCGGGGTGGTCGTGAGCAGCCTGCTGGTGCGATCGCTCTCCGAGCGGCACGCACGGCAGGGCTCGCGCCTGCTTCATACAGTGCAGGCCGTGCTCATGTTCGGCTACTGCCTGGCCGGCGTCTGGGCGACGCCCGTCACGCAACCCGAAAGCTTCGCGGTCACGGTGGCGGGTATCGTCGGCGCGTTTGCGATGGGCGTGCAGAATGCGCATCCCAAGCTCATCAAGCGCGCCAGCGTGCCGAATACCGTGATGACGGGCAACGTCACGCAAGCCATCCTCGATGCGGTCGACATGCTATCGGCCGACACGTCCGAGAGCGTGCGCGATGTCGCACGCGCACGATTCGCGACGATGCTGCCAGCTATCGTCGCTTTCGCGATCGGGGCGATTGCTGGGGCTTTGGGTTACCGCCACATGGGATTCTGGGCGCTACTCGCGCCGGCGTTCGCGCTCGTGGCGCTCGCCATGACCACCGGGGAGCACGAACGCGCGGCCACACCTGGCCACGCTTGAGGCTGCAGCTTAGGGAGAATGGCCTCGATTGCGCCCGCCGCGCGTACAAGCGGGCGCACATAAACACAAGTGGACAACGGGGAGGGACATCATGGTGTCGACTGCAAGGCGCGGGCGTCGATTCGAAAAGGCCGCGAGCGTCGCGGTCTACGCGGGTCTGCTGCTGACGTTGGCCGATGCGGCATACGCCGATGCGCCCGCACAGTCGGCCGTCCCGACGCCGACCACCGCGTGCGATGCCAAACGCCCGGTGGTGATGTTCAATCGCTGGCAGGAAGACTGGTCGGTGCTCGCGAATCCCTGCGTACCGCGCAAGCCGCTCGACAGCCTGAAGTACATACCGCTCGGCGCCGACCCTTCGTCCTATCTGTCGCTCGGGGTGAACCTGCGCGAGCGGATCGAAAGCAATAACGCAACGCTGTTCGGCATCGGCACGCAGTCGGATACGTATCTGCTCCAGCGCATCCAGGTTCACGCCGATGCACATCTCGCCGACCATTGGCAGTTCTTCGTGCAACTCGAAGATGCGCGCGCGTTCGGCAAGAACGTGGTCACGCCGGTCGACAAGAACCCGCTCGATCTCGAGCAGGCATTCGTGACCTATACGGGCGCGCTTGGCGGTGGCACGTTCAAGTTTCGCGTGGGCCGCCAGGAAATGGCATTCGACCTGCAGCGGTTCATTTCCGTGCGCGACGGCCCCAACGTGCGCCAGGCCTACGACGCGATCTGGGCCGACTACGAATACCAGAAATGGCGCTTCATCGCCTACGCGACGCAACCCGTGCAAAATCGCGACGCCACCGTGTTCGACGATGTGTCGAACCGTAACCTCACCTTCAGCGGCGTGCGATTCGAGCGCAAGGCGGTAGGGCCGGGCGATCTGTCCGGCTACTGGTCGCTCTACAGCCGCAGCAACGCGCAATACCTCGACGCGAGCGGCAGCGAGCGGCGCGATGTCTGGGATACGCGTTACTTCGGCACGTACGGTCGCTTCAATTGGGACATCGAAGGAATGCTGCAGACGGGGACGGTCGGCAACGACACGATCCTCGCGTGGGCCGTCGGCTCGATCGCGGGCTACAAGCTCGACATGCCGTGGTCGCCGCAAGTTTCAGTGCAGGTCGACGCGGCTTCGGGTGACCGTCATCCGCACGACGGCCGACTCGAGACCTTCAATCCGTTGTTTCCGAATGGCTATTACTTCACGCTCGCAGGCTATACGAGCTATGCGAACCTGATCCATATCAAGCCGTCCATCACGCTCAAGCCAACGGCCAATCTCGCCCTGCTCGGCGCACTGGGCTTTCAGTGGCGCCAAACGACTGCGGACGCCGTGTATCAGCAGCCGCTTCAACCCGTGCCACGCACCGCAGGCAAGGGCACCCTATGGACGGGCATGTATCTGCAACTTCGTGCCGACTGGACGATTGCCGCCAATCTGATCGGTTCCATCGAAGCCGTGCACTTCCAGGTGGGCGACTCGATCAGGCAGGCCGGCGGGCACAACGCGGACTACGCCGGTATCGAGCTCAAGTACGGGTGGTAGGTCCTGTTGAGGCGGGAGATCAATGCAACACTCCCGCTCTTGGTCGGCGCCTACAGAGAACTAACGTCATGTGTCAGCGCGACACGGCGAAGCCAATTCGCGCGGCCCAGCGGTGCTGGTTGTAAGCGAGAAGATCTTCTGCGTAGCCGTTGAAATAGTTGAGAAACAGATACCCGCCCCAGGCACTGCCGAACAGCTTGGCGAGCGGGTAGGTAAATTGTACGTCGACGCTTCCATAGGTCGATTTCGTGCCCTTTCTCAAGGTGGTCGCGAGCTGCCAGCCATCCGGGCTGCCGTATTTGACCAGCAGGTCGACATAGCCGCGATAGTTGGCGATATCCGAATTCGTGTCCTGCTTGTGTGTGTACCCGTAGATTTTCGGTGCAACGGTCAGGTGGTTGGCATTGAGGTCGCCGAATTCCCAAATCGGCTTCACGTACAGGATGTCGATGCCGCGCGAATCGGGACCGGCGGTCCCGTTCGACTCGTGCTCGTAGCCCGTCTCGACGCCCATCCGGGTGAACCAGCTGGTCCTCCACCCGGTGTCCTCGAGGTAGTAGAAAAGCGCGGGCATGTAGCTCGTATCGTAGAACGGGTTCATATGCCCGCGGATATCCCAGAGCGAAGTCTGCGTGTAGGCAAAATAGAGGTTGTCGAGAAAACGGCGTGAGCGCGGATCATCGGGCAAAACGAAGCGGAACTTGAAGCTGACCTGGAATTTGGCAAGACCGTTGTCCGATGAGTCCCAGCCATCGGCGAAGTACGTGGGTTGGTAGAGCGACAACCGCCCTGCGAGGAAGGTGCCGATGTCCGGCACCAGCGAATTCGTGGGCTTCACGGTCGAAGGCGGTATTTGCGTGGCGATCGATTCGTTGCCGGCCATCGGCCCTTCTGCTGGCGCGATCGCAAGCGGTGCGGATGCGGACGCAACCGCCGCCGCAGACGCGGGTGCGGCCGTTGCGGCGCTGGCCGTCGCCGCGCTCCGAGGCATGCGCGTGAGCAGGACCACCGAAGGCGATACGTCGACGCCGGGCACGTCGACGCGAAGCGCACCGCGCGCCCACTCGGGCCACGGCGCGCTATAGCTGATCGCCTTCATCTCACCGGCCGCGAGCCGCACATGCTCGGGCGCGCCGGATTCGCGCGTGAGCAGAACGGCCCTTGGCAGGGCCTCGCCGTTGGTCAGCGTTACGCTCAAGGTGCGAGGCACGTCAACCGACGTGCCGGAGGAAGCGTCGCCGGTGTAGACGATCGTCACCACGAGCGGTTCGTCGGACCTCGCTTCGCGCGGCGGCCGCAATATGGAAACCCCAGCGACGCTATACGCGGAGTAGCTGCCGAGCACCAGCGCGCTCATGCAAAGCGACAGGCTGGGGAGCAGTTTGGAAAATGAGCTGGAAAGCGGACTTGAAGATAATCGGGAAACACGCGAGCGGTAGCTGCGTATGGCGGACTGGCGGTCTTTCTTCACGCGAGATATCAATCGATTCCGCACGCGGAGCTCCTATTGATCTACGAGTTCAGGTCGCAATGAGACGATGGCTTTAAACCTTACGATTGGGTACAAAATCAGGACCGGCGTGTTTCAGAGAAAATGCGGCAATGGACGCCGGTTCCTGCTATCTGGTTTTAGTCCATTTTGCGAGTGACATACAGGGAGATGCCACTCATTCCATCGGCGAGACGAGCAGCGACACCGGCACGCCATGACAATCGACCTCTGCGAGGACCGTCGCGCCGAGCCCGGCAGCCGCCTTGGCGCGAGCGTCGAACGGGCCGGCGTCGCGGTCGATGCGCAGAATGTTCAGCGGCCAGGAAGGCCGCGTCAGTCGCTCGTGCGCGAACGCGCCGACCCACAGCGGCGCCGCGGCGGTGCCGTTGTCGACCGCGTAGCCGCTAGGCCAGAAGCGCAGCACGTAGCGTTCCTCGCGCGATTCGCCCGGCCGCGTGAAGACCAGCGACGACGGCACGCCGTTGTTCAGCTTCGGCAGCACCGGCAGCGACACGGCGGCGACATCGGGCGAGGCGAGCGACAGCAGGCTGTGCGCGGACACGTCGGTCCCCTCGACCCAGCCCTGCGCGCGCAACTGCTCGCGTAGCGAAGCGGGCTCCGAGACCCATTGCAGCGTCAGCGGCTCCTTGTGATCGCCGCCCATGTCGGAGCGAAAGCACGGCAGGCGCTTCCACCCGGAGAGCTTCCACTGCGCCTGCGTGAGTTGTACGGGCGGTGGTTGCGGCGCGCTGTCCGGCGGGGTCGGCATCGCGACCCCGAGTTGCAGGCCGACGCTGAGCGCGATGATCGCGAGCACCACGAGCGGCATGACCGGGCGCTGCGCTGGCGGCTGCGGATGCCGCCACATCGCGGTCAACGCGATCAGCGCGACCCACACATACGCGAGGGCCGCGCCGCCGATCGCGTCGGACACCCAGTAGCGGCCGAAGTAGACGCCCGCGAGCGCGACCACGATCACGACGACGATGCTCGCGCCCGCGACCAGCACGCCTTCGAGCTTGCCGACCCGGCGCGCGAGCAGGAACGCGAGAAAGCCGTAGACGATCACCGTCGCGGCGACGTGATTACTCGGAAACACGTATTGGCTCGCCATCAGCTCATTGGGTGGCGCGCGGTGCATCGCGAGTTGCAGGCCGAGAATCAGCAGCTGCGAAAACACGACCGCCGCGAGCCAGTAGCTGATCGTGCGCCAGCGCCGCTCCCACACCATCCACAGCGCGACCGTGACGACCAGCACGATCAGTGTGATACCGCTGCCGAGTGTCGCGAGCGCCGCGAGCACCGTGTCACCCCACGGCGTGCGCACCGATTGCAGGAAGTGATAGACGGACAGGTCGATGGTGGTCAGCGGATCGCCGCTGATGACATCGTCGAGGACCCCGACGAAAAGCGCGCCGGCCACCAGCACGATCAGCGACGTCAGGAGCAGGTGGGTCGCATCGGGCGTGTCGGGGTCGAGCATGCGACGCGCGGCGCGGCCAAGCGGACCCGGATGGCGGCACGCCCAATTGCCGAGATGACGGCCCGCCGCGCTCGACCACGCGTTCGCGTGCGACACCAGAAATCCCGCGCCGCGAAAGCTGAGCCACACGATGCACAAGAGCATCGCGATGATCACGACGAGCCGGAACGATACCGCGCCGGCAAGCAGCACCGATGCGCCGAACACGACGCCGGGCAGGATGTGCGCGGGCGCCCACAGCAGCGCGGAGAGCACGTTGATCGCGTAGAAGCGCAGCGGCCGCATGCCCATCATGCCCGCGACGACCGGCACGATCGCCCGTAACGGGCCGATGAAGCGGGCGAGCACGACGCCTTTCGAACCATGCTTCACAAAGAAGCGCTGACCCGCGTCGAGCACTTCGGGATGGGTGCGGAACGGCCACAGAAGGACAATGCGCTCCTTGTAGCGATCGCCAAGCCAGAAGCTGATGCCGTCGCCGGCGATCGCGCCGGCGATTGCCCACACGAACACCCAGGCAAGGCTCAGCGAGCCGGTACCGGTCACGGCGCCGGCGAGGAACATCGCAGTGCTGCCGGGGATGAAGGTGCCGATGACCGCGACGGCTTCGAGAAAAGCGGCGAGGAAAACGACCGCGAGCATCCACGACGCGTGGCCGGCGAGCAGATGCAAAAGGTGGATGTAGGCGTGCTCCATCGTGCGCGAACGGCCGTTCTGGCGTAACGATCGATCATAACGCGCACGGACACGCCGTGTGCGCGGGCGGGAGCGCGCCGCTGTGCAGCGCTCGGGCGATCGGCTCAGAATAGACGTCGTAGCTCGGCGGATCGATGCGCTGGAGGTGGGTATGGACAGGACAACAGGTGGGATGGTGCGGTCGGCGTTGCTTGCGGCGCTGTTGACCGTGGGGGCCGCGGGGGCGATCCAGGCCCAGCAACTGGGCAATTCTGGCGGTAGCGGAAGCGCGACTAATGCGGGCACCAACGCGCGCGCCAATCCGTCCGCCGCCACCGGCAATGCGGCTGCCGGCGGCGCGATGGGCATCGGTACCGGCGTCAGTCCGACTGCCATGCCGGGGCCCGGCATGTCGCCTGGCGGCACGTATGGCCTCGGCGCCGGCGGCGGGACCGGCTCGGGCCCCACGCTCAACGACATGCGCGCGAACGGCACGGCGCTCTACATGAATCCCGACCCGCGCGCGCCGAACGTGACCGGCCGCGCGGCGCCGCCGCGCTAGTGCGCCGCGTATAGAATGCAGGTCCGATCCGACCACAGGGGAAGCGAATGGCACACGGCGAGCACAAGTACCGCGTTTCGGTGCAATGGACGGGCAACCGCGGAAGCGGCACGTCCGGCTACCGCGACTACGGCCGCGATCACGTGATCTCTTCTGGCGGCAAGCCGGACATTCCGGGCTCGTCGGATCCGGCGTTTCTCGGCGACGCGACGCGCTGGAATCCCGAGGATCTGCTGGTCGCGTCGGCGAGCGCGTGTCACAAGCTGTGGTATCTGCATCTGTGCTCGGAGGCGGGTATCGTCGTGCTCGACTATCGCGACGACGCCGAAGGCACGATGCTCGATACCGCTCAGGAAGGGCGCTTCTCGCAGATCGTGCTGCGCCCGCGCGTGACGATCCGCGCGGGCGGTGACGTCGAGCTGGCCACGCATCTGCATCACGTCGCGCATCAGAAGTGCTATGTCGCGAACTCGGTCAACTTTCCGATTCTCTGCGAGCCGGTGGTGGAGACGGACGTGCGTTGAGCCGCATCTGTCGGCGCGCCGGCTGAGCGCCGGCCGTCCGCTCGCGGGCGCTCAACGATTGCCGTCGAGCAGATCGCCGAGCAGTTCGTCAAACGCGGCCTGCGCGTCTTCGAGCTCCTGCAGCGCGGCGTCGAAAGTCTGCAACGCAAATTGCGAGGGTTGGCCGTTGCCGGCCGGCGGGAATTGCGATTGCAGCGACGCGAACGCCGTCTGCACCCGCTTCGTGGCGGTCAATACGCGCTCCATTGCGGCGGTTTCTTCGGCTCGCGCCTTGTCGTGATCCATGAGAGCTCCGGGGTCGTCGGGTTGCGTCGGAACGGCTCGCGCCGCTTAAAGGGGTGACTATGCCATGTTCGCGCTCAGGAGAGCGGCAGACCGCCATACGCTTTCACTTCGCGCAACGATAACGCCGATTCCACCGAGGTCACGCCCGGCAGACTGCGCAGTTGATCGCGCATGAACGTGCCGTAGTCGTCGAGGTCGCGCGCGACGATCTGCAGGATGTAGTCGGCGCTGCCCGAGACGTTGTGGCACGACAGGATACGCGGGATCGCCTGCACCTCGCGCTCGAAGCGCGCGGACACTACGCGGTCGTGGACGGCGAAGCGCACGAGCACGAATGCGACCACGCCCAGACCGAGCGCGGCGCGCGACAGCACCGCGCGGTAGTGGTCGATATAACCATCATTCTCCAGGCGCTTCAGACGCCGCGCGCACGGCGTCTCGCTGAGGCCGACCGTCTCGGCTAGACGCGCATTCGACATGCGGCCATCGTTTTGCAGCGCGGCGAGGATCGCGCGGTCGGTTTTGTCGAGGTCGTCGGCGGACATGGTTGGGATGTGGTTTTTTCGGGTTGGGGGAAGGCGCTATCAGATGTATAAATCTTAGCGCATTCCGCTATTTTTGATGCGGTTGGGGCAGAACTTCGCCAGCAAACCCTCCGCATCCGATAGCAACATGGAGTCTCTAAAAACAAGGAGGCTCCAATGATTTCCGCTCACCTGGTGGCCGTCTATGTGGCGGCATTGGTTGTCGTTTATGCGGTGCCCGGGCCGGACATGGCGCTGGTCCTGCAAACCAGTATTGCGCGCGGCGTGCGCAGCGGCTTTGCGGCCGCCGCGGGGCTCGGCGTGTCGCGCGCGACGCATGTGACGCTGTCGGCGTGCGGGATGGCGGCGCTGCTGCGCAACGCGCCGTGGCTGTACGATGCGGTGCGCTACGTCGGCGCGGTCTATCTCGCCTGGGTTGGAATCCAGATCTTTCGTTCGCCAGGATTTGCGCTGCCCGCTGGTGCCCGTGACGGGCAGGCCGCCGACGCGCCGCGCGTGGAAACCCCTGCTTCGAGCGATGCGGGCAACGCGTCGCGGCCGTTGCGGACCGCATTCGTCAAAGGTCTGCTGACGAATCTGCTCAACCCGAAGGCGCTACTGTTCTGCTCGGTGCTGTTGCCGCAATTCGTTCGGCCCGACGCGGGGCCGGTGGCGTGGCAGATGATTGAACTCGGCGTCGTGCTGTTCGTGATCGGCGCATGCTTCGACGCGTTGTATGCAATCGGCGCCGCACGCATCGCCCACTGGATGCGCGCGCATCCGTTCGCGCAGACGGTGCAGCGGTGGACGTTTTCGGCTGCGTTGATCGGGTTTGCGCTGCGGCTTTCGCTGGATTGAGACGTGGGGTTGGCGCGAGTTGGCTGGGTCGACGACCGGCGACGCCGAGCGCGCAGTACCCGGTGATTGTGTTAATAAAGCCGATAGCGCAGCCGGCCACCACGCCGGTGCACCAGAACAGGCGGCCGCGCGCACGCGCGGCGACACAACCACCTTCCCACGTCCTTCGATGAAGACCTTTCTGCTGTATGTCGTAACCGCTGTCGCCGAGATTCTCGGCTGCTACCTGCCATGGCGCTGGCTGAAGGAGGGGGGCTCCGCGTGGCTGTTACTGCCCGGCGCGGCAAGCCTCGCACTGTTCGCCTGGCTGCTGACGCTGCACGGCACCGCCGCGGGCCGCGTGTATGCGGCCTACGGCGGCGTGTACGTGGCGGTGGCGATTGCGTGGCTGTGGATCGTGGACGAGGTGCGGCCCACGCTATGGGACGCGGCAGGCGTTGCGCTGACGCTGGCCGGCATGGCGGTGATCGCATTCCAGCCGCGCCTGCACGCATGAGCAGGGCGCCGCGCGAGCGACGACCCGCCGGCCGCCTTTATTGCTGCATTCCGCCCAGATAATCGAGCTTGCCGAGTTCGACACCGTTATGACGCAGGATGTCGTATGCAGTCGTGACGTGGAAAAAGAAGTTCGGCAGCACGAAACCGAACAGATATGACACTCCCGTGAATTCGATCGGGCCCGGCCGCAGTTTCAGCGTGATCGTGCGGCTTTCCGAACCGTCGATCTGCGCCGCGTTGAATTCCTTCAGGTAATCGATCGTTTTCTGGATACGGGCCTGCAATTCGTCGAAAGTCTGCTCGACGTCCTCGAACTTCGGCGGCTCGACGCCGGCGAGGCGCGCCGCGCAACCCTTCGCGGTGTCACTCGCGATATACACCTGGCGCAGAAGCGGCAGCATGTCCGGCGCGAGCCGGGCATTCGTGAACACCGAAGGCTCGATCTGCTTCGCGGCGGCGTGCGCCTCGGCTTTACCCAGGATGGCCTGCAGGTTCGTGAGGCCGCGGATCAGCACAGGCAGTGATGCTTGATACATCGAAATTGACATGGGTTCCTCTGATTTCTCGACCGTGCGCGCAGGCGGCGCGCGCGGCAATGAAACGGCGGGAATGCCGCTTCAGCATCATAGCGTGTCGCCTCGTCGCAGCCCATTAGCCACTCGTACGACTGCCACGCGCGCCGGAACTGTGTTCGAATGCTTGGGTCGGACGGTGGAGCGAAGGTCTTGAACAACCCCTGCCGCATATCGCGCTAAACGAGGCGCCCCGGGCAGGTGCGTGGCGTGCTTGCCCACTGCGGGGCCGCGCGGTCAGATGTGATCGTGTGCGCCGCCACGCTAACAGGAGAGTCGATACCATGGTCACCAAGCATCCATTGCCGGGCAGCGAGCGGCAGGTCGAGCAGGGCACGAAGGTCATCGGGCAATGCGATCCCGCCGAGAGGATCGAAGTCTTCGTGATGCTGCGCCGCCAGCAGCAGGCGCAGTTCGACGCGTTGATGAGCCGCATCGAAGCGGGCGACCCGAGCGTGAAGCCGCTGTCGCGTGAAACGCTCGCCAAAGACTTTGGCGCTTTGCCCGACGACATCGCGAAGGTCCGCGCGTTCGCGGCCGCGCATGGGCTCGCCGTCGTGCGCGAAGATCCGGCGGCGCGCTCGGTGGTGCTATGCGGCACGATCGCGCAATTCGAGAGCGCGTTCGAGGTCAAGCTCGAACGTTACCAGCACCACATGGCTGGCCAGTTCCGTGGCCGCACCGGCACGATCAGCGTGCCGGACGATCTGCATGGCGTCGTCGAAGCGGTG
The DNA here is from genome assembly GCF_021390595.1 of Paraburkholderia sp. HP33-1. Lineage (NCBI taxonomy): Bacteria > Pseudomonadati > Pseudomonadota > Betaproteobacteria > Burkholderiales > Burkholderiaceae > Paraburkholderia > Paraburkholderia sp. HP33-1. The sequence goes on along the minus strand of NZ_JAJEJR010000002.1, from coordinate 1,512,657 downwards.
CTCGGCCTCGACAACCGGCCGCAGGCGCGGCCGCACTTCCGCATCCGTCCGCCGTTCGTGCCGGCGCGCCAACAACAGGCGTCGTACACGCCGCCGCAGCTCGCGTCGCTCTACCAGTTTCCGCAAGGCGACGGCGACGGCCAGTGCGTCGGCATCATCGAGCTCGGCGGCGGCTATAACGCGTCGGACCTGAAGACCTATTTCGCGAGCCTTGGCGTGAGCGCGCCGACCGTCACGCCGGTCGGCGTCGATCAGGCCGGCAACAAGCCGAGCGGCGACCCGAACGGGCCGGACGGCGAGGTTACGCTCGACATTGAGATCGTCGGTGCGATCGTGCCGCGCGCGGCCATTGCCGTGTACTTCACCCAGAACAGCGACGCCGGTTTCATCGACGCGGTGAGCCGCGCGGTGCACGACACGACCAACAAGCCGTCAGTGATCTCGATCAGCTGGGGTGCGCCGGAATCGGTTTGGACCAGCCAGTCGATGCAGGCCCTCAACAGCGTGCTGCAGTCGGCGGCGGCGCTCGGCGTGACGATCTGCGCGGCCTCGGGCGACAGCGGGTCGAGCGACGGGTCGGGCGGCGGCGACCAGGTCGACTTCCCGGCCTCGAGCCCGTACGTGCTCGCTTGCGGCGGCACCCACCTTACAACGTCCGGTTCGTCGATCACGAGCGAGGTCGTGTGGAACGACGGCGAGCTGGGCGGCGCGAGCGGCGGCGGCGTCAGCACCGCGTTTCCCGTGCCCGCGTGGCAGCAGGGTTTGTCGGCCACGTTGACGGGCGGCGGCAACAAGCCGCTCAGCGGGCGCGGCGTGCCGGACGTCGCAGGCGATGCATCGCCGCAGACCGGCTACGACGTGCTGGTTGACGGCGCGCAAACGGTGGTGGGCGGCACCAGCGCGGTCGCGCCGCTGTGGGCCGCGCTGATTGCGCGCATCAACGCGGCGAAGGGACAGCCGGCCGGCTTCGTCAACGCGAAGCTGTACAAGGCGCCGGGCGTGTGCAACGACATCACGCAGGGCAACAACGGCAGCTTCGCGGCGTCGCCGGGATGGGACGCCTGCACGGGACTTGGTAGTCCCAATGGCGGGAAGGTCGCGGCCGCACTATAGTCTGCAACACGGGGCACGACAAACAACAACAAGACGTAAGAACAAGGACGCACGGCACGTAAAACGAACCCTTGGAGCGATCATGACGAACACAGAATCAGCTTCCGGTAATCAGCCTTCGCCGCACAACACGCATGCCACGGCCACAGCAGGCGCGGCCACCGCCACAAGCGCGCCGAACAAGGCCGGCGACCAGCCGTTCTTCGATCCGGTAGCCTACGGCAACGGCCCTGACGATTCGGTCACCGAAACAGTCGAGACGGCCGCGATCACGCATCATTCGGTGACGATCGGCGGGCACAAGATCAACTACACGGCGACCGCGGGCCATCTGGTGATCGTCGATCCGAGCAGCTCGCAGCCGTCGGCGCGAATGTTCTACGTCGCATTCACGCAGGACAACCAGAAGGAAGATACGCGGCCGGTCACGTTCTTCTATAACGGCGGGCCGGGGTCGTCGGCGGTATTCGTGCTGCTCGGCTCGTTCGCGCCGCGCCGCATCAAGACGTCGATGCCGGGCTTCACGCCGCCCGCCCCGTATTCGCTCGAAGACAATCCGGACAGTCTGCTCGACAAAAGCGACCTCGTGTTCATCAACCCGGTCGGCACCGGCTATTCGGCGGCAATCGCGCCGAAGAAGAACCGCGACTTCTGGGGCGTCGATCAGGACGCGGATTCGATCAAGCAGTTCATCAAGCGCTTCCTGACGAAGAACAACCGCTGGAATTCGCCGAAGTATCTGTTCGGCGAGTCCTACGGCACGGCGCGCAGCTGCGTGCTCGCATACCGGCTGCACGAGGATGGGGTCGATCTGAACGGCATTACGCTGCAATCGTCGATTCTCGATTACACGCAATCGGGCAACCCGGTCGGCGCGCTGCCCACGGCGGCGGCGGACGCGTGGTATCACAAGAAGCTCGGCGTCGCACCGCGGCCGACCGATCTCGGCACGTTCGCCGAGGAGGTCGCGCAGTTCGCGCGCACCGACTACCTGGACGCGCTGCGCAAGTTTCCGACCACAGACGCCTCGACCGTCGAAAAGCTCAGCGAATACACCGGCATCGACAAAACGACGCTGCTCGCGTGGAGCCTCGACATCGCGGGCTACGACAGCCGCGGCAACTCGCTGTTCCTGACCACGTTGCTGAGGTCGCAAGGCCTCGCGCTCGGCGCCTACGACGGCCGCGTGACCGCGATCGACACCGGCATCGCCGGCAAGATCGACCCGAACTCGGGCGGCAACGATCCGACGATGACCGCGGTCACCGGGGTCTACACGACGATGTGGAACGTGTATCTGAACGAGCAGTTGAAGTACACGTCGAACTCGTCGTTCACCGACCTCAACGATCAGGCGTTCAAGTACTGGGATTTCAGCCATATCGATCCGACTGGCGCGCAGAAGGGTGTCGACTCGCAGGGCAACATCATTCTGTACACGGCCGGCGACCTTGCAGCCGTGATGGCGCTCAATCCCGACCTGAAGGTGTTGTCGGCGAACGGTTTCTTCGATTTCGTCACGCCGTTCTATCAGACCGTACTCGATCTGCAGCAGATGCCGCTCGTCAGTCAGCAGGTGCGGCAGAACCTGTCGGCGCGATTCTATCCGTCAGGGCATATGGTGTATCTCGACGGCGGTTCGCGCACCGCGCTGAAGGCCGACCTCGCGCAGATGTACCAGGAGACGGTGTCGAACGCGCAGGCGCTTGGGCGGATCCGCGCGTTGCAGGCGCGGGTTGCGAAGTAGGGCGAGCAAGCTGCGCGCGGGCGTTGCCGAATCGGTCGGCGGCCCGCGCGCCGATGCGCTCGAGATTTGCGGCGAACGTGCAAGCCGCGGACTGATTTAGCGCTTGCCGCCACCATCGATGGGAACGTTTAGTCGTTGCCCACGACACTGCGTCACAGTGTCTTCGGTGTCGAAGCGGGCTATCCTGAGAGCAAGACGAAATTCGCACAGGAGATTCGAACGATGGCCTTGTATTTGTCGTGGCTCGCTCTCAGGCAGGCCGCATGAACCTCACCGTGCGCAATATCGCCGAATCGTGCAGCGAGCAGGAAGTGCGGGAATTTCTGAAACGCGAACTCGGCCATTACGCTAAACGTGTCGAGGTCGTGGACGCCGGCAAGCCCAGCGCCTACGCGACGGTCGAACTCGACGCCAGCGTGCCGTATGTCGGCGACGTGATCGCGCGGCAGATTCACGGCAAGCATCTGGGCGGCCTGCAGCTCGAAGCGAGCGCCGATCTGTTCAGCGGCGAACCGCCGGCAGCACGGTAAGCTCCGCGGTCAAAGCGATTCGTCCGACGGCGCCGGCCAGTCGAACGGCGTATACGGCAGCGCCCGTTTGTGACGCGTCGCGTTGTAAAACTGCAGGATCACGTCACGCGCAGTATCGCTGACCGGCTTGCCTTCGAGAAAATCGTCGATCTCGTCGTACGGGATGCCGTACGCGTCTTCGTCAGGGCGAAGCGGCCGCAGCATCTCGAGGTCGGCAGTCGGCACCTTGTGCGCTAGCGCGTCGGGTGCGCCGAGCGTCTTCGCGAGCGCGCGCACGCGACGCTTGCTGAGCCCGGCGAGCGGCAGCACGTCGGCCCCGCCGTCGCCGAACTTCGTGAAAAAGCCCATCACCGATTCGGCCGCGTGGTCCGTGCCGATCACGACGCCCGAACGCGCACCCGCCACCGCGTATTGCGCAATCATCCGCTGGCGCGCCTTGATATTGCCGTGCACGAAATCCCGCTGCGATTCGTCCTTGAACGACACGCCGCTTTTATCGAGGGACTCGAGCATCGCATCGGCCGCAGGTTTGATATCGATAGCCAGATTATCGTCGGCGCGAATGAAACGTAATGCCTGTAGCGCATCCGCTTCATCGCGTTGTTTGCCGTAAGGCAGGCGGACGGCGATGAAACGCGCGTCGTAATGGTTCGCGCGCAAACGCTCGACCGCGAGTTGCGCAAGACGCCCGGCCGTCGTCGAATCGACGCCGCCGCTAATGCCGAGCACATAAGTTTTCAGGCGGCTGCTGCGCAGATAGTCCGCCAGAAAATCGACCCGGCGCTCGATTTCGCGGTTTGCATCGAATTCAGATGCGACGTGCATTTCGGCCGCGATGCCGGCCTGGCGGGCAGCTGGATCGGATTGAGCCATGATCGTCCTGTGTCCTCGTGAGAGAAAAATAGATTGAGACAGGTCAAAGCAGATTGAAAGCGGGTACAAAAAACGGTTTGAAAAGTATCGGAACGCGCCGCGCCTTGCGGTGGCGGTTTTAATCGCGTATTAATTGCCATATTGCCGATACGTCGATTGCCGAGAATAGTCAATTATTATGGAGAGATCGCGTTCTTGAGGGTATTTTCATCGACATGCCTCAATTCGCTGAGTAATATCGACCGTGGCGAACGCCGTAGGGACCGGGCGTGCAATCAATAATAATCATGTTTGCTCCAAGACGCGATGACATACCCAGATCGGCGTGGCCAGCCTGGATTGAAACACCTGAAAATTTGCGTGTGGTTTTGCGCAGGCGTCTTATCAAGTGCCGGCGCGATGGCGGCGCAGGTTCATCCGGCGGCGCCCGCTACGCCGCAGTCGCCTGCGCTGTCGGCATCGGCGGCGCGTGCAGTGAATCCAGCCAAGCCGTCAAAAGTGCGGGAGGGCGCGAGCCGGCCGTTGACCGCGCTCGACGCAGCCACCGTCGCCGCGCCTGACGCGGCCGGCGTCGTCGATCCGCGCCGTGCGTTCCTGCTGCGCGAGGTGTTTGCGCAGGACGTGACGCGCCGGCTCAGGCTGCCCGCCGCGGAGCAGCGCGCGTACGCCGACCGTCTGCAGGCGGCGCTCGATGCTAACGAGCTTGGCAGTCTGTCGGGCGAGTACGTGGTGCTCGTCGATCGCAATCCGAACGTGCAGGCGCTCCTCATCTACTTCCGCGCGGTGCCGGCCGACAGCTGGCAGATGATCGGCGCATCGCCGGTAGCCACCGGACGGCCCGGCGAGTACGACCACTTCATCACGCCGCTCGGCGTGTTCGAACATACGCCCGACAACATGGATTTCCGCTCGGAGGGCACGCAGAACGAAAACCAGATTCGCGGCTACGGCCGGCGCGACATGCGCATTTTCGACCTCGGCTGGGCGCAGGGTGAACGCGGCTGGGGCAAGGGCGGCATGTCGCAGATGCGCTTCCAGATGCACGCCACCGACCCAGATCGGCTCGAACCGCTACTCGGCATTCGCCATTCGAAGGGCTGCGTGCGGATTCCCGCGTCGCTGAACACGTTCCTCGATCACTACGGGATTCTCGACGCCGAATACGCGACGCTCATTGATTCCGGCAAATCACTGTGGGTGCTGAAAAGCGATCGGCAGATCTTGCCGTGGGCGGGGCGTTATATCGTCGTCGTCGATTCGCAGCGCAAGACTCGGCCGGCATGGTCGCCGGCGCCAGGCGCGGTTGCGCGCGCGAAAATGCCCGCGCACGCGGATACGGCCGACTGACGGGCGCTTCCCGCTGTCGCCGCCTGGTGTCCCTCACGATCTGGCCAGCAGCACTCCAGCCAACGCGAGCGCAAACCCGGCGATCTGCACCGGCAGCAGTGTCTCGCCAAACCCCAGATAGCCCTGGAGCGCGGCCAGCGGCGGTGCCAGAAACAGCAGCGCGGTCGCGCGCGCCGCGTTGCCGCGCCGGACCATCCACACGAGCAACGTCACGCTTATGCCGGACAGCATCACGACGCCCCACGCGAGCGATGCCCACAGCGTCGGTGACACGATCCAGCGATGCTCGCCGAGCGCAAGCGCCAGCCCACCCGCGACGATCGCCGCGCCGACGTTCTGCACGGCGCTTGCGCTGCGAATATCGGCCTTCGCGAGTGAGGTCTTCTGGAACAGCGTGCCCGCCGTGATCGCCGCCACCGCGACGATCGATATCAGCACGACGAGCCACGCGGGTGCGTTGCCGTGCGTGGGCGGCGTCGCGGCCGCGAGCTTGGGCGCGAGCACCAGCACGACGCCGGCCAGGCCCAGCGCCATGCCGCTCCAGCCGCGCCGCGACAAGCGCTCGCCGAACAGCGGCGCGGCGACGGCGCCCGTCGCGAGCGGCTGCAGCGCGCCAAGCAAGGCCATCACGCCGGCGCTCAGACCCTGCGCGACAGCCCAGTAGCCGGCGCTGAGATAGACGCCTTGCAGCAGCGCGCCCGCGGCCAGGTGTTTGCCGAAGTTGCGTCCAGCCGGCCAGGTCGCGCGCGTGACGAGAGCGGCCAGCGTAAAGACCAGCGCGGTGCCGCCGAAGCGGGCGAGCAGAAACAGATTGGGATCGGCGTAAGGCGTGATCGCGCGGGCGACCACGAAACCGGTCGACCACAGCACGACGAAGACGGCGGCAAGGAAGGAAGCGAGCATCGAGGCGGGCATTGAAGCGGGCGACGTGAAAAAGCCGCTATCCTGGCGGCATCGGCGGCGCGCGTCTTGTTCGAAGCTGCAACGCGCGAGCCGGACCGTCACCACGCCAGCAGCATCATCCCCGCTCCGAGGATGCCGCCACAGACGACGCACGCCCACAATAGCCAGCGCGTGCGCCGGTATTCGCGCGCGAGATCCGCGAACAGTTGCGCGCTCTGCTGCGGCGCGCCGGTGCGATCGTGCTGCTGCAGATAGCGCACGGCCAGTTGCGGCACGCGCGGCAGCATATGCGCGAGATGCGGCAGCTCGTGCGACAGACGCTTGAGCCAGCCGCGATGATCGAGGTCGCGCCGCGCAATATCGGCGAGCACGCCGCGCGTGATGTTCCATGTATCGACGCCCGGATGCAACGCCCGCGCAAGCATCTCGGCCTGCTGGAACGAACGCTGTGCGGTCGCGAGCGGACCGGAAACGTGGCCGTCGAAGGGCTGTACGCCGTGCAGCAGATGATCAAACAGCGAACCCGCCGAGCGATCCTCGGGCGCCGCCGCGAAGTGCGCTTCAGCGCGCGTGCGCAGCTCGGCTTCGAGCATCTCGGTGCGCGTGTCTTGCGGCACGTGGCCGGCATCGCGGTGCATGTCGGCGAGCCGCGCGTAGTCCTGGTCGAACAGCGCGGTCGCGCCATGCACGAAGAACTCACGCTCGCCGCTCGACAGCGTCGCCATGATCGAGAAATCCGCGAGCACGAGGCGCCCGCGCGTGTCCGGCTCGATGCTGACGCGCACGTGGCGCGCATCGAGCGTCGCGTGGAAGAAGCCATGCTCGAACGCCTGCCTGGTGACCACCTCGACGATATGCGCGGCGAGTGGCGCCAGCTTGATGCCGTGCGCTTGCAGGCCGGGCGCGTCGCTCGCGGGCAATGTGTTGACGCGCTGCATCGTCAGCGTGTGGTCGGTGCACAGCTCCCAGATCACGTCCGGCACGACGATCCGCCTGTCGCCGTCGAAATGGTGGCCGGTCTGGCTCAGATTGGCGGCTTCGGCGCGCAGGTCGAAGCGGCGCAGGATGTCGTCGGTGAAGGTCTGCGCGAGCGCGCGCAACTGCAGCTTGCGCGCGATGCGCGAGAGCTTTTCGAGCCAGCGCGCGACCCAGCGCAAGAGCGCGAGTTCGTCGCCGATCTGTTGCAACTGCTGCGCGCGCACGAGCTTGATCGCGACTTCGTGGTGACCTTTGACCGGCGTCGCGAGCCGCGCGAAATGGGTCTGCTCGGCGAAGCCGGTGCGCACCGGCACAAGGTCGACCGCGCTGAACAGCTCGGCGAGCGGGCGCCCGAACGCGCGCGTCAAAGCCAGCGCGGAGTCGTCCGGCGACAGCGGCTCTTCCATGTGATCGATCGCGTCGAGCGCGTCGTGCAGAGTGCCGCTCGCGAGCTCGGGGCGCCCGGCGAGCGTTTGCGCGAAGCGGCTCGCGAGCGGACCGAGCGCCGGCAGCAGAACATGCAACTGCTGGCCGCTGCGTTCTGACGCATGCACGCGGCCGATCAGCTCGATTATCCAGTGCAGTTTGTGGTCGGGCGGGGCGGCGAGCCAGATCAGGCGCGCGCCGTAACGCAGCGCATGGAACAGCAGCAGTAGACGGCGAAACAGTGGCGGCATCGGCGGTTCGGTTGACGGGCGAGGCGGTGTGCGCGGAACCCGGCGGCATGGCGGCGTTGCGTTCGCCGCGTAGCGGACGAGTCCAGCCGTCAAGGTTAGCAGTTCGGCGCGATGGCGGGCGTGTTCGCGTGCAAGGGCCGCCCGATTCGACTTGAGCGCCGCCGGCGCGACGGAACCGTCAACGCGCAATACGCGTAATACAATACGGCGGCCTTCCTCAATCACCGCGAAACCCAAGCGTGCCGGCTTCCGGCCTTCCCAGATGCTCGCAGAACAACGTCATCAATACATCCTCGCGCAAGTCGCAAAGAATGGCGCGCTGTCGGTCGCCGAGCTGGTGCGCGAACTGAACGTATCGCGCGAAACGATCCGCCGCGACCTCAACGCGCTGGCCGGCCGCGGCCTGCTCGTCACGACGCACGGCGGCGCGTTGTCGAGCGATCGGCGCGAGCCCGATCTCGATACGCGCGAAGCCGAGAACGCCGGCGCCAAGCGCGCGATCGGCGAGCGCGCGGCCGAGTTCGTGCCGGACGGCGCGTCGCTGATCATCGATTCGGGTAGCACCACGCAAGCGGTGGCGCGGGCGCTGCTCGACCGGCATCGGCTGACGGTCTATACGAACGACTGGCGCATCGCGCTGCTGCTCGGCCGGCGCAACGACAATCGCGTGACGCTCCTCGGCGGCGAGCTGTCCGATATCGAAGACGCGACTTTCGGGCTCGACACCGTCCAGCAGCTCACGCAGTACCACGCCGATTTCGCGTTCATCGGCGCGGGCGGGATTTCGCCCGACGGCTATCTGACCGACTACAGCCGCATGGCCGCTGAAGTGCGCAGTCGCATGATCGCCGCGGCCGACATGGTCCTGATCGTCGCCGATCATTCGAAGTTCGGACGCGTGACGCCGGTGCGCATCAACGGCATCGAGTCGGCGCGTTATCTGGTCACCGAACTGGCGCCCGAGCGTGCGCTCGGCAAGGCGATCACGGCGCACGGGCCTGAGATTCTGATTGCTTGAAGCGGCTTAGCCGAGTGGTCTCCACTGCGCTCGTAGGCCACTGACTGAAAGACCCATTCCCCACCCGCCAAAATCTCAATCAAAAAAGCCACGGGTTTCGCTGTGAGAACCGAGGCGACGAGGCGCAATCCGCGCCGTCGTCCCGACCCCGTCCGCCCCGACCCCGTCCGCCCCAACCGAGACAGGTGCCCCGAACGCCACGAACACGGCCAGTGCGCCGCCCCGGCTCCGCCTGCGCGAGCACCGTCGCCCGCGACACGCCCACCGCAATCCTCCCGACGCATCCTGCCTACATCGTCATTTTCGCCATATACGATTCACACGGGATCGGCGTGCGGCGCTTCGCTTTCGCGCGGCTCGACGAGTCCCGTCGATTGGCTTGGGTTGGCGAATTGTGTCGTTTTTTGGAATTCGGCACAATCGTCATGGCCTTGTCATCGAAACCTGTGATTCTTGCCGTGCCCGCTCAGGTGCGGCAGGCAGCGCGTGTGTCGTAGGCGGGCTGTCAGTCAGGCTGGGCGCGAAGCGGCAAAGTTGTCGGCAATCTGCAATCCACGACAGACCGGCGCGATAACCGCAGCGGGCAACACGCAAGCGGCGCGTGCCGCCGTTCAATCACTACAGGTATGGGTTATCCCGACCGTCTGGTTTTTATTGCCCTTCGGAGAGAGCGACATGAAAACGACGAATTCCCTTCACGCCGCGGCCGGTCTCGCGCGCAAACTGCTGCCGGCGCTCGTCGCCGCGGCCGCGTTCGGCGGTACCGCGATGCAGGCGCAAGCGGCCGACGCCGTCGTGTTGTACACGGCCGATGGCCTCGAAAATCTGTACAAGGACGTGCTGCCGGCCTTCGAAAAGAAGGAAGGCGTGAAGGTCAATATCGTCACGGCGGGTAGCGGCGAAGTCGTGAACCGCGCGACCATCGAGAAGGATCAGCCGAAGGCCGACGTGATCGTCACGCTGCCGCCGTTCATCCAGCAGGCCGACCAGAGCGGTCTGCTGCAGGCATACCAGAGCGCCAACTACAAGAACGTGCCGGCCATCGCGAAGGCCCCGAACGGCGCGTGGGCGACCTTCGTGAACAACTACTTCTCGTTCGCGATCAACCCCGAAGTCACCAAGACCCAGCCAAAGACGTTCGCGGACCTGCTGCATCCGGACTTCAGCGGCAAGGTCGCCTATTCGAATCCGGCGACCGCCGGCGACGGCATGGCGGTGATCATCCTGACCTCGTCGCTGATGGGCGAAGACCAGGCGTTCGACTATCTGAAGAAACTCGAGCAGAGCGCCAAGTTCCACACCAAGGGCACGGGCTATCTCGACGTGCTGCTGTCGCGTAACGAAATTGCGTTCGCCAACGGCGACCTGCAGATGGACCTCGACGACGCGGCCAACGGCGGCCTGTCGCTGAAGCCGGTGTTCCTCGCCGCCACGCCCGGCGGCCAGCCGACCACGTTCCAACTGCCGTACGCGATCGGGCTGATCAAGAACGGCCCGAACCAGGCCGAGGGCAAGAAGCTGATCGACTATCTGATGTCGACGGACGTGCAGTCGAAGGTGCCGGACATCTTCGGCATTCCGGGGCGCACCGACGTGCCGCTCGCGGGCAAGAACGGCGAAACGGTCAAGCAGTCGATTGCCGGCGTGAAGCTGATTCCGGTCGACTGGAACCACGTGATGGCGAAGAAGGCCGACTGGACCGCGCGCTGGAAGAGCGAAGTAATCGGTTCGTCGGGCAAAGAGACCGAAGTGGTCAAGCCGAAGTAAGTGGTCCAGGCAGGCAGCGTTTGACGTTGTTGATTCAGGCGGCGCTTCGCGGCTACTGCGGGGCGCCGCGTCGCATTCATTCTGTTGGAGGACGACCCCGGTGAACACGGCCAGTCTCGCTCATCCCAATGCGCCGGGCGCTTCGCTGGATGCGCTCGACGCCGCGCGTTCGGACGCGCCGGGCGGCGTGCAGATCGATCACCTGACGGTGCGCTTCGGCGCCCGCACCGTGCTCGACGATCTGTCGTTGACCATCCAGCGCGGCGAATTGCTCACCGTGCTCGGCCGCAGCGGCTGCGGCAAGACGACCTTGCTGCGCTTCATCGCGGGCTTCATCGAGGCGGACGGTCTCGCCGGCACGCTGACGGTGGCCGGCCGCGATCTGACGCACGTGCCGCCGCACAAGCGCAATCTCGGTCTGCTGTTCCAGAGCTACGCGCTGTTTCCGCATCTGACGGTGTTCGAGAACGTCGCGTTCGGTCTGCGTGCACGGCGTATCGCGGCGCGCGACGTCGCGCGCCGCGTTGCCGACGCGTTGAAGCTCGTGCAACTCGGCGACGCCGGTCACGTGATGCCCGCGCAACTGTCGGGCGGCATGCAGCAGCGCGTGGCGCTGGCCCGCGCGCTCGTGATCGAGCCCGACGTGCTATTGCTCGACGAACCGCTGTCCGCGCTCGACGCCAATCTGCGCGCCTCGGTGCGCTCCGAATTGAAGGCGCTGCATGAGCGCCTGCCTAGTCTGACGATCGTCTGCGTGACGCATGATCAGGACGACGCGCTCGTGCTGTCCGACCGCACGCTGCTGATGCGCGACGGCCACATCGCACAGCTCGGCACTCCGCAGCAGCTGTACGACACGCCGGCCGACGGCTTCGTCGCGCGTTATCTCGGCGCGGCCAATCTGCTGCCGCCGCAGGTCGCGTTTGGCATGGACGACGCGCGCTACAACGAGCGCGAGCGTGTCGCGTGTCTGCGTCCAGAGGCGCTGCGCATCGTGCCGCTCGGCGAGGGGCAACTGCATGGCGCGATCGCGTCGGTCGAATGGTATGGCGCGGCCTTGTCGGTGTCGGTCGTGCTCGATGCGCTGCCGAACGACCCCGTGCTCGTCACGATGCCGCGCGGTCCCGGCATGACGCCGGAGAAGGGTGCGCGTATTTCCCTGCGTTTCGAGGCTGGCGATGTCGTCCTTATCAAGCCCTGATACGCCCAATCCGCTCGGCCTCGGCGCCGAAGCCGAGGCACGGCGGCTCGCGAGTGCCGCGGCGCATACGGCCGCGGTGAAGCGGCGCGAGCGCATGGCGCAATGGCATCTGCTGTTCATTGCGGTCGTGGTGCTTGGACCGCTCGTCATCTATCCGCTCGTGCGGCTCGTGATGCTGAGTCTGACCGACGCGCATGGCCTCTCGGGCCACGCGTACATGACGTTCTTTGCTAATCCCGAAACGCGCGGCGTGATCGGCACGACGCTCGGCATCCTGTTCGCGAGCGCGAGCCTGGCCTCCCTGCTCGGCGTCGCGCTCGCGTCGCTGCTGTTCTTCAAGCCGTTTCCGGGCGCGCGCCTGGTCACGCGCTTTCTCGAACTGTTCGTCGCATTTCCGTCGTTTCTGGTCGCGTTCACGCTGATCTTTCTGTACGGCTCGCAGGGCTCGGTCAGCATCGCGCTGCAGCGGCTGTTCAATCTGCAGGCGCCGCCGCTCAATTTTCTGTTCGGCATCGGTGGCGTGATCCTCGCGGAAGTCGTGTTCTATACGCCGTTCGTCGTGCGTCCGACGTTGGCATCGTTCGCGCTGCTCGACCAGCGGCTGATCGAAGCCGCGCGCAGCCTCGGCGCAAACGGCCTGATGGTCGCGTTTCGCGTGATTCTGCCGCTAGCGTGGCCGGGCATCGCGGCTGGCACGATCCTGTGTTTTCTGCTGACGCTGAACGAGTTCGGCATTCTGCTGGTGCTCGGCAGCGCGCATCTGATTACGCTGCCGGTCGCGATCTACAGCGCCGCCACGGTTGATCTCGATCTGCCGACCGCCGCCGCCGGTGCGGTCGTCATGCTGCTGATGTCGTTGTCGCTGTACGCGCTGTACCGGCGCGTCAACAGCCGGAAGGTGAAGGGAGCCGGTCATGGCCGATGAACTCGATCCGACCGTGTTGCCGGTCAAGCACAAGAAGGGCCGGCCGGTGCGGCACAGCCTGGCGGTGCGTGTGTTGGGCAGTCTGTTTCTCGGCTTCGCCGCGCTGCTGAGCTTCTGGCTGTTCGTGTTGCCGGTGCTGGTGGTTGCACTGTCGAGCGTGGCATCGCACTGGTCCGGCACGATCCTGCCCGACGGTTTCAGCATGCGCTGGTTCGAGCGCCTCAGTTCGAGCGACTTCGACGCGCTGACGACCAGTCTCGAAGTCGGTATGGGCGTCGCGGTGCTCGGCACGGTCCTCGGTTTGTGGCTCGCGCTCGCGCTCGAAGGACGCGACCGGCGCGGCCTCGGCGCTGTCGTCGACACGATCGCAATGATGCCCAACGGCGTGCCGAGCGTGGTGCTCGGCCTCGCGGTGCTGATCGCGTATCACAAGCGGCCGCTCGACCTGTCGAGCTCGGCGGCGATCGTCGTGTTCGTGCAACTCGCGCTGGTGCTGCCGTTCTGCTACCGCTGCGCGGCCGCCGCGCTGCGCCCGGAGCTGACCGTGCTGCGCGAAGCGGGCGCGAGTCTCGGTGCGCCGCCGTCGATGGTGCTGCGCCGCGTCGTGCTGCCGCAACTGGTGCCGGCGATCCGCGCGAGTCTCGCGCTCGGCTTCGCGCTGTCGCTCGGCGAACTCGGCGCGACGCTGACCGTGTATCCGCCGGGCTTCGCGACGGTGCCGATCGTCGTGGTCGGGCAGGTGGAGCGCGGCTATTACCTGCCGGCCTCTGCGCTGTCGCTGATTTTGCTGCTGGTCTCGCTGGTCGCGCTGCTGATGATCGCGGCGCGCGCTCCCCGTCGACGGATCGACTGACCAGACTGACTGGCGGCCAATTTTCGTGATCTGAAGCGCGCGCGCCGACGGATAGGCATCGATGTCGATGGGGCAACATTTGTCAAAATGACCGAACATATGCACCCTGCTTCCGTCGATCCGATCGAGGTCGTGCGCCGCCATTCGCTGACGACGCTGGTGCGCGACGAGATCGAACGGCATATCGTCGACGGCACGCTGACGCCGGGCGACAAGCTCAACGAAGCCGACTGGGCGGCACGGTTGCAGGTGTCGCGCGGGCCGGTGCGCGAGGCGTTTCGCGCGCTCGAGCAGGCGGGGCTCGTGCGCACTGAAAAGAACCGCGGCGTGTTCGTGCGGACGGTATCGCTCGCGGAGGCGGATGAAATTTACGCGGTGCGCGCGGTGCTCGAAGAGGCTGCGTGCCGGATGCTTGCGGTGTGCATCGACGCCGGGAAGCTCGCGGTGCTACGCGACTGGGTCGACGCGATGCGCGCCGCGCTTGCGTCGCACGATCACGATGCGTATGCGCGCGCGAGCGTCGCGTTTCACGATGCGCTCGTCGCGGCGGCCGGCAACACTAAGTTGTACGACACGTATCGCGGGCTCGTCAGTGAGTTGAACCTGTTTCGGCGAGCGGCGCTGGTCGTGCAGGGCGACGCGATGGAGCGCTCGCTCGCCGAGCATCGCGCGATTCTGACCGCGCTCGCGTCGCGCGACGCGGAGCAGGCTGCGCAGTTGATGCGCGCGCATGTGCAGGGCAGATTGCAGCGCGCGCATGGTGCGTGCGCCGTGGCGGGCGACGCGGCGCACGCGCAGCGCGTCCCGGCAACCGAATGCGCGCCCGGCTCGCGCGCGCGGTGATGCCTTTGCAGCGACACCCCCGGCAATGGAAAACCACGCGATGACACACCCCGAGCAACGCATGATCGAAGTCAACGGCCGGAGCTACCGGCTGCCTTCGCAACCGACGGTCGTCGTCTGCGTCGACGGCTGCGAGTTTGCGTATCTGGAAGCGGCGGTCGCGGCAGGTGTCGCGCCGTTCATCGGTTCGATGCTCGAGGGCGGCGCGGCGTTTCGCGGCGACTGCGTGATCCCGTCATTTACCAATCCGAACAACCTGTCGATCGTGACTGGCGTGCTGCCGTCCGTGCACGGCATCTGCGGCAACTACTTCTGGGACCCGGACGCGAACGATGGCGCGGGCGCGGCGGTGATGATGAATGACCCCGCCTACCTGCGCGCGCCCACGCTGCTAGCGGCTGCCGCCGACGCGGGCGCCGCCGTCGCCGTCGTCACCGCGAAGGACAAGCTGCGCGGGTTGCTCGGCTGGCATCTGAAGGGGATCTGCTTCTCGGCTGAAAGAGCCGACAAGGTGACGCGCGAGGAAAACGGCATCGACGACGTGCTCGCTCTGGTTGGTCTGCCGCTGCCGGACGTGTATAGCGCGGGCTTGTCGGAATTCGTGTTTGCAGCCGGCGTTCGGCTCGCGCAGACGCGCAAGCTCGACCTCATGTATCTGTCGACGACCGACTATATCCAGCACAAATGCGCGCCCGGCACCGAAGGTGCGAACGCGTTCTACGCGATGATGGACGGCTATCTCGCGAAGTTCGACGCGCTCGGCTGGGTGATCGGCCTCACCGCCGACCACGGCATGAACGCCAAGCACGATCCGCAAACCGGCGAGCCGAACGTGATCTATCTGCAGGACGTGTTCGACGACTGGCTCGGCGCGGCGACGGCGCGCGTGATTCTGCCGATCACCGATCCGTATGTCGTGCATCACGGGGCGCTGGGTTCGTTCGCGACGGTCTATTTGCCGCGCGAGATCGACGCGGCATTCGTGGTTGCGCGGATCGGTCACCTGCCGGGAATCGAAGTCGTGCTCGATCGACGCGCCGCGTGCGTGCGCTTTGGGTTGCCCGACGATCGGATCGGCGATCTCGTCGTGATCGGCACGAAGCATGTCGTGCTCGGCACGCGACGCGACGAGCATGACCTGTCCGGGCTCACCGTGCCGTTGCGCTCGCATGGCGGGATTTCCGAGCAGGAGGTGCCGCTGCTGTTCAATCGGCACGTTCGGTTGCCGGCCACCGACGGCGGCGGCAACCCAGGCAAACGCCTGCGCAACTTCGATATCTTCGATGTCGCGCTGAATCGCGTGTCGGCATCATGAACACGGCGCTGCGGGACCATCCTGCCTTCCGCGCCGAAGCACTGCGGCTGGGCGGCGAGCGCCTGACGCGCGCGCGTACGCTCGACGTGATCGATCCTTATACCGGCATGCGCGTTGGCACGGTGCCTTTCGCCAGCGTCGACGATGTGCGCGCTGCGTTCGACTATGCGCTCGCGTATCGGCCGACGCTGTCGCGCTACGAGCGTTCGCAGATTCTCGAACGCGCGGCGGGGCTGCTGCGCGAGCGCACCGAACAGGCGTCGGATCTGATCTCGCTCGAGTCGGGACTGTCGAAGCAGGACTCGCGCGACGAGACCGGCCGCGTCGCCGACGTGTTCCGCTTCGCGTCGATCGAGGCGTTGCGCGACGACGCTCAGAGCTACTCGTGCGATCTGACGCCGCACGGCAGAAAGCGCCGCGTGTTCTTACAGCGCGAGCCGCTCGCGGGCGTGATCGTCGCGATCACGCCGTTCGATCATCCGATGAACCAGGTCGCGCATAAGGTCGCGCCGGCCATCGCGACGAATAATCGCGTCGTGCTGAAGCCGGCGGAGAAGGTGCCGCTGTCGGCGCTTTATCTGGCGGATCTGCTGCATGAGGCGGGTCTGCCTGCGCCGATGCTTCAGGTGCTGACTGGTGATCCGCGCGAAATTGCCGACGAGCTGATCACGCATGCGTCGGTCGAACTCGTCACGTTTACCGGCGGCGTCGCGATCGGCAAATACATCGCGAGCAAGGCCGGGTATCGACGTGTCGTGCTGGAGCTAAACGGCAACGATCCGCTGATCGTGCTCGACGACGCTGATCTCGAGCGCGCGGCGACGCTCGCCGTGCAGGGCTCGTACAAGAATTCCGGGCAGCGCTGCGCGGCGGTCAAGCGGATGCTCGTGCAACAGCGCGTCGCAGCGGAGTTCACGGAGCGGATCGTCGAGAAGACGCGCGCGTGGACGTACGGCGATCCGTTCGATGCGTCGAACCAGATGGGCACCGTGATCGACGCCGCCGCCGCGCAGCTGTTTGAGGCGCGGGTGAACGAGGCGGTGGCCGCGGGCGCGCGTCTGCGCATCGGCAACGAACGTAGCGGCGCGCTGTATGCGCCGACCGTGCTCGACAACGTCGATCCGTCGATGACGCTCGTGCGCGAGGAAACCTTCGGGCCGGTCCGCCGGTCATCGCGTTCGATACGATTGACGACGCGATCCGTATCAGCAACGGCACGCCGTTCGGGCTGTCGTCGGGTGTGTGTACGAACCGCCAGGACGCCATCACGCGCTGCTTCAACGAACTGCGCGTGGGCACGGTCAATGTGTGGGAAGTCCCGGGCTACCGGATCGAACTGACGCCGTTCGGCGGTATCAAGGATTCGGAGCTCGGCTACAAGGAAGGCGTTCAGGAAGCGATGAAGAGCTTTACCAATCTGAAGACGTTTTCGTTACCTTGGGAGTAACAGGTGGCACTGAGTCTGGACGATATCCGTTTGCTTTTCGAGCGACACGGCAGCCTCGCGTATAGCGGCGAGCCGGTGACGCAGCTCGAGCATGCGTTGCAGAGCGGCGCGCTGGCCGAGGCGGAGGGGGCGAGCGACGAACTGGTCGCCGCGGCGTTTTTGCATGACCTCGGGCATCTGCTGAACCTGCAGGGGGAGACGCCGACGGAGAGGGGCGTCGACGATCTGCATCAGTATTTCGCGTTGCCGTTTTTGCGGCCGGTGTTGTCGGATGCGGTGCTGGAACCGATTCGTCTGCACGTCGACGCAAAGCGCTGCCTGTGCGCGATCGATGCCTCCTATTTCGGCCAGCTTTCCGATGATTCGGTACGCAGCTTGCAATTGCAGGGTGGGATCTTTAGCGAAGAAGAGGCGCGGGCTTTTATACAGAGACCGTACGCGGAAGACGCGATGCGTTTACGCCGATGGGACGATCGCGCGAAAGAGAAGGATCGCGCGACGCCGGGTATCGACCATTATCTAGCCGTGGTCGAGCGCGCGATGCGCGCGCATGCGGCTGCGTGAGTCGAGGCGCGTTGAGTCGCGGGTAGGCTGAGCGCCGCTTGTCAAAATATCGCTTGCAAGTCCCGGTGACGGCGACTAGAATCCCGCTCTTTCGTGCACCGGATGCCGGGCACGGGGGAAGCGGGAAGCCTTGGATGGCGGGGACTTCAGCGGCGTGGGCAGGTCAGGCGAGTGATAAAAACCTGTTGACGATCTGGCGGAAGTTGTTCATAATTCCGCTTCTCTGCTGCAGACGCAGCGACGCAAACGAAGCGGTGCCGGGTAGTGCAGGTGCGGCGGGTGGTGCGACCGATCTTTAAAAACTAACAGCCGATAAGTGTGGGCGCTTGATGCGCAATGCGACGGCGGATTCTGCGGAATCTGCTGACAGCAAAAGTATCAAGAAGCCTCACACAGTAATGAAAGGAAGGTCTGGTCATCGGAAGATGGCTGGACACTTCGTCAGTACGTTGAGTGAGCGACCGGGTTCGAGAGAGCCCGAAAACAGTAACAGGTTTGAACTGAAGAGTTTGATCCTGGCTCAGATTGAACGCTGGCGGCATGCCTTACACATGCAAGTCGAACGGCAGCACGGACTTCGGTCTGGTGGCGAGTGGCGAACGGGTGAGTAATACATCGGAACGTGTCCTGGAGTGGGGGATAGCCCGGCGAAAGCCGGATTAATACCGCATACGCTCTGAGGAGGAAAGCGGGGGATCGCAAGACCTCGCGCTGCAGGGGCGGCCGATGGCAGATTAGGTAGTTGGTGGGGTAAAGGCCTACCAAGCCGACGATCTGTAGCTGGTCTGAGAGGACGACCAGCCACACTGGGACTGAGACACGGCCCAGACTCCTACGGGAGGCAGCAGTGGGGAATTTTGGACAATGGGCGCAAGCCTGATCCAGCAATGCCGCGTGTGTGAAGAAGGCCTTCGGGTTGTAAAGCACTTTTGTCCGGGAAGAAATCCCTGGTCCTAATATGGCCGGGGGATGACGGTACCGGAAGAATAAGCACCGGCTAACTACGTGCCAGCAGCCGCGGTAATACGTAGGGTGCGAGCGTTAATCGGAATTACTGGGCGTAAAGCGTGCGCAGGCGGTGATGTAAGACCGATGTGAAATCCCCGGGCTTAACCTGGGAACTGCATTGGTGACTGCATCGCTGGAGTATGGCAGAGGGGGGTAGAATTCCACGTGTAGCAGTGAAATGCGTAGAGATGTGGAGGAATACCGATGGCGAAGGCAGCCCCCTGGGTCAATACTGACGCTCATGCACGAAAGCGTGGGGAGCAAACAGGATTAGATACCCTGGTAGTCCACGCCCTAAACGATGTCAACTGGTTGTCGGGCCTTCATTGGCTTGGTAACGTAGCTAACGCGTGAAGTTGACCGCCTGGGGAGTACGGTCGCAAGATTAAAACTCAAAGGAATTGACGGGGACCCGCACAAGCGGTGGATGATGTGGATTAATTCGATGCAACGCGAAAAACCTTACCTACCCTTGACATGTATGGAACCCTGCCGAGAGGTGGGGGTGCCCGAAAGGGAGCCATAACACAGGTGCTGCATGGCTGTCGTCAGCTCGTGTCGTGAGATGTTGGGTTAAGTCCCGCAACGAGCGCAACCCTTGTCCCTAGTTGCTACGCAAGAGCACTCCAGGGAGACTGCCGGTGACAAACCGGAGGAAGGTGGGGATGACGTCAAGTCCTCATGGCCCTTATGGGTAGGGCTTCACACGTCATACAATGGTCGGAACAGAGGGTTGCCAAGCCGCGAGGTGGAGCCAATCCCAGAAAACCGATCGTAGTCCGGATCGCACTCTGCAACTCGAGTGCGTGAAGCTGGAATCGCTAGTAATCGCGGATCAGCATGCCGCGGTGAATACGTTCCCGGGTCTTGTACACACCGCCCGTCACACCATGGGAGTGGGTTTTACCAGAAGTGGCTAGTCTAACCGCAAGGAGGACGGTCACCACGGTAGGATTCATGACTGGGGTGAAGTCGTAACAAGGTAGCCGTATCGGAAGGTGCGGCTGGATCACCTCCTTTCCAGAGCTACGCATTGCTGCGCAAGTGCTCACGCTTATCGGCTGTGGTTAGAAGAAGAAACGCAGACAGACTCAGGGGTCTGTAGCTCAGTCGGTTAGAGCACCGTCTTGATAAGGCGGGGGTCGATGGTTCGAATCCATCCAGACCCACCACTGTCTTGTCTGTGGTGCTGACTGGTCCACCCCGGAGTGACAGGTAACTATCTGTGTATGACTGGGGGATTAGCTCAGCTGGGAGAGCACCTGCTTTGCAAGCAGGGGGTCGTCGGTTCGATCCCGTCATCCTCCACCAATCTTCAATGCCAAGGGTTCAGCAGGAAGTGCTGCTGAGTACTTGGCATTGGCGATTGAGCCAGTCAGAGCGGTACGGGGCAACCCGCTATCGGCTGTCGTTCTTTAACAATCAGGAAGAAGTAGTAAAGAGATTCACGAAAGCGTGCTTAGAGATGGGCGCGTGAGTAGGTGAATCAGGGTTGTGATTGTATCGATGTATTTTTAAGTGATCGAGAGATCGCTTTGGAATACGGCGCAACACGAATACTCAACCTGTAACGCAGTGCGTTTCGAGAGAGACTCACCCGTTATAGGGTCAAGCGAACAAGTGCATGTGGTGGATGCCTTGGCGATCACAGGCGATGAAGGACGCGGTAGCCTGCGAAAAGCGACGGGGAGCTGGCAAACGAGCTTTGATCCGTCGATGTCCGAATGGGGAAACCCACTCCTAATGGAGTATCCGTAGCTGAATCCATAGGCTACGCGAAGCGAACGCGGTGAACTGAAACATCTAAGTAACCGCAGGAAAAGAAATCAACCGAGATTCCCAGAGTAGTGGCGAGCGAAATGGGACCAGCCTGTACTCTTTATTTGTAGTGTTAGCCGAACGCTCTGGAAAGTGCGGCCATAGCGGGTGATAGCCCCGTAGGCGAAAACATTATGAAAGAACTGGGTGTACGACAAGTAGGGCGGGACACGTGAAATCCTGTCTGAAGATGGGGGGACCATCCTCCAAGGCTAAATACTCGTGATCGACCGATAGTGAACCAGTACCGTGAGGGAAAGGCGAAAAGAACCCCGGGAGGGGAGTGAAACAGATCCTGAAACCGCATGCATACAAACAGTCGGAGCCTCGCAAGGGGTGACGGCGTACCTTTTGTATAATGGGTCAGCGACTTACATTCAGTGGCGAGCTTAACCGATTAGGGCAGGCGTAGCGAAAGCGAGTCCGAACAGGGCGTCCAGTCGCTGGGTGTAGACCCGAAACCAGGTGATCTATCCATGGCCAGGTTGAAGGCACGGTAACACGTGCTGGAGGACCGAACCCACTAACGTTGAAAAGTTAGGGGATGAGCTGTGGATAGGGGTGAAAGGCTAAACAAACCTGGAAATAGCTGGTTCTCTCCGAAAACTATTTAGGTAGTGCCTCGTGTATCACCTTCGGGGGTAGAGCACTGTCATGGTTGTGGGGTCCATTGCGGATTACTACGCCATAGCAAACTCCGAATACCGAAGAGTGCAATCACGGGAGACAGACATCGGGTGCTAACGTCCGGTGTCAAGAGGGAAACAACCCAGACCGCCAGCTAAGGTCCCCAAATATGGCTAAGTGGGAAACGAAGTGGGAAGGCTAAAACAGTCAGGAGGTTGGCTTAGAAGCAGCCACCCTTTAAAGAAAGCGTAATAGCTCACTGATCGAGTCGTCCTGCGCGGAAGATGTAACGGGGCTAAGCCATATACCGAAGCTGCGGATGCGTGCTTTGCACGCATGGTAGGAGAGCGTTCCGTAAGCCTGCGAAGGTGCACTGGAAAGTGTGCTGGAGGTATCGGAAGTGCGAATGCTGACATGAGTAGCGATAAAGGGGGTGAAAGGCCCCCTCGCCGTAAGCCCAAGGTTTCCTACGCAACGTTCATCGGCGTAGGGTGAGTCGGCCCCTAAGGCGAGGCAGAAATGCGTAGCTGATGGGAAGCAGATTAATATTTCTGCACCATTGTGAAATGCGATGGGGGGACGGATCGCGGAAGGTTGTCCGGGTGTTGGAAGTCCCGGTCGCTGCATTGAAGAGGGTGCTTTGGCAAATCCGGGCACAGGACTCAAGGGTGTGGCGCGAGCTTCTTCGGAAGCGAAGCAACTGGAAGGGGTTCCAGGAAAAGCCTCTAAGCTTCAGTTTCACAGTGACCGTACCGCAAACCGACACAGGTGGGCGAGATGAGTATTCTAAGGCGCTTGAGAGAACTCGGGAGAAGGAACTCGGCAAATTGGTACCGTAACTTCGGGATAAGGTACGCCCTGGTAGCTTGATGCGCCTGCGCGCAGAGGGTGAAGGGGTTGCAATAAACTGGTGGCTGCGACTGTTTAATAAAAACACAGCACTCTGCAAACACGAAAGTGGACGTATAGGGTGTGACGCCTGCCCGGTGCCGGAAGATTAAATGATGGGGTGCAAGCTCCTGATTGAAGTCCCGGTAAACGGCGGCCGTAACTATAACGGTCCTAAGGTAGCGAAATTCCTTGTCGGGTAAGTTCCGACCTGCACGAATGGCGTAACGATGGCCACACTGTCTCCTCCCGAGACTCAGCGAAGTTGAAGTGTTTGTGATGATGCAATCTCCCCGCGGCTAGACGGAAAGACCCCATGAACCTTTACTGTAGCTTTGCATTGGACTTTGAACCGGTCTGTGTAGGATAGGTGG
Source organism: Paraburkholderia sp. HP33-1 (assembly GCF_021390595.1). Lineage (NCBI taxonomy): Bacteria > Pseudomonadati > Pseudomonadota > Betaproteobacteria > Burkholderiales > Burkholderiaceae > Paraburkholderia > Paraburkholderia sp. HP33-1. The sequence continues at coordinate 1,489,841 of NZ_JAJEJR010000002.1, read as the reverse complement.
GAGGCTATGAAGCGTGGACGCCAGTCTGCGTGGAGCCGTCCTTGAAATACCACCCTGATCTGTTTGAGGTTCTAACCTTGGCCCGTGATCCGGGTCGGGGACAGTGCATGGTAGGCAGTTTGACTGGGGCGGTCTCCTCCCAAAGTGTAACGGAGGAGTACGAAGGTACGCTAGGTACGGTCGGAAATCGTGCTGATAGTGCAATGGCATAAGCGTGCTTGACTGTGAGACTGACAAGTCGAACAGGTGCGAAAGCAGGTCATAGTGATCCGGTGGTTCTGTATGGAAGGGCCATCGCTCAACGGATAAAAGGTACTCTGGGGATAACAGGCTGATACCGCCCAAGAGTTCATATCGACGGCGGTGTTTGGCACCTCGATGTCGGCTCATCTCATCCTGGGGCTGTAGCCGGTCCCAAGGGTATGGCTGTTCGCCATTTAAAGAGGTACGTGAGCTGGGTTTAAAACGTCGTGAGACAGTTTGGTCCCTATCTGCCGTGGGCGCTGGATATTTGAAGGGGGCTGCTCCTAGTACGAGAGGACCGGAGTGGACGAACCTCTGGTGTACCGGTTGTCACGCCAGTGGCATCGCCGGGTAGCTATGTTCGGAAGAGATAACCGCTGAAAGCATCTAAGCGGGAAACTCGCCTTAAGATGAGATATCCCCGGGGCTTCGAGCCCCTTGAAGGGTCGTTCAAGACCAGGACGTTGATAGGTCAGGTGTGCACGTACAGTAATGTACTGAGCTAACTGATACTAATTGCCCGTAAGGCTTGATCCTATAACCGGTGGGTTTCACCGGTTGAGATCCATGTTGTGCCAGAAACAGCACAACCCCCACACACGAATCCTTTACGCTTCTTCCCGATTGGCTGTGGCGCTCACCCGTAGCGACGCAGCAACCCGTCATGCCTGATGACCATAGCGAGTCGGTCCCACCCCTTCCCATCCCGAACAGGACCGTGAAACGACTCCACGCCGATGATAGTGCGGATTGCCCGTGTGAAAGTAGGTAATCGTCAGGCTCCTTACCCAGTCAGAAACCCCACCCCTCGCGGTGGGGTTTCTGCGTTTACGCGGCCGTCATCGAAGCAGATGACGTGTTCGACTGAACGAAAAATGTGGCCGGGAACCGGTGCCAGACACTCTCTAAAATTCACCGGATTATCGACACTTGCTTGCGCACACGACTTGCACTTAAACAAGCGTCGAGCCCCCTCCGGCCGCTACTCCGTAGCAGCCCAAAGTCCAAGGCAAGCCTCAACCGGCATTGGACTATCTACTGATCCCATTTGCCCGACCTCAGCGAGGAATGCCTCGTCGCGCGCAATGATCTTCGGCAGATGTGAGCGCAGGAATTCGACCCATGTCCGCGTCTTTGCATCGATGAACTTGCGCGGCGGATATAGCGCATAAACAGTCGTCTTCTGCAGCGTATAGTCCGGCAACACGCCCACCAGCGTGCCGTCGCGCAATCCCGAAATGGCAGCACAAAGCGGCACCATGCCGATACCCATGCCCTCGCGGATTGCCACGACCAATGATTCCGCGATGTTCACATGCACCGGCCCGTCGACTTCCATCAGCTCACGGCCGTTCGGGTCGTCGAGCGTCCATTCATGTGGCGGGAACGCCGGCATATGCAGGATCAGACATTCGTGATGCGCGAGGTCAGCCGGTTTTTCCGGCGCGCCGATCACTGCTACATCGGCACTGCCCTCGAACAGATCGGGCATGCGCTGCGATAGTGTCAACTCGATGGTCACGTCAGGATAAAGTGCGCGATAACGCGAAATGACCGGCAGAAGGGTGTGCTGGCCGATGCTCGCAAAGCTGTGCAGGCACAGCGCGCCCGTTGGTCGTTCGTACGCGCAACTGGCTTCCTCTTTCGCAATATCGACATCCCCGAGGATCTGCTGCGATCGCTTCAGTTAGCGCTCGCCGGCGGTGGTCAGCGCCAGCCGCCGCGTCGAGCGATTCAGCAGGCGTGTGCGCAGATGCGCCTCGAGTTCCGAGACCGCGCGAGACATCGCGCCGGTCGTTGATTTGAGCGATTGCGCCGCCGCTGTGAAGCTACCAGCTTCAACCACCCGCACGAACACTCGCATATTTTGTATGCGTGTCCTTCAAACCTTCTGTTTCATCAGCGAGATCATATTTTCCGCCTGTCTGAGAAACCTCTTGTTGTCCGTTCCGGAACAGATGTTCTGCACCCGTCATCTTAATGTGCGCATCCAGGGCTCCTACAATCGGCGGCTCGCCTGCTGGTGTCAGCGGCGTTGCCCGGAGGCTCTTTCAGCGACCAACCGGGGCGCACTGTTTTCAGATGAAACGCGATCATGCGATCAAGCCGTCGGTGGAGTTCTACGGTCCGAGCTTTGTCATGCGGCGACGACTCAGTCGACCGGTGCTCAATCGGGCCGTGCGCGACTGAGCCAGCAGCGACGGTCTGATCTGGCTGCATCTGCTGAAAACGGTCGCCGCGGGTTTGCGGGCGATGGGCATTGCGATGACCACTGTCTTCGTGTTGATCCAACCGTCCAGCGGCATGGTGCTCGCGAAGAGCTTCTACCGGATTCTCAGAACGGCAGTTGGGACCGTGGCCGCACTCGTGCTCGGCGGGCTGTTCGCTCAGCAGCACGAACTGTACATGCTCGGCATGATCGTTTGGGTGAGCGCCTGTATTGCAGTGGCGGTCCGGTATCGGAATTTCAGGTGGTACGACTTTGTGCTCGCGGGTTACACCGCCGCGCTGATCAACATTCCGAACGTGATCGCGCCTCAAGGGCTGTTACTCGCGGCACTCACGCGCGCGGCTGAAGTGGCGGTCGGTATCGTGTGTTCGAGCGCAATCAGCGCATTGCTGCTGCCGCAGCACTCGAGTCTTGCGCTACGACGTAACCTTCAGATCAGGTACGCGAATATAACTGCGTTCGCTGTCGACGTGCTCGCACGCGGGATCGAGCGAAATCAGTTCGAGCGACGTTTCGCGGAATTCGGCGATGAAATCGCCGGGCTCGAAGCAACGCGTACGTTCGTCACATTCGAAGACTCGGTGATGCGTTCGCGCAGTGCGCCTCTCGTGCGCCTGAACAGGGAATTCATGGATGCGTGCGCGCGTCTGCATGCGCTGCATCAGTTGCTCAAACGATTGCGCGCGGGGGTGCTGCGTCGGTACTCGCGTTCGGCGCATTCATTGCGACGCAGCGCGGCGCGGCAGGGTATGGCATCGGTTTTTCGGTGTTCTTTTGTCTGCTTGCGGGGCCGGACAACGTGGTCAGTTACGTGCCCGATCTGCTGATCAACAACGGCATCGCGCTGACTGCGGCGATGCTGCTCGCCGCCCTTGTTTTCGCGGTGGTCTTTCCCGCCGATATGAGCTGGCTCATCTGTCACACTATGGGCGACCTGCGGTCGCAGGCGAGGGCGGCATGCAAGGACGAGCTGTCTGGTCCCAATCGACGTTTCCAGTCGAGCACGCACGATCTCATTTCGCAACTGCGCGTGCTGTTGACGCACCGTTCACGACGACGGCGCGACGCACTACGCTGGATGCTCGCGACGATCGAAGTAGGTCATGCGGTGATAGATCTGCACAACGAAGTGGCGCGCGCCGACTATGCAGAGATCCTTCAACAGCGTTGGCGCAGCGTGATCGAACACAGCTGCGACGATCTCGCGCGGCTCTTCGCACGCCCTGACGCGGGTGCGCTCGACTACCTGGCTCGCCCCGGACATGCTGCAAACGGTGTATGCGGATCGCGATCGACGTCACGATCTACAGCGCATCCTGAGCTGTCTGCACTTCATTCGTTCCGCGTTGCTCGACAAGGACGCGCCGTTCAATCCGCGCTGAGCAATGCTTCGCGGATCTTTCTGCCAGATGGAAAGATCCCTTCCGGGTGGCCCCGTTTATCCACGTTGGTGGCGGTCTTATAGTTTTGTCACCGCCTCGCAGTCATCGTCGCAGTAGTCGAAGGTCCCGGAGAATGAGATGAAAGTGTTGAAGATGGTCCTGATTGGCTGTTCTTTGTCCACCGCTGCCGCCCATGCACAAACGGCGCCGGCCGCGTCGGAGCAGCAGGTTGCGCAAGCAGAAAGCCAGCGCGCCGGTAGCGTTGCTGCGCGCAAGCATGTGGAAGCACCGAAAGCGAAAGCCGACGAGTGCGTTGGCCCGATGAGCTTCTGCAATATCGATTTCGGCAGCTAGGCTGCATCACGCGCAACACCTCTCGCTGACCCTGTCACGCGACCCAACACCTGTTTGGGATGCCGTCCGATCGAGACGCCGCGACGGGTGCGGCACCCGCCTATTGAGCGGAGCACATCGCAGAGGTGCGCACCAGTAGACGGAGCTGGCGACTATGGAGAGACTCCCTTTCATGTACGAAGACCGCATTCGCTGCGCCGCGCTGCGCGAAAAAATCACCGCGGCCGCCGACGCCTCGCTCCTGATTCACGACGGCATGCGCGTCGGCGCAAGCGGCTTAACGCGCGCGGGCGACGCGAAGGCCGTGCCGGTAGCGCTCGCCGAGCGTGCGTGCCAGCACAGCGAGGCGCTGCACATCACATTGATGACGGGCGCCTCGTTCGGTCATGACGTGGATCGCATGCTGACCGAAGCACACGTGCTCGCGCGCCGTCTGCCGTTTCAAGTGGACAAGACGTTGCGCGACGCGATCAACCGCGGCGAAGTGATGTTCGTCGATCAGCATCTGTCCGAGATGGCCGAGATGTTGCGTGCGAACCAGTTCGGCAAGCTCGATGTCGCGATCATCGAAGCCGCCGCGATCACGGAGAGCGGCGGCATCGTGCCGACGATGTCGGTCGGCAATTCGGCGAGCTTCGCGATTCTTGCAGACAAGGGCATCGTCGAAATCAATCTTGCGCAGCCGCTCGCGCTCGAAGGCTTGCACGACATCTGGATTCCGGGTCGCCGGCCGCATGTGCAAGCAGTTGCCGACGCTGCAGGCAGGCATCGGCACGATCGCCAACGCGGTGCTGGCAGGTTTCGTCGATTCGCCTTTCGATGTCTTTAAGATGTATTCAGAAGTCCTTCAGGATTCGACGTTCGATCTGATGGATGCCGGTACGGTCACGTTCGCGTCCGGCGCGTCGATCACGTTGTCGACCGCGCGGCAGGCACAGGTATTCGGTGAAATCGAGCGATATCGCGACCGGCTCGTGCTGCGTCCGCAGGCAGTCAGCAACCATCCCGAAGTGATTCGCCGGCCCGGTCTGATCGCGCTGAATACCGCGCTCGAATTCGATATCTACGGCAACGTCAATTCGACGCATGTGGGCGGCACGCATATGATGAATGGGATCGGCGGCTCGGGTGACTTTGCGCGCAATGCGTCGTGCGCGGTGTTCGCGAGCAAGTCGACCGCCAAGGACGGCCGCATTTCGAGCATCGTGCCGATGGTGCCGCATTGCGATCACAACGAACATGACGTGGACGTCGTCGTGACCGAGCAGGGTCTCGCCGATCTGCGCGGCCTCGCGCCGCGCGAACGTGCCACGCTGATCATCGAGCATTGCGCGCATCCTGGGTATCGCAGAACTTCTGCGCGACTACTACCGCGATGCATTGCGCTGCGGAGGGTACACGCCGCAATGCCTCGAGAAGGCGTTCGCATGGCATACGCGGCTGCGCGCGATACAGGGTCGATGCCGCCGTCCTGATCCGCGACGGCCGCAATTGCCGTGATAAAAGCAGAAGAATCAGACAAGAAAAAAGCGCCAGCGGCGCACACCCGCTGGCGCTTCATGCATCGGATGCCGTGCTCAGGAACCTCGTCGCACGAGTCGGATAACAAACAGCAGAATGACCGCGCCGATCACCGCGGTAATGATCGAGCCGATCCAGCCACTGCCGAGCGAGATATGCAGCACGCCGGCGAGCCAGCCGCCGATGAACGCGCCGACGATCCCGACGATGATGTCGACAATCAGGCCGAAACCGCCGCCCTTGACCAGCACACCCGCGAGCCAGCCCGCAATCGCGCCGATGATGATCCATGCGATGATGCCGTGTTCCATATTCGAGACTCCATGGTTGAGTGTGAAAAAATCACAGTGATAGAGCTTAGTCGAAGGTTATGGGACAGTCCCTGTTCAGGACGCGGAACTAACATTATCTGAATCTGCTGCAAGCTAAGTGTAGACGATGCGCGCGAACAGAGGGGACTTGCGTGCCGCGTTTCACTCGGGCGTCGGCTCCGCTTCTCGCGCGGTCCAACTGACGCTGGACACGCTCTTTTCCATGCTCAGGCGACTCGCCATCTGTTCGAGCTTCGATTGATCCTTCGGATGCAACTTCAACGTCGCCGTCACGCGAATGCGGCCCGGCTCGTCGTCGACATCTTCGCTCGTCAGGCTCTGGAATGACAGCGGCGCCGAGTACATCGAGTTGGAGATCGCGGTGCGAATGTGGATCTCGTCGGCTTCGCGGCAGACGATCATCAGCACGTACTCGCGGACGAGGTCGGCGTTTGAAACCGGCGTCGAGTTGATCATCCGGCTCACTTCGCGCAGCGCGGTGTTGGTCAGCAGCACGACCACGGTGCCCGCGAGCGCCGGTCCGTAGTGTCCCGCGCCGCTCAACACGCCGACGGCCGCCGAGCACCACAGCGTCGCTGCCGTGTTGATCCCCTGAATCGAGCCTTTGTCCCGCATGATGACGCCGCCGCCGAGAAAGCCGACGCCGGACACCACATATGCGGCGATCTGCGTGATGCCGCTGATGCCGTTGCCGGTCAATACGCCAAGCGTGACGAACAGGCAGGCGCCGCTTGCGACGAGCGTGATGGTGCGCAGGCCGGCGGTACGCTGGCGTATCTGTCGTTCGAGGCCAATCGCGACGCCGCAAGCAAAAGCGGTGAAAAGCCGCAGGAAGAATTCGAGTGTCATCGTTCAGAAAGGTTGACGTGCGTGCTGACGCAGTGAGAAGCCTACGCGTGAGAACGCCACGGCGTCTACCTCGTGGACGGTAGAAGCATGCGGGCGGGCAAGAGCGGATAGATGCGCGCGCGCAGCCCGAAGCATGCGGCATCGGCATGGCATCGAGTCGCGCTGCGCTTCACCGACAGTACGCGAATGAGAATGAAATGAGAACGACGTGCGCCATCGAGCCCGAGGGCAGGACAGCGACAGCGAAGACTGGCGCGGAAATCCTGCCGCTCAGGCGAGCGGGCAAATCGATTCTCGGCAGGTACAACAGCTACTGTCCAAGATCGTGATTCCGGTCAAAAGAATTGCGCGAATTTTAGGGGGCTGCGCAAAGTTTAGTCAAGCCACAATCGGTAGTGGCGCGCACGTGACTTCGCTATAGCCGCATTGCAGGGGAGTCCAAATTAATCAATGCGGACTCCGAATATTGAATTCAATCCTGTTGTCCCGCAACGAGTCTCAAGCGCGTGATTTCCGAAGGCGCACCGAGTCGCTTCGGCGGTCCCCAATAGCCTGTTCCCCGACTCGTATAGACCCATAGCCCGTTCAGGCGTGCGAGCCCTGCGGTAAACGGCTGTTGCAGGCGCACAAAGAAATTCCACGGAAAGAATTGACCGCCGTGCGTATGACCGGACAGCTGCAGCGTGAACCCGGCCGCCGCAGCCGCTTCGGCTGAGCGTGGCTGGTGCGCGAGCAGCACCCTGATCAGCACGTCGCCCGGCGCGCCCGCGAGCGCTGCGACCGGGTCGCTGCGATGCGCAGGGTCGTGATGACCCGCCGAGTAGTCGGTGACGCCGGCGATCACGGCGCGCGCACCGTCATGATCGACGATGACGTGTTCGTTCAGCAGCACCCGCAAGCCGAGTCGGCGGAATTCGGCGATCCATGAGTTCGCGCCGGAGTAGTACTCGTGATTTCCGGTCACGAGAAACGCGCCGTGCCGCGCGGCGAGTCGCGATAGCGGCTGCGTATGCCGGCTTAGCTGCGGCACGCTGCCATCGACGACATCGCCCGTCACCGCGATCAGATCCGGCTTCAGCCGGTTCACCGCGTCGACGATCGCATCGACGTAGCCGCCCTTGATCGTTGGGCCGACGTGGATGTCGCTGATCTGCACGATCGTGAAGCCTTCGAGGGCGGCAGGCAGATCGTCGATCGGCACTTCGATCGTCACGACGCGCGCGCGACGGCGCGCGTTGAACAGACCGATCAGCGTCGACAACAGCGCGAGCAGCGGCACCGCCGCCGCCGAGTCCATGCGCCAATGCGCGATCGCGAGCGTGTTCGGCCGGATCGCGTCGATCGTCAGCAGCGACACCAGTACGAAGTCGCGCGCGAACGTCAGCACCAGCAGCGAGGAGAAGAAACCCAACGCGAGCAGGCCGACCCACGCGAGCCGGTCGCCGAGCGGCTGGCGCTTGAAGCCGCGCGCCATCATGCCGATCGGGATCACGTAGACCGAAAGCACGAGCCACAGCACGCACAGCCCGCGGCCGGCGGCGTCGATCGGCATGTCGGGAATCAGCCGCAAGCCGACGTAGATATGCAGCAGGATGCCAATCAGGATGACGCGGACAAGAAACGATGAACGTCGCATAAGGAAGATCGAGGCGGGAAGGGGGCCGAAGGGCCGACAGCAGCGACAGCGCGGCGAATTATTGTACCGGCATGTTCAGTCCGTTGCTGTGACCGCAAAATTCGTGCTCCCGCACGGCACGACATATCGCCAGAAGGCGTCCGACCTTGTCACGACGGGGTTCGCGGACGCAGGCGCGATCCATGCTTGCCGTATGGTCAGATCGGCCACGCGCCACGCATTTCAATGCCTAAGCAAGCGAATTAAATGGGCTTTGAGTTGTATTCGTGTCTGCGCTATGCTTGAAACAAGCCAGCTTGTTACCGGGCCAGCGCAGCGACGCTTCGGCCACGACTGGTTCTGTCGCCGGGAAAGATCGGGCGGGGGGAGGCACACCATGAAGCTGCTCAAATCGGACCACCTGTGGCATCACGCGCACGACGTGCATCATGTTCATCATGAGCATCACGTCGGATACGAGGGTAGCCATGTGATGCTGCCGCTCGTCGGAATCTCGCTGATGGCGATTGCCCTCTACTTCGGCGTGCGCGACATTGATTTTTCCGAACTCGGCAAAAGCGCGCTATTCGACGTCGTGATGGTGAGCGTCGCGCTCGGCATCGCGGGCTTGTTCGGCGCGGTCGGCGCGTGGCTGCGCTCGAATGGCGACGAAGCCGAAGAGGGCTTCTGCTTCATCGGCGCGCTGATCGGCACTGTGGTGTTTTATATCGCCTTGCTGACCTGAGGCGGTTTCATCGAACGCACGGCGCGACACTCGTCGCGCCATCCATCATCCAGGCACCGTCACACTATGCGCGCCGCTTCGTCGAACGAAAAACGCGGGCTGCGCGCAAACAGCTTCGACGGATCTCCATAGCCAAGATTGATCAGGAAGTTCGACTTCACGGTCGTGCCCGCAAAGAACGCTTCGTCCACCTTGGCCGCATCGAAGCCGGACATCGGCCCGGTGTCGAGACCGAGCGCACGCGCGGCGAGAATCATATAGCCGCCCTGCAGCGTCGAATTGCGAAACGCCGTGTCCGCGATCAACCGCTCGTTGCCGACGAACCAGCTGCGTGCATCCGCATGAGGAAAGAGCTTGGGCAGATGCTCGTAGAAGGCCATGTCCATGCCGACGATCACCGTGACCGGCGCGGCCATCGTTTTGTCGAGATTGCCGGCCGACATCGCCGGGCGCAGTTTTTCCTTGCCCTCCGGTGTCTTGACGAACACGAAGCGCCCCGGGCTCGAATTGGCCGAGGTCGGGCCGAGCAGTACGAGTTCGGTCAGCTGGCGCAGCACGGCGTCGTCGATCGGCTTGTTCTGCCAGCCGTTGTGCGTACGCGCGTCGCGAAAGAGCTGCGCGAGTGCCTGATCGGAAAGTGTCATGAAAGTAGTCCGTGCGAAAGGAGAGAGGGAACGCGGCGAGTCGCGTCGAATGAAAGCGCAACGCGCGTGAATCAGCGGGCGTGCCGTTGTCGCCATAATAGCCAGGGTTTTTCCTCGCCCGCTTGCATCCCGACATTCCGATGACCGATCTTTTCAACGACTTGCCCACGCCCGACGTCGACTGGTTTCCTGACTGGCTCGAACCGGATACGGCCGAGCACCTGCTTGCCCGTCTGATCGACGAAGTGCAATGGCGCCAGGACATGATGGGCACACCTGCCGGCCGTGTTGCACTGCCGCGCCTGACCGCATGGCAGGGGGAGCCGGACGCGGTGTACGTTTACTCGGGCATCCGCAACGTGCCGCAAGCGTGGACGCCGGCCGTCGCGGAATTGAAAGCCGCCGTCGAGGCGACCAGTGGCGCTCGCTTTAACAGCGTGCTGCTGAATCGTTACCGCAGCGGCGCCGACAGCATGGGCTGGCACGCGGACCGCGAACCCGAGCTCGGCCGACAGCCGGTGATCGCGTCGGTGAGCCTTGGCGTCGCGCGCACGTTCGATCTGCGGCACAACCGCAGCGGCGTCGTGCAATCGTTTTCGCTGAAGGGCGGCAGCCTGCTCGTGATGAAGGGCGACACCCAGGCGCAGTGGCGTCACCGGGTCCCGAAGGAGCCGCGCGTGAGCGGCGAGCGCATCAATTTGACGTTTCGCTGGGTCACGCCGAGAGTTACGCCAACCTGAGGCAGCGAGCAGCCGTACGCTGAGCGCCGCGCTATATCAAAATTGGTATCGAGGGCGCGAATCATATGATTGGACGGTTAACGCGTCGCACAGTACGCTACATCACGATCCAGGTACCGTAAGGGCCGCTAGGGCCGGGCAGACCGCTGGGTCGTCTACACAACAACGATTGGAGACTGTCATGGCGAATACACGACGTGCAGCGTGTCGCGCTCTGGGCGCGCTCGCGCTTTCCGCGAGTCTCGGAGCGCTGACGCTGGCCACGCCCGGCGCGCATGCCGAGGACAAGAAAATTACGCTCGGTTTTGCGCAGGTCGGCGCGGAAAGCGCATGGCGCACCGCGAATACCGAATCGGTGAAGTCGGCGGCGGCGGATGCCGGTATCAACCTCAAGTTCTCGGACGCGCAGCAGAAGCAGGAAAACCAGATCAAGGCGATCCGCTCGTATATCGCGCAGAAGGTCGACGTGATCGCGTTCTCGCCGGTCGTCGAGTCGGGCTGGGAACCGGTACTGCTCGAAGCTAAGGCCGCGAAGATTCCGGTGATCCTGACCGACCGCAACATCGACGTGAAGGACACCTCGCTGTACGTGACGATGATCGGCTCGGACTTCCTCGAAGAAGGACGGCGCGGCGGCAAATGGCTCGAAGAACACTACAAGGACGACAAAGGCCCGATCAATATCGCCGAACTGCAGGGCACCGTCGGCTCCGCACCTGCCAACGACCGTCACTCTGGTCTGATCGAAGTGATCAAGAACGATCCGAAGTTCAAGATCATCGCATCGCAAAGCGGCGACTTCACGCTCGCCGGCGGCAAGCAGGTGATGGAAGCGTTCATCAAGACCTACGGCAACAAGATCAACGTCGTCTATGCTCATAACGACGACATGGCGCTCGGCGCGATCCAGGCGATGGAAGAAGCCGGCATGCATCCGGGCAAGGACGTCATCGTGGTTTCGTTCGACGCGACCAAGGGCGGCTTCCAGGCGATGGTCGCGGGCAAGATGAACGTCGACGTCGAGTGCAGCCCGCTGCTCGGACCGCAGCTGATGTCGGCGGTCAAGGACGTGGTGGCCGGCAAGCCGCTGCCGAAGCGCATCCTGACTCAGGAGACCGTCTTCCCGATGAGCGTGGCCGCGCAGACGCTGCCGTCGCGTAAGTACTGACACGGCGGCGCGTCCGCAGTTCAGTCGCCGCGACCACTGAGGCTCACGGCGCGAAGGAGATGCGCAGTACGGACGCATCGAACAGGTTTCTCCAGTGGTGCCTGACCGCCCGGGCTGCTTCGGCAGCGGGCGGTCTCTTTTCAGGAGCATGCCGCTGGAGCCCGCCGAACCACGCATAGCCGATCGAGCGAGGTCCATGACCCATTCCGCAACCGAAGCAAATCAGCCGGAGCGCGGCACGCCGGGCGCACCAAGCCCACAGGCCGGCGTGAGCGCGCGCGAACCCATTCTGGAGACCTCCGGCGTCAGCAAGACATTTCCGGGCGTGAAGGCGCTGCAGCGCGTCGACTTCCGCCTGTTTCCCGGCGAGGTCCATACGCTGATGGGCCAGAACGGCGCCGGCAAATCCACATTGATCAACGTGCTCACAGGCGTGCTCGAACCCGATGCCGGCACGATCCGCCTCGGCGGTGAGGTGGTCGCCTTCGCGTCGCCGCAGGAAGCCGAGGCGGCCGGCGTGCGCACGCTGTACCAGGAAGTGAACCTGTGCCCGAATCTGTCGGTCGCGGAGAACATCTTTGCGGGCCGGCAACCGCGCCGCTTCGGCACGATCGACTGGTCCGACATCAAGCGGCGTGCGCAGGAAGCGCTCGCGCGCCTCGACGTGTCGCTCGACGTCACGCGTTCGCTCGACGCCTATCCGATCGCCGTGCAACAGATGGTCGCGATTGCGCGAGCATTGTCCGTTGACGCACGCGTATTGATTCTCGACGAACCGACCTCGAGCCTCGACGACGGCGAAGTCGCGCAGCTTTTCAAAATCCTTCGGCATCTTAAGCAATCGGGCATCGCGATCCTGTTCGTCACGCACTTCATCGAGCAGACCTATGCGATCTCCGATCGCATCACGGTGATGCGCAACGGCGAACGTGAAGGCGAATATCTCGCGCGCGATCTGTCCGCGGATCAACTGGTCGCGAAGATGGTCGGCCACGAGCGCATGAGCGCGCGTCTGCGCGAGGCGGCGCGTGAAGGGCAGGCCGCCGACGACCTGCAGGAGATCGCACAGGACCACGCGGATACCAGCGACGCAACGGCTGCGCGGCCGTTCGTCGAGCTGCGCGGTGTCGGCCGGCGCGGCACCTTGCAGCCGATCGATCTCGAAGTGCAGTCCGGCAAGATTCTCGGCCTCGCGGGGCTGCTCGGCTCGGGCCGCACCGAAACCGCGCGCCTGTTGTTCGGCGCGGACCGCGCGGACAGCGGCACGATCCTCGTCAATGGGCGCGCCGTGCGGCTGCGCTCGCCGCACGACGCGGTGCGCCACGGCATCGGCTATTGCGCGGAAGACCGCAAGAAGGAAGGTATCGTCGGTGAATTGTCGATCCGCGAGAACATCGTGCTCGCATTGCAGGCGCGGCGCGGCTGGTGGCGCAAGATCAGCCGGCAACGCGCGCGTGAATTGGCCGATGTATGGATCGAGCGGCTCGGTATCAAGGCGTCCGACGCCGAGCAGCCGATCGCGTTGCTGTCCGGGGGCAACCAGCAGAAGGCGCTGCTCGCACGCTGGCTCGCGACCGATCCAAAACTGCTGATTCTCGACGAGCCGACCCGCGGCATCGACGTCGCCGCGAAGTTCGACATCATGGACCGGTTGCTCGCGCTATGCGCAAACGGCCTGTCCATCCTGTTCATCTCGTCGGAGATCAGTGAAGTGCTGCGCGTGAGCCACCGCGTGGCGGTGCTGCGCGATCGCCGCAAGATCGCCGAGGTGGCCGGCAAGGCATCGAACGAGGACAACATCTACCGACTCATCGCAGGGAGCGGCGAATGAAGCTATCGAACTGGTTCGCGCGCGACGGCGCCGAGCGTCAGCTGCTGTGGCCATGCGTGACGCTCGTGTTGCTGTGCGGATTGAACCTGCTGGTCAATCCGCATTTTCTGGCGCTGCGCGTGCTCGACGGCCACCTGTTCGGCGCGCCGATCGACATCCTGAATCGCGCGGCGCCGCTCGTACTCGTCGCGATCGGCATGACGCTCGTGATCGCGACGCGGGGCATCGACATTTCGGTCGGCGCGGTGGTCGCGATCGCGGGCGCCGCGGCCGCGACGATTCTCGCGACGCAGGCCGTGCCGAGCAGCGGGCTGATTGCGCAGGCACTGCTGGCGGCGCTCGTCGTCGGCGTATTGAGCGGCATGTGGAACGGGCTGCTGGTGGCGTTCGTCGGCATGCAGCCGATCATCGCGACGCTGATTCTGATGGTCGCGGGGCGCGGCGTCGCGCAACTGCTGACGGCCGGGCAGATCATCCCGATCGGCGCGCCCGGCTATCTGTTCGTCGGCGGCGGCTACTTGCTCGGCGTGCCGTTCTCGGTGTGGATCGCGACGGTGGCCGTACTGGCGACCGCCGCATTGGTGGAGGGCACGGCGCTCGGGCTGTTCATCCGTGCGATCGGCGTGAACCCGGTTGCGACACGGCTCGTCGGCCTGCGGTCGAAGGCGATCGTGTTCGCGGTGTACAGCTTCTCGGGCTTGACCGCGGCGCTGGCCGGCATCCTGATCAGTTCGAACGTGCGTAGCGCGGACGGCAACAACGCGGGCCTGCTGCTCGAACTCGACGCCATTCTCGCCGTGACGCTCGGCGGCACGTCGCTGCTCGGCGGCCGCTTCAGTTTCGCGGGCACGATACTCGGCGCGCTGATCATCCAGACGCTCACGTACACGACCTATTCGATCGGCGTGCCGCCGGAGGCGACGCTCGTCGTCAAGGCGGCCGTCGTGCTCGCGGTCAGCGTGATCCAGTCGCCGGCGGCGCGCGCGCTCGCGGTGTCGTTCGGCGCGTCGCTCGTCAAATCGCGTGGGGTGGCACGATGACGCGCGTTCTCGAAGCACTCGCACGCGTGGTCGACCCGCGCACGCTGCCGATCGCGGTGACGATCCTGCTGTTCTGTGCGCTATTCGGCTTTGGTTCGGTGATGTACACCGGTTTCTTCTCGTGGCAGGTGTTGTTCGATCTGCTCGTCGACAACGCGTTCCTGCTGATCGTCGCGATCGGGATGACGTTCGTGATCGTGTCGGGCGGCATCGATCTGTCGGTGGGCTCGATCGTCGCGCTGACGACGATCGTCGAGGCCGTGCTGTCCGAGCACATGCATGTGTCGGTATGGCTCATCATTCCGATCGTGCTGCTGATGGGCACCGTGTTCGGCGCAGTGCAGGGAGCGCTCATTCATTACTTCCGCTTGCAGGCGTTCATCGTGACGCTGGCGGGGATGTTTTTCGCACGTGGCCTGTGCTTCCTGATCACGATACAGTCGATCACGATCACTGATCCCACATTCAAGGCGATCTCCGCGTATCGGCTCAGTCTCGGCGTCGGCTCGGTATCGGCGAACGTGCTGATCGCGCTCGCGACCCTCGCCGCTGCAATCTACGTCGCGCATTACACGCGCTTCGGACGCAACGTGTATGCGGTCGGCGGCAACCCGCGCTCGGCGCTGCTGATGGGGTTGCCGGTCGCGCGCACGCGGGTCGGCGTGTACGCGCTGAGCGGCTTCTGTTCGGCGCTCGGCGGGGCGGTGTTCACGTTCTATGTGCTGTCGGGTTATGGACTGCAAGGACAGGGCATGGAGCTCGATGCGATCGCGGCGACGGTGATCGGCGGCACGCTGCTGACCGGCGGCGTTGGTTATGTGGTCGGCTCGCTGTTCGGCGTCGGCATTCTCGGCACGATTCAGACGCTGATTACGTTCGACGGTACGCTCAGTTCGTGGTGGACGCGGATTGTGATCGGCGCGCTGCTGTGCGCGTTCTGTCTGCTGCAGCGGTTGATCGAGCGGCATGCGAAGTCGATAGGGCGGCTCGGTGGTAACGGTGCGGTTGCGACGACGGGGCATGCGCAGGGGCATGAGGAGACGTCGACGGCGTCGTCGTCGGATTCGCAGGTATTGGGGAGGGCGCCGGGCTAGGGCGCATCCTTCCATGGCTTCAAATAGCGGCGGCCCGGTGCTGGGCCGCCGCATCCCCATCAGTCCACGCGGCTCGTCCCGGCCGCCGGCGCTGCGACCAGCAGATAGCCACGCACCATCGAATTCACCACCGAGCTGGAATAGAGGGCACGCTCAGCGGCGTGAACGCGGCGGGATACGAAACCACGTGAGTGCCACGATCAGCAGGAACGCCGCATAGGCTGTGGCGAACACCCAGCCGGGCAAGTCGTAGTACAGCCAGTAGCTTACCCAGCGCTGGACGAAGCCTTGCTGCCCTGCCTGCCCCGTACGTAGCCAGTCCTCCAGGACCGTCAGCGGACACGGTATGTCGACGATAGCGAGAAGCGCGACGACGCCTATCGCACCGAGATGCGTGAGCCGGAACACACGGTTGCGTATCCAGCCGCGTTTCAACCATGCACCGGCCCAGATCACGAGCAGTCCGCCGACGATGAACAGGACGACCAGCGCGTGTAGCACAAGAACGGTATTGGCCAGCCAGTTCATGAGATGCGATGGCCAGGTGATTTCCAACCCATCACCGTCCCTGCGCTCCATGGAGCTTCGGCAAGTCTCGAGACGAAGAAATCGGCCAACGCGCTGACCTTTGCCGGCCGTGCGCGGGCAGTGGGGGTCACGAAATACAGACCACCTTCGGGCAGTCGCCAGTCAGTCAGGATCGGTTCGAGCTGCCGGTCCGCGAAATACTGTGTGGCGACGAACTCGGGAAGCTCCGTGACGGCGAGCCCCGCGAGCAGCATGGGCAGCAGCGCTTCCACGCTGGTGACCCGCAATGCCCCGCTTGGTGTGATCAGGCATTCCTCGCCACTTGGGTGGGTAAAGCGCCAAACATCGCGCTTGCTCCGGTTGACGTAGGTCAGACACTGGTGAGCGCCCAGATCGTGCGGATGCTGCGGTCTACCGTAGCGGGACAGATAAGCGGGAGAGGCCACGACAAACCGGCGCACGGGTGCAATGAGGCGTGCCGCGAGCGACGAGTCTTCCATGATGGCGATACGGAGTGCGGCGTCGAAGCCTTCCCCGATCAGATCGGCATGGGCATCCGTGAGATGAAGATCCACGGAGATCTCCGGATAGGTGCGGAAGAACTCAGGCAGCAGCGGGGCGACCCAACGAGCACCAAAGGACAGGGGTACCGCGAGCTTGACCAGTCCGCGCGGCCGGCTCGAAGTCTCGCGAGCGAAATCCTCGGCCTCCTCGGCGTCCGCGTAGATCGTTGCCGCTCGCTCGAAGAGCGTATGACCGTAGTCCGTCAGTGCAAGGCGCCGCGAGGTACGGTTAAAGAGCCTCCCGCCCAGCCGCTCTTCCAGACGGGTGACGGCCCGGGAAACCGTGGCAACGGAGACGCCCATCGTCGCCGCCGCGGCAGCGAACGAACCTTCTTCGGCGACCTTCGCGAACATCGCGAATCCTTCAAAGTCCGGCAGTTTTGACATCGGCAAACCTGCAACGATGGTTTTCAATCATTTCCATTTAGAAAACTAGCACGCTGCCCTAAATTTGTCTCGCGACCGCTAAGCGCTTTGCTTCGGAGGGCGCGCAGCTCTCTTTCCCGCATCTTCCGATTCGAGCTTCATCGCAGCTACCGAGACTTTCGTCGACGGCGGACAAGCCCAGATTTGACGTAATCAATCAACCATGGAGAATCAAAATGAACGACCGTATTCATGAACTGCTCTATCGCAACCTTCAGGAGGTCTTTGGCGAAGGTGACGCAGAGCGTCGTCGAGCAGCGATCAAGGAGCTGTATACCGAAGATTGTGTGCTCTACTCGCCTCAGGGTGCACTGTCCGGGCGCGACGCTCTCGACAGATTCGCGGGAGATCTGCGAGCGACGCACCCGCATTTCGCGTACAGGCCGCACGGTAAAGCCCAGGCTCTCCACAATGCGGGTCGCCTGGCATGGGGCTCCGGTCCGCGTGACGAGGCGCCCGACTATACGGGCGTGGATGTCATCATCGTTCGCGATGGAAGGATTCAGGCGCTCTACGTCTTTCTGGATTCCCTGCCGTCATAGCCACGCATCTTTCAATATATGGGCGTGTAGCACCGGGCGCGTGCCACCAAATATGTGCAGCGGTGCATCATGCGTGACCTATCATCAGGAAAGGTATGAGCAGGCCAACTGCGGTTGCGCTGCTGCTCGTCCGGGCTCTGCGGCCCCGAGCTTCGGCGGCCCGCAGAGCAATCCCCGAATCGTGCAACTGATTGCAGATGTCGCGGAGAAAGGGCGATGGTTCGCAAAGAAATACTCGACGCGCTGCGGGTCTACACCGATCCGTTCCGCGTCACGATGGGCAACGATTTCTCCCTGAAGAATTTCGATCCCGGCGAGACGCTGGGACTCAAAATGGATAAGGAGGAGGCGCAAAAACTTCTCCAGCGCGGTTCGAAATGGCTCGCGATGGAGCAGGAGATCCTCTACGCGCAGGATTCCTGGTCCGTGCTGCTGGTGTTTCAGGCCATGGACGCCGCGGGCAAGGATGGGACGATCAAGCACGTCATGTCGCGCGTCAATCCGCAGGGGTGCGATGTCGTCTCGTTCAAGCAGCCGTCGGACGAGGATCTCTCCCACGATTTCCTTTGGCGCTATTGCACGAAAGTCCCCGAGCGCGGGCACATCGGCATCTTCAACCGCTCGTACTACGAGGAGGTGCTGGTGGTGCGCGTGCATCAGCATCTGCTCCGTGCGCAGAAGATTCCGCCGGCACGGGTCAGCAAGAACATATGGGACGAGCGGCTCGCCGACATTGCACGGTTCGAGGACTATCTCACACGCCAGGGCGTAGTCATCCTCAAGTTCTATCTGAACCTGTCGTTCGCGGAGCAGAAGAAACGCTTCATGGAGCGCCTTCACAATCCCGACAAGCACTGGAAGTTTTCCGCAGCCGACATTCGCGAGCGTCGATACTGGAACGACTACATGCACGCCTATGAAGAGGTCATCCGCGCGACGGCCTCCGAAGCCGCTCCGTGGTTCGTCGTGCCCGCCGACAACAAACCTTTCACGCGCCTCATCGTCGCGGCCGCAATCGTCGAGGCCGTCGAGAAGCTCGACCTCGAATATCCAAAACCCACACAAGAGCAGATGAAGGATCTCGCCGCAGCGAGGAAGGAACTCGACGCTGAAGCTGTAGATGCGACGAGACGCGATCAACCGGCGGGCGATCCCGACCATTGAGAGCGGCCCCTGACCCGAAATCACCGGAACCGGGAGAGACGAGGATGAGCTCAGTTGAGAGTACGGCGCCGTGGCATGCGCTACCGGCCGGCGAAATCGAGCAGCAGTTCAACGTGGATCCCGCGCAGGGCCTCGATGCAGCGGATGCAAGCACGCGGCTCACCACCTATGGCCCGAACCGCTTGCCCCAGGGCAAGAAGAAGGGGCCGGTCGCACGATTCCTCGCGCAGCTTCACAACATTCTCATCTATGTCCTGCTCGCGGCCGGGTTCACCAAGTTCATGCTGGGCCTTTGGCTCGACGGCTCGGTCATTCTGGCCGTCGTCATCCTCAACTCGCTGCTCGGTTTTCTGCAGGAAGGAAGGGCCGAGAAGGCGCTCGACTCGATTCGCAACATGCTGTCGGCCGAGGCGCGCGTTCTGCGTGGCGGAGCGGTTCGTCTGATCCCCGCCGAGGAGCTCGTTCCGGGCGATATCGTGCTACTGGAATCGGGCGACAAAATCCCGGCGGACATGCGTCTCGTCGACGCCAGGAATTTGCGCACGGAGGAAGCGGCTCTCACGGGCGAATCGGTCCCGGCCGAGAAGAGCATCGCGCCGGTACCGGCCAAAGCCACGGTCGGCGACCGCGAGAACATGGCGTTCTGCGGCACGATGGTCCTGTCCGGCCGGGCCACCGGCGTCGTCGTGGCGACCGGGAGCCAGACGGAACTCGGCCGGATCAACCAGATGCTCGCCGAGGTCAGCGCGCTCGAGACGCCGCTGCTGCGCCAGATCAAGAAGTTCGGCTACGTCATCACCACGGTGATCGCCTGTGTCAGCGTACTGCTCTTCTCCTGGGGCCACTGGCTCGGACACATGACCTTCGTCCAGCTGTTCCAGGCCATTGTCGGGATTGCGGTATCGGTCATCCCGGAAGGCCTGCCGGCGCTCATCACCATCACGCTCGCCATCGGCGTGCAGCGCATGGCCCAGCGCAACGCCATTATTCGCCGCCTGCCGGCGGTCGAGACGCTAGGCGCCGTCTCGCGCATCTGCTCGGACAAGACGGGTACGCTGACTCTGATGGAGATGATGGTGACCTCCGTCGTGACGGCGGAGGCGGCCTATGCCGTGAGCGGCGATGGCTACGCTCTCGAGGGAGAGGTCAGGGCCGATGGCAAGCCGATCGGCGCCGCGCCGGAGGTGCTCAAGCTGATGGGCCGCGTGTCACTGTTGTGCAACGACGCCGAGCTCTTCGAGGCAGACGGAAAATGGAAAGTGGAGGGTGACCCGACCGAGGGCGCGCTCTATCCGTTCGCCGCCAAGCTGGGCATGGACCGTGCCGCCGAGACGGCCGCCGCACCGAGGATCGACGCGATTCCCTTCGAGTCCGAGCACAAGTTCATGGCGACGCTGAACCGCTCGGCGGACGGCGAGATGCTGTTGGTGAAGGGCGCACCCGAAGTGATTCTCGAGCATTGCGACCGGCAGCAGACGGCGCAAGGTCCCGCGCCGCTCGATCGCGACCATTTCGCGAGGGAGGGGGACCGGCTCGCCGCTCAAGGCGAGCGCGTGCTCGGGCTGGCATGGCTGTCGGACCCGGGGCTCCGTACGGGCGGTTTGGGGCCGCAGGACCTGCCGCGTACCCTCGTGCTTCTCGGCCTCGTGGGCCTCATGGACCCACCTCGCAAAGAGGCCATCGACGCCGTGCGTGAATGCCACGGCGGAGGCATTCGCGTCACGATGATCACGGGTGACCACAAGATCACGGCGGCGGCAATCGCAAGAATGCTGGGCATCGGCGATGGCAAGACGGCCGTGTCCGGCACCGAGATCGAAGCGATGAACGATGCAGCGCTGCAGGAGTGCGTGCGCGGCGTCGACGTCTTCGCGCGCGCCAGCCCCGAGCACAAGCTGCGGCTCGTCAAGGCGATCCAGGCGAACCGGCAGATCGTCGCGATGACGGGCGACGGCGTCAACGACGCGCCCGCGCTCAAGAAGGCGGACATCGGTGTGGCGATGGGCATCAAGGGCACCGAAGTGACGAAGGAGGCGGCGGGTATGATCCTCGTCGACGACAATTTTGCTTCGATCTCCGCGGCGGTGAAGGAGGGGCGCACGGTCTACAACAACATCGAGAAGGCGATGCTGTTCCTGCTGCCGACCAATGTCGCCCAGGGCGCGGTGATCGCGGTGGCGATCCTGTTCGCCTTCACGCTGCCGATCACGGCGCCGCAGATTCTGTGGGTCAACATGATTACTTCAGTCGCGCTGGGCCTGACCATTTCGTTCGAGCCACACGAGGCAGACGTCATGCGCCGCTCGCCGCGTGCGATCGACCGGCCGATCGTCACGCGCTTTGGTATCTGGCGCATCCTCTTCGTGGGCGCGGCGCTCGTGCTCTATACGCTGTCGACCTTCTTCTGGATGAAGGGGCAGGGGGCGTCGGACGAGATGGCGCGCACGGCTGCCGTGAACGCCATCACGCTGGGTCAGGTGTTCTATCTCCTCAATATCCGGCATCTCATCGATTCGTCGCTGTCCGTGCGCGCCCATCAGGGCAATCGCTATCTCTGGTACGGCATAGCCGGTGTCGTGGTGTTGCAGCTTCTGTTCACCTATACGCCGCCGTTCCATGCCATCTTCGACACCGAGGCTCTACCCATGTCGGCGTGGGTGTGGCTCGTGTGCGGCGGATTCCTGTTTTTCCTCGTGGTGGAGATGGAAAAGCTCGTGATTCGACTCATACCCGCATTGAGAGGGCTTGCGACTTCGCAGCATGAGGGCGCGGACTTGCGCAATGATCCGGTGAATCCTGTGTGAAACGTCTATGCTGCGCATCGGCTGTTCTCATGCTAGTCGCCCATACCCATGCCAATCCGCTCGACCACGGTGACCTCGTGACGTTTGCGACGCGCGACGGAGTCACGCAAAGCATTTTTGTCGAGTCGCCTTCGTCGAGCCCGGCGTGGGGCGTCGTCCTGTTCGGGGGCACGCCGGGCGACCTGCATCTGGACGCCACGGGTGCGACGACGCTCAAGGGCAATTTCCTGATCCGCTCGGCGCACCACTGGATCGATCGGGGAGATGCCGTGGTGCTGGTCGATACGCCGTCCGACCATGCGCAGGGTGTGGATGACCTGTTCCGTCGCAGGCACAGTAGGGCTTCCCGGTTGCTGAATGGACGCGCTTTGGTGCGAAGCTGACGCAATCGCCAGGACCGCTCCGCCGTGATAGCCTTTTGGGCAAGCACATGTCATTCATCAACGCTTGTTGCATGCGTCGTCCTGAGTGAGGGGAGCGCGTGCAGATCGTAACGTTCGCCCATCGGAGAGTGCTTATGCCGCTGCACATTCACACGCGCGCCTCTATGTTTTTGATCGCCGGTATCGTTTTTCTTGCCGAATCTGGAACGGCGTTCGCGTTAAACCTCGGCTTCCTTAGAAATACACCGATCAGTCTGATGAGGCAGCGCGACCTGCAGGTGTTGAACGACGCCGCGCGTGTCGCACTCGATACTAAAGAGGATGGCGAATCACTCGACTGGAACAATGACGGCACACGCAATCCTGTGCGGATCGATGGCACCGTAACGCCGCACGACACCGTTAAGGACGGCGATCAAACCTGCCGCAAGATCACGCTGGTTGCAGTTGCGAGAGGTCAATCGCAGAGTTGGACTCCCACGGTCTGCAGGATAGGCAACGGCCGGTGGGACTTGCAGCGGCAGTAGCGGGTAGTCGCCTGCACCACGCGAAGTTCAACGCCGGGTGAACAAGGTTCCAGGTTGAGTAAATCTCGAACACCTGGACCGCCTTTCGACCCGGCACGCACCGGCGTCACATTACTCTTGTTGCAGTTGCGCTTATTGGCGCCTGGTTGTCATTTTCAGCAATTGTCATTGGCCGGCTGCCGGCGACGTTACGCTCGGTCTCGCCAGCGAGTTGTTGACCCCGAAAGCGGGAGCGTTGGTCGTCGCGCTATTGTTCGTGCTATTCGGTTGGCCCGAGTTCGGCTGCCAGGCCCCCTTGCCGCTATCCGTGTTGGTGGCGCCAGGCGTGCCGTAGCCGCTCGTTGTTTGGGCCGGCGACGTCACGCTCGGGGTTGCCAGCGTGTTGTTGCTCTGTGCATAAGCGCCGCCCGACAGCATGAGTGCGGCGACGGCCGCGATTAATGTGCTCGTTGCCTTGTTCATGACCCTTTTCTCCTTGATTGAAATGGAATATTGATGCAAACGATCCGTTTGCAGTGGTGCACGTGAGCAGTATTGACGACATGCAGTGCGCCGACAGCGCGGGATCGAGTCCTTAGCAGGAGATAAAGAGTTTAGGAAAGCGCTCGCTGAGAATTAAATGCCTTGTTCGCAAGGGTGAATTGCGATTTTTGGGGTTATGCCTGATGGGGCCTGGTCCCTAATCTGACCCGCGGCGTGGTGCGGCGTTGTACGGTGCATGCTTTCGCGATCGCGCGCTCGATCACCACGGCGAACTCGCCTGAACGCAGGTCAACCGCATTCGCATGCGAAGAGAACATCATGGACAGTCTTCTCAGCGCGAGCAGTGCCATTCGGCACGACAAGGCAGATACTGAAATCGCACCCGCTACCTGATTAGCAGCGCGAAACAACGACGCAGCGACGGCGTAGGCACTTTCAATTTGCACCTGAAGGCTGCTCGCGAAACGCTCGTTGCGGATCGTACCCACTCCGCGAACCGACGACGTACTGTCAGTGGAATAAGTCGGCGAGCTCCTTCGTTTTGGACATCAGGTGAACAGGTGCGCGTGCCGGATCTCTTTCCGGCGCCGCGTACGTCTGTGTATTTCCACACATTTGCCAGGCGACGCCGGTGATGCCGTGCGCGAAGCGTCGTCTTTTGTCGTCCCGCTTATCGCAGTGGGGTGGGTACCTGCGTGCCTGAAGAACCCCCAAGTGCGAAGCGGGCCGGAGGAGATGATGACATGACACATATCGTCGCCATCCGTCGCCTGCTTCGACGCGCCTGGATTCTGACGATTGAGGTTATCTGTCTGCTTCACGCCTCCTCTGCTGGGGCGCTCCCGATATTCGCCCGTCAAACCGGACAAAGCTGCGTCGCCTGCCATGCAGGTGGACAGTTTCCCGAACTGACTCCCTATGGGCGAATGTTCAAGCTGAACGGCTACACGCTTGGCGAACGAACCATTCCGATTGCCGTGATGGCGACGGCCGACTTGACAAAGACAAGAGTCAACCATGACGCCAGCGGCAACATCATTTCCCCCAAAGACGGATTACCGATTTTCGACGCTGCCAGCATCTTCCTGGCCGGCAAGATCACCGACAGGATTGGTGCGTTCACGCAGTTCACCTACTCGAATTACGATCATCAGGGCAGCGACGGCAAGTGGATCGGCCACTGGGGGTCTGACAACATGGACTTCCGCTATGTGGACAGAATCATAGGGGACGCACACGACCTGATTCTCGGCGCGACGCTGCACAACAATCCGACCGTGCAGGATGTCTGGAACAGCGCGCCGGCATGGAGCTATCCATACGTTTCCTCGTCAACGAGCACGGTGGGCGCGCCGCAATTCCAGCCGATCCTGGAAGGCGCCCTGGCACAGCAGGTTGTCGGCGCCGGGGCCTATGCATACTGGAACCGGACGATTTATGCCGAGTTGTCGTTCTACAGTACGGCCGACGGCATCTGGTCGTTCATGAGCAAGGGGAGCAAGGCCGGCGACCTCGCCCACCCTCAGACCTATCTGCGTGGTCATAACCCTTACTGGCGACTGGCCCTGACTCACGACTGGGGACCAAACAGCGTCATGCTGGGGACCTTCGGCATCAATGTCAACGTCTACCCCAACGACGCCAACGCATTGCCGATCTTCACACAGGGCGTCACCCGCTACCGCGATATCGGCTTCGATGCGCAGTATCAGTACCTGCTCGAACCGAACACCATCACCGCGCAGGCCCGCTATATCCGCGAGAACATCAGCGACCCGCAGAACCTCGTGTATGGCGACAGCAAGTCGGCCAGCCTCGGATCGCTGAGGCTGAAGCTCTCATACGTCTACCAGGACAAATACGGCATCAGCCTTTCTTTCTTCAACGTGACCGGCAGCCCCGACAGCGTCGCTTATCCTGGGAGTGCGAACTTCTCTCCGGCGACGCAAGGCTGGACACCCGAAATATTCTGGATTCCTGTGCAGAACATCCGGGTCGGTCTGCAATACACGCACTTCACGAAATATCTTGGTGCGCGCACGAATTACGACGGGCTCGGACGCAATGCAAGCGACAACGACACGCTCTTTGTTTATCTCTGGGCGGCGTACTGGTGATGTCTCTTGCCGCGCGTCCTTTCGAACATGAAGCAGCATCGTTCATGACGTCTTCCCGTCGCTAGCCATTCAGGGGGATTTGTGAAAACCATGCCATATCTTCGCCCGGGTAAATGCCGGGAATGCTGTCTGAAGCCTCGCAAAATGACAGCGATGTCGCGATGGATCCTGCTCGCCACGTTGCTCGGTGACGCCGGCTGTCACGACATGGAGCATTCCAGGCGGATCGACGATCCTGCCATTACCGGCAAGACGATCGCGTTGCAGGTGTGCTCGAACTGTCACGGTGTGAACGGCGTTTCTGTGTCTCCTACGTTTCCCAAGCTCGCAGGTCAGCAAAGAGAGTATCTGGTCAATCAGTTGATGGACTTCAGGGCCCATCGCCGGTCCGACCCAAATGCGAAAAGATATATGTGGGGCTTTACACATCTAAGCGATGCGCAGATCGAACAGCTTGCCGCGTACTTTTCAAGCCGTCCGCCACCTGCGGGCGGGTCCGGCAATCCTCTGCTCGTTGAAAACGGCAGGACGATTTTCGTATCCGGCTTGCCAGACAAAGGTGTGCCAGCGTGCAGCGCCTGTCATGGCGCACACGGTGAAGGCGCAGGCGAGTTTCCGCGCCTGGCGGGCCAGCATGCGGACTACATAGTGAAGCAGTTGGTGATCTTTCAACACACAGGAGAGAGGCCTCGCGGCGACGTGATGAGTACGATCTGCGTCAAGCTGACGGAAGAGGAGATGCACTCGGTAGCGGCTTTTCTTGAAGCGTCCACGGCTCGGGCCAAGATACAGGCTGATCAGGGCACCGTCGAGACGGGATCGGCCCGCGAATAACCCGACGACGGTGGATAGCGACGTGGCCATTTGCGCTGTGGCCTCGTTACTTCATGCGCGGATCGTCAGCGGCATTGATGAAATCGATACCGCCCGGCCCCATGTACTGAACCTGGACGATCGCCACCTGCCCGGAACCAGCAGATCTGAAGGTCCGAAGCTGGTTCAAAAAAATCGCGCCGACGCGGACGAGGCAGGGCTTCCGGGCCTTGGTTCCGTCAGAAGACGCCGACGTCGAACCAGACACACCCGTCCTCCAGACTGTCGACGAGCCCCGATAAGATGCCTCAGTGATTTTCCTTCCCGGCATGGTGTCTGAGCCATTTGAGCAACGTGTCCGTCACAAAGGCCGGATTTTCGAGGTTTGAAATATGGCCCGCCTCGGGAACCAGCACGTGTCGACAGCCGATCACGTCAGCCATCCTGATCATCTCTGCTGGTGAGCGGGTAGAGTCTAGAGCGCCGCACATCAGGAGCGTGCGGGTCGCATCCAGCCCCACGAGGCCGGGAACGGTATCGGGCCGGCTAAAAATCAGCCGCCCCAGCGGCACGATCGACTCCCGTAGTTGGGAGGCGGAAAACGCGCTCAATCTGTTTCGAAAGGCTGTGGGCACTTCGCCGTCCAACGCGGCACCGGGCCTGAAAAATAAAGGCACGATGGCGTCGAGAATCGGGGGCGGGATTCTACCGAGCGTCTCGATGGTATCGAGCATCTGGAAATATCGCATACGCGTCGAGTCGGGTTCGGTTCCCAGGTATGTGTCCATCATGACGAGGCCGCTGATACGACCGGGTTCGCGCAGGGCGAGTTCGGCGCCCCACATTCCGCCGACCGACAGACCGACGAGCGCGCATTGCTCGATGTCGAGGGCATCGAGGAGGCCGCTCGCGTGGGCGGCAAGGTCACCTAACGTGTGGGCATTTTCAGGGACCGGCCCGGACTGTCCGTGCCCCCAAAGATCCGGTGCTATGACTTGGTATGAGATGGACAACGCCTCTATCTGCGGCGCCCACATTGACGAATCCCACAAATAGCTGTGGCCCAGCAGGACCGGATATCCGGTACCTCGCATCTGATAGTGCAGCGGCTTTCCCGCTATCGTGAAGAATGGCATTTCAGGCTCCCTGACTTCAAACGAACGCAGCAGCGGCGGTGCTTCAAAGCGTTTGTCGGCCTTCGCTGCGGCACACGTTGCGTCGGGCAGCGATCGTGCCACTCGCTTGCGACGACTGCTGCATGGCCGTCGCGACCTAGGAGGCGGATACGATGATCTACGTTCCTGCTACTTCCACAAGGGACAGCGCGTTTCAGCTTTGGTGTCGAACGCCTTTTCGCCAGGAATGGTCGCAATGATCTTGTAGTAGTCCCACGGTTCCTTCGATTCAGCTGGCGTTTTCACCTGCATCAGGAGCATATCGTGGATCATGCTGCCGTCCTGACGGATATAACCCTTTGCGTAGAAGTCGTCGATATGCATCCTGCGCAACTGCGACATGACTTTGTCACTATCGGTCGAACCAGCCGCGCTCACTGCCTTGAGATAAGTCGACGCCGCGGAATAGTCAGCGGCCTGAAGGCTCGATGGCATCCTCTTCATCTTGTCGAAGAAGCGTTGCGACCATTCGCGCGTTGCCGCATCCTTGTTCCAGTACCAGCTATCGGTCAATACTAGGCCCTGCGCGGTCTCCAGACCGAGGTTCTTAACGTCGCCGATGAAGAGCAGCAGCGCCGTGATCTTCATAGTCTTCGTGACGCCAAATTCCCTTGCGGCCTTGATCGCGTTGACCGCATCTCCTCCGGCGTCGGCAAGGCCTAGCACCTGCGCTTTTGAGTCTGCGGCCTGCAACAGGAAAGATGCGAAATCAGCCGCCGATAGCGGATGCCGGACGGCACCGAGCACCTGGCCGCCATTCGCCCTGACAACCTCCGATGTCGTCGTTTCCAGTGACTTGCCGAACGCATAGTCAGCTGTGAGGAAGTACCACGTCTTGCCACCTTGCTTCGTCACGGCCGCTCCCGTGCCCTTCGCGAGCGCCACCGTGTCATACGCGTAGTGGACGGTGTATGGTGTGCATTGCTCGTTGGTCAGCGTATCCACACCTGCGCCTACGTTGATGTAGGGGATTCTTTTATCTGCAGTAACCTGGTTGGTCGAGAGCGCGGTCGCTGAGTTCGTCCCACCGATGATCACATCGACGCCGTCGGTGTCGATCCATTCACGGGCACGCGACGCTGCAATGTCCGCCTTGTTCTGGTGGTCTGCATAGACCACTTCGATTGGCTGTCCATTCACCTTGCCGCCAAAATCGGCGATCGCCATACGGATGGCTTCGAGGCCGCCTTGTCCGTCGCCTTCGGAATAAAGGCCGGAGAAGTCCGTAATAAAGCCAATTTTCACCGGACCGCTATCGGCCAGCGCAGCATCAGGAGAAAACCCTATCGTGATCGCCGCCGCAAGGCAGCATGAAGAGAGTGCGGTCTTGTGCATTCCGGTCTCCATCGGTATTTTTCATCTCTCGCAGCGAGTCGCTTCGCCGACATTTCTTTCAGTTCCGACCGGCAATACCTGGCGACGCCATATCAAGGTGCGCGGATTATGTGTTATCCAGCAAACATCTCTGCGGGAATGTTTAGGTATCCGAGATTACGCGCTGATCGGCCGTTCGGGCCATACGGATTGCACAGCGATTCAACCATTTCGAAATGAGCGTAGTTGGGTGTTTCAATGATTTGTACCGGCTTGCCTGCGGCTTGAACCGCAGCAGCGAAGTCTCGGCTCTGGCGTTGGAAGTCAGCCGTCTCGAAGGTGCCGCAGGCGACGCGCTGCCGCGTGCCGATGAGGGGCTCGTAGTACGCCTGATCGCAGGACATCAATGCAATGGATCGAGAAAAGGCGTGTCCGGGTCGCTGGTGTAAAAGACAACGACACGGAGGGAATCGCTATCGCTGCGGTTATAGCCGGTCATCTTCACGTGCGGCGGTTCCACCATTGCCTGACCTTGAGCAACGGTGACGGGGGGCCTGTCTTCCATCTCCAAAGTGAAGGCACCCTCCAGCACATAGACAGTCACCGGAAACCTGTGCGTGTGAAAAACGGTTTTATCGCCAGGTTTGAAAGTCGCTGTCAAAACGCGAAGTTCCTGTTTTTCCCCCCTCGGCATGCCTTCGACAATTTGTTGAAGAAGTATTTGAGGCTTGACGGTTCCCGGCTCTTGTGCCGCACACGGCAGGCAAAAAGCCGAGCCGAAGGCGACAATGGCGAAAGCCAGAAAGGAAGTCGTTTTCAATTTGTTTGCTCCATACACGTAGTGAGTATTGGCAGAGTCGAACGACGGCAAAGACTGGGGGGCTGTTCCAAAACTGAAACTTACTCGAATTGCGAACCACACCCAGCTCGCGAATTGTTGCGCTTGAAGCTATTTCAGAACTTCGGCGCTAACCGCATTCCTTTCCTTCCGGATACTTACGTCCAGAGAAGTGCGGATCCAACCGTTCCATACAGCATCATTTCGGCCATCCCACGTGGGTGCACGGTGTCAGATTCGATTTGCCAGCCGGTCCCGCAATTGTCGCCGCAGCACTTTGCCGACCGGCGTTTTCGGCAGATCGTTCACGAAGACCACCCGCTTCGGCACTTTGTAAGCGGCGAGGCTCGTCCGCGCAAACTCGATCACGTCCGCCTCGGTCAGCTCCGGTTCCTTTTTCACCACGAAGGCGACGGGCGTCTCGCCGGATTGTGAATCCGCCACGCCAACCACCGCGATCTCCAGAATCCCAGGATGCCGGAACAGCACGCCCTCGACCTCATTCGGGTAGACGTTGAAACCGGAGACCAGAATCATGTCCTTCTTGCGGTCAACAATCCTGATCACGCCGCGGTCATCCATGATCCCAACATCGCCGGTCGCGAAAAATCCGTCCGTACCGATCACATGCGCGGTTTCCTCCGGCCGGTTGAAGTAGCCTTGCATGACGACGGGCCCCGCGACGCAGATTTCGCCCGGCATGCCGTTGCGTACGGTCGCGCCGCTTTCATCGCGGATTTCAATACGCATGGAAGGCAGCGGCACGCCGATCGTCCCTTCAAAGGCAGTGAGCGTCACGGGATTGGCCGTCACCGCGCCGGCGGCTTCCGACAGCCCGTAGACTTCCAGCACCGGTCTACCAGTGAGTTTCTGCCAGCGCTCGGCAACCGCCGGCTGGGTCGCGGTACCGCCCGCGAAGGTGCAGTGCAATGCCGAGAAATCGAGTGCGCCGAAGTCCTCGTTGTTCATCAGCGCTGTAAATAGCGTGTTAAGGCCGCCAACCACGGTTGGCCGGTGCGTTGCAAAATCCTTCACGAGGGCGGGAATGTCGCGAGGGTTCATCACCAGAACGCAGCGAGCGCCCAAATGGAGAAAGACGAGGCATTGGCACACGAGGCCTGCCACGTGGTACAGGGGCAGCGCGATGAGCGTGATTTCGCCGCTCGCCCCCAACGCCGGCTTGATCCAGTCCGCAAACATCAACACATCCGCGAGTACGTTGCCATGCGTCAACACGGCCGCTTTGGGTTCGCCGGTAGTGCCGCCGGTGTATTGCAGGAACGCTCTGGTCTCGCGGTTCAGTGGCGGCTTGGTGAAGTCCGTCGCCGGACGTGCGGTCATCGCGGTTCTGAAAGCGATCGCTTTGGCGATCGTCCAGTCCGGTACAAGTTTTTTCTTTTTCCGAACGACGTAGTCGACAAGGATCGATTTCGGGAAGTTCTGCATCTCCGCCACGCGCGCGACGATAACGTGCTCAATGGGGACGTGGGCGAGCGCCTTCTCGACGGTGGCCGCGGAAATCTCCATGACCACGATCGCACGCGCGCCGGAATCCTTGATCAGATTCGCCAGTTCCGGCGCGGTGTAGAGTGGGTTGACGTTGACCACGGTCAGCCCGGCCCGGAGTGCGGCAAACAGCGCGATCGGGTGTTGCAGGGAGTTCGGCAACATCAGCGCGATGCGGTCACCGGGGTTCAGCCCAAGGTTTTTCTGGAAATAGGCGGCGAGGCGGGTGGAGTTCTCATCCAGTTGGCGGTAGGTGAGATCCACTCCGAACTGGTGAAAGGCGATCTGGTTGCCGAAGCGGGCGACGGCCCGCTCCAGGAGGGCCGCCATCGAGGGGTAATCCGCGAGGTCGATGTCCGCCGCAACTCCGGCCGGATATTGCGAAAGCCATGGCAAGTGTGACATTTCGTTCTCCGTTATTCGCGACGACCTCCGGCTTTGGACCCTCAGCGTATTCTCGCTACCCCTTCTCAAGGGTGCTTTAGCGCACATACATCTCACGGTCACGCTCAAAAGCGGCCGAACTAGCTTAAGCCGAGCGCCTTCAGCCGGCGATAGAGCGTCCGCTCGCTCCACCCAAGATGTGACGCGAGTGCTTTACGCGTGCCGGGGAACGCTTTCACGAAGTCCATCAGTTCTTCATCGGACAGGGAAGGCGAAGAGCGCGCCGGCGAGGACCGCCCGACAATGCCTGCACGTTCCGTAGCGGCGTCCCGTATGTATTCCGGCAAATGCTCGGGGCGGATCACAGCGTCATCGGAAAGAAGACATGCGCGCTCGAGCACGTTGCGCATTTCACGAATATTGCCCGGCCATGCATAAGCTTCCAGTCTCGCAAGGGTATCGGGACTGGCCCTGAACTTGTGGCCTGACGCGCGGGCGCCCGCAGCACCCGCGTTGCCGATGCGCTGGAGAATCGAGTCGACGAGAAGCGCGATGTCGTCACGCCGCTCGCGCAATGGCGGCAGAGAGATCGGGAACGCACTGATCCGGTAATACAGGTCCTCCCGGAATCGCCCATCACGCGTCATTTCGAGCAAAGGCTTATGCGTTGCCGCAACCAGACGAAAGTCGGCGTGCAATGTCTCAGTGCCGCCTACCCGGCGAAACGTGCCCGTCTCGATGAGGCGTAAGAGCTTCACCTGCATCGATAACGGCACGTCACCGATTTCATCCAGGAACAGCGTACCGCCCTGCGCCGTCTCCAGAAGCCCGGGCTTTCTCGTCATGGCACCCGTAAACGCGCCTTTCTCGTAGCCGAAGAACTCGCTCTCGAACAACGACTCCGTGATGCCGGAGCAATCGACGACGACAAAGGGACTCTGCGCGCGCGGGCTCGCCTCGTGTAGTGCGGTGGCGAAGAGTTCCTTGCCCGTCCCGGATTCGCCCAGCAGCAGCACCGGCAACTTCGACGGCGCGACGCGATGCAGCGCCGAGATCGCGTGATTGAAAGCGGCCGACCGTCCGACCAGCCCTTCTTCGCTCGGTTTGGCCGACGCACTGCGAACTGTCACGAGGCGCTCGACGTATGCAATGACGGCATGCTGCGCACCGAATATTGGCCGCAGTTCGACATCAACATGCTCGGGGCCGCGCGGTGTGTAGTGAATGTGAAGCACGCGATCCGGGCCGCGCTGCTCCAGAGCGCGCTTCATCGGACAGTGCTCTCCGGCCTGGTCACAGGGCACGTCGTAGTGATGTGAGATCTGATAGCACTTGTGGCCGATGTATGGTTCACCGGTAACGCCGAACTGGCGCTGGTACGCGGTGTTGGCCGCAAGAATCCGGTATTGCGGATCGAGCACGATCATAGGCTGAGGTTCGTGCTCGAGGTATGAGATGAGCGCGCCAATGTCCGGCGCCCGCTCGTCAGCCGGGACCGTCGGCAAGGCGTTCATTTCAATAATGGGGATGTGCGATTTCATGCCGCAGCTTTCGAAAGATGGTTCACCAAAGCCGGCCGCAAAGCCTCTGCCAACTCTGCCAATTCTGCCACATCACTGCCAGATCTGGCAGTGTCAGCCCTGAACCGCACGTATCGTTGTCAGTCACGCCAAACGAAGATCGAAAAATATCCTTTTGCATCAATTGACTTGCGGGCCGCCAGCCGCCGTAACCGCGGGTGGCACGAAGCTTGTATAAGAGCCCGCGACAAATTGATATAGAGCAAGGAGATGGCGATGACGACTGCGAGCCCGATGATCATCGAGGGCTTTTTCGATCCGGACACGTCCACGATCAGCTATTTGCTAAGAGACGCTGACACGGGCGAGTGTGCCTTGATCGACAGTGTGCTGGACTTCGATCAGAAGTCCGGGCGCACCCGCACGGCATGCGCCGACAAGCTGATTGCGCGCGTTCACGAACTGGGTCTGAACGTGCGCTGGCTGCTCGAGACGCACGTGCACGCCGATCACCTGTCGGCCGCGCCTTATCTGAAGGAAAAAGTCGGCGGTCAGATTGCCATTGGCGCGGAGGTGATGCGCGTGCAGGAAGTCTTCGGCAAGCTCTTCAACGTCGGGCTCGATTTCAAGCGCGACGGCAAGCAGTTCGACCGTCTGCTCACCGACGGCGACGTGCTGGAAATCGGCGGATTGAGCCTGCGCGCGATGCACACGCCAGGCCACACGCCCGCCTGCATGACCTATGTGGTGAGCGACGGCCACGAGACGGCGGCTTTCGTGGGCGACACGTTGTTCATGCCCGACTACGGTACCGCGCGCTGCGACTTTCCAGGCGGCGATGCGCGGGCGCTGTTTCGCTCGATCAACAAGGTGCTGAGCCTGTCTGCCGATACGAAGCTCTATATGTGCCACGACTATCAGCCAGGCGGGCGTGAAGTGCAATTCGTCAGCACGGTTGCCGAGCAGCGCGAGCGCAACGTCCATGTTCGTGACGGAACGAGCGAAGAGGCATTCGTCGCGATGCGCACGGCGCGTGATGCGAAGCTCGGCATGCCTCAGCTGATCCTGCCGTCGGTGCAGGTCAACATGCGAGCCGGGCAGATGCCGCAGGCCGAGGAAAACGGCATCTCGTACCTCAAGATTCCGCTGAACGCTCTTTGAGTGTCGTCACGTCGGATGAACAAATATTCGTGGAGAAATGCATGGAATTCAGAAGACTGACGGACGACCTGTCCGTATCGCCGCAAATTGCAGTGAAGGATCTGGCCGCCATTCGCGCGGCGGGGTATCGCGCCATCATCTGCAATCGCCCCGACGGTGAAGGCCCCGACCAGCCGACCTTCCTTGAAATCGAGGCGGCCGCTCGCGAGCAGGGTTTAGCGGCCTGGTATCTGCCAGTCGAAACGGGCAAGGTCAGCGACGACGACGCTGCGAAATTCGGCGAACTCATGCGCAAGCTCGAAAAGCCCGTGCTGGCCTATTGCCGCACGGGGATGCGTGCTGCAACGCTGTGGGGGCTTTCCGAGGCAGCGTCGAAACCACTGCCGGAAATTCTTGGCGCCGCGCAGGCGGCCGGCTATGAACTGGGTGCGATCACTTCGCGCATTGCCAACGGCGGCAAGGCGCCGGTGAGAGTCGCGGCGGCGAGCCACGACATCGTCATCGTCGGCGCGGGTGCCGCAGGCCTCGCCACGGCCGCCAGTCTTCTCGCGCGCGACGCGACGCTCGATATCGCGGTAATCGACCCCGCCGACACGCACTACTATCAGCCTGGCTGGACGATGGTGGGCGGGGGCGTATTCAGGCCGGAAACGACGGCGCGCGCGATGGCGTCCGTGCTGCCGCGAATCGTTCACTGGATCAAAGCAGGCGTCGCCGCGTTCGAACCCGACAATCACGCGGTGATTCTTGAAGGATGCCGGGTCGTCCGATATCGGAAACTGATCGTGTGCCCCGGGCTCAAGCTCGATTGGGGGGCGATTGCCGGTCTTGCGGAAACGCTCGGGCGTAATGGCGTGACGTCCAACTATCGCTACGATCTTGCGCCTTATACGTGGCAACTGGTACGCGAGATGAAGCACGGCCGCGCCATCTTCACGCAGCCCCCGATGCCCATCAAGTGCGCGGGCGCGCCGCAAAAGGCCATGTATCTGTCGTCCGATCACTGGCAGCGATCAGGCCGGCTGCAAGACATCGAGGTGCAGATGTTCAACGCGGGCGCCGTCCTGTTCGGCGTCTCCGACTACGTCCCGGCATTGATGGAGTATGTCGAGCGATACAGCATTGGACTGAACTTCGGCTACAACCTCACGGAGATCGATGGACCCGCCAGGCTCGCCACGTTTCGACGCGTACTGCAAGACGGCACGGTCGAATCGGTCACCCGCGACTTCGACATGATCCACGTGGTCCCGCCGCAAAAGGCGCCCGACTTCATCCGAGTGAGCCCGCTCGCCGATCAGGCTGGGTGGGTCGACGTCGATCAGACGACGTTGCGCCACAAGACTTTCGCCGACGTCTTCGCGCTAGGCGACGTGATCAATGCGCCGAATGCGAAAACGGCAGCGGCGGCGCGCAAGCAGGCCCCAGTCGTTGCGCACAACGTGCTGGCGAGCATGGGAAGGACGCGCGGGCAAGCCGCTTACGACGGCTATGGCTCATGCCCGCTCACGGTCGAGCGCGGCAAGATCGTGCTCGCGGAGTTTCTGTATGGGGGCAAGGTCGCACCGTCATTCCCGTCCTGGCTCATCAATGGGAAACGCCCGTCACGACTGGCGTGGCTGCTGAAGGAGCGGATGCTGCCGCCGCTCTATTGGCGCGCGATGCTCAAGGGCCGCGAATGGTTGGCAAAGCCGGAAATAGTCGGCTGAGCACGGCGCAAGCATCCCGATAGTGCCGTGTAGCGCCGGTCGCAGCCGGCGTCGCGGCTCATTCCTCCCATCGAACAACTCATGCTGACTTCACTGATACTTGGAATTCTCGTCGGCGCTGTATTGGGCCTGACGGGCGCCGGCGGCGGCATTCTTGCAGTACCCGCACTCGTCGTGGGGATGGGCTGGCCGATGCAGCAGGCGTCGCCCGTCGCGCTGATCGCTGTTGCCGGAAGTGCGGCGATCGGCGCCATCGAGGCCTTCCGCAGCGGACTCGTGCGCTATCGTGCGGCGCTGCTCATGACGATTGCTGGCGCGCCCGTGACTGCCCTGGGCGCACAGCTGGCTCACAAGTTGCCGCAACGGTTGCTGGTTGCGCTTTTTGCTGGGGTGATGCTGCTCGTCGCACTTCGTCTGCTCACTCAGGCGATGGGCCAGAAGACATCGGAGCAAACGACGTCACCATATTGCGTAGGCCGGATGGATCCACGCACGGGACGTCTCGCGTGGACCTGGACCTCGGGCGCCGCGCTCGCGGGGACGGGCGCACTGACAGGCTTGATGACGGGGCTACTCGGGGTGGGCGGCGGCTTCGTCATCGTGCCGATGTTGCGCAAGCTCACGAATGTGTCGATGCACGGCATCGTTGCCACTTCGCTGATGGTCGTCGCCCTCGTCGGCAGCAGCGGCGTCGTCTCGGCGATACGAGCCGGCGTGTTGCCACCGCTGACGCTAACGATCCTGTTCAGCCTCGCGACAGCGCTCGGGATGGTCGTCGGGCGCGGCGCATCGCGTCATCTGTCCGCGCGACATGTACAGATCGGCTTTGCCGGCGTACTTGTCTGCGTTTCGTTGGGAATGGTCGGGAAAGCCTTGCTCGGCGCCTGAGCACAGCGTTAGACGAGCTCAAGGCGCCTGCGCACCGTTCCCACCAATCTGTCAAACGGCAACGTACTGGCAGCCAGCGCAATAGCCTCGGGGAAATTCCCCGTCACGATATCCGTCAACACCTGACCCGGGGGCGCCTCGACCAGCACGTGCGCGCCCATTTCCTGCATCGCCGTCAGCGCATCGAACCAGCGCACCGTGTAGCGTATGTTGGTCGCGAGATCTTCGCGAATCGCCTTGGCCGTATATAACGGACGTCCGCCGCGATTGCCGATATAGACGCCGCGCGGTCGTTCAAACGGTAACTCGCGCGAGTACGCGAGCAGTTCGTCGCTCGCATGCGCGAGCAATTCGCAATGCGAGGGCACGCTGACCGCGAGCCGCGTGGCCTTGCGCGCGCCGGCCGAGAGCGCGTGTTCGATGAACGCGTCTAGCGCATCGTCCGCGCCGGCCATCACGATCTGGCGCGGCGCATTGACGTTGCCGATATACACGCGTTGCCGTTGCTCCGCAGCCTGCTGCGCGACGAGCGTTTCCACCCGCTGCTCGCTCAAGCCAGAGACAGCCGCGAGACCATAGCCCGACGGATAAGCGGTTTCCATCAGCTCGGCGCGTCGCCGTACCATCTTCAACGCGTCGCGAAACGCCACCGCGCCGCAACTGACCGCTGCCGCAAAAGCGCCGACCGACAGCCCCGCGCTGATTTCCGCCGCGAGTCCCTCATCGGCGAGCGCGCGCGCGATTGCGACGCCCGCGATGGTCAAGCCTAGTTGCACGGCGACTGTTGAACTCAAAGCGTCGGGTGAGTCGAGCGTCAGCACGTCGATGTCGAGGGTGTCGGCTGCTTCAGCGAGCGTGTCCTGTACCGCGCGATGCTGCGGCAACCGATGCAGAAAGCCCTCGCTCTGCGCACCCTGGCCGGGAAAGAGAAGCGCGAGCATCAGACAGCGCCATCATGAACAGCAGCAGCCCACGGATCGGCGATCAAGCGAGGACCGCCCGCATGCCGGGCAAGCACATGCGCCTTGCCCGCGGCCCATTCCGCGAGCGCCACACCACCCGCAGGCGTTTCGAGTTGCGCATCGATACGGATGCCGGTACGCACCGCGAGCGTTTGCAATTGCTCCAGCAACGCACGCGCGGCAGCCAATGCGAGCGGTTCGGGGGCGCGGATCAACAGATCGAGATCGCTGGCTTCGTTGACGGTCGGCATGTGTGTCGCCAGTTCAAAACCCGTGCTTCCCGCAGGACCCCAAACGAATCGCGAGAGCGGACCGCACGGATCACGTTGCAGGAAAGTCAGCGCAATGAAAGAGGGCAACGCGTCACGTCCGGTATCAGCTTGGGCTTGCGCCAAGGATTCCGGCGACACGGCACTGACGATATCGTCGGCATGCACCCAGGTGCCATAGCGCTGCGCTCGCTGCGTACCCCGCACGCCGATCGCGACGAACCCATCAGCGGCGAGCGCGCGTCGAACGACCGCGTACGGCGCGCGTTCGAACGTGTCGCGAACCCACGCCGGTTCATCGGCGAGCGCATCCAGCCGCCGCAAGCGCAGCAGATCATGCGGCCGCCACCGCGCGTCGCACGAGGTGGCGCGGGGGGTGGGGAAGGGCGCGGCCGCGCAAACTCGCATCACACGGCATCCCATTGTTCGGCAAGACGCCGCCGCACCTCGATCGACGCCGCGCGAGTCTGCCGCGCCGCCGCTGATTCCAGCCGGCGCGCGAGCGTCCGATTCCCCTCGCGCGCACTGCGAATCTGCTCGGCCAGCACCGCGCGCACGCGCTCGATCTGCGCCGCGTTTGGTGCATCCGCGTCGATGCCTCCGATGAGCTGATCGAGCAGCCCCAACTTCGCGAACGACGCCATCGAATACGACATCGGCACGATCGTCTCGCCGAGTTCGTCGAGCGCTTCGACCGTGCGGCGCGTGACGCGCGCGGCCGCTTCCTTGCCCATCGCGTGGACCATCGTGCCGGGTGCGTCGAGCGCGACAATGCGGTTCGCCTGATAGCCGTGCGCGAGGAACGCGCCCGACATCGCCGGACCGACGATCAGCGCGATCACCGGATGGCCGGCGTCACGCGCGCTCACATAGGCGTCGACGGCGGCCGCGCAGGCGAGGTGAATGCCCAGCATTTCCTCGCGATAGCCGTACGCCTGGCTCTTCACGTCGACGATCGCGACGATCGGGCGGCGGGCGCTGGCGTCCACGCCTGCATCCGCGTCGATCACTTCGCGCACCGCGCGCGCGAGCCGCCAACCCTGTTCGAGCCCGACCACGTTGGTGGTCGCGCGTGGAAAGCGGTTCGCGGGATCGGGCACGACCGTGATGAAGCGCGCGGTTGCGCCGCCGAGCGGCACATCACCGCTCCAGACCGGCGCCGCGCTCGACGGTTCACCTGCGAGTGCATTGAACCAGCGCGCGCCGCGCGTGAGTGTCGTGTCGTTCATGCCTGCTCCCTGTTCGATGCAGCGCGGCCCTGCGGGTTGTACACATCGCGCACCGTCTCGGGCGTGACGTTTGCCGGATCGATCCGCGCGAGCCGCTCCAGGAACGTGTCGACCTGCTCGCTGCGATGCGCGGCCGGTAGGCCCCTCGCGAACGCGGCGTGCACGGCGGCGCGCACCGCATCGGCATCGTCGTCGACGAGCGTGTCGGCGAGCCCGCTCGCGACGCGCTGCTCGCCGCCGATCAGTTGCCAGACCCGGCGACGATCGCTCGCATCGAGTTCGTCGATGCCGGCTTCCTGCTCGATCACTTCGGGTCCGTTCATGCCGAGCCGTCCCTGCTTCGTCACGACCAGGTAGGAGCACAACGCGGCCGCGAGCGACATGCCGCCGAAGCAGCCGACCATGCCCGCGATCACGCCGATCACCGGCACGTGCCGGCGCAGCGCGACAATTGCCGCCTGAATCTCGGCGATGACCGCGAGCCCGAGGTTCGCTTCCTGCAGCCGCACGCCGCCGGTTTCGAACAGCACGACGGGGCGCACGAGCTTGCCGCGCTCACAATCGCGCAGCGCCATTTCGAGCGCCGCGGCGATCTTGCTGCCCGACACTTCGCCGATGCTGCCGCCCTGGAACGCCGATTCGATCGCGGCAACCACGGCCGGTTCACCGTCGATCATGCCGCGCGCGATGACGCAGCCGTCGTCGGCCTGGCAGACGATGCCCTGCATGGGCAGCCACGGCGACGCGATGCGATCGAACGGTCCGAGCAGTTCGCGGAAGCTGCCCGCGTCGAGGAGCGACCGGGCGCGCTCGCGCGCGGGCAGTTCGATGAAGCTCTCGCGCAGCAGCGGCGCGCGATGAACGCTGGAGGTGGTGCTCATGCGCGGTCTCCTTCCTCGGCCGCTTCGACAGCTTCCGCGAGCCGCAGCGCGACTACGCCGGGCGTCGCGCCGAAGTCGTTGATCTCGATGTGCACGGCGCCGTCGTAGCGCGTGAAGAAGCGGTCGAGCACGCTCTTCCAGATGTGGCTATAGCCGTCGACGCTGGTGCGCACGACCACGTGCGCGGCGAGCGCCGAGCCGCTTGCAGCGGCCGTGGCGGGCGAGAGCAGCACTTCCAGATCGCCCGATCCGACCACGCCGACGTGCGCGCGGGTCGTGACGGCGCGTTGCGCCGGATAGTCGAAGGTCAGATGTTCCATGAGGCTCAGCTCCGGCTGGCGTCGCGATGCGCCAGCATGTCGAGAAAGAGGGTGGCGGCGAGCAGATCGGCCGCGCCGCCAGGCGATGCGTTCAGCGACAGCAGTTCGCGTTCGAGCGTGTCGAGCGCGACGCGGCCCGCGGGTGTCGAACTGCCGCCCGCGTCGAGCACGCGTCGCGCGCCGCGCTGGCCCGCATGCAAACCAGCGAGGCCCGCGCGATGCAGCAGGCAGGTATCGTCGAGCTTGCTCATGATCGCGAGCAGCGCGTCGATGCGCGCGGCGTTTTCGTCGAGATTGCGTGCGCGCGCCGCGTGCAAGGCGGGCAGGCCGACGTCGTGCGCGTGCGGAAAGCCGTCCTGTGCTTCGCGCCGCGCGCCGCCGACCTGATAGCGTTGACGCGCGCGTTCGCCGTGGCTGTCGGAAGCAGCGGCGAAGCGGTCAGGAAAGCAGGCGATCTGCGCGGCCAGCGTGCAGACGCGCGAGGTATCCAGATGGTTGGCCGCATTCGACGACGTTTCGAGCGCCACGCCCGCAACGAGCAAGCCGATGATCCAGATCGCGCCGCGATGCGCATTGCTGCCGCCCGTCGCGCGCATCATGTCCTGTTCGCCCGCGCGGCCGATCTGCGCGAGTTCGGCGCGCAGCAGCGCCGATGGCTCCCCGAGGCGGCGCGCCGTGCGGGCGAGCGCCGCGAAGGTCGGTTCGAGCGCGTGCGCGGAGCGCCGCATGATCGCGAGGTCGAGGTCGCGATGCGCGCCGCTGCCGCGCCGGTCGACGAGCGCGGGCTTCGGCGTGAGTTCGGCTTCGTCGATTAGCGCGGTGACCGCGTCGCGCGCGAGTTGGGCGTCGGAAAACGGTGCGACCGCCATCGGTGCGGCCGGCGGGATACCGCACGTATCGCGCAAGACTGAAGCAACCGGCGCGTCCAACCGTTCCAGAAGAGCAGCCGCGTACGCCATCGTCACCAGCTCCGGAAGCGCGCGGGCGGCGCGTACAGTCCGCCCGACCACGTGACCAGATCGTCGATGCTGCGCGCCGCGAGCAGCGACCGCTTCGCTTCGCCGCGCCGGATGCCGAGATCTTCCGGATACGCGACGATGCCGCGCCGGCGCAATTCGGCGGTTTTCTCCGTCTTCGCGCGCAAACCGATCGGCGTGACACCGGCCACTGCCGCGAGCGCCGCGCGCCGCTCGTCAATGCCCTCGGCCTTGTGCAGATGCGCGATGCCTTCCTCGGTGACCACATGGCTCACGTCGTCGCCGTAGATCATCACCGGCGCGATCGGCATATTGTTTTTCGCGCCGACGGCGACCGCGTCGAGTTCATCGACGAAGGTCGGCTCGCCGCCTTTCTTGTATGTCTCGGCAAGCTGCACGACGAGCTTCTGACCACGCGAAACGGCGCCGCCGCCCTTCAGCAGCTTCAGCCACGCCTCGCTCGAATGGCGCCGGCCGCGCGGATCGTGGCCCATGTTCGGCGCGCCGCCGAAACCCGCGAGCCGCCCGCGCGTGACCGTCGACGAATTCGCGTCCGCATCGATCTGCAACGTTGAGCCGATGAACAGATCGACGCCGTATTGCCCGGCCAGCTGACACAGCACGCGGTTCGAGCGCAGGCTGCCGTCGTTGCCGGTGAAGAACACATCGGGGCGCGCCTCGATATACGCCTCCATGCCGACTTCACTGCCGAAGCAGTGGATGCTGTCGACCCAGCCCGATTCGATCGCGGGAATCATCGTCGGGTGCGGATTGAGCGTCCAGTTGCGGCAGATTTTGCCTTTGAGGCCGAGCGACTCGCCATACGTGGGCAGCAGCAGTTCGATCGCCGCGGTATCGAAGCCGATGCCGTGATTCAGCGAGGTGACGCCATACGGCTCGTAGATGCCGCGAATCACCATCATCGCGGTCAGCACCTGCAAGTCGCCGATATGACGCGGATCACGCGTGAACAGCGGCTCGACCGCGAATGGCCGGTCCGCCTGCACGACCACGTCGACCCACGAGCCCGGAATGTCGACGCGCGGCAGTTCGTCGACGATCTCGTTGACCTGCACGATCACGATGCCGTGACGGAACGCGGCGGCCTCGGCGATGGTCGGTGTGTCCTCGGTATTCGGCCCGGTGTACAGGTTGCCGTGACGGTCGGCCTGTTCCGCGCACAGCAGCGCGACGTGCGGCGTCAGATCGACGAACATGCGCGCGTACAGCTCGACATACGTATAGATCGCGCCGATTTCGAGCTGGCCGTCTTCGAGCAGTTGCGCGACACGCAGACTCTGCGGCCCCGCGAATGAGAAGTCGACCTTGTGCGCGATGCCGCGCTCGAACAGCGTCAGATGTTCAGGACGACTGATGCTCGAAATCAGCAGATGCACGTCGTGCAGCTTTTGCGGATCGACCTTGGCGAGCGAGCGCGACAGGAAGTCGGCCTGCTTCTGGTTGTCGCCTTCGAGCGCGACACGGTCGCCGGGCTGGATCAGCGTTTCGAGCGCATCGACGATGCGGTGCGCGGGCAGCACGCCGTCTTCGAGCCACGGCGCGATGGCCGCGAGGCGGCGGTTCTTTTCGTCGCGAC
Organism: Paraburkholderia sp. HP33-1; assembly: GCF_021390595.1. Taxonomy (NCBI): domain Bacteria; kingdom Pseudomonadati; phylum Pseudomonadota; class Betaproteobacteria; order Burkholderiales; family Burkholderiaceae; genus Paraburkholderia; species Paraburkholderia sp. HP33-1. The sequence goes on along the minus strand of NZ_JAJEJR010000002.1, from coordinate 1,446,973 downwards.
GGGTCGTCCACGAGCGGACGATGGACAGCGATGCGGCGGCTTCGGCGGGGTGGTTCATCGGCTGGGTCAGCTCCCGGTGGTGACGCGCGGACGTCGGCCGCGCGGCTTCGGTTGATGCGCAAGCGCGGCTTCCTCGCGCGCGCGCTCGGTCAGGAAACGATGCAGCAACTCGCCGGTGCCGAGCAGATGCGCGACGACGATCGACTGCGCGGCTGCGATATCGCGGCGCTCGACGGCTTCGAGCAGCGCGACGTGCTCGCTGTCGGACTCGCCCTTGTACGACGGTAAGCCGAATTTCAGGCGCAGGTAGCGTTCGCCGCGCCGGTGCAGGAGCCCGATCATGTCCTCGAGCTGCGGCCGGCCGGCGGGCGCGTAAAGACTCATATGAAACGCGGCATTGCGCGCGACGTACAGCGACGGGTCCGCTTCGCGTTCGGCGGCGCGGCACAAGTCCGTGACTTCGCGCAGCGTCGTGGCGGTGTGATTCGGAATCGCGAGGCCGAGCGCGAGACTTTCGAGCGCGGAGCGGATCTCGTAGATCTCGCGCGCCTCGTCGGCGGACAGCGGCGCGACGGTCGCGCCTTTATGGACCGCCGCGCGTGCCCAACCCTCGCTTTCGAGCTGGCGCAGCGCCTCGCGCACGGGAATCGCACTGACAGAGAAATGCCGGGCGATCGCGTCCTGCCGCAACGGTGCGCCAGGCGCGAGCGTGCCGTCGACGATCGCCGCGCGCAGCGCCTCCGCGATCACGTGCGAAGTGCTTTCGCGCGGCGCGGCAGCCGGAAGTATCGAACCGGACATAGGGGCATCCAGGGGAAAACCTTCAGTTGCGTGAGTCATGATATCAAATATTATATATAAAAAGACGCGCATTTCAGCGCGGGCAAACCCGGAAGAGTTTTCACGCATGTCCCGGCAAATACCCCGCGCCGTCCTCTGAGTTAGTTGTATGAGGACATCGCCGATCAATCAACGTCGTCGATCGCCTTCGAGCGCGCCTGTCGTTTTTCGTTACGTTCAACCATCGTAGGCTGGAGGAGCATGATGAATACAGTGACCGACCGACGAGCCGTCGTGCGTCAGCGCACACCGCTCAATCGTTCGCAGATCGCAGGGTTTTGGGGCGCGTGGGCCGGCTGGACGCTCGACGGCATGGACTCGTTCATTTACGCGCTGGTGCTCACGCCCGCGTTGACCGAGCTGTTGCCGCGTTCGGGCATCGCGGCGACGCCGTCGAACGTCGGCCTCGCGGGTTCGATCCTGTTCGCGCTGTTTCTTGTCGGTTGGGGGCTGTCGTTCATCTGGGGACCGCTCGCCGATCGCTTCGGCCGCACCAAGGTGCTCGCCGCGACGATCTTCACGTTCGCGATTTTCACGGGGCTCGCCGCGACCGCGAGCAACGTGTGGCAGCTCGCGATCTATCGTTTCATCGCGGGCGTCGGCATCGGCGGGGAATGGGCGCTTGCGGGCACCTACGTGGCCGAGGCATGGCCCGAGGATCGTCGCAAGATGGGCGCCGGGTATCTACAGACCGGCTACTACGCGGGATTCTTTCTCGCGGCCGCGCTCAATTACACAATCGGTGTGCATTTCGGCTGGCGGGCGATGTTCCTGACCGGCGCGGTGCCGGTCGTCGTCGCGATTCTGATTCTGCTGCGCGTGAAGGAGCCGGAGAAGTGGCAGAAGGCCGAGGCAAAGGCGGTGCGTGTGAAGCCATTGCGCGAGATCCTCGGACCGGCTTACCGGCGCCGCACATGGGTCGCGTGCATTCTGCTGACGATCGCGATCATCGGGCTGTGGGCGGGTGCCGTGTATGAGCCGTCCGCGGTCATCCAGCTCGCGACGCGCGCCGGCATGTCGAAGGGCGATTCGATTCGCACGGCGTCGCTTGCTACCGGTCTGCTGTCGATCGGCACGATCATCGGTTGCCTCGCGTTGCCGCCGCTGGCCGAGCGCATCGGCCGCAAGATGACGCTCGCGGTGTACTTCGCGGGGATGGCGGTGGCGATCGCGGCGAGCTTCGGCTGGGCGTTCTATCTGCCGAATGGCCTCGCGCCGTTTATCGCGTGGCTGTTCGTGCTGGGATTTTTCGGCGGCAACTTCGCGCTGTTCAGCCTGTGGCTGCCCGAGCAGTTCGAAACCCGCGTGCGCGCGACCGCGTTTGCGTTCTGCACGTCGTTTGGGCGCTTCGTCGGCGCGGGCGTCAACTTCCTGCTCGGCGCTGCGGTGCTGCATATGCAGACACTCGGCGTACCGATCGCGTTGACCGCGCTGGCGTTCGTGGTCGGCCTGTTGGTGATTCCGTTCGCGCCGGAGACGCGCGGCGAGGTTCTGCCGCAGTGAGAGAGTGGCGGGGCGCGCTTTACTTCGCGTGACTGCGCGCCCGCCCGTTCGGATTGACCAGCGTGAGCAACGGCCAGCCGAGATTGACGCCAAGACTCGCGGCGACGATCAGCGCCATGCCCGCGAGTTGCGATGGCGACAGCGCGCGGCCGTACACGAGCGCATCCACGACGATCGCGGTCAGCGGATAAACGAACAGCAGCACCGCGATGACCGGCGTGCTGAGCCTGGGCAGCGCGCCGTAAATCAGCACATACGACAAGCCCGTGTGCAGGACGCCCATGCCGACCAGCCAGAACCACTGCATCGGACCGATATACGTGAGCGTCAAAGGCGCGATCAGCGGCGCAATCAGCGGCAGGCAGATCACGCCGACCGCGCATTGCGTGAGCGTCAGCAGATGCGGGCGCAATTCGCCGAGACTCTTGGCGATCAGCGTGACGCTCGCATACAGCAGTGAGCCGAGCAGCGCTTCGCTCAAGCCGATCAGATAGCTGGTGTGGCCTTGCAGATTGCCGGCGGCGATCACGCCCGACGCGAGCACGAGCCCGACGAACGCGGTCGCGATCCAACCGAGCCGGTCCGCGCCGAGCCGCTCGTTGAACAGCGCCGCGCCGATCAACACGACCCAGAACGGTTGCACATGAAACACCACGGTCGCGACCGCGATGCTGGTGCGATGAATCGCGTCGAAAAAGCCGACCCATTGCGTGACCATCAGCACGCCGGAAATCAGCGCGAGAAACATCGTGCGGCGCGTGAACTGCGTGCGCGTGAAAAAGCCCTTCCACGCGCAATACGCGGCGAGCGACAGAAAGCCGAACAGGCATCGGAAGAAAACGAGCGTCAGCGCATCGAGCCGCGCTTCCTCGACGAAAACGCCGATCGTGCCCATCAGCAGCCCGCCACTCGCCAGCGTGATCGCGCCTTGTTGACGTGAGGTGAGGGACATGCGCAACGACTCCGTAAGACGATGCCTGCGAGTATTGCGCCGCTTGCGGCCTCATCACAAACGAATTAAATTGAGCAATTCCATAAGCCCGGTTGATAAATCGTGAACCCTGAATTCGACGTCGACCTGTTGCGCAGCTTCGTCGCGGTGGTGGAGGCGGGCAGCTTCACGAAAGCGGCGGCGAGCGTGCATCGCTCGCAGGCGGCGGTCAGCATGCAGATCAAGCGGCTCGAAACGATGCTCGGCACGACGCTGTTCGCACGCAACACGCGCAACCTGGCGCTGACGCGGCCCGGCAATACGCTGCTCGAATACGCGCGTCGGGCGCTCGCGCTGCAGGAGGAGGCGTGGTCGGCGATCGTGCGGCCCGAGGTGACCGGGCGCGTGGTGCTCGGCGCGCCGGACGACTATGTGTCGTCGCTGCTGTCGCCGGTGTTGCGGCGTTTCGCGACGCTGTACCCGCGCGTCGAGATCGAGATCGTCTGCGCGCAGAGCACGGCGCTCGCGCCGATGCTCGCCGACAACAAGATCGACCTCGCGTTCGTCACGCGCGACCGCAAACTGCGCGGCGAATTCGTGCGCAGCGAGCCGATGGTGTGGGTGGGGGCGTCGGTCGATACGCCGGTGTTGAAGGCCTCGCCGTTGCCGGTGGGCTTGTACGAGCCGGGCTGCGTCGCGCGTCAGCACACGCTTGCTGCGCTGGATGGCGCGCGCATCCGTTATCGCGCGGCGTTCAGCAGCGCGAGCCTGATGGGGCTCGTGGCGACCGTGGATGCTGGTCTGTCGGTGATTGCTCTGACGCGCTGCAGCGTGCCGCCGCGTCTCGCGATACTCGGCGACGCGCAAGGTCTGCCGAGAATTGCGCCGCTCGAAATCGTGGTCGCGCGCAGCGCGAAATCGGATCGGCCGACCTGCGATTATCTGGCGCAGCAGATGGTGCAGGACCTGTCATTGCGGTAGCTGGGAACGCCAGCCCTGACCGTTCAGGTACGCGAATAAGCCGTCACTTCTCCCTCGACAGCGAGCCGCACGCGCTCGCCTGGCCGCGGGCACAGATAGCCGGGCACGCGCGCGCGCACCATCGTGCGCGTGGCGGACTGCAATTGCAACGCCACGCTCGCGTCCTGCCCCTGGAAGATCACATCGGTGACGAGCGCGTCGTGTGCGGCACCGGTGCGCACGGTTTCATCGGCGCGTAGCAGACGGATCTGCTCGGGACGCAACATCACGTCGACCGCGCCGTTGCCCACGCGCGCGACCAGCTCGAGTTCGCCGAGCTCGCAGCTCACGCGATCCTGTTGCGCGACGCCCGGCAACAACACCGCTTCGCCGACGAACGACGCAAGCTCGCGCGTCAGGGGCCGGCGGTACAGCGCCTCGGGCGTCGCGGTCTGGATCAGCCGGCCGTTCCACAGCACCGCGACTTCATGCCCGAGCGACAACGCCTCGGACTGGTCGTGCGTGACCAGCACGGCAGTCGCGCCGGCCGCGCCGAGCGCACGCGCGACCGCCTGGCGCGTTTCGACGCGCAACGCGGCGTCGAGCGATGAGAACGGCTCGTCGAGCATGACCAGCGTTGGAGCAGGTGCGAGCGCGCGGGCGAGCGCGACGCGCTGCTGCTGGCCGCCCGATAGTTGCTGCGGCGCGCGCTCGCCGAAATGCGCGGGCAGGCCGACCAGCTCCAGCAGTTCGGCGACGCGATGCCGCGCGCGGCGCTGCGCGCGCGGCAGGCCGAACACGATGTTGTCCGCGACCGACAGATGCGGAAACAGCGCGCCTTCCTGCGGCACGTAGCCGATGCGGCGTTGTTCCGACGGCACGTGCAGGTTGTCGCCGACGACGCGTCGTCCGTCGATCTCGACGCTGCCGCCGTCCGCGCGCTCGAAGCCGCACAACAGGCGCAACAGCGTGGTCTTGCCGCTGCCCGAGGGGCCGAGCAGCGCGAGCAGCGTGCCGCGCTCGACCGAGAGATCGATGCCGTGCAGCACCGGGTGACCGTCGAACGATTTCTGCAGTCCGCGGATACGAAGTTCGCTCATGAAAATCCGAAGCAGGTCGAAGAAAAGCAGCGATCAAAAAAAGCAGGCGCGTGTTAGCCTCGCTCGCCGAGCAGCGCCGAACGGCCGAGCAGCGTGAACAGCAGCCCCGAGGCGAACAGCGAGATGCCGGTCAGCAGCGCCGCATACGGCGCGGCGGCGGCGAACGCCATCGTCGAAGTATCAGCCCAAATCTGGGTAGCGAGCGTTTGCGTATCGAGCGGCGACAGCAGCAGCGTCGCGTTCAGCTCGGTGACGACCGAGATGAACACCATCGCAGCGGCCGCGCCGAGCCCGGGGCCCGCGAGTGGCAGGACCACGCGCACGAGCGTCTGGGTCCAGTTCAAGCCGAGCGCGCGCGCGGTTTCCTCGAGGCGCGGCTGCGCCTGCATGAATGCGGCGCGTACGCTGACGAGCGCGACCGGCATGAACAGGATCGCGTACGCGACGACCAGCAGCGTCGCGCTTTGATAGAGCGGCTGCAGCGCATGCACCGCGAGCGAGACGATCGCGAGCGCAATCACGAGCCCCGGCACGCCCTGCGCGAGAAACACGGTGCGCTCGAACAGCGTCGCGAAACGCGTCGGATAACGCACCAGCAGAAACGCGAGCGGCACGACGAGCAGGGTGGTCAGCGCGGCGGCGGCGAGGCCGAAACCGAGCGACGACAACGTCGCGTTCCACAGCAACTCGGGCGACACATCGGCGGGCGTCACGGCGGCCGCGCCCGGCTGCGTGAGCCAGAAGCCGATCATGCCGAGCGGCACGCCGAGCGTCGCGAGCGTGAGCAGCGCAAAACCCGCGACGACGAGCCAGCGCCACGCGCCGAGCTGGTAGCGCAACACCGCGCGGCGCGTGCCGCGATCGACGCGCTCGTAGCGCGCCGCGCCGCGCACGTGAAACTCGAATGCGAGTACGACGAGGCAGATCACGATCAGCAGACACGCGAGCAGCGATGCGCCGCCGCCGTCGAAACTGGTGCGGTATTCCGCGTAGATCTGCGTGGTGAACGTGCGGAAGCGCAGCAGCGTGAACGCGCCGAACTCTGAGAGCACGCCGAGCGCGACTAGCAGCATGCCGCCGAGCAGCGCCGGGCGCAGTTGCGGCAGCACGACGCGCACGAAGCTGGTCCAGCGGTTGCAGCCGAGCGCGCGTGAGCTTTCCTCGAGGGCCGGGTCCATGCCGCGCAACGCGGCGGCGACCGGCAGATAGACGAGCGGAAAATACGCGCAGCTCAGCACGAGCAGCGCGCCGTTGAAGTCCTGCAAGTCCTCGCTCAACGACACCCACGCATAGCTCGAAATGAACGCTGGCATGGCGAGCGGCGCGGCACACAGCACGGCCCACGCGCGCCGTCCGGGCAGATGCGTTCGTTCGACGAACCACGCGGCGGCTGTGCCGATCACCGCGCAGACCAGCGTCGTCGTGACGGTGATCAACACCGTGTTGACGAGCAACTCGCCGACGAGCGGCCGCCAGATCAGATCGAGCGCGTCACCGAGGTCGAAGCTCGCCGCGCGCCAGAACGTAAACGCAATCGGCAGCAGCACCAGCAAAGCGCTGAGTGCCGCCGCCGCGAACAGGCCGCACGGCGCGCGCGTCCGCACGCGCGCCGGGGCAGGGGGGACAGCCGGCGGACCGGCTGACAGAGCTTCGCTCATTTACAGAAGACCTGCCTGACGCAGCAGCTTGCCGGCCTGGCTATCGTCGCCGAGCTGCTGAATCGTCAGCGTGGGCGGAGTCAGTTCGGCGAACGGTTTGAGGATCGGGTCCGGCGCGACGCCCGCGTGCAGCGGATACTCGAACATCACGTGGCTGTTGGCCATCAGTTGCTGCGCGCGTTCGCTGACCAGATAGGCGAGAAACTTCTGCGCACCGTCCGCGTTGTGCGCGGACTTCAGCACGGCCGCGCCCGATACGTTGACGAGCGCGCCGGCGTCGCCGTGGCCGAAGTGATAGATCGCGCTGCGGGTTTTCGCATCGCCGATTTCCGCATGCAGACGAGTCCAGTAGTAGTTGTTGATCAGACCGGTCGCGACCGCGCCGCGATTGACCGCGGCGACCACGCCTTCGTCGTCGTCGAAGATCTGCGAGTTGGCTTTCAGGCCCTTCAGCCATGCGAGCGTCTGCTCTTCGCCCTTCAGCGCGAGCACCGCGCTTACGAGCGGCAGGAAATCGGCGTCGCTCGGCGCGATGCCGACCTTGCCTTTCCATTCCGGCTTCGCGAGGTCGAACACCGATTGCGGCAGCTGCGACGCCTGCAGTTTCGTCGTGTTGTACGCGAGCACGCTCTCGCGCGCGGTCACGGCGACCCACACGCCGCCCGGCGAATTGAAACGAGCCGGCACAGCGCCGAGCGTCGCTGCGTCAACCTTCGCGAGCAGACCCTTTTCCTCGAGCAGCATCAGCTCCGGCGAGTTCTCCGTGAAGTACACGTCGGCGGGCGACGCCGCGCCTTCCGCGACGATCTGCGCGGCGAGCGCCGGCCCTTCGCCGTTGCGGATTTTCACGGAGATGCCCGACTGCTTTTCGAAGTCCTTGGCGAGCAGATTGACGACCTGCTCGTGCTGCGCGTTGTACAGCGTGATCGACGCGGCATGGGCCGCCGACGGCATCGTCCCGAGCGCGGTGAGCGAGAGTGCGGCCACGCTGCCTAGCGCGCGCAAGCGGGTGGCAAACCAGGAATAAGCCATGTTGCAGAAGTCCGTGTTGATTGTGTTGAGTGAGCCCGGCGTTGCGCGCCCGGCGTTCTTCGTTGACTTCATCACGTCTCGAACAGCCCCGCGCCGACATACGAACCCGGCTTCGCCCCCGGCGGCACGACGAAGATCGCACTGCCGATGTGGGTCGTGAACTGGTTCATCATGTCGAACTTCGCGAGCCGGTCGTTGATCGGGATGAAGCCGGTGCGCGGGTCGCGCTGGTGCGCGATGAAAATCAGCCCCGCGTCGTACTCGGTTTCCTGGCGCCACGGCGGCCAGCGCTCGATATAGAAGTTCGTGCCTTCGTTGTACGAATACGAGCGGCGCAGAATCTGCGCGCCGTTGTTGCTAGCCTGATTCGACAGACGCACGTGCGAGTTCTCCGGGATCATCGGGTTGCCGTCCTTGTCCGCGGCCTTCAGGTCCACCGCGTCGAACTCGTTCTTGCTGCCGATCGGCGCGCCGCTGTACTTGTGGCGGCCGAACACCTGTTCCTGAAAGCCCAGCTCGGTGTTGTCCCAATGTTCGAGCGTGATGCGGATGCGGCGCACGACCGTATAGGTGCCACCTTCCATCCACGGCGCGTCGTCGGTGGCGCGGGCCCACACGAACTGGTTCATCAGCTCCGGCTTCGCGGTCGACGGATTGTTGGTGCCGTCCTTGAAGCCCATCAGATTGCGCGGCGTCTGACCGCGCGGACCGGACAGGAAACCGGCCTGGCCCCAGCGCATCGTCGCGACGCCATAGGCGCGGCGCGACAATTGGCGCACCGCGTGAAACGCGACCTGCGCGTCGTTCGCGCATGCCTGGATGAACAGGTCGCCGCCGGTTTTCTCCTTGATCAGCTGATCGCCGTTGAAGCGTGGCAAATCGACGAGTGCGGCGGGGCGGCGCGAGGCGAGCCCGTAGCGGTCCTTACCGTCCTTCGTGAAGAGGCCGGGGCCGAAGCCGAACGTGATCGTCAGACCGTTCGGGCCGAGGCCGAGCACGTCGCCGGAATCGGGCGCGGCCTGGTTGTCGCCGACGGGCATCGCGAACGCCGTGCCGCCCTGGGTGAGACGAGCGGCCGCTTCGGTCCAGGCGCGCAGCAGTGCGATCACGTCGTCGCGCTTGTCAGTGGTCAGATCGAGCGCGGCGACGTAAGTGTGGCTCTGCTGCGGCGTGACGATGCCGCCTTGATGCGGGCCGTAGAACGGCTCGACCGCGAGCTGCGGATCGGCGTTCTGCGCGCTATGCGCGGGCGCCTTCGCGAGCGCGGCCGGCGAGTTCGCAAGCCCGGCGCCGAGACTCGCGCCGGCGGCGACCGCGGCGCCGCCCGCTTTCAGGAAGCCGCGTCGTGACGGCCGTGGGGGGTGATCGTTTGTCATGGTCACTTCATCTTCTTGAAGCCTGCGTGGGTGCCGCTTACTTCGCGAGCACCAGCGTATTCACGTCGTCTTCGACGTAGTAGAAGCCGTCGCCTTGCGGCGTCATCGCGATACCGAACAGGTCGCCGTTGCCGGGGGGCGATTGCGCCTTGTCGGTATCGATCCAGCGTGCGTAGAGCTGCGTGCCGGTCGCCGGATCGATCTCGACGACCTGGCCGTTCAGCGCGTTGGTCACGAGCAGGTGCCCGTTGGGCGCGCTGACCATCGCGAGCGGACGATGCAGCAGGCCGTCGGCACTCAGCTGGCGGCCGACGCCCGCGCTGGTATCACGCGTGAGCGGATCGTCGATCTCGGTGATGCGGTTGCCGATCGCATCGGACACGTACAGCAGTTTCTGATCGGCCGACAGCGCGAGGCCGGTCGGCCCGACGAGGAACACGCCCTTGTCGGCCTGCGCGCCGAAGCCGCTGCCGATCACGGTTTCCTTCTTCACGACGGGCGGCTTGCCTTCGGGCACGTCGAGTTCCAGGCGCAGCACGGTGGCCTGCTTGAATACGGGCGGATTGCCGTCCGCGCCGCCGACACCGAAGCCCGCATTGCTGACGAACAGTGTCGCGCTCGTGCCGTTGTCGACGACCGCCATGTTGCCCCACGGGTCGTTGATGTTCGGTGTCGAGATCGACGACGCGATCTTACCCTGCGGGTCGATCACGATCAGGCAGCCGGCGCCTTTCGTACCGGTCGTGCCGTCGTTGCTAGGCGTGCTGCCGACGATCACCCAGCCGGACTTCAGCATCGTCATCGCGGTGGACAGGCCGATGCCGCCCGGGCATTGCTTCAGGTCGCGCGGCACGGCCGCGAACACCGTCGTCTGTCTGGTGTCCGGGTGATAGTCGATGATCGTGCTGCCGGTGCCTTGCAGATTCGTCGAGTTGTTGAAGTTGCCGACCAGAACGTCGCCTTGCTTCACGGTGCCCGCGCTGACCGGCGCGACCACGATCGCGTACGGGTTCTGGTCGCCGTTGTCGGGCACTGTGTTGATCAGCGTCGTGTGATGCTTGATGGTTTCAAGGAAGCCTTGCGGCTCGGCCTGTGCGTTGACGGCCACCGTGAGGGCGGCGGCGCCGGCCGTCGCGGTGAGCAGGGCTCGCGCGGCGCGTGGCGAAAACTTGCGCGTGAGTGGATTCACGATTGGGCCTCCGTAGGGGCGCACAAAGCTGGGATGGCGGTGACGATCGAAAGCATGGGAAGTGCTGGTCCGGTTACGTGAGTTTGCGTATCACTGTGAGGCGAGCGGCATCAGAAATTGATCGTGGTCCGCATGCCGACGACGAACGTATTGCGCAGCGGCTGCGTCGGGTCGGTCGGGTTCTGGCCCGCGCCGGCGTTGAACGTGTATTGCGCGTCGGCCTGCAGCTGCCACCACGGATTGACCTGGTACTGATAGGTCGCTTCGAGCGTGGTTTCGCTGGTGCGCACGCCGTACGGGCTGCCGTTGAATGCCAGGAAGTCCTGATCAAGTCCGTTGACGTGACTGCCGATCTTGATGTAGGTCAGCGCGAGGCCGGCGCTGTCGTTGTCGCGGCCCTTGAACGGCGCCTTCAGCACGACGCCGAGGTTGGCCGCGACGCTCACGAGGTTGCGATCGCCCGGCGCGCCCATCACCCGCGCGAACACGCCGAGGCTGCGCGGTTCGTCGGGGTCGGGGCGCCACACCATCTGGTCGGCGACGGCGTAGAAGCTGTAGTTGCCGTTGTGATTCGCGGGGATACCGCTCGACGCTGGATTCGCGAGCGACAGCCCCATGTTGTCGTAACGCTGATCGGCGAACTTGTTGGTGTTGTACCAGACGCCGAGCTTGTAGGTGCCCGGCAGACCGGCACGACCCACGCCGACCATTTCGCCTTCGGCCGGCTGGTTGATCGCGTACTGCAACTCGCCGATCCACAACGCGCCGTTATGCAGGTTGAAGTTCGTGCCGCTCATGTTGCTCGGGTCGTTGCCGAGCGGGTCGCCGGAGTACACGCCGGCGAGCGCGGTCAGCGACGGCGTGATCTGGCCGCGCACGCGTACGCCGAGACCCGCGAGCGGATAGGCGGGTCCGCCCGACGGCATGTCGTACGAGGGCAGCGCGGGCCAGCCGAACATCGTGTTGAGGAACAGGGCCGCATACGTGCTCGTGATGAATTCCTGGTCGAGACTCTGCTGGCCGATCTTTACGTCGACGCGCTTGTTCAGGAATGACTGCTGATACCAGAGCTCCCACAGACGCGTCGCGTCGTCGGCCTCGATGCCGCTTGCCGTGTTCAGCGTGCCGAGCTTGTTCGCGCTCAGGTTCGCGCCGTGAATCTGCAGCGCGCTGACGTTGAAGAGGCCGCCCGGAAGGCCGAACGCTTTTTGCGTATCCATCTGCAAGGTGGCGGTGGTCAGGCCGTCGTAATCGGCGCCGCGCTCGAGACCGCCGCGCAGATTGGCCAGCACTTCGCTGGTTTCGGTCAGCGTGAAGGTCATCCCGTACTTGCCGAGCCACGGACGCAGGCCGCCCATGTCGCCGAGCAATTGCTGACGGTTCCACAGGCCCGTCCATTGGTTGGTCTGCGTCGCCTGAATGTTCAGGTCGGCTTCAGGGGCTTCCGGGTTGGCATCGGGGTTGGCTTCGGCCAGCGCCGAATGGGCGGTCAACGAGGCCCACGCGAAGGCCGTGCAGACGGCGGCGCGCCGCATCGAAGGCAAACGCGTACGATGAGTTGCGCCTGTATGTGCAGAAGAGTCGCAAATGGAACGCGCATTGGCGCGCGTTCCAGCGAGTTGGGCGAACTTCATCCAAATCCTTATTAGTGTTGTTTCGACCGATGTGATCAATTTGCGACTGCCTGGCGCGGCCTCGCGTGATGTTCCGGGATGCCAAAGCAGCAGATGGCGTGATCGTACGCAAGCGTATTGCGAGAGTCAACACAAATGAGAACGATTCGCAACAAGATTACGGAAATGTAATTCCAAGATTGACGGAGTATCCGAAAACTGCATGAAGACGTACGGCGACGTTAGTCACAACGCAATGCAAACGTATTGATTCAGTCCGACCGAACGTGCGAAAGGGTGGGGTGTCGAAGCGCACGGGTAACCCCGAAAGTAAGAGTAAGGAGGTCGAAATGAGCAAGCGCATTCTTGTGGTGGTCGACGTTGAAAGGGGGTGGGCACCTTGCGTTTTGCGGCGCGGCGTCGCTCATGAGCCGATGTCGCGCCGAAAGCCGCTATGATCGCGTCGAACCCGCAACCCAACCGGAATTCCGCCGATGTCCCACACCATCAATCTGGAAAGCTACTTCGCCCGCATCGGCTATCAAGGCCCGCGCGCCGCTACGCTCGACGTGTTGCGGGCGATTCACCGGCTGCATCCCGCCGCGATCCCGTTCGAGAACCTGAACCCGCTGACGGGCCGGCCGGTCAGGCTCGACCTCGAAGCCATCGAACGCAAGCTCGTGAGCGCCAGGCGCGGCGGCTATTGCTTCGAGCAGAACCTGCTGTTTGCGAACGTGCTGATGCAACTCGGCTTCAAGGTGACGCCGCTGCTCGCGCGGGTCGTATGGGGCCGCGAGCCCGGCACGATTGCGCCGCGCACGCACACGGTGCTGCGCGTCGATATCGACGGCGAAGCGTGGATAGCCGACGTGGGCTTCGGCGGCGTGACGCTGACCGCGCCGCTGCGTCTGACCGCCGGCCTCGCGCAGCCGGTTCCGCTCGGCACGTTCCGCCTCGCAGACGCAGGGCACGACACCGTCTATCTCGAGGTGTTGGCCCCGGACGAAAGCTGGGTGCGCGTTTATCACGTGGGTCTGCGCGCAGTCGAGTGGGTCGACTATGAAACCTCAAACTGGTACTCGTCGACGTCGCCGGATTCGATCTTCCTGCGCAACCTGATCGTGGCCCGCGTGTTGCGCGAGTCGCGCCTGGCGCTGTTCAACGATCAGTTCAACGAGCGTGACGGAGAAGGACAGATCGTCGACGAACGGCGCCTCGCGAGCGCCGCCGAACTCGCCGATTGTCTGCGCGAACGCTTCGGTGTGAACCTGGAGGACGTCGATATCGCCGACGTGTTCGAGCGCGTGCGCACGCGCAACGAGACCGCGTAACGAGACCGCTGGAGGGAGCCGCCATGGTCACGCGTCTGATCCTGCAATCGCTGGCGTGGCTGGCGGTCATGGGCGGGTTGCTGTTCGGCTCGGCCGGCACGCTCGCGTGGCCGGCCGCGTGGTGGTATCTGATCGAGCTGGCGGTGTTGAGCCTGTGGCTCGGCTTATGGCTCGCGCGTCACGATCCCGGGTTGCTTGCGGAGCGGCTCGCGCCGTTGGTGCAGGCGCAGCAGAGTCGCTGGGATCGTCCGTTCATGGCCGCAATCTGGACTGTATGGTGCGGCTGGCTGATCCTGATGGGCTTCGACGCGATGCGCTTTCGCTGGTCCGCGCCGGTGCCGGCGTGGCTCATGATCTTCGGCGCGCTGTGCGTGTTCCTGTGCATCTTTATTTGCCGCTTCGTATTTCGCGCGAACAGCTATGCGGCGCCGGTCGTCAAGATCCAGGCGAGCCGCGGGCACAAGGTCGCCGACACCGGTCCCTATGCCTACGTGCGTCATCCGATGTACGCGTGCGCGCTGCTGTTCTTCGTCGGCACGCCACTGCAGCTCGGCTCGTGGTGGGGGTTCGCGGCGCTGCCCGTGATGGCGTACGGCATGGGCTGGCGCGCGGTGCGCGAGGAGCGGCTGCTTGCCGAGCAGCTCGACGGCTACTCGGCCTACATGGAACGCGTGCGTTACCGTTTCGTGCCGTTTATCTGGTAGCGCGTTCCGGTGGTACCGCCGCCGTCGAATTGGGTAAGATTGGGCCCGGCCGCCGGAGATCCGGCCACGGTGTACCTGATGTCACACCGGCGAACCACCGATGAGGTTTGGAGTGAAAACAACTACACAGGCGCACAAAATGCCCGCCGTACAGACCGAGCAGAAACAGGATTTCGCCGAACGCGATGGTGATACGCCGGCCAAAGCGATGCCCGCGTACGAACAGATCAAACGCTACGTGCTCCAGCGCATCAGCGAAGGCGAATGGAAGCCAGGCGGGCTGATCCCTTCCGAAACTGAACTGGTCAAGGAGTTCGGCGTTGCGCGCATGACGGTGTCGCGCGCGCTGCGCGAGCTGACCGCCGAGCGTGTACTCACGCGCGTGCAGGGCTCGGGCACCTTCGTCGCGCCGCAACGGTATGAATCGACGGTGCTGGAGATCCGCAATATCGCTGATGAAATCGCCGCGCGCGGTCATCGTCACTCGGCGCGCGTGCTGACGCTCGAACCGAGCGACGACGCCGATGCGCTCAAAGCGCTCGGTCTCGCGAGCGGTCCCGCGTTTCATTCGTGCATCGTGCACAGCGAGGAAGGCGAGCCGATCCAGTACGAAGACCGCTTCGTCAATCCGAAGGTGTTCCCTGAATATCTGCAGCAGGACTTCTCGGTCGAAACGCCGAATCACTACATGGTGCGGCTCGCGCCGGTGCAGCGCGCCGAGTTTCGCATTTATGCGCAGAAGCCCGACGCCTATGTGCGGCGTCATCTGATGATGGATATCGGCGAGCCGTGTCTGCTGTTGTGGCGGCGCACGTGGGTCGGCGAGAACGTCGCGACGTCGGTTTGGCTATGGCATCCGGCGTCGCGCTTTCATCTGGCCGGGACTGTCTAGCAGGGTTTCTGAAGCGCGCTTTATCCCTGCCGCTGCGATGTATTCGGCGAAAAGCGGCAACCGAGTCGATAGCGCGAACCCGGGTGCACGAAGCGCGCGAACGTCACCGCGACGCCGCTCGTCCACGTGCGGCGCGTCAGCGTGAGGCACGGCTCCTCGGCGTGAATTTCGAGCAACCCGGCTTCGGCGGGCGTCGGCAGCGCTGCGTCGACCACGTGTTCGAGATCGTGCATCGGCACGACCGTCAGCAGATACTCGGACGGCTTGAGCGCCGAAAAATCGTGCTGTAGAAAGTCGGGCGCGACGGCCGGATTCACATAGCGATCTTCCAGCTGCACCGGCTGGCCGTTCTCGCGATGCACGCAGACGACATGAAACACCGAAGCGCCCGGCGCGAGCCCCAATGCGTTCGACACCGTGACCGACGCGGTCTCGCGCTGCAACAGCACCATGTCGCAGCGATACGCGTGCCCGCGCGAGCGGATTTCGTCGCCGATATGGGCGATCATCAGCAGTGTCGATTGCGGCTTGTTCGGGGCGACGAAAGTGCCGACGCCCGAGACGCGCGTGACGAGTCCCGCGTCCGCGAGTTCGCGCAGCGCGCGATTGACCGTCATGCGCGATACGCCGAGCGTCGCGACGAGGTCGAGCTCTGAAGGCAGCCGATCGCCCGCTTGGCGCTCGCCCGATTCGATGATCTGGCGGATGTGCTGCTTGACCTGTTCGTAGCGCGCGGCGGGTGGGTCGTCGGAGCCGCGTGCGGTTTTGGCCGCGCTGGCGGAGGATTTGCCTTGACGCTTGTTGCGAACGATGGTGCTCATAGCGGCTGGGTGTCGTCGGGGCCGCGCGTCCAGAACGCATTGCGGTCCAAATAGTTTTGCAGAAACTGCCGCAGACGCGGCTGCGCGGCATCGTGAAACACGTCGCGCGGTTTGCCCTGCACGGCGACGCGGCCTTGATCGATGAACACGACCTTGTCGGCGACCTGCGCGGCAAAGCCCATTTCATGCGTGACCACGGCCATCGTCATGCCGTCGCGCGCGAGCTGCTTCATCACCTGCAGCACTTCGCCGACGAGCTCCGGATCGAGCGCCGAAGTCGGTTCGTCGAACAGCATGATGTGCGGCTCCATCGCGAGCGCGCGTGCAATCGCCACGCGCTGCTGTTGACCACCCGACAGCTTGGCCGGATAGGCGTCGCCCTTGTGCGCGAGGCCCACCGTCTCCAGCATCGTGTTTGCACGGCGGCGCGCTTCGTCGTGCGACAGGTGCCGCACGCGCAGCAACGCTTCCATCACGTTGCCGAGCGCCGTCATGTGCGGCCACAAATTGAACTGCTGAAACACCATGCCGACATTGCGACGCACGCGGTTGATCTCGCCATGCGATGCGCGCACGCGTTTGCCGTTGCGCTCGGTATAGCCGAGCAGTTCGCCTTCGATGCGCACGTCGCCGTGATCGTAGGTTTCGAGCGCGGCGAGGCACCGCAGCAGCGTGCTCTTGCCCGAGCCCGACGGCCCGATCACGCAGACGACTTCGGAGCGCGCGATCTCGAGATCGACGCCGCGCAGCACCTCGACATCGCCGAAGCGTTTGCGTAGATCGCGCACTTCGATCAGCGGCGCGGCGTTCGGTGCGCTCGCCGTGGCGCTCGCGGACGGCGCGGAAGATTGCGCGGAGGAGGACATGTCGGCGATGGCGTTCATAGGAATTCGGGAATCATGCCATGAAGCGTGCGAGGCGGGCTTCGGCCCACATGCCCGCGCGCGAGGTCAGCTCGACCAGCGCGAGGTAGCACACGCACAGCACCAGCAGGGTTTCGACGAAAGCGAAGGTGGCCGAGCCGATGCCGGTCAGCACGAACGTCAGCTCGGGCACGGTGACGATCGACAGCACAGCCGTTTCCTTGCTCAGCACGATGATCAGATTGGTCAGCGCGGGCACGATCAGTACCAGCATCTGCGGCGCCTGGATGCGCAGGATCGCCTGCCAGCGCGTGAGTCCGAGACACGACGCCGCTTCGAGATGGCCTTTCGGCACTGACTGGAAGCCGGAGCGGAATGCCTCGGCGAAATACGCGCTGCCATAAAGGCCGAGGCCGACGATGCCAGCCGTCAGCGGTTCGAGTGTGAGGCCGATCGACGGGCCGCCGTAGTAGAGCAGAAACAGTTGCACGAGAAACGGCGTGCCGCGCAGCAGTTCGATATAGACGCGCAGCGCGACGCGCAGCCAGCGTCCACAGAACAGTTGCAGCACCGCGATCAGGAAGCCGATCACGAGACCGATCGCGACGCCCCCGGCCCACGTGCCGAGCGTCGTCGCGAGACCGGCGGCGATCGGCTGCAGGTTGTGCGTGATGACGGTCGGGTCGAACGTTTGCATGGCGGAGTAGATGTGCGCTTGGGATCGGTCAGGCGTGCTGCAAACGGTGCTCGGCCGCATGCGCGACGAGCGCGAGCGCACCACAGATCATGAAGTAGATGAGCCCGGCTGCGACATACGCTTCGAGCGGCCGGTAAGTGCTCGCGGCGATGTTCTGCGCGGTGCGCGTCAACTCCGCGACGCCGACCACCGAGATCAGCGAAGAAGCCTTGATCAGCAGCACCATTTCATTGACGAGCGACGGCAGCGTCAAACGGAATGCCTGCGGCACCAGAATGCGCCGCAGCGTATCGAGCGACGATAGACCGAGCATGCGCGCGGCTTCGAGATGTCCGGGCGGAATGCTCAGAAAGCCGCCGCGCAGAATTTCCGCGATATACGAGGCCGAGCACAGTGACACTGTGCTGATCGCAGCGACGATCGGCGACACGTTGATGCCGGCGAATGGCAGCAGGTAGTACACGAGCAGCAGCTGCACGAGCATCGGCACGCCGCGAAAGAAGAACACATAGGCGCCGCCTGCGAGACGCGCGGCACGATGCCGTGACAGCCGCGCGCTGCACACGCCGATGCCGACGAAAAAGCCGATCACGAGCCCCGTCAGCGAAATGCCGACGGTGGCGAGCGCCGCATGCAACAACAGCGGCAGACCCTGAACGAAGACGGTCGTGTTGAACATGGATCGCGGCCGATGGAGCGGGGAGGGCGACGCACGCTGCGCTATGGCGACACTATTGCGCAGCGCGTGACGCCTACGTCAAAGACGCTCAGTAATTCGGCGTGGGCTGCGTGGCCGGCATCTCCATCGCGACACCGAACCACTTCTTCTGCAACGCGGCGAGGCGGCCGTCCTTCTGCATCTTCACGAGCGCGGTGTCGAACGCGTCGGCGAGCGGCTTGCTGTCGGCGTCCTTACGCAGTGCATAGGCGAAGTACACCTTCGCGCCGAACGGCGGCTGCACGACCGCGAACGTATCGGGGCGTTGCTTCGCCACATACGCGATATTGGTCATCGAGTTCGCGACCGCGACGATGCGGCCCGCCGCGAGGTCGGCGTAAGCCTGATTGTTGTCGACGTACTCGCGAATTTCAGGCTGCTTCGGCAGCGTGGCCGCGTAGCTCTTCAGCTGATCGAGCTGCGCGCTGCCCTTGCCCGCGCCGACCGCTTTGCCCGCGATATCCGCCGATTGCTTGATCGATGCATCGTTCGCGCGCTTGAGCAGCGCGTCGGTTGCATCGGCGATGGGCAACGTGTACGTGTAGCGTTCCATGCGCGCCTTCGTGACCGTCAGCGGGCCGCCCACCATGTCGAACTTGCCCGCTTCGAGACCGGGCAGCACGCTCGGCCACGGCAGATCGATGAAGCGCACCTTCACGCCGATTTCCTTGCCGACCTCCGCGAACAGGTCCTTGTTGAAGCCCGCCTGCTGACCGTTCTCGAGGAAATCGAACGGCGCGAACTGCATTTCGGTACCGACCACCAGTTCGCCGGCTTTCTTCACTTTGGCGAGCTGGTCTTCGGCGTGGGCGGCCACGCTTGCCGCGCACAGCGCCAGCATGACCAGACGAGACTTCCAGCCTGCAAGGATACGCATGAGGTTCTCCGGGAGCGAAGATGGATTGGGTTGCCGGGTGTTGAAGGTTCTGTGCGGAATCCGCCGCGCCGGCTGCGCGTTGCGGTTCATGCGGGGCAGTATATACCGCGCTTCCGGCGAAAAATAAATGCTCGTGCGAGTAGAGAAAAGCCCTGATTTCGCGGTGCGCGAAGCAACTTGCGGCGATGCTTTTGGCGGTATATACAACTGCAATACCGATGCTTGAAGGAGCAGCGCGATGCCCGTGACCCGCATTCCGATCATCGATCTGGCCGGCGTACGCGCGGGCGATCCGCAAGCGCTGCGACGCGTCGCAACGGAAATTCATGAAGCGTGTACGACGATCGGCTTTTTTTACATCATCAATCACGGCGTACCGCAAGCGACGATCGATGCCGCCGCGCAGGCCGCGCGCACGTTCTTCGCGTTTCCGGTCGACACCAAGCGCCGCGCGGCGGTCAATCGTCGGCATCGTGGCTTCAATGCGCTTGGCGACGCGACGATGTACCAGGCGAAGCGGCCCGATTACAAGGAATTCTTCAGCATCGGTCTCGAACTGCCGGAAGACGATCCTGATGTGGTGGCCGGGCAAGCACTGCGCGGACCGAACAACTGGCCGGACTTCATGCCCGAGCTAAGGCCGGTGCTGTATGACTATTACGAGGCGGTCGGCGCGTGCGGTGCCGATCTGCTGCGCGCGGTCGCCGTGAGCCTCGGCATCGACGCAGATTTCTTCGCGCCGCGCTACACCAAGCGCATGCAGCGCACGCAGATGGTCTATTACCCGCCGCAGCCGCCGCAATCGGATGAAGATCAGTTCGGCGTCGCGCCGCATACCGACTACGGCTGCATCACGCTGCTGTGGCAGGATCAGGTCGGCGGCCTGCAGGTGCGCGAAATCGCCAACGATACGTGGGTCGATGCGCCACCCGTCGAAGGCAGCTTCGTCGTCAATGTCGGCGATCTGCTCGCACGCTGGACCAATGACCGCTTCCGCTCGACGCTGCATCGCGTGATCAATGCGTCGAGGCGCGAGCGCTATTCGATCGCGACGTTCTACGATCCGACCTATGGCGCGCTCGTCGATCCGCGCGAGCTTGGCGCAAGCGACGCGCACAGCAAATATCAGCCGGTCGCCGCGGGCGACTATATTCTCGGCCGCATCAACGATTCGATGGGCTATCGCAAGAAACTCGCCGCGACGGCACCGTAAGGAACCCCTGCATGACAGAGCACGGCGTCACTGAAGCCGGAACGACTACGACCGAACCGCTCGCGACGACACTCGACGCCTTGCGCGCCGCGCTCGGCGCCGACGCGGTGCGCGTCGGTGAACAGATCGGCGAACACGCGATGACCGACTGGACGCGTCACCAGCCGACGCGTCCGGCGGCGCTGCTGTTGCCGCGCACGACCGACGAAGTATCGCGCGCGCTCGCGATTTGCCACGCCGCGCATCAGCCCGTGGTGCCGCAAGGCGGCATGACCGGACTGGCCGGCGGCGCGATCGCGCGTGCCACCGATATCGCGTTGTCGCTCGAACGACTGAGCGGGGTGGAAGAACTGGACGCCGCGTCGGCCACGCTGACCGTGCGCGCCGGCACCACGTTACAGACCGCGCAGGAAGCCGCCGAAGCAGCGGGCCTCGAACTCGCGCTCGATCTCGGCGCGCGCGGGTCGTGCCAGATCGGCGGCAATCTCGCCACCAACGCGGGCGGTAATCGCGTGATCCAGTCCGGCACCGCGCGCGACCAGGTGCTTGGGCTCGAAGTGGTGCTTGCCAATGGCGACGTGCTCAGTTCGCTCGGCAAGATGGTCAAGAACAACACCGGCTACGACCTGAAGCACTGGTTCATCGGTTCGGAGGGCACGCTTGGCGTGATCACGCGCGCGGTGTTGCGGCTGCATCCGCGGCGCGCGGCGCGCCATACGGCGCTCGTCGCGCTCGACGATTACGATGCCGCGGTGAGCCTGCTGCGCCGTCTCGCGACGCGTTTCGGCAACGACATCGGCGCGTTCGAGATCATGTGGCCGGACTTCTACGACTTCGGCGTGAAGCTGACGGGCGCGCGCTCGCCGTTCGAGGCCGCTCATCCGCTCTATGCGCTGATCGAGCACGCGGGCTTCGATGCCGACGACGCTGGCGAACGCTTCGCGCAAGTGTTGACCGATGCGCTCGAAGCGGGCGCGCTGCGCGACGCGGTGATCGCGCAGTCGGTCGGTGATGTGCGCGCACTGTGGGCGATTCGCGAGTGCACGGCGGAGTTTCCAATCAGGCTCGATCCGATCAACTTCGACGTGAGTCTGCCGATCGGCGAAATCGGCGCGTTCGTCGAGCGTTGCCGCGCGGCGCTCGATCAGCGCTGGCCCGGTAACGAATCGTATTTCTTCGGGCATATCGGCGATTCGAATCTGCATGTGACCGTCGATGGCCGCTCGATTCCCGGCGTCGATCATCACGCGGTCTATGCGTTCGTCTACGAGATGCTGAGACCGTTGCGCGGGTCGGTGTCGGCGGAGCATGGCATCGGTTCGCTCAAGCGCGAGTTCCTGCCGATTTCGCGCTCGCCGGCCGAGCTTGCCGCGATGATGGCGATCAAGCGTGCGCTCGATCCGCACGGCATTTTGAATCCGGGGAAGTTGTTCTGAATCTGGTTGAGGCGGCGGGCTGCCAAAATTCGTTCCGCAATTTTCCGCGCCGCTCCGTAGAACTAAGCGATATCAAGAACTTGCCGCCATTTTGCTACCGCAACAGGTTGCAAACTTCCAGCGCTATCCGCCATTCGGCGATGGGCTGAACGATGGGCTCCCAAATTCAAACAGGGTGGAGCCACGCGCGCCGCCTTGCTGTTCCTGATACTGACGGCGGCGCGAAGCGGCGAAGTTCGCAGCGCGATATGGAATGAGTTCGACCTCGAAGCAAGCATCTGGACCATTCCAGGCGAACGGATGGAAGCAAAAGGAACGCACCGCGTTGCTCTGCCTACCCCGGCGCTTGAACTCATAAAAAGGCTGAAGCAATAGAAGTTGCGCGAAACGCTTGTATTTGTCTCGCCGCACGGAAAAGTTGTCAGTGACATCGTGCTCACGTCCTTCCAGCATCAAGTGGAAGCGCAAAGCGACACACCTGGGCGCGCCTGGCAACGGCACACGGCTTTCGTCCCGGCTTCCGCGATTGGGCCAGCGAACACAGCTATGCGCGCGACCTCGCCGAGCGCGCGCTCGCGCATACCGTCGCGTACAAGGTCGAAGCGGCCTATCACTGCACTGATTTGCTGGAACAGCGCCGCCCGCTTATGGAAGCGTGGGCGCAGCACGTCTACCCATTGGGCTGACTGCGCAAAAACGCCGATGTGCTGGACAGAACCGGCATTATTCCGCCTGTCCCTCCGTGCCACGGCGTGCTTCCCGGCGTTAAAAAAGTTGACGTTTGTTGACACAGCTGAAGCCTAAAATCATCCATCGCCCATTCCCTGTCCCTGTAGTCGCCTGCTAGGTTGACTCTCCCCCAACAACTACAGAGGGATTCGGAATGTCGTATCAAAAGGATTCGGACGGCGTGCGCGTGGTGCTCAGCGCGCCGCAACTCGCGGCAGTGCTGACCCGCCGGTCGATCAGCCAGACGGAGATGCTCTCCAACCGGCTATGGGGCGGGTTGCAACTCGTCGGCGGTCTGCTGGAAATGGTCGGAGCCGCGGCGCTGTGTGTGATGCCAGAACCGACGATGGCGAGCAAGGCCGGGTGCATTGTGTTCGGCGCACATGGTTCTGACTCGGCGGCGGCGGGCCTGCGTCAGGTGTGGACAGGGCGCGATACAGCCACCCTCACCCAGCAGGGCACGACGAAGCTGGCCGAGGCGATGAAGGCCGATCCCGACATGGCGAACAATATCGGCCTGTCGCTCGATATGGTCGTGCCGTTCGGCTTTGCCGGTTCAATGAAGGCAGCACGCGTGGCAAGCGTCTCGATGGGGCGAATCAACTTGATGCGGCACGAAGCGAAGGACGGAAGCGGGATTGGAGGACATACAATCCGGAAGCACGTCGGAATAAATAGGGCATGGCTGCAAGCAAGACTGGCACGCGAACCCCGACGCGAAATGGTGAGTTCATTCCCCAACTTGGAAACCGCCGAACGGGCTATTTCTCAGGTAATGCAACAAAACGTAGCGACGATCCGGGTATGGGCACAGGCGAGCAATGGTTCAAAGAGACTTTCTTTGATTGGTGAAACTGGACACACTGTAGGGTACGGGTTGGTCAGGGAGACCGGACAGATGATTGAACTTAGCAAAGTCCAGATGTTCTTGCGGAAGGAACAATACAACGATATGCCATTTTATATCATCACTGCTTATTTGATAAAATAAATTCAAATGGAACAGCCAGACAAATACCCGGAACTTTCGAATTTTATTCGAAATTATTTTGGCGAGGACTTTGATTTGTGGGGAAATTCAATAGAGGAAATATTCGCCTTATACAGAAATGAAAGCGAACCGGCAGCGCGCTCAATGTTGGAACGGGAAATCGACAATTTCTGTTTCGCCAACTCCCACGACTTGGACGCTTCCTTTAAGGCTGCCTACGGACTTTTCTTTAATCCTGTGGCCTGGGGCCACACCACGGCCTCATTCTTTGACGAGTTGAGACGTCTGTTGCACGATTGACCTGCTTGTCGCCGCACCCGGACGGTTCCACAAGCCGTCCGGGGTATGCACACGTGGCGATGTTCGCATTTCACGCCAGACTGTTCGCACATCTGTCCGCCAGGTTGTTCGCACGCCCTGCCGCAAAGGCGAGCCAGTCGCGGATCGCGTGAAATGTGCAGTGGGGTGCGAACAGCTTCAAAGAGTATTAGCTACTCTGATTCCGCGAGTCCTCGCGTCCGCATTGCAAATGTTCGCGGGAAGGCCCGCGCCGCCAATCTACAGGTTTCCCCGCCGCTGGCGGCACGCGCGCAGCAGTTCACTCACGCGCCGCCGTCTGCGTCTGTGCTGCACGAATGTCGGCGAGCATCCTCGAACAGACCAAAAAATTGAAACCTGCGCAACAGTTGAGAGATTGGAAAACTGCTCCGCGGCTCCTTCCAGACTCAACAGCCCCGCCAGCGCGTGCACCTGATCAACGCGAATAACCGCGGCGTTCGCTTCTCCCGGACTAGGGGAAATGAACAACCTCTCTATGGCGCTGGCGTGACAGAAACGAACTGTTTCAGTGTGCAGACACCGAATCAAGCCCCGTCGCCCGAACCGTTTCCTGCGCGCCCGGCGACGCCAGATACTCAAGCAGCGCCTTCGCTTCCTGCGGATGCGTCGCGTTGACCGGAATGCCCGCGGCGAAGCGCGTGACCGATTGCACCGAATCCGGGATCTTGCCGACGAAGGTCGCCCCCTTCACCGGCAGCAACTCGCTGACCTGCTGGAAGCCGATTTCATACTCGCCGCTCGCCACGACCGAGGCGACCGGGATCTTCGGCACCATCTTCGCCTTCGCGCCGACCTGATCTTCGATGCCGAGCCGCTTGAACAACTCGCGCTGAATATAGACACCGCTCGCGCTGTCCGAGTAAGCAATCGACTTCGCATGCAACAGCGCGTCCTTCAGGCCTTCAACAGTGCTGATATCGGGCTTCGGCGCGCCCTCGCGCACCACCATGCCGATGCGCGAATCCGCCAGTTCCACACGCGAACCGGGCATGACCTTGCCCTGCTTGATCAGATCGTCGAGCGCATAGCCGACCATGATCACGACGTCCGCGGATTCGCCGCGCGCGAGCCGGTTCGGAATCGCTTCGGGCGATTGACCCATCGACGGCCCGAGGATCGTATCGAGCGTGTTGCCGGTCGACGCCGCGAACTGCGGCCCGAGCTGTTTATACGCGGCGGTGAAGCCGCCCGAGGTCATGACGCGAAGTTCGGCCGCCTCTACCTGCGTGGCGGCGATGCTGTTGCCGAGCAGCCCGGCGGCGAACAAGGCCAGAAAGAATTTTTTCATTGGTATGGGTGGGTGAGTGCGAAGGGAACGAACGCGCAATAGCAACCATACCGGAATCACGGCGCACCGAGAACCCGCCAAGCGTAGATAACGCGTCGCGCATCGGCAATGTCCCTCCGTCAATGCGCGTTCAGATAATCGACGATCAGCGGATAGACATCGACCGCCGCGTTCTTGCCGAAGATGCAGTCGATATGCCCATAGCCTGGAATCAGATGCCGCTCGTACGGCTGCTCGGGGAAGTGCTCGCGCAGTAGGGCGTACGTGAGCGCGGTGCTGACCGGCAGATAGGTTTCGTTCTTCTCGCCATGAATGAATCCGATCGGCAGACGCATGCCCTCGAGTCCTTTCATGCCGTTCGCACCGGTCAGATACACGTCATCGCCGCGCGCATCGACGACCTTGCCTGCGCGCACCATCGTCGCAAGGTGCTGGAACACGGACATGTCGTGAATGCCGAACAGTTCCTGCAGGTTCGCATGCAACGTCTCGTTCAGTTTGTCGTGCTCGTAGAGCAGGCCATACAGGAACGTCGCGCGATGACAGATCGGATTGCCGCAGCCTTCGCCGTGATCGAGCGGATAGAGACGCAGCGCCTCGTCGAGCAGGTTCGCGGGCCACGAGTCTTCCTGCGTATAGGCAGTGAGGTCGCGCACGCGCAAATGCTGCATCAGGTCGGGAATATGCAAGCCGGCCTTGATGCGTTGCAACGTGCCCGGTACCGGATGCGCGGACACCTGTGAAATCACCGCCGAGCGCACGCCGTCGAGTCCGGACAGCAGCGACATGGTGAGCGCCAGGCCGCCCAGGCAGTGGGCTAGCACCTGGATCTGTGGCACACCGGTCAGCTCGCGAATCTTCGCGACCGCGGCGGGAATGTCTTCGCGCGCGACCTTGTCCACGTTGGTCGGCACCAGCACAGTCGGCAGTTCGATGCTGACGCGCAGATCGACGAGCCACACGTCATAGCCCGAGGCGTACAGATATTCGACGAGGTTGGTCGGCGTCAGATCGGTCGAGAAGATGCGGCTCGATACGCCCGAGCCGTGGATCAGCAGGATCGGCTTCGAGGCTTTGCCGGCGCCCGGATCGAAGTAGCGCGTGAGCTTGAGGCGCGTGCGGTCGGGCGTGTCGAAGTACGTGACTTGCGGCGCCGGCGCGCGCAGCATGCGTTTCGCGCGCGGCGGCGTGTACGGATCGAAGAACTGCAGCGGCGCGGCCACGCCGCCGTATTCGGTGTACAGCACGCCCGCGAAGAACTTGCCGAACTTGAGCGTCCATTCGAGGCGCGTCTTCAGATCGGGCGCATGCGTAACTTCGAGCGTGCGCTGCTCCTTCAGGAAGTTTTCCGGCGTGACGATCAGCGTCGCGGTGCCGACGACGGGCGCATCGTCCTGCGCCGACGCGCGAATCTCCGTGTACAGCGTGTTGGTCTGCTCCCACAGATTGATCGGCGAGGTGCGCGTGATGATCTTCTTGCCGGTTAGATACCACGTTTTGCCTTCGACCGCGTCGAGCGTCATGCGGTAGTTCATGTTGCGCTCGTCGACGTCGGACTCGTTGACGACGAACAGGTTGAACGTGCCGTCGCTGATCGTCAGCGGCTGCGCAGAGAGGGCGGGGCAGGTCAGCGTGCCGGCGGTTCGCGCGAGATGATTCGGGTTGCCTAGCATGTCGGCGAGATCGTCGGACTCGGCCGTCAGCGTGAATTCGATCGGGCTCTTCGCGGCTTCGCCCGCCACGTTCGGCGTGTAGGTGCCGACCATCGTCTCCGTGAAGAGCAGGCCGATCTTCTGCGCGGGCGGCGCGGCGGCGGTGCCCTGCGACTTGTAATCGATCGCCCAGCCGTGCGCTTTGGCCAGCAGCGCGCAATTGCGTTCGGCGAGCGCGGAGATGGTCAGCAACGGATTCACGCCGAGCGACATCGGCATCACCGCGCCGTCCATCACATAGAGGCCGTCGTGCACCTCGGCACCGGCCTTGCCGCTGAACACGCGGCCCTGATGATCGACCACGCCGCGCTCGGCGTCCTCGCCCATTCCGCAGCCGCCGAGCGGATGCACGGTCACGGTGCGCCGGCCGGCGATCTTCGTCGAAATCGGATTGCGCAGATATTTGCCGCCGAGCGGCTCGGTCGCCTTGATCAGCACGTCCTCGATGGTCTGGAAGATCGGCTGACGTCCCGCGTTTTTCCATTCGATGCGCGCGCGGCCTTTGTCACCGACCGTGACGCGGCCGTCTTCGTCGTCGTGCGCCATCACCAGGTAGCTTTGCGTGTGATTCAGCGCTCCGTGATACGGGCCGCGAATCAGGCTGTCGATCGCGCGGGCCTCGTAGGCCATCCTGTCGAACAGCGACGGCGGCCCGGCCGCATCCACGCCTTCGAGCGGCGCGACCGCGCCGAGCATGCCGACGAGCGCCTCGCCGACCGGCCCGGCCAGCGAACCTTCTTCGATCACGTAGCCGTTCTTGACGTTTTCCTCGTCGGCGCGATTGTCGATCAGCCCGGTGATGGTGGGGCCGACCGGCGGAATCTGCCCTTTCTTGTGCTCGCCCCAGCCGACACCGTTGATCGTGTCCTTCGTGTTGTACGCGAACGCGAGCACGTCGCCGTTGCCGGTGAAATGCTTACCGAGCATCTCCGACACGCTCAAGCCCGCGTCGCGCGAGCGCAGCAGCAGCGCGCTCGAACCGATCGTGCCGGCCGCGACGATGACGATGTCGGCCAGCACGAACAGATCGGGTGCGTCGTAGCTTTCGCGGCCGAGCTTCACGAGCTGGAAGTTGATCTTCCATTGCTGCGTATCGGCGTCGCGCAGCACCGAATGCACGGCCGTGCCGGTGAAAATCTGCGCGCCGTGCGCGACCGCGTCGGGCAGATAGTTCATGTGCGTCGAGTTCTTTGCGTCGTAGTTGCAACCCGAGTTGCAGTCGCCGCAACCGACGCAGCGCTGCTGCTCGACGCCCGCCGCGTTCGGGCCGTCCTTGAACGTGACGGTGATCGGCGGACGGCTGAAGTGGTCGGCCATGCCGAGCGCCCGTGCCGATTTTTCGAGCGCCTGCAGCTTCGGCAGCGGGGGGAAATCGTCGGGCACGGGCGACGGTGACAGCATTTTCCACGCGAGCGCATAGCCGTCGCCGCGCCCGGCCTTGTCGGCGCGCAGCGCGGCTGGCCAGCGCGGGTCGTCCCATAGGCGCGGATCGGCCTCGAGCGCGACGTTCGCATTGATCAGCGACGTGCCGCCGAGCCCGCAGCCCACCACCGCGTTGACGTCCTCGTTGACGTGTACTTCGAGCAGCGCGAGCGGCGAACCGATCTGTGCCTCGGCGGTGTTGTACTGGATCTGCTCGGCGCCCTGCACAGGCGTGCGCGGAAACTCGCCGGCCATGAATTCGCGGCCACGCTCGAGCACGCACACGCGACGGCCCGCGCGCGCCATGCGGCTCGCGGCAATCGCGCCGCCGTAGCCGGACCCGATCACGACCACCTCGTAGTACCTTTGCAGCGCCGTCGGCGCGCTCGATAAGCGGTTCATCAGGACCACCTCGTCTGGAATCGGATGCGGGGAACGGAGGCTCGACTTTGGAACAAAGACGGCGTGCAGCAGCAGCTTTTTTATCGTAGGCGGAATGTGCGCGCAAAAAAAGCGCGCCGTGGAAGGCGCGCCGTAGTCGTAGCGTGCGACGCGTAGGGCGACATGACTGGCCGGCCGTTGCCGGGGGGCGGGCCGTCCGGGCAAGCGCCTTTAGCGCGCTTCTTATGTGGGCTGTTGGTTGTCCGAACTATTACGCGGCCACTTCATTGAATTCACTGTCGCTCGATTCCGCCGCGAGCAGATTCAGCGCCACCAGAATCGCCGCGCGATTGTCGACGTCGATCGCGATGCCGAGCACGTCGATGAGCCAGCGGCCGATCTTCGTGTTGGAAAATTCCTCGGCGCCGGCCGTCTTTTTCATCGTGACGCCGAGTTTGACGGCGCGATAGTGATAAGAGGGGACCCGATGCTGAGCCGCGACCGCCGAGAGCCCGCCTTCGCCTTCCGAGCACCAGCCGAGGCTGCCGGCCAGCACGATCCGCTCGGGTTCGTCGAGCCCTTCGATGAACTCGCGCGCAGCGTACCGCACGCGCTGCTCGTCGAGGCCGTATTGCAGCAGCACGCTTTCCACCGGGTCTTCGAGCGCGTGCGCGTGCAGATCGATCTCCTGCGCGATGCCCTCGGTTTCCATCGACACGTTGCGCTGATGGCACGCGCTGCGCAGGCAGTCGATCAGATAACGGCGGAAATACGCGCACACGGCGTAGCTGTTGGACGGCGCGCTGTCGGCGCAGGCGTTCGTTTCGGTATGGCCGGGCGCGAGGCGTAGCACCTTCGCGTAGATGAACTGCGCGACCAGTTCTTCCTTGTCCTCGCCGAGCGCCTGCAATTCGAGCGGGTGGTAGGTCCGCAACGCACGCTTGACCAGTTCGACCATCGAGACCATTTCGTCCGCGGACAGCCGGGTGCGCCTGCGCCACAGGTCAGGCAGGATCGCGTCGTCGAGTTGGCGGGCGAACTCGTAGCCCGGGACTGCGCCCATGGAAACCTCCGTCACCGTTGGCGTGGGGCGCGGCGGGCCGCGGCGCGTGAGCCGCGAAGCGAGGGAAAGGCTGCCTGAAATGCCGCGCTGAAATGTGAATGCAGTATGGTTCGCGGCAAGGCCTTCGCCTATATGGATTAAGTGTTAGCTGATGGGTAAACTGCCGGGTAAACCTTCTGACGGATAACTGACTATTCGTCTGAAGAGTGGGCATTCGCTGTAGAAAAAGCCGCGCGGGTGACCCGTTTTGTCGCCCGGTTCGACCCGCGGCTTCGCCGGAGCGTCGGAGGGCCGTCGCCTGGTCAGTGCTTCGTCTCAACGAAGTTGCATGCCCCCTGAGGAGACCGCCCCATGCGGGCCGACCCGATCCAGCGTGCCATCGACGAAGACCTCGTGCGGGTGCTCTACGCGCAGGACCCGATCGCGTTCTTTTCGCACTGGTTTTCGATCGCGGTGCTCGTGGCGATCTACTGGCCGCATGTGCCGTCGCCGCCATTCTTTATTGCGTGCTTCGTTTTTTACGCGCTCGCCAATTGCGCGGGGCTCGCGCTATGGATCTGCAATCGCCGCTATCCGCACCTGGTCTCGCCGCGCGACTGGATCTATCTGCATGCGCTGCGCGGCGTGCTCCTGTATAGCGGGCCGGGCTTCGCGGTGTGGTTCGCGTTCCAGAGTCCGCAGACCGATCTGCCGCTATTGCATACCGTGATGCTGGTGACGCTCGCGGCCGGCGTATTCATGTCGAATGGTTTCGATCTTCTCAATTTTTCGACGTCGATTCCGTTCCTGTTGCTGCCATCGATCGTGCTGCATTTCGGCTCGCACACGTTCGATCGCACGATTCTTGCGATCGTGCTCGCGTTCTTCTTCTGCGCGATCAACGTCTACGCGATGAGTTATCGCAAGCTGTTTCGCCAGGTCGTGCAGGCGCGTGTCGATCAGCAGTACCTCGCGCAATCGCTGGCCGCGCAAAAGCGCGTCGCCGAACAGGCGAGCCTCGCGAAGACGCGCTTTTTCGCGGCGGCCAGCCACGATCTGCGCCAGCCGCTGCATGCAATCGGCCTGCTCGCGGCGTCGCTGAACGATCCGGCCGCGACGCCCGCGCAGCACGCGAAGACCGCCGGGCACATCGTCTACAACGTCGAGGCGCTCAATCAGCTCTTCAACCAGGTGCTCGATCTTGCGCGGCTTGAAAGCGGCGTGACCCAGGTGATCCGCTTGCACTTCCGGCTCTCCGAGCTGTTCGAACGGGTCGGCAGCCAGTATCGTCCGCAGGCGGCGGCGAAGGGGCTCGCGCTGCGCATCGCGCCGACCTCGATGGTCGTCTACGACGATCCGGTGCTGCTCGAACGCGTGCTGAGCAATCTGCTGTCGAACGCGGTGCGTTATACCGAGCAAGGCGCGATCTGGCTCGGCTTCCGACGCGCGGGGCGACCGAACGGCGGCTTTATCGAGGTGCGCGATTCGGGTATCGGCATTGCGCCGGAAGAGCACGCGCGCATTTTCGAGGAGTTTTATCAGGTGGAGAATCCGCAGCGCGATGCGCGCCAGGGTCATGGGCTCGGGCTGCCGACCGTCAAGCGGCTCGTCGGCCTGCTCGGCAGCGAGTTGCAACTGCGCTCCGCGCCGGGGCGCGGCTCGGTGTTCCGCTTTGCGATGCAGGCGGGCGATGCGAGCGGCATCGTCGCGATTCTGAACGACTCGATCGCGGGTGGCGCGGCCGCGCAAGGGCGCCGGGTGCTGTGCGTCGACGACGAGCCGTCGATACTCGAAGGCCTCACGAGTCTGCTCGCGCGTTGGGGCTGCAATGTGCGCGGCGCGCGCGACGAAGTCGAGGCGCTCGCCGCGCTCGAGGACGGTTTCGTGCCGGACGCAGTGCTATGTGACTACCAGCTCGCGCATCACCGCACCGGCGCGCAGGTGTTGAGCGCGTTGCGCGGCGCACTCGGGCGCGCAGGGCATGGCAATGTGGTGACGCTGCTGATCACCGGCGATATGGCATCGCCGGAACTGGCGGCGCTCGCGTTGCAGGGGATTCCGGTGCTGCACAAGCCGGTGACGCCGGCGCGCTTGCGCCGCACGCTGGAAATGCTGTGGCAGCAGGCGGAACTCGACAAGGGGCGGGCGGCGGGCGCGGTGGTGTTGGAGGATGGGGCGGCAGAGGCAGACCCGGCGCATTCGCCCGCCGCAGCCGGCTTGCAGCAAACTGAAGCGGAGTCTGGGGAGCAACGTGCTACAACGTCTTCCCCGCCTCCAGCCATCCGTTGATCACCGCGATCGCGGTCGAGCGGTTATGCACCCCGAGCGCCCGAAAGATCACCGACAAATGCACTTTGACCGTGCCTTCGGCGACGCCGAGTTCGCGCGCGATCATCTTGTTGGTCCAGCCGCGATGCACGAGCCGCATGATGTCCTGCTGTCGCGGTGACAGGTTCTCGAGCAGATGCTGCTGATGCGGCTGCAGCGACGGCACCTGCGTGACCGGTTGGGTCTGCGCGGCCGTAGCCTGGCCCGACGCGCGGGCGGCTTGCGCGGTGGCGCTCGGGGCCGACACAGCAGCCGATCCGTCGGGATCGGCTCCCGCGTATCCTGCCGCCTGGGTCTCGCGCGAGCCGAGCAGACTCAGCGCCTCCATCGGCACGTAAGCACCGCCCGACAGCACCAGCTCGATCGCCTTCAGCATCACGCTGGCGGGCTGGCGCTTCGGCACGAAGCCGAGCGCGCCGGCCGCCAGCACCGCGCGCATCTCGTCGGGCGATTCCTCCGCGGACAGCACCACGACCGGGAGCGCCGGGTTCGCCTTCAGCAGTGTTTCCAGCGAGGTCGCGCCGCTCATGCCCGGCATATGCAGATCGACGATCGCCAGATCGTGATTCGCGTCGGGTCGCGCGGCGGTCGCAAGGGTTTCCCAACTATCGGCTTCGTCGAACTGGGCATCGGGATCGAAGCCGCGCAGCATGCCTTTGACGCCTTGCCGGATCAGTTCATGGTCGTCGGCTACAAGAAACTTCATGATGTCTCCGCGAGTCGAGCCTGTCCGTTGTGGGCCGCCGCCGTTGCGCAGTGCGCCGTTGCGGCGTGCGCAGTTGCAGCATGATTAACTGCTGTACTCGTGAACCGCATCATGGCCGGTCTTCCGCGCTTATTGGTCGATCTTCGGGCCGCCCGTCGAGCCGATCCGATGTCGCCGCGTCGAGTGTCGCACTTATCGCCGCATCCGGTATCGCTCTAACCCGCTGGGATCCCGCTCCCTTGCCGTGCCGCGCGCCGCCTCGCTGAGCGGAGACGCGCCTGGCCGGCGGCCGGCATCGTTCGATGCGCTTCGTGATGTTAAGGCAGGTCTCCCGCGCATAGGTTCCGGCTTGCTACGTAGACGAGCCGCGCGGCCCTTTTTTTAAGCGCTTGCGCGCGCGATCCGGCAGGTTATGCCCGGCGGATCGACGCAGGTTCGCACGTCGCTATCTGACCGCAAACAACGTGGCATTCATCAGAAGCTTGAAGGCGAAACCGAGCGACATCGCGGCGGCCACGCCGAAGCACCATAGCGCGATGAACCAGAGCCAGCCCGGCAGTTTGCGGCTGGCCGATGCGGTGGCCGACGGGCGGGCGCCCTGGGTTTCAGTGATAGTGATGTTGGTCGCCATGACGCACCTTGCCTCGAAAGACCCAGTAACCCATCGTCGTATAGGCGACGATGATCGGCAGGATCACCGCCGCGCCGGCCAGCGTGAATGTCTGGCTCGTACGTGGCGCGGCGGCGTCCCATAGCGTGATGCTCGACGGAATCGCATACGGCCACAGGCTCACGAGCAGCCCGAGATAACCGAGCAGCACGAGCGCCAGCGCGAGCACGAACGGCGTGTTGTGATGGCGCGCGCGCACCGCGCGATGCATGAAGAATGCGCAGATCGCGACGAGGAATGGTACCGGCAGCAGACGGTAGAAGATCCCGTCATGGAACCAGCGTTGCGCGATGCCTGCGTCCATCAGCGGCGTCCACAGACTGACCACCGCGATGAAGCCGAGCAGAACCAGGGTCAGCGGCCAGACGACGCGATGCAGGCGCCGTTGCAGATCGCCCTCGGTCTTCGCGACCAGCCAGCAGCAGCCGAGCAGCGCATAAGTGGCGACGAGCCCGAGGCCCGTGAGCAGGCTGAACGGTGTGAGCCAGCCGAACGCGTCGCCGGCATACGCGCCATCGGCGACCGGAATGCCTTGCAGGAACGCGCCGAGCACGATCCCCTGGAAGAATGCCGCGCCCGCCGAGCCACCGATGAACGCGAGGTCCCACAAATGCCTCGTGCGGCGCGCCTTGGCGCGGATCTCGAACGACACGCCGCGAAAGATCAGGCACACGAGCATGAACACGAGCGGCAGATAGAGCGCCGACAGCACGGTCGAGTAGACGACCGGAAACACCGCGAACAGCGCGGCGCCGCCGAGCACGAGCCAGGTTTCGTTGCCGTCCCACACCGGCGCGACCGTGTTCATCATCAGGTCGCGTTCCTTTTCGTCGGGGAAGAACGGAAAGACGATGCCGATGCCGAGGTCGAAGCCGTCCAGCACGACGTACATGAAAAGGCCCAGCGCGATGATCGCGGCCCATACGACGGTTACGTCCATTTTCTTTCTCTTGAATCGCGGGTTAGACGGCGTCGATCATCTGATCGGCGGCGGAGAGGGGGCGGCGTGCGGTCTGCGCGGGCGTCGGCTGCGGCAGACCATGGGGCCTGTCGTGCGACTTGCCGCCAGGCAGCGCGGGGCCCGAGCGCATTAGCTTCAGCATGTAGTAGATGCCGGTGCCGAACACGAGGAAGTACACGACCACGAAGGTCATCAGCGACAGGCCGACCTGCTGCGTGGTCAGCGGCGATACCGCCTGCGACGTGCGCATCACGCCGTACACGACCCACGGCTGGCGGCCCGCTTCGGTGGTGACCCAGCCGGCCAGCAGCGTGACGAAGCCGCTCGGCCCCATCGCAACGCACAGCCGCTGGAACCACTTCGCTTCGAACAGACGCCCGCGGCGGT
Organism: Paraburkholderia sp. HP33-1; assembly: GCF_021390595.1. Lineage (NCBI taxonomy): Bacteria > Pseudomonadati > Pseudomonadota > Betaproteobacteria > Burkholderiales > Burkholderiaceae > Paraburkholderia > Paraburkholderia sp. HP33-1. Next base: position 1,412,263 of record NZ_JAJEJR010000002.1, on the reverse strand, counting down.
GCAGTACCCAGGCCGCGATCGACATCGCGATCATCAGCACGCCGAGGCCGGCCATGATGCGGAAGCTCCAGAACACGACGGTCGAATCCGGCCGGTCCTGCGGCGGAAATTCCTTCAGGCCGCGGATTTCTCCGTCCCAGCTATGCGTGAGGATCAGGCTGCCGAGGTGCGGCACCGACACCGCATAGCGTGTGGTTTCCGCCTTCATGTCGGGGATCCCGAACAGGTTCAGCGCGGTGCCGCCTTTTTCGGTGTCCCAAAGACCTTCGATCGCCGCGATCTTCGCCGGCTGATACTCGCGCGTATTCAGGCCGTGCTGATCGCCGACGAATGCCTGGATCGGCGTGAGGATCAACAGCAGCCACAGCGCCATCGAGAACATCTTCTTGACGGCGGGGTCGCGCCGGCCGCGCAGCAGATGCCAGGCGCCGACCGCCGCGACCACCAGCCCCGCGACGATGAACGCCGCGAGCGCCATATGCGCGAGCCGGTACGGGAAGGAAGGATTGAAGATGATCTTGAACCAGTCGAGCGGCACGACATGGCCGTCGACGACATCGAAACCCTGCGGCGTCTGCATCCAGCTATTGGACGCGAGAATCCAGAAGGTCGAGATCAGCGTGCCGATCGCGACCATCAGCGTCGCGCCGAAGTGCGCGCGCGGACTCACGCGCTGCCAGCCGAACAGCATGATGCCGAGGAAGCCCGCTTCGAGAAAGAACGCGGTCATCACCTCGTACATCAACAACGGACCGGTGATGGGCCCGGCGAAACTCGAAAAGCCCGACCAGTTGGTGCCGAACTGATAGGCCATCACGACGCCGGAGACGACGCCCATGCCGAAGGCCACTGCGAAGATCTTTGACCAGAACAGACAAAGATCTTTGTAGTACGCCTTGCCGGTTTGCAGCCAGCGCCATTCGAGTACCGCGATGAAACTGGCGAGACCGATACTGAGCGCGGGGAAAACTATATGAAAAGAAACGGTGAACGCGAATTGAATGCGGGCGAGATCGAATGCCGATATTGCGGAGGTCATGATCGTGTTGTGCGCGATGGCCGCTTGAGTGGAATTACGCGCGTCGACCGGTGTCGATGCGCACTGCGCTGGACAGATGGCGCAAGAGTAGGGGATCGAAACAAAATGTGTTGCGACGCGATGTGCGTCAAAAAACCGCGTTGTTTTATGCGAAATGAGCTTATTGACGGGATAAGCCGTTGATGAGCATCACGTTTCTTTAATCGGCTGTTGTGCGGCTGTGCGCGCGTTGCGGCGTGAGCTGCGTCAATCGACCGCGCTGCAGCAATCCGCTTCGTCGCGCCGCGCGCGGGCTTGTCGAGCCTCGGTCGCGGGTCGTAGCCGTCGCCAGCCGACAATCGATCCATCTGAACCGACTTCCTCGGTCCGCGCTCGCCTCAGGCGATTCTTTTACTTCTACGCTTGTGCCGTTTCCGTGATTCACTGGCGTTTCCGCGCGGCGTTCTGTCATGCGTCGCGCGCATGCTTCGTGAACAGCGTTCGCTTCATCCACCTGCCGGCGACGGCAGACTTCAACAACAAGGAGTCAGCAGATGAGCACGATCAAAACGAAAGACGGTACCTCGATTTTCTACAAGGACTGGGGCAAGGGCCGCCCGGTCGTGTTTTCGCATGGCTGGCCGCTCACCGCCGATGCGTGGGATGCGCAGATGCTGTTTCTCGGCAGCAAGGGCTTTCGCGTGATCGCGCACGACCGGCGCGGTCACGGCCGCTCGGAGCAGCCGTGGGACGGCAACGAGATGGACACCTACGCCGACGATCTAGCCGCGCTGATCGAACATCTCGACCTGCAGGACGCGACGCTGGTCGGTCATTCGACGGGCGGCGGCGAAGTCGCGCATTACATCGGCCGGCATGGCACGGGGCGCGTCGCGAAGGCCGTGCTGATCGGCGCGGTGCCGCCGCTGATGCTGAAGACCGCGGATAATCCGCTTGGCCTGCCGATCGACGTGTTCGACGGCATCCGCAAGGGCGTCGTCGACGATCGCTCGCAGTTCTTCAAGGATCTGGCCGTGCCGTTCTACGGCTACAACCGCGAGGGCGCGAAAGTGTCACAGGGCGTGATCGATTCGTTCTGGCGCCAGGGCATGGCCGGCTCGATCAAGGGGTTGTACGACTGCATCAAGCAGTTCTCCGAAGTCGACTACACCGAAGATCTGAAGAAGATCGATGTGCCGACCCTGGTGCTGCACGGCGACGACGACCAGATCGTGCCGATCGACGCATCCGCCCGGCAGACCGCGAAGATCGTCAAGGACGCGACGCTGAAGGTCTATCCGGGCGGCCAGCACGGCATGTGCACGGTCGAGGCCGACAAGGTGAATGCTGACCTGCTCGAATTCATCGGCTCCTGAGGGCTCGGGAACGCAATGGTGTAGTCAGGTGACGACGCGGGCGGTGCGCTGGCGCCGCTCGCGCCGGTCGCCAGCTCAAAGAATCCGCTGTTGGTTATACGATGTCGCATAAATGCTTTGATCGTATGTCTTTGTTTTTTAACGGGATGCGAAACTCGGCACCGGCAATTTAAGGGTAAATGCGGAGTTGAATTCCGCCTGCTCATCGTCGATAGTACGTTGTCGTACAACTTGAGTGTGTTTGGATGACGCGCGCGGCGCGGTTCGCGGCCCGCTCAACCCCCTGTCAGTCCCGTGTAGACCTCGCGCGCGGCGCAGTAAAAGGAACCCCTTATGAAGAAGATTGCCCTGAGTGGCGCCGGCGGCCAGCTCGGCTCCGTGGTACGTGCTGAATTCGTCGCGCGCGGCGTGCCGTTGCGCTCGGCCGCGGGCTCGAAAGTGCTGACGCCGCTCGTCGACGGCGAAGACGTGATGAACGGTGACCTGCGCGATCCGGCAATCGTCGACCGTCTGCTGAACGGGGTGGACGTGCTGATCCATTTCGCGGGCACGAGCGTCGAGCGTCCGCTGCCTGAGATCATCGAGAACAACCTGCGCGGCCTCGTCGAAGTCTACGAAGGTGCGCGACGCAACGGCGTGAAGCGCATCGTGTTCGCGAGCTCGAACCACGCGATCGGCATGTATCCGGTCACCGAGCATCTGAGCCTCGACTGCGAACTGCGCCCGGATGGCTTCTACGGCCTGTCCAAGGTGTGGGGCGAAGCGCTCGCCCGCATGTACTGGGACAAGCACGGCATCGAAAGCGTGTGCGTGCGAATCGGCAGTTGCCTCGCGCGTCCGACCGAGCAACGCCACCTGAGCACCTGGTTCGGCCACAAGGACCTGTTCCATTTCCTCGACCGCTGCGTCGAAGCGGAAGACGTCGGCTTCCTGACCATCTGGGGCGTGTCGGCCAATACGCGCAGCTGGTGGGACAACAGCGGCGCCGCGCGTCTGGGCTACGAGCCGAAGCAGAACGCCGAGGACTACGCGGAAGACATTCTGTCGCGCCCGAATCCGCTCGATGAACTGTGCCAAAGCTATCAGGGCGGTAGCTTCGTCGGCATCGACTATTCGCGCAAGGCTTAAGTCCCGGTCGGTTTGACGGGCATTGCATCACGAGGAGTAGCAGCAATGAAGATCAAGGGTATTCGTTGGTGGATGGTCGCTCTGGTCGCGGCCGGGCTAATCATCAACTACCTGGCACGCAATACGTTGTCGGTCGCGGCACCGACGATGATGAAGGAACTCAACATCACGACTGAGCAGTATTCGCATGTGGTCGTGGCGTGGCAGCTCTGCTATGCGTTCATGCAACCGGTCGCCGGTTTCGTGCTCGACACGATCGGCACCAAGGTCGGCTTCGCGGTGTTCGCGCTCGCGTGGTCGGTCGCTTGCGCGGCCGCCGCATGGGCAACAGGCTGGCGTAGCCTCGCGGTGTTTCGCGGTATTCTCGGTCTCGCTGAATCGGCCGGTATTCCTGCCGGCGTGAAGGCAACGAGCGAATGGTTCCCGGCGAAGGAGCGTTCGGTTGCGATCGGCTGGTTCAATATCGGCTCGTCGATCGGCGCGCTGCTTGCGCCGCCGCTCGTCGTGTGGGCGCTGTTTCACGGCAAGTGGCAACTCGCGTTCGTGATCGTCGGCGGCGCGGGCATCGTGTGGAGCCTGCTGTGGATGATCGTCTACAAGCATCCGCGCAACCAGAAGCTGCTGGGCAACGCGGAGCGCGACTACATCCTGAGCGGCCAGGAAGCGAAGCATCACGACGACATCAACACGCCGAAGCGCAACTGGCGCGCAATGTTGGCGAGCCGCGACTTCTGGGCGATCGGTATTCCGCGGATTCTGTCCGAACCGGCGTGGCAAACGTTCAACGCGTGGATTCCGCTGTACATGATGACCGAGCGTCACATGAACCTGAAGGAAGTCGCGATGTTCGCGTGGATGCCGTTCCTCGCCGCCGATATCGGCTGCGTGCTCGGCGGTTATCTGAGCCCGCTGTTCCACAAGTACGCCAAGGTGTCGCTGTTCACGTCGCGCAAGATGGTGTTCGTGGTTGGCGCGCTGTTCATGATCGGGCCGGCATGCATTGGTCTCGTCGAGAGCCCGTATATGGCGGTGGCGCTGCTGTGCGTCGGCGGTTTCGCGCACCAGACGCTGTCGGGTGCGCTGTACGCGATCACGTCGGACATGTTCGGCAAGCACGAAGTCGCGACTGCGACGGGCATGGGCGGCATGGCCGGCTACCTCGGCGCCGCGGCGTTCACCGCGCTGTTCGGCGTGCTCGTCACGCAGATCGGCTACAGCCCGCTGTTCGTCGTGCTGGCGGTGTTCGACCTGATCGCCGCGGCTGTGGTCTGCCTGATGGCCAAAAGTTCGGAAAAGATGCCGGAGCCGAAGTGGGTGTCGCCCGGTGCGGCGACGGCGAAGTAATGTGAAGTGCGGTCGGCTCTAGTGGGCCGATTCAGTGAAAGAAGCGGCGTCCGTAAAACTGGGCGCCGTTTTTTTTGATTGGCGGGGTTTGAGGCGGTCGACTGGTTGGAGGTGCTGTGGGGCGAGCATCGCTCCCGATCAGAAGACGAATTGCGATCGAGCCGCCCATCGGTCACATGCGGACAGACGGAAAACCCGATCGCAACTGTGAAGTGGCGCGTTACAACAGCGCGCTTACGCGGTCTTCTGACCGATCTCGTGATTCGCGAGCACTTCGAGCGCGCGGACCATCGCCGAGTGATCCCATGCCTTGCCACCGTGCGCGACGCACGCGTTGAACAGCGCCTGGCAAGTGGCGGTGTTCGGCAGCGACACGCCGAGCGCCTGCGCGGTCGACAGCGCGAGGTTCAGATCCTTCTGGTGCAGTTCGATGCGGAAGCCCGGATCGAACGTGCGCTTCGTCATGCGCTCGCCATGCACTTCGAGAATGCGCGACGATGCGAAGCCGCCCATCAGCGCCTCACGCACACGCGCCGCATCGACACCCGCCTTCGACGCGAGCAGCAGCGCTTCGCCGACCGCTTCGATCGTGGCCGCGACGATCACCTGGTTTGCGACCTTGCACACCTGGCCCGCGCCGACCGCGCCGATCAATGTGATGTTCTTGCCCATCATGTCGAAGAGGGGCTTCACGCTGTCGAATGTGGCCTGTTCGCCGCCGACCATGATGGTTAGCGAGCCGGCCTTCGCGCCGACTTCGCCTCCGGACACCGGCGCGTCGAGGTAATCGGCGCCGGTTTCGCGCACGCGCGCCGCGAACTCGCGAGTCGCCATCGGCGAGATCGAGCTCATGTCGACGACGGTCTGGCCCGCGCGCAGCGCGCTCGCGAGGCCGTTCTCGCCGAACAGCACGCGTTCGACGTCGGGCGTGTCCGGCACCATGATGAAGATCACGTCCGCGTGCGCGGCGACCGCGGCGGGGTTGTCACATGCGACGGCGCCGGCCTGCGTGAGTTCGGCGGGCACGCCGCTACGCGTGAAGGCGGCGAGCGTCACGCCGTTTTTCAGAAGGTTGGCGGCCATGGGCTTGCCCATGATGCCGAGTCCGATAAAGCCTGCTTTTTGCATGGAATGCTCCGAAGATGTCGTGGCGGCGACGTTCAAGCCTCGCCCGCCGGTTTCTGCATGAAGTGCTTCTGCGCCGCCTGCGCGGCGCCCTTGAGCAGCCCGAGATCCGCGCAGACGGCGACGACACGCGCGCCCATCGACAGATAACGTTCCGCGTCGGCCTGCACCGGCGCTAGAATGCCGCTCGACTTGCCGGCCGCCTGCGCGCGCTCGAACACATGCGCGATCGCCTGCTGCACGTCCGGATGGTTCGCATTGCCGAGGTGGCCATACGAAGCCGCGAGGTCGGACGGGCCGATGAAGACCGCGTCGATGCCGTCCACCGCGAGGATGCTGTCGATCGCTTCGACTGCCTTGCGGCTTTCGATCTGCGCGATGACGCAGACGTTGTCGTTGGCGATGGAGAAGTAGTCGGGCACAGTGCCATAGCGGTTGCCGCGATGGCCGACCGACACGCCGCGGATGCCCTGCGGCGGATAGCGCGTCGACGCGACCGCACGGGCGGCGTCGTCGGCGCTGTCGACGAAGGGCACGAGGAAGTTCGAGAAGCCGCTGTCGAGAAAACGTTTGATCACGACGCTGTCGTTGGCCGGTGGTCGGACGACTGGCGCGCTGCCGCTGTCCTTGAGCGCCATCAGTTGCGGGATCAACGTGAGCACGTCGTTGGGCGCGTGTTCGGCGTCCAGCAGCATCCAGTCGAAGCCGACCGTGCCCAGCAGTTCAGTGGCGATCGGGCTCGCGAGCGAAGCCCAGCAGCCGATCTGGGTTTTTCCTTCGCGCACCGCGCGCCGGAAGCGGTTGGGCAAGGATTCGTAAGGCGTGACTGTGGGCATGCGGAATCTCCTCGAACTACGATGGATCGGGAAAAGCTGCGACGACGCCCAAAAACCAAGCAGAATGCGAAGTTATAAGTCGTCGTATGACTGGTGGCAGATTAGCACCGCAGACCTCTGTTGTAACGGGCGAGTAAACCCGAGTATCCCAGTCCGACAAGCGTTTCGGGTTGCACGAAGCCCCCGCAATGTTGTAGGATGACCTATATCTGAAGCCTTCATTCAAGGAAAGCCAAAATGCCTATTACCGGCGAAATGCTGATCGGTCGCAAAGCAGTGCGCGGCGAAGAAAAACCGCTGCGCGCGTTCAATCCTGCCACGGGTTCCGAGATTGCCGAGCCGGTGTTCGGCAGCGGCACCGTCGAAAACGTCGAGCAGGCGTGCGCGCTCGCGCGACAGGCGTTCGACGCCTATCGTCAACTGCCGCTCGCAGTGCGCGCCGAGTTTCTGGATCGTATCGCGGACGGCATCACTGCGCTCGGCGATGAGCTGATCGAGCGCGCCCAGGCTGAATCGGGCCTGCCGAAGGCGCGTCTGGAAGGCGAGCGCGGCCGCACCACGGGCCAGCTGAAGCTGTTCGCGCAGACCGTGCGCGCGGGTCAGTGGCTCAACGCGACGCTCGACTCGCCGCTGCCGGATCGCAAGCCGCTGCCGCGCTCGGATCTGCGTATGCAGAAGATCGCGCTCGGCCCGGTTGCCGTGTTCGGCGCGAGCAACTTCCCGCTCGCGTTCTCGGTGGCCGGCGGCGACACCGCCGCGGCGCTCGCGGCCGGCTGCCCGGTCGTCGTGAAGGCGCACCGCGCGCACCTCGGCACGTCGGAGCTGGTCGGTCGTGTGATCCAGCGCGTCGCGCAGGAAATGGATCTGCCCGAAGGCGTGTTCTCGATGATCGTCGGCGCGGGCAACTCGGTCGGCGAGGCGCTGGTTGCGCACCCGGCCATCAAGGCGGTCGGTTTCACCGGTTCGCGCGCGGGCGGCACCTCGCTGATGCGCGTCGCGGCGGCGCGTCCCGAGCCGATTCCGGTTTACGCGGAAATGAGCAGCATCAACCCGGTGTTCCTGCTGCCGAACGCTCTGTCGGCACGCGGCGACAGCATCGCACGCGGTTTCGTCGACTCGCTCGTGCTCGGCGCGGGCCAGTTCTGCACGAACCCGGGCCTCGCCATCGCGATCGACAGCGATGCGCTGAAGGGCTTCGTCGCGGCGGCATCGGAAGCGCTTGCCGCGAAGCCGGCGCAAACCATGCTGACCTCGGGCATCCACGCCGCGTATGAAGACGGCGAAAGCAAGCTGGCCGCGACCAGGGGCGTCGAAGTCGTGGCGCGCGGCGTGGCCTCGACCGGCCCGACCCAGGCTTGCGCGGCACTGTTCGTGACCGATGCGCAGACGTTCCTCGCGAACCCGGCGCTCGAAGACGAAGTGTTCGGCCCGGTGTCGACGATCATCCGCTGCAAGGACGAGCAGGAAATGCTGACGGTCGCCGAGCACTTCGCCGGCCAGCTGACTGCGACGCTGCAGATGGACAGCGCCGATGTGGCGGGTGCGAAGAAGCTCGTGACGATTCTCGAGCGCAAGGCGGGCCGGATCCTGGTCAACGGCTTCCCGACCGGCGTCGAGGTGTGCCACGCGATGGTCCACGGCGGCCCGTTCCCGGCAACGTCGGACAGCCGCGCGACCTCGGTCGGCACGACGTCGATCGACCGCTTCCTGCGTCCGGTCTGCTACCAGGACTTCCCGGCCGAGTTGCTGCCGGAAACGCTGGCCGACGGCAATCCGCTGGAACTGTGGCGTCGTCGCGACGGCGAACTCACGCGCGGTTAATGGCGTGATGCCGTCCTGAACGGATGCGCGCCGGGGCCGATCGCCTGGGTGCGCATCGAAGGAAAGGGCGGAAGCCATCGCAAGATAAAAAAATGGCCGGGAGATTCCCGGCCATTTTTTTCACCCGCGAGCTTCGCGAGAATCAGGTGTTCGCTTCGCTCGCTTCATTCGCGCGGCGCAGCCGCTCGCGGCTATTGGACAGATGCATCCGCATCGCCGCGCGTGCGCCTTCCGCGTCGCGCCGCGAGATCGCCTCGAGGATGCTCTCGTGCTCGAGATTCACGAGCGACAGGTACGCATCAGGATCGGCGTGCGCGATGCCGGCCGAGTCGAGCCGATTGCGCGGAATCAGCGCGCTGCCCATTTGCATGAGGATGTCGACGAAATAGCGGTTGCCCGTGGCGCGCGCGACCGAAATGTGGAACTGCAGGTCGGCTTCCACGCTGTCGAGCCCGTTGTGACGCGTGGCCTCGATCCCGTCGAGCGCGCTGCGCATGCGCGCGAGGTCGTCCGGTTTCGCGCGTTGCGCGGCGAGACCGGCGCATTCGGTTTCGAGGCTGATGCGCAGCTCCAGAATGGACAGCACGTCGCGCAGCGTGGTGGCGGGCACCATGTCGATGCCGAGCTTTTCGCGCTGTGGCTCGAGCACGAAGCTGCCGATGCCGTGGCGAGTCTCGATGACTTTGCCTGCCTGCAGGCGCGAGATTGCCTCGCGAATCACCGTGCGGCTCACGCTGAGCGTGTTCATCAGCTGCGATTCGGTCGGGAGTTTGTCGCCCGGCTTCAGCACGTTGGCCGCGATCTGCTCGGTGACGTAGTTGACGACGAACTCGGCAAGATTGCGAGCGCGTCGTGGCGGTGCCGCGGATGCTAGTGGAGTAGCCATCGAAAACGCTCCTTGTCTCGAAGATTGCTGGGGATCCAACATTTTATTATATCGTCGTCTGACGACTGATTATATAAGCGCCGAATCATTTTGGACGCAAATCTCACATCTATCGGCGGATGCCCGACATTTTGCGCCTCGGGACGCAAAAAACGTGCGGGGCGGCGGGCCTCCGCCGCCCGGAAGTACGATAACCGGGACGATAACCAGGCCTATACCTGGCTCACGCCGCGCGCAACTCGACCCGCCGGATGTCCTTGACGATCACGAGATAGCTGATCACCGTCAGCAGGGCGTTCGCGCCGACGAACACCAGTGCGCCGTTGAACGAGCCCGAGCGCGCGACGAGATAACCGATCACGATCGGCGTCACGATGCCGGCGATGTTGCCGAACATGTTGAAGATCGCGCCGGACAGGCCAAGCGCCTCCTTCGGCGATGTATCGGCGACCACCGCCCAGCCGAGCGCGCCGATGCCCTTGCCGAAGAACGCCAGCGACATCAGCGCGACGACGATCCAGTCGGTCGCCACGTAGTTGCAGCCGATGATACAGGTCGACAGCAGCATGCCGCCGACGATCGGCACCTTGCGCGCGACGGTCAGCGAACAGCCGCGGCGGATCAACCCGTCCGACAGCACGCCGCCGAGCACCCCGCCGAGAAAACCGCAGATCGCAGGCAGCGAGGCCACGAATCCCGCCTGCAGGATTGTCATGCCGCGCGCCTGCACGAGGTAGATCGGAAACCAGGTCAGGAAGAAGTAGGTCAGCACGTTGATGCAGTACTGCGCGAGATACACACCGAGCAGCATGCGGTTGCTGAGCAGCTGGCGCATCAGCGTCCAGCCGCCGGCCTTCGATACGTCGTCCGGCCGCGTCTTGCGCGCACCGTTGACGAGGCCGCCGCCTTGCTCGATGTACTCGAGTTCGGCGCGCGACACGCGCGGGTGGTCGGCGGGATTCTTCATCACCTTGAGCCACGTCAGCGCGAGCAGCAGGCCGGCCACGCCCATCACGACGTAGACCATCTGCCAGCCGAACGCGTGCGTGAGCCACGCCATCAGCGGCGTGAACACGACCGCGGCGAAGTATTGCGCGGCGTTGAAGATCGCCGACGCGGTGCCGCGCTCGTTGGTCGGGAACCAGCTCGCGACGACCTTGGCGTTCGCCGGGAACGCCGGCGCCTCGGCCGCGCCCATCACGAAGCGCAGCGCGAACAGTGCGGTGATCGCCGCACCGGCGCTGCCGAGCAGGCCGACCGAGCTTTGCAGCAGCGTGAACAGCGACCACGAGAAGATGCTCGCCGCGTACACGCGGCGCGGGCCGAAGCGGTCGAGCAGCCAGCCGGCCGGCAGTTGCGACAGAACGTAGGCCCAGCTGAATGCGGAGAAGATATAGCCCATGCGGATCGCGTCGAGGCTGAACGCGGTGCGCATCGCGGAACCGGTGACGGACAGCGTCGCGCGGTCGGCATAGTTGAGCGTGGTGATCACAAAAATCAGCAGCAGGATCCCGTAGCGGACCTTGGTGCGGGCCGCGCTAGAGGCGGCGTTGGTGGAACTGGCCGTGCGGCTCAAGTCCATGGGTCATCTCCTGAATTGTCGAGGGAGGTGTGGCCTCCGCGCGGGGCGGCCCGCAGGGCGCCTGCCTGTCCTGCAAATGCACAAACGCCCGGCGACGTTGCCGTGCCGGGCGTTCGCAACGGGGCCGTCTATGCGGCCCTCGCTGATGAGGCTCGCGAGCCGCTTCGCTCGAAGCCGTCGCGCCGGTGCCTACTGCGGTCCGAGCTTCTTGATCAGCGCGTCGAGCTGCTCCATTTCTTCCGAAGTCAGATCGGTCAGCGGTGCGCGCACCGGACCCGCGTCGTGGCCGACCAGCTTCGCGCCAGCCTTGACGATGCTGACCGCGTAGCCTGCGCGGCGGTTGCGGATCTTCAGGTACGGCAGGAAGAATTCGTCGATCAGCTTGCCGACCGTGGCGTGGTCGTCAGCGGCGATCGCGCGGTAGAAGTCCATCGCGGTCTTCGGAATGAAGTTGAACACCGCCGACGAGTACACCGGCACGCCCAGCGCCTTGTAGGCTGCTGCGTAGACTTCCGCGGTCGGCAGGCCGCCGAGGTACGAGAAGCGGTCGCCGAGGCGGCGGCGGATCGTCACCATGTTTTCGATCTCGCCCACACCGTCCTTGAAGCCGATCAGGTTCGGGCAACGGTCGGCCAGACGTTCGAGCATGTCGGCGTTAAGCTTGGAGTTCGCGCGGTTGTAGATGATCACGCCCATGTTCGGCACGGCCTTGCAGACCTGTTCCGCGTGCTCTGCGATGCCGTCCTGGCTGGCTTCGGTCAAGTAGTGCGGCATCAGCAGGATGCCGTGCGCGCCGAGGCGCTGAGCTTCCTTCGCGTAGGCGATCGCCACGCGGGTCGGGCCGCCGGCGCCGGCGAGGATCGGTACCTTGCCCTTGCAGACTTCGACCGCGGTCTTGACGACCTGCGTGTAGTCGTCTTGTGTCAGCGAGAAGAATTCACCCGTGCCGCCGGCGACGAACAGCGCCGAAGCGCCGTACGGAGCGAGCCATTCGAGGCGCTCGGCGTAGGTGTCGGCGCGGAAGTCGCCTTTAGCGTCGAAGTCGGTGACGGGGAAGGACAGGAGGCCTTCCGAAACGATCTGCTTGAGTTCCTGCGGTGTCGTCATGTTGAGTATTCAGGCGTCGGATTACGGTGTTTGTCGGATCCAGCCAGTACAACGGACGTCGTACTGGTAGAAATTCTTTAGAAATTGGATTTCTTATACGTCATCGTACAACAAGAAATCGGACAACTCAACGGGGTTTTCACGGCATAATTCACCCTATAGGGTAAATACGGAACATCCGGGCAAAGTTTCATGTTGTAGGATGACGTATGATTGCTGGCGAAGCAGGCTGATTACGCCTTAAGGATCGATTCAATGGAACAAACTCCGCTCTACATACGCGTTCATCCCAATGACAATGTCGCGATCGTCGTCAACGACGGCGGTCTGGGCGAGGGCGCGGTGTTTCCCGATGGCCTCAGGCTGCGCGAGCGTGTGCCGCAGGGCCACAAGGTCGCGCTGGCCGATCTCGCCGAGGGCGACGAGGTCATCCGCTACAACGTGGTGATCGGCTATGCGCTGAAGCCGCTGCCGAAGGGCAGCTGGATCAACGAGCACGTGATCCGCATGCCGAGCCCGCCGGGGCTCGAAGACCTGCCGATCGCCACGATCAAGGCGCCGGACATGCCGGCGCTCGAAGGCTACACGTTCGAGGGCTACCGTAACTCGGACGGCTCGGTCGGCACGCGCAACATCCTCGCGATCACGACCACCGTGCAGTGCGTAGCCGACGTTGTGCAACACGCCGTCACGCGTATCAAGGCCGAGCTGCTGCCGAAATATCCGAACGTCGACGATGTCGTCAGCCTCGGCCACACCTACGGCTGCGGCGTCGCGATCGACGCGCCCGACGCGATGGTGCCGATCCGCACCGTGCGCAACATCGCGCTGAATCCGAACTTCGGCGGCGAAGTGATGATGGTGAGCCTCGGCTGCGAGAAGCTGCAGCCCGAGCGTCTGATGCCGCCGGGCACGATTCCGATCGCGGCGGCCGCGGTCGTCGACGATGTCGCCGATATCGGCGACATGGCGCTCGATCAGAACGGCGACGTCGTGGTGCTGCAGGATGAATCGCACGTCGGCTTCCAGTCGATGATCACGTCGATCATGAAGATGGCCGAGGGGCACCTGAAGCGCCTGAACAACCGCCGCCGCGAAACCTGCCCGGCGTCGGATCTGGTGATCGGCGTGCAGTGCGGCGGCAGCGACGCGTTCTCGGGCCTGACCGCGAACCCGGCCGTCGGCTTCGCGACCGACCTGCTGGTGCGCGCCGGCGCGACCGTGATGTTCTCGGAAGTCACCGAAGTGCGCGACGGCGTCGATCAGCTGACCGCGCGCGCAGCCAACGCGGATGTCGCACAGGCGATCATTCGCGAGATGCAGTGGTACGACGATTACCTGAAGCGCGGCGGCGCGGACCGCAGCGCGAACACGACGCCCGGCAACAAGAAGGGCGGCCTGTCGAACATCGTCGAAAAGGCGATGGGCTCGATCATCAAGTCGGGCAACTCGGCGATCTCGGGCGTGCTGTCGCCTGGTGAGAAGGTCCAACAGAAGGGCCTGATCTATGCGGCGACGCCGGCCAGCGACTTCATCTGCGGCACGCTGCAGGTCGCCTCGGGCATCACGCTGCACGTGTTCACGACGGGCCGCGGCACGCCGTACAGCCTCGCGGAAGTGCCGGTCATCAAGGTCGCGACGCGTTCGGACCTCGCGCGTCGCTGGCATGACCTGATGGACATCAACGCCGGCACGATCGCGACCGGCCAGTCCAGCATCGAGGAGGTGGGCTGGGAGCTGTTCCGCCTGATGCTCGAAGTCGCGAGCGGCCGCCAGCAGACCTGCGCGGAGAAGCTCGGACTGCACAATGCGTTGACGCTGTTCAACCCGGCGCCGGTGACCTGATCAGGCACCCTGCGCCATCAAACCTCAGGCGAGCGCCGGTCCAGCCGGCGCTCGCTTTTCTATTCAATAGATCCAATCGCCATCACAACAGCAAAGAGACATGACCGATTTGAACGTTGACCGCTCCGCTACCAAGAAACCCTTCCGTCGTCTGCTGCTCACCGGTGCCGCGGGCAACCTCGGCAAGCAACTGCGTCCCGCGCTCGCGCAATGGGCCGACGTCGTGCGCGTGTCCGATATCTCGTCGCTCGGCGAAGTCGCCGCGCACGAGGAAGCGCAGGTCGTCAATCTCGCCGATGAAGCGGCGGTGCACGCGCTGCTCGAAGGCGTCGACGCGGTGGTGCATCTCGGCGGCATTTCCGTCGAAGCGCCGTTCGAAGACCTGCTCGAAGCGAACATCCGCGGCGTGTACAACCTGTACTCGGCCGCGCAGAAGCACGGCGTGAAGCGCGTCATCTACGCGAGCTCGAATCACGCGGTCGGATTCCACCCGGTGACGTCAGTTCTCGATACCAACGTGCCGCTGCGCCCGGACGGCATGTACGGCGTGACGAAGTGCTTCGGCGAGTCGCTGTCGCGCTACTACTTCGACCGCTTCGGCCTCGAAACCGTGTGTCTGCGGATCGGCTCGTCGTTCGAGCAGCCGAAGACCGCGCGGATGCTGGTCACTTATTTGAGCTACCGCGATTTCATCGAACTCGTGCGCTGCTCGCTGTTCACGAACCGCGTCGGCCACGCGATCGTTTACGGCGTGTCGAACAACCGCATCTCGTGGGTCGACAACACGAACGCCGCGTTCCTCGGCTACCGTCCGCAGGACAGCTCGGCGCAGTTCGAGCACCTGTTCCCGCCGAGCGCCCCCGACACGCGCTTCGACGACCCGACCCAGTTGTACCAGGGCGGCCCGTTCGTGCTTGCCGGTCCGATGGAGCCGAAGCGGGAGCCCAAATAATGAGCGCGAATCCGCAGGTAGTGCGGTTCGAGGCGGCGGGGCCGCTGCCTGCGGCCACGGGCGAAAGCCCGGTCTGGCGCGCGGCCGAGCAGGCGCTGTACTGGGTCGACATTCCGGCGAAGAAGATCGTGCGTGGCTCGCTCGAGACGGGCAAGCGCACCGAATGGCTGCTGCCGGAACAGGTCGCCTGTATCGCGTTCGATAGGGCCGGCACGGTGCTCGCCGGCTGCGAGACCGGGTTGTTCGCGCTCACGCTCGCGGATGCGTCGAAAGCGGCGAGCGGCGGGCCGCTCACGGCGTCGCTGCGCAAGCTGGCGGCACCAGAATTTCCCCACAGTGGCATGCGTTTCAACGATGGCCGCTGCGATCGGCAAGGACGCTTCTGGGCCGGCACGATGGTCATGGACATGGCCGCGGCGATCCCGGCCGGTGCGCTGTACCGCTTCGACGCGAAGGGCGTGCTGTCCGCGCCGGTCGTCGATTCGCTGATCACGCAGAACGGCCTCGGCTGGTCGCCGGACGGCGCGACGATGTATCTGTCCGACTCGCATCCGCTGCGCCGGCTGATCTGGGCGTTCGACTACGACGTCGAGACCGGCGAGCCGCGCAACCGTCGCGTGTTCGCCGATCTGCACCACTACGCGGGCCGCCCGGACGGCGCGGCAGTGGACGCCGACGGCTGCTACTGGATCTGTGCGAACGACGCCGGTCTGCTGCTGCGCTTCACGCCACAAGGCAAGCTGGACCGGCAGATTCCGGTGCCGGCCATCAAGCCTGCAATGTGCGCGTTCGGCGGCCGTGATCTCGATACGCTGTTCGTCACGTCGATTCGCCCGGCCAACGGCGCGAGCGAGCACGACGGTCATGTGTTCGCGCTGCGGCCTGGCGTGAGCGGGCTGCTTGAGCCCGAATACGCAGGTCAACTGTAATCAGCCTTACAACACGCATGCGCCGGGATGAAATTTTTTTCCCGGCGTTTTTAATTTTTGGGTCTGTTTTCGTAGCCCGGCATTCGTCACTCATCGTACAACATGTAGCGTAGAGACCACGGTCCTCGTGTTTCTTCAGCAAAAAAACAACACCTCCGGAGACCCCGCCGATTCCGTCCCCATCCAATGCCAGACGGCGCGGGGCCTTGGCGGGATGCCACGTCGGTCATAGGTACCGGCGCTTTTCTTGATGCGGGTAAATACCGTCTGTACAAGTTAAAACCCCTTTAATAGACTTCATATGTCGTCGTACAACATATAAGTCCAAACAAATGGCTTTCTGTGTTTGTGTGGCAGCGCGATTGAGGTAAGTAGTCGAGTGGTCGACTGGAGTGCTGGGTTGTCTGTGCCGGGGAAGTCGCACAGCCAGTACGGCGAGCGCCCGCACCTGCAAGGGGGCGAGCGTGAAGCCGGAGACGCATCAAAACCATGTCACATCCGCTATTGCTGGGATGGTCTATTTTTCAAGGAATGTCACGATGAACAAGAAGTTTGCCTATTCCCGTGTTTCGATGATCGTCGCTGCCGCGGCGCTGGCGTTCGGCACGATGTCGGCTGAAGCGCGCGTGTTCCGCGTTGCTGACGTGCACGGCGACACCTTCCCGACCAACATGGCCGTGAAGTACATGGGCGAGGAGATCAGCAAGGCGACCGACGGCAAGGACACCGTGAAGGTGTTCGGCAACAGCGCGCTCGGTTCGGAAAACGACACGATCGACCAGGTCCGTATCGGTGCGCTCGACATGGCGCGTGCCAACGGTGCTGCGTTCAACGAAATCGTGCCGGAATCGATGATCCCGTCGCTGCCGTTCCTGTTCCGCGACATCGACCATTTCCGCAAGGTCATGTACGGGCCGGAAGGCCAGAAGATCCTCGACGCGTTCACCGCGAAGGGCATGGTCGCGCTGACGTTCTACGAGAGCGGCGCGCGCTCGATGTACGCAAAGAAGGCGATCAAGTCGCCGGCTGACATGAAGGGCCTCAAGGTTCGCGTGCAGCCGTCTGACCTGATGGTCGACGAAATCAAGGCGATGGGCGGCACGCCGACCCCGATGCCGTTCTCGGAAGTCTACACGGGCCTGAAGACGGGCCTCGTCGACGGCGCCGAAAACAACCTGCCGTCGTACGACGAGACCAAGCATTTCGAAGTCGCGCAGGTCTACTCGGAAACCCAGCATTCGATGACGCCGGAAGTGCTGGTGTTCTCGAAGAAGGTGTGGGACACGCTGTCGCCGCAAGAGCAGCAGATCATCAAGAAGGCCGCGGCTGACTCGGTGCCGTACTACCAGAAGCTGTGGACCGCGCGTGAAGCCGACGCGGCGAAGGCCGTCACGAAGGGTGGCGCAACGATCGTCACGGCTTCGCAGATCGACCGTGCGGCTTTCGTGAAGGTGATGCAGCCTGTGTGGGCGAAGTACGAAAAGACTCCGCAGATGAAGCAGATCGTCGACGAGATCGAAGCAGTCAAGTAAGTCTCGCGTCCCGGACGCAATCAGCATCAGCAACGTTTATCGCAGCAGCGGCGTGACTGGTCCCGCGAGGAAACTCGCGAGACCGTCCGTCGCGCGATGGCGCGCGCGTGTGTACAGATGGCGTCTCGTCGGGACGGCTGAATTTCAAGCATAAGTCGGTCGTAAGCAAGGACAGGGTCATGAGTTTCCTGAAACGCCCAAATGATTTTCTTTTTCGCGTGCTGCTGGTCGTGGCGTCGTTGAGCCTCGCCGCACTTTGCCTGCTCGTGATTTATAGCGTGGTGATGCGCTACGTGTTTAGCGACGCACCCGATTACGTCGAGCCCATCGCATTGTTGCTGGTGATCCTGATCGCGATGTTCGGCGCCGCGCTCAAGGTTCGCGAGGGCGGTCACATCGGACTCGACTCGCTCGTCAAGACATTGCCGGAGAAGGGCCAGTTGATTGCGAAAGGGATTCAGCACCTCTGCCTGATCGCTTTCGCGGTGGCGGTTTTCATCGGTTGCTTCGAGATGGCGGAAACCACGATGGGCGACCGCATTCCGATCATCGGCGTGCCGGAAGGCGTGCGCTACGTGATCCCGATCATCGCGAGTGTGTGCATCGCGTTGTTCTCGATCGAGCATCTGCTCGAGCTCTTCTCCGGGAAAAAACGGGAAGAGCCAGCGCTCGAACTCTCCGCCACGGAATAAAAGTAGAACCATCATGGAACTTGCCCTTCTTACCGCCAGTTTTCTAGTTTTCCTCTTCCTCGGGGTTCCGGTTTCATTCGCGTTGGGTCTGTCCTGCGTTCTGACGTATCTGTTCGAAGGTCTGCCGACCGCGACCGCGATGCAGTCGATGATCTCGGGCATGAACGGTTTTTCGTTCCTCGCGGTCCCGTTCTTCATCTTCTCCGGCGAGCTGATGCTTCACGGCGGTATCGCTGACCGCATCCTGCGTTTCGCGCAGGCCACGGTCGGCCATTTCCGCGGTGGCCTCGGCATGGCCAACGTGGTTGCCTGTACGCTGTTCGGCGGCGTGTCGGGTTCGCCGACCGCGGATACGTCGGCCATGGGCGGCGTCGTGATCCCGCTGATGAAGCGCGAAGGCTATAGCGCCGCCTACGCGGTCAACGTGACCACGCACTCATCGCTGGCCGGCGCGCTGATGCCGACCTCGACCAACATGATCATCTACGCGTTCGCGGCGCAAGGCGTGAGCGGCGTGCTGAACGGCAAGCAGATGAGCGGTGTGTCGATCGGCGATCTGCTGTTCTCGGGTCTGTTGCCGGTGCTGTGGGTGATGGGCTTCGTGCTGATCGCCGCTTACTGGCAGGCCGTCAAGTTCGGCTATCCGCGCCGTCCCGACGGCTCGACCGGACTACAGCGCTTCCCGGGCTGGATGGCGGTGCTGCGTACGTTCATCGGTGCGGTGCCGGGTCTGATGGTCATCGCGATCATTCTGTTCTGTGTTGCGCGCGGTATTGCCACTGCAACAGAGGCCGCCGCGATTGCCGTGGGTTATTCGCTGGTGCTGACCATCTTCGTGTATCGCTCGTTGTCGATGGCGAAGCTCGGCCATGCGCTCGGCAAGGCGGCGAAAACGACCGGCGTGGTGCTGCTGCTGATCGGCGTGTCGAACATGCTGCGTTTCCAGATGGCCTATCTGGAGATCCCCGACGCGATCGAACGCATGCTCGACGGCGCGACCTCGCTGCCCTGGCTGATGCTGTTGTACATCAACGTCATTCAGGTGTTCCTCGGTACGTTCGTCGACATGGCGGCGCACATCCTGATCACGACCCCGCTGTTCCTGCCGATGGCAATGCACAACGGTGTGGGCCCGGTTCAGTTCGGCATCATGATCCTGCTGAACTGCGCATTGGGTCTCGTGCATCCGCCGATTGGTTCAGTTCAGTTTATTGGGTGCGCAATTGGCAACGTGTCGATAGGGGAAACTACTAAGGTGGCGTGGCCGTATTACCTCGCTATCTTCTCGGCGATCAATGTAGTCACCTATGTCCCGTGGTTCTCGACCTGGTTGCCGAGCATCATCAACGGTCACCCGGTGTTCTGATCCAAATAAGACGTCTTCACCACACTCAGCGGCGCTCGTACAGGCCGTTCATAGAAAGTTTTTAACGAGGAGTAAAAATGAAAAAGGCAGTTATCGCTTCGGCTGTGGGGTTGGTCGCCCTGAGCGCGCATGCTCAAAGCAGCGTGACGTTGTACGGTATCGTTGACGCGGGGTTGGGTTGGCAGAGCAGCTCGACGTCGTTGAGCGCATTGGCTTCGGCGAAGCCGTCGGCGGGTGGTCGCTCGGTGGTCAAGATGATCAACGGCGTCTGGGCAGGTAGCCGTTTCGGCCTGAAGGGCTCGGAAGATCTGGGCGGCGGCACGAAGACGATTTTCACGTTGGAACAGGGCTTTAACAGCGCAACCGGCGCGGAAGGCGTGTCGGGTCTGGCATTCAACCGCCAGGCATGGGTCGGTCTGACGAACGCGAAGTTCGGTACGCTGACGGCTGGCCGCCAGTACACGTCGTACTACACGCTGCTGTCGCCGTACAGCCCGACCACGTGGCTGACCGGTTTCTACGGCGCGCACCCGGGTGATATCGACTCGCTGGATACGCTGTACCGCTCGAACAACTCGCTGGTCTACACGTCGCCGAACTTCTCGGGTCTGACGGTCAGCGGTTCGTACTCGCTGGGCGGCAACCCGGGCAGCTTCGCTGCTGGCCAGGTCTGGAGCGTGGCAGCACAGTACCTGAACGGCCCGGTCGGTATCGCTGCAGGTATCCAGCGCATCGACAATGCAGGGATTTTCACCCCCGCCACCGCCACTGCCGCGGCCAGCACGAACTGGAATTCCGCGATGTCGAACAACGGCGCTCAGCCGGCCGTGTCGGCAATCAACAACGGCTTCCAGACCGCAGCGAAGCAGCAGCGCGTTGCAGTGACGGGCGGCTATGCGTTCAACTCGGCGTGGGACGTTTCGTTCGCATACTCGAACGTTCAATACGCTGCGGGCACGGGTTCGCTGTTCCACGGCACGCAAATCTGGAACACCGGTGGCGCAGTGCTGCACTGGAAGCCGATCTCGGTGCTGGACCTGGCCGCTGGCTATAGCTACACCCGTGCAACGTCGTCGAACGGCATTGAGAACACGGCTAGCTACAACCAGTTCAACCTCTCGCAGTACTACACGCTGTCGAAGCGTACCGGCCTGTACGCGCTGGAAGCGTATCAGCGCGCTGGCGGCCAGACGCTGGCAGGCAACGGCAAGACCATCATCGATGCAACCGCAAGCATCGGTGACGGCCAGAACAGCACGCCGTCGTCGTCGCGCAGCCAGGTTGCTGTCGGCGTCGGTCTGATCACCAAGTTCTAAATAGTTACTGAATACGTGGCGGCGCGTTGTTTTGCCGCCACATCGACGCAGGTTTTTCGCGTCGTCAGTCTCGCAAGCTGCGCACGTCGAGTGCGCAGCTTTTTTTATTGGCGTGCCATTTTGATGTGTCGAAAGCGCTGGTCTCGCTAGTGCTACCCACTGGCATGCCGTGCGGGGCGTTCAGGGTGGTGAGTCGAGCGTGACTCTTCCTGTGTGACGAACTTTCCTGAGCTGTCCACTTCGATTCCCCAGTCGCCGTGCTCGTACCAGTCATCGCCAAGCAACTCGCACGGATGCTGGGCTCGGCTCTGTCCATTGCCGCACCGCATGTCATTGGCCTGACAGTAATGATCGCAGCCCCAACAGAGCCGCTCAGGATGAATCGGGTGCAACGGAAATTTCTTTGCCATGCTGCCTCCCAGTCGTCTTGTCTCACCGGTCGTTAGTTGATTTTCCTCCACTGACTAATGAATGAAGCCAGGACAGAATGACGCGATCTGACTCGCCGAAAGGCTGCGAGCGCCTGGGGTATCAAACCTGAGCGGCACATGATGGCCGACATGTCGGCCGTCTGGAACGTCCCCGACATGATTGTGGCTGCGTGCGCACGGGCTTTCGCGCTACGATAAGAACCCGGCGCGCCTGCTGCGCCGTTTCGCGAGGAGACACCAATGCGTGAATTGCGATGGGCCTCGGAAGAGGGCGATGGCATCGAACACCTGGTATTCGATGCGCGCGATGACGGCTTCGCCGTCGAAAGCGTCGTGGTCGGGCAGCGCTATGGCAAGGCATATGGGCTGCATTACGCGGTGCGCTGCGACGCGCAATGGCGCACGCGCTACGCGCGGCTGAAGATCGTCGGCGGTGGCGAAGTGGAATTGCATGGCGATGGCGACGGCCACTGGCACGACGGGCACGGCCTCACGCTGAGTGCGATCGAGGGCTGCATCGACATCGATATCGCCGCGACACCGTACACCAACACGTTGCCGATCCGCCGCCTGCAACTGGCCCAAGGCGAGCGTCAGCCGATCGAGGTCGCCTATATCTCGACGCCGGATTTGCAGGTCACGCGCGTCGATCAGGCGTACACGTGCATCGAGTTGAATCGCGAGTACCGCTATGAAGGCATTTTTCGCGAATTTACCGCGAATTTGAGCGTGGATAGTGATGGCCTCGTAATCGACTATCCGACATTGTTCACGCGCTTGCCGCGCGCGCATTAGGTTTTGCGTTCGGCGCCGGCGCGCTCTTCGCGCCGGCCCTGGCGCCGTGGTTCGTCTCGTTCACTTGATGCGCGTCGACAAGAAGCCGCCACCAGCGCGCGGGCCTAGTCGCGAGTGCCGCTTGCCGCGCTTGAAACGTCGTCCGGTTGGGTCGATGCACCGCGGCCGAGCGTGCGTTGCATCAGCGTCGTGTCGAGCCAGCGGCCGTGCTTGTAGCCGACAGCCTTGAGCGTGCCGGTCAACTCGAAACCGAGTTGCGTGTGTAACGACAGAGAGCCGCCGCTGCCGCCGTCGGCGATCACCGCGATCATCTGACGCCACGGTCCGGTCTCACAACGTTCGATCAGCGCCTGCAGCAGCACGCGTCCGATGCCGCGTCCGCGATACGCATCGTTCACGTAGATCGAATCTTCGATCGTGTTGCGATAGGCGGCACGCGGGCGATACAGCGTCGCGTAGCAATAGCCCGCAATCTCGCCATCGATCTCCGCGACCATGTACGGCAGTCCGTGGCTGCGCACCGCCGCGAGCCGCGCGCGCAGATCGTCGACTGATGGCGGGGTCTCTTCGAACGACGCGACGCCGGTCAGCACGTGGTGCGCGTAGATCGCCTGGATCGCGGGGAGGTCGGCTTCGGCGGCATCGCGGATAAGTGGGGCGTCGAGCGGAGGATGGGTGAGGCTCATGCGTGGTCCTGTCGTGGCCGGTGCAGTCCGGCCGTAGAGTAGCCTTCACTATGCCTGTCACCGGTGCGGATTTGAAGCGGGTCAAAAATCGGCGCATGAGCGTGAGCCCTAAGTGAGCGCGACACCCCGCCGCGCCCCTCAAAGATCGAACTGATCGAACTCGCTCTGCAACTCGCGATTGCGCGCCACCCGTTCGTCGATAACCGGCCCGCGCCGCTCGACGACCGCTGAGATCAGCAGATTGAACAGGCAAGTCAGTGGCGCGAGCGAATCCCAGAACTGACCGACGTCGGTCTTCACTTGCAGCAGGTCGCCTTCGAATTCGCGCGCCCACGGACAGTAGATATCGGTGACCAGCGCGAACGGCAGACCCCGGCGCGACGCCGCCTGGCAATAGCGTCGCGCGATCGTGGAATAGGCACGAGTGTCGGTGACGATCAGGTACGGTGCACTGAATTCCGAGTTCAGCGAATCGACATAGGAACCCGACATGCCGTCAGAATAGAACACACGCGGGCGGATGTATTCGAGGTAGCTGTAGAACGCGTTGCTGATGCCGCGCGTCGACTGGATGCCGAGGATGTAGACCGCGTCGGCATTCGCGATGCGCTCGGCGACGCGCGCGAAGGCCGGCGAGCGCGCGAGTTCGTACACATGCTGGATCGCGCCAATCTCGAGTTCGAGCGATTGGGTGAGCGCGGCGTCGCGCGGCGAGGAGCCGTCCGCTGCGCTCGGTTGATGAGGCTCGCCGGTCCGCGTGCTGTCGCTCGCGCTACGGCGGAACGCGTCGAGCCGGTCGGTGATCAGCCAGGGGCGCTGTTGCGTGCCGCGCAGTTCGCGCTTCAGATCGTCGAGATTGCGATAGCCGATGCTGCGCAGAAAGCGACCGACCGAGATGCCGCTCGTGCCGGCTTGCTGCGCGATCTGGTCGGCGGTCTCGAGGCCGAGCCGGTCGAGATTCGCGAGCATGTAGCTGGCGACGCGTTTCGAGGTCGGCGTGAGTTCGGCAAAACGGGCTTCGACGGTTTGAGCAAAAGCGGTCGTCATCGTCAGTCGCGGCGCGGGGCCAAGGTTGAGCCAATCGACGAAATGATGACATATCGATCCGCGGCTCGCCCAATTCGATCTCGAAAAGGGCTGCTCGCCGTGCGATGGCCAACCCGCGTCAGACTGCCGGCCGGACCGGCGCCGCGCGTGAAAAGTGCCGTGCGCCGGCCACGCAGGCGACCACGATCACGGTGACGATAATCATCGACGGCGGTACCTGCTCGTGCAGCAGCGCGCCAGCGAGCAACAGCCCGAAGAACGGCTGCAACAACTGCAACTGGCCGACCGCCGCGATACCTCCGAGCACAAGCCCGCGATACCAGAACACGAAGCCGATCAGCATGCTGAACAGCGACACATACGCGAGTCCCCACAGCGCGGCGGCGCCGACACCGTCGAACGACGCGGGCCGCGTCCACCAGGCGAGCGGCAGCATCAGCGGCAGCGACAGCACGAGCGCCCACGAAATCACCTGCCAGCCGCCGAGGTGACGTGACAGCCGCGCGCCTTCCGCATAACCAAGCCCGCATACGACGATCGCGGCGAGCATCAGCGCGTCGCCGAGGGGCGACGCATCGATGCCGTGGCGAAGCGCGAACGCGGCCACGGCGGCGCTGCCGAGCGCCGAAAACAGCCAGAACGCCGGCTGCGGCCGTTCGCCACCGCGCAGCACCCCGAAGATCGCGGTGGCGAGCGGCAGAAGGCCGATGAACACGACCGCATGCGCGGCGCTGACATGACGCAGTGCAAGCGCGGTCAACAAGGGAAAGCCGACCACGACGCCGAGCGCGACTACCACGAGCGGCAGCAGTTCGCGCCGCGCGGGCCGCGTCTCGCGGAACGCCAGCAACAGCAGCAGACCGAGAATGCCCGCGATCGTCGCGCGCGCCACGGTCAGAAACACCGGATCGAGTCCCTGCACGGCAAGCCGCGTGGCCGGCAGCGAGCCGCTGAAAATCAGTACGCCCGCGAGACCGCTGAGCCAGCCGTTGCCTGTTTTGTCCATTGCAAACATCCCTGCGCTGAAAGAGTCTCATGATGCGCGCCGGGGGCAAAAACGGTAAGCTACAGATCAGTACAGTTTGCACAAACTGTACTGAACATGGAGCAGTACAGATGGCGGAAAACGCGAATAACGAGACGGTGTCGGGCACGCGCGTCGGCCTCGTGATGGACAATCTGCGCGAGCGCATCGCGAGCCGCTCGCTGATGCCGGGCGCGCGCGTGCCATCGATCCGGGCGATGACCGACACGCTCGGCGTGTCGAAGTCGACCGTGGTGGAAGCATACGACCGGCTGGTCGCCGAGGGCGTGATCGTCGCGCGGCGCGGCTCCGGTTTCTTCGTGTCGGGCCATGCGCCGCCGCTCGCGCTCGCCGATCTCGGGCCGCGGCTCGATCGCGAGGTCGATCCGCTCTGGCTCACGCGGCAGTCGCTAGAAACCGGCTCGAAAGTGCTGAAACCCGGCTGCGGCTGGATGCCGGATTCGTGGCTGCCGGAAGACGGCGTGCGCCGCGCGTTGCGCGCGGTCGCGCGTGATCCGCAGTCACTGCTGGTCGATTACGCGAGCCCGGCCGGCTTGCCCGCGCTGCGTCAGCAGCTCGCATGGCGGCTCTCGGCGCACGGCGTCGATGCACCGCCCGAGCAGATCGTGCTGACCGACGGCGGCACGAATGCACTCGATCTCGTGTGCCGCTTCCTGCTCGAACCCGGCGACACGGTGCTGATCGACGATCCGTGCTACTTCAACTTTCAGGCGCTGCTGCGCGCGCATCGCGTGCGGATCGCGAGCGTGCCGTACACGCCGCAAGGGCCGGATCTCGCCGCGTTCGAGCGCGTGCTGATCGAGCAGCGTCCGCGGCTCTACGTGACGAACTCGGCGATCCACAATCCGACCGGCGCGACGCTCGCGCCGGCCGTCGCGCACCGGTTGCTGAAGCTCGCCGGCGAGCACGATCTGCTGATCGTCGAGGACGATATCTTCGCCGACTTCGAGGACGAAGCCGCGCCGCGCCTCGCCGCGTTCGACGGTCTCGCGCGCGTGGTGTCGATCGGCAGTTTTTCGAAGACGTTGTCGGCGGCGGTACGCTGCGGCTATATTGCCGCGCGCGCCGAGTGGATCGAACCGCTGATCGATCTGAAGCTCGCGACGTCGTTCGGCAATGGTCAGCTTGCGGCGAGCGTCGTGCATCGGATGCTCGTCGACGGCACGTATCGGCGTCATCTCGAGGCGATGCGCGCGAAGCTCGCCGATGCGATGGGCGAGACCGTCAGGCGTCTCGGCTATGCGGGCCTCGACATCTGGACCCGGCCGCGCGCGGGTCTGTTCGTGTGGGCGCGCTTGCCCGCTGCGCTCGATGCCGCCGACATCGCGCGTCATGCGATGACGGCGGGCGTCGTGTTCGCGCCGGGCAACGTGTTCAGCGCGTCGCAAACGGCGACGGGATTTCTGCGCTTCAACGTGTCGCAATGCAATCGCCCGAAGGTGTACGAGGCATTGCAACGAGCGATGGACACCTGCGCCGTGTCGGCCGACAGCCGCGTTTGATCGATTGTCGGCCTTCCTCGCAACGCTATTTGCACAGCAGAAGCATCCGTTCCTCTTCCGAGCAAGGCATGTGCGGTTTCGGCGCGGGTTGCGCGGCCGCCGCGCTCATTGCCGCGCTGCGGTTCGCGAGGCACGCGCGCAGATGCTTCTCGACTGGACCGTAGTACTTCCAGCCGTGCACGAGCGTCGGCAATTCGAGCTTCACCTGTTTCCATTTCGGATGGCCATGCTCCTGCAGATTGTCGAAGTTCGCGCACAACGAGTCGGCGAAATGATTCAGATTGCTGACGGTGTCGCGCAAGCCGTAATCGTAGGTGACCAGAAACGCTTTGACGGTCAGGCCCGGCACGTCTTCCTTCAGCCAGTCTGGGTAGCTGCTCTGGCGGATCGTCGTCGGAAAGTAAGTCTGCTTCGCGCGGACCGTCTCGGGCGCGTTGGGATCGGCGGGCAGCAGACGCAGCTGTGACAGCAACTCGGGTTTCATGGTGGTGAACAGATTCGCCGGCTGCCCGACCACGATGATCGCAACGTCGATCTTCTTCACGATCAACGAGGCGAGCGCGTCCTCGTTGCTCAGATGCGCGACGTTCTGCTCGGGAATGGGCTGGCCGAACATCAGGCGATAGAGCGTCGTCGCCGACTGCGCCGTACCGCTGCCTAGCAGGCCGACGCTGATGGTCTTGTCCTTGATGTCGGCTAGCGTTTTCAGCGGCGAATCCGCACGCACGACGACGTTAATTTCCTCGTCGTAGAGCGGCATGATGAGTCGCAGCGGCCGGATCGTCGCGCCCGCATCGGAGTTGCCCGAGTTGGCCATGTCGATGAACGCCTGGTACACGTCGGACTGCACGAGCGCGAGCTTCACACCAGGCTCGTAGCGCATGCGCTGCACGTTTTCGGCAGACCCTTTCGACGCCACCACCTCCAGGTCGATGCCGACCGGCTGGGCCACCCATTTCGATAGGTCGTTACCGATCTGGATATAGGTGCCGCGCTCCGGTCCGGTGACGATCTTGTAGTGCGTCGGTTCCGCGCCGGCCAGTGAACATGCGACCAGCACCATCAGCCCCAGCCATCCCGCGAGAAGTCTCTTTAGCATGGTCTTTCTACCTATCGGTCAGGTTGATCCAGCTTCACGCGTGGCGCGTGAAAGCACCAGTGATCCGGCTGCCATGTCAAGCTCAGGCTGCTGCGAGGTTCGGCCCGCCTGCTTCCCCGCAGAGGACGCACGTTACTGTACGAATCAGCACAGGCGGCGGCCATTTGATTCGGTATGCAGATCAATATTCTTTGCGCGACGGCGCACTCGATCGCCGCTGCGGGCATTACTCGAACGTTTGCCTCATGCGATCGCGACAAGCTCGCCGTTCGCTTGCGTGCCGGCGCCCGTGGTCGCTGCATGCGGCGCAGGCAACGGCGCCCAGCCGGTCTCGCGTATCACGCGCTCGAGGATCACTTTCGCGGCGTCGTTACCGCTGTCGATGGCGAGCGCCTCGTTCGCGTGCTCTCGTGCGCACGGCCACGACTGCTGCGCAACGCAAGCCTGCGCGGCCTGTAGCGCAGTATCGCGACGCTGGACGAGTGGGCGCATCTGATCGGCAAGGCTCTGCGCGTTGCTATTGCCCGGTTGAAACGTTTGCGCGGCAGCGAGAGCGGCTTGCGCTTTGGACAGATCGCTCGCGCGCAATGCGGTCTGCGCGACCTGCAAGGCTTGTCCCGCGTCGTGGAATTGCGGCGCGGGCCGCACGGGCGTCGCGGCCACCGTCGGTGTGGCAGGTGGCGCAGCAGGTGTCGCGGGAACCGCGGGCGCGACGGGCACGACGGGCGTGGGCTTCGCCGCCATCTCGGCCACAGCAGGTGGCGCGGGCTTGACCGCGGTCGATGCATGTGCGGTCTGCGCTGGAGCCACCACTGGCGCAGACGCAAGCGGCGCGATCATGCCAGTCGTCGTTCTGGCATCCTGAGTAATTTGCTCCACGCCTTTTTCTTCCGACTCGCCGTCGTTACTGAATAGCGTATAGGCGACATATGCCAGGCCGATCGCGACAACCGCGCCAATCACGTACAAAACGAGCCAGATCGTCTGCGCAGTGTTGCGTGGCGCATACATCGGATCTTCATAAGGAGGGATCGTGGTGTTGGTCGACACGAGCGCCGTGTGACTGATCGGCTCGGTCGGCAAAAGCGGTTCGGACGTCATCGCGGGAGTGCCGATGGCGGGTTTGTCCGCTATGCCGAGTTCGTCGTCGAATCGGGGCAGGGGTTTGTGCGTGGCGCTCGCGCGGCTGCCTGGGATGCCCATGCGCCTGTGCAGATCGTCCTGGTCGAACGGATGCGCCATGCCGCAGTAAGGGCAGGTGTCGACTTGCCGGTACAAGGCGCCACCGCAGCGTTTGCAGGGCGTTGGAAAGCTTTCGCCGGTTGTTGTCTGGGTGGACATGCTGTGGACCCACCTTTGGAAAACGATGCCATGAAGGCATGCTCCGGATCGCGTTGAGGCGGGGGTCAGGTCCGCGGAATCACGATCCACATGCGCCGGAGTGTCGCCACGACTTAGGCAGCGCCTACGTTTATGCTGTTTGCAATATGTGGCGTTTCACCGGTGACGTCAACGCGGTTGGCCCCTGGATTGTGTGCGCTACCGCTCATTCCGAGGTATGAAGAAATCTTGACCATGCGCTCAAAACGAGGCCGGCGCGTTTTGCGTGCGGCCTCGTCATCGAACTGTCATGAGGCGATTGCCGGAAAGTGTGTGCATCAGCGCCTGGATCAGGCGCCGCTGAACGATCAGTGCTTGCGCAACGGATGATCCTTTAGCAGCCATGCGAGTACGAAGGCGAGCACCACGACACATGCGGCCGACAGGTAGACGGTGTGCAGCGCGCCCGCGAACGCATGCAGATAGTCGTTGCGCAATGCTTCGGGCAGCTGATGAATCGCGGCTGGACCCAACGCGTGCGGAAGTTCGGTGTCGGGCGGGATCAGCTTTTCGAGGCGTCCGGCAAGGCTGTTCGAGAACACGGCGCCGAAGCCGGCCACGCCGATCGAGCCGCCGATCGAGCGAAACAGCGTCACGCCCGAGGTCGCCACACCCATATGCTTGAACTCGACGGTGTTCTGGACTGCGAGCACCAGCACCTGCATCACCATGCCGAGGCCGCAGCCGAGTAGACCCAGGTAGAGATACATCACATGAATCGGCGTGTCGATCTGCAGGCGTGCGAGCAGCAGCATCGCAACGGAGACGAGGAACGTGCCGATGATCGGGAATCTCCGGTACTTGCCGATCTTGCTGATGACGCGGCCCGTCACAATCGACAGGATGAACACGCCGCCCATCATCGGCAGCATCTGCATGCCGGCTACCGACGGCGTGGAGCCCTTCACGACCTGTAAATAGAGCGGAATGAACGTCACCGAGCCGAACAGCGAGACGCCAATGATGAAGCTCACGAGACTGCTGATCAGAAACGTGCGCTGTTTGAACAGTCCGAGCGGCATGATCGGTTCGACCGCGCTGCGTTCCTCGTGAATGAAGCCCCAGATCGAGACTAGCCCGATGCCGAGCGTGAACCACAGTTGCGGCGAAGTCCACGGCAGAATCGTGCCGCCCTGGCTCGTGAACAGGATGATGCAGGTCAGCGCGCCGGCGAGAAACGCGGCGCCCATGTAGTCGATGGTGTGCTTCACGTGACGTGCGTGCGGCTTGAACACGGCGCCGATCACGACGAGCGACACGATGCCGAGCGGCAGGTTGATGTAGAAAATCCAGCGCCACGTCAGATGTTCGACCAGAAAGCCGCCGAGCAGCGGACCGATGACCGTGGCAAGACCGAAGATCCCGCCGAACACGCCCTGATAGCGGCCACGCTCGGCGGGCGGAATCACGTCTGCGATTGCCGCCATCGTCACGACGAGCAGGCCGCCGCCACCGAGGCCTTGCACCGCGCGCAGCACGATCAGCTGACTCATGTTCTGCGCGATGCCGCATAGCGCCGAGCCGACGAGAAAGATGACGATGGCCGTCTGTAGCACGATCTTGCGGCCGAAGAGGTCGCCGAACTTGCCGTACAGCGGCACGACGATCGTCGAGCTGAGCAGGTAGGCGGTCACGACCCACGACAGGTTGTTGAGCCCGCCGAGGTCGCCGACGATGGTCGGCAGCGCGGTCGAGACGATCGTCTGGTCGAGCGCGGCGAGCAGCATAACCAGCAGCAGCGCCGGAAACAGCAGCCGGATCGGCGGGTGCTCGACGGCGGGCGAGGCCGAGTGCGGATCCTGCGGCGCGGAGTCGACGGACGGAGTCGTGACGGGTTGTTCCATGGCGGCAACGCATTGAAATTAATTAACCAAGCGATTAATATATGCGACATCACCTCTAACGTCAAATTCAATGCAATGGCAAGGATTTCGTCTGACACCGCCGCGGCGGACAATGTCGTGACAGTTGCGGGGCCCGCCGCTCCGATTGCCGCAAAAGAGCGCGGCCCGTCGAAGCCCAGGCCCAAGGCAGCACGGGCGGATACGCAAATCGCGAACGTCGCGGGCACCGCGCCCGCTGTGTCGGCCGCCCGCCGGCCCGGCCGGCCAACGGGCGCCGCGCGGGGCCCCGAGCAGCGCGCACGTTTGCTTGACACCGCGCTCACGCTGTTTGCGAGGCAGGGCATCGTCGAGACATCGCTAGGTGAGATTGCCCGCGAGGCCGGCTGCACGCCCGCCATGGTGCACTACTACTTCAGGACTCGTGATCAGCTGCTCGACGTGCTGATCGACGAGTGTTTCGCACCGTTACGCGCGAGCCTTGGCCTGCCTTTTCAGGAGAATCCGGACGATCCGGTCGCGGCAATCACGCAGCTCACCGAGCGCCTCGTGCAGATCGCGAGCGATAACCCGTGGTTCGCGTCACTGTGGGTACGCGAAGTGATCAGCGACGGCGGGCTATTGCGCCAGCGCATTCATGAGCGTTCTGGTTTCGCGCACCAGAAGGCATCGTTGTTGGCGATTGCGCGCTGGCAGAAGGAGGGGCGCCTGAATGCATCGATCGAGCCAGCGCTCGTGTTCGTCACGCTGCTCGGCATGACGATTCTGCCGCTCGCCACTTCGAAGCTGTGGCGCAATGATCCTTTGCGCCGCAATATCGGCGGCGCGGAGATCGCACGGCACGCGGTGGCGCTGCTGGTGCAGGGGATTGGACCCGGCAAGGGCGATTGAACCGGCGGCCGGTGTGGCGCGCCGGCCGTCTTGTCTTTTGGCGAAGCCCTAGATTTTGCGGGTTTTCTTCCACTCGTCGAACGCCGCCTTCGTCGCTTCGTTCGGCGGATAGGTGCCGGGGAGCACCGCGCCAGCGCCAATTCTTTCGGTCAGGAACGCTTCGAGTTGTTCCTGCTCGGCCGCGGCTTGCGCGACCTCGTCGGCCATCTTCCGCGGAATCACGACGACCCCATCCACATCTCCGACGATCACGTCGCCTGGAAACACAGCAACGCCACCACAGCCGATCGGCACGTTGATATCGACTGCGTGATGGCGGATCAGATTGGGCGGCGCGCTGGCGCCTGCGCAGAACACCGGCATGTCGAGCGCGGCGATCGTCGCGCTGTCGCGCACCGGGCCGTCGGACACCATGCCGGCAACGCCGCGCACCTGTAAGCGCAGCGACAGAATCGAACCGAACGACGCGCTGCCGCGCTCACCGCGGCAGTCCTGCACGAGCACATGGCCCGGCGGAATAGTCTCGACGCATTTGCGCTGCGCGTACTCGGGGTCCGCGAACAGCTCGAGCACGTCGATGTCTTCGCGCGACGGGATGTTGCGTAGCGTGAACGCCGGCCCGACCAGATTCGCGCCGCGCTGCGGACCCAACGGCGCGACGCCCTGCATGAACGTGTTGCGCAAGCCGCGCTTGAATAGCTGGGTGGTCAGCGTGGCGGTACTGACGTGACGGAGGATATCGAGCGTCGCGGCGGAAAGTGCGGGCGATGTAGCAGACATGGTGTCGGGTTGCCTCGGGTTGGAATGCGGGGACATCGATAAGGGCATGCGCGCCCGCGATGATAGCGCCGCTGCGCCACACGTTAGCAGTCCGGCGCCAAAGCATCGCGGCATCATTTGCAACCGCCGCGGCACCTCTGTTCGCGCAATACGAACCGCCGCAATGAGGCACGCGACATGCTCTCAGTGACATTGGATGCGAAGGACAGAATCGATACCGGGCGGAGAAAGGGCGTGCGAACGAGGTTCGCGCGAACCGCGCCGGAACATCGGGTGCCGGCAATCGGCGAGCCGCGGAAAACTGCGGACAGTCAGCAGATAAGTCGCGGTAAGCATCGAGGGCGGTTTTTTCATCGGCGTGCAATTTTGACGCGTTACCGTGCGCACGCGTTGTACTCGGGAAGGTGCCGAGCGATGCTTTACAATCGCGGACCTGTCTGCAACTCGGCGTGCGAAATCGAGTCGGAATCATGGACAGCAACACCCTGGCCGCGCAAATCGGCGGCGATCAGCAAAGTGAAACAATGGCCGTCTCCGATGGCCTAACCGGTTTTCCAGAGCAACAAGATACGATGAACGCAGCAATGAGGCTCGATCAAGCTACGATCGTGCTGGTGGAGGACGACCCGGACAGCCGGGAATCGTTGACTTTGCTACTCGAGGCGGAAGGCGCGAAGGTTTGCGCGGTCGCCGATGCGGAAGAGGGCGTCGAAGCGGTGACGCGCTTGCTTCCCGACGCGGTCGTCTGCGACCTCGACTTGCCGGCCATGGATGGCTTCTATCTGATCCAGCGGCTGCGCGACCACGAGATTTGCGGCGGTCATTCGCCCGCGGTGGCGGTGGCCCTCACCGGCCATACTGACGACGCTTACCGCCTGCGCAGCATCGGCGAAGGCTTCCAGCATTTCATGACCAAACCCGCGTTGCCCGAAGCGCTCGTGACGCTGCTGCACGACGCGATCGACGCCCGCGCGGCGGGGTGATCGACGCTTCGCAGCGCTTGTCGTGAAACTGGGTGTCGGAGGGGCGGGCCGGCGCGCAGCGGGGAGTCGCTGCCTCTGGAAGCCACGCACGGCCATTGATGCTTCGCGGCAGGCGCGCCGCTATTTCGCCACGGCCACCGTCGCGGCCTCGCTGGCCGCTTTGGCCGCCTGACAGGCCGAACACAGTCCCTTCAATTCGATTTCGTCGCTTGCGAGCCGATAGCCCGCGTCCTCGATCTGCGCGACGAGGGCCTGGCGCAGCTTCGGTTGATGCAGTTCGGTGACGCTGCCGCATTCCTGACATACGACGAGAATGCCGTGCTGGCATTGCGTCAGATCATGGCAGACAGTGAACGCATTGATCGACTCGATCCGATGCACGAGCCCCGCCGACAGTAAAAAATCCAACGCGCGATAGACGGTCGGCGGCGCGGAGCCCGGGTGGATCTGGCGCATTTCGTCGAGCAGCGAATAGGCCTTGGTCGCGCGTCCCGAGTTCAGCAGCAGCTCGAGCACCTTGCGCCGGATCGGCGTGAGCTTTTCGCCGCGTTCGCGGCAGTATTCCTCGGCGAGTGCGAGAGCCGCTTCCTGTGACGAGCCGTGTGCGTGCGACGGCTCTTGCGCGTCGTGATGCGCATGATGATCGTGTGCATCGGCGGCGGGGGCGACACGTGTGGGAGTGACCGGATGACCGGTCGCGGCGGACTTGGCGGTTTTCATGCGTCGATTATAGAGGCATGCGGGGGGCGGCGCCGCGCCGGTCGAAGCGTCGAGAGAAGCGGGATTCCCGGCAATTGGGGAAAAAATAGGGCCTTTACTGTCGAAAAATGCCTATCCTCTGTCAGACTGGTTCTAGCCATGTTTCGACGGGGTATCGATGAGACAACTGCTTCACCCATCCCGGGCAGTAGCCTTAGCCTTCCTGTTTACGATTGCTGCAGGGGCGCTTCTCCTCAGGTTGCCCTTGTCGCAGGCCAAAGGCGAGGCAGCGCCGTGGCTGACCGCTTTATTTACGGCGACCTCCGCAGTCTGCGTGACCGGGCTCGTCGTCGTCGATACGGGCACCTACTGGTCGAACTTTGGTCAGTGGGTCATCCTCGGGCTGTTCCAGATTGGCGGCTTCGGCATGATGACGGCGGCCACATTGCTGGGACTCATGGTCAACCGGTCGTTGCCGTTGCGAGCGAAACTGATCACCCAGGTCGAGACGCACGCTCTGCGTCTAGGGGACATTGGCGGCGTAGCGCGACTGGTATTCGTCGTGACACTCTTCACTGAACTGATCACAGCACTCTGGCTGATGGTCAGGCTTCATCTCGGGTACCACCTCCAATGGGGCGAGGCCGCCTGGAATGGATTGTTCCATGCGGTCTCGGCGTTCAACAACGCAGGTTTTTCAATTCACCCGGACAGTCTGATGCGCTATGCCGCCGACGCATCGATGCTGGTGCCGCTGATGGTCGCGATCGTCGTGGGGGGAATCGGGTTCCCGGTTCTATACGATCTGCGCGAAAAGCTGCGCGGTGCGCGTCGGCTTTCATTGCACAGCAGGCTCACCCTGATTGTCACGGGAGCGCTGTTGCTGGGTGGTTTTCTTACGCTGCTGCTGTTCGAATGGAGCAATCCGAAGACCCTGGGTCCGATGCCGCTCGGAGAGAAGCTCCTTTCGGCAGCTTTCGCCTCGGTATCGGCGCGCACGGCCGGTTTCAACTCGGTTGACATCGGCGCAATGACTCATGACAGCTGGGCCCTGCATTACTTACTGATGTTCGTGGGCGGGGGCAGCGCGGGAACGGCAGGCGGCGTCAAGCTCGGGACCGTCGCCATTCTGGGCTTGCTCGTGATGGCGGAGATCCGCGGGCTGAGCGATATCGAAGCGTTTGGACGCCGGGTCAGTGTGTCCGCGCAGAGGCAAGCGATTACCGTCGTGACGCTGGGTGCCTTCATGATCACGGTCGGCACACTTGTCATTCTGCCGATCACCCATTTGCCTACCGATCAGGTCATCTTCGAGGTTATTTCGGCGTTCGCTACGGTCGGTCTGTCGACAGGTATCACGGGTGACCTTCCCG
Source organism: Paraburkholderia sp. HP33-1 (assembly GCF_021390595.1). Classification (NCBI taxonomy): domain Bacteria; kingdom Pseudomonadati; phylum Pseudomonadota; class Betaproteobacteria; order Burkholderiales; family Burkholderiaceae; genus Paraburkholderia; species Paraburkholderia sp. HP33-1. The sequence continues at coordinate 1,376,856 of NZ_JAJEJR010000002.1, read as the reverse complement.
CGCCGGCGCAGTTCGTGATCATCGCGCTGATGTATATCGGCCGGGTTGGAACTATTACCTTTGCGACGTCGCTCATGCTCGTAGAGAGACGCGCGCAATATAGCTACCCCGAGGAGCATCCAATTGTTGGCTGACCTGTTCAAGACTTCGCTCGCCTTTTCGAAAGGCGACAGTGTCGTCGTCATCGGTTTGGGGCGTTTCGGCTGTGCCGTGGCTCAATCGCTTGTTCGACTGGGTCATGAGGTCATGGGAATCGACCGGGACGCGCAACGGGTGCAGTTATGGGCGGAGCGGTTGACGCACACCGTCCAGGCCGATTCGACCGACGTGAATACCTTGCGCCAGTTGGGCGTTGCCGACTTCCCCCATGCGATCGTAGGCATTGGCAGCGACCTTTCGGCGAGCCTGATGACGGTGATGGCCCTGACTGAAGTTCAGATCAAGGACATCTGGCTGAAGGCGGTGACCCCGGAGCATGGCCAGATTGCCCATCGCATCGGCGCGCATCATGTGGTTTATCCGGAAGCGGAAATGGGTGAACGGATCGCTCACCTGATTACAGGCCGAATCGTGGATTACATCGAATTCGGCGAAGGATTTGCCGTCGCCACGATTCATGCCCCGGTGCCGACCCACAACCGTCCGCTCGCGGATTGCGGTGTTCTGAAGGCGTTTGGCGTCATGGTCGTGGGCGTCAAGCGCGCGGGTGATAATTTCCAGCACGCGCTGCCCGACACTGTCGTTCTACCGGGCGATCTGTTGATCGTTGCGGGCCCTGCCGGCAAGGTTGAAGAGTTTGCGGGTCGCGCGAAAACCTGAAACCGTGTGCGCCGACCCGCGCCATGCTCAGGTCAACGGGAAGTCCACATACTTCTTGAACCCCGAGCGCGTCGCGAGACGCGAATACCAGCGCTCCAGATTCGGCAGAGAGGGCCGCTGCAAACCGTCGAGGCCGAACCAGCGCTTCGCGTACGCGCCGATCACGATATCGGCGAGCGTGAACTTGTCGCCTTCGAGAAAGAAGCGGCCTTGCAGATGCGTATCCAGCAGACGCCACAGCACGGTGACTGCCTGCACGTCGGCGGCGAGTTTCACGGTGTCGCGCTGGGCCTCGGGCGTACGCACCAGCGTCCAGAACACGGGACGCTCCACAGGCTGCAGCGTCGACAGCGACCAGTCCAGCCAGCGGTCGATACTCGCGCGCAGTTTCGGCTCGGCCGGATACAGCAGGCTCGACTCACCGTATTGCGTCGCCAGATAACGCAGGATCGAGTTGGATTCCCACAGCACGAAGTCGTCGTCAACCAGCGTCGGAATCTTGCCGGTCGGGTTCATCGCGAGATAGTCGGGTTCGTTGTTGCGGCCGAATTGCAAACCCGCGTCGATGCGGTCGAACGGCAGCACGAGTTCGTCGCAGCACCACAAGACCTTCTGGACGTTGACCGAATTGGTGCGTCCCCAGATCGTAATCATCCGGTAAATCCTTTTTTCTTACAGTTGGCAAGCCGCGCGACATGCGCGGCGTTCAGCCAGTAACGATACACGATGCGCGCGCCTTTGCGCGACGGGCCGTCCGGCTGGCATGACGTTGCGTACAATGACCGCACTCCGAATCGCGCGCTGAATACACGCATCCAAACCCACTAAGGCACCGCATGGCCCGCATTGTTCCCGACGACTGGAAGAGCCTTGAAGCGACCGGCGCGGCGGCGCGCGAACGCGAAACGCTCGCGCTGCTCGAAAAGGCATTGCCCGCCGACTACACCGTCTACCACGGCGTGCATTGGACTCGCCTGAATCAGAATTTCTCGGTGTTCGGCGAGGCCGACTTCGTGATCGTCAGTCCCGCGGGGCGCGTGATGATCATCGAGCAGAAAACCGGCTTTCTGCGCGAAACACCGAAGGGGCTCGTCAAGGTGTATCTGCAGACCGAGCGCAACGTCGCGATCGCGCTCGCGCATACGATCGAGAGTCTGCACAGGCGCTTTACCGCGGCGTTCGGCGCGGGCACGTATTTCATCGAGGAACTGCTGTACTGTCCCGATCACGTCGTCAAGGATGCGGCGATCGCCGGCGTGAATCCCGCGCGTATCGTCGACGCGACGCGGCGCGAGCGGCTCGCGGCGACGATCCGCGAAGCGCTGCCGGCCGACGAACCGCGGCTTGCCTGCGCGTCGAAAATCCACCACTTCCTTGCCGACGAACTCGCGTTGACGCCTGACACGAGCGCGCTCGTGGGGCAGGCGGGCACGCTCGTCACGCGCCTCGCGGGCGGACTCGCGACATGGGCCCGGCGGCTCGAATTCGCGCCGTTCCGTTTGCGCGTGATCGGCACGGCGGGCTCGGGCAAGACGCAACTCGCGGTGCAGGTGATGAAGGATGCGGTCGCGCGTGGCGAGCGGCCGTTATATGTGTGCTTCAACCGGCCGCTCGCAGATCACATCGCGCGGGTCGCGCCGCCGGAGGCGAAGGTCGCGAACTATCACCAGCTTTGCGACTGGATCGCGCGCGACGCGGGCCGCGCGCCCGATTTCGAGTCCGCACAAGTGTTCGATCAACTGGAGGTCGTATTCGCCGACACGCGGATCGAACCGCGCTGGCAGTTCGACGTGCTGATCGTCGACGAAGGGCAGGATTTCCAGCAGCCGTGGGTTGCCGCGCTCGAGCGGATGCTGCGGCCGGGCGGCGCGTGGTGGTGGCTCGAAGACCCACTGCAGAATCTGTACATGCGCGAGCCGGTCGCGTTGCCCGGCTGGACCACGCTCAAGGAAACCACCAATTACCGCAGTCCGCGCGACATTCTCGACTATCTGCGCGACGTTCTAGGCGCGTCGGCGCCGCTTGCCGCGGCGCTCGCCTCAGGCAGTCCGTTCGACGGCTCCGAGGTGTCGGTGTCGGTCTACGACGAAGCGCAGGCCGCCGAAAACTGTATTGACGCGACCAAGCGCGCGATCACCCAGGCGCTATCGCTCGGCTTTCGCAAGCAGGACATCGCGGTGCTGTCGTTTCGCGGCCGCGAGGGCTCGGCGATGACCGCGCTCGATCATCTCGGACCGCATCGGCTGCGTAGTTTCACCGGCAAATACGATCTGTTCGGCAACCCGGAGTATCGCGAAGGCGACGTGCTGGTCGAGTCGATCTACCGCTTCAAGGGGCAGGCGGCGCCGTGCGTGATCTTCACGGAGGTCGATTTCGACGCGTTCGACGAACGCAGCGCACGCAAGCTGTTCGTCGGTGCGACGCGCGCGACGATGAAGCTGATCATCGTCGCGTCGCAGCGGACCGCACGGCATTTGCAGCTGCCCGAGGGGAAGGAGAAGTAGGGGGCGGGCGAGACGCCGCACCCACTCAGCGCCTGGCGCTCAACTCCACGCCCTTGCGCCCACCAGCATCCCCGTGCGCGTCAGCGCATCCCACCAGATCACGCGCAGGAGCGGCGCCTGCTGCGCGATCAGCAGCGCCTGCACCGGATCACTTTCGACGAAGTGTGTAACGCCCGCGCGCAGCGCCGCGCTCGCCTTGTGCGCGGCCGCGCCGGCGGGGCTGTCGTCGTGCATGCCGGGCGCTCGCATCACCAGTTGCAAGTGCGCGAAGCCGTGTCGCGCGAGCCACGCTTCGGTGCGCGCGCGATCCATCTCCGGGCGACCCGTGATGATCGTGCGCACGTGCTGCAGGTCGATGCCGGGCAGCACCTCGAACGGCAGCAGCGCGTCACGCTCGGCGAGCGCGGCGGCGAGGTCTTCGTCGTAGCGCGCGAGCGGCACGTCGGGCAGCAGGATGCCGTCGAGGTCGATCGCGTACGCCGCGTATTCGTGATCGTTGGCCATCGCGGGCGCGGCGCCGGCTTCGACGCGTGCCCAGTCGTCGCGGTAGCGCTCGGTGTACGCCTGGCGCTCCCACGGAAAGAGGGCGAAGTAGCCGCGCGCATCGATCGCGTAGTCGGGCTGCGCACGGCTCAGATCATCGACCGCGCCGGTCAGCGTTTTGACTTCGAGCCCGTGCGCTTGCAGAAACGCGATGCAATCGACGAGCGTAAAACCACGCCCGGCGATGTCCTCGCACAGCAGCACTTTCGAGCCCGCGGGCGGGACCGGCAGCGTCGAATCCCATGCGACCGCGCGGGTCTGGCGGTCGTAGCGCAGGAACGCGACCGGCGTGCCGACTGCGTGCGACACCATCAGCGCGAGCGGCGCGCCGCCACGCAGAATCCCGAGCGCCATCGTGAAACGCTCGGCGAGCAAAGCGGGTTGCAGCGATTCGATCCAGTGATCGAGCTGTTCGTACGTCAGAGGCAGGACCGGCTTGTTCATGGCTCTCGAGGCGCAGCGCGGCGCGATGGAAGGCGAAGGTCCGCGGGGACGCAAGCGCGGTGCGCTGACGCGCCGGCGCGACGCCCCGGGGTTCCCCGTTTTTGAGATCACGGATTTTGGCGATATTATGCATGCGGGTCAAAGGTCGCGTGTCGGGGTGATGCGCGTTTGACGGCACGGCACGGCGTAATACTTCGCGTAATGAGATCGGCAGGCCCTGCCGCCGCCCGCAGTCCGGCGCATCAACCGAAAAACGGATAAAAAAGGTAATGGCCAACGTGATTGCAACGCTGCGTAATGCTACCGGGGCAACCTCTGTTCGCTGGCGGACGCGCTGGCTGATGGGACTGACCGGGCTGATCGTTGGGCTGACTGTCTGTTGCGCGTCCGCACAGCCGGCCGGGCAGCAGTCGCCGACGCTGTCGCTCGACGTGCAAGGCAAGATCGCCAAGACCAACGACGCCGCGCATCACGTCTATCACTTCAGCGAGGCCCAGTTGCTCGCGCTGCCCGTCCATGCGATCACGACCTCGACCACCTGGACGCCACGCTCGACGTTCACCGGGCCCAGGCTCGCCGACATCCTGAAGATCGTCGGCTCGTACGGCACCCAGATCGAGTTCCACACGTTCGACGACTACACGTACACCGTGCCGGTGGCGGACTGCGCACGCTACGGCATGATCGTCGCGTACAGCATGAACGGCCAGCGCCTGAAACTCAGCGACTTCGGGCCGCTGTTCCTGATCTACCCGCGCGATGCTTTCCCGGATGAACTGACGGGCGCGGTCGGCGACTCGAAATTCGTATGGCAGATCAAGGCCCTCATCGTCAAATAGCGCGCCGTCCATGGCGGCACGTCCTGTATGTGCTGATCTGGCTGATGGCGCTCGCGGCGCCCGCCGGCGCGATCGGCTATCTGCTCTACGCGGGCCTGCTGAACCCGCGCGCGACCGAGCAGCTGACCGGCACCTACGACGGTTTCTACTGGGACGCGGCGCAACTGCAGATCGCCTACACGCGCTTCGAAAACCAGCTGCTGCTGTATGAATCCGGTGCCGACGACGACTATCAGCGGCTGCTGCTGCGCTTCCAGCTGTTGCAATCGAAGCTGCGCGTGCTGGCCGGCTCGACGCAGCGGCTCTCCGCGCAGCTCGCGCTGCTGCAACGGCAGTTCGACGAAATCAAGGTGCTCGAGCATGTGCTCGACGAGATTCAGCCAGAGATCGACGTGCTGCCGCACGACCGCGCCCGTGCCGCGCGAATCGACGAGCAGCTGCGCCAGCACTGGAACGAGGTCAACGATCTCGCGCTGTCGCGCCGTTTCGCCGATGTCGCCGACCGCGAGGCGATGAACCGCGATTTCATCGACAAGCGCCGCATGCTGTTCGCGGGCGGTCTGGTGCTGCTGTTGCTGTCCTCGGCTGCGACGCTGCTGCTCGTGCTCAACGGACGGCGCCGCACGCGGCTCATGCATCAGCAGCGCGCGGCGCTGGAAGCCGAGCATCAGGCGAGCCGCGCGGCGCGCGAAGCGAGCCTCGCGAAGGATGCGTTTCTCGGCATGATCAGCCATGAGCTGCGCACGCCGTTGCACGCGATCGTGTCGTCGATCGAACTGCTCGGCTTCAACTATCACACGGAGGCCGACCGCAAGGTGATCCAGCGGCTCGAAACCGCGGCGCGCCATCTCGAAGCGCAGATGAAGGATCTGACCGATTACGCGCGCCTCGGCGCCGGCAAGCTCGAATTGCGGCATGAGCATTTCGAGCCGCGCGAGCTGCTGGCGTCGATCGTCGACGAACACACGATGTCCGCCGAGGGGCGCGGACTCAAGCTCGAAAGCGAGGCGAGCGGCGCGAGCGGGCTCGTCGAGTCGGACCCGCACCGGATCCGGCAGATCGTGAACAACCTCGTCACCAACGCGATCCGCTACACCGAAACCGGCACCGTGCGCGTCGAGCTGCGGCAGCAGCCGGGGCTGCTGGTTTTCGTCGTCAGCGATACGGGGCCGGGCGTGCCGTCTGCGCAGATTCCGCGGATCTTCGAGGAGTTCACGCAGCTCGACGCGTCACGCACGCGCCGCTTCGAAGGCGCGGGCATGGGGCTCACGATCGTGCAGGGGCTCGTGAAACTGTTCGGCGGCACGGTCGATGTCGCGAGCACGGTCGGCGAGGGCACCACCTTCACGGTGACGATTCCGGTCGTCCCGGTGGCGACCGTCGAGCCTTCCGGCGTCGAGGCGCAAACCGAGCCGGGCGGCGCGCGGCCGTGCGTGCTGATCGTCGATGACAACCGGCTGATCCGCGAATCGCTCAGCGAAATGGTCGCGCACATGGACTACGACTCGCACGCACTCGGCAATGCCAACGACGCGCTCGCGTGGCTGGATACGCATCGCTGCGACGTGGTGCTGCTCGATCTGTACATGCCGGAGCGCGACGGCTACACGTTTCTCGAGGACTTCGCGTCGCGCGGCGGACCGTCGGCGGGCGTGCCGGTGATCGTGGTCAGCGCGTATGCGCCGGAGGTCGTGCGGGGTGGCGAGAACGGCGCCTCGTCGGTCTTCGAGGCGTTGTTAAAGCCAGTACATTACGAGGATCTGAAGCACGCGCTGCAGCGGGCGCTGACGGCGCGGCATCCCGGGTGAGGGAGCGGTGCGGCGCGCAGCGCGCGCGTCGGCACCCGTGGTTCAGGGCCGGTTGAGCCGCTTCGACAGATCGGCGACGAGAATCGCCATGCGTGCGGGTTTCTCGTAGCACGCGACGTCGTAATCGCGGATCACCTGGCTGATCTCCGATTCGCTGGCCTTGCCGGTCAACAGCTCGCCGGTCAGCACGAAGATCGGCGCGTCCGGGTTCTCCGATGCGCGCACTGCGCGAATCGCCGCGGCTGAGGTCTGTGCGCCGAACAGCCAGTCGATCACCACGCCGTCGAACACCTGCGTCTGCAATTGCTCGCTGAAGGCCGCGAGCCCATAGATCGCGACCGCCGTGAAGCCGCTGCGCTCCAGATAGTCGCGCAGGTTGTCGGCGCTCGCCTGATCGTCGTCGACGACCGCGATGGTCGGCTTGTCCGCTTCGGCGCGGCGCGGATAGATCTCGATCTTGTGGACTTCGTAGGCGCTCTGATACAGCGCACCATCGTGACGCGCGACGCGCCATTGACCGAGCCGCGAATAGGCGACGAACTCCGGGCGGCTACCTGGTTCGAGGGCGGCACCGACCCAGGCGGTGCAGGCGATTTCGGTCGCGCCGATGCAGAACACCGCCTCCTGGGCGATCGCGCCGACGACGCCCGGATCGAGCGACTGCGCGCCGAACAGTTGCGCCGCGGGTTCGTCGAATACCTCGGCGACTTTCTTGATCTGCGACAGGGTCCACGGACTATTGCCGCGAAGTTTGCGGTGCCCCTGTGAAAAACTCAGATCGAGGATGCGGCACAGCTCTGTGGTTTGCTGCCGCTTGCCGATTCCATGCCGGCTCATCAACTCGCGCACGCGCTCGGCAACCGCGATGGAGTCGGGTGAGTGTGTTTCGTTGGCCATGCTGCGTGAGAATCCGCCGGGTTAATAGGTACAAGAGGAACGCTTTCGACAGGCGCAAGCCTACCTTGCGCATGCAACGCGCATGAATCGGCCACGCGGGGACAGCCAATGTACCGCAAAAATATTCGCGATTTATGATTTTGTCTGACCGCTCGCCGAGGTCGTTGATGCAAGCGACGCAACGGCCGTACCGGCGACTTTTGATGCATTGAGCATCAAAAGCATTCTACCGGTGAAACGACGACGAAACCCTGGGGAATGCGCGAATGAAGCAGTGCGCGGGGGCAAACCCGTCTGCGGACGGTCGCAGGCGCGCTCGCGCGGCGCGCGGTCAGCTTGCCGGCATGGTGTCGAGCCGGGCCGCCGAGTTTTGAAGTCCTTTAAAAATCCGCTCCGCGACCTTGCCCGGAAAGCGCTCGGGCAACTCCGCCGATACCCGCTCAATCACGCCGGGCGTCTGTTCGATCAATCGCTGGATCAGCGGCTCGGCGTCGGCGCCGTACGAGCACTTCAACGCCATCGCGTTGAAGTGGCGCCGCTGCACATCGCGAAACGCATCGTGCTTGCTGCGCGACCACAGACCCATCGCAAGCCGCGCCTTGTACCACGACCACTGGTTCGGGCCATTGCCTTCGACCGGCCAGATCGACATCACGTCGTAGAGAGGCGTCATACGGTACTGGCCGCCCGCGAGCAGACGGATGCTGAAGTTCTTCGCGTGCCCGTCCGGCGCGGCAAGCATCCAGAACAGGATCTGGCTCGCCAGCAGCGTCTCGATGTCGTGCCTCGCGTCGACCGATTGCTGCAGGATCCGCGCAAGGTCGAGCACGCCGGGGCCGCCCTCGTTCTCGTATTTGCGGTGCGACGGCACGCCGTACACCTGGCAGAAGTCTTCCTGCGGCAGACGCAGCAGCCATGTGCCGCTCGAATGCATCTGCCGGTCGAAGCGTTCCACGGCGAGCACCCGCTGCTTGCCGAACCTGAGCACCTCGGCGTTGGCGGCCGGCAGGCCGAACGCGCGCAGAATCCGCAGACACAGCCACTCGTTTTCAACCGACGTGCTGAGATCGGCAAGCCGGTTGCCGACCAGCCCGAGCGGCAGCTTGAAGATATGCGTGGTCGGCGTCGCGCCGTGCGGCCGCTGCCATTGGCCGTCGTGCCACAGCAGCGCGGTTTTTTCCTGCGCGCCAGCCAGCGAGATGCGGAAGTCGTCGCTTTCGTCGGGCGCGCCAAGCGACGGTTTGCCGACCGTTTGCGCGAGCAGCGCCTCGATGTCGCCGTCGGAGAGCGGCGTGCCTTCGATCCGCTGGACCCCGGCCGGTGCGTCGTCTTCGGCAAGCAGCTGGACCGCGCCGACGCAGTCGCGGCCGATCGCCTGCAGCAGGTCGAACGCGTCGAGCGTTTCGGTCCGATAGCGCTGCGCGATGCGTTTGCGGATGACGTCGCTGTCGGGCAGCAGGTTGTCGAAAAAGTTGAGCACCCGCGGCCCTTTGTGCGTCATGTTGCCGGGCGTAAACGGCAGCGACAGCGACAGCGGACGACCCGCGGGCGAGGCGATCCACGCGGCGTCGTAAGCGAATTCCATCGGGCCGCGCGCGGGCAGGCGCCAGACGCCGACGCGCTCATTGTTCGCCCACACCGACAAGGCCTTCGAAGAAGAGGTTTGCCGTGCCATCTCACCACTCGACGATCGGCGCCGGCCCGGGGCTCGGCTCGTGCTTGTCGCGCAACTGCAACTGCAGGCCGTAGGCGCCGCACAGTGCCAGCAACTGTGTGAGGGTGAGCGCGCTCGCGTCGGTTTCGAGCGCGGAAATGCGACTTTGGCTCACGCCAATGCGTGCGGCCGCCTCGGTCTGCGTGAGGCCGGCCTGGCGGCGGCTGGCCGCAAGCAGCTGGGCGAGCTGGTCAGATGTGGCGATCGGGTGGAGCATGGCGGACTATCTGTGAGACAAATAAATGCAATTTATGCGCCACACGAATATTTGTCAAATATTCGTGTGGCAGATAATTGACGAATATTCGTGTGGCGGATAATTGGAAAGTTTCGCTGGGGCCGGCGGCTTCGGCTTCGCGATGAGCATGGGTGGCGTCATTACCGCGCGGCATGCTGTAATCCCGCCCGATACCACTGAACCCGACCCAACCGATGCCACTGATGACCGAACCCGCTGTCCGCCACGCCGACGTCCCGTACTACAGGCAATGGGGCAGCCCCGAGTGGGTGCGCGACATCGTCGAACAGCAGCGCGACCCGTGCGACGATCCGCACTGGCAGCGCAGCGGTTTCGTCGACCGCGAGCGCTATCGTTTCTGGGCGCAGCGCCTGTGCGGGCTCACGTGCCTCGAATCGGCGCTCGACTACTGGCGCATCGAGCACGCGCCGCGCGCCGCATTGCTCGACGACGCGTTGCGGCACGGCGTGTATCGGCTGCGCGATGATGGCGGCGTCGACGGCCTGATCTACCGGCCGTTCGCCGATTGGGCGGGCGCTGCGTTCGGTCTGGCCATCGATGTGCTGCCGCAGGCGCCGCTCGAGGAGATCGCGGCGCGGCTCGACGCCGAGACGCTCGCGATCGTGTCCGTGAGTCCCGAGATTCGCTATCCCGAGCGGCCGAACCAGCAGCAGGGCGGTCATCTGATCCTGCTGCACGGGCGGGATCGCGACGGCGTGTGGTTTCACAACCCGTCGGGTGTCGCGCCGCATCAGGCCGACGCGTACCTGCCGTTCGCGACGATGTCGCGTTTCTATGCGGGGCGGGGGATGACGCTGAGCCGCCGCACAAGCTAGCGGGCCGTGACTGGTCAATTTTTTTGCGCTCGGTTACGGTGACGCCATGCCCACTCCATCCGGCATTGGACCGTTCCGCCCATGACCCGCCCGACCACGCAGATCTTCGACGCCGCCGCCACCGCGCGTCTGATGCCTTACGCAGCGCTTGTCGACGCGTTGCGGCGCGCAAGCGTCGATTACGCGCAACAGCGCATCGTGAGCCCCGAGCGGCTCGTCGTGCCGCTGAACGCGGGCGGCATCATGCTGTCGATGCCCGCCACCGCGCCTGATCTCGCGATCCACAAGCTCGTCAACGTGTGCGCGAGCAACGGCGCGCGCCATCTGCCCACGATCCACGGCCAGGTGATGGCCTTCGATGCCGACACCGGCGAGACGCTGTTCGTCCTCGACGGCCCGACCGTGACGGGCCGCCGGACCGCAGCAATGTCGATGCTCGGCATCGCGACGTTCGCTCGACGCGCGCCCCGCGAAGGCGCGCCCCGCGAATTCCTGCTGATCGGCACCGGCACGCAGGCGCTCAATCATCTGGAGGCGATCGGCGAGCTGTTTCCCGACGCGCGCGTGTCGATCAAGGGCAGTGCGCCCGCGCGTGCCGAAGCATTCTGCGCGGCGCAGCGCGGCAAGGTGCGCGAGTTGCGTCCGCTCACACAAGCAGGGGCGACGATTCCCGCTTCGACCGACGTCGTGATTGCATTGACCACGAGCAGACAGCCGGTCTACGACGAGGCGGCGCGTGCCGGGCGGCTCGTGATCGGCGTCGGTGCTTTCACGCCGCAGATGGCCGAGATTGGCGCGACCACGCTCGCCGGCAGTGCGCTATTCGTCGACGATCCGGCCGGCGCGAGGCACGAGGCCGGTGATTTCATCCAGGCGGGTGTCGACTGGGCCCGCGTGGGCGGGATCGCCGCGGTGCTGGATCAGACGCAGCCGGTGCCGGCGGGGCCGGTGGTGTTCAAGAGCGTCGGCTGCGCAGCGTGGGATCTGGCCGCGTGCCGGGTCGCGCGCGACGCTTTGGAACGGGGCTGACCGTCACCGGCTCAACCCGCAAAAAATCGAGCAAAATATCCCTAAAAAACAGTCGTCTGCCGCGCAAGGTTGGCGCTTTGCGCTAACCTGAGGCAGATGTTGCCGTGCAAACTATCCCGAAACGTTGCACCATAGGCGTTCGCCGGAAAAGGCGCCATCGCCGACGGGAGCCGTAGCCCGTCCGCCGGCCGCCGATTCCTGATCGACGCCTTCTCCCTAGACGCTGCGACCGTGCCATGACGACCCAACAAGCTTCCGCCACACCCGACCTGCCGCTCGACATGATCATCTTCGGCGGCACCGGTGATCTGTCGTTCCGCAAGCTGCTGCCTGCGCTTTACATGGCGCATCTGCACTGCAACCTGCCGCCGGACACCCGCATTCTGACGATCGGCCGCAAACCCTGGTCGCGCGAGGAATACATCCGAGAATTCATGGAGCAGAAGGCGAAGCCCTTCATCGACAAGAAGGCGTTCGAAGCGTCCGCGTGGGACAAATTCCTCGCGCTGTTCGAATACGTAAGGATGGACGTCGACTCGTCCGAGGACTACCAGCGCCTGAAGGAAGCGTCGCGCGAGGGCGTGAACCGCGTGTTCTATCTGGCGACGTCGCCGGATCTGTTTACCCATATCTGCGACAACCTGTCGTCGGCCGGGCTCGTCGATGCCAATTCGCGTGTCGTGCTCGAAAAGCCGCTTGGTCACGATCTGGCCTCCGCAAAGGAAATCAACATCGCGGTCGGCAAGCATTTCGACGAAGCGCAGATCTACCGGATCGACCACTACCTCGGCAAGGAAACCGTCCAGAATCTGATGGTGCTGCGCTTTGGCAATCCGATTTTCGGACCGCTGTGGCAGGCGCCGTACATCAAGAGCGTGCAGATCACGGTGGCCGAAACGGTCGGCGTCGGCAGCCGCGCGGGGTTCTACGACAAGACCGGTGCGCTACGCGACATGGTGCAGAACCACCTGCTGCAACTGCTGTGCATCGTCGCAATGGAGCCGCCGGTGTCGCTCGATCCCGACGCGGTGCGCGACGAAAAGCTGAAGGTGCTGCGCTCGCTGCGGCCGATGACACCCGAGGACATCGCGCGCGACACGGTGCGCGGCCAGTACACGGCTGGCGCCGTCGACGGCGAGGCGGTCAAGGGCTACCTCGAGGAAGACAACGTGCCGGCGGGCAGCCGCGCCGAAACCTTCGTCGCGCTGCGCGCGCGGATCAACAACTGGCGCTGGGCCAACGTGCCGTTCTTCCTGCGCACCGGCAAGCGGATGCAGAAGAAGCTGTCGGAGATCGTGATCGAATTCTCCGAATTGCCGTTCTCGATCATTCCGGCCAATGGCCGCAGTTATGGCAATCGTCTCGTGATCCAGTTGCAGCCCGAAGAGTCGATCCAGTTGCAGGTGCTCGCGAAAGAGCCGGGCAGCGGAATGCACATGCTGCCGGTGAACCTGAACCTGGACCTGCAGCAGGCGTTCACCGAACGTCGCGCGGAAGCCTATGAGCGGCTGCTGATCGACGTGATCCGCGGACGTCTCACGCACTTCATGCGTCGCGACGAACTCGAAGCGGCATGGGCGTGGGCCGAGCCGATTCTCGACGGCTGGGCGAAGTCCGGCGAGCGGCCGCGCTCGTATTCGTCCGGCACGTTCGGGCCGGCCGCATCGACCGCGTTGATGACGCGGGAAAATGCGGTGTGGGCGGAGGAGTCGCAGTAACGGGCTTTCGATAGCGCGCGATTGACGCGGCTCGTGACGTTGCAGTGACGTCGCGAGCCGTTTTTGCATGCGCTGCTGTTTGTGCATTAATTGTTAGTCATGCGTATGGTTCGCGCCTATGACGGTTGCCTTGTCCGCATCACACAACGGTATTCCGGAGGACTGCATCGATGATGCGAATTCTCGTGACATTGACCTGGGCGGCAAGCGTGGCAACCACACTCAGTCTCACGGCTTGCGCCAGCAGCGGTCTCAATGCCCGGAGCGATCCGCCGAAGGTGATCATCGACAGCGACTACAACACGCTCGGCGACGACGGCCAGCTCGGAGTGATGGCTGCGCAATTGCAGGCGCAAGGTTCGCTGAACGTGCTTGGCATTACCGTGGTGTCCGGTAATCAATGGCTGAAGCAGGGCGTTGCCGACGCGCTGAAATCGGTCGAACGACTCGGCGTCGAAAATCAGATCGGCGTGTATGCGGGCGCCAATTACGCACTGTCGCACGACTTCAGAACCGTCCAGCGGGAACTGAAGGAATTTCCCGGCGGCGACGGCTATATCGGCGCATGGAACAAGGCCGAACCGAAATCGGAGAGTGACCTCGTCGCGCCGCCGGACGGCTTCGCGACGCACACCAAGGTGCGCAACCAGAGCGCGATCGACTTCATCGTCGAATCAGTGAAGCGTTATCCGGGCGAGGTGACGATTCTTGCGATCGGCCCGCTGACCAACATCGCGTTGGCCACGCGCGAGCATCCCGAGATCGTGCCGCTGATCGGGCAGATCATCTACATGGGCGGCGCGATCGACGTGCCGGGCAATACCACGCGAACCGCCGAGTTCAACTGGTGGTTCGATCCGCAGGCAGCGAAAACGGTCCTGCGTCTGCCGATCAAACAGACGGTGATTCCGCTTGACGTGACGAATACCGTGCAAATGAACAGGGCGGTTTACGATCGCATTGCGCACGATCCGGCGAAGCAGACCATCATTACGCAACTCTTCAAGACGCTGAACGGCTACGGTTTCGACGGCAAGAACGGCTTCGAGACCAATCCGGATTACACGACGAGCATCTGGGACACGTTGACGCTCGCGTACCTGATGCATCCGTCGTTCGCGACGCAGACCGTCGAGGAGTGGGTGGATGTGGATACGGGCTTCGGTGCCGACGATGGCAAGGCAAGGGGCTACACGAGTTCGCCGCCGCCTGGGTTGCAGAAAATGACGATCGTCAAACGATTCGATAATCCGGCGTTCTTTAATTTCTATGTCGATCTGTTGACGCGGCCGGTGCCGGTGCGGCAACCGGACAAGTGAACGCGCGAGCGCACCCGCTTCATGCGGGATGCAGGCCACGCAGCAACTGACGCACACGCGACAGATCCTGCTCGACGTCCCCGGCCTTTTCGAACAGCTCCGCGAGCCAATCGACGAACGCGCGGACGCGCGGCGACACGCGGCGGTTCTTCACATACGCGACCGAGACCGGCATCGGCACGGGTTTCCATTGCGGCAGCACTTCACGCAGCAGGCCCGAATCGAGGTAAGGCTGTGCGGCGATCCGCGCGGGCTGGATCATGCCGAGGCCTTGCAGACCGCAGGTCAGGTATGCCTGTTCGTCGCTGACCTGCACGAAGCCGTTGAGCTTGACCTTGCGGGCTGCGCCATCCACTTCAAAATCGAAATCGCATTCGCGGCCGCTATGCGGCGACACGCAGTTGACCGCGACGTGCGCGCGCAGCTCGTCGAGATCGGCGGGCGAGCCGTAGCGATCCAGATAGGCCGGACTCGCGCAGGTGATCTGATCCAGCGTGCCGAGTTGCCGCGCGACGAGATTGGAATCGGGCAATTCACCGAGCTGGATGCTGCAGTCGATTGCTTCGGAGACCATATCGACGATGCGGTTGCTGACGCCGATTGCGAGATCGAGGTTCGGGTAGCGGGTGTGGAAGTCGTCCAGGGACGGAAGCACGATTGCAGTTGCTACCGCGCTGGGCATTTCGATCCGTAGGCGGCCGGTAAGGTTGTCGGTCGAATTGCGGAGGCTGGCTTCCATTTCGTCGATGTCGGCGAGGATTTGCGCACAGCGCTCGTAGTAGGCTGCGCCTTCTGAGGTGACGCTCAGGCGGCGTGTTGTGCGGACCAGTAGCGCTGTGCCTAGCAGGGCTTCCAGGTTCTGGACGATCGTCGTTGCCGTTGCGCGTGGAATGTTTAATGATTCCGCTGCGCGGGTGAAGCTGTTGGTGTCCACAATTCGGATGAATGTGCGCATTGCAGTTATTCTGTCGATCACTTTCGTGCTCCAAATGGTTTCTTGTTCTTTGCCTGCGGTGTTTTGTTCTTTGTTCTTAGGGTGTTGGCCTTTCCTTGCTGTCTTATCGGTCTATTTGCGTAGCCCCTGTGCGGGGCGGCACCTACTTTCTTTGCTGCTGCAAAGAAAGTAGGCAAAGAAGACAGCTCAAACCGCTAATTCTTAAGTGGGTCCCCTGGCTTGGAGGGGGCAGTGGTGCATCTGGAATCCGTTCCCCCGCACACTCCGCGGCAGTGACAAAGCCGTCATCCGCACCCACTCCGCACTGCGTGCGTCGCGGACGGGTATGCAGGGGAAACCAGTGGTATTTTTTTGTTAGCGGGCCATCGGCTTCGCCTCGGCAACGCGCCGAAACGACCAATGGTTTTGGCCGGGGTTTCGGCGCGCGCAGCGCCGCCGGAGGTATGACTGCCTTGTCAATAACGCGGAATGTGCGAGAACACAGATTCCAGATGCACCACTACCTCATGCAGACCGAGGTGCCCGCTTATGAGCTAGCGGTTTAAAGCTGTCTTCTTTGCCTACTTTCTTTGCAGCAGCAAAGAAAGTAGGTGCCGCCCCGCACAGGGGCAACGCTAATAGACCGACAAGAAATCAAGGAAAGGCCAACACCCTAAGAACAAAGAAAAAAAGCGAAGGCAAAAAAACAACAACAAACAGAACCCGCGCCGCAGGCGCAAAAAAACGCACCCGCTGCGCGGCCAAAAAATCGCAATTACTTCTTCAACGAATCCATATCAATCACAAACCGGTATTTCACATCACTCTTGAGCATCCGCTCATAAGCCTCATTAATCTTCTGCATCGGAATAATTTCGATATCAGAAGTAATCCCATGCTCACTGCAAAAATCGAGCATCTCCTGCGTCTCGGCGATCCCGCCAATCAGCGAACCAGCAAGGCGCCGCCGCTTGAAGATCAGGTTGAAGACCTGCGGCGACGGATGGTCGTGCTCGGGAGCCCCAACCAACGTCATCGTCGCATCCCGCTTGAGCAGATTCAAAAACGGATTCAGATCATGCTGCGCAGCCACGGTATTGAGAATGAAATCGAAGCTATTCACATGCGCTTCCATCTCCTGCGGATTCCTCGAAACCACGACTTCATGCGCACCAAGCCGCTTCGCATCCTCAATCTTCGACGGCGACGTCGTAAACAGCACGACATGCGCACCCATCGCCCGCGCCAGCTTCACACCCATATGGCCGAGACCGCCGAGGCCGACAATCCCGACCTTCTTGCCCGGTCCCACGCCCCAGGTGCGCAGCGGCGAATACGTGGTAATGCCGGCGCACAGCAGCGGCGCGACACCCGCAGGGTCGAGATTCTCCGGCACGCGCAGCGTAAAGGCCTCGTCGACGACCAGTTGCGTCGAATAGCCACCGTAAGTGACCTGTCCGTCGACGCGATCGACACCGTTATACGTGCCCACCCAACCATTCTCGCAATACTGCTCGAGACCTTCCGCGCAACTCGCGCAAGTGCGGCACGAATCGACCAGACAGCCGACCGCGACGAGCTCGCCGACCTTGTACTTCGTCACGCTCGGGCCGACCGCGGTCACGCGGCCCACGATCTCGTGGCCCGGCACGACCGGGTAAATCGTGTTCTTCCATTCGTTGCGTGCCTGATGCAGGTCTGAATGGCACACGCCGCAGAACAACACTTCCATCTGCACGTCATGGGCGCGCGGTGCGCGGCGCTGGAATTCGAACGGGGCGAGCGGCGCTGTGGCGTCGGTCGCTGCATAGGCATATGTCGTGCTCATGGATAGCTCCAGCAAAGAGGGTGATGGCGCAACAGGCGACGCGCCGGCGATGCGCAACACGGGTTGCGGATGCGGCGGGCCGCAGCTTGAACCGGGATCAGGGCGCGAGCGCCGGTGGCCGCGATTCGCGAGCGCTCGGCTGATGGCGGCCAATCACCGCGCACGCTGCGCGCGATGAAAAAGGCGATCCGGCAGGGTTCCCATCTTAGGAGTCCGACGCCCCTCGCGGAATACCTGATTGTCTTGAAGATTTGCCTAAAACTCTGGAGGGGCAGCGCGATAGACTGTTTGGTGCTAGATTCCAAGCATTATTCTCCTGGTTGTCACCATATCGTCATGTCCACTCAAGCTGCCGGTTCCGTTACCGACAATCCCGCGCAACGCCGCTTGCGCGAACTGTTCGATCTGCTCGCACCGAATGCCGGCATGACGCGCTCGAGCCTCGAAGGCGTCAACCTGATGCGCGCGAATCGTCCGATGCCGCGCATGCCGGTGATGTACGAGCCGAGCATCGTGATCGTCTGCCAGGGACGCAAGCGCGGCTATCTCGGCGATCAGGTATTCCAGTATGACGCGCAGCAGTACCTGGTGCTGTCGGTGCCGTTGCCGTTCGAATGCGAGACCGAGGCAAGCGAGCAGGAGCCGTTTCTCGGCATTTCCGTGCGCGTCGATCTGACGATGGTCGCCGAGTTGCTGATGGCGCTCAATGAAACCCAGGGCATCGCGCAGCACGAGCCGGCCGGCATCTACTCGACACCGCTCGATCCCGCGCTGAGCAGCGCAGTGCAGCGGCTGATGGAAGCGCTCGCAGCACCGCTCGATGCGAGCATTCTTGCACCTGGAATCGTGCGGGAAATCTGCTATCGCGTGTTGACCGGCGAGCAGGGCGGCGCGATTCGCGCGGCGCTCACGCATCAGAATCACTTCGGCCGCATCGCGAAGGCGCTGCGGCGCATCCATGCGGACTATCACGCGTCGCTCGATGTCGATACGCTCGCGTCCGAAGCCGGCATGAGTCTCGCGGTGTTTCATGCGCAGTTCAAGGCCGTCACCGCGACCTCGCCGATGCAGTACGTGAAGACCACGCGTCTACATCACGCGCGTCTATTGATGGTGCAGGACGGTTTGAATGCGGGCGCGGCTGCCGCGCGCGTCGGTTACGAAAGCGCTTCGCAGTTCAGCCGCGAGTTCAAGCGGCTGTTCGGCCTGAGTCCTGTCGACGAAGTCAAACGGATGCGCGTGGCTCACGATGCGCCGCCGCCGCGCGTGCAGAAACCGGTGCCGCGTTATGTCACCGTCGTCTAAAGCCCGCTGAACCAGTTGTACCCCTGATCTTCCCAGTAGCCGCCCGGATTCGTGTTGGTCACGAAGATCGCGGCGATGTGCTTGGGATTCTTGAAGCCGAGCTTGGTCGGCACGCGCAGCT
Source organism: Paraburkholderia sp. HP33-1 (assembly GCF_021390595.1). Classification (NCBI taxonomy): domain Bacteria; kingdom Pseudomonadati; phylum Pseudomonadota; class Betaproteobacteria; order Burkholderiales; family Burkholderiaceae; genus Paraburkholderia; species Paraburkholderia sp. HP33-1. The sequence continues at coordinate 1,357,960 of NZ_JAJEJR010000002.1, read as the reverse complement.
TAAGGGGATAGCCGTATCTGGCCGGCAGCGGCGCGTTGCGGAAATCGAGCGTCAATTGCGTTTGCGGATGCAGCGCGGTCGCCATGTCGAGGCTCGAATAGTAGCGGTCCGCGCATTTGAAACCCACATAGCGTGCGCTCAGATCGGCGCCGATCCGTTCAAGAAACGTGCGAAACGGCACGCCGCGCCATTGTCCGATCGCGCTCCAGCCTTCGATGCATACGTGACGCGTGATCTGCGAGACCTGCGGCAGCGCGCGCAACTGCTCGAGACTCCAGCTGCGTTTGTCAGCCACGAGCCCCGACACTTCCAGCCGATAGGTCGAGCCGTCGATGTCCGGCGCGTCGAACTCGGGATAGAACGCGTTGAATGGAAACGGATCGGTAATATCGCGCGCCGAATACGTCGGCGCGAGTTTGTTGCGATCGAACAGCCAGGCCTGCACTCGATCGTTCCAGCGCGACATCGCCCATAGCACCTTGTCGACGGAATCGTTGTCCTGCAGATTGCAGCCGGACAGCATCGCGAGCGCGCCGATCGATAGCGACGAGCGCAGGAATAATCGGCGTTGCAACCGCTCGATCTGCGGACGGTGCTCGGCCAGCACGATACGTTGCGGGTCGCTCATGCGCGAGTCCTCTCGTGTGCCTGATCGATGCGATGCGTGCTGCGCCGGGCGTGGCCGGTGACCATCGGCGGTAATGTGCGCGGCACCAGCAGCACCAGCAACAGATGCACGACGACAAAGCCGACCACGCCGGCCATCGCGACGAAATGAACGCGCCGCGCAAAATCGAAGCCTCCGAACAGCGCGGTCAGCCACGAAAATTGCACCGGCTTCCAGATCGACAGCCCCGAGGCGACGAGCAGCACGCCGAGCAGCAGCACCAGCAAATACAGTGCACGCTGCACGGCGTTGTACTTGCCGGTCTCGTGCGGCAGTCTGAAGCGCAACGCAAGCGCCGTATCGCGTGCCACGTCGCGGGGACGAACCGGCAACAGCTTGTGCCGCAAATGGCCGCTCGCCACGCCATACGCGAGATACAGCAGACCGTTCGCGCACAGCAGCCACATCGCCGCGAAGTGCCATGCGATCGAGCCGCCCAGCCATCCGCCGAGCGTCGCCCACGCGGGAAAGCGCAACGCAAAGATCGGCGACGCGTTGTAGATCGCCCAGCCACTCATCACCATGCAGACCATCGCGAACGCGTTGATCCAGTGCGTCACGCGAACGACGAGCGGATGGACGATCAGAAATGCGGGAGATTCGGGCATTGGCTTGAATGGCGAGAAAGAGGAGTGGAAACGACGCACCGCTTTACATCGGCGGCGTCACTCCATGCTCGCCGGCCGAAATGAAATTCGCCGCCATCGAGCCATCCGCATCCTTGTGCGCGAACAGCACGACCTTCGTGCCAGGCGTGAGCAACGCACGGTTGCCGGGTTCCAGACTGACGATCGGTACATCCTGCGGAATCACGATTTTCTTCTCGCCATCCTTGTACTTGACGGTAATCGTGCGGCCGTTGCTGACCACAAGCGAGCCAACCGTGCCGTTCGTCATCGTGCTGTTCGTGCCGAGATCCCACGGGCGATGACCCTCGCCCATGCCGCGCATGCTCGGCGGAAACACGTGCACTTCGAGTGCCTTCAGCGTGCCGTCGGACTGCGGAATCGCGGCGGTGCCGACGTAGCTGTCGGGCTTGATGTCGGTGACGTTGGCGAGCGTGACGCCGCGAATCGGCGTGTCGGCGGCGAGCTTGACGTCGACGTCCTGGCCGTCGCGCGTGTGGACTTTGAGCAGATCGCCCGACAGCGACGTCACCGTGCCGCGCACGCCGGTGGGCGCCGCGTTCTGGGCCGAAGCCGCGGACATCGTTGCGAACAGCGCGGCGGCGAGGGCGGGGACGGCGAGGGCGCGCAGCGCTCGCGCAGATAGGGTCTTCATGATGTAACTCCAGGAAGGGGATACAGCGTGGTGAACGGTGTGGTCAGACTATTCCCCGGATCGGCTCATCAGAGTGACGGGAGGATGACAAAAACGTCATGATCGTCCGACGGCGTCCACGTAGAATGGCCGCCGGGAGCGTTGCAGTCTTTTCAGGCGCTTTCATCAGGTGTTTTTTGTGCGCGTGGCGGCGGGCCTGCGGGTCGAATCGCGCGCAGGAGCAGCGAGCATCATGAGTATTCTCGTCATCGAAGACGACCCGAAGACCGGCGACTATCTGAAGAAGGGCTTACGCGAGAATGGCTACGCGGTCGATCTCGCGCGCACCGGCACGGACGGTCTGCATCTTGCGCTCGAGCACGACTACGAGCTCGTGGTGCTCGACGTGATGCTGCCGGGCATCGACGGTTGGGAGATCATGCGGGCGTTGCGGGCCCGACGCGATCTGCGGGTCATCTTCCTGACCGCGCGCGATCAGGTCAGCGACCGCATTCATGGTCTCGAACTGGGCGCCGACGACTATCTCGTCAAACCGTTTTCGTTCACCGAACTGGTGCTGCGAATTCGCACGCTGCTGCGCCGTGGCGTGATTCGCGAGAGCGACGTGTTCGAGGTCGCCGACCTCAGGCTCGACGTGTTGCGCCGCCGGGTCACGCGCGAGGGCGTCGACATTGCGCTGACCAACAAGGAGTTCATGCTGCTGCATCTGCTGGTGCGCCGCGAGGGCGAGGCGCTGTCGCGTTCGCAGATCGCGTCGGAAGTGTGGGACATGAACTTCGATAGCGACACCAACGTGGTCGACGTGGCGATCAAGCGGTTGCGCGCGAAGATCGATCACCCGTTCGAGAAGAAGCTGATTCACACGGTGCGCAGCATCGGCTACACGTTCGGCGACGGCGTATGAAACTCTGGACCGAACGCTCGCTGATCGCGCGCACCACGTTGCTGTTTGCGCTGATCGCCTGCGTGGTGATCGGCTCGCTCGGCGCGTATTTCTATCATTCCGCCGAAGTCTCGCTGCAACGCCGCGCCGACGTCGTGCTGAGCGGCCGCGTCGAGCATTTCAGCCGTATCGCGCACGACCTTTATTCGGTTAGCGAATTGAAAAAGCGTCCGCTGCTGTTCGAGACGATGCTCGGCGCGGAAGAGGATGTGCTGCAATTTCGCCGGCCGGGCGAGGCGCCGTTCATCGACGTGAATCCGGCCAGGCTCGCGGTGCCTGATCTGCAGGCCGCCGTGGCGGGCAACCGGCCGCGCACCGCCGACATCCGTCAGACGCGACTGCCCGACGGCGTACCGGTCCATTGGGCGATTGCGACCGCGACGGCGCGTGAGGACGGCACCGAAGTCGAGGTGATCGCCGGCCACCCGATGACCCAGGAAATGCGCATGCTCGCCGCGTACCGCAACCGTATCGTTCTGGCGACGCTGGCCGGCATGCTGGCCGCGACGCTGCTCGCTTACTGCGTACTGCGCCGCGCGCTGCGACCGGTGCGCGAGATCGCGACACGGGCCGCGCAGATCAGCCCGACGAATCTGGCGGTGCGGCTCGACAACGAGGCCGCGCCGGTGGAACTGCACCAACTCACGCACGCCTTCAATGCGATGCTCGACCGTCTCGCCGACGGCTATCAACGCCTGCAGCAGTTTTCCGCCGATCTCGCGCATGAGATTCGCACGCCGGTCGGCGCGCTGGTCGGCCAGACCCAGGTGGCGCTCGCGCAGCCGCGCGAGCCCGACGAATATCAGCAACTACTGGAATCGAATCTCGAGGAGTTGAACCGTCTCAGCCATATCGCGGAGAACATCCTCTTTCTCGCGCATGCGGATCATGCGGCGTTGTCGATCGAGCGGCAACCGGTCGATCTGCATGGCGAGCTCGTCAGAATCGCCGACTATTTCGAAGGCCTTGCCGACGAACGCGGCATGCGTTTCGAAGTCGACGCGTCGGGCGTGGTGTCGGCCAATCCGATGCTGTGCCGCCGCGCGATCAACAATCTGGTCGTCAACGCGGTGCGTTACGGTGCGGGCGATTCGATCGTGCGCCTGCGCGGCGCGCAGGACGAAGCGGGCGCGCTCGTGACGGTCGAAAACGAGGGCAATCCGATTCCCGCCGCGCAGCTGGACCGGCTATTCGATCGCTTCTATCGCGGCGACGCGGCGCGCAGTGCGTTCACCGAATCGAGTGGACTCGGGCTCGCGATCGTCAAGGCGATCATGCATCTGCATGGCGGCAGCGCACAGGTGGTGTGTCCGCTGCCGGGCGTCGTGCGTTTCGAACTGCGCTTTCCTGGCGCGTGACTTGCTCGCGGTCTCGATCCCGCGCCGCTTCAGCTAACGCCGCCTATACTTTTCAAGGCGCGTTAACAGGACCGCTGTCTGCCGCACTCATCAGGAGTCGCATCATGGTCAAGCTCGCTCTGTTTGTCCGTCTGGAAGCCAAGCCCGGCAAGGAACAGGAGGTGGAGGAGTTTCTGCTCGGCGGCTTGCCGCTCGTCGAGCAGGAACCGGCCACCGCCGCATGGTTCGGTCTGAAGCTTGGGCCCTCGACGTACGGCATTTTCGATGCATTCGACGACGAAGCCGGCCGCGACGCGCATCTGAACGGCAAGGTCGCGGCCGCGTTGATGGCGAAGGCGGGCGAGCTGTTCGCGTCGCCACCGAACATCGCCAAGCTGGACGTGCTCGCCGCCAAACTGCCGGGCTGATCGCAGCCCGCCGTTACCTGGCGGCCGCGTCGGTTGCCGGCTGCTCCTCGTAGTGCGCGCGCTTTTCCTCGTACATCAGCAGGTCAGCGCGCTGCACGCCCGCTTCGAGCCGGTCGCCGCGCTGGCAGGTCGCCGCGCCCATCGAGAAGCTCAGTGGCGAGCCCGGATAGAACTGGTTGTTCATCTCGACGAGCTGACGGATCGCATCGATCATCGCCGCGCCGCCGCGCTCGTCGGTATCGGGCATCAGGATCGCGAATTCGTCGCCGCCGATCCGCGCCGCGTGGAACGGCGACTCCATCGCCTTCGCGAGCACTTCGCCGGCACGCCGCAGCAGCGCGTCACCGGCCGCGTGACCGAGCTGATCGTTGACGCGCTTCAGGCCATTCAGGTCGGCCATGATGATCGTCACAGGCCACGGTCCCTTGCGTTCGAGCCGGTTCAGTTCATCGACGTAGAACGAGCGGTTGCGCAGCTTGGTCAGCACGTCGTGCTTGCCGAGGAATTCGAGGTACGCCTCGGCCTTCTTGCGCGCGGTGATGTCGGTCAGCGCGACCAGCACGAGGTCCCAGTTCTGCTCGTGGCCGGGCAGCACCGAGAATTGCAGATGCACGTGCACTTCGCTGCCGTCGAGCGAGTAGTTGAGCACTTCGCGCTGCTGGAACAGCTTGTTGTCCCACAGGTCGATCAACTGCTCGCGGAAATGCGGGCGCATGTCGTCGCGGAACACGTCGGCGAGGCGCGCGAGCAGCGTTTTCTTGTCCTTCGCGGCGAACATCCCGAGCGTGTGGTGGTTGACGTCGAGCACGTGAATTTCCGCCATGCAGCGTTCGACGAACTCCGGATGGACGTCGGTGAACACGCGGAAATCGTTGATGCCGGCCGCACGCGCACCGTCGAGCAGGCGTTTGACCGCGCTGAAATCCTCGACCCACAGCGAGACCGGCGAATATTCGAAGAGCCCGCGCGCGTACTGCTCCGCGAGCGCGACACCGCGCCGTGCGCCTTCGAGCTCGGTGATGTCTTCGGTCGATACCAGTACGCGGTCCCAGCGCTCCTCGTGACCGGGCAGCACCGCGCCCTTGAGCAGCACGTCGAGGCGCCGTCCGCCGAGCGTGTAGTTGACCGTGCGGCTCGTGAAGTTCAATTGCCCGGCCCAGAGCTGGCACAGCTCTTCGAGGTGCGTTTTCAGCATGTCGTCGCGGAACACCGACGCGAGCTTGCTTGTCAGCGTGTCGAAATCGGCGGCCTCGAACTGCGCGAGCGTCTGGCGATTGACCTTGATCACACGGATGCTGTGCGCGCATTCGGCGACGCGGCGCGGGTCTTCGGCGAAATGGGCGCGCAGATCGGTCACGCCCGCGGCTCGCCATTCATCGAATAGCGCGCGCACGCCACTAAAATCTTCGAGCCACAGCGACACGGGAGCGAGTTCGAACATCCCGGAGTCGTCGTTGATGGTTTCGGAGCCGCTCGGCAGGGTATCCAGCATGGGGTTCTCGGGGTCGGAGTTGCGGCTATTTTAGACGGGTTGGTGCCGGGCCGAAAATGGAAGACGATTGGCTTGTCGTTGTTGCGCGGCTGTGCCAGGTGAAATGACGGCCGCGCTCGCAACGCACGGCGCGGCGATCCGGGCGGTGCTGACCAACGGCAGGCTATTTCTGATCGTCGCGCGCCGTGCGGGTGCCGATGTACTCGTATTCCGCGGTATTGAGCCGCGAAATCCGCAGCTCGACCGCGCTGCGGTGATACGAGTAGGCGATGCGGCGAATCTCGAGCAGCGGCGCGCCGACTTCGACGCCAAGTTGCCCGCTTTCGAGTTCATTGGCGAGCGCCACGCTCACGCGCTCATCGGTCTCGACCACATTGATGCCGAAACCGTCCTGATAGAAGTTGTACAGCGTGTTCGGCCGGTTGCGCAGCTTGCTCTCCGTCAGGCCCGGAAACAGCGCTTCGGGCACGGTGATATGTTCGATCAGCACGGTCTTGCCGTGCAGCGAGAGTCCGTTGACGAACTGCAGCACGCGCGCGCCGGTGTCGATGCCAAGCGCGATTGCCGCCTCGCGCGACGCGCGCGCCTTCCTGAAGCCGATCAGCGTGACGACCGGGTAGGCCTTGTCGCCGTCGCGCCGCTCGATGCGAAAGAAGCGGAAGAAATGCCGGTCGCGCTGATGCATCGACACGAATGTGCCGAGCCCCTGATGACGGATCAGAATGTTCTCGGCGCACAGTTCGTCGATGGCTTTGCGCAGCGTGCCGATCGACACGCCGAAGCGTTCGGCGAGGCGCTTTTCCGAAGGAATGCATTCGCCGCCTTTCCATTCGCCGGCCGCGAGCGCGGCGAGAATCGCGCTCTTGACCTCCTTGTACCGCGTGGCGCCCAGCGCGGGCGCATTGATCGCGAGCGTGCTCATGAAAACCTCCCGGATACGCGAGTCGTACCGCTCGCTGGGGTTGAACCTGCCCTGATTCTAAACGACCAGCTCATCTAGTACACCTGGATGAATCGTATGTTTCCGTAAATCGCGGGAGCGGTTCGGGTTTTCTTAAGTCATCTAACACATATAGATGAGCTAGTTGACAGGCGGGAAGTCGGCGCCTAATATCGATTCACCGCGGCGCACCTGGCTGCGCTGCCCCGGCGGCACCCTCACACCGCATTCAACCGACGAATGGAGACGCTAATGAGCAATCCCACGACAGACATCAATGACACCGCAGCGAGCGCGTCGGCGCCGCGCAGAACGATCCACATCGTGCTGCACGAGGCGAAAGACACGGTCGGCGTGGCGGTGGTCGAGGGCATCAAGGCGGGCATGCTGCTCAACGCATGGATCATGGACGACGATGAAGTCGTCACCGTGCCGGCGAAGCAGGACATTCCGATCGGTCACAAGGTCGCCCTGAAGGACATGGCCGTCGGCGACACGGTGTTCAAGTACGGCGTCGATATCGGCAAGGTGGTCGCGCCTATCAAGGCCGGTGAGCACGCGCACGTGCACAACATCAAGACGAAGCGCTGGTAAGCAACGCCGCCCTTCACTGGCATCAACCCGAACGAGAGAGACACCATGAGCGTGATTGACCTGGATACGACTTTCCGCGGCTATCGTCGCGACAACGGCCGCGTGGGCGTACGCAACCACGTGATCATCCTGCCGGTCGACGATCTGTCCAATGCCGCGGCGCAGGCAGTCGAACACAACATCAAGGGCACCATGGCGCTGCCACATCCGTATGGGCGGCTGCAGTTCGGTGCCGACCTCGAACTGCATTTCCGCACGCTGATCGGCGCGGGCAGCAACCCGAACGTCGCGGCGGTCGTCGTGATCGGCATCGAGGAGGGCTGGACGAAGCGCGTCGTCGACGGCATCGCGAAAACCGGCAAGCCGGTGATGGGCTTTGGCATCGAGCTGCATGGCGATCACGACACGATCATGCGGGCCTCGAAAGCCGCGAAGGACATGGTGCAGTACGCGACGTCGCTCGATCGCGAGCAATGCCCGATCTCTGAGTTGTGGGTATCGACAAAGTGCGGCGAGTCGGACACCACGTCGGGCTGCGGCGCGAATCCGACCGTCGGCAACGCCTTCGACAAACTCTATGGCCTCGGCACCACGCTCGTGTTCGGTGAGACCTCGGAACTCACGGGCGGCGAGCAGATCGTCGCCGCGCGCTGCGCGAACGACAGCGTGCGCGAGCGCTTCCAGTTTATGTTCGACCGCTACCAGGACATGATCAACCGCTGGAAGACCGACGACCTGTCCGAGTCGCAGCCGACCAAGGGCAATATCGCGGGCGGCCTGACGACGATTGAGGAAAAAGCGCTCGGCAATATCCAGAAGATCGGCAAGAAGTGCATGGTCGACGGCGTGCTCGACAAAGCCGAGGAGCCGACGCACTCGGGCTTGTGGTTCATGGACTCGTCGTCCGCGGCCGCCGAGATGGTGACCTTGTGCGCGGCATCGGGCTTCGTCGTGCATTTCTTTCCGACCGGGCAGGGCAACGTGATCGGCAATCCGATCGTGCCGGTCATCAAGATCTGCGCGAATCCGCGCACCGTCCGCACGATGGGCGAGCATATCGACGTGGACGTGACCGGCGTTCTGCAGCGCGAGCAGAATCTCGACCAGAGCGGCGACAAACTGCTCCAGTGCATGATGGCCACGATCAACGGCCGTTTCACGGCGGCCGAAGCACTCGGTCATCGCGAGTTCGTATTGACGCGTCTGTTCGAAAGCGCCTGACGCGGGCGGCCTCGCCGCCGCGGCGGGCCGCATGGCTCGCGCGCAGCGGTCCCCACCTTCCCGGCGCGCCGGCACGCCGAAGTGGCCAACGGCGCCGCCGCCTGTGACCGGCAGTTCATGCTGCAGAGGCGCCGGCTCGACATCTGGCAGCAGCGAGTGGAGGAGACACCATCTTGCGCGTGCTCAAACATCTCTACGTGCAGGTCCTGATCGGACTTGCGGCTGGCATTCTCGTCGGTTATTTCGCACCCGCGTTCGGCGTGCAGATGAAACCGCTCGGCGACACCTTCATCCGCCTCATCAAGATGCTGATCACGCTGGTGATCTTTTGCACGGTTTCCGTGGGCATCGCGCGCATGGAAAGCCTGAAGCAGGTGGGCCGCGTCGGCTTCAAGACGCTGCTGTATTTCGAGGTCGTCACGAGCATCGCGCTCGTGCTGGGCCTCGTCGTCGCGAACGTGCTGCGTCCGGGCGCGGGGCTCAATATCGATCCCGCTTCGCTCGATCCTCATGCGGTTACGCACTACGTCGCCGATGCGCACGCGGCGTCGTCGAGCTTCATAGACATGATCGTGCCGAACTCGGTGGTCGGCGCGTTCGCGCGCGGCGATCTGTTGCAGGTGCTGCTGTTCTCGGTGCTGTTCGGCATCGCGCTGTCGATCATGTCGCAGCGCAGCCGGCTACTGATGCGTGGCATCGAGCAGTTCGGCGACACGCTGATGCGCATCGTCGAAATGATCATGCGGCTCGCGCCGCTGGGCGCGTTCGGCGCGATCGCGTTCACGATCGGCAAATACGGCATCGGCACGTTGCAGCAACTCGGCCTGCTGATCCTGTGCTTCTACATCACGAGCATCCTGTTCATCGCGATCGTGCTGGGCGCGGCCGCGCGCTGGGCCGGCGTGGGCCTGTGGCCGCTCCTGAAGTACTTCCGCGAGGAACTGTTGATCGTGCTCGGCACCTCGACCACGGAGTCGGTGCTGCCGCGCCTGATGGAAAAGCTCGAGCGCATGGGCTGTCCACGCGCGATCGTCGGGCTCGTGCTGCCGACCGGCTACTCGTTCAATCTCGACGGCGCCGCGATCTATCTGACGATGACGTCGCTGTTCATCGCGCAGGCCACCAACACGCACCTGACGCTGATGCAGCAGCTGGGATTGCTGGCGATCCTGATGCTGACGTCGAAGGGCGGCGCGGGTGTGGCAGGGGCGGCGCTCGTGGCGTTGACCGCGACGCTGTCGACACACAACATCATTCCGGTCGCGGGCATCACGCTGATTCTCGGCGTCGACCGCGTGCTCAACGAGATCCGTGCGCTGACCAATATGATCGGCAACGTCGTCGCGACGCTGGTGGTCGCGCGCTGGGAACGCGCATTCGATGCGCGTGCCGCGCGCGAATTCCTCGCAGCGCCGCGCGAGGTGCAGGCACCAGCATCGGCGCAGCCGGTGCGCAAGCCGCAGGCGGCGCCAGCGGGGCAGTCGGGACAGGCGCGCGAGATCCAGCGCACGCAATCGATCTAAAGCAACTGGACACGCGGACGAAATAAGCGCATAGGTGAAGCCAAACCGAAACTATCGGTGGGCCAGATAGTTTCAGTCGCAAATCGCGATTTTCCTTGCGAGGCCGACGCGAATACGATCTCGGTATCGTATGAGCAGCGCGCTTGACCCGCGCTTCGGTCCACCAGGCACAGCGACGGAGACGGCCATGGAGCACCACGCCCGCACGCAGAACGAACGGCTCGAGATCAAGACCACCACCTGCTACATGTGCGCGTGCCGTTGTGGCATCCGTGTGCATCTGCGTGACGGCGAGGTGCGCTATATCGACGGCAATCCGGAGCATCCGCTGAATCAGGGCGTCATCTGCGCGAAGGGTGCCTCCGGCATCATGAAGCAGTACTCGCCGGCGCGTCTCACCCAACCTTTGATGCGCAAGGCGGGCGCCGAGCGCGGCAGCGCGCAGTTCGAGCCGGTCTCGTGGGAGGTCGCGTTCGACGTGCTCGAAGAACGTCTCGCCGCGATTCGCTCGACCGATCCGAAGAAGTTCGCGCTGTTCACGGGCCGCGACCAGATGCAGGCGCTGACCGGTCTGTTCGCCAAACAGTTCGGTACGCCTAACTATGCGGCGCACGGCGGATTCTGCTCGGCGAACATGGCCGCCGGCATGATCTATACGATCGGCGGCTCGTTCTGGGAATTCGGCGGACCTGATCTCGACAGCGCGAAGCTGTTCTTCATGATCGGCACAGCGGAAGATCATCATTCGAATCCGCTGAAGATCGCGATCTCGAAGTTCAAGCGCGCGGGCGGCCGCTTTATCGCGATCAATCCGATCCGCACCGGCTATGCGGCGATCGCCGACGAATGGGTGCCGATCAGGCCGGGCACCGACGGCGCGCTGTTCATGGCGTTCCTGCACGAACTGATTGCCGCCGACGCATGGGATCACGAGTTCGTGCAGCGTTACACGAACGCGGCGGAGCTGATCGATCTCGACGAAGCGAGCGAAACCTTCGGCCTGTTCGTGCGAGATCCCGAGCGGCCGGAAGGCAATCCGCTGTTTCCGCAGAATCATCTGTGGTGGGACCCGGCCACGCGGCGCGCGGTGCCCCATCATGCGAGCGGCGTGACGCCAGCCCTGGTAGGGCGCTATACGCTCGATGACGGCAAGCCGGTCACGCCATCGTTCGCGTTGCTGCGCGAGCGCGTCGCCGATTGCACGCCCGAATGGGCGGCGGCCATCACCGGCATCGCCGCCGATACGATCCGGCGGCTGGCCGGCGAGATGATCGAGACGGGGCGCCGGCATCGCATCACGCTGCCGATCGGCTGGACCGACGCATGGGGCGAATCGCACGAATCGGTCACGGGCAACCCGGTCGCTTTTCACGCGATGCGCGGGCTCGCCGCACATTCGAACGGCTTTCAGTCGATCCGTGCGCTCGCCGTGCTGATGTCGCTGCTCGGCACGATCGACCGTCCCGGCGGCTTTCGCCACAAGTCGCCGTTTCCGCGCGCGGTGCCCCCGTCGGCGAAACCGCCGAACAGCCCCGCCGCGGTGAAGCCCAATACGCCGCTCGCAACGGGCCCGCTCGGCTGGCCCGCCGCGCCGGAGGATCTGTTCATCGACGAACACGGCGGCCCGGTGCGCATCGACAAGGCGTTCTCGTGGGAATATCCGCTCGCGGTCCACGGTGTCATGCACAGCGTGATCACCAACGCGTGGCGCGGCGACCCGTATCCGATCGACACGCTGATGATTTTCATGGCCAACATGGCGTGGAATTCGTCGATGAACACGATGAAGGTGCGCGAGATGCTCGCGGACAAGCATCCGAACGGCGACTACAAGATTCCGTTTCTTGTCGTGTGCGATGCGTTCCAGTCGGAGATGACCGCGTTCGCCGATCTGATTCTGCCCGACACGACTTACCTCGAACGGTACGACGCGATGTCGATGCTCGACCGGCCGATCTCCGAGTTCGACGGCCCAGTTGATTCGGTGCGCGTACCGGTCGTGCCGCCGACCGGGGAATGTAAGCCGTTCCAGGAAGTGCTGATCGAACTGGCGTCGCGCCTGAAGTTTCCCGCGTTCACCAAGGCGGATGGCGGCCGGCGCTTTCGCGACTATCCGGAGTTCATCGTCAATCACACGACCTCGCCCGAATCCGGTGTCGGTTTTCTGATCGGCTGGCGCGGCAAGGATGGCGACAAGGCGCTCGTCGGTGAGCCGAATCCCAATCAATGGGAGCAGTACGCGAAGAATAACTGCGTGTTCCATTACCGCTTGCCCGAGACCTTGCAGTACATGCGCAACTGCAACGGACCGTATCTCGACTGGGCCGTCAAGAACGGCTTCCGCAAATTCCGCGAGCCGATTTTGATCCAGCTTTACTCGGACGTGATGCAGAAATTCAGGCTCGCCGCGCAAGGGCGCAGCAGCGGCCGACAGCCGCCCGAACATCTGCGCGCGCGCGTCGAGAAGTACTTCGACCCGCTGCCGTTCTGGTATGCGCCGCTCGAAAGCGCGGCGACGGATCTCGCGCAATTCCCACTCGCCGCGGTAACGCAGCGGCCGATGGCGATGTATCACTCGTGGGATTCGCAGAACGCGTGGCTGCGGCAGATTCATGGGGAGAACTACCTCTACGTGAATCCGCGCGCGGCCGCGGAGAACGGCATCGCCGATGGCGGCTGGATCTACGTCGAATCGCAATGGGGCCGCGTGCGCTGCATGGCGCGCTACAGCGAGACCGTCGAGCCGGGCACCGTATGGACGTGGAACGCGATAGGCAAGGCCGCCGGCGCATGGAATCTCGGCCCGAATGCAAACGAATCGCAGCGCGGCTTCCTGCTCAATCACCTGATCACCGACGAGCTGCCAGGCCGCGATGAAGCGCCCGCGCGCATGTCGAACTCCGATCCGGTGACGGGCCAGGCCGCATGGTATGACGTGCGCGTGCGCGTCTATCCGGCCGAAGCCGACGCGCGGCATACGTTGCCGCAGTTCGATGCGATGCCCGGATTGCCCGGTGTGGTTGCACAGAAGAGTGTGGTGTCGCGCATCGTCCAAACCTATTTCGCGGGACGCGGCGAGTTCGCGGCGCGCCTGCGCGGAGCGGCACGTCGCGTCGAAAATAATGGCGACGATCGCTGAAGCAACGACAAGGAGCTTCTAATGACCCAGATGGCACTGGTGATCGATCTGAACGTCTGCGTGGGATGTCAGGCGTGCGTGACGAGCTGCAAGGAGTGGAACACGTCGGGCGAATCGGGGAGCCTCGCCGATTTCAATCCGTACGACGCGGACCCGTCCGGCACGTTTTTCAATCGCGTGCAGAGTTTCGAAGCGGGCAGCTTCCCCGACACGGAGATGATCCATTTTCCGAAGTCGTGCCTGCATTGCGAAGACCCGCCGTGCGTGCCGGTGTGTCCGACCGGCGCGAGCTACAAGCGCAAGGAAGACGGCCTCGTGCTGGTCGATTTCGATCGCTGCATCGGCTGCAAGTATTGCGCATGGGCGTGCCCGTACGGCGCGCGTGAGCTCGACGAAGCGCGCAAGGAGATGACCAAGTGCACGCTGTGCGTCGATCGTATCCATGACGAGCATCTGTCCGAGCGCGATCGCAAGCCGGCCTGCGTCCTCGCGTGCCCGACATCCGCGCGACTGTTCGGCGATATACACGATCCGCAGTCGGTGGTGTCGCAAGCGATTCGCGAGCGCGGCGGCTATCAGTTGATGCCCGAGTGGGGCACGCGTCCCGCGAATCACTATTTGCCGCGCGTGCCCACCACGGCCGCCGGTTGCGGCAGCGACGCGTGTTCGTGCAAATCGGCCGGATCGGCGGCCGATGAGGCGAGCCAGGCAGCGGGCTCGTCCGACTCGCAACTGGCGGCGCAGCTCGAACGCGGCGAACTGCATCTCGCGTCGATCGCGACGCGCATTTGAACGACAACGAGGCCACACGATGAATCCGGCTTTTTCCGTCGTATTTCTGACGACGCTGAGCGGCGCGGCGCAGGGGCTGTTGATCGCGCTCGTCGGCATTGAGAGTGCAGCGTGGTTGGGCGTTGTTGCGCAACCCGCCGCGGCTAGTGCGTTTTACGTGAGCGGCGCGGTGCTCGCGGTGCTGCTGGGCGGACTCGGTCTGATAGCGTCGTTCTTCCATCTCGGCCATCCGGAACGTGCGTGGCGCGCGATTGCGATGTGGCGCACTTCGTGGCTGTCGCGCGAATGCCTGTGCCTGCCGGCGTTTCTGGCGTGCGCGTTCCTGTATGGTGTCGCGCACTGGCTCGGCTCGCCGTGGTCTCTGGCGCTCGGCTGGCTCGGCGTGCTCGCGAGCGCCGCGCTGTTCGTCTGCACCGCGATGATCTATGCGTGCCTGCGCTTTCTGCAGGAGTGGGCGACACCACTGACGCTGGTGAACTTCGTGTTGCTCGGCTGCGCGTCGGGCTTGACGCTCGCGACCGCATTGAGCGCATGGTTTGCCCCCACGCTGACGGTGGGGCTGGCGATCTGCGCATGCGTGCTGACGCTCGCCGGCTGCACGAGCCGCTCGGCGTCGCTGCTGCGCAATGCGCGCTTGCGGCCGAAGTCAACGGTGCAGAGCGCGACGGGCATTCGCAATCCGAAGCTCGTGCAGGTGTCGCGAGGCTTCACCGCCGGCGCATTCAATCTGCGCGAGTTCTTTCACGGCAAATCGGCGCGGACGTTGCGTGGCGTTAAATGGGGTTTTCTTGCGGGCGCGTTTGTCGTTCCGATTGGGTTGATCGCGCTCGGCGCCGGGCTGCATTCGATCGGCGCGTCGTTCGGCTTGCTGGCTGCGGCGTGTCTCGTGCAGTATGCGGGGCTCGTGGCGGAGCGCTGGTTTTTCTTCGCTGAGGCGAAGCATCCGCAGAATCTTTATTACGCGAAGGTGGGGTGAGGCCCTACCCGCAGGCCCCTACCTCCCCACATGCGGTACAAAAATCGCACCCATCCTTGCGAATCACCGCGTTCGCGCCACACGAACCGCATTTGCGTCCGAGCATCGTGTGCAGTCCCCGCGTGCCGTTTGGCTGCAGCAACGTGTCCGTGCTATCCGCGGGATCCGGACGAATGCCGAAATCGGCGGACAGCGCGGCGTCGGTTTTCATTTGCCCGCGCGGCAGATGCGCGAGCATCCGCGACGGCACCTGATTGCCCTCGGCGTCGAGAAAGCCGCGTCGATACAGAATCTGCTGGATCGCGAACGCAAGCGCGGCCACTTCCGAGTCGTGCCAGCGCGGCGCACGATGACCGTCGAGACGCTGCACGTCGCCAAGCCGGACCTGACCGCGATCCCACGATACCTTGCGCATGTCCTGCAGATTGCGCGCGACAAACCCGCCGCGTGCGGCCAGCGACAGTGAACGCATCGTCGCGGTGATCCACTGCTGTGACTCGTCGCGTTGACCGGCCGGAATGAAGAACTCGATCGGCCTCTCGATCGTCACGTCCTCGCCGCCGATCCGACCCGTCACCTCGATGAACGACGCCGCGACATACAGCGATTTCTTGCCCGCCTGGGTCAGATATTCGACCTTCTCGATGATCGCCGGCAACTCGCCTTTGGGCCGATGATCGATCGCGATACGCAGCGGATCCTGATCCACCTCGGCGAGCATGTCGTCAGTCTGCGCGGGCGTCACGCTCAGCACCGCGCCGAGCGTGTCGTTCGGGCGATAGGTGGCCAGGCCCTTCAGGCCGCTTTTCCATGCGTCGAAGTAGAGACTTTCGAACGCATCGAACGGATAGTCGGCGGGCACGTTGACGGTCTTCGAGATCGACGTATCAACGTACGGCTGCACGGCCGCCATCATGTCGAGATGGTCGCGCGCCGACATCTCCAACGCGCTGACGAAATAGTCGGGCAGCCGTGTCACGTCGCCGCCGAGTTCGCGATAGAGCCGGTACGCGTAGTCCTCGACGTCGAACGATTCGCGGCCGCCGTCGGCCATCACCTTCATGCGCGTGTAGGTCCACGAGAACGCCGGCTCGATGCCGTTCGACGCGTTGTCCGCGAACGCGAGGCTCACAGTGCCGGTCGGCGCGACCGACAACAGATGGCTGTTGCGGATGCCGTCGCGGCGGATCGCCTGCTGGATATCGTCGGGCAGGCGCGAGGCGAACGTACCGGCTTCCAGATAGCGCGCGGCGTCGAACAGCGCAAACGCGCCGCGCTCCTTCGCGAGCTCGACCGACGCGCGGTACGCCTCGTCGCGCATCAGCCGCGCGATACGCACCGCGAAATCGCGGCCTTCCTGCGAGTTGTAGCGCAGACCGAGCATCACGAGCGTATCGCCGAGGCCGGTGAAGCCGACACCGATGCGCCGCTTCGCGCGCGATTCGTCGTACTGCTGCGGCAGCGGCCACAGCGTGACGTCGAGCACGTCGTCGAGAAAACGCACCTGCGTGCGGGTGCGTTGCGCGAGGCCGTCCCAGTCGAACGACGGCTGGCGGCCCTGCAACTGCGCGAACGGATCGACGACGAAGCGCGTCAGATTGAGCGGCCCGAGGTTGCAGCAGCCGTACGCGGGCAGCGGCTGCTCGCCGCACGGATTGGTCGCGCGGATCGTTTCGACGGCGCGCAGATTGTTGTCCTCGTTCATCCGTGAGATGAACACGATGCCGGGCTCGGCGACGTCGTACGTCGAGCGCATGATGCGGTCCCAGATCGCGCGCGCCGGCTGCTCGCTGTAGACCCACAGACCGTCCTCGCGCTCCCGCACGTCGCCGGCCGCGCGCAGCGCCGGCGACGGCTCGGCGCGGTGGACCAGCTGCCACGGTTCGTCGTTTTCGACCGCGCGCATGAATTCGTCGGTGACGCCGACCGACACGTTGAAGTTGTTCCAGCGTCCCTTCGAATGCTTGGCCTCGATGAATTCGAGCAGGTCGGGGTGGTTGCAGTCGAGCACCGCCATCTGCGCGCCGCGTCGCGAGCCCGCGCTTTCGACGGTGCGGCACGACGCGTCGAACACGTCCATGTAGCTGCACGGACCTGAGGCGGCCGAACTGGTCGTGTGAACCCGCGCGCCTTTGGGCCGGATCGCGGAGAAGTTGTAGCCGACGCCGCCGCCGCGGCGCATCGTTTCGGCCGCCTGCAGCAGGGCCACGTAGATGCCCGGCAAGCCTTGATCGTCGACGCCCTGGATCGAATCGCCGACCGGCTGCACGAAGCAGTTGATCAGCGTCGCGGCGATACCGCTGCCCGCCGCACTCATGATGCGGCCCGCGCCGAGCGCGCCATGCTGCAGGTTGTCGACGAACAGCGCTTCGACCGATGCGCGCAATTCGGGCGGCTCGGCCTCGGCGACACCGCGCGCGACGCGGCGGTACACGTCGTCGGCAGATTGCTCGTCGCCTTTCGCGTACTTTTCGAGCAGCACGTCGAGCGAGAACTGCTGCGGCGGAATCAGCGGAACGGGAGGAGCGGAGGAAGCGGGAGGCGTGGAAGCGGCGGTGGCTGCGCGGGTTTGCGGCGTGTCTTCTGCCATGATCGGCCCTCAAACGGCGTCGCGGCGGGCGCGGCGCGGTGGTAGACGGCGCGCCGCCGGCGCCGGAGAGCGAGCCGGCGGTTCAGCGGGCGCAACGAATCCACCTTAACGCACGAGGGGCGGGGCGGCAACCGGGAGCGGGGCCGACGGTCTGGCGCGTCGTTCGATGCCGCGCCGGCTGGGCACGCGGGCGCTAAGGACGCGTAGCAAGTAGGGAGATCAAGCTGGGAGCAGCGGGGTCAAATCCCGCTTGGTGCGTGTACGGGACGGGGCGGCGTTGCGCGCGTCAGGCCGCTTCCAGCAGTGGTTCGAGGATTTCCGCGCAGATCATCGCGGAGGCATTCGACGGTGCCGGGCGCTCGGCCGGCTTGAACACCGGGTCGCCGCGACGGATCTTGCGGCGCGACACGGCGCAGGTGCCGGACGAATGCGCCGAGCGGCGGCGCCAGCGCTGCTCACCGTAGTGGCAGCGTCCCGGCTCGACCCAGCGGATTACCAGCGTCGTGTCGGAGCTCTCGAGAATTTCGATGCGTACGCCATTGGTACCGTCGAGGGGGATGGACTCCAGGGTCATCATCGACTCCATATTGTGGAGTGCCGAATTTAGTCCCGCGCGGGCCGGATAGCCATTGTGTCACGGTTGAAATACTATTGCGGAATTGGCAATAATTAGACTTGACAGTCACAACCGGCCGAAATGACAGGCGTTACAAGCATTTTTATGTAATTTTTTAACATTGCGCATTTTTGCAACGCTCTGTTGCTTGTGGCGCGACGAGGAAGGCGTTCGGGAAAGGGCGCTGACGCTTCCTTTAAGATGTGACGGTCAGGCGGCGAACTGAGCCGTCAGTGTAGCGGGTTTGATTTTTTCAGGTCGGCTCGCGCGCACACGTTCAAAAACGTTAGAGATCACATGATTCCAAGCCCTCCCGCAGTCCCTCCCAATTCTCCCGAATCGTCGTCCGTCACCGCCGAGCGCCTGAAAAAGCAGAAGACCGCATCGGTCGTGCTCTATATCGGGCTCGTGCTGCTCGCATTGTGGGTGGTGCGCGATTTCATCGTGGTGATGGCGTGGACGGGGGTCGTCGCGATTGCGCTGTGGCCGCTGCTGCACAAGGTGGCGGGTTGGCGCTGGTTCAAGGGGCGCACAACCTTGCTCGCGACGGTCTTCACGCTGGTCATCGCGCTGCTCGTCCTGCTACCGGTCGGACTCGGCCTCGTCCAGGCGCTGCGAGAGGCGCATGACCTGAATGAGTGGTTACGCGACGCGCAGGAGAACGGCATCGCGCTGCCGGACTTCATCAACCGTCTGCCGTTCGGCGTGCAGCAGATCACGACGTGGTGGCAGGCCAATCTCGCGCAGCCGCTGCGCGACTCCGCCGCGATGAAAGGCTTGCACAGCGAGACGGTGATGACGCTCGGCCGAAACGTCGGCGCGCGCGTCGCGCATGCGGCGATGGTGTTCGCGTTCATGCTGGTCACGCTGTTCGTGATTTTTCAGGCGGGGCCGCGTCTGTCCGGCTCGCTGCTGAAGGCCGCGCGACGCGGTTTCGGCGATAGCGGCGCGGACCTCGTCGAGCATATGGCGACCGCGGTGCGCGGAACCGTGTCGGGCTTGATCGTGGTCGGCGCCGGCGAGGGCGCGCTGCTCGGCGTCGCCTATTTTGCGACTGGCGTGCCGCACGCGGCACTGCTCGGCTTCGTCACGGCGATCGCCGCGATGCTGCCGTTCTGCGCACCGATCGCGTTCGGTCTCGCGGCGCTGTGGCTGCTCGTGCAGGGCTCGGTGGCCCCGGCGGTCGGGCTCGTGGTGTTCGGCGCGATTGTCGCGTTCGTGGCCGAGCACTTCGTGCGGCCGGTGCTGATCGGAAACTCGACGCGTCTGCCGTTCCTGCTCGTGCTGTTCGGCATTCTCGGCGGCGCGGAAACGTTCGGGCTGCTCGGGATTTTCATCGGCCCGGCGTTGATGACGGTGCTGATGGTGCTGTGGACCGATCTCGTGCAGTAGCGCGGGCGTCGCTGGGCGCGTGGCTGGAGGCCTCGCCGGCTCAAGGCCGCTGATAAGACGGATGCTCCTGCGCCGGCGGCTTCACGCAGCCAAGCGTGTATTTGAGCGCGGCGGGCAGCAGCGCGCTCCACACGTCCCACGTGTGGCCGCCGTCGATGATCCGCAGCGTCGCCGGATTGCCCGCGAGGCGCAGATGCGTGTACAGCAGCGACGCGTCGGCCTGGATGTCGAGGTCGTCGTCGCCGGACGCGATGAACATCGGCAGGCGATACGGCCGGCTCATGTAGCGGTCCCACTGCGCCGGATAGTTGAGCTCGTGCCACACGCGCGGGTCGAACTGGTGCTCGCCGAACACGCCGACCCGCCGCGCCGCCGACGCGCGCGGCGGCTCGTTCACATAGATCGCGGGACTCAGCAGCAGCGCGCCGCAAAACAATTCGGGCTGTGTCAGCGCATAGCGCAGCGCGCCGAAGCCGCCCATCGACACGCCGCCGATCATCCGGCCGCCGCGCTGGGTCGCAACCGCGTAGTGCGTTTCGATCTCGGGCAGCAGATCATCGAAGAACGCGGTCTCCATCTTCTCCTTACGATCGACGTACCAGTCCGTGCCGCCCTGCGGCATCACGATCACGACGGGCGGGATCTCCTTGCGCTCGATCAGCGTGTCCGCGGCGCTTTGCAGATGACCTTGCGTGAGCCAGTCATTGGCGTCGCCGTTATTGCCGTGCAACAGGTAGAGCACCGGCAGGCGCGGACCGTCCGCACGATAGCCGCCCGGCAGATAGATCGTGTAGTTCCAGTCGCGGCCGAGCGCATCGGAATGAAAGCTGCGGCTCGCGACCGTGCTCGCGAACGCGGGCGCGCCGACGGCGAAGACGAGCAGTGCGAGGGCGAAGGAGAGGAATCGACGCATGTCAGTGTGGAAGGCTGGCGCGGGACTCGCGCGCGGCCGTCATGCTATCAGCATTGGCGCCAGATTTGAGATGGGAAGCGGTGGGGGGCTTTATGCGCGCAAAGTTTTGCAATCGCCCCTAAGTGCTCAGGAATGTCTATGGACCCGAAACGCTCACGGCGAAGTCTCGAGTAGCCCCGTCACGATGCGCCCGACGAACCGCTTCAGCGGCTCCGCGCCCAACGCGACCGTGAACAGCGCGCCGACCGCGACCGCATCTGCGAGCAATCCGAGCGGATAGTCCAGGTAACCATCGGTCGCATCGTAGAGCACCGAGTCGACGACCAGCGAGATCACCGCGCCGGCGATGAAGCACAACAAACCCTGCCGGCCGATCACGCCGATCCACGGCAGCCGGCGCGCAACCTTTCTGGCCCAGCCGAGCTCGACCAGATTCGCGACGAGCCACGCGATCGCGAGGAAGTTGCCCGCGCGCAGGTATGACAGGTTCTCCTTGAGGCTGGCGGCAAGCGGCGCGTGCAGCAGAAAGAGCTTGCAGTAGGCGGCGCCCGCGACCACCGCGAACGCCAGCACGCTGACGAGCCAGCCGCACCGATGCGCGCTGATCCGTTGATACACCGGCTGGCAGCGCGCGAGCACACCGAGCACGAACATCAACTGCCACGCGAACGGGTTGAAGTCCCAGTGCATGTCGGGCGCGGCGGGCAGGTACTTGCTGATCGCCGGCGCGCCGGCCCACAGCGCGACGCTGCCGACGAGCAGCAGCCACGGCTTGCTGCGCGCGAGCGGCAGGATCGTTGGGACCAGCAGCGCGAAGAACGCGTACATCGGCAGCACCGACGCGAGATACGGCTGGCGGCGCAGCAGCAGGATGTCGCGCAGCGCGGCAAGCGGCGTGTCGAGCAGGTCGTCGAGATCGGTCGTGGCGAGATTGGGCCCGTCGATGCTGAACTCAGTGAGCACCGCGCTGACCAGCAGCATGAGCCCGGCGGTGACGAGAAACGCGCGATAGATCTCGAACGAGCGGCGCAGGAAGCGGCCGCGCGCAATCGTCTCGTTGCGCCGCTCGGCGAGCGTCGCATAGGCGGTGGCGGTCGCGAAGCCGCCGAGGAACACGAACACTTCGGCGGCATCGCAGAGCGCGTACGCATGCAGCGTCACGCGCGACAGAATGCTGCCGCCGATGTGATCGACGACGATGATCAGCAGAACCAGTCCGCGGAAAAAGTCGAGTTCGATCAGACGGGAGGATGACTTGGACATTGTTTGCGTCAAAAGCAGCCCCGTGCGACGGCGCGCGGATCCAGCGCGGCGGGCGTCTCACAAGGCTTTTTAATATGGGATTGGGTGTTACGGCGGGAAGGCGATCCGTGCTGGCCTCGCCTGTGACCCACGTCGCCGCTTTCGGCCGCCTTCGCAAGGCAGCCGTGTCAGCAGGGTGTAAAGATGACCCTGGCAGCTGCGCTGAGTTCCGTTGCATGGCAGCAAAGGCGGCCGATTATATTTCTTTTCGTGCCAATGACGCAGCGAGCGAGGCAGCCGCTGCCGTTTACCTGAAGCGGCGTTTCGAAAAAAGAGGCAGCAACGCCCAGTGGAGAATTAGCAACATTCTTGAAGATCGGCGCATCCTCTCATGGACGGCTCGCTGATGTCGTGTGACGATTTCCGGACAGAGCAGCCACCTGGAGCAGTCTTCAGAACTGCTAGGCAAGTGACGAAAAGAAAGGAAGGTTGAGAACAAAGCGGCCGGATCGAGTTGTCTAATCACTCGAGGTGCAGGGAGATCATCATGAACAAGCAAGTGTTCGCGCTGGCTGTCTCCATTACTGCGTCCGCCGTTTTTGTCGCGCCCGCCGCCGCGCAGACTAGCGTCATGCTGTATGGCGTGATCGACGAAGGCGTCAACTACACGAACAATGTCGGCCACGGCCATGTTTATGAACTGGCGAGCGGTTTTGCCCAAGGCAGCCGCTGGGGTCTGAAGGGCGCCGAGGATCTGGGCGGCGGTCTCAAGGCGGTCTTCCAGCTCGAGAACGGTTTCGATCTGAATTCCGGGCGGCTCGGGCAGGGCGGGCGATTGTTCGGCCGGCAGGCTTTCGTCGGACTCAGCTCGGAATCCTACGGCACGCTGACCTTCGGTCGGCAATACGATTCGGTCGTCGATTATCTGGCGCAGACAACGGCCAACGGCAGTTGGGGCGGCGAGCTGTTCTCGCATCCGTACGATAACGACAACACCGACAACACGTTCCGCCTCAACAACACGGTCAAGTACACGAGCCCGTCGATTTCGGGCTTCCAGTTCGGCGGCACCTACAGCTTCAGCAACGACACGAGCTTCGCCAACAATCGGGCGTACAGCTTTGGTGGCCAGTACACGTACGGCGGGCTGCTGGTCACCGCGGCTTACCTGCAGGCCAACAATCCGGGCAGCAGCGCGAACGGCGCGGTCGCCACGAACGACGCCGGCTTCGTCGCGAAGCGCATGCGCGTGTTCGGCGGCGGCATCAACTATACGTTCGGACCGGCGACGGCGGGCTTCGTCTATAGCAACTCGAACTATCTGGAGCCGACCGCGAACGGCTTTCTCGGCATCGAGCCACTGGTGCCGCTCGTGCCCGTCACGCCGCCGGGCGTGCTGCTGAACTCGCTGAAGTACCAGAACTTCGAGATCAACGGCAAGTATCAGATTTCGCCGGCTCTGTTCGTCGGCGCGCAGTACGTGTACACGATGCAAACCTACGACGCGTCGAACGGCGGCGTGAAACCGCACATCCATACGTTCGGGCTGATGGCGGACTACAACCTGTCCAAGCGCACCGACGTCTATCTGCAGGGCGCATATCAGCAGGTCACCGGCGATTCCACGCTGTCGGTCTTCGATTTCGCATTCATCCCCGGCACGCAGTCGCCGTCGTCGACGTCGAAGCAGGTCGTCGTGCGGGCGGCGATACGGCATAAGTTCTAGAGTGAAGTCATCCGCATCAAGACGTTTGGCCCTGAAGTGCGATACATCTTTATGAATGCCCCGATCGGATGCAATCAAGGTTGCGGCGCAGCCTGATCGCATCGCCTCCCGACTGGGAGCGCTCGCACCACACGCCATAGAGCTGATGCAGAAAGAATAGCCAGCGAGAGAGCCGCGACGTGGAGAACCAGCAGGAGGCAGTATACGTTCATGGGGGTGATCACAATGCCGAGCTCGCTGCTGACCCGCCTTGCCCCCATGTACATGGGGTGAACGTCCCAAAGCTGAGCATAGTCCAGCATAGGAAGTAGGTACCACGCTAGTGCAATCACGCCGACTGCCCGGAATATTGACGCTCCACGGCGACCCGGAGCGCCACTCACGTGGCGACGGTCGATTCGCTTACGGCGAGTTATCCTGAAGGTTGCCAGGAACACCCGGATGCAAGCCCAGGTAGCGACTGCGCACACGAACAAGCAAAAGGACAGCAACCAGAGGAACTGCACGTCCTCTTCAAGGCCGTTTGGCAGTTCGTCACCGACACCCAAAAGTTTCGACCAAAAGTACACCGTCGTGCCTAGGAAAAACGGGGTTCCGCACATGCACCAATAGTCATCTGCAAACAGGAACAAGCGCGCGCCACCCACCAACGACGCGGCACAAATAACTACTGCCTGGATACAACCACCAAGCGTGATCCTCATGAATCTGCGGACAAGTTGCCCCTCACCGACAATGCTCCGGAATTCCATTTCCCGTTAATAATGGCCCTATGAAGCATTTCTATTGTTAGCGGCTCTCTTTTTATCGAGTGATTTTTTCTCATGATATGCTTGAGAATGAGGTGATACAAAAAGCCTTCGCCTTCCATCAAGAAATACCGGTGAAAATCATAGTCGCCTCGATCTATGCAGAAAACCTCAAAAAATCGCTCCATGAAAATATCGGCGTCATCGCCTTGCTGACCTAGATCATCGACGATGGTCATTTCCGGAGCAATCGATTTTTTTGAAGATATACAAGCCTCTTTTCTAACGAACGATTCCAGATTTGCCCATGAACGATTTTCCATCAAAACACCCTGTCTTCTGGCTTGACGCTTCGATTGTATTTAGAAACAGTATGATACGTGATTTGATAGGCGTCACTTGCCAGTAGCACCCAACCAACGCCGGGTATGGTTCTGCCGACGAATACTCCTAGCCGATGTGTCAGAATCCACTTGAATCGCTTGATGCTTCCCCATGTAAATGTCGGCAGGACTTTTTTCTTCAGTTCGTACCTGAACAATGATCTGGACATGGCAGAAGCGACGGACGTGACTTTTGTTGATCCTGCTGGTTTTGATCTTGTGGGTAAAAACGGAAGCCCCGATAGTATGAGAAGTACCGCTTCGACATCATCAATGCCGAGCTGAGAACATGTTTCATCGGCCGCGATAAATAAAAATAGTTCTGCGGGAGTGAGACTCGTATGTGTTCGGTAGTTGTACGTGTTGCTCATTCGATTATCGATCTTCCCAAGCGTTGGCAAATTTGATGTTGCCATCGGCGTAGTGCGAGGTGATGCGCTCGTACACTTTGATATCTGCTTCACCGTCGTCCTTAAGCCGCATGTGTGCAGGAATAGGCGTGCTGGGTTGCGCCCTCGTTGAATGGTTGATTAACGATTCCCTAAGGGAGAAAGGCGTATACAAACACAGAAAATGAAAGCTGAATGTCAGTAATGGTCAAGGATCGCTTCGTCTGTTGATGGCGTGCGAGGAGAGTATGCCCAGTGCATCAAACGGAGGACGGCGAGTGAAGTTGAACCAGACTTTGATAAAGCCGATCCGCGAGGGTCGGCTTCATCGTTTATGCGGAGTCGGTTCGGCCACCTCTCATCTGCCCCTGTCGCGCGAACCCAGAAAGCGCAGCACCGCCCGACGACGAGTGTGCGGAACCTCAAGGTAAGTCCTTGATTCGTATGGCCGCAAAAAGCATCTGCTGGCAGGAGGACTCTGGTCAAAAAAAGAATCTATCTACTTGACCCTAAAGAGAAAAGCGTTTCATGCCGTTATATCTGTATCAGAGTGTGTGGGGCGGGGCGTTTTTATTAAATGTGACTTTACAATTCCGCCAGATCATTGATCGACAAGCAGTACACGGAATGAGCGCCAAACGAGGCGGCCTCGCCGTGTCACTGGGAAGGCCGCGCGGCACAGACCGCGCGCATGGCGAGCGGCATTGCGGCAGCCGGCTCGCATCTCCACACAGCAGGAGTCGAACAAATTGAGAACACGTTTCGACAGAACGGTATTGGCCAGTCTCGTCGGCGCATGGGTTGCGCTGGCCGTCAGTGGTTGTGCGAACGTCGCGCAACCGGATCCACAGAACGACATGGCAGCCGGCGCCCCCGCGGCGTCCGGCGTGCCGGCGGCGAACGCGGTGGCAACGGCGCCTGACGATCCCTCGGCCGCCGCGCCGCAGTCGATCGATGCTAGCGATACCGCACCGCTGAAAAAATCGCCGCCGCTTGTGTATCGCGTCAGACGCGGCGACACGCTGGCGCGGGTGGCGCAGCATCATCACGTGAGCGTCAAGCAGTTGCAGGCGTGGAATGGGCTGAAGGCGTCGGCGCGGTTGAAGCCGGGGCAGGTGCTGCACGTCGCTTCGCCGGAGACGGTGCGGGCAGTGAAACAGGCCAATGCGGCGGCGGCGGCGAAGGCCGCGGCGCAATCCGCGGTGCAGACATCTTCACAAGCTTCAGCGCAGACGTCGCCGCAAGCTTCGGCTCAATCCGCTGAACCGGCTCCCGATGCCGCCGAAGTTCGCGAAGTCACGAAGGAAACCCGCCGGCATGCGAGCAGCGTGACGCTCGCGTGGCCCGCCGCGGGCAGCGTCGTCGAAGCGTTCCAGCCGGGCGAAACGCGCGGCATCGAGATCGGTGGCAAAGCGGGTGATCCGGTGCGAGCCGCCGCCGACGGCAAGGTGATGTACGCGGGCACCGGACTGAACAGCTACGGCAGCCTGATCATCGTGCAGCACAACAAGGATTTTCTGACCGCGTACTCGCATAACCGCAAGCTGCTGGTCAAGATGGGCGACATCGTCCGCAAAGGACAGCAGATCGCGGAGATGGGCGACGAGAGCAACTCGCGTGTCTCGGTCGGCTTCGAAGTGCGGCGCGACGGCAAGCCAGTCGATCCGCTGGCTTATCTGCCACGGGGGCGCGGCTGAGCTTCGGCCTTCCCGCAAAAGCTCACCTTGAATTTAGTCAGCAAAGCCAGGTAATTTGATCGACCGCGCATCATCGACCCGCAGCCGTTTTGCAACGGTGAGGAAATAGAGGAGCCGGCGCTGCGGCGCACGCCGCCGCCGCCGTGCTCCCGGCGAATCGCCCTTTACGTCGATTGCACACTGCGCAGCAGACGCGCTACCTCACCGTGGTAATGAAGGATTGCCGGGTCGGCCTGCAATAGCGGCAAATAACGCGGCAGGAAGCCGTTGTTCGGCTGATCGGGCGAGAACAGGCCGACCACGGCCTCGGCGGTCGCGCGACGGTCGCCGGGCTCGGCTTCCGCGTCGTCGAGAATTTCGTCGACGCTCGCGATCACCGTCGATAGCGGCGTCAGCCAGCGAAACCCCGAGCCGTTGATCAGCACCTGCAGGAATGCCGCCGGCGTCACCGGGCCGAACTCCTTTTCGTACGCGGCGCGTTCGTGATCGAGAATCGCCTTGTGCAGCGCAAGCAACGGTCGGCGAATGTCCGAGAGGAATTGAGTGCATTGCGGGTCGTTCATCGGCTGCTCCTGCGGCTGAGGTAACTCACAGTATCGCGCATCGCAACCGGACACAGTGCGATGCAGCGCTCACGCGATCACGCTAACGGGTTGCTCCGTCGATGGTAACGCATCGGTTCTATCGAGACATGCGATGCAGCACGCATTGCGCTCCACGTGCCGCCGGGCGGCTCCAAAGCGAACTTCTTTCGCCACGACTACAATCAGCCGAATTTCTGACGACGCCCGCTCGACCACAGGCCGCTTTTCATTGCGTATTAGCGCGACATGCCGAACAAAACCGGCAAGTGTTCGCGCTCTGGTGCGGCGTCGTGATCTAAACCGCGTGACCACAACACGCCACCGGAGCCGCTCATGACAACGTTCAATATCAACGGCGAAACCCATACCGTCGATGCCCCGCCCGACATACCCCTGCTGTGGGTGCTGCGCGATCTCGTCGGGTTGACCGGCACCAAGTTCGGCTGCGGCATCGCGCAATGCGGCGCCTGCACCGTGCATCTCGATGGCGTCGCGGTGCGCTCGTGCGTATTGCCGGCCGCGGCGGTCGGCGAGCGCAAGATCGTCACGATCGAAGCGGTCGGCGCCACGCCCACGGGCCAGAAAGTGCAGCAGGCCTGGCGTGAGCTCGACGTCGTGCAATGCGGCTACTGTCAGTCGGGGCAGGTGATGTCGGCGGCCTCGCTGCTCGCGAGCAATCCCAATCCGAGCGACGCGGACATCGACGCGGCGATGGCCGGCAACATCTGCCGCTGCGGGACCTACAACCGCGTGCGCGCGGCGATCAAGCACGCCGCAAAGGGGGCCTGACATGTCCCAGGGATTGCTCGATGCACAGAACGGCGCGCAGCCGTCGGACACCCACACACAGCATGCGCGCGGCATCTCGCGGCGCAGCTTCCTCAAATTCGGCGTGACGGTCGGCGCCGCGGCCGGCGGCGGTCTGCTGCTCGGCTTCAGCATGCCAGCCGCGAGCCAGGATCAGAAGGCGGGAAAGAGCGTGATCGGCGGCGATGCCAACGAGTCGCCGCAAAGCGGCGTGTTCGCGCCGAACGCGTTCATCCAGATCGACACCGCCGGCAAGGTCACGCTCGTGATCCCGAAGGTCGAGATGGGGCAGGGAGTCTACACGTCGATTCCGATGCTGATCGCCGAGGAGCTCGAAGTGCCGCTCGACGCGGTCACGATCGATCACGCTCCACCGAACGAAAAGCTCTTCATGGACCCGCTGCTCGGCGGCCAGCTGACGGGCGGCTCGACCTCGATCCGCTTCGCGTGGGAGCCGATGCGCCGCGCGGGCGCGACCGCGCGGGTGATGCTGATCAACGCGGCCGCGCAGCAATGGCAGGTCGATCCAGCGAGTTGTCATGCGCAGGCCGGTCAGGTGTTTCACGCGGCCAGCAATCGCAGCGCGAGCTATGGTCAGCTTGCGCAGGCCGCCTCCGCGCTGCCCGCGCCGCAGAACGTGCCGCTGAAAGACCCGAAGGATTTCAAGCTGATCGGCACGCCGGCGAAGCGTCTCGACTCGCCCGAGAAAGTCGACGGCACCGCGATGTTCGGGCTCGACGTGCGCGTGCCCGACATGGTCTATGCGGCGATCGCGAACTGCCCGGTGTTCGGCGGCACGCTCGCGAGCGTCGACGACACGCATGCGAAGACGATCCCCGGCGTGCGCAAGGTCATCAAGCTCGACAACGCGGTCGCGGTGATCGGCGACCATACGTGGGCGGCGAAGCGCGGCCTGCAGGCGCTCGACATCAAATGGAACGAAGGCGCGGGCGCGCAGGTGTCGATGAAGCGCATCGTCGACGATCTGGCGGCGGCCTCGCAACACGGCGGCGCGGTCGCGCGCAAGGATGGCGACGTCGGTCGCGCGTTCGGCGTTGCGAAGTCGCGCGTCGACGCGGTTTATCAGCAGCCGTTCCTCGCGCACGCGACGATGGAGCCGGTCAACTGCACGGTCCACGTGCGCGCCGACGCGTGCGAAATCTGGCTCGGCTCGCAGGTGCCGACGCGCGTCGTCGATACGGCGGTCGCGCTCACGGGTCTGTCGGCCGACAAGATCATCGTGCACAACCATCTGATCGGCGGCGGCTTCGGGCGGCGGCTCGAAACCGACATGGTCAGGCAGGCCGTGAAGGTCGGCAAACAGGTGTCGACGCCGGTCAAGGTGCTGTGGACGCGCGAGGAAGACATCCAGCACGACATGTACCGCCCGTACTACTACGACACGATCTCGGCCGGCCTCGACGCGAACGGCAAGCCGGTCGCGTGGCAGCACCGCATTGCGGGTTCGTCGATCCTGGCGCGCTTCGCGCCGCCTGCGGTCAAAAATGGTGTCGACCCCGACGCGGTGGAAGTCGCCGCCGATCTGCCGTACGACCTGCCGAACCAACTGATCGATTACGTGCGCGTGGAGCCGCACGCGGTGCCCACCGCGTTCTGGCGCGGCGTCGGACCGACGCGCGGCACGTTCGTGGTCGAGAGCTTTATCGACGAACTCGCCGCGCACGCGAAGATCGATCCGGTGCAGTACCGGCGCGACCTGCTCGGCAAATCGCCGCGTGCGCTGAACGTGCTGAACGTGGCCGCGCAAGCCGGCAACTGGGGCAGCGCGCTGCCCAAGGGGCGAGGGCGCGGCATCTCGGTGATGCACGCGTTCGGCAGCTTCTTCGCGATCGTCGTCGAGGTCGCCGTCGAGCAGGGCGAGGTGACGGTCAAGCACGTCAACTGCGCGGTCGATTGCGGGATGTTCGTCAATCCGAACACGATCGAGGCGCAGGTGCAGGGCGGCATCATCTTCGGTATCACGGCGGCGCTCTATAGCGAGATCACGATCAAGGACGGCCGCGTCGAGCAGAACAACTTCACCGACTACCGGATGCTGCGCATCAACCAGACGCCGCCGATAGATGTGCATATCGTGAAGAGCGGCGAGGCGCCCGGCGGCATCGGCGAGCCGGGGACCGCGGCGCTCGCGCCCGCGCTGACCAACGCGATCTATGCGGCTACCGGCACGCGGCTGCGGCAATTGCCCGTCGGCCGTCAACTGCACAACGCGTGATGAGAAAGGAGCCCGACATGAAAAACATGCTGAAGGGTCTTGGCGCGGCGTTGTGCGTCGCCTTACCGTTTCTCGCGCAGGTGCCTGCCGGGGCGGCAACTCCGGCAACCCGCTCCGCCGCCGACCAGGCGCTCGCGCAACGCGGCGCCTATCTCGCTCAACTCGGCGATTGCGCGGCCTGCCACACCGCGCCGAAAGGCAAGCCGTTCGCCGGCGGCCTGCCGATGAGCACGCCGATGGGCCGCATCTACGTGACCAACATCACGCCCGACGCGCAGACCGGCATCGGCGGCTACACGGAAGCGGACTTTGCGCGAGCGCTGCGTGAGGGCGTCGCGAAAGACGGCCACAACCTGTATCCGGCGATGCCCTATCCGTCCTACGCGAAGGTCAACGACGACGACGTGAAGGCGCTGTACGCGTTCTTCATGCACGGCGTCGCACCGGTGCAGCAGGCCAATCGCGAGTCCGACATCAGATGGCCGTTGAACATGCGCTGGCCGCTGATGTTCTGGAACATGGCGTTTCTCGACAAAGGCGCGTATCGCGACAGGCCGGGCAAGGACGCCGCGTGGAATCGCGGCGCGTATCTGGTGCAAGGGCTTGGGCATTGCGGGTCGTGCCATACGCCGCGCGGCGTCGCGTTCCAGGAAATCGCGCTCGACGAAAGCGGCAACGCGTTCCTGAGCGGCGCGCTGCTCGATGACTGGTTCGCGTCGAATCTGACCGGCGAGCACAACGCAGGGCTCGGCCGCTGGAGCGACGCGGATCTGCGCACGTTTCTGAAGACCGGCGCGAATCGACATGCGTCGGCGTTCGGCTCGATGACGAGCGTGATCAACAACAGCACGCAAGCCATGAGCGACGAGGATGTCGCGGCGATTTCGACGTATCTGAAGTCGCTACCGCCGGCGGGCGGCAACGCCGCGCCGCCCTATACGTACGATCCGCAGGCGACGAAGGTGTCGCTCGACCGCCCCGCGAACGATGCCGGCGCGCGCGTCTATACGGCGTATTGCATGCACTGTCACGGCGTCGACGGACGCGGCTTCGCGCCGATGCTCGCGCCGCTCGCGGGTAATCCGAACGTGCTCGCGAAGGACGCGTCGTCGCTGATCAACGTGACGTTGAACGGCACCGGCGATCTCGTGATCAACGGCGTGCCGTCGCCGTTCCCGATGCCGGGCTTCGCGGCGGTGCTCGACGACCAGCAGATCGCCGACGTGCTGAGCTTCGTGCGCGCGGGCTGGAACAACGGCGCGCCGGCGGTCGGTGTGGCGGAGGTGGCGAAGCTGCGTCAATCGACGCAGGCGGCGCGTTGAGCGTCGGATAGGTGGTGCGAAATGCAAGGGAGATGGCACCCCGTACGACTCACTCGCCACAGCAGATACGGCGCACGGCCGGCAATTACTGTGAAAAACGGGCTCGTGCCGCATGCCGACAGCTTTTAGCCCGGTCGCTTGGCGCCCGGTGTAGTGCGCAGATCAGACGCGTTGAGGAAGAATTCACTGTTGTCCGCGAGCCGCGCGATCATGAAGTCGATGAAGGTTCTCACGCGCAGCGGTTGCTCCTTTCGATGACGGTAGTAGATGTAGATCGACTCGCGCGCGGTCATATGTTGCGTGAGTAGCGGTACTAGCCGCCCAGCGCGGATATGGGAAACAGCCGAAAAGCTGCCAAGCTGACCGATCGCGAGACCGGCCACGACTGCTTCCGTTTCCGCGTCGATGTCGTTTGCGCACAGCGATGCGGCGATCTCGCGATATACGATTTCGCTGCCGATCAGAAACTCCCACGGTGCCTGCTTGCCGGTGTTCGCGCGCCGGTAACTCGTGCAACGATGAGCGTCGAGATCGTCGATAGTTTTCGGCACCCCGCACCGCTCGATGTAGGCCGGCGACGCGCATACGACCAGTTGAATGGGCAGCAGACGCCGGGCAATCGCGCCCTCGGAAGGGGGTGATCCTCCGCGGAAGCCGACATCCGCGCGATCGCTGATGAGGTCGGTGAAGTGATCGTCGAATCGGACGTCCAGCTGAACGTCGGGATAGAGCGCCGCGAATTCGAGGATGGACGGCCAAAGCACCGCTCGCCCGAGCGCCGTTGGCGCGCTAACCCGCAGCGGGCCCGCGACTTCCTCCTTGGAGCGGCGAGCGTCGTCGATCGCCGCCGACAGCATGGTCAGCGCCGGCTCGACGCCTTGCAGCAGTCGTTGTCCCTCTTCCGTCAGACTCAGCTTGCGAGTTGTCCGGTGAAACAGCCGCACCCCCAGTGACTTTTCCAACTGCATGACCGCGTGACTGGCCGCCTGCGGCGAGATGCCCTGGTCAACGGCGGCCTTGCGCAGATTGCCGAGCGCCGCAGCACGGGCAAAGATCGAAATCGCTCGAACCTCGTTCATCGGCAGCTTCCGATTCGCAAATAAAAGTTGATTATCAGTCTAGCAAACGACGGCTAGTGCGAACGAATCTCCCGCCATATGCTTCGTTCACCTTCACCACAAACGTAGGAGCACATCATGAGCAACGTCACGAAACAGCAATTCAAGCGCGTCTGGTTCATTACTGGCGCATCGCGCGGTCTTGGCGCGCTGATCGCACAAGCCGCACTGGCAGACGGCAATGCAGTCGTCGCCGCGGGACGCAACGTCGCCGCGATCATCGAGCGTCTTGGCGCGTCGCCCGCGCTGCTGCCAGTCGCGCTCGACGTAACCGACGAGGCGCAGGCCAGAGCGTCGGTCGCCGCAGCCATCGAGAAATTCGGCCGCATTGACGTGCTGGTCAACAACGCGGGGTTCGGCCTGCTTGCGGCAGTGGAGGAATCGAGCGACGCGGACGTGCGCCGCATGTACGACACCAATGTCTTTGGTCTGCTGAACGTAACGCGGGCAGTGTTGCCGGTCATGCGCAAGCAGCGCTCTGGGCACGTGATCAACATGTCGTCGATTGGCGGTTATCGCGCGGCAGCGGGGTTCGGCGTGTACAGCTCGACGAAGTTCGCTGTCGAAGGCATTACGGAAGCACTCCACGCAGAGCTTAAGCCGCTTGGCATTCATGCGACCGTCATCGAACCGGGCTACTTCCGCACTGATTTTCTCGATGCGTCGTCGCTCGTCGTCGGCAAGGACATCATCGACGACTATGACGAGACCTCGGGTAAGGTACGCCGCCTGGCCGTCGGGCTAAATCACAATCAGCCCGGAAATCCGGAGAAACTCGCGACGGCCCTCGTCACCCTCGCTGACGCGCAGAAGCCGCCGCTGCGTCTCCCGCTCGGAAGCGACACGCTGAAGGCGATCGCGGACAAGAGCGCTTACGTGATGGCGGAAACGGAAACGTGGAAAGAGTTGTCAGCGTCGACGGACTTTGCTGTTTGAGTCGCGTATCGGGTCCTTGTCCGCCAACGTTTCCTCCGTTCACGCGTGAATCCGCCATCCAGAAGTCCAGCACGATTGCCAGCGCCTGGTCGAGCGGCACGGTTTCAACTTGCGGTGACAAAGATCGCTCGCCGTAGGACATTGAGCTGCTCATGTTCGGCCAGGAATTTGACACCGCCAGCCGTGTTCCCCGCGTCAATCGCCTCAAACGCCTGCATGACTCTGGGCTGGACCGCACCGAACGGAACGGCTGCTTCTATTGGCCACACGACCGAGCCTCGCAACGACTGCCGCTCCGGCAGACATCGCTTGAACCGCTCAAGGCCAAAGCGTTTGTAGAACATATGCAGCGGCCAGACGTCCAGGAACAGGGCCATGTTCTTTTTAGCCAACATCTGATAGACCTTGGTTGCGCCTTCTCCCACGGCCTGGTCCGGTACCGGCATCCGCGGCGAGGCATAAGGCGATAGGCGTTCAAGCGGCGAACTGGTGTTGTTCCATTGCTGATAGGTATTCCGTTGCCGGTTCGACCTGGAGATCATTTCTGCGGCGTTGAGCAGGCCGCAGCCGACCTGTTTTGATGCGAAGGCCGCGAGCCCAGCCCATTGAAAACGGCGATCATCCAGCCACAGGTTCGCATAGGCTGCATTGATGCGGCGGTATCGAACAACGGTCGTTCGTCAAACGCAACCAGCGACCTGCTTGGCCAGGTCCATAAAGGCACTGCAATATTTGTGAAAGTTAATAAATAGATTTTTACTACGGAGTCCCAACACATCAAGGCACAAGTGTAAACGCGGCTAATTCGATATTATGAGTCTGCGCCTGGCGATTGAGGTACAACGCGTAATCCTCCTTAATGATTTTCTTTACACTGGGAGCATACCAATAGGTTGCTCTGAATGGCGCACTGTACAAGCGCTCAAGCTGCTTTGCATTCGTCCCCCGGCTCTCTATTTTGAAGGCGTCAAATGATCCAGCAGATACCTGGACGCGCTCGAATGCAACAACTTCGGCGTGTCCGCTCACCTCAAGGGTCCCGGACGTGAAACGCCGAACATGATGAAAGTCCCAACCTTTTCCGACCGTCATTGGAAAGCTAAGGTATCCATTGCTTGGCTCATACGTTGTCCCGTTACCATCTCGCGTCATGTTTGCCTGATTGTCGTAATCTACTTCTTTTGGGGGGGCGCCGTTCCACGAAGACGACAACGTCGTCTGCTTCTCCGTTACTGCTACTACCGTCAGAACGAGGGGAGTTCCGGGCTTAGCGTCGGTTCTCCCCCATAGAAGTGTCCACGTGTCCCCAACCTTGTAGATCGGGGCAGTAGTGGTGGGCGCATTTGGCGCACTTGCTGGCTCTTGGGCCACGACGGGTCTTGTCAGGCAACCGACCAACATTGCGGCATAGCAAAACTGCCTCGCAAACATCGACAGGTATGCCGCCACGACAAGCGTTTTCATGGGGAAACCTCTCGGCTGCGATAACACGCGAACATCCAAAAATGGCGATGCCATGGAGCATAGGCCTAGCATCCGACTATGTTCCTTCGTACGTCAGTGCAGTTTGGTACTCTACCGAACATACTCAAAGTGTTCGCGAATGGCCAGCAACGCGTGCTCGTGTGCCTGTTTCGGCTGCTGCTTCTGGAGCGACTGCGCAAAATTGTGAACAATCTGGAGACCCGTGTTGACCGTCCTGTCCTGGCCGGGTACAGCCTGATGCAATCCGCATGCGCAGCCCGAGCCTCGTAATGCTGCGATCGGCGGCACGCGACCCGTTGGAGTCACTTATACGTCACGCGCGACCGTGCGCTGCTAACCAGATACCTGACTTCACAGCTTGCCCTGAGCAGCGTAAGTCCGACAGGAGATTCACGCGTTGCATCGCGGATGTTCAATGCCAAGGCTGCGGCGTCGGCTAGCGTCTCAACGCGAACCGGCGCCATGTTTTTCTGCCATCACGCGTCGACAATCACTTCGAAACCGCCATAGATTAGCCGCTGGCCGTCAAAAGGCATCGGATCTTTATCTGGTTGCAGCCGCGGGTCGGCCATTACCGCTTTCATTCCTTCGTCTCGCGACTGGCGCGACGGCCAGACAACCCAGGAGAACACCACCGTCTCATCATCCTTGCGCTTGATCGCCATTGGAAACGACGTCACCTTGCCCTCCGGCACGTCATCTCCCCAGCATTCGACCACCTTCAACGCGCCGTGCTCCTTGAAGACGGCCGCCGCTCTTTCTGCGAACTGTCTGTAAACTTCGCGGTTGGCTGTAGGCACGGGGACAACAAATCCATCGACGTAAGTCATTCGCAATCTCCTTTTTCCCATACGGACTATAGGTGCCGATCGGCAGCGCATCGCAACACGACCGCCCATACGCACGACGAGCGGGGAGTCAAGAAATCGACAATAGTCGATTCCCTTGCACCGATAGCCTGCTTTGACCCTAAGCGGCGCTTTGAGGTATGGCGTCGGCCTGCTCACGTAAGCGTTTGCCCAATGCCGAGGAGGTTGCCCTCGCTATCTCGGAACCGAACCTTCCTTTGAATCACGTTGAACGACATTCGGTACCACGTGGTCCACAACCACGAACATGGTTCCGAACCGAGGCTCAAGTGCTCAAGGACGCGCCACGCCTGGTGGGCCCTGGAGTGGGTCAGCGACGGGTCATCAGTCGCCGCGCCTCGAAGGTCCGCTCGCCGCGGGATTGTGTTGAAAAAGTCTTGTTTTGGTCGGAGACGCAGGAGTTCGCAGCACGTTTTCGAGTTGTGGCGATCGGCGAAGCGGCGACCTTGAACGAGGCAACGGTCCCCCGTTGCTCGTCATGCAACGGTCTGGTTCATCTGCTTGCTTCCAGGCATGAACCGCTTGGCCATTCTTCGCAGGTTTTGCGCAGTCGCTGCCATCAGGAACTCATCATGAGCACCGCTTGGACCTCGCAGTCGCAAACGGTCCAGTTTCAGGATGCGTTTGAGATGCGCAAAGAGCATTTCCACCTTCTTTCGCTCACGGCAAGATCGCTTGTATTCAGGCGTCTTCGCAATACGCCTGGCCTCGTCGCGTGCAGCTTCATGGATGCTGCGGGCAATCTTGCGGAATGGTGTATTCGGGCAGCAGCGCTCCTTCATCGAACAGCTCCCGCAGTCGAGCGGGCTTGCCCGATAGATGATCGTGTCTGCCTTCGTGATGCGCGAGCGCGGATTCCTGAATTTGCGCCGATCACTGCGTAGTGCGTGCCCGGTAGGACAGCGATATTCATTAGCGAGTTCATCCCATCGGAACTCGCTGCTGGACAATGTATTGTCCTTGCGCGTCGTTTTATCCCAGACCGGAACATGTGGTGCAATTTCCTTCTCTTCGATCATCCAGGCAAGCATCGCTGCTGAGCCATACGCGGTGTCGCCTGCAAGACGTCGAGGTTTGAGATCGCGCCGCTGCTCAACGCGATCAATCATCGTCCTGGTTGATTCCACTTCGTGGGAACGGTTCGCGGGCGTCGCCTCGACGTCAACGATGATCCCTGCTTGCAGGTCAATCAGATAATTGGTCGAGTAGGCGAAGAACGGCAAGCCACCCTTGGCGGCTGTCCAGCTCGCAGCGGGATCCGTCAGGGATATCCTCTTTGGAGGCGTCGATGACTCTGTCATCTCCGCCGCTTCGGTGCCTGCTGGATTCGCTTCTTCCAACGCTTCCAGATACTCCCGCACGGCACGGCTTTGGCCCTTGACACAACCCCAGTCGATGGGTTCAGAACCCGGAACACCGCGTACAGAACTCGCGTCGGCTCTGATGATGCTCGCGTCAATCGCGAATCCTTCACCCTTTACGAGCCCTTCGGACATGCACCGACCCAGTACCGACTCGAACACATGGCGCAGCACATCGCTATCGCGGAAGCGACCGTGGCGGTTCTTGGAGAATGTCGAGTGTTCGGGTACGGCGTCCTCCAGGCCCAGGCGGCAGAACCATCGATACGCCAGATTCAGATGCACTTCTTCGCATAGCCTGCGCTCGGACCGGATGCCGAAACAGTAGCCCACAATCAACATGCGGATCATGAGCTCCGGATCAATCGATGGCCGTCCCATGGGACTGTAGAACGGCGCAAGATGCTGGCGTAGATCACGCAGATCAAGAAAGTGATCGATGCCTCTCAACAGGTGCTCGCGAGGGACGTGACTATCGAGGTTGAACGAGTAGAAGAGTTTGTCCTGTCCGCTGCCCAGTTGACCCATCATGACGAATCACTCCCGTCGATCGATGGCTTCCAGGATACCCAACAATCCGCATGCCGGGCGACTTTTTCAACACAATCCGCGGGCAAGCGGACGCTCGCGACCTGATTGGGAAGGACCGCTCCTGGCCGCTACCGCCTGTCCGCAAGTGGCCTCCCCGGAAATCAGCCATTCGTATAGCCCACTGCGATCTGGAAGATCGGCGCGCGGTAGTCGCGATGTCCCGCGCGAGCGACGAAGCACCCCTTTACCAGTTCCTGGACGCGAGGAACGACTTCACCTGCCCGGCGACGATCGTATAGCCGGCGTCGTTGAGATGCACCGTGTCGGAACGCAGCGAAGTCGGTGGGATGTTGTTGTTGTGATCCATGACGTCCTGAGGAAGGCTCGGATCGTACGAATTGACTAGTGTCGTCTCGACGTCGATGAAATTGTCCGGATACGCCGCTTTCAAGGACGCGTTGATATCGTCGATGTCCTGCGCGCCCTGTGCGCCGGCATATTCATAGCTGTACTCGCCCTTGATGACCGACAGCACCGCGAAGTGCGCACCAGCTGGCTTGAGCCACTGCACGATGGATTTGACGTCCGCGATGACAGTCGAAGGGTCAGCGTAATTGTTACGACCGACCCAAATGATCGCGGTCCACATGTCATAACCTTCCGTGTCGGCAAGGAATGCCGATCCAGCGGCACACGGCACAGCCGACCCGGCGCTGTCACGCGTGAAGGTATAGCTTTCGGTCGTCGACGGCGGGCCGCCAGCCGCTGTCCGCTGGAGCGCGCCATGAACCGAACAGAGCGTTCCTGACTCGCTGCGAGCGGTGTCATCGGCCGGTGTCGACAACAGTTCGATCGACAAATTCGACAAACCGACTGCAGTGGTGCTTGCCGGCACTGCGTCGCCAACGAGCGTCACTGCGGATGGCAACGCTCCGACCCGCGCTGCGATTTGCGTCGATGTTTGACCTCCGACGCCGAGATTCGCATAGGGTCTATTACTCAGCATTCCGGACAATATTGCCGGATAACCGCCGTTCGCCGATCCGACTCCCTGCGTCAAACTATCGCCGATGGCAACGAGGTTCGTCGACGAACTCGTGGCTGTGGGAGTGGAAGCGGCGGTGGGAGCAGAAGCGGCTGCAGGAGTGGTAGCGGTACTTTCAACGTTTGAAGAAGAATTGCCGCCACCGCCGCAAGCAGTCAGCACCAGGCTGGCGACCATTACCGTCAAAAGTGCTTGAGTCCGATTCATGGCTCCTCTCTGTCGAGTGATTGAGTCCATCAACCTGCACGCATCGCCGGCCTTGAAGCAAGCGGGATATCTGAGGTTTCTCCCTGTTTCAGGGAGGAAACTCAGTCAGCGTGCTTCCTCTGCGATTTGCACTTTGCCCGGGTTCACAGCATGGATTCGCAAGATCGGATCGGACATGCCGGTCGAACCTGGAGATCACGCCGTTGGACTGAATCAAGACAGCCTGCATCGGATACAAGAGACGTGCGAGCGACGAATTGTCGGAGCCCTGCATCCTCACAACGCTCGCCCTCACATGCAGTACGCGACTGTTGCTGTTTCGCGATGTGCGCAGGATGGCGTCGGCATCGATGGCACTGAGCGAGCGCTGTCTGCAAGCGTACTTTCATGGGAACGGACGCGTGCCCCTCGGACGGAAATCGCCAAGACCTTGTCGGTTTCGCATGAGATATCCGTCGAGAAGAAGGGAACCACGACTGTCCCAGCCGATCCTGGTCCTCGACCTCTTCGAGCATACCTATTACCTGAAGTATCAGCATCGCCACAACGAGCACGTCAACCAGCTGTTCAGCATCATCAACTGGGATAACGCTGCAATGAGCCTTCAGGAGGCGATGCCGTCGCGCGCGTCGGCCTGAAGCACGCGGGCAGCATGCATGCGCGTGGTGTAACGTCGAGGCGAAAACCTGGGTACTGTCATGAATCCTGCCAGGGCGCGACTTTCAATCCTGCTTCCGCCTGCGGGCGTGGACGGGAGTGCGTGGGTGCTGCTTGCAGCCAGGAGCCTGCGCGGGATTTGCGATGGCTTCGTCGCCGTACTGCTGCCAGCGTATCTTCTCGCGCTCGGTTTCGGGAAGCTCACGGTCGGCCTGATCGGCACGGCCACACTGCTCGGCTCGGCTGTTGCGACGATTGTTGTCGGCCTGCTGGGTAGCCGTTACCCGCAGCGTGCGCTGCTGCTCTTCGCTGCCGCCCTGATGACAGCAACCGGTCTTGCGTTTGGATTCCTCTCGTCACTATGGCCGCTGCTCCTTGTAGCGTTTGTCGGCACGCTCAATCCAGGCTCGGGTGACGTCAGCCTGTTTCTGCCGCTTGAGCACGCACGCCTTGCCGAATCTGCGAACAGCGACGCCCGAACTGCGCTCTTCGCCCGCTACAGCCTCGTGGGTGGGCTGTCCGCAGCACTGGGCGCTCTGCTCGCCGCACTTCCGGACTGGATTGCGGCACATTCCAGGGTTTCCGCGCTCCTCGCGATGCGCGGGATGTTCAACGCATACGCGATCACGGGCTTCGCTGTATTCCTGCTATACCTCCGCCTGCCGAAGCGTGAGCCACACACAGCGGCAGCCAGAGCGCCGCTCGGACCGTCGCGCGGGATCGTCATACGCCTCGCGCTGCTGTTTAGCGTCGACGCGTTTGCAGGTGGACTGCTGGTGAACTCGCTGCTGACGCTGTGGCTTATCCAGCGCTTTGGTTTTTCTCTCGCTGCGGCAGGGCAGTTCTTTTTCTGGTCGGGGCTGCTCAGTGCCGGGTCGCAACTGGCGGCTGCACCGATTGCTCGAAGGATCGGCCTGCTCAACACGATGGTGTTCACCCACATTCCATCGAGCGTGTGCCTCATCGCTGCCGCCTTCACGTCCTCGCTGCCGCTGACCCTGGTGTTGCTGCTTGCGCGCAGTGCGTTGTCGCAGCTCGATGTGCCGACCCGTAGCGCTTACGTGATGGCTGTCGTGACACCGCCCGAACGACCGGCCGCTGCGAGCTTTACGGCGGTACCACGTAGCCTTGCGGCGGCTATCGCGCCAACGATCGCCGGCGGGCTGCTCGGAGCCGGATGGCTCGGCGCACCCCTGGTAGCGTGCGGCACGCTCAAGATTGCCTACGATCTCGCGGTGCTCGCGGCGTTCCGTCGTATCAGGCCGGACGGAGGATCATCGTGAAAAGTGGACGCGCGGGCCATCGCTTCGTTGCGCCACTCATCGGTATGCTTTTCGCGGTCGCGGTCGCGGTTGCAGGCGGGAGCGGTACCGATTGTGTCGCACAGGGAGCGGATGACGCGGTGACCGGCAACTTGCCACTGAAGCACATTGAGGATGTGCCGCTGCCAGGACGCACGTCACGATTCGACTATGCAACCTACGACCCCGGCCGCCATCTGCTATTCATCGCGCATCTGGGGGACAGCGAAGTCGTCGTATTTGACACACTCGCATCGCGCGTCGTCGCGCGCATACCTGGCATCTCCGCCGTGCACGGCGTGTTGGTGGCCCCCGAACTGTCCCGCGTGTTTGCGTCGGCAACTGGCACAAACGAGGTTGTCGCGATCGACGAGCACACGCTGAGCATCACTGCCCGTGCGCCCGGCGGCATCTATCCGGACGGCATGGAGTATGCGCCCGATGCGCGCAGACTCTTCGTATCAGACGAGACCGGAGAGACGGAGACAGTGATCGATGTTCCGAGCAACCGCCGTATTGCGACGATTCCGCTCGACGGTGAAGTTGGCAATTCGCAATATGACCCAGTTTCTCGACACATCTTCGTCAACGTGCAGACGCGGCGACAACTGGTGGAGATAAATCCGGCCACCAACACAGTCGTTTCCCGTACTGATCTGCCGGGCGCGAAGGGCAATCATGGACTGCTGATCGTCCCGGAATCACGCCTCGCGTTGATTGCCTGTGAGGACAACGATCGCCTGCTGGTACTCGACATGCGCACGATGAAGGTCGTCAGGGCGTTCGACATCGGCGGCGATCCTGATGTGCTCGCCTTCGATCCCGCATTGCGCATGGCATACGTGGCCGGTGAGTCGGGCGTCGTGTCAATGTTCAGCGTAGGCGCGTCCGGCGTGTCGAAGATCGGCGATGGCAGGGTCGGGCCGAACGCGCATGTCGTGAGTGTCGATGCGCAGACGCATCGGTCCTGGTTCCCGCTGAAGGACGTCGACGGACATCCTGTGCTGCGCATAATGGCGCCCCGGTGAGTTTAGGTGTCTGACGGTGCGCGCATTCGAGTCTCGCCAGGCCATAGCCCGCACGTCACCGATGCTGTCCCACCTTCTGCCACTTTTCGAGCACGCGCGCATACCAGGTGAGCGGAAAGCACATCGCGAAGTAGATCATCGCAACCATGCCGTAGATCGGAAACGGCCGGAACGCCGCATTCGTGATCATCGTTCCGGTCTTCGTCAGTTCGGTGAAGCCGATGATCGACGCGAGCGCGGTGCTCTTGACGACCTGCACGAGAAAACCGACCGTCGGCGCGACCGCGATTTTCAGTGCCTGCGGCCACACGATATAGCGTAGTTGCTGGCCGAACGTCATGCCGAGGCTTGCGCCCGCCGCCCACTGGCCGCGCGGCACCGCTTCGACACAGCCGCGCCAGATGTCGACCAGATACGCGCTCGTGTAGAGCGTCAGCGTGACGGTCGCGGCTGCCCACGGCGACACGTCGATACCAAGCAGCGGCAGGCCGAAGAACGCGAGAAAGAGCTGCATCAGCAGCGGCGTGCCCTGAAACACCTCGACGTACACCACGACGATGCGCCGCAACCACGCGATCGGCGACACCCGCATCGCGAGCAGCACGAGCCCGACCAGCCCGCCGCCGACGAACGCGATCAGCGACAGCAACAGCGTCCAGCGCGCGGCGAGCAGCAGATTGCGGGCGATGTCCCACAGTGTGAATTCGACCATGATCAGCGCTCCGTCGGCAGGGTGCGCGCGCCGCGCCACATCAGGCGGCTGCGCCAGTTGCGCGGCAAGCCGTCGGCGCCGCTACTGCTGTTGTTACCGCGCGCGGCGCGGCCCGCGAACAGGCCGCGGCCGAAACGGTTCAGCAGTTGCCGCAACACGATCGACATCAGCAGATAGGTCGCCGTGATGATCACGTAGCTCTCGAACGAGCGGAAGTTGCGCGATTGGATGAAGTTCGCCGCATACGTCAGGTCAGGCACCGAGATCTGCGACACGACGGCCGAGCCGAGCATCACGATCAGCACCTGGCCGAGCAGCGCGGGAAACACGTTGGCGAGCGCCTGCGGCAGCACGACGTGGCGGAACACCTGGCGTCCGTGCAGGCCAAGCGCCTGCGCGGCCTGCACCTGGCCGCGCGAAATCGAACCGATGCCGGCGCGCACGATCTCGGTCGCGTACGCGCCGAGATTGACGGTCATCGCGAGAATCGCGGCCTGGATCTCGTCGATATGAATGCCGAGGCTCGGCAGGCCGAAGAACACGAAGAACAGTTGCACGAGAAACGGCGTGTTGCGGATCAGCTCGACGTAACACGCCACCAGCCAGCGCGCCCACTTCGGCCCGGCCGCCGCGATGCTCGCGCCGGCGATACCGACGAGCCCGCCCGCCAGTGTCGAGACGGCAGTGAGCCCAAGTGTCACGGCGGCGCCGCGCGCGAGCATCCCCGCATAAAGGCCGAAGCCACTGAAATCGAACGCGTAGGTCATGGCCTCGTGCCCATCACAGGATCAGTTTGCGGCGCGGTCTTCCAGGGACCACGCCACAGGGTTCAAAGATCGGCCGGCAACGGTGCGCGCAGCCACTTCTGCGAGATCGCGTTCATCGTGCCGTCCTTGCGGGCCTTGGCAATCGTTTCGTCGACCTTCGCCTTCAGGCGCGGTTCGTTCTTGTTCATACCGACGTGATCGGGCGAGCTGAACAGCGCGAACTTCTGCTCCGGATCGTTCGCCGGATGCCGCGCGAGAATCGTCGCGCCGACGTCGTTGCCGACCACCATCAACTGTACCTGACCAGAAAGAAACGCCGA
The DNA here is from genome assembly GCF_021390595.1 of Paraburkholderia sp. HP33-1. Classification (NCBI taxonomy): domain Bacteria; kingdom Pseudomonadati; phylum Pseudomonadota; class Betaproteobacteria; order Burkholderiales; family Burkholderiaceae; genus Paraburkholderia; species Paraburkholderia sp. HP33-1. Next base: position 1,313,644 of record NZ_JAJEJR010000002.1, on the reverse strand, counting down.
AATTGCGCCGTTCGGATCGTCGAAGCGTTTGATGTTCGCGGAGGGCGGCGCGATTTTCGTCACGCTGAGGTCTTCGAGCGTGCCGCGCGCAACCGAGATCGACTTGCCGGCGAGGTCGGCGGCGCTCTTCACCTGCAACGACTTCGGGCCGAACACCGCGAGGTAGTACGGCGCGTAGGGTTGCGAGAAGTCGATCACTTTTTCGCGCTCCGGCGTCTGGCCGACCGACAGCAGCAGGTCGGCCTTGTGGTCGGCGAGGAAGGCCATGCGGTTGTCGCCCGTGACCGGCACGAGCTCGACTTTCGCGTTCAGTGCCTTGCCGATCAGATTGGCGACGTCGATGTCGTAGCCGACCGGCTTCATGTCCGGACCGATCGAGCCGAACGGCGGATAGTCCTCGAACACGCCGATGCGCACGGTGCCGGACTTCGCGATGTCGTCGAGCGCGTCGGCATGCGCGGCCGACGGCAGCGCGGCGAGCGCGCCGAGCGCGGTCATCGCGAGCGTCGCGGCGAGCGTCGCGAACACGCGGCGGGTCGGTTGGAGAGCGGAGCGCTGGTTCATCGTGTTTTCCTCTGTCGAAAAGCGGTCGTGATTGAAGCGAAGCGTGTGTGATGTAGGCGGGTATCGGGCGGCGCGAGTCGATGCACTGTAGGGTTGCCAAAAACTCGCAACAATCGAAATATGCGCATGGATCGCATGACGTACGCTCATGGCTCGCGGCCCGCGGACGCGGTGGCGCGGCGGCTCGTGCGCGCGCGGCCGATCACGTATGCTGTGGGCTTGACGGGTGGAGCGGCGACGGGCGCTGCCACCGCCTCGCAATGATTTTTTCTGATCCTGGACATCCGATGCGACGCCTACCGCCGCTCAACGCGCTGCAGATTTTCGAAACGGTCGCGCGCCATCGCAGCTTCACGCGTGCCGCCAACCATCTATGCCTGACGCAAGGCGCGGTCAGTCGCCAGATCATCGCGCTCGAGGAGTACTACAAGTTCCCGCTGTTCAAGCGTCACGCGAAAGGCCTGACGCTGACCGCCGAGGGCGAAATGCTGTTGCCGGCCGTCAAGGAGAGCTTCGCGCGCATCGAGGAAATGTCGCTGCGCCTCACGCGCCAGCGCACCGATCTGGCGCTGAAGGTGCCGACCTGCGTGATGCGCTGGATGTTGCCGAAGATCATGCGCTTCCAGTCCGAATATCCCGATCTCCATGTGCAGATCACGACCACCTGGCAGCACGACGTCGATTTCCAGAGCGAACCGTTCGACGCGGCGATCATCTATGGTTCGTCGCCGGGTGCGGACGTCCAGGCGGTGTCACTGTTCGAGGAGCGTCTGACGCCGGTCTGCACGCCCGAACTGTTGAAGGACAAACCGCTCGCGCAGGTGGCCGATCTCGCGCGCCACACGCTGCTGCATCCGACGCGCGATCACCGGGACTGGAAGATGTGGCTCTCAAAAGTGGCGGAAACCGACGCGGCGGGCGCCGCCACGATCGACGCGGAACTCGGCCCGAGCTTCGACACGCTCGATATGGCGACCAACGCCGCCGCGCAGGGCTTCGGCATCGCGATCAGCGACCTCGCGCTGATCGACGAGGACGTCGCGGCGCGGCGCCTCGTGCGGCCGTTCGATACGGTGCTGAAGACCGGCTGGCGTTATTACTTCGTGTATCCGGATTCAGTCGCGCAACAGCAGAAGCTGAATCTGTTCCGCGACTGGATGGTCGAGCATTGGGAAGACTAAGGCGGCCGTGGTGGCTGCCCGCCTGCTCGCGATAACGCCTCACGTCACGGTGCGAACGACAGAAACAGATACGCCGCGAACAGCGACAGATGCACGGCGCCTTGCAGGATCGTCGTGCGACCGGTGCTGAGCGTCAGCGTGCAGACCACTAGCGTGAGCGCGAGCAGCACCATCTCCTTGCCGTTGATGCCGAGCACGATAGGCTGGCCGATGTAGAGGAACACGCCGGCGACGGTCGGAATGGTCAGTCCGATACTCGCCAGCGCCGAGCCGAGCGCGAGGTTCAGGCTGGTCTGCAGACGATCGCCACGCGCCGCGCGCAGCGCCGCGAGCCCTTCCGGCAGCAGCACCAGCGACGCAATCACGATCCCGACCACGGCCGGCGGCGCGCCCGCGTTCAGCACGGCGGCTTCGACCGCCGGTGACAGCACTTTCGCCAGCAGCACCACGGCGACGAGGCTCACGAACAGCAGCACGCCGCTGATGGCCGCGAGCCGCACGCCCGGCGGCTCGGCATGGACGTCTTCGTCGGGTACGTCAGCGAGGAAGTAATCGCGATGGCGCACGGTCTGCACGAACACGAACACGCAGTACAGCACCAGCGACGACACGCCGGCAAACGCGAGCTGCGACGGCGACAGGGTTGGCCCGGGGCTGGTGGTCGTGAAGTTCGGCATCACGAGCGTCAGCACCGACAGAGACGCGAGCACCGCCAGCGCGGCCGCCGCGCCACGGCTCTGGAAGTCCTGCTCGCGATGGCGGATGCCGCCCACCAGCAGACATAGCCCGACGAGCCCGTTACAGACGATCATCACGGCCGCGAACACGGTATCGCGCGCGAGGCCGGCCTTCTCGGGACCGGACGTCAGCATCACCGAGACGATCAGCGCCACCTCGATCACCGTGACGGCGACCGCCAGCACCAGCGTGCCGAACGGCTCGCCGACGCGATGCGCGACGACTTCAGCGTGATGCACGGCGGCAAACACGACCGCGCAGAGCGACACGCCGACCACCGCGAGCAGCAGCGCGTGGCCCGGCATCGCGTAGGCGGCACCGAGCACGATCCAGGCAATGAATGGCACGACGAGGGTCCAGCGGGGCAAGACGGTCGTGGGGGAAGTCATGGGGGCTGCGGTTCCGAGGGCGCTGGGGAATCGCCGCTTAAGGGCGGTTCGAATGCCGCGCCGCGAGGCAAGGATATCGAGTGCTGAATCGGATCGTGGGCTGGCGTCGCGGCGCGGGTTGCGCCGTCGACACCAGCTTCCTGCATTTACCGCAACTTCTTCGGCAGGTTGGCCGGCTTACTGGCCGATGGCGCGGATCGTCAGCGCGGCTTTCACCGACGTCACGCCTGCCACGCCTTGTGCGGCATTCGTTGCCAGTTCGATCTGACCCTGTTCCGGCACCGAGCCTTCCAGCGTGACGGCGCCATCGCGTGCGCGCACGATGATGTTACCTACCGTCAGGCCCTTCGTGCGCGCGAGCGTGCCGCGGACCTTCTTCTGCAACGCGCGGTTGGCCGCGCGAGTCTGCTTGGCGCTCGGCGCTGCTGCCGCCGGCGCCGCGGTCGCAGCCGCATCGCTGCTTTGCGCGTAAGCGTTGAGGGAAGCGAGAACGACCAGCGCGCCACCGATCATCTTGATTACCGGGAATGCTTTCATTCAACCATCTCCTGTTGTCGTAGGAACGTCGCCCCCGGATGGGAGCGATATTTTCACCAGCGGGTACAGCGGGACTCAATGCGAATGGAGCATGCAAACGGCCGTGAGACCGCCCGGTTGCACACAATACAACAATTAGTGCCATGTCGCCCTCAATGGCGGTAAAAGTGAGGCTTTGGTACAACGAACAGGCTGAACGCAACCCAGGATTCAGGACGTCCAACCCATGCGAAGCGCGCCTCTTCCCATCCGCCCGTTACGCCGCGACGATCTGCCGGTCGACACCGTCGAGCTCGCGCGCTTCATGGTCGGCAAATACCTCGTGCACGATCTGCCCGAAGGACGCCTGAGCGGACGCATCGTCGAGACCGAGGCGTATCCGCTCGGCGATTCGACGAGCCACGCGTTCATCGGACGCCGTCCGCACAACGGGTCGATGTTCCTCGCGCGCGGTCACGCCTATGTGCGACTGACCTACGGCGTTTCGTACATGCTGAACATGTCGGCGGAAGCGGAGGAGGTCGGCGCCGGCATCCTGCTGCGCGCGATCGAACCGCTCGAAGGACTCGCGCTGATGGAAGCGCGCCGTCCCGGCGTGCCTTTGCGCGATCTCGCGCGCGGACCCGGTCGGCTGACCGGGGCGTTCGGCATCGGCAAGGCGTTCGACGGCCACGATCTGTGCACGGGACGGGGGTTATGGATCGGCGTGATCGAGACTGGCGACGCGCCGATCGGCGTGACGACGCGCATCGGCCTGTCGCGCGAAATGCATCGGCCGTTGCGTTTTTTCGAACCGGGCAGCGCGTTCGTCAGCGGGCCGCGCAAGCTTTTGACGATTCCGCATTCGGGCGCATGACATTGCGGCCGCACGGGGCGGATTTTTCTCAGATCAGATGTATTTCGGAAACATCAGACGCAAAGGTTGAGATCCCGATAATTGTTAACCGGTAGATGACGCTGGTTGAGTCAGTTCCACTGTATTCCCCTGGATTATTGCGAAATGAACAATTTTTAATCTTGAAATTAAGGGTTTTCCCTCGTCAATGCGGTGACTAGACTGAACTTATTCGCTGCACACCACGGTGGCCGCGATGCAGATAAAACCACATTGGAGGGAAGTCATCATGAAATCGCTGATCAAGGCAGTCGCTGTTGCAGCCGTTCTCGCCGCACCGGTCGCGTCGTTCGCGCAGGCGAGCCAGCAGCCGGTCACGCGCGCGGAAGTCCGCAACGAACTGATCCAACTGGAGCACGCGGGCTATAACCCGGCGACATCGAACGACACGAGTTACCCGGCCGACGTCCAGGCCGCTGAGCGGCGGGTGCAAGCGCAAAATCCGGCCGTCGCGCAGACGCAGACCCTGCCGACCGCCGACACGAGCGGTTATGGCGCGCCGATGAGCGGATCGACGCAAGCGGGCGGCATGGCGCAGCCGGTGACTGGCCCGAAAAGCGTGTATTTCGGTAACTGATTGCCACGCACACGGCTCAACGCGGTGTACCGCTTTCGACGGCGCACCGCGTTTCATACCAGGTACTGTTCCAATCGAGCGCGCCGCACCGATGTACCCGCGAGCGTGTCATTCGTGCGCGCGTTACGTTCGTCTTTCTGAAGGAACCTCCGCTGCCGCAAGGTAGCTTGGCCCAAACTCTTCGAGGTTTGGGCTTTTTTTGCGTCCGATCCAGATCTCAGGGCCGTTCACCGGTAATGTAGAACTCGAGCTGCTGGATCGTGAACTGCTGTTCCGCGATGATGTTCTTCACGAGGTCCCCGATCGACACCATGCCGATCAGCCTGTCGTTGTCGATGACCGGCAGGTGGCGCATGCGCCGCTCGGTCATCAGGGCCATGCAGTCTTCGATCGTCTGGTCCGGGCGAACGAAGCGCACCGCCTTGCTCATGATGTCGCGCACCGGGGTCGCCTTCGACGACCGGTCCATCAGCACCACCTTGCGCGCGTAGTCGCGCTCCGTAACGATGCCGGCGATGCTCTCGCCGTCCGTCACCACCAGCGCGCCGATGCCCTTCTCGGCCATCAAACGGATCGCCTCGTAGACGGAATCGTCGGCGCCGATCGTGTAGACGTTGGAGGGGTTCGGTTTCGTTTTAAGAAGCTGTGCAACGCTTGTCATTGAGCGGCTCCGTTTCGCAGTGCAGCACGCCGAAGTGGCGCACTGTCGTGAGGGACAGGCGATTCCAGTATAGGCGCGCCATACGCTCGCGGTACACCAGGAATACCTGGCATGCGGATTAGCGGTAAACTCGCAATCCAAACCTTATCCCCGGCTCGACCGGGTTCATGCCAGCACCATTGTTCAACGCCATGCTCACGTCTCAGGATTCCTCGCCCGCAGCGGACGGCGCCGTCACCGCCGAATGCGTCGTACTCGACGCCACCGCCACGCTGCCCACGCGCTACGGCACGTTCACTTCCTATGTGTTTCGCGTGGTCGACAGCGGCGCCGAACATCTCGCGCTCGTGATGGGCGATGTCGCCAACCAGTCGTCCGTGCTGACGCGCCTGCATTCGGAATGTCTGACGGGCGATGTGCTCGGCTCGTATCGCTGCGACTGCGGCGAACAGCTCGATCTCGCGCTGCGCTATATCGCAGCCGAGGGTTGCGGTGTGCTCCTGTATCTGCGTGGGCACGAAGGGCGCGGCATCGGCCTGTCGAACAAGATCCGCGCGTACGCGCTGCAGGAGCAGGGGCGCGATACCGTCGAAGCCAATCTCGATCTCGGCCTGCCCGACGATTCACGCGAATACGATTCGGCCGCGGGCATCCTGCGCACGCTGAAGGTCACGTCGGTGCGCCTGATGAGCAACAATCCGGAGAAGTTCGACACGCTGTCGAAGCACGGCATTCCGGTGTGCGAGCGCGTGGCGCTCGCAATTCCTATGCGCGAGGAAAACGAGCGGTATATCCGCACGAAGCAGCTGAAGTTCGGGCATTACTTCGACGAGAACGAATAGAGTAAATTCGACGCCGGGCCCAGCCGGGCCCGGCCGGCAAAATCGTCCGCGCGGGGCATGGTGATGGTCGTGAGGAATTGTTGCCCTGTGACGATCACCGCCCGGTCAGCATCCGGAGGATTTTCTGCACGATGAGCTCATGCTGCTCCAGCGCCTCATCGAGCGTACGAGCTCCGTAGCTCTTGTTGTCTCGCGCTTCCATTCCGGCGACGCGGGTCACGAACAGCGAAGCCTCTTCGGTTTTAGGTTCGGACACACCGCGGAAGCGGGTTGTGACCATCACACCGGATTCGTCCAGCAGCGTGCGCCGGAAGATCAGTTCGTTCTCAGTCATCCAGCGCGACCACTCGCCCCGGTCGAACACCTCGACGGGTCTGTTCTTGGCGTCGAGGACATAAAAGCGTTCCCCGCTTGACTGACCGGAGCGTGATCTCATTTTCAATCCGACGGCGTGAGCAGGAAGCCGATCGCCTCCCGCCACCAGGTTTCATCGACGCGGCCAATCCAGTCGTTATGTTCAGCCGCCTTCACGACCATCAGTTGTCTCGGTTCGGCGAGCGAGTTGTAGAGCGCTTCGCCGAAGCGCGGGGGGACGATGCTGTCGCGTTCCGCAACCACTACCAGAACGGGGCGGCCGAACAACTCCAGGTGGGTCACGCTGTCGTATTGGTCGCGCAGCAGCCACTTTACGGGCAGCCACGGATAGTGATGAGCAGCGACGTGCTCGAGCCGATCCCATGGCGTGATGAGCAGCAAGCAAGCGGTCTTGTCGCGTTCACGCGAGCCGGCTGCGGCCGCCACGCCGGCCCCGAGCGATTCGCCGATGATGAGTAGCGGCGCGCCGTAGTGGCGATGCGCCAGCGCGATGGTTTGTTGGGCATCAGCGACCAGAGTCTCTTCGGCCGGCGTGCCGTCGCGCGGCCCGTAGCCTGGATATTCGGCGAGGATCACGCGCAGCCCGAACCGGGTGAGCGCTGCGGTGTAGAACGAGCGGTGGCCGGCATGCCCCGCATTCCCATGAAAGACGATGGCGGTGGCGCGCGCGGAACCGGCGGGCTCGGCCACGAGGCCCCGGAACGTTTCAGGTGTCGGCCAGGCGCGAAGCCCGCCGGAAACGACGTCCTCGGTTGCAGCCTTCTCAGGGAAGTAGAGAAAACGATCCAGCAAGATGGCGACTCCTGCGAACACAATCGGGCGTGCAACGATGAAACGCAGCATCAACCCACGACGCCCCGCGCTTGCACAGCGTACCTTGGACCCGCTTTGTGCTCCATACTTCGGGGAATCACGCCGCCGAAAGGATCGACATGGGCACCGACCTTGCACACTCCTGGTTGACCCGCAGCGCGCCTGTAGCTGCAGCAGAGGCTGCGGGCCGACCGCTCGTGGCGCTGGAATCGACCATCATCGCTCACGGCATGCCCTACCCGGAGAATATCCGCACTGCGCGCGAAGTGGAGGCCTTGATCCGCGACGCGGGAGCCGAGCCCGCGACTATCGCGCTGATCGGCGGGCGAATCCACATCGGCCTTTCGGACGGCGAGTTGGAACTGCTAGCCCGATCGGACCAGGTCCGCAAGGTCAGCCGCCGCGACCTGGCGGCCGTGCTGGCCGGCGGCGGTCTCGGCGCCACCACAGTGGCCGGCACGATGATATGTGCCGCGCTGGCCGGCATCGAGGTCTTTGTCACTGGAGGCATTGGCGGCGTGCACCGGGGCGCGCAGGAAACTTTCGACATCTCGGCCGACCTGCAGGAACTGGCGAAGACCTCGGTCGCGGTGGTCTGTGCCGGTGCGAAGTCCATCCTGGACATCGGGCTCACATTGGAATACCTGGAAACGTTCGGCGTGCCGGTGCTCAGTTGCGAGCAGGACAATTTCGCTGCGTTTTACACGCGCGACAGCGGTTTTCGCGCGGACTTCCGGCTGGATGACGCGGTGGAGCAGGCGCGCTTCATTCGCACCAAGTGGGACCTGGGCCTCGCGGGCGGCGTGGTGTTGAGCACGCCGGTGCCGGCGCCAGCAGCGATGGCGTTTGAAGAAATCGACGCGCTGACTCAGCAGGCACTTGCCGAGGCCAAAGCGCAAGGAATTACCGGGAAGGCTGTGACCCCCTTCCTGCTGGCTCGCATCAAGGCCCTGACCGGTGGACGCAGCCTGGCGACAAACATCGCGCTCGTAAAACACAACGCCGAGGTGGGCGCAAGGCTGGCGCTGGCGTTGGCACACGAGGGGCGCGGGGCGGGCGCGGCGTAGCCGCCGGCGTCTCGCCCTTGCGGGAGGCGTGGTCGAGACTCCGGCCTTTACGGAGGCCCGACTTCAGACTAGGCTGAGATCAAGCAGTTCGGGTCTCACCGATGGGCACGCAAGCGTGGCATGACCCAAATCCCCTGCGATCGAACCAGGCTCGCAGGAGAAGCGTCACTTCGCCGGAAACTGGAGACGCAGCATGAACACTGAAGCGTACCAGCCCTGTATCGACGCATGCGATGCGTGCGCCGCCGCTTGCGACCGCTGTGCATCTGCGTGCCTCGCAGACCCGGGCGTCGCAGCGATGACCAAGTGCATTCGGCTCAACGCCGATTGCAGTTCCCTGTGCCGCTTCACCTCCGCGGCGCTAGCTCGACAGAGCCATCTCGCCTTCGAACTCTGTGCGCTGTGCGCGCGGATCTGCGATGAATGTGCCGAGGAATGCGGCCGTCATGCACCTGAGCACTGTGGCACGTGCAGCGATGCTTGCCGCGTGTGCGCGGAAGCTTGCCGGAAGATCTGACGCCTGCGGTCCCCAAAAACCGGTTTTTCCCGCGCTAGCGAAAGCGAACTATTCTTAAAGGGTCTTGCGAAAGTAATTTCCTGTCCGCTTCCAGTGGAGGTGCGTCATGTCAATGTCAGCCACGCTCCAGGACTGCCTGCGCAGCAAGGGCTCGCAGTACGAAATCGTGCATCATCCATACAGCCATTCCAGCGTTGAAACCGCGGCGGCAGCACATATTCCCGGCGATCGCCTCGCCAAGACAGTGCTTTTTGAAGACGAGCACGGCTATGTGGCGACTGTGCTGCCATCGACCTATGCCGTGCGGCTGTCCGAGCTTTGGGCAAAAACCGGACGTCATCTCCTGTTAGCCAAAGAGACCGATTTGCGGGAGTTGTTCAAGGATTGCGACGTGGGAGCGCTCCCTCCGGTATGTACGGCCTATGGCATGCAGACCTATCTTGACGAGAGCCTCGCCCTGCAGCCGGACGTTTATTTCGAGGCCGGCGATCATGAAGAGTTGATTCATATGGGCACGGATCAATTCCTGCACCTGATGGACCGGGCCGAGCGGGCACGCTTCGCGCGTCGCATGCAGGGTCTGCCAATGTGACCGACGTGGTTTGCGCAGCGCGGCATAACACGCGCTGCGCCACCAACCTTTTGCGCGAGGCAGATCATGCAACGCAGCGACATGGTCCTGAAGCAGGTAGTGGCAGCCTTCGAACACGAATCACACCTGAAGCTTCACAGTCATCCCGTTCACCTGTCTTTCGACGACGGTGCCTTGATCGTCGCAGGCGAGGTGCCAGACGTCACATCCAAAAAACGCCTTCTTCAGTTGACCCGAATACACAGCGAGGGCGAGCGCCTGATCGACCAGTTACGTGTCACCGCCAACCCGCCGGTTGCTGATGGCGAGTTGCGCACACGTATTTGCGAACGGCTGGCTCAGGCGGTGGATTTCCGCAACTGTGTGATCTGCGCACGCGTGAAGGGCCAACTCGAACTGCTGCGCGGCACCATGGACGAAGCGGGCAACGACGGCAGCGGTGTCGTCGAGATAACGGTCAAGGACGGTGTGGTGACCTTGACGGGGCAAGTGATCAGCCTGTCTCACAAGCGCCTCGCAAGTGTGATTGCCTGGTGGGTCGGCGGTTGCCGCGACGTGGTGAACCTGCTGGAGTTGGTACCCGTCGAAGCGGACGGCGACGAAGAAATATCTGACGTCCTGCACCTGGTGCTCGAAACCGATCCGCGCGTGCGCGCCGAGCAAATCACCATTGACGTGGAAAACCGCAGGATCACGCTAGCAGGTTGGGTGGCGACCGAAGCCGAAAGACGGCAGGCGGAACAGGATGCCTGGTGCCTGGATGCCAGCGGGGGCGTCGTCAATCGTATCCAGGTGCGTACCTGAACCGACTTGCCGTCACGACGCCTCAGTACCCTGATGTAGTTCGCCGCCCCGCATCAGGCGCCGGGCGATGTCGGCCGTTTGCAGCGTTGCGCGTTCAGTCGGCGAATGGGCCGCGAGATAGCGAGCGGCCGCAATGAGAATATGCCGGCCCTCGTCAGTATTGCCCCACGCAGTAAATTGGCGGACCCCGGCCTCCAGCATCTGATAGGCATGGAAGCCCGCATCTTCGCGCAGCACCGCAAGCGCAAGCGTGGCGATCAGCGTCTGGGGCGGATGGCCTAGAGTGAGATGCCGCGCCACCAGCCTTGCCGCAAGATCAACCTGTCGTTGCCGGTCGAATGTGTCAAGCAAGGCGGTGCGGATCGTTTTCTCGTCGGCGGGAAGATCATCGAGCTGATCGCTGTCCTCGCCCGGGATGCGGGCCGGTGGCACGTTCAGATAACGGGCAAGATAGAGCGCCATGGCTCCGTGCATGATGCCGCGCACGGCAGTGGCATAACTGTCGATGTCAGCGGCACCGATCCGCCCGATCATCTGGTGGACCGCGTTGGCATAGGTGAAGACGTGGTGCGCCGTGTCCCAGTCGGCGTGCTCATTGGCATTGCCGAAGCGGGCCACGCGCAGCGCCGCTCCGTAAGCGAGGGATTGTCCGAGGTCAGCAGGGCAGGCGCCTGCGCGGATCGCCTCCTTCAGCGCATCAATGATCATCACTGGATCGTCGCCGAGGAGTTCGCGCGCGAGCGCCGCGTGGTTCGACCAGCCTTGCAAGCTGCGCCCCGCCGCGAAGAGCTGCGCCATCTGGCTGGCTGCTTCGTCACACAGCGCGACAAGATCAAGGGGCTGGCGCCAGGCGGTCGATTCCTCGGCGCCACGGGCGGTCACCATCTGCGCAACGATAGTCGGCAGCACAGCTGATGCGTGCGTCCACCCGATCAGGTCGAGGCACTCGAAGGCCTTGTTGATGAAGTCGAGCGCATGACCGGTGTCCGCGAATGCCCGTTCGGTTGCGGCCGCAAGCAGGGCATCGGCGAGCACAGCTGGTGAGGCACCAGCGGCGATCGACGTCAACAGGGTGCGTTCGGCCGCCTCGCGATGGCGCACGTTCGTCCAAAGGCGAAGCCAACGCTTGAGCGTGGCCGGCTCCGGCCGGCCGCCAAGCGGCGCACGGTTGCGCCGCGGCGCCTCGCCCTCGCAGTCCGCCGCCACACGGCGCGCGCCGTGGAACAGGGCGAGATAGGCGTCGTCCTCTGGCAGCATGGGCAACAGGTTGGCGAGCGCCGTTAGTATCGTGAGACCTACGCTCCAGCCGTCACGGTTCTGCGCCCCGAACAGTGCCACCTGCTGCACGATATCGGTCACTGGTACGCCGGCCGCGAGCTGACCCTGCACGGCTTTGGCGATGACGAGTCCCAGGTCGTGTGCGAGGCCGTCCGCAAGCCGCTGCTGCCAATGCGCCGCAGGATCGGCATGACCGAACGTGGTCGCCACCCAGACGTCGCCATTGCGCACCTCGGCCGCGCAACTCGGTACATCGTCTGCCCAGAGGTCGAAGGTGCAGCCGCTTTCCAGATCGAAGCGGGCATGGTGCCAATGACAGGTCAGGATGCCGTCCTCGACCGTGCCTCGCTCGAGCGGGAAGCCCATGTGGGGACATCGATTGTCGAGAGCAAAGACGCGTCCGCGGTCGTAGATGACGAGGATTGGACCATGGCCGCCTTGCACCACGAGCCGCCCCTTCGCCTTCAGCTCTTCAAGGCTCCCCACGAGCACGAATTCGTTATTCAGTGCATCCATGCACGTACCTCCCGCATCCGTCCTGACACGAACGTCGTAGGGACGCCCGGTCCCCTGTCAACATACAACAGGACTTACGTTCTGTGCCATCTGAACGCCAGTTCCGCCGACTTGGATATCACGCGGCGCGTCCTATAATGATAATTAGCCGCGCGGAAGCCGGCCCCTGATGCAGAAGCGATGAGAAATCGTTCATTGGGGCGCGGTAGCGGGGCCACGGAAACGCCTGCGTGTTTAGCGCGGGCGTTTTCTTTTGCGGCCCGGAAAACCGCTACGCCGCAAGTGCCGGCAAGTTCAGACGTGCCTATATGTGCGAAGCGCTTTAGCGTCTTGATCGAATGGTCGGCGCAACGTTCACCGCAGCAACGGTCATAGTCAATCCATCTGCAACGGCGATAGGAATAATCGAAAGATGGCGCCTGTTCAGATACGACTGGCCCGTGCGACATTCACGAATGTTGTCCATCCCGGATTCTCACCGCGGCATCGCCGCAGATCCTGAAAGGAGTTCGCAATGTCGAAAGTACTGGTGCTGTACTACTCCTCATATGGCCACGTCGAGACACTGGCGGGCGCCGTCGCCGAGGGTGCACGCGCGGCGGGTGCCACGGTCGACGTCAAACGGGTTCCCGAAACCGCGCCGGAGGAGGTGGCCAAGGCCGCTCACTTCAAGCTCGACCAGCAAGCGCCGGTTGCGACGGTCGCCGAACTCGCCAACTACGATGCGATAGTCGTCGGCACGCCGACCCGTTTCGGGCGCGTCTCCTCGCAGATGGCATCGTTTCTCGATCAGGCAGGCGGCCTGTGGATGAGCGGTGCGTTGGTTGGCAAGGTCGGCGGTGCCTTTAGCTCGACGGCCAGCCAGCACGGCGGCCAGGAAACGACACTGTTTTCGGTCATCACCAACCTGCTGCACTTTGGCATGGTCATCGTTGGTTTGCCGTACAGCCACCAGGGGCAGATGACGCTGGACGAGATCGTCGGCGGCGCTCCCTATGGCGCCACGACGATCGCAGGCGGGCAGGGCCAACGCCAGCCGAGCGCTATCGAACTCGCCGGCGCGCGTCATCAGGGCGAACTGATTGCCCGGACGGCCAACAAGCTGTTTGGCTGAACGTTGGCCTCGATATTTGCGCGAGGCGTGCAAACGGGATGGCCGGGCAGATTCCCGCCTGGCCGTCCTGATGAATCGCAGCCTCGACCCGGAAGTGCTCCAATCGTCTCCGTCATGGAGAAACTAGAACACGCCGAAATCATCGTTGCTGTCAGGAATCGCGGTCAGCAGGTTCGCAAGCGTGTGCCAGCCGATCAGGCCCGATAGCGATATGGCCACGCGCAGCCAGCGTTCGGCGCGAGAGGGCGGGTTCGTTAGCGGAGCGTCCATACGGCTCACCGCGCCGCCGTTTCCGTACCACCCACTCGCGATAGCAGCGGCTCCAATACCTGTTTCAACGTCGTGGCGCCGAAGCGTCGCTCGCTGATATTCGCCTCGACGTCGATGCGGCCCGCGTTGTGCGCGTCGTACAGATCGACGATCAGTTGCGCGTGCCGCTCGCCGAGCCCGGTGCCGCGCAGCACGGCATTCCATTCGTCGCGCGGCACCTGGCGGGCGACGACCGGCCGCCCTGACAGCTCCGCCAGGGTGCGCGCGACGTCGAGCGCGCTGACCCGCTCTTTCCCTTCGATGCTGACCACCCGTGGCGTCGCTCGCGAAGGCCCGCCATCGAGCAGCAACTGGGCGGCGAGCGTGCCGACGTCCTGCGCGGCGACGGTCGGAAACAGCTTGTCGAGCGGATCGTGCAGACTTGGCAGCACGCCCCGGCCGAGCACGACCGGCAGCACGCGCGCCCAGTTCTGCATGTGCTCGGCGGAGCGCAGCAAGGTCAGCGGCGAAGCGACGGTGCGCAGTTGCGTTTCGAGGTAGTGGAACAGCGTCGTGATGCCGGTGCCGTCGGCGTGCTCGGCGCCGTAGTCCGATAGTGCGAGCAGGCGCGGCGGCGCGGCCGTGCGCAATGCGGCGACGCCTGTGTCGATGATGTGCCGCATCGCGGCCGCGGGATCGTCATGCGGATGCGGCACCGGACAGAGCCATTGCACCGCCTGCGCGCCGTCGATGGCGCGTGCGACCGAGTTCGCGTCGTTCAGGTCGGCGAGCGCGATCTCGCAGCCGATCGCCGCGAGCGCGTCGCCTTGCGCTGCGTCGCGCACCACCGCGCGTACCGAATGACCCGCGCGACGCAATGCGCTCGCGCTTGCATGTCCCACATGACCCGTAGCTCCGAATATGACGAACACGTTGTGCTCCTTTGAGGATCGCTATGGCGTGATGGTAGGGACGTCGTGTTCACAGGGCGCTCAGATATGGATTGCTTTGCGCAGATACGGATGATTTTCTTTGCAGCGACATTCCGGCAGTCGGGTGAACTGCATCGGCTGCTCACAAGCTACGAGATTCCGTCACTCCGGCGAACCCGCCAGAAACGCCGCACAATGCAGGCATCTCGCCGTCATTCAGGACACTCAGGAGAGCAGCGATGAACGCCGTCACCCCGATTCCTGCGCCTGCGCCGCACAGCGGCTCGCGCGTCGCCGTGCGCACGAGCAGGGCGCTTGGCTGGCAAGGCTTCGGTGCGGAGCTGGTCAACGTGTCGGCCGGTTTGCATCGGCTGCCCGCGTTTCGCCATCACCGGGTGGGCGTGCACGTCGGCGCGCCGGTGACTGCACACTGTCTGTGTGATACGCACCGCCTCACGCGGATTCAGGCGCACGGCGACGCGGATGTGATCCCCGCGGGGCTCGAAGGTCAGTGGACCGATGACGCCGCCTGCACGATTTTCAGCATCTGGTTTGCCGAGGACTTCGCGCAACGGACCGTCGAGCAACTCGCGCTGAAATCGGCCGATGCGCAGTTGCGCCCGCGCCTGCAGATGCGCGATCCGCGCTTCCAGCATCTGGCGTGGGCACTGCGCGCAGAGCTCGAAGCGGACGACGCGTCCGATCCGCTCTACGCCGAGAGTCTGTGCACGGCGATGCTCGTGCGGCTGATCGGCGCCGAGCCTGCGTCCGACAACCGGCGCCGCACGCTCGCGCCGCGTACGGCCGCGCGCGTGATCGAGTTTATCGACGCGCACCTCGATCAGCGTCTCACACTCGACGAACTCGCCGCGCAGGCGCAACTGAGCGTGCCGCATTTCAAGGCATTGTTTCGCGACACGCTCGGTGTGCCCGTGCATCAATACGTGGTACAGCGCAGGGTGGAGCGCGCGCGAACACTGCTGCTGCAAGGAAGCTTCAGCACAAGCCAGATCGCGCTTGATACCGGCTTTGCGCATCAGAGCCATATGGCGTACTGGATGTCGCGTCTGCTAGGCGTCACGCCGCGCGAACTGCGCGGCACTCGTCCGCTTCACCCCGACGCTGCCGCCGTCAATTGCGCATAGACATCGTGCGCGAGCTGCAACAGTTCCTTGCGATCGATCCCGCCCGACACCGCATAGCCAAAATCGCCGTCGACCCAATAGAACACGTTGACGGGCCCCGCCTGATACAGCTTGAACGCGGTCGTATTCGCGTTTTCGCGCCGATGCGAGATGCACAGCGTGACGCGCTCGCCGTTCGGTCCGCGATACATGAACTGTGCGGTCGGGCCGTCGTCGCCGGGCAGCAGGCGGCCGCCCGACAGCATGAACCCGCTCTTCGCTAGCATCGGCGGGTGGACCTGCGTGCCGAGCCGGTTCGCGAGCCACTGCACAAAGTCCTGCTCCTGATCGGCGCCCATCTCGCTAGGCCGCTCGATCGCTGGCATGTACACGACGTGTGCGACCGCCGCCTGGCGCGCGAAACCCTCGGCGCTGTCCGCGCTGACCGCACGATTTCCGGCCTGAGTTTCGGCCCCCGTGCCGGTTCGATCGATCGCGACAGGGGGGATCAGATCGTTCCTGTGCATGCCGATACCGACGCCCAGCACGAGCGCCGCTGCCATGCCCGCAAACTGCGCGGCATAACGCGGCCAGTTCGCGGCCAGCCGCGCGCGGCGCGGCGTGCCGGTCTGCAGACGCTTCGGCACGGGCTCGCTGAGCACGCGGTCGTAGCGCTCGTGAAGCAGGCCATTGAGCGAGAAATAGTCGCTGACCCGCGCGGCCAGTTCCGGATTCTGTTCGAGCGCGCGCTCCACCTCGGCACGGCGCTCGCCGGACAGCGTGCCGTCCACGTACGCGTGCAAGTCTTCTTCGCCGATCGGCATTTGCGGCTCGCTCATCGCACCACCTGTAATTTCGCACCGGGCTGGGCGCCCGCCATCAAAGCCCGCAACCGTTCGCGTCCGCGCGAGAGCCGCGACATCACCGTGCCGATCGGAATGTTCAGCGCGAGCGCGACATCGGCATAGCTCATCTCCTCGAGGCCGACCAGCAGCACCACCTCGCGCTGCTCGACCGGCAGCCGCTGTAGCGCGTAATCGAGGTCGCGCATTTCGAGCGAACGCGTCTGGCCCGACGGCGCCGCGAGCTCGCTTTCGGCGATGCTCTCGTCGTCGACCGCGACGTGGACCGCGCGCGCGGACGCCTTGCGCGCCTGATTCGCGAACACGTTGTGCATGATCGTGAAGAGCCACGCGCGCAGATCGGTGCCCGGCTGGAATTGTCGGGTGCAGCCGAGCGCACGCTCGAGCGTGTCCTGCACGAGGTCGTCGGCGAGCTCGTGATTGTTGATCAGCGCCCGCGCATAGCGCCGCAGACGCGGCACGTGCTCCATCAACTCGTCACGGACATCCATGGTTGATCCCGGTCAGGGAGAGTAGGGGCGGCATCGGGTTCACTCGCGTCGATATCGATATGCGTTCGAACTGCAAACACCGGTCTGCGCAGTTTATTCCGCGGGGTGCGTTGCGCTGGTTTGTCGGGGCGGGGCGCGCCGCTGTCAGCGCGCGCTCATCGCGTCGGCGGCGCGCATCAGGCCGTGAGTGCGCGCATTGCCCGCGACCACGAAGCGCTGCCGCCGCGTGGTCCACGTCAACAGCCGCATGTCACCAATGCGGCGCGCGGCCCATTGCGGCTCGTCGCGCGCAAACGGCGCCGCGGCCGACAGCACCACCACCGGCTGCTGATCGCCGTTCAGATAGACGGATTCGTTGGCGCGCTGCAAGGGACCGAGCTGGCGCAGGCGTTGCTCGACGAGACGCAGCCCGATCGCGCCGAGATCCGGTGCGGCGGGATCGACGCGCGTCGGCGATGCCGCGGAAAAGGGCCGCGCGGCGGCTTCGGCGAGCACCATCACGGCGGCGTTATCGAGCGCTTGCGCGGACACCTGAATCGCCGCGAGCCAGCCGCTGACGGCGATGAGCACCAGCGTGAGCGCGACGAGCACGAGCAGCGTGCGCCGCGCGCGACCGGCCGGATGGGGAAACCTGCCTCGCCGGCGCGATCTGCCAATGTGGTCACGTGCGGGCTCCTCGGTGGTCTGAAACGCTGCCTGGATCTGTGCATTCAGCCGGTCGTAAAAGGCGACGCGTCGTGCTTCCGCCGGATGCTTGCCGAGATAGTCGCGCAGCGACGCGGCACGCTCGGGCGTCAGCGTGCCGTCGGCATAGGCCTGGATGTCGTGTTCGGAGAGCGGAGCTCTGGGCGGATGGCGGGTCGAGGTCATGAGGGTGCGCGGTCTCGAGTGCTGCTATTCGAAGGCAAACACAGGTGCTTGCGCATTTATTCCCGGTACTAACGATGTTTTTTCCACGCCGCGAATCGAGGAATAAACGCCGTCGACCCGTGGTTCTCCGTGATGCGAACCCGCACAACTCTCCAAGGAGTCGATCATGAAAAAGCTTTCGTTTGTCGCATTGTCGTTTGTCGTTCTCGCCGCTTCGTCGAGCGTGTTTGCGCAGGCCAAGACACGTGCTCAGGTGTACCAGGAATTGATCGAGGCTCAGCAGAACGGTCTCGACTACATCACCGACGCGTCGTACCCCGACGTCAGTCCCGTGTTCGCGCGTCAGGTCGCACAGCACAAAGAGGCGCTCGCCGCGGAAGCAGCCGCCGCCGCGAGCCACGTCGCGAACTCTGGCGCGCCGGCTGCGGGCGCTCATTGAAGCAGCATCGGCCACGGGCGCGCGAACGCGATCCGCTGCTCGCCGTGTGCCCGGCGGCCTATGCGTTGTCGTTCCGGCGCCGCACCCGCGAGGAGGCGCTGCATCCCGGGATCCATCATTCCGGTCGATCCGCGGCTTGACCGGGCCATTCCCGAACCGTCCAAACCGGCCGCCCCAGCCATTTCCGTCCAACGCGTAAAATGGCCGGTTATCACAGGCAACGCGCAACTGGACAGAATCGGCCGGGCGTCGCAAGCGAGCGTCGCGCGGCACACGCTTTGGGTCCGCGCGCGCTTGCCTTCGCCGGTTTGAACAGGAATGCACGCGGATGTCATCACTTTTCTTCGATCGGGAAAGCATTGCGGAATGGCTCGGCGAGCGGACCGTCGCCAAGGCGCGCTCGGTGGGCGCGGTCAGCAACGTCAAATGGCACGGCGAGACGCTCTCTGGCGACGTGCAGGGCTCGCAGCCGCAGCCCTACCGGACGTGGGTGCGATTTCATACCGATGGCGGGTCGCCGTGGGCCGAAGGCGAATGCACCTGCCCGGTAGGCCGCAATTGCAAGCACGTCGCGGCGCTGCTGTTCGCGGAGCTCGACTACCACGACGAGATGGATCACATCACGCAGGTCGAAGACGATAGCGACCCGGCAACGTCGGAGGTGTTCATCGCGCGACGGATCACGGTCCCGGGCGTGCCGCCGTCGCCGTCGCCCTCTCCAGCGCCCGGTGTGCGCCCGGAACTGGTCAGCTGGCTCGAGCGTTTTCGCGCGCGCGCCCGCGCGGCCGAGGCCGCCGCCGAAAAAGAAGGCGCCCGCAAGGCGCATGCCGCGCGCAAGGAAACGTTGGCCTATCGGCTCAACTGGTCGCGATTCCATCTGCACCACGAGGTCGTGCTGCATCGTGCGCGCTGCAACGATGACGGCGTGATCGTCGCGGTCGGCGACAGCTGGGGCGACGTCGAAGGCGCGCTGCTCAGGCAGCCGCGCTTCGTGTCCGACGAGGATCTGTCGATCCTGCGCGGCCTGTGGCTCGGCCGCTCGCGCGAGGATCTGGGCCAGTTTGTGTTGCGCGGCACGAGCGGTGCGGAGACGCTGCAAAAGCTGATCGCGACCGGGCGCCTGTTCTTCGACTTCAGGATCGCGCCTGGCGAGGCGAGCCCGACGCCGCTCGCGCGGGCCGCCGACCGGCCCGGCCGCATCGAATGGGAGCCGCTTGCCGAAGAGCGTCTGCGCCCGGTGCTGCGCACCGAACCGCGCGCGAGCATGGTGCTGCCGACCGAGCCGGTCTGGTACGTGGACGGCGTCGCCAATGAGGCGGGCGTCGTGCCGCTGTCGCTGCCGTTCCAGCAACTGCCCGACTACCTCGCGATGCCGCCGATCTCGCTCGCCGAGGCGCCGCTCGTCGCGTCGGTGTTGCGCGAGATAGCGCCCGAGCTACCGCTGCCGCCGACCCACGGCGCACCTGCGATCCGTGTGATCGATGTCGAGCCGGTGCCGGTGCTGGCGCTGAACAGCCATGCGCTGCCGGGCACCGCGAAGGGGACGAAAACAGCAAAAACCGCGAAGCCCGCGGAGCGCAAGTCCGCCGCTGTCGAGCTGGCGGCCGCGAGTTTCGATTACGACGGCGTCAGCATCAACGCCGACAGCAGCGTGACGCTGGTGCCGCTGCCGGGCGGCGACGTGATTCACATCCGCCGACGCTACGACACCGAGAAAAAGCGCTTGCTGGAACTGCGCAAGACCGGGCTGCAAAAGGTGCCGACGCGCAACATGCACGCGTCGCGCCTGTTGCCCGACACGATGCTCGGTCTGCCCGACACCGACGCGTGGTCCGAGTTCGTCAACGAGGCGGTGCCGGACCTGGTCGCGAAGGGCTGGCGCGTGACGATGGCGCCCGAGTTCCGTTACAACGTGATCGAGATCGACGCGATCGACGGCACCGCGCAGCAAGCCGGCGACGGCTGGTTCGATCTGGAGATGGGGATCCGCGTCGGCGAGCGCAACGTGCGGCTCGAGCCGCTCCTGGCCGATCTGTTCCGGCGCGACCGGCGCTGGCTCTCTGGCGCGCTGGAGAGCATTCGCGACGACGAGCCGATCGAGCTGAAGACCGAGGAGAACAAGCGCCTGCGGCTGCGAGCCGATCGTCTGAAGCCGGTGGTGCGGGTGCTGGTCGATCTGTTCGATTCGCTCGGCGGCGCGCTTGCCGAAGGCGCGCCGCTGCGCGTGCCCGCGGTCGATGCCGGCCGCCTCGATGCACTGCACGACACCGGTCGCTGGCAGTTCAGCGGCGACGACTCGATCCGTGAACTCGCGCGCCGTCTGCAAACCGGTCCGGGCCTGCGCGAAGTGCCGGTGCCGCGCGGTCTGAAGGCCGAGCTGCGTGCGTATCAGCACCAGGGCCTGAACTGGATGCAGTTCCTGCGCGAACAGGGTCTGGCCGGCGTGCTCGCTGACGACATGGGGCTTGGCAAAACCGTGCAGACGCTCGCGCACATTCTCGCGGAAAAGGAAGCGGGGCGGCTCACGCATCCCGCGCTGATCGTCGTGCCGACCACGCTCGTGCACAACTGGCGCGAGGAAGCGCGCCGCTTTGCGCCGGAGCTGAAAGTGCTGGTGCTGAACGGGCCGCAAAGGAAGGAGCGCTTCGAGCAGATCGGCGAACACGAGCTGATCCTGACCACTTATGCGCTACTGTGGCGCGATCAGAAGGTGCTCGCCGAACACGAATACCACCTGCTGATCCTCGACGAGGCGCAGTACGTCAAGAACGCGACCACCAAGGCCGCGCAGGCGATTCGCGGCTTGCGCGCGCGGCATCGGCTGTGTCTGACGGGCACCCCGCTCGAAAATCATCTCGGCGAGCTGTGGTCGCAGTTCGATTTTCTGTTGCCGGGCTTTCTCGGCAGCCAGAAAGACTTCACGCGGCGCTGGCGCAATCCCATCGAGAAGAACGGCGACGACGTGCGCCGCGCATTGCTCGCGCGCCGCATCCGGCCGTTCACGTTGCGCCGTCGCAAGGACGAGGTCGCGAAGGAACTGCCACCGAAGACGACGATCGTGTGTCCGGTCGATCTCGAAGGCGCGCAGCGCGACCTGTACGAGACCGTGCGCACGGCGATGCAGCAGAAGGTGCGTGCGGCGGTCAGCGCGCAGGGGCTCGCGCGCAGCCACATCATCGTGCTCGATGCGCTGCTGAAGCTGCGCCAGGTGTGCTGCGATCCGCGGCTCGTGCGCACCGCGAGCGGTATCGCGGGCAGCGCGGCCGCGAGCGGCGGCGAGCGGGCGATGCGCTCGGCCAAGCTCGACCTGCTGCTGTCGATGCTGCCCGAGCTGATCGAGGAGGGGCGCCGGGTGCTGCTGTTCTCGCAGTTCACCGGCATGCTCGCGCTGATCGCCGAGGCGCTCGACGAAGCCGCGATCCCGTATGCGATGCTGACGGGCGACACGGCCGATCGCGTGAGCCCGGTCGAGCGTTTCCAGCAGGGCGAGGTGCCGCTGTTCCTGATCAGCCTGAAGGCGGGCGGCGTGGGACTGAATCTGACCGCCGCCGACACCGTGATCCACTACGACCCGTGGTGGAACCCGGCCGCCGAGAACCAGGCGACCGACCGCGCGCATCGGCTGGGACAGGACAAGCCAGTGTTCGTCTACAAGCTGATCGCGGCGGGCAGCATCGAGGAAAAGATCGTCGAGCTGCAGGAGCACAAGGCCGGGCTCGCCGACAGCATTCTCTCGGAAGACGCGGCCGGCGCCGCGAAGTTCTCGGACGACGACCTGGACGCGTTGTTTGCGCCGATGCCTGGAATCGAAGGATCGCGCTGACCGCATGCATCTGATGCGCGGCGCCAACGCCAAAGGGAGCAGCCTGTAACAAAACGTCTGTGTTTGTAAATTCCCGCCGGGTGTCGCTTCAGCTCATACCAATTTCGAACTCGTGCGGTGTAAGACGCGCGCGCCGGACGCGTTCGGACCGCGCGTAATAACTACTTGGGCAGCGGTTACAAAAGAAGCTCTTTCATCTTGAGCACGATTTTCCGTCGGGCTACCGTGACGTTTCTCGCGCGGCTAGACCCCGGCGAGCGTGCGTAGTGTTTTCGGCGGCGTTGCATCGACAGGGGCGGCGCCGCATTTTTTTGCCCGCGATCTACCGCACGGCGTCGCCCCGCAAGCGATTCATCACGCATCGCGTCATCACATCAAATGACAACTGACATTTCGCGAAATCTAACAATGTTTAAACGATTTATTTTGAGACCGTTCTTATACTGGGCGCCGAATTGTTAAATGAGATTTCTTCGAAGAATTCTCAAAAAATGGGATAAGCAGACGGGGCCAAACGCAATCCCAGCGAGGATCTGCGGACAGTAGCGCAGCTTCCTCACCGGCGCCGGCCATGGCCGGCAGACCGGTAGAACCTGACAAAAACGCGTCAACCGCTTTCAATCAGAGTATTTCGCGACGGATTGCCGGTACACGGCAAGCGGGAAAATAGAGGGTTTTCGACTATGATGATCTGCCCTGCATAATCGCTATGCCATTTTCAAATACGCGCTGATTTCGGCTTCACGAAGGCAGCGTGAAGCGGGGGGCACGGCAAGGGACCATTAGTCAGAAAAGTCGCAGCCGGAGTTTTACGGGGAGCCGGATCGGCGGCGCTGTGCCGTCGTCCCGGTCGTCGGCCGGGTTGCCGGCCGTCAGCCAGGAAAGGCGCTGTTGCGTTGTGGGGTTTTATGAGAATTGCAGTCCTCGATGATGATCCGGCTCAGGCCGATCTTGTGTGTCAAACGCTGTCCGCCGCTGGACATGTTTGTCATGCGTATGGCGCCGGGCGCGAACTGGTGCGCCAGCTGCGCCGCCAGACTTTCGACCTGCTCGTGCTCGACTGGAACGTTCCCGACATGTCCGGCGAAGAAGTGCTGCGGTGGGTGCGCGCCAGCCTGTCGGAGCGCCTGCCGGTGCTGTTCATCACGAACCGCGGCCGCGAAACGGACATCACTTCGATTCTGAATGCTGGTGCGGACGACTATCTCGTCAAGCCCGTGTCGGGCGCGGTGCTGCTCGCCCGGGTCGGCTCGCTGCTGCGCCGCGCCTATTACCTGAAGCCGCCGGCGACGAAGGAAGTGTTCGGCGACTTCGAGTTCGACCTGAGCGCCAAGCACGTCGTGGTGCGCGGCACGCCAGTCTCCGTCACGCAGAAAGAGTTCGAGCTCGCGCTGCTGCTGTTCCAGCACCTGAGCCGGCCGCTGTCGCGCACGCACATTCTCGACGTGATCTGGAAGCAGGCCACCGACATCCCGTCGCGCACAATGGACACCCACGTGTCGATGTTGCGCAGCAAGCTCGGCCTGCGCCCGCAGCACGGTTATCGGCTCACGCCGATCTACGGCTATGGCTACCGCCTCGAGCGGGTCGACATCGACTCGCCGCCGGCCGCTGACGACGAACCGACTGAAGAAGCGGGGGATGCGTGACGGCTTTCGTGGATGCGGCAGCGCCGGGCAGCGCCGCCATGCCCGGCCGCCGCGCCGCGGCGTGGCTTGCCGTGGCCTGCCTGATTGCAACGGGCGCGACTGGCTGGAGCGCGCTCGCGCACGCCCAGCACGCACGCGGCAAAGCCGGCGCGAAGGCGCCACCGGTCTACGCTTCGTACACGACGCGCGCAGGCGACACGCTATACGACATCGCCGCTCGCTACATGGCCGACCCGACCGATTGGGCGCTGTTGAGCCGCCTGAACCACGTGCCCGCACCGCGCCGCATGCCGGCCGGCATCGTACTGCGTCTGCCGGCCGGAAGGCTGCGCCAGGATCGGGACAGCGCTCGCGTCGTCGCGACCAGCGGTCCGGTCGAGCAAGCGTTCGACTCAAGCCCCTATCTGCCGCTGAAAACCGGTGCAACGCTTGCCGAGGGCGATCGCTTGCGCACCGGCGCGAACGGTTTCGCGACGCTCGAACTGCCCGACGGCTCGTACGTGACCGTCGCGCAGAACGGCGAACTCAATATCGAAAGACTGCGACACGTCACGCTGACCGGCGTGGCCGATCGCATCTTCGAGCTGCGCCGCGGCGAGGTCGAGAGCCAGGTCACGCGTGCGACGCGACGCGACGATCGCTTCCAGATCCGTTCGCCTTCGGTGGTCGCGGGGGTGCGCGGCACGCGTTTTCGCGTCGATTACGACGGCAGCACGCAGACCACGGCGGTGGCCGTGCTCGACGGCGCAGTCGGCGTCGATCCGGCCACGCGGCGGGGCCCGCGCGCCACGCCGGCGCCGGGCGTGCCGCTGCAGGCGTCCGAGCAGTTGCTCTTGGCGAGCTGCGGCAATGTCACGCGCTCGGGCAACGCGATCGGCCGTCCGGTCGACCTGCTGCCGGCCCCTGCGCTCGCGCGTCCTGCGCGTGTGCAGGACGGCAAAACCGTCGCGTTCGACGTCAATCCTGCCGAGCACGCGGTCGGCTATCGGCTACAGATTTCTCACGACGCCGATCAGCTCGATCTGGTGCGCGATCTGCGCGTGAGCGCGCCGCACGCCGACTTCGGCGATCTGCCGGACGGCACGTACTTCGTGCGGGTCGCGTCGACCGATAGCAACGGCCTCGACGGCCTGCCGAACGTGTACGCGTTCGAGCGCCGCCAGCTCGAGCTGGACGCTTCGGCCGCGCCGCGCGCGGGTAGCCGCGACTACGAATTCCGCTGGTTCGTCAGCCACAGCAACGTGCCGACGCGTTTCCGTTTCATGCTGGCGAAGACGGCCGATCTGAGCCATCCGGTCGTCGATCGAACCGACTTGCCGGGCGGCGAGCTGGTGATCAGCGATCTGCCGCCGGGCGTCTACTACTGGACGATCGTCGCCGAGCAGTTCGACCACGGCCGCTTCTACGAGAAGAGCAGCGCGGTCCGCTCCTTTACGCTCGCGCGCTGACGCTGGTAGATTCTCGTGGCCAGGCCTGCTGGACTGGCCGTCTCCACGTTCCGGATTACATCGTCCATTGCCCGCCACTTCTACGCGTCTGAGCCTCGATCCGCGTGCCCGTCTTGGACGGCGCGCCGGCCGGCGCTTTCTGATCGAGTGGATGAGCGTTGGTTTGCTCGGCATCGTCGTGATCCTGGCGGCGTCGTTCGGGCGCGTGAGCACCGGCATCGATCAGCTGGTATATGACCGGCTTCTGAACCTGCGCGAGCAGCCGCTGCTGTCCGACATCGTCGTCATCGAGATCGACAACCCGAGCATCAACCAGCTCGGCCGCTGGCCGTGGCCGCGCAGCGTGCATGCGCGGCTGCTCGAACAGATCGCCGCGGCCAAACCCGCCGCCGTGATCTATGACGTGCTGTTCACGGAGCCCAACGCCGACGACGCCCAGCTCGCCCACGCAATCGCGCTCTCTCAGACCTATCTGCCCGTGCTGCTGACACCACCCGACGCGACTGGCGAGCGCACCGTCGACGAACCCGTCGCGCCGCTCGCGCAGGCGGCGGCCGGGCTCGGTCACATCAATTTCGAGGTGGACGGCGATGGCATCACACGCAGCGTCGCGCGCTTCCAGGGCGACGACGCTTCGCGCTGGCCGCAACTGATGGTGCTCGTGGCCGATGCGGTCGAACGAGGCAAGCTGCATCTGCGCGACGGGCTGCCGCCGCGCCGCTCGAACGAGCCCGCGCGCGGCAGCAACGACGGCGGCGAAGGCCGCTTCCTGATTCCGTTCGGGCCGAATGCCGCTCGCTTCGCGAAGCTTAGTTTCGCCGACGTACTGGCTGGCAAGGTGCCGGCCGATCGGTTGCGCGGGCGCATCGTCGTGATCGGCGTGACCGCGTCGGGTCTGTACGACCGTTTTGCGACGCCGGTGTCGGGCGAGCTGGGTCCGCTGCCCGGCGTCGACATCCATGCAAACGTGCTCGACACGCTGCTGAGCGGCCGCGAGATCGAGCCGGTTGGGCAGTGGGTCGTGTGCGCGGCGGCGCTCGGGCCGCTCGCCGCGCTGCTCGCCGGCTTTCTCGTGCTGTCGCCGCGTCGCTCGCTGTTGCTGACCGGCGCTCTGGTGCTGCTCGCGGCGGCCGGCAGCGCGGTTCTGCTCTACGGCGGCAGGCTGTGGGTATCGCCGGTGCCGGCGATCCTCGGCGTCGTGATCGTCTATCCGATCTGGAACTGGCGCCGCCTCGAAATGACGATGGCGTATCTGCGTGGTGAGTTGCAACGCCTCGCCGAAGAGCCGCATCTGCTGCCCGAAACGCCGAAGCGCCGCCGCGAGTTCGGCGGCGACGTGCTCGAGCAGCACATGGCGCTGATGGCTCAGGCCGCGCAACGGGTGCAGGACATGAAGCGCTTCGTGTGGGACAGCCTCGATAGCGTGCCGGAGCCGATTCTCGTCAGCGATCTGGCTGGCGTCGTGCTGATCGCGAATCATGCGGCGAAAGCGCATTTTGCCCGGCTGGGCGCGCCGATGCCCGAGGGCCAGCCGATGCAGAGCGTGCTCGGCGGTCTCACGCTCGTCAAAACGATCGACGCCGGCGCGGCCTCGGACCACGAGCGCAATCTGTACGCGCACGCGCACTGGCCGGCGCTGCTCGATCCGACGCGCCGCGAGTTTGAAGCGCTGATGGCGCAGGGCGTCGAGGTGCGCGACACGAACGAGCGCGATCATCTGTTGCGCTACGCGACCTGCACCAACGCGCGGGGCGAGACGACCGGCTGGATCGCCGGTCTGGTCGACGTGTCGGCGCTGCATGCGGCCGAGCGTCAACGTGAGGACGCGCTGCGGCTGCTGTCGCACGACATGCGCTCGCCGCAGTCATCGATCATTGCGCTGGTCGAAATCGAGCGCGCGCGAACCGAGCCGGTGCTCGCGCGCAACCTGCTCGGGCGTATCGAACGTTACGCGCAGCGCGCGCTGACGCTCGCCGACGACTTCGTGCAACTGGCGCGCGCCGAATCGCAGACCTATGTGCTCGAGCCGCTGAACCTGACCGAACTCGTGATCGACGCGAGCGACGAGGTCTGGCCGCAGGCGCACGCGAAGCGCATCGCGCTGCATACGGAAACCGGTGGCGACGCCGCCGACGCCCCCTGGATCTGCGCCGACCGTTCGCTGATGACACGCGCGCTCGTCAACATTCTGAACAACGCGGTCAAGTACAGTCCGCCTGACACGCGCGTCGTGTGCAGCTTCGCGAGCCAACCTGCGGCAAAGCGCGCGGGCAGCGCGGCAGGGCGAGTGGCTTGCACGATCCGCGACCAGGGCTATGGCATCCCGAAGGAACAGCAGGCCGGGCTGTTCGAGCGCTTTCGCCGCTTTCACGAGGCCGAGCGGCCGGACGTGGGGGGCGCGGGACTCGGCATGGCGTTCATCAAAACCGTCGTCACGCGCCACGGCGGCAGCGTCGAGGTCGTCAGCGCGCCCGGTGAGGGTACGGCCGTCACGATCCTGCTGCCCGCGCTCGACCACGCCCAGCTCGACGAATCGAGCGCGGGGAGCGCCTGACGCGCCTTTGACGTATTCGATGTACTGGAGAGAAAACAGCAATGGCAAAGATCGCTCACCTCTGTGCCGCGATGGCTGCGGCGAGCCTCACCGGTTGTGCGAACCTGAGTGCCGACGTACACAGCGTGTCCGGTAACGGCGCCGACCACGCCGTTGCGCTGCAAGGCGAGCAGACCTACTCGTTCGCGCGCACGCAGCCGCAGGACGACAGCGCCGACCATCCGCAAGCCGAAAAGCTGCTGCGCGAGGAGCTGGCGAAACACGGGTTCGTCGATACGGCGGGCAAGCCCGCGCACTATCTGCTGTCGATGGCGTATAGCACGCGGCCGGCGTCGATCGGCGTTGGCGGCGAGGATTGCGCGCCCCCCGATTGCGGCGCGGGCGGCGACGGTCTTGGCGCGCTGCTGTTGGGACGCGAGTATCAGCACGCGCTGACGTTGCGCTTCTTCGACTACGGGAGCGGCACCGAACGCTACAAGGTCAGCGCGGTGTTTTTCGATCGCGACGCGGACCCGCTGCATGCGCAGCCCTTGCTCGTGAAAACCGCGCTCGCGAAGCTGCCGTTCGACCCGCCGGCCGATTGGCGCGTGAAGTTCAGCGTTGACCAGGCGAGCGGCGTGCCGAACGTCGAGTCGATGAAGCCGCTGCAGCGCTGATACGAAGCGCGGGGGCGGTCCGCGTGTATGCGCTATTTCTGCGCTGGCTCGTCCCGCGGCCAGCGGTTTTCGAACACGCAATCGGCGAGCGGCAGACGGCTCGCCCAGCGCTCCGTTTCCAGCATCGGCTCGCTATAGAACGCGTCGACGTGACCGAGGCACAGGATCGCAACCGGCCGCGCGCCTTCCGGCATGCCCAGAAGCTGATGCACCGCGTCGACATCGAATAGCGACACCCAGCCGAGCCCGAGTCCCTCCGCGCGCGCGGCGAGCCACATGTTCTGGATCGCGCACGCAACCGACGCGAGGTCCATCTCCGGCAACGTGCGGCGGCCGAAGACGTGACGCTCGCGGCCGTCCATCAGCGCGATCACGAGCAGCTCCGCGCATTCGCGCATGCCTTCCACCTTCAGTTTCATGAACTCGTCGCGGCGCTTGCCGAGCGCGTCGGCGGTCGCGAGCCGTTCGCGTTCGACGATGTCGCGCAAGCCCGTGCGCAGTGCCGCATCGGTGATGCGCACGATGCGCCAGGGCTGCATGAAGCCGACGCTCGGCGCGTGATGCGCCGCGTCGAGCAGCCTCCGCAGCACCGCGGGATCGACCGGATCGGGCACGAAGTGACGCATGTCGCGGCGTTCGTAAATCGCGCGATAGACCGCGTCGCGCTCGGAGTCGTCAAAAGGCTTCGCCATGAAAGAGGGCGGCCGTGAAGGCCGGGTTGGAGGGCCAGTAAGCGTGCATATAGGTTGCCACAATCGAGCCGACGCGGAAAATCGCTTCGCCGGGCGCGTCACTGTGCGCGCGCGTGGCGAAGCTTTGCGGCGCGAGCGGTGTGGCGAGCTTCGAGTAGTGAAACGTGTGGCCGGTCAGCGTTCCGTGCGGGCCGTCGATCTGCTGCATGCCGAGCGACGTGAAGCGCGTTTGCATCGTCGCGTGACCGGGCAGCAGACCGAGCATCGGCGTGCTCGTGCCTTGCTTGTTGGTCAGCGTCTCCAGCAGATAGAGCATACCCCCGCATTCGGCGACGAGCGGTTTGTCCGCTTCGACGTGCGCGCGGATCGCCGCGGCGCTGTTTGCGTTGCCCGCGAGCGCCGCCGCGTGCAACTCGGGATAGCCGCCCGGCAGATAGAGCGCGTGCGCGTCGTCGGGCACGGGTTCGTCGGCGAGCGGCGAGAAATAGCTGAGCCGCGCGCCGAGCGCTTCGAGTAGCGCGAGGTTGGCCGGATAGATGAACGAGAAGGCGGCGTCGCGTGCGATCGCGATGTGCTTGCCTTCGAGCAGACGCGGCAACGCTGCGGGTACGGGCGCACCGAAATCGACCGGCGCCGGTAGCTCGGCGAGCGCGGTCGAGGCGAGCGTGTCGGCCGCACGTTCGAGGCGCGCTTCGAGATCGTCGATTTCGTCGGCCTGGTGCAATCCGAGGTGGCGGTCGGGCAGCGTGATCTCGTCGCTCGCCGCAATGTGGCCGCACCAGCGCATCTCAGGCGGCAGTGCTTCCTGCAGCATCTGCGCGTGCCGCGCCGAACCGACGCGGTTCGCGAGCACGCCATGAAATGGCAGTTGCGGCCGAAAGCGCGCGAGGCCGAAGGCGAGCGCGCCGAACGTCTGTGCCATCGCCTGCGCGGAAATGACCGCGAGGACGGGCACGCCGAAGGCGGCCGCGAGATCGGCGCTGCTCGGCGTGCCGTCGAACAGGCCCATCACGCCCTCGATCAGGATCAGATCAGCCTCCTGCGCGGCCTGCGCGAGCAGGTTACGGCACGCGCTTTCGCCGACCATCCACAGATCGAGCGACAGCACCGGCGCGCCGCTCGCGCGCGCGAGAATCATCGGATCGAGAAAATCCGGGCCGGTCTTGAACACGCGCACCCGCCGTCCGAGCCGCCGGTGATAGCGCGCGAGCCCAGCTGTGATCGTGGTCTTGCCTTGTCCCGACGCGGGCGCGCTGATGAACAGCGCGGGGCACGCTGACATCGCTCAGAACTCCACGCCGCGCTGCGCCTTCACGCCCTGCTCGCGATACGGATGCTTGATCGCGCGCATTTCGGTGACGAGGTCGGCGGCTTCGATCAGCGCGTCGGGCGCGTGACGGCCGGTCACGACGACGTGCAGCATCGGCGCACGGGCGTTGATCACGGCGAGCACTTCGTCGAGCGGCAGGTATTCGTACTTGAGCACGGTGTTCAGCTCGTCGAGGATCACCATCTGGTAATCGCCGCTTTCGATCATCCGTCGCGCTTCGTTCCAGCCCTTGCGCGCGGTCGCCATGTCGGCCTCGCGGTTCTGCGTGTTCCAGGTGTAGCCGTCGCCCATCGTCACGAAATCGCATTGCGCGATTGCGCCAAGGAAGTCGCGCTCGGACGTATGCAGCGCGCCCTTGATGAACTGCACGACGCCGAGCCGCATGCCGTGGCCGAGCACGCGCACGGCCATGCCGAACGCGGCCGTGCTCTTGCCCTTGCCGGTGCCGGTGTTGACGATCAGCAGGCCTTTTTCGACGGTCGCGCTGGCCTGTTTCTTTTCGTGGCCTTCGCGGCGGCGTTCGGTCATGCGTTGATGCGATTCGGTATCGGTTTTCATCGGGGGTCCTGGTCTTGAGGGGCGGGATGGAATGGGGGCGCGGCGTGGTTCGCCGCTGCGATCGCCACGGTGACGCCGCCGTGCGCGGTCTTGCGTACGACGAGACGTGCATGTTGCGCGGTTGTCGCGGTGTTTGACGCTCCTGCGGCCAACAGCGCGCACGGCTCGCACACACCGTCGACGCCGAGATGCGCATGCGCGGCCACCGACGGCGACGCGACCGGTACGGCGGCGATCTGCTCGCGGCTGAACAGTTGCAGCGGTAGCTGATGGCGTGAGCAGAATTCGAGCAGGCCTGCTTCGTTGACTTTGGTGTCGATCGTCGCGATGGTGCGGATCTGCGCGAAGTCATTCGATCCGAGCGCTGCGCGCACGGCAGTTTCGATATCAGCGGCTTCGCTGTGCAAGCGGCAACCGATGCCGACGCTCAGCGTTTTCATCGAGCGTGCGTCGCGTTGGGCCGCATCACGCGCAAGCGCGAGCGACGCCACGCGGCCGATCACGACGATCGCCGGCGAGCCGAGCCGCGCTCGCGTGACGGCATCGGCAAACTCGCGCAGCGGCGTAAGCACGTGACGCTGCTCGGGCCGCGTCGCCGATTCGATCGCCGCGCAGGGCATATCGGCAGACATGCCGGCGGCGAGCAACGCGTCGGCGATGTCGCCGAGCCGCCGCATGCCCATATAGATCACAAGCGTCATGCGCGTCGCGGCGAGCGCGGCCCAGTCGGGCTCACCGCTGCCGGCGCCGTGGCCCGTGACGAACACGACGCCCTGCGCGTAGTCGCGATGCGTGACCGCAATGCCGAGCGTCGCCGGCGCGGCGATGCCGGCCGTGATGCCGTTGATCACGTCGGCGTCGATACCCGCGGCCTGCAGCGCCTGCAACTCTTCGCCGCCGCGGCCGAACACGAACGGATCGCCACCTTTGAGCCGCGCAACGCTGCGCCCCGCGTGCAGATGCTCGAGCATTTGCGCGACGATATCCGCTTGCGGCGTCGACGGATGGCCGCCGCGCTTGCCGACGTACACGACTTGCGCGTCGGCGCGCGCGAACTGCAGCACCTCGGGATTCACCAGATCGTCGACGAGCACGACGTCCGCCTGGGCGAGCGCGCGGGTAGCCTTCAGCGTCATCAGCTCGACGTCGCCGGGCCCGGCGCCGATCAGCCAGGCGCGCGTCATCGCGGCGTGCATGGCGCGCGCCATGCTGTGGGGGGAGAAGAGAAGCGGCGCGCGACAGCGTGCGCGGTGGTCGAGATAGAGGTCATGCGGTACTGCGAAATCGGGCGCGCCCACGCGCGGCTCGCGGCGAATTCACCAGAAAAAACGCCACGAAACGCGCGATGTCGCGCTTGAACGCCTTCACATCCGTTCCCCGCGGATTCCAGCGGCCGGCGGCGCAACTCGATGCACGGATGCATCCGGCGCCGCCTCCGCGTCTGGCCGGTATCCGGGCTGGCGACCTCACGCGCTTCGCCTTCCCGTTCCCGTTTGCGCGGGACAGTGGCATCAAAAAACGCATGCGCGGCACGTCGGAATCGAAGGCAGGATCGAATCGCGCGCCGCAGGTCGCTTACCGTTGCGGGGACAGCACAGGTTGAACGCGTAAAGCGCTGCCTGTTTCCCGTTTAACTGCACACGCGAGCGCATGTGCGGGCACCAAACGCGCGCATACGATAGCACATGGCGCCTTGCCGGATAAGCGTCGGCGGTGCTTTCCGGCACCCTGCGTTCCTTGACTGCGCAGGGCCGCGGGCCTACACTCGCACGCACTTTGGGTGCCCGCGTGCGCGTTCGTGCGCATGCAGTTAAACGGGAAACAGGGAGCCATCTGCTCTGGAGCGGCTAACCTGTGCTGTCCCCGCAACGGTAAGCGAAAGCGGTTCCGGCTCGATAGCCGGGCGCCGCAGTGCCGGCTTCGATGTCCCCGCGCAAGGTCGCGTCGACATATCACCACTGGTCGAGAAACCACTCGGCCGGGAAGGGGAAGCGGCGCTTTCGCCAGCCCGGATACCGGCCCGAAGAAGCAGAACGAATGCCGCGGGGATGCGGCGGCGCGTTCATGACCTCACTTCCGCTTTCTGTATTTCCGTTGTCTCGGCAATACCGTGGTTCGTCCCCGTGTTTTGTGGTCACTGGCAGTGGTGCGCGTGCTTCATTCGCGCCTTTCGCCAGCCGATGCACACGCACGGGTGGACTTTACGGCATGCCGGTGCAGCGCCAAGGGATGGACCTCACGATGCAAACTCAATTGCGCAAGATTCCCGTCACGATCGTCACGGGCTTTCTCGGCAGCGGCAAAACTACGCTGCTGCGGCACATTCTTCAGCATGCGGGCGGCAAGCGCATCGCGGTCATCGTCAACGAGTTCGGCGAACTCGGCATCGACGGGGAAATCCTCAAGGGCTGCGGCATCGGTTGCGATGAAAACGGCGTCGAGACCGAAGGGCAACTGTATGAACTCGCGAACGGTTGCCTGTGCTGCACCGTGCAGGAAGAGTTTTTCCCGGTCATGGAAAAGCTCGCTGAGCGACGCGATGAACTCGATCACGTGCTGATCGAAACGTCGGGGCTCGCATTGCCGAAGCCGCTCGTTCAGGCGTTCAACTGGCTGCAGATCCGCAACGGCTTCACGGTCGATGCGGTGGTGACGGTGGTGGACGGCCCGGCCGCCGCGAGCGGCCAGTTCGCCGACAACCCGGTCGCCGTCGATGCGCAGCGCAAGGCCGATCCGAATCTCGATCACGAGTCGCCGCTGCACGAACTATTCGAAGACCAGTTGTCGGCGGCCGATCTGGTGATTCTGAACAAGACCGATCTGATCGACGCTGCGCAGCAGCGTGAAGTGGAAGCTGCGATCCGCGAAGAAATTCCGCCGCAGGTGAAGATCGTGCGCGCGCACCAGGGACAGCTCGATCTGCATACGCTGCTGGGGCTCGAAGCGGCGTCGGAAGAGACGATTCACCTGCGTCACGACCACCACGGTTCCGCCGACGACCCCGATCACCACCACGACGAATTCGATTCGGTCGTCGTGCAGGCTTCGGTGCCGTCGCGCGACGCGGCGCTCGCCGCCTTGCAGACGCTCGTCGAAAACCACACGATTTACCGTGTCAAAGGCTTCGCCGCGCTGCCTGGCGCGGCGATGCGTCTCGTGATCCAGGGCGTGGGGCGGCGCTTCGACAGCTACTTCGACCGGCGCTGGCAGGCGGGCGAAAATGGCGAAGGCGCGTTGAGCCGCTTCGTGCTGATCGGCGAGGACCTCGACCAGCACGCGCTGCAACAGGCGTTCGACGCGGCGCTCGGCGCAACGTCGATCGCGA
This sequence comes from Paraburkholderia sp. HP33-1, assembly GCF_021390595.1. Classification (NCBI taxonomy): domain Bacteria; kingdom Pseudomonadati; phylum Pseudomonadota; class Betaproteobacteria; order Burkholderiales; family Burkholderiaceae; genus Paraburkholderia; species Paraburkholderia sp. HP33-1. The sequence goes on along the minus strand of NZ_JAJEJR010000002.1, from coordinate 1,279,181 downwards.
CAGCATAACGGGCGCACCAGCATGCATCTGCTGCGCACGACGCCGGGCGGCTTCGTCGACGATACACAGGGCGTGATCCGCATCGATCAGCAGCCCGCCGATATCGTCGTGCTCAGTTCCGCCGACACCACGCTGTCGCTGCTTGCGAGCGTGGTGCCGCGTCTCGGCGACGGCTTCCCGAGCGTGCGGCTCGCGAACGTCACGTATCTGCGTCAACCGGCCTCGGTTGATTTCTATATCGACGACGTGTTGCAGCACGCGCGCGTCGTCGTGGTCGATCATCTTGGCGGCGAAACCTATTGGCCGTACGGCATCGAGCAGGTGGTCGCGCTCGCGCAGCGCAAACAGCAGACACTCGCGATGTTTTCCGGCGACCTGCAGGAAGACCCGAACCTGCTTGCGCGCAGCACCGCGAGCGCCGAGCTATGCCAGCAGCTGTGGCGCTATCTGCGCGAAGGCGGAGCGCAGAACGCCGAGGCGTTCTTGCGCTGCATCGCGTATCGCGCGTTCGACTGGGGACGCGAGCCCGAGCCGCCGCGCGCGTTGCCGGCCGCTTCGCTGTATCACCCCGAGCGCGATACGCCCACCGTCGCCGACTGGCAGGCGCGCTGGCGGCAGGACGCGCCGGTCGTCGCGATCCTGTTCTACAAGGCGCATCTGCAGGCCGCCAATACCGCGGTCTTCGATGCGTTGATCGACGCGCTCGAAACACAAGGGCTCAACCCGCTGCCGCTTGCGATCACGTCGTTGAAGGACGCAATGAGCCGCGACGTCGTACAGTCGCTGTGCGCGCAGCATGGTGTCGCGCTCGTGCTGAACACGACCGCGTTCGCCGCGTCCGCGATCGACGACCCCGAGCCGCTCGCGCTCGCCGGCGACGCGCCGGTGTTTCAGGTGATCCTGAGCGGCGGCAATCGCGAAGATTGGCTCAAGGACAACCATGGTCTCAATTCGCGCGACATTGCCATGCATATCGCGCTGCCCGAAGTGGACGGCCGCATCATCACGCGCGCGATCAGCTTCAAGGGGCTCGCGTATCGCTGTGCGCATACCCAGGTCGACGTGGTCCGCTATCAGCCCGACCTCGAACGGGTGCGTTTTCTCGCCGAGCTGAGCCGCCGCTGGTGCCGTCTGCGTTCGCTCGATAACGCCGACAAGAAAGTCGCACTGATCCTCGCGAACTACCCGATGAGCGAAGGGCGCATCGGCAACGGCGTGGGGCTCGATACGCCGGCGTCGGTGGTCGGCATTCTGTCGATGCTGCGCGATGAAGGCTACCGGATCGGCGAATTGCCCGAAAACGGCGATGCGTTGTTGAGCAGGCTGACCGAGGGCGTGACCAACGATCCCGTGGTGCGCGATCTGCGTCCAGCCCTGCAAAGCCTCGCGCTCGACGACTATCTCGCGCCTTTCAACGCCTTGCCGGCGAGCGTGCGCGACACGTTGAACGCGCGCTGGGGCAGGCCCGAACAGGACCCGACGCTGCGGCGCGGCCGCTTCATGATCGCCGGCTGGCGCTGCGGGCAGGTGTTTGTCGGCATTCAGCCTTCGCGCTCGCGCGAGCAAGGCGACTACGCGAGCTATCACGACGCGGAGCTCGTGCCGCCGCATGCGTATCTCGCGTTCTATTTTTGGCTGCGCCATCAGTTCGGCATCGACGCGATCGTGCATGTCGGCAAGCACGGCAATCTCGAATGGCTGCCCGGAAAAAGCGTCGCGTTGAGCGACGCGTGCTGGCCCGATCTGATTCTCGGGCCGATGCCGCATCTGTATCCGTTCATCGTCAACGATCCGGGCGAGGGCAGCCAGGCGAAGCGGCGCGCGCAGGCGGTGATCGTCGATCATCTGATGCCGCCGCTCACACGCGCCGAAAACTATGGGCCGTTGCAGGATCTCGAACGCCAGGTCGACGAATACTACGAAGCATTGATGGTCGATCCGCGTCGTGCGAAGCTGCTGCGCCGCACGATTCTGACGACGATCGTCGAGCATCGGCTGCACGAAGAGCTGAGTCTCGCGGCGCCGAGCGGACAGGACGACGAAGACGCGCTGCTTACACGTGTCGATGCATGGCTGTGCGAGCTGAAGGAAGCGCAGATTCGCGATGGCCTGCATACGTTTGGGCAGTCGCCGCGCGGCGTGCAGCGGCGCGATACGCTGCTCGCGCTCGGGCGCTTTCCGATCGGCGATGGTCAGGGCCGCCGGGCGGGACTGATCGACGCGCTGACGCGCGATCTGCGCATGGATCATCTGTTCGATCCGTTGACCGTCGACTGGGCGGCCGCGTGGGACGGCCCGCGTCCCGACGTATTGCAGCGGGTCAGCGATGTGCCGTGGCGCCATTACGGCGATACGCGCGAGCGTTTGGAGTTGCTCGCGGCCGGGTTGTTGCGTGGCGTGTGCGGTGTCGATCTCGATGATGCGGATCGTTCGCCAGGCGTAGCGGTAGCCGTAGCCGACGAAAGTCTGCCGCAGACGCAACAGGTGATCGCGCGCCTGCGCGACGACGTGCTGCCGCGTCTCGACGCATGCGGCCCGCAGGAAATGACGCAACTGAAGCGCGGCCTCGAAGGACGTTTCGTGCCGCCAGGTCCGAGCGGTTCGCCGTCGCGCGGACGGCCCGACGTGTTGCCCACCGGCCGCAATTTCTATTCGGTCGACACGCGCGCGGTGCCGACGCAAGCCGCGTGGGCACTCGGCTTGAAGTCAGCGCAGCAGCTGATCGAGCGGCATCTGCAGGAGCACGGCGATTATCCGCGCGCGATCGGCCTGTCGGTCTGGGGCACCGCGACGATGCGCACCGGCGGCGACGATATCGCGCAGGCGCTCGCGTTGCTCGGCGTGCGTCCGAAATGGGCGCCGGGCAGCCATCGCGTGACGGACTTCGAGATCATGCCGATCGACGCGTTCGATCGGCCGCGTATCGACGTGACGTTGCGCGTATCCGGTTTTTTCCGCGATGCGTTCGCGAACGTGATGCATCTGTTCGATGCGGCCGTGCAAGCGGTTGCCGAACTCGACGAACCGCCGGAGCTGAATCCGATTCGTGTGCGCGTGCAGCGTGAACGCGATGCGTTGATTGCGCGCGGCATGGACCCGGCCGAAGCACGAAAGCGCGCCGGCTGGCGCGTGTTCAGCGCGCGGCCCGGCGCGTATGGCGCGGGTCTGCAGGAGATGATCGACTCGCGCCAATGGCAGACCGACGCCGATCTCGCGAACGCGTATCAGGCCTGGGGCGGATACGCGTACGCGCAGAAGAGCGCGGGTGAGGAGGCGCACCATGCGTTTGGCGCACGGCTCGCCGCAATGGACGTCGTGCTGCAGAACCAGGACAACCGCGAGCACGATGTGCTCGATTCGAACGACTACTACCAGTTCCAGGGCGGCATGGTCGCGGCCGTAAGGCATCTGGCCGGCGAGCAGCCGCGTGTCTATCACGCCGATCACAGCAATCCGGCCGCGCCACGCGTGCGAACGTTGCAGGAGGAGATCGCGCGCGTGATCCGCTCGCGCGTGGTCAATCCGAAATGGCTCGATGGCGTGAAGCGGCACGGCTACAAGGGCGCGGCCGAGATCGCCGCGACGGTCGACTATCTGTACGGCTACGACGCGACCGCGCGCGTGATCGCGGATCATCAATACGCGCTCGTTGCCGATGCTTATTTGAACGACGCCGATACCCGCGCGTTCATGCAGCGGCACAACCCCCATGCGCTGCATTCGGTCTGCGAGCGTTTGCTCGAAGCGATGCAGCGGGGTTTGTGGCAGCAACCGGGCGACTATCGCGAGCAGGTTGAAACGCATCTGCTCGCGAGCGAACAGCAGATCGAAGGAAAGCAAACATGAATGGAGCGACGCGAGGAACGGACGACTTGAAGGGCGCAGGTGTTGCATCGGGCGCGCGACCGGTTTTTCCGTTTGCCGCGCTGATCGGCCAGGCTTCGTTGCAGCAGGCACTGTTGCTCGCGGCGATCGATCCCGGCCTCGGCGGCGTACTGATTAGCGGGCCGCGCGGTACGGCAAAGTCGACCGCCGCGCGCGCGCTTGCCGAGCTGCTGCCGGAAGGGCAGCTCGTGAATCTGCCGCTTGGCGCGAGCGAAGATCGCCTGATCGGCACGCTCGATATCGAAACCGTGTTGCGCGACGGCTCCGTGCGCTTCTCGCCCGGGTTGCTCGCGAGGGCCCATCGCGGTGTGCTGTACGTCGACGAAGTCAATCTGCTTCCCGATGCGCTCGTCGACGCATTGCTCGATGCGGCGGCGAGCGGCGTGAATACCGTCGAACGCGATGGCGTGTCGCATAGTCACGACGCGAGCTTCGTGCTGATCGGCACGATGAATCCCGAAGAGGGCGAGTTGCGGCCGCAGCTGATCGACCGCTTCGGTCTGATGGTCGAGTTGCAGAACGCGTTCGAGCCGCAGGTGCGGCAGGCGATCGTCAAGGCGCGGCTCGCGTTCGATCATGATCCCACCGGATTTCGTGCCGCTCATGCGGAGCAGCAGGCTTCATACGTGCGGCGAATTCGCGCGGCACGCGCCGCGCTGCCGTTGCTGTCGTTCGACGATGCCGTCCACGCGCGCGTGAGCGCGCTTTGCATCGACGCGGCCGTCGACGGTCTGCGCGCCGATCTCGTGATGCTGCGCGCGGCGCGCGCGCTGGCCGCATTCGAACAGGAGGATGCGGTGACGGTGCGGCATGTGGAGCGCGTTGCCGATGCGGTGCTGCTTCATCGGCGGCGTCAGCATGATGCGCAACGCTCGGATCAGGGGCAGCACCAGGGCGGAACGCGGCCGCATGACGACGCTGGCAGCGCGTCCGGCGATCAGGCGGCTTCTACGACGTCTTCCAGCGACACCGACTGGGGCTATATGCCGCCCGAGCCGGCGGCGGCAGTGCCCGTCAAAGGCGTGATTCCGCTCGACGCAAAAAAACGCTGAGCCATCGGAAGGGCGCCGCCGCTGACTCGCGCAGCGGTTTTCGATGGCGGCAAGGCGTGGGCACGGGTTCGCGCGACACGGCGCGTGACGAACCGGGCAGGCGCATTGCATGGCCACCGACGCTCGCTGCGATGCGCGAGCGCACGCTGCGTCGAGAGCATCTGCGCTTCGTTCGTGAAACGCCGCGCGGCGGTGTGCTGCATTGTTTTGTGCTCGATTGCTCCGGGTCGATGCTGGCGGGCCACCGCCTCGCGCTCGCGAAGGGTCTGCTGATTGCATTGTTCGACCGGGCGAGCGCGATGCGCGCCGAGGCCGCGTTGATCTGCTTCGGCGGTGCGGGCGCGGACGTACGCTTTGGCCCCGCGGTGCCGCGCTGGTGGAACGAGCGATGGCTCGCGCCAGTGGGCGGAGGCGGCGGCTCGCCGCTCGCGTCAGGTGTGCGCAGCGCCGCGCAACTGCTCGGGCGCAGCGCGCGGCGGCGGCCGGCCCAGCAGCGCTGGCTATGGATCCTGACCGACGGCCGCACGCGCGACGAACCCGCGCGTCCGGCCGATGCCGATGAAATCGTATTTGTCGATTTTGAGCGCGATGCGATACGGCTCGGCCGTTGTGAAGTGCTCGCTAGTGCGTGGGGGGCGCGGCGGTTGACGCCGGAAGAGTTGATCGGCTGATAGATGCGGGCGCAGTGCGGTCTGCGCTGCTGCGTCCGCGCGCGTTACGTCTCAGCCATACCGCTCATTTCAGATCATTGGACCAGTACTGCACATTTTCCTGGCGATCGAACACGAACACTTTCATCGCCATCTGTTGGGCGGCATCGAGCTGATCCAGTTCGAGTCCATGCATGCTTGGCTCACCAGGCGTTTTGCCTTTCTGAACGTTGCGGATCACGGCCGTCGTCTTGATCTCCGTATCGTATTCGGCTGACCTCAACCGAAACGCGATGCGCAGCCGCTCGCCCACCTCGCCGAGTGTCCATGACGCACTCAACGACATGCCGAGCGAGCTGATGCCCTTGGCAAGTCCAAGGCCCTCGTACGTGTCGCCGGCCTCGCCGATGCCAAACCGCACAGGCAGGTGCGCGTGGACGCGGATCGATTTGCGCTCGCGCAGCCGGCGAATCGCGCCTGGCCTCGACAACACCACATAGTCGAACGGCAGGCGGCAGACCGCCTCGACCGTGCAGACGAAACGGAACACGGCCTGGCTCGCGATCGCGACAATTTCGACGTTTTCGCCGAGCGTGAGCGGCAGCGGCCGGCCTTGCTGCGTCGGCGGCGTGACGAACAGCGCATGATTCGGCGCGAAGCCGATGATGCGGCACGGGAGCATCGGCGCGCCGCTGCCGAGCTGCGAGCGCATGCCGATCAATGCGCCGATATCGAGGTGCATGTCGCTGAGCGTCAGCTCATCGGCGTGTTCAGGCTGTGCCGCGGGCGCCGGCGGTTGTTGTGCGTCGAGCGCGAACAGGTCGCCTCGTTGGGGGTGGAAGTGTTGGAACAGGAACGCGCGCTCCTCGGTGGTCGCGAGGATCGCCGCGCTTGCGAAGAGCAGCGTGCCGTCGGCCGCGACGATCGGCCACGGGAGCGGCGTGCCTACCGGCACCGTATCAAGCTCGAGCGCCGGCGATGCAGCGGCGAGCGGGGTTTCCTCGACATGTGCGTCGACGGGAGTCTCCATAGTCTGAAGCAAATTTGAGTGGCGGGAAGATCTGGTTGACGGCGGCGGAGGGTAAAACTTTAATTTGGGGAACGGTTGTGGGGAAGTTGCGTCCGCTCTGTTTTGATTTGTTAGTTTTTGACCACAGACGAATTCCATCGGAGGACTAACTAATTGAAGTTTTCGTCCGCCGATGCTCAATTTTTAAGCTCTTCAACTTTTTTAAATAAATTGCGAGAAGGGTATTGACGGAGTGCGGGCCGCTCTCCATAATCTCGTTTCTCTGCTGCAGACGCAGCGACGCAAACGAAGCGGTGCCGGGTAGTTCAGGTGCGGCGGGTGGTGCGGACCGATCTTTAAAAACTAACAGCCGATAAGTGTGGGCGCTTGATGCGCAATGCGACGGCGGATTCTGCGGAATCTGCTGACAGCAAAAGTATCAAGAAGCCTCACACAGTAATGAAAGGAAGGTTTGGTCATCGGAAGATGGCTGGACACTTCGTCAGTACGTTGAGTGAGCGACCGGGTTCGAGAGAGCCCGAAAACAGTAACAGGTTTGAACTGAAGAGTTTGATCCTGGCTCAGATTGAACGCTGGCGGCATGCCTTACACATGCAAGTCGAACGGCAGCACGGACTTCGGTCTGGTGGCGAGTGGCGAACGGGTGAGTAATACATCGGAACGTGTCCTGGAGTGGGGGATAGCCCGGCGAAAGCCGGATTAATACCGCATACGCTCTGAGGAGGAAAGCGGGGGATCGCAAGACCTCGCGCTGCAGGGGCGGCCGATGGCAGATTAGGTAGTTGGTGGGGTAAAGGCCTACCAAGCCGACGATCTGTAGCTGGTCTGAGAGGACGACCAGCCACACTGGGACTGAGACACGGCCCAGACTCCTACGGGAGGCAGCAGTGGGGAATTTTGGACAATGGGCGCAAGCCTGATCCAGCAATGCCGCGTGTGTGAAGAAGGCCTTCGGGTTGTAAAGCACTTTTGTCCGGGAAGAAATCCCTGGTCCTAATATGGCCGGGGGATGACGGTACCGGAAGAATAAGCACCGGCTAACTACGTGCCAGCAGCCGCGGTAATACGTAGGGTGCGAGCGTTAATCGGAATTACTGGGCGTAAAGCGTGCGCAGGCGGTGATGTAAGACCGATGTGAAATCCCCGGGCTTAACCTGGGAACTGCATTGGTGACTGCATCGCTGGAGTATGGCAGAGGGGGGTAGAATTCCACGTGTAGCAGTGAAATGCGTAGAGATGTGGAGGAATACCGATGGCGAAGGCAGCCCCCTGGGTCAATACTGACGCTCATGCACGAAAGCGTGGGGAGCAAACAGGATTAGATACCCTGGTAGTCCACGCCCTAAACGATGTCAACTGGTTGTCGGGCCTTCATTGGCTTGGTAACGTAGCTAACGCGTGAAGTTGACCGCCTGGGGAGTACGGTCGCAAGATTAAAACTCAAAGGAATTGACGGGGACCCGCACAAGCGGTGGATGATGTGGATTAATTCGATGCAACGCGAAAAACCTTACCTACCCTTGACATGTATGGAACCCTGCCGAGAGGTGGGGGTGCCCGAAAGGGAGCCATAACACAGGTGCTGCATGGCTGTCGTCAGCTCGTGTCGTGAGATGTTGGGTTAAGTCCCGCAACGAGCGCAACCCTTGTCCCTAGTTGCTACGCAAGAGCACTCCAGGGAGACTGCCGGTGACAAACCGGAGGAAGGTGGGGATGACGTCAAGTCCTCATGGCCCTTATGGGTAGGGCTTCACACGTCATACAATGGTCGGAACAGAGGGTTGCCAAGCCGCGAGGTGGAGCCAATCCCAGAAAACCGATCGTAGTCCGGATCGCACTCTGCAACTCGAGTGCGTGAAGCTGGAATCGCTAGTAATCGCGGATCAGCATGCCGCGGTGAATACGTTCCCGGGTCTTGTACACACCGCCCGTCACACCATGGGAGTGGGTTTTACCAGAAGTGGCTAGTCTAACCGCAAGGAGGACGGTCACCACGGTAGGATTCATGACTGGGGTGAAGTCGTAACAAGGTAGCCGTATCGGAAGGTGCGGCTGGATCACCTCCTTTCCAGAGCTACGCATTGCTGCGCAAGTGCTCACGCTTATCGGCTGTGGTTAGAAGAAGAAACGCAGACAGACTCAGGGGTCTGTAGCTCAGTCGGTTAGAGCACCGTCTTGATAAGGCGGGGGTCGATGGTTCGAATCCATCCAGACCCACCACTGTCTTGTCTGTGGTGCTGACTGGTCCACCCCGGAGTGACAGGTAACTATCTGTGTATGACTGGGGGATTAGCTCAGCTGGGAGAGCACCTGCTTTGCAAGCAGGGGGTCGTCGGTTCGATCCCGTCATCCTCCACCAATCTTCAATGCCAAGGGTTCAGCAGGAAGTGCTGCTGAGTACTTGGCATTGGCGATTGAGCCAGTCAGAGCGGTACGGGGCAACCCGCTATCGGCTGTCGTTCTTTAACAATCAGGAAGAAGTAGTAAAGAGATTCACGAAAGCGTGCTTAGAGATGGGCGCGTGAGTAGGTGAATCAGGGTTGTGATTGTATCGATGTATTTTTAAGTGATCGAGAGATCGCTTTGGAATACGGCGCAACACGAATACTCAACCTGTAACGCAGTGCGTTTCGAGAGAGACTCACCCGTTATAGGGTCAAGCGAACAAGTGCATGTGGTGGATGCCTTGGCGATCACAGGCGATGAAGGACGCGGTAGCCTGCGAAAAGCGACGGGGAGCTGGCAAACGAGCTTTGATCCGTCGATGTCCGAATGGGGAAACCCACTCCTAATGGAGTATCCGTAGCTGAATCCATAGGCTACGCGAAGCGAACGCGGTGAACTGAAACATCTAAGTAACCGCAGGAAAAGAAATCAACCGAGATTCCCAGAGTAGTGGCGAGCGAAATGGGACCAGCCTGTACTCTTTATTTGTAGTGTTAGCCGAACGCTCTGGAAAGTGCGGCCATAGCGGGTGATAGCCCCGTAGGCGAAAACATTATGAAAGAACTGGGTGTACGACAAGTAGGGCGGGACACGTGAAATCCTGTCTGAAGATGGGGGGACCATCCTCCAAGGCTAAATACTCGTGATCGACCGATAGTGAACCAGTACCGTGAGGGAAAGGCGAAAAGAACCCCGGGAGGGGAGTGAAACAGATCCTGAAACCGCATGCATACAAACAGTCGGAGCCTCGCAAGGGGTGACGGCGTACCTTTTGTATAATGGGTCAGCGACTTACATTCAGTGGCGAGCTTAACCGATTAGGGCAGGCGTAGCGAAAGCGAGTCCGAACAGGGCGTCCAGTCGCTGGGTGTAGACCCGAAACCAGGTGATCTATCCATGGCCAGGTTGAAGGCACGGTAACACGTGCTGGAGGACCGAACCCACTAACGTTGAAAAGTTAGGGGATGAGCTGTGGATAGGGGTGAAAGGCTAAACAAACCTGGAAATAGCTGGTTCTCTCCGAAAACTATTTAGGTAGTGCCTCGTGTATCACCTTCGGGGGTAGAGCACTGTCATGGTTGTGGGGTCCATTGCGGATTACTACGCCATAGCAAACTCCGAATACCGAAGAGTGCAATCACGGGAGACAGACATCGGGTGCTAACGTCCGGTGTCAAGAGGGAAACAACCCAGACCGCCAGCTAAGGTCCCCAAATATGGCTAAGTGGGAAACGAAGTGGGAAGGCTAAAACAGTCAGGAGGTTGGCTTAGAAGCAGCCACCCTTTAAAGAAAGCGTAATAGCTCACTGATCGAGTCGTCCTGCGCGGAAGATGTAACGGGGCTAAGCCATATACCGAAGCTGCGGATGCGTGCTTTGCACGCATGGTAGGAGAGCGTTCCGTAAGCCTGCGAAGGTGCACTGGAAAGTGTGCTGGAGGTATCGGAAGTGCGAATGCTGACATGAGTAGCGATAAAGGGGGTGAAAGGCCCCCTCGCCGTAAGCCCAAGGTTTCCTACGCAACGTTCATCGGCGTAGGGTGAGTCGGCCCCTAAGGCGAGGCAGAAATGCGTAGCTGATGGGAAGCAGATTAATATTTCTGCACCATTGTGAAATGCGATGGGGGGACGGATCGCGGAAGGTTGTCCGGGTGTTGGAAGTCCCGGTCGCTGCATTGAAGAGGGTGCTTTGGCAAATCCGGGCACAGGACTCAAGGGTGTGGCGCGAGCTTCTTCGGAAGCGAAGCAACTGGAAGGGGTTCCAGGAAAAGCCTCTAAGCTTCAGTTTCACAGTGACCGTACCGCAAACCGACACAGGTGGGCGAGATGAGTATTCTAAGGCGCTTGAGAGAACTCGGGAGAAGGAACTCGGCAAATTGGTACCGTAACTTCGGGATAAGGTACGCCCTGGTAGCTTGATGCGCCTGCGCGCAGAGGGTGAAGGGGTTGCAATAAACTGGTGGCTGCGACTGTTTAATAAAAACACAGCACTCTGCAAACACGAAAGTGGACGTATAGGGTGTGACGCCTGCCCGGTGCCGGAAGATTAAATGATGGGGTGCAAGCTCCTGATTGAAGTCCCGGTAAACGGCGGCCGTAACTATAACGGTCCTAAGGTAGCGAAATTCCTTGTCGGGTAAGTTCCGACCTGCACGAATGGCGTAACGATGGCCACACTGTCTCCTCCCGAGACTCAGCGAAGTTGAAGTGTTTGTGATGATGCAATCTCCCCGCGGCTAGACGGAAAGACCCCATGAACCTTTACTGTAGCTTTGCATTGGACTTTGAACCGGTCTGTGTAGGATAGGTGGGAGGCTATGAAGCGTGGACGCCAGTCTGCGTGGAGCCGTCCTTGAAATACCACCCTGATCTGTTTGAGGTTCTAACCTTGGCCCGTGATCCGGGTCGGGGACAGTGCATGGTAGGCAGTTTGACTGGGGCGGTCTCCTCCCAAAGTGTAACGGAGGAGTACGAAGGTACGCTAGGTACGGTCGGAAATCGTGCTGATAGTGCAATGGCATAAGCGTGCTTGACTGTGAGACTGACAAGTCGAACAGGTGCGAAAGCAGGTCATAGTGATCCGGTGGTTCTGTATGGAAGGGCCATCGCTCAACGGATAAAAGGTACTCTGGGGATAACAGGCTGATACCGCCCAAGAGTTCATATCGACGGCGGTGTTTGGCACCTCGATGTCGGCTCATCTCATCCTGGGGCTGTAGCCGGTCCCAAGGGTATGGCTGTTCGCCATTTAAAGAGGTACGTGAGCTGGGTTTAAAACGTCGTGAGACAGTTTGGTCCCTATCTGCCGTGGGCGCTGGATATTTGAAGGGGGCTGCTCCTAGTACGAGAGGACCGGAGTGGACGAACCTCTGGTGTACCGGTTGTCACGCCAGTGGCATCGCCGGGTAGCTATGTTCGGAAGAGATAACCGCTGAAAGCATCTAAGCGGGAAACTCGCCTTAAGATGAGATATCCCCGGGGCTTCGAGCCCCTTGAAGGGTCGTTCAAGACCAGGACGTTGATAGGTCAGGTGTGCACGTACAGTAATGTACTGAGCTAACTGATACTAATTGCCCGTAAGGCTTGATCCTATAACCGGTGGGTTTCACCGGTTGAGATCCATGTTGTGCCAGAAACAGCACAACCCCCACACACGAATCCTTTACGCTTCTTCCCGATTGGCTGTGGCGCTCACCCGTAGCGACGCAGCAACCCGTCATGCCTGATGACCATAGCGAGTCGGTCCCACCCCTTCCCATCCCGAACAGGACCGTGAAACGACTCCACGCCGATGATAGTGCGGATTGCCCGTGTGAAAGTAGGTAATCGTCAGGCTCCTTACCCAGTCAGAAACCCCACCCTTCGCGGTGGGGTTTCTGCGTTTACGCGGCCTTTTACGCGCTTCGTTACTTTCCAATCCGCAGCGCATTCGCGTAGCCCGTCAGTTCCAGATAGGCGCGCCCTACATCCGTATTCTGTCGACTCACCCGCACCGCTCCTTCCCAATACACCGCACCAGTCGACTGTCGTGAATCGAGTTCCTGATCTTCCATCAGCGGATCGAGTTGCCACGTCTGCGAGCCCGTTCTAACCGTCATCGACACCGGATACGAAGCACTCGTACGCGGCGAGCGCCACACGCGACGTGGTGTGAAGGCGACTTCAGCAGGGCCGAAGTTCGTTACCTGTCCATCGGGTTGGCGAAGCGTCGCGTGGGCCCATATTGCACGTCCGTCGCGGCTACGGATCTTGAATGCCATCAGCGCCGAGCCGTCCGTCAGATTGGCGCCGAGCCAATCCCATCCGACCGCATTGGCGTCGAGCAAACTGCTCGACCATTCGTGATCCAGCCACGCGGTGCCCGTCACCGTTGTCGTGCGCGTCGAGTCGTTTCCACCCGTGGCAGGACGTACCACCGTGCCCGTCACGCGGAGCTGCGGTTCGCTGTAGTAATAGCTGGCCTGTTCGGGCCGCGGTCCTTTGCTCGAGTAACCGCGCTCGCCCTGAATCAGCGGGGGTTGCGTTGGCGTCAGTTTCAGATGTAGCGAGAATCCGCTTGCGTCGGCGGTGACGTCGTAGTGGCCGTCCGCGGCGCGAATCATTTTCCATGCGTCGAGTTTGACGTCGGTGGTGGCGGGCCTCGCATAGGCGAGCGAGAAACCTTCGCGAGCGATGCGCTGATCGTGAACGAGGTGGCCGATCGCCGGGTCGCTCAACGCCGCGTGCGCGATGATCAGTTGTGACGGTGCAAAAGCGCTCGGATCGGCGGCGTCGTGACCGGTCGCAGAACGGAAGAAGGTGATCTGGAATCCGAGAGATTGGTTCTCGGGTGTCGTGAGCCAACCCGTCGCGTACCACCATTCGGTGCGGAAAGCCGGGTGAGCACCACTGTCATGCGGAAATGAGATCGGATGGTCGGGCGTCACTGCCGCGAAGGCGGCCGGGGTGGACGCAGAGAACTCGCTACTGGCCGCAAACGAGGGCGCCACAGCGGCTATGCCAACGCAAACCAGGCCTCGTAAAAGAAGGTGAGGGCGTCGCAGAAGTGAGCCGCTGTGCCTGCGCGCAGTTCGCATCACCAGTCCTCCTTCACCGCGCGCACCGCATCCACGGATACCGCGCCGCGTCCCGCGATCACCGCCGTCGAGCACGACAGCACCAGCATCACCGACGCGACTGCGCCTAGCGCGAACCACGGCACATGCAACGACATGCTCCAGTGAAACGACTGCGGATTGACGACGAACACGAGAATCAAGCTGATCGCGAAACCAAGCGCGAATCCGAGCGCAATGCCGCATGCGGTGAGCAGGCCGCCCTCCGATGCGAGGATAGCTAGAACCTGCGCGCGCGTCACGCCGACGTGGCGCAACATCCCAAACTCGCGGGCGCGTGCGAGCGTCTGGGCGGAAAACGTCGCGGCGACGCCGAACAATCCAATCACGATCGCCACCGCCTCGAGCAGATACGTGACCGCGAAACTGCGGTCGAAAATCACCAGCGTGCGCGCACGGATCTCACCCGGTTGCGACAACTCGAGCGACGCGCCGAACGGCAACGCCCTTAATTTCTCGACAACGCGCTCGACACTCACGCCCCGCTCGACCGTCACGGCGACATCGGTTGCGGTGGAATCGCCGGTCAGCCGACGATAATCGGCGAGCGGTATCTGGATCGCGCCGCTTTGCCGTGCGTAATCGCGCCACACGCCGGCTACAGCGAACGTTTGGCCGGGCTCGCCAAGCGGCAATCGCACACGCTGGCCCAACCGATATCCATACAGGTCGACCATTGCTTCGGATACCCAAATAGGTATGTCGCCGGCACGAAGTGCGGACGGTGGCAGCACCGTGCCGGTCATCTGCAGGTTCGCGCCCGGATCGGCCGCGTCGATTTCGCGCGCGAGCAGCGCGACGTCCGGGCGCGCGGGATCGAGCGTCAGACGGGTGATACGCGAGAACGCGGCGTTGCGGATGCCGGGCACCGCCGCGATCCGCGTCTGTTCGAGGGGCCGCAAGCCGCCACTGTCGGCGCTACTGCCGCCCGACGCGACGCGCACGTAAAGATCGGCGGACAGCAGATGCGTGATCCAGTCGTCGACGGATACGCGGAAACTGGCCACCATGATCGCCATCGCGACGATCAGCGCGAAGCTCGACAGCACGCCGCCCATCGCGATCGACGCCTGCCCCGGCGCATTCGCGAGACGCGCGATCGCGAGCGTGCCCGTCGCGCCCGCGCGGCGTCGCCTGCCGCGCGCGCGGCTCGCCGCGCCGAATATCAGCGCGGTTACGCGCGGCATCAGCGCGATGCCGCCGACGAGCAACAATGCAACCGCTAGGTAGCCGGCGATCGGCGTATCGAACCACGGCGGCACGCGCGTCAGCGCGACGGCCGCCAGCAAACAGCCGAACGCGGGCCACGGAGTCGCGAGCCGCGCCAACGCGCCTTCCTCGGCGCCGGCCTTGAGTGCCGCGGCAGGCCGTGCACGCGCCGCATCGATGGCGGGCGCGACGCTGCCCAACACAGACACCGCGATCCCGAGCGCGAGAAACACCGCGCTCGCGAGCGGCTCGAAACCGACTCGCGGTTGCACGCCCGGAAAATAGCCACCGCCGAGATCGCTGCCGAAGAAGCGCAGCGCGCCGCTCGCCATCGCGTAGCCGAGCGCAAGTCCGCACAACGAACCGAGCAGCCCGAGCAGCGCGCCTTCGAGCAGGATCTGCCGCAATAGCTGAGCTCGCGTGAGTCCGAGCACGCGCAGCATCGCGAATTGCGAGCGGCGTCGCACGACGCCGAGCGCCTGCGTCGAAAACACGAGGAACGCGCCCGTGAACAGCGCGACCAGCGCGAGCACGTTCATGTTGATCCGATAAGCGCGCGACAGACGATCAGTGCGGCTTTCGGTGTCGCGCGTCTCGGCGACCACCCATGCGTTGCCGAGCCGCTGTTGCAGATCCCGTTTGAAGCGTTGCCGATCGACGCCGCGTTCCAGTTGCACGTCGACGCGCGACAGCTTGCCCACGTTGCCGAACTTCCATTGCGCGGCGGCGATGTCCATCACCGCGAGCCGTTGACCCGGCCGCGTGCGCACGAGCCCCCCCGCGATGCGCAGATGCAGATCCGACGTGCCGCTGCGCAACGTCAAGTCATCGCCGGCCTTGACGTTCAGCCATTGCTGCGCGGCCGTCGAGAGAAATACCGCATCGGAGGCGAGCGTGTCGAACGGCCTGTCCGACGATGGCACGCCGATCAGATCGGGCGTGATCCGGCTCGCCCTGAAGATGTCGATGCCGATGACAGGCAGTGCGCCGTGGTGGCCCTGCACCGCGACGTCGAACGCGAGCACGGGACTCGCCAGCGCCACCCCCGGCTCGTTGGCCAGTCGCGGATAAAGGGACTCGCCGACGAAAGGCTGCGCGCCGCGCACCTGTAGATCGGCTTCACCGGACAGACTGCGCGCGGCGGCCGAAAATTCGTTGAAGGCCGCGTTGTTGATCAATTGCACCGCGTAGCCGAGCGCGACGCCTAGCGCGATCGTCGCGATTGCGACGAGTGCGCGTCCGCGATGGTTGCGCCATTCCGCGGCCAACAGCCAGCGCGAGAGAACGCGATATCCCGGCGCGCGCGGCAGTGGGTGAAGTTCAGCGGCCATCGTCGGTCGAGCGGGCCGCGGCATGCGCGACGTTCGCGGTTTTGTCGCGCGCGGCATGCAGTCCACCGTCGCTCAGGATCAACACGCGGTCGGCCACGGCGGCCGCGGCCTCCGAATGCGTGACCATGATCGTCGCCGCACCGTTCGCCTTGCATTGCGCGCGGAACAGGCCGAGCACGTCGTGCGCGGTCGTGGGGTCGAGGTTGCCGGTCGGTTCATCGGCGAGAAGCAGCGTCGGGCGATGCGCGAGCGCACGCGCGATCGCGACGCGCTGCAACTCGCCGCCGGAGAGCTCGCGCGGAAAGTCGTCGCCGCGTCCGCCGAGGCCGACCGCCGCGAGCATGTCGAGAGCGGCCGCAGTCGGCAGATCGTTGAGCAGCAGCGGCAGCGCGACGTTCTGCGCAAGCGTCAGATGCGGCAGCACGTGAAACGCCTGGAACACGAAGCCGAGCTTCTGGCGGCGCAGACGCGTCGCGGCGTTATCGTCGAGTTGCTCGACGGCGCGTCCGTCGATCAGCACGCTGCCGCTATCGGCGCGGTCGAGTCCAGCGATCAGATTGAGCAGCGTCGACTTGCCGACGCCCGAGTCGCCCATGATCGCGACGAACTCGCCCGCGGCGAGCGTGAAGTCGAGCTGCGCAAGCACGATGCGACCGGTGCCGTACCGTTTGCTGAGGCCGCGGCATTCGAGTGCGGGTACGACGACGTCGTCACGAAGCGTCATGCGAGGAGATCCTGGATATCAGCCGCGCAAGGAGCCGGCCGGGCGGAATGAGTGTGCCTCGTCGCGCGAATTTCCGCAGCAGGGAGCGTGGGATACCGTGATTGTGTGTAAGGGAAGTGAAGGTTTTGCTAGTGTGGAACGGGCAGTGTCGAGGCTTGGCGATCGGGGCGCGCGGCACGGTTGCCGCTCCGCGTGCGGGTCGATTTAGAGCGCCGGCACAAAAAATTTTTTTATCCCTCACCAGGCCAATTTTTGTTCAATCGCAAGCCGTCTGCACCGGTCAAAGAGCAGTTGGCAGCACGAACCGTTTTGGTCGAACCGACCCCATAAACAGCGAACGCTTAAAAGCGGTCAACGTTCGGGCAATTGCCAGCTTTTGCTGTCAAATTTTCGGTGCTGCACAAGGCCTTTGTGGCAATGTGCAAGCGCACATTTCGATGCGTTTTGCAAGTGTCCGCGTCGTAACAATGTTTTGTGGTGCGGATTTTGCTGCTGTTGCGCTGCAAAATTATTCTTATCTTGGTAATCTCCCACCCTTGGTCAGTCGGCTGCGGGTAAACGTGTAGCGGGAAACCCCTTCGCACGTCAGTTTCAGCACACTCCAACTTACATTTTCATTTCAATGTCTGCTGTTTTTGGGGCGTTGACGCGGCGTTTTGTATTTCAAGTTTTGACAGAGCACATGCCATTGCCTCTCCTAAGTCTTCTCATCTGGATTCCCATCGTCGCCGGATTCGTGGTCCTGCGCGCCGGGTCCGACACGGCGCGTAACCGCACGCGCTGGCTCGCGCTGATCGGCGCGGTGGCGGGTTTCCTGCCGGTGATCCCGCTCGTGGCGAATTTCCGTAACGACGTGACTTCGATGCAGTTCGTCGAGAACGTCCGCTGGTCGCCGACGTTCGATATCGCATGGCATGTGGGAATCGACGGGATTTCGCTGTGGCTCGTCGCGCTGACCGCGCTGACGACGATCATCATCGTGATCGCGTCGTGGGAGTCGATCACGCAGCGCACCGCGCAGTACTTCGGCGCGTTCCTGATGCTGTCGGGTTTCATGCAGGGCGTGTTCACATCGCTCGACGGCATGATGTTCTTCATCGCGTTCGAGGCGACGCTGATTCCGCTGTATCTGCTGATCGGCACCTACGGTCACAAGAACCGCACGTATGCCGCGGTGAAGTTTTTCTTCGTGTCGTTCCTCGGCTCGCTGATGATGCTGATGTCGCTGCTCTATCTGTATAGCCAGACGCACAGCTTCGACCTCGCCGTGTGGCGCGAAGCGCATCTCGACACGGTGCCACAGGCGCTGATCTTCCTCGGCTTCCTCGCCGCGTTCGGCGTGAAGGTGCCGATGTGGCCGCTACATACGTGGCTGCCTGACGTGCACCTCGACGGCCCGACCGGTGCCGCGGTGATGATCGGCATGCTGAAGATCGGCGGCTACGGTCTGCTGCGTTTCGCGCTGCCGATCGCGCCGCAAGCGAGCCACTTCTTCGCGCCGATGATGATCACGCTGTCGCTCGTCGCGGTGATCTACTCGAGCCTGCTCGCGCTCGTGCAAACCGATATGCGCCGCCTGCTCGCGTATTCGACGGTCGCGCACATGGGCCTCGTCACGCTCGGCCTGTTCGTCTTCAACCGCTTCGGGCAGTCCGGCGCGATCGTGCAGATGATCTCGTACGGCGTGGTGTCCGGCGCGATGCTGTTGTGCACCGGCATGCTCTACGACCGCACGAAGACTGCGTCGATCGCCGAATACGGCGGCGTCGCCAACACCATGCCGCGCTTTGCCGCGTTCGTGATGCTGTTCTCGATGGCCAACATCGGTCTGCCGGGCACGTCGGGCTTCGTCGGCGAATTCATGGTGCTGATGGGCGCGATCCGCTTCAACTTCTGGATCGGCGCAATCGCCGCGACCACGCTGATCCTCAGCGCGGCCTACACGTTGTGGATGTACAAGCGCGTGATCTTCGGTGCGATCGCCAACGCCCGCGTCGCGAAGCTGAAGGATCTCGGCAAGCGCGAGTTCGTGTTGCTCGGTGCGATGGCGCTGCTCGTGCTCGCGATCGGTCTCGATCCGAAGCCGTTCACCGACGCGATCGATCCGTCGGTCGGCACGCTGCTCGCGCAATCGGAACGCTCGGCACTTCCGGCTGATTCGGTACCGGCGGAAGGCGGCGAGCATCTGCAGGCAGCGGCGCCCGGACAGGCTCCCGTCGCCACGCACACTCCGGGTTAAAAGAACAGAGCGCAAGAGTCGTTGTCGCATCCGCGCGTCAGGATGCGGCGACGCTCTTGCGCTTTTGCGCGTCGCTAACAATCCCTTTGTCAATGCATGCGCGACGTAGTCAGTCGAAACCGCTGCGCGCCCGGCGGTTTTTTTAGCGCTTTTTTCAGGGGACTTTGCGATGCGTCAACTTTTCGATGCTTCGTTTTGGAGTGTCGCAAACGACGCTGGTGAATAGGGTGTGCGGGGAAATGCGGCAACGTGTCGCACTGCGTCGCGGCGCAATAGATCGTTGCTAAATCGAGTGTTTATTGGCATCCGATGCCCCCCTATTATGCGAGCGCTTATTAATGGAGAGCCGTCGAATGACGTTCGTTGAAGTCAAAAAAACGAGGCAGTGGATATGAAAGGACGGACGCTAGGAAGGCCGGCAAGTTTCATTTCCGCCAGCCTCATGTTGCTGCTTTCGGGTTGCAGCAACCTCGATATTCTGAATCCGAAGGGGAGTGTGGGACTCGCGGAGCGTGATCTGATCGCGACTTCGGTGTGGGCCATGCTGATCGTCGTGGTGCCGGTCATTCTGATGACACTGTTTTTCGCGTGGCGTTATCGCGCGTCGAACAGGAACGCCGAATACAAACCGGGGTGGACTCATTCGACCGCTGTCGAAGTCGTCGTCTGGACGATTCCGACGCTGATCATTCTGTTCCTCGCCGTGCTGACGTGGCGGACGACGCATGAGCTCGATCCGTATCGTCCGCTCGACTCGCAGGTCAAGCCGATCAACGTCGAAGTCGTCGCGCTCGACTGGAAGTGGCTGTTCATCTATCCGGACCTGGGCATCGCGTCGGTGAACCAGCTCGCGGTCCCGGTCGGCACGCCGGTCAACTTCCGGATTACGTCGGACACGGTGATGAACTCGTTCTTCATCCCGCAGTTGGGCGGCCAGGTCTACGCGATGGCGGGCATGCAAACGCGCCTGCACCTGATCGCCGATCACGCCGGCGACTACGCAGGTCTCACCGCGAACTTCAGCGGCAAGGGCTTCTCGGACATGAAGTTCCGCACGCTCGCGACCTCGCCTGAAGACTTCAACGCATGGGTTGCCAAGGTGCGCGCTTCGTCGGACCGCCTCGACATGGACCGCTATCACGCGGTGTCCCAGCCGAGCGAAAAGGACCCGGTGCGGTACTTCTCGACCGTCGATCCGAAGCTCTTCAACAACATCATTGCCCGATACAACAACGGCAACGTCCTCGACAACATGAAGGACGCCAACTGTGCGCCTAAGGGGTAACGCATGTTCGGAAAACTAACGCTCGATGCGATTCCGTATCACGAGCCAATCATCGTTACGGCCGGCGCCGGCATGGTGCTCGCCGCGCTGGCGGTGCTCGGCGGAATCACGTATTTCGGCAAATGGCGCTACCTGTGGAGCGAATGGCTGACGTCCGTCGATCATAAGAAGATCGGCGTGATGTACATCGTCATCGCGTTCATCATGCTGCTGCGCGGCTTCGCCGACGCAATCATGATGCGTATGCAGCTGGCGCTGTCGTACCTGAGTCCTGGCTTTCTGCCGCCGCATCACTACGACCAGATTTTCACCGCGCACGGCGTCATCATGATCTTCTTCATGGCGATGACGTTCATGGTCGGTCTGATGAACCTCGTCGTGCCGCTGCAGATCGGTGCGCGCGACGTCGCGTTCCCGTTCATCAACTCGCTGAGCTTCTGGATGACGGCAGTCAGCGCGGTCCTGATCAACATCTCGCTGGTGATCGGTGAATTCGGCCAGACCGGCTGGCTCGCTTATCCGCCGCTGTCCGAACTGCAGTTCAGCCCTGGTGTCGGCGTCGACTATTACCTGTGGAGCCTGCAGCTCTCCGGTATCGGCACGTTGCTGACCGGTGTGAACTTCTTCGTGACGATCGTGAAGATGCGCGCGCCCGGCATGTCGTTCATGAAGATGCCGGTGTTCACGTGGACCGCGCTGTGCACGAACGTGCTGATCATGGCGTCGTTTCCGATCCTGACCGTCACGCTCGCGCTGCTCGGTCTGGACCGTTACCTCGGCATGCACTTCTTCACGAACGATGCCGGCGGCAACGCGATGCTGTACCTGAACCTGATCTGGGCCTGGGGTCACCCCGAGGTGTACATCCTGATCCTGCCGGCGTTCGGTATCTTCTCGGAAGTCGTCGCGACCTTCGCGAAGAAGCCGCTGTTCGGCTACAAGACGATGGTGTGGGCGACCTGCGCGATCATGGTGCTGTCGTTCCTCGTGTGGCTGCACCACTTCTTCACGATGGGTTCGGGCGCTGACGTCAATGCGTTCTTCGGTATCGCGACGATGGTGATTTCGATTCCGACCGGCGTCAAAGTGTTCAACTGGCTGTTTACGATCTACAAGGGCCGTCTGCAATTCACGACGCCGATTTTGTGGACGATCGGCTTCATCATCACCTTCACGATCGGCGGTATGACCGGCGTGATGATGGCGATTCCGGGCGCGGACTTCGTGCTGCACAACAGCCTGTTCCTGATCGCTCACTTCCATAACGTGATTATCGGTGGCGTGCTGTTCGGCTATCTGGCCGGCTTCAACTACTGGTTCCCGAAGGCGTTCGGCTTCAAGCTGAACGAGAAGCTCGGCAAGGCCGCATTCTGGTTCTGGCAGATCGGCTTCTGGGTCGCGTTCACGCCGCTGTACGTGCTCGGCTTCATGGGCATGACGCGTCGTCTGAACCACTACGACAACCCGGCATGGCATCCGTGGCTGATCGTCGCCGCGTTCGGCGCGGTGCTGATCGCAATCGGTATTGCTTTCCAGCTGCTGCAACTGGCCGTCAGCATCCGCGATCGCAACCTGCCGGAAAACCGCGACCTCACGGGCGATCCGTGGAACGGTCATACGCTGGAATGGGCGACGAGCTCGCCGCCGCCAGCTTATAACTTCGCGCATATCCCGACGGTTCGCTCGCTCGACGCGTTCACCGAAATGAAGTCGCGCAAGGGTGCCCAGAAGGTGCCGGTGTATCGCGACATTCACATGCCGTCGAATACCTCCGCGGGTGTGCTGGTGGGTCTGTTCTCGCTCGTGCTCGGCTTTGCAGCCGTGTGGCACATCTGGTGGCTTGCGATCGTCGGCTTTGTCGGCGCGATCGTCACCGTGATCGTCTACAGCTTCCAGGACAACGATGGCTATTACATTCCGGCCGACACTGTCGCGCTGATTGAAGAGAAACACAGCGGCGGTGCTGGTGCCGTGGCCGGTGTCGGCGCGGGTGCCGACGCGAAGGTCGCCCTGGAGGTGGACTGATGTTACAGAAGACTATTGCGGTTGAGCCGCAACTCGCGCCGGACCACGTTCCGTCGCACTCGGTGTTCGGTTTCTGGCTGTACCTGATGACCGACTGCATCATCTTCGCGGCGCTGTTCGCAGTGTTCGCGGTGATGAGCCATCAGTTCGCGGGCGGTCCGAGCGGCAAGGACCTGTTCGAGATCCCGGGCGTTGCGCTTGAAACGGCGATGCTGCTGCTCTCGAGTATCACGTACGGCTTCGCGATGCTCGGCGCGCACAAGAACCGCAAGGGTGCGCTGCTCGGCTGGCTCGGCGTGACGTTCCTGCTGGGTCTTGCGTTCCTCGTGCTGGAAATGCGCGAGTTCTCGCACCTGATCGCCGACAGCGCGGGTCCGGGCCGCAGCGCGTTCCTGTCGTCGTTCTTCACGCTGGTCGGCACGCACGGTCTGCACGTGACGTTCGGCCTGATCTGGATGGTGGTGCTGGCGCTGCAGGTGATGCGTCATCGCGACCTGACCGAACGCGACATGATCCGTCTGACGTGCCTGAGCCTTTTCTGGCACTTCCTCGACGTCGTGTGGATCGGCGTTTTCACCTTTGTCTATCTTGCGAGCGTGATCTAAATGGACCATAGTCATAGCGCCCATGGCGCACACTCGGAAGGCGGCCACGGCAGCTTCGGCAGCTATACGGCGGGCTTCGTGCTGTCGGTCATTCTGACCGTCGCGGCATTCGCGCTCGTGATGACCGGCACGTTGACGGGCCAGAGCGCTCTGATTGCAATCGCAGGGCTCGCGTTCGTGCAGATCCTCGTGCATCTGGTGTTCTTCCTGCATATGAACACGTCGTCGTCGCAACGCTGGAACGTGACGGCGTTTGCGTTCACCGCGCTGACCGCGGTGATCGTGATTGGCGGCACGTTGTGGGTGATGCATAACGTCAGCATGCATATGATGTCGCGATAAGCGGATAACGCTTTAGCGCTGGCCTCGAAAAAAGCCCCGCAAGATTTCGGTCTTGCGGGGCTTTTGCTTTGTCCGCCGAAACGTGCGCGCACATGCGCGTCCTGGAGGCCATGTTGATGTAATTCGGCCTCGATCAGGTTGCTTACGATGTTCACGCGCGGGTCTTCAAGTCCCTTGCTCATTTTGCCGAGCATGACCGACGAGATGTTCGGCGAGCTATCGGTTATCGCGTACCGATCGATCCGGCATTCGAGTAAGGTGAATGAATCGTGCGATGCGGCCCAGTCGTACCAACCCGGGCCGTATGCATGACCGCGCCGTCGCACGCGATGGCGCAAGCCCTGGTGCTTACAGCGGCACGATTTTGCCCGGCTCCCGATGGCAGACCGGGATGTAGACCGGCCCGCAGCCGTAATGTACCGGCTGGCAGGGGTTGAAGTAGGGCGGGCCGTAGTGCGGCGGGCTGTAAATCGGCGGCTTGTCGCCGTAGCACGAAGGCGGGTATTCGCGCTTGAAGCACGAACTGCCGCCGCGTACGGACTGTGCATCGGCATGGTCGAGATCGTTGCAGCGCGACAGGTCGGCGAGGGTCAAGGTGGTCATGATGGATCTCCGGCAACGTTGAATGGGCATCGAGCGCGCAAATGCTTTGCGCTCGGGTGCTCCAGTTGCACGCACCATGCCACGCGGCGCGATCGACCGCCCGTGCTGACTCGAGCGCTGATCGTCCGCATCTTCATACCCGCAAACTGACCGCAGTCAGCCAACTTACGACGGACCGGTGTCGTTCAGCCGCCAACACGTCGCCCGCTCAGCGCGTGACCCATCCCGCGAGCAATTCCGGTAACTCGGCCATATGCCTGAACACATGCACCGCGCCCGCGCCATGCAACGCGGTCGCGCTGCTATGGCCGAGGTGGCGCGGGCAATAGCCGAACACAGTCGCACCGGCCGCGACGCCCGCGGTCGCGCCCGTCACCGTATCCTCGATCACCGCGCAGCGCGCCGGATCGACGCCGAGTCCCGCGGCCGCGGCGAGGTAGACGTCGGGAAACGGCTTGCTGCGCGGCATTTCGTGGCCGCTGAAGATGTGTCCGCCGAAGCAGTCGAGGAGGCCAGCCTTCACGAGCTGCAATTCGATCTTGACGCGATCCGCGCCCGACGCCACCGCAATACGTCCGTTCAACGTTCGCTGCAGCGCGAGCACCGCGGCGGGCGCGCCGTCGATAGCGCGCAACTCGTTGTCGAGCGCCACGTTGCGCCGTTCGCGGAATTGCGTCAGCCACTCTGCTGTGATCGCGAATCCGGTGCGTGCCTCGATCAGCGCAGCTTCGTCCTTGACCATCTTGCCGACGAAAATGCGCATCGTCTCGTCGACGCTCAAATGCCAGCCGAGCTCGCCAAGCATCTCGGTGAGCACGCGGTTCGTGATGGGTTCGGAATCGACGAGCACGCCGTCGCAGTCGAAGAGTACGGCGTCGAAGGGAAAATCGGCCATCGGGGAGGGGAGGGATAAAGGTCGCGGACCAGGCAAGGATACCTCACCGGCCCGCGTACCGCAGTCTGGAAGCGGCATCGGCAGCGTCCAGATCAGCGACTCATTCCTTGTATCCGTCGCTCAGCGTCTTCATGAACGCGATGATGTCCTCGATGTCCCGATCGGTCATCGCGGGCGGGTCGCCGAACTTGCGGTCGAACGGTGCATCGGCGACATCCACGTTCGCATGATATTGAGCCGGCAGATCGTCGTACTTCTGCACCTTGCCCGACGCATCGCGCGGATAGATCCTGTCCGGCGACGTATTGCGCAGGTTGTAGAAGTCGAGTACCTGCTTGAGGTCGTGATACACGCCATTGTGAAAGAACACCTTGCGCTCGGCGGCATTGCGCAGTGTCGGCGTCAGGAACATGCCGCAATACTGCGTCTCTTTGGTCATGTCGGTCCGGAATGGACCACAAATGCCCATGTCGTAGAACTTCGGATCCTTATTCGGCGCAAGTTCGCGATTGCGCGGCACGCCGAGCGCTTCGTACTGCGTGTCCGTAAAAAGAGGCGGCAAACCGTCCGACGTCGGCTGGCTCAAGTGGCAACCCGCGCAATTGGCCTTGTCCTTGTCGTTGAACAGACGCAAGCCGCGTAGTTCGGCTTGCGTGAGGCGTGCACGTCCTTCGAGCCAGGCGTCGTATTTGCTCGAGAACGGATGGAAGGCCGGGTCTTCGAATTCGTACCGGCCGATCGCGAACATGGCTTCCGACACGAGCAGATCAGGGTCGTTGACGACGCGCGGACCGAAAAGTTGCCTGAGCGTATCGATGTGCTTCGAGTGCATGAGCTTGTCGGCAACCGAAGCCAGATCCGGGTTCGCCATCTCGACCGGGTTCGTCAGCGGTCCGAGCGCCTGCTCCTGCAGCGTGCTTGCCCGGCCGTCCCAGAAGAATCCGCCTTGCGGCACCATGGCCGGCGCGGCAGGCGCAACGCCCGCGGTTTTCTGGGCGCGCTGCACCCCTAGCGCGGCGGACGCGAGCGTGTCGAGATTGACCGGTGCGGCGTCGTTATCGCCCTGATCGGGACCGATGCTGAACGGCGCCTGGCGATACAGGTAAGCGAGCGATGGCACCGGCCGATAGCCCGCTTGCGCCATGTGAGGGCCGCCTGGCTGTACCGTCAGATCGTTGGGAGGCGAGAAAGCATGCGCGGCGCTGTGGCACGACGCGCACGACTGTCTGCCCGACGCCGAAAGCGACGGATCGTTGAACAGTTCCCTCCCGAGCACGGCGACCGCGCTAAGCGGCGCGACGGGGGGACGCAGGAGCTTGACCGGGTGGGCATTGGCGCCCGTCAGATTCTCGACCCTGGCGCCGATCGCCGCGGGCATACGCTCGGGGTGGACCAGCGCGTAGCCAACCACGACGGCGAGCGCGAGCACGATGCCCAGCAATATCTGCATGATCCGGCGACGCAGCGTGCCGCTGGCAGCGCGAGGGGACGGGGCGCTTCCAGCGGGTAGTTGCGAAGACAAGGTGGGGTTCGAAGGACGATTCATGGCGATAGCGGTAGCAAAACCGAACTGCAAATAAGCAAATCGAGCCACCGTACCGGCTGGCTCGACGTCATGACTGATAAACGAGGTGTGGCGCTTTAGTTCGTTGCCGGAGCCGCCGACAGCTTGGTGCCGAGGTTCGTGTCGAGGTACAGCACCGGCGTATTGCCACCGTTCGTGAAGTCGAACAGCGACATGATGCTGCCCGTCGTCGCATCGTGCGAACCGCTGCCGATGCGGGTGCCGCCGAGCCAGTTGTCTTCGATGAACCGGACCACCGAAGCCTGCGTGATCGCCGTATGGTCGATGTAGTTGCTACGTGCGTACGGCGAGATCACGATGAGCGGAATACGCGTTCCCGGACCGCAACGGCCGTTGACGACAGCGCCTGTCACCCCGACACCTTGCGTCGCGCCCGTTGCATTACAGGTGCCCGTGCCGTTCAACTGGTCGGCGGTCGCGTCAAACGACGAAGTCGTCGGCGTCGCGTAAGCGTGGTCGTACCAGCCATCCGAATCGTCGTACGTGATGATGACGGCGGTGTTCTTCCAGTCCGGCTGTTGTTGCAGGAAGTTGACGACCTTCGTCACGAACGCCTGCTCGTCGATCGGATCCGAGTTGCCCGGATGCGCATCGCCGACGGCCGGTGCCTTCAGGTAGCTGACCGACGGGAAGTTGCCCGCCGAGACGGCCGTGAAGAAATCGTTGACGTCGTATTGATGGTGAACCGGCGTGGCCGTCGAATCGAGCGGGTCGGTCTGGCCGATCACCGCGGTTGACGTCGGGCGGGTGTGCGCCAGGTTGGCCGTCGTCGCGTAGTACTGGAACCAGTTGTGGTGAGGTATGTAGTCCGTCTTCGTTGCGCCGAGGACCGATGAGTAGGTGCTGCGCTTGCACGCCGTGGTGCCGTTCGAGTTGGTGGCCGTCAGGTCAAAGCCACCCATGAAGCCGCCCCAGGTGATGTTTTTCGCGTTGAGGAGGTCGCCGATGTTCTTGTTGTTCGAACTGAGCGTGGCCTGGCTGCTCGACGTCGAGGTGTTGCACACGTCGCCGGTCGGATCGGAGTCGCCATTCATCGTGAAGCTGCCCGCGCCGTCGGCAATCACGTTGTCACCCTGCGCGGCGCCGTTCGCCGGAATAGCGCCGTTGGTCTGGCCGGAAATCACCTCGAGCGCGCCCGGCGTCGACGGACCGTAGGTGTCCGTGTACATGTTGTCGCTCATCGCGAAGTTCTGGGCGTAGTTCCAGAGCGCGGTGACCGTGTTGCCGTCGAAGTAGCCCATCACGAGACCCGGGGTGCCGAACGTCGTGCCGCTACCGGCGCTGTTGTTACCCGTGTACTTGGGGAACAGGTCCGCCGCGCCGTTATTGTAGGCGAGCTGTTCCTTCATATAGTCGTGCGACTGGCCGTTCGTGTTGGCCTGGCTGCGGTCGAGGCGGAACGGATTGATACCGCTACCCGCGAAGGCCGCGTTGTTCGCCGTGTTGAGGAAGTTCGGGTTGCTCGTCAGAAGCGACTTCTGATTCAGATTGTTGACCTGGGTCGGCGTGCTCGCCGCCGCCGTGAACGCCGGTTCACCGACCGGGTTCTGCGCGTTCGGATAGGTGCCGAAGTAGTGATCGAAAGAACGGTTCTCACCGAAGATCACGACCAGGTGCTTGATCGGCGTTGCGGTGGTCAGCGCGTCCTGAGCGGATACGGTAGCAGCCGGCGTAGTGGATGCAGCAGAAGAAGAGCTAACGCCGCTGTTTCCGCACGCGCTCAGCACAAACAGTGCGGCGGCAAACGGAATGGGCAAAAGGGATTTGCGAAACATTTTTGTGGGCTCCACAGTCGCGGTCCAGCCCGTTCCATCGTTAGGTATGGACGGTGCTGGGAATTGTTGTTAGAAGCGTAACGGCCGACGATTCGGATTGAAGCCCGCGCATTGAAGCATCGAAAAGTGAAAATCTTCGGTCAGAACGCCGACTATTGCCTTTCGTTGACGCGGCCTATGTGCCCTTTCCCACAAATCGCGCGACGGATTTCTTGCGCTGCCGCGTTAAAGAAGAAACGGCGCGCCGCGAGTGCAACGTTTGCGATCAGGCGAAATCAACATGGCGGCAGAAGGAGTGGCGGCAAGTGAATGACGTCCATACACCCGGACGGTTCAAGGCGGGGTACATCGTGCCGCGATGGAGCCGCGCGTCTTGAACGAAGCCCCTCCCGATCCGGACGCCGAGCTGATCGCGCGAGTGGGCCGCGAGGAGCCCGGCGCGGTGCGCTCGCTGGTCGCGCGCAAGCTGCCGCGGCTGCTCGCGCTCGCCACGCGCATGCTCGGCGATCGCATGGAAGCGGAGGACGTCGCGCAGGAGGTCTTCGTGCGAATCTGGAAACAGGCGGCGCGCTGGCGTGAAGGCGAAGCGAAGTTCGACACGTGGATGCATCGGGTCGCGCTCAATCTTTGCTATGACCGTCTGCGCGGCCAGCGCGAAGACCCGAGCGACGAGCTGCCCGATTGCGCCGATCCCGCCGCGCTACCCGATGCGCGGCTCGAAGCACGCGCCGACCACGCGCGCGTGCGCGCGGCGCTCGCCGCGTTGCCGACGCGACAGCGCGAAGCGCTCGTGCTGACCTATTACCAGGAAATGCCGAACGTTGACGCCGCCGCCTTGATGGGCGTCAGCGTCGATGCGCTGGAAAGTCTGCTGGCCCGCGCGCGCCGCAGTCTGCGCGCTCAACTGGCCGGCAGCGGCCTTAGCAAGGACAAGTCATGACGCCCGAAAGATTCCATCAGATTGTTGCAGCGTACGGTGCCGACTCGCGTCGCTGGCCGGAGCGGGAACGCGAAGCCGCGCAGGCGTGGGCGCGCGCGCATCGCGTCGAAGCCGACGCGGTGCTGAGCGACGCGGCCGGCCTCGACGCATGGCTCGGCGCCGACCAGTTCGAGCCGCCGAGCCGCGCATTGCAAAGCCGCATCATCGCCGGCGCGCCGTTACGGCGCCCGGCCGCGCGCCGGCGTCTGTGGTGGTCGGGTGCGGCGGTGGTCGGCGTCGGGCTGCTCGGCGGCGTGGCCGGCGCGTTCGCGGTGTCGTTCTTCGTGCTGACCGAAAACGCGCCGCTCGTGCATGAATTCTCGTATCTGACTTCGAGCTTCGGCGGTACCACCGCCGATTGGAGCGGCGAATGAACGGGTGCTCGTGGAAATATGCGCTGCTGGGCTCCGCGGCGCTCAACGTGTTTCTGCTCGGCTCGATTGCCGGCGGCGCGTATCAATGGTTCGCCGCGCACGGTGCGAATCAGCCGGCGGCGGCACAGGACCAGCGCGCGCTGCGTTTCGCTGCCGGGCCGCTGCCGGTCGAGCGGCAGCAGGCGTTTATCGATGGCCTGAAGAACGCGCGTCGCGAAGGGCGGCAGTATGCGCGCGATGGGCGCGAGGGGCGTCGCGAGGTACTGCGTCTGCTGGCCGCGCCGCAGCTCGATCGCGCGGCGCTCGATGCCGCGCTCGCGCGCACGCGCGCGGCTGACAGCAGCCTGCGCGCGATGGTCGAAGCGAGCGTCGCCGATTTCGCGGCGACGCTGACGCCCGAAGAGCGCGCCGAGTTCGCCGAGAGTCTGAAGCTGCGTGGGCAATGGCGCGAACCGCAGCCGCCGCCGAACCCGAAGAAGCCGGAGGCGAATGCCGCATCGGGGGAATAAAAAAGTGCATGCGATTGCGACGGATTCCGGCGTATCGGCCGTTTAACGGATAAGCAGGCGTCTTACATGTCGACGAGGATCGTATGGCCAACTCACCGAACCTGAATTCCGCAGCGGTCGCACTGAACCGCTTCGGCCTCGGCGCGCGCGCGGACGAGACGCCGCCCGCCGATCCGAAGGGCTGGCTGCTCGCGCAATTCGAGCAGTACCAGGCGCGGCCGGCCGCGTGGGCGAACCAGCCCGATTCGATCGCGTTGTCGAAGGAGCTCTTGCAGCAACGCATGCAGATCGAGCAGCAGGCGAAACAGACGGCGGGCGAGGGGACCAACGCTAGCAGTGCCGCGACCAACACCGCAGCCGCCATCCAGACCGACGCGCAAGCTGCCAGGCAATCCGAACGAAAGGCGCTGCGAGTCGAAATCCTCGACATGTACCGCTCGTCGGTCAACGCGCGCGTCGCCAGCGCGCTGACCACGCCGACGCCGTTCATCGAACGGCTCGTGCATTTCTGGGCAAATCACTTCGCGGTGTCAACCGAAAAGCCTGGCGTCGCGGCGCTCGCCGGGTCGTTCGAAGCGGAGGCGATTCGCCCGCACGTGCTTGGCCGTTTCGAGGACATGCTGGTGGCCGTCGAGCGTCATCCGGCCATGCAGCTGTTCCTCGACCAGGCCCGCTCGGTCGGCCCCGACAGCATGGCCGCGCTGCGCGCCGTGCAACGCAATCCGGACAACAAACGCGGACTCAACGAGAACCTCGCGCGCGAGATCATGGAACTGCATACGCTCGGCGTGCGCAGCGGCTATAGCCAGGACGACGTGACCGAGTTCGCGCGCGCCCTGACCGGCTGGAGCCTCGTCGGCAATCCGGGGAACGGCGGCGCCAACGCGAACCGCCGCGCGCTGGAGCAGAACGGCGAACCCGGCAGCTTTGTGTTTCGTCCCGCGCTGCACGAGCCCGGCTCGCGCACGATCATGGGACGCCGCTACGACGATGCCGGCGAACAGCAGGCGCTCGCGATCCTGCACGACCTCGCGCACGCGCCGGCCACCGCGCGGCATATCGGCACGAAGCTTGCCCGTCATTTCGTCGCCGACGATCCGCCTGCGGGCGTGAGCGAACGTCTCGCCGACGCGTTCACGCGCAGCGACGGCGATCTGCCGACCGTCTATCGCGCGTTGATCGATACGCCGCAAGCGTGGTCGCCGGGCGCGATGAAGTTCAAGACGCCGTGGGAGTGGACCATTTCGTCGATGCGCGGACTCGGCTGGCACGACCTCGGCAATCAGCAGAGCGCGCCGATCCTCACGCAACTCGGCCAGCCGGTATGGCGTCCCGGTTCGCCCGCCGGCTACGACGATATCGCCGCGAGCTGGGCCGCACCCGATGCGCTCGTGCGCCGCGTCGAAGTCGCGCAGCGTTTCGCCGCGCGCGTCGGCGACCGGCTCGATGCGCGCTCGCTCGGCCAGACCTTGCTGGCTGGCTCGCTCAGCGAGCCGACGGCCACGGCGGTGTCGCGAGCTGAAAGCGCGTCGACGGCGATCGCGTTGCTGCTCGTATCGCCCGATTTTCAACGGAGATGAATGCCATGCTGTCACGCCGCCGGTTTCTGAGCGTCGCCGCCGCTGGTGCCGGCGCGCTGTTTGTGTCGCCCCATATTGCGTTCGCGCACGTCGCGACCGACCGCCGCTTCGTGTTCGTGATCCAGCGTGGCGCGGCCGATGGCCTGAACATCGTCGTGCCGTACGCGGACCCCGCGTATGCGACGCTGCGCGGGCCGCTCGCGATCGACGCGTCGACCGCGCCGCATCTGGATGGCACGTTCGCTTTGCATCCGGCGCTCGCGCAAGTCGCGAAGCTGTACGCGGATCGCGAAGTGCTGTTCGTGCACGCGGTCGCCTCGCCCTATCGTGACCGCTCGCATTTCGATGGACAGAACGTGCTGGAAACGGGTGGCACGTCGCCGTATCAGATGAACGACGGTTGGCTCAACCGGCTCGCCGCGCAACTGCCCGCCACCCGCGAAAACGCGATCGCGTTCGCGCCGACCGTGCCGATGGCGCTGCGCGGGCCGGCCGCGGTGACGTCGTATGCACCGTCGGCGTTGCCGCAGGCGCCCGACGATCTGCTCGCGCGCGTGTCGCAGCTCTACGAGCAGGACGCGCAGTTGCGTCCGCTGTGGGAATCGGCGATGGCGGCGCGCGGCCTCGCGGGCGATGCCGGCGCGCGTCAGGACCCAGCGAGCCTCGGCAAGCTCGCGGCGAGTTTTCTGGCGCGCGACGACGGTCCGCGCATCGCGATGATCGAAACCGGCGGGTGGGACACGCATAGTGCGCAGAACGCGCGGCTCGCTAATCAGCTGAAGGCGCTCGACACGATGCTCGCGGCGCTGCGCGACGGCATGGGGTCATCGTGGAGCAAGACCACGGTGCTGGCCGCGACGGAGTTCGGCCGGACCGCGGCCGCGAACGGCACGGGCGGCACCGATCATGGCACCGGCTCGGTCGCGATGGTGCTTGGGGGTTCCGTGCAGGGTGGTCGCGTGATCGCGGATTGGCCGGGCCTCGCGCCGCATCAGCTTTATCAGTCGCGTGACCTGAAGCCGACCGCTTCGCTCGATGCGCTGATCTCCGGCACCGCGAGTGAAAGTCTCGGACTCGATCCCGAACGCACCGCGGCGGCGCTGTTTGGCCGAACCGTGGCGGGCAGACCGATGACGGGAGTCGTGCGAGCGTGATGCCTTGATTGACGCAAGGGGGGCAGACGTTTCGCGAGGGTTCGCTGACGTACCGGCTCGAAGCGGGAGACGCCGCATGCATCGCATGTTCGCGGCGCTCCCTTCGCGAGTCAAAGGCCGGCGCTCAGCCTCCTCCACCATTGCCGCCGCCGGCCGGCACGCCCAGCGTGAGCCTGTTGTTCACCGAGGTCACGCCCGGAACGCCTTTGGTGACGTCGGCAGCCTGCTGGATCATGCTGCCGTCCGGCACCGAGCCCGTCAACGTCACCGCGCCGCTGCGCGCCCGCACGAACACGTTCGACACGTTGAAGCCCTGCGCTCTAGCGAGCGCGCGCCGCACGTCGCGGCCGAGCTTGCGATCCGCCGCTCGGTTCGACGTGGCGGGCGCGGCTGTCGTGGCGGCGGGCGCCTGAGCATCGCTTGCCTGGGCATAGGCGCTGGATGCGCTCGCCACGCACAAGGCAATACCGAGCGCCTTCACAAGATTGAGTGTTTTCACGTTTTCACCTTCCTCGATAAGTTGATCTCGCTTCGTTACATGTTAGAAACGCCGCGCTTTGTCGAGCAGGTCTGGACTCTGGGAAGCGCCGGTCTTATAGAGGAGTTCCGGATTTGGCGCTTCCGGCGCGCTTAAACAATACTCCAGGACTCACGGGGATGCTGAAAAAAACTGCGCGTGGCAGGATGCTCTGCACTGCCGTGCGACGTCGGTCAGAACCACTGCGGCGCCATGCTGAGCGTCGTATCGTCGAGCGTGCGCAATAGCGCCAGCATCGACGCCACGCGCGGCAGCTCGCAACGGAAGAACCACTGGCACGCGTGCAGCTTGCCGCGATAGAAGTCCTGATCCGCCGCGCCGTTCGCGCGTGGCAACGCCGCGTTGGCCACCAGCGCCTGCCGCAACCACGTCCACGCCAACACAATATGTCCGAATGCTTCGAGGAACGCGTTCGCGTTGGCGAGCGCGCGGTCGGTATCGCTTGCGAGCGCGGGCAGCAGCGCTTCGAGCGTGCCGCTCAGATCGCGCCATGCCGCGCCGAGTGCATCGGCGTGGGCCTGTAGCGGTGCATGCTCGCGCGCGGCGTCGATCGTTCGCTGTAGCTCGCGGGCGAGCAGCTTCAGCGCGGCACCCTGTTTCATCGTGACCTTGCGGCCGAGCAGGTCGATCGCCTGAATGCCGTGCGTGCCTTCGTGAATCATGTTCAGGCGATTGTCGCGATAGAACTGCTCGACCGGATATTCGCGCGTGTAGCCGTAGCCGCCGTGAATCTGGATCGCGAGGCTGTTCGCTTCGAGACACCATTGCGACGGCCACGACTTGACGATCGGCGTGAGCAGATCGAGCAGCAGCCCGGCCTCGGCGCGCGCGTTCTCGCTTTCGCCGGTGTTCTGTTCATCGACGAGCCGCGCCGCGTAAAGGCTCAACGCGTAAGCCCCTTCCACGTAGGCCTTTTGCGCGAGCAGCATGCGGCGCACGTCCGCGTGTTCGATCAGCGGCAATTGCGGATCGAGCGGATTCTTGTTGGTCGGATGACGTCCTTGCGGCCGCTCGCGCGCATAGTCGAGCGAGGCCAGATAGCCGCGATAGCCGAGCATCACCGCGCCGAGACCGACGCCGATGCGCGCCTCGTTCATCATATGGAACATATAAGCGAGCCCGTGATGCGGCTCGCCGACCAGCTCGCCGACGCACTCGCCATGTTCGCCGAACGACAGCATCGTCGAGGTCGTGCCGAGCCAGCCCATCTTGTGAATCAGGCCAGCGAGCGCGACGTCATTGCGCTCGCCGAGGCTGCCGTCGTCGTTGACGCGGAACTTCGGGACCGTGAACAGCGAAATGCCCTTGACCCCCGGCGGCCCGCCGGGAATACGCGCGAGCACCAGATGCACGATGTTCTCGCTCAACTCGTGATCGCCGCCCGAGATGAAAATCTTGTTGCCGCGAATCGACCAGGTGCCGTCCGGGTTCGGTGTCGCCGTGGTGGTCAAGTCCGACAGACTCGATCCCGCCTGCGGCTCGGTCAGCGCCATCGTGCCGAACGCGCGGCCTTCGAGGAGCGCGCCGAGGTACTTGCGCTTCTGCGCCTCGGAGCCAAACCGTTCGATCACGTTCGCATTCGCGCTCGTCAACATCGCGTAAGACGACGTCGCGATATTCGCGCTCTGGAACAGCGACAGACACGCGAACGAAATCACCGACGGCAGCTGCATGCCGCCCCATTCGTAATCCTTGCCCGTGGCGAGAAAGCCGGTCGTGCGCAACGCGTCGAGCGCGTCCTTGACCTCGTGCGGCATCGTCACGCGCTGGCCGTCGAACTGCGGCTCGTGCTCGTCCAATAACCGGTTGTGCGGCGCGAATTTCTCGACCGCTACGGCATGCGCGGTTTCGAGCGCCGCGTTGAAGGTCTCGCGGCTGTGATCGGCGTGACGCGCACGCTGCGTCAGCGTCTCGGCTTCGAGCACTTCGAATAGCTGGAATTCCAGATCCCGCGTGTTGATGATCAGCGCGTCTTGCATCAGTGAAAGCCCGTTTAAAGGTAAGCCGCTGTGCGCAATTGCATGGCGAAGCGCGTCAGTTTATAACGAAAAAGAATGATCGTGCTTTTATTTACATGCCGAATTTCGGCACGTATGATGGCCGCAAACCGTGGAATACCAATCTGCAAGGCAGAACACCTGGAGGAGCGACGCATGTCAGTGAAGGATCTGTTTCAACTCGACGGCAAGATTGCATTGATCACCGGCGGTTCGCGCGGGCTCGGTCTGCAAATGGCCGAAGCGCTCGGCGAAATGGGCTGCCGCGTCGCGATCACCGCGCGCAAGGCTAACGAGCTCGAGGAAGCGAAAGCGCATCTGCAAGGCCGCGGCATCGAGGTGCGGACCATCATCAACGATCTGCAGCGCTTCGAGGGCATTCCCGCGCTCGTCGATGAAGTGATGAGCGCGCATGGGCACATCGATATTCTGGTCAACAACGCGGGCGCCACGTGGGGCGCGCCCGCCGAAGACTACCCCGACGAAGCGTGGCACAAAGTGATGAACCTGAACGTCAACGCGCCGTTCTTTCTCGCGCGCGAAGTCGGCAAACGCAGCATGATTCCGCGGCGCGCGGGCAAGATCATCAACGTCGCGTCGGTGGCCGGGTTGAAGGGCTCGCCGCCGGGCATGAACGCAATTGCGTACAACACGTCGAAGGCCGCGGCCATCAATTTCACGCGCGCGCTCGCGGCGGAGTGGGGCAAGTACAACATCAACGTCAACGCGATTTGCCCCGGCTTCTTCCCCTCGAAAATGTCGGCAGGACTGCTTGACAAGCTCGAAGACGCGATCGTCGCGAACACGCCGCTGCGGCGGCTCGGCGGCGACGAGGATCTGAAGGGCCCCGTGGTGTTCCTCGCGAGCGAGGCCTCGCGGCACATCACCGGTCAGTATCTGGCGGTGGATGGCGGGTCGATCATCGTCTGAGTAGCGCAAAAACAGTATTGCTTCTCGCTCACCTCACGCTTTAGGGCCTTTTCGGTCCCGGCGGTGGAATCGGTTACGCTTTGCCATCAGCAACGCGACCGCCGGGGCATGTGATCATGGCCACGAAGCACGAAGTCAGGCGTTACAAGGCGAATCTCTCCGACGAACTGCACAGCGCCGCCCTGTATGAGACGCTCGCGAGCGTCGAGAAAGACGAGACCCGCAAGCAGGTCTATCAGGATCTCGCACAATCCGAACACAGCCACGCACAAGTGTGGGCCGACAAGCTCAGGGCCAACGGCGTCGAACCGAAAGGCCGTGGGCATGCGCTCAAAACCCGTCTGATGAAGGGGCTCGTGCGCCTGTGCGGCGCGGACTTCGTGCTGCCGACGCTGGCTGCCGCCGAATACGCGGACCGCAACAAATATCGGGGCCAGCGGGACGCGGGCCGCATGTCCGCCGATGAACATCATCACGCGGCCGTCGTGCAGACGCTCGCAAGTAACCATGATTCGAACCTGTCGCCGGGCAGCCGCATCACGGCGGCCGAGTCGTGGCACAAAAGCGCAGCGTCGGGCAACGATCTGCGCGCGGCCGTGCTCGGCGCGAACGATGGCCTCGTGTCCAACTTCTGTCTGATCATGGGTGTCGCCGGCGCGGGCACGGGCAACCAGGCGATCCTGCTGACCGGCCTCGCCGGGTTGATCGCCGGGGCCTGTTCGATGGCGCTCGGCGAATGGCTGTCGGTCACCAATGCGCGCGAACTCGCCAGCACCCAGATCGCCAAGGAAGCCGAGGAAATCGACGAACAACCCGAAGCGGAGGAACACGAGCTTGCGCTGATCTACCGCGCGAAAGGGCTCGACGCGGACGAGGCGAAACGCGTGGCCGCGCAGATGATGCGCGACAAGGACAAGGCGCTCGACACCCTCACGCGCGAGGAGCTAGGGCTCGATCCGGCGGAATTGGGCGGTAATCCGTGGTCGGCAGCGGGGGTGTCGTTCTGTCTGTTCGCGCTCGGCGCGATCTTTCCGGTGATGCCTTTTCTGTGGACGCATGGCGTCAATGCGATCGTGCAGTGCGTGGTGCTGAGCATGGTGGCGCTCGCGTCGATCGGGGTGTTCACGTCGTTGTTCAACGGACGCAGCGCGGGGTTTTCGGCGCTGCGCCAGATCGTCATCGGGCTCATCGCGGCGGGGTTTACGTTCGGCGTCGGGCGCTTGCTGGGCGTGTCGATTTCCTGAACGAATCGGTTCGCAGGCGCCGGACGCTCGCCGCCGTCCGCGACCGCGCCAACCCTTTGTCCCACAAGGCTTTTCTCGTCGCGCCGAGCGCTCTCGCCGCGCCCGGGTGTCGCATTTCCTCATGTGCCTGTCGGAATTAGTCGGCTAGCCGCACTTTTTTCTGGCAACTATGTAGGCACAGCGCGGACCGACGTCCGCACGCGAGGAGAGCATTCGATGAATTCCCCCAAGGTCGTGGTCGAAGGGCTGTGCAAGGTGTTTGGCGCCAACCCGAAACAGGCGCTCGCGATGCTGGCCGGCGGCGCCACGAAAGAGGAGGTGTTCGCCCGCACCGGTCAGATCGTCGGCGTACACAACGCGTCGTTCGAGGTTCGGGAGGGCGAGATCTTCGTGCTGATGGGCCTGTCCGGCTCGGGCAAGTCGACGCTGATTCGCCTGATCAATCGGCTCGTCGAACCGAGCGCCGGCAAGGTGCTGATCGACGGCCGCGATGTCGCGAGCGTGCCGCGCGCCGAGCTGACCGCGCTGCGGCGCAAGGACATGAGCATGGTGTTTCAGTCCTTCGCGCTGATGCCGCAGCGCAACGTGCTGGCCAACGCGGCGTTCGGGCTCGAGGTCGCGGGCGTCGGGCGCAAGGAGCGCGAAGCGCGGGCGCTGACGGTGCTCGAACAGGTCGGCCTCGCGCCGTTCGCGCAGAAATTGCCCGCCGAGCTGTCGGGCGGCATGCAGCAGCGTGTGGGACTCGCGCGGGCGCTCGCGGTCAACCCGTCGCTGATGATCATGGACGAGGCGTTCTCCGCGCTCGATCCGCTCAAGCGCAAGGAAATGCAGAACGTGCTGCTCGAACTGCAACGCGAGCAGCAACGCACGATTCTGTTCGTGTCGCACGATCTGGAGGAAGCGATGCGCATCGGCACGCGTATCGCGATCATGGAAGGCGGCCGCGTCGTGCAGATCGGCACGCCGCGGGAAATCATCAAGAACCCGGCCGACGACTACGTGCGCGCGTTCTTCGAAGGCATCGACACGAGCCGCTATCTGACGGCCGGCGATCTGATGCAGACCGACGCCGTGCCGCTGATGCACGCGCCGCAGATCGATGCGTCGAGCGTCGCCGCGATGCTCAACGGCAGCGCCGACTACGCGTTCGTGCTCGACAGCGAGCGCCGGATTCGCGGCTTCGTGTGCCGCGATGCCACCGGCAGCGCGTCGCCGCAGCTCAACCAGATCGAATGCATCCGCCGCAGCACGCCGCTCAACGACGTGGTCGAGCGCGTCGTGGCGAGCCGCGCGCCGCTGCCGGTCGTCGAAGCGGACGGTTCCTACTGCGGCTCGGTCAACAAGACGAACGTGCTGAACGTTCTCACGCGCCATCGAGGTTCCCATGTCTGAAGTCATTCCACTTGGCGCCTGGGTCGATCACGGCGTTCACTATCTGCTCGATCACGACGCGAAGACTTTCGACACGATCGGCAAGGTCATCGAGAGTTTCGCCGCGGCGGTCGAGCACGGATTGCAGGCCGTGCCGATGTGGGCGCTGATGGCGTTTTTCGTCGGCATCGGCTTGTGGCGTGTCGGCTGGCGCTTCGCGCTGTTCACGCTGGCCGCGCTGCTGCTGATCTACGGCACCGGCTTCTGGGATCAGATGGTGATCACGCTCGGCCTCACGCTGTCGTCGACGGTGATCAGCCTCGTGCTGGGTGTGCCGCTCGGCATCTGGATGGCGAAGAGCCGCACCGTCGAGATGATCGTGCGCCCGGTGCTCGATCTGATGCAGACGATGCCCGCTTTCGTCTACCTGATTCCGGCCGCGATGCTGTTCGGCCTCGGCCGCGTGCCGGGCATCCTGTCGACCGTGATCTTCGCGATGCCGCCCGCGGTACGTCTGACCGCGCTCGGCATCAAGCACGTGAATCACGAAATCGTCGAAGCGGGACAGGCGTTCGGCTGCACGCCGTGGCAACTGTTGTACAAGGTGCAGTTTCCGAACGCGCTGCCATCGATCATGACCGGCGTGAATCAGACCATCATGATGGCGCTGTCAATGGTGATCATCGCGTCGATGGTCGGCGCGGGCGGCCTCGGCAACGACGTGCTCGCCAGCATCCAGCGGCTCGATATCGGGCTCGGCTTCGAAAGCGGGATGTCGGTCGTGATGCTGGCGATCATTCTGGACCGCATCACCGAGAGCTTCGGCCGGGCGCCGGGCAAGTCGCGCGCGCCGCTGTTCGCGGGATTGCGCCAGGCGCTGAAAGTGCGCCGCGAGCCGGCGCCGCAACACGGCTGATCGATCCGCCCATGAAGCGCGACCCAATCGCCTGCGCCGAAGCCGATGCACGGCTGTCCGCCGTCGCGCACGTCGGCTTCCTGACGCTGCCGAACTTTTCGATGATCGCGTTCACCAGCGCGGTCGAGGTGCTGCGCATGGCGAACTACGTGGGCCGCGCACAGCACTACCGGTGGTCGGTGATCACGCCGGACGGCGAGCCCGCGCGCGCGAGCAACGGCATTACGGTGAAGCCGACCACCACGCTCGCCGAAGCCGGCATGCCGGACCTGCTGCTCGTGTGCGCGGGCTGGTACGTGCGCGACTATGTGAACGACGCGGTGGTCGCGCTGCTGCGCGAAGTCGCCGGACAACGCGTGCCGCTCGGCGGCATCTGCACGGGTCCGTACGCGCTGCTCGCGGCCGGGCTGCTCGACGGCTATCGCGCGACCGTGCATTGGGAGGACATGTCGCCGTTGCACCAGCGCTATCCGCACGTGCATTTCGACGACGAACTGTTCGTGATCGACCGCGACCGGCTGACCTGCACCGGCGGCACCGCGCCGCTCGATCTGATGCTGCATCTGGTCGGCAAACGGCTTGGGTCCGCGGTGGCCGCGCAGGTGTCGGAGCAGTTCATCGTCGAGCGGATTCGCGGCTCGACCGATTACCAGCACATTCCGGTCGACGCGCGGGTCGGTCTGTCGCGCGCCGAACTGATCGAAGTGGTGCGGCTGATGGAAGCGAACATCGAGGAACCGCTGTCGCTCGACGAACTCGCGCGGCTCGTCAACCTGTCGCAGCGTCATTTGCAGCGGATGTTCAAGCTCTTCCTGAACGTGTCGCCGACGCATTACTACCTGAGCCTGCGACTGCGCCGCGCGCGCGACCTGCTGCGCAATACCGACGCGTCGATCGCGCGCGTGACCACGGTGTGCGGTTTTCATTCGCCGTGTCATTTCAGCAAGGCGTATCGCGCGCAGTTCGGGCATGCGCCGAGCGTCGAGCGGCGGCAGCCGGTGTAGCGGCCGAATTCAGATCGCCTGCGCGCGGCCCGGAAACGTTTCGTCGTAGCACGAGCCATCGTCAGCTTGCGCCGCCGTGCCGCGCTGCTCGCGATACATCATCGGCGGCAGGCCGAACTGCTTGCGAAATTCGCGTCCCAGGTGCGAGGCGTCGGAAAAGCCGCAGCTCGATGCGATATCGGCGACGGTCTTGTCCGAACTCGTCAACAGCCACGCGGCGGTGCGCAGGCGCACCTGCTTTGCGTAGGCCTGCGGCGCCTTGCCGGTCTGCGCCTTGAACAGCCGTTCGAGCTGACGCGGCGACAGATCGAGCTTGCGCGCCAGTTCGTCGAGCGACAGCGCGCGGCCCACGTGCTGCTCCATCAGCAGAATCGCGCGCTTGACCTTCGGATGCGAGGCCGGCGCGAGACCGGGCGGATGCGGCTGCGGCGCGTTGCCTTTCTGCAGGTCGTCGACTAGCAGGATGCGCAGCGCCTTCTGCACCGTGGCGGGTTCGAAATGACGCAGCAGGATTGCGGCGGCGACGTCGATCGACGCGCGCCCGCCGGAGCACGTAATGCGCCGGCGGTCGATCACGAACAGCCGGTCGGCGACCAGCATCTCTTCGTCGACCGACGGAAAGCGCTCGATGAAATCCCAGTAATGAAACCAGCTCACGCAGATGCGATGCCCGGCGAGCACGCCCGCGCGCATCAGCGAGAACACGCCGGTGCACATGCCGACCAGCGTCGCGTCGTCAGCGGCGGCGCGCCGGATGAACGCGAGCGTCGCCTCGCTCGCCGTAGGCCCCGAGTGCAGCAGTCCGCCGACCACCACCACGTAGTCGAACGGCTCAGCGGTCTCGAAGGTTTCCCACGGCGTGATCTGGATGCCGCAACTCGCGCGCACGGGAGCAAGGGTTTCCCCGATCACGCTCCACGAACAGCGCACCGGCTTGCTGAAGTCACCTTCGTCAGCGGACAGCCGCAGCAGGTCGACGAAACCCGAGAACGCGGTCAGCGTGAAGTTCGGCAGCAGGATGATGCCGAAGCGGATGCGCTGCTTCGCGGCCGCGTCGAGCGATGGAGGAGGAAGCGTTTCAGCGGAATTCATGCGCGCGGCGGGTCGGCGAAAAGAACTGCGAAAGAGGAGCGAACGCAAATCAGAAGGGTGGCAGCAAGCATAGCACCGCGGACCTTCGGCATCGCCGGCCGCAATCGGGGCGCCTGTCGCAAATGCGTCGGAAGTCATCGCAAATGCGTCGCGAGGCTTGTCGGGCGGGCCGTCCGATGGCTCACTTGACGAGGCCATCCCACCGCGATGCCGTTTTTGTTCTATCGATCCAGCCCGGCGTGCGGTGCAATAGGCGCACATTCCATCCGGCCATCGCAACTCGCAGGGCACAACGCACAGGGCACGCCATGAACGTCAGCGTCTTCGATCTGTTCAAGATCGGCATTGGTCCATCGAGCTCACACACGGTCGGGCCGATGATCGCCGCGTGCCGCTTCGTGTCGCATATCGAGGACGCGAATCTGCTCGGCTTCGTGCGGCGCGTGAGGGTTGAACTGTTCGGCTCGCTCGGCGCGACCGGCAAGGGTCACGGCACCGACAAGGCGGTGCTGCTCGGCCTCGAAGGCAATCTGCCCGACCGGCTCGATCCGGACCTGATCGAGCCGCGGCTGCGGACGATCCGCGAGACCAGACAGCTCGCGCTGCTCGGCAAGCATCCGGTCGCGTTCGACCCGCGCGAACATCTTGGCTTCTTCCGCAAGCTGATGCCGGGTGCACCGGGCTCGGGCGTCGTGCATCCGAACGGCATGCGCTTTCAGGCCTTCGACGAAAACGCTCAGCTACTCGTCGAAAAAGAGTATTACTCGATCGGCGGGGGCTTCGTCGTCAATCGCGAAGGGGATCGCGTGAATGGCCGGCGCGCGGGTGCGGAGGTGCCGTATCCGTTTCGCACCGGCGCCGATCTGATGCGCGTGTGCCGCGAAAGCGGTCTGTCGATCGCCGAAGTGACGTTGCGCAACGAGTGCGCGACGCGGCCCGAGCACGAAGTGCGCGAAGGCCTGCTGGCGATCTGGCGCACGATGGCCGCGTGTGTCGAGCGCGGCTGCAAGGTGCGCGGCGAACTGCCCGGCCCGATGCACGTGAAGCGCCGCGCGGCCGACCTGTGCGAGCGTCTGCGCGCACGCTCGGAGGAGTCGCTGCGCGACCCGCTGTCGATGCTCGACTGGGTCAACCTCTATGCGATGGCAGTCAACGAGGAGAACGCCGCGGGCGGCCGGGTCGTTACCGCGCCGACCAATGGCGCAGCCGGCGTGATCCCGGCGGTGCTGCACTACTACGTGAAGTTCATGCATGCGGCGAACGATGCAGGCATCGTCGATTTTCTGCTGACCGCCGCCGCGATCGGCATCATCTACAAGGAAACCGCGTCGATCTCCGGCGCTGAAGTGGGCTGCCAGGGCGAAGTTGGCGTGGCCTGCTCGATGGCCGCCGCGGCGCTCGCAGCCGTGATGGGCGGCACACCCGCCCAGGTCGAGAACGCCGCCGAAATCGGCATGGAACACAACCTCGGCATGACGTGCGACCCGGTCGGCGGGCTCGTGCAGATTCCGTGCATCGAGCGCAATGCGATGGGCGCGATCAAGGCGATCAACGCGGCGCGACTCGCGATGAAGGGCGACGGCAAGCACGTGGTGTCGCTCGACAGCGTGATCCGGACGATGCGCGAAACCGGCGCCGACATGAAGACGAAATACAAGGAGACGTCGCGCGGCGGTCTGGCCGTGAACGTCATCGAGTGTTGAACCGCCCGCAGTATCAGCAAAACCGCAAAGGACCGACGATGAGCCGCTATTCGATATTCAGCCTGCTGCGCAACGGGATGTCGTATCACGAGAACTGGGAGCGGCAATGGCGCAGCCCCGAGCCTAAACGTGAGTACGACGTCGTGATCGTCGGCGGCGGCGGGCATGGTCTCGCGACCGCGTACTACCTCGCGAAGGAACATGGCGTGCGCAACGTCGCGGTGCTCGAGAAGGGCTGGATCGGCGGCGGCAATACCGCGCGCAACACCACGATCGTGCGTTCGAACTACCTGTGGGACGAATCCGCCGCGCTCTATGAGAAGGCCATGAAGCTGTGGGAAGGGCTCGCGCAGGATCTGAACTACAACGTAATGTTCAGTCAGCGCGGCGTGATGAATCTCGCGCATACGCTGCAGGACGTGCGCGACACCGAACGCCGTGTGAACGCGAACCGCCTGAACGGCGTCGACGCCGAATTCCTCACGCCCGCGCAGATCAAGGAAATCGAGCCGACCATCAATCTGAACAGCCGCTATCCGGTGCTCGGCGCATCGATCCAGCGGCGCGGCGGCGTGGCCCGGCACGATGCGGTGGCGTGGGGTTTCGCGCGCGGCGCGGATCAGGCGGGCGTCGATATCGTGCAGAACTGCCAGGTCGTCGGTATTCGCCGCAACGGCAACCAGGTGACGGGCGTCGACACGACGAAGGGCTTCATCAAGGCGAAGAAGGTCGCGGTGGTCGCGGCCGGCAATACGTCGACGCTCGCCGATATGGCAGGCGTGCGGCTGCCGCTCGAAAGCCATCCGTTGCAGGCGCTGGTGTCGGAGCCGATCAAGCCGGTCGTCAACACAGTCGTGATGTCGAACGCGGTGCACGCGT
Source organism: Paraburkholderia sp. HP33-1 (assembly GCF_021390595.1). Classification (NCBI taxonomy): domain Bacteria; kingdom Pseudomonadati; phylum Pseudomonadota; class Betaproteobacteria; order Burkholderiales; family Burkholderiaceae; genus Paraburkholderia; species Paraburkholderia sp. HP33-1. Next base: position 1,234,617 of record NZ_JAJEJR010000002.1, on the reverse strand, counting down.
ATATCAGCCAGTCCGACAAGGGCGATCTCGTGATCGGCGCGGGCGTCGATCAGTACACGGGCTTTGGGCAACGCGGCAGCTTCCAGATCATCGAGGGCACGCTCGAGGCGATCGTCGAAATGTTCCCGGTGTTTTCGCGCGTGCGGATGAACCGGCAGTGGGGCGGCATCGTCGATGTGTCGCCGGACGCGTGCCCGATCATCGGCAAGACCGACGTGAAGGGGCTGTATTTCAACTGCGGGTGGGGGACGGGCGGCTTCAAGGCGACGCCCGGCTCGGGATGGGTCTATGCGCACACCATCGCGAAGGACGAACCGCATCCGTTGAACGCGCCGTTTTCGCTGGATCGGTTCTATACCGGTCATCTGATCGATGAGCATGGCGCTGCCGCCGTGGCCCATTAGTCGACAAGGAGACACACATGCTGCTGATCGAATGCCCGTGGTGCGGTCCCCGCGCCGAAACCGAATTCTCCTGCGGCGGCGAGGCGGATATCGCCCGCCCGCTCGACACCGAATCGCTCACCGACGAGGAATGGGGCGACTACCTGTTCATGCGCAAGAACCCGCGCGGCTTGCATCGCGAGCAATGGCTGCACGCGCAGGGCTGCCGGCGCTGGTTCAAGGCGCAGCGCGACACCGTCATCTACGCGTTCCAGGGCTACGAGACGTTCGAGCGGCCGCTGCTGGCGCTGGACAGTAGCGACGCACAGATGGCACAGGTAAAGGCACAAGAGGGCAAGGCATCATGAGCCAGAAAGACCGACTCCCGACCGGCGGGCGCATCAACCGAGCCGTTGCGCTCAAGTTCACGTTCAACGGCGTCGAGTATCAGGGTTATCAAGGCGATACGCTCGCGTCCGCATTGCTCGCGAACGGCGTGCATTTCGTCGCCCGTAGCTGGAAATATCATCGGCCGCGCGGCATCGTGACCGCGGGCGTCGAGGAGCCGAACGCGGTCGTGCAACTCGAGACCGGTGCCTACACGGTGCCGAACGCGCGGGCCACCGAAGTGGAGCTGTACCAGGGGCTCGTCGCGAGCAGCGTGAACGCGAAGCCGAGCATCGAGAAGGACCGCATGGCGATCAACCAGAAGATCGCGCGCTTCATTCCGGCGGGCTTCTACTACAAGACCTTCATGTGGCCGCGCAAATTCTGGCCGAAGTACGAGGAAGCGATTCGCGATGCGGCCGGCCTCGGCACCGCGCCGCAACAGCGCGACGCGGACCGCTACGACAAGTGCTTCGCGCATTGCGACGTGCTGGTGGTCGGCGGCGGCCCGACCGGGCTCACGGCCGCACACGCTGCCGCTTTGTCCGGCGCGCGCGTGATGCTCGTCGACGATCAGCCTGAGCTTGGCGGTTCGCTGCTGTCGTGTAGCGCGCAGATCGACGGCAAGCCCGCGCTGCAATGGGTGCAGAAAATCGAGGACGAATTGCGGCAGTTGCCCGACGTGAGGATCCTGAGCCGCAGCACCGCGTTCGGCTACCAGGACCACAATCTCGTCACGGTCACGCAGCGCCTGACCGATCATCTGCCCGTGTCGCAACGCAAGGGCACGCGCGAACTGCTGTGGAAGATCCGCGCGAAACGCGTGATTCTGGCGACCGGCGCGCATCAGCGGCCGATGGTGTTCGGCAATAACGATCTGCCCGGCGTGATGCTCGCGTCGGCGGTGTCGACGTATCTGCATCGGTATGCGGTGCTGCCGGGGCGCAACGCGGTCGTGTTCACGAACAACGACGACGGCTATCAATGCGCGCTCGACCTGACAGCGGCCGGCGCGCAGGTGAGCGTCATCGATCCGCGCGCAGGCGAATCGAAGGGCACGCTGCCTGCGCTTGCGCGTCGCCTCGGCGTCAAGGTGATGAGCGGCACGGTCGTCACGTCGGCGCACGGCAAACTGCGCGTCGCTTCGGTGACGCTCGCCTCGTACGCGCAAGGGCAGATCGGCGCGCAACAGGGCGAGCTGCCGTGTGATCTGGTCGCGATGTCGGGCGGCTGGAGCCCGGTGCTGCATCTGTTCGCGCAGTCGGGCGGTAAGGCGCATTGGCATGACGACAAGGCGTGCTTCGTGCCGGGTAAGGCGGTCCAGGCAGAGACCAGTGTCGGCGCGTGTGCGGGTGACTTCGCGCTCGGCCGGGGGATCCGTTTCGCAGCGGATGCCGGTGTCGAAGCGGCGCGCGCGGCCGGGCACATCGTCGCGCGGCCGAAGCCGCTGCAGGTCGCCGAGTTGAACGAAGCGAAGCTGGAGCCGCTGTGGCTCGTCGGCGGACGTGAGCTGGCCACGCGCGGACCCAAGCAGTTCGTCGATTTCCAGAACGACGTCGCCGCCGCCGATATTTTCCTCGCCGCGCGCGAAGGCTTCGAGTCCGTCGAACACGTGAAGCGCTACACCGCGATGGGCTTCGGCACCGACCAGGGCAAGCTCGGCAACATCAACGGCATGGCGATTCTCGCGCAGGCGCTCGGCAAGACCATTCCCGAGACCGGCACGACGACTTTCCGGCCGAACTACACGCCGGTCACGTTCGGCGCGTTCGCCGGCCGCGAACTGGGTGAATGGCTCGATCCGGTGCGCAAGACGGCGGTGCACGAATGGCACGTGGAACACGGCGCGGCGTTCGAGGACGTCGGCAACTGGAAGCGTCCGTGGTACTACCCGAAGACGGGCGAGGACATGCACGCGGCGGTCGCGCGCGAAGCGCTCGCGGTGCGTACGAGCGTCGGCATTCTTGATGCATCGACGCTCGGCAAGATCGACATTCACGGCCCCGACGCCGCGAAACTGCTGAACTGGGTCTACACCAATTCGTGGACCAAGCTCGAAGTGGGCAAGTGCCGCTATGGCCTGATGCTCGACGAAAACGGCATGATCTTCGACGACGGCGTGACCGTGCGCCTCGCCGAGCACCATTACATGATGACGACCACCACCGGCGGCGCGGCCCGTGTGCTCACGTGGCTCGAACGCTGGCTGCAAACCGAATGGCCCGACCTGCGCGTGCGGCTCGCGTCGGTCACGGACCACTGGGCGACGTTCGCGGTGGTCGGACCGATGAGCCGCAAGGTGCTGCAAAAGGTCTGCGGCGACATCGACTTCGCGAACGCGGCGTTTCCGTTCATGACGTATCGCGAAGGCACTGTCGCGGGCGCGGCGGCGCGCGTGATGCGCATCAGCTTCTCGGGCGAACTCGCTTATGAGGTGAACGTGCCAGCGAACGTCGGGCGTGCGGTGTGGGAAGCGCTGATGGCTGCGGGCGCGCAGTACGACATCACGCCGTACGGCACTGAGACGATGCATGTGCTGCGCGCGGAGAAGGGCTACATCATCGTCGGCCAGGATACGGACGGCTCGATGACGCCGCATGACGTCGGCATGGGCGGGCTCGTCGCGAAGTCGAAGGACTTCCTCGGCAAACGCTCGCTCGCCCGCTCGGACACCGCGAAGGCGGGGCGCAAGCAACTGGTCGGGCTGCTAGCGGAGGATGCGTCGTTCGTGATACCCGAGGGCTCGCAGATCGTCGCCGGTCCGTTCCAGGGCGACACCGCGCCGATGCTCGGGCACGTGACGTCGAGCTATTACAGCCCGATCCTGCAGCGCTCGATCGCGATGGCGGTCGTCAAGGGCGGTCTCGACAAGATCGGTACGACCGTCACGATTCCGCTCGCGAGCGGCAAACAGATCGCGGCGAAGATCGCCAGTCCGGTGTTCTACGACAGCGAAGGAGCACGTCAACATGTGGAATGAAAGAGGCGCAACGGTATCGATCGTGGATCGCACGATTGGGCGGCAAAGCGGCGTGTGGCAGGAGTCTCCGCTGGTCGGCGCGGTTGCGTTGCTGAAGCAACACCAGGCCAACGCAACGGCCGCGTTCCGGCTCGGCGAGCGGCCGTTTCTCGAACTCGTGAACGTGCGCGGCGATACGCGCGACGCGGCGTTCATCCGCGCGGTAGAACAGGTGATCGGGTGCAAGCCGCCGGAACAGGCGAACACGGTTGCGCGCGGCAACGGCTACGACATGGTGTGGCTCGGCCCGGACGAATGGCTCGTGCGCTCGGAGGCCGCGCACGACGCGACACGTACTGCGCCGTTGCAGGGCAAGCTCGGCACGGCGTTCGCGGGGGTGTTCGCATCGGCGGTCGATGTCGGCAGCGGCTATACGGTGCTCGAAATCAGCGGCACACGGACGCGCGAGGTGCTCGCGCGCGGCTGTCCGCTCGATCTGCATCCCAAACTGTTCGGCGTGGGGCAGTGCGCGCAGAGCCACTATTTCAAGGCGTCGATCACCTTGCTGCCCACTGGCGCGGACAGCTTCGATATCGTCGTGCGCCGCAGCTTCGCGGACTACTTCGTCAGGATCATGCTCGACGCCGCCGAGCCGTTGATGTCCTGAGCGATGCACGTTTCGCGTTGCTGATTTCGCCATGACGTCGACACGGGCGGCCACCGCTCGTCTCACGGCGCGCGCGTGCGACGAGCGCGATGCCGGCGCCGCGCTTGCGCTGCTCGATCAAAGCATCGCGTTGCGTCACCGGCGCATTGCGCTGATCCGCTATCTGCTCGCGCGCGAGCTCGGCGCGCCGCTCGAAGCACGGCATCACGCGTACGTCGAAAAGGTCGCAGCCCGTCTGAGCGCGGATGCGCTTGCGCGGATCGCCGGCGCCGCGCGTGCGCGGCTGCGCGCGTAACTACACGGCGTATCAATGGCCGCCGCCATCCAGCGCCGTGAGGATCTGATGCGCGGCGCTCACGCGCGCCTCGTTCGGGAAGTTGCGGTTGGCGAGTATCACGATGCCGACGCGCTTTTGCGGCACGAACGCGACATACGCACCGAAGCCGTTGGTCGAACCGGTCTTGTTGATCCAGACGTTCTGCTGCGGCGGCAACGGCGGTTTGATTTCGGTCGACGGAGTCCCGTTGAGGACCATCTGCAGCGAATTCCCGGCGAGCAAGGTCTGCAACTCGACCGGATAGGGGTACTGCTCCCAGATCAGATCCTGGGTCAGCACGCCGGCCTGAAAGTAGCCGGTATGCGTCTGTGTGATCGCGCGCTGCAACTGACTGTCGACAGGAATCAGGTTCATGTTCGCCTGCACGAACCGCAGCATATCCGCGGCGGTCGACCTCACGCCGTAGGCTTCGGCGGAAAGCACGCCGCCCGTCAAGCGGACCGGCGCACCGTCTTTCGCATAGCCCTGCGCGTAGTTATTCATTTTCGCCGCGGGGACGTCGAGGTAGGTGCTGTTCATACCGAGGGCCGGAAACACGCGTTGCTGCATCAGCACGGTGAAGTCCTGTCCCATGCTCTTCGCGGTGATCAGCCCGAGTGTTCCGATGCCGGGATTGGAGTAGGTCCGGAACGTGCCCGGCGCATGAGCGGGCTGCCAGTCGTGGAAGTACTGCAGCAATTGCGCGTCGTTATGAATGTCGTCCGGCACCTGTAGCGGCAGACCGCCAGGGGTGTGCGTACCGAGGTTCAGCAGGCTGACTTTGCCGAACGGGCGGCCGCGCAACGTCGGCAGATAGCGCTCCGTGCCGTCCGACAACGACAGCTTGCCGTCGAGCTGCGCATACGACGCGAGCGTCGCCGTGAAGGTCTTGCTGATCGAGCCGAGTTCGAACAGCGTATCGCGCGTGACCGGCTTGCCGGTTTGCGTCCACGCGACGCCGTAGTTGTACACGTATGGCTTGCCGTCGTCGATCACGCCGACCGCCATCCCGGCGATATGGTACTTCGCCATCAGCGGCCGGATCGCGGCATCGACGGTGGGCTTGAGTTGCGCGGCGATCGGCTCGGCCGCGTGGCTCACGGGTGAGATCGCACACAGCGTGAGCATTGCGAACGTGGCGGTCGAGATGAGATTGAGCGCGCGGGTCTTCATTGCAGACGGGTCCTTGTTTCTGGGGCGTGGATCGGCGATTCGGCTGAGGTCGCCACTATCGGGCTTGTGCGAACGGCTGGCAAACGAGGATAAGTTGGGCGTGGGTAAAGAAAAAGTTGTGGGCTTCGACTCGCGCGACGCAGGCGTTGTCGGTTCAAGCCAAACGCGTGTCGTGTTCGGCACAGGTGCCGCTGCGGGCGAACGCTACGCTCGTGGAACGGTACGCCGCGCGGCGTGCATGGCGTGCCGCTCACAGACATGGAGACGAGACAATGAGCAGCAACCGCGGCGTCGTGTATCTGGGGCAGGGCAAGGTCGAAGTGCAGTCCATCGATTATCCGAAGATGGTCGATCCACGTGGCCGTTCGATCGGTCACGGCGTGATCCTGAAGGTGGTGAGCACGAATATTTGCGGCTCCGATCAGCACATGGTGCGCGGTCGCACGACCGCCGAGGTCGGCCTCGTGCTCGGCCACGAGATTACTGGAGAAGTGATCGAGTTGGGGCGCGACGTCGAGACGCTGCAGATCGGCGATCTGGTGTCGGTGCCGTTCAACGTTGCCTGTGGACGTTGCCCGACCTGCAAGGCGCAGCACACGGGAGTGTGTCTGAACGTTAATCCGTCGCGCGCGGGCGGCGCGTATGGCTATGTCGACATGGGTGGTTGGATCGGCGGCCAGGCCGAATACGTGCTGGTGCCGTACGCGGACTTCAATCTGCTCAAATTTCCGGACCGCGCGCAGGCGATGTCGAAGATCCGCGACCTGACCTGCCTGTCCGACATTCTGCCGACCGGCTATCACGGCGCCGTGATGGCCGGCGTAAAGCCTGGCGCTACCGTCTATATCGCCGGTGCGGGACCGGTCGGCATGGCGGCGGCTGCGTCCGCGCGTCTGTTGGGCGCGGCCTGCACGATCGTCGGCGACATGAACGAGGCGCGCCTCGCGCATGCGCGCATGATGGGCTTCCAGACCATCAATCTGTCGAAGGACGCCACGCTCGGCGAACAGATAGAGCAGATCCTCGGCAACCCCGAAGTGGATTGCGCGGTGGATTGCGTCGGCTTCGAAGCACATGGTCATGGCAGCAGTGGCTCGCACGAGGAGGCCCCGGCCACGGTGCTCAATTCGCTGATGGAAATCACCCGCGCGGCTGGCGCGATCGGCATTCCTGGCCTCTACGTGACTGACGATCCGGGTTCGGCCGATGCAGCCGCTCGCAAGGGCAGCCTCAGTTTGCGTTTCGGACTAGGCTGGGCCAAGTCGCATTCGTTCCACACCGGGCAGACGCCCGTCATGAAGTACAACCGCAACCTGATGCAGGCGATTTTGTGGGATCGTTTACCGATCGCCGATATCGTCAACGTGACGGTGGTGTCGCTCGACGATGCGCCCGACGGATATCGGCAATTCGACGGCGGCGCGCCGAGGAAGTTTGTGATCGACCCGCATGGGCTGTTGAAGGCGGCCTGAGATTCGTTGGCCGCTCATGCGCTGCGTGGCCTGCTGCGCACGCAGCGCGTGCGTGCGTTGTTCAAGCCGCCAGCACCGGCGCACTCGACAATGAAGGCGCCTGCTTGCGACGCTCGCGGGTCGGCGCGGTGCCGAACGCATCGCGATAGCTCTTCGAGAAGTGGCAGGCCGACTGGAAGCCGCACGCCATCGTGATGTGCATGATCGACATGTCGGTCTGTAACAGCAGCTCGCGCGCGCGCCGCAAGCGCAGCGTCAGATAGTAGTGCGTAGGCGTCATGCCCAGATGCTCGCGAAACACGCGTTGCAACTGCCGTTGCGACATGCCGGCGAGCCGCGCGAGTTCTTCGCGCGACAGCGGCTCTTCGATGTTGTTCTCCATCAGCGAGATCACTTCGAACAGCGACTTGTTGGCCGAGCCGAGCCGCGCGACGAGCGGCATCTTCTGCTGCGCGCTGGTGTCGCGCACGTGTTCGACGATGAACTGCTCAGCGATCTGCGTGACGCGCGCAGTACCGACGCGCGGCCCGATCAGGTTCAGCATCATATCGAGCGGCGCGACGCCGCCGGTACAGGTCACGCGATCGCGATCGATCACGAAGAGCTCTTTCAGAAAGCGCGTAGCGGGAAACTCCTCTTTCAGCGCCGACATGTTTTCCCAATGAATCGCGCACGCGTAACCCGCCAGCAGACCGGCGCGCGCGAGCGCGTAGGTGCCTGTGCACAGACTGCCGAGCACGCAGCCCATGCGCGCGAAACGGCGCAGCGCGGACAGATGATCGGCGGTGGTGGAGCGCTGCACGTCGATGCCGCCGACCACGAACACGATATCCGGTTGACCGACGCATTCGACCGGGCCCGTATCGACGGATAACCCGTTGCTCGCCATCACCGGTCCGCCTGCGGGACTCACGATCGACCAGCGGTAAAGCGTCTGGCCCGTCAGATAGTTCGCCATGCGTAGCACTTCGATCGCATTGCTGAAGGCGATCATCGTGAAGTTGGGAACCGGCATGAATGCAAAATGCGACAGCGACGCCATGCGATCGGTGGACATGAGAACGGTCATTCCTGAGCTGAATTTCGCGTCGCCGTAGGGAGGGCGACTCTGTCAATTCTGAGTATCAGGGCAACTACCGTGCCATCAGGCTAAACCCCTGGATGCTGCACAAAACGCCTGGAATGACTAAGCAATCGCCTGATGAAAGGGCACCCGCGCGGCACCAGAACGACGCGGCGCCGCCCGCGCACGCACCCGATCGGCGCAGCAAAACCGCTTTCCAGTGCAGCCCTGCGCGTGCGAATCGCGCCGACTTGTCGAAAAAGGACTCGCATGGCGGAAAAGGCAAAGAACACGTCTGAATTCATAAATCGGCGCGCGGGCGGACCGTCAAGAATAGACGCAAGGCGAAGCGGTGGCGCTACCCCACCGCAACCCGCAGCGGCCTTTCCGTCAACGATCTCACGGACCTTCCATGTCGAACCCGAATCCCTTCTTCGAAGACTCGCTAGCGGCGCACGATCCGGCGGTGCGCGGCGCCATTCTGAAAGAACTCGAGCGCCAGCAGTCGCAAGTCGAGCTGATCGCGTCGGAAAACATCGTGTCGCGCGCGGTGCTCGACGCACAGGGCTCCGTGCTGACCAACAAATACGCGGAAGGGTATCCGGGCAAGCGCTACTACGGCGGTTGCGAATACGTCGACGCGATCGAGACGCTCGCGCTCGATCGCCTCAAACAGCTTTTCAATGCGAAGTTCGCCAACGTGCAGCCGCATTCCGGCGCGCAGGCGAACGGCGCGGTAATGCTCGCGCTCGCGAGGCCGGGCGATACGGTGCTCGGCATGTCGCTCGACGCGGGCGGGCATCTGACGCACGGCGCGAGGCCCGCGTTGTCGGGCAAGTGGTTCAACGCGGTGCAGTACGGCGTGCGGCGCGACACGATGCTGATCGACTACGAGCAGGTCGAGGAACTGGCGCAACAGCACAAGCCCGCGCTGCTGATCGCCGGCTTTTCCGCCTATCCGCGTGCGCTGGATTTCGCGCGGCTACGTGCGATTGCCGATGGCGTCGGTGCGAAGTTGATGGTGGACATGGCGCATATCGCCGGCGTGATCGCGGCGGGCCGTCATGACAATCCGGTCCCGCATGCGCACGTGGTGACGTCGACCACACACAAGACCTTGCGCGGTCCGCGCGGCGGCTTCGTGCTGACGAATGACGAGGAGATCGCGAAGAAGATCAACTCGGCGGTGTTCCCCGGCTTGCAGGGGGGGCCGCTCATGCACGTGATCGCCGGCAAGGCGGTCGCATTCGGCGAGGCGCTGCAGCCGGGCTTCAGAACTTATATCGACAACGTGCTCGCGAACGCGCGGGCGTTGGGCGAAGTGTTGAAAGCGGGCGGCGTCGATCTGGTCACGGGCGGTACCGACAACCATCTGCTGCTGGTCGATCTGCGGCCGAAGGGGCTCAAGGGCAATCAGGTGGAACAGGCGTTGGAGCGTGCGGGCATCACCTGCAACAAGAACGGCATTCCGTTCGATACGGAAAAGCCGACCGTTACCTCCGGCATTCGTCTTGGCACGCCGGCGGCCACGACACGCGGCTTCGGCGTCAGCGAGTTCCGCGAGGTCGGGCGTCTGATCGTCGAGGTGCTCGATGCGCTGCGCGCGTCCCCCGACGGCGACGCCGCAACGGAACAACGCGTGCGCCGCGAGATTTTCGCGCTGTGCGACCGCTTTCCCATCTACTGAGTCCGCGCGGAGCAAACGATGAGTCAACTGCACGAGAACAGCATCATCATCGACGGGCTGAACATTTCGAAGTTCGAGCGCTCGGTGTTCGAGGACATGCGCAAGGGCGGCGTGACCGCGGTGAACTGCACGGTCTCGGTCTGGGAGAGTTTTCAGAAGACCGTCGACAACATCGCCGAAATGAAGCAGCAGATCCGTCAATACAGCGAGATCCTCACGCTGGTGCGCACCGCCGACGATATCTTTCGCGCGAAGAAAGAGAACAAAACCGGCATCATTTTCGGCTTCCAGAACGCGCACGCGTTCGAGGACAACCTCGGCTATATCGAAGCGTTCAAGGATCTCGGCGTCAACGTGGTGCAGCTTTGCTACAACACGCAGAACCTCGTCGGCACCGGTTGCTACGAGCGCGACGGCGGTCTGTCCGGTTACGGGCGCGAAGTGATTCAGGAGATGAACCGCGTCGGCATCATGGTCGACCTGTCGCATGTGGGCGGCAAGACGTCGTCGGAGGCGATCGCGGCGTCGAACAAGCCGGTCTGCTATTCGCATTGCTGTCCCTCGGGGCTCAAGGAGCATCCGCGCAATAAGACCGACGAGCAGTTGAAGGAAATCGCCGATGCGGGCGGCTTCGTCGGCGTGACGATGTTCGCACCGTTCCTGAAGCGTGGAGCGGAGGCGACCGTCGAGGACTATATCGAAGCGATCGAGTACGTAGTCGACCTGATCGGCGAAGACCAGGTGGGAATCGGCACCGATTTTACGCAGGGCTATAGCACCGAGTTCTTCGACTGGATCACGCACGACAAGGGCCGTTATCGCCAGTTGACGAACTTCGGCAAGGTCGTGAATCCCGAAGGCATCCGCACGATCGGCGAGTTTCCGAACCTCACGGCCGCAATGGAACGCGCCGGTTGGAGCGAGACACGCATCCGCAAGATCATGGGTGAAAACTGGGTACGGGTGTTCGGCGAAGTCTGGAAGGTGTGAGCTTTGCCCCTTCTTTATAGCGGATAACAACGGAGCCCCCACATGCAACCCCAACTGCCTATCGACGTTGATCCGGACACCGGTGTTTGGACCACCGACGCGCTGCCGATGCTCTACGTGCCGCGTCATTTCTTCACGAACAACCACGTCGCTGTTGAAGAAGCGCTCGGCCGCGACACGTACGAGCAGATTCTCTACAAGGCCGGCTACAAGTCCGCCTATTTCTGGTGCGACAAGGAAGCGAAGCAGCACGGCCTTGCCGGCATGGCGGTGATCGAGCATTACCTGAACCGTCTGTCGCAGCGCGGCTGGGGCCTGTTCAGCGTCATCGAAGCCGATCCCGCGAGTTCGCATGCGCGCATCGAATTGCGCCACTCGTCGTTCGTGCTCGCGCAGCCGGGCAAGACCGGCAAGCTCTGCTACATGTTCGCGGGCTGGTTCGCGGGCGCGATTGACTGGGTCAACGATACGGCGCCCGACGGCACGCGCAAGGGGCCGCCGTCGCGATCGCAGGAAGCGCGCTGCGCGGCGGAGGGGCACGAGCACTGCGTGTTCGAAGTCTCGCCCCACACGTCAATCTAATCCGGGCATTCCGAGGTCGATCGCGATGCGTTACCCGAACCTTTTCAAGCCGCTCACGTTGAACAAGCTGACGCTGCGCAACCGCATCGTCAGTACCGCGCATGCGGAGGTCTATGCGGAGCCGGGTGGCCTGCCCGGCGACCGTTATATCCGCTACTACGAGGAAAAGGCGAAGGGCGGCGTCGGACTTGCGGTGTGCGGCGGTTCGAGCCCGGTGTCGATCGACAGTCCGCAAGGCTGGTGGAAATCGGTGAATCTCGCCACGGATCGAATCGTCGATCCGCTCGCGCGGCTCGCCGAAGCGATGCACGCGCATGGCGCGAAAATCATGATTCAGGCCACTCACATGGGACGCCGCTCGGCGTTTCACGGCGAGCACTGGCCGCATCTGATGTCGCCGTCCGGTGTGCGCGAGCCGGTGCATCGCGGCAACGCGAAGATCATCGAGGTCGAAGAGATCTGCCGCATCATCGGTGACTTCGCGGCGGCCGCGAAGCGCGTCAAGGATGCGGGCATGGACGGCATCGAAATCTCGGCCGCGCACCAGCATCTGATCGATCAGTTCTGGAGCCCGCGTACCAACTTTCGCACCGACGAATGGGGTGGCTCGCTCGAAAACCGCCTGCGTTTCGGCGTCGAAGTGTTGCAGGCGGTGCGCGCGGCGGTGGGCGCCGATTTTTGCGTCGGCCTGCGCATGTGCGGCGACGAGTTCCATGAAGACGGGCTCGATCACGAACAACTGAAGGAAATCGCCCAGGCGATGAGCGAGAGCGGCCTGATCGACTATCTCGGCGTGATCGGTTCCGGGGCGGACACCCACAACACGCTCGCCAACTGCATGCCGCCGATGGCGCTGCCGCCCGAGCCGTTCGTGCATCTCGCGGCGGGCATCAAACAGGTCGTGAAGGTGCCGGTGATGCACGCGCAAAGTATTCGCGACGCGGGCCAGGCCGAGCGGCTGCTCGCGAGCGGTATGGTCGACCTCGTCGGCATGACGCGCGCGCAGATCGCCGACCCGCATATGGTCATCAAGATCCGCGATGGCCGCGAGGACGAAATCAAACAGTGCGTCGGCGCGAACTACTGCATCGACCGTCAGTACAACGGGCTCGACGTGCTGTGCGTGCAGAACGCCGCGACGTCACGAGAAGCGACGATGCCGCACGTGATCGCCAGGTCGCGCGGACCGAAGCGCAAGGTCGTCGTGGTCGGCGCGGGACCGGCGGGACTCGAAGCAGCGCGCGTCGCGAAGTCGCGCGGTCACGACGTGGTGCTGTTCGAGAAGAACGATTACGTGGGCGGCCAGATCATGCTCGCGGCGAAAGCGCCGCAGCGCGAGCAGATGGCGGGCATCGTGCGCTGGTTCGACATGGAGACGAAGCGCCTCGGCGTGGATCGCCGTCTCGGTGTCGCCGCCGACGAGCGCATCATCATGGCCGAGAAGCCGGACATCGTCGTGCTTGCCACGGGCGGCTCGGCGTTCACGTCGCAGGTCGCGGCGTGGGGTGTCGATACAGGGCTCGCGGTCAGTTCATGGGACGTGCTCGCCGGCAAGGTCGAGCCGGGCAGGAACGTGCTCGTGTACGACGGTGTCAGCACGCATGCGGGCGCGGGCGTGGCCGATTTCATCGCGAGCCGCGGCGCGAACGTGGAGATCGTCACGCCCGACGTGAAGGTCGCCGACGACGTCGGCGGCACGACGTTCCCGATCTTCTATCGCCGCCTCTACGCGCAAGGCGTGATCCACACGCCGAACTACTGGCTCGACAAGGTGTACGAAGAGGACGGCAAGAAGATCGCCGTGATCCGCAACGAGTACACCGAGGAGCAGGAAGAGCGCGCGGTCGATCAGGTGGTGATCGAAAACGGCAGCGTTCCGAACGACCAGCTTTACTGGAAGCTGAAGCCGGAATCGGTCAATCGTGGCCAGGTCGACGTACACAAGCTGTTCGCGTCCGAACCGCAGCCGTGTCTCGACGAGGCGCTCGGCAACGGTCGCTTCCTGCTGTTCCGGGTCGGCGACTGCATCTCGATGCACAACATTCACGGCGCGATCTACGACGCGCTGCGCCTTTGCAAGGATTTCTGACGATGAGCCCCGTGTTTGTCATCACCGTCCTGCTGTGGGTGTCGGTGGCCGGTCTAGCGTTCGCGCTCGCACGCCGCGCCGCCTACTGGCGCGAAGGCCGCGCGAGCGCCGCGGGCGCGTATGGTTGGGCCAATCTGCTCGCGATCCCGAAGCGTTACTTCGTCGACCTGCATCGTGTGGTCGCGCGCGATCCGTACATCGCACGCACGCACGTTGCCACGGCTGGAGGCGCGATCCTCGCAATGGCGCTCGTGTTCGTCAACTACGGGCTCGCGATCTACTCGCCGTGGCTCGACAAGCTGATTTTTCTCGCCGCGCTGGCAATGTTGATCGGCACGGCGTTTGTGTGGCGCCGCCGGCATGGCGCGAAGGTGGTTCCCGCGCGGCTCTCGCGCGGGCCGTGGGATCAGTTGCCGATGCTGCTCGGCGCGTTCGCGCTCGGTCTCGCGCTGTTCACCGCGCTGCCCGCGACGGCCCTGTCCGGCGCGTTCGCCGTGCTCGTCGCGCTGCTGATCGCGGCCGGCGCATTCACGATGACGTTCGGCGCGGCGCGTGGCGGTCCGATGAAACATGCGTTGGCGGGGCTCCTGCATCTTGCGTTTCATCCGCGTCAGGAGCGCTTTGCCGATTTCGCCGCATCTCGCGAGGCCGTGCCGCCCACCGCGCTGAAAACACCGCAGCTCGACGCGAAAGAATACGGTGTCGGCAAACCGGTCGAATTCCGCTGGAACCAGTTGCTCAGCTTCGACGCCTGCGTGCAATGCGGCAAATGCGAAGCGGCGTGCCCCGCCTTCGCTGCCGGTCAGCCGCTCAATCCGAAGAAGCTGATTCAGGATCTCGTCACCGGCATGGTCGGCGGCACCGACGCGCACTACGCGGGCAGCCCGACGCCCGGCATTCCGGTGGGCACGCACGCGGGCGCACCCGGCAAGCCGCTCATTTCGACTTTGATCGAAGCGGACACGCTGTGGTCCTGCACGACCTGCCGCGCCTGTGTGCAGGAGTGTCCGATGCTGATCGAGCATGTCGACGCGATCGTGGACATGCGCCGCAATCAGACGCTCGTCGAGGGCAGCGTGCCGGGCAAAGGGCCGGCGACGCTCGCGAATCTGCGCGAAACCGGCAGCGTGAACGGCTACGACATCGGCGCGCGTTACGACTGGGCCGTCGATCTGCAGGTGCAGGTCGCGCAGCCGGGGCGTCACGTGGACGTGCTGCTGATCGCCGGCGAAGGCGCGTTCGACATGCGCTATCAGCGCACGCTGCGCGCGCTCGTCAAGGTGCTGAACCGCGCGGGTGTCGATTACGCGGTGCTGGGCGGCGTAGAAACCGATACCGGCGACACCGCGCGGCGGCTCGGCGACGAAGCGACATTCCAGCAACTGGCCCGCACGCTGATCGGCACGCTCGCGCGGTACTCGTTCACGCGCATCGTTACAGCCGACCCGCATGTGCTGCATAGCCTGCGCAACGAATATCGCGCGCTCGGCGGCTTCTATCGGGTTCAGCATCACACGGCCCTGATAGACGAGTTGATCGCTTGCGGCAAGCTGTCGCCGCGCGCGGCCGCCGCGGTCGCAGAGCGCAGCATCACGTATCACGACCCCTGTTATCTAGGCCGCTACAACGGCGAGACGGAAGCGCCGCGTCGCGTGCTGAAGAGCATCGGCATCAAGGTGGTCGAGATGGAGCGTCACGGTCTGCGCGGGCGCTGCTGCGGTGGCGGCGGCGGTGCACCGCTCACGGATATTCCCGGCAAACGGCGGATTCCCGACATCCGTATCGAGGATGCGCGCGCGAGCGGCGCGGAGATCGTCGCGGTCGGCTGCCCGAATTGCACGGCGATGCTCGAAGGGGTGGTGGGGCCGCGTCCGGAAGTGCTCGACGTGGCCGAACTGGTCGCGGCGGCGCTGGAGTAACGCGATGATGAATACGCTCAAACGGATCGATCCGCGCCGCCCGTTCACGCTGACGGCGGAGGGACTCAAACGCATCACGCTCGGCGCGGTTGGCGTCGCGGACGCCGGGGCCGCCACGCTATCGGCTGCACGTCGGACCGCGCATCACGAACAGCCGAAGCCGCGCCGCACGATAGCCACGCCGAATCATGTGCTGCTGGTCGCCGCCCATGCGGAGCGCGGCGCACTCGATGTACACGCACGCCAGACGCTCGCCGGCGCCGCACTGATCGCGGATGACTTCACTGAGGTCGTGCTGCTCGTGTTCGGCCAATTCTCCGGCGATGCCGCCGCGCTCGGTGCCGACAAGCTGATCGAATTGCCGATGTTCGATTGCCGCACGTACGCGCCCGCCGATGAACTGAACGCCTTGGCCGCCTGCGTCGCGGCCTACGCGCCAACTCATGTCTTTCTGCCCGACAACGCGACGGGCGATGGCGACCTCGGCCGGCGTTATGCGGCGGCGGCCGATGCAAGCGTTGCGACGCATGTCGTCGAGATCGATGCCGGGCACGTCGCCAGTTATGTTCGCGCGAATACGGCGCTCGCCTATCGCGCGCTGCCCGAGGTCGTGCTGCTCGCGCCGAATGCGGTCGATCCGAAGCTGCCGTTCGTCGGCGCGGGCGAGCGGGTCGCGTGGCGCTTCGACCGCGAGGCAGACGCCACAGCGGCGCAGCGCGCGGTACGCGATCTCGGCATCGACGAAATCGACGCCGCGCAAGTCGCACTGGAAGAAGCGGACTTCATCGTGTCGGCGGGCAACGGCGTGAGCGACGTGCCCGCGTTCGAGCGGCTCGCGGGCACCCTCGGCGCCGCGATCGGCGCGAGCCGGGTCGCCGTCGACGATGGCAAGTTCACGCGCGACAAACAGATCGGTGCGACCGGCAAGACCGTCGAGGCGAGCGTGTACATCGCGTTCGGCATCTCGGGCGCGGTGCAGCATCTGCAGGGCATCAAGGATTGCCGCCACGTGATCGCGGTGAATCTCGACGCGAGCGCGCCGATCGCGAAGCGCGCGAATCTGACCGTGATCGCGGACGCGCAGGAAACCATCGCGGCGCTCAACGAAGCGGCTGCGGCGGCGCGCGGCGCGCGCGCGACCTCGGCCGCGCTGCTGGAGCCGGGCAGGCTCGCCGAAGGAGTGCTCGCATGAAGATCGCCGTGCTGGTATCAGTCGGACGTCATCCGGTCAGTGGCGTGGCGCGCTACAGCCGCAACGATGCGGCCGCGTTGGCGCTGGCGCTGTCGCTCGCCAGAACGCATGGCGCGACGCTCGACGTGCTGCACGCGGGCGATCCGTCGAACGCTGCGTTGAAGGAGTATCTGGCGCTCGGCGCGCGCTCGGTCGAAGCGCTCGACATGCCGCCCGACGCCGATCCGGTGCCGCACCTCGCCGCGCGCTTGCGTGGGTACGAAATGGTGCTGACCGGCACGCGTGGTGAAGGCGGCTTCGATAGCGGCATGCTGCCATATCGCGTCGCGCATGCGCTGGCGGTGCCGCTCGTTGGCGCGGTCGTTGATCTGAGCGTCCGCGCCGCTTGCGCGCAGGTCCGGCAGTACATGCCGAAGGGCGTGCGACGGCGCGTCGAGGTGCAACTGCCCGCGTTGATCGCCGTGCATCCGCTCGCGAACGCCGTGACGTCGTACGCCTATGCGCGGCTGCGCGAAGGCACGATCCAGTGCAACGCCGCGCCTGCCGCGAACCACCAGCACAGTACCGCTCCCGACCAGTCCGCATGGACCATCCGCCCCGCAACCCCGAAACCGGTGCGGCTCGCCGCCGCCGAAAAGCGCTCGGGCCACGCGCGCATGCTCTCGGCGACGACGACCGAGAGCCGCGGCGGCAGCGTCGTAATTGAAGGGAGTTCCGTCGAAAAAGCACAAGTGATCCTCGCGTATTTGCGCGAGCATCAACTGGTGGATTACTAGGGCCTGGCGCGGCGCCAGACGTGACACGCAACGGAGCACAAAATGAAAGTTTCCGCAGACGTTCGCACAATGATCGAACGCCGCAAGCCGAATTACACACTCGAAGCGCCGTTCTATACGAGCGAGGATATTTTCGCGCTCGACCTCGACGCGATTTTCCGGCGGCACTGGATTCAGGTGGCGGTCGAGCCCGATGTGCCCGAACCAGGCGACTACGTGACGGTGGAAATCGGTGACGATTCGATCCTGATCGTGCGCGACGATGACATGCAGGTGCGCGCGTTTCACAACGTGTGCCGCCATCGCGGTGCACGTCTGTGCAATACCGGCAAGGGCTCGCTCGGCAATATCGTCTGTCCGTACCACAGCTGGACTTACAGCCTGAACGGCGACCTGATGTTCGCCGAACACATGAGCGAGCAGTTCGACCGCTGCAAGCATAGTCTGAAAGCAGTGCACGTCGAGAATCTCGCCGGGCTGATTTTCATCTGCCTCGCCGAGCAGCCGCCCGCCGATTTCTCCGTGATGCGCGCCGCGATGGAGCCGTATCTGTTGCCGCACGATCTGGCCGGCTGCAAGATCGCCGCGTCGATCGACATCATCGAAGAGGGCAACTGGAAGCTCACGATGGAGAACAATCGCGAGTGCTATCACTGCGTCGCGAACCATCCCGAGTTGACCATCTCGCTGTACGAGTACGGCTTCGGTTATCAGCGCACACCAGCAAACGAGGAGGGCATGGCCGCGTTCGATGCGACGGTCGCACGCCGCACCGCGCAGTGGGAGGCGATGCGGTTGCCGTCGGCCGAAATCGAGCGGCTCGCCGATCTCGTCACCGGGTTTCGCACGCAGCGTCTGCCGCTCGATCGCGACGGCGAATCGCAGACGCTCGATGCGAAGGTCGCGTCGAAGAAACTGCTCGGCGGTTTCGAGCTGCCCGATCTCGGTGGACTTTCTTTCTGGACCCAGCCGAACTCGTGGCATCACTTCATGAGCGACCACATCGTCACGTTCTCGGTAATTCCGCTGTCGGCCGGCAAGACACTGGTACGCACCAAGTGGCTCGTGCACAAGGACGCGCGCGAGGGCATCGATTACGCCGTCGACAATCTGACCGCCGTGTGGCGCGCGACGAACGACCAGGATCGCGCGCTCGTCGAATATTCGCAGCGCGGCGCGATGAGCAGCGCATATGAGCCCGGTCCGTACTCGCCGTTCACCGAAGGGCTCGTCGAGAAGTTCTGCGAGTGGTACGTCGGCCGTCTTGCGGATTACGACGCGAACCCGCAGACGTTGCACGGCGAGAAAGTCGTGTCGTTCGTGCGCTGAGCGCAACACCGCAATGAGGAGCGGGGGGACAACCATGATGCGCGATCAGGCCATGTTTCAACCGGGCATCGATCAGACTTTAGCCGACGCGTCGAGCCGCGTCACGCAGCCGCGCTTCTGGGACGCGCTGCCCGCACGCTGGAGCAGCGACGCAGACGACACGCTAGTGTGCTGCCAGGTCCGCAACGAAACGCACGACGTGAAGAGCTTTTTCTTCCGCGCGCCATCCGGTCGGGCGTTCGTGTTCGAGCCGGGGCAGTTCATCACGCTGGAGTTGGAGATCAACGGTGAGACGATCAATCGCTGCTATACGATCTCGTCGCCGCCCACGCGGCCGCATACGATCTCGATTACCGTGAAGCGCGTGCCGGGCGGCACGGTGTCCAACTGGTTGCACGACCATCTGCATGCGGGTATGCAGGTGCGCGTGCTGGGTCCGGCCGGCGAATTCACCTGCGCGCGGCACCCGGCGCGCAAGTTTCTGTTTCTGTCGGCGGGCTCGGGCATCACGCCGCTGATGTCGATGAGCCGCGCGCATCATGAACTCGGCGAGGACAGCGATATCGTGTTCGTGCATAGCGCGCGCACGCCGGACGACATCATCTTCGCGCGCGAGCTCGATCTGATCGCCGCGAATCAGGCGCATTTCCGCACCGCGTTCGTGTGCGAACGTGTGGGAGCGCGCACCAATTGGCCTGGCGTCACCGGCTTTCTGACACTGCCGCTGCTGAAACTCATCGCGCCGGATTTTCTGGAGCGCGAGATTTTCACCTGCGGCCCCGCGCCGTATATGCAGGCCGTGCGCAATCTGCTCGATGAGGGCGGTTTCGATCGCAAGCACTATCACGAGGAAAGCTTTTCGTTCGAGACCGTCGGCGAGGTGGCCGCCCCGGTCGAAACCGCAACCCGTTTCAAGGTGAGCTTCACCCGCAGTCATCGCGAGATCGAGTGCGGCAGTGGCCAGCATGTGCTCGATGCCGCGAAGCAGGCGGGCGTGCGGCTGCCGGCGTCGTGTACGCAAGGCATGTGCGGAACCTGCAAGGTGAAGCTCGTATCCGGCGAAGTGGCGATGAAGCACGCGGGCGGGATCCGTCAGCGCGAGATCGATCAGGGCATGGTGCTGCTGTGCTGTAGCAAGCCCCTGACCGATCTCGTCGTCGACAAGTAACCCGACGACAACATGGCAAGCATTGGGCGGATTCGCGTGGAAGTCGCGTGCGGACAACTGCATGTCGCAAAACAACGCTACCCGGCAATTCTGGTTGGCGATTCTGGATACGCGATGACCGGTTCGATGGCAAACGCGTCAATGGGCAAATGGTGCAACGGGAGAACGGCGATGAGACTGATCGGAAGGATAGTGGTGGCAAGCGCGTTGGGGGCGATGCTGGCGGCGGGCAGTGTGAGCGTGTCGGCCGATTCGAAGCCGACGATCAAGATCGGCTACGTGGAGGGCTGGGACGATAGCGTCGCGACGTCGAACGTGGCCGCCGAGGTGATCGAAAAACGCCTCGGTTATCAGGTGCAGCTGGTGCCGGTCGCGGCCGGCGTGATGTGGCAGGGCGTGGCGCGCGGCGATCTCGACGCGACGCTGTCCGCGTGGCTGCCGGTCACGCATGGCGCGTACTGGAACAACTTCAAGGAAAAGGTGGTCGATCTCGGGCCGAACTTCACCGACGCGAAGATTGGTCTGATCGTGCCGGACAACGTGGATGTGAAGAGCGTCGGCGATCTGGAGGCGAAGAAGGCGGAATTCGGCGCGCGCATCGTCGGTATCGACGCCGGCGCGGGCGTGATGCAAAAAACCAGCGAGGCGATCAAGGCCTACGGACTCGACTATCAGCTGATGCCTAGTTCAGGCAGTGCGATGACCGCGGAGCTGGCGCGCTCGGAGGCGGCCAGCAAGCCGATCATCGTGACCGGCTGGAAGCCGCATTGGATGTTCGCAAAGTACAAGCTGAAATTCCTCGACGATCCGAAGAAGGTATTTGGTGAGGCGGAGCACGTGGATAGCGTGGTGAATCCCGAACTCGAGAAAAAAGCGCCGACGGTAGTAGCGTTTCTGAAGAAGTTTCAATGGAAGCCGGGCGAAATCGACACGGTGATGCTCGCCACGCAGAATGGCGAAAAGCCGGCCGCGGCCGCCAATGCGTGGATCAGCGCACATTCGGATCGCGTCGATAGTTGGGTGAAGTGAGTCGGACAGCGTAGACGCAGCACGCGCAAACGCCGCTTGTTAGCGGCGTTTTTCTGTTTATCGCAGCACGACGGTCCGCTCGCCGTTGATGAAAACGCGCCGCTCGATGAACGCCTTCACCGCGCGCGCGAGCGTAATGCATTCGACGTCTCGCCCGGTCGTCAGCAGCCGTTCGGGACTGTACGAGTGATCGACCGGTTCGACTTTCTGCTCGATGATCGGACCTTCGTCGAGATCGTCGGTGACGAAATGCGCGGTGGCGCCGATCACCTTGACGCCGCGCGCATGCGCCTGATGATACGGTCTCGCCCCCTTGAAACCGGGCAGGAACGAATGGTGGATATTGATCGCGCGTGCGGCGAGCGCCCGGCTCGTTTCAGCGGACAGGATCTGCATGTAGCGCGCGAGAATCAGCAGCTCCGCGCCGGACGTGTCGAACAGATCGAGCAGCCGGGCTTCCTGTTGCGGCTTCGTGTCGGCTGTCATCGGCAGATGATGGAACGGCACTCCGTGCTGCCGCGCGAGCGGTTCGAGGTCGCGATGATTCGAGCCGATCCCGACGATGTCCATCTTCAGCTCGCCCATACGCCAGCGAAACAGCAGATCGGCGAGACAGTGTTCGAGTTTGGACACCATGATCAGGACTTTGGGCCGGATCGCGAGATCGTGGATCGCCCACGTCATCCGGAAACGCTCGGCGATCGGCGCGAATTCCTGCT
This sequence comes from Paraburkholderia sp. HP33-1, assembly GCF_021390595.1. Taxonomy (NCBI): domain Bacteria; kingdom Pseudomonadati; phylum Pseudomonadota; class Betaproteobacteria; order Burkholderiales; family Burkholderiaceae; genus Paraburkholderia; species Paraburkholderia sp. HP33-1. Next base: position 1,212,717 of record NZ_JAJEJR010000002.1, on the reverse strand, counting down.
TCAACGTCGCCAATTGCAGCGCATCGTCGCGATCGACATGGTGAAACACGCAGCGCACGAAAAAGCGCTCGCTGAGTTCGTCGTCGAATACGGTGAGTTCGTCGACATAGCAACGATGCCGCTCCAGAAAGCCAGCGACGGCGGCAACCTGGCCCGCCGCGCTCGGACACGCGACGGTGAGAACCAGCTGAGCAGGACGGGAAACGGCTGACATAAGCTCTCCACATGGACGATCAGGCGATACCGCGGGGCGCGGCACGCATCGTCGCAGTAGAGCAAATCGGGCGCTTGCGCGGCTAGAAGCTAACCGCCGTTGCGCTGGAACGGCAACGCCAAGGGATCGGCGGGCTGGCTTTCGTTCTAATCTGCGGGGGCCGCCGCGAGTCTTCGCTTGAGCGTATCGATCAACGCGCGCACCTTCGCCGGCGGGTGGCTCGTCGGCGGAAACACGGCCTGGATGCTCGCGGGCGCGGTCGCCCACTCGGGCAGCAGCCGGATCAGCCGCCCGGCCTCGACGTCTTCGCCGATCGAAAATTCCGTCAACAGACCGATGCCGCCGCCGGCAAGCGTCGCCGCGCGGCAGGCATTGGCGGTGTTGACGCGCAATGCGGACGCGCAGCGCACACTGGCCGTATTGCCATCGACGTGCCGCAGATCGAGTGTCAACGGATGCGGCAGCACCGACAACGCGCAAAAGGGCAGCGCCTCCAACGCGGCCGGGGTGCCCGGCACGCCCCATGTGCGGACGAACTCGGGACTCGCGACGACCCATCGGACGAAGCTCCCGAGCTTCACCGCGCGATAGTTGGAATCCGCGAGACGTCCAAGCCGGATCGCGACGTCGATACCGTCGGCAATCAGATCGACGTACCGGTCACTGCTGAGCAGTTCGACGTCGAGCTGCGGATGCGTGCGGCGCAATTCAACCAGCGCGGGGGCGACGACGAGCGTCCCGTAGTCGTTCGGCGCACTGACGCGCAGCGTGCCGCTGACTGGCGACGTTTCCCCGCCGAGCGCGTTCAGCGCGTCTTCCGCGGCGCGCAGGATCTTCACGCTCGCCTCGTAGAACGCGCGGCCCGACTCGGTGACGCTGAGCCGCCGCGTGGTGCGCACAAGCAGGCTCGCGCCGACCTCGGCTTCGAGCCGCTGGATGTGCGTGCTGACCATCGTCTTGGTGAGTCCGAGCCGCGTGGCGGCGGCGCTCAGCGAGCCTGCGTCGATGACCGCGACAAAGATCGCGAGGCGGTTCAGGTTCACGTTGCGCACATCGGCCATGATCGATTGTCCAACTTCGCTTGACTGTGTTTCCCGGATTATCAGGCTTCCGCGCGACAGTGCCTACCCGTTATTCTCGGGCTGTCCCTCATCGCAAACGGAGCCTGCCATGCCTGCCGCCAGACCCGCCGAGCCCATCAAGCTGTATACGACACTGCTTTCAGGCCACGGTCATCGCGTGAAGCTGTTTCTGACACTGCTCGACCTGCCGTTCGAAGTCATCGAGCTGCACATGATGGCTGGCGATCACCGCAAGCCCGAGTATCTCGCGCTCAATCCGTTCGGCCAGGTGCCGACGATCCAGGACGGCGAACTCACGCTGTTCGATTCGAACGCGATTCTTGTCTATCTGGCGAAGCGCTATGGCGACGAGTCGTGGCTCCCAGACGATCCGGCCGGCGCCGCGGCGGTGCAGCGCTGGCTGTCGCTCGCGGCTGGCCAGATCGCATACGGTCCGTGCGCGGCGCGACTCGTCACCGTGTTCGGCGCGCCACTCGATCACGAGGACGCGAAGCAGATCGCCGTCAAGCTGTTCGACGTGATCGACGAGGAGCTTGCCGGCAAGCCGTTTGTCGCCGGTGCGCACGTGACGATCGCCGATATTGCCGCGCACACGTATATCGCTCACGCGCCCGAGGGTGGCGTGTCGTTGCAGCCTTATCCGAACATTCGCGCCTGGCTGCGTCGCGTGGAGGCATTGCCGCGTTTCATCGCGATGCCCTCGACGAAGGCTGGATTGCTCGCGGCGTGATTCGAATTTGGAGCCGCCAGATTGTGCATCGGAGTCCGACCATGTCCGAGTTCGTTCCACTGAACAGTTGGGGGGCCGACGTGTCGCCGTTTCACGCCGGCGAGCAGGCCGTGCAGCAGCGCGCGGGTGTGCGTGAGCTGGCGGAATCGATGGGGCGTCGCGGGATTCGCCGCTTCATGCCGGAGCAGCACCGCGAATTCTTCTCCGCGCAGCCGTTCGTCGTGATTGGTGGCGTCGATGCGGGCGCTCAGCCGTGGGCGACGCTGCGTGCGGGTGCGCCGGGTTTCGTCTCCTCACCCGATGCGAAAACGCTGCGTATCGAAGATGGCGTATTGGCTGGCGACCCGCTCGCCGCCGGTTGGCGCGAAGGCGCGCTGCTCGGTGCACTCGGCATCGAGCCGCGCACGCGGCGCCGCAATCGGGTCAATGGCGTCGTAAGGGCCGTGGAAGGGAAGACGTTGCAGATCGAAGTAATGCAGAGCTTCGGCAATTGCCCGAAGTACATACAGAGCCGCACGCCGTCGTTCATCGCGCGGGACGCGGCCGCGACGCGCGCGCAGCCCGAGATCGCCACGCATCTGGGCAGTGACGAGCGCGACTTGCTCGCGAGTGCGGACACGTTCTTTATCGCCAGTGCGAATCTGAGCGAGGAGGCGGGGCCGGGCAGGGGCGTCGACGTTTCGCATCGCGGTGGCGCGCCGGGCTTCGTGCGCGTGGACGACGCCAATACGTTGACCACGCCCGACTACAGCGGCAACCGCTTTTTCAACACGATCGGCAACCTCACGCACGATCCACGCGCGGGACTGCTGTTCATCGACTTCGCGAACGGCGATCTGCTTTACCTGGCGGTGCAAGCGGAGATCATCTGGGACGGGGACGAGCTCGCGGCATTCGCTGGCGCGCAGCGGCTCGTGCGGTTCCATGTGAGCGAAGTGCGACGAAGCCGCGGAGCATTGCCGTTCCGATGGTCGGGTGTCGAACTGGCGCCGCAGTTTCTGCCGAAAGTTCGCGAAAGCGCATGAGCCCACGCGTATGCGCGCGGTTTAGCGCGGTACGGCGATCGCTTTAATGCGCATTCCTGCCGAGCCGATAAGACACGCCGAGCCGGGTAGCCAGTTGCCACACATACACTCGGGAATACGAAATACCGAACTGACGGCTTATCAGCTCGCGCATGCGTGTATTGCTCCAGCCGTCGGCGTCGAAGCCGTAGTCGCGAGGCGAGGCCTTAAGTGCCTGCGCAAGCCAGTCAAGATCCGCCATGGCGAGCGCCGAATGGCGGCCGCCGACGCTCATGTTTCTGAGCGCGTCGAGCCCGCCTTGCTCCAATAGCTTTCGATATCGCTCGACTGTGGTCTTTGCCATGCCCATCTCTTTCGCGACCTCTGTCGCAGCGGCGCCGTCGAGCAGCTTCTTTCCAGCCGCGAGACGCCGTGCGACGGTCGGCAATTCGTCATTCGGTCGATGCATCGCAGAACTCCGTCGTTGGGTTCGATCACCGGACTGCAAGCAGTTACTGGGGTAGACAGAGAGAGGGCGCATAACTTACAGATAATCGAAAATTCCTCAACTGTGTCCAGAAGAATGAAAAATCAATCACGTCTTTTGTCTGATAGGGAAAAGACGCAAACCTGCGAAACCCCGTAGTTCGACCCTTGCTTTCAAAAATGTTAAAAGATTTTCTTGCGATTGAATTTAACGTTTGCTAACCTGATTGAAATGATTTAAATAGCAGTATCAATTCGCCAGCCGGCCTTGCCCGGGCGGGCCGGCCGTGGCCGGATCGTGCGCGTGTCGACGTCTGGCGCTTTTCAACATGGCAGCCTGTCACAAGCCCGAGCCATTTCAAAGCGCGGCTTCTTGTTTTGCGAATGTTTTTAACGCATTTCCCGATGCAGGACAGCGACGTTTTCCGGAAACCTGCGAAAAATGGCGCGGACGATGGAAAACCATTTCGCGGCGTTTTTTCAGCAGGATTATAGGTAATTTTGGCAGTCCTGCAGAGCGTCACGGGAAATATCGAATTCATTAACGATCTGCTTAATCTGGCTTCATCGTTTAATTACCTCTACGCCGGGCACTTTCTGACTCGATACGCATAGCTGCAATTAAAGATGGCTGCGCTTTCAACGGTTGCCGTTGCCCGCCGTGGGCGTTGCAAGCGGACGGTAAGGAGAGCGACATGAACACGGACAGGACCCGCGATATCGCCGCGATGCTAATGCATGCCGCGAGGCGCAAAAGGCTTGTGACGTATCAGGAACTGCATGCGCTTTTTAGTCGGGACGAACCGTTGCAAAGCCGTTATCGGGCATTGGAGAACGCAGCACGCTCGTTGAGCGATTGCGCATCGCTCGACTATGGCTGCCTGATGAGCCTCGACAACGGTCTGCCTGGCGATGACTTCTTTAATCGTTTCAGGCACGGCAGACCGCGTGAATACCAAGAGGTGATGGGCTTTGGGTCGGCGGGGCGCTCGACGACCAGGAAACGACTGATTGCGGATGCCGAGCGCCGCCGTGTGTTCGAACACGCATCACAGATGGCGGGAAGTGGGAACGCGACGAGCACGTTGCGTCCGTACGGCCACGCCACAAGAGCAAAGCCGGCAACGAAAAATCCGCCGCAAAGGCAATAGCAATTTTTGAATTTTCCGCAAAACTTATTCTCTCCGCATGCAGAAAAAGATTTAACAATCGGCTAATTGCTTCATATGGCGCGCATGAATTAACCGATATGCGAAATGGTTCGCAATGCGTCAAGGCTCGTGATTGAGCACGGAACAAAATTGGTATTAAATTGTCTGGCCACTTTCGTTTTGATTACTGCGGCGGCCAGCGCCCGGTGGCAGGGACCCGCGCGAAGTATGTGCAATGTTCGCTAGCGCTGAGATCCACACTTCGAGCCGTTCTCCGAAAATACCAGATTTGACATAATGTAATTTATCACCAGAATGCATGTAGCTCCCAAATAGAAATATCTGATTCCTGCCCCTGATCCGGCGCATGCTGCCGCGTGGCGTTGCCAGGAGCCCCGAGATGAACGGCCGTGAACTGATCACGGCAACCATGCGCAGTTCGATCTCGACCCGCGATCAGCACTTTGCGCCGAACTCCAGCAAAAATCGACGCTGTCACGGCAATCGTCAATCGACCCGTAAATCTTTACCAAACGGGTAAGAGAAAATCGGCTTATGATTTGATGACCGCGTTCAATCGCTTGATCGCTCCGTGTAAGGTGGCGCTCATTGCTTGCGCCTCGTACGGCATATTTTTTGATTACGGTCGTAGAAGAAAAAGCAATTGGAATGTGGGCTATGGACACCCTGACAGACGTACGTGGGCATTCTGAGACTAAGCGGATTCGAATCGACAAAAGTGTCGCTTTGAAGTCTTTCGATGACGTGGTTCCACTGGAGACGATCAGCGAAATCAACCAGCGCATCGATCAATTGTTTGGCAACACGCCGCAGCGTTCGCTGTCCGGCGAGAAGATCGCCGAGATACTGCGTCGGGGCCAGGCCTTTCGGGAGCTCGAGCGGTCGATCTGCACGAATGCGCGGGCGATGGCTGCGAAGAACGGTCTGACAAATTTACCGCTAGAGCCGTATCACGTACTGCGTTGTGCGAGCACGTCGGCGCTGGTGGAGAGCCATTGCCGCCATTACGACTCGCATCTGCTGACGCTGCTGATTCCGCTGCAGCTCGCACCCGACGGTGTTCACAACGGCGACCTCGTGATGTACCGCAAGCCGCGGCTGTCGGTAACGACAGTCAGCAACGTGATCTGCAAGGTGCGTCATGGCTTCCTGCACAGCCTGCCGCTCAGCTGGCGCAGCTGGCATACCTTGCATGATCTGCGTGTCGGCAACTGCAAGCGCATCCCGGTCAAACCCGGCAGCGTGTACGAATTCAACGGCTTCGCAATCCAGCACGCGAACCTCGACGTGCAGAGCGGACAGCGGCGCACGCTACTGATCCACTACTACGACCCCGGCCACTCGCTCGGTCTGAGCGCCGTGCTGCGACGCGGGCGCATCGGCTGAGCTCCGCCTTGCAAGCCTGAAGTCCCCCACTGTTCATTGCCTGTTCCGCAAGCGCATATTGCGAACCCTCCTGAATCGAACAGGAGGCCCTGCGTGCGATCGCAATGCACGAGGCAAGAGGATTTCACTTTGCTTTTAATCCGGCATAGACTGAATTCAGACTTTTTCCGTTAGCCGCTTTCTTCGCACTTGTCGTGGCACTTGCCGTGCGCGGCGACGGACGTCTTTTGTCGTGCTCCACGAGCCGATGCCAGCCGTGCCGGTTCGTGTCTAATCACCAATCGAAAGGGACGACTCATCATGGCCGCTTCCGGTTACATGGCACGCAAGACCGTTGCCGATATCGTCGGCAGCGCCGACGTCGAAGAAGGCCGCAAGCTGTCGAAAACGCTGGGCGCGACCAGTATCACCGCGATGGGCATCGGCGCGATCATCGGCGCCGGCATCTTCGTGCTGACCGGCACCGCCGCCGCGCAGTTCGCGGGACCGGCCATCATGCTGTCGTTCGTGCTAGGCGGCATCGCGTGCGCGTTCGTCGGCCTGTGCTATTCGGAGCTGGCGGCGATGCTGCCCGTGTGCGGCAGCAGCTACACGTACACGTATGCGACGCTCGGTGAGATCTTCGCGTGGATCATCGGCTGGGACCTGATCCTCGAATACGCGATGGGCGCGGCAACCGTCGCGGTCGGCTGGTCCGGCTACATCGTGAGCCTGTTGCGCAACGTCGGCATCGAGATTCCGCCCACCCTCGCCGCCGCACCCGGCACCGTCGTCAAACTGGCCGATGGCTCGACGATCACCGGCGTCATCAACCTGCCAGCGGTGCTGATCATCGCGATCCTGACCACGTTGCTCGTCTTGGGTACGAAGGAATCGGCGCGGCTGAACAACGTCATGGTCGCGATCAAGCTGACCGTGGTGGTCGCGTTCATCGCCATCGGCGTGTTTTTCATCAAGCCGGAACACTGGCATCCGTTCATTCCTGCGAACACTGGCCAGTTCGGCAGTTACGGGATGAGCGGGATTCTGCGCGGCTCGGCCGTGGTGTTCTTCGCGTTCATCGGCTTCGATGCGGTGTCGACCGCCGCGCAGGAAGCGCGACAGCCCCAGCGCGACATGCCGATCGGCATTCTCGGTTCGCTGATTATCTGTACGGTGCTGTATATCCTCGTCGCGGCCGTCCTGACCGGACTCGTTCCCTACACCGCGCTGAACGTCCCCGATCCGATCGCCAAAGGCGTCGATGCGATCGGGCTGACCTGGTTCGCGATCCTGATTAAAATCGGCGCGCTGACGGGGCTGACCACCGTGATCCTCGTGCTGCTCTATGGACAAAGCCGCATTTTCTTCACGATGTCGCAGGACGGTCTGTTGCCGCCGCTGTTCGCGCGCGTGCATTCGCGTCTGCACACGCCGCATCTGAGCCAGATGCTGATCGGCACTGTCGTCGCGATCGTCGCTGCGCTGACACCGATCGGCGTGTTAGGCGAGATGGTCAGTATCGGCACGCTGTTCGCGTTCATCCTCGTGTGCGGCGCGGTGATCTATCTGCGGCGCAGCGACTCCGATGCGTTGCGTCCGTTCCGCGCGCCCGGCGTGCCGGTCGTGCCGGTGCTCGGCATCCTGTTTTGTCTACTGCTGATGCTTGGCTTGCCGCTCGTCACATGGCTGCGGCTCGTCGTGTGGCTCCTGATCGGCATGACGATCTATCTGTCGTACGGGCGCAACCATTCCGTGTTGCGGCATCCGGAGTTGCGCAAGCGGTGAATGATCGGGGCGGGGCGATAGAGGGATTTCAGCGCCCCGCCCTGCTCGTTCGCGAGACGCTGTGTAGAGACGATATGAAAGCTGCCCATCGTGGTTGGTGACAGCCTCCTTTTCTTCTAGGTATCGAAGTACAGGTAAAACTCCCACGGATGCGGGCGCAGTTTGATTGTGTCGATCTCTCGTTTTCGCTTGTATTCGATCCAGGTCTGGATCACGTCGTCGGTGAACACATCGCCTTGACGCAGAAACGCGTGGTCGGCTTCGAGCGCGGCCAGCGCCGCTTCGAGGGAACCCGGCACCTGCCGTATGGCGCTGGCTTCTTCGGGCGGCAGGTCGTAGATGTTCCGGTCAAGCGGATCGCCCGGGTCCATCCTGTTCTCAATGCCGTCGAGGCCCGCCATCATCATCGCCGCGAACGCCAGGTAAGGATTCGCGGACGGGTCCGGACAACGAAACTCGACGCGCCGCGCGTTCGGCGAATCCGAATACATCGGGATGCGCGCCGCAGCCGAACGGTTGCGCTGGGACATCGCCAGATTGACGGGTGCCTCATACCCCGGCACCAAACGCTTGTAGGAATTCGTCGTCGGCGCGCAGAAAGCCATGAGCGCTGGCGCATGGTGGAGCAGTCCGCCGATGTACCAGCGGCATACGTCGGAAGTCAGCGCCCAGCCGCCTGCGTCGTAAAAGAGATTCAGGTCTTCTTTCCACAGGCTCTGGTGACAATGCATGCCGCTCGCGTTGTCGGCAAACAGCGGTTTCGGCATGAAGGTGGCCACCTTGCCGTGCCGACGCGCGACGTTCTTGCAGATGTACTTGTAGATCATCACGTTGTCGGCCATGCGGGTGAGCGTCGCAAAGCGCATGTCGATTTCGTTCTGTCCTGCAGTCGCGACTTCGTGGTGGTGCACTTCGATCTGCACGCCCGCCTGCTGCAGCGTCAGCGCGATCTCCGAACGGATCTCCTGCAGCGTGTCATGGGGCGGTACCGGGAAGTAGCCCTCCTTGTAGCGTTGCTTGTAGCCGAGATTGCCACCGCCGTATGCGCCTTCGTCCCGACCGGTGGTCCAGTCGCCTTCGGCCGATTCGACATAGTAGTAGCCGCTGTGCTGGTCCTGTCCAAAGCGGATCGAATCGAAAATGAAGAATTCCAGCTCTGGCCCGAAATAGCAGGTTGTCGCAATGCCCGTCTGACGCAGATAGTTCTCAGCCTTTTTCGCGATGTAGCGCGGATCGCGCGAATACGGCTGCCGCAGCACCGGATCGACTACGTCGCAAATGATCGACAGGGTCGGCGTGCCACACGCCGGGTCGACGAAGGCAGTTGCCGGGTCGGGCAGGAGCAGCATGTCGGACTCGTGGATCTCCTGGAAGCCGCGGATCGACGAACCGTCGAAACCGATGCCGGCGTTGAACAGATCGTCGTGAACCTCGGGGAGCGTGATCGAGAAATGCTGCCAGAGTCCGGGCAAGTCGGTGAACTTCAGATCGACGATCTGGATACCGTGCTTCTGGAGCAGGTCGATCACATCGCTTGCCTTTTGTGGGCGCGTGACGCGATAGCTGCCCGCCTCGACGGACACCGCAAACGGCGATCCGGTAGTTCCTTGCGTACTGGCCATGACTTTGTCCTCTTCCGCCCCTCGACCCATAGCCCAACGTTAGTACGTCTGCGCGCGAAAACAAGGCAGAAGTGAGTGGGTCTAGCGGTCTTCCGCCAATGCCTTCAGATGGGCTTCCCCTGCGTCTTTTGCAGCGGCGTGAGTCGCATACGTCTCGTCCGAAACGAGCGAACGTTTGACTTCCCGAGCCCCGAAGTCGACCAGCGTGATTACCCAGACATGCTCGCCACCCTGCTCGGCTGTTTGCACGAAAGCGCGCACGTCGCCCTTGTCGTCTGATTTCATCGTGACCTCCTTGTGGAAAAGTCGAACGCGAGAGTGTTAGCTACTCCGCGCGTAAGTCGATCTTAGGCGATGGAATCGCACAAATGACGGTTTTCTCGCTTCCGATATCGAACACCGGCCGTGCGTTCGGTCTCGATCCGGGATTCAGGTGTTTTTTGTGAACGGCGCTTCTATGGCTTACTGGTGCCGTTCATATCAGACAGACTGATTGGATATCAAAGGACGCATGCAAACTGACTGTTAATTCCATTGAAATCGAAAGAAAACTTCTATCGTCACCTGTCCCGGACAAGGCGGCGTTAGGGCTTCTCGGGGCACCTCCGCCGCCATTGCGAGTCCATTCCACTCGCATCGGCCAAGAATGAATTGACAAGTCACCCAGACTCGGTAGGATCAACGGAAATCTCTTCCGGGCATCATCCCGCCTGCCACTTCCCAATAACTAAACCGACCGCAAACCGTTAAACCGTCACCGATCTCACGCGCAAAAAAGACTGCCTTGATCAAAGGAGTTTCTCTTGCTTAGCTCCGCATTCCGCCTGCGTAGTCGTGCCGCATCGCTGCTGATCATCGGTTTGCCGCTCCTGCTTGCTGCCTGCAACGACCGGCAGAGCACTCCCACCGCCGCATCGATGCCGCCGGTTCCCGTGCTGGTCGAAACGGTTTCCACCACCGCTGTCGCCGACGTCGTCGAGTTGCCGGGCCGCATCGAGGCCGTGCGCAGCGCCGAAGTTCGCGCGCGCGTCGACGGCATCGTCGAGCGCACGCTCTATCAGGAAGGCACGGACCTGCCGGCCAACGCCCCGCTCTTCCAGATCGACCCGCGCGACTATCGCGCGCAGTTGGAGCAGGCCAAGGCCGCGTTGTCGCGCGCGACCTCCGTGCGCGACAATGCGACCTCGGTGGTGGATCGATTCAAGCCGCTCGTCGGCCGGCGCGCGGTCAGCGCGCAGGAATACGACGCCGCGCTCGCGACCATGCAGCAGGCGCAGGCCAACGTCGCCGACGCGCAGGCCGCCGTCTCACTCGCGCAACTGCGGCTCGATCGCTGCATCGTGCGCACGCCCATCGCCGGGCGCGCGGGCCGCGCGCTCGTCACCGAAGGCGCGCTCGTCAGCGCCGGCGCGGCCACGCTGCTCACCCAGGTCAACCAGCTGACGCCGATCAACGCGGTGTTCACGCAGTCGAACACCGCGATGCTCGACATCCGGCAGCAGATCCAGTCGGGCACGCGCAACCCGATCAGCATGAAGCACGTCGAGGTGCAGCTGATCCTCGCGAACGGCCAGCTCTACGACGAGCCAGGCTTTCTGGATTTCACCGATCTCGTCGTCGATCCGTCCACCGGCACGCAGACGGTGCGCGCGCGGTTCGCGAATCCGGACCGCACGCTATTGCCGGGGCAGTTCGTGCGCGGGCGCATCATGGCGGCGGGTAATCTGCAGGGCATCCGCATTCCTGAGCGCGCGGTGCAACTCGAGCACGGCATCGCCAGCGTTGCGCTCGTCGCCGACGACGGCACCGTGGTCCGCCGTAACATCGATCTCGGCGAACAGGGCGAAGGACGCTGGACCGTGCGCGCTGGTCTGAAGGCCGGTGAGCGCCTGATCGTCGACGGGTGGCAGAAAGTCCAGCCGGGTCAGCATGTCGACGCGCGGGCCGCGCCCAATGCGTCGCCAGCGGCGCAGCCGGCCGCGTCAGCCGCCGCCGCATCGACCGCACACTGACGGGCTCGCCGATGAATCGATTCTTCGTCGCCCGGCCGGTTTTCGCGTGGGTCATCGCGCTTTTCATCGTGCTGTTCGGCGCGATCGCGCTCGCACTGCTGCCGGTCGAGCAGTATCCCGACGTCGCTCCGCCGTCGCTGAGCATCTCCGCGGTTTTCAGCGGCGCGGACGCGAGCACGCTCGAGCGCGCCGTCACGTCGATCGTCGAAGACGAGATGAACGGCATCGAGAATTTCCTGTACATGTCGTCGGTGAGCCGCGCGAACGGCACGATGCAGATCACCGTGGTGCTGAAGCCCGGCACCAATCTCGACATCGCGCGCACCCAGGTACAGGACCGTCTGAGCCGCGTCGAACCGCGCCTGCCTCTCGAAGTCCGCCAGGTCGGCTTGACCGTGACGAAGGCGTCGTCGGGCTTTCTGATGCTGGTTGCGCTGCAGGCGACCGACGCCACCACCAGCGCTGTCGCGATGGGCAACTTTGCGTCGAACAACATCGTCAACGAGCTGCGCCGTATCGACGGCGTCGGCGACGTGCAACTGTTCGGCTCGTCGTACGCGATGCGCATCTGGCTCGATCCGCGCAAGCTCGCGGGCTTCGGCCTGTCGGCGAGCGAGGTGCTGCAGGCGATCCAGGAGCAGAACAGCCAGACCGCGGGCGGCGGCCTCGGCGACCAGCCGATCGCGCCGGGCTCGGAATTCACCGCGCAGATCGTCACGCAAAGCCGCTTCTCGACGCCCGAGCAGTTCCGCGAAATCATCGTGCACGCGAATCCGGACGGCTCGACCGTGCGGGTGGGCGACGTCGCGCGCGTCGAGCTCGGTAACGACAGCTACGGCAACCGGCTGACCGTCAACGGCAAGGTGTCGGCCGGCATCGCGATCCAGCTCGCGAGCGGCGCGAACGCGCTCGCGGTCGCCAGGGCGGTACGCCAGCGCATGACCGAGTTGCAGCCGATCTTCCCGCGCGGCGTCACGTGGACCGTGCCGTTCGACACCACGCCGTTCATCACGACCTCGGTGAACGGCGTGCTGCGCACGATGGTCGAGGCGCTGCTGCTCGTGACCGTCGTGGTGTTCCTGTTCCTGCAGGACTGGCGCGCGACCGTGATTCCGACGATCGTCGTGCCGATCGCGCTGATCGGCACCTGCGTGGGGCTCTATCTGTTCGGGCTGTCGATCAACATTCTGTCGCTGTTCGGCATGGTGGTCGCGATCGGTATCCTCAACGACGACGCGATCGTCGTCGTCGAAAACGTCGCACGCGTCATGCGCGAGGAAGGGCTCAGCGCGCCGCGCGCAACGGTCAAGGCGATCGGGCAGATTTCGGGCGCGGCGATCGCGAGTACGCTGGTGCTCGTCGCGGTGTTCATTCCGATGGCGTTTTTCCCGGGATCGACGGGCGGCATCTACCGGCAGTTCTCGGTCACACTGGCGGTGTCGATCACACTGTCGACGCTGCTGGCGCTGACGCTCGGCGCGGCCATGTGCGCGGCGCTGTTGCGCAGCGAGGCGGCCGCCAACGCGCCGCCGAAGAACGCGGCTTCGCGTCTGCTGCACCGCGTATTCGACGGCTTCAATCGCGGGCTCGACGCCGGCACCACGCGCTATATCGGCGGCGTCGGCGCGATGTTGGGCTCGCCGTTGCGCTGGCTGCTCGTGTTCGTGGCGGCCTGCGCGATCACCGTGTTTTTCTTCATGCGGCTGCCGACCGGTTTTCTGCCGACCGAAGATCAGGGGCATATCTTCATCACATACACCAGCGCGCCGGGTTCGACCGAGCAGCGCACGCAGCACGCGATCGACCAGGTCGAGGCGTTTCTGCGGCAGCAGCCACAGGTGCGCAACATCGCGTCGGTGACGGGCTTCAGCTTCTTCGGCCAGGGACAATCGGCGGCACTGTCGTTCGTTGATCTGAAGCCGTGGGACGAGCGCCCGGGCGAGGCGAATTCGGCGAGCGCGCTGGTGCGTCGCGCGAATGCCGCGTTCCAGCAGATTCCCGATGCGTTTATTTTTGCGCTCGACCCGCCTGCGATTCCGTCGCTCGGCAACGCGACCGGCTTCACGATGAAGATCCAGGATCGCAGCGGCGTCGGTGGCGAAGCGCTGCAGCAGGCCGCGCGGCGCATGATGATCGAGGCGTCACAAAGCCCTCTGCTCGCGGGCGTACGCGCCGAGGGCATGCCGGAAGCGCCGCAACTCTACGTCGAGATCGACCGCGTGAAGGCACGCGCGCTCGGCCTGCAGATCGGTCAGGTCAATCAGGCGCTCGCGTTGACGTTCGGCGCGAACTACGTGAACGACTTCGTGTTCGAGGGCAACGTGCTACGCGTGCTGTTGCAGGCGGATGCCGAGCAACGGATGCGCGCCGAGGACGTGACCTCGCTGCGCTTGCGCAACAACCGCGGCGAGATGGTGCCGTTCTCGGCCTTCACGCGCGTGCGCTGGATTTCCGGCCCGCAGCAGCTCGAACGCTATAACGGCTTTCCGTCCTCGACACTATCGGGTCAGGCCGCGCCCGGCCGTTCGAGCGGCGCGGCGATCGCCGAGATGGAGCGCATTGCGTCGCACGTGTTGACCGGCAACCTGACCTACGAATGGACTGGCACCGCGCTCGAGGAAAAGCAGGCGGCCGGCCAGATCGGTATGCTGCTCGGGCTGTCGCTGGTGGTCGTGTTCCTGCTGCTCGCGGCGCTGTACGAGAGCTGGGCGATTCCGGTGGCGGTGTTGCTGATCATTCCATTCGGCGTGATTGGCGCGGTGGTGCTGACGATGCTGCGTGGACTGTCCGCGGACGTGTACTTCAACATCGGCCTCGTGACGATCATCGGCCTCGCTGCGAAGAACGCGATTCTGATCGTCGAGTTCGCGATCAAGGAGGAGTCGGAAGGAAAGGACGCGCTGGCCGCGGCCAGGAACGGCGCACAGCAGCGCCTGCGCCCGATTCTGATGACCAGCGTCACGTTCGTGTTGGGCATGATGCCGCTCGTGCTCGCAACCGGCGCGGGCGCCGCGAGCCGACGCGCGGTCGGCACCGGCGTGATGGGCAGCATGCTGACCGCCACGTTATTCGGCATCTTCTTTACGCCGCTGTTCTACGTCGCCGCGCGGCGCTGGCTGAGTCGCAAGAAGCGCAGCATCGATCTCGACGATGACGATTCGACGGCTGCGCCGGGGGGAATGGGTGGAGGACAGCCCGATGCGTAAGAGCCTGCTGTTGCCCCTCTTCTGCTGCTCGCTCACTGCCTGCAATTTTGCGCCGAAGTATCAGCAGCCCCCAGTGCCGATCGCCGATCACTTCGACATAACGGAGACTGCCAATCCGGCCAATGCGACTCTGGCAAAGCAGGTCGACTGGCGGACGTTCTTCGCCGATCCGCAATTGAAGCTGCTGATCGAGACGGCGCTCGAACACAACCGCGATCTCGCCGCGTCTATCGCTCGCATCGAACAGGCGCGCGCGTTCTATCGCATCCAGAACGCCGCGCGTTTGCCGCATGTCGATGTGAACGCGGGCGCGACCCGCACGAAAGCGCCGCTCGGTTCGATCGAACCCGAGTTCGAAGATACCGACATCTCGGTCCAGTTCAACCAGTACAACGTGCAGGCCGCGGTGACGTCGTTCGAACTCGACTTCTGGGGACGCGTGCGCAACAGCAGCGAAGCGGCGCGGCGCCGGTATCTGGCGAGCGTCGACGCACAGCACGCGTTCCGTTTGTCGCTGATCGGCAATGTCGCGTCGAACTACTACGCGATCCGCTCGGGCGAGGAAGGCGTCGAGCTCGCGCAACGGACGCTCGACAGTCGTCGCTACGCGCTCGAAGTCGCCAGGCTGCGGCTCGACGCAGGTGTCACCTCGACGGTCGATTACGACCAGGCCGCCATTCTCGTCACGCAGGCGCAGACGCAACTCGCGGAGCTGCAACGGACCACCGCGCAGCAACGCCATCTGCTCGAAGTGCTGATCGGCGGGCCGCTTGCCGAAGCGCTACCGCACGCGCCGCCGATCGCCGACGCCGCGCAGTTCCGCGCGCTCGATGCAGGCTTGCCCTCCGCGTTGCTGATCGATCGGCCGGACATCCAGCAGGCCGAGCAGCAGCTGCGCGCGGCCGATGCCGACATCGGCGTCGCGCGCGCGGACTTCTTTCCGCGCATCGCGCTGACGGGCAGCTTCGGTTACGTGTCGCCGGAACTCGGCGATCTGTTCGAGCCGGCCAAGCAGGCGTGGACGTTCGGCGCGCTGATCGGCATGCCGATCTTCGATGCGGGTCAGCGCCAGGCGCAACTAGCGGCGACGCGCGCGCGGCGCGACGAACTGGTCGCCGATTATCAGCGCACCGTGCAGAACGCGTTTCGTGAGGTGTCCGATGCACTGGTCGCACGGCAACGCTACAAGGAGCAGATCGCGGCGCAGGAACAGGCGGTGCAGGCGCAGCGGCAACTCGCCGAAACGGCCGAGCTGCGCTACGAAAATGGAATCTCGATCTATCTCGAGGTGGTGGATGCGCGACGCAATCAGTTCGCCGCCGAGCAGCAGCTGATCCAGCTTCGGGCGACGGCGTTGCAGAACGGGGTGTCGCTTTACGTCGCGTTGGGGGGCGGCCCCGACGAGCCGCAGAACGTTTCGCAAGGCACGTCACAAGCGGATCGGGCCCAGCCTTCCAACTGAGGCACGCGCGCTACATCAGCGCGCCGTGCCGGCCGCCGGCATTGCACCGGCGGCTTCGACTCATCAGCCAAGCGTCACTTCGACCGACGCTTGCGCACCGTCGCGCACCACGGTGACGGACACGCTGTCGTCAGCCTGCGCGATCATGCGGCGCAGCTGCTCGACGCCGTGAATCACCTTGCCGTCGACGGCAACGATGATGTCGCCTGCCTGAATGCCGGCTTCGGCGGCCGGACCGGTGGCCTGCTGCACCACCACGCCGCCAGGCAACTGCGCTTCCTGCTGCTCGTCTTCGGTCAGCGGTCGCACGGCGACGCCGAGACGCGGACGGTTTTGCTGCTGCGGCTGTTCCTGCTGCTGTTCGCGCGGCGCGGCCGACGCCACGTCCGACGCTTGCTGCGCGCCCACCGTCACCGACAGCTTGCGTTCGCCGCCGTTGCGCCAGACGCTGATCGTCGCTTCGCTGCCCGGCGAGAGCTGCGCGACCTGCCCGACCAATTCAGTTGCATTGGCGATACGCTTGCCGTTCACGCCGACGATCACGTCGCCTTGACGCAGACCGGCCGCTTGCGCGGGGCCGTTCGGATCGACCGAGCCGACCAGTGCGCCGCCCGTCGAGTCGAGGCCGAGCGCCTTCGCCTTGTCGGCGCTGAGCGGCTGCACGCCCACGCCGATGCGGCCGCGGCTCACGTGACCCGTGCGCACGAGCTGATCTTTCACATGCATCGCCGCGTCGATCGGAATCGCGAACGACAGGCCCTGGAAGCCGCCGGTGCGCGAGTAGATCATCGAGTTGATGCCGATCACTTCGCCGTTCAGGTTGAACAGCGGACCACCCGAGTTGCCCGGATTGACCGGCACGTCGGTCTGGATGAACGGGATCGGGCTGTCGTCGGACATCGAGCGCGATTTCGCGCTGATGATGCCCGAGGTCACCGTGCTGTCGAAGCCGTACGGCGAACCGATCGCCACGACCCATTCGCCGACCTTGCTGTTGTCCGGGTTGCCGATCTTGACCGTCGGCAGATTCGTCGCGTCGATCTTCACGACGGCGACGTCGGTGGTCTTGTCCTTGCCGATCACGCGTGCGTGGAATTCGCGGCCGTCGGTGAGCTTCACGCTCACGCTGGTCGCGCCGTCGACGACGTGATTGTTGGTCAGAATGTAACCGTCCTGGCTGATGATGAAGCCCGAGCCGAGCGCTTCGCCGCCGCTCTTGCGCTGACCGTTTTCATCGACGGACGCGGCTTCTTTCACGCCGATATGCACGACCGCCGGGCCATAGCGCGACACGATGCTGGAGAAGTCCGGCGCCGACGAGCGCGAGCCGACGATATCCGCCGTCGCGCGCAGTGCCGACGTGGAGCCCTGCGCGTCGCTCACGGACGCATCGGCATTGCGATGGCTGAGCGCATACGCGCCGCCGATTGCGAGTGCAACGCAGATCGCAGCGCTACCGCGCCAATAGTTTTTCGTGGTCATAGTCAGGAAGTGTCGCCGATGGTTACGTGATGGGTGCGTAATGTAGTGGCCTCCACTTAAAGCAGGCTTAAAGATGGTGTTCGATCAGGATCAGCGCGCGAGCCTTGATTTACGGGCTATTTGCGTGTCATGCGCGTATGCGGCGATCGATGCACGTGCATCTTTCGCGCGATGTGAGGATGAGTCGCGGCGTAAGTCGTCGTACCCGCCCCGTAATTTCCCCAGGATTGACCTCACCGAAACCGGTTCTGATAATAACCATATCGTGGACGCTTAATCCACAATGTGGACATTCGGTTTTTCAGCACACTTTGCGAGGAATTTCCCCATGCCCGAGGCCAATCGATCCGACCTGACGCCATACCAGTTGCCGTTCCCCAAGGAAGCGCAAAAGGAAATCGTGGTGCCCTTCGCGATTCCGGCCGACGAACGCGTATGGGTTCCGCAGGCCGAAAACGTGTCGTTCCGCCCGCTGTGCCTGAATGCGTCGCAGGGATACTGGATGAATCTGCTGCGCGTGCGCCGCTCGGGCGTGCTGAGCCGGCACCGTCATCCGCAGGGCGTGCACGGCATGGTGCTGAAGGGCCGCTGGCGATATCTCGAGCATGACTGGATCGCGACCGAAGGCAGCTACGTCTACGAACCGCCGGGCGAAACGCATACGTTGTATGTGCCGCGGGACGTCGAGGAAATGATCACGTACTTTCAGGTCAACGGCGTGATGTTCTATTGCGATCCGTACGGCAACTACACCGGCTATGAAGACGTCTTCACGAAAATCGACATGTGCCGCAAACACTACGCGGCCGTCGGCCTCGGCGAAGACTACGTCGACCAGTTCATCCGGTAACAGGCCGCGCAAGCCGCCAACAAAACAACACCGACAACACCGCAACACCGCAAGACCGAGAGGCACGGCAGCACCATTCCCACACCAGCAGGACACATTGCGCAGGAGACAAACATGCTTCAGAAGTCGCAGCGTCTGAAACGTATCCAGGTGGTCGCCGTCACCTTCCTGACGGTCGCGGGCATCGTCAACTATCTCGACCGCAGCACGTTGTCGATCGCGAATCATCTGGTCAGCGAGGAATTGCATCTGTCCGCTTCGCAGATGGGGCTCCTGCTGTCCGCTTTCTCATTGTCGTACGCGTTCGCGCAGTTGCCGGTCGGCGCGCTGCTCGACCGTTTCGGTTCGCGCGTGATGCTCGGGCTCGGCATGCTCGTGTGGTCGATCGCACAAGTTGCGGGCGGCTTCATCCAGACGCTCAATCAGTTTCTGAGCGCGCGCGTCGTGCTCGGCATCGCCGAAGCGCCGCTGTTTCCGGCCGGCGCGAAGGTCGTCAGCGAATGGTTCGCGGTACGTGAGCGCGGCACGCCGATCGGCACGTTCATCTCGTCATCGACCATCGCGCCGATGATCGCTCCACCGCTGCTCACGGTGCTGATGCTTTCCTTCGGATGGCGAACGATGTTCGTGATCATGGGCGTGGTCGGCATTGTCGTCGCGCTCGCCTGGTACGTCGTTTATCGCAATCGCAGCGAAATCGCTCTGAGCGCGGAAGAAACCGCGCATCTGAACGAAGGCACGGCCACCCAGGAAAACCCGCCGGACCTGAGCTGGTCAGAATGGGGCGCGCTGTTCAAACTGCGTAACACGTGGGGCATGATTTTCGGCTTCATGGGCGTGATCTACATGGTGTGGCTCTATCTGACTTGGCTGCCGGGCTATCTGGAACGCGAGCGTCATCTGAGCATCGCGCACACCGGCTGGGTCGTTGCGATTCCGTATGTGTTCGGTACGATCGGCATGGCGAGCAGCGGCCTGATCGCCGACTATCTGTTGAAGCGCGGCATGGCGCCGATCCGCAGCCGCAAGTGGCCGCTGTGCATCGGCCTAGTCGGTGCGGCTGCGTTTACGGTGCCAGCCGCCTATACGCCGAGCACGACGCTCGCGATCGTCTATGTGTCGCTCGCGATGCTGTTCGTGAACCTCTCCAGCGGCAGTGCATGGGCGCTAGTCAGTGTCGCCGCGCCGCGGCACCTGGTGGCGTCGCTCGGCAGCATGCAGAACTTCGGCGGCTATCTGGGCGGCTCGTTCGCGCCGGTGATCACCGGCATCGTCGTCGATCAGACGCATTCGTTCGTCAACGCGCTGCTGATCAGCGCGGCCGTCGCGTTCGCTGCGGCGCTCGTCTATCTGTTCGTCGTCAAGGAAGTGGCGCCCGCGCCGCTCGCGAGTTCGATCGAGCCTCAACCCACCTGATGCGGCTTCCCACATGACATTCCAGAACCAGCTACTCGAAGGCAAGGCCGCGCTCGTGACCGGCGGCTTGTCCGGCATCGGCGCGGCGATCGCCAACGCGCTTGCGCAACTCGGCGCGCGTACGGTGGCGGCTGGCTTGCCGCTGCCCGAAGGCACGCCCGATACGCTCAATCGCGAGATCCCGCGCGTCGCGCTCGATGTACGTTCGGGCGACGCCGTCACCGCCGCGGTGAGCGCGTTCGAGCGTCTCGACATCGTGGTCAACTGCGCGGGCGTGATCAGCCGCGTCGAAGAGCACCGGCTCGACGTGTTCGAACGCGTGATGGATATCAACCTGAACGGCACGATGCGCGTGTGCACGGCCGCGCGTTCCTTGCTGAAGGCGTCGGCGGGCTGCATCGTGAATACGGCGTCGATGCTGAGTTTTTTCGGCGGTGGTCTCGTGCCTGCGTATAGCGCGAGCAAGGGCGCGGTCGCACAGCTGACGAAGTCGCTCGCGCTTGCGTACGCGGCCGACGGCATTCGCGTCAATGCAATCGCGCCGGGCTGGATCGCGACGCCGCTCACGCAGGCGTTGCAGGACGACGATGGCCGCTCGCAGGCGATCCTGGAGCGCACGCCGCTGCATCGCTGGGGTACGCCCGAGGAAGTCGCGCAGGTCGCGGTGTTTCTGTGCACACCAGCGGCATCGTTCATGACGGGCGCGATCGTGCCGGTCGACGGTGGGTATCTCGTCGCGTGATCGAGCCGCGTGAAGGCATAATTGCGTACCCCTCCCCTGCCTCCGTGTAATGTCGAGCTCCGCTTCCAAACCCTCTTCGCGCGCCCGCGCTGTTGCTGTCGAGCAGATCGATGATAAAACCGGCAACAAGGGCGTCGCTGGCGCCGCCGCGTTCTCGAAGTTCATCGCGGTGCTGCAACTGATCGCCGATGCGCAAACGCCGCCCAACGTCGCGAAGCTCAGCGCGGCGAGCGGCTATCCGCGCCCGACCGTGCATCGCATCGTTGCCGCGTTGCAAGCCGAAGGGCTGATCGTCGCGACGGCTAGCGGCAACACCTTTGGCCTCGGGCCGCGCCTGATCAATCTCGCCAGCCATAGCTGGGAGCGCTCGGACCTGCGGCTCGCGGCCGTCGACGTGTTGATGGAACTGCGCGACCTCACCTCGGAGACGATTCACCTCGCGGTGCCGAGCCAGGGCCAAATGGTCTACATCGAGAAGCTGGAGAGCCCGCACGCGGTGCGCATGGCCTCGCGCATCGGCACGCGCGTGTCGCTGACGTCGAGTTCGGTCGGCAAGGCGTATCTGGCGACACTGACGCAGGCCGAGCGCGAGGCGCTGCTGAAGGTCGCGCCGCTCGAACGTTTCACTGAGCACACGCTGACCGACCTCGACGCCGTGCGCCGGGAACTCGACGCGACCGCGCAACGCGGCCACGCGGAGGATCGCGAGGAGAACGAAGCATCGATCTCCTGCTACGGCGCGGCGATTCGCGGCCCGGACGGCCGCGCGGTCGGCTGCGTGAGCATCAGCATGCCGACCTTCCGTCGTCGTGACGATGTGCAAGCCGCTTACATCGAACCGCTGCTGGCGGCGTGCCGCACGATCGCGGGGCGGCTCGGGCCAGCGAGCGAAAGATAGCCAGAGGTAGCGCCGCCACGCGGCCGCGCGCGTCGATAAACTGCTATTCTTTCTGTCGCGCGGCCGCTCTTGCCGCCCGCCGCGTGCAAGCGGCAGACCCCGACAGCCTCCGGGCGGCGCTCACGCGCCCGACTACGCAAAGACAGGAATACGCATGTTCGGTTTTCTGCGCGGCTACTTTTCAAACGACCTCGCGATCGACCTCGGCACGTCGAACACGCTGATCTACATGCGCGGCAAGGGCATCGTGCTCGACGAGCCGTCGGTCGTGTCGATCCGCCAGGAAGGCGGCCCGAACGGCAAGAAGATCATTCTCGCCGTCGGCCGCGAAGCGAAGCAGATGCTCGGCAAGGTGCCGGGCAACATCGAGGCGATCCGCCCGATGAAAGACGGCGTGATCGCCGATTTCAACATCACCCAGCAGATGATCAAGCGCTTCATCCAGATGGCGCACGAGTCGCGGCTGTTTGCACCGTCGCCGCGCATCATCATCTGCGTGCCGTGCGGCTCGACCCAGGTCGAGCGTCGCGCGATCAAGGAGGCCGCGCATAGCGCGGGCGCCTCGCAGGTCTATCTGATCGAGGAGCCGATGGCCGCCGCGACCGGCGCGGGCCTGCCGGTGTCGGAGGCAACGGGTTCGATGGTCGTCGACATCGGCGGCGGCACGACCGAGGTCGGCGTGATCTCGCTCGGCGGGATCGTCTACAAGGGCTCGGTGCGCGTCGGCGGCGACAAGTTCGACGACGCGATCGTCAACTACATCCGCCGCAACTACGGCATGCTGATCGGCGAGCAGACCGCCGAGGCGATCAAGAAGGAGATCGGCTCCGCGTTTCCGGGCTCCGAGGTCATGGAGATGGAAGTGAAAGGCCGCAACATGTCCGAGGGCATTCCACGCAGCTTCACGGTGTCGAGCAACGAGATTCTCGAAGCGCTGACCGATCCGCTTAACCAGATCGTCTCGTCGGTGAAGATCGCGCTCGAACAGACGCCGCCGGAACTCGGCGCGGACATCGCCGAGCGCGGCATCATGCTCGCGGGAGGCGGCGCGCTGCTGCGCGATCTGGACCGCCTGCTCGCCGAGGAAACCGGCCTGCCGGTGTTCGTCGCCGAGGGGCCGCTGACCTGCGTCGTGCGCGGCTCGGGCATGGCGCTCGAGCGGATCGAGAAATTCGGCAGTTCGTTTTCCTATGACTGACACGCGTGCCGAAGACTGAGCGATGACGACCCTGCCCGCCTACGAGCCGCCCCTCGACGAAACCGAGTTGCTATTGAAATGGATCCGCCGCGCGCGCGAATCGCAGATGAGCCATTACGACATGGCGGACCTGCTGTCGGCGCGCGAGCGCGGCATCGGCTGGCTTGTGACCGCGCTGACCGCATTCGTCGGCACGGCGGTATTCGGGTCGCTGAGCACGGCGCCGGTATCGATCGAGATGCGGATTTTCGTTGGGCTCGTCAGCGTGACGGCGGCACTTTCAGCCGCGCTGCAGACGTTCCTGCGCTATGCGGAGCGTGCCGAGAAGCATCGCGCGGCCGGTGCGCGCTATGGCGCGGTGCGTCGTCGGCTCGAAGCAGTGTTTGCCGGCGACGCCGACGCACGCGAAGCGCACTACCTCACCGCGATCCGCACCGAACTCGACCGGCTCGCCGAAGATTCTCCGAACGTGCCGCCGCGTATCTTCTATCGCACGCAGCGCACCTTGCTGGTCGACAGACCACGTCGGCGGGATGTGTGAAACGGGCGGGTTTTCGTTTCCGTTTCAGGTCACGTCGATCGCTTCCAGTCACAAATCGTCCGCGCTGATCCCCAACTCCGTCGCCATGCGCCGCACGACGGTCTGCAGCCGCATGACTTCATCGGCGAGACGCTTCTGCTCGGCTTTCAGCGCCTCGTATGCGGACGGCGGCACGCTGTCGTCGGCGGCAGCGGACTGGGCAGTCTCGCTGATGCTGACCTCGCCGCACAACAGATGCATCCAGCGAGGCTCGCGCTCGCCCGCCATGCGCGGCAGCCGGATGACGCGTGGCGGCTCGCTCGCGGCAAGCTCATCGAGAAACGCCTCGACCGACGAAATATCGGCAAAACCATGCAGGCGCGCGCAGTTCAGGCGCAATTCGGCGGCCGTTTGCGGGCCGCGCAAGAGCAGCATGGTCAAGAGCGCGATCGACTGTCCCGGCAGCCCGAGCACGCGGTTCATGTTGTGCTCGAAGCGCGGCACGCGGCTGCTGCTGCCTTCAAACACGAGGCTCACGCGTTTCAATCCGTCTATCGCGGTCAGCACCTCGGCCTCGGTCGCGTTCATCACCGGCGCGCGGCCGGTCTTCTGATTGCAGCCGAGCGTCAGCGCGTTCAGCGACAGCGGATAACTATCAGGCACGGTGTGCTGTTTCTCGACAAGCACGCCGAGAACACGTCCTTCGAGCACGGTCAGCGCACGCAGCGAGGGTCGGGAAGGAGCGTCGGGAGTCGAATTCATGGGGATGCGAGGTCTCGTGGAAGATGTGCGCGCCGTTCGCAGGGGACGGCGCGTTCTGTCATGTGGGCACTATGATAAACGCGGCGAGGCCTGCGCGGTGCGCAATTCTGCCCTCCCCCGGCTAGCGAGCACACGGGCAAAATCCGCCGCATCTGCTAGTGTGAATGGATCAGTTCCGTTTCGTGGGGACTCCGTGACGTCCACCCGTCTGACCGATGCGCAAATCGCCGCCGAAGCGGCGCGCCGTCTCGCGTGGGACGCGGCCGTTCCGCCGCGCGCCGTGCGCGTGAAAGTCGCGCGGGGGCGCATCACGTTGTCGGGCGAGCTTCAGCGCGAAGCACAGCGCGCCGCGATGCTCGAAGACGTGACGCGGCTGTTCGGCGTCACCGGCGTCGCGGACCGGACCGTCGTCAGAACGGCCTGATGCGGGTCAGCCGACGCCCGCCTGTTGCAGCAGAGCCCGGCAGTGCCGCGCGATCTGTTTTTCCTCTTCGGTGTGCAGCACCCTCACCTTGCCGGCCGGATCGTGCTCGACGAGCCCCGCGAACGCGAGCCCTTCGCACACGCGCCGCCGGACCTCGGTGCTGTGCTCACCAATTCCGCCCGTAAACACGAGCAGATCGATGCCGCCAAGCAGTGCCGCATATGCGCCGATCGTCTTGCGCACCGCGGTCGCAAACGCATCGAGCGCGAGCGACGCCAGCGCGTCGCCAGCCGCCACGCGTTTTTCGAGCGCCTGCATGTCGCTCTCGCCGTCCGCGTAACCGGCGAGACCACTGTGGCGATTGAGCAGCGTTTCGAGCGCGTCGGCGCCGAGGTGTTCCGCACGCATCAGATACAGCAGCACGCCCGGATCGAGGTCGCCGCAGCGCGTGCCCATCGGGATGCCGCCGGTCGGCGTCAAGCCCATCGACGTATCGACCGAACGACCATCGAGCAGCGCGCACAGGCTCGACCCATTGCCGAGATGCGCGAACACCGCACGCGACGGCAACGCCGCACCGAGCTGCCTGACCAGCGATTCGTACGACAGCCCATGAAAACCATAGCGGATCACCCCGGCGTCCGCGTAGCGGCGCGGCAAGGCGAACTGCGCAGCGCGCGGCGGCAGCGTCGCGTGAAACGCGGTGTCGAAGCACGCAAAATGCGGTGCGTCGCCGAAAATCTGCGCGGCTTCGTCGATCAGCGCGAGTGCCGGCGGGATATGCACTGGCGCGTAGTGAAGCGCGTCGTGCAACTGCCGGCGCACGTCGTCGGTGATGCGCTGGTGCGCGCGCAAGCGCGGGCCGCCATGCACGACGCGATGCCCCACCGCGACGGGCCGCGCATGATGCTGTTGCGCGAGCACCTGCGAGAGCGTCTGCAACGCCTCGGTTTGCGATTCGAGAATGTGCTCCTGTTGCAACAGCACGCGGCCGTCGGCCGTTCTGATCCGCAGGCGGCCGTCGGCGCGGCCGATGCCCTCGGCCGCGCCTTCGAGGAGCAGCGTTTCGTCGTCGTCCGAGTGCGCAAAGAGCCCGAACTTCAACGATGACGAACCGCTATTGAGCACCAGAATCGTCCGTTCCTGATCGTGGTTATGCATGACGTCCTCGCTCAACCTTTCCACATCCAGTTGCGGATTTCTTCCTTGTCGATCCCTTCCTCATGCGCATACGCGAGATGCTCGATGATCTGCCCGCGCAGCCATTCCTTCGTATGATCGCCGACGCCGCGTAGCGTCGGCACGCGATCGATCGCATCGATTGCAAGCGTGAAGCGATCGACCCCGTTGATGATCGCGAGTTCGAGCGGCGTGTTGATATTGCCCTGCTCGCGATACCCATGCACGTGGATGTTCTCGTGATTCTGACGGTTGTACGTGAGCTTGTGCACGAGCGTCGCGTACGAGTGGAAGTTGAAAATCACCGGCTTGCTGGTCGTAAACAGCGAATCGAAATCGCTGTCCGACAGTCCATGCGGATGCGCATGCTCGGGCATCAGGCGGAACAGATCGACCACGTTGACGAAGCGGATCTTCAGGGTCGCGAAGTGCTCCTTCAGGATCTGCACGGCGGCGAGCGCTTCCATCGTCGCGATGTCGCCCGCGCACGCGATCACGACGTCCGGCTCGACGCCCTGATCGGTCGACGCCCAGTCCCAGATGCCGATGCCCTTGGTGCAATGCGTGACCGCCGCGCCCATGTCGAGATAGGTCAGATGCGGCTGCTTGTCGGAGACGATCACGTTCACGTAGTCGCGCGAACGCAGGCAGTGATCGGCGACGCTCAGCAGACAGTTGGCGTCGGGCGGCAGATAGATGCGCACGACGTCCGGGCTCTTGTTCGTGACCACGTCGAGAAAGCCGGGATCCTGGTGCGTGAAGCCGTTGTGATCCTGGCGCCATACGAGCGACGTGA
Organism: Paraburkholderia sp. HP33-1; assembly: GCF_021390595.1. Taxonomy (NCBI): domain Bacteria; kingdom Pseudomonadati; phylum Pseudomonadota; class Betaproteobacteria; order Burkholderiales; family Burkholderiaceae; genus Paraburkholderia; species Paraburkholderia sp. HP33-1. Next base: position 1,186,307 of record NZ_JAJEJR010000002.1, on the reverse strand, counting down.
TCAGCAGATTGAGCGACGGCACCGGCTGTCGCCAGCCGAGATCGCGCTTGGCTTTTTCGAGCCACTTCGCGTGCTGGTTGAACATCGAGTCGATCACATGCACGAACGCCTCGTAGGTCGCGAACAGCCCGTGGCGGCCGGTCAGCACGTAGCCTTCGAACCAGCCTTCGAGCGTGTGCTCGCTGAGCATTTCCATCACGCGGCCATCGGGCGACAGGTCGCCGCCGTCGGCGTCGCTCGCTTCGAGCGCGGCGAGCCAGGTCTTGCCCGATGCTTCATAAACCGCCTGCAGCTTGTTGCTGGCGGTCTCGTCGGGACCGAACAGCCGGAAGTTCGACATGTTGTTGCGCATCACGTCGCGCAGGAACGTGCCGAGCACCGCGGTCGGCGACGTATTCGCCCTGCCCGGTTTCTTCACGGGCACCGCGTAGTCGCGAAACGGCGGCATGTCGAGCATCTTGCACAGCAGCCCGCCGTTCGCATGCGGATTCGCGCTGATGCGGCGCGCCCCAACGGGCGCGAGCGCGCGCAGTTCCTCGACGAGCCGGCCGTTCGCGTCGAACAGCGTGTCGGGGCCGTAGCTGCGCAGCCACTCCTCGACGATCTGCAGGCTCTTGCGATTGGTCGCCGGATCGGGCACCGGCACCTGATGCGCACGCCACGAGCCTTCCACCTTGTGACCGTCGACTTCCTTCGGCCCGGTCCAGCCCTTGGGCGAGCGCAGCACGATCATCGGCCAGCGCGGCCGCGTCGTGTCGTTGTTCTGCCGCGCATGCTGCTGGATCGCACGAATTTCGCCGATGCACTGTTCGAGCGTCGCGGCCATCTGCTGATGCATCGTGTCGGGATCGTCGCCCTCGACGAAATACGGCTTGTGGCCATAACCGACCATCAGCGCTTCGAGTTCTTCACGCGGAATGCGCGCGAGCAGCGTGGGATTGGCGATCTTGTAGCCGTTCAGATGCAGCACTGGCAGCACCGCGCCGTCGCGAATCGGATTGAGGAACTTGTTCGAATGCCAGGAGGTGGCGAGTGGGCCGGTTTCCGCTTCGCCGTCGCCGATCATCACGGTGACGATCAGCTCGGGGTTGTCGAACGCGGCGCCGTAGCCGTGCGACAGGCAGTAGCCGAGTTCACCGCCTTCGTGAATCGAGCCCGGCGTTTCCGGCGTGCAATGCGAACCGATGCCGCCGGGGAACGAGAATTGCCGGAAAAAGCGCCGCATACCCGCTTCGTCCTCGCTGCGATCCGGATAGATCTCCGAGTAATGGCCTTCCAGATAGCAGTGCGCGAGGCTCGCGGGCGCGCCGTGACCGGGGCCGGACAGATAGATCATGTCGAGATCGTGTTTGCGGATCAGCCGGTTCAGATGCACGAGCACGAAGCTTTGGCCGGCGTCGGATCCCCAATGGCCGAGCAGCCGGTTCTTGATGTGCTCGGGCTGCAGCGCTTCGCGCAGCAGCGGATTGTCGCGCAGATAGATCATGCCTACCGACAGGTAATTGCACGCGCGCCAGTAGCGGTCTATGTTGCGCAGCGTGTCGGGATCCAGAACTTGTGGCTGGGTGGGATGCGAGGTTGCTTCGGCCATGGCGTCACTCCTCGAATAGGACTGTCAGGCTGGTTGGCGGATGATGCGGTGCAAGCGAAACGAAGCCGCGGTGCGCGAGTCGAATGGGTTAAGCTGATCAGACCGGGGGCGAATACTTAATACTTGCTACCCCTCACAGTATGTCGCGCTGAATGTTGCATTCGTGCTGCAGCAGCATTGCACCGAGTTTCCCTTTTGTGTTCCTTGTCCCAGATCAATGGCCGCCATGTCGACATCTCCCAGTGCGCTCAAAGTGCTCAAGACCCTGGTCCTTACGCTCGTGTTCCTGTGCGTGGGGCTCGCCGTGCCAGTCGGCATATTCGGGCTGCTAGTGAAGCTGTTCGGCCACGGCTAGCGCAACAACGTGACTGCTCGCGTGCGGACGCTCGCGCCGCGGAATGCGGATGCTTGCGAGCGACCACGGTCACGTCGCGCGACGCAACAGACTTTCCACGTCGATCGCCGCCAACTCGCCAATCCGCTCGACCGTCACGTCGGCGGGCGGATTGCTGGCGATTTCCTTCGGGTCGAACGCATAGTGCCCCTGGCGCGGAAACACGGTCGTCAGCTGCGCGCCCCATGACTTCTTCATCGCGCTCAGAATCCGCAGCTTGTCGTCGACCATCACGTAGTGGCGTGCCGGATAGCACTCCATCACCTGATCGAGCATCAGCTCCTTGTGGATATAGATCAGCACGCGCCCGTCGACTTCCTCCCACAGTCCCGAGCGCGAAATCTTGCGCGGCTGGAACACGACGTCACCATCGGACAGGATCACCGTCGGCCCGTACTGGCCGACATGCCGCAGCGCGTCGAGCGCCCCGGGATAGAGCCGGTTCGCAAACGGATACTCGATCAGGAACGACGACATCAGCAGCAGGCGCGTATCGCGCGGATGCTCGGTCCGGTAGCGTTGCAACGCGCCGAGGTAGTCGGCGTAACCGAGCTCGACGCGCAGGTTCTCGAAGATTTCCCAGTAGCGCGCACTGTTCTCCTCGCCGAACTGGCCCATCATGTGCGCGCGCAGATCCTGCAACACGTGATCGTTGTCGAGCAGCGTGTTGTCGCAATCGAATAGAAACACGACGTCGTGCGGCGTGGCGGTGGTGATTGGCATCGCGGCTCCTTGTGGCGGGTTCGCGGGGGCGATTCGCCGGATTGGCGTGATAGTGGTGGGGCCGGGCGCCTGGCTAGCCTGACCTACTTGAGCCCGCCGTCCGGCGCGGCAGGTTTTTCCGCGTGGCCGCCGAAATCGTGCCGCATCGCGGACAGCACGCGGTTCGCGAAATCTGCCTCGCCGCGCGAGCTGAAGCGCCCGAACAGCGCCGCGCTGAGCACGGGCGTCGGCACGCCTTCGTCGATGGCCGCGGCGACGGTCCAGCGTCCTTCGCCCGAATCCGACACGCGGCCCGTGTAGCTTGTCAGTTCGGTGTCGCTGGCGAGCGACCCGGCGATCAGGTCGAGCAGCCACGAGCCGATCACGCTGCCGCGGCGCCAGACCTCGGCGATATCGGCCAGGTTCAGATCGTACTGGTAGAGCTCGGGACGGCGCAGCGGCGAGGTTTCCGCATCGACTTCGCGCGCGTGCTGACCGGCGTCGGCGTGGCGCAGCACGTTCAGACCCTCGGCATACGCGGCCATCAGGCCGTACTCGATGCCGTTATGGACCATCTTGACGAAATGCCCCGCGCCTTGCGGGCCGCAGTGCAGAAAGCCCTGCTCGGCGGTACTCGCGCCCGCCTGGCGGCCCGGCGTCGCGCTCGCCGTGCCCGCGCCCGGCGCCAGCGTCGAGAAGATCGGTTCGAGCCGTTTGACGACCTCGGCCTCGCCGCCGATCATCAGGCAATAGCCGCGTTCGCGCCCCGCCACGCCGCCGCTCGTCCCTACGTCCACGTAGTGAAGCTGGCGCGCGCCGAGCTGCTGGCCGCGGCGGATGTCGTCGTGATAGTAGGAGTTGCCGCCGTCGATCACGACGTCGCCCGGTTCGAGCAGCGGCACGAGCTTCTCGAGCGTCGCGTCGACCACTGCGGCGGGCACCATCAGCCAGACGGCGCGGGGCTTGTCGAGTTGCGCGACGAGGTCTCCGAGCGAACTCGCGCCGGCTATGCCCTCCTGCTTCAGCCTGTCGACCGCCGCGGGCTGCACGTCATACACGATGCATTGCTGAGAGCCCCTGGTCAGGCGCCGCACCATGTCGGCACCCATCCGTCCCAATCCAATCATTCCTAGCTGCATGGCTCGCTCCGAAAGATGCTGCGTTGCGCTGCCTGATTTTATGGTCGTTGTATTGCGGCGGCGTGGCTGCCCTTAAGCATAGGCGCTGTGTCGAGAGGTGCGCCGATTGGGTCGAAACAAGGCGCCTCTTTTTTGCAGAGGAACGGGAACGCGACGGGCTCACCCGTCATTCGCTACGCTCCGGCACGCGCGTGCCGCGTCGGGCGGCCAGTTTCGCGTATTGCGCTGCCGCGACACGCTTCAGCGCGCGCCACATCAGCGGATAGCGATAGCCTGGCACCGCGAACAGGACGAGCGCGCACACCGCGAGCAGCCCGCAGAACAGGAACGTGCCCCGATAGCTGAACGCCTGCACGAGCAGCCCCGACAGCACGCCCGACAGGATCGAGCCGACCCGCGCCGCGTTGAAGAACAGCGCGGTCGCGCGGCCGGGCGAATGCGGCATCAGATCCTGCACGTAGGTCATGCCGAGGCACGAGGTCACGGCGACCACGAACGCGTTCAGCATCTGCATCGGGATTAGCACGTTGACGGTGCCAGCCAGCGACATCGCGACGAAGTACACCGCATGCACGGCTGCGCACGCGGCGAGCCAGTTCGGCTTGTGCAGCGACGACGACTTCGCGCCGAGCGCGAGCATCATCGGGATTTCGGTCAGCGCGCCGAGGCCGAGCATCACCGACACGTCGAGGTGGGTGCCGTTCAGCCCGTGCACGATGTAAAGCGGCAGCACGATCATCGTCGCGTTCGCCGCGAGGCCGAGCAGGGTCAGCGCCGTCACCGAGCGCATGATGTCGTGCGCCGAGGCGGTCGGCAGCGTTTCGTGCGCATCCTCGCCGGGCTGCCTCAGCGGCGGCACCGTGATCGACGCGGACGGCTCCGACGCGGTGTCCTCGACCGTGTGATCGCCGAGATGGCTCTGCGGCTCGCGCATGCGCCAGACGATGAAGCCGCAGATCGCGAAGCTCGTGGCCGCGAACAGGAACAACCCCACGAAGCTGCTGGCGGCGAGCACCAGCGCGCCGACCGATGGCCCAAACACCCATGCGGCAGACAGGATCGTGCGCAGCGTCGCGCTCGCGAACGCACGCTCGTCGGGGTCCGGCACCGGCAGCGCCGCGCGGCTGAACGAAAACACCATCGAGATCGCCGAGCCGCCCGCGCCGATGAACACGATGCCGACGACCAGCAGCAGCCGGTAATCGCGCACCACGCACAGACACAGATAACCGAGCGCGGCTGCGATCAGCGTCGCGAGCAGCAACGGTCGATGCCGCCCGCTCCTGTCGCTCCAACGCCCGGCGAGCGTACTCGCGAGCACGCCGCTCGCGGCGATCGAAGTCATGAACACGCCAAGCCGGAACGGCGTCATGCCGGCGCGTTCGATGCCGAACAGTGACAGATACGGTGCGGTGAAGGACATCGCCACACCGAGCATGAGCGTGGCGGCGGCGAGCGGCTTGAAGCCAGGAATGCGAAGCAGGTCGAAAAAACGCGCAGTTTTCAACACGGGGACGGTGGGCAGGTGGAGCGGGCTTCGCTGCGCATGAATACGCTGCAAGGCACGATAGTCGTCGCAGGTTCGGGGCCGGAACGACCCGGGCATTATCGACCCGCGGCGCGGCGCGCGTAAACCCGCGAAGATCCGTCCCAAATCCGTGAGGTGCGCCGTGCTGTGCGGATGCGTACCGTTAGCCGCGAACTGACAGCACGCTCGACGCTACTTGCCCCCCGTTGCGCGCATTTGCTGCGCCCGTGCCTTGTGGTCGTAGGTCGGAAAGAACGCAGACGGCGAATGCAATGAGCATCAAACGCCTCCATGGCGGATTGCGTCCACCTTTGATCACACCACGACGTAGCCGCGCTGTTCGAGCGTCCAGCGATGCCACCGGTTGCCATACGCGCCGCAGGCGAGCGCGAACGCGATCGACAGCACCAAGCCGATCAGATCGGCCGTCTCGCCCCACAGGCCGATGCCAGCCAGGATCACGTTGATGCCAAGCATCACGAACGCGGCGAACCACATTCTCTTCGACAGCGCCCAGATAAAGCCGAGCAGGCACGCGCCCCAGCTGAAGCCGGTCGCGACCGCGATAGCGTCCTTGTGTTGCGGGTGTTGCAGATAAATTCGCGGGTTCATTTTTTGAGAGGTTCTTTCGTTGCGTTTCGCGCGACGCATCGATCGGTCGAGCACGCGCGCACCGCTTTTTAACACGTCACGGCGACACTGCGCGGTTCGCGCAGCGTACGAGCGCCTCGCTGACGATCCGCGGCATAGCTGCTACCCTTTGCACATACCCGCGCGCGACACGCCGCGACAAGCAGGCACGACGCGCGCAACCCGTCCAATCAGCAGCGGAGCACGCATGACCACCCCGACAGCTTATTCCCCGCAGGCCCTGACTCGCGCCGAGCTCGACGCGCTGCCCGGCGTCACCGTCGTCGAATTCGGCACCAACTGGTGCGGCATTTGCCAGGGCGCGCAGGCAACGATCAGGCAGGCGCTCGCGCCGCACGCGGGCCTGCGGCATCTAAAGATCGAGGACGGTCCCGGCCGGCCGCTCGGCCGCTCGTTCAAGGTCAAGCTGTGGCCGACGCTCGTGCTGATGCGCGACGGCGCCGAGCTCGCGCGCGTGGTGCGGCCACGCAGCGCCGAGGATATCCAGGATGCATTCGCGTCGCTCTGATTCGCGTCGGGCGTAGGTGCCCGTCATTCACTGCCTCATCGCACCACCCATCCGCCATGCGCCAAGCTATCCATCACTTAAGCGTCCAGACCCGTGGTCGCGGCCTGGTCGAATTTACCGACGACGCGCGGCGCTTCGTCGATGACACGGACATCCGTACCGGTCTGCTGACGGTGTTTTGCCGGCACACGTCGGCGTCGCTGCTGATTCAGGAGAATGCCGACCCGTCGGTGCGGCGCGATCTGGAGCGCTACTTCGAGAGCCTCGCGCCCGAAGACGTCGAGCGCTACGAGCACGACACCGAAGGCCCCGACGACATGCCCGCGCATCTGCGCGCGGCGCTTACGCAGGTGCAGCTGTCGGTGCCGGTCGAACATGGACGGATGCTGCTCGGCACATGGCAGGGGCTGTACCTGTTCGAACATCGGCGCCACGCGCAGCCGCGCGATATCGTGTTGCATCTGCTCGGCGACTGAGGCCGCGCCATTTCATTCACCCACCACGCGAAGGAATCTGTCACCGGCATCTCTGCTCACACCGCATCGAACGGAGCCTACCCAAGGGAGCACACCTCATGGACACCCGTAGCGAGCTGCAAGCCACCGTCAACGCGATGGTTCAACCCGGCAAGGGCCTTCTCGCCGCCGACGAAAGCGGCCCGACCATCGCCAGACGCTTCAAGACGATCGGCCTCGAATCGACCGAGGAAAACCGCCGCGCCTATCGCAACCTGCTGCTGACGACACCCGGTCTCGGCGAGTTCGTGAGCGGCGTGATTCTCTACGAGGAAACGCTCGGCCAGAAGGCCAACGACGGCACGCCGTTCCCGCAGGTAGCCGCCGCGAACGGCGTCGTACCCGGCATCAAGGTCGATCTCGGCAAGGTGCCGCTCGCGCACGCTCCAGGCGACGAAATCACCGAAGGCCTCGACGGCCTCGCCAAACGCTTCGTCGATTACAAGCGGCTAGGCGCGCGCTTCGCGAAGTGGCGCGCGGTCTACAACATCACGTCGAGCTTGCCGAGCCGGCTCGCGATCGAGACGAATGCCGATTCGCTCGCGCGCTATGCGGCGATCAGCCAGGAGGCCGGCATCGTGCCGATCGTCGAACCCGAGGTGCTGATGGACGGCGATCACACGATCGAGCGTTGCGCCGAAGTGACGGAGGCCGTGTTGCACGAAGTCTTTCATGCGCTGCATCGGCATGGCGTGGTGCTCGAACATATCGTGCTGAAACCGAGCATGGTGCTGCCCGGCTCCGAGCATCAGCAGCCGTCGAGCACGGCGCATATCGCGGCGGCGACCGTGCGTGTGCTGAAGCGCACGGTGCCGTCGGCGGTGCCCGGTCTCGTGTTCCTGTCGGGTGGGCAGTCGCCTGAGGAGGCCACCGTCAATCTCAATGCGATGAACCGGCTCGGCGCGCTGCCGTGGAATCTGAGCTTTTCGTACGGGCGCGCGTTGCAGGAGCCGCCGTTGCAGGCGTGGCGCGGCCAGCCGGGCAACGTGAAGGAAGCGCAGCAGGCCTTGCTCAAGCGCGCGCGATTGAATGGCGCGGCCGCGCTCGGCAAGTATGAGGCGGCGATGGAGAAGGATTGAACCCGCGCGGGCACAGGCTATCGGGGAGCCGCGCAAAAAGGCTTCCAGGGCAGAACCCGCCCGCGGAGTTTGCCTGCTCCCCGCGTTGTTCGGTCACGATAAAGACCAGGGATCGACCTTGCCACCCTCGATGACAAAGTGCTTCGCATTGGAGGTTGGGTCAAAAAAGCGCCAGTCTTCTTCATCAGGTGCACTGTTCGGGGTGATGACAAGCCGCAATCCGCCGGACAGTAAAATTTCTGCACCGCCTTCTTCGCTTCCCGATACGCTCTTCACAACGGCACGGCCCTGCTTGACCAGCAGGTCGTCAATGCGCTGGGCCTCCCGGTGTGCCGTTTCGTCGGGCCCGAAAAGGTCATCTTGCGTTGCAACAGCACTTCCTGCCTGTTCTATTTTCCAGACGCATTGGACGTGTAAAGACCACTCCCCAACGTACCTGATCGCACCTTTGAAATTGGCTACCGGTTTTAGCGTGCCGAACTGCATCGTAAGCGTGCCTGCTGCGTGATGTACGGCGCTTACCGACAATCCTTCAATAGCTGACAGGCGGCGCTCAATCTCTTCTCGTGTGTTAATCATTCGATAATCCTTCGGTTTGTTGGCCGCATTACCACAAGTTGAACAGATCTTTAGCTCGTTCCATTATTTCGCGATAGCCGAGACCTTGACCGCCAATTTCCCGATGTAGCCGCTGAGCCTGATCCTTGTTGAGGCCCAATGCAGTTGCAACATCACGGGTCTGCCGATTTTGTGCCTGATTATTACCCGGCATTCCCTCGCCACCCGCCAGTTCTTCAACGTCGCAACTCACCGAGTCCGGTGTGTACTCGAACGCTTGGGCGCTGCCGAGGTTCTGCGATGCGCGTGGGCTGTTGCTATAAAGCAATCTTGCCGTGCTTGCGTCGTCCGGCTGTTGTGCGCGCGCGAGCGCCGGTCCGGAGCCCTTTTCCCGCCGCTCCCGTATCGCCTGCACACACTTGCGCATATCCTCGCGCTCCGGCACAAAGAGCAGGCCACCGTTCTGCACTTCGTTGTAAAGAGCCCTGGCGACGTCATGGTCATTCATTCTTCGCATATCAAAGCGGTTGTGACTTTTCCCAAGCACGTCGCGCAACCTGTGCGACTGGTGGGACAGCAGCATTGAAGGGGCATGTTGCAGCCACGCTGCGCGCGCTTCCTCCATGCCTTGCACCAGATCGTCGTGTCCCTCGCGGCTTGCGCCGGCCGGTAGCGCAAAATGAAACCACCGGTCCACGTCAAACATGCGGGGCGACTTAACGTGAAGGTAGATCGATTTGCGAACGCTCCGCCAGAAGAAATCCCCGTAACGTCTTTCACGGACGTCCTGGCGAAAACTCAGAAAAAGTGAATTCATCGCGCCTCACAGTCGCTCAATGAGGCCCGATTGTGCGGGATAACACGATCCCAAAAAAGTAGAAAGAGCAGAACTGGCCAACGCCTGCCTGACCATCGATCGAAGCCAGTCGAAGCATTACTTGCGAATCTCTATTTACATTTTCCCTTTGAGAGAAATCCGCTTATGCAATATGAATTTGATTGGACCATGCAAATAACGGCTGCCATCACATTCGCAATGATTCGAAATCGTGCCGCGGCACAGCACGATCGAAAAGATCAGCGTGGACGCGACGCGCGTATTGGCCCCGCGCCTTCACGCGCCGCAAGCCACTAGCGCATGCAGTTCGTCGATATTGAAAGGCTTCGCGAGAATAGCGATCCCGAGCCGCCTTGCGCGGTCGAGTTCGTCGGCGTAACCGGTCATCAGCGCGATCCTCTGCGACGGCCACGCGCTGCGGACCTTTTCCGCCAGGTCGATACCGTTCAGCTTGCCCGGCATCTGGATGTCCGACAGCACAAGCTCGAAGCGCTCGCCGGCACTCAGCACGTCGAACGCCTGGTCGGCGGTCGGCTCGTGACGCACTTCGCAGCCGAAGGTTTCGAGCACCGCGGTCACGCCGGCCGCGACGTCCTCGTTGTCCTCGACCAGCAGCACGGCCCCGGCGGCCGTCGGTAGCGGCTGTCGCGCGTCGGCGCCGGCCAGCGCCCCGCGCTCGCGATAGCGCGGCAGAAAGAGCCGCACCGTGGTGCCACTGCCCGGCACGCTGTCGATCTTCGCAGTGCCGCCCGCCTGCTCGGCGATCGACAGCACCTGCGCGAGCCCGAGGCCGGTGCCCGCGCCGCCCAGCCTGGTCGTGAAGAGCGGCTCGAACGCGCGCCGCGCGACCGCCTCGGACATCCCCTCCCCGTCGTCGGAGCAGGCGATCAGCACGTACTCGCCGTCCGCCAGCTGCGTATCGCTGCCCACCAGCCGAATGTTCTGGCAACGGATCACGAAGCGCCCGCCGCCCGGCATTGCATCTCGCGCGTTCATCGCGATGTTCACGATCGCGAACTCGAGGTCGGTCGGATCGGCGAACACCTGCCATAGATCCGCCGGCACTCGCAGCTTCAGCTCGATCGTGTCGCCGAGCGCCGCGTCGATCAGCGGCGCCGCGGTCGGCAGCCAGCGCGCGAGTTCGACCGGCTCCTGCTTCAGCGGCCGCTTGCGCGCGACGCTCAACAAGCGCCGCGTCAGCGCTTCGGCCGTGGCGGTGGCGCGTTCGACCGCGAGCACTTCCTTCTCGAGATCGTTGTAGTGCTTCAGTCGCGCGAGTTCGATGTTCGCCGACACCACCATCAGCAGGTTGTTGAAATCGTGCGCCACATTGGCAACCAGATTGCCGAGCGCGCCCATGCGCTGCAGTTGCCGGCTCGACGCCTCGGCCGACAGCCGCATCGCGACCTCGCCCTGCCAGCGCTCCCACGCACGTCGCTCCGCTTCGAGCTGACGCAGCGAATACAGCACCAGTCCCCAGATTGCGATGCAGGGTAAGGCGGTCAGCGCCGCGATCATGAGGACATGGGTGCGCCACGCGGCCACGATCGACGACGTCGCGTACGCGCTCATCACATACAACGGATAGTCGCCGACGCGGCGAAACGCGAGCAGCCGCTCGACGCCGTCGACGGTCGATTTCAGACGCACGTGGCCAGACAGTTGTTTGTCGCGCAACGCGGACGTGAACGCGCTGTGCATGGACGGCCGCGCGCCGGCCGGCCACGGCGGATAGCGCACCAGCAGATTGCCGTCCTGCCGGTACAGCGCAAGCGCGAGCGACGGATCGCCGTTGGTCAGCTCGCCGTAGAAGCGCGAAAAGTAGGCGTTGCGCAGCGCCACCGTGACCACGCCGAGAAACTGCCCGTCCGCACCCGAGCGGCCGATCGCGGTCGTGAACACGTCGACCTTCGACAGCGTGCCGAAGATCGGCAGCGAAAAATAGGGCTGCGGCCGCATCGCCTTTGCGGCAAGAAAGTCGTCGCGCTGACCGATCGACACCGCCGGCGCCGGATACGCGAAGCTCGACGCGAGCAGCTCGCCGTTCACGCCGAGCAACGCGATCGACGCTACCTGCGGAAAATCGCCGCCGATATAGCGCAGGCGCTCGTGCAGCTCGCCTTCGCGCGCACGGATCTGTGCATCGTCCGAATTGCCGAGCAGCTCGATCACGCGCGAAGCCATCTGCCGGTTCAGGTCCAGCACCTTGACGGCCTGCTCCTCAGCCACGCGCGCGAGGCGGTCGATCATATCGCTCGCGTCGGCGATACGGCGCTGATAGTCGAAGTAGCCGTAGACCGCTAGGCAGGTCAACGGAAACGCAATCGACACGACCAGCACGGTCAGCAGCATGCGCCGCGTCACCGCGAAGTTGCGCGATGGCATCGGCTCATCGACTGCGACACGTTCTGCACGCTGCATGGTCACCGGCTCCATGAAATTTGCATCTCGAAATTTACCGCAACTCGGCCTATCTTCCCAATTAGATCGACAGCACTTCGCTTGCGCGTTCAGGCGCATCGATTGCTGCCCTATCGCTGCCTGCTTCCTTTCGTGAGGCCTCACCATGTCCACGTCTGCCCGCCGCGTCGCGCGGCTATCGGAATTACCGGCGGAGCGCGCCGTGCGCGTGAGCGTGGACGACACGCCGATCCTGCTCGTGCGCGATGGCGACACCGTGCACGCGTATTCACCGGATTGCCCACATGCGGGAGGCCCGCTCGAAGAGGGCGCGCTGTGCCACGGCCGCATCATCTGTCCGTGGCACAAGGGCACGTTCGATGTCGCGACCGGCAACGTGCTGGAGCCTCCCGCGCTGCTGCCGCTCGATCGTTACCCCGTTACGCTCGACGGCGACGACGTGCTGGTGTCGGCAGAAAAAATCGCGCGGCCGGTGCCGGCGGCGCACACGCAACCTGACGATGCCAGCGCGCAGCCCAGGCACTACGCTGTGATCGGCGCGGGCGCCGCGGGCGCCGCCGCCTGTACCGCGTTGCGCGAGTGTGGCTTCGAGGGCCGCATCACGCTGATCGGCGACGAAGCGCACGCGCCCTACGATCGCACGTCGCTGAGCAAGTACGTCCCGTCGTTTGAGATGCCGCCCGCCGACGTGCCGCCATTGCTGCCGCCCCACTGGCTTCATGCGCACGGCATCGAGCGGATCGTTGCGAAGGTCGCGCGGCTCGACGTGCCCGCGCACACGATCCATTTCGAAAGCGGTGCGGGCGGTAGCGACCAGAGCCTCGAGCCGCTGAAATACGACACCGCGCTGCTCGCGACCGGCGGCGTACCGAAAGTGCCCGACATCCCTGGCTGCGACCTCGGCGGCGTGCTCGTGCTGCGCAATCTCGACGATGCCAGCGCGCTGATCGACGCGCTCGGCGACGATGCATCGCAAACCCGCGTCGCGATCATCGGCAGCGGCTTCATCGGCCTCGAAGTCGCGTCCGCGTTGCGCCAGCACGGCGTGCCTGTCACCGTGATCTCGCTGGACAAGGTGCCGTTCGCGAAGCAGTTCGGCGAGCGCGCGGGTCTGATGTTTCGCGCGCTGCACGAAAACAACGGCGTGACGTTTTGTCTCGACGCGAAGGTCGCCTCGCTCGAGGGCGACGAAGGCAACGTGCATACGGTGATGCTCGACAGCGGGCAAGCCATCGCCGCCGACGTCGTGTTGCTGGGCACGGGGGTTGCGCCGGCCACCGGTTTTGTCGAAGGACTGCCGTTGCAGAAGGACGGTGGCGTGATCGTCAATGCGGGGATGCAAGCCGCGTGTGGTCTGTATGCGGCTGGCGATATCGCCGTGTTCCCGCTGCGCGAGAACCAGGAGCCGGTGCGTATCGAACATTGGCGCGTCGCGCAGCAGCATGCGCGCATCGCCGCGCAGAACATGTGCGGCGCGCGCAATCGCTATGCCGGCGTGCCGTATTTCTGGACCTATCACTACGGCAAGAACTTCGAGTACCTCGGCCACGCCGACAACTGGGACGAGATCGTCGTCGATGGTGATTTCGATCATCACTCGTTCATCGCACTGTACGTGCGCGACGGCAACGTCGACGCGGTACTCGCCTGCGAGCGCGAAGCGCTGACCGCACGGCTCTCCGACGCGATGCGCGGCGGACTCTCACGCGCCGACGCGCTCGCCATCATCGGCGCGCCGGAACCGGCGACGTCTTGACCCGCTGCAAGAGCATTCGCTCGGTGTCGCTTACGAGCCTGACGCAGTGTCGCCTTCGTCGGAAGTCAGCTGCTCTTCGAGACTGTCGAACACGCGCTGCGTCGCGCGGCTCGGCGCTTCGAGCGCGAACAGCAGCAGCGAGCGGCCTGTCACCTGATAGGCGTCGCCCGCGTTGAATTGCGGCAGCTCGGCGCGCACCGGCATATTGGTGTCGACGAGGCAAGTCCAGCGCTCGCCCTCGGGAATCTCAGGCAGCGTGAAATTGACGACGTCGTGATGAGCGTTGAGCACCAGCAGCAAGGTCGCGTCCGACGCGAGACGGCGAATGCCGCTCGCCTGTGCGCGACCGTCGATCAGTAGGCCGAAGCAACGCATCGCCGGATCGGCCCACTGCTCGTCCGCGATGTCGGTGCCGTCGGGTGATAGCCAGCGCGTGTCGGTCACGTCGAGCGTCTCGTTGTATTCGCCAGTCAGAAAACGGCCGCGCCGCAGCACCGGCAAGCGGCGGCGCAGCGTGGTCAGATTGCGCACGAACTCGCTCAGCGCGCGGCCGTCGTTGTCGATCGCATCCCAATCGACCCAGCTGATCTCGTTGTCCTGGCAATACGCGTTGTTGTTGCCCTGCTGCGTGCGGCCGAATTCATCGCCGGCGAGCATCATCGGCGTGCCTTGGGACAGCAGCAGCGTCGCAAGCAGATTGCGTTTCTGGCGCTCGCGTTGCTGGCGGATGTCGGCGTCGTCGGTCGGTCCTTCGACGCCCATGTTCCACGACCTGTTATCCGAATGGCCGTCGCGGTTGTCCTCGCCGTTTGCTTCGTTATGCTTGTCGTTGTACGAGACCAGATCGTTGAGTGTGAAGCCGTCGTGCGCGGCGATGAAGTTCACGCTCGCCCACGGTCGCCGGCCGCGATGATTGAACTGATTGCCCGATGCGGTGAGTCGCGTCGCGAGATCGGCGGCGGCGCCCTCGTCGCCCTTCCAGTACGCGCGCACGGTGTCGCGGAAGCGATCGTTCCACTCGGCCCAGCCCGGTGGAAAACCGCCCACCTGATAGCCGCCCGGGCCGCAATCCCACGGCTCGGCGATCAGCCGCACACTGGAAAGCACCGGGTCCTGGCGGCAACTGTCGAGAAAGCCGCCGCCTTCGTCGAAGCCATGATCTTCGCGGCCCAGGATCGTCGCGAGATCGAAGCGGAAGCCGTCCACTTTCATTTCGGTTACCCAGTAGCGCAGGCTGTCTGTCACCATCTGCAGCACCCGCGGATGCGACAGGTTCAGTGTATTTCCGGTGCCGGTATCGTTGATGTAGTAGCGCGGCTCGTCGGGCATCAGGCGGTAGTACGACGCGTTGTCGATGCCCTTGAACGAGATCGTCGGGCCGCGTTCGTTGCCTTCGGCCGTGTGGTTGTACACGACGTCGAGGATCACTTCGAGATCGGCCTGATGAAAGCGGTCGACCATTTCCTTGAACTCACCCACCGAATCGGTCGACGACGCGAAGAAGCGCGGGTCGGCCGCGAAAAAGCCGATCGTGTTGTAGCCCCAGTAGTTCGTCAGACCCTTGTCGAGCAGATGGCTGTCGTTGACGAAGGTCTGGACCGGCATCAGCTCGACCGAGGTCACACCAAGGTCGCGTATGTGGTCGAGCACCGGCTGCTGCGCCAGTCCCGCGAACGTGCCGCGCAGACGCTCGGGCACCTGCGGATGACGCATCGTGAAGCCACGCACATGCGTCTCGTAGAGAATCACGCGTTCCCAGGGCAGCGCGTTGCGCTCCGGATGGCTCCACGAAAAATTCGCATCGACGACCTTGCACTTCGGCACAAAAGGCGCGCTGTCGCGTTCGTCGAATGACAGGTCGGCCTGTTCCGAATCGAGCGTATAGCCGAAAATTTCCGGAGCCCATTTCAGCTCGCCGATGTGCGCCTTCGCGTACGGATCGAGCAGCAGCTTGTTCGGATTGAAACGATGCCCGTTCTCGGGCTCGTATGGACCATGCACGCGATATCCATAGACGTCGCCCGGTTTCAGATTCGGCACGAACACATGCCATACCTCGTCGGTGTACTCGGGCAGCTCGATCCGTTCGAGTTCGTGCCGGCCGGTTTCATCGAACAGACATAATTCGACTTTCGTCGCGTGCGCGGAGAACAGCGCGAAGTTGACACCATTGCCGTTCCATGTCGCGCCGAGCGGAAAAGGCGTGCCTTCGGAAATGCGCGTCGCGTAGCTGGCTGGGGCTGATGGCATAGGCGTTCTCTGTGGACGCAACGAAGTCGGTATTTCAGTGTCGTGCATGTGCTTTTTTTTCAAGTGCCTTTCCACGTGTTCCTGCTGCACGTTATCCGAGTGTAGGGATTCGCAGCGCGGGCGCCGGCCATTGCACAGTGCGCGAAGCAGGCAGGCTGGGTCTGCCAGCAACTTGCGGGCCTGACACTGCGCACCTTTCTTTCCTCAGTTTTCGCTAACCACGTGATTCAGTTGATCGCGCTGTGTCAGCCGCACTTTCTCAAGACGGCGTCGCCGCAGGCAATGCCGCCGCCGATTCGAGCACGCGCAATAGACGCTCGGGCGTCAACGGCTTCGCGCAATGCGCGTCGAAGCCGGCGGCCTTCGCGAGCGCGCGGTCCTCACGCGACGCAAACGCGGTGCACGCCACGAGGAGCATGTGGGAAGTTTGCGGATGCGCGCGCAGACGGCGCGCCAGTTCGAGCCCGTCGAGTCCGGGCATCTTGATGTCGAGCACCACCGCGAACGGCTGCCATTCGCGCGCGGTCTCGCACACGGCGAACGGATCGTCGAGCGCGCGGCAATCGAAGCCGTCCGCGACCAGTAGCATTTGCAGCGCGTCGGCGGCTTCGCGGTAGTCGTCGACCACGAGCACGCGACGATGCGCGGCCATCGCATAGCGGATCGGTCGCCATACGAGCACGTCGTCGCTGCTGTCCACGTTGTCGTTGAACACAGTCACTTTTCTCGCCCTTTTCCATTCGCCCTGAAGGGCATCCCGCGCCACGCGCGCAAGATTCGATCCCCATTGCATGTCCCAGACTGTGGCCAGGTTTTTGCTATTCCGACTTCGCCCGCACGATGCCACGGCGGGCGCGCGTCGTCTCGCATTCCAGTGTTGCAACGACCTGGAATGCGCAATTTGGTGGACCCATTCTTCACGGCGTTTGAACGACGGCGCTCGCGATGCGCGCACTGCGCAACATCGATTAACGCTCTGTCCTTGTGCAGTCCGCCTCGCTCAGGGGCGTCCCACGATATCGGTATTTCAACGGATTGGGATAGCCACGCAATGCATGCCGCTAGCGCTCTTCATGGCGCAAATCGATGACGCGGTCATAACCAAAGAATAAGCGACGATGCCGATAAAGAAATGCTCGACACGTTAGGGGTTTGCGCTCTGCGGGTTATCCCGCACGATCGCCGATGAAGCCGTTCAGCAACCCGGTCGTTGGATTGCGGCGCGGTGTTGCTCTGACATGACGACTGATCCATCGGCTGTCCTTAGGAATAAAACGCGATCTTCCGAACACGGCAAAAGCAAACTGCATGCCGCGCTACGGATGGCCCCATTTCTGCTTACGGTATATAAAGCACACAGGCGTGTCGAGAGCCGCTGCCATCCGGCATGCCCGGCGCGCATCGCGAGGCCTCATGCAGATCCTGCTCGACCAGCATGCGCTGTATATCGTCAAACATCCCGGCCGCTTCCTATTGCAAACGCTGAAGGCGTTTCGCGCCAACCAGGGGCTGCTGCTCGCGGGCGCGGTTGCGTACTACGCGTTGCTGTCAATGGTGCCGCTGCTGATCCTGATCGTGATCGTGCTATCGCGCGTGGTGCCACAGCAGCTCGTGCTCGATGCACTCACGCATCTGCTGCGCTGGCTCGTGCCTGGGCAATCGGCCGCGCTCGTGCGCGAGCTGTCGAACTTCCTCGAGCATCGCGCGGTGATCAGCTGGGTGCTGTTGCTGACGATGATCTTCTTCAGTTCGCTCGCGTTTACCGTGCTCGAAAACGCGATGTCGCTGATCTTCGTGCATCGCGTCGTCGTGAAGCGGCGCCACTTCCTGATCTCGGCGCTGCTGCCCTACTGCTATATCCTGTTTCTCGGCCTCGGCCTGCTGATCGTCACGATCGTGTCGAGCGCGCTCGATACGATCGGCGCCGAAGGGCTCCGGCTGTTCGGCCTGCATGTGCCGTTGCGGGGCTTCATGCGTGTCGTGCTGTATCTGTTCGGGCTCACCGGCGAAATCTTCGTGCTGACCTCGGTGTATCTCGTGATGCCGGTCGGGCGTCCGTCGATCAAACACGCGCTGATCGGTGGCGTGGTGGCCGGCGTGTTGTGGGAGATCACGCGGCACGTGCTGGTCTGGTATTTCGCCACGCTGTCGCAGGTCAGCATCGTCTATGGCTCGCTGACGATGGCGATCGTGATCCTGCTGAGCTTCGAATGGCTCGCAACATTGCTGCTGTTCGGCGCGCAGGTGATATCGCAATACGAGCGCTTCGGCCACGAACCACTCGACGCGCCGCAGCCGACGATTGAGACCGGGTAAAATAGCGCGCGCTCCGTGCACGCGCTCATTGGGCCTGATTCGCTACAGGCCATCACGTCATCACGCCGGCCGCTATTTCATGCTCATACACGTCTTCGCCGTTTCCCCGGCAGCCCACGCTGTGCCATTCGCGTCAGTCACATCATTCGCGCCGTCAAGCATGGACGCTCTCGCCCATGCTTGACGAAACCCGCATCGCGCGCGCCCTGACCGCGCGCGGCATCACCCCCGATGCGCGCCAGCGCGAGGCCATCAGCGCACTCGCCACGTTGCTCGCCGGGCAGCAGCGCGCGCGGCATGCATGGTCCACCGCCGCGTTCGCGCCGCAAGGCGTCTATTGTCACGGACTGCCGGGGCGCGGCAAGAGTCTCGTCGTCGATACGATGTTCGAACTCGCGCCATGCCGCAAACGGCGCCTGCATTTCCATGAATTCCTGCGCGAGATGAACCGCCGGCTCGTCCAGGCGCCGCCTGGCGACGACCGGCTCGGCGACGTATCGCGGCAATGGCTCGACGGTATCGAGCTGTTGTGTTTCGACGAATTCCACGTGCACGATATCGCCGACGCGTTCCTGATGGGCCGCTTTCTCGACACCGCGATCAACCTCGGCACGCGCATCGTGCTGACCTCGAACTACGCCCCGGACGATCTGCTGCCCGACCCCGAGTTTCACGAACGTTTTGTGCCGACCATCGCGCAGATCAAACGCTGCTTCACGGTGATCCATTTCGACGGCGTGCGTGATTACCGCTTTGGCGGCGAGGCGGCCGAGGTGCCGCGCTTTTTCGCGCCGCTCGATGCGTCGAGCCAGGCGGCGTTGCGCGACATCTTCACGAGCCATGAACGCGACGCGAGCCTCGCGCCGGTCAAACTGAGCGCGGCCGGCCGCCCGCTCGAAGCACGCGCGGCCGGCCACGCGCTGCTGTGGGCGGACTTCGAGCAGCTGTGCGTCGCAAGCCGCTCGCACCTCGATTACCTCGATCTCGCCGAGCAATGGCAAGGCTTGATCGTCGATCGACTGCATACGGAAGCGCTGCGGCAGTCGCATACGCTGCAGCGCCTCGTCTGGCTGATCGACATCTTCTACGATCGCAAGCGAGCCCTGTTCATCGCATCCGATCAGCCGATCGAGACCGCGTTGATCGGCCTCGAAGGCGCGCACGATCTGTCGCGTACGCTGAGCCGCCTCGCGGAGATGCAATCGCGTGCGTATCGCAGCACGCTTGAACAAGGCAGCGAGGACAACGCGCAAAACGGGATCGACGGCGAAGCTTCATAGCCCTCCATCAAAGCGCGGCATACACTTGGCGTGTGCGAATCACTTTCCTCGGAGATCGACGCCATGCCTTATCTACAGCTTGATGTAAACGATCACTACTCCGTGGAGAGTAAGAGACTGCTTGCAGCGAAGTTGTGCGAGACCTATGCCCGAATGATGTCAGTCGATGTCAGGCGAATCACCGTCGCCATACGCGAACTCGGTCCAGGTAGCGTCTGGCGCATTACGGAAGAGGACGGGGAACCGGTGCCGGTTGCGTTGATGATGCTGGATATCCGCAGAGGGCGACCGCCGGAGTTACGCATGGAATTGGCCAAAGCCCTCTGCGCGCTCAGCGTTGAGATTCTGGGCTTGCGCGAGGACCGGCTCAACGTGGAGTTCACTCAGCACTCGGGCGATGAGATGTATCACCCGGCGCTTGGAGGTTACAGCCCTGAATGGGAGCCAGGCGAGCGATAAGGGTACGCGGCGGGCGAGGTCAGCCCGCCGCGTACCCTAAAGACTCAGGCGCATCGACTCAAGCCCCCTTCCCCCTTCCCCCTCACCCGCTCGATCTGCTGCTTCGCCGCTTCATACACGCGCTCCGGCGTGAAGCCGAACTTCTTCTTCAGATCGGCAATCGGCGCCGACGCGCCGAACGTACGCATGACCACCTGGGCGCCGAGCCGCCCCGTATAGCGATCCCAACCAAGCGACGCAGCCTGTTCGACCGCGACGCGCGCTTCGACGTCCGCGGGCAGCACCGACTCCTGATACGCGCTGTCCTCGCGCTCGAAGATGTCCCACGACGGCATCGACACGACGCGCGCCGCGATGCCCTCGCTCTTCAGCTTCTCGTACACATCGACACAGATCGACAGCTCGCTGCCGGTCGCCATCAGGATCACCTGCGGCTTCTGGCCATCGGGCGCATCGGCGAGCACATACGCGCCGCGCTTCACGCCGCTCGCCGGCGCATAACGGCTGCGGTCGAGCGTCGGCAGCGCCTGGCGCGACACGACGATGCACGCCGGCCGATGCGGCTGCGTCAGCGCAACGCGCCACGCCTCGGTCACTTCGTTCGCGTCCCCGGGACGTAGCACCGTGAGGCCCGGCACACCGCGCAACGACGCGAGTTGTTCGATCGGCTGATGCGTCGGACCGTCTTCGCCGAGGCCGATCGAATCGTGCGAGAACACCCAGATGGCCGGCACTTCCATGATCGCGGACAGGCGGATCGGCGGCTTCATGTAGTCGCTGAAGATCAGGAACGTCGAACCGTACGCGCGCAGGTTCGACAGCGCGAGCCCGTTGACCACCGCGCCCATCCCATGCTCGCGAATCCCGAAGTGCAGATTGCGCCCGCCGTAGTCGTCCGCTTCGAAACTGCCGGCGCCTTCGAATTTCAGGTTGGTTTTCGTCGAAGGCGACAGGTCCGCCGCGCCGCCGATCATCCACGGCACCCGCTTCGCAATCGCGTTGAGCACTTTGCCCGACGATTCGCGCGTCGCGATGCCCTTCGCGTCCGCCTCGAAGCTCGGGATGTCGCTGTCCCAACCCTGCGGTAATTCGTGCGCTTCGATCTGTGCGAACTCGCGCGCGAGCTCCGGGTACTGGGTCTGATAGCGATCGCGCTTCGCCTGCCATTGTTCGCGCGCCGCCTTGCCGCGCGCGCCGATGCCCTGCGCGAAGCGTTCATGCACGCCGTCGGGCACGTAGAAGAACTTGTCCTCGGGCCAACCGTAGACCTTCTTGGTCAGCGCGACTTCCTCGACGCCAAGCGCTTCGCCATGCGCGGACGCGCTGTCCTGCTTGTGCGGCGAGCCCCAGCCGATGATGCTATGGACCACGATCAGCGTCGGCCGGTCGGTCACGCTCTTTGCTTCGACCAGTGCCTTTTCGAGCGCGGCGGTGTCGTTCGCATCGTCGACGTGCAGCGTGTGCCAGTTGTAGCCGCGAAAGCGGCTCTCGGGATCATCGCTATATGCGAGGTCCGTATGACCTTCGATCGTCACGCGATTGCTGTCGTAAATCCAGATCAGGTTCGACAGCTTCAAATGACCCGCAAGCGAGGCCGCTTCGTGCGAGATGCCTTCCATCATGTCGCCGTCGCCGCATAGCGCGTAGACGCGGTAGTCGAACAGCGGCGCGTCCGCGCGGTTAAAGCGGCTCTCGTACCAGCGCGCGGCCATCGCCATGCCGACGCTATTGCCGAGTCCTTGTCCGAGCGGTCCCGTGGTGGTTTCGACGCCGGTCGTGATCCTGAACTCGGGGTGGCCCGGCGTGTTGCTGTCGATCTGGCGGAAATGCTCGATGTCGTCGAGCGATACGGCGGGCGCGCCGGTCGGCTTGCCGTGTTCGTCGATGGCCTTCACGTTGGCCAGATGCAGCAGCGAATACAGCAGCATCGACGCATGCCCGACCGACAGCACGAAGCGGTCGCGATTCGGCCACAGCGGCTCGTCGGGGTCGTAGCGCAGATGGTGTTGCCAGAGGTGATAGGCGACCGGCGCGAGCGCCATCGGCGTGCCGGGGTGGCCGGAATTGGCTTTCTGCACGGCGTCCATCGACAGCGTGCGGATCGTGTTGATGCACAACTGATCGAGGGCGGGATCGTTTTGCATGGGACGCTCCTTGTTCGGCAATTCGGAAGATGGCCGGCGCGCGCAGGAAATCGCGGCGAAGCCCACAGATGATGCGCCTAACCGTGCAAGTCTGCACGCGACGCCTCGTCAGAACTGATGCATCATCCCGACATAAGCGCCAGTCTGCGATTGGCCAACCAGGGGATTGGTACTGCTCGTCGAATCGCGCGGCGCGGCCTCGAGTGAGAAGTTCGAGTTGCTGCCGTTGCGCACGTAGCCGAGCGTGCCGTACAGGAAGGTGCGCTTCGACAGGTTGTAGGTCGTGCCGAGCACGTACATCATCGCGTGACCGGACGGGTCGTGCGCGGCGTCGCCGGTTCCTTCGCCGACGTGAATGTAGTAGCCGCCCGCAGTCACTGCCCAGCGCGATTGCGGGCCGTACGTGACGCCGAGCCAATAGTGATCGGCAGTATCGGCGACACCGGCCGGCGAATCGGGCGCCGAGTAATGCGTGTACGCGCCCTGCACCTTGAATTCGTGCACACGCAGATTCGCGCCCACGAAATATTCGCGCGACGCCTGGAAGATATTGCTGAAGCGGCCGTTGTTGTCGCGTAGCTCGTCGTAGATGCCGCGCATGTCGAAGAGCGGCGAATGATAGCTGAGCATGATGCCGTCCGAGCGGCCGAACTCACCCGGCGCACCGCTGTTGAACGCCCCCGCCTGATTGCCGAACGCGTATTGCCCCTGGATGTCGAAGCCCGCGAACACCGGGCTATGGTATTCGACGTTGTTGCTCGTCTGCTGCCAGTTACGCCCACGCACGAGCGACGCCGACGCAAACGCCTGCTGCACGAACGGATCGAATTCCCACACGCCATCGCTATCGATAAACAGATTGCGCCCGGCCTGCAATGTGCCCCACTGCTGACTGCGCAAACCGACGAACGCGCGCCGCGACCATAAACGTCCGCCGCTCGTCGTGCCGTCCATGATCTGCAAACCGGTTTCGAGGTTGAAGATCGCATTGAGTCCGCCGCCGAGATCCTCGCTGCCTTTGAGGCCGAACATGCTGGTGCCCCAGTTGCCGCCTTCGGCGCGCCAACGGCTCGAACTACCGCCCTCGCCGTTGTCGATGTGATTCAGATATTCGAGGCCACCGTCGAGCCGGCCGTACATGGTCACGCTGGTCTGCGCGTGAGCGCTCGAAACTGCTGCTATTGCGCCCGTCAGGGCGAGCGCCGCGCGTGCTTTTGCCGATGCTTTCATCTCTGTGTCGTAGGTCCGTCGGTCGCGATACATGGAAGATCGAAAGCTGCCCAAGATAAGATAGTCGGCAATCCGGTTTCAGCCAAATCGAAACGCATCCGCCGATTCGACATTTCTCTTCTTTGCCATGAGCACGCCCGACCTGATCGAACCCGAAGACGGAAACAAGGATGACAATCTCGGCCTCTATCGGCGCGCGACACAGGACGGCGCCGAATGGTGGCGCGTGAGTGTCGGCGACCGGCCCGAAACCTATCGCCTCGAACATGGCGCCGACGATCATGAGAAGGGCGCGGGCACGGTGGATATCGATCTGGTCGTCGATGAGGAGAATCTGCGCGCGAAGCTGAAGAAGTGGCGTCGCGAGGGCTTCGCGATCGAACGCAACGCTGCCGGCGAGACCGCTGCGCCCACGCGCATCGCGTTCATGCCGGAGCTGCAGCGGGCGTCGGCGCGCATGCTCGCGGCGAAGCTGCGCGATGCCGCTGGCCATGCACCGCACGATGCTACGACGGACAGCGTACGCATCGGCAATGTCGACGTCCGTTGCGGCGCCGCGCATCCGCTCGTGCCGCGCGTGAATCCCGCGTATCTGTTCCCGGCGCGCTTCAACGATATCGTCACGGACATCGTCGAGAATCGCCGCGTGATGTTGATCGGTCACACGGGCGCCGGCAAGACGAGTCTGATCGAACAGGTTGCCGCGCGCTCGCAACATGGTGTATTGCGCTCGAACATGAACGGCCAGACCACGGTGGGCGATTTCGTCGGCTTCTGGACCGTTAAGGGCGGCGAGACATTGTGGGTCGATGGCGTGCTGCCGACGGCGATGCGCGAAGGCTTGTGGCTGATCGTCGATGAAATCGATTTCGCCGAACCGTCGATTCTTGCCGCATTGACCGCCGTGCTCGAGCCGCAGGGCCGTCTGGTGTTGAAGGAGAAAGGCAACGAGATCGTCGCGCCGCATCCGGCGTTCCGGCTGTTCGCGACCGCCAACGCGGTCGGCGCGATGAGCCAGTTTCGTCATCTGTATCAGGGCGCGAATCTGATGAACGAGGCGTTTCTTGATCGCTGGCGCGTGTATCTGCTCGACTATCTGTTGCCCACCGAAGAAACCGATGTGCTGATCCGCACGCTCGCGCCGCATATGACACGCCCGCTCGCCACCACGCTCGCGGCGATCGCCGCCGACTGCCGCGCCGCGTTCGCGCGCGAGGACCTGTCGAGCGCTTTCTCGACGCGCCGTCTGCTCGACTGGGCCGAGCTGATGCTGCGCACGGGCGACCCCGAACGCGCGGCGGGACCGGCGATCTACGCGAAGGTGAGCCCCGAGGACGCCGCGCTGATTCGCGGCATCATCCGTCATCACATCGCGCCGGCCGCCTGAGCAGACAAGCTGAACGAGAAACTCACGCCCCCACCCAGCGATGACCGCACGCCACCCCGCTCAGCTGCAACGCGACACACAAGGCTTCGCGTTCGAATCGACGCTTGGCAAGGTCGCGCGCGTGCTGACCGGGCAATATGGCGTGACGGTCGTGTTCAGTCCCGACGGTCCGCGCGTCGAGCCGGGCCGCATCGTGATTCCCGATTACGAGGCGAACGGCGGCGTCGAACGCGATGTGCTGATCGGCTATCTGGACCTGCTGGTCGCGCGAGCGAAGCATGCATCGCTCGCACAACTCGATGCGCTGCCCGCGGGCGTCACCGCGAAGCTCGCGCAGGTGATCGACGATCGACGTGTGTGCGCGCAATTGCTCGACGAATACCCGGGCGCGCGCTGGTTCATCGGCAAGCTGCGCGCGCATGCGGCCGAGCGTGTGAGCCAGCGCTGGCCGAAGCTGCATTGGCGCGACCGGCTCGCGTGGCTCGTCGAACGCGCGCTATGGGACGAGCCGCCCACGCGTACCGAAGCGAGTCATTCTCTGCTTGCCGCGTTGCATGCCGCGCAGGACCTGTTGCACGAGGCGCGCGCAAGCGGTTCGACCGCGCGCAGCATCGCTGTGGCGCGAGATCTGGTGGCGCGCGTGCCGTCCCTATCGGCGGGCGACGCGAACAACATGATCCTCACTGCCGGTCCGGCTGAAGACATCGACACTGAAACGGCCGCATCGGCGGACTCGTTCGGCGACGACGGCACGGTGCCGCCCGATCTCGACAGCGCAGCGCACCCGCCCGGCTCATCGGAGCACGGCGCCGCCCGATCCGACGACGCGGTCGGCATGGGTCAAACGCTCGCCGATACCGCAGCCGCTTCGACACGCGACGCAAGCGCTACGGACACGCCGGCCGCACAGCCCGCGCGCATGCTGCTCTCGATCCCCCTCGCCACCGAATTCGACGTGATCGCCGATCTCACCGGCCAGGGTGACAGCGCCGCGTGGCGCACGTTGCGCGCACAGGCGCGCGCGGACACCGCGCCGCTGAAGGACAAGCTCGAACGCGCGCTGTGCGCCGATGAACGCATCCGCTGGCGCCGCGAGCAGGAACGCGGCGAGATCGACCGCACCGCGCTCGCGAGGCTCGCGACGTCGCCCGGGTATCGCACGCCGTTTCGCACGCAGCGCCCAGCGAAGGGACGCGACGTCGCGGTTACGTTGCTGATCGACCGCAGCGGCTCGATGGCCGGCCGCAAGATCGAGCTCGCACGGCTCTGCGCGAGCGCGCTGTGCGATGCGCTGACGCAGCTCTCGTTCGATTGCGAAGTACTCGGCTACTGCTCGCTCGAATCCGCGCCGATGAAGCGGCTCCATGAGCGGCAGCGCGCGGCCGGCGTGGATTTGCGGCGCTACAACCGCTTCGTCGAGCGGCTCGATCTGAAGGTGTACAAGCGCTTCGGCGCGACCGACCTGAGCGGCATCGCCGAAATCGACTGCGGGCACGAGAACCCGGACGGCGAAGCGCTCGCCTGGGCCGCGACGCGCCTTGCCGATCATCCGGCCGCGCGCCGCATCCTGATGGTGTTTTCCGACGGCTATCCGTCGACCGGCGACGGCGATCCGCAGGTGTTGCGCAGCGACCTGCGCGAACGCGTCGCGGCGATCGCCAAGCGCGGCATCGAACTGGTGGGGATCGGCGTGCTGACCGATGCGGTCGAGGACTTCTATCCGCGCAACATCGTGGTGAGCCGCCTCAACGAACTGCCGTCGACCGTGTTTTCGGTGCTCAGTTCGATGCTGCTCACGCGTTGAGGACGCGATGAGGACGATCCGCCGCTAGCCCGCGGACGGCCGCATCGTCGCAATCGGAATCAGGAATTCCGACACGCCCGTCAGGATGATCTGCACGCCGATGCACAGCAGCAGGAACGCCGACACCCGCAATGCGACCTTGGTACCTTCGACGCCGAGGTAGCGCGCCAGAACGGCCGCGCGACTGTAGATCAGATAGACGCAGACGGCCACCGCGAACGTGATCGCGACCGACGCAATGCTCGAGATCACGAATGCCGACAGCTTGTGCGTGCGATTCGCGGAGAGCGCGATCGCGGTCGCAATCGAGCCAGGCCCGGTGGTCAGCGGCACGGTCAGCGGAAAGAACGCGCGCGACTTCGCGGTTTCGGCATCGACGCGCTTGACTTCGGTCTGCTCGGCCGCCGGCGTCTCGGGCGCATTGAGCATCTGCCAGCCCCCCACGGCGAGCGCGAGCCCACCGCCGATGCGCAGCGCCTCCATCGAGATGCCGAAGAACCGCAGGATCGGTGTGCCGATAAAGAACGCCACCAGCAGCACGCAGGCGGCATAGATCGCGATCTTGCGCGCGAGCACCTGGCGCTCGTCGCTGGTCAACGGCGCGGTCCGGTCCAGAAAAACGAACGCGCCGCCGAACGGATTGATGATGCTGATCAAGCCGATAAAGCCAAACATGATGTCCGAGATCAGACTTGCGAGCATGTGCGTGTCCGTGTGCGCGGTCCGGAAAGTGCTGCAATGCTCGCAGATGATATCGCGGCGCGCCAGTCACGCCGCAAAAAAACCGTCCGGCATCCTGCGCTCCCCGGCGCATCCCGCCTTGCGGTGCAGCAATCCAGACCGGAACGATGCGCCTGCAACGGTCGAAAATCTCACATTTATTTTGACCCACTTTACGGCAGCGAAGTATCCGGCATACAGTCGTCGGCGAAGCCGGAATTTCAACGACAGAGACCTACTGGTTCGAGGAGATACCCACATGCTGCTTCGTGTCCTTGCCGCGCTGCCGTTCATCGGCATCCTGGTCGGCGTATCGTTTGTCAATCGGGTCGAGCCGCTGGTGCTCGGCATGCCGTTCGTGCTGGCCTGGATCGTCATGTGGGTGGTGTTGAGCGCGATCATCATGGCGATCGTCTATCACCTCGATCCGTCCAACCGGCGCGTCGCCGCCGATGGCGAGGAGGTTCGCCCATGAGCGCACTCGTCATCATTGCCGCCGTCACGCTGTTCGCGCTGTTCCTCGGCGTGCGCGCAAAGCGCGGCCACGACATGAGCCTCGAGCAGTGGAGCGTGGGGGGCCGCAGCTTTGGCACCGCGTTCGTGTTCCTGCTGATGGCCGGCGAAATCTATACGACCTTCACGTTCCTCGGCGGCAGCGGTTTCGCTTATGGCAAGGGCGCGCCGGTCTACTACATCCTCGCGTACGGCACGCTCGCGTACATCCTGTCGTACTGGATGCTGCCGCCGATCTGGCGCTACGCGAAGACGCACCGCCTCGTGTCGCAGCCGCACTTCTTCGCGCGCAAATACGAGAGCCCGGCGCTCGGCACGCTGGTCGCGCTGGTCGGCGTGACCGCGCTGATTCCGTATCTGGTGCTGCAACTGAAGGGCCTCGGCATCATCGTCGCGACCGCGTCGTATGGCGCGATTTCGTCGACGGCGGCGATCTGGATCGGCGCGATCGTTGTCACCTCTTACGTGATCGTGTCGGGCGTGCGCGGCTCCGCGTGGAATTCGGTGGTCAAAGATCTGCTGATCCTCGCGATCGTGCTGTTCCTCGGCATCTATATGCCGCTGCACTACTACGGCGGCTTCGGCGAGATGTTCCGCGCGATCGACGCCGCCCGTCCCGGCTTCCTGACCTTCCCGGCGCGCGGCTCGAGCGTCGTGTGGTTCCAGTCGACCGTACTCCTGACGGCGCTCGGCTTCTTCATGTGGCCGCATACGTTCGGCTCGATCTTCACGGCAAAGGACGAGCGCATCTTCCGCCGCAATGCCGCGATCCTGCCGCTCTATCAGCTGATCCTGCTGTTCGTGTTCTTCGTGGGCTTCGCGGCCACGCTGCGCGTGCCGGGTCTGAAGGGCGCCGACATCGACCTGTCGCTGTTCCGCCTGTCGCTGCAGACGTTCGATCCGTGGTTCGTCGGCGTGATCGGCGCGGCCGGTATCCTGACCGCGCTGGTGCCGGGCTCGATGATCCTGATCTCGGCTTCTACACTGCTCGCCAACGACGTCTATCGCGGCCTGGTGAACCGCAACGCGTCGGATGCGTCGGTCGCGATCGTCGCGCGTGTCCTCGTGCCGATCGTGGCGCTGGTCGCGGTCACCTTCACGCTGAACGGCGGCGAAACCATCGTCGCGCTGCTGCTGATGGGCTACAGCTTCGTCACGCAACTGTTCCCGGCCATGATCTGCAGCCTGTTCCCGCACAATCGCGCGACTAAGCAAGGCGCGTTCTGCGGCATCCTCGCGGGTGTCGCCGTGGTCGCGCTGAGCAACACGCTGCACTGGAGCGTCGGCCAGCTCATGCCATTCCTGCCCGATGCGCTGAAGGACGTCAACATCGGCCTCCTCGCGCTCGCGGTGAACGTGATCGTGTTCGTCACCGTCAGCGCTGTGACGCAGCCGAGTCCGGCCGAACAGGAGAAGCCTGCGTCGGCACATTGACGGGGTTGACTAGCGGATCACAAGGGGCTGTCCGCTTCGGCGGCAGCCCCTTATTCTTTCTGTTCGCGGCTCGCCCGCTCTCCCATCGATCCACGGAGCCCCCGACATGTCCTACGTTCTCTACTACTCGCCAGGCGCGGCCAGCATGCCCGTGCACTGGATGCTGCTCGAAATGGGCGTACCGTTCGAAGCGCGCCTCGTCGATATCGACACGGGCCAGCAACGCGACCCCGAGTATCTGCGCCTGAATCCGGCCGGGCGCGTGCCGACGCTGGTCGTCGACGGCGTGCCGCGGCATGAATCGGCCGCGCTGTTGATGCTGCTCGCCGAGCGCCATGCCGACGCCGGCCTCGCGCCCGCGCCGGGGTCGGCCGCACGCGCGGAATGGTTCGAATGGATGATCTACCTGGCGAACACGCTGCTGCCCGCCATGCGCGACTGGTTCTACGCCGGCAGCGACGGCGACGCAGCCGGCGCCGAGGCGGTGCGCGCGCTCGCGCGGCGCCGCATCGAAGAAGCGTGCGCGCGCCTCGACACGCATTTCGCCGGCGGCCACGCCTACCTCGCGGGCGACCAGATCAGCACCGCCGATATGCTCGCGCTCGTGCTGATGCGCTGGACGCGCAACATGCCGCGCCCGGCAACCGCGGGCTGGCCGCATCTCGCGACCTATATCCGCAGGCTGCGTGCGCTGCCGTCGTATCTCGCGGTCAATGAGCGCGAGAAGCTGACGGAGTGGCGCAACGAGGATCAGTGATGTTCTTGCAGGTTCACAACGCCGCCTCCCTGCCCGTCTGCGCCGCGAACGCAAAGCCGTTCTTGCCGCCGCGCTTGACCTGATACATCGCGGCGTCGGCGGCGGCGACCAGCCGGCGGTGATCGTCGACGTCGTCGGGATAGCTCGCGATGCCCACGCTCGCGCGCACGCAGCCGATCCCCATCTGCGCGTCGGTGTCGACCACGCAGGCGATCAACCGCCGCGCGATCTCGGCCAACTCCTCATCGCCCGCGAAGGTGCGCACCAGCACCGCGAACTCGTCGCCGCCGATACGCGCGACCAGATCGCCTCTGCGCACCGACGCGCGAAACCGCGCGGACACCGCGGCGAGAAATTCGTCGCCGGTGCGATGCCCAAACGAATCGTTGACGTGCTTGAAGCCGTCGAGATCGATATAGAGCACGGCGAGGCGTTGCTCGACTACCGCGGTCCGCGCGCTCTTCGCGGCGGCCTCGAGCGCGGCCAGCAGCTTGCGGCGGTTCGACAGGCCGGTCAGCGAATCGTGCAGTGACGCGTGCTCGAACTCGTGCGACTGCCCCGCGAGCTGCAGGTTGCGCTTCGCGTACATGCCGAGCGCCGTGATCAGCATGCAGAACAGCAGCGCGGCGAGCGCGATCAGCGTGCGCGCGACGTGCGCGACGCGCAGCCGCACATCGGCGCTCGACGCGTCGCGTTGCGCGCGCCAGTACGCGGTCACGCTGCCGAGCACCGTTGCGACCGCTTCGGGTGTCACCTGCGTCGTGGACATCGGCGCAATGGGTGGCGCTGGCGACGGACTCGCGTTGACGAGCGCCACGAGCGACGCGAAGCGCCGCGAGAATTCGGCGCGCGCCGCGTCATAGGCCGGCACGAACGCCGCGTCGCGACTCGCCGGGGTATCGGCCATCCGCTGCCACACGGCCAGTTGTTCGCGCGCACTGTCGACGCGCTCGGCCGCTTCGAGCACGAGGCCCGCGTACTCCTGCTTCAATTGATCGGAAAAAACCGTGCGGATCTGCATCGCGACATAGAGCAGGCCGAACAGCAGAAACAACAGCGCCGCCACGGCGATGCTCGTCGGCCCCGGCCGCAAGTGCGGCACCCGCACGCGCGCGGTGCCGCGCAGCCCAGCTTGCCCGGCGATCGCGCTCTCAGGGATGGGAGTACGTATCTTGTTGCTGCCGACCGTTCTCATGTTGACGATAGCTCACGCGTCGAAAGAACTGCCCGATCCGCGCAAACAGACTGTCCTCGTGCTTCGACGCCGCGCGCCGGTCCTGCTGCGCGAGCCGCGTATCCTTCGCGCCATGAGCGGCTGCGGGCTGCGCGTTGGACGCGGCGGCACGTGCGGCGTGCTTCGTGGAGCGCGGGGGTGGCCTGGGAACGATGGGCGCCGCGGGCGGGTCCGCCGGCGGATCGAGCGAAGCGTCGGGCGGCGTATCGGCCAGCGTGGGAGAGAGGCTCGGGTCAGGCGAACTCGGGTGGATCTGACCGGACCAGACGGTCGGGTTGGCGTCCCTGAAGCCACCGGCCCCACCGGTCGCTTCGAGCGCGACGTCAGGCGCAGTGGGCTGCGTGGCAGCCGGTGCGGGTGACTGAGCTGCCAACTGAACTGCCGACTGAGCGGCGGGCTGGTCCGGCGCGTGCGCGACGGCGACCGTCGGCACCGCGCGCGATGCCGGTGAACCGAGCGCCTCGCGCGCACCTGCGATGGCCTCCGCATACGTCTGCTGATCCTCGTTGAACCAGACCCCGTACGCGACGGTGCCCATCACGCCGAAGGTGAGCGCGCCCGCGGCCGCGAGGCACAACGCGAGGCGGCCGAAGCGCGGCGGCGGTGCGCCCGATTCGTCCGGGCCGTCGTGATCGAGGCCGGAGTACCGGCCGTCCGCTGCGGATTGACGCGAGTCGGTATCGTCGGGATCGGTAGCCATCGCAATACGCTCCGGGTACATGCCACTTCCGGCTGACAAACTGGCGAGCTGACGCGCTCACTAGCGAGCCGGCAAACGGCGCGCGCAGACTTCGTCTGCACGCACTGCTCGATGAATGTAATCCTGTCGCGAACGGCCGACAACACACCGGCGTTGCGTTTCCGCCGCGTCTCTATCGCGCCTTGAACGACTCCTCCAGGTGTCGCATCAGCCGGCAAAAAACGTGCAAATCTGACAAAAGCTGCAACCAGCTTGCAGCCCGACAGACGACCGTGCGCCGGTCGCGGGCCGCTCCGCTTGATGCGACGGGGGTTCTGCGAAACGCGCCGGCGCGCTCGCCGTCTTGCACGCAACAACCAGGCCTGGCGGCTGGCTCGCGTAATGGTAAGGTCACGTGCGCACGGGTCACGAACGCGCGCCGTGCCGGGCCCAACTTCACCGGTCAGCATAAAAATCATGTCCAACCTGTATCAGCACAAGCCACTCACGCCTTTTCGCCGGGCGCTTGCGCGCTTTTCCCTTTCGGAAACCGCCAAATACGCGAAGCTGACGCTCGGCCTGTGGATCGGTTTCGGCCTTCCGTACCTGCTCGGCTTCCCCGACGCGGCCGTGCCGCTTGCCGGCTCGACGATGCTGACGCTGGCGCTCGGAAGCTCGATTTCGGCGGCTCGAAGCTACTTCTACAAGCGGGTATTGTCGAACGTGGTGGCCATGCCGATCGCCACGCTGCTGATCTGGCTGACCGCGCCCGATTTATGGCTCGGCGCGACGCTGCTGCCGGTTGTGATCTTCAGCATCGTCGCGCTGCGGCCGTCGCTGTTCCAGATGACCAGCATCACGGTGCCGATCACGCTCGTGCTCTATACCGGTGAACATATTCCGCTGCTCGAACTGCGCCTGATCGGTGTGGTGCTCGGCATGTTCCTCGGCTTCATGATCCAGCAGATCGCGTTTCCGCCGGATCACGGCTACTGGGCGAACACGCTCGTCAACGACGGCAACGAACAGGCCACCGATGTTGTCTCTCAACTGGCCACGGGTCAGCTCGATAGAGCGCAGATCAAACCGGCGGCATCGAAGCTGCGCGCGCTGAGCACGAACCTGAAGCAGGCCCACCAACTCCTGAAGACCGATCTCGAGCAGGCATGGGTGTCGCCGCATCTGAAGCGCAACGCGGCGCGGCTGCCGGTGTTCGCGTCCTATCAGGAGACCTTCGATTCGCTGGTCAACTTTCTCGAAACGATGGACACGTTTCACGACCAGTTCTCCGCGCTCGACGCCGGGTGGCGCGAAGCGTTTCACGCGCGGCTCGCGAGGCTCGCGGACGCGCACCGGCAACTGGCCGAGGCAGCGGACCTGCGTGTCGAGCGCCCGCCCCTCGCCGCGCCGCCGCTGCAGATGGAGGACCTGCGCCAGCTGACCGAGGACCTGCCCGCGTCCAACGTGTTTGCGAGCGTGTACCTCGGGCATCTGACCGGCTATGGGATTCTGCTGTGCAAGTTGAGTCAGATGCATACCGCGTGAGCGGCGCGGGTCGTTGCACCGCTCATTGCACCGTAATAGTCGCCCTCATGTTCGGATGAATGCCGCAAAAGATCTTGTACACCCCGGGTTTATCGAACTTGTACTGAAAGGTGTCGTTCTCATCGAGCGCGGCCGAGCGGAACAGGCCCGCGTCGTTGACCACGGTGTGCGGCTCGCCGTCCATATTTTTCCATGTGACCGTCGTGCCCGCCTTGATGGTCAGCTCCGTCGGCACGAACGCGAAGTTCTTCATGACCATCGCGTTTGGGGCCAACGCGACGGTCTCTTTCTGCGCCTTCATGGGCATCTGCATCTGCATCGGCATCGTCGTTTGCGCGAGGCCGGGCTCGGCCGTCGCGGCCAGAATCGCGAGACTGGCGGGCAGAATCATGAGCGCGCGGCCCATCCTGTTCGTGAGCATGACTGATCTCCTCAAGCGTTAAACAGGCGCGTGCCATCAGGCGAGCGTCGTGTCATTGAGCGTCGCCTTCAGCGGATTGCGCGCAATGCTGACGCTCGTCACGCCGAGCATCTTCGGCAGTTGGTCGCTCGCGACCTTCAGCGGACCCGGGCCGTCGCCGATGCCGGCGGTCGGCTGCGGATAGGCGGTCGAGCGCGCAGTGTGGAACGTCACGTTGCCCTCGACCTTCGTGACGATCTGATGAATGTGACCGTTCAGCACCGTTACCGAACCGAAGCGCTGCAGATAACTCATCGCCTGTCCCGCGTCGCCGGTGCCCCAGCCCCACGGCTCGTAGATCGTCCACATCGGCATGTGCGCGAACACGACGACCGGGGTGCTCGACGAGCGCCCCTTCAGATCGTTTTCGAGCCACTCGAGCTGCTCGTCGCCGAGTCCGCCGAGGCCGTTCGGCTTGAAATGCATCACGTTGACGAGGGCGACGAAATGCACGCCCTGGTGATCGAAGCTGTAATAGCCTCGGTTATCCGACTGCTTGCCGAAGCGGCTGAAGTACTCGGCGCCGGGGCCGTCGGTGACGTCATGCTCCCCGGGCACCGTGTGCAGCTCGGTGATCTTCAGGCCCGACATCAGTTGTGCGGCGAGATCGAACTCCGAGGGTTTCGACAGATGCGTGATGTCGCCGGTGTGAATCGCGAGCGGCGGCCTCGCCGGCATCGCATTGACGTATTCGATCGTCTGTTTCAGCGTGCCCGCGACGTCGGGATTCGCTTCCTTGTTGAAGCCGATATGCGTGTCGCTGATCTGCAGGAAAAGCGGCACGCCGTCCATGGGCCGCGCGGTGCTCGTGTCGGCCGCGAGCGCAAGCTCGACCGGCGTCAGCACGCCGCCGGACAGCATGAACACGGTGCCGAGGCCACCGTACGCAAGACACTTCAGCGCGTCGCGGCGCGCCGGATCGAATGAATGGTGTGACGACATGATGACCTCACAATAAGGATTCGCTGAACCGAATCGGGTTCGTGAGGCATGACTGGCGTGTTGTGGGTTTTATTCCCGCGTCGTGCGCAGATTGTGGGGAGCGGTACGTGTAT
This sequence comes from Paraburkholderia sp. HP33-1, assembly GCF_021390595.1. NCBI lineage: Bacteria > Pseudomonadati > Pseudomonadota > Betaproteobacteria > Burkholderiales > Burkholderiaceae > Paraburkholderia > Paraburkholderia sp. HP33-1. Next base: position 1,151,360 of record NZ_JAJEJR010000002.1, on the reverse strand, counting down.
GCGGATCGAAAGCAGAAAGTAATCGCCGCGCCGGATTGCTCACGGGATTGCGCACTGATTGGCGGACTACCTCAGCCGCTTACCGCCGCGATGATCCGCGCGCGCATCGCTTGATCGGGCAGCGGTCCCGATCCCGCGCGAACGTTGTCCGCCATGTATTGCGGCCGCCCGGTGCCGGGAATCACGACCGTCACCGCCGGCTGCGCGAGCACGAACTTCAACAGAATCTGTGCCCAGTTCGTGCAGCCGATTTCCGCGGCCCATGCCGGCAACGGCGTCTTCATCACGCGCGCAATCAGACCGCCGCCGCCGAACGGCTGATTGATCACGACGCCGATGCCGAGATCGGCCGCCAGCGGTAGGATGCGCTGCTCCGCCGCGCGATCGTCGGCGGCGTAGTTGATCTGCACGAAATCGGGCTTCTCGCTGCGCATCACTGCGGCCACTTCATCAAATGCGCTCGACGTGTAATGCGTGATGCCGAGATAGCGAATCCGGCCTTGCGCTTTCCAGTCGCGCAACGTCGCGAGTTGCGTACGCCAGTCGAGCAGATTGTGAATCTGCATCAGATCGACACGCGGCTGCTGAAAGCGCCGCAGCGATTCCTCCATCTGCGCGATGCCGGCTTCACGTCCCTCGGTCCATACCTTGGTCGCGACGAAGGCCTTGCGATGCGCGTCGAGCTGCGTGAGCAGCGTGCCCGCGACCGCTTCCGACGAGCCGTACATCGGTGAAGAATCGATCACCGAGCCGCCGGCTTCGAACAGGATGCGCAGCACGTCGGCGAGTTGCGCACGCGCGGCGGGATCGTCGCCGACGTCGAACGTGCGCCACGTGCCGCAGCCGATCACCGGCAGCGCTTCGCCGGTGGACGGGATCGCGCGGTGGCTCATGCGAGGTAAGGCGGTACCGGTTTGCGCGGCGGTGAAGCGCGACAATGCCAGCGAAGCCGGCAACCCGAGCGCCGCGCGCAGAAAACGGCGGCGGTGATCGCGGTTCGACGCAAGAGTCATAACGTGAGGTGCCCTCCCACTCGCAGTTCGATGGACGTCGTAACGGCTAGAGCACACCCCGCCGCGCGAGTTCAGCCGACAAGCCCGCCGCGTCGACGAACCGGTAGCCCTGCAACCCAGCTGCGCGCGCGCCGTCCACGTTGGCCTGGGTGTCGTCGATGAATAGCGTGTCGGCGGCGGCCGCGCCGAGGCGTTCGACGCAGCGCAAATAGGTTTGCGCGGCAGGCTTGGCCGCCCCAAACGCCGCCGACGAATAGACGTGCGGCCCGAACAACCGGGCAACGGGCGGATTCAGATAACCGATGTGATCGGTCAGCAGGTGGCAGTTGTTAGTCAGTATCGCGATGCGGCAGCGCTGCGCCGCGCGGGACGCCAGCGCGAGCGCTGGAGCGTTCGGTGTAATCGACGCGAGCCGCGCGTCGAGCCATTCGGCGCGGCTCACCGGATAATTCAGCAGTGCGCCCAGCTCACGCAGATACTCGTCGTCACTGATTTCGCCGCTGTCGGCGCGCGCCTCGAGTCCTGAGCCCCAGATCGCATCACGCACGGTCTGCGCCGAGCAGCCCGTAATCGCCGCGAGCCGCTCGGCGCGCGCAGCGCGATCGTAGTGCGACAGGACACCTTCCAGGTCGAACAGTAGCAGCGTGACGGGTTCGCTCATGCTGTCGGTCTCGCGTGTTGAAGTTTGAGCGCATCCGAGATGCGCCCCAGCGCAGCGCGCCTAGCGCATTGCGCTGCGCAACGGCCTGAAGAACTTTCGAATCTCGGCCGCCAGCAACGCGGGCTTTTCCATCGCCGCGAAATGCCCGCCGCCTTGCATTTCACTCCACTGCACGACGTTGAAGGTTCTTTCGAGCCAGCTGCGCGGCGGATGATTGATCTCCTTCGGAAACAACGCGAAGCCGAGTGGCGTGTCGATACGCTGGCCGTCGGGGAAACGGATCGGCTGCAGGCGGTTCTCCCAATACATCTGCATCGCCGGGCCGATGCACTGCGTGAACCAGTACAGCGAAATATTGGTCAGCAAGTCGTCTTTCGAGAACACGCTTTCCACCTCGCCGCCGCAATCGCTCCACGCACGAAACTTCTCGCCGATCCACGCGGCGAGTCCCATCGGCGAGTCGTTCAACGACGCGGCCACGGTCAGCGGCTTCGTGGTGTGCAGATGCGCGTAACCGCCTTCGAGCGCGAACCAGTCGTTCTTCTCGCGCAGATAGTCCTGCTCGGCCGGCGTCAGCGGCTCTTGCGCCGCGCCGATCGCGGGCTCGTAGGAAGTCGGCAGGAAGTTCAGATGAATGCCATCGACCGCCCGCGGATGCCGCGCGGCCAGCGCGATCGACACGCCCGCGCCGAGATCGCCGCCCTGCGCGCCGAAGCGCTCGTAGCCGAGCCGCCGCATCAGCGACACCCACAGGTCCGCCACCTGGAACGAAGACGTGCCGGCCCGCGCGGGCGCCGGCGAAAACGCGAAGCCCGGCAGCGACGGCGTGACGACATCGAACGCATCGGCGGGATCGGCGCCGAACGCGGCCGGATCGCACAGCTGATCGAGCAGCGCGTGAAACTCGAAGAACGAACCGGGCCAGCCGTGCGTGATCACGAGCGGATAAGCCTTGAAGCCGGGCGCGACGCTTGCCGCGCGCCGATGCGCGAAGTGCACGGTCTGCCCGTTCACGTCGGCGAGAAATTGCGGCAACTGGTTCAGCCTGCGTTCGGCCGCGCGCCAGTCGAAATGCCCGGCCCAATACGTCGCGAGTTCGCGCAGCCATGCCGGGTCGGCGCCCTGCTGCCATGCCGGTGAGGACGTCGCGGGCGCCCAGCGGGTGGCGCGGATGCGGAAGCGTAGATCGTCGATGTCCTGATCGGAGATCGCAATCTCGAACGGGTCAATCTGCATGGAGGGTCGTCCTGCATCGGTCGGCGGTTTTTCCTCATCGTACCCGCCTCGGACGAAAGCCGGATAATAGGCGTCCCTTCCGCACGATTCATTCACCGACCCACAGGAGATTGACACGATGTCCGCTTATGAAACCAAGGTGCCGCGAGTGCTGCTGACGAACGACGACGGTATCGACGCGCCCGGCCTCGCGGTGCTCGAAGCCGTCGCCGCCGAGCTCGCGCACGAAGTCTGGGTGGTCGCGCCCGAGCACGACCAAAGCGGTACGTCGCATTCGATCAGCCTGCATTCGCCGCTGCGCGTGAGCCGCCAGGGTGAGCGCCGTTTCGGCGTGACCGGCACGCCCGGCGATTGCGTCGTGATGGGGGTGCGTCATCTGATGCGCGAGGCGCCGCCGTCGCTCGTGCTGTCCGGCGTCAATCGCGGCGGCAACCTCGGCATCGAAACGATGTTCTCGGGCACGGTCGGCGCGGCGATGACGGGTCTGCTGCTCGGGCTGCCGTCGTTCGCGCTGAGTCAGGTGTTCAGCGATCGTGAGCGCGTGCGCTGGGACACCGCGCGCACGCTCGCACCCGGCGTGATCCGTCGGTTGCTCGCAATCGAGCAGGCGGCGCCGACCTGTCTGAACATCAACTTCCCCGACGTCGACGCAGCCGACGCCGGTCCGATGACGCCGACACGCCAGGGTGTCGGGCTCGTCAAGGACATCGAGGTGCTACCGGAAGTCGACCCGCGCGGCTTCGCGTATCACTGGCTGCGCTTCGAGCGCGGCCCGCGCGCGAACGATGCCGACAGCGAAACGGCGGTGATCGCGGCAGGTCGCGTGTCGGTCACGCCGCTCGCCTTCGATCGCACCGACGAAGCCAGCTTCGCGCGGCTCGCCGCGTCGTTGCGTTAAAGGTTGTCAGGGACGCGGTCCCATCGGCTCGGGATTGCCGAACGCCGGTAGCGTACCGTTCTCACGCGCGCGTTCGAGTTCGGCGCGTACCTCGGCGCGGGTCTTGGGAGCGTCGCTGGCGATTGCCTGGGTCTCGGCTTGCGTGGTCAGTCCCGCGCGCGGTATCGACGCGGGTGACTCGACGCCTTGCGGCCATGGCCGCACCTCTGGCGCAACGCTTGCTGTCTTCTTCGCGGACCGGTCGGCAGTCGAACTGCTCCTGTGGCTGCCGCCCCGCGCATGATTCGTGCCCGAAGTCGTCGCAGAGCTTTGTGCTGAGTGCGGCTTCTTCGTGCTGCCGGACGCACCTCGCGCATGCCCGCCATGCGCAGCGCGGCCAGGGTGTGCGTGCTCGGGGTTGGTCGCCGACGATGTCTGCGTCCGGTTCGAATTCACCGCAGGCTGCCACGGCGTGTTCGTCTGCTGCAACTGGTTCGTCTGCTGCCGCTGGCTCGTCTGTTGCTGGTTCGTCTGCCGCGCGTACTGTAGCGCCGCGATGGCCAGAGCGTCGCCCGCCTGTGCTCCAATTGACGAGGTTGGCTGGGCCCGCAACGCCTCCACGTCGTCGCGCAGCGCTCTGCGGCGCATAGCCTGTGTGCTCGCTGCTGCGTCGGTGCGGCCTTCAATCTGCCCCGCCACCGCGCCCGTCGCGCTGACGCCACGCTCGCCGTCCGCGGCGAGGCTCGCATTCTGGCCGGACGACCAGTCGTTATCGAGCTGCGACACATAGGCCCCAATCGTCACCGCGCCAAAGACGAGGCCCGTCAACACGATCATTCTCGGTTCGCTATACACAGCACGCTCTCCCTTCCAACAGATCGACTGACGAAGCGGACGCACGCGCAACCGATCGACCTACCTGTCAAAGTGTGAGCTATCCCGATGACAGTGTTTTCCTTTTAGACCTGACTACCGAGGAATCGGCGGATCTGGTCGGGGATGTGTCCGAAATCGACGGGCATTCTTCTGTTTTAAACGGCGCAAACGCGGGTTAGACGAGTGGCGGCGGTGGGTTGAAGCTATGCCGCGTCGGCTCGCGCACAAAAACAAACGCGGCGCACCGGGGGTTACGGTGTGCCGCGTTATTGCGTGGGACGCGCTATCGGTACTCGTCGATGTCGATAGCGCCGCCTATCGCTTCCATCATTGCGCGAATATCGTCGGGAATATCAGGTATGCGGTTGCCGGCTTCATTGTCCCAAAAGCACCAGAAGCGGGCCGTCACCCCTTCACGCGCTAGCGTCTCCCGGAGATCCGCTCGTGTGAGATTGAGTCGCCCGATGAGAAATCGCAGGTGGGGTTCGAGCGCGTCGCTGACAACGAACCCCTTGCTGCCGAAGCCCCATAGCCCCACGCGGCCCGGCGTTCGGCTTACTCGCCCGGACGGCGTGGCGAACGGTTGGCCCTTGACAATGGCAACGTCGGGCTTCACTTCGAAAAACCTGGTCCAGAAGGCGGGATCGACGGAATCGCCCATTACGTGAAACGTGGCGTACGTCAGTTGTTGTTCAGACATTGATGATGATCCCATCAGTCAGCCCAATCATGGAAATTGGCAACGAAGTTTCCCTGGAAGTAGACATCACCGTTGTCATGCCAAATAACATTGTCCGCGGGGCCCAAGCCGTTGGCCGGCTTGAATTCATGCAACATCCGGCCAAACGTTTTCTGGTCGTACCCTAGCATCTTCGCGGCGTACTTCGGATTGATCGTGCTAGCCGCCAGTTGATCAACGTCACCACTCGGCACGTCGGATGTGTACTCGAACGGCTGACCATCGCTGAGTGGAGTCGTCGGCTGAACAGAAGTGGCACCTGCCGAGACGGCTTGCCTGGTTGTCCCAACGCCTGCCGGTTCATGCTGTATCGGCGAATCCGCGCTTTTCGCCGCCCGGCTTCGCTTTGCCCTTTCCTCTTCGAGATACCATTTGACCTCCCAATGCGGTGGAACGAAAACCAGCCTGCGGCTCCGAAGTTGCCGGTGAATCTCGCTAGCCACCTCGTGGTCACTCATCATGTTGATCCGCAGCCGACGATCGTTGACGCGCCCCAACAACCCTCGCAGGTTGCTCATATCCGCGTCACTCGAGGTCCATGACCCGGGTGTCGCCCACTTTACAAACTCCTCATGGGCGACGTTCAACGCTAGCTCAATTTCTTCGTATTCCTCTCGCGTGAGTTTCTTGATCGCGCTGTGCCACCGGAGGGCTGCGGAAAATCCCGACGCCTCCTTTATGTACATAATGTTCCGGCTAAAAAACATCAGGACTCCGCCACCTTAACCCTTGCCCGCGAAGCCCGCATCCTAGCAGCTCATCAGCTGCCCATGAGCCCGCCTGAATCAATCTTTACAAACATTTGACATCACTTAGGAATACTCTTTGCCAGCGCCCAAAAACGAACGCGGCGCACCAGAAAATCCAATGCGCCGCGTTCGACATAGGCAAGCCTTTTACCAGGTCGCTGCGTCAGCTTCTCAAATCAAAGACTTGCTCAAACCACCGCTTCAACCCGCATAAACTTCCGGATTATCCACGAGCGGCAAGAACTTGCCGCTCTTGCCATCCAGCGCGAGCATCTCGCCGCTTTCAATATTGAAGATCCACCCATGCAGCCGCAGCGTCTTGTTCACGAGCCCGACCGCCACCGACGGATGTGTGCGGATATTGCTGAGCTGTGCGATCACGTTGTCCTTGACCAGTGCCTCCAGACGCTCCGCATCCGAGCAGTAGTGGCGCGACGCATTGATCGCCTTCGCCGCATCCGCGTGGCGCAGCCAGCTCGCGACCGCCGGCATGTGTTCGAGATTCGTGCAGGACGAGATCGCCGTCATCGCACCGCAGTTCGAATGGCCGCAGATCACGATGTTGCTCACGCCGAGCACCGCTATCGCATATTCGACGGTTGCCGACACGCCGCCCGGCTCCGGGCCGTACGACGGCACGATGTTGCCCGCGTTGCGGATCACGAACAGTGAGCCCGGCTCGGTCTGGGTCAGCAGCTCCGGCACCACGCGGCTGTCAGAACAGGTCACGAACAGCGTGCTGGGATTCTGCGCGGTCGACAAACGCTTGAAGAGCGCGCTTTGCTGTGGAAAGACCTCGCGTTGAAAGCGGATCAATCCTTCGATGATTTCCTGCACGATATTCTCCAGAGAATCGTAGAGACGGATTTTTAAATTGCCGCGACTATACCGCAGCCCTTCAATCGTCGCGCGAATCACCGTGCTAATCGTCGTGCGCGCCTGCGGCGAATTGCCAGCAAAATCATGACGTGCTTGCACGCGCCACAAAAAAACCGGCTGCCGGCAGCCGGGTCCAACTCTCTCGCTCACGCACCGCAAGCGCTGCGTGCATCACCACTGTAGCCGCGCCGGCGTCGCGGATACAGACGCCGCAATGGAAGAGTCCTTTCCAACGCGGCCGCAATTGCCTGAACCGATGCAATCAGGCAGGCCGTTCAATCGAAGTCGCGCGTTTCGAGCTCCACGGACCGCCCCCCGTTTCGTTCCAGCACCCGCCGCGTCGCATTTTCAATGCGCGCGCGATTCGCCTCGAACGCTCCCACCAGATCATGAGCCGACGGGGCGCCGTTGCCGAGGCTGCCATTGCCGAAGTGGTCATTGAGCGCGTCGAGCGACACGCTGCACCATACGTCCTTCCCGTCCACATTGGCCTCGTAGGCGACGCGCGCAGCAGCCACGACTTCCCGGCGTCCGGTGAATTCGATTCTCATAATCGACCTCCATGTGTCAAAGGGAAACTGGATACACAATGGTCGTGCCCAAACCAGCCGGTTTGCCGGTTGCTCAGGCACGAGCACGCATTCTCCGCGAGGTGCATACTCCTGCCGGGCCGCCCCACGCGGCCGCGCCGACGCGTCGCAGCAAGGCCTCCTCCTGGCCGCCGACGCACTCAACATATCGATACTACGCTTTTCGCGTCACGCAGCCGTCACTGTTCGCGCCGGCCCGCCGGCATCGTCGCTGCGAAGAAATCACGTACCTGGGCGGCGGTTCGCGCATGAATCGCGGCGCGGTCAACACCCGGGCCGTCCTTGCAAACCGGCGCGAGACGCTCCATCACCTCGGGCTCGCACACATCCATGAACGTATAGTGCGACGCGCCCGGCACGATCGTCACCGTCGCCTGGGGTATGAAGCCCGCGACGCGGTGAATATTGGTGTTGACGGGCGCAGTCGTGTCGGCCTCGCCCGCGAGCAGCGCGACCGGAATCGTCACTTCCTTGAAAGATGAACTGTTGAACGCCTCACCGAGCGCGGGCGCGATCGCGAACGCGGCCTTGATACGCGGATCGCGATACGAGTCGCCCGAACGCGCGCGCGACGCCTGCGTTTCCACCGATAACCCCGCAACCGTCAGCGCCGGCGCACCCGGCGCGTGCGCGAGATTGGCGGCTTCCGGCGGCGAGCAGATCGCATCGGCTTCGGGCGACGTGCAGAAGTGCTCGAACGCGGCCAAATCGGTACGCGCGCCCGCGAGTTCGAGCACCGTGTAGCCGCCGAGCGAAAAGCCCAGCGCGCCGATCCGCGTGGTGTCGACGCGCGGACCGAAATGCGGGTCCGCAAGCATGCCGTCGAGCACTTCGCTGACATCTGTGGCGCGCTCCCACCAGAGGATGAAACCGTCGCGCGTGCGCGGCTCCAGGGCGTTGTTGCCCGGATGATTGACGCCAGCGACGATATAGCCCTGCGCGGCCAGCGACGCCGCGAGCCAGTCGAGACTGGCCGCGCTGCCGCCGGTGCCGTGCGACAGCAGCAGCAATGGGTATTTGGGCTGCGCGGCCGACAGCGGCGCATCGTCGGCGGCAGCGTGGCCGAGAAAGATCGGATGGCCCGGCGCGCCGATATCGTGAGGTGTCTGAGGCTGCGTCGCGTCGGCCGGATACCAGATGCTCGTGATCAGCGCCTGGGTTTGCGCGCCGCGCCAGTTGCGGGCCGCGGCGGGATGAAACACGCGGCGCGTTTCGCCGACGTGCCAATCGGCGGGGGCGGATTGAGCGACAGCCGGCGTCGGCAACGCAGTCCATAGCGCGCCGCACAGCGCCCCCGATAACGCTACCGACAGCGACACCAACATCGCGCTCGACAGCGCGGCACAGCCTCGACGCATCATGGTTAGTCCTCGCAAATGGGGATCAGCAGATCGGTGATGCAGGGATGCAGCGCGCCGCGATCGGGCGTGCTTCGATACAGTTCGAGCCCCGGCCGCTGATCGCGCCGGTAGCCGCTGCGCGGCAGCCAGCCGCCGTACAGCGCCCTGAACGTCGGTGAGATCAGCGCATAAGGGCCGACGAGGCGGTGCACCGCGTACAGGCCGCCTTCGAGCCGCAGCGGCACGACGCCCGGCGGCGGCCCGGTAACGCACGACTGCTGCGTGGTCTCATCGAGCCGCTCGATCGCGCGGCTGAACGCAGTCTGCGACGCGGCGACGATTCCCGCGTGATAGCGAAACCCGCCGGCCACCGTCGCATCGCGCGCGCAGATACCGACGCGCTGCTGCAAATGTGGATCCTCGTCGCAGCGCAGCATCGTCATCAACGTCTGGAAGGTCTGGCCGATCGTCGCAACCGGGCCGTCATGGCGAACGCACAGCACGTCGAGCGGCGCGAGCTCGGCGATTTCGACGGACGGCAACGCTGACGCCGCCGGATTCGCAACCAGATGCCGCTGCCGCGCCCTGAACTCGCTCGGCGACACGCCGGTGAAATCGCGAAACGCGCGCGCGAAGGCTTGCGGACTGTCGTAGCCGGCGTCGTGGGCGACCGAGGTGACTTGCGCGGCGTCGGTCAGCCTTTGCGCCGCCTCGGCGAGCCGCAGACGCTTGACGGTGTCGACGACACTCTCGCCCATCAACGCGCGATAAATCCGGTGGAAGTGATACGGCGACATATGCGCGACGGCCGCAAGGCTGGCGAGCGTGTGACGCGCGCCGGGCTCGAGCAGAATGGCCTCGACCACGCGAGCGATCCGTCGACGGTAATCACGTTGGGTGCTGGGCTTCATCATGGCGCCACGATACCGGTCCGCGCGCCGCGCGGCGGTGCAGAACTTGCTGACTTTCGCGTTTGCGCATCTTCGCGTTTTGCCGGGAAGACGGCGGTCGGGCTCGCCCCGTGCCGTCAGCTGTCCTTCGCGTACAGCGTCGAATCGGCGAAACCTTCCGCGGCCAGCACCCGCCCGACCAGAATCAGCGCGGTCCGCTCGATCGCGCTGCCCTGCACTTTTGCGACGATGTCGTCGAGCGTGCCGGTGATTTTCTCCTCGTCGGGCCAGCTTGCCCTATAGATCACCGCGATCGGGCATGCGCCGCCGTAATGCGGCCGCAATTCATCGACGATGCGCGCGAGATGCCGCACGCCGAGGTGAATCGCCAGCGTCGCGCGATGCCGCGCCAGGTCGGCCAACTGCTCGCCTTCGGGCATCGACGTTTTGCTCGCATAGCGCGTGAGGATCAGCGTTTGTGACACGTTCGGCAGCGTCAGCTCGCAACCGAGCGCCGCCGCGCACGCGGCCGTCGCGGTCACACCGGGCACGATTTCATACGGAATGCCCAGCTCACGCAAACGGCGGATCTGCTCGCCGATCGCACCGTACAGCGATGGATCGCCCGAATGTACCCGCGCGACATCCTGACCTTTCGCGTGCGCCGCCGCGAGCAGCGCGACGATCTGGTCGAGATCGAGCTCCGCGGTGTTGATCACCTGTTCGGCGCTGTGGCCTTCGAGCACCGCGGCCGGCACCAGCGACCCCGCATACAGGATCACCGGACAACTGCGCACGAGGCGTTGCCCTTTCACCGTGATCAGCTCCGGGTCGCCTGGACCGGCGCCGATAAAAAACACTGTCATTCGACACTCCAATATTTGCTCAATTAGCCGGATCCGCGGCCACCTGCGCGGGCAACGCATCGAGAAGGTCGGCAGCGGTGGCGAACTCGCGATCGACACCGGGCAACACCGGCCGGCGCAGCATGATCACCGGCAAGCCACGTTCGCGCGCGACCTCGAGCTTCGCCTCGGTCGCACCGCCCCCGCTGTTCTTGCTGACGACGACATCGAACCCCTGCAGCGCGAACAGCGCGCGTTCGCCGTCCAGCGTGAACGGTCCGCGCGCCGCGAGGACGCGCGAGCGCGCGGTGTCCGGATGCGAATCGAGCACACGTACGGTCCAGAACTGTTGCGGTGGAATCTCGTCGAGATGCGCGAGCGGTTCGCGTCCGAGCGTGAAGAGCGGCCGCCTGAACGGCGCCAGCGCGTCGACCAGTTCGTGCCAGTCGCCGACCATGCGCCAGTCGTCGCCGGCTTGCGGTTGCCACGCCGGACGACGCAGCGCCCAGCACGGCACATTCGCCGCCCGGCACGCCTCTACGGCGTTTGCGCTGATTTGCGCCGCGTACGGATGCGTCGCGTCGATCACGAGGTCGATCCGCTCGCTGGAGATGTAGCGCGCAAGACCCTCGCTGCCGCCGAAACCGCCGACGCGCACCGCGCACTTCAGGTCGTCGGGCACCTTGCCGAGTCCCGCGAGACTGTACACGTGCGCGGGACCGAGTCGGCGCGCGATCTTCAGCGCGTCGCCGGTACCGCCGAGCAGCAGCACGCGCGTCATCGCGCGACTCCGACGAGGTTGCCCTGCCGGTCGATCGCAAACATTTCGACGCTGACCGTCGGCGGCACGATGTCGCGCGCGACGGCCAACGCATGGGCGCAGACGATATCGCCAAGCGGCACCTGCTGCGCGTGCGCGAGCGCGAGTGCCTGCTGGCTCGTGTTGGCCGCGCGCATCGCCGCTTGCAGCGCAGCGTCGGCGCCATGCGCGGCGGCCCACGCAGCGAGCTGTTCGAGGTCGATGCTCGAATTGCGGCTATGCAGATCGAGATGGCCGGCCGCGAGCTTGCTGAGCTTACCGAAGCCGCCGCACATGCTCAGACGCTCGACCGGCGCGCGCTTCATATGCTTGAGCACCGCGCCCGCGAAATCGCCCATTTCGATCAGCGCGATATCGGGCAGGCCGTAATGCGCGCGCATGGTGTCCTCGCTCGCGTTGCCGGTGCAGGCGGCCAGATGCGTATAACCGTTCGCGCGCGCGACGTCGATGCCCTGATGGATCGACGCGATATACGCCGAGCAGGAAAACGGCCGCACGATGCCGGTCGTGCCGAGTATCGACAAGCCACCGATGATGCCGAGACGCGGGTTCATCGTTTTGAGCGCGAGCGCTTCGCCGCCTTCGACGCCGATCGTCACCTCGAAGCCGCCGCGATACGCGTGGCGCGCAGCCAGTTCGGCGAGGTGTTGCGTCATCATCTGGCGCGGGACCGGATTGATCGCGGGCTCACCGACCGGCAGCGTCAGCCCCGCGCGCGTGACCGTGCCGACGCCCGGCCCAGCCCGAAAGACCACACCGGGCTCCGGCACGAGGCGCACGCGCGCGAACACGAGCGCGCCGTGCGTCACGTCGGGATCGTCGCCGGCATCCTTGATCGTGCCGGCTTCGGCGATCCGCTCGGCGTCCGTGCTGGCGAGACGGCAGAACACGAGCCGCATCGGCACATGCTGGCCCTTCGGCAACACGATCTCCGCAACCTCGCTGATCTCGCCCGCCAGCAGCAGACGCGCGGCCGCCAGCGACGTCGCGGTCGCGCAGCTGCCGGTCGTATAGCCGCTGCGCAGCGGCGCCGGTTGTTCGGGGGTCTCGTCGCGCATCACGAATCGGGCGACGGCCGCGCAGGTTTCGTCACGTCGAGTAACGTGATCGGCAATGCCTGACGCCACGTATCGAAGCCGCCGAGCGGTTGGGCGTGCGCGAGCGCGATGCGCGTCAGCGTGCCGCCATGCCGCTCGCGCCACGCGGCGAGCACCGCCTCGCCTTGCAGCGTCACCGCGTTCGCGACGAGCCGGCCGCCGTCGCGCAGCCGTGACCAACAGGTGTCGAGCACGCCGGGCTCCGTGACGCCACCGCCGATAAACACCGCATGCGGCGCCGGCAGCCCCCGCAACGCGTCGGGCGCGCGGCCCGCCACCAGTTGCAGGCCAGGCACGCCCAACGCATCGCGATTCTGTTCGATGAAACGCTGCCGCGCTTCGTGCGCTTCGATCGCGATCGCGCGACAGGTGGGATGCGCACGCATCCATTCGATGCCGATCGAACCGCTACCCGCGCCCACGTCCCATAGCAATTCGCCGGGCGCGGGTGCGAGTCGCGCGAGCGTGATCGCGCGGACATCGCGTTTGGTCAACTGACCGTCGTGGACGAAGGCATCATCCGGCAAGCCGCAGGTCAGCGGCAGACGCGGCGCTTGCGCTGACGCGCGGCAGTCGAGCGCGATCAGATTGAGCGCCGCCATCTCCCCGGCCGGCCATTGATCCGCGCGGCCATCGACACGCCGTTCGAGTTCGCCACCCAGATGTTCGAGCACGGTCATGCAAGTTGCGCCGAAACCGCGCGCGTCGAGCGACGCGGCCAGCGCCGCGGGCGTGCGCCCGTCGGCGCTCAGCACGAACAGGCGCGCGCCGTCATGCAGATACGCATTCAGCGCGGCGAGCGGCCGGCCGACCAGCGACACGGTCGCGACATCCTGCAACGGCCAGCCGAGCCGCGCGGCCGCGAGCGACAACGACGACGGCGCAGGCAGCACACGCAATTCACCGGCCGGCAACTGCCGCGCGAGCGTCGCGCCGACGCCGAACAGCATCGGGTCGCCGCTCGCGAGCACGCATACCGCGTGCGGACGCTCGGCGAGCAACGGCGTGAGATCGAACGGACGCGGCCACGCGGCGCGGCGCGCGGCGAGCCGCGCGGGCAACATCGCCAGATGGCGCTCGCCGCCGTACACGACCGACGCGCTCAGCAACGCACGCCGCGCGGGCCGCCCCAATCCGGCGAAGCCGTCGTCGCCAATGCCCACTACAGTCAGCCATGCCGGCATGCACCCATCCTCATCAATTGCGTCGGTTCTTTAGCGTTTTGCGCCGCGCCGCGTCATGCACGCGGCTGCGCGCGGGCTCGGACGGCGGTTTGCGAAAGTCCGCATGATACCGCCGCCGTGCGGCCCGCTGCATCGCGCGATGGCCGACAAACAGGCGCTGCGGCCACAGCGTAAAGATATAATGGCCGCTTTCATTGCCCACGGTCAGCCCGAAGCGCTGTTCCGGCCGCATGGTTCACGCCGGCCCCTATCGGGCAGCATGCAGCGAGGCCGCAGCCATGCCGTCGCGCGACGCTAAACCCGGTGCCCTCTTGAATCGAGCTTCGCCTCCCCCCGTTTTGTCCCACGCGGTCACGACACCGCGGTCCTCGGCGTGTCCGGGGCTGCTGCGCATCGTCCCTGCGCGCGACGGCGGCATCTGCCGCATCAAACTGCCCGGCGGCGTGCTGAGCGCAGCGCAGGCACGCGCGATCGCCGATGCGAGCACCCGGCACGCGAACGGCGTCGCCGAGCTGACCAATCGCGCGAACCTGCAACTGCGCGGCGTGCGTAGCGGACACGAAGCGGCGTTGAGCGCGGCGCTGATTCGCGCGGGGCTCGGGCCCGCTTCAGCGCTCAGTTCCGCCGACGACGTCCGCAACGTGATGATCAGCCCCGCCGCCGGCCGCGATCCGCACGCGCTGATCGACACGACGCCGCTGTGCGGAGAATTGCTCGCGCTGCTGCAAAGCGACGCGCGCTTCGCGGCGTTGTCGCCGAAATTCGCGCTGCTGCTTGATGGCGGCGAACAGCTCGCGCGAGTCGATCATCCGCATGACGTGTGGCTCGCGGCGTCGCCCGACGAAAGAGGCGTGCGCTTCGTGTTCGGCCTCGCGGGAAGCCCGGTTTCCGCCGGCGCGAACGTCAACGGCACGGGCGCGCTCGCGGCCGTGCCGCCGTCGCGCGTGCCCGCGCTCGTGCGCGCGCTGTTGCACACGTTCCTTGACCTTGCCGCCGCCGACGCAACCCGCATGCGCGACCTGCTCGCCACGCACTGCGCCGATGCGCTGCTGCAACACGCGCAACGCTACGTCGATTTTCCGCTCGCGCGCGACGCGTCGCTGAGCCATTGGCGACGACACATCACCGCCGACGCGTCGCTGCGGCTCGGCGCGCACGCGCAGCGCGGCGACGGCACATCGCACGTCGGCGGCCAGCCGCCGCTCGGCCGGATCGACGCGGCGACGCTGCGCCGCCTTGCCGAGCTCGCGCAAAGGCACGGCAACGGCATGCTGCACGCAACGCCGTGGCAAAGCGTGCTGCTGCCCGACGTCGCGACGCAGGCCGCGCCCGTCGTGCTCGCGAAACTGATCGCGCTCGGCCTCGCCTGCGATCCCGCGCAGGCCATCACGCACGTGATCGCATGCGCCGGATCGGCCGGCTGCGCGAAGGGCCTCGCCGACACCAAGACCGACGCGCTGCAACTGGCCGAGCGCTTACCTGCCGGGCTCGACGTGCATCTGACGGGTTGCCCGCGCTCGTGCGCGGCCGCGCATTGCGCGCCCTACACGCTGCTCGCCGCCGCGCCCGGCCTTTACGACCTTTATCGACGCGACGGCCGCCCCGGCTTCGGCCAATGCGTCGCGCCCCAACTGACGATCGACGAGGCCGCCGCACTGCTTGCGCGCCTCGCCCGGAGTACCCCTCATGCTTGATTACATTCGCGACGGTCAGGAGATCTATCGCCAATCGTTCGCGACGATCCGCGCGGAGGCCGACCTCGCGCGCATCCCCGCCGACCTCGAAAAACTCGCGGTGCGCGTGATCCACGCGTGCGGCATGGTCGACGTGATCGAAGACCTCGCGTTCTCCCACGGTGCCGGCAGCGCCGGCCGCACCGCGCTCGCGCAAGGCGCGCCGATCCTGTGCGACGCGGGCATGGTCGCGCAGGGCATCACGCGCGCGCGGCTGCCCGCGAACAACGAAGTGATCTGCACGCTCACGCATACGGACGTGCCCGAGCTCGCGCGCGAGCTCGGCAACACGCGCTCGGCCGCCGCACTCGAATTGTGGCGTCCGCATCTGGCGGGCAGCGTCGTCGTGATCGGCAATGCGCCGACCGCCCTGTTTCATCTGCTCGACATGCTTGACGCGGGAGCGCCGAAACCCGCGCTGATTCTCGGCTTTCCGGTCGGCTTCGTCGGCGCGGCGGAATCGAAAGCGGCACTTGCGCAAGACAGCCGCGGCGTGCCCTACGTGGTCGTGCACGGACGGCGCGGCGGCAGCGCGATGGCCGCCGCCGCAGTCAACGCGCTCGCGACGGAGGTCGAATAAATGGCGAACCCGCTAACCAGTCGCGGTCGGTTGTACGGCATCGGCGTCGGCCCCGGCGATCCTGAGCTGATCACGGTGAAGGCGCTGCGACTGCTGAAAGCCGCGCCGGTGGTTGCTTATTTCGTTGCGAAGGGCAAGAAAGGCAACGCGTTCGGCATCATCGAAGCGCATCTGCACGACGCGCAGCAGCATCTGCCACTCGTCTATCCGGTCACGACCGAAGCGCTCGAACCGCCGCTGTCGTACGAAGCGATCATCGCGGACTTCTACGACACCGCCGCCGAAATCGTCGCGAGCCATCTCGACGCGGGTCGCGACGTCGCCGTGATCTGCGAGGGCGATCCGTTCTTCTACGGCTCGTACATGTATCTGCACGACCGGCTCGCCGCGCGCTACGACAGTGAAGTGGTGCCGGGCGTGTGCTCAATGCTCGGCGGCACGGCCGTGCTCGGCGCGCCGCTCGTGTATCGCAACCAGAGCTTGTCGGTGCTGTCGGGCGTGCTTCCCGAGGACGAACTGCGCCGGCGTCTCGCCGATGCGGACGCCGCGGTCATCATGAAGCTCGGCCGCAACTTCGACAAGGTGCGGCGTGTGCTCGACGAACTCGGACTCGCGCAGCGCGCGCTGTACGTCGAACGCGCGACGATGCGCAGTCAGCGGATCGTGCCGCTCGCCGAAGTCGATCCGATGGCTTCGCCGTATTTCTCGCTGCTGGTCGTGCCGGGGCAAAAATGGCAAGGATGAACGCGCCCGCCATTGTGATTCTCGGCGCGGGTGCGCTCGCCACCGCGCGACGGATTCAGGCGCTGTATGCCGAACGTGGCGCGCATGCCGAGCCTCACGTCGCTGCGGATTGCCAGGTCCACGCGTTACAGGGCCGCGTCGAGGCCGATGTTTCGTATACCGAGCTCGGCGCGCATCTGCGTGAGCTGTATGCACGCGGCACGCCGATCGTCGCGCTCTGCGCGGCCGGCATCGTGATCCGCTGCCTCGCGCCGCTGATGTCGAACAAAGGCGCCGAACCACCCGTGCTCGCGGTCGCCGAGGACGGCAGCGCGGTCGTGCCGCTGCTCGGCGGCCTCGCGGGCGTCAACGTGATGGCGCGCGACATCGCTGCCGCGTTGAGCGTGCAACCCGCGATCACGACGAGCGGTGAATTGCGCTTCGGCACCTGCGTGCTCAATCCGCCCGATGGCTATGCGCTCGCCGACCTGGGCCAGGGCAAGCGCTTCGTGTCGGATCTGCTCGCGGGCGAAAGCACGCGCATCGAAGGCGACGCACCGTGGCTCGACGATGCGCAACTGCCGCGCTCGGAGTCGGCGCGTCTCGCGATTCGTGTGACGCCGCGCGCATGGGATGGGGGTAAAGACGAGCTCGTCATTCATCCGCGCTGTGTCGTGGCGGCCGTGGTCAGCGAGTATGCGGGCGCGGATGCCGATGCCGCCGACGCGATCGTTGCGCGCGTGCGCGCGGCACTGAACGCGCACGGTCTCGCCCCGCTTTCGCTGGCGGCCTTGCTCGCGCCATCGGCAAGCATGGCCGACACGGCGCTCGCACAAGCGGCAACGCTTCTCGACGTGCCGCTGCGCTTCGCCGATGCCAGCGCCGAACATGGCGAACCGGGCGCCGCGGCGTTGCTGCACGCCGCGCTTCGCGTCCCCCACGAAACGCTGGCCGGTGACGCACACACCAGCGTCGCGCTCGCCCTCTCCCCGCTCGCCATCGACCCCGCGACGATCGGCCGGGCGCGCGGACGTCTGACGGTAATCGGCCTCGGCCCCGGCGACGCCGCGCTGATGGTCCCAGCCGCGCGCACCGCGTTGAACGAAGCGACCGACATCCTCGGCTACGACACCTACGTCAAAATGGCCGGCCCGTTGCGCCCCGATCAACGCGTGCACGGCACCGACAATCGCGTGGAAATGCAGCGCGCGCGGCACGCGTTCGAACTCGCGAGCGAAGGCCGCTCGGTCGTGATGGTGTCGTCGGGCGACCCCGGCGTGTTCGCGATGGCGGCCGCCGCGCTCGAAGCGCTCGAAGAGTCGCATAACGAAGCATGGGCCGCCGTCGAACTATCGATCGTGCCGGGCGTGTCGGCCGCGCTCGCGACCGCCGCGCAGGCCGGCGCGCCGCTCGGCCACGACTTCTGCATGCTGTCGCTGTCGGACAACCTGAAGCCGTGGACGATCATCGAAACCCGCCTGCGCCATGCGGCGCAAGCCGACCTCGTGATGGCGTTCTACAACCCGATTTCGCGCGCGCGTCCTTGGCAACTCGACAAGGCGCTCGACATCGTGCGGGAGTATCGAGCGCCATCGACCCAGGTGGTGCTGGGGCGTGACATCGGCCGGCCCGGCGGCACGCTGCGCACGCTGACGCTCGGCGAGCTTCGCTCGGCCGACGTGGATATGCGCACGATGGTGATCGTCGGATCGTCGCTGACGAGAAGCTTCTCATGCGGCGATAGGGGTGTGCAGTGGGTGTACACACCACGCTGGTACGAGTAAGCGCCCCGCTCACGCCACCTTCAGATCCTCCACCGCCCGCTGCCTGACCCCGAGGTCGTCCCACAACTCCGGATGACACGTGAACACGAGGATCTGATGCCGCGTCGCCGCATCGATCAACGCGCGCTTGAGCGCATCGCGGCGCGCGGCATCGGTGTGTACCGCCGCGTCGTCGAGCATCAGCAGGGTCGGGCGGCCTGAGGCCTGCAGCAGATCCGCGTACGCGAGCCGCGTCAGGATGCCGAGTTGTTCGCGCGTGCCGAAGCTGAGCGCGTCGAGCAGTTCCGCGCGGCCGTCGCGATCGAGCATCGCCGGAATCAAATCGTCGCCAAGCGCGAGGCTCGACTGCGGAAAAATCCGCTTCAGATAGTGACCGAGCCGCTCGGTCAGCGGCGCGCGCAACTGCGCGAGCGCGGCGTCGCGTTCATCGACCAGCACTTCGTCGAGCAGACTCAGTGCGCTTGCGCGCATGCTCAGTTCGTCCTTGCGACGCATGGCCTGCTCGACCTGCGCTTCGAGCGCGGCAAGCCGTTCGCCGAGGCCCGATGCGCCCATCGTTTCGAGCTGACTACGCAGCTCCGCGATCCGCAGTTGACGCTCGTGCTGCTCGCTGCGCGCGAGTTCCGCCGATGCGCGATAGCGCTTGGCCTCCGCCACGGGATCATCGAGGCGGGCCGCGCCGAGTTCGCGCTCGCGCTCACCGCGCTGGTTCTTCAACGCGTCGACCTTCACGCGCTGCTCGACGATGTGCGCCTGCCACTGCGCGCGGTTGCGCCGAAACGCGTCGTCGTTCAGCTGCGCTTCCTTGCGCTGCAGTTGCGCCGCGAGCGAATCGGCCTTCGCGACGCCGGTCGATTGCGCGCCAGCAGCCTGCGCGAGCACTTTGCGCGCGGCCTCCAACGCGTCGCGCGCAATGTCGGCGTTGCGGCGCGCGTCGTCGAGCGGCGCCGCCGCGGACACGTCGGGCAGGCTCCCGAGGCGCTCGCTCGACGCCTGCAAACGCGCCGCCGTCGATGCCAGCGCCGCCCGCAACGCGTCGATGCCTTGCGGCGCATGCACCTCGAGAATCCTGGCCTGGCTCTTCTGTTGCGCGACCAGCGTTTTCCATTGCTCGTGACGCGCCTGCGCATCGCCCACCGACTCGACGCCGAGCGTGCGCAGCAACTGCGCGTGCTTCGCTGCGAGCGAGGCCAGCTCCGAAACCTGCGCGGACAGGTCGGAGACGCCCGGAATCACACGCAATTCGCCCAGCTCGCCGAGGCCGATGCGCTTCTCTTCGTCGACGCGCAGCACGCCAGTCCCGCTGATCGTCTGATCGCCGACGCTCAACTTGCCGTTCAAGCGATACTCGATGCGCGTCATCGCCGCTTCGGTTCGCGCCCGCAGTACGGTCAATTCGCCGTCGAGCGCGACGAGGCGCTTTAACTGCGCGTCGTCGAGTTCGAGCGCCGCCGCCTCGCGCGCGGCGTGCAACACCGCCGCGTTCGCCTTGTCCGCCTCGACGATCGACGCTTCGAGCCGCTGACTCTCCGTCCGATAGAAATCCACCTGGCTGCGCAGGTCGGCGGCGGTCACGGCCGCGTTCGCGAGTTCGAGCGCGCGGTTCGCCTCGGCCGACGCCTGCTCGCATTGCACGACGCGGCTTTGCGCCTGCGCATGCGCGGTTTGTGCAGCCGCGACCTCAGCGCGCGCCACGTCGAGCAGCTCGCGTTCGCGCGCGATGGCAGCTTCCAGTTCGAGCGCGCCCTGCTCCTGCGCCACCGACAACGCGAGTTCGGCCTCGCCGACCTTCAGTGACTGTCCGAGCCCTTCGAGACCCCGTTCGAGTTGCTCGACCGCCGCGGCGCGCTGTTGCGCAAGCGCAGCCTTCTGCTCGTGAAGCTCCCACGGACGCCTGCGCGCGGCGTCGTCGAACGCCTGTTGTTGCGTGGCGAGGCGCGCGATGTTGTCGTCGAACTGCTGGCGCTGCTGTTGCAGCTCGTCGCGGCTCGCACTCAGCGCGGCGAGCTTCTGCTCGGCCTCGGCGAGCGGCCCGGTCGATTTCTGCGTGCGCGCGGTCAACAGTTGCCGCAGTTCGCGCTGCACGGCTGCAATCAGCGCATCCTCGCCGCCCGACTCACGACCGCCCGACAGTTGCGTCAGCGCGTCGCGCAGATACTGGGCCGCGTGCCCGGTCGAATCACGCATCTCCTGCGTGCCGCCCTGCTGCACCCATAACAGACCCGGCACGCCGGCGTTCTCCGCTTTCATCGGCCCGCGCGCCGCGCGCGAGAATCCGAGTAGTGCGGCGAGCTTGTCTTCGGCCTCGTCCTCGCTATACACGGCCTGGCCGATCCTCAGCTCGCAGCGCTGGCGTGACACGAACTGCTTCGCCAGACGGCACGCCACACCATCGAGCTCGAAGCTGACCTCGACCGACGGCTGCCCGCTCGCGAGCCCCCACGGCAACAGATCCTTCAGATGCGACGCCTTGTAGCGTTCGAGAAACACCGTGCGCACCGCCTCGGCGATCGTGCTCTTGCCTGCCTCGTTCGGGCCGATGAACAGATTGAGGCCGGGCTGCAGATCGTCGATCACGAGCTGCCCGCTGAACTGCCTGAATTCCTGAATCGCGATACGTTGCAGCTTCATGCGCAGGCTCCTTCGCGCGGCAGTTCAGGTTGTTGCCGCTCGCGCGCCTGCGCGGGTGGAGCGGCAGTCGAATCGCGTTGCCGCTGTTCGCGCTGAAAACGTGCGAGCAGCAGCAATGCCTCCGCCGCGCGCCGAGCCTGATGCGG
Organism: Paraburkholderia sp. HP33-1; assembly: GCF_021390595.1. Classification (NCBI taxonomy): domain Bacteria; kingdom Pseudomonadati; phylum Pseudomonadota; class Betaproteobacteria; order Burkholderiales; family Burkholderiaceae; genus Paraburkholderia; species Paraburkholderia sp. HP33-1. The sequence goes on along the minus strand of NZ_JAJEJR010000002.1, from coordinate 1,129,967 downwards.
ATCGGCTTGCGCGTCTTCCTGCAAGCCGCGCAGCCGCGCGACCACCTTCGCGAGATAGCCGCTTTGCGCGCCGAGTTCGGCGAGATCGTCGGCGGTGGGGAGCACGTGTAGGGCGGCGAGATCGGCACGCAACGCGCGCACGCGGGCGCGGGCCTCTTCGACCCCGACATGCAGCGCTTCGGCATCGGCGAGCGCCGCCGTGCCGTCAACCTCGATGCGCAGCACGTCATTCGCGGCGAGGACGGCGAGGCGGGCTTTCAACGCGTCGACGTCGGTCGGCACCGAGATCGTCTCATCCCAACGATGCCACCGATATTGCCCGACCCGCACCGCGTCGACCTGCGGCACCGCGCCCGGCTCGCTGATGGTGACGTCGAGCACGAAACCCGGTTCGTTCGCACGAAAACGGTCCTGCTCGTGTGTGCCCGCGTACCAGGTGCGTTCATCGACGCGCAGATGACCGTGCCAGTCGCCTAGCGCCAGATAGTCGAGCCGCGCGTTCGCGGCGCGCGTCGGCGCGATCGGATTCGACGAATCGATGCCCTCCTGCAGAATCCCGCCGACGCTGCCATGCGCGAGCCCCACGCGGTGATAGCCGGGTGGCGTGTCGGTGGTGTCGAAGAACGTGGTCGTGTCGTCGTAGGTGATGCGCTGCATGAGCGGCGCGCACAGCAGCGCGCAGCGGCACGCGTCAAGCAGCACGACGCCAGGTTCCAGCACGAGGCGCACGTTCGGCACGACGCAATTGAGCCGCTGCGCGCGGGTCCACACGCTTTCGACGAGCGCCGCATCGTGATTGCCCGGCAACATGATCCACGGTCCGGAAAACGCTTGCAGCGCGGCGAACAGACGCCGGATCACGGTATCCGACACCGTCTGCAGATCGAAAACGTCGCCCGCGACGAGCACCGCGTCGACGTTGCGCGCGCTCGCTTCTTCGGCGATACGGCGTACCGTGTCGAAGCGCGCTTGCGCGAGATGCGCGGCCTCGTCCGGCTCGAACTGGCCGAATTGCGTGCCGATCTGCCAGTCCGCGGTGTGCAGAAACCTGATCACTGTGCCTCCATTGCGATTGCGTTGCGCGTATTGCGGTGGGTTCAACGAGAAGCCCAACCGGGAATGTTACCTTGCCGAAGCGCCGGCGCGTATTGCGCTCGCGCGTATTGCGCTCGCGAGTATCCAGGCTGGACGCGCGCGCAGGCCGTATCGCATCATTGCAACCGAACCGCCTGAACCCTGCCCCCTTCAGCCGCCGCCCGACAGGATCAACCGCGCCGATGGACAAAACCACCGAACTGAAGAAGGCCAAGCGCACGCCTTTACTGCTGCTCGCCGCGGCCGCCTGCGTTTTCGTCGTCACTGCGTTCCTGCCGCGCGGCCTGTGGGTCGACGGCATCAAGGCCGTCGCCGAGGCCGCGATGGTCGGCGCACTCGCCGACTGGTTCGCGGTCGCCGCGCTGTTTCGCCGTGTGCCGATTCCGGTCGTCTCCGCCCACACCGCGATCATCCCGCGCAACAAGCACAAGATCGCCGACAACCTCGCGCACTTCGTGCAGGACAAGTTTCTCGACGTGCCGTCGCTGGTCGGTCTGATCCGCCGGCATGATCCGGCGCGGACCATCACCGTGTGGCTCAGCGAGCCCGCCAACACCGCCCGCCTCGGCGACTACGTGGTGCGGCTCACCGGCGGCATCCTCGACGTGGCCGACGACGCGCGCATCCAGAGCTTCATCAAGGACGCGTTGCGCGATCTGCTCGCGAAAGTCGATCTGTCGCAATCGCTCGGCGCGATTCTCGACACGCTGACGCGCGACGGCCGTCATCAGGAACTGCTCGACACCGCGATCGATCAGGTGATCGCCGTGCTGCGCGAGGCGCCGGCGCGTGAGTTCATCGCCGCTCGCATCGTCGATTGGGTGAAGAGCGAGTATCCGACGATGGAGAAGTTTCTGCCGTCAGCGTGGCTCGGCGACAAGGGCGCCGAAGCGATCGCGAGCGCCGCGAACCGTATGCTCGAACAGATCGCGGAGAACCCTACACACGAGTTGCGCGACAAGTTCGACCGGGTGGTGCAGAAGCTGATCGTGCGGCTGAAGACCGATCCGGTTTTTCTGCAGCAAGGCGAAGCGCTCAAGCGTTATCTGGTCGAAGGCGAGGCGTTCAGCGGCTACGTGAAGGATATGTGGGGCGACCTGCGAGCCTGGCTCAAGCGCGATCTGAACAGCGCCGAATCGACGCTGCATGCGCGTGTCGCCGCGATGGGCGCGTGGGTGGGCCGCGAACTCGCGCGCGATCCGGCGCTGCGGCAATCGCTGAACGATCACCTCGAGGAAGCGGCGCGCGCGATGGCGCCGGACTTCGCGCAGTTCCTCACGCGCCATATCAGCGACACCGTCAAGAACTGGGATGCGCACGAAATGTCGCGGCAGGTCGAGATGAATATCGGCAAGGATCTGCAGTACATCCGGATCAATGGGACGATCGTCGGCGGGTTTATCGGCTTGTTGCTGTATGTGAGTTCGCGGTTGCTGGAGATGCTGCGGGTGCATGTGGGCTAGCGTGCGTGACCGACATCTCTGTTTGCCTATTCCGCAAAGACTTCCTGCAAGGTCCGCAGACTGTCCAACAACGTATTGTCGGCCACTGAGCCTTCTTTCTTGACCAGGCGCAGCTTGTCGACCGCGCGAATCTGATCCATAAGGATCAAGCCATGTTTGCGCTTGAACGTGACCGGTACTCGAAACGGTGCCGGACGTCCCTTTGAGGTCATGGGGGCTACGATGACTGTCCGCAAGTGGTCATGCATTTCAGGCGGCGAAATCACTACACAAGGCCGCGTCTTTTGAATCTCACTGCCCAGCGTTGGATCGAGCGCGACCAACCAAACTTCTCCGCGCACTACCATGCCAGTTCCGCGTCGTCAGCGTTCGGAAATTCACCCATTACCAAGGCGTCATCGCCGCTTTCCGTGAGAGCTTTGCTTGCCTCCGCCCAGCCTTCGCGCGCCCTGTGTTTGGGGCGTCGCAGGACGATCGCGTCGTTCTCAATCTCCATTTCCACCTCGTTCTCCAGTCCCAATTGGGCAAGCACTGGCTTCGGGATTAGCACACCCTGCGAGTTACCCATTCTGCGAATCGTCGTTCTCATAGAATTCACCGACCTAATGTAATAACAATATTATGCCCAGCAAGAGCCGAAGTCAACACAATGTTATTACGCAATGTCCGCTGTGTCACGACTGATCCTCCAAAGCGCCTACAATTCCGGCATGCCTCTTGCTGACCATCTGTGCTCCGCTCGGCCGTCAACACATCCCAACCAGAATTCTCTTCACATGAAAATATCGCTGCCACCGCCGCAAGGACGGCCGAACCGCGTTTACCCGCCGGGCACGCCGGGCCTGCATGGGCTCGTGTCGCTGATCACCGGCGTCGTAGTCGTGTGCGCGCTGTACTTTGGCCGGGAGGTACTCATTCCGATCACGTTGTCGGTGCTGCTGAGTTTCCTGCTCGCGCCGCTCGTGCAAATGTTGCGGCGCTTGCACATGGGCCAGTTGCCGTCGATCTTCATCGCGGTGCTGTTCGCGCTCGCCTCTCTGCTCGCAGTCGGCGCGCTGATCGGCGCGCAACTCGTGCAGCTCGCGAACGCTCTGCCGCAGTATCAGGAAGCGATCGAGCAGAAGATTGAAACGGTGCAGGAAAAGACCGTCGGCCGCGCCGATTCGTTGATGTCCAGCGCGGCCACCGCGCTGCAGCGCATGGCGCCATCGCGACCCGCTCCGCCGCACCCGACCGGCCGCGCCGCGCGCAATGCGCCGCAGGTGCCGCAACAGGTCGAGGTGCACGAGCCCGCGCCGACGCCGGTGCAGCTCGCGCAGCGCGCGCTGTCGCCGGCCATCGCGCCGATCGAGACGACCTTCATCGTGCTCGTCGTGACGATCTTCATTCTGTTGCAGCGCGAGGATTTGCGCGATCGTCTGATCAGCCTGTTCGGCTCGCGCGACCTGCACCGCACGACCACCGCGATCGACGACGCCGCCGGGCGCCTGTCCCGCTATTTCGTTGCGCAGCTCGGCGTGAACCTGAGCGTGGGCGGCATCATCGCGATCGGGCTCGCGATCATCGGCGTGCCCGGCGCGCTGCTGTTCGGCGTGATGGCCGCGCTGCTGCGCTTCGTGCCGTACATCGGCATCTGGATCGCGGCGATCCTCGCGTTTTTGCTCGCTGCCGCGATCCAGCCGCAATGGACCATGGCCGTCCTCACGCTGATCCTGTTCATCGTCGTCGACGTAGTCGCCGGACAGATCGCCGAGCCGCTGTTGTACGGTCATCGCTCGGGCCTATCGCCGCTCGCGGTGGTCGTCGCGGCGATTTTCTGGAGCTGGCTGTGGGGGCCGATCGGCCTCGTGCTGTCGACGCCGCTCACGCTGTGCGTCGTCACGCTCGGGCGCTACGCGGACCGGCTCAACTTCCTGACCGTGCTGCTCGGCGATCAACCCGCGCTGACGCCCGCGCAGACCTTCTATCAGCGCCTGCTCGCCGACGATCCGGACGAGGCAATCGTGCAGGCCGAGCGGCTGTTGCGCGAGATGTCGCTGATCGACTACTACGACAAGGTCGCGCTCGAAGGCCTGCAACTCGCGCGCAACGACGCACTGCGCGGCGTGCTGATGCCCAACCAGTTGCAGCGGATCAACGACGCGCTCGTCGATATCGTCGAGAACCTCGAAATCGCCGAAGGGCTGCGCGATACGCTGTCGCCTGGCGGACCAGCGGACGCGGGTAGCGCGCTGCTCACCCCGGCGTCGGATCTGGGGTCACCGGACGCGGGTAGCGCGCAGCGCTCCGGCAGCGACCTGTTCACACGCTCGCGACCGTCGGACGAAGCGGGCAAGGCGGCGGTGCTGTGCGTGCCCGGCCGCGGCGCGTTCGACGAAGTGACGACCGCGATCGCCGTGCAACTGCTGAACCGCCAGGGCTTCTCGCCGCTGATGGCGACGCACTCGGGCTATCGCAGCGCGCACGCCGACGAGCCGAGTTTCAAGGACGCGTCGATCATCTGCATCGTGTCGCTCGACGCGCCCGAATCGCCCGCGTATCTGCGCAACATGCTGCGACGCACGCGCGAGTGGCGGCCGCGCGCGACGCTCGTGGTCGGCGTCGGCGTCGGCGAGACGCCGGAAACCAGCATCGAGCTCGATGCGGCCGGCGAGCTGCACGCGTCGCCGACGTTCCGGGCGATGATCGAGGCATGTCACGCGGCGACGGGCGCGCAGGCCACGCGGCACCCGGCGCAAGCGGCCGGCGCGGGCTGAAGCCACCGCGGCCCAGGGCGGGCCGGTTAGAAATAACCGCGAGGATGCGCGAGCGCCTCGCGGTTTTTTTGTGCCCGCGCGCAGCCTTGTACCCAAAATGAGGACAGCCGCGCGCGCCCGTAACCGCATACTGCGCGGACAACGCAAGAAAACTGGAGACATGCATGACCCGCCCGTTCAAGCCCTATCCGTTCGCGCCGCGCCACTATCCGGCCGTGGTGCCGCCGCTCGTCGACGGACGGGATCGCGAGGCGCGCGCCGTTGCGATCGTCGGTGGCGGGCCGGTCGGCATGACACTCGCGCTGGCGCTCGCGCGCCACGGCGTGCGCTCGGTGCTGATCGAGGCCGACGACAGCGTCTGCACCGGCAGCCGCGCAATCTGCATCTCGCGACGCAGCCTCGAAATCTTCAAGCGGCTCGGCGTCGTCGACGGCTTTCTGCAAAAGGGGCTGGCGTGGACCGGCGGGCGCAGCTTCTATCGCGACACTGAGGTGTTCCGCTTCGCGATGCATCAGGACGACGAGCAATCGCTGCCGCCGATGATCAACATCGCGCAGTATCAGATCGAACAATTGCTGCTCGACGAAATCGAACGGCACGCCGGGCTCGTCGAGGTGCGCTGGCAAACGAGTGTGACGGACATGGAGCAACGGCCGCAAGGCGGCGCGACCCTGACGTTGCACAGCGCCGATCCTGACGATCCGCAACGCACGAACTGGAAGATGGACGCCGCGTGGGTCGTCGCCTGCGACGGCGGACGCAGCACGATCCGCGACCTGCTCGGGCTCAAGCTCACCGGCACCACCTACGAAGGCCGCTATGTGATCGTCGATATCGAGCTCGACAGCACGCGCGCGACCGAACGTCTCGCGTATTTCGATCCGCCGTCGAATCCGGGCTCGACCGTACTCGTGCACAAGCAGCCCGACAACGTGTGGCGCATCGACTACCAACTGCGCGACGACGAAGATCCCGACGCCGCCGTGCTGCCCGAGAACGTGATGCCGCGCGTGCAAAGCGTGCTCGACTCGATGGGCGAAACCGGCGCGTGGTCGCCGATCTGGATCACGATCTACAAGGCCACTGCGTTGACGCTCGAACGTTATCGGCACGGCAGCGTGCTGTTCGCGGGCGACGCCGCGCATCTGGTGCCGATCTTCGGCGTGCGCGGCGCGAACTCCGGCATCGACGACGCCGACAATCTCGGCTGGAAGCTCGCTTGTGTGATCAAGGGGAACGCGTCGCCCGCGCTGCTCGACAGCTATAGCGACGAACGCGTGTACGCGGCGCGCGAGAATCTCAGCTACGGCATGAAAAGCACCGAATTCATGGCACCACCGACCTTTGCCTTCGATCTAATGCGCACCGCCGTGCTCGGGCTCGCCGAACGGCATTCGGCGGTGCGGCCGCTGATCAATCCAAGGCAGACGCATGCGATTGCGTATCGGCAATCGCCGCTGAACTTCGCAAGCGACGGCGCCGATGCGTTCGATCGCGGCCCCGCGCCTGGCACCGTGCTACCCGAATGCCGGCTGCTCAAACAATCGGACGATGGCGCGCGCACCGGCACGCATCTGACCGATCTGCTCGGACCGTGCTTCACGGCGTTGCGCTTCGACGCCGGCCACGCGAACGACGCCGACGCATGGCAAGAACTGCACAAGACGCTGACCAGCAACGGCATTGCGTTCAACGTGATCAATATCGTCAAGGCCGAAGCGCAACCGGGAAACGGCCTCCATGCAATCGACCCAACCGGACGCCTGCACGACATGCTCGATGCGCAACCCGGCACCGTCTATCTGATCCGCCCCGACGGCCACGTGCTCGCGCGCTGGCGCAACGGCAGCGCGGCGGCTGTGCGGCGCGCGCTCGATGCCACGCTGACCAGGCAGAACTAACGCGGCAAGGACAAGAACAAGGGCAACTCACATCATGACCGATAGCGATCTCGACCTCGTCTATACGACGCTGTGCAACACACTGACCCAGCAAGGCGAAGCGCAGGCGTCGCTGTATCTGGCGCGCCTCGCGCTTTTGTGCCTGACCGAGCTCGACGACCCGCGGCGAGCGTTGTCGTTGATCGAAGCGGCCAGATTGCCGGCCGCCGCAGCGGCCTAGCCCATATGCAAGGAAACGGAATTCCTTGGACGCGCGACGGGTGAGCGCTCCGGCGCCGTCAGTGCGCCGTCGGCTCGTTCAGATAGACGCCCGTCGACAACCCGGCCTTCACCTGCCGCGTGAGCTCGTCGGTGGACACTTCATCCGCCCCGGCCTCGATCGCGTCGTATGCCTGACGCACGACGTCGTCCGGCATCGCCTTCGGCACTTCCATTCCACGCGTCAGATCCGTATCGATAAAGCCCGCATGCAGCCCGATAACCTGCGTGTGCTGCTCGCGCAGCGAATGACGCAGGCCGTTCGTCACCGCCCACGCAGCCGACTTCGACACGCCGTAGCCGGCGAGGATCGGCCGGTTCACCCAGCTTGCAACCGACAGCACGTTCAGGATCGCGCCGCCGCCGTTGGCGGCGAGGTTGCCCGCGAACGCACGCGACATCGCCAGCATCCCGAACACGTTGGTTTCGAAATGATCGCGCAACGCGTCGAGCGCGCCGTCGTCCATCAGGCTGCCGAGCCGCGCGATGCCCGCATTGTTGATCAGAAGCGTGACGTCGCGCGCAGCGTCTGCGGCAGCGGCCACGGCCGCCGGATCGGTCACGTCGAGCTTCACGGGCACGACGCCCGGCAGCGTCACGCTGGCCGGATCGCGCGCTCCCGCATAAACCTTGCGCGCCCCTCTTTCGAGCGCCTGTTTCGCGAACTCGAGGCCAAGCCCGCGGTTCGCGCCCGTCACGAAAACGACAGCACCTTCGATCTTCATATCCCATCCTTTCGCATGATGAATCGCCTGCGGCCCCGGGAGCGCTGGGTGCGAAGGCGTCGGTCGGCCAAATTACGAAATCCTCTCAGCCTGACGCTACCCGTTGGATTTGGAACGGACCTTGGCCGTGTCCCTCGAACGGCGACGGTCAAGGGCCTCATGACTCTCAGTTGCAGCGCACGATAGACGAGACGTTTGCTAACGCAACATACCTTCGAAGGCGAGTCGAGACTGTACCGGCGGTACCGCTCGAATGAAGATCGAGCAAGATTAGCTAGGCGCACGCGTCAACCATAGGCGACCATGTCGCAAATTGCACGATCCACACTACGCTCGCTCACGTCAACGCCGCAAACCCGAAGGACCAGTGGCAGACTGACATCCACGCTCCGTTGCGCCATTCGATGTCGGAGGCAGCCTTGAATATCTTGCTCGGAACAGGGATTTTTCTTGCGGTAGTCGTCCTGATTGTCTGCGTCGCTATCGCGATGGTGGCGACCTCGCCACGTCCAGCGCCAGCGGAGAAAGACGTTTTCGGATTTGCCTCGCTGCAACCGACACCCGATGCTGAATTGCCACCTCTTCTCCGCTACCCTGCCGCAGACGGCGAGCAGCTAGCCTATCGCTTCTACGATTCTTCGGCGGACCAGATTTTGATCTTCATACACGGATCGTCCTATCACGGACGCTCCTACCATGCGCTGGCCTCCGCTGTGAGCGCATCCGGTGCGGCGAAGGTCATTCTGCCGAATCTCCGTGGTCACTATCAGTCTGGCCGCCATCGAGGGGACGTCGAATACATCGGTCAACTGGAAGACGACATTGCCGATCTGATCGCCGAACTGCGAATACAGGGGCACCACGGACAGGTCATCCTCGGAGGACATTCAAGCGGTGGCGGATTTGTGATTCGCTTCGCCGGAGGTGCTCACGCGAACCTGGTATCGCGGTTCATGTTGTCGAGTCCCGTCATTCCCACTTCCTCGACCCTCAGAGAGGGTTCAGCCAGTGGCTGGGCGCAGCTTCACACGCGACGACTCATTGGGCTCGTCATCCTGAATGCACTCGGCATTCGCGGATTCAATGCGCTTCCGGTCATCGACTTCAACAAGCCCGTGCGATTCTGGGACGGTACCGAGACACTTTCATATTCCTACCGCCTCAGCACGTCTTACCACCCGCGTAACCGGTATGTTGTGGACCTGCGAAAATTGGCGGGCAAAGCGATAGTCCTCATCGGCGAGCGTGACGAGGCCGTTGATGCTCAGCGCCTTCAGAAACTGTTCGCTCGAGAATCCCCTGCAAGCCTGTTCAAAATCCTTCCCGACACGGACCACTTCGGGATCTTCACAAGCGCCAACGTGCAGAAAGTGCTAATCGAGTGGTTAGCGCAAGGTGTGGAGACACATCCGTTGAACACAACAACTGGTGTTGCTCATGTAACGTAGTCGAAGGGCTGCTTTTGGGAAATTCGACCGGTGACTCCCGGTCGACTACCGCCGATCGCATCGGGCGAAAGTCGGTAGAGTCGAGATGTCGCGCGGTGGCAGTAGGTTCGGTTTGTCTGTTGTCCGCCCTTTTCGTCTGGCGGTGCCCGAGCAACCTCGCCCTAACTCCGTTTCCACACCCCGCTCTAAACACTCTTCTGATAGGGTCCGGCTGGTAACTCTTCTGCCCGTGAGAGATGAGGCATCGGAGAACGGAGAGTGATGGTGCTGCGGTTACTCGCCCGATCTCCTCGAATCATGCCGCCGCCCGGTATGGGTCAAGTTGAGGTCTCGGTCGTGGTCCGCCTTGATGGGGAGGTCGAAGCGGCCGAAGAAACTGGTCGGGACAAATCGGTCTTGAAGCTTTCGGTGCGAGCCATCAAAACCAGTCCGATAACGGCGACGCCAGCGAAAAAGGCTGGCAGCAGGAAGACTTTGGGAAGATCCAGCAACGCTACACCAAGACCGCCCGCGATGCCTCCTAGCGCCGACGCGAGCGCCGTCGAACTCATGAAGATGGCCGATGCAGTCGCTACTGCGCTCGGAAGCAGACGCTGGGCGACGATGATGCCCAGCACCATAAATATGCCCCAAACCCCGCCCATGAAGATCTGCCCGGCGAACATGCCCGCCGCGGACGGCCAGAACGCAAAGCACAGATTCGCAAACACTCCCAGGGCGGCCGCGATACACATCAGCCACACGTTGCCAATCCTGCGGCCGAGCCCGATGCTAAAGGGCATGATTAGCAGCTCGATGAATGGCTGTATCCCGATGACGGCTCCTCGTACGGCCGGACTCAGCTTGAGGTGCTCTTCCATGTAGATCAGCAGGAATCCGTACTTCACGGGCTCCCCTGCGTAGACCAGGACGAAGAGTCCTGTAAACGTCAGCAGTGGAAGCATGGCACGCAGGCTGGCATGTCGAGCGGGTTCACCCGTCGAATCCGGCTTCCGTTCGGCGATGGGGTGCAGCGTTCCGAGAGGTGCGATCTGCAAAAGCGTGCAGATGGCCGCCATCCAGAGCATGGGGCGCAAGCCGTAGGTAGCCGCCACCCACGCTCCTGTGACAGGCCCGACGATCCACCCGCCAGTAAGCGCCATGCGGATGATGGCAACGACACTTTCATTTGCGCCGCCGGGCTTGTGGCTGAGTTCATCATGGACGGCCGCAAAGATCTGCGAGGCGGACGCACCGGAAACTGCCAGCAACGCGACGCCGAGGAAGAAAGGCATCCACACCGAAGTAGAGAGCGCGAGCCCGGCCCAGCCAACAAAGCCGGCCACAGCACAAATGCGAAAAAGACCGAGGCGATTTCCCGTGCGGTCGGAGTAGCGACCCACGAAATAGCCTGCGACGGGAGCTGCAAGACTGGTCAGGTAATAGAGCCCCGCCAATGGCAGCGAGGCGCCGAGTTCCTTCACCAGGAACAGAACGATCTGTGGCGCGGCTGCTGACGCGCCGAGACCCGACAGAAACATTGCAATTGTCGAGCCGAGAAAAAGCCTCGAAGCTGCAACCTGGCGCAGTGCGGATCTATTACCGTCTTGATCAGACATGACGTAACGAACTCCCTGGTGATAGAAAAGATCGATGGGAAAATGCGGAAACTATTCTCGTTGGCCGGCAATCGAGCCTCTTCGACAAGTAGTCAACGAATCCGACGCCGAAGGGGACCATGAAGTTTCGCCTTGCCGCCCGCCTACAGGTCGGCGGACGCGGCCACCAGCACCTTCGGACCAGCCTTGGACAGGGATACGCGCTCTGCGCGCGGCAGATCGTGTTCGACGACAACGCATTCGATCGCTCCGATGCCGATAATCCGATGAGCTGCCCGGGTGGTGAACTTGTCAGTAGTCACCAGAACCACGCTGCGCGCGCTGGCAGCAAGGGCCGCGCGTTTGAAGATGGCGTCGGCCAGGCTGAAGGCGCTGATACCGCCTTTTGACGATATGGCGCACGAACCAATGAAGCATCGATCGATATTCATCTGCGAGATGCTCAGCACAGCACTGGCATCGACGCATCCGCCGACTACCGGATCGACCGCTCCGCCAATCATGATGAGTTGCAGATCAGAGCGGCGAAGCACGGCGGCGGCAATGTCGATGGAATTGGTGGCCACGATGAGTTCACCGTCTTCGGGCAGTACTTCAACGAGAGCAAGATTGGTGCTGCCGCTGTCCAGAAACAGGAGCTCGTTTGGTTGAATCAGCGGCGTCGCCGCGCGAGCCAATGCCGCCTTCCTCTCACGCGCCTCATCCATGCGGGCCGCCATAGGAGCAGACGTGGGCGTGATGGGCAACGCGCCTCCGTAGACCCTGCGGCACAGTCCCTCAGCGGCGAGTGCGCGGAGATCGCGACGAATCGCATCTTCCGAAATATTGAATTCGATGGCAAGCGTAGCCGCCACAACCGGCTGGCCGAGGGCGAGCCGACGTGCAATCTCGTCGCGTCGTGCGAGGGGAATATTGTCATTCATGGGCGCAGCTTACTGTGCACAATCAAGAATGTAAACGTGCACAATCATGCATTTTTGGGCAACGAGAATGTCATGTGCCGGTGGTACGGCGGGTGCGCCAACCAATTGAATGTTCAGGCGAAGGATCGATTTACGCTGCAACCGGATCAGAGTGTGCTGATCGTCGGATGTGCATCGGAAACCGAAGTCGCTACCAAGGCTCCCTCACGGCCAACGAGCCGTCGCGGTACTTCAATGTTCGGCCAAAAGCGCTCCTACCCAGTCGCATGGCGAACGTCTGTTGATAAGCGGCAGCTCAGACTTCGACCGACATTCTGGCCGACGCCCCCTCCAATCTGTCTGGTTGCACCGCCTGAATTTGCCTATAACAAAGACCGAACAGGTGGCAAACATGCTGCAACCGGCCCTCGAATTGGCCATTAGCTAACCGCAAAGCATCATCAGCCTCTCGGCCACAAGTCCCGAGGCCACTTTATCCGTCAGTCCGACCCGCCTGCTGCGCTACTTCAACCAACCGGGAGACACGTCATGAAGATGATGGGTTTGCTGGGGCTGCTGGCGAGTGCCGTTGTGCAGGCTCAGGTCGCCCTGCCGTTGCCGTCGGCATACCCGACGCTGCTCGGCGTCTCGTGCGGCGGTGTACATGTGGCCAGCTATGTCACAGGATTCGACAAGAACGGGTATATCCGCGGCGAGATCTACGCGTGGACCCGCTGCGGCGGATCGGGGCGCGGCGGCGGCTACCATAGCCAGGCCTATCAGGCTTGGTACACCATCGTGTGGGACCTGCACCGGAACTACAAGCTGCTGCCATATGACAACCTGGTTCCCGACCGGGAATTCACGGCCACCGACGCACATGGCAACAGCATTCTCGACACCTGTTCCGGTACAACCTTTGGACAGCCGGCTTGCGTCGCCAGCGCCTATATCTACTATGTTCCGCCCACGATGACACCGATTTCGGATACCGTCCCCGTCAACCAGGCGTGCGGGCAATCGGCGGCGCCGAACACGGCCGTGGGTGCCAGTTCAACGGTCGGCGCGTGCTTGTCATCCGGAGCGGCACAATGAGTTCTAGATAATGCACGGGAGCGTCGACAGGCCACCGCGAGTCGCGAATGGATCGACAATGACGAATTCGCGGCATGAGTCCGGCCAGCCCAACGAATTCCGCTTCCCTGCCCCACGACCTCACTGCTTCGGATACAACCCCAACATACTCGCATGCAGCCGCGCGAGCCCGAGCAACGCATCCGTATAAGGCGTCGGCACGCGCGTGAGCTGCCCGAGTTCGCGCACCGCACCCACCAACGCGTCGAGTTCGACCGCCTTACCAGCCTGCACGTCCTGCAGCATCGAAGTCTTCATCGCACCAAGCTTCAGCGTGACCGCATGACGGTCCTCGGGTGCCTGGTCGATCGGGATGCCGAAGCGCGCGCCGATTTCCTTCGCCTCCAGCATGACGTGCGTGACGAAGCCGCGCACGAGTTCGTCGCCGAGGATCCGGTCGGTCGTCGCGCCGGTGATCGCACTGACCGGGTTCATCGTCATGTTGCCCCACAGCTTGAACCAGACGTCGCGCTGGATCTGCGCCGAGACCGTCGCGTTAAAGCCCGCCGCCTGCAGCAGCGCGGCGAGCAGCTCGACGCGCTCGCTCGGCTTGCCCGACGCCTCGCCGACGATCAGCCCGTTGCCTTGGTGATGCCGGATCACGCCAGGCGCATCGATCAGGCAACTGGCATGCACGACGCAGCCGACCGTCTGCGCGGCCGGGATCGCGGCGGCGATCGCTCCATCGGGATCGATCGTCTTCAGGCGCTGGCCGGCGAGCTCGCCGTCGAGGCCGTCGCAGAACCACCACGGCACGCCGTTCATCGCCGTCAGCACGACGCTTTCCGGGCCGAGCAGCGGCTTGATATGCGCGGCCACCGCCGCCATCGCCGGGCCCTTGACCGCGATCACGACGAGTTCCTGCACGCCGAGGTCGGCCGGCTTGTCGCTCGCCTTCACCTGCTCGGCGTAGATCACGCCGCCTTCGATCAGTCGCAGACCATGCTGGCGTACGGCGTCGAGCGTCGCGCCGCGCGCAACTACGCTCACCTGATGCCCGGCCTGCGCGAGCTTCACTCCCATCCGGCCGCCGATCGCGCCGGCGCCATAGATCGCTACGTTCATCGCCTGAATCCTTACCTGTTGCTCTGTTTAGTGCCGCGTGACTTCGGTCATTGCCGGTAGCTCACATCGATCCGATCGACCCGCCGCACCAGCGCATCGAACACGTCCTGCCCGGCGCCGTGGCGCGGGTCGAACTGCAACGCGTCGCGCGAGCAGCGAATGGCGACCTCCTCCGGCACCGGCCGCGCGCGGCCCATCGAGAATGTCGCCATCTGGATTTCGCACGCGCGATTGAGCGTCCACAGAATCGCGAAGGCCTGCGGCAACGTGCGACCCCACGACAGCAGACCGTGATTGCGCAGGATCACCGCCTGTTTGTCGCCGATATGCGCGAGCAGCCGCGGCCCCTCTTCCGCATGAACCGTGATGCCCTCGAAGTCGTGATACGCGATCCGATCGTGCAACTGCGCGCTATAGAAGTTGGTTTGCTGCAAGCCCTCTTCGAGACAGGCCACCGCGACGCCCGCCGTTGTATGCGTGTGCATCACACAGTGCGCGTCGCGCAAGCCCTCGTGAATCGCCGCATGCACGACGAAGCCGGCCGGGTTCACCGGATACGGTGAGCCGTCGAGCACGCGCCCCTGCGCATCGATCTTCACCAGATTGCTCGCGGTCACTTCGCTGTAGTGCAGCCCGAACGGGTTGATCAGGAAGTGCCGCTCTGCGCCGCTGACGCTTGCGGGCACACGCAGCGTGATGTGGTTGTAGATCATCTCGGTCCAACCGAGCAGATCGAAAATCCGGTAGCACGCCGCGAGTTGCACGCGCGCCTGCCATTCGTCCGGATGCATCGTGGCGGATCTGGGCGAGCTTGCCGGTTGCGCTTCGAGGGTCGTGGCCATCGTCAGTGTCTCCATGATCGTCGTTGTGACGGCGCGCCAGTGCGCGCCGCCCATCCGAATTCACCCGTGCTGCAACGGCGGCCAGACCGCCGGGCGATTTCAGGCGCCCGACACCACCGCCGCGATCGACGACGCAACATAGTCCGCGTTGCGCGCGTTCAGCCCCGCGACGCACATGCGCCCCGAGCGCAGCACGTACACCGCGTATTCGTTGCGCAGACGCTCGACCTGGCTCTCGGACAGGCCCGTGTAGGTGAACATGCCGCGCTGCGCGACGTAGCGCGCACGCATTACTTCATCGACGCGTCCGTCGAGCCCCGCGTGGATCACGTTGCGCATCGCCAGAATACGCTCGCGCATCGCGCCGAGTTCGGCTTCCCACGACGCGCGCAGCGTCGCGTCGGCGAGCACGTTGGCAACGAGGCGCGCGCCGTGCGTCGGCGGATTGCTGTAGTTCGCGCGCACCGCCGACATCAGCTGGCCGGCCACGCGCGCGGCTTCGTCGGCGCTCTTGCAGACGACGCTCAACGCGCCGACGCGCTCGCCGTACAGCGAGAAATTCTTCGAGAACGAATTCGCGACGATCAGCGGCACGTTCGCGTCGGCGAGCAGGCGTACCGGCGCTGCGTCTTCTTCGAGGCCCGCGCCGAAACCCTGGTAGGCCATGTCGACGAACGCGATCAGCTTGCGGCGCTGCAAAACGGGCGTCAGTTCGGCCCATTGCGCCGGGCTCAGATCGACGCCGGTCGGGTTATGGCAGCACGCGTGCAGCAGCACGACGCTCTTTTCCGGGAGCGCGTCGATCGCGGCGAGCATCTCGGCGAAACGCAGGCCGCCCGTTTGCGGGTCGTAGTACGGATACGTGTTGACCGTCAGGCCTGCGCCTTCGAAGATGACGCGATGGTTTTCCCAGCTCGGATCGCTGATCCACATCTGCGAGCCCGGGAAATAGCGCTTGAGGAAATCGGCGCCGACCTTCAGGGCGCCCGAGCCGCCGAGCGTTTGCAGCGTTGCGATCCGGCCTTCGGCGCGCGCCGCGCTATTCGCGCCGAACACGAGCGCCTGCGCGGTGTCGCGATACAGCGGCAGACCGGCCATCGGCAGATACGAGCGCGGGCCGATCGCGTCGAGCAGAGCGGTTTCGGCGCGGCGCACCGCGTCGATCATCGGCAGCTTGCCGGCGTCGTCGAAATAGATACCGATGCTGAGGTTGACCTTGTTCGGCCGGGGGTCCAGCTGAAAGTCCTCGTTCAGGCTCAGAATCGGGTCGCCCGGATAGGCGGGAATATGGTCGAACATGACGGGTCCTTGAAGGCGGCCTCTGAAGGCCTGTTGTAGCGGTCGTCCGCGCGGCGCAGGACGACAGGGCAAACCTCAAGTCTAAGCGGGTTTGCCGGGCTAAGTCGACCCGCTTGCGCGCACGTTCGGGCTCGTAGTGAAGCGCATCGTCGATCCGGAAACGATTCGCGAACGCTGCGTGTATCGCTCGACCGAGCGTGCGCTGTCGCCATCGGCCGATGGTTTTGCGGATTTCGTGATGCCGTGGATGAAACGCTGGGATCGGCAGACACGCAGCTAAGGCTGCACGCACAGCGCGAACAGTTGCCGCTGATTCGAAATTCCAAGCCGCGCATACGCGCGCTTCTGATACGTGACGACGCTCGCGGGCTTCACGCCCATCTGCCCGGCGATCTCGGCGGCGCTGGCGCCTTCGAGCGTGCCGCGCAGCACGTCGAGCTCGCGCGGCGTCAGCGCCGGACACACGCGCCGCACGCGTGCGAGCATCGCCGCGCCGGTGCCCTGCTGATGTTGTCCGTTCAGCGCGTAGTGGCTCTTCGCCGCATGCGCGAACAGCGGCGCGACGCTTTCGATCCGCTCCAGTTCGCCCGGCGCAAACACGCCGTACGCGCGGTCGCGATACAGGTTGATCGACAGCCACACGCCGTCCACCGGCCGAACGAGCAACGAAAGCCGGTCCGACACGTTCGGCTGCGCGTAGCAGGCCGCGCGATACGCTTCGTTTTCGATTTCGTCGCCGTGTTGCTGATGCAGCACCAGCGCATCGCGCGACGGCGCGTGCCGCCGGTGGTTCGCCGGGCCGATGATCGCGCGATTGCCGTCGAGCGCATAGAAATGCGTGGCGTAGCGCTTGGCGACATCGCGCAGAAAATGCCCACCGCGATGATCGGCCGCCGACACGGTACGCGGCCGCGCATCGAACTCATACGCGAAGATCGTGCACTGCGAGACCGGCAGCGACAGCGACTCATCAACCGTGCGCAGGATGCTCGCGGCGAGCGCATCGGCGTCCGGATGGGAGATCGCCATGACGAGATCGGTAGCGAGCGCGGTGCTGATCTGGCCGCTGCGCTGCGGTGATACGAGACGCCAGGAACGCATGATGGGATTCGTGTTTTCGCTGCGTGAATTCGGTTGCGCCAAGCGTAGCACAGCGAGGGCTAGCCCCACGGCGTCGCAGTGTGGTGGCGGCGTCGCCGCGTTCAGAACCAATAGTTGATCGACACGTCGGCGACACCGGTCGCCCGGCTGCGCGTGATCGGACTGTTGCCCGCGCTGCCGACGAGCTGCTCGAACGCGCCGTCGGCGGTCGCGAACCAGTGCTTGCTGAACAGCCAGATCAAGCTGACGCCGAAGCCCACCGACTTGAAGCCCGCGCTCGCGTGGTACTTCGGATACTGCGAGTGCGCGGCCTGCTCCTGATTGACCCCGAACCAGCTGTTCATGTAATCGGAGTCCGCAAGCACCACGTTCGGGCCCGCGAACCAGAAGAACTGCTCCGTGCTGCCCGGCATCGGCATATAAGCGCCGAGATCGCCGATCCAGCCGTTCGATCCGCCGAAATAGCGGCGGATATCGGCGCGCAACACGAGCGGAAAATTCCTCGACACGACGTACTCGCCCGAGAGTTTCAGACCCGGCGCCGGGTTGATGTTGCCGAGCCCGTTGAGTTCCTGGGGATCGTCCTGCGCGCGTCGTCCAAGGTCGTAGACCGCGGCGAGACTCATGCGCCATTTCTCGCCCTGAGCGAAATTCACGCCGAAGCCTTCGCCGCTCGACAGAAAGAACAGATCCTTGTAGCGCACGTCGATGCTGGGGCCAGCCACCACGTGATAGCGGTCAGAACCCTCGAAGCGCGGCTGGAACGAGGTGGCCATGCCGAAGCGCAGTTGCCAGTCAGGAATATTCGGCTCCCACATCTTCTGCAGTGGAATACCCGCCGAGTATTGCCATTCGCCGAGCGGCGAAGGCGTTTGCGCGACGGCCACAGCCGGCACGCAGGCCATCACGCCCAAGGTCGCGGCGACGAGAGGACTCGCCGCGATGCCGGGTTGTTTGTGGCGAGGCATGGCGCCCCGCTTCTTTCTACGGCTGCTCAACACCAGACGCCTCCGATCCCGCTCGTCGCGAAGAGGTTGGGTTCTCGCCCGGGGTCCAGTGCGGACCCAAAAGCCAGGACGACCGCCGCACTGCTACTTACGGCGTGTAATTTTTTCCAGTCATTGACGCGTGCTGTGCGATGCACACGAGGCGCTGCGAGCCCGCGGAGCCTGCCGGTTGTATGGCCATTGCGCGCCGTCCGCGCGCCGCGTCAACGCGGCAACGTGGACGATGACCAACGGCTCAGCGGTTCGCAAGATATGCGCCAAGTCTGTGGAGGATTGATGACGGTCGCGACGAAAGGAGTAACGGAGATCGGGTCAGGTGGGGAAGCGGCGCTACTTGCGCCGCTGTTCGGAGAGCTTATTGCCCGGCTTCCACGAGCACCGGCTTGTCGCGATACAGGTTGGGGAACAGGCGCTTCAGATTGGCGATTTTCGGCATGTCATTGAACACGATATAGGCCGAATCGGGATGCAACGTCAGATAGTTCTGGTGATACGACTCGGCCGGATAGAAGCCCTTGTACGGCTCCGTCTTCGTGACGATCGGCGCGGGGAACACGTGCGCCTTGTCCAGCTGCGCAATATAGCTTTGCGCGACGCGCCGCTGCGCGTCGTTCAGCGGAAAGATCGCGGAGCGGTATTGCGTGCCGCTGTCGGGACCCTGGCGATTCAGCTCGGTCGGGTCCTGAACCACCGAGAAATACACGTGCAGCAACTGGCCGTACGTGACCTTGCCGGGATCGAACGTGACTTGCACCGATTCGGCGTGCCCCGTCTGGCCGCCGCTGACGGTCTCGTACTCGGCGCTCTCGCGTGAGCCGCCCGAGTAACCGGACACCGCCCGCGTGACGCCGCGCACATGCTGGAACACGCCTTGCACGCCCCAGAAGCAACCGCCCGCGAACACCGCTGTTTCCTCGTGCGCGGTGCTGGCCGGAATCGGTTCGTCGAGCGCGGGCGGCGCGATCACGACGGCGTTCTCCGCCGATAACGCGACGGGTTGCGCGAGCACCAACCCGAGCGCGCCCGCGCCGAGCAGCAACGACAACGCAGCGGCCCGTGAGCGTTTCGAGGTGTCGTGGAACGATGTAAAGAACTGCCGAGTGTTGCGAGTCATGATGGTCGCTCCGGAAAAGTGCCGACGCTCACCTGCCGCGGCGCGATGCTGCTTGCGCCGCGCGCGGGTGCGCCGATGCTTGGTCGCGCGAGCGCGGCATTTATGACAGCATGCGCGTTTTCGACGCCGGCCGCGCGGCTCACAGCGGAAATTTCGTGGTCGAGAGGATTTCTTTCAGCACCATGAACGAGCGGATTTGCCGCACGCCCGGCAGATAGAGCAACTGCTCGGCGTGCAGGCGATTGAAGCTGTCGCTGTCGCGCGTGCGGATCACCATGAAATAGTCGAACTCGCCTGTCACCACATGGCACTCCATGCAACCGGCCACTTTCTGCGCGGCCTTTTCGAACTCGGCGAACGACTCGGGCGTCGAGCGATCGAGCACCACGCCGATGATCACGAGCATGCCCGCGCCGGCTGCCTTCGGATCGAGCAGCGCGACCACGCCACGAATCAGCCCCGACTCCTTCAGCCGTTCGACGCGCCGCAAACATGCCGGCGCGCTTAGCTTCACTTTCGCCGCAAGCGCGACGTTCGAAATCGACGCATCGGTTTGCAACTGCCGCAGGATTGCCCGGTCGATGCGATCGAGCGCGTGGTGGGGATCGGCCTGCGTCGGGGAGATAGCGGTGGTCCTTTCAGAAGATTTCGATCCGGCACGAACTTTTATTGCGTTCATCGGTGTATGCACGAAGTCTTGTTAGTAATGAGACGTTCCTTGATTTCTAAAAATACGTCCAGGCCATTTTTTTCGCAAGCTTATTTCTAGCGGTTTTTCCTAACATGAACTCACGGAAATCACTCACCACGGAGCCGCGATGAACCTGCAACGATTCCCCCGCTATCCGCTCACCTTCGGACCGACGCCGATCCAGCCGCTCAAACGTCTGAGCGAGCATCTCGGCGGCAAGGTCGGGCTCTATGCCAAGCGCGAGGACTGTAATAGCGGCCTCGCATTCGGCGGCAACAAGACGCGCAAGCTCGAATATCTGATCCCCGACGCGCTCGCGCAGGGCTGCGACACGCTGGTATCGATCGGCGGCATCCAGTCGAATCAGACGCGCCAGGTCGCGGCGGTGGCCGCCCATCTCGGCCTCAAATGCGTGCTCGTGCAGGAAAACTGGGTCAACTACTCGGATGCCGTGTACGACCGCGTCGGCAACATCCAGATGTCGCGCATCATGGGCGCCGACGTGCGGCTCGTGCCGGACGGCTTCGACATCGGTTTTCGCAAGAGCTGGGAAGACGCACTCGACAGCGTGCGCGCGGCCGGCGGCAAGCCGTACGCGATTCCGGCCGGCTGCTCGGATCATCCGCTGGGCGGGCTCGGCTTCGTCGGCTTTGCTGAAGAGGTGCGCCAGCAGGAAGCCGAATTGGGCTTCAGGTTCGACTACATCGTCGTGTGCTCGGTGACGGGCAGCACCCAGGCGGGCATGGTAGTCGGTTTTGCCGCCGACGGCCGCGCCGATCGTGTGATCGGCATCGACGCATCGGCGAAACCGGCGCAGACGCGCGAGCAGATCACGCGCATCGCAAAGCGGACAGCCGAGAGCGTCGAGCTAGGCCGCGACATCACTGCCAAAGACATCGTGCTCGACGAGCGTTACGGCGGCCCGGAATACGGTCTGCCCAACGACGGCACGCTAGAGGCGATCCGTTTGTGCGCGCGGCTCGAAGGCATGCTGACCGATCCGGTGTACGAAGGCAAATCGATGCACGGCATGATCGACAAGGTCCGCAACGGCGAATTCCCGGCCGGCTCGCGGGTGCTGTATGCACATCTGGGCGGCGTGCCCGCGCTGAGCGCGTATAGCTTTATTTTCCGTGACGGTTGACGGGGTTTAGCCGACGCGCGTCGGCGGTTCCGCTTCAGGTTGAGCGTGAACCCGGCAGCTTTTTCTTCAGATGCTTGCGCAGGAACTCGACGAATGCCCGGATCGTGACCGAGCTTTGCCGATGCTGCGGATACACCGCATAGACGCCCGTCGCCGTCGGCAGAAACGCTTCGAGCACGGGCACGAGTTGACCGCTTGCCAGCGCATCGGCGACGATGAAATCAGGAAGTCTAACGATTCCGAGTCCCGCGACGGCCGCATCGCGAATCAGATCGCCGTTATTGGCTCGCAACGGCCCGTGCACCTCGACACTCTTCACCGCGCCGTCGACGCTGAACTCCCAGCTGACCGCGCCGCCGTGGCCGTATAGCAGACACTCGTGACTCGCGAGGTCGGCCGGCACGGCTGGCGTGCCACGTCGCCGCAAATAGCCCGGGCTGCTACACGCGAGCATCCTCACATCGATCAGCTTCTGCGCGATCAGCGACGAATCCGCCAGCGTGCCGATGCGGATCGCCATGTCGAAGCCCTCGCCGATCACATCGACAGCGCGGTCGCTCAACTCCATGTCGAAGCGCACGTCGCGATGCTCGCGCAGAAACGCCGCGACGAGCGGCGACAGATGCATCATGCCAAACGACATCGGCGCGCTCACGCGCAGCAGCCCGCGCGGCCCGGCGCGGCGTAGCGACATGGCCTGCTCGGCGTCCTCGACCTCGCCGAGGATGCGCTTCGCTCGCTCGTAGAACTCCTGGCCGAGATCGGTCACCGCCAGCTTGCGCGTGTTGCGAATCAATAGTTGCACGCCGAGCGCTTCCTCAAGCGCCATCACGCGGCGGCTCACGAACTGTTTCGACAGCGACAGCCGGTTCGCCGCGGCGGTGAAATTGCGGGCGTCGACGGTCGCGACGAAGATCCGCATGTCATCGAGTTGCATCGTATTGTCCACTCCACGGCGACAGTGTTTCCGGTTATGTCGTGATTATAGCCATCCGGATTGACTTACACTGTCGTTCATGGATCGCAGCCAAACATCTGGCCCGGATCGCACAACAAAACTCAAGGAGAAACAGCATGCTCGAAATCAGACAAGCCAATCAACGTGGCCGCGCGGAACACGGCTGGCTCAGTTCGCGTCACACGTTTTCGTTCGCGCATTATCACGATCCGAAGCAGAACGGCTTCTCCGACCTGCTCGTGATCAACGACGACCGTGTCGCGCCGGCGCAAGGCTTCGGCAAGCATCCGCATCGAGACATGGAGATCTTTTCGTACGTGCTCGAAGGCGCGCTGGAACACAAGGACACGATGGGCACGGGCTCGGTGATCGTGCCCGGCGACATCCAGTTGATGAGCGCGGGCACCGGTGTCGCGCACAGCGAATTCAACCATTCGAAGAGCGAGCCGGTGCACTTCCTGCAAATCTGGATCGCACCGGCCCAGCAAGGCACGAAGCCGCGCTATCAGCAACAGCACTTCGGCGCGGCCGACAAGCGCGGCGTGCTGCGGCTCGTGCTGTCGCCGGACGGTGCGAACGGTTCGCTGCAGTTGCAACAGGATGCGCGCGTGTATGCCGGTCTATTCAACGGTGACGAAACCGCGCGGCTCGAACTCGCGAGCGACCGCTATGCGTATGTTCATGTGGCGCGCGGCAGCGTCACCGTGAACGGCGTCGAGTTTGGCGAGGGTGACGGCGCACGCGTGCGTGGCGAAGAAGCGCTGACGTTCTCGCAAGGTCGCGACGCGGAAGTGCTCGTGTTCGATCTGCGCAATATCGAAACGTCGGCGCTGTGGGCATAAGCGCTCCGCTTGCGCCGCGCTTGCCCCAGCCGAACACGGCTCGCTGGACGAATATTTCCAGCGAGCCTGGCCTCTCTACCCTATCGTGAACAATCATGCGCTACACACTGTTTGAAAACCAGAAAGACGTCGTCCTGCTCGTCGCTCGCATCCTGCTCATGGTGCTCTTCGTGCTGTTCGGCTGGTCGAAACTGACAGGCTTTTCTGGCACCGTCGCTTATATGACGTCGACCGGCGCGCCCATGCCTGAATTGTCAGCCGTTATCGCAGTGGTGATGGAGCTGGTCGTGGGTGTCGCACTGCTGGTGGGATTTTTCACGCGGCCACTGGCGCTGCTGCTTGCGGTGTATACGCTCGGCACCGCAATCATCGGCCATCACTACTGGAACATGACGGGCGCGATGCAGTACGACAACATGATTCATTTCTACAAGAACATCGGAATCATCGGCGGGTTGCTGTTGTTGTGCGTAAGCGGCCCCGGCAAGTATTCGTTCGACCGACGTTGATGACGATTGCCGTGCCCTAACGAAACAAGGCCCGCGTGCATGCGGGCCTTGTTTCGTGCGCAAACTGAAACGGCGGCCCGAAGGCCGCCGCTTGGATGTTTCCTCAACCGGATCACACCGCTGCTTCAGCCTCCGCTTCGCTTGGTTCCGCGACTTCCTCGCTGTTGCGGATCAGATGATCGAACGCGGACAGCGATGCCTTCGCGCCCTCGCCCACCGCGATCACGATCTGCTTGAACGGCACCGTGGTCACGTCGCCGGCGGCGAACACGCCCGGCACCGACGTCGCGCCGCGTGCATCGACGACGATCTCGCCATGCTTCGACAGCTCGACCGTGCCCTTCAGCCACTCGGTATTCGGCACGAGACCGATCTGCACGAACACGCCTTCGAGCTCGACGTTCTTCACATCGCCCGAAGCGAGGTCCTTGTACACCAGACCATTGACCTTCTTGCCATCGCCGGTGATTTCCGTGGTCTGCGCCTGGGTGACGACCGTCACGTTCGGCAGGCTTCGCAGCTTGCGTTGCAGCACTTCGTCGGCACGCAGCGTCGGGCCGAATTCGAGCAACGTCACTTCGCGCACGAGACCGGCGAGGTCGATCGCCGCCTCGACGCCCGAGTTGCCGCCGCCTATCACCGCGACGCGCTTGCCCTTGAACAGCGGACCATCGCAGTGCGGGCAATACGCGACGCCATGATTGCGATACTCGCGCTCGCCCGGCACGTTGATTTCGCGCCAACGCGCGCCGGTCGCGAGAATAATCGTCTTTGCCTTCAGCACGGCGCCATTCGCCAGACGCACTTCGTTGATGCGCCCCGGAATCAGCGCTTCGGCGCGCTGCACGTCCATGATGTCGACGTCATAGGCCTTCACGTGCTGTTCGAGCGCGGTCGCGAACTTCGGTCCTTCGGTTTCCGTCACGGAGACGAAGTTTTCGATCGCGAGCGTATCGAGCACCTGGCCGCCAAAGCGCTCGGCCACGACGCCAGTCGCAATACCCTTGCGCGCCGAGTAAATCGCCGCCGCCGCGCCAGCCGGGCCGCCGCCGACGATCAGCGTGTCGAACACCGGCTTGTTCTCCAGTTCCTTCGCAGCGCGCTCGTCAGCGTTGGTGTCGAGTTTGGCGAGGATTTCCTTCACGCCGCTGCGGCCCTGGCCGAACACGTCGCCATTCAGGAACATCGTCGGTACCGCCATGATCTGGCGCGCTTCGACTTCGTTCTGGAACAGCGCGCCGTCGATCGCGACGTGACGGATGCGCGGATTGATCAACGCCATCACGTTCAGCGCCTGCACGACTTCCGGGCAGTTCTGGCACGACAGCGAAAAATACGTTTCGAATTGATAGTCGCCGTCGAGGCTGCGGATCTGTTCGATCACCGCATCGTCGAGTTTGACCGGATGGCCGCCGACCTGCAGCAGTGCGAGGACGAGCGACGTGAATTCATGCCCCATCGGAATGCCGGCGAAACGGATGCCGGTGTCCTTGCCCGCTTCGCCAATTGAAAACGAAGGCTTGCGCTCGCTGTCGTCGCGACGCTCGATGACCGTGACACGCTCCGACAACGTCGCGATATCGTTCAACAGGGCCAGCAGCTCCTGGGACTTCGCGCTGTCGTCGACCGACGCAACGAGTTCAATAGGCCTGCTAACTTTTTCGAGGTACGACTTCAGTTGAGTCTTGAGATTGGCGTCAAGCATGGCGTGGCGATTCCGTGACGAGGGGTGTGGGTGTCCCGGCGCCGCACACGCCGGATAGGACGTGTACAGCCCAGGGGCGCGCGAAGCGCCGTATCAGGCGGTTCGCGCGGTGATGCGCCGGGAAGGACCCGGAACATGCAGACTACGAATGCAGCGTGCGCTGCATGGACCTTAGATCTTGCCGATCAGGTCGAGCGACGGGGTCAGCGTTTCTGCGCCCGGCGTCCACTTGGCGGGGCACACTTCACCCGGGTGCTTCGCGATGTATTGCGCAGCCTGAACCTTGCGCAGCAGTTCGCCAGCGTCACGGCCGATGCCGTTGTCGTGGATTTCGCACAGCTTGATTTCGCCTTCCGGGTTGATCACGAACGTGCCGCGCAGCGCGAGGCCTTCTTCTTCGATCAGCACGTCGAAGTTGCGCGAGATAGCGAGCGTCGGGTCAGCCAGCATCGGGTACTTGATCTTCTTGATCGTGTCCGACGTGTCGTGCCAGGCCTTGTGCGTGAAGTGCGTATCGGTCGAGACGCTGTAGATTTCGACGCCGATCTTCTTGAACTCTTCGTAACGATCGGCCAGGTCACCCAGTTCGGTCGGGCACACGAACGTGAAGTCGGCCGGGTAGAACACGAAAACCGACCACTTGCCCTTCAGGCTTTCTTCGGTGACGGTCTTGAAATCGCCATTGTGGTAAGCCTGTGCCTTGAACGGTTTGACTTGACTGTTGATGATCGGCATTTGCTGAATCCTCTCTCTGGGTGGTTGGAAAGTGGAGTCAGTATGTCAGACTGCGCTTAATAGGTAAAGCGGATTGTATTAATGACTTCGATAGTCTGACCCTATTCAATTTGTCGGTTCAAACTATCGGGTCGATTAGCGGGAGGTTTCAGCCCTTCAAAAGCCGCCACAGCGTGGTTCGGCCGATGCCGAGCGCGCGGCTCGCCGCGGCGCGATTGCCGCCCGATTGTTCGAGGGCGTGCAGCGCGTCCTCGCGGGTTGGGGCGACGCGGGGCGCCGTGCGGCTGGATACCGCGTCCCGAGGCGCTGGAGTCAGCCGCTCAACGCCGGCCGGTCTGATTCGCGCGAATTCGGGAAACACCGCCTGCCAGTCCGGCGAGGCGTCGGCGGGCAAGTTCCCGGACAGGTCGCTGGCCACGTCACCGACATAAATGGCCGCACGCGCGAGCAGATTTTCCAGCTCGCGGACGTTGCCGGGCCACGCGTAGTTCGCGAATAGCGGATCGAGAAACGCGAGCACCCGTTCGAGCGCTGCCACCGACAAACCGTACTGCAGCGCGCTGCGCTCCAGCAGATGCCGCGCCAGCGGCGCGATGTCGGCGCGGCGTTCGCGCAGCGGCGGCAGTTTTATCTGAAGCAGATTCAACCGGAAATACAGGTCCGCGCGAAACGCGCCCTGCTCGACGAGCGCATGCAGGTCGCGGTGCGTCGCGGCGATCACGCGCACGTCGACGGGCGTGGCACGGCCCGCGCCGAGCTTCATCACCTCGCGTTCCTGCAGCACGCGCAACAGCCGGCTTTGCAGCGCCGCCGGCATTTCGCCGATTTCATCGAGAAAGATCGTGCCGGTGTGCGCGATTTCGAACAGCCCTGGCTTGCCGCCGCGACGCGCGCCGGTGAACGCCCCTTCCTCGTGCCCGAACAGCTCGCTTTCGATCAGCCCCTCGGGCAGCGCCGCGCAGTTGAACGCGACGAAGGGATTGCCGCGCCGCCGGCTCGCGTTGTGGATGCCCTGCGCGACCAGTTCCTTGCCGGTGCCGCTTTCGCCCGTCAGGAGCACGGTCGCGTCGTGCGCGGCGCCGGCGCGCGCGAGCCGGCGCACGCGCTCGAGCGCCACCGAATCGCCGATCAGATCGTCGAGCCGATGCCGCGCGACCAGATGCCTCGGTCGCTGGCTGGTGCGCAGCGAACGGTCGATCCGCTGCGCGACGAGCGCGTCCTGCGCAGTCACGACGAAACCGGAGCGCGCGCCCTGCTCGACGATCGGCACGCAGTTGACAATCAGCGCGCGAGCGCCGATCTGCTCGATGCGTTCGTCGAGCGGCTGCTCGGCGGCGCGGGTCTCGCGCAACAGCGGCGCGAGCGCGCGCCCGACCCGCGCGGGGATGTCCTCGTCGTCCCTCGGGAGCGCCTGCGCGGCGCTGAGACCGAGCAGGTCGAGCATCGCCGGGTTGACGGCTTCGAGCTGGCCCACTTCGTCGAACGCGGCGACCCCGTCGCGCAGATGTGCGACGATCGTGTTCAGACGCACCCGCTTCGATTCCTTCTGGCGGCTCACGCGCGCCAGTTCGACCGAGCGCTCGAACGCTTCCTCGACCGCGGCCAGCGAGTACAGGAACACGCTTTCCATGCCGGCCTGTTGCGCCAGATCGCAGGCCATGCCGGCCCCGACGACGACGCGGCAGCCTTGCGCGGCGAGCTGATCGACCGCGAGCCGCACTTCGTCGATCGACCGGTACGCGCGCTGGCGCAGATCGACGTTCAGGAGCGGGCTCAGGTCGGTCAGTTCCTGCGCGATCGCTTCATGCAGCACCAGTCCGATACGCGCTTGCGGCCAGGCAGCGGTGGCACGTGTAATCGCGCTCAACACGTCGAAGCCGTTCACCTTGACCATCACGACCGGCACGCTGAGGTTCTCGCGCAGGTACGCGCCGTTCGAGCCGGCGGCCAGCACGACGTCGACCGAACCCGCGTCCACGTAGGCTTGCAGCGCGGCGACGGCCGCGCCGTAGCCCTCCCGCACCGTGAAGAATTTCGCGCGGCCGGCATAGCGCGGCGCCACCGCCTCGCAAAGCGATTGCAGTCGGCTGATACTGACGAGTGCGACGCCGGGGCGGCCGGCATCGACGGCGGGACTCGGATTCGTGACGAATGGCGTGAACGTGGACACCGCGGCTCTCCCTGATTGAAACGTTCCGAAAAACGTTTCATGAAACGTTCCACAGATTGTGCCACGAACTTCCCAGCCGAGCCCATTTCGCGCAAACCCTTGTTCCAGTGGATCGAGCCGCGAAACGCCAGGCAATGGCACGCTTCCTGCACAATGTCGCCCGCGTTCCACTACCGATTTCGATTCAGGAGACCCGCATCATGACCACCACTTCCGCCACCCGCCGCGCCGCCTTCCGCGCCAAGGTCAACCAGCGCCAGGGCCTGCTCGTGCCCGGCGCGTTCAACGCGATGAGCGCGCGCGTGATCGAGGACGCCGGCTTCGAGGCGGTCTACATCACCGGCGCGGGCGTCACCAACATGTCGCTCGGCCTGCCCGACCTCGGCTTTATCGGCCTCGCCGAAGTCGCCGAGCACACCGCGCGCATCCGCGACGCGGTCGCGCTGCCGCTGATCGTCGATGCCGACACCGGCTTCGGCAATGCGCTGAACGTGCGCCAGACCGTGCGCGTGCTCGAGCGCAGCGGCGCCGACGTGATCCAGTTCGAAGACCAGGTGATGCCGAAGAAATGCGGCCACTTCTCGGGCAAGGAAGTCGTTGCGACGAGCGAGATGGTCGGCAAGATTCGCGCGGCGGTCGACGCGCGCGAAGACGCGAACCTGCAGATCATGGCGCGCACCGATGCGGCGGCGGTCCACGGCATCGAGGACGCGATCGAGCGCGGCCATCGCTTCATCGAGGCGGGCGCCGACATCCTGTTTATCGAGGCGACCGAATCGCTCGCCGACATCGAGCGTCTGCCGGGGCTGTTCGACGTGCCGCAGCTGATCAACATCGTGATCGGCGGCAAGACGCCGGTGCAATCGCGCGACGCGCTCGCGAAACTGGGCTACGGCATCGTGCTGTATGCGAACGCGGCGCTGCAAGGCGCGGTGCTCGGCATGCAGCGCGCGCTCGGCACGTTGCAGAGCAACGGCCGCCTCGACGAGGACGCGACGATCGTCGCGCCGTTCAGCGAGCGCCAGCGGCTCGTCAACAAGCCGCTGTATGACCGGCTGGACAAGGAGTACGCGGCGAAGGATTGACGCACGGGCGGCGCCGCGCTGCGCGCCGCCGCGATATGCGACCCTTTATTGCGTTAGGATTCAGGGCTGGCGGCCCTGGCCCCTTCGCCGGCCCGTTCTTCCGGATGCCGGCAGACACACAAAACGCAATCGAAAGGCAGTCGCAAACACCATGAAGTCAAACTCCTCGCGCGCCCCGCGCCGGCTCGTCAATGGTCTTTTCGCGCGCATGGGCGCGGCACGGGAGATCGCGCGATGAGCAGCAGAGCTACCCGCAACGCGCACGTCGGCTGGCTGCCTTACATCGTCGCGGCCACCTTCTTCATGGAGTACCTCGACACCACGGTGATCGCCACCGCGCTGCCGCAGATGGCGCACTCGTTCGGCGTCGGCCCGAACAGCCTCAGCCTCGGCATGACCGCCTACATGCTGGCGCTCGCGATCTTCATCCCGGCGAGCGGCTGGGTCGCCGACCGCTGCGGCGCGCGGACCGTGTTCGTCAGCGCGATCGGCGTGTTCACGGTCGCGTCGGTGCTGTGCGGGCTGTCGCAGAACGTGCCCGAATTCACGGCCGCGCGGCTGCTCCAAGGCATCGGCGGCGCGATGATGGTGCCGGTCGGCCGCCTGATCGTGGTCCGCAGCACCGAGAAAGCCCGCCTGATGCAGGCGATCTCGACGATTACATGGCCCGCCATCGCCGCGCCGGTGGTCGGCCCGCCGATCGGCGGCTTCATCACGACGTACGCGTCGTGGCGCTGGATTTTCCTGCTGAACGTGCCGTTCGGCCTCGCGGCAATCGCCGTCGCGCTCGCCATCGTGCCGAACCTGCGCGGTACCGAACGCAAGCCGCTCGACGTCGTCGGCCTGCTGCTGAGCGGCGTCGCGCTGACCGCGATCCTGTACGGCGCGGAACTCGCGAGCCAGCCGGCCGCGAATCCGTGGCTCGCGATCGCAGTCGTGGCGGGAGGTCTGCTGGTCGGCGCGATCGCGTTCCTGCACGCGAAGCGCCATCCGCATCCGCTCGTCGACGTCTCGACGCTGAAGGTGCCCACGTTCTCGGTGACGGTCATTACCGGGTCGTTCACGCGCATCGGCATCGGCGCGGTGCCCTATCTGATGCCGCTGCTGTTCCAGATCGGCTTTGGTCTGTCGGCGTTCCGCTCGGGTCTGCTGCTGCTCGCGAGCGCGGTCGGCAACCTCGGCATGAAGGCGCTGACCACGCAGATCCTGCAGCGCTACGGCTTCCGGATGGTGTCGATCGTCAACGTGGCCGCGGCCGGCATTTTCATCATCGCGTGCGGACTGCTGGCGCCGGACGTCCCGCTCGCGGTCGTGCTGATCGTCGTGTTCGTGTACGGCGTCACGCGCTCGATGCAGTTTTCGACGCTCGCGACCCTCGCCTACGCCGACATCCCGCAGCCGCAGATGAGCGCGGCGAGCACGCTGTGGAGCGCAGCCATGCAAATGACGATCGGTCTCGGCATCGCGTACGGCGCGGTGTCGCTGCGCGTCGCGGCATTGTTCAACGGCGAGACGAGCGGCCACGTGTTCACGCTCGACGACTTCCGCCTCGCGTTCCTGTTCGCCGGCGTGCTGACGCTGCTGTCCGTGCTCGGCTATATGGGGCTCGCGCGCAATGCCGGACATAGCATCGGCGGGGGGTCGCGCGGCGCCGAGAATACGGCGAAGGGCTAAGGGAAACGCCCTACGCGACCCAAAGGAGACGCGCCGTGCAAGCCAGCGAACTGACGATTTCCAGCCGCAACGACGATCTCGACCTCGACATGGTCTACACGTTCCTGTCGCAGGAAACGCCGTGGGCGAAAGGCATGCCGCGCGCGACCTTCGAGCGCGCCGTCGCCGGTTCGCTCTGCTTCGGCGGCTTTGTCGGCGGCAAGCAGATCGCGTTCGCGCGCCTCGTCACCGACGAGGCGACCTTTGCCTACCTGTGCGACGTGTTCGTGCTGCCCGCGCATCGCGGCCAGGGCCATGCGTCGGCGTTGCTGAAACATATCTTTGCGAGCCCGTCGCTCGCCACGCTGCGCAGGATCGTGCTGGTCACGACCGACGCGCATCACGTGTATGCGCCGCAAGGGTTCAACTCGCTCGAGAACCCGGAGCGGTATATGGAGCTGCACCGGCCGGATGTTTACAAGACCAACCCATAAACACGCATCCAAAGCCGGCTATCGCGGGTGTGCCGTGATGGGCCCGCACGCGCCTACTCGCGCTTCAACTGCCCGCGATAGTGCAGCAGTCCCCGGCGCGCCTGCTGCCTGAGCATTCGCTGCACGAACGGCGACCAGCCGAACAGCGTGCCGCGCACGCCCATCGCCTGTCTCATCCACAGCCACAGATCGAAGCGGTCGCGATGTTCGACGATCAGCCCGTCACGGAACACGAAGCGCGCGTCGATCCGGTTCACGACGTCGCGCCCCGTCTGGACGAAACGGTAGCGCGCCACCCACTGCGCGCGGCCGGTGCGGTCGTCCGCCTCGATGTCGCTGAAGGTCAACGTGAAGTCCTGCGCGTGCTTGACGAGCATGCGCCACATGTCGCGCACTTCGTCGCCGACCAGTTCCCCGAAGGCGGGGTCGCTAAAGACGACGTCGTCGGCGTAACAGGCGACCATGGTCTCGGCGTCGCGCTGCTGGAAGGCGGTGTAGAAACGTTCGATCAGCTCGGTGTTGGGATGGCTCATTGATGTCGTGTGGTGTATTGCAAGAGCGCGGCAGGCGGCGGGCATGGCGCACACGATAGCGGAAAACGGCGTGAATGGGGGGCCGGCGCGGTGATCGACGTCGGTGAAAGCGAACGGTCGTCAGGTTCTGCGCCAACACAGGGCTCTTCTTTCGTTATATCCTGCGAGATATTACGGTAGGTCCTGCCGTCGAGCGGCAAAGTTCAACGACATCGACGATCGTCGCGACTTGGTCGGACGATCCCGGAACCGCGCCTCGCCAACGGCCATTTTTTTGCGCGGCGCTATATCCAATTGAA
Source organism: Paraburkholderia sp. HP33-1 (assembly GCF_021390595.1). Taxonomy (NCBI): domain Bacteria; kingdom Pseudomonadati; phylum Pseudomonadota; class Betaproteobacteria; order Burkholderiales; family Burkholderiaceae; genus Paraburkholderia; species Paraburkholderia sp. HP33-1. The sequence goes on along the minus strand of NZ_JAJEJR010000002.1, from coordinate 1,097,441 downwards.
TATATCGCGACGTGCACGGCACGACAGACACGAACCCGATTCGAGACCTTCATGCCCACGCCCCCGTTTCCTCTGGCACAGCCCTCGCGCCTGAAGCTATCCGGCGACGCGCTTGCGAGCACCGGCATCGACTCGCCCCACGACGCATGCTGCGCGCCCGCCGACGCGACGCCGACGAACGTCAGGCGACGCGCGCGTCTGTCCGAACTCGACAGTCATCTGCACTGCTCGATCATCGGAACCTGTCTGAGCACGCACGAATTGCGCAAGCTGGTGCCGAAATTTGCCGACCTCGATCGCCGCGACGCGAGCGATCTCGAGATCCACCACACCGCGGTCGAACTCGCGATCGCAGGCGGGCCGGGCGCGAAGGCGCTGCACAAGCTGCTCGACGAACGCTACGCGGTGGCAATCCGCCGCTTCGACAAAGCCGCCGACGACCTCGAACTGCTGAGCCTCTGGAACGAGGCGCTCGAAAGCGGCGACATCCCACCCGCTTACTGGGCGCTGATGACGCACCCGCTCGCGACGATACCGGTCCGTCAGAAAGCGTTCGGCGATTTGCACATGCTGTCTCATCTGGTCGGCGCGGCCAATCGCGCGGACATTCGCAGGCTGGTTGCGCTGGAGGAAGAAAACGCCGCACTGAAGGAGAAAATCGAGCGGCAGCAGAGCCGCTTGCAACAACTGGGCATCGAGCGCGATGCGTCGGTCGCGGCGCTCAACGAACAGACCGCGCGACTTCAGTCAAACCCGTCTCCCGCCGATGCAACCGGTCTCGAAGCCGAGGTGCAACAACTGCGCGAGTGGCTTGCGATTGCCGATCAGCGCGTGGCGCTGCACACGAGCCGACGCGAGGCGGCCGAGCAACGCATAGAGCAGATCCAGGACGCGGCTACAGCGCTACGTCACAGCCGCGATCACGCGCTCGCGCTCCTCAAGCTCGTGCAGAGCGAATGCGATGCGCTCGAACGGGCGACCGTCGACGCCGCCGATGCCTCGAACGGCACCGGTCCGCGCCGCGCGAGCCTGGTCGGCGTGCAGGGCAAACGGATCGTCTATGTGGGCGGGCGGCCCGGCTCGAATGCCGCGCTCAAGCGGATCGTCGACGCGGCAGGCGGCGAACTGGTCGTGCATGACGGCGGCGTCGAGGATCGTAAGGGGCTGTTGGCCTCCGCGCTGCCGGGCGCGGATTTCGTCGTGTTTCCGGTCGATTGCGTCGATCACGATTCGATGAATACGCTCAAGCGGATCTGCGAGCGTCACGGGATCGACTATCACCCGCTGCGTACGGCGAGCGTTGCGAGCTTCGTCGAGTTGATCGCGCGACTGCATCCGGAGCACGTCGCGCAGTTGGGCAATCCGCCGCCTTCGGCGTTCTGTTTGCGGCACGGCTGAGCGCGACGATCGCCCCGGCACGAACGTAGCCGCGAACACTGGTCCCTCACGAGCGGATCAGTTTCATCAGCTCGGCGATCTGCTTTGCGCAGCTTCGCCGCGCCTCTTCCTCGACGTCGCGATACAGGCGGATGATGGTTTCGCCGACCGGCGTCAGCGTGCAGCCGCCGCCGCTCTGACCGCCCTGCTCCGAACGCGTGGCCGGCGACTTCAGCGAGCTGTTCAGCTCGTCGATCAATAGCCACGCGCGCCGGTATGACATGTTGAGACTGCGCGCCGCCGCCGAGATCGAACCGTATTCGCGCACCGCTTCGAGCAGATCGACCTTGCCCGGTCCGAGCGCAACCGCATCGCCGTTACGGATGCGCATTCTGAAGCGCACTTCGGGACGCGTCCTCGTGGACTTCGTCGCCGCAGCGGCGCTGGTTTTCGCGGGTTTTGCGGTGTCGGCCATGCGCGCAAGCATACACGAACCGTTTCGCGCCGCCACTTGGGCGCGCGCCTCAACGCTAGCGCGCAAAGCAATACCCGTAGTCTTCGCAGCCTGGGCAACCTGGCGCGGGCCCCGGTTGCAAACCCAACGAGAGCGCGCATTGCGCGGCGAGGAATTTCTTCCAGCGCAAGTTATCGAGGTTGCGCGCGACCAGCACCGGAAAATAGCGCGTGAGCATCCACGTCACTTCATCGCGGCCCGCGAGACCGAGGTCGCGCCATAGATGATCGGGGCGCAGACACGCATGGGCGATGATCGTCGCGAGGCAATCGGCATCGCCGGGATGGACCGCGCCGCTGGTGTTCGCGACGAGCAGCGCGTGCAGTGCCTGAACGAAGCTCGCGTGTTCGCTGGGGATCACCCCAAGCGCCAACACCGGCATGCTCGCGCGCGTGAAGTGCCGCGCGAGCAGCCCGTGCCATGCCTGCGCTCGCAGTCCCAGCAACGCGAGTTCGTGGCGAGCGTCGCGCGCGGCGATCAGTTTGGCGAACAGGCGCGTGTCAGCGCAGTCGGGTTCGGTGGCCACGCCTAGCCACGCGCGCATGCAGTCGGCCATCAGCGGATCGTCGGACATTGCTATATCCGCGCAAGGAAAAGTGAGTCAGACCTCGTTCGCATACGCGCGGCTTCGAATCTCGGCCAGCGACGTATCGACCAGCAAGCGGCCCGCATCGAACACCGTCGCGAGCACTTCGTCCCACCCGCCCGCCACCGTTCGCTCGTCCCACATGATCGGCAACGTGACCGTCCGGTACTCGCCGGTGCGGCGATGGCGCAGCAGCGTGAGCCGGCCTTTCATCGAGCGCTTGCCGTGATCCGTGACCGGATCCTTCGACACATCGTGCCACGTGTCGCCCAGCCGGATCGCCGAGCATTTCATCGCGAAGCGCTGCGTATCGCGGTTGATCTGCTGCAACAGCGCGCCGCCCATGCCGAACACGATGTTGTCGGCGGCGAAGCCGGCCTCGTCCATCGCGGCGAGAATCGCGACGATCGAATCCGGGTTCACGCCGTCGCCCTGAATCACGCGCACGTGATTGAGCACGCGCCGCCCCTTGCTATTCGTCTGCGTTCCGAACGACGCCTCCAGCGCGCGCAGCGTATGCAGCACGATCGTGCATGGATCGCCCGAATCTGGGCGAATCACGAGCATGCCGCCGGAATCGAGCACGGCCTGCTTCAGCTCGGTGCCCCATGCGTCGAGTGCGGCGAACAGGTCGTAGGAGTCGGACACCACCGAAACGATCGCGCCCGGCTTGCCGAAGCGCGCGATCATGTTGCGATACGCGTCGACTTCGCGCTCGCGGCCCCACGACGTGATCGTGCTGTGCTCGGCCGCCGGCACCGAGAACGCGGCCATGCTGTCGTGGTAGTAGTGATTCGCCGCGACCACGCCGAGCACCGTATCCGAGCCCATGAAGCTGACAAGATGCGCCGCGCCCCCGATCGCCGCCGACTCCGCGCTCGACACGCCGCGTGCGCCGAAATCGTGCAGCTTGAACGGCAGTTGCGAGAGATCGTCGCTGCTCTTGAGCAGGGACGCGCGGATCGTCTGGCGCAAATGCCAGCTTTGCGTCGCAACTGTGATCGGATACCAGACCCGCATCAGCATCGTCTCCAGATAAGACGCGAGCCAGAACACGTGGGGATCGTCGCATTCGACGGTGAGGAGCACGTTGTGCGTCGGCACGACCGAGCCTTCGGGTACCGCGCGAATCCGCACCGGCAGATAGCCGCCGTATTGCTGGACGACATAGCGCCAGCCCGCTTCGTTGAACGGCTCGCCGTGCGCGCCGAAGAAGGCGCGGGCCTGATCGATCATCGCGCCGGTGACGGGCCGGCACAGGTACGCCTTCAGCAGCATCTGCAAGCCGAAGAACAGCGTGCGCTCGTAACGTCCGCCGCGCGATTCGATGTACGAGAACATCGCCGTCGCATCGGGCGGATATTGCAGATAGTGTGATGCCTTGTACGAATCCGTATTCAGAATCGGATTGGACAGGATCGACACGAGGTCGCTGAAACCTTGCGCGTTTTGCATGGACGGCTGTGCGCTCACGTGATTTTCTCGCTGGAGTGGCCGGACGGCGCAAGCCTGTCCGACCTCAAACCTGCCGGGACTCCCCCGGAACTTCACCTTACTCCGGTACACGCGATAGCGCTCGCCGTCGAAATCAGGCAATGCAGGTGCGTTCCCTATGCAAACAGACCCTAGACTCCAGGCTTGAATTTCGGCGGCAGATTCGGCCCGATCGCGAACCGTCGGCCGAGCCTCCGGTGGCGCTCTGCACCCGTCGGCCACAGCATGTTCGCGAGCAGGCCGATGCCTTGTGCGAGCCCGCTGTCGCGCGCGGACGTGACGAGCGGCACGCCGCGGCTGAGCGCGTCGTTGACGTGCTGATCGTCGCGCGGTAGTTGATGCGCAACCTTCGCGCCGAGCGTGCGTTCGAGCATCGGCAGATTGATCTGCGCGTTCTTGTCGTACTGGTTGACGACGACCCGCACTTTGCTGGCCGGATGCCCCAGTTCGCGAAAGATATCGAGCATGCGGCGCGCGCCATGCAGGTACAGCGGATTCTGCCGCACGACCATGCAGATCGCGTCGCTATGAGCGAGCGCGCGGATCGTCAACGGATTCAGGCTCGGGCCGACGTCGATCAGCACTGCGTCGTAGCGCTCGCGCACGAGCGTCAGAATGCGTTCAAGTTGCGCGGGCAGCAGTTCGGCGGCCTTCAACGGATCGCCGGCGCCGGCGAGCAGATCGAGGTTTGCGCGCACGTGCATGGTGCACGCGTCGAACAGCGCCGCGTCGAATCGCTCATTACGTGAGCACAGATCGGCGAGCGTCATCGGCGGCGGGCGATTCGCCATCAGCAGGCTCGCGTCGGCGAATTGCTGGTTCAGGTCGATCAGCAGCACGCGCCGCTCACGCTGCGCGGCGAGCGCCCACGCGAGGTTGACCGCGATCAGCGTCGTTCCGCTGCCGCCCTTGCTCGACGCCAATGCCACCACGCGTGCACCACGCCGCCCAGGCCCGCGGCGCTGCACTTCGATCTGCGCGAGCACGTCGCCAACGGCCTGACGATCGAGCGGCCACGACAGCACGCGCCGCACGCCGGCGCGCAGCGCCGCGCCGATCAGCGCGGTGGACGGCGTCGGCGTCACCAGGATGCAATTGAGCGTCGGCGCGCAGGCGAGCGTTTCCTCGATGCCGTCGAGCCCGAGGGCGTTCAGATTGGCGTCGTCGACGATGAGCAGATCCGCGCTGCGCACCATGCGCGCATGCATCGGCAGGTGCCGGAGCGAACCGAACGCGGTGCGCAACCGGTAACGCACGCCGCTCGCTTCGAGGCGAGCGACGATGCACTGCGCGTTTTCAATGCTGGCGGCAATCAGAAAGATGTCGATCATGGCAGCTCTGCGGCGCGTGGCGCGTCATGCGTGAGTTTTTATTCAAAGCGTCTGTTCGCAATTGACGACGCAGGCTACCGCGCGGACTCGTTGCCGGCATCAGGATTGCGCCGGGTCAAGCCGTTCCGCGGCAGTTCCCCGGCCGCTGGTCCAGGTCACCGTGCCCGTGCCAACCCACGGACACGGCGCCTGGTCCACCTCGTACATTCGTCCCTCTGTGGAGACTTTGGCCGCTCTCCCCGCTTCGTCGCGCCGGCTGGTCCCGGGCCAGCGCTGCCCCTGTCGTTATCGCCATCCTTTTCGCGTCGCCAGGACAAAAAGTCGAAAAGGAAAAACGGCGAAGTCGATGCCCTTTGTCGTCCCGTTTTGAATGGCCGCATGCCGGTCCGCCACTCATCCGTTTTTCTGACGTACTCGAGAAGACCCCGCCGCGCTCCCGCAAACACCTGATGGCTCCCCGAAGTGCCTGCGAGTGACCTTTTTACCGCCGGTCTTTTTAAATCCGCTCTTCCCTGTACCGTCGACCAGGCGGCAAAACGTTTTTCTGTGCCGTCCTTATTGCAACGGTTATGCCAACACCCGTTCGAATCGACAAGAAGCCCGTCAAGGCTTTGGGCCACCGAAAGAACGGCCGGAGTTTCGAAGCAGCCCAAGCCGGCTGTATTTATGGCCTGACGCGCATTGATTCGTTTGTGACACGCTATTTCGCCACGCGCTCGCCGGCAAGCGCGCGCGCCAACCCGGCTCGCCGGCCCGCCGACCGGCCTCGACGCCCGCCGCACACGGCTTTGCCGCTACGCGAATTCGAAAAGGCGGCCCTCAGTGCGGCAAAGCGCATTCGACGCGTGCTGTCCAATCTGTCGCAAACATGAAACATGGCCGCTCGCGCCTCGTCTGGTTTTGCCCCGTCTTTACGCCCAGGCAAATGCCAGGCAATGTGCGATGCCTCGCATAATCGGACTTGACCACTATTTGATTAGTGATCCATGTAAATCCAAAAATCACAAAATGCGTTCTCGATCCATCTTTCTTTGTATGGCGCTTTCAGGCGCTTTCGCTTATCGTTAGGCCCATGCGCCAATCAGAGCGTCTGTATCAGATCAACGAGACCAGCCACGGCTCATTTGGCTTTCACGATTCGGGGATCAAGTCGCCGGGCAGTTTCAGCAATGAACGTCGGTACGCCGCCATTGCATGAAACCGTCCGCCATGCACCGCGTTGCGCTTCGCGGCGCGCTTTCGGTGGATCCCTTGTTCGTGATCGCTGCTGCCGTGAATGCGTCACGGCTGGAGTGCGGCAACTGGCCGCCTGAATTTCCATGAGTCGCAGAGCAGTCCTGAAGGACCGAACCCGGGGGTACCATGACTACGACTTGCACGCCATCCGACACCGAGCGCACCGTTCTGTACGTGGCGGACACGCCCGACCAGAGACTCGTCGAGTTTCTGGCCGCGTCGGGATGGCAAGCCGTGCACGCGAAAAGCACGCCCGTCGCAGAACGCATGATCGAACGCTGCAACATCAAGGTCGGTCTCGTTCAGTTGCCCGAAGATTGCACCTCACAGCAGCTGTCCGCACTCGCGCTGTGCATGCGCCGCGTCGAAACCAACTGGGTCGCGCAGATCATGCCGGGCCAGGCCGACAACGAGCTCGTCCGCCGCTTCATCCTCGATTACTGCTTCGATTTCGTCACGCAGCCGTGGCTCAACGAGCGGCTCGTGTTCGCGCTCGGCCATGCACACGGGCTGTCGAGCCTGCGTCAGCCGCGCGACGCTCTGGAGCCTTCGCTCGGCCGGCACGGCATGGTCGGACAATGCGAGCCGATGCAGCAACTCTACCGGCGCATCGACAAATGCAGCGTGACCGACGCGCCGGTGTTCATCGCGGGCGAATCGGGCACCGGCAAGGAGCTGACTGCTCGTGCCATTCACGACCGCTCGCCGCGCGCGGGCCGCACGTTTGTCGCGATCAATTGCGCGGCGATTCCGCCAAGCCTGCTGCAGGCCGAACTGTTCGGCCACGAACGCGGCGCGTTTACGGGCGCGCTGCAACGGAAGATCGGCCGCATCGAGAGCGCGCACGAGGGCACGCTGTTTCTCGACGAAATCGGCGACATGCCGCATGAATGCCAGTCGGTGCTGCTGCGTTTCCTTCAGGAAGGCACGATCGAGCGGCTCGGCGGCGACGGTCCGATCAGCGTCGACGTGCGCGTGATCTCGGCGACCCACGTCGATCTGGAGCGCGCCGTCGAAGACGGGCGCTTCCGCTCCGACCTCTATCACCGGCTGTGCGTGCTGCGCCTCGTGGAGCCGCCACTGCGCGAACGCGGCGGCGATATCAAGCTGCTCGCCAACTTCGCACTCAGCATGTACAAACAGGACGGCGCGCGCAAATTGCGCGGCCTGTCGAGCGACGCGATCGTCGCGATGTCGAACTATCCATGGCCGGGCAACGTGCGTGAGCTGATCAACTGCGTGCGCCGCGCCGTCGTGATGAGCGAGGGCCGTTTCATCACCGCGAGCGACCTCGGCTTGCCCGAGGCCGACAATGGTCCGGCGGTCACGCTCGCGGAAATCCGCAGCAAGGCCGAAAAGGACGCGATCGAGAACGCGCTGCTGCGGCACGGTTACAAACTGTCCGACGCTGCGGCCGAACTCGGCATTTCGCGTGCCACGCTGTACCGGCTGATGCACGCGAACCGGCTGCATCAGGAGCCGGCCGGACGCGTCGTGAGCGGCGGCCCTGATGCGGACGACGAAGCCGGGCGGCGGACCTCATCGGCGGCATGAGCAGCGATTCAAGCGGTTTTTGTAGTGGATGCTTAGCGGCTCGCGGTGAGGCGATCGATCATCCTCCACTTAGCGCGCCCGGCGCGCACCTGAAGTAGTCGCCCAAGACCTCGCGCGCCTCGGCCAGCATTTTCACCAGAGAAGCGACCTCCATCCCCTGTCCCGCCCACGCCGGCCCCGGGCAGGCTTTCTGCTACCTTCGACAGGCCTGCCGGCCGTCATCGGCTATCCTTTCGCATCAACGCCCCGCCCGGCCGGCGCCGTCGTAACCGCCCTTTCGCCCGTCCGGCGTGCCTCCGCCGCAGGAACTTCAGCCGCGCGACCCGTGTCCGTCCCCGGTCAGCCCGGCTGAAACCGGTCTCACGTTCCGGCACAATCGGCCGGATTGGCTTCACCCCGCTTTACACGCTATGCAAAAATTTCTCAGAGTCTGCCTTTTCGTTTTGCTGCTTTCCGGCGCCGGGCCCACCTTCGCCGCCGCGCCGCAGACCACCCCCGCCGCGCCCGCGTCGGACGCCGTCAGCCTGACGCCCCAGCAGGCCCGCAACGCGCTCGATGTCCTGAACGACCCGAAACGTCGCGCGCAAGTCGCCGATACGCTGCAGGCGATCGCCGCCGCCGGCGCGTTGAGCGCGCCTCCCGCTTCCGCGCCGGCGGCAGCGTCGGCGCCCGCCGCGGCAACCGGCGCGGCCGCGCTCGTGCCGGACGCGTTCAAATCCAATGGCCTCGCCTCGCAGATCGCGCGCCAGGGCGCGCATTACGTCGCCTATCTCGCGACCTCGCTGCGCGGCTCGATCGCCGCGCTGCTCGACATCGGGTCGGCGCGCGCGTGGTGGAACTGGCAGTTCACCGACCCGCACGCGCGCGCGGTGCTGCTCAAGGTGCTAGGGTCGCTGCTGGCCGCGCTGGTCCCTGCGCTGGTGCTCGAATGGCTGACGCGGCGGCTGCTGCGGCGCGCCTATCGTGCGATCGCCGCGCGCCGCGAAGCCGCGCTGCTGGAGGAGAACGACGAGGCGCAGGCCCTCGCGACCGGCCCGGCCGCGCCGTACGCGTCGCCATCCGAGAAAGGCCGCGCGATTGAAGCCGAAGGCAAGCGCAACGCGACGCACCACTGGACGCTGCTGCAACGTCTGCCGCGCGCATTTCTGATCACCCTGGTGCGGCTCATTCCGCTCGCGGTGTTCATCGGCGCGGCGAGCGGGCTGATGCCGATCGTCACCGACAACGGCACCCCGCAGGACCGCGCGCTCGATTCGCTGATCGACATCTATGTGGTGTGCCGCTGCGTCGCGATTGTCGGCGCGTTCTTTCTGCAACCCGGCGCGCCGCGCCTGCGGCTGCTGCGCATGAGCGATGCGTGGGCCGCGTACGTGCTTGGCTGGATCGAGCGGATCGTCGCCGTGGTCGGTGCCGGCGTCGCGCTCGCCGGGCTCGCGCAGGCGCTCGGCATGAACGACGCCGCGCGTCTCGCGCTGCTGAAAGTGGTCGCGCTCGCCGGTCACGTGATGATCTCGATCCTCGTGCTGCGCTGTGCGAAGCCGGTCGCAAACCGGATCCGCAAACGCTTCTCCGTGCACGAGCCGTTGGAGATGTTCGGCAACGCGCTCGCGGACGCGTGGGCATGGGTCACCGTGGCCATCGTGATGGCGCTGTGGTTCGTGTGGGCCTTCGACGTGCAGAACGGCTATCACGCGCTCGTGAATATCGGTGGCATCACGCTCGCGATCCTGATCGGCGCGCGGCTCGTATCGATCGTGATCTTCGGCGCGCTCGCGCGCCTTTTTCATGTGCAGGACGAGGAGTCGCGCTCGCTCGTGCATGAGCACGCGTACCGCTACTACCCGCTGCTGCGGCGCGTGGTGAGCTGGATCATCGGCATCGTCACCGCGCTCGCGCTGTTGCAGGCATGGGGCGTCGATGTCGTCGATCTGTTCCGCAGCGGTACGATCGGTCACCGGCTCGCCTCTGCGCTCGCGACGATCGCCGTGGCCGCGATCATCGCGCTGGTGGTGTGGGAGATCGTCAACGTGTCGGCCGAGCGGCGCCTCGATAACTGGACGAGCAGCGGCGATCTGGAGCGCGCGGCACGCCTGCGCACCCTGATGCCGATGCTGCGCACCGCGCTCTTTTGCGTGATTGCGCTCGTCGTTGTGCTGACCGGCCTGAGTCAACTCGGCGTGAATGTCGGCCCCCTGCTCGCGGGCGCGAGCATCTTCGGCGTCGCGCTCGGCTTCGGCTCACAGAAGCTCGTGCAGGACTTCATCACCGGCATCTTCCTGCTGATGGAAAACGCGATGCAGGTCGGCGACTGGGTCACGCTCGCGGGCGTGTCGGGCACCGTCGAATATCTGTCGATCCGCACCGTGCGGCTACGCGGCAGCGACGGCTCGCTGTTCACGGTGCCGTTCAGCTCGGTGTCGACGGTGAACAACACGAATCGCGGGCTCGGCAACGCGGCAGTACGCGTAAACATCGTGTTCGGTCAGGACGTCGAGCGCGCGATCGACACGCTGAAGGCAATCGGCGCATCGCTGCGCGCGGACGACAAGTTCAAGGACGGCATCCTGTCGGACTTCTCGTTCTGGGGCGTCGATGCGGTCGACGGGTCGGCGATCACGCTGGCCGGCCAGATGCAATGCCGCGATACGACGCGCTGGGGCGTGCAACGCGAATTCAACCGGCGCATCGTCGAGCGCTTCACCGAACTCGGCATCGAGATCGCGAATCCGCAGCGTCATCTGCTCACCTGGGATCCCGCGAGCAAGGCCAAGGTCGATACGGCCGTACCGCGCTCGCGAGACAGCCACGCTCCGCACAAGGGCGACGCGCCGCTCGACGATCAGATTCCCGTCGATCCGAGTCCGGCCGGCGGCCCCGGCACGCCCGGCAATCCTGGCGCGACCTCGCCGCATGCTTGACACGCCACGCGTGTGAACGTGCGCTAGCGCGGCGCAGCGCTAGCGCACCTGCCACCAGCGCGGTAACAGGCGCCGCACTTCCGGCCGGCGAAAGCGGTCGTCGATCAGATGCACGACGCCGCGGTCTTCCTCGGTGCGGATCACACGCCCCGCCGCCTGCACGACTTTCTGCAAACCCGGATACAGGTACGTGTAGTCGTACCCGTTGCCGAAGCGCGCGTCGAGCGTGCGGCGCATCTGCTCGTTGACGTCGTTGATCTGCGGCAGACCGAGTGTCGCGACGAACGCGCCGATCAGCTGCTGGCCGGTCAGGTCGACGCCTTCCGAAAACGCGCCACCGAGCACCGCGAAGCCGATGCCCCGATTCATCGTCCTGAAGCGCGCGAGAAACGCGTCGCGCGCGGCTTCGTCCATGCCAGGCTCCTGCGCCCACACCGGCAGGCCGGGATACCGCTCGCGCAGCAGCGCGACCACGCGTTGCAGATAGTCGAAACTGCTCAGGAACCCCAGGTAATTGCCGGGCTGCGCGTCGTACTGCTGCGCGATCAGCTCGACGATCGGCGCGAGCGAGCGCTCGCGGTCGCGCCAGCGCGTCGACACATGAGCGGCCACGTGCACCTGCAACTGCTCCGCGCGAAACGGCCCTTCCACGTCAAGCCATTGCGTGTGGTCGGCAAGCCCAAGTGTGTCGCGATAGAAATGCTGCGGGTTCAGCGTGCCGGAGAACATCACCGTGGTACGCGCGGCCGCATAGCGCGGCGCGAGGAACGGCGCGGGGATCACGTTGCGCACGCACAGCGTCGCGCTGGTTTTGTCGCGCGGCGCGTAGCGGTCGTCTGCTAGCGTCACGTCGAACATCGAATGCTCGCCGAACTGCTCGGCGAGCGCGACGAAGTGCATCGCGTCGAAGAAAACGCGCAGCGCGTGTTCGTCGATCGATAACGGTGCGTCGGCAAGTTGATCCGTCACCGCGCCGATCAGATTCTGCGCGGCCGACAGCAGTTTGCCCGGCACCTCGGCATACACCTGATAGCTGGCCGTCTGCGCCCGCTTCACCGCATTCCACTCGCGCTGCAAGCGTTCGAGCGGTCTCTTCAGCGACGCTGGCGCGCTCTTGCGCGCGAGCCGGAACGCGCTTCGATCCAGCGAGGCGGTATACATGCGCCGCGCGCGTTCGAGCAGGTTGTGCGCTTCGTCGACCAGCACGCCGACGCGCCACTGGTTGATCTGCGTAAGCGCATACAGCATCGCGCTCGCGTCGTAGTAGTAGTTGTAATCGCCGACGATCACATCGGCCCAGCGCGCGAGCTCCTGCGCCAGATAGTACGGACAGATGTCGTGCGCGAGCGCAGCCTCGCGCACCGCCGCCCGATCGAGCCGCGGCGTCGCCAGCGCGGCGGCGCGCCCCGCATCGAGACGATCGTAAAAGCCGCGCGCAAGCGGACAGGACTCGCCGTTGCAGGCTTTGTCCGGATGCTCGCAGGCCTTGTCGCGCGCGACGAGTTCGAGCGTTCTGAGCGGCAACGGCGCGCTCCGGTGCAGCGAGTCGATCGCATCGAGCGCAAGCGCGCGGCCCGGTGTCTTCGCGGTCAGAAAGAACACGCGATCGAGCCGGTCTTCGCCGCAGGCCTTCAGCAACGGAAAAATCGTCGCCAGCGTTTTACCGATGCCGGTCGGCGCCTGCGCCATCAACGGCTTGCCGTCGCGTGCCGCGCGATACACGGCCACCGCGAGTTCACGCTGCCCACGGCGAAACTGCCCATACGGAAACTGCAACGTGACGAGCGCCGCATTGCGCGCGGCCCGATGCGCATCCTCCTGCACGGCCCAATCGAGAAATCGCTCGCACTGCTCGACGAAGAAGATTTCGAGTTCGCGCGCGTTGTGCTGCTGCGTCAGTACCGTTTCTTTCTGGCTGCCGATATCGAAGTAAACGAGCGCGACCGTCAGCTCAGCGAGTCCGCGCGCCTGGCACAGCAGATGCCCATACACGAGCGCCTGCGCCCAATGCAGCACACGATGATTCGCAGGCATGCGCGCGAGATCGCCACGATACGTCTTCACTTCTTCCAGCCGGTTCGCGATTGGGTCGTAGCCGTCCGCGCGGCCACGCACGGTCAGACTGCGATGTGTGCCCGCAAGCGTAAGTTCGGTCTCGTAGCCGCTCGCGCGCCGCCCCGCGACCATCTGATGGCCCGCGATGCCTTCGAGCGAAGTCGGCGCGGGCGTGAAGCGCAGATCGAGATCGCCGCGCCGCGCCGTGAATTCACACATCGCGCGTACGGCCACGACATAGCTCATACGAGGCGCTCCGCTTCGGCTTGCGTTGCGACGTCTGCTTCGCTCTCCCCCTCTTGCCCGGCCCAGCGCACGTCGACTACGCGCACCGGCATGCCGTGCTGGGCGCAATACGCGAGCCAGCGGATCTGGTTGTCCTGCAGACGATCGCCGGGGCCTTTCACCTCGATCAATTCATAGCGACGCTCGGCCGGCCAGAACCGGATCAGGTCGGGCAAGCCCGAACGATTGCCGCGAATGTCGGAGAGCAGGCGCTCGAACCACAGCTTCAGATGCGCGGCGGGCAGACAGTCGAGCGCGAGTGCGACGAGCTCGGGCGTCAGCAGTCCCCAGAACACGAACGGCGACTGCGTGCCGGCCTTGTCATGCAGATGGCGCAGAATCGTCTCGCGATAGACGCCGCTATCGAGCTGCGCGAAGCACGCGCCGAACTGCGTCGCCCGACGCGCGTGAAAATCCGGCGCGAGCAGATCGGCCGGCCCGCGCTGGAACGGATGAAAAAACGCACCGGGCAGCGCCGCGAAAACCGGCTCCCAGCACAGCAGGCCGAACAGCGAATTGATCAGCGCGTTCTCGACGTAATGCACCGGCGCGGCGTCGCTGTTCAAATGATCGCGCACCGCGTATTCGACGGCCACCGGCGTGTCAAGCTTCGGCAACACCAGTGTGCCGCGCTCGACAGGCAGCGCCGCTGGCGCGCGCGGCACCGGCTCGCCGCATTTGCGCCGCAAACGCGGCAACATCCGCGCGACACGCTGCGCTTCTTCCTCGCTCTCGGGCGCGGCGTCGGCCTGCGAGGCCAGCGCGAGCGCTTCGGCGAAACGCTCGCTGCGCTCGAGCACCCGCATGCGTCGATGACGCGCGCCCGGCCACGCGCACGCGTCGTAGACCGCGAGCGCGGTGCCCCACTGCTCGCGCCGCTCGCAATCCTGGCCGATCCGGAACAGCAGTTTCGCGCGACGCGTTTCGAGCCAAGGGTTCGTGGTCTCGATCGAATGGACGGTCGCGATCAGTTCCTCCAGTGCGGACGCGTCGTTGTCGAGCGGTAGCCATTCGAGCGCTTCGCGACACGCGTGCAGCGCGAGATAGACGTCGATATCCGCGCGTTGCTGGAACGCACGCGACGACGGTCCAAACGCGACCTTCTCGTACTGGAACACGCCGAGATCGGCGAGCACGAACTCCGACCAGTCCTGATGCAGATTACCGAAGAACATCAGGCGCAAGCGATCGCACAACGGCGCGATCGCGACGTGCAGCACGCGGTCCGTCGTGGCGGCATGCCAGCCGGCAAGCGGACGTGACATGCACGCAGGCGCGCCGCCGCTTTCAGTTTCGTAAAACGCTCGCAGCGCCTCGAGCAGATCCGGTTTGCGCAGCGCCTTCGCGCCGGGAATCCGGACGATCGCGTCCGCGAAGATGTCCAGCAATTGCGCACGCGTGCTGAGCGCGAACAGATCGTCGAGAGACAGAGGCGGCTCGGTGTCGATCCAACGATGCAGCGCCATCGGCATCGCCGTCTGCAACGGACAGCCGATTTCGTCATAAACGAGGCGGCTCGCGCGAAACAACCTGCCTTTGCGCATCAGCATGCGCACCAGCAAGGCACGCGAAACCTGCGGTAATTCAGCGAAATCCTTGAGAAATGCGTGTTCTTCGTCGTCGAGCAGATCGTCGTAACGCGCGGCGAGCCACGCGAGTGCGCGCTCGAAATTCAGCAGATAGTAAGGGACGTCAGAGCGAATCTCTGAGCGAGTAGCGGTTGCCACGGACTTTTTGCGGGACCTGTATGTTTATACAGTGATGATAGCAAAGTCCGCAGCGGCAACCGACGCGCATTTGCTACGCGAGCCACACGACCGTCAGCGAGCGAACGCCCTGTGCGCCGCGAATCAGGACACCCTCGATATCGGCTGTCGCCGATGGGCCGGTAACGAGCGCCGCATATCGCGCGCTGTGGAAATCGTCGCGGCGATAGACGTCCTGCAGTCCATCGAGCAATTGCGCCGGATCGAGCAACACGACCAGATGCTGGACGATATAGCCCAACGCATTGACCACATATTCGCGCTCGCTCAACCACACCGAACCGGTTTCGGCGACGCCGAAGCGGGCCCGCACCACACCGACGTCGACGTCCTGCAGCGATGCGGGTTCGGTGTCCGCGCCGATCGTGCGCGTGCCCGGCACTTCCGTGGTCGCCGATGCAATCGATGCCGCCGCGCCAAAACGCTCGCGAATCAGATCGCTGACGTCGCCCGCGCTCGCCGCCTCAACGCAAGTCCCGCCCATGATCTGCAACGCCGCCGTAAAACGCGCACGCAGATCGCCGCCGGCCGCATCGAACAGCGGCACGTCGGGACGCGGCCGCGCGGCCGGTTGCGCGGCGCGCACTTTAGCGAGAAACGCCTCACGCGTTGTCATCGCCGCCTCCGCGATTCTTCTTGTACCACGCATGAAAAGTCATCTTCGGCGCTTCCGGCAATTCGCGCTGCCGCCCCCAGATATTCAAAGGGTTATACAGCACGAAATTCGGCAACCGCCGCAACGCGCTGCCCATCGACGACACCGTCGCGCGATACAAGGTCGGACTCGATAGCAAACGCCCCGCCATCTTCAGTACCTCCTGTTTGACGAACGGCACTTCGTGCTGCTCTGCAATCACCGCGCGCCATTTGTAGATCTGCTCGTGAATATTGATCTTCACCGGACACACGTTCGTGCAACTGCCATTGAGGGTCGACGCGAACGGCAATGCGCTATAGCGTTTCAAATCGAAGGTTGGATTGATGATCGCGCCGATCGGCCCCGAATAGGTGCCGCCATACGACAGGCCGCCGCTGCGTCGATAGACCGGACACGTATTCATGCACGCGCCGCAGCGAATACATTTGAGCGAGTACCAGAAGTCCTCCATCGCGAGCCGCTCGACGCGGCCATGATCGACGAGGATGAAATGCATCTCGGTACCCGGCCTCGGCGCACGAAAATGCGAGGTGTACTGCGTGATCGGCGAGCCCAACGCGCTGCGTGACAGCATGCGGATGAACACGCCGAGATCCGACACCTTCGGAATCAGTTTCTCGATTCCGATCGACGCGATATGCAGCGGCGGCACGTTCGCCGACAGATCCGCATTGCCCTCGTTCGTGCAAACGACGACCGTACCGGTTTCGGCCACCGCGAAATTGCAGCCGGTCATGCCGGCCGTCTTCTCGCGCACGAAATACGGTCGCGTATTCATGCGCTGACTTTCGGCGAGATAGTGAATGTCGCTATTGGCCGGATCGGTGCCGATGGTGCGGCCGAACAATTCGGCCACGTCCGCGCGCAGCTTGTGCACCGCCGGCACGACCATATGACTCGGGTCCTGGTGATCAAGCTGCTGGATGCGCTCGCCGAGGTCCGTCTCCATCACGGTAATGCCGCGCGGTTCGAGATAGTCGCGCATGCGGCATTCGTCGGTCAGCATCGACTTGCTCTTCACAAGGGTCGTCATGCCGCGCTCGGACATCAGCGTGTGGACGATCGCGTTGTGCTCTTCCGCTGTCGCGGCCCAATGCACGACCACGCCGTTGGCCTCGGCCGCCGCCGCGAATTGCTCCAGGTAGTCGGCCAGATGCGACAGCGTATGTTC
Source organism: Paraburkholderia sp. HP33-1 (assembly GCF_021390595.1). Taxonomy (NCBI): domain Bacteria; kingdom Pseudomonadati; phylum Pseudomonadota; class Betaproteobacteria; order Burkholderiales; family Burkholderiaceae; genus Paraburkholderia; species Paraburkholderia sp. HP33-1. Next base: position 1,080,496 of record NZ_JAJEJR010000002.1, on the reverse strand, counting down.
CTTGATGCCCGACGCCAGCGCGCGCAACATTTCCCATTCGGCAATGCCGTGCGCCTGCGCATCGCGCTTCTCGCGCAGGTCCCACAGACGCTTGTCGTGAAACGCGACGTGTTCGGTCTTGCCGATGAAAGAACCCGCCGCCCTGGCGTGGTCGACGCGTTGCTCGTTGCGACTCATGCGCGCGCTCCATTGAGAACCTGCGCGATATGAATGAAGCGCGCGTCGGCCTTCATGCGTTCCGCGCAACCCTGCTGGTGCATCAGACACGACATGTCGCCCGAAACGATGTACTCAGCGCCCGCATTCAGATGGTCGCGCACCTTGTCCTGCCCCATGCGCACCGACACAGCTTCTTCGGTCACCGAGAACGTGCCGCCGAACCCGCAGCATTCGTCCGGTCTCGCCGGCTTCACGAACTCGACGCCCTTCACGCCTTCGAGCAACGCGCGCGGCTTCGAAAACGGCGTGCCGGCAATTTCGGACGCCGACGCCTGCTTCAGATGCCGCAGAGCGCTGCAACTGGTATGCAGACCGACGCGATGCGGAAATTCGGCCCACGGAAATTCGCGCGCGCCGATCACGTCGTGCAGAAACTCGACCAGCTCGTAAGCGCTCGCGCGCACTTTCTTCACTTCATCGGTCTGCTCGAGCGCACTCAGATGCTCACGCACGTGATGAATGCAGCTCGCGGACGGCCCGACGATGTAGTCGTAGCCCGCAAAGTTGCGCGCGAACAGCCTCTCGGTGGCGGCGGCGTCCGCATGCGCGCCGCTATTGGCCATCGGCTGGCCGCAGCAGGTCTGCTGCGGCGGATAGTCGACCTCGATGCCGAAACGTTCGAGCAGTTCGAGCGTTGCGATGCCGACCTCGGGATAGAACGCATCGATAAAGCACGGGATAAACAGCGCGACTTTCATAGGCTCTTCAGGAAAACCGGCGGGGACGACGTTTGTTTGACCAATTTGCGCCGCCCGGTCAGCTTGGTCATGTTGGTCTGACCAAGACTATAAAAAAGTCCGCCGGTGGTGTCAATTCTGGCGGCTACCCGTCCGGAAATCCGCCGATCAGGAAATCACGGCGGCAGACGGCTTCGTCGCATCGTCCTTGTAAATCTCGCATACGAAGGCCAGATGCCGCTCGGCGGCCTTGCGCGCCTTGGGTGCATCGCGTGCGATCACGGCGTCGTAAATCGCCTGATGCTGGCTCATCAACTGCTTTTCCATCGTGTCGTCGTAATCGATCAACCGATGATACTGGCGCATGCCCTCGCGAATCAGCGTATGAATGCCGTGCATCACATGCGCCAACGCGACGTTGTGCGTGGAGTCAGCGATCGCGAGATGAAACGCGGCATCGAGTTCCGCGAGATTCGCACGGTCGCGCGACAGCGATGCGGACTTCAATGCCTCGAACGCCGTGCGGATTTTCTTCAGATCGGCCGCGGTTGCGCGCTGAGCGGCATAGACCGTCGAAATCGCTTCGAGTCCCTGGCGCAACTCCAGAATGTCGGCACTGGTACGCGGATTCTGCAGCAGCAGCTCGGCAAGCGGCTTCGAGATGATCGGCGCGGTGACGTCGACCACCGTGAAGCCACCCCGGCCGGAGGTTTCGATGTAACCGTCCGCCTCCAGCCGGATCAGCGCCTCGCGCAGCGACGGGCGCGACACGCCGAGCTGCGCCGCGAGATCGCGCTCGGCTGGCAGACGGTCGCCGGGCATCAACGTGCCCGCCGAGATCAGTTGCTTGATCTGGTCGGACACCACGTCGGAAATGCGCTTGCGCGCGAAGGACGGGATCGGGGTAAATGGCATAGGCAGCAAACGATGAAGCCGGTTGAAGGAGCGCGCGGCTGCTCCACGGTGCCTGAAATTATACCGTTGACACCATGCGCCGATTCGCCGGTCTCAACGCGGCTGCGCCGTATAAAAGCTCACGAGATCACGCTTCATCGCATGCAGCGCGGCGTCGTCGAGATAAACCATGTGGCCGGTCGGATAGTAGGTGATCCGCACGTTCTCGCGCAGCGATCGATCGAGGCCGAGATGCGCAAGCGCATATTCGGTCGCATAGAACGGCGTGGCGAGATCGAAGTAGCCGTTCAGCGACAGCACCCGCAACTGCGGATTCTGCCGCATCGCTTCGGCCAGATCGCCGCCCGCGTAGGGCAGCTCGAGCCGCTCGCCCCACCATTCGCGATGTTTCCAGTCCCATTGCTTCAACGCGTCGTCGCTGAACACAAGGTACCGGTCCGTTGGCGTGTAGTGAAGATCTTCCGCCAGATGCTGATGGAGCGCCGCATTGAACGCATTCGACACACTGCTCACCGAGGCATCGAAGTCGGGATCCTCCGCTGCATCGTCGTGATTGAGGCCTTCGAAGCGCGCATCGTAGCGGCCCACGCTGCGTGACTCATTGCGCAACAACTCGTTGCGAAAACGTCCCGGATAAAGACGCAGGCGGTTGCGCTTCACGAAGCCCGCGTCGAGACCGGTGAAGTACGCCATACGCGCGGCGATCGCGTCGCGCTGATCGTCGGGCAGCGCATCGCCCTGCGCGAGCGCCTGGGCATAAGGGCCGCGCGCGAACGCGCGCGCGTCGTCGAGAAAGGCCGGCAGGCTCGCGGGTTTCGGCGTGATCTTGTCGTGATACCACGCGATCGCCGCGAAGCTCGGCAGATAACTTTCGCTCCTGAAATCGAGGCCCGGAGAGAATGCCGCGGAATTCAGTACCGACGACAGCAGGATCACGCCGTTCAGCGCGATATCGTTCTGCCCCAACCGGTAAGCGAGCATCGCGGCGCGCGCGGTGCCATACGATTCGCCGAGCAGGTACTTCGGCGAATTCCAGCGCTGATTCACCGTCAGATAACGGTCGATGAATTGCGCAAAAGCGCTGACGTCCTGATCGACGCCCCAGAAGTCCTTGCCCGTGCCATGGCCGACCGGTCTCGACAGGCCCGCGCCGACCGCGTCGATAAATACGAGGTCGGTGGTGTCGAGCAGGCTGTCGGGGTTGTCGTCGAGCGTGTACGGCGCGGGCGGCGTGCTTGCGGGGCTCGCGGTGCGCACACGCTTCGGGCCGACCGAGCCCATCATCAGGAACACGCTGCCGGCACCGGGCCCGCCATTGAATAGAAACGTGATGGGACGCGTCGCTGGCGTTCTGGTGGGCACCGTGTACGCGACATAGAACACGCTCGCGTCGGCCGCGCCACTCTTGTCGTGCAGAAGCAGATTGCCGGCGCTCGCCGTGTAGTCGAGCTTGCGGCCGTTCAGGCGCAGCGAATGGGTGGTGACGCTCGTGGCTTCAGGCGGCACCGGGATCGCGGGCGTCGACGCTTTGTCGTTGCGTGGCTTGCCGGCCGCATCGGCTGAGTCCGGGGCGTTCGATTCAGCCTGCGCGTCGCCACGCGAGGCCGTCCGCCTGGCGGGCGCGACGGGCGTGGATGCGGCGGCGGCCGCGCTGTCGGCCGTTTCCGTGCTTTGCGCGGCGCTCGCCGCACCGACCTGCCCGGCTGCCATACACCGTTCACCGAACGGCGCAACACTGGCGACGCAAAGCGTTACCGTCAGCGCGGCGGCCGGTAATCCCGCTGTCAGCGAGCGGCGCAACGAAGCAGAGAAGCGAAGGATCATGAAGTTGTCTGTCACGAGTCGAAACGCGCTGGAATCCCGCTAAGCGGGTTCGAGAGCAAACCCGGCGCTCGATTCTTGACGCAAGTTTGCGCGGCGTCAACCATCGGCGTCACCGCACGCCCAACATTACAAACCGCCTGTTTCGCGACGTGGCGCACACGTGCACAGTCATGGCAGAATCGACAGCGCCTTCGTCGCCTAGTCGAGAATACCCAATGGACCAACTGGTACTGGATGCATTCGACGCCGCCTCGCTCATCCCCGGCTTTCGTGCGCCGCAACTGCCGCAGGAACTGCCGGACCGCCCGACCCTCGACGCCGCCGACCACGCGATGCGGCACTGGACGAGCGCGGTCAATGGCCCGCTGCCCCCCGGCTCCGACGTGCACCGGCGCGAAATGTGCCGCATGTTTCAGGAAACCTTCAATCCGTATCGCCCGTCCGTGCTCGCATGGCCGCCGCTCGAAGCCGCGACGCTCAAGCGCATCGTCGAGCTGCCGATCTGGGACATCGCCGTGCAAACCGAAGGCAGGGCACGCCTGCGCATGGCCGCCTACGCGGCGACGCGAGACGACCCGGACTTGCGCGACGCGCTCGCGCTGAACGCGTGGGAAGAAAATCGCCATAAGGAAGTATTGTCGCGAATGGTGCACGCGTATGGCATCGCGCTCGCGAGCGAGCCGACCTATGTCTATCCGAAAGACACGGAACGCGCTTACCTCGTGACGGGCTATAGCGAATGTATCGACAGCTTCTTCGCGTTCGGCCTGTTCGAGGTGGCGCGGCGCTCGGGCCTCTTCCCGCCGGAACTCACCGAGACGTTCGAGCCGGTGATGCAGGAAGAGTGCCGCCATATCCTGCTGTTCGCAAACTGGGTCGCGTGGCATCGCGCGCAGCTTTCATGGTGGCAGCGCATCCGCTTCGAGATCAAGGTGGCGGGCGTGTGGGCGTTTCTCATTTGGGAGCGTATCGGGCTCGCGCGTGCAATGGATGCCGAAGGCAACGTTCACGAGCACGATAACAACTTCACGGTAAACGGTGCGCAGTCGGTTACGGATGTCGATATCAGCGTGCCGGAATTGATGCAGCTGTGTCTTCAGGAAAACGAACGGCGTTTTGCCGGGTATGACCCGCGCTTGCTGCGGCCCGAAACGATGCCGTGGCTCGTGCGGTTCGGGTTGAAGTTCGCGCGCAAGAAAAAGTAAGGCGCGCCGTTGTTTCGAGAATTGCGAATCACAGGTTGACGGTAGAAGTGGTACTCCCTGAAAGCGGCTGGCGCGGCGGTCATGCCCACGTCAGGTTCACGCCATGATGCTTGCGTAAGCTAGGAATCCAGGCGAGCGAACATCAAGGAGCGCGCAATGGAGTCCTTCCCGCTGTTCATCATTGGCTCGCCCAGGTCCGGGACAACCTTTCTCTGTTCCGTGCTGAACGCGCACCCTCTGATCCAGCTGACCAACGAGTGCCGCGTCTTTGCCTTGTTGAAGGACTTTCTGGAAGTCGGTTGCCAGCGCGCCGATCTGCTCGGCGAAACGTCCCGTGATCGCCTGTGCGCATTCGGCCGTCGTACGCTGGGTGGGTGGGTCGAACGCTTCTATCGGGAAGAACTGAAGATCGGCGCGCCGATCTGGGGCGACAAGCATCCGTCGTATGCGGACCCCACGGTACTGTCGGGCCGAATTGGTTCGATCGAACGTGAGCCGCGTTCGGGCTCGTGTCTGCGTTTGATACGCGAGCTTCTGCCGCAAGCGCGCTTCATTCATATCCATCGCGATCCCCGCCACGTGGCCAATTCGCTCGTGCACAAACATTGGACCGGATCGATCGAAGACGGCATTCGCGTCTGGGGGCAATACGTCGGCGAGATCAACGCATTCTTCGAAGAGATACCGGCGGCTCAGGCACTCACCGTGTCGTACCGGAAGGTCATCGAGGAACCGCTGGCGACGGCCGCCAGCATCGGACAGTTTCTCGGGCTCGCGGATGCCTCACCGATCAGCGACTTCCTGATCTCGCAACGCCGCTCACCGACGCCGTTCAGCGATCCGGTCACCGATATCGGCGATCTATATCTGATTCCTGATACGGCGGCAAGCGACGACACCCTCCTCGCTCTCGCGGGAACGCAGGCGCGACTGCTTGGCTACGCAGCGGCGTGAAGGCGTCGAGCGGATTTTTGCTCCCAACGTCTCACCGCCCCCTTATCCCCTCGACAAATACCGCGATCCTCTCGCACGCCTCGATCAGGCGATCCTCGCCGACCACCAGCCCCAACCTCACGAACCCTTGCGCCGTCTCCCCGAACGCACTGGCGTCGAGCACGGACACGCCTTGCGCGCGAAACAGCTGCCACGTGAACTCGGTCGTATCGAGCCCGGTCCCGCTGATGCCGACCATGATGAACATGCCCGCTTCGGGCAACAGGCACCGCAAGCCCGGCACGCGATGCAAGCGCTCGAACACGACGTCGCGCCGGCGCCGGTAAATCTCGCGGATATCGGCGACGATCTCCGCCCTGTTCTCGAAAGCCGTCAACGCGGCCTGCTGGATGAAACCCGGCAGGCCATACAGCATCGCGAGCGCGAGCCGCGTCATGTGCTCGATCAGCGTCGCGGGACCGATGGTCCAGCCGACGCGCCACCCCGCCATCGCATGCGACTTGGACAGACTGCCGAGTGTGACGGTGCGCCCGGCCATGCCGGGCAGCGACGCAATGCTCACGTGCTCGCGCTCGAACGTGAGTTCCGCATAGACCTCGTCGGACAGCACCCACAGGTCGTGCTCGCACGCGAGCCGCGCAATGCGCTCGAGATCCGTGCGCTGCATGACGACACCGGTCGGGTTGCACGGCGTTGCGAAGAAGATCGCTTTCGTGCGCGGCGTGATCGCCGCTTCGAGCGCGTCGCAGTCGACGTGAAACGCGCGCGCCGGATCGACCGGCACCGCGACGAGCGTCGCGCCCGCCGCGCGCACGCAGGCCTCGTAGGTCAGGTACATCGGCTCGGGGACGATCACTTCGTCGCCCGCTTCGAGCAGGCACAGCGACACCGCAAACACGCCGTTCTGCGCGCCGGCGGTCAGCACCACGTTGGCGGCGCTCACGTCGCAGCCAGTCGTGCGCGCGTGCTGCGCGGCGATCGCCGCGCGCAGAGGCTCGCGGCCGGCCATCGCCGTGTAGTGCGTATCGCCGGCGCGCAACGCGTCGATGGCGCGCTCGACGATGGGCGCGGGCGTCGCGAACTCCGGATCGCCGACACTCAGCACGATCACGTCTTCCCCGCGGGCCGCCGCCTGCTGCGCGACCCGATGAATTTCCCACGCCGACGTACGCCGCCCTTGCAGACGCTCGACCAGACTCGAATACTTCATTGCGCTCACCGTGGTTGTGCTGATCCGGTTTTGATCCGTTGCGGTATCGACTTTCATTCGACCCGCCAATGTAATCGCCCGCCAAGGAAACGTCCAGATACGAAAAAGGGTCATGCGAGTGGACAATCTCGCATGACCCCGTGCGCAATGTGCTGCCGTTTGATTGACGGCCTGGTTGCCACCCCCCACGAATACCTTGCCGCGTTTAAAACTGTCGGCGCAGTTCCACCGGCTGCACCTTCATCAGATGCCGGTTCACAGATGCACCCGACCATGACCGAAGAAGAACCCGCCGTGTTCGATGTGCTTGCGATGGCCGCCGATGATTGCTTCGCGCGTTCAGTAACGATATTCGTGCGGTGGCATTGGGTGATGCTCATGTGGAGGCATCGGATGATGACCACCATCGTGGTGACGATCGTGATGCGAGTCGTGCGACAGATCACCACCTAGCACCGCCCCGGCACCACCGCCGAGCGCGGCACCGACGAGGCCGCCTGCCGGGCCGCCGACCGAATGGCCCAAGGCTGCGCCGGCACCGCCGCCGACAGCACCACCGACGATTGCGCCGGTGCGGTCATGATGGCCCGACGTGGCCGCCGCGCCCAGTCCGCCACCAACCGCACCGCCCACCACCTCTCCAGCGCCGCCACCAACCACACTACCGAGCGCGGCACCGGCGACACCACCCAGCGCGCCGCCCGCGGCGTCATGGAGCCCAGTTGCGAACGCGGGTGCTATCGAACCCGCAATCATCGCCGCCACAATCGCGCCAACCGTAATTCGCTTCCACATGGCCCAACTCCTTTTCCGAGCGTTGATTTCCGTACTGATGGTTGGGCCGATATCGGGGAAAGGTAGATGGCGCACTGTCGCACCGTCGCGCTACCGCTGGTCGGAGCCATTTCAAGACATGCGTGTGCGCGGGCACGGAGGCGGGTCAGAAGTCTGAGCCCGACCGCCTGGACACCCCGCGTGCAACACTTTCCCCAGCAGCGCGAAATCGCAAGCGGGCGGTGCAAATGCAGGCCGCCAACGGAACATCCGATTGAGGCACAAGGGCCCCACACCTCGTTCATGAACGTGACCGCCGAGTACGTGGCGGAACGCTCATCGTCAATCAGAAAAGCAGGATAGATGTGACATATCGCTGCACGCCCAGCTCGACACGCCGCGCGTTCTCGCAGTGATTGCCGCCGAGGAAAGCGACTCGTCGCTGCTCTGGACGATTGCTCACCTGCTCAATGAGGCGCGCGCGATGGCTGCGGTACTGCTGCCATCCGATCAGGACGAATAGGTGCGAGACGCGACACAACCACGCCAGACTGGACTTCAGGCATCACCCGCTCAGGTGATTTTCCCGAAGCTTTCCTCTGCCCGCTTCGGCGGGTTCTTTTGCCAGCTGGCCGCAAAATCCGCCCTCCCCCCGCTTCCGGGGTGTGGGCGGAAGTGTGGGAAATCTCCGCCATCGTCCTACAGGGCCCGCCGCAAATCGGCCGGCGGCACCTTCATCAGATGCCGGTATTTCGCCACCGTGCGCCGCGCGACCAGCACCCCCTGATCCGCGAGCATCTTCGCAAGCATCACGTCAGACAGCGGATCGCGCGTATTTTCCGCAGCGATCATCTCCTTGAGCAGCGCCCGCACCGCGGCGGCCGAGCAGGTGCCGCCGCTTTCCGTGCCGAGCTCGCGCGGGAAGAAGTGCTTGAACTCGAAGATGCCGCGCGGCGTCGCCATGTATTTGTTGCCCGTAGCGCGCGAAATCGTCGATTCGTGCAGGCCGAGCTCGTCGGCTACATCGCGTAGCACCATCGGCTTCAGCGCAATTTCGCCGTACTGGAAGAAGGCCTTCTGATGCGCGACGATGCATTCGGCGACGCGCTGAATCGTATCGAAACGCTGCTGCGCGTTGCGAATCAGCCAGCGCGCTTCCTGCAACTGCTGCGCGAGCGGCGAACGGCTCGTGCCGGCCGACTGCGCGAAGAGCTGCGCATACATGCGATGGATGCGCGCCTTCGGCTGCACCGCCGGATTGATCGACACGACCCACTTGTTGCGCGCCTGACGCACGATCACGTCAGGCACCACGTAGTTATCCTCGGCGCGGCCGTAGTAATTGCCCGGCTTCGGATCGAGCTTGCGCACCAGCGCGCAGGCCACGCGCAATTCCTCCGCACTGCAGCCGATCTGCTTCTGCAATTCGGCCTGCTCGCGGCGCGCGAGACGTTCCAGATGATGCCCGGCAAGTTGCCGTGCGACGTCGCGCCCGGGCTTATCGGCGGGAAGCGCATCGATCTGCAAGACGAGGCATTCCGACAGCGAACGCGCACCGAGCCCCGGACGATCGAGCGACTGCACGAGCCGCAACGCCACCAGCAGCTCCTCTTCGGTCAACGCGGGTTCGAGATCGACGCTCCCGGCCAGGTCAGCGAGCGATTGCCGCAGATAGCCGTCGTCGTCGAGCGCCTCGATGATGAAGCGGGCCACCGCGCGATCGCGGTCGCCGAGGCGGTACAGGCCCAGCGCGTCGTGCAACTGCTCGCGCAGCGTGGGTTGCGAGCGAGCCCATTCGGCCGGGTCGCTGCCGTCCGCGTCGCCGTTCTGGCGCGTCGAATTGCGCGAACCGTAGTCGCCGGGAAAGTCGGCGGGCATGTCGTCCTGGTCCGCGCTTTCGAGCCTATCGCCAGCGGCGCTTTCCGTCGGCACCCCGTCCGGGTCGGCGGGGGCAAGCGTATCGGCGGCGGGCAGCGGGCTGGCTTCTTCGCCTGGATTCGTACCGGCGAGCGCGACGTCCTCCGTCTCCGACGAGTCATATTCAAGGAACGGATTGGTATCGAGTGCCGTGCGCAATTCCTGCTGGAAATCGAGAGCTGACAATTGCAGCAGACGCACCGACTGCTGAAGACGCGGCGTCAGTGCAAGAGACTGCCTCGCGCGTAGTTCGATTGAAGGCATTGAAGTTGATTCCGTTCGTTAGTAGCCGAAGACCGAATGAGCCGCTTTCCACTGATTAACGCAACCTCCGTACCAGCTCACGCAAAGCGTTGTTTTGATTGCGGTCTGCTTCTCCGGCGCATGAATTGCCCGGATCGCGAGCGCCAGTTTTTACAAACGACAGGCAATTTCCGGTCCCCTGCTTCACGCCTCGGGCGAGTTCGTCACATACCGCGCCGCAGCCCTATTCGTCAGTCAAAAAAACCGCGTGGATCGGGCTTTCGCGAGAGGCATCGATCGGCGCGAACCGGGGCGGGCACGATGGTTGCGGATCAGCGGCTTCGGCCGCGATCGGTCACCGGCAACAAGACCGCCATTTTCATCAACACCCGAAGGAGAGAACCATGAAGACGATCCAGCTTCTGAAGACCGCAGGCAGCATCGCCGCTGTCGCATGCGCGCTGAACGCGACCGCCCAGACGGCCGCTGCGGCCCCGTCCGCATCGTCGGAAAGCGTTGGCCAGCATATCGATGACGGCGCCATCACGACCAAGGTCAAGGCGGACCTGCTTGCCGCGAAGAACGTCAAATCGATGCATATCCACGTGAAGACCCGCAAGGGCGTCGTGTGGCTCACGGGTTCGGTGCCTTCGGCCGACGACAAGTCCGCCGCCGAAGAAGTCGTGCAAAACGTGAAGGGCGTCGAAAGCGTGAAGAACCATCTCAAGATCGCTGCCGACTGATACCCATTCGACTAAGTGGAAAATGAAAGAGCCGGCATTTGAACAGCCGGCTCTTTCCATTCCAGTGGTGCTTCGATCAACGCTTCATCGACGCATACCGGTCGCGCAGATCGCGCACCCGATCATGCGTCTGCAGCACGCCCTGGTACTGCCGCTCGATGATCGCCCGCACGTCGGCCGGCAAATCCTTTTCGAGCGCATCGTGATAGCGTTTTTTCGCGACGTCCTCGCCCTTTTCGCACTCGGCGAGAATCGCATGGTCGCTGCGATCGCCCACCGCCGATTTCACGTCGACCCAGCCGCGATGCAGCGCACCGCTCATGCTGCCGCCGGTTTCGGGCTTGCCGCCCAGTGTCTGGACGGCATCCTGCAACTCACGCGCGCCGCGCGAGCAGTCTTCGGCAGTTGAGCGAAACAGCATCTTCAGCTGTTCGTCGTGCGCATCCTCGGCTGCCTTCATAAATCCCTTTTCGCCATCCTTCGACGTTTCGACCAGAACGTTCAACACGGAAACAACGTTGGTAGCCATTCCATACCTCCAGGGGTTTCGTTGATCGCGGACTTCGCCGTGCGAGGTCTTTTGTCGCCTCGCGATGAATCGTTTTGACGGGCGGCGGAGTGCATGGGGTACCGAGCAGGACACGTGCCCGGCATGTGTTGGGCTCAGTGCTTCGGCGGTTCGGTGAATAGCATAGCGATCGCTTCTCGAATGCAATTGGCTTTGCAATCTGTACCGACAGGGTCGATCACCATGAAAAGAGACGCAACGGGATGGATAACGGTAAACGGAAAGCGGCCCGATGATCGTCATCGGGCCGCTTCTCTGTTGGTACGGCGCCTCGCTATTTGATACGCCTGCAGCCCCGTATCAAAGCGTTGCCTGCATCACGTGTGCTTCTCCGCGAATTCCTGAATCGGCTCGGGCGTTTTGAGCGGATCGAAATCGGCCCAGCGTCCCTGCTGCCAGCGGCCAGACGCCTTCTCGATCGCTGCGCCGCCCGCGTCACGCAGCACGCGCGCGGCGTCGAACTGATTGTCGGGCGATACGTGCACCGCAACGAGTACCCCCGAGCGGCGCGCCTCCTCGTGATACAGCACCCGAAGGCGCGATTTGCCGTGCTCGTGGGTGCGCGACATCGCGCCGATCAGCGAACCAACATACGCGCCGACACCCGCCACGATCAGTGACACCAGCAGCGGCATCGAAAACGCCGCGAAGATCGCCACGCCAACGACCGCGCCGATCACCGCGCCGATCGTCAAGCCCGTGCCCGCGCCTTTTGGCGCCTCTCGTGCGCCGGGGGCGGCGTGGATGTCGCCGCCGATCGGGGAACGTCCGTGCTGCCCACGCGGATTGACGAAGAACAAAGTGACGTCCTCTTCGACAAAACCTGCATCGAAAAGCTTTTGCGCCGCGCTTTCCGCAGCCGGGAAAGTGGTGAAGCGTGCTGCGACGATGAGTGACATAAGGCCTCCTTATCGTTGACTGGCGTTCGCGGACCATGCCGTCGCTGCGTCGAGTGCTTCCGCGCAAACCGGGCAGGCCGTGACAGGATCGCGTTCATGACGTGGCCTTCATCGTGCCGGCGAGATGCTGCGCCATCTCCAGGTCATGCTTGATGGTCGGCAGCGCATGCGCGGCCGCTGCCTTCAATTGCGCGTCGGCGCCGCTCCCGCTTTGCTGCTGGAACAGATCCAGCGCGCGTTGATGCGCCTCCACGCCGACCTGCTCGACGTAGGCCTGATCGAACTCGGTACCCTGCAACGTCTGCAGCTTACCGACCAGTGCGGAATCCGCCGATGGGGTCGGCTTGAAGCCCTTCTTCGCGACCAACGCGGCCATTGTGTGCGACAGTTTCGTGTGGTCGGCGATCATCTGTTGCGCGAACTTCCTGACGTGCGGATCGTTCGAGTTTTTCAGCGCGATCCTGCTGGCGGCGATTTCGGTGGCGTCCGAATTCGACGCTTCGAGCACGAACTGCTGATCCGCGGGCGACAGTGTCGTGCTGCGGCCCGGCGCGGCGCTCACGGGCCCATCGCTCGCCTGCCCGCTGGCCGTGTCGATCGATGCCGCGCTCACGCCCAACACGGCCAGCGCGGCGGTCATCACGTGTAGGGAATACCGGATCTTCATGCATTTTCTCCCTGTGGAATCACCGAGGCGTTGCGTATATCGGCCTGCAGGCTCAAGCGTTAAGGAGCAAAACACGTGCCGGCTTGGGGTATGTGTTTCGGTGGTTGTGTTGCAACCGGCAGCGCGGAGTCCATCGCGCAATCGTTGAAGCTTCAGTCCGCTCCAGGCTGAATGCCAAAGGCACTCTGAACGGCCTCGAATCTCGAACTGACGTTCAGTTTTTCGAATACGTTCTTCATGTGCCACTTGACCGTCTCGGGCGCCAGTTTCAATGATCGGCCAATTTCCTTGTTCGACAGCCCGCGAGCAACGTAGCCAAGTATCTGGAGCTCTCTCGCGCTCAGTGTGCCCGGCGCCATCTTCGTGTCGGCATGGTTCGGCAACGGAGATGACATCTTGTTGACCTCGTCGAAAGCCGACAGCAACGTGTCGATATACGCGGCGTGCCGGGTCGAGATTTCCGATGACGTGTGGCGACAGCGTTCCAGTAATGCACGCATCGACGGCCCTTCGTCCACGAAGCTATTGATCAAGCCCATCGCGCACCCGATCCGCAGCGCGTTTTCCAGCGCGGAGAAGGCCTTTTCCGAGGCACCGCTCTGCTCATGCGCGAGAGCAAGCAACAATGAAACGACGGCCTCGGCATAGCGCCAGCCAAGCGCCACCAGGTCGTCGAAGGAGCGCGACAGAAAACCGACGGCGTCATCCGCGGCATTTTCGGCGAGCAGAACACGCGCTTCCAGCACACAGTAGCTCGCCCACGTTTCCATTGCTGAGCCCCGTCGTTCTTTGCACATCATCGGTACGCTCGCGCTCAGCTCGTCGGCGATCTGTCTCGCTTCGCCCACGCTACCGTCGGCAAGAAGCTGTCTGACGGTTTCCGCATCGCACGCCAGCTTCAGACGCAACCATCGACGTGTGATCGCGACCTGTCGACCATCCTCGAGAACGGCCAGCGCCGGCCCCTTTTTACCATCGCGCCACAACACGCGCGACGCGGTCAGCATGAAGCGCATCAACGCAGCGAGTGGCGAGGTCTCCAATGCGATGGTCATGCGCCCTTCGATCAACTTCCTCGCTTTGGACAGCTCGTTGCATTCGTAGCAAATCGACGCAAGGCAACCGGCTACCGCGGCCGTGCTCGCCGACCACTCCCCTAGCTTGTCTTCGGAGTACCGCATCGCCACTTCCATCACCCGTTTCGCATCAGGAAGTTCGCCGTGGATCAGCGCAGCGATGCCATACACCGCGTCGCGCAGCATATCCGCGCTGTTCGGCTTCCGGCTGATTCCCACCTGATCGACCCGCGCTCTCCACACGCGGGATATGTAGCTGAACTGCCCTCTATACATCAGGCCGAAAATTTCCGCGCTTTGCCCGTAATACCGTACCCAGTGCTCCGCAGGCGCCGTCGATGCCTCAACGGCACGCCCCAGTTCGAGCGCATGTTCGCTGTCGTCACTCACGCAGGCGATCACCGCGCGGATCGCGTTGATTTCCGTCCATGCGACCTCGTCGGCCACCGACCGATCATCGCGGGCCATCCGCTCGAACTCGTCGGCGATCGCACTGATCTCCTTCGACGCGCGCGCGGTTTCAAGCGACATCGCGAGACCCCAGGCTTTCGCCAGGCGCAAACGGAGTCGACCAGCGATCACATCCGGTGGAAGTTTGCGAATCCAGCCCGGCAGCATGAACGGGTCGCCGCGCTGGAGCATCTCCATCGCACAGTTTTCGGCCCACTGCGCCGCCTGGTCGATATCGCCCGCGGCCAGCGCATGCCGCACGGCCTCGGGCCACAGGCGAGCCCGAGCGAACCAGAGGCTGGCCCGGCGATGCAGCAACGGAACCTGTTGCGGCGTCTGACGCACGAGACGGCGGCGCAGCGCATCGCTCAGCAACGCGTGATAGCGATACCAGTCTTGCGTTTCATCGAGGGGCCGGATGAACACGTTATGCCGCTCGAGCCAGTCCAGTTTTTCTCCGCTGTCACCTTCACTGCCCATGACTTCGTCGCACAGCGTCGCTGTAAGCCGCTCGAGAATCGACGTGTGCAGCAGAAACGTCAGCATGTTTGGCGGCAAATGTTCAAACACCGTGTCGCTCAGGTAGCGATCGATTCCGAAGCGGGAACCTGCGAGATGACTGGCGAGCGCGGCCACATGATCGACCCGGTTCAGTCCGAGCGAAGCCAGTTGCAAACCGGCCACCCAGCCTTCGGTCGCGCTGTTCAACAACTCGACGCTGTTGCGGTTGAGCGGCGTGTTACCGGTGCGGTCGAAAAACGCCTGAGCATCGTCGAGCGAAAAACGAAGATCGTCGGCGTTCACGCGCGAGAGCTTGTCGGGCGATCGCAGCCCGCTCAGCGACAGCGCCGGTTCGCCGCGCGCTCCGAGCAGAACGTGCAGGTTGTCGGGCGCGTAGCGCAGCAGGCGTGACACGATTGCCAGAACGGGCTTCGCGCTCAGGCGGTCGACGTCGTCGAGCACGAGAAATACATCGCGGCCGTATGCGGCGATGCCATTCAGTAGCACGGAAATGATGGTTCTGACCGGCGTATGTGCATCGTTGTCGAGGAGTTGCTGTGCCTGCCACGCGATGTCCTTCGACGCGCGAGAAAGCGCCGCCACCAGATAGGCGCCGAGTTGCTGCGGATCGTCATCTTCTCCATCGAGACTGAGCCACGCAACGGGACGCTTCTTTCTCACTTGCGCCTCGCTCCACGCGGCAAGCAAAGTCGTTTTGCCGAAACCCGCGGGCGCAATCACGAGCGTCACGTGACGCGGGCGTCGTTCATCGAGTCGCCGAAGCAATTCGGGCCTTTGCACGCATCCGGCGGGAATGCGCGGCGGCATCATTTTGGTCTGGATCAGCGACACGATCCATTCACGCTCGAAACTATCTGCGGGTGTGTTCATGAGTGGTCCTCTCACCGGCTATCCGTGAGAGGTATGGATGGGTCTTTGTGATTGGTTGTTCAAGATACGCCGAAGAGTGTGACGACTCAACGCGGACCTGTGCAATGAGACGCGGCGCCCGGATCTTCTGGCTCGGCATCCGCCAAGGTTTCCGTGCCTGCGCTACCGACATCGATCTCATCGAGCCGGTATCCGTGCGTATAGACAGTCGCCAAACGGACGCCATTCTCGGGACGCAGGACCAACTTGCGTCGAAGCCGGTAGATATGCGTGTCGATCGTGCGCGAAGTACTATCCAGTTCACGACCCCAGGCAAGCTTCGCCAGAAGTCGCTTGGAGACGACCTGTCCAGCGTTCGCGAAGAAATACGTCGCGACGTGAAATTCCTTTTCTGTCAGCACGATCGCTTCACCGTGCAGAGAGACCCGGCGCTGCGTGACGTCGAAGAAGTACGGACCAAAGGCGATTGTGCTTTCGACTTTTATGCTGCGCCGGGTGCGACGCAGTAGTGCGCCGACTCTCGCCACCAGTTCTTCGATCCGGAGCGGCTTGACGACGTAGTCATCCGCACCGGCGTCCAGCACCTGCACGATGTCGACTTCCAGAAGCCGGCTGGTCACGAACAGCACGGCGGGTTCGCGGCCCAGATGACGACGTATCCAGTGCAGCACCTCGAAGCCGCTTACGCCCGGCGACTCCCAATCGAGCACCACGAGATCGACCTCGTTAGCCTGAAGAAACGTGATTGCGTCCTTGCCCCGCTCGACCTTGCTGATCCGATGCCCGGATTGGCTGATCGCCCTCTCGACCGGATCCGTTTGCGCGGGACCGCCTTCCACCAACAGGATATTCATTTATCACCTATTGCTTTCGCCCGGCCAACTGGAAAACCTGCTCCCCCGACAGATTCGGCGAAAGATGTGCGCATCCGGCAATGCGCTCACACGAGCAACCAGGTCGAACAGGGCGAAAAACCACCATAAAAATCGCGTACGGCACAGGGTCGGCATGCGCAGTCGGCAGCGACGATCCCGTTTGCTTTGTCAAATTCGAGACAAAAGATAGAGCCTGTCGATTTTCAAATCCCCCCCTTTAAGGAGGGGGTATGGCGATTTTGAATGGGGGGCGAATTCCGTAGCGAGCCCCCTCCCCCCATGACGATCGAAGTGTCCGGATCACCACTGATATCCGTCCCCGCCCCCCGATCGCAGACGAACAGATAGGCAAGCTTGTTGCGCGGCACGGTCTCGTGCATCGACCGGACGCGCCTGGTTCATTTTCCGTTATTGTCCGGTCTTGACGGCGTGTTGAATCCGGCCGGCGCCCGCGGCGACGCGCCGCAAAGCGCCGCCGCGACAGCCGGCCCATTCTGAGTCAGCCTCACACCCCACTGCCGCCCACAGTCCGCTGACTCTTCCACTGCCCCTGCTGCACCTCGAACAGCGTATACGGTGGCTTGATCAGATCGCCATGCGGATCGAACGCGATTTTCCCCGTCACACCCGTCACATTCACTTTCGGGAAAACGGCGACGATCTTCGCCCGGTCGAGCGAGTCCGCGTCCTGGATCGCCTGAATCATCGCGAGCGCGGCGTCGTAAGCGAACGGCGCATACAGTTCGACATCCTGATTGAAGCGCGCCTTGTAGCGCTTACCGAACTCCTGCGCCGACGGCAGCTTGTCCAGCGCCGGGCCGGGCTCGAGATCGCGCGTGCCCTCACCCGCGTTGCCGGCAATCTGCAGGAACGCGTTGCTCTTCAGCGCACCCGCGCCAAACAGTTGCGCGGGCATGCCGAGCGAGCGCATCTGTTTGACCAGCATCGCGCCCTGCTCGTCGAGTCCGCCGAAGAAGATCAGATCGACGTTTTTCTGCTTCAGCGAAGTCAGGATCGCGCGCAGATCAACCGCCTTGTCGTTCGTGAACTCGCGATCGACGATATTGCCGTTCGCCTGCTTTGCGCCCTTCTCGAATGCATCGGCGAGACCCTGCCCGAACGCGGTGCGATCATCGATGATGCCGATGCGCTTCGCCTTCAACTGCTGCACCGCGAACTCGCCCGCGATCACGCCGCCCACACCGTCGTGCCCCATCGTGCGAAACACGTTCGCGAAACCCTGCGCCGTGAGCGCCGGGTTCGTCGAGCCCGGCGTGATCATCGCGACGTTCGCCGTGTGATAGACGGCCGAGGCCGGAATGCTGCAGCCCGAGTTGTAATGGCCGATCACGCCGACCACGCCGTCGTCGACGAGCTTCTGCGCGACCTGGATCGCGATGCGCGGATCGGCCTGATCGTCCTGAACCTCGAGCACATATTTGACGGGTTTTCCGCCGATCATCGGATGCTTCGCGTTCGCTTCGTCCACTGCGAGCTGCGCGCCGTTCTGCAGATCCTTGCCGACCCGCGCGACCGGTCCGGTCAGCGGTCCGACGAAGCCGATCTTGACGATTTGCGGCTCGGCGCCGTATGACGGCGCATGAGCGAACAACATCCCAAGGGCGAATGCGACAACCAGGTTTCTACGTTTCATGATGTCCGTCCTCTTCCGTGGAGCAGTTGCGGTGGTTAAAAACGACGCGGGCTATAAGGCGCGAGATCGACCGGCGGCACCCGACCCGCGACCAGATCGGCGACGACGCTGCCTGTCACGCCGCCCAGCGTGACGCCCAGATGTTGATGACCGAACGCGTAGAACACGCGTGGTGAAGCGCTCGACGGCCCGACGACCGGCAAGCCGTCGGGCAGGCTCGGCCGGAAGCCGAGCCAATCGCTGTCCGGTTGCGGCAATTGCGGCAGCGCGTGCTGCGCCGAGCGCGTGATCAGATCGAGCAGTGCGGCATTGCGCTGCAATCCATAGCCGCCGAGCTCGACCGTGCCTGCGGCGCGGATGCCGCCGTCCATCGGCACCATGTAGAAGCCGCGCTCGGCCCAGCCGCACGGCCGCGAAATCAGTGACGACGTGCCGGGGAAACGCACGTGATAGCCGCGCTCGGTATCGAGTGGTACCCGGTCGCCGCATTGGCGCGCGAAGCGGCCCGAAAACGCGCCGGCACAGACGACCGCCTGCGCGGCGTCATAGACGCGCCCCGCCTCGTCGACGATACGCACGCTGCTCCCGCCCGGCACGAGTGTGCGGACCGCGACGCGCTCGTGCCTGAGGCCGCGAGCGAGCAGCGCCGCGTGCAGCGCCTGCAAAAAGCCGCGCGGGTCGCTGAGGAACCAGCTGCCGTTGAACAACGTGCCGTGCGCGAAGATCGGCGCGAGATTCGGTTCGAGCGCGGCGATGCCGGCGCGGTCAAAGTTTTCGAACCGCACGCCAAGCGAGCGGCGCAACGCGAGCGACGGCTGGGCCGCGTCGAACGACGCCGAATTCGAATACAGGTACAGGCATTCGCGCGGCCGCACGAAGCGCGACAGGTCGTCGCTCGCGAGCATCTCGCGATAGCCGTCGAACGCACGCGACAGCAGGCTCGCGAGTGCCTGCGCGCTGTGCTCATACCGCCGCGGCATCGACGCGCACAGAAAGCGCGCGAGCCACGGCGCGAGTTGCGGCAGATAACGCCAGCGAATCCGCAGCGGACTCATCGGCGAAAACAGAAAGCGCGGCAGATTGCGGAACACTTCCGGGTTATTCACAGGAATGCAGCCGTAGTTGGCGAACGTGCCCGCATTGCCGTACGACGTGGCCTCGCCCGGACCAAGCGCGTCGAACAGCGTGACGTGGTGACCGTCGCGCATCAGCCAGTAGGCGCTCGACAGGCCGATGAAGCCCGCGCCCAGCACGGCGACCTCGCTCATCGCGGTTGCCGCCCGACCGCACTGGCCGACCGACCCGAACATGCGCCGGATGCACCGACCGGCAGGAGTGTGCTCTGCTGCTCTGTCACAACCGTCCCTCCTGTACTACAGTTGCGCGTCGCCTTTCGACACAGCGCCATACAAATCATGTTTTAATACTCACACAAAGTTTTTTTGTGTGCAATTAATTTGGCTTTGTGTGGACTTAGGTACTTTCCCCGAGTAGAGGGAGTTGACATCATGTATGCAGACAAGAACGGGTTTAGTATTGGTTTGTCTGTACGGTCAAACAAATTTTTGTATGGAGATTGAGTCTGGATGAAGAGCGCAATAGACCACACAAACGGTGAAGACGTTCTCCAGACAAAAGGGCGTCAGCCGACTTATCTCGAAGTGTCACGCGGCCTCGAGGAAAAAGTCCGCAGCGGCCATTACCCGCCGGGCAGCCGCCTGCCGCCGCAGCGCGAGCTAGCGTTGGAGCTGGGCCTGAATGTCTCCACCGTGTCGCGTGCGTACAAGGAGTTGCAGGCGCGCGGACTGATCGTTGCGAGCAAGCGACGCGGCTCGATCGTCACCGGCGGTGCCATGCCTGCTGTGCATGTCCGCAGCGACAACGCGTCGGCAAGCGCCAATACCGTGATCGATCTGACCGTGAACCGGCCGGCCACCGACGAATTCCTCAAGCAGCTTGCGCGGACCATGGCGCAGATCGCGCACGATCCCCGCTATCCAGAGACCCAGGAATATCAGCCGCCGCAAGGCCCCGAATGGGCGCGAGCGGCGGGCGCGCAATGGATCGCCGCCCCCGGCTTCACGCCCGGCGCCGATAGCGTGGTCGTCACGAGCGGCGCGCAGCATGGTCTGTATGCGGTACTGAGCAGCCTGATGGGTCACGAGGGCGTGATCCTGTCGGATCAACTGACCTACTACGGCCTGAAAGCACTCGCGCCCGTGTTCCAGTTCGAACTCGTCGGTATCCCGAGCGACGACGAAGGGCTACTGCCCGAGCGTCTCGAAGACGTGTGCCGGCACCGGCGCGTGAAGGCGATCTTCACGGTGCCGAATCTGCAGAACCCGACCGTCGTGACGATGAGCCTCGCGCGTCGCGCGGCGCTCGCCGACATCGCGCGCCGGCATCACATCGTGATCATCGAGGACGACGTGTACGGCCCGTTGCTGCAAGCGCGTCTGCCGACGATCGCGAGCCTGTGCCCCGAGCTGACCTTCCACATCACGTCGACGTCGAAGGTCCTCGCGCCG
Organism: Paraburkholderia sp. HP33-1; assembly: GCF_021390595.1. Lineage (NCBI taxonomy): Bacteria > Pseudomonadati > Pseudomonadota > Betaproteobacteria > Burkholderiales > Burkholderiaceae > Paraburkholderia > Paraburkholderia sp. HP33-1. Next base: position 1,059,706 of record NZ_JAJEJR010000002.1, on the reverse strand, counting down.
GGTCTGCGCATCGGCTATCTGCGCACGCCGCCGCATGGCGCGGCCCTGGCCGCGGAAGCGGTGCGCACGACCGCGTGGATGCCCGCGCCGTTGTCGACGCTGATCGCGACGCGCTGGATCGAGGACGGCACCGCCCAGACGATCCTGGACGCTCAGCGCGCAGAGTTGCGCGCGCGCCAGGAGATCGCGCGCGAACTATTGCCCGCCGAGCATCTGAAGAGCGACCCCGCATGCATGTTCGTGTGGTTGCGCGTGCCGCCTCCGTGGCGCTCGGACGACTTTGCGGCCAATGCGCTCGCGCGCGGCGTCAACACGATGCCGGCCTCCGCGTTCGCGGTCGATCGCTCGACGATCGAGCACGGCGTGCGCATCAATCTCGCTTGCGCCGAGTCGCGCGAGCAGTTGACGCGCGGCCTGCAGTTGCTCGCGCACACGCTGCGCGACCGGCCGCGCGCCCTCTTCGGCACGATCTAGAACGCGGTGGAAGCGTCGAGCGGAGCCGCTAGAATAGGTCACCAACATTCCCCGCCAAGCCGCTCTCACCCGATGACTCCGTCCGACGATTCACGCCCCGCCTCGCGCACGAGCGCCGCGGATGCGCTGTTCGCTTTCCTGAAGTCGCTGCCGCTCGGCGACCGGCTGATCGAAGGCGGCTTCATGGCCGTGCAGGCGGTCGCGGGCGCGAGTCTCGCGTTCGGTATCGGCAGTGCGCTTCATACCGAGCAGGCGTTCTGGGCCGCGATCACCGCGATCGCGGTCAGCCAGCATAGTTATGTCGACACCCGCAAGCTGTCGCGCGACCAGTTCATCGGCGCGATGGTCGGTGGCATCTGCGGGCTGATCGGCACGCTCGCGGGCGGCGGCCATTTTGCCGCCTACGCGGCGACCGTGGCAGTTGCGATCATGATCTGCTGGATCGTCAACGTCGGCAGCGCGGCGCGCCTCGGCGGCATCACCGCGACGATCATGCTGCTCGTGCCGGGCATCGGTCCCGCCTGGGACAAGGCGTTCCTGCGGCTCGGCGAAGTGACGCTCGGCACGGTCTGCGCGCTCGTGATCGCGCGGCTGATGGCGTCGCTCGAAAGACGTGCGTTCGCGAAGAGCGAGCCGCCCAAATGAAATCGCGGTGCGTGCGTCGAGATTTTAGTCAGCCATCCGAATCATCGTCCGCTTGCGTGCGACGCCGGTAGCGTCCCGGCGTCACGCCGACGCTTTGCGCAAACGCCTTGCCGAATGCCGCTTCCGATTGATAGCCAACCGCCTCGCCGATGTCCGCCGCGCTGCGATGTGTGCGCAACAGCAGATCGCTGGCGATCGCCATGCGGATCTGCGTCAGAAAATCCATTACGGTCACGCCCGCGCGCTCGTTGAAGTGGCGCGCGTAAGTCGCACGGGACATCGCCGCGCGCTCGCCGAGTTCGGCGATGGTCCATGCGCGCTCGGGCGCGTCGAGCATGGCCTGCACCGAGGCGCCGAGACGCGGGTCCGTCAGCAACGCGAGCATGCCGGCGCCGTTCGCGTTGCGCTCGCCGTGCACACGAAGCGCCATCGCGAACAGCGCGTGGCTCAAGGCGGTGACGATCGCGAGGGCGCCGGCCTGACGCCGCTCTGCTTCACCGCGCATCAGCGCGATCATCGTTTGCAGCGCATCGAGCTTTTGCGCGTCACCGAGCGACACGTGCAGCGGATCAGGCAACGCATTGAGCAGCAGCGCCGACGAGCCGGGCGCGTAGACGAAGCGGCCGCACAGCAGATCGACGCCGGAATGAACCGGGGCGTCGCTGGATGCGTGCGCAGACGTGTCGCCGGTTTCATGGGCATCGTTGCGTCGCACCGGCAGCATGCCGTCGTGCCCGAGCGTCAACGGCATGCCGCCCGCCGAGCGCTTCACGTCGCGCACGCGATGGGCGGCGCCGCGTGGAAACAGCAGAAAATCGCCGGCTCGCAATTCGAGTTGTTCTTCAGCGGCGGTTTCGATCACGCAGGCGCCGTCGAGCACCAGATGAAACGGCGCGACGCCCGCCCCCAGTGGCGCGTGATCGATATCGAATCCGCCTGAGAGCAGGCAGCGAAGATCGAGGCTCGCCTGCGGCCGGGCAAGGTCAATGAGGCGACTGAGCGTGTCCATGAGACGAGCGCGCTAAAAGTTGAGTCGAACGAGTATTCGGGATATCGCGGTGCGACGCAATACTGTAGCCCACGACGCCGGCACTCGCCGGCGCGCAACGGACCAAGGAGCACTGCCATGTTGAACTGGATCGATTACCGCAAGGAACTGTTCGGCCGTATCGGCGAAATGTCGAAGCTCGCGCCGGACAGCGTGAAGGCGTATCAGGCGATGTCGAGCGCTGGTCAGAAGACCGACCTGCTCGGCGCGAAAACGCGCGAGCTGGTTGCGCTCGCGGTCGCGGTCAGTCTGCGCTGTGACGGCTGTATCACGGTCCATACGGCCGAGGCGCTGAAGCACGGCGCGACGCGCGAGGAAATCGCCGAAGCGCTTGGCGTCGCGATGGGGGTCAACGCGGGCGCGACGCTGGTGTACTCTGCGCGCACGTTGGACGCGGTTGCCGCGCATGCGCAGGGATAAGTGGCGTCGCTGTAACAGGCCTCGGTGATTCAGAACTGGATCGTCGTGCGCAAGCCGAGAACCGCTTCGTCCTTGATGCGCCGGGACGAATCCTGCGGGTCCGGAATCCCGCCGCCCGGCCGCCAGAAGTACTGGAAGTCGGCTTGCAGCATCCACCACGGCGCGACCTGGTACTGATAGGTCGCCTCGAGCATGGTCTCCGCGCTGCGCGACGGATAGCCGGGGGTGTCCAGCGCCTGCGCGCTCGCGAGATCCTGCGCGTGCGCGCCGATCTTCGCGTAGCCGAGCGCGAGCCCGGCCACGTCGTTGTCGCGCCCCTTGAACGGCGCCTTGAGCGTGACGCCCGCGTTCACGCTGAGGTCTACCAGATTGCGATCGCCTGGCGCGCCCATGATGCGCGCGAACACACCGAGCGACCGCGGGCTGTCGGGACCCGGGCGCCACACCATCTGATCGGCGACCGCGTAGATGCTGTAGTTGCCGCGATGACTCGCGGGCACGCCGTTGCTCGCCGGATTCGCGAGCGACAGTCCGCCAGTGTCGAAACCCTGATCCGCAAAGTGGTTGCTGTTGTACCAGAAGCCAATCTTGTAGGTACCCGGCAAGCCGGCCGGTTTCGGATCGGACGGGTTCGCCGACGGCTGGTTGATCGCGTACTGCAGTTCGCCGATCACGAGCGCGCCGTTGCCGAGATTGAAGTTCGTACCGCTCGCGTTGAGCTTCTGTGGATCGCCGACGCCCGGAGCCGGATTGCCGTCGAATACGCCGCCCAACACGGTCACTCCGTTCGCGAACGCCGCCCTCGCCCTCACGCCGAGCGACGACAGCGGATAAGCGGGTCCGCCCGCGGGCAGATCGGTGGACGGCAGCACTGGCCAGCCAAACGCCGCATTCATGAACGTTGCCGCGTACTGGCTGACCATGAACTCCTGATCGAGACTCTGCTGACCGATCTTCAAGTCGACATTGCCAAGCGACTGCTGATACCACAACTCCCACAGACGGGTCGCGGCGTCGGCTTCGATGCCGCTCGCCGTTTGCAGCGTTTGCAGATTTCTGGCGGTCAGGCTCGTGCCATGAATCTGCAGGCCGGAAACATTGAAGGTCCCGCCTGGCAACCCAAAGGCCTTCTGCGTATCGACGACGAGTCCGAACTGGGTCAAGCCCTGATAAGCGCCGCCACGATTCGTGCCGCCCGACACGTTGCCCATGTACTCGCTGGTCTCCTGCAGATTGAACGTCACGCCATAGTTGCCGAGCCAGGGACGCAAGCCACCCATGTCGCCGAGCAGGTTCGAGCGCTCCCACACTCCCGTCGGTGCGGCGGCGGTCTGATCGGCGGGCGCCGCTTGCGCCTGCGTGCCTTCGCCGGCTGTCTGCGCGAACGCACAGGGAACGAGGCCGAGACAAAGAACGGCACTCACGGCGAGTGGACCGCCGGAGTCCAGCAGTCCGCGCTTGTGGATATTTTTCATCATGTAATTGTGGTTGAAGTTATAGGCGGATGACTCGGTTGTTATTCGCACACGCGCATGGCAAACGTGTGTTCAATTCGTTGCCGGCATGCAAGCTTGCGCGAGCGCGGACACGCAAAAGGACCGCACCGAAACACGCAGGTATGTGAAACATCCGACACACCGCGAGCGCAACGCGAAAGCGCGACCGCCCCTTCGATCAGCCTTGCAGATGACGATCAAAACAGAGGAAGCGTGCTACGGAAAACCGGCAGCAAAGGCCGGTCAGTATTGAAGCGCGCCAACCCGACTGGGGCGAGTTAGCGGCGAAGGAGCGAACCAGCGGCGACTATCTCGCGGTTGTGTTGCCGGCGCTCGCCGGCATCGGACTTCCACTGCCTGAACATGCGTCCATGGACGACTCCTTCGATACGATGGGGCGGATTGTATTGACATCGCCCGCACAAATACAAGTAAAAAACGCATAAAGACAACATTGTGTTTCCGAACCTCACGCGACGACCTTCAAACTCTTTGCGCGAGCCTTCATCTATTTCTGTTGGCTCTGCTTACAGAATCTGGTTGACTTCCCGTTTTTACCGCGTCTAGAATTCGCCGTCTTCTTAAGTGGGGCAGATGCCTTGGACACCTGTAGTAGCCGATCTTCGAACAGTTTCACTGCCTGACCGGCAGAACGTCCGCGCCCCTTCCTCGCGCCGCCGTTCCGCCAGCAGGCAGAACGGTGCGCGCAGTAGCAGATCTCCTTCGTGCACGTCGATCATGAGCGCCATATGGACGCGGCCTTCGCTCGTCCACACTGGCACGCCCTCGCAAGCCTTCGGGGTTGCGGCCGCCGCTCGCCCTTCAGCCTTGGGATCGTTGCCCTCTTCAGTTCTGCAAAGTTTCTGTCACGAATCAACGCCACACTCGAAAGATTGTGGTGTTGATTCGTCGGGGCCGTCGCTTGCTGAATTAAACCTTTCATCAACTTGCGTTTCGTCATGTTCCAAGCTAAAGATCCGTCGCGATTCGATGACCATGCCGCCATCCGGTACACCGACACGATTTCGCTCCGCCCAAACACTCACGGCCGCGGGGGTTACTGATGGAGTTCAGTTTCAACCTGAACCGCACCGCCAATGCGTCCGCCCGGCGGCTGCTTCCAAACGGATGGGACTTCATTGCCTTTCCACTGATCATCTGTCTGATCGCGATGGCGTCGATCGGCTTTCAGCAGACGCTTGCCCCGATGTCGACGTTAAAGACGCAGGCGATCTCGCTCGATCCGTCGAACCTGCCCGCGTACGCGATGCGCACCACGCTGCGCATGCTCGCGGCGATGGTCGCGTCGCTGACCTTCACGCTCGTGTACGGCACGCTCGCCGCCAAAAGCCGCCGCGCCGGTCTCGTGCTGGTGCCGATTCTCGACATCCTGCAGTCGGTGCCGGTGCTCGGCTATATCTCGTTTACGGTCACGTTCTTCCTCGCGTTGTTTCCAGGCCGGGTACTCGGCGCCGAGTTCGCCGCGATTTTCGCGATCTTCACGAGTCAGGCGTGGAACATGACGTTCAGCTTCTATCAGTCGCTACGCACGGTGCCGCGCGATCTCGATGAAGTGTCGCGCGGCTTTCATCTGACCTCATGGCAGCGCTTCTGGAAGCTCGAAGTGCCGTTCTCGATGCCGGGCCTGATCTGGAACATGATGATGTCGATGTCGGGCGGCTGGTTCTTCGTCGTGGCTTCCGAAGCGATTACGGTCGGCAACAACACGATTACGCTGCCGGGTATCGGCGCCTATCTGGCGCAGGCGATCAGCGACCAGAACCTGCATGCGATCGGCTGGGTGATCCTTGCGATGACGGTCGTGATTCTGGCCTACGACCAGTTGCTGTTCCGTCCGCTCGTCGCGTGGGCCGACAAGTTCCGCATGGAGACCACGAGTTCGGGCAACGCGCCGGAATCATGGCTGCTCGACCTGATCCGCCGCACGCGGCTGATTCACCGGCTGCTCGTGCCGCTCGGCTGGATGCTCGCGACCGCCGCACGCATCCCGTTCCGTGTACCTTTCGCGAACTTCCGGCGCGCCGGGCTACCGCACAGCGAGAAGTCCACGCGCGCGGGCGACATCGTGTGGGGCATCCTGGTACTCGTGCTGACGGCGTACGTGATCTATCGCGTGGTCACCTACGTGCGCACCGGCGTGACGCTCGACGAGGTCGGTCACGTGTTCGTGCTCGGCCTGATCACACTGCTGCGCGTGATGCTGCTGATCGCGATCGCTTCCGTGGTCTGGGTGCCGATCGGCGTGCTGATCGGCCTGCGGCCCGCGCTCGCAGAAAAGGTGCAGCCGCTCGCGCAGTTTCTCGCCGCTTTCCCCGCGAACCTGCTGTTCCCGGTGTTCGTGATCGTGATCGTGCGCTTTCACCTGAACCCGGATATCTGGCTGTCGCCGCTGATCGTGCTCGGCACCCAGTGGTACATCCTGTTCAACGTGATCGCGGGCGCGACCGCCTATCCGAACGACTACCGCGAGGCGGCCACCAATTTCCGCATCCGCGGCTGGCAGTGGTGGCGTCAGATCATGTTGCCGGGCATCTTCCCGTACTACGTGACCGGCGCGATCACCGCATCGGGCGGAGCGTGGAACGCGAGCATCGTGTCCGAGTTCGTCCAGTGGGGCGATACCAAGGTCGCCGCGCACGGTCTGGGCGCTTATATCGCCGAGACCACCGCCGCCGGCGATTTCCCGAAGATCATCCTTGGCGTCGCCGTGATGTCGCTGTTCGTCACGCTGTTCAACCGCACGCTGTGGCGCCCGCTGTATGCCTTTGCCGAATCCAGGCTGCGACTCGACTAGGAGTGAACCCATGCAAAACGTTATTCAAGCCATTCCCGCCGACACGCTCCAGTCGTCCCCGCGCACAAGCTCGCAGGTGCTGAACATCGAGCACGTGTGCCGCGGTTTCGATAAAAATCAGAGCGAGCTGCTGGTGCTCGACGACGTCAATCTGACGCTGCACGAGGGGGAGATCGTCGGACTGCTCGGCCGCTCGGGCTCAGGCAAGTCCACGCTGCTGCGCATCATCTCCGGTCTGATCCGGCCGACGAGCGGCAACGTGACCTACCGGGGCAAGCCGCTCGACGGTCCCGCCGAGGGCGTCGCGATGGTATTCCAGACCTTCGCGCTGTTTCCGTGGCTGACGGTATTGCAGAACGTCGAAGCCGGACTCGAGGCGCTCGGCGTCAGCGTCGACGAACGGCGCAACCGCGCGCTCGCGGCGATCGACCTGATCGGCCTCGACGGCTTCGAGAACGCGTATCCGCGCGAGCTGTCGGGCGGCATGCGCCAGCGCGTCGGCTTTGCTCGCGCGCTCGTCGTCGATCCGACCATCCTGCTGATGGACGAGCCGTTCTCCGCGCTCGACGTGCTGACCGCCGAAACGCTGCGCACTGACCTGCTCGACCTGTGGAACCAGGACCGCATGCCGATCAAGGCGGTGCTGATCGTCACGCACAACATCGAGGAAGCGGTGTTCATGTGCGACCGCATTCTGGTGCTGTCGTCGAACCCCGGGCGGGTGGTGGCCGAGACCGTGGTGCCGTTCGCGCATCCGCGCAACCGGCTCGACCCGGCATTTCGCGCGCTCGTCGACGAGATCTACGCGAAGATGACCGCACGCCCCACCGGCGCCGCGGCCAAACGCGAACTCGAACCCGGCAGCTGGCTGCCGAACGTGTCGACGAACCTGATGGCCGGTCTGATCGAAACGCTCGCGGCCGCACCCTACAACGGCCGCGCCGACATGCCGGAGATCGCGCGCACGCTGCAGCTGGAAGTGGACGAGCTGTTCCCGATCGCGGAAATGCTGCAGTACCTCGGCTTTGCCGAAGTCAGCGAGGGCGACGTGTTCCTCACGCCGCCCGCGCAACGATTCGCCGAGGGCAGTACGCAGGAGCGCAAGATCATGTTCGCCGACCATCTGTTGCAGAGCGTGCCGCTCGCCGCGCGAATCAGGAAGGTGCTCAACGAGCGGCCCGGACATCGCGCGCCGCGCGTGCGCTTCGAGCAGGAACTCGAGGACATGCTGTCGGACAGCGCGGCGCAGGAAACGCTCGACGCGGTGATCGACTGGGGCCGTTACGCGGAAATCTTCTCGTACAACGACAAGACGGAGACTTTCAGTCTCGCGGACGTAGAAACTTGAGCGAGTGCTGAAGCAAAATGGCGTGGAGAACGCCAGTTCTCCGCGCCATGTCGTTTTGTTATCGAGCCCCGGCTGCGCCCGCACCGTGCCGTGCGCGCAGACGCGCGGCGATGCGGCCGAACGCATACCATTGCTGCGCGATCAGTCCATCGCCATACGAGCGCGCGGCACCGTGCGGCGCGGGCAACTGATCGCGGATGCCAGTCGGCTCGACCCTGCGGTTCCACGACGCAGTCTGGAACAGCATGTCCCACCACGGGAACAGAACGCCGAAATTGCAGCCGTAGCGCGTGCCTTCGTGGCCGTAGCCGATCGCATGATGACGGCGATGAAACGCGGGACTCACGATCAAGCGTTCGAGCAGCCATCCGTACTTGAGACGCGCGTTCACGTGCTGCACGCTCTGCATAAAATTGCCGACCGCGACGAGCACGACGAACTGGCTCGGCTGCACGCCGATGAACAGCGAGATCGCCGCAAAAAACGCCGCCTGCAGGATGTCGTCGAGAAAGTGATTGCGGTCGTCGGTCCACAGCGACATCTGCCGCTGGCTGTGATGAACCGCATGCAGTTCCCACCACACGCCGAACCGGTGTTGCCAGCGGTGATACCAGTAGCCGGCGAAGTCGAGCACGATCAGATAGATCAGAAACGACACGAGCGGTTGATCAGTGACGCCCGGCCACAAGCTATCGACGTCGATGTTGGGCACGTCGTGGATCGCCATCAGGCTCTGCCAATGGTTGAAGAACGGCTGCAGCAGAAAGAAGAACGCAATATTGATGATGCCGAGCTTGGCGATCCACGTGTAGATCACGTCCACGCGCAACGCCTTGCGGTCCGTCCACGTCTCCACCGGGCGAAGCGCTTCGAGCGGCCGCAACGCCACATACGAGACGAGTATCTGCAGCGCGCCGACGATCACCCAGTAGAGCGCGTCGTAAGTGTCTTCGTCATAGCCCATCAGATTGAAGCGGTAGAAAATCGGCTGGACGACGTCGATGTACAGAAGCGTCTGCAGGGCTGAGATGCCGTTGTCGAGTTGAGCGAGGAGTTCGTGAATCATGTAGGGCCTTTCGGGTTGCCTCAGTCCGGATTGGGCGCGTAGACCGGCGCGCGGTTGGCGAAATACAGGCCGTGCGGCGAACGCCCGACTGGAATCGTATCGACCAGTCGATGCGTGCTCAGGTCAATGACGCCGACATGCCTCGCAAAGCGGAACGTGACCCATAGATAGCGCCGGTCCGCGGATAGTTCCATGTCGTCGGGACCGGGCATCAGGCCGGTAATGTCGGCCACTTTTGTCAGCGTGTTGTAATCGATAATGCTGATCGTGTTCTCCACACGATTCGACACGGCGATATGCTGGCTATCGTCGAGATTGCGGAAGTTGTGCGCGCCGCGACCGGTCTGGATCTTCTTCACGAGTGCCCGGTTCTTCCAGTCGACCACCGCGACATTGTCTTCGCCGGTCATGCCGATAAGCAGATAGCGGTCGCCCGGCGTCATCCAGAGTCCGGCCGGCGTCCTGCCTACATGCAGCTTCCAGATGACTGACTGCGTCGGCAGATCGATCGCCGCGACCTCGCCCGTATCCTGCAGCGTAACGAACACGGTACGGTTATCGGAGGCGAAGGTCAGGTGGCTGGGTGTCTTCGCCAGCGCAATCCGCTTCGCGAGCGTCACGTTCTCGCCGTCGTAGTGATAGATGTCGACGCGATCGAGCCGCAGTCCCGCGGTGACGAACCACTTGTGGTCAGGGGAAAAGCCGAGCTGATAAGGATCTTCGATATCCTCGAGACGGCGCTGCACACGGCCGCTGTGAGGGTCGACGAACATCAGGTTGTTCGAGATCGAATCCGCGACGATGAGCGAGCGGCCATCGGGCGTGACCATCAGATGGTGGGGTTCCTTGCCGGTCGGCTCGGTGCCGATCACTTTGTGCGTGGCAGGATCGATCAGCGTGAGCTGCGCTTCGCCCGAGTCGAGCACGATCACGTTGTCGGCCGCGAGGGCGAAATGGGGCAACGTCAGCGAACAGCAAGCCAAAGCGCCGAAAACGCCGGCCTTTGCAATGGAAGCAAACGAGAATGTCACGAACTGGACAGGAGTCGGAAGTATGACGCGAGACATCGGCATGGTCGATGCGTAGAGGACCTACGGTGTGAAGTCTACGCGCAAACGCATGACAAATGTGATGATCGTCGCGGCCGCGCCGGCATGAAATCCGCGCGGCGCGACGTTGGGGATTCAGGATTCTCCTGCGTTCGCGGGTACGCCGTCGCGCTACCGCTGCACGACGTGCCGCACCTCGGCCAGTTGCTGCCGGCGCTGCTCGCCCTGCCGCTCCAGCATCCAGCCCGGATACTCGGCCGGCAGTTTGCTGACTTCGGCGAGCTTCGCGAGCTCATCGGCAGACAATGCGACGTTGGTCGCCGCGATGTTGTCGTCGAGCTGCTCGATTTTCTTCGCGCCGACGATCACCGTGCTGACGACACGCTGGTGCAGCAGCCACGCCAGTGCGATCTGCGCAACCGACACGTTCTTCGCCGCGGCGATCTCGCGCATCACGTCGATGCAGTCATACGCACGCTCGCGATCGACCGGCGGAAAATCGAAGCTCGTGCGACGGCTGCCTGCTTCGGCCTGTTGCTCCCGGCCGTATTTGCCGCTCAGCAAACCGCCCGCGAGCGGACTCCACACCATCAGCCCGAGACCTTCGCTTTGCAGCATCAGCACGAGTTCGCGTTCGAGATCGCGGCCCGCGAGCGTGTAATACGCCTGCAGCGTTTCGAAGCGCGCGGTGCCGAGCCGCTCGGCGATGCCGAGCGCCTTCGCGATCTGCCACGCGGCCCAGTTCGACACGCCGACGTAGCGCACGTGGCCGTGCTGCACGAGCGTATCGAGCGCGCGCACGGTCTCCTCGATCGGCGTGGCCGGGTCGAAGCCGTGGATCTGATAAAGGTCGACGTGATCGAGTTGCAGACGCTTCAGGCTCGCCTTGATGCCGTCGAGGATGTGATAGCGCGACGCGCCGCGCGCATTCGCGAACTCGCCGGTCTGGCCGAACACCTTGGTCGCGATCACGACCTTGTCGCGCGGTACTTGCAGATTCTTCAGCGCCTGGCCGGTGATCTGCTCGGACAGGCCGCCCGCGTAGACGTCGGCCGTATCGATGAAATTAATGCCCGCGTCGAGCGCCCGGCCGACCAGCCGCTCCGCGTCGTTCTGCTGCAGATCGCCGATCTGCCGCCAGATGCCTTCGCCGCCGCCGAAGGTCATCGTGCCCAAACACAACTCTGAAACAAACACACCGGTACGGCCCAACTGGTTATATCGCATCGTCGACGCTCCATCGTGGGTGCAGGGAGAGTTGTCAAGCGTACTGCAATTGGTGGAGGCTGGCAGGTGACGCGCACGAGCGGGGAAAACCTGCGAGACTGACCGCTATTGCCCGTCAGCGTGGAATGACCGATAGCCGCCCCGCCCCCACTGGATATCCCCCGCACCACCCTCACCTACACGAGCATGACCTCGGCCAAAACTACCGCCGCACTCGACGCGGCGCCTCGTTCCCGGAAGACTCGCTCCACCGCGCGCGCGGCGCGGCCCGCCGCGCCTGCGCTGCCGCCATCGCAGGACGCACTCGACGGTTTTCACCCGGCCGTCGCCAACTGGTTCCGCAAAACCTTCGCCGCCCCCACCGACGCGCAGGCCGCCGCGTGGCCGCAAATCCGCAGCGGCCGCTCGACGCTGGTCGCCGCGCCGACCGGCTCCGGCAAGACGCTGACCGCGTTCCTGTCCGCGTTGAACGACCTCGTGACGCAAGGCGAGACGAACGGCGGCACCCTGCCCGACGAAACACTGGTGGTATACGTCTCACCGCTCAAGGCGCTTTCCAACGACATCCGCCTGAACCTGCAACTGCCGCTCCAGGGCATCTCCGCAGAACTGGACGCCCTCGGTTTACCGCCGCTCGACATCCGCACCGCGGTGCGAACCGGCGATACCACCCAGCAGGAACGCAACGCACTGAAAAAACGCGCGCCGCACATCCTCGTGACCACACCCGAATCGCTGTACGTGCTGCTCGGCTCGGACTCCGGCCGCCGCATGCTGGCGACGGTGCGCACGGTGATCGTCGATGAGATCCACGCGCTCGCCGGCAGCAAGCGCGGCAGTCATCTCGCGCTAAGTCTCGAACGGCTCGACGCGCTATGCGGGCGGCACCTGCCGCGCATCGGGCTGTCGGCGACTCAAAAGCCGGTCAGCGCGGTCGCACGGTTTCTGGTGGGCGGCGCCAGTCTCGACAGCGACACGCCGGCCGAGTGCGCGGTAATCGACGTCGGCCATGTCCGCGCGCGCGACCTCGCGCTCGAAATCCCGCCCGTGCCGTTCGAAGCGGTGATGGCCAACGAGGTATGGGAGCGCGTCTACGACCGGCTCGCTGAACTGGTCGCGCAGCATCGCACGACGCTGATCTTCGTCAACACGCGCCGCATGGCCGAACGCGCCGCGCGTCATCTGACCGAGCGGCTCGGCAAGGACGCGGTCGCCGCTCATCACGGCAGCCTCGCGAAAGAACATCGTTTCGACGCTGAGCAGCGCTTGAAGCGCGGCGAGCTGCGCGTGCTGATCGCGACCGCATCGCTCGAACTCGGCATCGATATCGGCGACGTCGACCTCGTCTGCCAGATGGGTTCGCCGCGCGCGATCGCGCCGTTCCTGCAACGCGTCGGCCGCTCCGGACACCACGTTGGCGGTATGCCAAAGGGGCGGCTGTTTCCGTCTTCGCGCGACGATCTGCTCGAATGCGCGGCGCTGCTCGATTGCGTGCGGCGCGGCGAACTCGACGCGCTGCGTATTCCGCGCGCGCCACTCGACGTGCTCGCGCAGCAGATCGTCGCGGAAGTGTCGAGCGCCGAGTGGGGCGAGGATGCGCTGTTCGACATGATGCGGCGGGCGGCGCCGTACGCGGATCTGCCGCGCGAGCAATACGACGCAGTGCTGCGCATGCTCGCCGAAGGCTACACGAGCCGCCACGGTCCGCGCGCGGCTTACGTGCATCGCGATGCGGTCAGCGGCACACTGCGCGGCCGACGCGGCAGCAAGCTGGTCGCGGTCACCTCGGGCGGCACGATTCCCGAGAACGCGGATTACGCGGTCGTGCTGGAACCGCAGGCGCTCAACATCGGTACGGTCAACGAGGACTTCGCGGTCGAAAGCCTCGCCGGCGATGTGTTCCAGCTCGGCAACGCGTCGTACCGGATTCTGCGCATCGAGAGCGGCCGGGTGCGGGTCGAGGACGCGCAGGGGCAACCGCCGAACATTCCGTTCTGGCTCGGCGAGGCGCCGGGGCGCAGCGACGAGTTGTCGTTCGCGGTCGCGAGATTGCGCGAGCAAGTCGAGACGTTGCTGGCGGAGCGCGAGACGCGCACCACCACGGCGTCCGCAAGCGAAACCGAACCCGCCGCCGCGCGCCTCGAGCGCGCCATCACCTGGCTCGTCCACAACCTCGCGCTCGACGAACCCGCCGCGCGCCAGATCGTCGACTACCTGGCGCGCGCCCGCGCGGCGCTCGGCGTGCTGCCCACCCAAAGCACGCTCGTGATGGAGCGCTTCTTCGACGAATCGGGCGGCACCCAGCTCGTCATCCACTCGCCGTTCGGCAGCCGCGTGAATCGCGCGTGGGGACTCGCGTTGCGCAAGCGCTTCTGCCGCAGCTTCAACTTCGAGCTTCAGGCCGCCGCGACCGAGGACGCAATCATCCTGTCGCTGACTGGCAGCCACTCGTTCGTGCTCGACGACGTCTGGCGCTATCTGCATTCGAACAGCGCCGAACATCTGCTGATCCAGGCGCTGCTCGATGCACCGCTATTCGGCGTGCGCTGGCGCTGGAACGCAACGACCTCGCTTGGCCTGCCGCGCTACACGGGCGGTCGCAAGACCGCACCGCAACTGCAGCGCATGCGCAGCGAGGATCTGCTCGCCAGCGTGTTTCCAGAGCAGGCCGCGTGTCTGGAGAACATCGTCGGCGAGCGCGAGGTGCCCCGCCACCCCTTAGTTGACCAAACCATTGACGACTGCCTCCACGACGCGATGGACAGCGAACGCTGGCTCGCGCTGCTGCGCCGCATCGAGCACGGCGAGCTGCGGCTCGTGGCGCGCGATCTGCCGGCGCCATCGCCGCTCGCCGCCGAAATCCTGACCGCGAAGCCCTACGCGTATCTCGACGACGCGCCGCTCGAGGAGCGCCGCACCCAGGCGGTACTGAACCGCCGCTGGACCGACCCGGAAAGCGCCGACGATCTCGGCGCGCTCGACGCCGCCGCGATCGACAGTGTGCGCGACGAAGCCTGGCCGCAGGCACGCAACGCCGACGAAATGCACGAAGCGCTGACGGGCCTCGCATGCATCACCGAGGCCGAGGCGCGCGCGCATGAAGGCTGGCCGGCACTGCTAGCCGCGTTGGCGAAAACCGGCCGGGCGACGCGCTTGCCGCTGGCCGCGAATGCAAACGCGAGCACCGCCGACGACAACGACAACGCACTATGGCTGCCCGCCGAACGCCTCACCTGCTTCGAAGCGCTCTATCCCGGCCTCCCGCGCGATCGCTACACACCGCCGCTGCGTGCCCCGAAGGGCTACACCGACAGCTGGAGCGCCGACGACGCGCTCGTCGACGTACTGCGCGCGCGTCTGACCGGCTTCGGCCCGCTCACGGTGGACGCGATCGCGCGCCCGCTCGGTTTGCCGGCCAACCAGGTCGAAGCGGCGCTGATCCGGCTCGAAGCCGAAGGCTATCTGTTGCGCGGCCGCTTCACGCCGCACACGAGCGTCGAGGAATGGTGCGAGCGGCACCTGCTCGCGCGTATCCATCGCTACACAGTGAAGCGGCTGCGGCGCGAGATCGAGCCGGTCGAGCGGCACGACTACATGCGCTTCCTGTTCGAATGGCAGCATCTGACGCCGACCGCGCGCGCCGAAGGCCGCGACGCGCTCGCCGCCGCGCTCGATCAGCTCGAAGGTTTCCAGGCCGCCGCCGCTGCGTGGGAGGAAGACATCCTGCCCGCGCGCGTGCGCGCCTACGCCAGCAGTTCCCTCGATGAACTATGCCGCGCCGGCAAGATCGTCTGGACCCGCCTGACCGAGCGCGCGCGCGGCGCCGCCGGTCCGGTCCGCGGCACGCCGATCGTGCTGCTGCCGCGCGCCCAGTTGCGTGCGTGGCGCGCGCTGCTCGACCCGGCGCGCCAGGTCGAGTTGTCGGCGCTCGCGCAAAGCGTGCATGACACCCTCGCACAACACGGCGCCATGTTCTTCGACGAACTGCTAGCCGAGGTGCGCGTGCTGCGCATGGAGCTCGAAAACGCGCTTGGCGAGCTGGTCGCGGCAGGCCTCGCCAACTCCGACAGCTTCGCGGGCCTGCGCGCATTGCTGAGACCGGTCGCCAAACGCCACGTGTTTTCGAGCGGCCGGCGCGCGCGAGCGAGTGCGCTGATCGGCGGCATGGACGATGCGGGGCGGTGGTCGCTCGTAAGCCGCCCCTCCTCCGCCGCGCCGGAGAATCCGCCCGAAGGGCGCCGCCAGTTGCCGCCCGAGGTACTCGAACACGTCGCGATGACGTTGCTGCGCCGCTACGGCGTCGTGTTCTGGCGCGTGCTCGAACGCGAGGCGGAATGGCTGCCGCCGTGGCGCGATCTGCTGCGCGTGTTGCAACGGCTCGAAGCGCGCGGCGTGATTCGCGGCGGGCGATTCGTCAACGGGCTCGCTGGCGAGCAGTTCGCGCTGCCCGAGGCGATTCCGCTGCTGCGCGAAGTGCGGCGGCAGCCGGACGACGGTGCTTTTATCTGCGTCGCGGCGACCGACCCGCTCAATCTCGTCGGCACGTTGCTGGTCGGCGACAAGGTGCCGGCCGTCGCCGGCAACCGCGTGCTGTATCGGAACGGTGTGGTGGCGGCCACGCTGGTGGCCGGCAAGTTCTGGTTCGACGCGGCGCTCGACGCCCATCAGCCCGAGCGGGAACGCGCCCGAGCCTTGCTGGCGCGCCGCTTCTAGCGGCGTCACGGTGACGTCGCTTTGCCGCGGAATAATGCCGCCTCGCGCAGCCGTGCCGAGCCGAGCCGATTATTCCCGAAACGTTAATGATTCTTCGCTCGAACTGTCACGCTTCGATACAATGAGGCAATTTCTATTTCGTATGAGGAAGACTGTCTGCCGCCGCCCGCCTTGATCGGGACTGCCGGCAGACTCCGGGGACTTCATGAGCGACGAGCTACACGACCAGGTGCTTCACGCGCGGTTCGGCACGAGCAGCCCTTGCTGGCGTCTATCGGCGGCCAGCGACACACTGGAACTCGCGTCGGCGCACGGCCGCGCGGCTCCCAGCGTCGCGATTCCCCTCACACCTTCGCAAGCCGCACAGGTCCGCGGCCTCAGCGGCGTGACTTCGCACGTGGTCGTCGATGTGCAACTGGACAGCGCACCGCTGCGTCTGCATCTGGTCGGCAAGAAGCTCAATGGTCATCGCTGGGGCGGCACCGCGTCGGCCCACGCCGACACCGAATCGGTCGCGCGCGCACTGCTGCACGGTCTGTCATTCGCCGAGCAGGTGGTCTCCGAGGTGAACTCGGTGGTCGTGATCGTCGACCGGCACGGCCGGATACAGCGCTTCAACCGGCTCGCCGAGGAACTGACCGGGCTCAGGGAAGAGGACATCATCGGCCGCAGGGTCTGGACGCTGTTCATGTCGTCCGAAGGCGACGTGGTTTCGAACCGCGTCAGCGCGGACTTCTTCAATCGCGGCGAACCGTACGAGATCGAGCGACGCATCAAGACGGTGCACGGCGAGCGGCTGTTCCTGTTCCGCAACAGGTTCGTGCGCAGCGGCAACGGCATCGAAGACCAGTTCCTGATCTGCTCGGGCACCGACATCACCGAGCAACGGCTCGCCCAGGACCGCCTGATCGAGCAGGCCACCACCGACCCGCTCACGGGTCTCGCCAATCGCAACGCGATCCAGGAGCGCATCCAGATCGCGATCGAACAGGCCGCGCCGGGCGAAACCGTCGGTGTGCTATTTCTCGATCTCGACAACTTCAAGAAGGTCAACGATCACTACGGCCACGTGTTCGGCGACCGGCTGATCTGCGACGTGTCGGACGCGATCCGCAACTGCCTCAATCCGGGCGACTCGCTCGCGCGGCTAGGCGGCGATGAATTCATCGTGCTCGCGACGAAGGGCTCCGCGCATGCGCTCGAAAACACCGCGCAGCGCATTCTCGACCGCATGCGCATGCCGTTCGCGGTCGGGCTCGTCGAGGTCTACACCGGCTGTTCGATCGGCATCGCGCGTTGGCCCGAGCATGGCGACAGCCTCGAATCGCTGATCCGTTCCGCCGACACCGCGATGTACGTTGCGAAGGACGAAGGCAAGCGCACGCATCGCGTGTTCTCGCCGGACATGAACCGCCGCGTCGCCGAGTTTATGTGGCTCGACACGAATCTGCGCCGCGGACTCGAGGAAGGCCAGTTCGCGCTGCACTATCAGCCGAAACTGAACCTTGCCACAGGGGCCGTGGAAGGCGCGGAAGCGCTGGTGCGCTGGAATTCGCCAGAGCGCGGCCAGATCATGCCGGTCGAGTTCATTCGTTATGCCGAGGAATCCGGACTGATCGGCGTGCTCGGCCGCTGGGTGATGGAAACCGCCGCGAAGCAGGCGGCCCGCTGGAAAGCGGCCGGCTACGACTTGCGCGTCGCGATCAACGTGTCCGCGCGGCAACTCACGGATACAGCCGTGGTCCGCCATTTCGCCGAGGCGCTGCAGCACGCGGGCCTCGATCCATGCCTCGTCGACCTCGAACTGACCGAAAGCTGCCTGATCGAAAACGAAGCGGCCGTGATCGAACTGATCAAGCAGTTCCGCCAACTCGGCGCGCAAGTGCATCTGGACGACTTCGGCACCGGCTATTCGTCGCTGTCGCAACTCGGTCGTATTCCGCTCGACGTGATCAAGCTCGACCGCAGCTTCGTGCGCTCGATCGACGCGGATATGAAGGCCCAGGCGCTGGTGCGCTCGATGGTTGCGGTCGCACAGGAACTCGACTTCCAGGTGGTCGCCGAAGGGATCGAAACCGAAGCGGAAGAAGCCTTCATGAAGGGAATCGGTGTCGATTACGTGCAGGGCTACCTGTACGCGAGGCCGATGCCCGCCCTCGAATTCGAGCGCTGGCTGCTCGACAGGCGCAAGCTCAGGCTGATCGCCTGAGCCCTGGTCCCGCGCGTCAGCGCAGGCGCCGAGCCGCCGCGCGCACCCGAGCCCCGCTCAAGCAAATCGAAAACTCAAGGCGCCGCGGCGATCACCTCGGCCACCGCGGCCGTCAGCTTCTTGCCGAACGGCACGTGCAGGAACTCGTTCGGCCCATGTGCGTTCGACTTCGGCCCGAGCACGCCGCACACCATGAACTGCGACTTCGGGAAACCGGCCTTCAGCACGTTCATCAGCGGGATCGTGCCGCCGAGGCCCATGTAGGCAGCGTCGGCGCCGAAGTGCTGACGCGATGCGTCGTTGAGCGCGGTGGCGAGCCACGGCGCAACCTCCGGCGCGTTCCAGCCGCTCGCCGCGCCCGCATCCGGCTTGAACGTGACCTTCGCGTTGTACGGCGGATCGAATTCGAGCAACGCCTTCAGTTCGGCGACCGCCTTTTCCGCTTCGATGGTCGGCGGCAGACGCAGCGACAGCTTGAACGCCGTGCGCGGCCGTAGCACGTTGCCGGCGTCGGCGAGCGCGGGCAAGCCGGCCGCGCCCGTCACCGACAGCGACGGACGCCACGTCGAATTGAGCAGCGCCTCGCGCGGATCGGCCGTGGTGGGCAGCACCTGACGGCCGTCCTGGCCGCACGCCCACGGCATCTTCTTCCAGACGTCGTCGCCGAGAATCCTTGCGGCGGCCTCCACTTCGCGCAGACGATCGGCTGGCACCGGGCAATGAAAGCCCTTCGGCAGCAGCGTGCCGTTCGCGGAGTCTTCGAGACGGTCGAACAGTTGCCGCATGACGCGGAAGCTCGACGGCACAATGCCGCCATAGACGCCCGAGTGAATCCCTTCGTCGAGCACCTGCACTTCGAGATCGCCGCCGACGAGGCCGCGCAGCGACGTGGTCAACCATAGTTGATCGTAGTTGCCCGCGCCCGAATCGAGACACACGACGAGCCCGACGTTGCCGAGCCGCTCGCGCAGCGCGTCGACGTATGGCAGGAGGTCGTAGCTACCCGACTCTTCGCAGGTTTCGATCAGCCCGACGCAGCGCGGACGCTCGACACCCTGCGCATCGAGCGCGGCGAGCGCCGTCAGGCTCGCGTAGATCGCGTACCCGTCGTCCGCGCCGCCGCGACCGTAGAGCTTGCCGTCTTCGAGCTTCGGCGTCCAGGGACCCAGGTCGTTGCGCCAGCCGTCGAACTCGGGCTGCTTGTCGAGGTGGCCGTAGAGCACGATGGTTTCATCACTGCCCGAGCGCGTCGCCGCCGTTTCGAAGAAGATCACGGGCGTGCGGCCCGGCAGGCGGATCACCTCGAGCTTCAGGCCGCGCACCGGCTGCTGCTCGGCCCATTGCGCGGCGTCGGTGATCACTCGCTCCAGATAGCCGTGCCTCGCCCAGTCGGGATCGAACGCCGGGCTCTTGGCCGGCACCGCGATGTAGTCGGTCAGCGCGGGCACGATCTCGTCGTTCCACTTGCGCTCGACGAATTCTCGTAGCGTGTCCGGGTTCAGTTGGGCCTGCTGGGCCGTATCGTCGGTGATCATGATCGGGTCCGTGAAGTACCGTTCGGTCGAAACGAACATGATAGTCCCGATGCGTGCCGGGCTGAACCCCTTGCCGCGTCTGGGTGCCAGGCGGAATTGCGCAGGTGCGGCGCAAAGCCGCCATTCGCGCGACAATCCTTACACGCATCGCGCATCAGGAGCTTTTATGGGTGGCAACTTGGCCGTTCAGGTCATCGCCGCGGCGTTCGCGCTGGCGCTGTATTTTCTGCCGGCGATCATCGCGGACCGGCGCAAGCGCCGCGACGTGCTGACGCTCGCGCTCTTCAACGCCTGCCTCGGCTGGACCGTGCTCGGTTGGCTGCTGGCGATGTATTGGGGACTACAGCCGAATCCGCCGGAGAACCTCGCGACCGACGTCGTCGAGACACGCAAAGCGTTGAGTCTGCGCGCGTTTTCGTCGGCTCTGATGGTGCGGGTGCGGCGGCGCGAGGCCGCGCGCGATCGGCCCGAGCACTGAATCGATTCGGGTGGCTCGAGCGATACGGCCAATAAAACAGGTTGGTCGACTTGCGTCACTCAGGCCGCGCGCGCGATGCGATGCGACTGTACCGAGCCGGCCGGAATCGAGCGCGGTTCCGCGCGCACGTCTTGTGGTGCAAACCTTTCGTGGCGCAGTTCGCCTTGTTCGTCGAACCACTCGCAGATCAGCCAGTCGCCGCTGTTGAGCGCGACCGGACCTGCGTACGTCACGGTCATGCGCGGGCCCCCTTCCTTTAACTTGACGACGTCGCCTGCGTTGAAGGCGGCGGAGCTTGTCTGCAATGCGTCAATGGTAGCGGTCAGCATATTCGGTCCTCTATGTTGAGCGTTATTAAGTCATTGCGCCGGCTTTATCGACTTCGACCCGTTGAATGAACACTCTAAAAGTTAAGAGAGATTAACAATTGAATTTAAACGCGGCAAGCCATTTTTATTGATATCGTTTTCACCGCGGACCGCAAATCATGCCGGACAGATAAAGTTCCCCGCTCTACGTGAAAATACCGCGACACCCCTGCGGATAACCCTATGTGCGTTACCGCACAAACGCAACACTTACTGCAGGCCGTTTGCAGGCCGGTACAAAATGCGAAACCGCATTCGTCTGATTAGAAATCGTGACGCAATGCCGCGTAGATGTTATTCCGGACGGGCTGATTTGACCTAAATCAGAATTACCTGTGAACGACCAGATCGCCGGTAAATACCGCGTATTTCGTTATACCGCTTCGTTCAAATTGAACGATTTTTCAGGCGGACCAACAAATGAAAACGATTACCAGCGAATTAATTTCAAGCCGCTTGCGCGAGTGAGCGCCGCAGGCCTTGCTGATGACGCACGAGCAGTACGCTCAGGCCGATACACACGAACATCAGCACGGCATTGATACCGAGGCTCAACTGGAAGGCGTGCGCATAAGACCCCGGTGCCGCGCTTGCGCCGAGCGCCCCGAAGAACGCGCCGCTGATCGCCGCGGTACCGAAAGCGGAGCCGATCTGCAGCGTCGACGACACCACGCCCGATGCAAGCCCGGCCTTCTCAGGCACCACCTCCTGCAGCACGATGCGCACGATCGACGGCAACAGCAGGCCATGTCCGACGCCCGCGCAGACCAGCCCGGAATAGAACAGCAGATCGGGCGTCGCGGTCTGGGTCGCGGACCAGCCGGTCACGGCGAAGCCGAGCGTCAACATCGAGAAGCCGAGAGTCAGCACATGTGCGCCGATGCGCTTGACCACGGCCGGCGACGTGAGCGGCCCGATCACGAAGCCGAGCGCGAACGGCATGATCGCGATGCCCGACGCGAGCGGCGTCCAGTGCAGGCCGGTTTGCAGGAAGATGCCGTAGGTCAGGAAGAACGCACTATTGCAGTAGAACAGGAACGCAAGCACGAGACCCAGCGCGAACGCGCGGTTACGGAACAGTTGCAGATCGACGAGCGGATGGCCGCCGCCACGCTCGACGCGCCGCTCGGTCGCGACGAACAGCGCGAACATCGGCACCGCGAGCGCGAACATCGCGAAGGTCCACGCGGGCCAACCGGCTTCGCGGCCATGCGTCATCGGATAGATGACGAGCAGCAGCACCGCCGAGAGCAGCGCGACGCCCTTCAGGTCGACACCCGTATGCGTGGCCGGCTGGTTCTCGGGCACGAACTTCCACGTGCCGATGAAGGCCGCGATGCCGATCGGGATGTTGATGAGGAAGATCACGCGCCAGTCGAGACCGAACGGGTGATAGGTGATCAGCGCGCCGCCGCCGAGTTGCCCGACGATCGACGACAAACCGAACACGAAGCCATACAGACTCATCACGCGTGTCTGCTGATGCAGCGGCACGACCGCGCGAATCGTCGCGAGCACCTGCGGCGCCATCACCGCGGCCGCGATGCCCTGCACGATGCGTGAAATCACGAGCATCTGGCCGCTCGTCGCGAAGCCGCACAGCGCCGACGCGACCACGAACGCCGCCATGCCCGTCATGAACATGCGACGGCGGCCGAACAGATCGCCGAGCCGGCCGCCCGTGATCAGCAGCACCGCGTAGGCGGACGCATATGCGGACACGACGAGTTGCAGTTGCGCGTCGCTCGCGTCGAGGCCCGTGTGAATCGACGGCAGCGCGAGATTGACGATGAAGTAATCGAGCGGCGCGAGAAAGGCGCCGACGAACAGCACGGCGAGCGCGAGCGTCTGGCGCTGCAAGCCCGGCGCCGCCGCTTTGGCGGCGAGCGCCATGCCTGCCATCGCCGGTCCGGGACCGGTCACGGCGCCGGCTGTGCATGTGGCGCAGCCGGCGGATCCACCGAACGCCGCCGGAGCGGACTTGATCGCTTCGCTTTTCATGACCGATCGTTCAAAAATTAGTTAAAAAATTTTGCGCCCTTGGGCACTACGCCAGGGCGCGCATCGCCACATCGACGATACCGATCAGGGCATCTTCCTCATGCGCGACTCGCCCCATGACCCGCAAGCCCTGCATCACACATAGCAGGAAATCGCCGACGGCTTTTTCGTCGAGCGTCGAATCAAATGCGCCGCTCGCCTGACCGCGAATCACCGCCGCCGCGAGCAAGGTGGCCATGCGCCGCTGTATCGCGGCGACGCGCGTGCGCAGCACTTCGTCGCCGGGCTGCATTTCGAGCGTCGTATTCGTAATGAAGCAGCTGCGCCGGCCGCTTAGGGCGCACGCGACCCGCGCGTAATGCAGCAGCGCGTCGCGCAGCGCCTGCTCCGGCTCGACGGGCGCGCTCAAGCGCTGTGCGAGCCGTGCGACCGCGCCTTCCGAGTAATGATCGAGCGCGGCCAGCATGATGCCGTGCTTGTCGCCGAACACGCCGTACAGACTGCCGCGCAGCAGACCCGTCGCCTTGCACAGATCGTCGATCGACGTCGCGTGGTAGCCGTGATCCCAAAACACCTGACTCGCGCTTGCCAGCACGGTGTCCGTGTCGAACTCGCGCGGACGGCCACGCTGACACACTTCGCCGGCTTTTTTCGCGGCTTGCTTTGAATCGTTCAATTGCGATGACCTTGTTGCGTCGTTGGGTCGATATTATGACTGGATGTTCAATAAATCAAGGACGGCTTTCCGTAGGCCTACTCGCCTCAGGGTCATTCGTCGATTCGACAACCACCATGAAAAAGCCGGCGGCAGACCTGACCCGCCACCGGCTTCGTTGCGTGACTCCTGCAGCCGAGGCTCAGGTCTCCAGCTTCGCATCCATCGTGATCGTCGCGTTCAGCACCTTCGACACCGGGCAACCGGCCTTCGCGTCCGCAGTGGCTTTGTCGAACGCGGCCTTGTCTCCGCCTGGAATCTTCACGGTCACGTCGAGATGCACCGCGGTGATCGAGAAGCCGCCGCCGTCCTTGTCGAGCGTCACGGTGGCGGTAGTGCCGATCCGCTCCGGCGTGATGTTGGCCTTGCCCAGTTCCGCCGACAACGCCATCGAGAAACACCCCGCATGCGCAGCCGCGATCAGCTCCTCCGGATTCGTGCCGATGCCGTCCGCGAAGCGCGTCGCGAACGAGTACTGAGTGTCCTTCAGGACGCCGCTGTCGGTGGAAATCGAGCCCTTGCCGTTTTGCAGGCCGCCTTGCCAGACTGCCGATGCCTTGCGCTTCATTGCTCTCTCCTGTTTGTGCCTTGCCGCGCACGCCGATCGACCGAAGATGATGCCCGCCGCGGCGGTCCGTCCGCGCTCGGGCATCGGTCGCAGGTGCCGTGCGGCTTGCAGGCGCGGGTGTGGACCGGATTTCATCATAGGCGTTTCCGGATGCCGGCGCGGGATGGTCGCCGCCCCACCATATCAAATTTGGTAACAATATTTCATAAAGAAGCGGCTTTTTTGCTGACCTCTCAAAAAATAGACTGCATTCAACGGATCGGGAAACGTGATTCACACCGATCCAGTCCACAATCAAATATCGGAGGTCATCATGAAATCGCTTCTTTCCGCAGTCGTCATCGCATCGGCTCTTATCGTTCCGGCAGTGTCGTTCGCGCAGCAGGCCAACGGTCCGATCACGCGCGCTCAGGTGCGCGCCGAACTCGTCGCCGCGCAGAAAGCGGGCCTCGTGTACCAGAACGACACCCAATATCCGAAGGCCGTGCCCCAAGGCTCGACGATCGTCACGGCTTCGACGCAAGGTTCGCAGGATGTCGGCGGCGTGAAGGCCGCTTCGTCGGACGCAGGTGCACCGACGACCGTGCAGCAACGCATCTTCTCGACGTATCGCGGTAACTGAAGCCCGCTAGCAGTTATTGCGGCACACAGTAAAAAAAGCCCCGGTTGCGAAGTTCGGCAACCGGGGCTTTTTCTTGACGCGCGCGACCACGGCGACACAGCCGCGCGTGGGTAAAAACGCTATTCGGGAAACGGCAGGCTTTGCTGTCCGATCGCGCGCATGTCGAACACATTCAGCGTCATCGCGACCAGCGCGTAGTAGCCGAGCAGACCGACCAGGTTGATCACGACCTGATGTCCGAAACGCTCGACCGCCTGCGCGTACGTCGCGTCCGACACCCGCTTCGTCTCGTACAGTTCGCTCGCGAAGTCGTAGATCAGCGCGTCGTCGGCATCGGCGAAATCGGGGCGCCGCCCCTGGCGGATCGTCTCGGCGTCCGCTTCGCTAACGCCCGCCTTCAACGCGATCGGATAGTGGATGTACCACTCCGCCTGCGCCTGCCAGCGCGTAGCGGTCACCAGAATCGCGAGTTCCGACAGACGCAGCGACAGGCCGGTCTGGTAGCGGCAAAACGCGCCGAGGCGCTGTGCGTGCTGCGCGAGTTCCGGGCTGTGGATCCAGCCAAGGAACGGCCCGTTCAGGTTGCCGCGCGGGCCGGACAGAATTTCGTCGAGCACCGCCTTCTGTTCGGGCGTGGCGGTGGACATGTCGAAGTGAGGCAAGCGCTCGGTCATCATCGTTCTCGCAAAGGCAGAGGTTCGGATAGCTTAGACGGCAGCGAGCGACGCGCCGATCGCATCGTTCAGGCGGCTCACGATCTCGTCGATGTCGCGCTCCGTGCAGATGAACGGCGGCGCGAGCAGCACATGATCGCCGCTCTTGCCGTCGACGGTGCCGCCCATCGGATACACCATCAGGCCGCGCGCGAAGGCCTCGCGCTTGATCGTCGCATGCAGTTTCAGTTTGGCGTCGAACGGCTCTTTGGTCGCGCGATCCTTCACGAGTTCGACGCCAACGAACAAGCCGCGCCCGCGCACGTCGCCAATGTGCGGATGCTGCGCATAGTGCTCGCGCAGCCGCCCGCGCAACTGCTCGCCGCGCGCCTGCACATTCGGCAGCAGTTTGTCCTCCGCGATCACGCGCTGCACTTCGAGCGCCGCCGCGCACGCGGTTGCATGGCCGATATAGGTATGGCCATGCTGGAAGAAGCCCGAGCCGCCGACGATCGTCTGATAGATGCGATCACTGACCAGCGTCGCGCCGATCGGCTGATAACCCGCCCCAAGACCCTTCGCGATGGTCAGCATATCGGGCGCCACGCCGTCTTCCTCGCACGCGAACAGATGGCCGGTGCGGCCCATGCCCGACATGATCTCGTCGAGTATCAGCAGCACGCCATAGCGATCGCAGACCGCGCGAATCTTGCGGAAGTACTCGCGCACCGGCGGCACCGCACCGGCCGTTGCGCCGACCACCGTCTCCGCGACGAACGCCGCGACCGTGTCCGCACCGAGTTCGAGAATCTTCTGCTCGAGTTCATCGGCGAGACGCTGCGCGAATGCCTCTTCGGTTTCGTCCGCGCGCTGCTCGCGATACGCGTAGCACGGGCTCACGTGATGCGCTTCGATCAGGATCGGCAGGAACGGCTCACGGCGCCATGCATTGCCGCCGATCGCGAGCGCCCCAAGCGTGTTGCCGTGATAGCTCTGCCGGCGCGCGATGAAATGACGCCGCTGCGTCTCGCCCTTTTCGACAAAGTACTGGCGCGCGAGCTTCAGCGCCGCCTCGATCGCTTCCGAGCCACCCGACACGAAGTACACGTGCTCGAGTCCGGCCGGCGCGCTCGCGACGAGCCGGTCGGCCAGCTCCTCGGCCGGCTCCGTCGTGAAGAACGACGTGTGCGCATACGGCAGCTGCTGCGCCTGCCGCTTGATCGCGTCGATCACGCGCTGGTTGCTGTGCCCGAGGCATGACACAGCGGCGCCGCCGGACGCGTCGATATAGCGCTTGCCCGTGGAGTCGATGATTTCGATGCCGTCGCCCGCGACGGCCACCGGCAAGGTTTGCTTCGGAGAACGATGGAAAACGGTGGACATGGTGTTCAGTTCCTGGTGATGGCGGGGCGCGCCGGAACGCGGGCCGGCTCGGGCGTCGCACCCACATTCAACAATCGGTACGTATTTATACGTCAATACAACATTTGTTGTCAAATGATGTTGTGGGGCGCCAGATGGAGCGCGGCGTGCAACAGCCGACGCTCAAGGCACGTACGCGCCCTTCGTGTGCAACGATTGTTCGGCGAGCGCGAGCTGCTCGACCGCGTCCGCGCCTTCGAGCGCGAGCAGATGCGCAACCAGCGCCTCGGCGATCGCGGTGGCGGCCACCAGCGACGGAAAGAACGACGGGCTCTCGTGCGAAAAGATCAGCACCTTGTCGGCGTTCAGCGCGATCGGCGACACCGCGCTGTCGGTGATGGCGATCAGCCTGCTGCCTTTTTCGAGCGCGGCCTCGGCGACGCGCGCGGCTTCGACCGAATACGGCGCGAAGCTGATCACGATGGTCGCGCTGTCGCGTTCGATCGTGCGCAGTTGCATTTCGAGCGTGCCGGCCTCGCCGTTGAGCAGCGACACCGACGGACGAAACAGCCGGTAGCCATAGACGAGGCCGAACGCCACCGGGTAACACGAGCGGAAGCCCGCCACATGCACGTGCGGCGCGCGCCGCAACACCCGCGCCGCCTCGACTATCACGCGGCCGTTATGCGCGGCGGTCGCTTCGAGATTGTGCTGCTGCGCCGCCAGCAGATCGGTCGCGAGCGCATCTTTCGATTTGACCATCGAGCGCGCCCGGCTCGTCAACGGCTCGGGCCGCGTGCGCACGCGCGCGACGAACAGATCGCGCAATTCGTTCCAGCCGGGAAAACCGAGTTGCTGCGACAGCCGCACGAGTGACGCAGGCTGCACCTGCGCGCGCTCGGCAACTTTACGCATCGACGACACCGCGACCTCGTCGGGATGATCGAGCAGGAAGCCCGCGCCCATCTGGAACTGCGGGCTCAGTTCGGGGAAGCGAGCCCGGATAAGGGCGACGAGCTGGTCGAAGCTGTCTGGCATGTTGAGGTGGGGCGACGCCGGAGTGGGAATTGACAACAAATGTTACCACTGGCTAGCGCATTTCAACGGAGCGAACACGCAGTAACCGTTGCACGTTCAGCGTTCGGATGACCCGGCAGTTGACGCGAAGGCGGCCGGTTGATGTGGTGCGTCAGCTCTATGCCGTTCTCCGAAAGCGTACATCATTAAGAAAGCGTACGATTTCTTACGTTTTCCGTGTCCGTATCAATCTGACTATACCGTCTTGGCTCGCTTGTACGTTTTTTATCATTTGTATGGTTTTGGAGTACACTACATTTAAAGCGTACAAGGAGGACAGGATGTCGCTTCCGCCAGATCTTTCTTTCTCCGAGCGAAGACTGCTCGAGGACGCGTGCGCGGCGTTCGAACACGCGACACGCCGGTTCAAAGCCCGGCCCACGAAGCGCCTGAGCGCGCGTGAGCGCCCCGCCCTCGGTGCGATAGTAGACGGCGCGATCAGTTTCAATGTCAACGGCAAGAATTTTGACATGCCGGTGTTCCTGAAGGAGCGAGCGGGCGAGACTGGTATCGTCGCTGCGCGCGCACTGCTGTTCCCCGACAAGTCGGCGGCGCGTCAACGGCAGTTCGTGTTCGTGACGCGCTACCTCACACCGGGCAAGGCTAACGACCTGATCTCGCGAGGGGTACGGTTCCTCGACACGGCCGGGAACGTATTCCTCGACGAACCGGAAGCCACTATCATGATCACCGGCCGGCCCAAGCCGTCGCCGGTGCGTTCGGTACCGAGCGCGCGTTCGACGACACCCAAGGGCCTTCGGGTGATGTTCGCCATCGCGACGACACCGGGTCTTGTTACCCAGCCGTACCGGACCATCGCCGAGTCAGCGGGTGTGGCCCTGAACACCGTCAACATGGCGGTGGACGATCTGATGGCACGCGGTCTTGTCGCGGAAAAGCGGGACGGGGAACGGATACTGCCGGACTGGCAACGGTTCGTCGATGAGTGGGTGAGCCTCTACCCTTCCCAACTTCGACACAAACTCGGCACGCGGCGCTTTGCCAGTGCGTCGCCTGACTGGTGGCGCTCATTCGACTTCGCGAAATTTACGGACCTGCTAGACCTGCGGCTTGGTGGCGAGGTCGCGGCTGAAGACCTGACTCACCAACTCAAGGCCTCCAGAACAACGATCTACACGCAGAGCCCCGTCACCAGTGAGTTCATCCTCAAAGCGCGGTTGCGGCCTGACGATTTCGGCGACGTCGAAATCCTCGAAGCGTTCTGGCCTCGCTCCTCAGTCAAGGTTTCCGGGTCAATAGTTGCCCGACCTCTCGTGCACCCGCTTCTTGTCTACGCGGATCTCGTCGCCACAGGTGACAGCCGCAACCTTTCCGTCGCCAGCCAGATCTATGACGAACACCTCGCAACCCTCCAGGCTTGAGATCAGTGTCGAACGCCCTTTGTCGGCCGAGACACATGCGCTTCTTCGCTATGTGCGGGACGTCGCTGCGCAACTGGATACCGGTTTCGTCGTAGCGGGTGCCACCGCGCGCGACCTGGTTCTGTGGCACGTGTACGGGATTCGGGCAGAACGGGCAACGCGCGACGTTGACGTAGCGGTATGTGCAGTGAGCTGGGAGGCCCACGACAAGCTGGTTGCGCTGTTGCTCGCGACGGGGCGTTTCGCGGCCCATAAGGAAAAGCGCCATTCGCTGAACTTCCACGACCCGGATGTTGGCGCGGCCGTACCTCTTGATCTTGTGCCCTTTGGTGACGTCGAGGCACCGGCGGGAGAAATCGCGTGGCCTCCCAGGGGCGAGTTCGTGATGAATGTGCTCGGCTTTCGCGAAGCGGTTGATACCGCGATCAATATCGATATCGGCGACGGCCTCGTAGTGCCGGTCGTTTCCCTTCCGGCGCTCGCCCTCCTAAAACTTCTGGCATGGCACGATCGTCGCACGCGCAAGAACACCGACGCATCCGATCTTCTTCTCGTCATTCGCCACTACCTGCGTGCTGGAAACGAAGAACGGATATGGACGATTGCCAGTGACCTGCTCGAGGCGCACGGATTCGACCTTGATCTGGCGGCGGCTACGCTGCTTGGCCGCGAGACCCGCGCAATCGCCCTGTCGGCGACGGTCGATGCGGTCACGCCGCTTCTGACTGACGAGGGTACGTACGATACGCTCAGGCGCGACGTCCTGGCGCGCGCGGCCGCACAATTGCTCGAGGATTTTGCGGATTCCTCTGACAGGATCCTCGCGGCGTTCCGTGATGGATTCCTTTCGCCCCAGTCAGGCGCCGTCTAAACCGGAACACTTCAGTTTTCGTTTGTAAAACCAATCATAAAAACGAACACGCATGGACCGTTAGTCAACCTGCACAAGATCACGCAAAAGCTGGGCGAGATCACTGACCGTTTTGTTGAGCGTAACCGTGCTGCGCCGGAGGATTCCGATTGGCTCGACTCCTTGTGGAGCCGGCATGTCGATCTGCACGAGCAACCCTGCCTCGATATCGCTTTGCGCGACCCGCTGCGGCACGATCCACACGGCGTCCGAACCTGCAACGATCAAGCGCGCGACAGAGGCTGACTGTGTCTCGATAGCGCCTTCAGGCACGGCAAAGCCGTGCGTCTCGAAGAACGCCTCAGTGTGGTGGCGCGGTGCGGTAAGTTCGCCCGCGATCACGAGCGGAAATCCGAGCGCGGCGTCAAGCGTAGGCGCAACACGTTCGCTCACAAGCGGATGCCCCGTCCGTACGACGACAATGAGCGACTCCGTGTAAAGATATTCGAACGACACGCCCGCCATCATCGCCGGCTCCGCCATGCGCCCCACCATCAAGTCGAGGTCCCCACCTTTTACGGCACGGAGCAGTTCGGCGTTCGAATCGGTAAGAATTTTCACTCCGACTTGCGGGTGCAACGCCTTGAAACGCAGGACCACCGCGGGCAGAAGCGCCGAGGCTACGGTTGGCAACACGCCCAGACGCACCGGCGCCGCCGCATGCACGCCTTGCCGCGCCAGCGCGACGGCGGACGCCTCCACTGCGCGTGTAGCGTCGAGCGCGTAGCGCAGGAAGCGCTCACCCTGCGCCGTGAGCGCCGCGCCGTTCCTACCCCGCTCGACGAGACGCACGCCCGCCCATTCCTCGAGTTCCACGAGCGTCTTCGAAACGGCGGGCTGACTCAGATGCAAACGCTCAGCGGCCCGCGCGAGCGTGCGCTCCTGGGCAATGGCCACAAAACAGTTCAAATGCCGAAAACGCAGCCTCGAGGCAAGTTGCCGCTGCGCTTCCTCTGCCGCCTCGCGGGCCGCGTCTGCGTTTGTGGACGTTTTGCCGCCTGATTTCATGACCGAATTCGTGGCTGGCTTCGGCGCAGGTTTCCTGCGGGATCGATACTCGCTGTTTTCCATAACCTCAAGTTATGGAATTTTTGCGAAGAAGTCAATTTACCGAAGCTGCCCGTCAACCATACATTGGCGCTATCGATTTAAATCACCCGCAAACAAGGAGCACCGGAGACATGGCCACGATCGCTGGCGGCATCGCCGTTTCGCACACCCCAACCATCGGTTTCGCGCATGATGCGCACAAGGAGCAGGACCCGGCCTGGGCGCCGATCTTCGAGAGCTTCGAGCCGGTCAAGCGATGGCTGCGCGAGCAGCAACCGGACGCCATCGTCTACATCTATAACGACCACGTTACGTCGTTCTTCTTCGACCATTATTCGGCGTTCGCGCTCGGCATCGGCAGCGAGTACGAGGTCGCCGACGAGGGCGGCGGCAGGCGCCACCTCCCCGGCATCAGCGGACATCCGGCGCTCGCGCGGCATATCGGCACGAGCCTCATGAGCGACGAATTCGACATGTCGTTTTTTCAAGACAAGCCGCTCGACCACGGCTTCTTCTCGCCGATGTCTGCGCTGCTCGACCGCACGGAAACGGGGTGGCCCACGCGCGTAGTCCCGCTACAGGTGGGCGTGCTGCAGTTTCCGATCCCCACGGCGCGCCGCTGCTACAAGCTCGGTCAGGCGCTGCGCCGCGCGATCGAGAGCTACCCCGAAGACCTGCGCGTCGTCGTGATGGCCACGGGCGGCCTCTCGCATCAGGTACACGGCGAGCGTGCGGGATTCAACAACCCGGACTGGGACCACCGCTTCCTCGATGCGATTACGAACGATCCCGAGGCGCTAGCGGAAATGACGCACGCCGAGTATGCGCATCTGGGCGGCCTCGAAGGCGCGGAGATCATCATGTGGCTCATCATGCGCGGCGCGCTGAGCGGCAACGTGAAGAAGGTGCACAGCGGCTACTATCTGCCTTCGATGACCGGCATCGGGACGCTCGTGCTCGAAAACGCGGCGATGGAGCCAGCCGGTGGAACACAGACGCGGCACCGCCAACATATGGCGCGGCAACTTGCCGGAGCGGAGAAGCTTGCGGGCACGTATCCGTTCGGGCTGGAATCGAGTGTGAAGGCGTACCGGTTGAACAAGTACTTGCACCAGATGATCGACGAGGAGCATCGGCGTGCGTTCCTCGCCGATCCCGAACGCACGTTTTCCGAGGCCGGGCTGACCGCAGAGGAAAAGGATCTGGTGCGCAAGCTCGATTGGCGCGGATTGATTCACTACGGAGTTGTCTTTTTCGTGCTTGAGAAGCTTGGCGCGGTGGTTGGGACATCCAACCTTCACATCTACGCAGCAATGCGCGGGGAAACGATTGACGATTTCCTCAAGACGCGTAATACGCCTGTGCTGTACTCAGTGGCGGGGAACGTGGATTCCACCGAGCAATGGCGGGAGAAAGAAGCACCGTAAGCTTTGCAGTTAGTCGACCACGCTGTCTGTGGACAACGCCTGGCGTATCGGTGTACGGATGCGCCCCATTCTTCGCCTGCCCATCGCCGCAATAAATGAGCTAGCATTGGTCAGATTGTTGCGTCGCTACGAAACAAAGACGTGGAACCCACCCTGTTCCCACGTCTTATAGGGCCTGGAGAACGTATGGAACTGCTGCAAGCAATGAAGGTTTTCAGTGCTGTAGCAAAGCTGGGCAGCTTCACGAACGCCGCGGAAATCCTCCAGGTCGGGCGTCCGCATGTCACGCGATACGTCCAGGAGCTCGAGGCTGCCCTTGGCGTCCGGTTGTTTCAACGTACCACTCGCAGCGTCAGGCTCACCGCGGAGGGCGAGCAGTTCTACGCACGCACCGAGGAAATTCTTGCGGGCATCGACGACGCAACCACGATGTTCAGCCATACGACTGAGGCAATGCGTGGGCGCCTGCGCGTTGACCTTCCCGCCGCGCTGTCTCAACAAGGACTGGTGAATCGCCTGCACGATTTCGCTCGTCAGTATCCCGGTCTTGAGCTCGTACTCGGAGTGACGGACCGCACGGTCGACCTGGTCGCTGAAAGCGTCGATTGCGTTCTCAGAATCGGAGAGTTACCAGACTCGAGCCTGGTCGGCCGGCGGGTCGGCGCCGCCGTGATGGTAATGTGTGCCTCCCCGACGTATCTGGCGGAATACGGGACGCCGGAGTCCCTATCGGACCTGCCGGCACACAAGGGCGTCAGCTTCCTCTCTGGCCACGACAATCGGCCGATGGTCTGGCGCTTTCTCGTTGGCGCGGAGGAACGGACCGCTGCCTGCAGTGCGAGCATCAGCGTGAACGCGGCGAATGCCTACGTGCACTGCGCGGTGGCGGGCTTCGGCCTGATTCAGGCTCCCGGAATTCTCGTGGAGCAACACCTGGCAGAGGGAACGTTGGTCGAGGTTCTTGCTCAGTACAGACCAACGCCTTGGCCCGTATCACTTCTGTATCCCAGCCGGCAATACGTCTCGCCTCGCGTCAGGCTTTTCTCTCAATGGCTTGCCGAGGAACTCGTCACGATAAATCAGACCTGGCTCGTGCCCTAAGGTCTGTTCACCCCGGTTGGGAGATTGTTACCCTGCAAGGCAACAGTCAGTTGCGTGCGAATTCGTTTATCTGGACCTCTCCCGGACCTAAAGTGCCAGTCATCCGCCCGTTGCAAAACACCGGCAACGAAGTTCACGGCGCTCTTGAGGTCAAATCATGTCCAAGGTAGTTCGCTTTCATCAAACCGGTGGCCCTGAGGTGCTTCAGTTCGACGACCTCGAAGTAACCGCGCCTCAGTCCAGGGAAGTTCAGATTCGGGTCAAGGCCCTGGGTATCAACCGTGCCGAAGTGATGTATCGCACCGGCCAATACGTCATCGAACCGCAGTTTCCGGCCGGGCTCGGCTATGAGGCTTCCGGCGAAGTCATCGCTGTGGGCGCCGGCGTCAACGAGTTCTCCGTCGGCGACCCGGTCAGCGTCATTCCGGCGTTTTCATTCGCCGAATACGGCATGTACGGGGAAATCGTTAACGCCCCTGTCCACGCAGTCGTGAAGAATCCGGCAGGAGTAACGCACGAAGAGGCCGCGGCCACATGGATGATGTTCGTCACGGCATACGGCGCACTGATCAACTACGGCAAGTTGAGTAGCAGCGATACCGTGGTCATCGGCGCTGCAACCAGCAGCGTCGGGCTCGCGGCAATCCAGATCGCGAAGATGGTGGGCGCCACCACCATCGCTCTCACCCGCAGCAAGGAGAAGGAAGCGACCCTGCGTGCAAGCGGTGCTGACCACGTCGTCCTGAGCGGCGAGCCGGACCTGACCGGTTACATCATGCGTGCGTCTGGTTCCAGGGGGGCGCGCATCGTCTTTGACCCGGTCGGCGGTCCGAACGCCCGGGATATCATCCGCGCGATGTCCCACGACGGTATCTACTACCAGTACGGAGCGCTCGATTCACGCGATATTCCGGTGCCGGTCATGGACCTCCTGAGCAAGCACATTGTCATTCAAGGATACGAACTGTTCGAGATAACTACCGACGAAAAGAAGCTCGAGCAGGCCAAAGCGTTTATCTCCAAAGGGTTGTCCTCGAAAGCATTGCGTCCCGTCATCGACCGTGTATTCCGCTTCGATGAAATTGCCGACGCCCACCGATACATGGAAGCCGGCAACCAGGTCGGCAAGATCGTTGTAACGCTTTAACAGAAGCTCTCCTCCCCCAGAACAACTGCGAGATAACCATGCGTTCCCAAGTAGCGTTCCAGGCACCGGCCATCAACAGGAAGAAGGTCGGCGACATGACCGTCACCATGCTCAGTGATGGCTATCTCGATGTTTCGTTCGAGTTGCTTGACGGCATCGATGCGGCCAGGGCAGAAGCATTGCTCGAAAAGCGCGGTGCGCCGCCGTTGCCCCGGATGAACATCAACGCTTATGTCGTGCAGAGCGCCGAACGGACCATCCTTGTTGACAGTGGAGCCGGCGGTATCAATGGCTGGGGCGGTCGCCTTCAGGTCGCGTTAGCCGCGGCAGGTATTGACCCGCTTGAAATCGACACGATTCTGCTCACCCACGCTCATCCAGACCACATCGGGGGCCTCGCAGGTCCGCTCCAAACGCCGATCTTCCGAAACGTGCAACAGCTATTCGTGCACGAGAAGGAACTCGCGTTCTGGCGCGACGACAGCGTCTACTCTGGCGCTCCCGACGGATTCCGTCCGTTCTTCGACGTGGCAAGAAACGCCTTCGACGCATACGGCGAGAAGCTGGTTCCGTTTCATCAGGAGTCGATTCTCCCTGGCATCCAGACGGTACCGTTGTTTGGTCACACGCCTGGCCATACTGGCTATCTGCTCGGAGACGGCCCGGATTCGCTACTGATCTGGGGGGATATCGTTCACTTCCCTCACGTTCAGCTGGCGCAACCAGAAGTCACCATTGCTTTCGATAGCGACCCCGCAACGGCTGCACGCACACGCGCGCAACTACTCGACCGGGTCGCGACCGACAGGCTTTCCATCAGCGGCATGCACTTCAATCTGCCGACTACTGGCTCGGTCCAGCGCGAGGGTAATGCTTACATCCTCAACTACGATCTATGGTCACCAGCCGTGTAAGCGGCAGCTCAACCGGGTGGCATTCGCGGTTAGTCCCCGAACGGGTTATCGATGTCTTTCACTTCGGTACTGAGGTTGTATTCCGCACGCACGGCCTTGAGCACGCCCTCGATGTCGCGCTCGAAACCGATCGCGTTGCCGAAGTGAGTCATGTTCCAGTTGCAGCCCGTCTTGTCAGCCTCTTGCAGCTGCGGCCGCGGCACGCGAATCTTCACGCCATCCTCGACGACTTCCTGCAGTCGATGGATTCGCCGATTGACCTCCTGCTGTAGCTGCGAAGCATTGAGCGTCTTGCGTTTCATCGAGGTCTCCTTCCGGTTGCTGATGTCAGTCTAGCTCGAATGAGGCGTTCCGCGACCTGGTGCTGAAAAGCAAGGTCGATGACGCTTTTCATCGCTCGTCATTGTCTTGCCGCTTCTTTGCGGGCCCTGCGCTGCTGTTGCGACGCGCAAAGATCACACCGGCTCCGATCGCGACGAGCAGGGCTGCTATCAGTCCGCCGGCCATGCCGCTCATGCTACGGGATTCGCTCACACTGGAAGCCGCCGAGACAGCCACGGGCGCGGAGGCCTCGGGCGCGACCGGCTGCGGAAGCGCCACGCCAGCGGCGCTGCCGTGCCGTACAAGAGAAGCCTCCGATGTCGGCAAGGCCGGGGACGCCTGCGACCCTTCAGGTGCGGATGCAACAGGTGGCGCGCCCGGATTGGGTCCGACAGGCGCCATTGCTGTTTCCGGCTCCGCCACGACAGGTACGGCCGCCCGAGGAGCGGCTTCGACAGATCGGGCCATCGCCTTCCACTGAGCAAATACGCCATCCACGCAATGCACATCGACACAGGCGTTTCGCGCGTGCCGCCACTGGGCCAACTGCGCGGACGAGAGTCTCCCGCTGCTCAGCAGAGCCTGTTGCTGCGCGAAGATATCGTCGTACTCATTGTTCAGGATCGCGTGATCGCAAATGACGCGCTCGGCGAGTTGCTGCGTCGTTGCACACTGAATGTCGGTCGCCCATGCTTCGTTCGAACCCAACGCCGCCATGGCCAGAAGCAATACCCCAAGTCGTCGTGCTTGATGCACCCGTCCTCCCAGAATGTGAATATCAAAGTTTAGGCACCACGATGAATCCGCCCGACTCGTCACCGTAGGTATCGACTCTGCCTTCGAGCAGAAAATGTGCTGCCAGCGCGCATAGCGCCGCGTCGACATCGTCGATCGATCTCAGCGGAGCTGTTTGAATTCCTTCCCGTTCGAGGATTTCCCGGCGCTGAGTGCCCTTCTGTTTCGCGGATGCCACGTCTGCCCCGAGGAAAGCGCACGTTATCGCGTGAGGGAAGGTTTCGAAGCACACGCTGCCGGTGATTTTTTCACCGCCGCTGAAAAGCGGAAAGTGTGCGGCGAACACGTCGTAGACGCGTTCGCCGTTGAACATCCATCGATAGAATCCGCTTTTGCTGGCCATCGCCAGTTCGCGAGCCGGTGTGGCAAACGAAAAAATCCGCTGCTGCGCGAGGGCCTTCTCGGCCAGCCTTCCCGCAGCGCCCGTTCGCCATCGACACGGCGCATCGATGCCCACCGCCGCCACCCCGAATGCGCGACACTGGTCGAGCATCCGTTCGGGTGTCGTCCTGCTGGCATTGCACACCGGCTCGGTGCCGCGCAGGATGACCAGATGGTTTCCCTTGCGGTCGCCGCCAACATCGATTCCCGCTACCGTCAGCGGCGTCAAAGCAACGCCACCACCCTGACATCCCCCTGCTCCGCCGACGCCACGACCTTCTCGCCAATCCGGCGAAACGTGATCGACACGGTCGCATCGCCGACCCGCAGATCGCTGACTTCGAGCCAGTCGATACCTTCGGGCAGCATCGGCTGTTCGATCAGCACCTCGCTGCGCTCGGCATCGATCGTGAGGCCCAGACACGCCTCCAGCATCATGAACGGCGAGCCCGCCGCCCAGGCCTGCGGCAAACACGCGACCGGATAGGCGGTGGGCGGCTCGCCGCGACGTTGCGGGAAGCCGCAGAACAGCTCCGGCAAACGCATGTCGAAATTGACTGCCGCCTGGAACAGCGCCTGCAGCAGCCTCACGGCCGACGACTTGGCGCCATAGCGCGACAGCCCGCGCGCGCAAAGCGCATTGTCGTGCGGCCAGACCGAGCCGTTGTGATACGCCATCGGATTGAAGCGCGCCTGGCTTGCGGCCAGCGTGCGTACACCCCAGCCGGTATGGAACAGCGTCGAGTCGAGCGCACGCACCACCGCCTCGCCGCGCTCGCGCGTGGGCAGGCCGAACGCCAGCAGATGCCCCGCGTTCGATGCCATCACGCGACACAATTCGCCATGACCGTCGAGCGCGATGCCGTAAAAGCCGACCTCGTCCATCCAGTACTTTTCTTCGACGCAGCGGCGAATCTTCTTCGCGCGCTCCGCGTACTGCGCGGCCGCGTCGTGCAGGTCGCGCAGCGTCGCGAAATGAGCCATCGTGTCGAACGCCGCGCTCGCATAGGCTTGCACTTCCACGAGCGCGATCGGGCCATCGGGGATGCGCCCGTCCGCATGGAACACTGAGTCGTGACTATCTTTCCAGCCCTGATTCGCGAGGCCGCCATCCGATTCGCGCTGGTAATCGAGCAGCCCGAGACGGTTCTTGTCGCACACGCCCGCGACCCATTGCGCCGCGCGCTCGAGCGCGGGCCATAGTTCGTCGATCAACGCAAGGTCGCCGGTGCGGGCCGCATAGGCCCCGGCCAGCACAATGAAAAGCGGCGTGGTATCGACGCCGCCGTAGTACAACGCGAACGGCACTTCGCCGGCCGCGGCCATTTCTCCCTTGCGCATCTCGTGCATGATCTTGCCCGGCGCGGCGTCGCGAAACGGCGAGTTCTCGCGCGCCTGGTGCTCGGCGAGAAAGCGCAGCACGCCGGCCGCGAGATGCGGCTGGAGCCAAAGCGTCTGCAGCGACGTGATCACCGCGTCGCGGCCGAACGGGGTCGAAAACCATGGAATGCCCGCGTAGGGGTACGGGCCGGTCGCGAGATCGGTCGTCAGCAGGCTGAGGTCGGCGAACGAGCGGTCGATCCACGCGTTGAACAGCGGGTTGCTCGAACGCACGCGCGCGCTCGCGAGGCGTCGCGCGCGCATCACCAGGTGCGCATCCACCGATGCCGCACGTACCGCCGCACGGCCCACGCGCGGACGCTCCGCGTCGATCTGCGACAGATGCGCCTCGCTCTGCGCATGCACCGGCTGCGACACGTCGGCGCCGGGCTTGCCGGTCATTGGCACGACATGCACCGCCACCGACAGATAGATCGACACGCACGCCTGGGCGGGCAGCTTGACGGTGTAGTCGGCGCGATCGGCGAACAGCTTGTCCGGCTGCGGCGAGAACGCGATCTGCACGTTGCGCGCGACGTCGTCGAGACCGATATAGCCGAGCAGCACCTCGTGATTTTCCACGCGCGCGGGCTCGACGCGCCCCTGTTTGTCGCGCTTCAGGCCGCGCACTTCGAACATGTCGCGGAAATCGCTGGAAAACGAAATGGACAGCGGCACGGTTGCGTCGTTGGTGCCGTAGTTCGTCAGTTCGATCGCCTCGTTGAGCACGGTGCCCGACAGCACGCGCGCGCGCTGGACGTGGATCACGCCTTCCGGTGTGCTGCTGCCGCCGAGCGGCGGCAGCGGGCGGTTGGTCAGATGCGCGGTAAAAGTGGCGTTATCGCTGCTGACGCTGCCCGACAGCAGCGACGGCGCGCGGCCCCCGAAGGTCAGGCGCAGTTGCGACAGCACGCGCGTGTCGTTGACGAACAGGCCATCTTCGTGGCCGGTGATATCGCCGAGCGGATCGTTGACGATGAAGGTGTCGCCCGACTTGAGCACGTGCTGCATGGCGCTCGCGACGTTGAGATTTTCCGTCGGGATGAAAATGCCGTCCTGCTCGGGCTCGCGATGATCGACGCCGCCCGAGTGGGTCAGCCCGCCGAGGGCTTCTGGCTGCTGCATCAAGGTCGCTCCTATGGATTCGCTGCTGCGTTCAGTTGCACTTCGGGTCTCGCCTCAGATTTGCCGCTGGGCATCCGATTGTAGAGGCTCTGTGCGCGTGAGACGAACTTATCACGTCGGAGTTTCAGCTTGTTGCGCCGTTTGCCGTTTGTTACGGAGTTTTTGGTGGCACAGGACGTGCAGAGGCGGAATGGAAAGACCCACGGCCTCGTGAGCCGTGGGTCCGGGCGCTTGAAAGAGCGCTTTAACGCTTCGCGATCGGCTTCGCCTCGCGCAGCGTCTCACCGATGAACAATTGACGCGGACGGCCA
Organism: Paraburkholderia sp. HP33-1; assembly: GCF_021390595.1. NCBI lineage: Bacteria > Pseudomonadati > Pseudomonadota > Betaproteobacteria > Burkholderiales > Burkholderiaceae > Paraburkholderia > Paraburkholderia sp. HP33-1. The sequence goes on along the minus strand of NZ_JAJEJR010000002.1, from coordinate 1,019,573 downwards.
ATCTTCTGCTCAGGATCGGCGATCATCTCGTTCCACTGCGCAATCCAGCCCACCGTACGTGCCATCGCGAAGATACACGTGAACATCGAGGTCGGAATGCCCAGCGCGCGCTGCACGATGCCCGAGTAGAAATCGACGTTCGGGTACAGCTTGCGCGACACGAAGTAATCGTCTTCGAGCGCGATCTTTTCCAGCGCCATCGCGAGCTTGAACAGCGGATCGTCGTGCAGGCCCAGCTCTTCGAGCACTTCGTGGCAGGTTTCGCGCATCAGCTTCGCGCGCGGGTCGTAGTTCTTGTAGACGCGGTGACCGAAGCCCATCAGTTTCACGCCCGAGTTCTTGTCCTTCACCTTTGCGATGAATTCGGGGATGTTGTCGACCGAGCCGATTTCTTCCAGCATGTTCAGTGCGGCTTCGTTCGCGCCGCCGTGCGCCGGGCCCCACAGACACGCGATACCCGCTGCGATACACGCGAACGGATTCGCACCCGACGAACCGGCGAGACGCACGGTCGATGTCGACGCGTTCTGCTCGTGGTCCGCGTGCAGAATCAGGATACGGTCGAGCGCGCGCACCAGCACATCGTTGACCTCGTAGTCCTCGGCCGGATTCGCGAACATCATGCGCATGAAGTTCGCGCTGTACGACAGGTCGTTCTGCGGATACACGAACGGCTGGCCGATGCTGTACTTGTACGCCATTGCGACCAGCGTGGGCAGCTTCGCGATCATGCGGATCGCCGAAATCTCACGATGCTGCGGGTTCGTGATATCGAGCGAGTCGTGATAGAACGCGGACAGCGCGCCGACCGCGGCCACCAGAATCGCCATCGGGTGCGCGTCGCGACGGAAGCCGCGGAAGAAGAAGTGCATCTGCTCGTGCACCATCGTGTGCTGCGTGACGGTATTCACGAACTCGGCCTTCTGCTGCGCGTTCGGCAGTTCGCCTTTGAGCAGCAGGTAGCAGGTTTCGAGGAAGTCGGCGTTCTGCGCGAGGTTGTCGATCGCGTAGCCGCGGTACAGCAGTTCGCCCTTGTCGCCGTCGATATAGGTGATTTCGGAGTTGCACGACGCCGTCGACATGAAGCCCGGATCGTACGTGAATTTGCCGGTCTGGCCGTACAGCTTGCGGATGTCGATGACGTCCGGGCCCAGCGAGCCCTGATAGATCGGCAGATCGATGGTCTGGTCGCTGTCGGAGAAGCTCAGCGTTGCGTGGGACTTCGAGTTCATCTACGTCTTCCTTTTGCTTGATACCGCACACTGCCGGCATGCATCGGAGTCGTACGGCGAGGCGCGACATCGGCGCGCCCAATCAGGTACGGGCATGCTCAGGCTCCGCTGGGCATTCTAAGGGCCGCTGTGTCGTTGATTGCGTCAATTGGTTGCAACAAACCATCTCGGCGTGCGCAACATTCGTTGTCGGTACGTGACGCTGAGCTGGACGAAAGTTGCACGAAAGACGGAACACGAACCGCAACAATGTTTTGCTGCCAGCACACTGCGTCGATTTGTAGCCATCTGCGATACTGAATGCATGCATTGATGCTTGCGGCCCGCTAGTCGAAGCGGGCTTTTTTTGATCACACAGAAAAGCAGGACGAACGCAAATGAATGCCTCTCTCGAAACGCTGTTTCCGGATCACGTCCATGGCGAAGACCGCACGGTCACCGCGCTCAATCATCAGGACATCGTCGTCGCGTTGTCGGCGGCGCTGAAGACGCAGAACGTCGCCGTGCTGCACATGCTCTATCCGCGTACCGACGCGCGCACGCATCGCAGTCTCGACACGCTCGTGGACGTGCTGCACGGACACGGCCTGCACGAAGTCGCGGATCTGATCGCGCAGGAAGCGCACTACCTGCTGATCAAGGACCCGGTGAAGGCATGGAAGGTCTTCCACGAAATTCGCAACGACTCGCTCGCGATCGGCGTGCATCTGTACTACCACGGGCTCGTCGGCGAGGCGGCCGAACGCGCGCTCGACAAGGACGCGCACCGCAAGGCCTGACTTCTTCAGCGCGCGCTCGTCGTCTGAATGAACTCGTCGACGTAGCGATTGAACGCCGACGGATGTGCGAGGTTCATGCCGTGCGACGCACCGCGCACCGTTTCGCGGCGCGCATCGGGTAACCATCCCTGCAACGCCGTCACCGTGCGGCGGAACATGTCGGGACTTTTCTCGCCGTCGATCAGCAGCACCGGGCGGCGCAGGTCGCTCGCGTCCTCCGGCACGTACGCGGGCAGCGGGTCGCGAAATTGCCGCGCGAGCGTGTGTGCGTTGTCGGTCGCCATGCGACGAAAACCTGGCGTGCTCATCGCCCAGAAGCCGGGGCGGCTCACCGAATCGACGAACAGCCGCAACCCTGCTTCGACCTCGCCGCTTTCGATCAGCTCGGCCGCTTTCGCGCGCAATGCGTTGACCGTCTCCGGCAGGCTCGCGGGCGGACGTCCAGCCATCTGCAGCGGGCCGCCCGGATCGGCGAGCGTGAGCGTGCGCACGAGCTCGGAATGGCGCCGCGCGAAATGATAGGCGACGCAGCCGCCGCGCGAATGCCCGACCACATGCGCGGGCCCCGCGCCGAAACGATCGATGAACTCCGCCACTTCATTCGCGTGGTCGCTCCAGCTGAACGGCTGGTCCGCCGCGCTATCGGTTACAGGCCAGTAGTGCGTGAGACTGACGGCGACGCAGCGATAGCCCTTCGACAGACCGGCCAACTGCGGCTCCCAGTAGCGGTAATCGCACAGCGAGCCGTGCACGAACAGCAGCAGTTCACCGTCGCCGGCCGCGATGTAAGGCATGCGCAAGCCGCTGTGTAGTTCGATGAAGGATGGCGAGGACGGCAGGAACGAAGCGGCAACAGATTGATTCACGGATGATCTACGGGCAGCGCGGCATCGGCGCGCCAATGCGCGCGGAGTCGGCAATAGAAGCCTTGGGAAATGAGCGTATCGGCGTCCCTACAAATGGGACGCGATGCGTATTGTCACACAAGCATCAGCGACGCGTCGGGCGGCCGCCTGATGGGTGCCCCGACCGGATGCGAACCCGCCGCTCACTCGCCCCCGAGTTCATCGAGCCACCCCGCCGCGGCCGCCGCGCCCGCGCCGCGCACCGCGCAGGTCAGCGGTTCGTCGGCGACGTGCACCTCGAGACCGACTTCCTGGCTCAAACGCCGCCCCAGATTGCGCAGCAGCGCGCCGCCACCGGTCAGTACGATGCCCCGGTACGCGATGTCCGTCACGAGTTCGGCGGGCGCCATTTCGAGCCCGCGCTTCACCGCGACGATCACCTCACGCAGCGGCGCTTCGATCGCTTCGGCGATATCGCGGTTGCTTAGCTGCACGGTGCGCGGCAGACCGTCGTCGACGCCGCGGCCGGTCGCGTTCATCTGCTCGAGCGGCACGTCGCGCACGGCGGTGCCGAGGTTTCTCTTGACGTGTTCGGCGGTCTGCTCGCCGAGCAGCACGCCATACAGATTGCGCACATAGCTGATGATCGCCGCGTCGAAATTGTCGCCGCCGACGCGCACCGAGTCGCTGTACGCGGTGCCGCCGAGCGCGATCACGCCGACCTCGGTGGTGCCGCCACCAATGTCGACCACCATCGAGCCGGTCGCGTCACGGACCGGCAGGCCCGCGCCGAGCGCGGCCGCGAGCGATTCGCCGATCAGGCTGACCGTCCACGCGCCGGCCGCCTCGGCCGCTTCACGGATCGCGCGGCGCTCTACGTGGGTCGCCGAGCCCGGCACGCACAGCGTGAATGCCGCGCGCCGGCTAAACAGCGAGCGCGGGCGCGCCATGTCGACGAACTGCTTGATCATGTGTTCGGCGGCGGTGAAATTGGCGATGACGCCGTGGCGCATCGGCCGCACCGTTTCGAGATTGAGCGGCGCGCGGCCGAGCAACTGGCGCGCCTCGGCACCGATCGCCGCGATGCGTTTCGCCCCGCTCGCCGGCTGCGTCTCGAAGCACACGACGGACGGCTGGTTCAGCACGATGCCGCCCGCGTCGGTATAGATAAGCGTGTTGGCCGTGCCGAGATCCACCGCCACGGAATGACGGAACAGTCGCTCAAAGAGCGGGTAATGCGGCGTCGGTCTGGCCATAAGCAGGCTCTGATATGTCGTTATCCGCCGTCTCGGACGGTCTGGAACTGCGCCCCCGGTCCCCCGAAGCCGCGCGACACGCCCGGCTGGGCGTTGCGCGTTCCGCGCGGCGGGGTGATTTTCAAGCTATTCCCCCTATGTCGGCAAGCCCATCAAAATCTTTAGGGCCACTTTCTAGTGGGGTTGTGTCAATCGCGCGACAGCGCACCTAGCGCGCGGTCCAGCGCGTCACGGCCGAGCGCGACGCCGTCGGCGGTGATCGTGTGGCCGACGCCGGGCAGCACGTAGGCGTCGACCGGATAGCCGGCCTCGCTGAGGGCGTGGGCTGCGGATTCGAGCTCGCGCACCGGGATCACCTCGTCGTCCTCGCCGTGGATCAGCGTGAGCGGTGTCGCGCGATTCGCAGACCCGATCGGCGATGCAAGCCGCCCCGAATACGCGACGACGCCCGCCGCGCCCTCCGTGCTCGACGCGACGTGATGGAGCGCCATGATCGAACCTTGCGAAAAGCCGACGATCGCAAGTCGATCGAAAGACAACTGCCAATGCGCGAGCTCAGCGTCGAGCACGCGGCGCAGCGCCGGATAAGCGGCGGCGACGCGCGCCTCGCGGTTCGCCTCGTTGACATCGCGCAGGCTGAACCACTGGCGGCCGCCAAAGCCGCCGTCGAACGGCTCGGTGCCGTCGAGCGAGACGAACGCCGCGCCGGGAAGGTCCTCGCTCCAGATGTCCGCAAGCGGCATCAGATCGCGCGCGTTGCTGCCGACGCCGTGCATCAGCACGACGAGGCTCGTCGCGCGTGCGTTCTGCGGCGCGCGCCGCCAGCCGTGTTCGAATTGCTGCCAGCTCATGGTGGTGTCCTTTTTCTCGTGGGTTGGTGTCTGCGGCTTTCGTGAATCAGCCTCAGCCGCGAGCATACGCTGCGCGCCGCCTTCGTGTCGCCGGACGCCGCTTCGGCTGCGCCCGTGGCCAACGTCGGCCGGCGAATGCGGGTATGCTTTTGCGCATCGCGCGCCCTCGCCGTCTGCCCACACTGTCCGTACTGATCGCAACAACCCATCCGGAGAACACCGTTTGAGTCAGCCAAACGCCGCGCCTGCCTCTGCGTCGCCGCCGCCACGGCCACCTGCTCCGCCCGCGCCTCTCGAAGGGGGCCGGCTGGTTCTCGCGACGATCGCCGTCGCGCTGGCCACGTTCATGAACGTGCTCGACACCTCGATCGCGAACGTCGCAATTCCGACGATTTCAGGCAACCTCGGCGTATCGATCGACGAAGGCACGTGGGTCATCACCGTGTTCGCGGCCTCCAACGCGGTGTCGATTCCGCTGACCGGCTGGCTCACGCAGCGCATCGGCCAGGTCAAGCTGTTCGTCGGCGCGATCCTCGCGTTCACGCTCGCGTCATGGCTGTGTGGCGTCGCGCCGACGCTGCCGATCCTGCTGATCGCGCGGGTCTTCCAGGGCGCGGTGGCCGGCCCGCTGATTCCGCTCTCGCAAGCGATCCTGCTCGGCTCCTATCCGAAGGAAAAATCGTCGACCGCGCTCGCGCTGTGGGCGATGACCGCCACCGTCGGCCCGATCGCGGGCCCGGCGCTCGGCGGCTGGATCACCGATAGTTACAGCTGGTCGTGGATCTTCTACATCAACATCCCGGTCGGCCTGTTCGCGGCCAGCGTCACGTGGATGATCTACCGAACCCGTGAATCGCCGACGCGCCGTCCGCCGATCGACGTAGTCGGCCTCGGTCTGCTCATTACCTGGGTCGCGTCGCTGCAGATCATGCTCGACAAGGGCAAGGACCTCGACTGGTTCTCGTCGCCGGTGATCTCGATTCTCGGCCTCGTCGCGCTGATCAGCTTCGCGTTTTTCCTCGTCTGGGAGTTGACCGAAGAGCACCCGATCGTCGATCTGCGGCTCTTTCAGCAGCGCAATTTCCTGGGCGGCACGATTGCGATTTCGATTGCGTACGGCGTATTTTTCGGCAACCTCGTGCTGCTGCCGCAATGGATGCAGGAGTATCTGAACTACCGCTCGATCGACGCTGGTCTCGTCACCGCGCCGCTCGGCATCTTCGCGATCATTCTTGCGCCGGTGCTGGGCCGCGTGCTGCCGCGCTCGGACGCGCGCGTGATCGCGACGCTCGCGTTCGTCGGCTTCGCGATCGTGTTCTACATGCGCTCGAAATACGTGATCGAGATCGACACGTGGCACCTCGTGCTGCCGACACTGCTGCAAGGCATTCCGATGGCGCTGTTCTTCGTGCCGCTGACGGCGATCATCCTGTCGGGCCAGCCGCCGAGCCGGATTCCGGCGGCGGCGGGTCTGTCGAATTTCGTGCGGGTGTTCTGCGGCGCGGTCGGCACGTCGATCGCGGGTACCGCGTGGAACAACCGCACGATACTGCACCATGCGCGGCTCACCGAGCAGGCGTCGATCGACAATCCGACGTTCGCGCAGCAGATCGACGCGACCCAGTCGCTGCTGCATCTGAATTCCCAGTCGGCGAACGCGCTGTTCGATTTCACCGTGAACACGCAGGCCGCGATGATGGGCCTGAATGACATCTTCTTCGTCTCGGCGATCATCTTCCTGCTGATCATTCCGCTGATCTGGATCACGCGGCCGGCCAAGGGCGGCGGCGGGCCGGATGCGGCGGGCGCGCATTGAGGCGGCCTCGTTTTCGCGCGACGGTGAGGTCCGGGCGGTGAGCGCGACGTTGCGTCAGCGGAAATAGCGCGCGGGGGTGTCGCCGAAGGCATCGCGAAACACCGCGATAAACGACGACACGTCGCTATAGCCGACTTCGAGCGCCACCTGCGTGACACTCTCCCCGGCCCCGAGATGTTCGAGCGCGGCCAGCAAACGCAATTGCTGGCGCCATTGGCCGAAGGTCTGCCCCGTTTCCTTCGCGAACAGACGCGCGGCCGTGCGCGCGGTCACGCCGGCCGCCGCGGCGAGTTCCTCGAGTACCAGCGATTGCGCGGGATTCGCGCTGAGCGCGTCGGCGATGCGCTGCGCGCGCGGATCGCCCGGCCAGTTCAGGCCGAGCGGCGCGGCAGGCAAGCCCGCGACGCGATCCAGCAGCACCTGAAGGAGACGGCGGGCGGGTTCGTCGGGCGGGCGGTCGTGCGGCAGATCGGCCGCGGCGGCGAGCAGCGCCTGCACGAGCGCGTCTGGAATCAACGCGCCGCTTTGCGCGGGCAGCGGTTGGGCGTCGCGGGCGGGGTCGGCGGCGGCATCCAATGCGGAATCAGTCGCGACATAGAGGGAATACAGCTGCACGGGGCGCGTCGCGTGCAGGCGGTGCAGCGTATTCGCGACGATCCACAGCGCGCGGGCAGGCGGCACGACCCAGCGGCCGGAATCGGTGCGTACCGTCAGCACGCCTTCGTTCACGTGAATCAGCCGCGCGCGGCGATGGGCGCGCCACGGCTCATCCAGCGCCGCATGGCGCTCGCCGACCACGAAGACCGCTTGCTCGATGCCGTCCGGATCGAAGGCTTCCGTCATGGTGTCTGCTCTGAGGCGGGCAGTCCGCGAAGGGGGCAAGATTAGCACGCGCGCGAGGCCCGGCAGCCGGGCGGGCTAACAGGGTCCGGCCACCGTGCCACCGCCCATTAACACGTCGTCACGCGGAGTGATAACGCAGCCAGAAGGTCTCACGGCAGACGTTGTCGAATCTCTGGCTCGCCGGAGTGATGCTGAGGCCGGTGGGATGCTGGATCACGACATAGTCGATCCAGCATTCAGCGCAGAGCGCATCGGAACTCACCTGATCCCACTCCATGGATCGGCGAATCACCGCACCGTTGTCGAAAACGAAGGTGATTTCCTGCTTATGGACTTCGATGTCCTGTTCGCGCCAGGTCTCGGTTGAAACGTCCTGGCGCACGATCGCCACAGGGCCGGACAGCCCATGAATCGAGCTGACATAAGAAACGAGTTTATTCATGCTTGAAGAACCGAAGTTCTCGCGTATCGCGCAACAAAGCCGACAAGTATACATGCGGCCGCGCGACAGCGTCGTTGGCACCGATCCTCACCCCTTTTCGGGAATACGTACGATCGTTCTCCACCCGCCGGCGGCAACCTCGAGAAAGCGCAGAGGGGCCGCAAACACCGGGGAAAAAGGTGATGTGAAGGCGTAACTCACAAAAGGCAAATGTGGGAGGCCATGCTCCTCAGACAGCGACGCAGTGGAATCAGATTTCATCGCTTCACTTCCTTTTCAGCCTACGACGCAATCGGTTTTTCCGAAGCAGCTCCCCCGAATACGGGACACTCCAGCACCCGTTTTATTCCCACTTCTCGCGGAAATAAATAGCCGCTTCCGCGGGAACAATCACCCATCCCCCGCTGTTTTGCTATTAAAGGTCGCGGCAACCTGCGGCGACCCAGCACGGCACGATTCGTCCAGCGAACCGGCCAGGCAGGAGGAATCATGCACCGCGCCATCTATATCCAGGACCAGAGCTTTTTCAGCCTCGGCTGCTTCTATCGCGTGGACCTGCGCAGTCGAAGCGGCCGCTTGATAGAAACGCACTACGTCCAATTCAGCGACGTCGCGTGGTGCTAGGACGCACGCGACGACGCAGCCATCGATCGCTTCAGACCCGAGGAGACCCGCCCATGACCTATGCTTACGCCCGCTTGCCGGACATCGTCCCCTACGATGAATGGCTGAGAGGAACTTCGGCGCTGCTTAAGGTGCGCAGCTCGGCGCTGAAGAACCTGGACGAGCAGATCCAGCTGTACCACCGCGATCGCACCGTCTACCAATTCCATCTTCTGGTGAGCGCGTTCGAGTTCTGGCAAGACTCGATCGGCCCCGGCGATGCCTGGAAGGATGTCTCGCGCAACGGCTCGAACTATTTCACGCTGCTCGATCAGCAACTGCAAGGCAAGGGCGACACCGACGCCGCAGCCGGTGCGCAGGACTTCATGACGCCGGCGCTCATCAACTCGCGGCTCGGCGTGCTGTATCTGTTCGGCAACCTGGAGATCGAGGACGACATCTTCCAGGTGCTGCTGGAAGGTGCTTTCGAAATCACCAACGCCGGTCTCGGACTTGCACCGGACAGCAACGAGGCCGCATCGATTGCCAGCGACGTGCTCGACAATAGTCTCGTGCAGAAGTCGGCGTCGGTCGCGCTCGAACAGGTGCAGAAAAGGATCAGCAAGCGCAAGGACCCCACGGTCACGAGTTCCGGCCAGCTCATGACGTCCAGCTTCACGCTGCCGGCGTTGAGCGGCGCGGCGCAGCGTCTCTATGAAGCCATTCGCGTCAAGGTCGAGGAAGGCGCGAAAAAGCTCTGGGAGATGATTCGCGAAAAAGTCGCGGATATCCGCAACGATCCCGGCGCATTCGCGCTCGACACCATGCCTGCGCTGTTGCGCAAGCTCGTCGACTTCCTCTGCACCAAGCTGCTCGCCACCCTTGCGCCGCTCATCGGCGCGGGCCTCGATCTCGCCAAGGGCATCGCCAACACCGTCGACAGCAGCATCACCAAGTATCGCGAGTGGGTGCAGGGCCGCGATGTCCAGCTGATCACCGGACACCCCGGCACCATCGTCACGGCGATCAGGAGCGCGATGAAGCTGAGCATCGGCGAGGGCGTCTACGACATGGTCAAGGGCGGCGCGAGCCTCGGCCTGCAGTTCGCGAGTCAGGGCGCATCGACCATCGTGGATGCCGTTGTCTCCATCATGGAAACGATCGCGAAGGTGATCTGGAAGATCGTCGAGATCAAGCGCATCAAGCGCTTTTGCGAACAGGCGAAGGAGTACTGGGACGCGCGTATGCAGCGCGATGCGCTGCATACCCGGCCGATCGCCTTCAACGGCTGGTTCAAGCGTTACGCCGTGCCGATCCCGGCGCTCTCGGTGCTGGCCTTGAATACGGGCATCTGCGGCGACAAGATGCATTTCCTCACGATGTTCAAGGACAACGAAACGATCGTCACTCAAGCGGAATTCACAGCCGGCTGCAAGTACATCGATAACCTCAAGGTCTGGGGATCGGGCTATCTGGACGATGCGGGCTTCGCGTTCAAATCGGACGATGCGATGATCAAGGGATTGCTTACCCTCGCCAAAAGTCACACGGAAGAGCAGACCTGGGACCTGAAGCTGCGCAAGGCCGTTCTCGGCTTCCTGAACGGATAGCCGCTCTGCGCGCAACACAGCCGGCGCCTTCGCCTTTGCGAAGGCGTTTTCGTTTTCCGTTCCACGGGGCTTAGGGAAAATCCCCTCGGAATAGAAGCGGGCACCCAGCTGTTTTCGTCGCAATCCCTTCACGTTTTCGAGGCAACGACCGCGATGAACGCCCGAACCCTGCCACAAGTTCTGCGCAACGGCATCGCTATCGCGTGTCTGTGCGCACTTCAGAGCGCGCATGCGGGCCAGTTCGTCCTGCTGCCCGAAGGAACCGTCACGCTGATTCGTGCGACGACGGTGTTCAACGTCGATGCGCCCATCGCGCTGGAGCAAGGCGATCTGCTCGCCACCTCGGCGCAGGGCAGCGCACAGATCGAAGCAGACGGCACGATCGTCGCACTCGGCGCGGACACGCGCATCGCCGTCGATGCCGCGCAGGGTGGCGATTCCCTTGCGCTGCTCTCGGGCTGGATCAAGATCGCGCGCACGCAGGCCGCTGCGACGGAGCCCTTGTCGCTCGACACCCCCGCGCTCGATGCCGTCATGCGCGATGGCGCCGCCGTGCTGCACGCGAGCCGCGACGCAACCTCTCTTTTCCTGGAGACGGGGGGCATGACGCTCTCCCTGCCTGGTCATGCCGACGCTTACCAGCCGCTCGACGGCGATCATTACGCCGCGCGTGAAGCGGGCAAGCCGCTCGATGTGAGCGCGCGTCCAGCGCCGTCGTTCGTCGCCGCGATGCCACGGCCGTTCCGCGACCCGCTCGCGCCGGTCCCCGCGCCCGCAAAGGCGAAGCTCGCCATTCCGTCGCAGGGTCGCCCGGCGACCTTTGCCGATCTCGCGGACTGGCTGGTCGCGCCGCTCGGCATTCGCCGCAGCTTCGTCGCGCGCTTCCGGCCGCTCGCGCAAGGCGAGCCGTTCCGCTCGCAAGTGCGGCAGAACCTGCGCAGTCTTCCCGAATGGAGACGCGTCCTGTACCCGCCTCCTGCCATGCAGTACCGGCGCGCGGTCGTGCCCTTGCAGGCTCAATCAACCGAGGTGAAGTCATGAGACTGTCGCTCGCCGTCAAATTCAATCTGGTGTTTCTCGTGGTCTTCGTCGTCGGCTTCGTGTCGGCCGGGTTCGCGGCGCGCGAGCTGCTGCGCCGCGCGGCGATCGAAGAGACGGTGCAGAATGCGCGCGTCCTGATGGAAGCGGCGAGCGCGGCGCAGAACTACACCGCGACACAAGTCACGCCGCTCTTGCAGACGCAGCTCAAATACAGTTTCGTGCCGCAGTCGGTGCCGGCATTCTCGGCGGTCGAGACGCTGATGACGCTGGAAAAACATCTCGCCGGATACGCCTATCGCTCGACGATGCTGAATCCGACCAATCCGCGCGACCGTCCCTCGGACTGGGAAGCGGACGTGATCCGGAATCTGCACGACAAGCCCGAACTGAAGGAGATCGTTGGTCTGCGCGATACGCCGTCCGGGCAGAACCTGTATATCGCGCGCCCGAACCGCATCAACGACGCCGCCTGCATGGAGTGCCACAGCGTCCCGTCACGGGCGCCTAAGACGATGATCGACAAGTACGGTCCCGACAACGGCTTCAACTGGGCAATGCACGAAGTCATCGGCGCCGATTTCGTGTCGGTGCCGATGGCGATGCCGGTCGCGCGCAGCGACGCGGTGCTGCGCACCTTCCTCGGGTCGCTGCTCGCGGTGTTCGTACTGCTGCTGATTGCGCTGAACGTCATGGTGCATCTGCTCGTCACGCGGCGCATCCGTGCGCTCTCACGCGCCGCCGATCAGGCGAGTCTCGGCCAGCTCGAGAGCGCGACCTTCACTGATGGCGGCCGCGACGAGATCGCTTCGCTCGCCGCGTCGTTCGCGCGGATGAAGACGAGCCTCGTCGAAGCGTTCAAGATGATCGAGGCATGAGGTGACAGCCGCCGCGACGGACACGCCACGCATCGCGCAGCTCGGCAAGTACCGCATCGAGGCGATGCTGGGCGCGGGCGCGATGGGCATCGTCTATCGCGCGTTCGATCCGCACATCGAGCGGCATGTCGCGCTGAAGACCGTCCGCCACGAGTTGTTCGAAGGCGGCGATCGAGCGAGCCTGATGGCGCGTTTGCGCAATGAGGCACAGGCGGCCGGTCGGCTCGCGCATCCGAACATCGTGGCCGTGTACGACTATGGCGAGACCACGGACACCGCTTATATCGCGATGGAACTCGTGAGCGGGCGGGGACTGAAGCAACTGCTCGACGCGGGCCGTCCGCTCGAACTCGCCTCCGCGCTCGACTGGTTCGGGCAACTGCTCGCCGCGCTCGGCTTCGCGCACGAGCACGGGGTCGTGCATCGCGACATCAAGCCCGCGAATCTGCTCGTCAGCGAACAAGGGCGGCTGAAGGTCGCGGACTTCGGCGTCGCGCATGTCGAGTCGTCCACGCTGACGCTGGCGGGCGCGATGATCGGCACGCCGAGCTACATGTCGCCGGAGCAGTTCACGGGCGAGCCCGTCGACGGGCGCTCCGACCTCTTTTCCGCCGCGATCGTGCTCTATCAGATGCTGACAGGTCTTCGGCCGTTCGCGGGGGCGTCGCACGTCGAGGTCATGCGGCAGGTGATGCACGAGACACCGCGAGCGCCTTCCGCCTGTAACCGTGCGCTGCCGCCCGCGCTCGACGACGTGCTGATGCGCGCGTTATCCCGACGCCCCGCCGCGCGTTTCCAGACGGCGGACGCGCTGCGCCGGGCCCTTGCCGATGCGTCGGACGGCGTGCAGCCTCTGCCGCCCGAACGCGCGGACGCAGTGGAAGACGACCGCACGATTCTGGAAGCGCAGGCAGCGAGACCCGCCGGGCCGCTCGCGTCAGGAACGGGTTCCTGGCGCGGCGAGTCGCTGCCCTCGTTGACAATGTGGCCCACCGCCATGCTCCTCCCGGTCGAGACTCAGCTCGCCGCGCAGATCGGGCCAGTAGCGCGTCTGCTCGTGCGGCGCGCCGCGGCGCGCATCGCCAATGCGCCGGACCTGCCCGCGCTCATCGCGCTGCTCGCGCCGCATGTTCCTTCCGACAAGGGTCGTGCGCAATTCATCGCCGCCTTCGCGGATGGGTCCCGTGCAGGCACGACGCATGGCACCGCGGCGTCGCGGCAGGGCGCAACCCAAGGTGCATCCTCTTCTTCATCGCTTGGCGTGGAAGAGGTGCAGGCCGCCGCGCTCAGGCTCGCCGTTTATCTCGGCCCGATCGCGACGATCGTCGCGAGACGCGAAGCATGCCACGCGGCCAGCCTGCGTGCGCTGCACGAGCGGCTCGCGGCGGCGATCTCCAACGAAGCCGACCGCGCGCGTTTCGAGCGCGACGTCGGACTGTAGCGACACGCATCCGAAGGAGCACGACCGATGGATTCCGACACGCTCACCCGCTGCGCACCGATCCGCCTTGCCACGTGCTCGGCGTTCGGCCTCACCGACACAGGGCGTGTGCGCCGCGAGAATCAGGACCGCTTCCTGATCGATCCGGGGTCGAACCTCATCGCGGTCGCGGATGGCATGGGCGGTCACGCATTCGGCGCACGCGCCAGCGCGACCGCGCTCGACTGCATCGCCGCGCGGCTCTCAGCTGACGCAATGCCACGCGCTCACGTCGAGGCAACATTCACCGATGATCCCGACGCCACCGTGTACGATGCAACCGCGTGCGCGATGCGCGCCGCCGCCGACGCGCTCGATCACGCCAACGCGATCCTCCACGCGATCAACCTGCGCGAGCGTCTCGCGCCTCGATCGATGGGCACCACGTTGACGGGCATCTGGCAGCCGTCCGGCTCAGGGCGGCTGATCTCGTTTCACATCGGCGACAGCCGGCTCTACCGCTATCGCGACCGCGCGCTGTCGCAGTTGTCGCGCGACCACACGCTTTATCAGCAGGCGCTGGAGCACGGTGTCATCGAACATCTGCCGCCGCGTAACGCGCTGCTGCAGGCGCTGGGGCCGATGCCGTCGATCGCCCCGGCCATCGAAGCGCATGCGTGGCTGCCCGCCGACCGTTATCTGCTGTGCAGCGACGGCTTGCACGCCGAAGTCTCGCATTGCGAGATCGAGGCGGTGCTCGCAGCGACAACGCCGCACGCTATCGACGACGCCTGCAGGGATCTCGTGGCGCTCGCACTGGATGCGGGCGGCAAGGACAACATCACAGCGGTCATTGTGTGCTTCGACGCCGTTTAGTCCGCGCGGCCGGCGGCATTGTCGAATAACCCGGCGACGAACGCGGCATCGGGCAGACCTGCGCTCGTGCGCGCCGCTTCCGCTTGCCACCAGACACTCATTCCCCGCGCACCGGCGTGTAATGGCGTCGAAACGCCGCTCGCGTGATGCGCGTGCGAGAGCGCCAGCAATCCGGCATCGAAATCCGCCAGACGCGCGCGCTCGTCGAGCGTCGCGAGCGCGAGCGCACCGCACCGCTCGAACCACGCGTCCGCATGCGCACGCCACCGCGGCCACGCAAGCGCGTCGACGGGCGCGGCGATCGTGAGTGGAAAGTGTCGGCCCGCGCTGTCGACGCTCGGCATCAGCACCCCCGCCCATCCGCTCTCCCCCAGCACGCCGCCGCCGAGCGCGAAGCGCCACAGCGGCGCGGTCAGATATGCATCGAGCCAGGCACGCCCGCGCGCCGCGCGGCTCGCGATCAGGGCCGCCTGCAGCATCGCGTCCCAAGGTTCGACGAAGCACGCCGGCAGGCGCCGCGTCACGAAGTCGCCGTTGCCGCGCAGCTTGCCAAAGCATCCGGCGACGCCCGGCGACGCCATCACAGGTGCTCCGGACAGCGAAACTGCTCGAGCGGCGCGCGCCGGAAAGGATTGACGACGCTCGTCGCATCCAGCTCGAGCACGGCCTTGCGTCCGGCGGAATCGAGCGTGAGTCTGTAGCGGTCCGGTTGCGCAGTGCCTTCGAGCCGGCCGGTGTCGATCAGATGCAGGAACGCCCACGGGCCGCTCGCATCCAGCGGCGGGGTCTGTGCGGCGGCGGGCGGATCGAACTGCGCGGCCGCGCGGCCCGTATTCTTGCCGCTCGGCCATTGCAGCAGCATCGACTGGAGACCGTCCTGCCTGAGCGCAAGCTGCTGACCGTCGATGTCGAGATTCACCTGCGTCACGGCCGGATCGAGAGAAAGCGCCTTCACGCGAAAACGGATCGACATGTCGCGGCTGCCGTCGTGGAAGAACGCGTCGCGGATCTGCGCGGCGCGCTGAAACTGCGCCAGCGCATCACGCGACGTGCCCGCCGGTGGAGTCCCGGCGCGCCATTGCCACACCGGCCCGCTCGTGTCGACCAGCGCGGCGAGGTTCTTCTGGAAGAAGTCGTCAATGAGGCCGCCCGGTGCGAACAGTTTGCCGAAGTCGTCGGCGGCGACATCGCGGGTCGAGGCATGCACGAATGGATAACGGCCATCGAGCGCGCGGCGGCACAACGGTCCCGCGCTCGCGTTCCACTGCGCGTCGAGGCGTGCGCGTTCGCCGCCTTCCACGAGCGCCGTGCCTGCCGTCGCGAGCGACGCCGCCACCGGCGTGAGCGGCGCCGGCGCCGTCTGGCTCGCGAGCCTCAGCTTGCCTAACGCGTCGCCGGCGGGCGCGGGCTGGCCCATTCTGCGCGCGGCGTCGGCCGCGTCGAGAAACACGGCGGCGTCCTTGAGCGGCGCAAGATCGCGGTCCAGCGCGGCAGCGTCGCCCGGCTTGCCCGCGAGCTCGTGCAACGGTTGAAAGTGCTCGTCGACGCGCGTCGTCGCGTCTTGCTTGCCGGATGCGTTCGCCGCGAGCGTCGTCTCGCGCGCCGCTGCGACGATGAACTTCCTGAGCGGCGAATCGGGCGCGGAAAGCCCGTTCGCGACACGCGCGCCATCGGCAAGACCGGTCACGGGCACGATGGTCACATCGTCGAGGAGGCCGTCCCATGCGCGGATATAGGCGTCGAAGTAGCGCTCGTCGAGCGCGGCGCGCAACGCGGCGATGCCCTCGGGCGTGAGTGCGACGTCGTCGCGGCCAAGCACCCAGGCGTCCTTCGCGACATCGGCGAGCGCGGCGTCGCGCGCTCGCGTGTATTGCGCGTAGCCGGCGCGGGTGTACGCGCCCGCCACGCCGGCCGTGAGCGGCGCGCCGCTCGTGCGCCTGAGCAGCAGCGGCGCGTTCGGCCCGGCGGCGGCGCTCACGTTGAATGCGGCCAGATTCGCCTGCGCGAGTTCGCCGTCCACCCGGTTGCCGACGCGCTGCGACAGCGGCAATTCGGCGAGGCGCGCGCGTGCCGCCTTGATGAGCGCGTTGTCGAGCGGCAGCGAGGGATCGAACTGCGTCTTGTCGAACAGCGCGGCGAGATGCGCATCGAGCGCGCTTCTTTGCGCGGGGCTCGCGTTGCCTGCGAGCGCCGGCACCAGATGGGCGCGCAACGCGGCGGGGTCGAAATGCGCCGCGTCGCCGAGCATCAGATACGCGCGCAAGGCTTCGTAGCGATACGCTTCGGTTTCCGAAGCATTCTCGGGAGCGCCGTCGCGCAACTCCTGGGTCAGCTTGCCGAGCGCGAGCGGCAGCAAGGTCTGATTGAGCAGGCGCCGGTAGGTGACACGCGCTTGCTGGCCGAGCTTGTCGCCCTGATAGAGCCAGAGCCGGGTGAGCCATGGCACCTGCCTGTCGGCGTCCGCGTAGCCGCCGGGCAGCGCGCGCGCCGCGTCGAGCAACGGCAGCACCGCGAGCGGGTTCGCGGTCGCGTTCGCTTCTCGCGCCAGTTGCTCGACGTGCCGGGTCTGCCGTTCGAACTCGGCGACATAGGCACGGTTGCGCTGATAGCTCACACCCATGCCCGCGAGCGCGAGTATCAGCGTCGCACCGACCAGCGCGAGCGCGCCTCGCCGCAGCCACGCGCGGCATTGCTCGAAGCGCGCGTTCGCGCCCACCAGCCCCGCCTCGGCGATCACCACGTCCTTGAGCAGCCGGTTGATGAAGTACGCACGCCCCGACGCGTCGCGCTGGTACGCAACGTCACTGCGCAACCCAAGCGATTGCGCGATGGCGCTGATCGCGCGGTCGATCGGCCGGCCGTGCTGCGTACCGCTCGTAAAGTAGACGCCGCGCAGAAACGGCGACGCCTCGAAGCGCGTGCCGCGGAACGCGCCGTCGAGAAAACACCCGAGCGCCGGCTGCAGCCCCGCGAACTGTTGAGCGAAGCCGTACAACCGCGCGCGCCGCTGCACGTCCGTTTCACGCTGCATGCGATGCAGCACGCGCGCCTGCAGCCGCGCGCCAAGCGCATCAAATTCGGCGGGGAACGCGGCGAGCGCGGCGCCCGCAGTCGGCGACTCGTCGAGTGGGAACGTGATGCCCCAGACCTGGTTGCGCTCCGCTTCGCCGAGGTCGTCGAAGAACTCGGTGAAGCCCGCCAGCAGATCGCACTTCGTCACGACGACGTAGACCGGAAAGCGCACCCCGAGCCTCTCGCTCAGCTCCGTGAGCCGGCTTCGGATCGTGCGGATGTGCGTGTCGCGCGCCGCCTCGTCCTGGCGCACCAGATCCGCCGCCGAGACCGTCACGATGAGACCGTTCAGCGGCCGGCGTGGCCGGTACTTGCGCAGCAGTTGCAGAAAGCCCGTCCACGCGGACCCGTCGGCTTGCGCGTCGCTGTCCTGCGTCGTGTAGCGGCCCGCGGTATCGACGAGCACGGCGTCGTCGGTGAACCACCACTCGCAGTGGCGCGTGCCGCCGACGCCGCCGATCGCCGCCTCGCCGAGCTTCTCGCGCAGCGGAAAGCGCAGGCCCGAGTGCGCGAGCGCCGTGCTCTTGCCGGTGCCCGGCGCGCCGATGAACATGTACCACGGCAGCTGGTACACCCATTGGCGGCCGTTGATGCCTTTCATGCGCGCCTGCCGCAGGATCGCAAGCGCCTGCTCGAAGCGCTCGCGCAGCACCGCGAGTTCCACACTGCCCGCCGCCTGACCCTGCCCTGCCACACCGCTCACGAAGCGCAGATTGACGAGTCGCGCGACGCCCGCGCGCGCGCCCCAGGCCAGCACCCACGCGGCGACGAGCAGCGCCATCGCGATCCAGCGGGCGCGCGGCGATTCGAGCGGCGCGTGTCCGTTGAACGCGAACAGCGGCCCTTCGAACCACACGACGACGAGCAGCGCGAGCACGCCCGCGAGCGTGAGCCATTGCGGCGGCGTCAGCGAACCTGCGATTTTTTTCATCGGTGTCTCCAAGCCTGAGTGTCGATACGAATGAGTTAGGCTGCGCCGCGTAGGCTGCGCCGCGCGTCACGAGGACGCGCCCGGCGCGAGCAGCGTGATTTCGACGCGGCGGTTTTTCGCGCGGCCAGCGGGCGTGTCGTTCGACGCGAGCGGCTCGGCGTCGCCCCGCCCTTCAGCGGAAAAGCGCGCGGGTGCGCCAGTGAAAGACGCGAGCATCGCGCGCACGCTTTCGGCGCGCGCCTGCGACAGATGCCAATTGGACGGGAAGCGCGCGGACAGGAGCCGCTGGTCATCAGTGTGGCCCGTGACGACGACCTTGCCGGGCACACTTTTCAGCGCCTCTCCGATGCGTCCGATCAACGCGTCGTAGGCCGGATCGAGCGTTGCGCTGCCGGACGCGAACAGGTTGTCGCCTGTAATCGTGATGATCGAGCGGTCCGCCGTCTCCCGCACCGAGACCAGCCCCTGGCGGATCTCGGGCGCAAGAAACGTCGACAGCGTCGCGGCGGCGGCGGACATCGCGGCAGGCGCGATCACGCTCGCCTGTACTGCGGGGCGCTCGCTGACCCGGATGCGGTTGAGCGCGTCGAACACGGGGTCGGAGGTACGGTTCAGGCTCTGCGCGAGCACGATGTGCGTCGCCACCACGACGACAGCCGCGAGCGCGGCGCAGACCCACGGCGGCATACGCTGCCCGAGCGGCCTGCGCGCGCGCTCGGCGGGCCGCCAGTTCACCGACAGCTCGGTCTCGAAAGCGCCACGCTGAATGCGGATGATGCGCTCGAGCCGCTCGCGAACGGATTCGAGCTGGCTGCGCCCGCCGTCGATCAGGCGATACCGCCCTTCGAAGCCGAGCGACAGGATCACGTACAGCAGTTCCAGGACGTCGACGTTGCGCGCCGGGTCTTGTGCGAGTCGTTGCAGGATCAGGAAGAAGCGCTCGCCCCCCGACGCTTCGTTATGGAAGGTGACGAGCAGGCTGCGGCTCGCCCATACACCGCTGCCCCACGGCGTGCCCGAGATCGCCTCGTCGATGCAGGTGCACAGGCAGTAACGCGCCGCCGCGAGCTTTTCGGTATCGATGCCGCTCGCGCGCGCGTCCTGCTCGAAGGTACGCACCATCCGCGCAAGCTCGGCGCGCAGTCCTTCGATATCGGCGATCGCCGCGCGCTGGCGCAGCGGCAGCGCAAGTTCGAGCAGCGCATTCGCGGCGCGCACGAGCGGGTTCAGGCCGGCCGCGACCGGCAGTACCGGCGAGCGGGCGCCGCGTGGCGCCGGTTGCTCGCGCTCTTCATTGCGCTCTTCATTGGGCTCCTCATTGCGCCGACGCGTCGCAGTGCGCCCGCCCGGTTGCGGAATCAGGATGGTGTCGTCCGGGTCGAAGCCGGCTTGCGGAAAGGTCGGTGCGTTCACGGTGAGGTCCTTCGTCGAATGTGGCCCAGAACCGGCCGCGCTCATGGGCGGATTGCCCAGAACTCGAGCTCGATCCCGGGGAAGTCACCTGCAACGTGCAACGCGACGCCAGCCGAAGTGGCGAACTGCCGCCACAACTCGCCGCCGCGTTCCAGCTCGAAATAGGTGAAGCCCGCATGGAACGGCAACTGGCGCGGCGCCACCGGCAGCGCACGCAACGCGATACCCGGTAACTGGAGATTGACGAGATCGCGGATGCGCTCGACCGGCCCGAGCTTGGCCTGCTGCGGGAAGCCATTGAGCAGCACGGCCGGCGCGAGATCGGCCTTCACCGCAAGCACGAAGCTCGCTGAGGCGAACAGCTCGCGGTCCGGCACGATCGCCACGCGCAAGCCGTACTTGCGCTCCTCCAGCGCGATCGGCACCGCATGCGGGTCCATCACGGCACTGAGCGCGCCACGCAGCGCGTCGATGAGCGGCGTGAAGGTCTCGTCGAGCCGCTCGTGGCGATAGACCGGAAAGGAGGCGGGACGCTTGCCGGACTGACTGAAGGTCGCGAGCTCGCCGGCCAGCTGCAACGCGTGCTGATGCAGATCATGCGGATGCAGGCCGGTGGTCGATGCGATCCCCGCGAACAGCGGCTCGGCCCGGTTGAGGACCTGCAGCAGCAGAAAGTCGGCGATCTCGGCCGCGCCGGTCGCGGCGGGCTGGGCAAGGCGCGCGGCGAGCGCATCGGCGCGCTGATGCATGAGGCCCACGAGTTCGTCGACGAAGCCGCACAAGCGGCGCGACACGCGATAGTCGAGGCAAGGCGGCGCGTAGGCGGAATCGATAACGAGGCTGTTGTCCGCACGGCGCTCGACGATACGCGCAATGCCGAGCGACGTGTGCGCATGGACCACGTCCCGCTCGAACGCGAGCCGTAGCTGAAGCTTGCCGACCTGCACGAGCGCGGCACCGATGGCGCCGTCGTTGCTGTCGAGCACTTCGGTCTCCGCGATGCGGTGACGCGCGAAACCATCATGGCCGCCCGTGCCCTCTGCGTGCGCCCCATGCGCGGCCTCAGGCACGCCCCGGCGCGCGACGGGCAGCGCCAGCACGACCGTCAGATCGCGCGCGTCCTCGGGCACGGCGAGCGGCAGCGGCAGATCATCGTCGGCGGGCAGTCGGAACGGACTGCCATCGGGCAACACGCCCGCGCACGAGGTCAGCGCGATGCGGCCGAGCTTCAGTTGCTCCACGTCGATCGCGAGCTCCGAGAATCCGAACGCATAGGGCCGCAGCGCGGCGCAGCGCGCGTCGATCTGCGCGCGCAGGTAGCGGTCATGCTGTTGCAGATGCTGCGGCTGAAGCAGCATGCCTTCCGACCAGATCACCTTGTTGTTCCAGGACATCGTCGCCTCACTATCGGATTGAAGGAGCCAGCGGGATCACGTCGGCGCGGCCGTTCACCTGCCGCTCGTATGCGTCGTTGAAGGCGCTGCCGCACAGAGCCTGAAGGTCGTCGGCGCTCGCGCGCGCGAGCTCGGCGTGCAGCGCAACCAGACGGTCCCACTGGCGCGCCTTTCTGCATGCGGGCAGCCAGTCGAACCTGCCGCGCCGTGTGTCGGCAGCGACGATTGCCTTTGGGTCGAAGCGGCCGAGCAGGTGCAGCATCGCCGCGCGCGTGCCCGCGAGGACCGCGACCTCGTGGCGGCGGATATCGTCGAATGCGCCTTCGAGTGCCGTCTGCGGCGGCAGGTATCCGGCGCTCGCGCCGCGCAGCATCTGCGCGAGCGCGCCGTCACCGTCGGGGAAGAATTTGAGCGGGTTGTTGTCGCGCTGGACCAGCATCGTCGTGTCGAGGCTGATCTCGCGCTTGAGCATCGAGCGTGACAGCAGCACGTCGACCACGCCGCGCACCGCCGTGCGCAACATCGCACCCGCGAGACGCGCGACCTCGGCGGCGTTGCGCCCGGCGAGCGCGCCGGCATCGACGCCCAGGCCGTCGAGCAACGCCGCGAAGGCCGCTTCGGCGTTGGCATCATTGGCTGCAACGCCGCTCGCCGGCGCGGCGCGGGACGGTGCGGCAGCCGGGATCGTGGGGCGCTGCACCGGTTCGCGTAGCGGCCCGGACGCGGCGCTCGCGGAAGACGCGAGCGCGACATCGCCCAACGGATCGTAGTCGTGCGGAATGCCGCCCGCCGGCGCATGCGTCATCGCGCCGGCAGGCGGCACGTAGGCGAACTGCTCGGGCGGCACGTGATCGCTGCCGGAACCGGCGAACACCGCGTGCCCGTCGAAGCGCCGCGGCGCTTCGTGCGCCGGGTGCGCGTCGCCAAGCGTCGCGGCGAGTGGATCGAAGCGCGGGCCCGGCAGCGGGCAATCCGCAAGCACCGCCGCGCGAGCGAGCGGATCGTGCGCGAACGTCTCCGTGAGCGCGTCCTCGCGCTGGCTCGACCGGTCGAGCGGATCGAAATCGCGGCGGTCATGCACGCCGAGGGGCGCGTCGAAGGCTTCGGCGGGCGCGGGCTCTAACGTCCGCACATCGAGCCGGTAGCCGCCAATCTCGAGCAAGTCGCCGTTGGCCAGCGGCACGGGCCGATCACTCGTGAGCGGCCTCCCGTTGAGCCGGCTGGGATTGGTGCCGAGGTCGGCGAGCCGCCAGCCGTCCTCGGTCCTGTCGATCCGCGCTTGCACACGCGACACGGTCTTTGCCGTATCCGGCAGCACCATCGTGTTGTCGGGGCCGCGCCCGATGGTGCCGCCCGCCGCGCCGAAGCGGCATGCGAGCGGCACATCGGGGGCGCTGCCCTGATACGTGTCGAGCGTGAGCGTCAGATACATGAGGACTTCTCCGTGCGCGTTCATTTCGAGCCGTCGTCGGCCTGGCGGGGATCGGCGGGCGCATCGGGCGACGCGCTCGCCGCACCCGCCCCGCCGCCCCCGCCGCCACAGTTGATCTGCACCACCACGCCATCGATCGACACCGGCCCTGCCGCATTGATCGCGATGCCGGATGGCCCCAGCACGATCGTGTTGCCGCCCGCCTTGAGCGTCAGCGTCACGCCCGCCTCGACGGTCACGTTGGCCTCGCCCTTGATATCGACGTTAACACCCGCCCCCACCAAAATATTCGCCCCGCTCTTGTGTTGCGTGTCGCCGCCGACATCGAGCGAATACTTGCCGCCGATCCGCACCCGCTGGTCGCCCTGCACGGCATCGCTGCGATTGCCGCCGCAGCGCGCCAGATCGTCGTGCTCGACAATCACGTGGCGCTCGTTGCCGATGCGCGTCAGGGCGTCGTGCTTCACCCAGGTCTCCAGATCGCGCTCGGCATGGAAGAACAGTTGCTCGGCCTCCTTGGTATCGTCGAAACGCATTTCGTTGAAGCCGTTGCCGCCCTTCGTCGAATTGCTCTTGAGCGTGGTGCGCGCCATCTTCGCGGCGAGTTCGTACGGCGTGGTCTGCGCGGCGTTGTAGACGCTGCCGATCACGAGCGGCTGGTCCGGGTCGCCCTCGATGAAATGCACCAGCACTTCCTGACCGATGCGCGGCAGGAAGAACGCCCCATAGCCCTTGCCGGCCCACGGCTGCGCGACCCGCACCCAGCAGCGCTGCAAGGACTCGCGCGAAGCCTCCGGCGCAAGCTGCTCCCAATGGAACTGCACCTTGATGCGCCCGTATTTGTCGGTGTGAATCTCTTCGCCGTTCGGCCCGACGACCACCGCTGTCTGCGGCCCCGCGACGCGCGCTCGCGCAGTACTGCGCGCGGCGCGAAATCCGGCGTCGCGCGGCAGTGCCCGAAAGGCGCAATCGAATACTGGCGGCCGGTTGTTCGGGTCGAGCGCGGATAGATAGTCATCCGAATTGATCGCGTACTCGGCCGAAACGACGAGGTATTCACGATTCTGCTGCTCCAGCGGGTGCCCGGTCAGCCGCACGAGGCCGCCGGGCCAGATGGCGCGCGCGGTCGTGCGTGCGCTGACGAACACGTTGGACGCCTGATGTGTCTCGGCATGCGCGCGCGCCAGTCGCTCGGCGTCTTCATGCTGCGTATAGCCGGGCGCGTGCTCCTGCATCGCGTAGACGGCAGGGTCGAAAGGCGTGCTGCGCAACGCCCGCGCGACCAGACCCTGCTGCGCCGATTGCGACGGCTTCTCGAAGTCGTAGTCGTTGATCTCGACGATGCCCGTGGCGACTTCGCCGCCGGTGGACCATGCATAGACCCACTCGTGCTCGTGCGGCATCGCCGGCTGCGGACGAAACGGCAGCGCGGCGCAATGCGGTGTCGCGCCGTGCACCTGCGACGAATCCGTGAGAATCAGCCGATGCTTGCCGCCCTGATGCTCGAAGAAGTAGTAAATGCCTTCTCGCTCGGCGATCCGGCTCACGAAATCGAAATCCGTCTCGCGATATTGTGCGCAATGCTCGACGCTCGGATACGTCGCCGAGCATTTGTTCTCGAAGTCGATGTGATAGTCGGCCAGCACCTTGCCGATGATCGCGGGCACGGTCATCTGGTGAAAAAAGCGGCAATGCGACGCGCGCGTGAGCAGCCAGAGGCGCGGGCGCACCGTGGCGCGATACATCGCCGGACGGTTGGGCTGCGTGCTCGCCGCACGCGCCAGCTCGAACGCCGTGACGATGCCGTTGTACTCGCGCGTGCCGCCGCCAGGAATCTCCAGCGACAGCGAGAAGTCGCTGCCGAGCATCCTGGCGATGTCGAGATTCGACCGATCAGCGAGCAGATCGACATCCCATTGCGCGAGCCGTCCGAGCTCCTCAACTCCGCGCATCCGATAGAGCACCAGCGCGTTCTTGCCGAGTGCGCAGGTCACCTGCGCGACACGATCGGTATCGGTGAGCGTCATCGCCGGCCTCGCTGTCAGGGAATCTGCGTTTCGCAGGTCGCCGGATCGACGATCGTCACCACGCCGCCCCAAATGCACTGGCAGGTGGATACGTTGTCGAGCGACGGCTGGTTGCCGAGCAGCACGTTGAGCGCACCGGGCACCCACGGCGACACGGTCACGGGCACGCAAGGCATCGGCGTCGGCGTGCCGAGCGCGGCGGCGGTGGCTGCGGCGACCTCCGGATTCGCCGGCGACGTGCACATGCCGAACGGCATGATGTTCACGAGCGGCACGTGATCCATGATGTTCGCGGCGAGCGGCCCTTCACAGAGCACCCGGTTTATGGGCAGCACGACGAGCTCCGACGGCGCCATGCCGAACGAGCATTGCAGTGTCGCGCCCATGCTGACTTGTTGTGGCATGGCTGGCTCCTTGTTCAATATCAGTCGAAGGCATAGGTAAAGTCGCCGTCGCACACGCCGACTTCGACTTTCCCGACCGTGCTGCCCTCGACCAGACGGCCGAGGAATTCCTTGCTCACACGCGGCAGCAGCGTGTTGGTGAGGATCGCGTCGATCATCCGGCCACCGCTCGCGAGTTCCGTGCAGCGTCGCGCAATCAGGCCGACCACCGCGTCGTCGTAGGCGAAACTCACGCGATACTGCTGCTCGATGCGCCGGCCGATGCGCGCGAGTTGCAGACGGATCACCGCATCGAGCATCGCGTCGTCGAGGGGGTAATACGGGATCACCGCGACGCGTCCGAGCAACGCGGGAGGAAACGCGTCGAGCAGCGGGGTGCGCAGTGCTCGCGCGATCTCTTCCGGCGACGGCGCCTCACGCCCGCCGCCGCACAGATGCGTGATGAGTTCGGTGCCGACGTTGGTCGTGAGCAGGATCAGCGTGTTGCTGAAATCGATCTCGCGGCCTTCGCCGTCTTCCATGCGGCCCTTGTCGAAGACCTGAAAGAAGAGCTTGTGCACGTCCGGGTGGGCCTTCTCGAATTCGTCGAGCAGCACCACGCTGTAGGGACGCCGCCGCACCGCCTCGGTGAGCACGCCGCCTTCGCCATAGCCGACGTATCCCGGCGGCGCGCCCTTGAGCAGCGACACCGTATGCGCCTCCTGGTACTCGCTCATGTTCACGGTGATGACATTGTCTTCACCGCCATACAGCGCTTCGGCAAGCGCGAGCGCAGTTTCGGTCTTGCCCACGCCCGAGGTGCCCGCCAGCATGAACACGCCGACCGGCTTGCAGGGATCGTCGAGCCCGGCGCGCGCGGTCTGCACGCGGCGCGCGATCATCTCCATCGCGTGACGCTGCCCGACGATGCGGCGGTTCAGCGTCGCCGCCAGATCGAGCACGCTCGCGGCTTCGTCGCGGACCATGCGGCCGACCGGAATACCGGTCCAGTCCTGCACCACCGACGCGACCGCATGCGCATCCACGCCCGGCAAGATGAGCGGCGCTTCGCCCTGACGTTCCGCGAGCTCAGCGCTCATCGCCTGCAATTGCGAAAGCGTTTCGCCCTCGCCGCCCTCCTCGATGGACCGCCGCGCCGCGAGGATGCGCACGACCAGCGCGCGCTCCGTTTCCCAGCGCGCGGTGAGATCCGCGAGGCGCGCGCGCTCGGCGTCGAGACGCGCCGCGACATCGGCGGCCCGTTCTTGCGTGTCAATGCCGAGCGCCGCTTCACGCGTCACGATCTCGCTTTCGGTCTGCCACGTCTCGATGCGCCGTTTCGCATCGTCGATGGCGGGCGGCAGCGCCTGCTGACTCACCGCGACGCGGGCACAGGCCGTGTCGAGCAGGCTCACCGCCTTGTCGGGCAACTGCCGCGCCGGGATGAAGCGATGCGAGAGCTTCACGGCAGCCTCCACCGCCTCGTCGAGCACCTGCACGCCGTGATGCCGCTCCATCTTGCCCACGAGGCCGCGCATCATCGCGATCGCGCCTGCCTCGGAAGGCTCCGGCACCTTGACCACCTGGAAGCGCCGCGTGAGCGCCGGATCTTTCTCGATGTGCTTCTTGTATTCGACCCACGTCGTCGCGGCGATGGTGCGCAGCGTGCCGCGTGCGAGCGCTGGCTTGAGCAGGTTGGCGGCATCGCCGGTGCCAGCCGCGCCGCCTGCGCCGACGAGCGTATGCGCTTCGTCGATGAAGAGAATCACCGGTTTTGCCGACGCCTGCACCTGCTCGATCACCTGCTTGAGCCGGCTCTCGAACTCGCCTTTGACGCTCGCGCCCGCCTGCAGCAGACCGACGTCGAGTGTGCGCACGACGGCGTCGCGCAATGCGGGAGGCACCTCACCCGCGACGATACGCTGCGCGAAACCTTCGACCACCGCCGTCTTGCCGACGCCTGCCTCGCCCGTGAGGATCGGGTTGTTCTGGCGCCGGCGCATGAGAATGTCGATGACCTGGCGAATCTCCATGTCGCGTCCGACGATGGGATCCAACTTACCCTCGCGCGCCTCGGCGGTGAGATCGACCGTATAGCGGGTCAGCGCGTCCTGCTGACCGGACGGTACGACCGCGGGCGCCACCGACTCATCGGCGGTAGCGGCATGCGCTTCAGGTGAACCTTCGAGCAGCGCGTCGAAGCGGCCGGACAGTGCATCGAAGCTGATCTTCTCGAACTGACGCGAAAGCGCGTAAAGCGCATTGCGCAGGTTGGGCGTGCGCAACATGCCGATCACGAGGTGTCCGGTGCGCACCTTCGCGGCATTGAACATCAGCGAACCGAAGACCCAGCCGCGCTCGACGGCTTCGTCGACTTGCGCGGAGATATCGGAAACAGAGGTCGCGCCGCGCGGCAGACGATCGAGCGCGGCTGTCAGATCGCGCTCGAGTGCGGTCTCGTCCAGCTCGAAATGACGCACGAGGCGCCGCACATCCGAATCCGCCGCGAGCAGGATCTGATGCATCCAGTGCGCCAGCTCGACATAGGGATTGCCGCGCAGCTTGCAGAACGCGGCGCCGTTTTCGATCGCGCGATAGGCAAGCGAATCGAGCTTGCCGAACAACGCCGTGCGGCTGATCTCAGTCATGAGAAGTCTCCTTGCGATGGCTCGCTCCCGCCTGCCCGGCGATCACGACCCGATGGTTGTCATGAACCGGCGCACCGCTGGTGAGCCACGTGTTCCAGCCGAGACGTGAGCCGTTCGTGGCCGTCCCTTGCAGCCGCAGCGCGGGCACCTCGTCGCGCTTCAGATGCAGCGTCATGTCCCAGTCGAGCGGATCGCGCACGTAGTTGCGGACCCAGTCAACGAGCTTCGTGAGGCTCTGCCCGCCCGGCAGGAAGCGTGCGAAGTCGGCATAGCCAAGCGGTCCGATCGCAATGCGGAACTTGTGCTGGCAGTCCCACACCCGTGTACCGACGACCGTCGATACACCAAGCTGCGCGCCGCCGAGACGCGTGCGGGCGTCCTCCGGCAGCGCGATCCAGTGGCCGCGCCACGGCTCGATCGACACGTTCACACCAAAGAAGCGCGCGAGAATCAGCCGCAGACCGTCCGCGTGGCGCGTCGGCGCGGCGAGCACGCCCGCGAAGTGACGCTTGGCGGAATCAGGCACCGCGTCGCGATCGGCGAGCGCGGGCGCGCCCAGACCGAACAGGCTGCCGACGTAATCCGCGAACCGATCGTCGCGCGGACGCTCGGCGCTCACGACCGGTTGGGCGTCGGCCCACGCGCGATAGAAGAGCGACAGCATCCGGTGATGGAACACGTCGAGAAAGCGCGCGAGCGTCGGATCGTTCGCGTTGCGCGCGCGATCGCGCACATAGGCGGTCAGGTGGGTCGGCAGCGGGCCGTTCGGTCCAAGCAGGCCGAGAAAATTCACCGCGAGACGGCCGGGCTGCCCGTTCTCGCCCGGCACGTAGTCGCCGAGCGTGGTCGGATGGAAGATCAGCTCCGTGTCTTGCGACAGGCGCACGGCGTCGTCGCGCGCGGCCAGCGACCGGCCGAGGCGCGGACGCTCGGCATGCGCCCGCTCGATCAGCCGCAGCGCCTGAAAGAAGTCGAAGCGACGGGCGTCGCGCGCGAGCACGCCGTCGATGGTCAAAGCGTCGCGCATCGTCCGGTCCTCGCTGGCCACTGCATGATCGGACCGCGCGCGAGCGTCGCGACGTGAGTTTCGGTGAACGAATTGATCGACACGTACTGCGCGAAGAACCGCGCGAGCACCGCGCCGAGCAGGAACGCGCTCGCGCCCTCGAACGCGGCGTCGTCGAAGCGCAGCGTGATCGCGAGGCCGCGCCCATAGACGATCGGCCCCGGCGAAGGCAAGCGCCGCACGACAGGCGCGCACGACACCGAGCGCAGTCCCTCCACCTGCCGGTGCGCGGCGGCGTCATCGGCCGGGCAGTACAGCGTGAGCAGTTCGCGCAGCGCGCGGGCGCCTTCCTGCTCGTTCGCATCGACGAGCGACGCGTAGTTCAGCGAGAGATGATCGAGCAGCCGCCATGCAGCCGGCCCCTCGGCGAACGACGGCAGCGGCCGGCTCGGCCCCGCGACGCAGCGCACGGCGGTGACGGGCGCTTCGGCATCGAGCGTAAAGTCGGTCGAGCCCGCGCCGAGCGGAATCGACAGCGGCAGGTCGCGGTTCGTACACCACGCGCTGATGCCGAGCTGACGCACTTCGCCGCCCTGCGGCGCACCCGCCGCATCGACCAGCGCGATGAAGGCTTCGCTGCCGAGGTAGCTGCTGCGCGCGCCGTTCTGCTGCTGCCGCGCCGACGCGCGTCGAGCCTCACGGCGCAACTGATAGAACGCGCCGCCCTCGCCCGGCATGTCGAGGTCCTTCGCGCAGTGGAACGGCCGGTATTGCTTCTCCGCAGCCGTGCCCGCGCCGTAGCCGGTGACTTCGTCGATCTGATGGATTTCGTAATCCATCGGCCGCGTGCGGTCGACGACGATGTGATGCTCGAACTCCGTTTCCGAAAGCGCGACGCGGTCGGTGCGGCGGCGAAACAGGTTGATGGCGGGCGTGCAGTCGAGTGCGAAATTGGCTGCGTCGACGCCACGTTCGAGCGACGCGTCCGCCTGATCGAGCAGGATCACGATCTCCGCGTCCTGGCCGCGGCAATGACGCAGCGCGTCGCGCAAGCCGGCCAGTTCGACGAACATGAAACGCGGCGCGAAGGCGAAATACTCCTGCAGCAGCCGATAGCCGTCGAACGATTGCTGGCCGACCGGCAGAAGCGCCTCGTCCTCGGCGAAGCCAAGCGGCCGCAACGCGCTTTTCGGCAACAGACCGAGCGTGGCCGCCGCGTTCGCGCCATTGCTCGGCTGCATCACCGCGACGCCGACGCAATGCGCGAGAAGCCGCTCGTGCAGACGTGCCGGCAGGCCGTCGGGGCCGCGCAGATAGAGCGAGAGACGATCGAGCGCGAGACGGTCGAAGCCGAGCGAGCCGGTCGCGCGCAGCCGCAGGCGCAATCCCGCCTTGACGCCCGCGGGCAACGCCGGCGACGACGCGTTGAGCGAACCTGCATGCGTGAAGAACCTGGCGTGCGCGATCTCGACTGGCCAAAGCGTCAGCGCATGCGCGGTGCGGTATTCGCAGCGCGTCGACGCGGACTTGTCGAGCATGCTGCGCAGCGCCGTATGGCGCGGCACGACAATCCCATCGGCGCTGGCGGCGAGTTGCGGGTTCGCATGGTCCGCCTGAAGCTGGACGACCGCCATCGACGGCGTCGGCGCCAGATAGTGCGGATACGCCAGTTCCAGCAGATGCTGCGTGAAGCGCGGGAACTCGGCTTCGAGCTTCATCCGCACGCGCGCGGCGAGGAAGCTGAAGCCCTCCAGCAACCGTTCGACATACGGGTCCGCGCATTCGACGCCGTCCAGTGCGAGCCGCCCGGCGATCTTCGGAAATGCGGCGGCGAATTCGCCGCCCATCTCCCGTACGTGCTGGAGCTCCTGGCTGTAGTACTTGAGGAACTCGGGGTTCATGCCTGCTGCTCCCCGGCCGACCCGGCGCGCATGCTCGATGCGTCGAAAACGCGCGCCTCGCCCGCTTCGAGATCCAGTTCCGTGCGCAGGAAAAGTCGCTCGGGATACGGCTGCGACCACAGGTCCGCCTCGATCTCGAAGCGGATCACATGGCCGCCCCTCATACCCTTCGCGCCCTTCGCGCCCTTCGCATCGTCGATCGCCGTCACGCGCACCGATTCGCGCGCGAGCCGCGGCTCGAAGGCCCACAAGGCGTCGCGAATCAGGCGCTCCAGCGTACCCGCCGTGAGCGCGGCGACGTCACGCCCGGCGAGGTCCGGCAGACCGTAGTTCAGCACCGACGTCGCGACATGCGGCAAGTCCGCCCCGTCCGTGCCCGCGCCGAGAGCGCTCGCGTTCAGCAGCCAGCCGATGTCGCGCTGCACGCTGTCGCGCAGCGCGCGCGCCGAGATCACGCGACGCTCGCGGGATTCATGACGCGCGTGCGGTTCGAGATCAGTCAGGCGGTCCAGCAACGACGGCTGCAGGCGGTCCCGGGCGGAAGGTTCGTACATGAGCGGCTCTCCAGCAGGATCAGTGGGCGCGACGAGACTCAGGCGGTCTTGGCAGTCGGCAGCTTCGACACGAGCCGCAACGACACCGTGAGACCTTCGAGCTGGTAGTGCGGGCGCAGGTAGAACTTCGACGTGTAGTAGCCCGGATTGCCCTCCACTTCCTCCACGACGACCTGCGCGTCGGCAAGCGGCTTGCGCGCCTTGGTGTCATCGGAGGAGTGGGTGGGGTCGCCGTCGACGTACTGGAGAATCCAGTTCTGCAGCCAGCGCTCCATGTCGTCGCGCTCCTTGAACGAGCCGAGCTTGTCGCGCACGATGCACTTCAGGTAGTGCGCGAAACGGCAGCACGCGAACAGATACGGCAGCCGCGCCGCGAGATTCGCGTTGGCGGTGGCGTCCGGATCCTCATATTCGGCCGGCTTGTGCAGCGACTGCGCGCCAATGAATGCCGCGAAGTCCGAGTTCTTCTTGTGCACGAGCGGCATGAAGCCGTTCTTGGCGAGTTCGGCCTCGCGCCGGTCGCTGATGGCGATCTCGGTCGGGCACTTCATGTCGACGCCGCCGTCGTCGGTCGGGAACGCGTGCACCGGCAGCCCCTCTACCGCGCCGCCCGATTCGACGCCGCGGATGCGTGAGCACCAGCCGGACATCTTGAACGAGCGCGTGATGTTCGTCGCCATCGCATACGATGCGTTCGCCCACGCGTACTTGCTGCTGTTCGCGCCCGCGGTGTCTTCCTCGAAATCGAACGCCTCGACCGGGTCGGTCTTCGCGCCGTAGGGTGCGCGCGCGAGAAAGCGCGGCATCGCGAGGCCGATGTAGCGCGAATCTTCCGAATCACGCAGCGAGCGCCACGCGGCATGCTCGGGGGTCTGGAAGATCTTGGTCAGGTCGCGCGGGTTCGCGAGTTCCTGCCAGGATTCCATCAGGAGCGCAGCCGGGTCCGCGCCAGCAATGAACGGCGCGTGCGCCGCCGCCGCGATCTTCGCGATCTGCGTAAGCAGGTCGACATCGGGGCCGCTGTGATCGAAGTAGTAATCCGCGACCAGCGCGCCGTAGGGCTCGCCGCCGAACTGGCCGTACTCTTCCTCGTAGAGCTTCTTGAAGAGCGGGCTCTGGTCCCACGCGACGCCGCGGTACTTCTTCAGCGTTTTGTGCAGCTCCGCCTTGGAGATGTTCAGCACGCGGATCTTGAGCGACTCGTCGGTTTCCGTGTTGTTGACGAGGTAATGCAGGCCGCGCCATGCGCTCTCGACCCGCTGGAACGGCTCGCTGTGCAGGATGAGGTTGATCTGCCCGGTGAGCGCCTGGTCGATCTGCGCGATCAGCGCCTCGATGGTCGCGAGGACATCGCCGGAAATCACGCCGGTGTCGCGCAACGTCTGCTCGGCGAGCGTGCGCACCGCGTTCGCGACTGCGTCGCGAGCACGATCGGACTTTGGCTTGAACTCCTTTTGCAGCAGCGCGGAGAAATCGTCGAGTTCGGGCGCCGCTTCGATCACAGACTCGCTCGTCTGTTGCTGGATGCTGAAATCGTTCATCGCGTCATGCTCCGGTAGTTGAAGCGCGGTTGGACGTATCGTCGGACGGCGCGTCGGCGCGCGGCTGCGCGGCGAGTGCTTTCATCAACGTGGGCTCTTCCAGCAGGCGGGCGATCAGCGCTTCGGCACCGGTCTTGCCGTCCATGTAGGTCAGCAGGTTGGCCAGTTGAGTACGCGCTTCCAGCAGTTGCCGCAGCGGCTCGACCTTGCGGGCGATCGCGGCGGGCGTGAAGTCGTCCATGCTCTCGAAGGTCAGATCGACTGCGACGTTGCCGTCGCCCGTCAGCGTGTTCGGCACCTGCACCGCCACGCGCGGCTTCATCGACTTGAGACGCTCGTCGAAGTTGTCCACGTCGATCTCGAGAAACTTCCGTTCGGCGGCCGGCGCGAGCGGCTCGGCGGGCTGTCCCGACAGATCCGCCAGCACCCCCATCACGAAGGGCAGATTGACCTTCTTCTCCGAACCGTAGACTTCGACGTCGTATTCGATCTGCACGCGCGGCGCACGATTGCGCGCGATGAATTTCTGACTGCTTTCCTTTGCCACGATGTCCACTCCTTTGCAGTTGCCTGAGTCCGGTCAGACGACCCCGCCCAGATGCCTGAATTGATGCGCGCCGTCCGGCGCGACGTCCTCGATGATTTCCATGAAGCTCTTGCCGACCAGCCTCCGGGCACGCTGCAGCAACACCGGCAACGGGCTCGATGGTTCACACTCGACGTAGTAGGCGCAGATCGCGTCGAGCGCGTCGCTCACGTCGCGCGCGCTCGCGATGCGCCGGGGCGTGGCGGGTCCCGCCGCGACGACGCGCTGCGTCGCCGGACCGGAACCCGCGCCCTCTTCACTGCTATTGGTCTCCATCGCACTTCCCCTTCCCCCCGTATCCGGATCGAGCACCGCGATGCGCGCCGCCACGAACTCCCCAATGCGTCCGAGAAGCCTCGCGAGCGGTCCGAAATCAAGTGCGCGCGCCGGCCCCACGCGCCCGGTCAGCGTGTTCTCGATCTTCGCGAGCGAGCCACGCGCCGACGAGAGCACCTCGCACATCGCTCGTCCTTCGTCGATGCCCGCTTGCGCGAACGCCGCATCGATGGCCGCCAGCGTCGGCATCTCGTCGCCTTCGCCAGGCGGCGCCTCCCCCACCAACACGTCGAGATCGCGCAGCGCAAAACCGCGCTGCCCACGCGGCACGACGAAAGGCACGTCGCGCAGTTCGCCCACGAGCCCCGCGCCGTCGACGAGCTCCGACAGCGCGTTGACCCGCGCTGTCGGATCGTCGCCGTCGCTCGCATCCAGTTGCGGATGCACGGCGCTCCAGTGCTGTTCGAGCAGCCCTTCGATCAGCGCGAGACCGCACGCGAGGCCCGCGAAGCCCTCACGCACCATGCTCGAACGCGTGTAGAACACCGCCACGCGCAAATCACGCGTGCGTCCGAGCAGGGTCATCGATAGCGAGCGCGCGAGCGCCCAGTCGGGCGGCGTCGCGGCGATGAACGTGCCGCCATACTCGGCGTCGGGCTTACCGGCGACCGCCTGTTCCAGCGCCCGAAACTCAGGGCTGTACTCTTCGTCCTCACCGCACGGAGATTCCGGCGAGAGGGCGGAAAGCCAGACTGCGATATCTGCGAGGTTCATGGCGGTGTCCGCGACGAGTATTGAAAGGAAGGCAGGCTATTACCGCGGTGGCGACGCTGAACGCGAGCTGGAGCCGGAGCTCGCGCCGGCGCTGGCGCCGGGGGCGGAGTCACAATTCGCCGTTTTCTCCGGGATATTCCATTTGCCGGACACCACGCCGCCCTTCTTGGCCCCAGTGTTGTCCTGCGGCTGATACTCCACGTTGAATTGCGCGAAGTTCAGCGTGACGTTCTCGGCGACCTGATCCGCGCCGCCGGAGCCCACCGAGTGGCGGCTGATGAGCACCTCCTTGAGCGTGATCTTCAGATACTCGACCGGCTCGTTACCGCCTGCCTTGCGTAGCGTGAGCACGGCCTCCGGCATGTGCACGCCCTGACAGCACGACTGCACGATCGTGGGCGAACTCTTGTCGAGGTACTTGGTGATCGAGAGGTCCTGCACCGATGCAGTCCCGGTGCCGCCGCCCGTGCCGCTGTGCGTCGTGCCAGTCTGCGAGCTTCCCCACGACCAGCTCAGCACCTCGATCTCGTCGGTGTGACCCGCCGCCAGTGATTCACCCTTGATGTCGCCCAGCTTGAGAAACATATCTACAGCCATGTCAGTCTCCAGAAAATGCGCCACTTGCGGCACTGGTCAATGCCGGAGTCACGACTCAACTCGCCGTGTTCTTCGGGATGTTCCATTTGCCGCTCACCACGCCGCCCTTCTTGGCCCCAGTGTTGTCCTGCGGCTGATACTCCATGTTGAATTGCGCGAAGTTCAGCGTGACGTTCTCGGCAACCTGATCCGCGCCGCCGGAGCCCACCGAGTGGCGGCTGATGAGCACTTCCTTGAGCGTGATCTTCAGATACTCGACCGGCTCGTTACCGCCTGCCTTGCGTAGCGTGAGCACGGCCTCCGGCATGTGCACGCCCTGACAGCACGACTGCACGATCGTGGGCGAACTCTTGTCGACGTACTTGGTGATCGAGAGGTCCTGCACCGATGCGGTCCCGGTGCCACCGCCCGTGCCGCTGTGCGTCGTGCCAGTCTGCGAGCATCCCCACGACCAGCTCAGCACCTCGATCTCGTCGGTGTGACCCGCCGCCAGTGATTCACCCTTGATGTCGCCCAGCTTGAGAAACATATCTACGGCCATGTCAGTCTCCAAAAAAATGCGCCCCTTGCGGCACTGGTAAATTCGCGTCGCGTTGGATTGCGACGCGTGGTTTGCGAGCTTTTCGTTGATTACCCGCATTACTTCGTTTGACTAAGTTTCCGTGCTGCTTCGATACGTATTTCGTCGCCACGCATCAGCCCAGAATCATGTGCTGGCTCGTTCGTCGAGCGCCCGCTT
This sequence comes from Paraburkholderia sp. HP33-1, assembly GCF_021390595.1. Taxonomy (NCBI): domain Bacteria; kingdom Pseudomonadati; phylum Pseudomonadota; class Betaproteobacteria; order Burkholderiales; family Burkholderiaceae; genus Paraburkholderia; species Paraburkholderia sp. HP33-1. The sequence goes on along the minus strand of NZ_JAJEJR010000002.1, from coordinate 983,810 downwards.
GATCGCCGCCGCCATGGCCGGCATGTCGCCGCGTTCGCAAAGTGCTGACCAGCTCGCGAGCGTGTCGCGATTCACCGCCGGTGCTTCGCAAAGCTGCGCAAATCGTTCGAGCGTGACCGCCGAGCCGACTATGCTATGAAAACGTTCGCGTCCGATGCACGCGTCCAGCATGACCGCCATGCCTGCCTGCCGGGCGCGGTCGAGGAGTGCCTCCATGATCTGTCTCCTATTCGGTGGTCCAGTTGCGCTTCGTTGCGCGATCCGTGACCCGAAAACAGCCGCCCTCGCCGGCTTATTCCGCAAAAAAGTTCGAAAAATTCGTGGAATAGATTCGCGTCTGGAGTGTTGTCAATCATGAGCGCGCCCATTCCAGGAGCTGCCCCGATGAACGACGACGACCTGACGACCGTCCTGCCGACGTTATTGCCGCGGCTCTGGCGCTTCGCGCTGCGGCTGACGCAGAATCCGCATGACGCCGAGGATCTCGTGCAAAGGGCGTGTGTGCGTGCGCTGGAGCGGCGCAGTCAGCTTCAGCCGGGCACATCGGCGCTCAGCTGGCTCTTTTCGATCCTGCATTCGACATGGATGAACGAGCTGCGCGCTCGCTCGATTCGCAACCGCGGCAGCATGGATTGGCAGGACGAGGAAATCGAATCGTTTGCCGATCCTGCGGCGCACAATCCGGAGCTGGATCTGCTGCATCGGCAGGTGATCGACGCCGTCGAGGCGTTGCCCGAAGCGCAGCGCGTCGTGATGGTGCTCGTGGCGATCGAAGGCTTGAGCTATCGCGAGGCGGCCGAGGTGCTCGACGTGCCAATCGGCACGGTGATGAGCCGGCTGTCGCGAGCGCGGCTGACGATCGGTCAGAAATTTAGCGTGCAGGCGCATGCGGGGACAAGAAAAGGAGAATCCTTATGAACATCGATGATTCGCTGCTGATGTCCTATGTGGACGGCGAGCTTTCGCCGGAGCAGCGCGCGGAAATCGAAGCAGCAATCGCGCACTCGGACGAACTGGCGGCGCGGGCCGCGGCGCTGCAGGCATCGGTCCTGCCATATCGTGCCGCGTATGACCGGCAGACAGTACCGCCCGTGCCGGAAAGCCTCACGCGCCGCATTGAAGAGCTCGTGAGCGTCAGCACGCCGCAGGAGCGCGGTGCGCCGCGCTTCGGCCGGCGTATTTCGATGCAATGGGCGGTGGCCGCGTTCGTCGCCGGTGCGATCTGCTCGGGCGTGCTCACTGGTTATTTTGGTGGCGTGAATCCGTTGAGGTCGGGGGCCGACCCGTGGGTGCAGAGCGTGGCGGACTACCAGGTGCTCTACGGACGCGACACGGTCGCCAATCTCCGCGAAGACAAAGCCAGCACGGAACAGGTGTTGGCCGATATCCATCAGCGCGACGGCATGCCGGTCGATGTTCCCGATCTGCATCAGGTGGGCCTGAAGTTCAAGCGTGTGCAGCGCCTGAATTACCACGACCGCCCGCTCATCCAGATGGTGTATCTGCCGGAGCGCGGTGATCCGGTCGCTCTGTGCGTGATCGAGGAAAACGAGCGCGACGCGCCGGTGCGCTCGAGTCAGGTTGGACAGATGAAGACGGTCACGTGGCGCGCGAATCGGCTCGCCTATGTGTTGCTCGCGAAAGACCCTTCGCTTGACCTGGAAGCCATTGGTAGCAGCATTGCCGGTGGCAAGACTGCGCCGCTCTACAGCAGCGCCAATGCAGACGCGCCGCGCGACAGCTAGGCGCACGCTTGGGCCGCGGCGCACCTCCGAGGCGATTCACGAAGGTGTGCTGCGCGCCGATCCGGCCGACGCCGCGAGACGTTGCTCAATGCTCGCTGTCTCCCTCTCGCACCGTCAATCTGTTCGTTACCGTCCTGACTCCGAGCACTGACCTTGCCGCGTTGCCAGCGCGCGAGATCTGCCAGCTCTCCGGTACCTCTCCCGTGAGCGTGACGACGCCGTGGCTCGCCCTGATGTGAATCCCTGAATCGTCCATGTCCGGTACGCGCCTGAGAGCGCGACGAACGTCTCGAATCACCGAGCTATCCGGCCTGCTTCCAGGCGGCGACGTCGAAACCGCCATCTTTTGCGGAGCCGCGTCGACCGGCGCGCTCACGCCTGTTTGCGCGTTTGCATAGATGACGCAACTCGCGACGGCCGCAGCCAACATCGCGCCGATTATTCTGCTCGCACCGTTTATTTTCATGCTTCCTCCTTTGGGTTCCGGGAACTTCGCAGTGAAAAGCAGAGGAATTGGATGTAGCCCTGCGGTTCATTGAAGAATACGCGGGAATTGTCGAAATGCTGTTCGTTCAAGGACCGGGGGTTCGCCATGTGGACGACGCGGGCGGCCGCTACGGCGAAATGAGCTGCCTGTCGAGGAGAAGGTGTGCAAAGGCGACCATAAAAAGGGACGTAGCGAAACCGTGCCACATCGCATCAAATAGCGCCGTATTCGCTCGGCATAGCCGACCCGAACCGTTCGACTTAGGTTCACCAACGGGGGTCGCACCCGTGTCGATCCATACGGAACAGCCCCTGAGTCTCAGGACGCCCGGCATCTCGTAAAATAAAAAGTAGTCTTGTCTTCGTCTGCCGGATCCTGACGGGCGTTTCGCACTGCTCTCGCGCGTAAGAAATCACCACTCCGAGGAGTTATCCATGCCGCTCGCAGCCGCTACGGCCCACCTTACAGCCGACGCGCCCAACTACGTCGTCGCCATCGAGGCTGGTCACCACTCGCTGACCGGCGACGAAGGCCCGCACGAGGGCGGGCAGGATCGCGGCCCCGCGCCATTCGAGTTCGTGCTGTCCGGGCTTGCCGCGTGCACGGCCGCCACGCTGCGCATGTACATGCAGCGCAAGACGTGGCCGGCCGCCTCAATCACCGTTGAGGTCAGCCTGCATGCCGATCACGACGGGACCCACTACATCCGCCGCGGCGTCGCCGTCGACGGGCCGCTTGAAGAGGCGCAACGCGCGCGCCTTGCCGAAATCTGCGAAAAGACGCCGGTCACGCTTTTCATCAAGCGCGGCACGCGCATAGACACGACGCTGCGCATTGCATGACTGGCAAGAGGCCTTGCGCCGCGGGCAGAGTGGAAAGCGTGCACCGTGAAGCAGCAATGGCCGCCAGTTCTGAGACGATTGCGCGAATGCTCGCGCCCGTGGGAAAGCATCCGGTTACGCCAATTTTTTTCAAGGCCAGCTGACTCGCGTTATCGATGTTTCCACCAATCACAACCGGCACCTGCACGCACCGGCGACGCATTTCCTCAAGCAGAAGCGACACCAGTTCGATATGTGCGCCGACGTGCGACGAGATACCGATCATATCGACGTCAGCCGCTAAAGCCTGACTGCAGGCTTGCGCAGGCGATGTGAACATCGGGCCCGTCACCACGTCGAAGCCCGCGTCTGCCAATGCAGCAGCCACGACGCGCACGCCCCGGTCGTGCCCATCTTGTCCGAGCTTGACGAGCAGAATGCGCGGCGCTCGTCCCAACCTGCGGGTCGCTCTGGCAACCGTCTTGCAAGCCGCTCGCCATTCGGCATCGGACGACAGCATCTCGCCGTAAAACGCCGTCGACAAAGGCAATTCCACAGCCTGACGCGGCCACACCGCTTCCAGTGCCTGCGTGCATTCGCCGACAGTCGCTCGCGCCCGCATGCATTCGATCGTCAGTTCGAGCAAGTTGCCTTTGCCGTCGCGAGCCGCTTCCTGGAGACCAGCGAGCGTATCGCGCACGCGCTGTGCGTGACGCAGGCGCTTCACTTCGCTGATGCGTCGCGCCTGCAACGTGCGAGTCCGCGCTGCATCCAATGATTGCGGGAACAGGCGCTCGTCCTCGTCATCCGCCACGAAACGATTGACGCCCACGACAACGCGTTCCCCGCTTTCGATTTCGGCTTGTACATGCAACGCGGATTGATGAATCCGCTCGCGCGCCCATCCCGAACGTATGGCCTCGACAACACCGCCGCGCGCATCGATCTCATCGAGCACCGCACGCGCACGTTGTGCGATATCGGCTGTCAGTGCTTCCATCATGTACGAACCAGCCCAAGGATCGACCACGTCACACACACCGGTTTCGTGCTGAAGCACGAGTTGCGTGTCGCGCGCGAGCCGTGCCGACTGCGCAGATGGCAGCGCCAGCGCCTCATCGTACGCATTCGTATGCAATGACTGCGTGCCTCCGAATACGGCAGCGAGCGCCTCGACGGTCGTCCGCACGACATTGTTCATCGGCTTCTGCGCAGTCAGCGACCAACCCGAAGTCTGACAGTGCATGCGCAACGCTCGAGCCCTGTTCGAGCTTGCGCCGCATTGCATGGCGATCGCCGACCACAGCAGCCGCGCAGCCCTCAGCTTTGCGATCTCGACGTAGAAGTCCGTGCCGACGCCGAAAAAGAAACTCATGCGCTCGCAGGCGTCGTTTGCATGCATGCCGTGCCGGACAAGCGTATCGACATAGGTGCGCGCGTTGGCCATCGTCAGCGCGAGTTCGAGTACGGCATCGGCGCCCGCTTCCTGGAAGTGATAGCCCGATACCGACAGCGCATTGAAGCGCGGCACCTGTCGTGCGAGAAAAACGGCAGTGTCGGCGGCGATGCGCAACGAGGGTTCAGGCGCGAAGATGGCGGTGTTGCGCACCATGAACTCTTTGAGAATGTCGTTCTGGATGGTGCCTGTCAGTTGAGACGCATGCACGCCGCTTTCCTCGGCCGCGACGATGAAAGCGCCGAGCACGGGCAGAACGGCGCCGTTCATCGTCATCGACACGGAAACCTGGTCGAGCGGGATGCGCTCGAACAGGCGCGCCATGTCCTCGACCGTGTCGATCGCCACGCCCGTCATGCCGACGTCGGCAGCCACGCGCGGATCGTTTGAATCGTAGCCGCGCTGTGTCGGCAAATCGAATGCGACCGATAGGCCTTGCGCCCCTTCCGCCAACGCAGTGCGAAACGCGAGGTTCGTATCGGCGGCCTGCGCGTAGCCTGCATACTGGCGTATCGTCCACGGCTTCCCGGTGTACATCGAGGCGAACGGCCCGCGCACGAATGGCGCTTCGCCAGGCATGCTGTCGAGGTGAGCGATCCGTTCGAAGTCCGCGCGCGTATAGACGCGCTTGAGCGGCACGGAGCGCGGGCGGCGCGAATTGGCGGTGTTCATCGGCGCCTCCAGTGTTTTTCGGTCGCCACGTCGGCGATCTTCATGCCATCGCTCTTGCGCCGCACTTCCGTCCAATGCCTGATGCCCTGTTCGTTCTCCGCTTCGCCTACCACCTGCACACTCAACGTGTCGCCCACATCGACGTTGCCGTAATAGAACAACGAGCGGCTCGCAATGACGGGCGGTTCGTCGAAACGGCGCCGCTGCCACTCGGCGCGATCGACGAACGCCTGGAAGCTTGCGAAATACAGAAAGTCCGCGCCGTTGAAATCGCCATTGGGACAGGGCAGATATTCGATGGGCTTGTCCGTGGCGGGCCAGAGTTCAGGCATGGCGGCGGCGCGGTCGGCGCCGCGAAAGCGCTTGCCCATCTGCACCATCTGCAAAGCGCGAGCGGGCATCGGGGCGATATCACCTGGTAGCGCCGCAAGGACCGCACGCGCGACACTCCGATTGCTGCGCGCCCCGCCGCGGGTGACGAACGCTGACGACATCGACAGTTCCGCAATTTGCGTCTCGCCTCGCACGATGCGATGCGTGCTGAAATGGCGCACCGGTCCCGTCCTGCACAGCGAGCTGTGGATGTCGAATACGTCGTTTTCAGCGATCAAGTCGAGGCCGCAGGTCTGCAGATGGATCGCCGTGAAGGCCGCGTACGAGCGCCCGCCGTTGTCGTCGCGAAAATTGGGCTGCTCGCGACCCGCGTGGGATGCCAGCGCCTCCCAGTGCCGGTGCCCGCACTCCTTGAGCAACCAGTTCTCCGACAGGCCGGTATAGCTCAATTGCGGCATGCCCGCGCGATAGCGATGATTGATGTTCACGCAGCAAGACTCGCCGACGTGGCAACCGACGCTTCGTCTGCCGCGCGGATCGCATCAACCACATGCGCGGCGTCGCGCGCGATCCCCGAGAAGCGGCCCGAGCCCCACGTGTGCAGCCACGGCAAGCCGATGAAATACAGGCCCGGTTGCGGCGTGATACCCCGTGCATGCGCGGGATAGCCGCGTCCGTTGAACACAGGCGCATCGATCCAGCTGAAGTCAGGCGTGAAGCCGATGCACCAGATGATCGAAGTAATGCCGCTCGCCTCGAGATCCAGCGATGTACGCTCGCCCTCAGGCCGCCATACCGGTTCGTACGGCTCGCCGCGAGGCGCGTCGATGCCCTGCTTGTCAATGAACGCGTCGATGCTCGTGTTGATGCGGTTGTAGGTATCGTCGGCGCTATCCAGATTCGGGATCAGGTTGGGCGCGAATCGCAGCTCGCCGTCGCGCAGATCGTCGAGCCGCCCATAGAGTTCCATGCCGTCCAGCGCGAAGCGCCGCAGATCGATATCGCGGCCGCCGTCGCGACCCGTCACATAGTGGTTGGTGTTGTCACGCACGCCCTCGCGCAGCGGATGCTGTTCGACGGGCATATCGTAGTAGCGCATGTCGGCAAGCCAGTCGACGACATCGCGTCCCCGGTAGAAGCGCGCACAGCGCGGCGCTTCGCCGACGGCCAGATACACTTTGCGACCCGCCAGATGCAGATCCTCCGCGATCTGTGCGCCCGACTGCCCCGAGCCGACCACGAGCACCGCGCCTTCCGGCAAGGCCTGCGGATTGCGGTAATGCGACGACTGCAACTGCACGATGCCGGCAGGCAAACGCTCGGCCATGCGCGGCACGATCGGCGTGTGATAGCCGCCCGATGCGACCACGACGTGATCGGCGGTGAATTCGCCGTTCGACGTCGAGACGGCATAGCTGCCTGCCGGCAGTCGCTTCACCCGTCTGACCTCCGTATGCTCGAGCACAGGCGCATCGACCATCGCGATGAAGCCGTCCAGATACGCGATGATTTCTTCCTTCTTCATGAAGCCATGCGGATCGTCGCCGCGATAGGGATACCCAGGCAGCGCGCACTGCCAGTTCGGCGTGACGAGACAGAACGCGTCCCAGCGCTGCGAGCGCCACGTGTGCGTGACCGAGTGCTTTTCGATCACGAGATGATCGATGCCGGCCCCTTTCAGGTAGTAGCTGATCGACAGTCCCGCCTGGCCGCCGCCGACAACGATAACCGAATGGTGCGGGACCGGATTCGATCCGCCTGAAGCCATCATATTTGCGTTCGACATGATTCTTTCCTGCGTTTCCTTGTGGCATCCGGCGCACCGTGCATTTCTGGCAGCGCGCCGCATCCGGGTTTCACAAAAGTTCGATTACCTTCACTTCGGCTTGCGGGTCCGTTGCGAAGCGCTGCGCGTGTTCCTCGATCCGCGCTAGCTGGTCCATCGCCGACGAGCAGGCGAAGCCGTATTTCTCCCGCACGCGTTCGGAGCCGATATTCAGCGCCTCGCGCGCACGCTCGACGAATTCGCCGAGCGCATAGCGCTGTCCCGCGACGAAGAATTCGCCGACCACCGTCGACGGCGAATAGCAGTTGGCCTCGGTGCCGTCCGGCCACTGGACCCTGAAGTGCATGACTGGCATCACGTTTCCTTTGAGTGAGAAATTCCGGGTGCGACGGGTTGTGCATTACGTCGGTACAGGCCGATGTGGCGGCGCGCGCTTTCGCGCCAGCTGAAGCGAGCGAGCAGCTCGGGCACCGCATGGTCGAAGTCGATACCACCGCGATCAATGAGAGCGCGGCGCAGCGCTTCGGCAATACCATGCGCGTCGTGCGGCTGTGCCCAGCAGCAGACGCGTTCATCCAGATACTCGGTGAACGGCTCGATCCGCGATACGACGACGGGCTTACCCGTCGCGAGCCCTTCGAGCACCACGAGGCCAAAGCCTTCGTGGACGGACACCATCGAAACAATGTCAGCGCGCCGCATGAGCGCGGGGATTGCAGCGTCTTCGAGAGCGCCAGTTACGACAATCGATTGTCCTTGCCCGATTGCCAGTCGAAGTTGCGCCGCCCGTTCCATGAACCGGCGCGTGTAGGCATCATGGTCGAGCAGGCTCGCGCCGCCTGCGATGACGAGTTGCGCATCGCGATGCGTTTGCCTGAGCAACGCGAACGCTTCGAGCAGTTGCAAGGTGTTCTTGCGTTGTTCGACCCCGCCCACAGCCAGCACAACCGGCTGGCCGATCAGGCCAAAATCCGCGAGCAGCCGCGCGTCGTCTGCATGCGGCAAAGCGCGAAACCGCTCCACCTCGACACCGTTGTTGACCGTCGATGCCGCCACGCCGAACTCGTCGCGCATCTTGCGCGTCCACGTTTCGCTCACGCAGAACACCGCGTCGGCGTCCATATACGAGCGCCTCTGCCATGCAGCCAGTCGTGGATGGCTGAACGTATCGAGGTGATGCACCGTGCGCACGAAGCCGTCTATCGCGCCTGCTTCCCGCAGCTCGGCGAGCGCATTGCCGCCGATGCCGTCCTGCGCGTGCAAAACGTCGAAAGGGATCGCGCTGTGCGCAAGTAACGCCGCCTTCATCGCGTCGATCCGCGTGGCGACCATTTTTACCGTATCGTTGCCATGCGCTTCGACGGGAGCGAGCACGATACGGCACGGCGTCGCGCGAAACATCTTCGCGCCGCCGACGGACGGCGCCAGGATCGTCACGTCGTGTCCAGCTTCGTGCAATGCACGCCCCAGTTCAAGCGTGTGCACGACGCCGCCGCGTGGATTGACTGAGTGCGTCAGAAGCCCGATGCGCATTGAGGTGCCGTTCATCCCTTCGCTCCCGCCGGCGCACCGATAAACGCGCTGTCGTGGAAGCTCCACAGCAGCGCCGCGTCGCCATGCTGCGTCACTACCACCTCACGCGACGCGTCGACCTGGCCGATCACCGCGCACGCGAGATTGCGCTCACGAAAGCGCGCGAGCACTTCTTCGGCATGTTCGTCACGTACGGAGAGCAGGAAGCCGAAGCTCGGAAAGGCGCTGAGCCAGCGTTCGAAGTCGACGCCTTCAGGGCGCGGAATCGCGTCGAGATCGATGCGCGCGCCGACGCCCGAGCATTCGAGCAGCATCAGCGACGTGCCGAGCACGCCCGCCATGCTGATATCCTTCGCTGCATCGCACCGGCCGCTCTCCGCAAGTAGCGGCAGCAGTTCCAGATCGTCGCGGAGGCGCTGTGCGGGTGCACCCACGGATGCATTCCAGAACGGATAAGGGTCTTCGAAACGGCCGCGCAGATCGACGGCCATCACGAGGCTGTCGCCGGGGCGTGCGTTGAAGCTCGACAGCAATGCCCGCGCGCGGCCGACGATCGACACCGCAAGCTGCGGCTGCGCGCTGCGCGCATTGCTATGGCCGCCGACGATGGGCACGCCGTAAACGCTGGACGCCGCCGCCATGCCCGCCAGTATCTCGCGCGCCGATTCGAGTCCATCGCTCCATATCGCATCCACTACGGCCAGCGGCCGGCCGCCCATGGCATAGACGTCGCTGACGTTGACCATTACGCTGCTATAGCCCGCGAACCATGGCATCGTGTCGATAAAATCGCTGACCAGCCCTTCGATCGCGAACAGCAGATAGCCGTCTCCGTCGGCGATGGCCGCGCAGTCGTCGCCCACCGAAACGGCTTGCGCGAGATCGCGTGTGCCGTTCGGCAAGCGCGACGCCAACGACGCCACCACGCCCGCAATATCCGTCTTATGGCGAAAGCCTCGGCTTTCGCGCAGGCGTTCGACCAGCGTGTGCAGATTCATGAGCGGCCTCGCGACGACGTGACGAAGCCGCTTTCGGGCGTGGAGCACGGCGGGTAATGCGCGAGATCTGCTTCCATCAGATGATGCGACCGGCCAAACAGCGTTTCCTCCGCAATCGTCTGCCAGTGCAGCCGCCGGAACAGCGGCACGTTCTGGCTCTGGACGTGTGCAAGAAACGTATCGCATCCCAGCGCGTGTGCGCTGCTCACAGCGAGACGGATCAGCGTCGAGCCGAGCTTGCCGTGCGAACGGAATGCCGCGTGCACGGCGAGCCGTGATCCGAGCCACGTGCGCGGCTGCGTTTCATGAATACGCACGGTGCCGACCACCTGTTCCGGCATCCCCGCAATGCAACTCAACGCGACAAGCAGCTTTGCGTGACGGTCGATCTCGTCGCGGTCGTCGCCGACGAAAATCCCCTGCTCGACGCAGAACACTGCGCGCCGCAATGCATACGCTTCTTTGCTTTCCCAGGGTAGCGTCACCCATTTGACGCGGTACTCGGCGGGCGTGAAGGCGACGGGCGGCGTGTCGAGTTCGTCGAATGTCTCGCAGAACATGATCACTCCTCGTACGATGCCAGCGACGAACATGCGCCGCATTTCCCACAGCCGGCCTTGATGTCGGTGGAACGCATCTGTGCGTCCCGGAGCATCGCGCCCAAAGGTACCAGGATCGACTTCATGAACTCGGGCGAAGGCGCCGGATGGTCTTCGAGAGGTGTGCCGCTGATCGGCACGAACGGCACGACGAACGGATACACGCCAATGTCAATCAGTTCGCGCGAAATCGACAGAATCGCTTCGCGCGTATCGCCGAGGCCCGCGAGAATGTACGTACTGACCTGCCCATTGCCGAACACGGCAACGGCCGCCTTGAACGCTTCCATGTATCGCGAGATTGGTACGCTCGCCTTGCCCGGCATAACCCGCGCCCGCACTTCGGGCGTCACCACTTCGAGGTGCATGCCGAGCGTATCGATGCCGCTCGCCTTCATGCGCTCGAACCACGCGTCGTCGTCGGGTGGCTCGCATTGCGCCTGGATAGGCAGATCGACGGCCGCCTTGATCGCAAACGCGCTTTCGCACAGGATCTGCGCGCCGCGATCCGGCGTCGGCGGCGTGCCCGTGGTCAGCACCATGTGCTTTACGCCATCAAGCAGCACAGCAGCGCGCGCCACTTCCGCCAGTTGCTCCGGGGTCTTGCGCGCAATCGTACGGCCCGCCGCGAGCGACTGGCCGATTGCGCAGAACTTGCACGTCTTCTTGCGGCTCTCATAGCGGATGCAGGTTTGCAGCACCGTCGTCGCGAGCACGTCGGTACCGTGCAACGTCGCGATATGCGAGTACGGCACGCCGTCGAGCGTTTGCAGTTGCGTGAAGCGCGGCGCTTTCGGGAAGCTGATGCTTGCAATGGGGATCGTGCCGCGCATCAACGCGCTCGCGCCCGCTTCATCCGGCGCTCCCGCGACGAATGGCGAATTCCACGCGGAACTGGTGTGCACCGGCACCATGATCGTCACGCCATCGACGGTCACAGCCTTGTGGTCCGACGGCCCTGCCCCGCCGCGCCGGCTAGCGGCTCCTGCGTTCGGATCGACGAGGCGCAGCCCCGCCGACTGCAACTCCGTGCGCAACTCCATCATCTGGCGCTGCGTGCGCGGCTCAGCCGACGACAGGTTCATGCTGAGATTCATCCTGACCTCCATTCGTGATTTCAGACGCGGCGTCCGTGCGTTCGAACGACGTCGACATCGGTGCGACAGGCATCGCCGGGCGATCGTTGATCGCAAGACTCAGCAATTCGGGCCGCGCGTAGTGGCCGACGGAATCCATCATCCGTTTGCGCTTCGTGATCAGCGACATGTCGAGATCGGCGATGACCATCCCTTCCCCTTCCCGCAACGGCTCGACGAGATGCTGTCCTTCGGGCGACACGATGGCCGTCATGCAGCCGCCGCGCAGCGCCTTTTGCAGCTTTGGATCGGTCGTCACCGCTTCGATCTGCGCTTCGCTGAGCCAGCCCGTCGAGTTGACGACGAAGCAGCCCGATTCGAGCGCGTGATGACGGATGGTGACCTCGATCTGCTCGGCGAAAATCGGACCGACCAGCGAACCCGGGAACTGGCTGCAATGGATCTCTTCGTGCTGCGTCATCAGCGCGTAGCGCGCGAGCGGGTTGTAGTGCTCCCAGCACGCGAGCGCGCCGACTCGGGCAATGCCCGTATGCGCGACCTTCAGCCCCGCCGCATCGCCTTGTCCCCAGATCATCCGTTCATGAAATGTCGGTGTGATCTTGCGGCGCTTCAGCACGAGCCGTCCGTCGACATCGAACACAAGTTGCGTGTTGTACAGGCTGCCGTAATCGCGCTCGTTCACGCCGAGCACGACGACCATCGAATGACGGCGCGCGCGCTCGCTCACGGCCTGGGTGACGGGGCCAGGCACAACCACGGCCTGCTCGTAGAGCCGCATATGGTCGGCGCCCGACGCGACGGGAGGACGCACGAACGAGAAGTACGGGTAGTACGGCACGAACGTCTCGGGAAAGACGATCAGCTGCACGCCTTTCGACGCGGCTTCGTCGATTGCGGCGCATACCCTGTCGAGCGTGCCGCCGGGACGCTCGAACTCGGGCGCAATCTGCACCGCCGCTGCACGGATGATTCGCTGCTCGGACATGATCGGCACCCGGCGCGCTCAGACGGTCCACGTATGGATGATCAGCGCGTTCTCCTTGCGATGGAGAAGCTGAAGGTCCAGCACATCTAGCGGGTTGATCGGGCGGATGCCTTCGATCAGCGATGCCTCGCCATGACCGTACAGCGCCTGCAATGCAAAGCGGCATGCGTAGACCTTGCCGCCCTCTCCCATGAACTTGACCAGTTGATTGTTGAAGTTCAGATGGCCGGGGAAGGCTTCGTCGCCAAGCGTCGGGAAACCGCGTTGCAGACCGAGCGTGACGCCAGGGCCATACAGCAGCACCGACGTGTCGAAACCCTTGCGTTGCAGACGCGTCGCCTGCAGCAGATTGACGAAGCCGATCGAGCCTTCGAATGCGACCGTGTGAAAGGTCACGAGCGCTTTTTCGCCGGGTTCGGCCTTGACGTCAGGAAAGACCTTTTCTTCGTAGTCGACGAGGTAGTCGCCTTTCTGATGCAGAGGTTTGTTGACTGCAGGCATATCGCTCTCCAATAAGTCGAGTAATTGATCGGATTGCTCACCGGGAAATAACCCGATTGGCGACTCACTTAACGCAACGCATATGCCAATTTCCGGCCCGGTTCATGCAATCAACTTCCAATCAATCAAACCCGATTGGTCCAAGCGACCCGAAAATTTCTTTGCGAGCCTTTGCTGGCTGAGCTTTTGAGTCGTTTCGCAGGAGTGGCCGCGCACCGTCTTTGCGCAGCACGAACGCGCTTTTTGCGTTTTCATGGTGCGCGATACCCCTCAAGCGTGCACTCATCCAATCAATGCGATCACTGTTCGAATTGATCGGAATCCGATTTATTTTTTACGTCGAGCCTGTGCTATTTTTTGAATAAAACAACGGGAATCTTCATGGACAGTCTCACGCATCACTGGCTCAAACGTCTGACCGAAAGCCGCAAACCGGCATATCTCGTGATACCGGATCTGATCGAAGAAGATCTCGCGAGCGGACGGTTGCGTCCGCGAGACCGGCTGCCGGGGTTGCGCGATCTGGCGGGCGCCTTGCAGCTGAATTACACGACCGTTGCACGCGCCTATGCGGAAGCGCGCAAGCGCGGCTTGCTCGACGCACGCGCGGGCAGCGGTACTTTCGTGCGGGGAAGGACACAGACGTTGCCGCTTGCGGGCGGCAGCAGTGTCGAGATGTCGATGAACATGCCACCCGAGCCGCCCGAGCTTGCGGCGCGCTTGCGAGAGTCGTCGGCGAGTCTGTTCGCGCAAACCGATCCCTATCGGCTGCTGCGGTATCAGGACTTCGGCGGCACGCCCGACGACCGCGCAGCCGGACGCGCATGGCTGAAAGACCGCTTCCCGGACTGCGAGGAGGACACGGTGCTGGTGTGTCCCGGCATTCATAGCGCGCTGGTCGCGCTCGTGTCGCAGCTTGCCAGACCGGGGGAAACGATTTGCCTCGATACGCTCGCGTATCCCGGCATCAAGGCAATCGCGTCGCAACTCGGCGTGCGTCTACAGCCCCTGCCGCGCGACGAAGAAGGACCGTTGCCGCATGCGTTCGAGGCGCTCTGCAAGACCGAAAAGCCCGGCGCGTTCTACTGCAACCCGACCTTGCAGAATCCCAGCACGCTAACGCTATCCGTGCAGCGTCGCGAGGCGCTTGCCGATGTCGCGTTGCGCTACAGCGTCCCCATCATCGAAGACGACGCATATGGCTGGCTGCCGGCGAACAAGCCCGTTGCGCTGGCCACGCTCGCGCCCGAACTGACCTGGTACATGACCGGCTTCTCGAAGACGCTCGGCGCAGGTTTGCGGGTCGCTTACCTGCGCGCGCCGAGCGCAAGACAGACGCAACGCGTCGCGGGTGCGTTACGCGCGACGACCGTGATGCCGAGTCCATTCACGGTGATGCTGGCGACACAATGGGTCAACGACGGCACTGCGCATGAAATGCTCGACGCAATCCGCAAGGAAGCGAACCTGCGTCAGGCCATTGCGTCCCAAGAACTGTCAGACTGGCAGCACGATTCACAACCCGATGGCTTTCATTTGTGGCTGCCGATTCCGGCGCAGTGCGACTGGAGCGCGCCCGAGCTTGCGCTGCAATTGCGCAATCAGGGGGTCGGCGCGGTTGCAGGTGCTGCGTTTTCGACGGACGGTAACCCGCCCAACGCGATCCGGATCTGCCTTGGCGGTCCGCAGAACCGCGACGATTGCCGCGACGCCATGCAACGCGTCTCGGAAACGCTGAAAGATCCGCATCATCTGCATGTGCCGATGATGTAACGCAAGCGTTCGATCTGCACCGTAACGAATTGCGGCCCGTGCTTTCCAAGCATTGCACGAATCTGCCGCTGTTTCCGATTTTGATCACCAAGGGCTTCAGGACACAGGAAATCGCCGAACGGATGCAGCTATCCCCGCTCACCGTGAAGACCTTGGTACGGCGCATCTACGGCAGTTTGCGGTGACGTTCGGGGGGTGCCGGAACGATCGAGGGACTGGCACTCCGGTCCGGCCGGCACGCGCTTCACGCTCCGGCTGCCGCTGGAATGCGAGCCGGCAACGCCGGTTGACGCGTGAGGAGCAGCGAAAACGGACACGAGTCTAGGAATGCGGACCGTTCCCTTCTGTAGCACAAACGCGCTACATCGAACGTCCTCGCACTGCGCATAAAATGACGCTCCTATGCAACCCGCAAACACCGGTCAGGAACCCCGAACAATCCGCATCGCCCTCGTCGAGGACGACGCCGGCTTCGCCGATGCGCTGAGCCATGCTGTGCTGAGTACGCCGGACTTGCGGCTGACCGGCGTAGCCGGCACCCTCGCCGAAGGACTGGCGATGCTCGACGGCTCACCGCCAGATGTGCTGCTGGTCGACCTGTGGCTGCCCGACGGCGCCGGCGTCGATGTGATCCGCGCCGCCGTGCCGCAATGGACTACTTGCAACGTCATGGTCAGCATCAATCCCGGCGACGAAGCCCACGTGATGCGCTCGATCAAAGCCGGCGCGTCCGGCTATCTGCTGAAGGACAGCTCGCCCGCGCGAATCGTCGACGAAATCCGCCGGGTCGCGAGCGGCGGCAATCCGGTCAGCCCGATCGTCGTGCGGCAAATACTCACGCGTCTGCGGCAAAGCGGCGCCGAAAGCAGCAAACCGAAAGTGGCGTCTGCGCCCTTGCTGTCTGCCCGCGAGAAGGAAGTGCTCGACTTGATCACCAAGGGTTTCAAGGCACACGAAATCGCAGAGCTGATGCAGCTGTCCCCGTTTACCGTGAAGACTTTCACGCGGCGCATTTACAGCAAGCTGAAGGTTACGTCGAAGGCGGAAGCCATTTATGAGGCCAGGACGCTGGGGCTGTTGTCTGATTAGCCAGGGGGCTGAACACGCTGCCCCCCGTGCGTCGTCCAGGAGCGCGCTAGTCGGCAAGCGTGTTATGCACCACGCAGAGCTGATAGGCAGACTGCACGGAACTCGTGGCGGGCACTGACGTCATTGCGTGCTGCCGCTGGATGCCGGCCAAGTGCCCAGGGCCCATGCTGGCGAGTTCCTCACCCATAGCGCGGTTGTCGTCCTGCTGCCATCTCAGCGTGTTCTTGTAAGCCGCCATGGCCGTGAAGTATTTGCGATAGACGACCGGGTACTTGCGCTTGAACAGCACATGGTGATGGGCATTGATGAAGAACTCTTCGTGGCCCAAGGTGGGCCGGTTGTATACCTCGCGCCGTTCGCGCCCGGTAACAAAGCGAGCCACAAAACCAGTCTGGCCCGTTTTGATTCCTGCGGCCTTGGCACCCTGCATGAGCTTGTCGTATTCGGCCAACTGCGTGTTGGGGTGCATCTTGAACATCGTGCGCAACGCCGGGCTTATGTTTGAACCATGTGCCATCAGGAATTGGCAGCACATGTGAAATGTAAGCCGGCCGCTGGACGAACTGAACTTGGCTGTATCCGAATGGATGCCAGGCATATTGAGAATCGCGTACTTCGTCGTGCCGGTGAATCGCAGGGAGGTACCGGCGTTGCTGGTCAGCGTCATCGGCGTGAAGCCCTTGCGGTTCTCGTGTACCGATAAGGTCGCCACGTAGTTCTTGACGTTATCCCCGACGGTTTGGGCTTCGGGTTCTGCGTCGTGACCAGCCCCGGCAACAGGGTCGATGGCGAAGATGTTCACGGGTATCGCTTTGAGCCGGGGATCGAGATTAAGGAAGTGTGCGATCCGAATGCAGGTGACGCCCCCCCGGCTCCAGCCCATGAGGTTGATCGCGTCGGGCAGCTGGTTGGCGCGCTCCAGGAACTTTAGTGTGCTCAGAACGGCCACAACGTTCTCGTCAGCCCCGACACCACTGATCTGCAAGGCCTGATCGCGCGGCAGGAGCTTGCGTGCCAGCCAGGGCGTACCGGCAAGCTTGAGGTAGTCGTCCATGCGGGCGCTCCCCGGCGTGGCTCCGTACTCCATGAGATCGAAGCGAGATGCTCCCGTGGTCGTGTCCACCGTCAGTTGCGGCGTCAGTAACCGCTTGTCGGGGCTGCCAGCCGCGCCTACGCCCTCGGTCACCATCCAATCGATAAACTCGCGCCCCGCCTTGCGCGCCTCGTTGCCGAATATGTTCACGATCTCGGCCTTGCTGGCGTCCTTGGAGGACGCGCCGCCGGTACCATGGTTGTAGATTGTCAGCACAGCCATGCAGTGATTCCTCTGGGTTGGGTTCTGGGGACGCCCCCTGCAGCAGTCTCGGGCCTTCAGCACGCGTGCCAGCCACCCAGGCAAGCCAGATAACCTGCGCGCCCTCGATCGCCCGACCCAAGGTCTCCCCGAAACCGGGGGCGTCTTCCACGATGGTCACGTGGATCGAGCGGAAGATCTGGCCGTGATCCCGTTTTGGCGTGAGGTATCCCGTCATTCCATGAGGGCCTCATTTTGCAGCCCAAAGCGAAACATTGGATGTAGCGCGTTTGCGCTACAGACAGCGGAAATCCGCTTAGGCTGGTCCATCGCTTTGACACACCAGGCCGGTACAAACGCGAACTCCATCGCGAGGCGCACCACCTGGCTCAAGCTGCGCTAAAGGAATTGTTCACAAAAAAGACGATAACTATCCGCATTGTCGACAGTTTTTGCAGGATTGGTGCGCGCAAGCCACGAGCAGAAATTGGGGCCATACATCGCTTGTCCTGATACCACGTGGTCTGTCGTGCCAACAGCGTTATGACTCACTTCGTGCAGTAGCACGCCCGCGACGGAGATTTGTTCATCTCCCTTCGGAAGCAGGGCATCCTGCAGCGCGATTTGCGCCGTGAGGTCCGCAACTCGCATGTCCCGTTCCGCCTCCAGCACATTCACATCGCCGCCCGCCTGTACCGCCTGAAAGAACGCCTTGTTTGCCTGCACCCGCTCTTCACTCAACGCGATCGCGCGTTCCAGGTAGAGGATCTGTTCCGCGTCGTAGACGATCTGGTGACTATGCTCCGCGGCCCCCCCGAAGAAATGCTTCCCCAGATTGACCCGGATGACGCCGGTGGCTGCGAGAGCCTCCCACGCCCGCGTGGCAGATCCCCATAGATTCCTCAAGGTCGGGGCTTCGCTTGGCTTCGCGTACTCGTCGGCATAAATGCCGATGGCTCTGGTCCGATAGACGTCCATCATTTGTTGCAAGTTCGCGCGTACAACAGTCGCGTCTCCCGTACCGAACCAGCGCACATAATGCCCATTCGGGTCACCTCCTCGGGCGACATAGGCATACGCAGCTTCAAGCATTTTTACGCCGTTTTCCCGTCCGGTGCTAAGGGTTCGATTGATATCGGCGAATCGATGAACGCCTGCCCAATGATGAACCCGGTGGTCGACGAGAACCCTTCCTGCACGGACAATGATTCCGCCACAAAGCTTTTTGAGTTCCGTGAGTATTTCCCCACGCCAGTACATGGGATTGGCAGCAGAGGCGAGATCCTTCAGCCTCTTCAATGGCGCACCTGACATGGCAAAACGAGTGACCTGCAGTAGTAGAAGCGCGCGAAGGGCGTCACGTAAGTCAGCAATCGCAGGTGAGCTGCGAAAGTGATAACCGAGTGAAATCGCAGATCCAACCCTACGTTTGGCAGCTGCACTATTGGCTTGCTGACCCAGCCATTCCAGCACCCCGGCATATCCGTTATAAATGACGATTCCCTCGCGTTGTGCGAGTGACAACAGTGTTTCCAACGCTGCGTCAAAACGTTGCTCGTCGCTTTTCGACATTTTCCACCCCTTTTCGAACGCCGCAAACACAAACCCATTGGCACAATCACTCTCGACTCGCGCGTCGGTTCATGAAAATGCCTGCTGTATGAAATGATCGTTTATCGCCAATCTCGCGAGACGGATTTGCGTGACGCTATTTGCATTCACGTCAACGGATTATGTGGATCGTTCGTGATATGCACCCACGTGCCGCCGCGCCCAAGAAAGTTCGCTCCCGAGCGATGATGTTTCGCGCCATAGCACTTCGTGTTCCCAATCCGGCAGTGCTCATGCGCGGCATCGTCGCGCAGCCAATCGAGGACGCTGTATTCCATATCCCGCCACATCTCCCACTCCGCTGCCGACCAGTCATAGCAGTGCTTGCACAGCACATCGACAATGCCGATACAAGGCCCCGCATAGCGACTCACTTTCTCCATCTGGGACACGATTTCCGCAACCTTGGTGGACAGGGCCATCGCGTCGTTGCACGACGAGATGAGGCGCGGCGATTCGTCGAGCGCCTTCACGGCTTCCGCTGCCTTCTTGAAATGCAACATCAGCTTGGACATCAGTTTTTCCACACCCGAACCGGCCGCCCGGATTTCGGCCGTCGCGTGCCACTCGACGAGCTTTTGATCGATCAGGCTGCACTTGATGGCGGTACCGTCCGCTCCCTTCAGCAGATTGAGCCCCACCTTGTCGCCAATCAGCACCGCGGCGGTCGTGCTGCCCGAGATGGCGCTCTGCCCCAACCTGGTCAGTTCGTTGGCCTCATTGATGAACGGCAGAAAGATCGAGCCGACAGCCAGCGCCTCGCCGATCACCGCGCCGGCTTTCTCGCTCCCCGTCGTCCGCGTATACCAATGCCCGGCGCGCCGTGTGGCCCGCGCAAAATAGCCGGGGCGGTCGACCTGCCGCCACACTGCGTCGAGCAACGCGTCCAGACGTCTTTTGTGCCCGTGGTCGGCGACGGGCGCCCCCGACCTGGCGCGAGTCGTCATGACCAGGCGTTCCGCGCTGTAGTTCCAGGTGGCGTTATCGGCCGCGTGCATGCCCGCAACGATCTTGTCGCGAGCCGCCTTCATGCCTTCGAGCAATTCGCCGATCTTCACGGCGCCCGGTATGTCCGACGGCGGGGAAGCGGGTTCAAAGCCCGCCTGCAACGTAGAGGTCGCCTCGGCGTGCCGCTTTGCGGGCATGCCGCCATGGGGATCGGTAGCGGGCGGCGCATAGCACACGTCCTTGTCGCCGCCGCCGGGGCAACAGCATGCATGGCTGTGCTGCTCGAACCAGAGCTGCAAGGCCGCGCTGATGTTCGGCTCCAACAGGGTCCAGTTCTCGGCGAGCTTCGCATACGAATCGAGATAGAAGATCAGCAGGTCGAGCACAGGCAGCGTGTAGTTACGTACCTTGTCGCTGTGATGGATAAACCTCGACACCGCCTTGGCGTAGTTGATCGCTTCTTCGCAGTTCCAGAACTCCGAGCCGGCTGCATCTTTGACTTCCTGGTCGATCGTTTTCATCATGCGGAAGTGATCGACCGCCCGTCGCAGCGAATCGCTGGCTTCCACGGTCAGGAAGACGCCCATCTCGGACTCCAGCTTCGGCTTCGCACTGGGGAACCGCTTCAGCCAGTTGCGGTTCGCACGCCTATGATCCGCACCGATCAATTCGATGGCATTCCTGAGCGCGTAGGTGCCCGCCGCGAGCCCGATCAGCACAGGGATCGCGATGCCACCCGTCAAGGCGCCGGCAACGGTCACGCTGACCGCGACAGCCACGCCGGTTCCCATGCTGACCTTGCTTTCCGTGCTCCACTTTGCGATGAACGTCTTCGCCTTGTTGGACAAAAAGTGTTTGGTGAGCCCCGTATGCTCTTTCGACACGGATTCGACAGCGTCGCGCATCATCAGCCTAGCCGCCCGCTTCGCTACGATGGGTTCAAGAAACATCACATCTCCAACAAGACAGTTATGCAGATTGAAAAACGGGAGACCTGGTCCGCAACGGCGTCACGGCCGCTTCGCGCACATCGCCGTCACTCGAGCCCGAGCATCAGGAAATAGCGCTCGACACTGCCATCTGGCTGCACAATGTCCCGCATCAAGTCCGCCGGCGTCATGCTTTCCCATGAAATCGCGCGATCGAGCAGATACGAGGTCGGGCTGTGCGGCTCCTGACGCTGCAGGTAACGTGCGATGTCGCCGAGCAGCCGGTAGGCATGGGCACGGTCGGCGATCAGGTTGACGATGCTTGGCGGGAGTGGCGTGGTCACTGCATCGGCGGCCGCATGCGGCTGCATCGCGTCATGCAGGATCGGGGCATGCACAGGCTGCGCGTCTTCGCGGTATGCCTGATCAAGCGCGTCATCCAGCGCTTCGATGGCCGCCGCGGCAGGTGCCGTCGACGGCACCTGCACCGCCCGCTCGCCGATGAGGCTGGTTGCCGCCCGCGAAAGGCGCGTCAGCACTTCCGCAACCCCTTGGAAGCCCGGTGCATATTCGCCAAGCCCAGGATCGACGAGTTGGGCCAGCCGGTCCCACGCTTCCCGTGCGACGACCGCGCGCTGCTGGAGCCGTGCCAGCGCGAAAAGGTTGTCGCCGCGCGTCACGTATGTATCGACCAGTTCGCGAGTGAAGGTGCTTCCGCCTTCGACAACCGGCGCCGCCGCAAGCCGCTGGAACGCTTCAAGATTGAACACGGGCATCTCGGGTAAGTCGATTTCCATCAGCGGCACGTGCAACGACAGCACCTGCGCGATGTTCCTCGCGAACCACGCGAACGGCGCCGCCCGCACTTCGGCGTCGTCGTTCTCGAGTTGCGGCCAGCCCGTTTCCCAATAGCGCTCGACGAGTCCCGTCATCACCTCGACACCGGCCACGAAACCGTCGATGCGATGCAGATGCGTCCACGCCTCGCACAGCCACGCGGCCAACTGAAAATCCTTGCTGCGCGTGCGCAGCGCCTCGCCGCTCAGCGCGGCGACGGCCTTCCAGTCCGCTTTGGCGAGCGGGCGTTCCCAATCGCCCATCGGCAGCGAGGCATCGTCCTCGTGCCGCGCATCGCGAATCCGCGCGTACAGCGCATCGCCGCGCAGCGACGTACCCGCGCCGCCGCCATCCGGCAAGTCGGCGAGATAGCTCTCCACGTCGACGGTGAAGTCCGGCTGGGTGTGCAACAAATTCGGTGTGCTCATAGTGCGTTCCATTCGGGCGCGGAGGTCGGAAAGCTGCCGGGCCACGGCAGCGGCGTCTTGCTGCCGGGCGCGCTCAGCGTGAGCCTGACGAACACCTGGCCGCGCTCCTGTTTCGGCAGCAGCGCGAGATCCGCGGGGTTCACCGTGCCCAGCGGAAAATCGAACTTGAGCAAGGGTCCCGCCCCGCGTTCGCGCGCGAGCGTGTCGGCCACACGCTGCTGCGAGATGAACGAAAAGAGCGCCCACGGGTCGGCGAATTGCCACGTCAAGGTGCGGCCATCGCTCGAAAACGCGCGCTGCGCCGGATCGTCGAGCGCCGTGAGCGGCGAGTCCTTCGCAAAGCGCAGCACCAGCGTGACGGGCATGCCGTACTCCCAGTGCAGCGTGCCTGATGCATCGTTCAACGACACACTCTGCGTGCCGATCCTGAGCGTCCAGTCGATCACCTGGTTGGCCGCGATCTCGCCCGTGCGGTTCGCGCGGAAATCGACCCGCACGTCGTAGCCGGTCGGCGCACCGTCGTTGGCCGGATACAGCGGTGCAAGAAACGCCGCCACCGGGTCGAACCGGTCGGCGAATTGACGCACCGCCGGGTTGCCTCCGATGCCCCGCTCCGCGGCAACGTTACGCGCCTGCTGCAAGGTCCTGGCGGCGCGCTCGTAGTGCCGCAGCGTCTGCCCAAGTTCTGCGAAGTCCACCGATGCATTACCCGCACTGCTTCGAACCGCAAGCCGAGCGGGAACGCCGAACGGCTGGTGACCCGCGACGTTCTGGTTGAACGTCGACGCAAACGCATCCCATTGCTGGCGCAGCCCGGCGTTATAGCTCTGGCCGCAGCGCGCGAGCAGGCTGTCGTACAGACGCATGTGCACCGAGGTGAAATAGTCGCTCGCGCCGACGGCGGACGGCCGAGGCGGGAATCGCCCGATGCAGTCGCCGCCGCGGGGGTCGCCCGCCACCGTCTGCACGAACTGCTCCAGCATCAGCAGGCTGCTGTTCGGATTCTTGAGCTGGTAGCGGCCCAGGTCGAGTTCGATCGCCTGCCAGCGCTGCGCCAGCGGCGAGACCGCATCGGCCGTGCTGAGCGCGGAGAGATAGGCCGCCGCCTGCTTGCCGAGCGTCGCGGCCCGTGCCGACTGCTGGTCGAGATAGATGCCCAACTGCGCCGGGTCGGCGATCCCGAATGCCGCGAGCACGGGCGCAGGCGCGTCGCCGCTCGACACCGCGCCCGCCGGCCGCGTCGCATACAGCTCGGCACGCGTCAGCGCATCGTCGACGAGGCGCAGGTGCTCCATCGCGTCGCGCGACATCAGCGCGTCGAGATCGGCGCCCTGCGCGGTCGCGTCCATGTCGGCGAGCGCCGCGCGGATCTTCACGAGACGGCTGCGCGCGGCATCGAATGCGGCGCCGTCCGGCTCGCCCTGCGCGGGCGACACGGCAGCGGCCGCGGCCACCTGATCGATCATGAGGCGAGCGAACTGTACATCGAGCGCCTGTTCGACAACGGGACGCAGCGTGTCGGGAATCGCGCTCAGGCCTTCCGCCAGGAAGTGCTTGCGCGCCTCGCTCAAGGCCAGGGCCTGATCGAGCTGGGCGAGGTCCCACGTCACGATCGAGCCTTCCGCTATCGACGGCAGCGGGAGGTCGCGCGGCACGGCCATGAACGGCTGGTTCAGCAGCTTCAACAGACCGTCGCGCAGCGCGAGCCGCGCCGGCGAAACCGCATAGCGCGCCTCCTTGTTGACCCACACGACGCCGGCATCGGCGCCGCCGAAGCGCAACGCCAGCTCGCTCCTGAACGCCTGATAGGCGTTGCCGGAACGCGCCCGCACGCGCGCCACGAGATCAGGACCAAGCAGGCGGCTCTCCGCCGCGCGCGCGAACGTGCCGTCGTGGACCGGGCCCGGAACGAACTGCGTCTGCCTCATCCACCCGCCCTTGCCCGAGGCCAGCAGATCCTGCTGCGTGCCGATGCCCGCCGCGATGGCGCGGTAGTCGCCTGTGAGCTGGGTAAAATCCGCCCCGTTGTTGTCCGTCACCGACAGATTGCCGAGATGGCTCACGATCGAGCGTTCGGTATTCAACAGCGGACTGCCCGCGAAGAGCCCATCGTCGAGCTGCTGTGCGCCCTTGTCGAATGTGCAGCGCAACGCCTGCTGCACGACGGGCAGATCGATGCCGCCCGCGCCGTCGGCGGCGTAGGCGTCGCTGCGAT
Organism: Paraburkholderia sp. HP33-1; assembly: GCF_021390595.1. NCBI lineage: Bacteria > Pseudomonadati > Pseudomonadota > Betaproteobacteria > Burkholderiales > Burkholderiaceae > Paraburkholderia > Paraburkholderia sp. HP33-1. The sequence goes on along the minus strand of NZ_JAJEJR010000002.1, from coordinate 959,673 downwards.
CCGGGTCGCGATAGAAGTACGGCAGGCTCCCCGCGAGGTTGCCCTGCAAATCCGCGCCGAATGCGTAGCGCACGGCAAGACGAAGCGCATCGGCATTGCCCGCCGACGGCCGCTGCAACCGCTGCATGGCCTGCAGCGCCGCATCGAGCTGATCGACCTCGCCCACGTAGCGCTGCAAGGCGCGCATCGCGGGCGCATCCTCGACGGCGAGGCTGTCGGCGCCGCGCGCATCGGCACTCGCCGCCGCAGGCGCGGCGCAATCGTCGCCGACGATCAATTGACCCGTGCCCGGATCGCGCGCGATACCGCTCAACGTTCCGACACGTTGGAGCATTTCACGTTCGAGCGCCGTCACGACGATCTCGCCGAATTCGCGTTCGAAGCGCTGCCGGACCCGTTCATTGAGATCGTCGACGACATTCCACGAGCCGGGCATGAAGATCGACCAGTCCACGCCGGCATGCAGCCGGTCGTTCACGCCGATCAGCGCAAGCGCCTTGCCTCGATACCAGTCGGCGGGCAGTTGCTGGCCGCCATGCTCGGCCGAAGCGCGCTCCTGTGCGCTCTTTTGCAGCTCGCCGAGGGCCGCCACGAGCGCGGCATGGCGATGGCTCAACTGCACCGTCGCGACGGCGAGCCCGATGCCCCAACCGCCAAGCAGCGCGAGCGTGCCCCAGTGCAGCGTGCGATTGACGAGCGGCCGCGCAAGGTGCTGGGTACGCGACGGCCGGGTCAGGCCGTATTCGAGGAAGATCTTCTTTTCGAACAGGTCACGCAGGAAGGCCGGCTGCAGCATCAGGTCGCCGACCGGCGACGATAGCGGGTGCGCAGCGATTCCCGGATCGGCGTGGTCCGCACCCTCCTCTGCCGCGCCGGCATCGCCGCCCGCGAGATAGGGCTCCTCGCCTCGGCCATAGGGATCGGAACCGGCTTCCATTGCCGCAGCACTGGCCAGTACGGTCTCCTCGACGCCCGCATCGCTGAGCTCGCCGGTGTCGCCCGTCAGGTAGATGCCGCGGAAGAAAAACGGCTCGTGGTACGCGCTCGGCCGCAGCAGTTCATCGACGTAGAGCTGCAACTGCGAGCGGATGGCATCGATGCGCGCGGGCAGGAAGAGAATTTCGCGTGCGTCGAGATGGCCCGTGTCGAGCGTGAAAAGCTCGGCGCTCGCATCCGACACGGCGCGTTCGATGCTCGTCATCGCGGTTTCGACCCAGCTCGCCTGGTAGGTCTCCGACAGGTCGTACGGCGAAGACCAGCCGAGCATGCTGGCGCGCAGCGGCTCGGGCAAGGCCCGTGCAAACGACGTGAAGCCCGCCAGCGACTCGCACCCCGTGACGACGACGTACAGCGCGAAGCGCATCGCAAAGCGGTTCTGCGCAAGCCATAAGCGCCGGTGCGCGAGCTTCGCGTGCCGCACGAGCTCGAGTCTCGCATCGGTATCTTCGGCCAGCAGCATCGCGGCGGGCACCGTCACCACGACCGAATCGAACGGCCGTTGCGGCCGGTAGTTGCGGCACAGGCTCAGGAATTCGTCCCAGGGCTTTTCGTCGGTGTCTTCATCGGGCGAGCCGAGGTAGGCGGCCTTGATGTCGATCACGATGCCGCGATCGAAGAACTGCCACGCAATCCCCTGCGTCGCGGCCGGCGAGGCGGCCTCTGAACTCAGCACGCTCGCCACGCCGGACTGCGCGATCGGCAGCGCAGGCGGATCGTCGCCTTCGTTCAGCACGAGAATCCACGGCACGTTGTAACGCTCGGCCCGCGACACGATATTGCCTTCGACCAGTTCGACGGCCTGGCGAAACGCGTTGCGCAGCGAATCGGCGCGCATCCGGACGATCTTGCGATCGCCTGCCGCCTTGTTCTTCTCGCCATGCGCGGCGAAATACACGACGACGCCCAGCACCGTGCAGACGACCACGATGAGAACGGCCAGCGAGAGCAGGAACAGGTCGCTCGTCAGCATGCGCGGACTCCGGCGAATTTCAATTTGCGTATCGGGCTCATGAGCTCACCCTTTCCACCATGTCGCCGTGCAGCGCCTGGCGCACCGGCCACGACTGCCAAAGCCACAGCAGCTCCGAAACTGCGAGCAGCGCAACAGCCGCGAGCAGGGCCATCACGGTCCAGCGGCTCACCGCGCGCAGCTTGCGCGGCGCGATGTGCGAGATCGTATTGGCGTAAGCGGCTTGCGCCAGCAGGCGGTCGCGCCCGCCCAGGTCGGCGCGCCGCTGATAGATGAATTCGTAGAGCTCCTCGCGCAAGCTACGCAACTGCGCGCCGGCGTCCACGCCGCGAAAGCGCCCCTGAAACCCCATCGCGAGCGCGAACAGAAACAGCCGTGCAATGTCGCGGCGCGACGGCTCTCGATCCGACAGTAGCTGTTCGATCTTGCGAAACACGAGGTCGCCGGCGACGTTCGTTCGATACAGCGTCGATTCGAGCAGGTAGCCCGTCCAGCATTCGCGGCCGATCCACGGCGTATTGAGCAGCAGCTCGTCGGCGAGCACCGCTTTCAGATAGCGTGCGTCGGCGAGGTTCTCGATATCGAAGCGCGTGCTGTCGCGGCGGGACTGCAAGGTCTGGATTTCCAGCAGATTCAGCAGATGGCGGCTGACCCGCTGCGCCGCGAGTTCCGGCGTCGCGTCGGGCTCCTCGGAAAAGCGCCGTTGGGCTCTCACCAGTTCATCGACAAAGAGGCGAAACTGCACCATGACGATGTCGTTCTCTTCAAGTTCAAATGCGTTGCGTGCCATGTCAGGTCGTTTTCATTGGTGATCAGCCCTTCACGAACAGCAGCATTTCCTGCGGCCGCTGCACACTCGCACTCTCGTTCAGATTGCCGATCACGAGCGTCTCGCTTGCGCGCACGAGCACGGAGTCGGCGTCGATCTCGAACAGCAGATAACCTGACCCGGAGCGCAGGCCCAGTTCCTCCGCGTGGTCGACGACTCGCCGCTGCGCCCCGAGCACCCGGCGGTTGCGCAGCGACGGATAGACCGATTGCGAACCGGCGGTCGCACCCTCCATCCACGCCCGCAGGTCGCGGTCCGACTGCCCCCGCAGCCCGACCACCAGCCGCTCGCCCACCCAGTCCGGCTGCAGGGCGATCTCGAACGCGCCGTGGCGGAATTCGAATTTGCGCTCGCGGTAACCTTCGCTCACCTCGGAGATCGCATCGCGCAGCGCCCGCAGCAGCGGCGTGAATACGGCGAGGGGATCGGCATGGTCGTAGTCGGGCGGCACGGGCGCGAGACCGGCGGGCATCAGCATGCTCAGCGAGCCGCTCAGCGAGGCGAGCGCCAGGTACAGCGCGAGCGGATGCAGATGCGGGGTGCGCAGCACGGCTTCGGCAAGCGGCAGCGCGGTAAGCAGGCTGCGCAGCCGGTCCTTCAGTTCGAGTTGCGTGAGCCGGTCTTCGATTTTCGACGACGGAATCGTGGTCTGCCTGGCGACGAATGCCGCCTTGCCGCGCAATTGCCCGAGCATTACGGAAACGGCCGTCCATAGCGGATTGTCACGGGCGATTTCGAGCAGCGGCGGCAAGCGCTCGCCCAGCCGCACCACCTCGTTGTCCCGGTACACCGAGCCGAGCCGCAGCGAGACATGCATCGCCGACGGCAATTCCCCCGCTGCGAGCGCAAGCTCGGGAATGAGGCGCGGGATATCGGCGAGCGGCGCCTGCGACACTTCGTCGGCGACCGGCGCGCCGGCCGTCGAACGGAAGCGGCGTATCTCGCTGTCGTGACGCATCGATGCGGCGACGGGGAGCGTCAGATAGAAATCGATCGGCCCGTTCGCCAGCTGCTCCGCGAACGGCTCGAGCGACAACTCGAGCCGCCCGTGCTGGCTCGACTCCGCCGAATACGATACGGCCGTGCCGTCGGGCATGATCGCGTCGAGCGCCAGCACGCGCAGCACGCCGGCAGGCAGCAGCCCCTGGTCGAAGACGAGGCGGCGCACGCCCCAGCTAAACGGTGCCGCGGCCAGCGTCTGCCAGGCGACGAGCGAATCGACGCGCGCATTCATCAACTGGAAATGCTGCGGGGCAAGCAGCATGCCCTCGAACCATTCGACGCGGTCGACAACCGGTTGGACGCCCTCACTCATGGCCGTTGCTCCGCGGAGATAAGGACGCACGCGGCAACGCGGCGCAAGTGCAGGGATCGATAAGATGCTGATATAGGTTCATTTCACAGCCGAAACTGAAAAAGTGTTGTCGTCGAGCTGCACGGCAAGCCGGCCGCTGAACTGTTCGATCCGCACGCGGTGCGCGCCGGGACTCGCATAGTTGGCAAAGATGAAGGCCGCTGCCACGCGCGGACGATCGAAGGTGTCGCCGGGAACATCGCGAAGCTGGCCGGGCACGAATTCCCAGCTCCGATATTGGATGCTCTTCGGATACGCGCTGACGAGATCGGCGCGTCCGGCAAACCATTTCGACGCGGGCAGTTCCGCGATTCGCGCAAGCATCGCGTCGTCGGTGACGAACACGACGTCGACGGCGACAGGGCTGTTGTTGTTCACGTCGTCGCTGGCGCTGAAGGTCAACGCGTCCCACTTCACCTTGTCGCCCTTGAAGGTCAAGATGGACGGCATCGCGCATCCCGCCAGGACCGTTGCAATACAGGCGCTCAGGCACCAGGCCGCGAGCTTGCGCGCGATGTCCGCCATGCCCGTGCGGCCCCTGACCGGCGCACCGGCCGCGTGATTCAATGCGTGTCGGCAATTCGTCATTTCGCGCCTACTCCAATACCCATCAGTACGATCAGCAACCCCACCGTCACGACGCAGCCCGTTGCCAGTGCCAGTTGCATGCGGTTGAACGCAAAGCGCAACACCGCATCCGGGCCCGGCGCGGCCTGCGCCTCCGGCGCCGAGACGCGCTCCGTGGGCAGTCCCGCGGAAACGAGTGCCACCACAGTGCAGACCGAGAGCAAGCTGAGCAGGTTGCGCGGCCCTTCGCAGATCAGGTCGATCGCCACGAACAGCACGCCGGCCGCCTCGACGGGCAGTTGCAGAGTCGACAGCACGATGCCCGCGTAGCCGACTCCTGCCACACCGCTCTGCCCTGCCGAAACGAATGCCGCGAACGTCGATGCCGCCGCGACCATGGCGATGTCGCCTGCGTCCAGCGGCCGGCCATAGAGATTCGCCACGAACACGGTCGCCAGCGCGAAATAGAGCGCGGAGCCGGCGCGCACGAACACGGCGCCGAACGGCACCACCAGTTCCGCCACGCCGCGGCTGAAGCCGAGCCGTGTGCTCATGGCCTCGATCGTGTGCGGAATCGGCGCCGTCGCGCTGCCCGATGTCAGGCCGACGAGCATAGGTGCTTTCAACAGGGTCATCGCGCGTGCGAGCGGCACGCCCGCGCGCGCCGCGATGGCCGCGATCGCCACGCAGGACAGCATCAATGCGCAGAGCACGAACCACAGCAGAAACCCGCTCATTGCGCCGAGCGTCGCCCCGCTCGTTTGTTCCGCCACATGCGCGGCGCTGCCGAACACGAGCACGGGCAGCAGCAGATTCGCATGCTCGATGATCGTCTCGAAGGTCCGGTAGATACTCTCGAACACGCTGTTCAACAGCCGGGTCTGAGCGCTCGACAGCGCGGCGAACGCCATGCCGAACAGGATCGTGCAGGTCAGGATGCCGAGCCCGCGGCCGTCGGCGAGGACGCGATAAAAGTTGTCGGGGGCCACGTCGCGCAACGAGATCGCGGACAGCGTCCGGCCAGACCCCGATGCGCCGAGCAGCGGCATGCGCAGGTCTTCCGCATCGCTCGAACTGCTCAACACCACCTGTCCCAACTGGGCGCGCGCGCCGTCCGCAAGATGGGCGCCCGGGGCCGCGGAGAAACCCACCAGCGCGCCGCACACCGCGCACAGCGCGACCAGCGCGAGCGCCAGCGACAGCATCGAGCCGATCCGCAGTTCGGGTTGCGCCAGCGCCATCAGTTGCCGCAGCCCGAAGAACATCGCCACGACCAGCAGCGGCACGGCAGCCATGTTGACGAGGGCAAGGTAGATCTGCCCCACGACGTAGGCGGCCACGCCCGCCGGGCGCACCAACGTGCCCGCCACGATGCCCAGCCCGAGGAACAGGAGCAGCCCGAGGGTGCTGTTCGAAAGACGCTTCAGTGCCTTCATCGGTGTGCGTTCCAGCCACGGGAAAGACCGTATGACACCGTCGCGCGCGCCAGTTCGAGCGTGCTGTCCACGAGCGTCATGGGCGGCGCCTTCAGGTGGCGCGCCGCCAGCGGAATTTCCGTGCAGCCCATGACGGCGGCCTCGGCGCCGCGCGCGGCAAGATCGTGCAATGCCGCCGAGAGATGTTCCGCGGAGCCGATGAGATCGCCCGCCTTCACCGCATGGATGCAGGTGTCGAGGCGCTGCTGGGTGCCTTCGTCCGGCGCCACGGGAACGATGTCGTGCGCGGCGAGGATGCGCTGGTAGAGCCCCGAGTGAAGCGTGCCGCCCGTCGCGAGCACAGCGACGCAGCGCGTGCCCGGCGGCACGGCGGCAACACAGGTTTCGGCGATATGCAGAATCGGCGCACTGCTGCGCGCATGCATCGCGTCGTACCAGTAGTGCGCCGAATTGCACGGCACGGCGATCAGTTCGACGCCGTTCCGGTTGAGCATGTCGATACCGTCGAGCAGCGCCGGCAGCGGGTCTTCGCCGGTCCCGAGCAGCGCGTTCGAACGATCGGGGATATGCGGCAGATTGGCCACGAGCAGCGGCAGATGCTGCTGGTCGCGCAGTGCCCCCATGGCGCTCGTCAACTGGATGACCCGCTCCATGAAGTCGACGGTCGCAAGCGGTCCCATGCCGCCCAGAATGCCGATCAGTGCCATGCCGTTCTCCTAGATCTTGAGCGGACGCGGACAGATCACCGACACCGCCGCTGTATTGCCGATGACGAGGATCAGCGTGCGCAACATGTCGCACAGCGGATCGACCGCGAGGAACAGGATGAAAGCCGCTTCGAAGGGCAGACTCAGATAGGCGCAGGTCATGCCGATCAGCGAAACCGTGACGAGCCCGGTCATGCCTGCGGAAGCGAATCCGGCGAGCACCGATGCGAACAGCACGGTGCAAACCTCGACGACACCGAGCGAATGGCCGTACAACTGGGCAATGAAAAACGTGGCGCACACGTAGTAGACCATCGGACCAATGCGCAGCAACGAGATGGTCAGCGGCACCATCAGCTCGACCCTGGCGCGCGGAAAGCCCAGCCGCTCGACCATGCTTTCGATCATGCTCGGCATGCATGCGGCGCTGTTGCGCGTCGCGAGCGCAAGCGCGAAAGGCACGCGCAGCGCCGTGAGCGTCGCGCCGAGCGGCCGGCCCGAACGTTTCCAGATGACGACAGCCGCCAGCGACAGCAGCACGACGGAGGCAACGAAGAAAGCAATGACGAATTGCAGCATCGCGTGCAGCGGCCCCATGCCCGATTTGCCGAGCTGCGCCGCGCTCATGCAGAACAGGATCAGGGGCAAGGGATAGCTGAGCCAGTGCATCAGCTTCTGGCAGGCGTGATAGATCGTCTCCAACGCCTGGCTCAGGCCGACGGAAATCCGCTCCGGCACCCGGCCGACTGCGAGCCCGAACAGCAGTGCGAATACGAGAGCTTTCAACGCATCGCCGTTGGCGAGCGCGGCGAAGATGTTGGTCGGCACAAGACTCGTCAGCACGTCGACCAGGCTCACGCCTTTCTCGACCGTGTCCGTGCCGTAGAGATTCATCACCACTTCGTTCGAAGTCGAATCGTGGCCGACCATCAGCCCGAACGTCTGCATGGTCGAGCTCGGCAGATCGATGCCCGGGCGCAAGACGAGCAGCACCAGCGCACCGACGAAGGCGACCGTCGCCGAGGCGCCGAGAAACACCATCACGACGCGCAGCATCAAGCGCGCCGTGCCGCCTTCGCGGAACAGGCGTTGCAGGCTGAAGATCACGGCCGAGACCATGAACGGCAGCGTGGTCATCTTCAGCAGATTGACGTAGATGTCGCCGATCACGGTTAATCTCTGCGCCATCTCGGGCAACAGCAGACCGAATACCCCCCCGAGCGCGAGACTGCCGATCACCACCCACGGGTTCACGGCCCACGCATAGATCCTGCTGGAATTCATTGTTGCTTCCCCGACTGTTCCGATTAGTTGTTTGAAGCCTGTAGCAAGGTCGTTACATCGATCTTTTGGCTGCGTTCGGCGAGAAACTGATTGACGAAGGCGAGCAAGGTCGGCGCGCCGACGTTCACGCCGATCGCGATCGGGTCGTCGAGGTCCTCCAGGGTCACGACGCGTAGCCGCAGCGAAGCGGTCGGGTCACGCTTGAGCACGTGCTTGACTTCGAATTCGTCACGATAGGCCGCCGGCACGTCCCCGGCATCGAGCGCCTTGAGCAAAGCCTCCCAGCTCGGATAGGGCACCACCTTCGCCTGCGGGAAGTTGCTCTCGACGTAGGTGGCATACGACGAATTCCGGACCACGCCGAGCGTGCCGTCGTAGGCGCGGATGACGTCGGGCACCTCGCGGCCGTGCGCGAGCATCGCGAACTTCACGCGGTTCAGCAGCAGCGCACGATGCAGCCGGATATACGGCACGCTGAAGCTGATCACCTGAGCCCGCGACAGCGTTCGCGAGAGCTTGCTGATCGCCAGATCGGCCTGCCCGCTCGCGAGCAGATTCACGACGCCGTCGTAGGTTTTCGCATCGCGGTTGAAGCGCACCTTGACGCCGAGCTTTGCCGCGATTTCCCTGGCGATATCGATGTCGACGCCGCTCAACTGGCCGTCGTGCTCTTCGAAGAATGGAGGCTGGTCGACACCCATCACTGCGACGACGAGTTCGCCCCGGCTCGCGATGCGCGCAAACTCGGGGGCGAGAAGCCGGCCGTCGGGCATCTGCATGAGGCCCGTCGAAGTGGCCAACGGTGCGCTTGCGATAGGTGCGCTCGCCGCGGCCGGGGCGGCCTGGGTCACCGCGAACGCCGGCACGCCTGCCAGCAGGATGATCGCGCCGCCGAGCAGCGCGGCCAGCCTGCGCCATGCGCTGCGCAGCGTATGCGCGGAAACAGGAGTTGAAAACGCGAGGAGCATGTCAGATGGCAGTTTCAATTTCAATTGGTTGAGGAAACCGGCGCCGGCTGTGACGCAGGCAGCACCGCGGGCGCCTTCGCAGGCGCCACGTAGCGCACGCCGATCTCGATCCCGAGCAGGAACAGCAGTACGCACAGCGCCATCGCGCAGCCAAGCACGATGGTCACCATGCGCGCGGTCATCGAAAAAACGTATTGCATGACGGATATTCCTCAGGAAACCATAGTGGTGAACTGCGCCGGCGCCAGGATCGAGATGACCCCGCCCCATGCGCACATCAGCTTCGAAGCGTTCTGCAAGGCCGGCATCGCGCCGATCAGGACCGTCGGCGAGCCCGGCAGCCACGGCGCCATCGTCATCGGCACGCAGGGCATCGGCGTCAGGACGCCGAGCGCCGCTGCCGTCGCCGCCGCCACCATCGGATTCGCGACGCACGAGCAGACGCCGAACGGCGGCACGTTGACCATCGGCATGTGATCCATGATCGTTGCGGCGGGCGTACCCGCGAGGACGCGGTTGGTGGGCAGCACGTTCAATACCGCGGGCGCGGCGCCGAAAGTGCACTGCATCGTCGATCCGGTCGTTACCAGAAAGCTCATGTCAGCCCTTCACCCATTTTTCAAGCTGCCTGGCGAGGCGCTGTCCGCCCGTCGCCGGGTCTTGCTGCGGCGGGGGCGCGGCCACCTTGCGGGCTGCGCCAAGCGGCTTGCCGCTCTCGTAGGCGCGCTCCTCGCTCACACGGCCGTCGGCACCGTAGCGCCGCAACGTGCCGTGCAGCAGGCCGCCCTTGTAGGGTGAGGTCTGCACGAGCTTGCCGTCGCCCGTGTAGTCGCGCGTCTCTCCTTCGAGCACCCCTTTGCTGTAAGGCGCGCGTCGAACGACGACCCCGTCGTGCAGATGCAATGCTTCGCCTGTCAGCTTGCCGGCCTCGTAGGTGAACCGCGAGGTCGCCAGTCCCGACAGCGCATACGACACGGACGTCCCGTGCAGCACCCCGTGCGCGTAGTGCTGGCGCAAGGCGACGCGGCCGTCCTCCCACGTCGTCATCGCGCCGTGAAGCTGCCCCGCCACGTAGTTGGCCTCCAGAAGAAGCGCGCCAGTTGCCTCGAAAGTGCGCGCCACGCCCGACAACGCACCGTGCTCGTAGTGCGCCTCCAGGACGGGTACGGCGCCCGCGCCGTACATGACCACCTGTCCGTGCGCTACGCCGTCGAGCATCGGCGTGCGGCTCACCAGTTGCCCTGCCGCATCGCGCGTCTCGACGACCATCGCGTGCGCGGACGCGGAAGGTTCGGCAGTGGGTGGTAGCGTGCTCATCTCTTGCCTCAGTTGAGCTTGACGATTGCGCCCTTGAGCGCGAGCATCGTGCCGCCATCGATCGTCTGCATCGCCGACGCCTTGCTTTGCACCTGCAACGCCTCGTTGCTGAGCGTGGTGCCGGCCTTGTTGGCGAGCGTGGTGCCTGCCTGGTTCTGGAGCGACGTGCCTGCCTTGATGCTGATCGAGCCGGTCACGTCGATGACGAGATTGCCGCTCACCTTCAGCGTGTAGTTGCCGCTGACCTTTTGCACAAACGCCGCGTGATTCGTGTGGGTTTCGTCGCCGGTCACGTCGACCGAGCGCGTGCCTTTCACCCTGTGCGTCTCGTTGCCCTTCTGCACGTCGACGGTGCGATCGCCCTTTTTGACGACATGCGTTTCGGCCCCCGCAAGCACCGTCGTGGACAGCGCGTTTTCGACGGCGATATTCAGATCCTTCTGCGCGTGGAAATACAGCTCCTCGCTATTGAGCTTGTCGTCCATGCGGATTTCATTGCCGGCGGTGCCGCCTTTCGACGAACGCGAGCGCATCACGCTTTGCGTCTGCGACGCAGGCAGGCCGACGGGCAACGTACCCTGGCGGTTGTAGACGCTGCCGGTCACGAGCGGCCGGTCGGGATCGCCGTCGACGTAGCTCACGACCACCTCCTGGCCCACGCGCGGCAGCACCAGATGTCCCCAGCCGTTACCCGCCGCGACCTGCGCCACGCGCACCCAGCAAGAGCTGTTTTCGTTGGCGCCGGCCGAACGGTCCCAGTGGAACTTCAGCTTGATGCGGCCGTATGCGTCGGTCCAGATTTCCTCGCCCGACGAACCAGTGACGATCGCCGTGTGCGTGCCGGCCACCATCGGCTTCGGCGTCACGAGCGGCGGGCGGAATGCGACCGAAGCCGGGATCACGTCGAAGCTGTTGTCATAGCGATCGTTGTTCGACGCGCTGTGCGACACCGCGCAGATCACATAGGACGCGTTGAAGGCCGCATTCGCGTGGCCGCCCAGCGTGAAACTCGCGCCTGCGGTGAGCGTGCAGATTCCGCTGCTGGCGCGGCCCGTGCGCTGCCCCAGTTGATGTGCCGCGAGCCGCAGCTTCGCCGTGCGCGTGCCGTCCGCAGCCTTCGCATAGCCGCCGGGAAAGGTATAACGCGTTCCGCTCGCCGGCCCGCTGCCGGCTGCGGAATTGGCCGTCAGCAGCGCAGCCTTCGTGTAGTCGTAGTCGGCGACGATCTGCTCGGCTTCAACGAGCCCCGTCGTCATCTCGAAGGCGTCGACCCGGTCGACGTGACGATGCGCGACCGAATCGCTGGAGTACCAGAGGTGCGAGTCGGTCTTGCCCGGCTTGTGCGCGGCGGTGCTGTCGCCGAGCACCATCGTGTGCACGCCGTCGGCGAACGTGAAGAAGTAGAAGATGCCTTCCTCTTCCATCAGCCGCGAGATGAACTGCAACGCGCTTTCGTCGTATTGCACGCAGTATTCGCGCACGGCGTAGGTGCCTTTCACGCGCAGTTCGATTGCGATGCCGAACTTCTGCAGCACCTGCTCGACGATGTCGAGCGCACTCAGGTTCTGATAGATCGCCCGGTCGCTCCCGAGCCCGAGCAGCCATAGACGCGGCGCGAGTTCGGCGGTATAGAAGCCATGCTGCGCATCCGTGCCGATCTGCGCAAAGCGGGTGACGATGCCATGGAGATAGCGCTTCGTGCCCGACGGCACCTGCAGCGTCACGGTCGCATTCTTGCCGACGATCGCCTGCGCATCGAGCGCGCGGTTCGTCGAACGCATGCGCAGATCGAAGTGAAACGGCGCCGAAATCGCTTCGCGTCCGCCCAGCCCGTCGAGCAGCAGGACGTCCTTGCCGAACGGCGTGCTGATCGAAAGCAGACAGCCTGCCTGCGTCGCGTTGGCGGCTTGCACGTCAGTTCTCCTCGCGAGCCACGAAACGGAAGCAGACGGCGCCGTCCTGCGCGAAATCGAGCTGCACCCCGCCGAACGGCTTCGCCATCGACATGCGTTCGAGCACTTCGCGCGCCAGCTCAGGCAACACGTATTGCGTGAGGATGTGATCGACGTTGCGCGCCCCGCTGTCCACTTCCTTGCAGCGCTCGGCGATGACCTGCGCAAAGCGGTCGTCCCACATCAGTTGCGCATGATGGTTGCGCGCAAAGCGCTCGGCGAGCCGCTTGAGCTTCAGGTTCACGATCGCCGTGATCTGCGCATCGCCGAGGTGGTAGTAAGGCACCAGCACCATGCGGCCAAGAAACGCCGGGCTGAACTGCTTGAGCAGCGCGGGCCGCAGACGCGCGATCAGCTCCTCGGGAGGCGGACGGCGGCCGCCCTGGCACGCTTCCGTGATGACGTCCTGCGCCGCGTTCGAGGTCAGCAGGATCAGCGTGTTCCTGAAGTCGATCGAGATGCCCTCGCCGTCTTCCATCACGCCTTTGTCGAACACCTGGAAGAACAGTTCGAGCACGTCGGGATGGGCCTTCTCCATTTCATCGAGCAGCACGACACTGTACGGACGCCGCCGCACGGCTTCCGTCAGCACGCCGCCGCGGCCATAGCCGACGTAGCCCGGGGGCGCGCCCTTCAGTCCGGAGACGCTGTGCGCCTCCTGGAATTCGGACATGTTCACGGTAATCATGTTGCGCTCGCCGCCGTACAGCATGTCGGCCAGCGCGGCGGCCGTCTCGGTCTTGCCTACGCCGCTCGGGCCGACCAGCAGAAACACGCCGACGGGCTTGCCTGGATCGTCGAGATCCGCGCGAAACGTGCGCACGCGCCGCGCGATTGCATCGAGCGCTTCATCCTGGCCGACCACGCGCGCCGCGAGCTTTTCGTGCAGGTAGAGCACCGTGTGGAGTTCGTCGGCGAGCATGTCGCCGACGGGAATTCCCGTCCAGCCTGAAATCACCTTGGCGACCACGGTCGAATCGACGCACACGGGCACCATCGGCTCATCGCTGCGCACGGCTTCCAGGCCCATTTCGAGGCGCCGGAGATTGGCGGCCAGCGACTCGCTGTCCTCTTCGTCGCCGACGGCCTGGGTCTCGCCAGGCGGGCTCTCAGTCAGCGTGCGCGCGATCTTGCGCCGCCACGACAGAATCTCGTCGACGACGCGCTTCTCGGTCACCAGCTTCTCGTTCAGGCGCGTGCGATGCGCGCGCTGTTCGTCGAGCTGACGGACGAGTGCCGCGATGGCATCCGCGCGCTCGGCCCCCGTGGCCGCTTCGTGACGCAGGATCCGCAACTGGTTTTCCGCGGAGTCGATCGCGCGGCCCAGCGCTTCGATCTCTTCCGGCACGCCGTTCTGGCCGAGCGCCACGCGCGCGCAGGCCGTATCGAGCACGCTGACGGCCTTGTCCGGCAACTGCCTGCCCGAGATGTAGCGATGCGACAGCTTCACGGCGTCGCGTACCGCCTCGTCGAGAATCTCCACGCCGTGATGCGCCTCGAGCTTAGCCACCATGCCGCGCAGCATTTCAATGGCGACAGGCTCGCTCGGCTCTTCGACCTTCACGACCTGGAAGCGTCGCGCGAGAGCGGGATCGCGCTCGACATACTTCTTGTATTCAGCCCAGGTCGTAGCGGCAATCGTGCGCAGTTCGCCGCGCGCCAGCGCGGGCTTGAGCAGATTCGCCGCATCGCCCTGGCCTTCGCTGCCGCCCGCGCCGATCAGCTGATGGGCCTCGTCGATGAACAGAATCACGGGGACAGGCGACGCTTTCACTTCCGCAATCACCGATTTCAGCCGGTTCTCGAACTCGCCCTTGACCCCGGCGCCCGCCTGAAGCAAGGCAAGATCGAGCGAGCGCACGGAGACATTGGCGAGCGCAGGCGGCACTTCGCCCGACGCCACGCGCTGCGCGAAACCTTCGACGATCGCGGTTTTGCCGACGCCGGCCTCCCCCGTCAGGATCGGGTTGTTCTGACGGCGCCGCAGCAGCACGTCGATCAACTGACGGATCTCCGCATCGCGTCCGCAGATCGGATCGCTCGCGCCTTCGCGCGCGAGTGCGGTCATGTCCACTGTGTACTGGGCGAGTGCGGAAGAACGGCCGCCGCTGTTCGCAGTCATGGCCGGCATCGCCTGCATCGTCTGAGAGACGCCGCCCGCCGGCGCGGTTGCGGCGCCCGGGACGGCGGTTTGCGGCGCCGCCCCGCCGCCGTCTTCGGACGAGTTCACCACCAGCGCCGGCAGCGCGTCGCGCAGCGCGGCACGCGGAATCTTCAGCAAGGCCGGCGCCGAGTCGAGCAGCAGCCCGCGCAGGCTATCCAGTTCGAGCAGCGCCAGCACGATCGTGCCCGAGCGGATCTGCTGCTCGCCGAGCAGCATCGAACTGAGCAGCCACGACTCCTGGAACAGCGGCGAAAAATTCGGCGATAGTGCGGGCGTCCGGCCATTGCCGCGCTTGAACTGATCGACCGCCTTTTGCAGCGAATCCGTGACGTCAGCGGCCGAAATGCTGAAGCGCCCGAGAATCGCGCGCAGATCGGGCGCGTCCGATTCGAGCAGTTGCAGCAGCAGATGCTCGACGTCCACGTTGTAGTGCGTCTGCCGTACGCACAGTTGCGCGGCCTGCTCCATTGCGTGTTTGCATGCCGGGTTCAGGCGGCTCAACAGCGTGCGGATATCGATGTCCATGTCGTATTGATCTTTATGATGGTCGCAACGCGGCTCGTGTGACGCGGGCCTCACCCGCGCGCATCGCGAACCTCACGGGCGCGGGCTTCGACGAGGGCGCACCGCCCTCGTCCGCCGACGCCGCCAGCCACGAAGTCCAGCCCAGCCGCAAGCCGGGCGCGCCCACCGCGCAGCGTTCGCGCCGCGCGGCGGGATAGAGGACGAACTCCACGTCGAAGTCCTGCTGCAGGTGGCACCGCACGAGCCACGCTGCCAGCCGGTGCATCTCGCCGCCCGGGAGCAGCGCGGCGAACTGTTCTGCGGGCACATCGAGAAACTCGATGCGCACGCCGGCGGCCTGGTCCCAGCTCCGCCGTCCGAGCACGGCAAGGCCGCCGGTCCGCAATGCGCACTGGCCCGCCTGCGAGCGTCCAAGCCGCAGGCTGTCGCGCGCGTCGACGTCGCGCCAGCCGCCTACGAACTGCGTGCCTCGCACACGCACCCCGAGGCGGTCCGACAACAGCGCGAGTAGCCCCGTCATCGAGCGCGAGCCATTGGCAAAGAGTCCCGCATGCCGCAGCCACAGGCGCGCATCGTCCGGTCCGCGCTTGCCGTCGTGCAGGCCGAGGCTGCCGAGCGCATCGAGGCTCGTCGCGAGCGGCGCCTCGCCGGGCGCGCGCGCGGCGAGCCCCAACGCGTGCTTCTGGCGGCTGCGATAGAAGAACGACAGAAAGCGGTGATTGAAGATGTCGAGCAGATCGGCCATTGCCGGCTCACGGGCCGCACGCCGTTCCAGCAGCATCTCGGTAAAAGCGAGCGGAAGCGGCCCGCCGATGCCCGCCAGCGTCATCACGGGCGTACTCACCGTGTAGGTCTCGCGCGCCGCGTGTTCGTCGCTCGACGCGTGGCGGTCCACCGCGTGAATGTCGCTTGCCTGGAACGCCAGCGAGACGAAGCCCCGCAGACGTACCGCCTCATTCGCGCCGTCCCCGCGACCGAGCCCCGTCGCCCACGGCTGCGCGCACTCGAGCAGATGAATGGCCTGGAACAGGTCGAAACCGTGAGGCCGCGGAAGAAGCCGGGCAATCAAAGCAACTGCTGGCAACCGGTCATCGGCTCCCATCGCTTCCATGTCTCGTCTCCCCGGCGCACCACGAGCCGTACGAATGAATTGACCGACGTATACATGGCGAAGAAGCGCGCCAGTACCGCGCCCATCAGCAACGGCGATCCCCCGACGAACGCCTCGGCATCGAACTCGACGCTGACCTCCGTGCCGCCGCAGAATCCGCGCCACGCCTGCCTGCCCACATGCGCGGTGACGTTGCGCGCAGCGACACTGACGAGGCCGCGAATCTGCTCCTGCTCCCGTGTGCCGTCCGAGGCGAACAGGCGCAACATCTCCTGCAGCTCGCGTTTGCCCGTCGCACCGTTCACGAGCGAGTGATAGTTGCGCGTCAGCAGCGACACGAGACGCCACAGCGCCTCGCTCCCGAGCGGCGGGTTGCGCTGGGCGGTCGGTTCGTAGAGGCAGCGCACGCGCACGTTCTGCGATACCCGCTCGACCAGCATGCGCGCGCCCACGGGCACATGCTCGGCGAGCCGCCGGTTGGTGCAGAGCGCGTTGACGTACACCACCGGCGTATCGGACCGGCTGGCCGCGTCGCCATCGATGAAACTGATCCACGTGTCGACACCCGGCACGTTGCCGCGCAAGCTGTGCTCGCGGCGCGCCGACCAGAACATCGCCGCGTCGCCGGCACCCGCCGGATCGAAACGATCGGCGGCCGTGAAGCACGGCACGCTCGTTGCGCGATCCGTGACGGGATCGGATGCGCTCACCGATACGATCGAATGGATCTCGGTAATGGCTTGCCGCTTCTGATCGGCGACCAGCAGATATTCGTAATTGCGCCGGTCGACCACGATCGGCTCGCTGGTCTGCGTGAACAGATTGACGATCGGCACACATCCGAGCTGGAAATGCCGGGCGTTGAGCATGCCGAGCCCGCGCGGCATGCGGTCGAGCTGCAGCACGACTTCGCAGGTCCGCCCGGTGCCGCACGATCCCGCCGGCAACATCAGATCGAAGAAATGAAACTTGCGCGGAAAGGCGAAGTATTCCTGCATCAGCCCGTAAGCGGGATGCGCATGCGGCGGCTGCGGCAACACGCTGTCCTCGTCCGCGTAGCCCACCTCACGCAACGCGGACGGTCCCAGCCTCACGACCGGCCTCTGTGCGGCGTGCACGGCAACACCCGTGACCGACGAGACGAGCAGTTCGTAAAGCGGCATCGTCACCATCCAGTCACCGCACAAATGGAAGCGCAACTGCGTGAGTTCGAGCTCGGAGAAATCGACGCCCGGCTCGCATTCGAGCTTCAGGCGCAGCGTCGCATCTTCGCTGAATCCCGCGTGCGAGATCTTCAACGGCCACAACACCGTGTCCCATGCCGTGCGGAAGCGGCACGCGTCGCCGGCTTCCGTGCGCGCGGAGAGACTCGTGTGGCGCGGTACGCGAAACCCCGACGTCACCTTGCCCTGGGACGTGTCGAGCTCGAACTGCGCGACCGTCATCGACGGAATGGCCTGCACGAGCGAAGGACAGACGTTGTCGAGCAGGGCGCCCGCGATCTGTGGGAAGGTCTGATCGAGATCGCGATGCACGCGCGCGGCGAGAAACGCCGTCGCCTCGATCAAGCGCTCGGTATGCGGATCGAGCGACTCAGTGCCGTGCAGCGCGAGCCTTGCCGCGATCTTCGGATAACGCTGCGCGAACAAGGCACCCTGGTTTCGCAGATAGCCGAGCTCGCGCTTGTAGTACTGAAGGATGTCGTCGGGCGCCATGTCAGGCACGCTCCGTCCAGCGCGCATCGACGGCATCGCGACTGACCGTCTCGAGCTCGAACGACACATGCTCGACCGAGGGGCCGGCATTCAGGCGTCCGCCAATGGTCAGCACCGCATACGGCTCACGCTCTGGCGGGAGGGAAAACGACACTTTCACGTCGACGAGACGCGGCTCGAAGAGCGTGATCGCGTGGCCGACGGCGGCGGCGATCGCATCGCGATCCTCGCCCGAACGCAGCGAGCGCTCCGAAAAATCCGGCACGCCGTAATCGATGACCGTCCCATCGCTGTGCGCGAACGCCTCCATCGTCAGATGCGAGCGCGTGTTGAGCAGACGCATCAGCTCGCGCGCGATCGATTGACGAAGCGAATCCTCTTCGGGCAGCGAAGCATCGGCGTCGTTCACCAAGCGCTCGAACAGCGGTACCGGATAGCGATGAGTCATGGTCGGCAGGTCGTAAAGGCAGATCGACGGGCGGCTCATGCGCCGCCCGTCGCGTCACGGGCGATGTCGCGTCACGTCTTCGGCGTCGCCGCCTTGTTCGTCGACAGATCCCAGCCGAACGACGCGTTGCCCTTCTTCGTCGAGTCGGTTTTCTGCTGCGTGTATTGCGACGTGATCTGCGAGAAGTTGATCGACAGCGCATCCATCATTTCCGAACCGCCGCCGCTCGTGCTCACATTGGCGATCATCGCGTTGCTGAGGACGTACTTCATCTGCAGCATGAACTTGCCGCCCTCGTTACGGCCGATCGAGATCGTGGCATCGCCGAGCTTGGTGCCTGCCGCGCAGGCGCTGTAGAGCGCAGGCGTCGATTGGTCCGTGATCTTGCTGACCTGCACTTCGGAAAACGTCGGACGACCCAGCGTACGTTCCGTGTTCGCCGTGTCGCGGCCCATCGGCATCGACACGCCGTGGGAGAACGACATGAGTTGAATTCCGTCGGCGAAGCCGTCGATCAACGCATTGCCTTTGATATCCTTGAATTTCAGAATGATCGTATCCATGACTGACCTTGATATTGAAATTTACGGCATACGTAACGATGTGCGGCGCGAGGCCGCACATCGCGCATCAGGCTGCGGCTTCCGGGAGATCCGCCACCAGACGGATCGAAGCTGTCAGCTCCTCCATCTGGAAGTGCGGCTTCAGGAAACAGGTCGCGCGATAGGCGCCCGGCTTGCCCGGCACCTCGGTGACGTCCACCCGCGCTTCGCCCAGCGGATAACGGGCCTTCTGCGCCTGCGATGCCGAGGGATTGATCAGCACGTAGTCGGCGATCCAGTTGTTCAGGTAGTTCTCGATATCGGCGCGGGTCTGGAAGCTGCCGACCTTGTCGCGCATGATGACCTTGATGTAATGCGCGAAGCGTGACGCCGCCAGCACGAACGGCAGGCGTGCCGACAGTTGCGCATTGGCGTTGGCCGCATCCTTGTTGTAGAGCGTCGGCTTGTTCACCGTCTGGCCGCCGAAAAACGCGGCGTAGTTCGAGCCCTTGGAATTCACGAGCGCGATAAAGCCCAGGTCGCTCAATTCCTTCTCGCGGCGATCCGTGATCGTCACTTCCGTCGGGCACTTGAGCGCGACATCGCCCTCATTCGTCTTGTAGGCGTGCGCGGCGATACCGTCCACCTTGCCGCCGCCTTCCACGCCGCGGATCGCGGTCGCCCAGCTGTATTTCGCGAAGGCATCGGTGATGCGCAGACCGAGCTGGTAGGCAGAATTCGCCCACAGATACTTGCTGTGATCGGTGCCGTCGACGTCCTCTTCAAAATTGAACGACTCGATGGGCTTCGTCCTGGCGCCATACGGCAGACGCGCGGCGTAGCTCGGCAGGACCAGCGAGACATAGCGGGAATCTTCGGAATCCCGGAAGCCGCGCCAGGTGGCCAATTCAGCGCTCTCGAAGATTTTCGACAGATCGCGCGTGACGCCCAGGTCGGTGTACGACTTGATGTCGAACAGGCTGGGCGCCGCCGCCGCGACGAACGGCGCGTGCGCTGCCGCGGCCACGCGGGAGATGCGCTCCAGCAGCGCGATATCCTGCGGATGACGGCCGAACGTGTAGTCGCCGATCAGCAGCGAATACGGATGACCGCCGAACGTGCCGTACTCTTCCTCATAGACCTTCTTGAACAGCACGCTCATGTCGTGGTCGACAGCCGACTCGAGGTCCTTGAGCAGGTCCTTCTTCGAGACGTTGAGCAAACGCAGTTTGAGGTTGGTGCCCGTCTCGGTGCCGTACACCATATCGTGCAGACCGCTCCACGACGCTTCGAGCGCCTGGAATTCGGAGTCGTGCATGATCGCATTCATCTGGTCGGTCAACAGGCGGTCGATTTCGGCGACACGCTCGTGGATCATGTCCACGACGCTCTTGTCCGGGCTCGTGCGCATGCCTTCGTCGAGAATCTGCGATGCGAGCTGGCCGATCAGCTTCCTGGCGTAGACGCCTTGCGAAGGCTCCACGGCCATGTTGCCTTCCTGAACGATACGATCGAGCAGGCTCAGCGCGCCTTCCTGCGTATTCGTCGCGGCTGCTGCGCCTTCGACGGCGGAATTCGTTTCCATCTGGATCACCCTTGGGGAGTTCGTTGCGTCTGCGACGCGGAGATTGTTTGCGTCAGGCCGACGGCGTGTCTTCGGCCGCCGGTGCTGCCGGCGCGTCACTTGCGTGCGCCTGGGTATGCACCTTCTTCAACTCTTCGGCATCCAGAACAATGCGTTCGAGGATCGAATCGAGTTCGTCGTTGCCGTCCAGCTTCGCGAGCAGGTCGCGCAATTGCTGGCGTGCTTCTACGAGCTTCGCGAGACGCGGCACCTGGAGCACCAGGTTGTCCGGATGGAAGTCCGCGAACTGGTTGAAATTCAGCTCGACCTTCAGATTGCCTTCGCCCTTCATCGTGTCCGGCACGCTCAGGTCGAGGCGCGGCGCGACCTTGCCCATGATTTCGTCGAAGTTGTCCCGGTCGATTTCGACGAAACGGCGCTCCTTGAGCTTGGGCAGCGGCTCAGCCGGCTGCCCCGACAGATCGGCCATCAGGCCCACCACCATCGGCAATTCACGCTTTTCAATGGCGTCTCCCAGCTCGACGTCATAGGTGATCTGAACACGCGGCGGCCGATTGCGCCCGACCCAATTCTGCAAACTATCTGACATGAACCCCTCCGAGAAAAACCCGTGTGTGTGGACAATCCGTCACCCGCGGCGAGCTGCCGCGAGCACCAAGAAAGAGAATGGGGATTGCAACGACGCCCCGCTGATGACCGTCTGGTCTCAACCGATATGGGGGTCGATAGGTAGCATCCCTAACGGCAAGGCCGTCGGGATTCGTGTGGATTGTTCGTGAATTATGACTGCCGTACCTGAGCTGATCGGCAGCCGTTTCCCCGTGCAACGCATATGGTGTATTTCCCCGTGTACTGCTTATCTTGGAATTGATCGGAGTATATCGACGGGGGCCGATCTCATCTGTCGCACAAAAGGACTACAGCGACCTGGGGCTGCCCGACGGCTCGCGGATTGAAATGTCACACGGCAGTCAACTGGGCGTGTTTGCAGGCCGGCGTCGTGCTCGCCGCCGTCAGATCCAGTAGATGTCACCTTTAGCCAATATCGCCGGTACATGGCTTTCGGCCACGCGCTGAAGCTCTTGCAGCGTCTCATCGACGAAGCCCGGCTTCACATGCGGAATCAGCAGACCAAACACGCCGGCAGCATCGGCACGAAGCGCAGCGGCGACAAGCGATCGGCGACGAGCACTAGCTCCGCCGCAAGGCGAGCACCCTAAACGGCTCGCGGCTCGCGCCTCAACGGCAGCCAGAGCGTGAAGCGCGTCCCCCCCGGTCCCGATGCCCAGGCAACGACGCCGTCGATGGCCTGGGCCCGGCGCTGCTGGTTGGAGAGGCCGCGTCCTTTGCCGGCGGCCAGCGCGCGCTGCACGTCGAAGCCCTGCCCGTTGTCCTCCACGATGACCAGCACGCCGTCCGCCTGCGCCGCCGTGCCTACCCGGATCTGATTGGCGCGTGTGTGATGCAGGATGTTGGCGATGCTCTCCTGCACGATGCGCAGGATTTGCAGCGCGCTCGAAGGGTCGAGCCACGACAGGGTCGGCAGTTTCCGTACGTCCCAGCGCAAGACGACGCCCGTGCCTTCCAGGCGCGGTTCCAGCCGGAAGCGCAGGGTGGCCAGTAACAGCAGCAAGTCGGCCTCGACCGGCTCCATCGAATCGATGGTCAACTTCAGGTCGTCCAGGCAGCTCTTGAGAACGTGCGAGACGTCGGCGTCGCTCAACGCCCCCTGCTCCGCCGAGCGAATCGCGCTGATCAGGGACGCACCGAGACCGTCGTGCATGTCCTGCATCAGGCGCTGCCGTTCGTTGCTGATCGTTTGCTGCCGCTCCGCTTCACGAAGCCGCTGATGGCTGAGTTCGAGTTCGGCTTCGCGCTCTTTCAGGCGTTGAGCAAGGTTCACGTTGGCACGCTCGACTTCGACGATAGCGTTGACGTAGCGCCGGTACATCAGGGTGCCGAAAATACCGAACGTGATGGCGTTGGTGTAGGCCCCGAAATAAAAGCCTTCCGGGCTGACGAAGTTGTTCTGCAGCAGCCAGTCGGACACGCCCAGCAAAGTGCAGACACCTACTCCGAGCGCCACCAGCGTCGCTTCTTCGGAACGGTGCCAGGCATGGATGCCCCCCACCACTCCGACGCTCGCGCCCATCAGCGCGGCGATCGGATAGATCAGCGGAGTGACTTTGGGCGTGTTGGGCACCACCGCCAGCACCGGCAGCGTCAGCACGCCAATCAGGCCGGTCACCCCGACCAGTGCGCGCGTGAACCATATGAGCGGGCGGCCATGCAATTGACGCAGGAAGAAGTGCACGACGATGACGAGCCACAACAGGGAGTTGACCGTCAGCCAGGCGAACCAGTCGTTAGCGACCGGCAAGTCCACGTAGAAGTGCAGGCTGCGCAGGAATGAGGTGACCGCGAGGTTGAAGAACAGCAGGTAGGCCGTCTCGTTGCGACGCTGGAACCACACGAATAGCGCAAACACGCCAACTGCCAGAAACGCCGCGCTGAGTACTGCAGGCAGTTGCTGCTGCAGCCATTGGCGCGTGTTGTAGCGCCCCTTCAGCGCCTCAACGGAACCGAGCCACAGCGAGGACACGGCCACCTGGGTTGCCTGGGAGTGCTCGAGGCGGATGAGTATCTCGCTCACCGGCGCGTCGCCGGGATGCCTGTGCAGCACGACCCACAGCGGCGTACGGGTGCTGTTCCACAGTGGACCTTGTTCTTGCGCCTGGTGCACCAATTGGCCGTTGACATAGACCGCGATGGTGCCGTCCGTCTTGATGCGTATGCCATATAGCGCCAGGCGAGCGGAACGTGTGGGCAATCCGTGCACGGACAGCCTGAGCCAGGTGGTGCGGCTGCCCCTGGACGTCGCTTTTGCACTACCGGCCTGGCGCGCCAGAGCGATGGACCGGGCGAGAGGCAGCGCGACACGCTGCCAGGTATCCGGCAATGACGAGCTGTCCAGCGTGGGCGGCGGCTCGCTGAAACCTGGCACATCGTCGACCTGCCAGTCGGCTTGTGTCAGGTGCAGGCTGGCGGCCGGCGTCTCCTCGCTGCCGGCTTGCGAATAGAAGATGCCCACAATGAACAGCAGCGCCACGGAAAAGACGAACACCGCATGGGCGGCGAGCGGCGTGGGGCGATATCTCAAGCCGCCCCCTTGCCTGGGCCGGCCCGAACGACCCAGCTCGACGCATCGACGAGGCCAGGATCGTCCTCGACATCGATGGGGATCGGTTCCGGACCTGTGTTCATGGGGTGCATTTCGCTGACATTGTACGGACGGGCTACGATGCGCGGGCATCGTACTATGTGTTATCGGCATGAGGTTCTGACTTTTTACGGTGGGCCAGTCGGGTCATGCCGGAATTGCCAGCCTCACCTGTTGTCAGCCCCCTTCTTGTCAAACCCTTTCTGCAGGAATCTCTAAAACAGCCTGGGCGTACCGACCCAGACGAGTACCGTCTCCTCGTCGCCCGTATTGGCCCATGCGTGAGGAACCGTGGACTCGTAATGCGCGGTATCCCCCGCCTGCAGATCAAAAGTCGTTCCCTGCAGCGTGAGCGCAATCTGCCCGCTGATCACATACAGAAACTCTTCACCGGCGTGCGTCGTGACTTCGGAGCGTTGCTGGCCGGCCGGCATCCGGACCAGAATGGCGTCCAGCTTCCTGTCCATCGACAGGTTGGTGAGCCATCCAAACTGGTTAGCCGAATCGGCAAACCCGAAGAACTTCCGCTCTTCGACTCTGCATACCGGGCGGGCTTCAGCCGGCGTGTCGACGAAGTACTCCAACGTGGCACCCAACGCCTGCGCAATGCCGGCCAACGACGTAAGCGATGGGGTTGCGCGAGCGCGCTCCACCTGCGACAGAAAGGGTTTCGAAATACCCGCCGCTGTCGCCGTCTCATCGAGCGTGAGCTTCAGCCTCTGGCGCAGGGAGCGGATTCTGTTTCCCAAGGCTAGTGCGGTGTCTTCGTTCTCAGCTTTCATGGCAGTCAGGCCGACCCTAAGGATCTGTATTACCAGGAAACCGCTGGATACGGACAACGCACTGATGCATGCCTGGCCGTCCCCAAACGGACGAGGCTGGTTCACGGAGGGAGACAACTTCGCCCCGTCGGATCAGAACAGCCGGCGCAGGCGCACGGCGCAGCCGTTTCCCGGTCGTGCCATGCGCGCGGTGCACCGTTTCCCCGTAGCGCGTTTTTTAAAATTGGGCCGAGTGTATTGATGCGGACTGGATACGTCTGTCGCACGAACGTGCTATATCGGCTATGGGCCGCTCGCTCGTAGAATCTCGCTCGTATGGAAGCCGATCACACCGCCCCGGAACCGTCCGCCATTCACGTCGCGATCGTCGAAGACGACCCCGGCTTTCTCGATGCTTTGGGAGAAGTGCTGCGGACTACGGCCGACATGCGTCTGACCGGCGCCGCGGTGACGCGCGCCGAAGGGCTCGCGCTGCTGGAGGGGCCGCCGTCGGATGTGCTGGTGGTCGACCTGGGGTTGCCCGACGGCTCGGGTATCGATGTGATCCACGCCGCGGCCCGGCAATGGACCGCCTGCAGCATCATGGTCAGCACCAATTTCGGCGACGAGAAAAACGTCATGCGTTCGATCGAAGCCGGCGCGGCCGGCTATCTGTTGAAGGACAGCTCGCCCGCGCGGATCGTCGACGAAATCCGCAGCGTCGCAAACGGCGGCAGTCCGATCAGCCCGATCATCGCGCGACAGATACTCGTCCGTCTCCGGCAGGACGGCGTCGAAAGCGGCAAACCGGAAGCAGCGTCCGCGCCCCTGCTGTCCGCCCGCGAGAAGGAAGTGCTCGATTTGATCACCAAGGGCTTCAAGACCCAGGAAATCGCCACGCTGATGAACTTATCCTCCTTCACCGTGAGGACTTTCGTACGCCGCATTTACAGCAAGCTGAAGGTCACCTCAAAGGCCGAAGCCATTTATGAAGCCAGGACACTGGGACTGTTGCCCCGCTAGCCGTGCACGGCTGCTTGAATCGTCCCGCTCTGGCCGCTTGGCGCGGCGGCCCACCCACCGTCAGCGCCCGGAAATCCAGCGGTGACATGTCATATGCGCGCCGGAATGCATGATTGGATAGTTAAAAAATCATCAAAAAGAATTTCAAAAACTGAGACGCACGATCAATTTTCAAAAAAAAGCTGACTGTACACTCGCCCCATCGCCATATCGGGGGATGGCGTCGGCACTCACAGGTATCGAAAGCGAAGACTGAAGCCGGCGACGGGCGATGCAAGCGCCTGGGCCGTGGCGCTTGAACACCATGCTCTCTTTCTCGCCGCGTGCAAATCATCGCTGCGCCATAAATGGGCTTGCCGCCGCGTAGCGGCACAGAACCGTGACACAAGCAGTCGTCATCCCTCACCGATCGGGATGACGACGCGTCATCGCGCCCGCTCCTTTTGCCTTCGAGAGCCTGACAATGCATTTCCAGCATGTAGCCGCCACAAAATCCACGCTCGCTGCCCCGGAGTCGCGGTCCATCCACGTCGCCATCGTCGAGGACGATGCCGGTTTCGCCGATGGATTGAGTCAGGCAGTGCATGGTGCGCCGGACATGCAGCTGACCGGTGTGGCCGGCACCCGCGCCAAAGGACTCGCGCTGCTGAAGGGGCCGCCGTCGGATGTGCTGCTGGTCGACCTGGGGCTGCCCGACGGCTCAGGTATCGATGTGATCCGCGCCGCGGCCCGGCAATGGACCGCCTGCAACATCATGGTCAGCACCAGCTTCACCGACGAAACCCACGTGATGCGTTCGATCGAAGCTGGCGCGGCCGGCTATCTGCTGAAGGACAGCTCGCCCGCGCGGATCATCGACGAAATCCGCTGCGTCGCAAACGGCGGCAGTCCGATCAGCCCGATCATCGCGCGGCAGATACTCGACCGTTTGCGGCAAGGCGGCAAACCGGAAGCAGGGCCTGCGCCCCTGCTGTCCACCCGCGAGAAGGAAGTGCTGGGCTTGATTACCAAGGGCTTCCAGGCCCAGGAAATCGCCACGCTGATGCAACTCTCCCCCTTCACCGTGAAAACCTTCGTACGGCGCATCTACAGCAAGCTGAAGGTCTCATCGAAGGCCGAAGCCATTTATGAAGCCAGGACACTGGGACTGTTGGCGGACTAGGTAGGGGATGCTGGGGTACGTGCTGTGTCGTTTGCTTGAGATCGAGGCCCGTCGAGAGAGCTGCTGAATGATCCGTAGTCCTTTACGTATTTTTCCCGTAGGGATATTCCTATTTTCCGTGGCGCTACTGATTGGCGTCGGTGTCTGGTACACGCAAGCGGGCCGCACACAGCCGGTCGAGACAGCCGTGCATCTCACGCAGGCCGACTGGCAAGTCACCGATGCACCGGATTTCAGCGCGCCGCCGCACGTGCTGGATAGCCGCACGCTGCCGGATTCCTGGCACGACGTGACGCTTCCCTCCGACTTGCCCGACGCCGCGGGGCATCCGGCCCATGCTAAGCCGGCCGCTCCTTCCGCCGGCAATGTCCGCGTCACGTGGGTCAGGTTTTCCTTACGCGCATTGCCCATCCCCGTCGGGCCATGGGTGCTGTACAGCGCCCGCGCCAGGACCGACGGCACCATTGCGATGTATGTTGATGGCCGGCTGGTGGCTCGGGCACAGGAACAAGGCCCGCTGTGGAACAGCCTGTTTACGCCGCTATGGACACCCCTGGATAGCGGCGCCGGCGACACGCCGCCAGCCGAGGTTCTGATCCGCCTGGAACACACCGCCGGCACGCGCGTAGCCCTTTCCTCCTTTTGGCTGGGGAGCGCTGACACGCTGCGCGGGAGCTACCACACGCGCCAGTGGCTGCAGCGGGAGCTGCCGGCGACCGTCGGCGCGGCGTTTCTCGCGGTGGGCATCTTCGCGCTGTTCGTGTGGTTCAGGCGCCGCCACGAAACCGGCTATCTATTGTTTTTCAGCCTCGCCGCCACCGCGTTCGTTGCGCACCTGCACTACTACGTCAGCTTGCCGGTCACGAGCGACTGGT
The DNA here is from genome assembly GCF_021390595.1 of Paraburkholderia sp. HP33-1. Lineage (NCBI taxonomy): Bacteria > Pseudomonadati > Pseudomonadota > Betaproteobacteria > Burkholderiales > Burkholderiaceae > Paraburkholderia > Paraburkholderia sp. HP33-1. The sequence continues at coordinate 932,159 of NZ_JAJEJR010000002.1, read as the reverse complement.
TCGCCTGGCTGACGATCAACTCGCTCTTCTGGCTGATCGCAGTCGTGCATTTCTACATTCGCCTGCTGCACGGCCGCGCGCTCAAGGGGCTGACCATTGCGGTTGTCGCCATCACCGCGCTGGTCACCGTCCTGACGCTGCCGTTCGTGGCGGTTTTGCCGGTGCTGCCGGACGTGCCCGTCATCGTTCCGGCGATCTATGCCGTTGCCATACTGATGGCCGCGGCGGTCGGCGGGGTGGGCCTCTTCAGCGCGTGGCGCCGCTCCAGCGAGGCACGGTTCATCGCGGCGGGCGTGGCGCTGTGCGTGCTGCTCGGCATGTCCGACTGGATGCTGTACAACAACGTCGTCAGCCTGGAGGGCTGGTTCCTCGGGGCCTATACCAACGCCGCCACGTTCTGCACGTTCGCCATCCTGATGTACCGGCGCTACGTCGGCGCCATCGAAGAAGTCGAGCAGCTCAACGCCGGCCTCGCGCAACGCCTGAAGGCGCGCGAAGCCGAACTCGAACTCAGCCACCGGCAGCTGCGCGAGGCGGAGCGGCGGCAGACGATCAGCAACGAGCGCCAGCGCCTGATGCAGGACATGCACGACGGACTCGGTTCGTCGCTGATCAGCGCGATTCGCTCCGTCGAGCGGGGCGACGCGAGCGACGCCGACGTCTCGCAGATCCTCAAGCATTGCCTCGACGACCTCAAGCTGACGATCGATTCGATGGAGCCGGTCGAAGCGGACCTGCTGCTGTTACTGGCGACACTGCGGTTCCGGCTGGAATCGCGGCTGGAGGGCGCGGGCATCGCGCTGCGGTGGGAGGTGCAGGAGCTGCCCACGCTGGCCTGGCTCGATCCCAGCAGCGCGTTGCATATCCTGCGCATCGTGCAGGAAAGCATCGCCAACGTCCTGCACCATACCCGTGCAAGCGCGATCCGGGTCAGCACCGCCGTCGAGACGGACGGCGTACAGGTAGCAATCGAAGACAACGGTCAGGGGTTCGACGTCGAGAGCGTGCTGGGGTCGACGGCCGGACGCGGCCTCACCAATCAGCGGCGCCGCGCACAGGCCGTCGGCGGTACGGCTTCCTGGCATTCCGGAGCGACTGGGACGCGCTTCATGCTCTGGCTGCCGCTGGAGCGCAACGCGTGCGAAACATAATGTGGATTGGCGATATTAGGGTAATCTTGCGCCGTTTTGTCTTGTCGCCGGATCACTATTCATGCTCTCGAACCGCATCGCTTACAACCGATTCGATGTTGCCGGGCTACCGCCGCAGCAGCAGCTGCTAGCCTATTGGGAGCAGCTTGGCCATGTTATCGAGGTGGTGCCGTCGCTCGAGCAGATCGGACAGCCCTTCGCCTGCATCAACGACCGCTACGATATCGGCGAATTCCGTATCAGCGACACTTTTACGGACTCTGTCGTGTTCGAACGCACCATCGCCCGCATTTCGCGCGATGCCGTACGCGGCATCGGCATTACCATCTTCCTGGACGGTGAAGCGCATTCGGCAATCACGCACGCCGGGAAGCGCGAATCCACCTTATGCGCGGGCAGCGTACTCGCCACAGACCTCGATCAACCCTCACGCGTAGTGCGGCAGGCGTGCCGGTACATTACGCTTGTTGTGCCCCGCAATTTGCTCGCGCACGTGTTCTCCGACCCGGGAGCGATACACGGCCGCGTGCTCGACCCGCGCAAACCTGGCACGCGGCTTATCGTCCAGCGTGCCAGAACGCTTGTCGAGAACTTCCGGTATATGGTGTTCGAGGACGCTCATCGCAGGCTCGCCGACCTCGTTCAACTGATCGCAGCCGCCTTCGGGGAAGAGGCTGGTTTGAGTGGCAATAAGCGGGCCATCGGCCGCGCGTTGATGTTCGATCATGTGCGACGCTATGTTCGCGCCAACCTGCAGGAATGCGAACTATCACCTGAGAGCGTAATTGAATCGCTAGGGCTCCCGCGTAGTACGCTTTATCGGCTGTTCGAACATGAAGGCGGGCTTGGTGCTTACATCCGCGATCTTCGCTTGCGCACCGCCGCAGACGACCTCGTTCGAAACCCAATCATTCCAATCAAAGACATCGGCTATTCACTCGGCTTCAAAAGCGCCGCCCATTTTACGCGGGCCTTCCAGAGCGCCTATGAGATCACACCCAAAGAAATGCGTCTGAATAACTACCGATACCGCCACGCTTAATAGCCGGTGATATTGGTGCCTGCCATTGCCTGGCGATCGAACGGGTCGCGAGAATTGCTGCCGGTCAGCCCCGGGATCTGTGACAGACACAGAAAGAAAAAGTGAACGTTGAGTTCCCTCGCCTAGTTTTCCCTCACCCTGCCATCGCTGCGGCTTAACCGCGCCGGCACTGGCTGGATCATGGCCCAGCCTGGACGAAAACGGGCCGATGCAGGCGCCGGCGCTTGAGTCGACCTCGGCGGCGTGTGGCACCAATCCTATGCGCTTGTGTTACTGCTTCGTGGGGAATGGGCGGTCTCGAACGGTCCGTCTTACGTTCCCTCAGACTTTGTTGTGCACCCATAACCACAAAAAAGAGTTTGACAGACCATCTTAAGATATATATCTTAAGATGCATCTTACGACACTCACGGGAGAGTCCCAGATGCGTCATCCTCATCGTTTTTCCGGTCTGCGCGGCGCGCACGGGCGTTTTCACGCCGGTTTCGGCCTTCCGTCGCCGCAGGCGAGCGAAGTCGCAGGCCGCGGCCCACGCTTCGGAGGTGGTTTCGGCGGCCCTGGCGGATTCGGTGGTTTCGGCGGCGGCCCGGGCGGCTTCAGCGGCGACGGCGAAGGTTTTCCGCGCGGCCGCAAATTCAGCTCCGACGATCTGCAACTGCTGCTGCTGTCGCTGATCGACACGCAGCCGAGCCACGGCTACGAACTCATCAAGGCGCTCGAAACGCGCTCGAACGGCTTCTACAGCCCGAGCCCCGGCATGGTCTATCCGGCGCTGACCTATCTCGAGGAGCTCGGCTATGTCACCGTGCAGCTCGAAGGCAACCGCAAGCGCTATGAACTGGCCGATGCAGGCCGCGAATACCTGGCCGCGAACCGCGAGCGCGTCGAGCTGATGCTCGCCCGGCTCTCGCATATCGCACGCAAGATGGATTCGGTGCGCCGCGCGTTTGCCGGCGAAGAACCGGCCGACGTCAGCGAGGGCGGCTGGGTGCCTGAGCTGAACGAAGCGCGCCGCACGCTGAAGAATGCGCTGCTGCGCCGCGATAGCGCGCCGGCCGACGAGCAGCGCCGCATCGCCGCGATACTGATGCGCGCGGCCCAAGAAATCGAAGGCGGCAACGGCAGCGAGCCGACCGCCTGACAGCGCGCGCCTGTCCACAAGCCAACCCGCGCATCGTCTCGAACCGAACAGGAGCACCACCCTTATGCAGGACCAGCCCACTCGCCCCGATCTCGCCGTGTATCGCGTGCGGCATCCGTTGAAGTTTCGTCTGCTGCAGGTCAAGCAGGTGCGCGCGCTAACGCCGCACCTGATTCGCGTGACCTTTACCGGCGACGATCTGGACAACTTCGTGTCCGCGTCGTTCGACGACCACATGAAGGTCTTTTTCCCCGAGCCGGGCGCCGACAGACCGACGCTGCCGCAAGCCGGCCCCGACGGTCCGGTGTTCCCCGACGGCAAGCGCCCGACCGCGCGCGATTTCACGCCGCGCCGTTTCGACCGCGACGCGCGCGAGCTCGACATCGAGTTCGCGATGCACGACGCGGGTCCGGCCGCGACGTGGGCCGCGCAGGCGCAGGTGGGGCAGTATCTGGGCGTCGGCGGCCCGCGCGGCTCGCTGGTGATTCCGACCGGTTTCGACTGGCATCTGCTGATCGGTGACGACACCGCGCTGCCCGCGATCGCGCGCCGTCTCGAAGAGCTGCCGGCCGGCGCGCGCGTCGCCGCGGTGATCGAAGTGGCCGACCCGTCGGCGCGCATCGAATTCACGACGCAGGCCGAACTGCACCTCGTCTGGTGCTATCGCAGCGACGCCGACACGCAGACCGGCACGCGCGGCGCAGCGCTGTTGCACGCGGTGCGCGATCTCTATCTGCCGGAGCAAGGCGAAGGCTACGTGTGGGCCGCCGGCGAAGCGGCGACGATCCGCGCGGTGCGCCAGCATCTGTGCGGCGAGCGCGGCGTCGAAAAAACGCGGATTCGCGCGGCCAGCTACTGGAAACAGGGCGCGGTCGCGGTCCACGAAACGCTCGACGACTGAACATCGACTCGCGTTCTATGGTGGCCTGATGTTCTGGACCTTCTGGTCCCGCGGAAAATTGCGCGAGCGAGCGCTCGCGCAGCGTCGTTCGCGTCGCGCTTGATACGGATCAACGGTAGCGTCGAACCGCGCCGCACACTGTCGATGTGTGCGGCGGTGCCCCGTACAGGTGCGCTCCGCGCGCCGCGTCATACGCGCCATACGCTCTCCTCATTGCGCTGGAGTCGCAGTCATGAACGCCATTCCCCAAAAAGTCGTCATCATCGGCGCCGGCATTGCGGGCCTGTGCGCGGCAGTACACGCGCGCAAGTGCGGATACGCCGTCACCCTGCTCGAACAGCACGACCGTCCTGGCGGACTCGCCACTAGCTGGCAGCGCGGCGCCTATACGTTCGAGGAATGTCTGCATTGGCTGCTCGGCTCGAATCCGCACGACCCCATGCACGCGCTATGGCGCGAAGTCTTCGACATCGACCGACTGCACTTCGTGTATCCGGAAGAATGGATGCGCGTGGAAAGCGCGGACGGCAACCATCTGTCCATTTTCTCGAACCTCGAGCGGCTCGAAGCGGAGCTGCTGCGGCACGCACCGCAGGACGAAGCGCAGATTCTCCAGTTCGTGCATGCCGTGCGCAGCTTGAGCCACTGCCCGCTGCCGCCGTTGGGCGGCACCTGGCATGACCGCCTGACGACGGGACTGCGATTGCTCCGCTACATGCCTCTTCTGCAAAACCTCTCGCACATCACCTCCGAAGCCTATGGCAAGCAGTTCAACGACCCGTTGCTGCGAGGCTTCTTCGGCGATGGAGAGAACGCGCAGCTCTCGGTGATCGCGCTCGTTTTCGCGCTCGCGTGGGTCAGCAACCGCAATGCCGGCTACCCGGCAGGCGGCTCGTCGGCAGTGATCGATCCGATTGCGCAGAACCTGCGGCAGCTCGGCGGCGTGTTGCGCACTGGCGCGAGCGTCAGGCAGATTCTCGTGGAAAACCACACGGCGGTGGGTGTGCTACTCGACGACGGCGAGCGCATCGACGCCGACTGGGTCGTCTCCGCCGCCGACGGGCATACGACCGTCTACGACCTGCTCGACGGGCGGTATGTCGGCCCACGCATGGCGCACATCTATCGCACGTACAAGCCCTTCCCGTCGTTCCTGCAGGTGAGCCTCGGCGTGGCGCGCGACCTCTCGCAACAGTGCGGATATGTGATGCGTCTGCTCGACGAGCCGCTCACGGTCGACCCGAAAACAGTGCTACGTCAGATCGCCTTCCGGCTGTTCCACTACGATCCGACGTTCGCGCCGGCAGGCAAGACCGCCGTGACGTGCACGCTGCCGACGCGCAACGTGGCGTACTGGTCGCAATTGAGCCAACACGACCCGCAACGATATGAAGCGGAAAAGCAGCGCGTGGCGAACAGCGTGGTCGCGATTTTCGACGAGCTCGCGCCCTCTGCGCGCGACGCGATAGAAGTGATCGACGTGTCGACACCCGCCACCGTGGTCCGCTGCACGCGCAACTGGCAAGGCAGCATGGAAGGTTGGCTGCTCACGCCGCAGACAGGCATAAGGCCCTTGCCGTCGACACTGCCCGGCTTGCGGCGGTTCCTGATGATCGGCCAGTGGGTCATGCCCGGCGGCGGCCTGCCGTCCGGCCTGATTACCGCGCGGCGCGCGGTGCGCCGCATGTGCCGGCAGGACGGCATCGCCTTCGTGCCGGACGAGCACATGCAGTAGTACGTGTTGATTCGGAAGGATTACCGCGACGCTTCCTCGAACGACTCTCCAGCGGCGATCTTCTCAACGAGGGCTACCGCGCCTGGCGCACCGCCGTGCGAAGCAATCCACTGAGTCGTGCGACATGCTGCCTTTGCGTATAGCTGATGGTCCGCCAGCGCAGCCCTATTCCACTCGAACATGCCGGTAGGCAGATAGGTGGGCGCAGGAACAAGACAGCGGTCCGGTTCGCTGGCTGGCGACAGGTAGCGGAGATCATTGGATGTATACATCGCTATCCCCTCGTCAAACCAGATAGGCATCCGTTCCGTCGAGAACGCCCATAGGCCGATACGATGGTGCAATTCGTTCATCGAGAGTTCGTGAGCGACTATCGTGACGTTGCTGCCCCGTGGAGATAGCACGGCTACCCGGTCAAAGAGCGACATGCCCCTTCGCCCGCCGCCGCCCAGGCGACGAAAACAATCATCGTCTGAACAAACAAGAATCCGGGGCTTCGCTTCGAGCGGCCCCCAAAATTCCGTCAGTTTCCTGCGGGCCTCCTCGATTGTGCCGATTATCGCAACTCGCTTTTCGTCCCCAGTCGTCTTCTGAACATAAATGTTGGGGCCCGCTTCCTGGAACCCGTAACACGCGGGACAGACTGCTGCGGCAGAAGAAGGTAACGCGTAGACAGTTCCTGTGATGCACACGGCAAGCGCCGCGAAAATGCCGACGCCCCAGATGCGACGTTTCTTTTTACTCATTCGAGTCAGCCCTCAGCATGACGAGAGCGATGATTGTCCCTGTCGAACCGGCGCATGGCAACAGGTCGTGAACGGCTCGAAAATCCCATCCCGGTCATTCCCAGGGGCTACTCATGCTCCCAATCGCGCGCGGCCGCGAGACACGCGTGGACTTCTTCATCGGTCGTCTGGTCGAAATTCCCATAGAACGCGCTGATCCCGGTGAACCAGCCCGGCTGCAGTACGCTCACGAACGCATGCGCGATGCCTTCGAAGTCGGTCTGCGCACCGGCGGGCGACACCGGGACCGCCACGACGATGCGAGCGGGATGCCGGCTACGGAGCGCCTTGAGCGCCGCCTGCATCGACGCCCCCGTCGCGATGCCGTCGTCGACCACGATCACCGTCTTGCCCTCGACGGGCGCCGGAGGGTTCTCCCCACGGTAGGCCAGTTCCCTGCGCGCGAGTTCGACTCTTTCGCGAGCGATCACATCGGCCAACTGAGCGTCACTGACTTGCAGTTCGCGCAGCACTGATCTTTCCAGGTGAAGGGTGCCTCCGGTCGCTATCGCGCCCATCGCCAGCTCCTTGTCGTAAGGTGCACCAAGCTTTCTGACGATGAGGACATCGAGCTTCGCATGCAATGCCCTCGCGACCTCGAACGCGACAGGTACGCCCCCGCGCGGCAGCGCCAACACCACCAGATCGTCGCGTCCCTGATAGTCGGTCAGTGCGTCGGCAAGCCGCCGGCCCGCATCGGCGCGGTCGCGAAACAGATTACCCATCGCTCTTTCCATCCCGAAACGTTCATGTGCGTCGCCACCTGCTAACTATGCCACCGATCGGCTGTATCGAGCGCGCCTGTTCCTGCAGTTACGCGCCGACTCGGCCTCGCACCGCGCATCGGGCGCAAGAATTGCTCTCATTGTCCGTTCAGACCGGTAATAGCTGCTATAAAGTGAAATGAGCTTCGCATGCTCATTGACGGTACTCTTCGAACAGACGGAGATTGAATGGAACCGTGCAGGCACTTGAGCAACCCCACTCACGAGCTATTTCGCCAGGTAGTCGAAGCTGCCCCCAACGCGATGGTCATGGCTGACCGGGACGGCCGGATCGTACTCGTCAACGCGCAGGCAGAAAGGCTGTTTGGATATCTGCGCGACGAACTGGTCGGCCATAGCGTCGATATGCTCGTGCCCGAGCGTTTTCGTTCGGCGCATCCTGAATATCGCCGCATGTTCTACGGCAACCTCAGCAGCAGGCCGATGGGCACCGGCCGGGATCTCTTCGCGCTCAGAAAGGATGGCTCGGAAGTCCTCGTGGAGATCGGACTCAATCCCGTCACGACTTCGGAAGAAGTCTTCGTGCTCGCTGCGATCGTCGATATCACCGAACGCAAGCGCGTGGAGCAGGAACTCATCAGGCGCACCGAAGAACTCGCGCGTTCCAACCACGATCTCGAGCAATTCGCCTATGTCGCGTCGCACGACCTTCAGGAACCGTTGCGCGCCGTCGCCGGGCCTCTTCAACTGCTGCAGCGCCGCTATCACGGGCAACTGGATGCCCGGGCGGACGAATTCATTGCGCATGCGGTAGATGGCGCGGCGCGCATGCGCAAGCTCATCGAGGATTTGCTTGCGTACTCGCGCGTCGGCCGATCAGGGGCCGCGCGGGAACTGACCGACTGCACGGCGGCACTCGAGCAGGCGCTACAAAGCCTAAGCGTCGTCCTGCAGGAATCCGACGCACGGATCAACCGCGAGGCACTCCCCGTCGTCGTGGGCGTTCCGACGCAGCTCGCCGTGCTTTTTCAGAACCTGATCGGCAATGCGATCAAATTCCGGCGAGCCGATCAACCGGTGCGAATCGACATCGGCGCCCGTCGTCAAGGCGACGAATGGATCGTTTCGGTCAAGGACAATGGAATCGGTATCGAGTCACAGTACTTCGAACGCATTTTCATGATTTTCCAGCGCCTGCATTCGCGTGCCGAATACCCCGGCACGGGAATCGGCCTCGCGCTATGCAAGCGTATCGTCGAACAGCATGGCGGCCGCATCTGGGTGGAATCTGCACCAGACGGCGGATCGACCTTCTTTTTTACGCTGGACGCGAAACTGGATAGCAGCGCTCGAACATAATATCCGCCCGAGGAGTCGCCGATGCTGTCACAGGTCACGAGCAATCCCGTTCACATCCTTCTCGTCGAAGACAGTCCTACCGACGTGTTGATGACGCGCGAGGCCTTCGAGTACCACAAGGTACTCAATCCCTTGCACGTCGCGCAGGACGGCGTCGAAGCCATGGATTTCCTGCACCGCAAAGGGCGGCATCTCAACGCGCCCCGTCCCGGGCTGATCCTCCTTGATCTCAATCTGCCGAAAAAGAGTGGCCGGGAGGTACTTCAGGAACTGAAAGCCGACCCCGATCTGATGAGCATTCCCGTCATCGTGCTCACCACGTCGAAATCGGAGGAGGACGTCGCAAGAACGTACGGACTACATGCGAATTGCTACGTCACCAAGCCGGTCGACTTCACGACGTTCGTCGATGTCCTGCGCAGAATCAACGACTTCTGGTTCAGTGTCGTGACGTTACCGCCGGCCAGGACATGAACACGACCCAGCACCTGCGGATCCTGCTCGTCGAAGACAGTCCGAGCGATGCTCTGCTGATCCGGGAGGCGCTTGCCGATGCGGATGACTTCAGGCACGACCTCGTGCATGCGGAACGCCTTGGGGACGCCATTTCTCGCTGTACGGCCACCCGTTTCGACATCGTTCTTCTCGATCTCGGTTTGCCCGACGCGCACGGAATTTCCACGTTCCGGATCTTTCGCGATCGAGTGCCGGAGCTGCCCGTGCTGGTATTCACCGGTCTCGACGACAAGTCGGTTGGCCTCCAGGCGATTCAGGACGGGGCACAGGATTATCTCGTCAAGCGCAACCTCGACCCTTCCGGATTGAGCCGGGCGATCCGCTACGCGATCGAACGCCATCGCATCGCGCGGGCGCTCAAGGAAAGCGAAGAGCGGTTTCAGCTGGCCGTACGCGGTGCGAGCGCGGGCTTGTGGGACTGGAATCCGCAATCGGGCGCAATCTGGCTTTCCCCATATTTCAAGAAAATCCTCGGCTATGAACCAGACGAATTTCCCGACGACGCCGCGGCACTTCGCGAAGCCACTCATCCGGCTGACATCGAACGCGTCGACACATGTCTGGCCGCGCATCTCGAACAGATGCGCCCGTATGACATCGAATACCGCATGCGGACAAAATCCGGCGACTACCGCTGGGTCCATGCGCGAGCGCAGGCGCTGTGGAATCAGTTCGGGCAACCCAATCGTATGCTGGGCTGGATCATCGATGTCACAGACCGCAGGCTCGCCGAGGAGGCGCTGCGAGCCTCGCGCGCAGAGCTCCAGCGACTGTCGGCAGGCATCGAGCAGGCGCGCGAGGAGGAAAAGACCCGGATCGCGCGGGAATTGCATGACGATTTCGGCCAGCAGCTCGTCGCGCTGAAGATCGCGTGCGCGAGGCTCGATACGCAGATCAGGAGCAGCGATAGCCCGGAAGGGGCGGCCGACCTCGAGAGCGTCTACAGGCTGATCGATCAGCTTGTGGAGTCCGTGCGGCGCATCGCCACCGATCTGCGGCCGGCGATGCTCGACGATCTGGGGCTTATTCCTGCCCTCGAATGGCTCGTCAGCCGGTTTTCGGAGCGGCATGGCGTGCGCGTTGCTCGTCGCATCGGCGAAGACATCGATTTCAACTACGACAGCGCCACGGCGGTGTTCCGGATCGTTCAGGAAGCGCTGACGAATGTCGCGCGGCATGCGCAAGCAACCGACGTGGTGCTTGAAATTGTGCGCGAGGAACCGTACTGCGTCGTTCGCATTACAGACAACGGCCGCGGCAGCGCGCCGGACCAACGACCCGCTACGGACTCGTTCGGTCTGTTGGGAATCCGCGAACGCGTGTGGGCCTTGCGCGGCGACCTGCAAATCCGCACGGCGCCGGACGAGGGCTTTGCAATAACCGTCTCGTTGCCGCTCGACACCATCGAAGCCCGCATCGAGAGAGCGGCGCACGGCCCCTCGGACCCGACGCGCTAGCTCGTCGAGCCTGCCTGTTCGCGCCGCTCATATCGCGCGACGGCGGATCTTCCGCCACGCCCGTCACATCGGCGCAAAGGCGACCGGATACTCCAGATGATCCTTCACGGCTTTTACGCCCGGCGTGCGCGCGGCGGCCGCGAGGATCACCTGACGCTCTTCCTCGGAGCGCACTACACCCCAGCAATGCGCGACACCCTCCGTAACGATCAGGCCGTCGGCGGCCATCGACCAGCGGTGTCCTTCGAGTTCCTTCGTGATCGCGTCGCGGATCTGCTCGTCCGACGGTTGCGCATCGAGCTGCGCGGGCGCGCAGCTCGCGAGCGCGCGCACCAGGTTGGACCTGCTGACGATACCGACGAGCTTGCCCTTGCGCACTACCGGTAGCCGCTTGATGTGCTTGCGTCCGAGCAATCCGGCGACCTCGGTCAGCGGCGCGGATTCGTCGACGGTGACAGCGGGCGCGCTCATCACGTCACGCACCTGAATCGAACGCTCCTTCAGATATTCGACCGCGAGCTGACGCGTGGGCGCGAGGAACTCCGCAAGCCACGAACGGCGCGGCGTTTCGGTGCCGGTTTCGACACGCCGGAGCAGATCGCCCTCGCTGACGATGCCGATTACGCTGCCCGCGTCGTCGACGACGGGCATGCCACTGATCCTGTTCCCGGCAAGCAGCTTTGCCGCGTCATAGACCGAGCTGTCCGGCGTGATTGAAACGACCTGGGTCGTCATGATGTCCGAGGCTTGCATGGTGATCTCCCTATCGAGTGACGGGTGGTGGCAAGACGAGACACTGGTTCGTTCGCTTGCGCGAGTACACCCCCATGATCGATGCCCGGCGCCGGACCATTGTTGATTTGCATCAAGCCGGCGGGGACGACACTCATGCCGGGGTGCCGCAAAACGAAGGTTTCGCACTTGCGACTGCGATGCAGCGGCGAACTATCGGCCACCCGCCCCACGGCTTTGGCTGCAAAACGCAGCGCTGAACGCCGCCATGAATTCGTCGAGACGCGCGTGATCGAGCCCGGCGATACCGCCGGCCGCCACCCTGCCGTTTCCGCCGAATTTCCTGCAAAGAACGTCGGCGCCGCGCGGGCAGTCCAGCGGCGCGCGCACGCTCGCCACGTATCGGCCGTCGCCGCGCAGCGTCAGCACCGCGTGTGCTCGCTCTGGGTCGCGTCGCGCGACGAGATTGGCGAATTCGCCTCGCACGCGCCGCGCCCACGCCGCGTCGGGAAGGATGTGCAGCGTTCCGTTCGCGAGCCGCCGGACTGCCGCGCTTCCCAAGGCCAGTTCGAGGTCTTCGGTTCGTCGCGCCTGTAGATCGGGCAATACGCTGCTCGACGCGATGAACTCCAGCGGGTCCGCAAAGGGTTGAATGGCGCGATACATCTCGACAGGATCGACGGCGAGATCGGCGACGCTATCTCCGTAGGCGTTGTAGTTGATCGCTTCGCCAAGTTCGCGCAGTTTCTGCTCGTCGAACGAGTTCATCGCGCACGCGGTGGCGGCCCGATGCGCCGCCCGATGCAGATTGTCGCCATAGGCCGCGATCACCGCCCAGCGTGTGTAGCGGCCTTGCAGATGGCGGTCCACGATCAGCGCCGTGCACATATCCGGTGACGTATCGATGTGGGTCGTCAACAGCGCGTGTTCGGGGATGCGGCCGGGGAAATGGTGATCGAAATAGTCGATCTTCACCCCGCGGTCCAGCAACGCGATCAGCGAATCGCGGTTCGAATCGAGCGAAATATCCAGCACGGTCACGCTATCGCCGGGTTGCGCGTTGGCTCGACGCAACAACGTCACGTCGCGCTTGGCGCCCGTGACCGGGATCGTGTCGGCAGGCTCGGCGAGCCGCAACTCGTGCAGCGCGCAGATACCGTCGGCATCGCCATTGAAAACGTCGAATCGGTTCATCGGCTGCTTCATCGGGGCATCGCATCCACTATCGCGCGCGGCTCGCGCGGGGTCAAACGGTGATGCCCGCTTGACGTGGATCAACGCGACGGCGCCCCTCGACCGTAAGGTAAGGCCATTGGCGGCATGGAGACGCACATGGCAAGCGCAACGGAATCCCTGACGCCCGGTGCGATGCGTGCCGCCGGCGCCAGCACGCCGTCAGCGATGCCGGCGCGCATGCGCCGCTATGTTCAAAACGATGCATCGACATGCGAGGTAACGCATCGCCCCCATCATCGAAGGAGTCGACCATGCCCGACACGCAACTGCTGACTTATGAACCCGCACCCGGTCAAGCGCCGGCACGCGCGCGCGGGGAAGCCCCGGCTTCGATCGAATTGCCGCTGCCCGACATGAGTTCGGGCGCACCGCTCATGAAAGCGCTGTCGCTGCGTTCGAGCACGCGCGAGTTTTCCGGGGACGATCTGCCGCCCGCCACGCTCGGCGCGCTGCTGTGGGCCGCCGGCGGCGTCAATCGTTCCGCGACCGGCGGCCGCACGGCGCCGTCCGCGCATGCCTTCAACGAAATCGACCTCTACGCGGTGCTGCCCAACGGCGTCTACCGCTACGACCCGGCGTCGCACCGTCTCGTGCTCAAGCATGCGAGCGACGCGCGCAACCTGACCGGTTATCAGGACTTCGTCAGCGAGGCGCCGCTCGACCTCGTGTACGTGGTAAACACGTCGCGTCTGCTGCAGATGCCCTTGCAGCAACGCGATATCTTTTCCGCCGTCGCGGCGGGCGCGATGGCGCAAAACGTCGCGCTGTATTGCGCGTCCGAGGGGCTCGGCAACGTGGTGCGCGGCTGGATCAATCATCGTCTGCTCGCCGACGCGCTCAAGCTGAACGAAGACGAATTGCCGATTCTCGCGCAGACGGTTGGCGCACTCGGCACGAAGCTCAGCTCTCTCGCGGACTGAGGCGGGAAGACAGGAAAAGAAAAGGCGCGCCCGTGACGGCGCGCCATAACTTCATCGTTCAGCCCGGGTTGCCGCCTTCTAGCTGACCGTCAGGCGCTTGCGATCGCCAGGCGCCTTTTTAGGCAGGCTCAACGACAGCACACCGTCCTTGTATTCGGCTTTCGCGTTGGCCTCGTCGACCTCAACGCCGAGCGAGAACGAGCGGCTGAACGTGCCGGAATAACGCTCGCGGCGGATCACGCGCTCGCCTTCCTTTTCCTCCTTGTTGCGCTCGACCTTCGCGTTGATCGAAACGATGCTCCCGTCGATCTGAACGTCGATATCCTTCTTGTCCACGCCCGGCAGCTCGGCTTTCACCGAATAGGCTCCGTCGGTTTCCGTCATGTCGATCTTCATCGATGCGAGTTCGGTGTCCTGCGTCGTCAGCGTCGAGCGCATCGGCCGGAAGAAACCCTGAAACAGTTCCGCAACAGGGTCCAGCGAAAGCGGATCAAAACGCGTCAGATTGCTCATTGCCTCTCTCCTTAAGATAAGCAGGCCGTGATTTGGCCCAATTGACCGACTGCAAGCCGGCTTGCAGCGTCGCCGGATGGCGCGAGGCGCCGGGCGCAACCAATGCCGCCGCCGTCTCGTGCATTCACGTTCACGATGGTCCGCACCGTGAAACCGCACCTTCAGCGTAGTCGCGCATGGCTTCGCGTCGTTGATCCACGTCAAGTGCGGTCCCGGGCTCGATGCGGCGCAAACGTCCTGTGGGTCATCCTGCATAACAGGACCCCTTATGTTCCGAAACCTTTCCTGGTGTCTTGACAAAATCAGTAGGCCGCCCCGGCCTCGTTGATACAGATCAATCCGCTCGCCACACCCCACGACTTAAATAGGCAGATAATTTCGGCTTGCGCGCCGCGCGGGCGCTGGCCGCTCCACCACGCGGAGGTCAACCGTGTCGAATGAGACGCTCGTGTTCCACCATGACGCCCGGCAAGGGCTGCTCGCAACCGACTGCATGATCATGCGCCCAGCGACGGAACGCACCTACGGCGCGGGCCGAGGCGGCTCGCGCCCCGAGTTCGGATGAACGCGGTGCTGGGCAGGAGGCCGGCATGAGCTCGCCGCCGAAGGGCAAGCATGGCGCACGCCGCGCTGATGCCTCTGGTGGTGGCGTCCAGCATCTCGCCAACCGTCTGCGCGCCGCGCGCCGCAGCGTGCGCGGACTCGGCGCGGTGCTGCGCAGGCCCGCAACCTATCGTCATCCGGCGGGCAGGATCGTCAGGATCGAAACGCATATTTCCGTCGTCTACCTCGCCGGGCGCTTCGCATACAAGATCATCAAACCCGTCGCACCAGGTTTCGCGGACTTCACCGCCACCGCGACCCGCGAGCGCTGCTGCCAAGCCCAGGTCCGTCTTAACCGCCCACTCGCACGCGGTCTCTATGCCGGCGTGCTGCCGATCGCGCGCCACGCCGGCGTGCTGACACTCGGGGCCGGCGGCGCGGCCGTCGAACACGCGGTCAAAATGCGCCGTTTCGACGAGGCGGCGCTCTTTTCGAGTCTCGCGGCAAAGGGAGCGCTGACGACGAGCGACATCGACAGCGCGGCGCGGCGGCTCGCCGACTATCACCTGAGGGCGCCCCGCAACGCGTCCTCGTCGCGCTACGGCAGCGCCACGCTGGTGCGCATGCAGGTCGAAACGATCAACGCTGCACTGCTGGCCAATTGCAACCATCCCGAAGTGCCCGGCATTGCCGCGTGGTGCGCGCGTCAGCTCGACGCACTCGCGCCCGTGATCGAGCGGCGCCGCGCCGAGGGTTTCGTGCGCGGCTGCCACGGCGATCTGCATCTGGACAACGTGGTTCGCTGGCGCGGCGCCATCGCGATGTTCGACTGTATCGACTTCGACGATGCGCTACGCTGGATCGACGTCGCCGCGGACGTCGCGTTTCTCGTGATGGATTTGTGCGCGCGAGCGGAACCCCGTCTGGCCAATCGCCTGTTGAACCGTTGGCTGGAGACATCGGGCGACTATGCGGCGCTTTCGCTGATGCCTTTGTATGTCGCCTATCGCGCTTTGGTGCGGGCGTGGGTCGCGTGCCTGAAAGCGGGATACGTGGCGGGCCGCAATGTCGCCATTCCGCAACCGGCCCTGCGCTACATCGAGGTCGCGCGAGCGCAGACGCAGAGGCCGGGACCCGTTCTGCTGCTGTGTCATGGCTATTCCGGTTCGGGGAAATCGGTCGCGAGCCGGGCTCTCGCGGACCTGTGCGGCGCCGTGCGCGTGTCGAGCGATGCCGAGCGCAAGCGCCTGCGGCCGGCGCCCGACGCGCAAACGGCGCTTGGCGCCGAACACTACACGCAGGGAGCGCGGCACGCGATCTACGAACACCTTCTTCAGCTCGCGTGCGGCGTGCTGCAAAGCGGCCACAGCGTGATCGTCGACGCGACCTTTCTCGAGTTCCGTCACCGCGGCACGTTTTTCGCGCTCGCCGAACGGCTCGGCGTGCCGGCCCGCATTCTCGACTTTCGCGCCGAGCGAGCGGTGCTCGAGCAGCGCATCGAAGCGCGCCGGAAAGGTCCGCGCGATCTGTCCGACGCCGACACCGCCACGCTCACGCGTCAGCTCGCGAGCGCCGACGCGCTGACTGCGGCCGAGCAGGCGCTGAGCTTGCCGTTCGACACTGCGGTACCCATCGCGGCGTTCGAGTCCCCCGGGTTCTGGCGCCCGGTGCTTGAACTGATGCTGCCGCGCACGGAACCTGGCGCGGTTGCCTCGCCCGCTACGTGCAGAACCTGAAAAACCCGCTGTGCAGCAGGACGGGTTTGGCGCCGACCTCTTCGAGCAGACGCTGCGCGGCCAGTTCGATCTGGACACGATGCGCGAGGAACGCCTCGACCAGATCGTCTTCGCGCAGCGAGCACGCGCCGAAATGATCTTCGAGCGCTTCGGCCGTGATCGCGCATTGCACCGGCTGATCGTCGACGAGCGCCGGAAACGCCAGCACCAGATCGCGAGCGCAATACTCGGGCGGGCTGGATGGAAAGGAAATATGCATGGTGACGCCCCCTTCGGGCATGAAATGTCGCATCGGCGGACCCTCTACGCATCGGCCGCCGCGCGATCTTCCCAACTAAGCCACACGATACGCGGCGGATTTGATGCACGTCAACGCGAGTCGGGCCGCCCTCGGTCAGTGCGTGCGCGCTCGCGCTGCGATCGTCTCGAGTTCCTGTTCCGCGAGATCGAACGTGCCGCGAATCGCTGCCTCGGCGTCCTCACCGGAGCAATGAGCGATGGGCCTGAATTCGTGCGCGGACGTGATGAGATCGAGCCTCACGTCGTAATGCGGGCCGGCGTGGTCCGGACGCATCGCCTCGATCGCCAGATGGCAGGTGGATACGAGCGCGCCGAACCGGGCGAGACGCAACAGCTGGACCCCAGCCTCCGCTTCGAGCTGCGCCGCCCCCGGGAAGCCGAGATAGACGATCTCCATGCCGATGCCCATCCTCCCCTCCCGCCTCGAAGTCAGTGCGTGTGCATATCCATTCCTGTCACTGTAGAAGCACGCCGCTTGCGGCGCTTGACCTGCATCAACCGGCGTGCAGCATGGGCGCGCTTGATCTGCGTCAACAGCCGCGCCTACCCGGCCCATAGACTCGATCTCAGCACGGGCTGACGCCCGTCCCTGCACGTTCTGTCACGGAGCCCCGGCGATGAGCTACAAAAGCATTCTCGTTCACCTCGATACGAGCGTTCCCGCTCATCCACGCTTCGAAATCGCGTTGCAGCTCGCGCACCGCTTTCATGCGAGGCTGACCGGCCTGTTTTCGACCTACGTGCCGCCGCGCCACGCGTTCTTCGTGATGGCCGGCACCGCCGTGTACTACGCGGAACACGAGCGCCTGCGCCACGAACGCGCCGGCGCGCTCGAGCGGCAGTTTCATGCGGAACTCGCGCGCACGAAAATCGACGGTCAGTGGATCGCCCCGGAGGGCTACGCGAACGACGTCGTGCCGCAATACGCCCGCCTCACCGATCTGATCGTGCTCGGGCAGACGGACCCGGTCGATCCCGAGGCCTTCGTCGCCGAACAGTTCGTCGAGCACATCGTGCTGTCGGCCGGGCGTCCCGTGTTGCTGGTGCCGTCGGCAGGCAGCGTCGCGCCGCCGGGGCGGCACGTGCTGGTCGCGTGGGACGGCAGCCGGGAAGCCACCCGTGCGATCCACGACGCGCTGCCGTTCCTTGCGCATGCCGCAAACGTGTCGCTGTTGAGGGTCCATTCACCGAGCGATCAATCGCCGCGCGACCGGATTCCGGGCGCCGACATCGCGCTGACCATCGCGCGTCACGGCGTGAAGATCGACGTGCGCGAGGTGAGCGTCGAAGCCGACACGCCGGTGGGAGACGCGCTGCTGTCGCAGGCTTCGAACCTCGGCTGCGACATGATCGTGATGGGGGCGTACGCGCATTCGCGGCTGCACGAAGTCGTACTGGGCGGCGCGACGCGCACGATGCTGCAGTCGATGACCGTGCCGGTGCTGTTGTCCCGCTGAAGTTCGCGTTCACGGAGACCACCATGTTTCACCGCCTACTCGTCGCGCTCGATGGCAACGACACCGCCTCCCGTGCATTCGACACCGCGTTGAACCTCGCCGCCGACGAGGCCGTCCCGGCCTCCGTCGAAAAGGAGCTGACATGAGCTACAAGACTCTGCTCGTTCACATCGACGATAGCCGCCGCAGCGACACACGCGTCGCAGTCGCGCTCGATCTCGCGCAGCGTTGGGACGCGCACCTGATCGGGCTGTACGTCGTGAGCAAGGACCTCGCGAGGCCGCTGTTCGGCCTCGACGACCACTTCGCTGCCAAGCTCACCGCGCAGGCGGACGTACGGCGGCAAACGGCGCGGGAGGCGTTTCTCACTGCGGCCGGGCGCGCCGGCCGCGCCGCGGAGTGGCGCGCCCCGGCGGGCCCGCCGGTCGACATCACGACGCTGCATGCGCGGCACGCCGACCTGCTGGTGCTTGGCCAGCCCGACCCGCTCGACGCCGCCGCCTACGTCGACGAGCACTTCATCGGCGACGTCGTACTCGGAGCGGGCCGGCCCGCGCTCGTGATTCCGCGCGCGGGAGCCGTGCCGACTCTCGGAGAAAACGTGCTGATCGCGTGGGACGGCAGCCGCGAAGCCTCGCGCGCGATCGCCGACGCGCTGCCGCTGCTCCAACACGCGCGCTTCGTCGGCATCGACGTCGTCAGGAGTACGGATGCCGGGAACACCGCACCCGGCGCAATCGACGTCGCCGCGTGGCTCGCCGCGCACGGCATACGCGCTTCGTTCTCGACGACGTCGCGTCATGGCATTGTCGGCACGGGCGCGACGCTGCTGAACCGGGTATCGGATCTGCACGCCGATCTGCTCGTGCTGGGCGCATACGGCCATTCGCGCGTGCGCGAGCGCGTGTGGGGCGGCGTCACACGGACGATGCTCGAGTCGATGACGGTGCCCGTCCTGATGGGACACTGAGCGGCCGCGCCGACTCCGATATCGCCTGGCTCCAGCACCGTCGAAATGACTCTGCACACAGACGGGTCGCACTGCCTGCTTCGGAAAGCGGATAATGAATGAGGAGCCAATCGCAAGACAGCCGAAGGCGAAGGTCTGGACAAACCGTTTGTTCCGTTTGCCGTGCAATCGATGCAACAGGAAGACATCGACCCATGATCAAGGTGTTGCTGGCCGACGACCACACGCTCGTGCGCGACGGGCTGCGCCATATCCTGCAGCAGGCGAGCGGCTTCGAAGTGGCCGGCGAGGCGTGCGACAGCGCGACGACGCTCGCGCTGATCCGCGCGACACATGCGCACGTGCTCGTGCTCGACCTGTCGATGCCGGGACGCAATGGCATCGAGTTGATCAAGCAGATCAAGGACGAAAAACCTGACCTCCGAATTCTCGTCTTGACCATGCACGCCGAGCAGCAGTATGCAGTGCGCGCTTTCAAGGCGGGCGCATCCGGCTACCTGACCAAGGAGAGCGCGAGCGCGGAGCTGGTCGGCGCGGTGACGAAAGTCGCCTCCGGCGGCGTCTACGTGAGCCTCGCGATGGCCGAGCGCTTCGCGCAGCATCTGAACGAGCCTGCCGACGCGCTGCCGCACCAGCGGCTGTCCGATCGCGAATTCGACGTGTTCCGGCGCCTCGTCGAAGGCCAGAGCATCACCGAGATCGCCAACGAACTATGCGTCAGCGTGAAGACGATCAGCACGCACAAGACGCGCATCCTCGACAAAATGCAGATGCCGAACGAGAACGGGCTCGTTCGCTACGCGATCCGCCATAAGCTGTTCGACGACGAAACTGGCCTGTAACGCCTTCCGGCCCTGCCCTCGCTTTAACGACAGGAACCGCGTGCTTGCGGCCACGATCCGACAGGAGATTTCGAGATGACCGATACCGCTCGACAAGATGCCTGGGAAATCGGCGAACCGCACTTCCCCCCCTCCACGCCACTGGAGCAGCAGTTGCGTTTTGCGCTGCACTATGCGGTGCTCGCGCCGTCGAATCACAACACCCAACCGTGGCGGTTCATCGTCGACGGCGAGACGGTACAGCTCTGCGCCGACCGCATGCGCGCGCTCCCCGTCGTCGATCCTTTCGATCGCGAACTTCTGATGAGCTGCGGCGCGGCGTTGTTCAATCTTCGCGTGGCGCTGTGCCGTCTCGGTCTCGCGTATGCGATCACGCTGTTTCCGTCGGAAGCGGATCCTGACATCGTTGCGCACGTACGCGTGTCGCGCGACGGGCCTCGCGACCCAAAGTTGCACGATCTTTTCGACGCGCTGACGGTGCGCGTGACGACGCGTGCGCCGTTCGTCGATGAACCCGTTCCGGCGGCGCTGCAACGCAAGCTTCACGACGCCTGCGACGACGAGGGCGCGATTGCCTGCTGCGTGGAGCAACAGCCCGCGCGCGAGGCGCTCGCGCAACTGATCGCCGACGCCGATCATGCGCAGTTCGCGGACCCGCGTTTCAGGCGCGAGCTCGCCAGCTGGGTCCATCCGCTGCGACGCGACGACGGCATGCCCGCTTACGGTACGGCTGTTGGCGCGCTGCTCGATTTCGCGGCGCCGCTCGTCACCCTGGCCGTCCGCGTAATCGATGCGGGGGCGGGCCAGGCTGCCACGCATCAGCATCTCGTGCAAGGCTCGCCGCTGATGGTCGGCATTGCCACGATGCGCGACGACCGCGAGGCATGGCTTGCGGCCGGACAGGCGCTCGAACGGATGCTGCTGGTCGCGGCATCCGCGGGACTGACCGCTTCCTATCGATTGTGTTGAAAAAGTCTTGTTTTGGTCGGAGACGCAGGAGTTCGCAGCACGTTTTCGAGTTGTGGCGATCGGCGAAGCGGCGACCTTGAACGAGGCAACGGTCCCCCGTTGCTCGTCATGCAACGGTCTGGTTCATCTGCTTGCTTCCAGGCATGAACCGCTTGGCCATTCTTCGCAGGTTTTGCGCAGTCGCTGCCATCAGGAACTCATCATGAGCACCGCTTGGACCTCGCAGTCGCAAACGGTCCAGTTTCAGGATGCGTTTGAGATGCGCAAAGAGCATTTCCACCTTCTTTCGCTCACGGCAAGATCGCTTGTATTCAGGCGTCTTCGCAATACGCCTGGCCTCGTCGCGTGCAGCTTCATGGATGCTGCGGGCAATCTTGCGGAATGGTGTATTCGGGCAGCAGCGCTCCTTCATCGAACAGCTCCCGCAGTCGAGCGGGCTTGCCCGATAGATGATCGTGTCTGCCTTCGTGATGCGCGAGCGCGGATTCCTGAATTTGCGCCGATCACTGCGTAGTGCGTGCCCGGTAGGACAGCGATATTCATTAGCGAGTTCATCCCATCGGAACTCGCTGCTGGACAATGTATTGTCCTTGCGCGTCGTTTTATCCCAGACCGGAACATGTGGTGCAATTTCCTTCTCTTCGATCATCCAGGCAAGCATCGCTGCTGAGCCATACGCGGTGTCGCCTGCAAGACGTCGAGGTTTGAGATCGCGCCGCTGCTCAACGCGATCAATCATCGTCCTGGTTGATTCCACTTCGTGGGAACGGTTCGCGGGCGTCGCCTCGACGTCAACGATGATCCCTGCTTGCAGGTCAATCAGATAATTGGTCGAGTAGGCGAAGAACGGCAAGCCACCCTTGGCGGCTGTCCAGCTCGCAGCGGGATCCGTCAGGGATATCCTCTTTGGAGGCGTCGATGACTCTGTCATCTCCGCCGCTTCGGTGCCTGCTGGATTCGCTTCTTCCAACGCTTCCAGATACTCCCGCACGGCACGGCTTTGGCCCTTGACACAACCCCAGTCGATGGGTTCAGAACCCGGAACACCGCGTACAGAACTCGCGTCGGCTCTGATGATGCTCGCGTCAATCGCGAATCCTTCACCCTTTACGAGCCCTTCGGACATGCACCGACCCAGTACCGACTCGAACACATGGCGCAGCACATCGCTATCGCGGAAGCGACCGTGGCGGTTCTTGGAGAATGTCGAGTGTTCGGGTACGGCGTCCTCCAGGCCCAGGCGGCAGAACCATCGATACGCCAGATTCAGATGCACTTCTTCGCATAGCCTGCGCTCGGACCGGATGCCGAAACAGTAGCCCACAATCAACATGCGGATCATGAGCTCCGGATCAATCGATGGCCGTCCCATGGGACTGTAGAACGGCGCAAGATGCTGGCGTAGATCACGCAGATCAAGAAAGTGATCGATGCCTCTCAACAGGTGCTCGCGAGGGACGTGACTATCGAGGTTGAACGAGTAGAAGAGTTTGTCCTGTCCGCTGCCCAGTTGACCCATCATGACGAATCACTCCCGTCGATCGATGGCTTCCAGGATACCCAACAATCCGCATGCCGGGCGACTTTTTCAACACAATCTATCTGAACCAGCCGATCGAAGTGGACCCGCTGCGTGAGCGGCTCCGCACGCTGCTGCACACGGATGCGGTCCCGCAGCTTCTGCTTCGTGTCGGACGCGGCCCGCGTGTGAGCCATGCGCCGCGGCGGCCACTGGCCGATGTCGTGTCCTGATACGTTTGATCGAGGTCAACCAGCACCGATTCGCCATCCGTACACTGATCTTATTTCTGGTGCGGGAGCTTTGCCGTGATCGTGCGAATCCGAAATCGTCTACTCATATGCGCGGCGCTTGCGCTGACAGCCGGCCTCGCCTACGGCGAACCCGAGCCGAGCGCGCTCGTCGATCAGCAGCACTGCATGTTTTGCCATACACGCGATGCGCCGTTTCTCGCGCCGTCGTTCCAGCAGATCGCCGAGCACTATCGCAACGTGCCCGACGCGCAAACGATGCTCGAGCAGAAGCTGCGGCTCGGCGGCAAGGCGCACTGGGGCGATACGCCGATGCCGCCGGCAGTCGAGCGCGGCGGGCCGCTGTCGGCCGGGGACGCGCACACGCTCGTGCAATGGGTACTCAGCCAATGAGCCCGGATGGCGACGTCACAGTGCACGCATCGCGGCGTCGATATGCAATCCGGCTCGCAGCAGTTCCGCACGAGGATAACGCACGAGTGCGAATGCGCGCGTCCGGGGTGGATCACCAGGAATCCGAGCAACTCGGAACTCGATTTCGTGGCTCGCCTGAGTATCGTCCTGTCTGATCACGTTCATGAGATCCAGACGAATGCTGCGTCTTTCGACATACAAGTGGTCGGTGGGATGGGAGTAAACGTCGCAAACCCGATCGAGTTCAAGTTCGACCGCCTCGGTTGGAACGCGAAGGGCAGCCAGGTTGCGGGCGTTCTCTTCAATCTGAACCTCCAGCCGGGCCAGTTCGTCAGCATCGGCATCCGGTCGATCTCCGAGCACCGAGCGGATACCCACGCCGCGGCGTTCGAGCAAAGCCACTCGCGCTTCGAGAAGCTCGCGTCCTTTCGCGACGAGGTCACGTCGATCTACAGCGAGTCGGGCTAGCCCTTCGAGCGCCAGTTGGTCCACCAGCCGCCGCGCAATTTCGTCGCGGAGGTCGGTCTCCGTTCGACCGCAGATGATGATGCGATGGTCGCTGAAGCACAGCTTGGTCTGGGCGACGTCATGGCGCACCAGCTCGCCCTCGAGCGCAACGCCGAGTACGCGTCGCTCGTACATCGCCATGCCGAGCGTCGCGTATGCGTGGGTAAGGTCGGAATTTTGCGCGAAGAAGCCGCGCAGTTGTTCCGAACGGCTGAAAATCTTAGCCAGATCATCAGGCGTGGCGAAGAATGCGCGAATGAATGGATCAGTGGACCAGGCAGCCGCATTGGCCTCATGCGAAGGGGGCAAAGAGGCGGTCAATCTGTCGATGTAGTCCAGCGAAACGGCGACTGCGTAGCCGAGCCGTTCCTTGTGGCGCTGCGCCAGTCGCAAACGCGGGTTGACCGCGATGGCGCGATCGATCATTTCATCGAGGCGCACAGTCCCGCTTTGTGGATGTTGCGCGTGCTTTTGGCCCGATAGCCAGGCAAGGAAACCCATATCTCCACCTGTCGTGAGGAAATTGCGTTACCCGCTGCTGATCCGTCGCAGGCGACAGGGTTCGCCGGGACAGTCGAGATCGACTTTAAGGGTCCGCGGCCGCGTCGTTTTGATCTGCGTCAACACGAGACGATGCGCCTTTCAATGTAGGAATTGATTTGCCTGTGGACCAGTTGGAAACCATGCGCCAATGTGGCTTAGGTAACGTTCAGTGCCCGTTCGCTGTGAGTTACTGATCAGGATCAACTCGCAGCCCTTGTGGCGGTCTTGTCCAGACCGACTCTCGCGCTGAATCGAACCAGGACATCAAACGGCATGTTCGGGGGACGAACTCATGACCCACGCGGCCCGAATCGTAGGCACGATACTGCTTGGCGTGTTGCTCGCCTTGACCGGCGCTCTGTCGGATGCGGAAGCGGCCGATGGAGAGACCCTGATCAATGTGAGGGCGCGTGGCGTGCTGCGCTGCGGCGTGAGCGAGGGCATTACGGGCTTCTCTTCCCGGGACACCGCCGGACATTGGGCGGGTATCGATGTGGATTTCTGCCGCGCGTTGGCCGCGGCGGCGCTTGGCGACAGGGACAAGGTCGCGTTCGTCCCGCTCAAGGCGTCCGCGCGATTTCCAGCGCTTCAGACAGGCCAGATCGATGTCCTCTCGCGCAATACGACTTGGACATTGCTTCGTGAGGGCGCATTGAAGGTGCAGTTCGCGGGCGTGCTGTTTTATGACAGCCAGGCCTTCATGGTTCCAGGCCAGGGTCAAAAGCAGTCGGTTGCATCGCTCGAAGGGAGCACGGTGTGCGTGCAGAAGGACACTTCCACACTCGATCATCTGATCGCTTATTCGAGCGCAAACGGATTGAATCTCAAGCCCCTGGTGATGGATTCCGCGGACGACTCGAGCCGCGCATTCTTCGCGGGCCGCTGTGCGGCGTACTCGGCGGACTCGTCTTACCTGCAGGCGCTACTCCTGCGCGCACCCGGTGGTGCAGCGGCCTTTGCGATTCTTCCCGAAAGGATTGCGAAGGAGCCGCTTGGACCCGTCGTGCGTGGCGGTGATGAACCATGGCTTACGCTCGTCCGGTGGGTGCTCCTGACGCTGATAGCAGCCGAAGAACTTGGCGTGACACGGGAAAACCTTCAGGCGCGCACGAGCGAGCCGGCCGTTCAGCAGGCGCTCGTGCCCGACGACTCGGTCACCCGGACGATCGGCGTCGAACCCGGCTGGACGCTACGGGCCCTGCAAAGCGCGGGCAATTATGGAGAGATGTTCGACCGGAACGTCGGAGCGCACAGTCCTCTGCGCCTCGAGCGTGGAATCAACGCGTTGTGGACGCATGGCGGCCTGATGTACGCGCCGCCAGTTCGATAGGTCACGCGAGGCCCACATGAGCGATCTACAGGTCTATATCGTCGTCGGGGTCTTCTCGGCCGTCATCCTCGCGATCGCTTTCAATGTGATCGACATGGCCGTGGCGGCGCTGGTCGGCATGTGCGCGCTGATTGCGCTGAACATACTCGACGAGCAGGATCTTCTCGCGGCGGCCCGAATCGCGGCGGGACCGATCAGCCTGCTGTTCGGAGGCATGGTGGTCGCCCGCATCCTGTCGACAACGGGTCTCTTCGACGTGATCGGCGACTTGTACCTTCGGGCGACCGGCGGGAGTGGCAGACGCTTCCTGCTTCTGCTGATCGTGATTGTCGCGCCGCTGTGTGCGTTCCTGCCGAATGCAACCACGGTCATTCTGATCGCGCCGATTATCATCCGGGTGGCGGTGGCCCTCGACGTAGACATCGTTCCACCGATGATCCTGACCGCGATAGTCAGTAATGCAGCCGGGCTGCTGACGCTGGTCGGCGATCCGGCGACGTTCCTCGTCGGCAGCTCGATCGGCATGACGTTCGGCGAATATCTGAACCGCGTTAGTGCAGGCGGACTGCTGGCGCTGCTTGTGATCGTGCCGTTGCTGCCTTTCCTGATGCGCGATATCTGGAAAGTCCGCAGGAGCTTACCGCCCACCGAGCACGCTGCGCGAATCACAAGACCCGTGTACGCAGCTGTGTCACTCGCGGTGCTGGCGGCCATGATGGTGCTGTTCGTGTTTGGCGAAAATCTGCCCACGCGCATCGTGCCGCCCGTGGTCGCGCTGATTGCCAGTGCGCTGGCGCTGCTGGTCGGCTACGCGGCGAGGATCGAGCCGACTGAGAACGTGCTGCGCGACGTCGACTGGAAGACCCTTCTGTTCCTCGCGTCCATCTTCTGTCTGGTTCAGGCAATGGCGAAGACAGGTCTTCTTCAGGTCATGTCGCTCAAGCTCTATCAGGTGTTCGGTACGCAACTGTCGCTCGTTGCACTGGCGATGATCGCGGGGATCGGCGTGCTCTCTTCACTGCTCGCCAATGTACCCGTAGCCGCCGCGTCGATTGTGATGGTCAAGGGTTACCTGGTGACGGCGCAGTTCGTGCCCGAGGTCGCGCTGTCGGATCAGTTCACGCAGTGGCCAGCGGCCACCATTCCGGTGTTCGTCGCCATGATGTTCGGCGCGACGCTCGGCGGAAATGCCACACTCGTTGGTGCTTCGGCGAACATCGTGTCAGCGGGAATCTGCGAGCGCGAAGGCAAGCCCGTCACCTTTGCGCGGTTCCTTCGCTACGGGTTGCCGGTGACGATCGCGCAGCTCGCGGTATCGGCCGTCTACGTGCTCGCGCTTGCGCGTTTCATGCGGTAAAACCGACCTGCGCCTGTCACGTGCACATGGCGCGCGGCGCGACGATGCCTCGCGCGTTGCGCTACGCCTCGTCGTCGGCTCTGCCCGTCAGCGCGTGCCGCGCGGCGTCGCCCTGCTCGTGCGACTCCGCGTAAAACATTTGCGCCCGGCGAATCACGATTTTGAGCGCCGCGATCACCGGCACCGCGAGAAAAATCCCCGCGACGCCGCCAAGCTGATCGCCCGCGAGCAGTCCGACGATCACCAGAAACGGACTGACCTCGACGCCCTCGCTCATCAGATACGGATTGAGCACGTAGTCCTGAAACAGCCGATACAGCCCGATAAAAAGCAGCAGCCACAAGATATGCGGAAAGCCGCTGAACACCGCGACCACGAGCGTGATCGCTATCGCGGCAAGCGGCCCCGCGAACGGCACGAATTCGAGCAGCGCCGCGCTGACCGCGAGCAGAAACGCGTACGGCACACCGAACAACGAGAACGCAACCCCGTAGCACAGCAGCGTGGCGAGCGACAGAAGCAGCAGCGCGCGTACGTACTTCGACAGCAGCACGTTCACATCGTCGACGATCTCGCTCCATAGCATGCGATGCGGCCGGTTCATCAGCGCGAGAAACGCTTCGCGCATCTTCTCGCCGTCCTTGATCAGCAGGAAGCTCAGGATCGGAATCAGCACCAGATAGATCACGTTGCTCGCCGCATGCACGACGCCGAGCCCGACGCTGCGCGCCAGCGGAACTGCCTTGTCGGAGCCGGTCTCGATCTGGCTGCGCACGAAATCGAGGATCCGCTCGCGCAACGGTTCGAGAAAATGCGGCAGCGGCAGGCGGTTCTGCACGTCAGTGCGCAGCAGCGCGGGCAGTTGCTTGACGAGGCGGGACGCCTGATCCTGCAATTCCACGCCGAACACCGAACCCACCACCGCGAGCAGCGCGACCACGACGACGAACACGAATGCGATCGACGCGACGCGTGGCACGCGGCGCGGCCTCACGCGTTCAACCAGCGCCACCATCGGGTAGATCAGATAGCTGAAGAACACCGCGAACACGACGACGAGCACCGTCGTCGACGCGATGTAGATGATGAAAAACAGCAGACCGATCAGAAACGCGGTCCAGACTTTCCTGGCCGCGCCGACGTCGAATCCCAGCATGAGGCGTCCTCGAATGGGCGATGCGAGTCCGGCGCGACGCGGCGCGCACCGACGGCGTGCGAAAAGCCTCGCACGTGGTGCGTCAGCGCACGGCTTGCGTGCCTGACGTGATGCGCTCCAATCCGGGTCGGTGAAGCTGCGGCGCGCGCTAACTCTTCACACGCTCACGCAGTTCATCGGCCTCTTCACCGATTCTCGCCTGCATACGCCCGGCTATCTTTTCGGCCGCTCCTTCGGCCTGCTTCGCGCGATTGCCGGTCACCTTGCCGATCGCTTCCTTGACCGACCCCTTCAGTTCCTTCGCCGTACCTTCTACACGATTCTTGTCCATGATGCCTTCCTGCTGGTTTGGACTGTGGAGTTGCCTGCTGGCGTTGCAACGAAACAGCCAAGGTGCGGCGCGACGCGCCGCGTTATGGCGCGGATCGCTTCGTGTGAGGCGATTCGCGTCGGAGCAACCTTAAACCTCAAGCATGCACCGTTCCCGGCGCCCACGGCGCAGCGCAGAACCGCATGACTTCGGCCTTCAGGATGTCCTCTGGTATCGCATAGTAGATCGGATAACCCGACCTCAGATATAGCTGCAATTGCAATACTTCGTAACAGCGCCCCAATGCCAGGCATACCTAATGGCGGGCGAACTTCAATCAAGACAGTCAACGCAAATCGGGAAAATCCTCTTCCCAGTACTCGTCGGGCAGACGCGCGGGTTCCGCCGCGCGCTCCATTTCGCGGCGCCGCAACTCGACGCGGCGGATCTTGCCGGAGATCGTCTTCGGCAGTTCGCTGAATTGCAGGCGACGAATCCGCTTGTACGGCGCGAGTTTTTCGCGCGAGAACGCGAACACCGCGCGCGCGAGTTCGGGACCGGCCTCGTAGCCCTGGCGCACGGTGACGAACGCTTTCGGCACCGACAGACGCAACGCGTCCGCGCTCGGCACGACGGCCGCCTCGCCGATCGCCTCGTGTTCGATCAGCACGCTTTCGAGTTCGAACGGACTCAAACGATAGTCGGACGACTTGAACACGTCGTCCGAGCGGCCGACGTACACGTAGTAGCCGTCGTCACGACGCAGCGCAACATCCGATGTGCGATAGAAGCCGTTGCGCATCGCCTGCGCGGTCGCGGCCGCATTGTTTGCATAGCCGGTCATCAAGCCTAGCGGCCGTGCGGCGAGCGTCAGCGCGATTTCGCCTTCGCCGACGGGGTGGTCGTCGGCGTCGAGCAGTTCGACCCGGTAGCCCGGCAGCGGACGCCCCATCGAGCCGGACACGACCGGCTGGCCCGGGGAATTGCCGATCTGGCAGGTCGTTTCGGTCTGGCCGTAACCATCGCGAATCGTGATACCCCACGCGTGCTTCACGCGCTCGATGATCTCCGGGTTCAGCGGCTCGCCCGCGCCGACGATCTCGCGCAGCTTCACCGGATAATCGCCGAGCCGCTCCTGCACGAGCATGCGCCAGACGGTCGGCGGCGCGCACAGCGTAGTGACGTTAAAGCGCACGAGCGCGGCGAGCGTGTCCTTCGGGACGAAGCGCGCGTAATTGAACACGAACACGCAGGCCTGCGCGTTCCACGGCGCGAAGAAGCAGCTCCACGCGTGCTTGGCCCAGCCCGGCGAGCTGATGTTCCAATGGATGTCACCGGGTTGCAGGCCGATCCAGTACATCGTCGACAGATGCCCGACCGGATAGCTCTGATGCGTATGCTCGACGAGCTTCGGCTTCGACGTGGTGCCGGACGTGAAGTACAGCAGCAGCGGATCGCTGGCGCGCGTGACGCCGTCCGGTGTGAAATGCGGCGAGGCCTCGTACGCGGCGGCGAGATCGATCCAGCCGTCGCGCGGCGCGCCGGCCGAGAAGCGTGTGAGCGGCAGGTCGAGCGCATCGAATTTGCCCAGCTCCGCGCTATCGACGACGACGCACTTCGCGCCGCCGATCTGCACGCGCTCGCGCACGTCATCGGCGGATAGCTGTGTGGTCGCGGGCAGGACGATCGCACCGAGCTTCATCGCGGCGAGCATCACGTCCCATAGCTCGACCCGGTTTGGCAGCATCAGCAGCACGCGGTCGCCGCGGCCGACGCCCGCGCCGCGCAGAAAATTCGCCATCCGCGACGAGCGCTCCGACATCTGCGCGTACGACAGACGCAGGCCGTCGCCTGAAGGATCGTCGACGATCCACAGCGCGGGGTTGTCGTTATCACGCGCGATTTCGTCGAAGTAGTCGAGCGCCCAGTTGAACTCACCGAGCGCGGGCCATGCGAACTCGCGGTACGCACGGTCGTAGTCGGTGCGATGGCGCACCAGCAGATCGCGCGCTTCGAGAAAGGCTTTCGCTGCTGTCATCGTCGTCTCCTGTTTTGCCCGGTCTTTTTTTTTGTTGCCGCCGCTGTGCCTCGACCAGGCACCGGCGGCGAGGCTATTGTGCGCTCAAACGGCACCATCAAACACGGCTGTCCGTGACTGCGTCATCGCTGGTGCTGACGAGCGTTCCGGCGATCGCGGCAATGCGGCAAGTGTAGGCAAGCGGCTGGCGCCGCTCGATGCCAGCTCCGCTCATTCTTGCTGAGCGCCTTTACCATACTGCTACCATACGGGTGCACAGCGGGGTGCACAGCGCCCCGTTATGTCAGGGGCTTGAGAAACCGCAACCCGCCACCGCTGAGCGCTTTTGCCAGACCCACCGGAACCCGATGAAAAGCGACAAAGGCACGATCTCCGTCAGTCTCGTCGAGGAAACGCTCGCGCTTGCGAAGGCGCGCGGGCTCGACACGCGACCGCTCGCGGAAGCGGCCGGCATCGCCGCACCGATGCTCGCGTCGCCGAAAAGCCGTGTGTCGTCGGCGCAATATGGCGCGCTGTGGGCCGGCATCGCACGCGCACTCGACGACGAGTTCTTCGGCCAGGACTCGCATCCGATGAAATGCGGCAGCTTCATCGCGATGACGCAGATGGCGCTCGGCGCGCGCAACGGCGCGCAAGCTCTTTCGCGCGCGGTCGGCTTCATGCGGCTCGTGCTCGACGATCTCGGCGCGACGATCGACACCGACGCGCAACGCGTGCGCCTGAAGTTCATCGAACGCGTGGGCACACGCAAGCCCGCGATGTTCGCTTACGCGACGTATTTCATCCTCGTGTACGGGCTCGTGTGCTGGCTCGTGGGCCGGCGCATTCCGTTGCTCGAGGCGCGCTTTCGCTGCGCTGCGCCGCCCGCCGCGCACGAGTACCGGCTGATGTTCTGCGAAGACATGCATTTCGACGAGCCCGAGTCGTACGTCGATCTCGACCCTGCCTTTCTCGAACTGCCGGTGATCCAGACCTCGCGCTCGGCGCGCCCGTTTTTGCGCGAAGCGCCAGGCAGCTTCATCGTCAAGTACCGTAATCCGGGTTCGCTCGCCGCGAGCGTGCGCAAAACGCTGCGCGCGCTGCCGATGTCGAACTGGCCTGCCGCCGATCAGATGGCCGCGCGCCTGCACGTCGCCGAGGCGACGATGCGGCGGTATCTGAAGCAGGAGGGCCACACGTATCAGTCGATCAAGGACGCGCTGCGGCGCGACATCGCCATCGCCGAACTGCAGCGCACGCAGCGCACCATCGCCGATATCGCGAACGCCGTCGGTTTCGCGGAGCCGAGCGCGTTTCATCGCGCGTTCCGCAAATGGACCGGCATGCGGCCGGCCGACTATCGGCCGGCCCGGACCGCCGGGGCCGATCTCACGCGACGCGCCGAATCGGACTAAGCTTTAAGCGGCAACAGGCCAGCCTTGAGCGAGGTATCGGCCCGCGCCACCGGTTCACACCGGCAGGCGCGGCGGCCGTCAGCGATGAACACGTCTCCGCGTCTCCCGCTCCGGCAGTCCGGTTCGCGCAGGCCGCTTATCCGCGGCGGCATCGTGGACCGTTTGATGCGCGGCATCGCCGTGCTCGGCGCGCTATGCGCGATCGGCTTCGCGACCCGCGAAGCGCTGGCGCCGGTGCAGCCGGCCAACGCGGCGAGCGCGGCAAGCCTCGCCGCCGCGACCGCGAACAGCGTCGTCGTGATTCCGGTCAACGGCGCGATCGGGCCGGGCAGCGCCGATTTCATCGTGCGTGGTTTGCAGCGCGCCACCACCCAGCGGGCGCAGCTCGCGGTGCTGCAGCTCGATACGCCCGGCGGCCTCGATACCTCGATGCGACAGATCATCAAGGCGATCCTCGCCTCGCCCGTGCCCGTGGCGACCTTCATCGCACCAAGCGGCGCGCGCGCCGCCAGCGCCGGCACCTACATCGTCTACGCGAGCCATATCGCGGCGATGGCGCCGGGTACGAACCTCGGCGCGGCGACCCCGATCGAGATGGGCATCGGCGGCAACGAGCCGCCCGCGGGTGGCGGCCCGCCGGGTGCGCCGGGACTGCCGGACATGCACACGCTGCCTGGCAGCGCGTCCGCACCCGCCGCTTCGTCGCCTAACGCGTCGCCCCAAGCCGCCGGCGCCCTGCCGCTCGACACCCAATCGACCGAGATGCGCAAGCAGCTCCACGATGCCGCCGCCTACATCCGCGGCCTCGCGCAGATGCGCGGCCGCAACGCCGACTGGGCCGAGCGCGCGGTCCGCGAAGCGGTGAGCCTGTCCAATGAAGAAGCGCTTGCGCAGCACGTCGTCGATATCGTCGCGCGCGACGTGCCCGACCTGCTGCGCCAGCTGAACGGCCGCACGATCGTCACGAGCGCCGGCAGCGTCACACTGCAGACCGCGCATGCGCCGCTCATCACGCTGGAACCCGACTGGCGCAGCCGCTTTCTCGCCGTGATCACCGATCCGAGCGTCGCGCTGGTTCTGCTGATGCTCGGCATGTACGGCCTGTTTTTCGAATTCGCGAATCCGGGCTTCGTGCTGCCCGGCGTGGTCGGCGCGATCAGCCTGCTGCTCGGCCTGTTCGCGATGCAGATGCTGCCGATCAGCTACGTCGGCCTCGGGCTGATCTTTCTCGGCATCGCCTTTCTGATCGGCGAGGCGTTTCTGCCGACCTTCGGCTCGCTCGGCTTCGGCGGCATAGTCGCATTCGTGGTCGGCGCGATGATGCTGATGGATACCGAAGTGCCCGGCTACGGCATCCCGCTGCCGTTGATCGCGGCGGTCGTCGTGTTCAGCGCCGCGTTCGTGTTCGGCGTGGCGCAGCTCGCGCTGCGCGCGCGGCGGCGGCCGGTGGTGACGGGCTCGGAGGCATTGATCGGCTGCGTCGGGGTGGTGCTGGAAGGCGGCCTGCTGCCCGAACCCGAACACGTGGCGGGCGGCACGCTGGCCGGCTGGGCGCGTGTGCACGGCGAGCGCTGGCGCGTATTGAGCACGATGCCGGCCGCGCCAGGGCAAAGCGTGCGCGTCACGGCGCGCAACGGCCTCACGCTGACCGTGATGCCTGTCACCCCGGTCGACGTCATACAACAAGGAGAACGCTCATGATCGGCTTCACATTCGGCTTCAGTAGCATCCTGATCCTGCTCGTGGCCGCGCTGATTGCGTCGTCGGTGCGGATCTTTCGCGAGTACGAACGCGGCGTCGTGTTCATGCTCGGCCGCTTCTGGAAGGTCAAGGGGCCCGGGCTCGTGCTGATCATTCCTATCGTGCAGCAGGTGGTCCGCATGGACCTGCGCACAGTCGTGTTCGACGTGCCGACGCAGGACGTGATCACGCGCGACAACGTCTCGGTAAAAGTCAACGCGGTCGTGTATTTCCGCGTGGTCGATCCGGAAAAGGCGGTGATCCAGGTCGCGCGCTACTTCGAGGCGACCAGCCAGCTGGCGCAGACGACGCTGCGCGCGGTGCTCGGCAAGCACGACCTCGACCAGTTGCTGTCCGAGCGCGAGCAGCTCAATACCGACATCCAGAAGGTGCTCGATGCGCAAACCGACGCGTGGGGGATCAAGGTGTCGATCGTCGAGATCAAGCACGTCGATATCAACGAAACGATGATCCGCGCGATCGCGCGTCAGGCCGAAGCCGAGCGCGAGCGGCGCGCGAAGGTGATTCACGCGGAAGGCGAATTGCAGGCGTCGAGGCAATTGCTGGAGGCGGCGCAGACGCTCGCGCGGCAGCCGCAGGCGATGCAGCTGCGCTATCTGCAGACGCTGACGACGATCGCCGCCGACAAGAACTCGACGATCGTGTTTCCGCTGCCGATCGACCTGGTGAGCGCGGTCATGGAACGGTTCAACAGGTCTTCGGCACCATAAGACGATCCCGGAGCGCACCGGAAAACCGGAACGCCCGGCTGTTTTTTCCCGCTCCCCAGGAGCCCATCATGCACATGTTTCCCCGCATTGGACTCGGCGCGCTATTGGCCGCCGTGAGTATCAGCACCGTCTACGCGCAAGCGGTGACGCAGCCCGCCGACCCGTCGGCGCCGAAAACGCGCGCTCAGGTCCGCGCCGACCTCGTCGACTGGCTCGCCGCCGGCTACGACCCGAACGACTGGGTCAACTATCCGGAGAACGCGCAGCGCGCAGGCCGCATCGTCGCGCAACGGCGCGCGCAGCAAGGCGACACTCCGATGAACGTGCAGTAACGCGGTCGCGGCTTCCGTAGCCGCAGCCGCCTGAATGCCGCCCGCCGCGGGCGGCATGGGTACGGCTTGCGCCGCGGCAAGGTATCATCCCGTCCCTTCAACCCCTACGCAGCAAACCATCCGCACTCAGCCGGAACCCGCACCATGCCAATCTGGGTCGATGCCGACGCCTGCCCGGCCGTCGTCAAGGACATGCTCTATCGCGCGGCGCGCCGGACCGGCATGCCGCTGACGCTGGTCGCCAATGCGTTCCTGCGCGTACCGCCGTCGCCGCTGATCCGCGCGATCCAGGTGCCCGCCGGCTTCGACGCCGCCGATCAACTGATCGTCGAGCGCGTCGCCGCGGGCGATCTCGTGATCACCGCCGACATTCCGCTGGCCGCCGCCGTGCTGGCAAAAAACGCCCATGCGCTCGATCCGCGCGGTAACTGGTACACGCCCGGCACGATCGAAGAACGGCTGCGGATGCGCTCGATGCTCGACCAGTTGCGCGCGAGCGGCGTCGACACGGGCGGCCCGGCCGCCTTCAGCGCGCGCGACGGCAAGACGTTCGCTGGCGAACTCGATCGCTGGCTCGCACGCCACGCGCCGCGCGGTGATGCGCCGGCGCCACACTCGGGCGGCCAACCGTCCGCCTGACGGGCCTGGGCGACCTGCCGGCTCCTACGTCAGCGCCGGGACGCCGCCATTCGTGTCTACAATTCCGCGGTAACACCGCCGCGCGGGCCGCTTTGCGCGGCCGCGCAGCGACTGCCCCAATCACAAAGAATTCCTTTCTGACCGACGCGAGAGAAAAAGACCCGCAAAATGGACTCGATCAAACGCTACTTCGGCTTCGACGCCGTCGGCACCAACCTGCGCACCGAAGTGCTAGCCGGCGTGACCACATTCCTGACGATGGCCTACATCATCTTCGTGAACCCGGCGATTCTCGGCGACGCCGGGATGCCAAAGAGCGCGGTGTTCGTCGCGACCTGCATCGTGGCCGCGCTTGCGTCGCTGATCATGGGTCTATACGCGAATTACCCGATCGCGCTCGCGCCCGGCATGGGCCTGAACGCGTACTTCGCGTACACGGTCGTCAAGGGCATGGGCTATACGTGGGAGGCCGCGCTCGGCGCGGTGTTCGTCTCCGGCTGCCTGTTCCTGATCGTCACGCTGTTCCGCGTGCGCGAGGTCATCGTCAAGGGCATTCCGCATTCGATCCGGATCGCGATCACCGGTGGTATCGGCCTCTTTCTCGCGATCATTTCGCTGAAGTCGGCCGGCATCGTGGTCGGCAATCCGGCGACACTCGTCACGCTGG
The DNA here is from genome assembly GCF_021390595.1 of Paraburkholderia sp. HP33-1. Lineage (NCBI taxonomy): Bacteria > Pseudomonadati > Pseudomonadota > Betaproteobacteria > Burkholderiales > Burkholderiaceae > Paraburkholderia > Paraburkholderia sp. HP33-1. Next base: position 896,201 of record NZ_JAJEJR010000002.1, on the reverse strand, counting down.
GCAATCTGCATGACCCGCACGTCGTGCTCGCCGCGATCGGCTTCTTCGCCATCGTCACGCTCGATCATCTGCGTGTGCGCGGTTCGATCCTGATCGGCATCGTCGGCGTGACGATCCTGAGCTTTTTCTTTGGCGGCAACCAGTTTCACGGCATCGTGTCCGCGCCGCCGTCGATCGCGCCGACGCTGTTCCAGCTCGATATCCGCAGCGCGTTGGCGAGCGGCGTGCTGAACGTGGTGCTGGTGTTCTTCCTCGTCGAGCTGTTCGATGCGACCGGCACGCTGATGGGCGTCGCGAACCGCGCGGGGCTGCTCGTCGAAGGCCAGATGCATCGGCTGAACCGCGCGCTGCTCGCCGACAGCACTGCGATCCTCGCCGGCTCGATGCTCGGCACGTCGTCGACGACCGCATATATCGAAAGCGCATCGGGCGTGCAGGCCGGTGGCCGTACCGGCGTCACCGCGATCACGGTCGCCGTGCTGTTTGTCGCGGCACTTTTTTTCGCGCCGCTCGCCGAAGTCGTGCCGCCGTATGCAACCGCGCCCGCGCTGCTGTACGTATCGTGCCTGATGCTGCGCGAAATGCTCGACCTGCCGTGGGACGACGCGACCGAAGTCGTGCCGGCCGCGCTGACCGCGCTGCTGATGCCGTTCACCTACTCGATCGCGAACGGGGTCGCATTCGGCTTCATCTCGTACGCGGCGCTCAAACTGCTGACGGGCCAGGCGCGCAAGGTGAAGCTCGTCGTCTGGATCATCGCGGCGATTTTCCTGTTCCGGTATTTCTATCTCGGCAGCGAGTGAGGATGGAAGTCGGCTACGTGCCGCCGACGGATTTGACGCGGTCACGGCTTGCGCGCGACCGGGATGAGGATGACGCGGAACTGTGCGCTTCGGCAGCAATAACGCTTGCCGAAGCTTCAATGCCGACAACCAGTCGATGACGCCCGGTCAGTCAGGTACGCCAGTTCGCCTCATAAAAACGTACGTAACCGCTTCTGAGCACGAGACACTGTGCGCGCGTTTCCGACAAGAGCCGGCGCGTGGCGGCCTCGATGCGGGGCCGGTGCGCGTCGAACGCGACGATCATGTCTTCCAGACGGGGCGATGCGGCGCCAAAGTGATCTTCGAGCGCTTCCGCGGTGATCATGCACTCCACCCTCTGCCCATCGACCATTGCCGGAAACGCCAGAGTAAGTTCGCGACCTGAATATTCAGGGGCTTCGTTCGGAAATAGGATCTGCATGGGAGTCACCTGGAAGAGTGCGCGCACGATGCGCTCAGGGTAATGCGCGCGCGGGTTGCTTGCTGTCGCGTCGCCGCTCTTTCCTCCTTGTCCCATGCAGTCGACGCGGGCCCTCACCTCGACGCGGGATCGTCAATTCGCGCCACGCGGAGGTGAATTGATTCACTTTAGACGAGTTAACGCCAGGTGCAAGATTTCCCCGTTTTTTTCTTGAATGTGCGACTGAAGGCGCATGTTGCGACGCGGCATAAAGCGGCGTCCGATCCCGTGTAAAGTGTCGCGCACCCAGCCACTGATCCGTACGATGTCCGCCCCCACCCGCCCGCCTGTGATTCGCGTCGAGCCGCTCGGCCAGAGCTTCGAAGCACCCGATTCGCTGACGATTCTCGAAGCCGCCGGTTTTGCGAATCTGCGTTTGCCGCGTTCGTGCCGCAACGGCACGTGCAGGACGTGCTTGTGCCGGATGAAGTCCGGGCAAGTGCGCTACTCGATCGAATGGCCGGGCGTAAGCCGCGAGGAAAAGGCCGAGGGCTATATCCTGCCGTGCGTGGCGATCGCCGAAACCGACGTGGTGATCGAAGTGCCGGATGCGGTCTTGCTACCGGCGCGTTGAGTGGGATCGAAGCGCGAGCGTGAGGCCCCCGCTCGCCGACGGCTTCAGATGCAGCGTCTTACCGCCCATTGTTCATGGCGCGGGCGATTTTCTTGTCCGTGTTGTACTGGCTCAACGCATACACCGACCAGATCGCGGCCGGCACCCAACCGATCACCGTAAGCTGCAGAATCAGGCAGATGATGCCCGCGAACGGACGCCCGATCGTGAAAAACTGAAACCACGGCAGAATGATGGCAAGCAAAAGACGCATTCGGTTTTCCTGTTCCTGTCGTTGCGGCAGCGTGCGTTAGTCCGAGTGGGACGCATCTGCCTCGTTAATGGACGTATCAAGCGGACGTATCAAGCGATATCAAGCGGCGCAAACCGCGGCACCTTGACGCCTTCCAGTTCGACCAGCTCGAAAAATACCGTCGCCGGCCGGGTCCAGATCGTACCGTTGGCCGCCTTGTAGACGATCATCGTGACCGTCGGATCCGATTCAAGCGTGGCCTCGCAGACCAGTTCGTAAATGCCGCCTTTGTAGTGCCGGTAACGCACGGTGCATGTCCTTGTATTTTGGGTTCGATCGACGTATTTGCAAGCGCGGCACCTTCAGCCGCCCTCCTTCATCTGCTTCAGAATCTTGTAGACGGTCGCGCGGCCCATCGTCAGCACCGCGGCCACGTAGTTCGCCGAGCTGCGGCCGCGAAACGCGCCCTGCGCGTGCAGCGCCTCGACGATTTCACGCTTGTGCTCGCGCGTCAGCGCATTGATGCCGATCTGCCGGTCCCGCAACCACGTGTGCAGATACGTATTGATGCGGTCCTGCCAGTCGTCGCGGAACAGATCGTCGGCGGGCGCGTCAGTCATCGTGCCGCCCTTGATGAACAGATCGAGCGTCGAGCGCACGTCCTCGAACACTGCGATGTTGAAGTTCACGCACAGGATGCCCGCGGGCTTGCCGTCGTCGTCGAACAGGATGTTGCTCACGCAGCGCATGCGGCGGCCGTCCCAGTTCAGTTTCTCGTAGGGACCGATGGTCTGGCCGCGCGCCGCGAAGTGCGCGTCGTCGAGCACCGACGGAGCGCCCACCTCGAGCCGCGACAGATTGTTCACCAGATACGCGATGGTCTGATCGCGCAGATCGTGAATCACCACTTCGGCACAGGGATAGAGCAGCGCGGCGATGCCGTCGGCGATCGGCGCGTAGCGCTTGAGCAGCAGGTCTTTGACAGGAGACACGTTCGGGTTTCGCATGGGAAAGACGCGAGGTTCGAAGGAGGCGACGCGCGGTATCGGGCAACGACGGTGTGAGATGCCCGCAGCGGCCCCCGTCGCGCGCGCCGCCCGCATTCAGGACTCGCCATTGTAGCGGCCAGGCGCCGGGCCTCGCGAGTCAACACCGCACAGCAATTTTGTCCGTCTCGCGAGCGCATTTTTTTCATGCGATAAACGTTGATCCAACCGAAACCCACCGAACGGAGCAAACCGATGGCCACACTCGAAGCGTTTCGCGCCGTGCTCGACGACAAGCGCACGCCGGAGATCATCCGCAACCACATCATCGATTCGCTGCAATACGCACTGCGCAACTTCGGTCAGGTCTTCACGGCGAAGGAACTCGAATGGCTGGCCGGCTGGGATGATGCGCGCCTGCCGCTCGCGGCCACGCGTGAATTGCACAAGCGCCTCGCTGAGACGTCGCGCTGACGCGTTCAGACAGCGAACCTTGCGCTCGCCACTCGCGCGTCTCACGCCCGCCACAGCTCTGACACGCTATCGCCAACCGCTCGCGAAGCCCCGCCAGCCGGGCGTTCTGGCCGCGCGCCGAAGTTTTCACTATCCAATCACCCCCTTTTCAGGCATCATATTGGAATAGTTGCACCACGCACCCATATAGCACTGGCAGCACCAGGCAGTCTCAAACCGGCATCTCCGCACCACCCCCGACTGTTCGACCGCCGCTCGTCGGCGATCCCGTCATTCCGGCAATGCGCCACCTGCATTCGCCGTCGCGAGAAGTACACCGAGCGGTTCAGCATCATGCGTCCGGCGCGTCAATTAGCGTCGCTTCAGCGTTTTTCCGGTCGAATTCGCGCGACCGCTCGAGCCATTGTCATTGAGTCCGCCGGGTCTAGCAGGCCTGTGCAAACCATTTTTATCGCGGCGCGCCCATCGGTGCTGCGCCGCCGGTTCGCGTCGCGACGCGTCAGAGAGGCGCTGCCGGAAGCAGCGCCACCAGTGCGCCTCGCGGACCACGCAATACAGGACACGTTGTTCATGAATTCAGCAGTCAAGACCTACAAGGGTTACGAAATTCACCCGCTCGTTTATCCGCGCCGCCCGGCGGGCGCTCCGGCGGGCCGCGATCCGGGCGCCGGCTACGACGCGTCGGTGCGCATCTGCCGCGTCGGCGCCAATCCCGCGGCCGACGGCCGGGTGTTCCGCCTGCAGTATCTGTTTCCGTTCGACGGCATGGGCAAGGCGCGCATCGCGTGCATGGCGCATGCGGAACGCTTGATCGACGGCCAGGTGAGTGGCCAGTCGGTCGCCGATCTTTGAGCGGCGTCATCGGCGCGTCACTCACGTCGCGCAGCGTGCTTTCGGGCGCCGCTGCTTTTCCAATGAATCCGCAGTCGCGCCGCTTGCAATGCGCGCGGCCGGCTTCCCCTTTATCCCATCGACCAGGAGTGATGCATGGCGAAAGAAGAACTGCTTGAACTTGACGGTATCGTCGACGAAGTACTTCCGGACAGCCGCTACCGCGTGACGCTGGACAACGGCGTCGTGGTCGGCGCTTATGCGTCCGGACGCATGCGCAAGAACCACATCCGTATTCTCGCGGGCGATCGCGTGACGCTCGAATTGTCGGTCTACGACCTGACCAAGGGGCGGATCAATTTCCGTCACAAGGACGAGCGCTCGAGCGGTGGCGGTGGGCCACGGCCGGCGTCGCAGGGGGCGCGGCGGCGGTAAGATGCGCCGCTTCGGTGCATCGGGCGTGCGAGGTCTCGCATGCCCCGCGCCGGTGCAACGCGACTGGCGTGGCCGCGTCGCCCCGCTCCCGGGCGATTCGCAGACAGCGCCCACGAAATTCCCTAGCGGCCCGCCCCATTCGCGGGCGCCAACCCACATGCCCTCCCCGGCAAGTCCCGCAGCACGGCAACTGGCACATTTATTGCTTAATCGGTAGTCAGTTGTCCCTCCCACCGACTCCATGCTGCGTGTTCTCCTTGTCACCGACACAGACAAACCCATCGGCGATCTGCGCGATGCGCTCGCCTGCCTCGGCTGCGAAATGCTCGCCGGCACCGCGACGCCGCAGGCGCTGCATCGCGCGGTGCAGGACGAGCGGCCCGACGTCATCATCATCGATACGGAGTCGCCGTCACGCGATACGCTCGAACAGCTCGCCGTGATGCACGCGACCGCGCCGCGCCCCGTGCTGATGTTCAGCCATGACGCGAACCAGCAACTGATCCGCGAGGCGGTGAACGCGGGCGTCACCGCGTATCTGGTCGAAGGTCTCGCGACCGAACGGCTCGCGCCGATCCTCGAAGTCGCGCTCGCGCGTTTCGCGCAGGAGTCGCAATTGCGCGAGCGGCTCGCGCAGGCCGAGAACGAACTGGCCGAGCGCAAGCTGATCGATCGCGCGAAACGCCTGCTGATGGATCAGCAGAAACTCTCCGAACCGGCCGCCTACGCAAGTCTGCGCAAACGCGCGATGAACCAGGGCGTCAAACTCGCCGAGGTCGCGCGCGAGGTCGTCGCGTCGGCCGGCTCGCTCAAGTGATGCGCTCATGAATCCAGCCACTTCCGTCACCGCGGCGGCCTTTGCGGAGCCGCCTGAAAAGACCCATCTGCGGCTCGGCTTCGTCGCGTTGTCCGACGCGGCGCCGCTCATCGCCGCGAAGCTGCTCGAGTTCGGCCACGCGCACGGACTCACGCTCGAACTGTGCCGCCAGCCGTCGTGGGCGGCCGTGCGCGACAAGCTGCTATCGGGCGATCTCGACGCCGCGCACACGCTTTACGGCCTCGTATATGGCGTGCAGCTCGGCCTCGCCGGCCCGCGCACCGACATGGCCGTGCTGATGGTGCTGAACCGCAACGGCCAGGCGATCACGCTGTCGAATCGTCTCGCCGATTTGCTCCAGAAACACGGCACCTTAGCCGACGCGCTCGCGGCGCTCGGCCGCAAGCCGGTGTTCGCGCAGACCTTCCCGACGGGCACCCATGCCATGTGGCTGTACTACTGGCTCGCGGCGCAAGGCGTCGATCCGTTGCGCGACATCGACAGCGTCGCGATCCCGCCGCCGCAGATGGTCGCCGCGCTCGCCGACGACCGGCTCGATGGTCTATGCGTCGGCGAGCCGTGGAATGCGATGGCCGAAGCACACGGCGTCGGCAGAACGATCGCGTATTCGAGCGAGGTATGGCCCGAGCATCCCGAGAAAGTGCTCGCCTGCCGCCGCGATTTCGTCGACGCGCATCCGCACACGACGCGCGCGCTCGTGCAGACCGTGCTCGAAGCGTGCCGCTGGCTCGACGGTGCCGGGCATCGCGACGAGATCGCGCGCTGGCTCGCGCGGCCCGAATACATCGGTATCGAAGAGACGCTGATCGCGGCGCGGTTGGGCGACCGCATCGACCCGGCGAACGCACGCCGCCTGCCGATGCGTTTCTTCGACGACGGCGCGGTCAACTATCCGCATCCATTCGAAGGCGCGTGGTTCCTCACGCAGTTCGAGCGCTGGGGGATGATCGATGCACGCAACGATTACGAAGCGATCGCCGCGCGCATCAACCAGACGCAGCTATATCGCGAGGCCGCCGCACGCGTGAACGTGGCGGTACCGGGCGAGGACGTGACGCGGGAATTGATCGATGGCGAGGTGTGGGGAAGCGGCTCGCCATCCGCCGCCTATGCTCGGCGTTTTGCGATCCGCCGTTAAAGCGGACCGCACGCGAAAGCTCAAGACAATGCTCAGAAGTTGTACTTGTCGATATTGCTCGCATCGAACGTCGTCGGCGGTCCGAGAATGATTTCGCCTTGCGCGCCGATCGTGCGCTTGCCGAGCTTGCCGGCGTCGAACGTTTCACCTTCCTTACCCGTAATCTTGCCCGACGCGAGCGACGCCGCCGCGTACGCGGCCAGATAGCCGAGCTGGTTCGGATCCCACAACTGGAACGCCTGCACGGTGCCGTTCTTCACGAACGCGCGCATCTGGTTCGGCGTGCCGAGACCCGTCACCACCACCTTGCCCTTGCTCGACGATGACGAGATATAGCGCGCCGCCGCCGCGATGCCGACCGTCGTCGGTGCAACGATGGCCTTCAGGTTCGGATACGCCTGCAGCAAACCCTGTGTTTCGACGAAGGACTTCTGATCGTCATCGTTGCCGTACGCGATCTTGACGAGCTTGACCTTCGCGTACTCCGGCTTCTTCAGCTCTTCCTGCATCCACTTGATCCAGGTGTTCTGGTTCGTCGCGTTCGGCGTCGCCGACAGGATCGCGAACTCGCCCTCGCCGCCCATCAGCTTCGAAACCAGTTGCACCTGGCCCCGGCCGATGCCCTCCGCGTTCGCCTGATTGACGAATAGCTGACGGCCTTCGGGCGCGGTATCGGAGTCGAACGTGACCACCTTGATGCCCTGGCCCATCGCTTTCTTCAGATACGGCACGAGCGCGTTCGCATCGTTCGCGGCAATCACGATCGCGTCCTGGTGCTGCGTGATCAGCGTATTGATGTACGACACCTGCGAGGACGCGCCGGCATCCGATGGTCCCACCGCCTTGCCCACGCCGCCGAACTCCTTGATTGCGGCGAGGCCGCCGTCGTCGGCGATCACTTCATACGGGTTGTTGATCTGCTTCGGCACGAACGCGATTTTCAGCCCGCTTTTCAGGTCCGCGGCGAACGCGCCGCCGCAACTGATCGCGAGCAGCGCGGCGCATAGGGCGGCCATGCCGGTGTGACGTAGAGGTTTGAACATGAAGTGTCTCCAGCGTTGTTGTGGACTAGGATGAGGATGAGGATGAAGCAGACGCGGCCGCGGACTTCGCGATGAAACGCCGGTCGCGCGCCGCCCGCCAGCGCGCGACGAGGTTCGGAATCAGCACCGACGCGAGCAGCAGCACGCCGGTCACGATGGTCAGCGTTTCGCTCGATACGTCATCGAGCGTCAACGCGTTCTTCAGCACGCCGATGATCAGCAGCGACAACAGCACGCCGATCATCGAGCCGCGTCCGCCGAAAATGCTGACGCCGCCGAACAGCACCGCCGCGATCACCGATAGCTCGAAGCCTTCGCCGTTATCGCCGCGCGCACTCGTGAAACGCAGCGTATAGACGATGCCCGCGAGCGCGCTGACGAGGCCCGACAGCACGAACAGGCGCAAGCGGATCTTCGCGACCTCGATGCCGGAGAAGGCGGCGGCGGTCGGATTCGCGCCGATCGCATAGAGACTGCGGCCGAACGCGGTGGCTTGCAGCAGCACGGTGAACAGCACGGCGGCGACGATCACGATCATGAACGGCCACGGAATGAACGTCGCGGCAAGCGTGTTCATGCCGAACGCCGTGTACTCGACCGGAAAATCCGCGACCGCCTGATCGCCGAGCAGCACATACGCGAGACCGCGAAACAGCGCGAGCGTACCGATCGTGACCGCGAGCGACGGCAGATTCAGCTTGACGATCACGAGCCCGTTCAACAGCCCGGCCAGCGCACCTGCGATCAGAACCAGCACGATCACGACCGGCATCGGCAAGCCCATGTGCCACAGCACGCCCATCAACGCGCTCGATGCACCCAGCACCGACGCGACCGACAGATCGATCTCGGCGGCGACGATGATCAGCGTCATCGGCAACGCCATCAACGCGATTTCGGTCAGATCGGCGAGCACGTTGCTCAGGTTCGCACCGGTCAGAAACACCGGCGACAACCAGCGCCCCAACACGAGCGACACGATCAGCACGATCACGAGCAACACTTCCCATTGCAGCGGCGTTTCACGTTTGCGCGTGAGCAGCGCGGAATCGGGTTTAGCCATGATCGCGTTTCCTCATCATGCGTTTGGCGACAGAGCGGGCCAGCAAGGTATCGGCGGCGATCGCGGCGACGATCAGCGCCCCCTGGATCGCCTGCTCCCAGAACGGCGACACATGCAGCACGACGAGCGCGATGCTGATCACGCCGAGCACGAGCGCGCCGAGCGTCGCGCCGAGAATCGTGCCGACGCCGCCCGTGATCGCGACGCTGCCGACCACCGCCGCCGCGACGACCTGCAATTCGATGCCCTTCGCGGTGCTTGCATCGACGGTGCCAAAGCGCGCGAGCCACAACGCGCCGGCAAAGCCCGCGATCGCCCCGGACAGCAGAAAGCCCGACATCACGCGACGCTCGACGTTCACGCCCGCGAGCCGCGCGGCCTCCGGATTCGAGCCGATCGCGTAGTGCTCGCGACCGCCGCGAAACTGCTTCAGATACACGGACAGACCGGCCAGCACGACGAGCGCGATCAGCGCGAGCGTCGGGATGCCGAGCAGCGTGCCGGTCGCGAGCCGCGAATACGCGTCGGGCAGACTGGTCGCGTTGATCTGGCCGCCGTGCACCCACGCGTAATCGGCGCCGCGAAAGATGTACAGCGTCGAGAGCGTCGCCACGAGCGAAGGCACGCGCCCCACCGCGACCAGCAGCGCATTGATGCCGCCCGCGACGAGCCCGAACGCGAGCCCCGCGGCGAGGGCGACGAGCACCGGCATATGCGGGAACACAACGTACAGGCTCCCCACCGCGTACGCGCTGATACCCACCGTCGAGCCGACCGACAGATCGATATGCCGCATCACGATCACCACGGTCATGCCGGCCGTCAGCAGACCGATGATCGACACGTTCAGCAGCACGTCGCGCAGATTCTGCAGATTCAGGAACTGCGGCTTCGCGATCCCGGTCCCTGCGATCAGCAGGATCAGTACGACGAACAAGGTAGTTTCGCGGCTCTTCGCGATGCTCGCGACGAGACCGCCCGGCGCAGCGGCGGAACGTTTCGGCAGCGACTGCTGTACCGGCGCCGGATGGGTCGAATGGCGCATCATGCTGCACGTCCGAAGGGTGAAAGACCCTGGCCGAGCGCGGCGCCCATGATGCGCTCCTCGTTCGCGTCGGCGCGCGCGATCTCCGCGCTGATGCGGCCTTCGTGCATCACGAGCACGCGATCGGCCATGCCGAGCACCTCGGGCAGCTCGCTCGAAATCATCAGCACGGCCATGCCGTCGCGCACGAGTTCGGCCAGCGCGCCATACACCTCGGCTTTCGCGCCGACGTCGATGCCGCGCGTCGGTTCGTCGATGATCAGCACTTTCGGGTCCGTCGCGAGCCATTTGCCGAGCACGACCTTCTGCTGGTTGCCGCCCGACAGTGTGCCGACCGGCGCGTTAGGATCGCCCGCCTTCACGCGCAGGCGCGTGCCCCACCGGTTCGCGAGCTGCGTTTCGCTGCGCGTCGAAATGAGACCATGCCGCACGAGCCGGCCGAGCACCGTCATCGACGCATTGCGCGCGATGCTCAGTTCCAGCGCGAGCCCTTGCTGCCGACGATCCTCCGGCACGAGCGCGAGCCCCGCGCGCACCGCGGCCGCGGGCTTGCCGGTGTCGAGCCGCTTGCCGGCGAGCCAGACCTCGCCCGCGTCGAGCGGATCGATACCGAAGATCGCGCGCGCGACCTCGCTGCGTCCCGCCCCAACGAGGCCCGCGAGCGCGACGATCTCGCCCGCGCGCACGTCGAACGAGACGTCCTTGAATACGCCGATGCGCGTCAGGCCACGCACCGACAGACGCACGTCGCCGGGCGTGCAATCGGCCTTCGGATAGAACGTTTCCAGATCGCGGCCAACCATCTTCGCGACGATCCCGTCGGTGCTCAGATCGGCGGTCAGTGCGTCGAAAACTTTCGCGCCGTCGCGCATGATCGTCACGCGCTGCGTCAGCGCGAACACTTCGTCGAGCCGGTGCGTGATGAACAGGATGGCGACGTTGCGTTCGCGCAGCTTGCGCACGATCGCGAAGAGCCGCTCGACTTCGGGCAGCGACAATGCGGCGGTCGGCTCATCCATGATCAGCACGCTCGCGTTCAGCGACAACGCCTTCGCGATTTCGATCACCTGCTGGTCCGCGATCGACAGACCGCGCACCAGTCGATCCGCGCGCAGCTCGACGCCGAGCGACGCGAGCAACCCGTCCACCTCGCGATGCATCGCGTCGTACTGGATGCGGCCGAAGCGGTCGACCGGCTGCCTGCCCATGAAGATGTTCTCCGCGATCGACAGATCGAAGAACAGCGTCGGTTCCTGATAGATCACCGCGAGCCCGGCGTCGCGTGCTTCGGCGGGCGTCGCGAAGCGGCGCGGCTCGCCGTTCACCAGCAGTTCGCCGGCGTCGGGCTGATGCACGCCAGCGAGGATTTTGACGAGCGTCGATTTGCCCGCGCCGTTCTCGCCGAGCAGCGCATGCACCTCGCCGGGCCACAGCACGAGGTCGCCGTCGGACAGCGCGCGCACCCGGCCGAAGGATTTGCTCGCGTGCCGCAATTCGAGTCGCGGCACCGCGGATGGGGATGGCTGCACTGCGTTGTCTCCTAAGCGTCTGCTTGTACGATTTTTGTCCGTGCGCGCGACGCATCAAATACGGTAGTACCGTTCTGCGTTGCGCCGAAACAGCGCATCTTTCTCAACTTCGCTCGCATCCGCGACGATCGCCGCATACGCGTGCCACAAATCCGTGTACGAGCCGAACAGCCGGTCGACCGGAAAGTTCGACGCGAACATCGCGCGTTCGACGCCGAACGTATCGATCGTTTCCAGCACATAGGGCCGCAGGCTTTCGACGCTCCAGTGATGATCGAACATGGCAAGCCCACTGATCTTGACCACGATGTTCGGACACGCCGCCAGCGCGCGCATGCCATCGCGCCAAGCGCGATAACCCGCCACGCTATTGCGATCGACGAACATGCCCGCGTGATTGACAAGCAGAAGCGTGTCCGCATGCGCGCGTGCCAGCGCGGCCGCCTCTTCCATCTGCGACGGATACAGTTGCAGATCGAACGACAGGCCGTAACGACGCAGCAGCGCGAAATGCTCACGCCACTGCGGCTCGTGCATGAAATGACGGCCGACGTAATCGAACAGCCTGTTGTCGTGCACGTTGAGAATCTGCCGGATGCCGCGCGTATTCGCGAACGAAGCATGCGCTTCGAGCAACGCGGGCGCGTTCTGCGCGGAAAGATCGACCGCCGCGACGATCGCGTTCGGCATGCCGCGCGACACCTCGCGATCCGCGATCGACTGCAGCCAGCGCGTTTCCTCGACAGGATCGGCCGGATCGTGATTCGCCTCGACGTGCACGATCTTCAGTACGTCGATGTCGCCCGCTTCACCGAGCAGATCGTCGAGCAGATAGTCGTGCTTCAGATCGCGCGCATCGCCGACGAACGACACGCCCGGGTTCTCCAGCCACGGATAGCGATGCGTCTTCAGATCCCACAGATGGATATGCGAATCGACAACCTGCATGCGGCACCTTCGTCGGGTGAAAAGCGTTTCGAGGTTCGTGCGTCGTTGCGGGGTTCAGCTGTGTTCAGCGCTACTCAATGACTGAGATGAAAGACGGGTTCGAGCGTTCGCGACAGCGGCGTATGATCCGGCGCGGTCTGCATGATGTCGGCCATGTAATCCCACCATTTGCGCATCACGTCGAGTTGCGGCAACTGGTCCATCGTGTGATCGCTCGTGCGTGCGAGCACCGCGAAAAGATGATTCGTGTCGGGGTCGAAGAAAATCCGGTAGTCGCGCACGCCGGCGTCGTACAACGCGTCCACGAGCTCGGGCCAGATCTGCGCGTGACGCCGTTCGTATTCTTCGCGCATGCCGGGGTTGAGCACCATCCGGAAAGCGATTGTCTCCATTGCGGCCTGCCTCCTGTCGCTCCTTCGAACGACTATAATTCCTGCATCGATAGCCTCTCAATCCGTTGTTGGGATTGGGCGATCCACAAACCGAATCGCACGGGCACCCACACTGGCACCATGAGCCAACATTCAGCCGCCGTCGCACTCGTCAACCGTCTCAAGTTCAAGCATCTCGCCCTGCTCGTCGCGCTCGACGACACCCGCAACCTGCACCAGGCCGCCGAGGCCGTCAACGTCGCGCAACCGAGCGCGAGCCGCATGCTGGGCGACATCGAGGAAGCATTCGGCTTCCTGCTGTTCGAGCGCAACGCGCGCGGCATGACGCCGACGCCACTCGGAGTCGTCACGCTCGCTTACGCGCGCCGCGCCCTTGCCGAACTCACGCGCTTCGCCGAAGACCTCGACGTCAAACGACGTGGCGGTCACGGACAGTTGACCGTCGGCGCGATCATGGGCGCCGCGCCCGATCTGCTGGCGATGTCGGTCGCCGCGCTGAAGACCGAAAGCCCGCTGCTCAACGTACGCATCCTCGGGGAAACGAGCGACCAGGTCGTGCAATTGCTGCATCGCCGCGAGGTCGACCTCGCCTTGGGGCGTCTGACCAATCCCTTGCAGCACAATGACTTCAGCTTCGAGCCGCTCGCGCGCGAAACGCTGCTGCTCGTCGTGCGCGCCGTGCATCCGCTCGCGCGGCGCGCGCGCATCACGTTGCGCGAACTCGTCGTGTGGCCGTGGGTTGCGCAGCCGGTCACGAGTCCGGCGCGCGTGCTGTTCGAGGAAGAACTTGCGCGCGCGGGGCTCGCCACGCCGGTCAATCTGACCGAGTGCGCGTCCATCTTCGCGACGCTGCAATTGCTCGAGAATTACGATGCCGTTGCGATGCTGCCGGAGTCGGTGGTGCGTGATCATGTACGCGGCGGACTGCTCGTCGCGCTGCCGCTCGAAATCGGTAAGAGCCTCGCGGGCTTCGGCATTCTGACGCGCAAGGAGGAGCCCCTCGCCGAGCCGGCGCTGCGCTTCATCGAACTGCTGCGCGGCTTCTCGCGCAACCTCGCGCGCGACAATCCGCTCGACGCGCCCAGCACGCTGACTACGCCCGCCACGGTCAATTGACGCCAGCATCGCGCGCCGCTTATTGCAGATTGACGAACAGGCCGCCGTCGACGAGCAGCGCGGCGCCCGTCACATAGCGCGCGCGGTCCGACGCAAGAAACACCACGCAATCGGCGACGTCGTCGGGATGCCCCAGGCGGCCGAGCGGAATGCGCTTCTCGAAGTAGGCCTTCTTCGCTTCATCGGCGAGATCCTCGGCATTGAGGTCGGTGGCGATCGTGCCCGGCATCACCGAGTTGCAGCGGATGCCGAACGGCCCCAACGCAATCGCGCACGACTGCATCAGCGAATGCACGCCGGCCTTGGTCGGCGTGTAATGCGTCTGCATGCCGCCGCCCACCAATGCGCTGATCGAACTCGTCGCGACGATCGCGCCACCGGTGCCCTGCTTTTTCATCTGCTGCGCAGCGGCCTGCGTCACGTAGAACGCGCCGTTCAGATTGACCGCAACCGTCGATTCGAGCACCTCGGGCGGCATGTCGAGAAACGCGTGGAACGGGCAGATGCCGGCATTGCTCGCGAGCACGTCGAGCTTGCCGAACGCGTCGACCGTGCGGCGCACCAGCTGCTGGCCCGTGTCACGCGCCGCGACGTTGCCCTCCACCGCTATCACGTGGCGCCCCAACGCCTCGATTTCGCCGACCACTTCCGCGACCGCGGAACGACGGCCATACGATGCGTCGTTCTCACCCCAGTAGTTGATCGCCACGTCCGCGCCTTCGCGGGCGCAGGCCACCGCGATCGCGCGTCCAATGCCGCGCGAACCGCCAGTAACGATCACGACCTTGTCCTTGAGCAGCACGTTACTCTCCTCGTTCAATGCTGATAAGGCCGCACCAGCGCGCATTGCGGATTGAGCCGCACACCGAAGCCCGGCGTGTCCGGCACCTTCATGCGACCGTTGACCGGCACCGGTTCGTCGAGCAGCAGCGGGTTGAACATCGGCACCACTTCGTCGGCCTTCGGCGCCATCATCAGGAACTCGGAGAACGGCGAGTTATGACGCGTGACGACGAAGTGATAGCTGTACACCGACGATCCATGCGGCACCACCATCACGTTATGCGCATCGGCGAGCGCGGAAATCTTGATCAGCTCGGTGATGCCGCCGCACCAGCCGACGTCGGGCTGGATCAGATCGCAGCACTCCATTTCAAGCAGCATCCGGAAGCCCCAGCGCGTCGCCTCGTGCTCGCCGGTCGACACCATCATGCCGCGCGGCACGTTACGGCGCAGTTCGGCGTAACCCCAGTAATCGTCAGGCGGGAGGCATTCTTCGAGCCATTTGAGGCCGTATTCGTGCGCGCCTTGCGCGAGCCGCGTCGCGTAGCGCAGGTCGAGGCTCATCCAGCAGTCGTACATCAGCCAGAAGTCGTCGCCGACGCGCGCACGCATGTCGGCGAGCTTGTCGAGGTTCTGTTTGAGGCCCTCTTCTCCTTCCGCGGGACCATGCTGCAACGGCAGCTTGCCGCCGATGAAGCCCATCTCCTTCGCGAGATCGGGGCGCGCGCCGGTCGCGTAGAACACCAGCTCGTCGCGCACGGGCCCGCCCAAAAGTTGATAAACGGGCTCCTTGCGAACCTTCGCGAGCAGATCCCACAGCGCCAGATCGACGCCGGAAATCGTATTGAGCACGATGCCCTTGCGCCCGTAGTACAGCGTCGCAAAGTACATCTGATCCCACATCTTCTCGATGTCGGTCACGAGCTGCCCTTCGAGAAAACGCGCGAGATGCTTCTCGACGATGAACGCGCCGATCTCGCCGCCGGTCGTCACCGCGAAGCCCACCGTGCCGTCGCTCGCCTCGATCTCGACGACCAGCGTGCCGAGCACGTTGATGCCGAACGACTGGCGGCTCTGGCGATACTCGGGATAACGCGCCATCGGCGTTGCGATGTGATCATCGATCCAGTGTCCGCCGGCCTGATCGTGATAGTCCGCGCCGCCGCCGCGAACGATGAAGGCACGCACGTGCCGGATGGTAGGCATGGCCATGAAAGGGCTCCGTGAGAGAGGCGTCGAAGCGGCTCGACAACGCGGGCTCGACGCGTGTTCAATACGCGTGCAACAGGCGTGGAATTCGTGAGCGGCGCGCTCAGTAGGTGGCGCGGCCGCCGGACAGGTCGAACACCGAGGCGGTGCTGAACGCGCAGTCCTCAGAAGACAGCCACAGGATCAGCGACGCCGCTTCTTCCGGCAGCAGGAATCGGTTCATCGGAATCTTCGACAGCATGTAGTCGATGTGCTGCTGCGACATCGAATTGAATATCTCGGTTTTTGCGGCGGCCGGCGTGACCGCATTGACGAGGATGTTTCTGGTCGCGAGTTCCTTGCCGAGCGACTTGGTTAAACCGATCAACCCCGCTTTCGATGCGCTGTAGTGCGAAGCATTCGGATTGCCCTCCTTGCCCGCCACCGACGCGATATTGACGATGCGCCCATAGCCCTGCTTCAGCATCTGCGGCACGACGGCGCGGCAGGTCAGATACGGGCCGATCAGGTTCACGTCGATCACGCGGCGCCACACGTCGGGCGCGAGCTCCCACGTCGTACCGATGCCACCGGTGATGCCCGCGGAGTTGATCAGCACGTCGATCGAGCCGTGCTCGGCGACCGTTTGCGCGGTGGCCTGCTCGACCGCGGCTTCGTCGGTCAGCTCGACCGTGACGGCGCTGACCTTGCCGAGTTCGCCCAGCTCGCGCTGGCTACGCGCGAGGCGTTCGCCATCGACGTCCCACAACGCGACCGACGCGCCAGACTGCAGCGCCCGCTGCGCGACCGCGTAGCCGATGCCGCGCGCGCCACCGGTGATGACGACCGTGCGCCCCTCCAGATCGATCCGATTCATTGCTGTGCTCCTGTGGGCCGCCGAGCGGCGTGCCATCGAGTTGTTGTATATCGTTGCGGTCAATATACGGGCGGTGCGATCCGCCAACAATTCGACTATTGGAGGGGGCGATAGCAAAAGTGGATCGGCGGCTAGTGCGTTCGATATGCAAACAGACCTTAGTCACCCGCCGCGACGAAAAGCATCGAAACATAAAGAATGGTCGACACGGCGATGATGCCGACGCCGACCAGCACCTTGGTCTGGTCGAAGTTGATACCGCCGATGATCGCTATGCCGATTCCGAAGACTGACGACAAGGTGCCCACCGCCGCGAGGCCGACATGGATCTTGCTGCGGATCAGCCTTTTGCGCTCCGATTCGGCAGTGGATTCCGGTTCGCTCTGTTCCATTCCCTGCTCCTTCGCGCGCAACGCGATGACCATAGTGAAACCTGAGCCGCAATGGCCAGCGCGACATCGAACCCCCGGTTGCCGCTCGCCGTCGCGTGCCTCGATACGTTTGAAGCGTAGTTTATTTACGCCTTCTTAACTAAGCGCCGTTACTTGACGTCCGCGCCATCGCGCGACACCTTCGCCGCGATGGCCGACACGAACACCGCGCGCACCGAATCGCCGACCTTCAGTTTCTCGAGCGGAATGTCCGGCGACACGTCGAGCGTTTCCGTGCGTGACGGCCCGCGCAACGTGACAGTGCGATGCTTGCGATCGATCTTGCGCACTGTCGCCACGATTTCGACGCGCCGCGCCGACGCCACGACGCCATTGGCCGCCGGCTGTGTGACCTCGGTATCGAGGCGCTGGCGAATACCGTTCGGTGCGAGTTTGTCGACGCCGACCAGCATCGCTTTCTTGTACGCAATCGTCACGATGTCGCCGATATGCAGCTTGCTTAAGTCGGCGGCTTGCGGATTCACGTCGAAGGTTTCCTCGCCGCCTTGCGGGCCGCGCAGCGTCACGCTGTTCGTCGCGGGATCGATCGCGACGACGCGCGCCTGGACGTGCAGCAGCGCCGCCGCGCCGATTGCCTCCTGTTCCGGCGCGGGCGCCGACGCGTTGTCCTGCGCGATGGCCGGGCCCGCCGCGGCGACAGAAATCGCCAGCGCCACCGTGATCGCCTTCACTCGCGCGTGCCCTGTACCCGTTGTCTTGCGAGCCATGAAATGCTCCTTTTGATTGCGTCGTCGTTACGGTCAATGCATTTGTCGCAAATCGCGCACTACACGCCGCGGCCGCAAGTGCGAACGCATCGAATAAAAGAAACGGGACTTATAACCGCTGCTATCAAACCGCGAGCCGCTCTTGAAACCAAAGACGGTTCGTTTCCAATGCGTCGATTTGTCAACAAGGCCTGATTGCGAAAAGCGCGTGCTTCTCGATGCGATGAAATTGCCATGCGGAGTTGTTTCGGATGAGCCCGCAAGAGCAGCCGCGCGGCTTTGCGCGCGCGTTCCATATGTAAACAGACCCTAGCAAACGCGTAAAGGAATGGCAAGGCAGGCGCAACGCGCCGCTGTTCCCGATTAATCGGTCTTGATTGCGTCAAATTCTGGTGGTGAGTTGGCGATTCATATGGCGCGAAAAGATCGCGCATCGAATGGGAAGCAGGCTAGGCGTCATCGTTCGCGGCATGCTACGCGTGAGCCGCGAGTCAGCAGAAACCCTTACTGGTTGATACTGAAGCTATTGCGCGTCACGGCATCGACAAGTACAAAAAATTGTCGTCATTCATTGGAATACTGGTGATACCGCTTCATTGATCGAGCGAAATTTGCCGTTAAAGCGAAGTGAAAGGACGCCAGAGCAGGTGCGCACAGCGTGTGCAACCGTAGGCACAGCGTTTGCTCAAATTCGCGTCAGCGTTTAACGCACCACATTGGTTTATCGAAAGGACACCTCACATGGTCACGACCCGCCCCTGCACCGCCGCCTGCGTCATCGACGGCCGCCTCGTCACGCTGACTTTCTATCCGGACAACGGCGTCTTGCGTATTGCCGATTCCTCCGGCGTCTGCCTGAGGGAAACCCGCTGGCATGCGTCATGGCGCGCTCTACTCGATGAATTCCGCGGCTACTACGAAGCAGCGGAACACGGCGCTACGGCGCGCGGCGTCGACGATATCGTCGCGCGCCTCGGCGAGCGCAGCAATCAAACGCAGTGGGAATCGGCTTTCGCGTGAAATTGCGGGCGTTTGCGGGCGAGCGCCTGAAAAGTGGCGGCGGCAAAGCGCTGCACCTGATCGTCTCTCAGGGAACCCGCGTTGTACTCAGCGCGCGCGATTCGAGGCGCCCCGCTGTCGCTCGCGAACAGGTCATTGACCGAAATAAGTCTTGCACTCCGTATCAAACGAGCAGGACTGGCTGCGCCGGCCTCCCGCTTGCGACTCGCCCGCCGGGACGCCGCCATACGACGCGTTGCGCACGCCCTGCTGCGAATCCCAGTTCTGACCGAACGACATGTCGGTCGTCGCCTGCGCCGATTCGTTCGCATCGTGTTGCATCATCGCGCGCCCCGATGCACCGGGGTCCGCCTGACCGCTCAATTCCGCCGCACTGGCCGTGCTCGGCACGAGAAACAGAACGGCGATTGCGGCAATCATCAATAAACGTACTCTCATTTCCGGACTCCTCGAACCCGGCGCAGCAGTGTTCGTCCTCCACAAAGAATTGATCCGCGAAAAGCCAACCTGCCCAAAGGGGCCGAGGAACGGGTCGATGCCAATGCGCTACTGCTGCGACGGGTCATCGAACTAAGCGTCTGTTGAATTGCCGCGCCTGCGAGCGATCCACGACGCGTTCCCACACGTCGGCGGAATCGGCCCACACAAGCTGGCTGTAAGTCTGCATTGCGTAGTTTTTCGTCTTTCTTTTATAGCTCGCGCCTCCCGGAATTCAATCCCGTGGCTTGCACCAATGTGGTCAATTGTCCACAGCGTTCGATAAACCGCATTCTCTGAGAAAATCAATGTGTACGACGCGTGCTTTGCGCCCGCATTGCGTTATGATGCTGCTATAACGCGCAAAAGGCGGCACCCGCACGTCGACGAAAGTCCGGTGAAAGACGGACAGCGTGGAGTAGCTCCACCCACTCGCAATCATTGCATCGAGACACAGAGTTTTTCCTCGCGAACGTCAGGCTTACCGGCCTCGTTTGCCGCGTTGCGACATGCTGAAATATTTGCTGATCGAGACTCTCAGTTTGAGGGTCGGTTGTTCCGGCGGCCATGTTTGTCATAGGCCGTATTGCAATTCAGGGAGCAACGTTTTTTAACCCGGCACATGGCATTCCCTTCAATCGACAACCCATCGCGGGGCGGCCCCATCCAGTCGGGCTCGACGCTTCACGGCGTTATTCCCGCAATCTATCTTTGACAGTACGCTGCACGTTTAAGAAGGACGAATATCCTATGGACGAAAGGAAGCGAGATAGCATGATTGCGTATCTCCGCCATCGTATGGACGAGTTTGGTATCAGACCAGAAGACCTTGCTGCCGCGCTGGCGACCGAGTCATTGGCGAAAAAGGCTGAACGCTATCGCAATGCAACCGGAGACAGTTGGGACGGCAATGGCGAAATGCCGCAATGGCTCAAGCAGGCTATTAGCGCCGGCCAGAGCATCGAGCATTTCGAATTGTCCGAAAAACCGGCGCCCGCTCCCCAACCGAAAAAACAGGTCGACTGGTCGAATGACCCGTTCGCCGGCACGCGGCTCGGGCGGCAGAATAGCCGCTAGGTGCAAGCCGCCGCGCTCGAAGACACGGGTGTAATGGCCGCGGCTTCGAAATGAACCGCCGTGCCACGCACCGGTTTGGCGCAACCGCTTGCCACATCCACGGCATTCACGGTATTCCCAGAATTGATGGCATTCGCCGCATCGGTGCTATTTGCATGATTCGCGGCAGGCTGCGCATATTGCGGCAGCTCGATAAACGCGCTGACCTGACGCACGATCCGCCAGAACGTCTTGTCGAATAGACGGGCCTGCTCGTCAGCGGACACGTGACCGCCCGCGAGCGGATCGGCAATAGTCCAATCCACAAACGCCGGCGCGCCGGGAAATACCGGTGCATGCAGTCCGCCGACGAATGCGTCGAGCGCGATCACGACATCCATGCGCGGCGCCCATTCACCGGTGAATTCGAGCCAGCTTTTCGGACTCAGCACCGCGCGCGCCGAAATGCCCGGCCGCAATTGCGCGACCGCAAGTGGATGAATGCGCGCGGCTGGTTCAGGGCCCGCGCTGAACGCGTCGAACCGGTGTCCGGCCAGTTCGCGCAGTAAAGCTTCTGCAATGATGCTGCGGATCGAATTATCGCGGCAGAGAAACAACACCTTATATTTTCTGGACACGCTTACCCCGTACCGTTGTTCTTTTATTGGCCTCTGGGCGGAATTGTGCCGCTCCAGTCTTGCGCCCCCGTGACACTATGGCTTCTTTTTTATTTGCGCCACGGGATTCGCACCAGGTATCTCGATTCTCGGGCACAGAGCACAACTTAGCGAACGACGTGCAGTGTACCAGTGTCCGGCCCCCATTTTCAGTACCCCGTCAATATTCGTCTCACCAAATGCCGCCGGTGGCAGGCATGGGCGCGGCGGGCGTGACCTCGAACGACGTCGCAAGGGCAACGCTAAAGGCCGGAGTCCCGAGCAATCCGGTCGACGTCTCTCGCCTGCCGGTCACTTGCGGGCTCATCGCGCAACTTGCGCGGCGATACGTCAGAACTTCAGGCCATTGAGGAACTGGAACCAAAGATTGCCGAGCGTGCTGGCCGGATGCACGTCGCTAGCGGATTCGTCACGCCTCGCGTGGTTCGCGCGGTTGGAGTGCGGGGTGTCGTGCGGGGTGGCTTGTGCTTCGGTTTGACCAGCGGTTCGCTTTGAAGCCGTCGGCGCCGCGCCGGTTTCTTGCGCGGGTTCCTGCGGTTCGCGTTCGTCCGCTCCAGCCTCTGCCGTTTGCGCTCGCTTCCCAGTCCTGCTGGCGCGCTGCGCTTTTTGCGCGGCGTGTGCCTCGTCGCGTCGCGCCGCCTGCAACGCCGCGACGCTGTCGGCAATCTGCGCGGCGCGCTGGGCTTCGCATTGCCGCCCGAGCAGCACGCCGAACAGCACGTCGCGATTGTGACCCTGATCGGCGAAGCGGATCGCGATCGACACCATCGCCGCATACGCGGCTTCGTCAGCTGCGCGCGCCACCGCCTCGCGCTCCGCTTGCGTGCGTTGCCGGCGCATGTGCTCGGCTTCCCACTCGCGCATCTGTTCGGCATAAACCGTGTCGTAGACTTCGCGCTGCCCGGCATCGGACAGGATCGCGTACGCGTCCTTGATTTCCTGAAACGCGGCGCGCGCGACGTCCTCGGCGCCGTGGTTGCGGTCCGGATGCCATTTCATGGCGGCTTTCCGGTAAGCCCGCTTGATTTCGTCGTCGGTGGCGTGCGCGGGCACGCCGAGCGTGTCATACAGGGTTGCCATGCCAGGCTCGATCTCGCAGGGAATCCATGCGGGCATCGTAGCATGCAAAAAACGGCGTCATCGTGAAGCGGCCTCGATGCGCACGCGCGCATACGGGCACAGCCGCGCGGCTCGGCGGCTTGCGGCGGCATGGTTATATCGTTAGAACAAAAAGTCGCTTAGCGGCGCGGCGGCCGCTCATTAAGATGACGCTTCAAAGTCCGGTTCGTCCCGGCCGCTCCGTTCACGGCCGTGCGCGTGCCTTGCCGGCTCCGCATGCGTTCCGCATGAACCGTACTGTCAAGCGCACCGTGAACCGCAATCGAGGGAGCATTTCGTTGAGCAGATCTCATCATTCCCGCCCGCCGCTCGTCGTCGGTATCGGCGGCACGACGCGCGCGGCCTCGTCGACCGAGCGCGCGCTCGCCTTTGCGTTGCGCGGCGCCGAAGCCGCGGGCGCCCACACCCGCCTGTTCGGCGGCACCTTTCTGCATAGCCTGCTGCACTACGCGCCGGAACAGCCCGCCCGCACCGACGAACAGCTGGAACTGATCGAGGCCGTGCGTCGTGCGGACGCGGTGATCATCGCCACGCCGGGCTATCACGGCGGCGTGTCCGGACTCGTGAAGAACGCGCTCGATACGCTCGAGGAATTGCGCGCCGACGAGCGCCCGTATCTGGATGGCCGCGCGGTGGGCTGCATCGTCACCGCGTACGGCTGGCAGGCGGCTGGCTCCGTGCTGACGTCGCTGCGCTCGATCGCGCACGCGCTGCGTGGCTGGCCGACGCCGTTCGGTGCGGGCATCAACACGCTGGAGACGCGCTTTGATAGCGCCAACAGCTGCTCCAATCCGAAGGTGGTCGAGCAACTCGCGACCGTCGGCCGGCAGGCCGCGCAGTTCGCGCTTGCCTTCAATGCTCTGCAGGCGCATTGCGTGCCGGGTGCGTCGAGCGATTCGAGCGCGAGCCTCGCATCCGCACCAAACACCAGCACCATCGCCGCGGACAGCCGCTCCGCGCGCGTTCTGCACGCCGTCTGAAGCGCTGCCCGCCACACCGTGACGCCGCCGCAATCGCGCGCGGCGCCACGCTTTGCGTGGAGCGACCGTGCGCCACATAACAGACACCGCACCCCCACGCGAATACTGTGACCGAACACAGCGACTTTGATCCAATCCGGGCTTTTGATTACCACTCCTGCCTCGCGCTGATTTGCTTCCGACGAAAGATTGGTTCACCCGCTGCGCAGCGCGCCCTACGCTTGACCCTGCCCGCCGCTTCATTGACCTTCGGCATCGACAGGGCCGCGCCGCACGCATTGGTATTCCGCACAAGAATCGCGGACACACTGACAAGTCAGGATCATGAACTCACACATCCGCTACAAGGGCTACGAGGTCGAAGCGGCAACGCAACTGCTCCCGAACGGATTATTCGCCGCCAATCTGACGATCGAGCAGCGCGACGAAAACACGCGCAAGGCTTATTCGTTCGACGCGCTCGATTACTTCTTCGATGAAGAGCATGCCCTCGCTTATGCGTCTGACTGGGGGCGTATGTGGATCGACAATCACCAGTAAGCAGATCGTAGCGCGCATCGGTGCCGATGACGGCAAGCACAGTGCGCGCTGTCCATCGCCCGGCATCGGCTTGCACGCGGATGTGCAAGAATAGGTGAACCCTTGCGTTCGCGGTTCGCACGCGTGAGTTGCCCGCCATATCGACGGATACCGCCGAAACTCGCGCCCCCTCTCCCCGGATTTCGCGCTGCCCGCGTCGCGAACTCGCGTAAAGGCAAGCCGCATACTTGCATTCGCAGCGCGCCGCCCGCGACGCAGCCATCCATATGGAGACGCCGGCCATGACATGGACCGTCGACGCACAACTCGCGCTAAGCGCGACACAAGCGGTCGAGGCGCTGCAGTCCGGCCGCCTCAAAGCCGCCGACTACGTCGCCACCCTGCTCGCGCGCGCCGCCGCGCTCACGCACCTGAACGCACTCACCACGCTCGACTTCCACGGCGCGCTCACCGCCGCGCAGCGCATCGACGCATTGCCGCCGGCCGAGCGGGCCCGCCTGCCGCTCGCCGGTTTGCCCATCGTCGTCAAGGACAACATCAACACCGCAGGCCTGCCGACCTCTGCCGGCACGCCCGCACTCGCGGGCTTCGTGCCGAAGACCAACGCGCCATCGGTGCAACGCCTCGTCGATGCGGGCGCGATCGTGCTCGGCAAGGCCAACATGCACGAACTCGCGTTCGGCATCACGAGCACGAACCTCTCCGCGCATGCGGGGCCGGTGCGCAACCCGTACGATCCGTCGCTGATGCCCGGTGGCTCGTCGGGCGGAACCGCCGTGGCGATCGCCGCGCGCATCGTGCCCGCTGGGCTCGGCACCGACACCGGCGGCTCGACCCGCATCCCGGCCGCGCTGACCGGCACTGCGGGCTTACGTCCATCGGTCGGCAATGGCGGCGCCGAGCGGCGCTATCACGACCCCGACGCGGTCGTGCCGATCAGCCATACGCGCGACACGGTTGGGCCGATGGCGCGCAGCGTCGCCGATCTGGCGCTGCTCGACCGCGTGATCACCGGCGACGGTGCGCTGCCCACGGTTGCGCTCGATCGCTTGCGCATCGGCCTGCCCGCGCCGCTGTGGGACGCGCTCGAACTGCAGGTCGAGGACGTCGCGCGCGCCGCGTTACAAAAGCTCGAAGCCGCGGGTGTCACGTTCGTGCCGGTCGCGATGAATGAGTTGGAGCATCTGAACGGCATGGTCGGCGGTCCGGTCGCCATTCACGAAGCGCGCGACGACGTGCTCGCGTGGCTGGTCGCGAATCAGGCACCGGTGCAAACCGTCGCCGGGCTGGCCGTGCGCATCGCGAGCCCGGACGTGCGCGCGATCTACGACGACGTGCTCGCCGACGTGCTCGGCCCGCACTACACGGCGGCGCTCAACTACTGGCGACCGCGGCTGCAAAGCTACATGGCCGCGACCTTCGCGAATGCCGCACTCGATGCGTTGCTGTTTCCGACGACGCGGCTCGTCGCGGTCCCGATCGACGATCTGCACGGTTCGTCGACGGTCACGATCGACGGCGGCCCGCCGATCGATACGATGGAAGCGTTCCTGCGCAATACCGATCCGGCCAGCACGTCCGGCATTCCTGGGCTGTCGCTGCCGGCGGGGATGAGCGCGAGCGGCCTGCCCGTCGGTATCGAACTGGATGGACCGCTCGGCTCGGACAGGCGGCTACTGGCCATCGGCGTCGCGATCGAACAGGTACTGGGAGCGTTGCCGCCGCCGGTGCTTTGAGGTTTGTGCTTTAATGCCTGCGCGTTGTTGCCCGCACTCATACGCTTTCCTGCCCGAACCTCACCCTAAGCGACGATGACGATACCCGCCACCGCCCTCTCATCTCGCGGCCTCATGCGCCGCGTCGTTCACCTGAGCGTGGTCCTCGCGCTCGCCTTCAGCGCCGGCGCCTGCGCGCGCCTCTCGACGGTCGATTCCGACGCGCTGTGGAAGATCGTCGACATTCGCTGCGTGCCATCGCAGCAGGCCACCGGCACGCCGGGTCAATGCACGGTCGTCGATCTTGACAAACGTTACGTCATCCTGAAGGATATTCTCGGCCGCTCGCAGTTTCTGTTGATGCCGACCGATCGCATCACCGGCATCGAAAGTCCGCTGATCCTCGCGCCCGATGCCATGGACTACTGGAGCGACGCGTGGGATTCGCGCCACTACGTGCAGCAAGCGGTCAAACGCGATCTGCCCGACGATCAGCTCGGTGTCGAAATCAACTCCGAATATCGTCGCACGCAAAACCAGTTGCATATCCACATCGATTGCATGCGGCGTGAAGTCAGCGCCGCGCTCGCGAATCACGCACACGACACGCCCGGCGAATGGCGTTGGGACACGCTCGATGGCGAACGCTACCGGATCATGCGCGTGAACTCGCTGAGCGGCGCCGACAACCCGTTCCGGATCGTCGCGCGCGACAATCCTGCCCCAGCGACGATGGCCACGCAAACGATCCTCGTCACCGGCGCGGGACCGTCCGCGGATCGGGATGGGTGGCTGATTGTCAATAGCGGTATCGACATCGATGGCGGCAGCGGTGCGGCCGAAGGGCTGCTCGACCACGCGTGCCGCGTAGCCGACCCTCATTGAGCGTTAACCGAACACGCGCCAAACCTTACCCTCTGGCATTCGAACGGCTATCACTTCTCCGCCTTGAGTTGCAATGCAGAAGGAATGGCCTGAACCGCATATTTCGCGGTTCAGGTTCAACCCCAACCAGAAGCAAACGCTTCATCAGCCCGTCGACGCGAGCCGTGAGAGCTGGCGTAAGGGCGATCGTGTGTGCGTTTGCACTGCCCGTTGCGACGGCGTATGACAGGTTGCCGTTCTGGATCGAGGGGAGCAGCGACGACGGAAGAATTGGGGCGCCGGCGTACTGCGTGATGTTGCTGGAGGTGATCGTGGACTGGCCGTTGGCGACAGTGTCGATCCAGAGACCGATATAGCCAGCTGTAACGGCTGGCATCGTCTGCGCACCAGTCGCTGCCGCCGCCCCCGCCAGAAGCTGTAGCGAGACCTGTCTCGCGCGCCGGGTCGGCTGAGTCGAGCTGTTGCCACTGGGACCGTTCAGCGCCAGCGACGGGTTCGCGCTGTTGTAGTACGGTAGAACCGTGTTGTTCGTGTCCGTCTCGAGGAAAGTCGCCTGAATCAGGTAGTTCGACGCCAGCAGGCTTCTACTGGAAAGCTGCCGATAACACGCTGGTGCCGTTCACGCTGCCAGATCTTCAGGGGCTTTACACAACGATCCTTGCCCAAGGATGGGTGGCGTTCCAGAAGCGCACCACACTGAAAGAAGAAATCGCGGCAGCGACTACCATCGCCGCCGTGCAGGCGATCGTCTGGGCCTAGCCCTTGACTGCGGGAACTTCAGTTTTCCACCCCGGCGGCACCTGAATCATGAACCGGTCACCCTGCCGGATGATCGTCCATTCCATCGGCCCATCGATATTGAATACCGCAGCGCCATTCAGAACAATGAAGGCGCCAATGGCCGTACAGTACACCACGCCTGAGCGCCACCGCACCGATCCGCAGACCAGGATAATCGACCACAGGATGAATACCCCGGCGGGGTAGGTATAACGCGATCCCGCACCGCCCCAGAAGAAATGAGTCCCCGACGGGCTCTTGAGTATGCCGCCCGCCCATGCTGCACTGGTAATAAACAGCAGCATGAGCATTGGGAGGCGCGCTCGCGTGGTCAGGCCGATGACGATGACGACCCCGATCGCGGCTGCCGCCCATATTGCGACCGGTGGATGTGCGTCAATGGTCGATGGTGAGATCAGAAGAGTGGCGAGGAGGTGTGCGACGAGTTCGTGTACCCAGACCAGATCATTGGCGGGCAATACCTGCCGATGCGCGGCATACGTGACGAGTTGCAGGCCGCAACCGGCCAGATAGGTCGCAAAGACTGGCCATCCGGCCGCGCTCATGGGTTTGCGAAGCATCCACGTGCGGTGAAATACGCATAGAAGCGCGATAGGAAGCGCAAACACGCCGAAGGGCCCCGTAGTCGACAGCAGCAGCATGCAGATCGCTCTCAGCGCTGTCTCCCAACGCGACTGCGCGACGTCGTCTACCGTCACCGTTTCCCAGATGAACACCATGAATGCCGGCGCCAGTACCCATTGCAGGTTGGTGATGTCGAGAAACACTTCCCCGCTCTGAGGGGCAATCCACGGCACGAGCGCCATCAGCGTCGCCATCAGTTGTGGCGCGCGCACCCATTCATAGCGCAACAGGGCGCGATAAAGATAGGCGGATGAGGCGGCCGACAGCAGCAGGCAGCCGATGACGAAGAAATGCGGCGCGGCGCGCAAAGGCAATACCGACCATTGAAACAGCGTGATCAGCCGCGGGATGGTATGCAGATACCCTGCGTACTCCTGATGCAGCGAACATATGCCGAACGAATAAGCCGCGACGAGGAACTGGGCCGCATCTTCAGCCCACAGATATCCGTGGAGAATCCGTAATGGAGCCTTGGCGAAAAGGATCGCTGCTGCCAGAAAGGCGACAGACAGCGCGCCATATGACGAGGTGAATTTTTTAACCATCCAGAACACGTCCGCTTGCGGTCGGGCAAAGTTCGCTATCTTATATGAGGCGTCCGGTGGGATTTGACCTTTACGCTAAAAGCGCCATCCCGCATAAAACATATGCCCGCATCACCATGTGTAATTTGCGGTGAGCATATGTGCGCCTTTCACACCTGCCGGCGATGCATTGTCGGTGGTCCCGAAGTGGATCGGCGCATAGATGTAGTTGTACCGAAGGCTGAAATGCCCCTTGCTAACCGATACGCCCACTAACGAGCCGAGGTGCAGAGCTGGCGATGTCGTCAGCACATGATCGGTGCCCGGAGGGCCAAGCTTCCAGCCGTCCGTCTCGACAATA
Source organism: Paraburkholderia sp. HP33-1 (assembly GCF_021390595.1). Taxonomy (NCBI): domain Bacteria; kingdom Pseudomonadati; phylum Pseudomonadota; class Betaproteobacteria; order Burkholderiales; family Burkholderiaceae; genus Paraburkholderia; species Paraburkholderia sp. HP33-1. The sequence continues at coordinate 867,487 of NZ_JAJEJR010000002.1, read as the reverse complement.
GCGTTCGTCGTCCACGTTGTGCGATAGATGGCCGGGCCCGCTTCGACGCCGACAGTCCATCCACTGCCGAGATCCCAATAGGGCTCAGCAGTGAACGCAAGTGCCTGAATCTGCCCGGACGAGCGGAAATCGCTCATCTGGTCGCAGTCGTTGTTCAGGCAGGTTTTTGAAACGGGATCATATCCGCCGACAAGCCCGCGCGCGGGGACCGCGATGCGCGCGTTGCTGATGTTCCGCAATACGTTGATCGGCCGATTGCTGTTCGGGCCAGCATTTTCGATTGCCGCGACAGGTGCGCAAGCGCTCGCCAGAGTTCGCGATGGCGATTGGCGCGACGTGCCCGCATGGCTCGCTGGCGCTTGCATCGGTGCGTTCGTTTCATGAGCATCGGGTTGCGGAGCAGCCCACGCATCGTACGGTGATCAACGAAGCGGGATGGTTGTGGCGGTTGCTGTTTCTGAACAACAACTATCATGCCGTGCATCATGATCTGCCGCGGGTGCCGTGGTTTGCACTTCGCAACGTCTACGAAACCTCCCGCCCGCAGTACGTCGAACGCTCCGGAGGCTTTCTGGTACAGGGCTACGGCGAATGGTTCAGGCAGTACTGAATCGCCGCGGTTGCGCATCCGGTGGCGGTCGTGGGGTCCGTCCAGTTCCGGGAAAGTCCGCCTGCCGTCCTATCTGGCGACGTTGCCCCCTACGCGCCACAATCGGGTGCAGGAGGCTGATGATTCAAACATGCGCTGGCTGCGTTCTCCGTAAGCCTCCACGATTCCCGGTGCGGGTCATGCTCCGGGTATCAGCGAAGTCGCGTATGCGCAGCGGTACCGCCTTCGCCCGCATGGCTAGCACTTGCCGCCGCGCGTTTCATAAACGTACTGGGCGTCATCCCACAGCACCGCTTGAAATGGCGGCCAAAATGGCTCTGATCGAAGAAGCCGACCTCCGTCGCGACCACCGAACCCGGCACGCCTTCGAGCAACAGCGTCTGTGCGCGCTGAATGCGCAGCCTGCACAGATAGCGATACGGCGAGGAACCGTATTGCTGCCGGAACACCGTGGCGAAACGCGACACGCTGAGCGCGGACAGTGCGGCGAGTTGGGCGAGCGTCACCGGTTCGTCGAAATGAGCTTCGATGAACGCGCGGGCGGCACTGAGGCTGATGGACTGTTTCATCACGTCACGATGGTCGAGCGGGCCGCAGGCTGTTTCTCGAAACGCCGGATGGAAAACGCGTCGAGGGGAATCATCGTGCTGCCTGTGGCGACGAGTTCCGCCAGCGTCTCGCCGACGCCCGGACCGATCTGAAAACCCGAGCCGCTGAAACCGAACGCGTAGAACAAGCCGTCAACCTGCCCACTTGGACCAATCACCGGCTCGCCGTCAGGCAGATAGCTTTCCACGCCACTCCACACGCGAATGATATGCAGCGGCGCCAACGCGGGCACGAGCCGCCGCATCTGCGCCAGTTGCCGCACGGTATTGATGGGCAATACGGAGGCTCGGCTCGTGACGGCATCGGCGGGACCGGCTGGACCGCCGCCGACGATGATGTTGCCGCGCGGAATCTGCCGAAAGTAAATGCTCTCTTCCTTCACCGATGTGAACACGCCCATTGACGACTTGAACACATACGGCACCGGCTCGGTCACGCACATTTGCGGGCCGCGCGCGGTAATCGGCACTGTTTCGCCGAACTGTTCGGTGAGCCGGCTCGCCCATGCGCCGGCGCAGATCACGAGTTGCGTCGCCCAGTAGACGTCGCCGCGCACGCTTTCCACGCGAAACCGTCCAGCGTCTTTTTCGACGCGCACGATCTCCGTATCTTCGATCACCTGCCCGCCGAGCCGCACGGCCGCGCGGCCAAACGCGGGCGCGGCGAGGCGCGGATTGGCGTGGCCGTCGAGCGGCGAGATCGAGGCCGCCAGCACCTCTCGGCCGAGAAACGGAAACCGCCTGAACATTGCCTCGCCGTGCAGCACTTCGAGCTCGAGTCCGTAGGCACGCGCGTCGATCGCGTACTGGTCGAAATTCTCGACGCCCTTCTGGTGGTAGCACACGCGGGTGTGGCCAGAGGGCAGGAACTCGATGTCCTCGCCGAGCAGTTCCGCCGAGCGTTGCCATGTGCGCAGAGCGCGGTTCGCCATCGCCAGTTGCGGCAGCGCGCGGCCTTGCCGGCGAATGCCACCGAAGTTCACGCCGCTCGCCTGCTGTCCGGTGAGTCCGCGTTCGAGCAGAATCACTGATCGATTGTGCTGGCGCAGAAAGAACGCCGTCGTCGTTCCCATGATGCCGCCGCCGATCACGATGACATCGGCCTCGTTGCGGGTTGTCGCGCTCATTCGATCACCTCGTCGCTCACCCCTTCGGTAAGCGCCACGGGTAGCGGTTTGACCGGCGCCTGGCCGCGCAGCCGTCCCACTGACGACAGCGGCACACTCGCCGCCGCCGCGATGATTTCGGCACCCGCGTGGCCACAATAGCGCCCCTGGCAACGGCCCATGCCGACGCGAGAAAACGCCTTTGCGCGATTGGCCTCTTTAGCGCCGGTCGCCCGCACCACGCGGCGCAGTTCGCCCGCCGTGATCGCCTCGCAACGGCAAACAATCGTTTCGTCAGGCAGTGACGTCGCGAATTTCGCCGGCCACGGAAAGGCTTTGCGCAAACCCGCGGCAAAACACGTGAAGCGCACGAGTTCGGCGCGCAAGCGCTCCACGCCGTTGACCGGTACACCGTGATCCTGCAAAGCCGCCAGCGCCGCAAGACGGCCGGAGCGTTCCGCCGCGTCGGCGCCGCGCACGCGTGCGCCGTCGCCCGCGAGATAGACGCCCTTGACGCTGCTGCGGCCGTCGGCGTCGATTTGAGGAAGCCACTGTTGCGCGTCCTCGTCGAACAGGAACCGGCAACCCGCGAGGTCCGCGAGTTGCGTCTCGGGCCGTAGGTGGTAGCCGAGCGCAATCGCGTCGCACGTCAGTTCGAGACGCTTGCCGCTGTGCAGTGCGACCTCGACCGAACTTACGCCGTCTTGCGGCGAGCCCTTGATCTCGAGCGGCTGCACGCCGTGATGAACCGGCACGCGAGCGGCGGCCAGCACGCGCGTCAACACGATGCCCTTTCTGAGTGCGGCGGGAATCGCCAGTAGGCGCGGCAACGCGGCCACGCGCTGCATCAACGTCGAGGTGTCGAGCACCGCGGCAACCTGTGCGCCTGCCTTCACGTACTGCGCGGCCACCAGATACAGAAGCGGCCCGCTGCCCATCATCACGACGCGCGAGCCGATCACGCAGCCCTGCGATTTCAGCGCGACCTGCGCGCCACCGAGGCTATAAGTGCCCGCGTGGTGCCAGCCCTTGACCGGCATCAGCCTGTCCGTCGCGCCGCTGCAGACGATCAGCGCGTCGAACGCAAGCGTGTGATACCGCGTGCCGGTCACAAGATGTACCGTGTTCGGCGAAATGTTCCAGACCAGTGTTTCAGGCAGGTAGTCGATGCGGCTCTTCAATGCATCGAAGCTCTGATGCAACGACGCGGCGCGGTCGGCCTCGGTGCCATAAAGCGTCTCATAGCTGCGAGAAAAACCTTCCGGCTGCCGCCGATAAATCTGCCCGCCGTCACGCCGCCCTTCGTCGACCACGACAGGCCGCAGCCCCGCTTCGACGAGCGCCTGCGCGGCGCGCACGCCCGCCGGCCCGGCCCCGATGACGACTACCCGCGGGGCCATACACCCTCCGCGGCTTCGGCCAGCTTCGTGACGATCGACATGCCCGGCATCGCCGCCGTGCTGCATGCGCGCACGCGGTCACCTTGTGCGGTCCATACCCAGCAGTCCTGGCAGGCGCCCATCAGACAGAATCCGGCGCGCCGGCCGTCGCCGAATTCGGAGTCGCGCAAGGTGCCCGTGCCGGTGAGCAAAGCGACCATCAGCGTGTCGCCTTCGGCGGCCTCGCGTACGATGCCGTCCACGATAATCGGAAAGGTCTTGCGGCCCGTTTCCGCGAGGCGTACAAATCGTCCGCTCATGCCGGGGTCGCCTCCACGGTCTGCAACCGGCTCAGTTCGGCGGCCGGATGGTGGCACAGAATCTCCGCGCCCGAAGGCAGCTTCTTTAGCGACGGTGGCGTCAAGTTGCACTTGCCGTCGATACGTACCGGACAGCGCGCGCGAAACGAACACAGCTCGGCCACGTCGGCGCTTTCGCCCATCGCCGGCAAAATGGTGGCGACCATGCCGCGTCGCGCATCGAGCCAGCCGGGCTTCAAGGCCGGCACGGAATCGACCAGCAAGCCGGTGTACGGGTGATACGGCGGCGCCGCGAGCACGTCGCGTTGCCCCGCTTCCACGCGATGCCCTGCGTACAGCACTATCACTTCGTCGCAGATCGCGCGCACGGTGGAAATGTCGTGGCTGATGAACATGTACGACACCTCCAGTTCGCGCCTCAACTCGGCGAGCAGATCGAGGATCGCGGCGCCCACCACCGTGTCGAGCGCGGAAGTCACTTCGTCGCACAGAATCAACGCGGGATCGGCGGCGAGCGCACGCGCCAGATTCACGCGCTGCTTCTGGCCGCCCGACAGTCCGGCCGGCGTGCGTGTCGCGATGGACGCCGGCAGCTTCACCAGATCGAGCAGTTCCAGCATGCGTTTGTTCGCGGCCGTTCCACGCAGATGGTGATAGAACGCGAGCGGCCGTGCCAGGATATCGGCGATCGAATGACTCGGATTGAGCGCCGTGTCGGCGTTCTGAAACACGATCTGGATCTGCCGATACTGCTCCGGGGTCCGCCGCGAAATTTGTGAGGGCAGCGGCTCGCCGTTGAACAGCACGTCGCCGCGCGCCCTGTCGACTAGGCCGGCCACCACGCGCGCAAGCGTAGTCTTGCCGGAGCCCGATTCGCCGATCACGCCGAGCGTGCTGCCACGCGGGATGGACAGGCTGACGTCGTCGAGCACGCGTACGGCTGGCGCACCCTGGCGGTCGATGCGGCCATAACCCGCGGAAAGTCCGCGAATTTCCAGCAACGGCGGCACGTGTTTGCCGAGGTCTTGCGGCAACGCCAGCGCGGCTTCGGGGCGGCGTGTCGCGGCCAGCAATTGGCGCGTGTACGCATCCACCGGCGCGTCGAGCACCTGCGTGACCGCGCCATTTTCCTTCACCGCGCCGCCGTTCAACACGACGATGCGGTCAGCCATCTGCGCGACCACCGCCAGATCGTGCGACACGTACACGGCCGTGGTGCCGAGTTCGCGCACCACCCTCTTGAAGGCCGCCAGTACTTCGATCTGCGTGGTGACGTCGAGCGCGGTGGTCGGCTCGTCGAACACCACGACGGCCGGATCGGTGATCAACGCCATCGCCGCCATCAAACGCTGCAACTGGCCGCCCGACACCTGGTGCGGATAACGCTCGCCGATCGTTTCCGGCGCGGGTAGCGCGAGCGAGCGGAACAGTCCGATCGCTTTGGCGCGCGCGGCCTCCTTCGTCATCAGGTGATGCAGCAGCGCCGGTTCTGTGACCTGATCCATGATCGTGCGCGCGGGATTGAAACCGGCCGACGCGCTCTGTGCGACATACGCGACCGTGCGCGCCCGCAACGCGCGACGCCCCTTCGCGTCGAGCGACAACACGTCGAGCTCGCCGATGCGCACCGAGCCGCCGCTGATCGCGCAGCCCGAACGCGCATAGCCGAGCAGCGACAGTGCGATCGTGGTCTTGCCCGAACCGGACTCGCCGATCAGCGCGAGCACTTCGCCCTTCTTCACCGAAAAATCGACCCCCTTGACGATCTCCGTCACCGGCCCCGGCGCAACACCCGCGACGACTCTCAGGCCCTTCACTTCGATCATGTCCCGATCAGCCATCACGCACCTCCGTGGCTACGGCTGCGCCGCCGCAGGTTGTCGATCAGCAGATTCATGCCGATGGTCAGCGTCGCAATCGCGACGGCCGGCATCAGCACGGCGGGCGCGCCTTCCGACAAGCCGCCGATGTTCTCGCGCACGAGCGATCCCCAGTCGGCGTTCGGCGGCTGCACGCCGAGACCGAGGAAGCTCAGCCCGCTCAGTAGCAGCACGATGAACACGAAGCGCAAGCCGAAATCGGCGAGCATCGGATGAATCATGTTGGGTAGCACTTCGACGCGTGCAATATAGAAGATGCCTTCGCCGCGCGCTCGCGCCACCTGCACGTATTCGAGGCCCATCAGGTTCACCGCCAGCGAGCGCGAAATGCGGAACGCGCCGGGAATGTAGGCCAATGCGGCGACTGCCGTCAGCATCGGAATCGACGAACCGAACGCGGCGATCACGACGAGCGCGAGCACCTTGCTCGGGATCGAAATAAGAGCGTCGAACAGACGGCTCAGGATTTCGTCGACCCAACGGCCCGACACCGCCGCGAGCAGGCCGAAGAACGTGCCGATCACGCTGGCGAGCACCGCCGCGGCGAGCGCGAGGCCGACCGTGTAGCGCGCGCCGTAGAGAATCCGGCTGAGCATGTCGCGGCCGAGATAGTCGGTGCCAAGCGGATAGGCCGCGCTGTAGCGGCCGAAGATTTCCGTCGAGGTCAGCGTGCCGCCCTGGTACGGCGCGACCAATGGTCCGATGAACGCGACCAGCAGCCAGAACGACACCATCAACAGGCCGATCAAGCCGAGCACGGAGAAGCGGTGCACGAGCCGTTTGAGCATGCCGTGTTTAAGCGCCGCCGCTTCCACCGGCGCGGGCGCGACGACCACTTCGTCGCGGCGCACGTCGTACAGCTCCGTGGTCGCGTGAGGAACGTGGTGGGGATTGGTAGATTGGCTCATCATCGACGCAGCCTCGGGTTGGAGAGGATTTGACACAGGTCGGCGATCAGCACGAGCGCGAGATACGCCGCGCAGAACACCATCACGCAGCCCTGCACGAGCGGCATGTCGCGGTTGGTCACCGCGTCCACCATCAGACTCGCAAGGCCGGGATAGTTGAAGATCGACTCGACGATCACCACGCCGCCGAACAGGTACGACAGGCTCAGTGCCACGGCGTTGGCGATCGGGCCGATGGTGTTCGGCAGCACATGCCGCCACACCACGCGGACCGGCGAGGCGCCCTTGAGCAAAGCCATTTCCACGTACGACGCATTGAGCTGGTCGAGCACCGCGGCGCGCGTCATGCGCGCCATCTGCGCGACAAGCACGCAGCACAGTGTCATCACCGGCATCGCGTAGATGCGCAGCAGCGCACCGAACGAATGCACTTCAGACAGATAGGAGAGCGCTGGCAGCCAGCGCAGCTTGACGGCGAAGATCAGCACGGCGATCGTCGCGATCAGGAATTCCGGGACGGCCACTGTGGAAAGCGTCAGCACATTGAGTGTGCGGTCGAGCAGCGAGCCGCGAAACATCGCCGACGAAATACCGATCATCAGCGCGACCGGCACCGAGACCAGCGCCGTGAGACCGGCGAGCACCAGCGAGTTGGGCAGACGCGTCGCGATCAGTTGGCTGACGGGCAGGTTGTTCGACAGCGAGGTGCCGAAGTTGCCGCTGAGCACATGGAGGAGCCACACGAAGTAGCGTTGCAGCGCGGGCTGGTCGAGACCGAACTGATGTCGCAAGGCGGTCACGGCTTCCGGGGTCGCCGCCTGGCCGAGCGCCTGCTGGGCCGCGTCGCCGGGAAGCAGGCCGGTGATGGCGAACACCACCGCCGACACGAGCAGCAAGGTGAGCAGCGCGAGGCCGAGTCGCGCGGCGATGAGACGTTGCGCATGTGCTTTCATCAAGACCCCTCCTTCCCATGCAAAGCTGTCGATCAGAGTTAGCGCTTTAGCGCTTACTCTGATCCCATGCAAAGCTGTCGACCAGAGTTAGTGCTTCAGCACTTACTCTGATCCCATGCAAAGCTGTCGACCAGCACCAACAAGCCCAGCTCAGGTTTCGAGCCAGACGTTTTCCGCGAACATAAAGCCCATCAGCCCGGCGAGCGGAATAGAGCCGAGGCCCTTGAGCTTGTTCGTATACGCATCGAGCGAACTCTGAAACAGCGGAATACCGATGCCGCCGGTCTCATGCACCAGCACCTGCATATCGCCATAGATTTTCTTGCGCTTCACCTCGTCCGGTTCCCCGCGCGCGGCCAGCAGCATCTGATCGAATTTCGGGCTTTTCCAGTTCGCTTCGTTCCACGGTGCGTCCGACTTGAAGAATTGCGTGAAAATCACGTCGGCGCTCGGACGCGCGTTGACGTTGCCGAAGCCGAGCGGATGCTTCATCCAATGGTTCGACCAGTAGCCGTCGGCCGGCACGCGCGTCACCTGCAGATTCAGGCCGGCCTGCGGCGCGACCTGTTGAAGGAACATCGCCATTTCAACCGACCCATCCGCAGCCGGCGACGCGAAAATCTGGATCGGCGCGCTGCCGATCTTTGCCTTCTGGAAGTAGAACTTCGCCTTGTCCGGATCGAACGCACGCTGCGGCAAGCCGGCCAGGTAATACTTATTGGTCGGATCGATCGGCTGGTCGTTGCCGATCGTGCCGTAACCCTGGAAGATCGCCCGGCGCATCTGCTCGCGGTCCTGCAGATACATCATGCCTCGACGAAAATCGTCGTTGCCGGTAATGCCGCCTTCGTCGCGCACGATCAGGTCGGTGTACAAACCGGTCTTCGTCTCCAGCACGGAGAAACCACCGGCGCTCTTGATCTGTGTGGTCGAACGCGGGGTCAGCGCGTTGATCAGTTGCACGTCGCCCGAAAGCAGCGCGTTCACGCGCGCCGATTCGTCGCCAATGCCAATCAGCTCGATTTCGTCGAGATGCGGCATACCCGGCTTCCAGTACTTCTCGTTTCTGATACCGACGGTGCGCACGCCCGGCGAGAATTCCTTGACCTTGAACGGGCCGGTCCCGATCGCCGTTTTGAAGTCCTTGGTGCCGTCCTTGATGATCTGGAAATGCGAGGTGGCAAGAATCACCGGCAGATCGGCGTTCGGACCTTCCAGTGTGATGGTCACTTCGTTCGGGCCGGTGGCCTTCACTTCCTTGATCTGGTCGGCGAGCGTCTTTGCTTTCGACGCGGTTGCCGGATCCTTGTGGCGCATGATCGAGTACACCACGTCGGCCGGCGCGAGCGCCTTGCCGTCGTGAAACTGCACGCCGCTGCGCAGCTTGACGACCCATACGGTGGCGTCTTTCGTATCGAGCGATGTCGCCAGCGACATCTTCGCGCCGAGGTGCGAGTCGAGTTCGGTCAGGCAGTTGTAGAACATGAAGCCGCGAACGTAATCGGTGCTTAGCGAGCCCTTTGCGGGATCGAGCGTATCAGCCGCGGAGGCGGACTGCGTCGCCACGCGGATCTTGCCGCCCTGCTTCGGCGTGGCCTGCGCGAGGGCCGCGCCGCTCGCGCTCAGCAAACCAGCGCCCGTGACGGACATCATGCCGGCTGCGGCCAACGCGCGCAGCACGTCGCGCCGCGAGGCGCCCCTGGCCGTCAATCGCTCCAACCCGGTGCCGAGTTCAAGAGCGCCATGCTGCGAGTTTTCCTTAATCATCGAACTTCTCCGCGGGGGTGAGCAATGAGGTTGAGCAGGCGTGGCTGCGTGGTTTTGAGTGCCAGTCGAACAACGAAAAATCAATAAAAAATGTCTTTGATGCGGTAATACGTGCCTACGAGCGGCAGGAACCAGGGCTTGCCGGTGTGGCCGGGAATCGCGGGCCATTCGGTCTCGCGCCACGGATTCCGGTCTTCGTGACCGTCCATCACGTCGGCCATCACCTGGCCCATGTGCGTCGACATCTGCGTGCCGTGGCCGCTGTAGCCCATCGAAAAATAGATGCCGTCGTGCTGGCCGGCGTGCGGAAGACGGTCGGCGCTCATGTCCACCAGACCGCCCCAACAATAGTCGATGCGCGCGCTCGCGAGCATCGGGAACATCGTGGCCAGGCCTTTTTGCAGGATGCGTCCGCTCTTCGCATCGGACGGCCGTTCGGACGCCGTAAAGCGCGCGCGGCCACCGAACAGCAACCGCGAATCGGGCGTCACGCGGAAGTAGTTATGCATCAAACGCGTGGTGGTGTACGCGCGCCGGTTCGGGAACACTTGCGCCAGCAAATCCGGCGACACGGGCTCCGTCACGACGATGAACGAGCCGATCGGTGCGAGGCGCCGCCGATACCAGCCGAACGGGCCATGCCGCGACGGACCGGTCGCGATCAGCACCTGCTTCGCGCGCACTTCGCCGCGCGCCGTGGTGATGCGAAAGCCGCCGCCATCTTTCACGATCGCGGTGACGGCAGCGTTCTCATACAGCTTCGCGCCACGCCGCACGGCGGCGTCGGCGAGACCGACCGCGAACTTGCCCATGTGCATCTGGCCGCCGTGCCGCTGCAGCAGCCCACCGTAAAAACTGTCGGACTGGATTTCGCTGCGGATACGGCTGCAGTCGATCAGTTCGATATCCGAATCGACTTCACGGCGAATCGCCTCCGCCGTCTTCTCCAGATGCGCGAGGTGATGCGGCTTGGACGCCAGCTTCAGCTTGCCGGTCGCAATGTAATTGCAATCGATGCTTTCCTCGCGAATCAGCCGCTCGACCGTGTCGACGGCATCAGAGAACGCGCGGTAGCACGCGCTCGCGCGCTCCACGCCGAGCTGCGCGACCAGCGCGACGAAGTCCTGTGCGACCCCGGTATTGACCTGCCCACCGTTGCGCCCGGACGCGCCACCGCCAATGCGGCCCGCGTCGAGCACGGTCACCGTCGCGCCGCGCTTGCCCAACGCCTGCGCCGCCGACAGTCCGGTGAAGCCGCCGCCGATCACCACCACATCGGTCTGGCCCGCGACCGGACCCTCGCACGCCGAAAGCAGGGGCGGTGCGGTGTCGAGCCAGTAGGAATCGAGCTTCATCCGGTCAGTCCTTGATTAGCAATGAGCGAGGCGGCGGGCAATCTTCGGCGCGTGAAAAAGCCGGCGCTTACAGACCGAGTTCCGAAGCCAGATGCGGAATGTCGTCGACCTCGTGGTACTGGTAATACGGAGTGGATGGTTCGTGGCCCCGGTTGACGAAAGCCTTGTGCTTGATGCCCATGTCGTGCGCGGTCATCAGGTCGTAACGCAGGCTCGACGAAACGTGCAGCACGTCTTCCGGATTGCAGTTCAACTGGTCGAACATGTATTCGAAGCCTTGCATGCGCGGCTTGTACGACTGCGCCTGCTGGGCGGTGAAAACCGCATGGAACGGTGCGCCGAGCTTGTCGACGTTGCGCTGGATCTGGTCGTTCGATGCATTCGACAGAATCACCAGCTTGTACTTCTTCGCGAGGCGCGACAGACCTTCCGGCACGTCCGGATGCGGCCCCCAGGTCGGCACCGCTTCATAGATGCTCTGGGCGCCCGCCTCGTTGAACTCGACGTTCATACGCTTGCAGGCGCGGCGCAGCGCGTTGACCACCACGTCGCGATACGGCTTCCATGCGCCGAGCACTTCGTCGCGGCGATAGCCCGCGTAAAACGCAACGAGCTTCTCGAGATCCTCTCCGTTCAACAGGTGGCCGTACTGTTCGCGTGTCATGTCGCCCATGCGAAACTTGATCAGCGTGCCGTAGCAATCGAAGGTGATGTATTTCGGTTCGAATTCGATCATGGTGCAGTCCTATCGTGGTGGTGAACTCGCAGTCGGAGTTCATTGGCGAAAACTGGATAAGCTCATTCCTGTAAAAGATTTAATCAGCGCAAAAACAAAGATGTTCCTGATTACGGCGCTGCTGGTGACACAAACCATGCGTTTTTGAGGCGGTTGACAGCACAGAATGCGGCGATCGGACTGAAAGCCTTGTCTGCTCTGGATTTGCGGGCGGTATGCAGTCAGGCGCGCAGGTCGATCAACACGCTTTTGAAGCGCAGGTTCGCCTCGTAGGCCTGGCGGCCCAGGTCCTTGCCGATGCCGGAGCGCTTGTAGCCGCCCGTGGGAATCATGAAGTCCGAGGTGCGGCCATAGCGGTTGACCCACACCGTGCCCGCTTCGAGCCCCCGCACGAAACGCAGCGCCCTGCCGAGGTCGGCGGTATGCACACCAGCCGCGAGGCCGTACTCGGGGTGCTGCGCTAGCGCGAGCGCTTCTTCTTCGGTATCGAAGGTTTGCAGCGTCAGCACGGGACCGAAGACTTCTTCACGCACCGCTTCGGAGTGGGCCGTGACGTCCGTCAGCAAGGTCGGGGTATAAAACGCGCCGTCAGCGCCGCCGTCGGCCCTGATACCGCCGTAGCGCAGCGTCGCGCCGGCGTCCAGCGTGCGGGCCACGATGTTTTCGATGCGCGCCGCCTGCGGCGCCGAGATGATCGGCGAAAGCGTGGTACCGGCCGTCCACGTCGCGCCGGGTCTCAACTCGGCGAAGATCTTGCCGATGCGCTCGGCGAGCGGCTCGGCGAGGCTTCGCTCGACCAGCAGACGGGAGCCCGCCACGCACACCTGCCCCGCGTTGCCCGTGATCGCACCGGCAATGCGGCGCGCGACGTCGTCCAGACGCGGCGCGTCGGCGAATACGATTTGCGGGCTTTTGCCCCCCAGTTCGAGCGTGACCGGCTTGGTGCCGCTGTTTGCGCACGCGGCCATGATCGACGCGCCGGTCCGCGTGGAGCCCGTGAACGTGACCTTGCTGATCTTCGGATGACGCACCAGCTCGTCGCCGGTCACTCTGCCATCGCCCTGGAGCACGTTGAAGATGCCCGCGGGCACGCCCGCCCGCACGGCCAGTTCGGCGAGCCGCAAGACCGAGAACGGCGTCATCTCCGACGGCTTGAGCACCACCGCGTTGCCCGCCGCCAGCGCCGGGGCGATCTTCCACGAGGCCATGACCAGCGGGAAATTCCATGGCGCGATCGCGCCGATCACGCCGTAGGGCTCGGCGATCGTCATGCCGAGATGATCGTGATCGGTGGCCGCCACATCGCCGCCGAGCTTGTCGGCGAACTCGGCGTAAAAACGAATGCCTTCGGCGGTGAACGGCACGTCCCAGCCGATCGCCTGGGCAATCGGACGCGTCGAACCGAGCGCTTCCAGCCGGCCGAGCGTCGGCGCGTCAGCTTCGACCAGCTCGGCAAAACGGCGCAGAGTCTTCGCGCGCTCACGCGGCGCCATGCGCGCCCAGCCACTGTGTTTGAAAGCCTGCCAGGCGTTCTCGACCGCGCGGTCCACTATGGCGGCATCGGCGAGCGGCACGGACGCATACACCACGCCGTCCGACGGCCGCGCCACCTCGATCCGGCGCTCGCCCTCCTGCACATATTCACCGCCGATGTAATGGCCGCTGCGAATCGCGACGTCGTCCGGATTGAAGCTGTCCATGAGAAAGGTTTCCTGTGTGACTGGCTGGTAGTCCGTGCGGCGCATTTAGAGGACGCCGCTGCCATGACAAAATCGTAGAGCCGCGGGCCTGGCATATGTCGCTGACAAAAATCGCCACGCAGCAGAATTCACCTGTAATGCGCGCCCAGACCTGGCGTTTTGCATCGAATTTCGATGCAGCCCTTTCCGGGGCACGCGATAAAAGGATCGTCCTAGTCACACCATGCACCGGATGACAAAGTGACGGTGTAAGCCTTCGGTCAATCAGGGAGCACGGCGTGTCCGATTCGATTACCTACAGACGCTTCACCCTCGACGACATTGCCGCCGCGCACGCGTTGACGGTCGAACTGAAATGGCCGCATCGCGCGGACGACTGGAGATTCGTCGCGCTTCTGGGCGGCGGTTTCGTCGCGGAAGACACGAGCGGCGTGATCGGCACGGCCCTGTGCTGGAAATACGGCGCCGAGCGCGCATCGCTCGGCATGGTGATCGTGTCGCCGGCGCACCAGGGGCGCGGCATTGGCAGAAAGTTGATGGATCTCGTGCTGGAAGAACTGGGCGGCCGCGTCACCTTCCTGCACGCCACGACCGCGGGCCAGCCGCTGTACGAAAAGCTCGGCTTTCGCGCGGCCGGCACGCTCGACCAGCATCAGGGCGCGGCGTTCCAGCCGCCGCTCGTGTCGCTGCCGCCGGGCGAGCGTTTGCGCCCGCTCGGTTCGAGCGATACCGCGCGCCTCATTGAACTGGCCTCGCGGGCGAGCGGTCTGGACCGAGGCGAAGTGCTGCCCGCGCTGCTGGGCACCGCCGACGGCATCGCGCTGGACCGCGACGGCGAACTGATCGGCTTTGCGCTGTTTCGCCGCTTCGGACGTGGCTTTGCGATCGGTCCGGTAGTCGCGCCCGCGTCGGAAGACTCGAGTCGCGCCAAGGCGCTCATCAGCCACTGGCTGGCGCTGAACGAAGGCGTATTCGTGCGGATCGACACACCGGGCGAAAGCGGTCTCACGGAGTGGCTGGAGCAGTTGGGATTGCCGCGCGTGGACACGGTCGTCAAAATGGTTCGCCCCGTTCCCTCCGGCGAGCCCGCGAGCGGTGGACCGCATGGGCATTACCTGCAATACGGCATCATCAACCAGGCAATCTGCTGATCATCATGGCCTTCCTCTATAAAGCCGACCCAACGCGCGGCGCCCAGTGGGCCAAACTCTTCGCACGGAAGGCGCCGGATCTGCCGTTCCACATCTGGCCCGATCTCGGCGACCCGGCCGCGATCCGCTATCTAGCAGCCTGGCAGCCGCCTGAAGATCCCACGCGCCTCCTCCCCAATCTGGAAGTCGTGTTCTCGGTAGGCGCCGGCATCGATCAGTTCGATCTGTCGGGCGTGCCGGAGCATGTGCCAGTCGTGCGCATGATCGAACCGGGGATCGTCGACGGCATGGTCGAATATGTCACGCAGGCCGTGCTGACGATTCATCGCGACCTGTTCGACTATGCCCTTCAGCAACAGCAGCAGGTTTGGCGCGAGTTGCCGCTCAAGCCGGCCAGCGAGTGCCGTCTGGGCGTGCTCGGGCTCGGCGTACTGGGCACGGCCGTGCTGAAAAGGCTGCACCTGTTCGGCTTCGCCTGCGCAGGGTGGAGCCGTTCGGCTCGCGAGATCGGAGGCGTGGACTGTTATGCGGGCGAAAGCGAGCTGGATGCGTTTCTCGCGCGCACCGATGTCCTGATCTGCCTGTTGCCGCTCACAGCCGCCACGCGCGGGCTGCTCGACGCAGAGTTGTTCGCGAAGCTGCCGCGTGGCGCGTCGCTGATTCAAACGGGTCGTGGACCACATCTGAACCAGCAGGACCTGCTGGCGGCACTCGAAAGCGGCCAGCTGCACAACGCCATTCTCGACGTCACCGACCCCGAGCCGCTGCCCGCCGGCCATGCACTGTGGACGCATCCGCGCGTGCGCATCACGCCGCATATCGCCAGCGCGACGCGGCCGGAAACCGCGGTCGAGGTGGTGCTGGAGAATCTGCGCCGTCATCGCGAAGGCTTGCCGATGCTGGGACAGATTGACCGCACTGCGGGCTATTGAGCGCACAGCCGAACGAATGGCCGCGCGGCGCGGATTTTCAGCGTTCGCAGCAGAAAATGCTGAGGCCCTGCATCAAAACGCGTCGCGCGCGCTTTTCAGGCAATTGTTTAGGTGAGCAAGCGATCGTCGTTGCTCAGTAGTATGGAACGGTCAACAGCCCCTTCCCGCGACGAGAAACCATCATGCCGATTCAATCGCTCATCGAAGCCGACCGCAAGCATCTGATTCACCCGGTCATCAACTACCGCACGCACGAAGCGCACGGCGTCACCGTGCTCGAATCCGCCAGTGGCGCGTTTCTGCGCGACGCGGCCGGCAACGAACTGCTCGACGCGTTCTCCGGACTATGGTGTGTGAACGTGGGCTACGGCCAGCAGAGCATTGTCGACGCAGCCACCGCGCAGATGCAGAAGCTGCCCTACGCGACCGGCTATTTCCATTTCGGCTCCGAGCCGGCAATCGAACTTGCACAAAAGCTGATCGAGCTGTCGCCTGCTTCGCTGCAACATGTGTACTTCACGCTTGGCGGTTCCGATGCGGTGGATTCGGCGCTGCGTTTCATCACGCATTACTTCAACGCGACGGGCCGTCCGTCGAAAAAGCACGTCATCGCACTGCAACGCGGCTATCACGGCTCGTCGACCATGGGCGCCGGGCTCACTGCCCTGCCCGCGTTTCACCGCAATTTCGATCTGCCGCTGCCGAACCAGCATCATCTGCCGTCGCCCTACGCGTACCGCAACGATTTCGCCGACGATGCCGCGCTGATCGCCGCCTCGGTGGGCGCGCTCGAAGCGAAGGTGGCCGAGCTCGGCGCCGACAACGTCGCCGCATTCTTCTGCGAGCCGATCCAGGGTTCGGGCGGAGTAATCGTGCCGCCAGTTGGCTGGCTCAAGGCGATGCGTGAAAGCTGCCGTAAGCTGGGCGTTCTGTTCGTCGCCGATGAGGTCATCACCGGATTCGGCCGCACGGGTCCGCTGTTCGCCTGCGAGGGCGAAAACGTCGAACCCGATCTCATGACGGTGGCCAAGGGCCTGACCGCCGGCTATGCGCCGATGGGCGCCGTGCTGATGTCGGACGAAATCTACCAGGGCATTGCGGACGGCGACGCCGAAGCGGTCGTCGGCCATGGCCATACGTATTCGGCGCATCCGGTGAGCGCGGCCATCGGCCTCGAGGTGCTGCGCCTGTATCACGAAGGCGGGCTGCTCGCGAACGGCGTGGCACGCGCGCCGCGTTTCGCGCGCGGGCTCGACGCGCTGCTCGCGCATCCGTTGGTAGGCGACTCGCGCTACCGCGGCCTGCTCGGCGCACTAGAACTCGTCGCCGACAAGGACAGCAAAGCGCGCTTCGATCCGGCGTTGAAACTGTCCGAACGGATCGCCGCCGCCGCGTATGAAAACCGCCTGGTTTTCCGCGCCTTCGGCGACAACATTCTCGGTTTCGCACCGGCGCTCTCGTACACCGAAGCCGAGTTCGATCTGATGTTCGAAAGGCTCGAAAAGACCCTCGATGACGTTCTCGCACAAGCCGACGTACGCGCCGCGTTGAAGGTCAAAACTCATGCGGCTGCATGCTAGAGTGGAGGGTCATCCTGGATCCATCGCGGGAGCGACAACGTTACGATGAGCAGCGACTGTAAGCTAGACCGGATTGACCTGCGCATACTTTCCCAGTTGCAGAAGAAAGGCCGTATAACCAACGTCGAGCTTGCCGACGCGGTCGGGCTGTCGCCCAGTCCTTGCCTGATCCGGGTCAAGCGTCTGGAGAAAGCCGGCTACATCATCGGCTATGGTGCGCAGATCCAGCTCGAAAAGCTCGGCGACGTGCAGATCGTCTTCACCGAAGTCACGCTCGCCGACCATCGGCGGGAAGACTTCATCAAGTTCGTGAACGCGATTCGCGACATCGACGAGATCGTCGAGTGCCATCTGGCGAGCGGCGGCTATGACTATCTGCTGAAGTTCGTGACGCGCAGCGTGAGCCATTACCAGAGCATCGTGGAAGGTTTGCTGGAACGCGATATCGGTATCGCGAAGTACTTCAGCTACGTGATCATCAAGTCGCCGTTCGTGAAGAGTCATTACCCGCTCGAAACGTTGTTCTCGCAGAATCATCATTAGGCTTTCAACGCTCGCGTGGCGTGATTAACGCTCGGCATCTCCGTCGGCCGGTGGACTCCACTGCGCGAATTCCTCGCTCAGAAAGTCCAGGCAAACCCGTACCTTCGCTGACTGCGCAAGCCGCGCCGGATACACCGCCCACAGATTCGCCGGTTGCGTGACCTCGGGCAGTACCTGCTGCAACTGGCCGCTTTCGAGCAGCGGCCGCACGTCCCACATCGACCGCAGCACGATGCCGCGTCCGGCGAGCGCCCACTGAACCGCCGCCTCGCCATGATTGGTCGACAACGGTCCCGTGACCTTGATCGAGACCACCTCGCCGCGCACTGTCAAACGCCATAGACCGAACGGATGGTCGCGCTCCTTGATCGCAAGACACGCATGCGATGAAAGCTCTGCAAGCTGGCGCGGAGCGCCATGCCTCGCAAGGTAGCCTGGCGACGCACACAGCACGCGATGATTCGACGCGAGCCGCCGCGCGATCAGATGCGGCGCAATCTCGTCGCCGATGCGCACATCCAGGTCGAAGCCTTCGCCGCCCACGTCGACGAGACGGTCGAACAGATCGAGCCGCACGCTCAACTGCGGATAGCGCTCGGAGAAGCGCGCAAGCGCAGGCGCGACGAAGCGCCGGCCGAAGCCGAAGCTGCTGGAAATGCGCAGCTTGCCGGCGGGAATGCGGCGCGTGGTGGAGACGTCTTCCACGAGCTGATCGACGTCGTCGAGAATCTTTTCCGCCCACGTATAAACTCGCTCGCCCGCTTCCGTGATCGCCACCCGCCGCGTGGAACGGTGCAGCAAACGCGTACCGAGCGTTGTCTCGAGCACATTGATGCGTTTGCTGACATACGCCGCGGACACCGACAAGGCTTCCGCCGCCGCGCTGAAACTGGCCTTGCGCGCCACTTCACAGAACACGCGCAAATCGCCGAGATCGGGTGATGGGTCAACGCTCATAGATTGATGACTGGCGGCGCGGTTTATACACGAATCGTGCACAGTGGCTTAACTGAAGCGACCATTTTAGTCTCAAACAGCGGGAATAAAATAACCGTTATCGAATCGTCAAGAAGTCCCCAACGGAGAAGCACAAAATGTCGAAGAAATACCGGATTGCCGTCATCCCCGGCGACGGCATCGGCGCCGAGGTGATGCCCGAAGCGCTGCGCGTACTCGAGGTCGCGACCCAACGCTTCGGCATCGAGCTCGAGTATCAGCACATCGAGTGGGCAAGCTGCGACTACTACGCGAAGCACGGCAAGATGATGCCGGACGACTGGAAAGCGCAACTGCAATCGGCCGATGCGATCCTGTTCGGCGCGGTCGGCTGGCCCGATACCGTGCCCGATCACATCTCGCTGTGGGGGTCGCTGCTGAAGTTTCGCCGCGAGTTCGACCAGTATGTGAATCTGCGGCCCGCACGGCTGTTTGCAGGCGTGCCGTCGCCGCTCGCGGGACGCAAGGCCGGCGACATCGATTTCTGGATCGTGCGCGAGAATACCGAGGGCGAGTATTCGTCGGTGGGCGGCGTGATGTTCGAAGGCACCGAGCGCGAATTCGTGCTGCAGGAGTCGGTGTTCACGCGGCACGGAAGCGAGCGTGTGCTGAAGTTCGCGTTCGATCTCGCGCAGCGCCGCGCGCGCAAGAAAATCACCGTCGCGACGAAAAGCAACGGCATCGCGATCAGCATGCCCTGGTGGGACAAATGCGCGGCCGCTATCGCCGTGCAGTATCCGGACGTCAGCTGGGACAAGCAGCACATCGACATCCTGTGCGCGCGGTTCGTGCTGAACCCGGACCGCTTCGACGTGGTCGTCGCGACCAATCTGTTCGGCGACATCCTGTCCGATCTGGGCCCCGCGTGCACGGGCACGATCGGCCTCGCGCCGTCGGGCAACCTGAATCCGGACCGCAAGTTTCCGTCGCTGTTCGAGCCGGTGCACGGCTCGGCACCCGACATCGCGGGCAAACACATCGCGAATCCGATCGCGATGATCTGGTCGGCCGCGATGATGCTCGACTTCCTCGGCCATTCGGGCGGCAAGGAGCGCGACGCGCACGACGCGATCCTGAAAGCGATCGAGGCGACGCTGATCGAAGGTCCGCACACCGGCGACCTCGGTGGCAAGGCGAACACGACCGAAGTCGGCGAGGCGATCGCGGCAAAACTTGCCTGAACAGCCCACTCACTCTATATCAGGACACTCCCCCGTGAGCACGGAAGCCTATCCCATCGAAGTCGAATTCCCCGATATTTCGGTTCACGAACAATCGGCGTCCGGCATTGCCTACGTCCATACGTTCGACTCGGACGCACTGGGTCCACACGTGATGATCAATGCGCTCACGCACGGCAACGAGGTGTGCGGCGCGATCGTCGTCGATGAATTGCTGCGGCGCGGGTTGCGGCCCCGGCGCGGGCGCCTCACGCTGTCGTTCGCGAATGTCGCCGCGTACCAGCGCTTCGATCCCGCGAATCCCGATGCCGCGCGCTTCGTCGATCAGGACTTCAACCGCGTCTGGACCGCCGCCGTGCTCGACGACGCGTCGCGCACGTCGAGCGAACTCGAGCGCGCGCGGGCGATGCGCCCGGTGGTCGAAACGGTCGACGCGTTGCTCGACCTGCATTCGATGCACGAGCGGTGCAAGCCGCTGATCGTCGCGGGACCGCTGCAAAAAGGCATCGACCTCGCGGTACGGCTCGGCACGCCCGCCACGGTGATCTGCGACGAAGGCCATCCCGAAGGCCGCCGCATGCGCGACTACGAAGGGTTCGGCGACGCCGCGAGCCCGAAGAACGCGCTGCTGATCGAATGCGGCCAGCATTGGGAGCGCAGTGCGGTGGCAGTCGCGCGCGATACGGCTGCGCGCTTCCTGCTGCTGTCCGGTGTGATCGACGAAACGGATCTGCCGCCGGGGTGGCTCGCGCCGTTGCCGCCCGCGCAGCAGATCGTGCGCGTGACGCAGCCGGTCGTCGCGACGAGCATGGACTTCAGCTTCGCCGCGGCGTACACCGGCCTCGAGGTTTTCGCCGAGGCGGGCGCCGTGATCGGCTGGTCGAACGGCGAGCCGGTGTGCACGCCCTACGACAACTGCATCCTCGTGATGCCTTCGCTGCGGCAGTTGCGTCCCGGTGTGACCGTCGTGCGGTTGGGCAGGATCGAGCAGACGGTGACGAACACCCAAACCCGCGGCCAATGAAGCAGGCCGCGCCCACTCTGGAGCTAACGTAAAGATGAAGGTGCAGCAACTCAAGCAAAGCGTGAATCTGCGGAATCTCGAAGACTGGGGCAAGGTTGGACTGCCCGGCGCGAGTTCGCAGCAGAAAATGCTGTGGCACGTCGAAAATAAGTGTCGCGCTCTCGGCGAACTACTACTCGTTGAATAAATCGGCGGCGTCGCACGCGTAGCATTCATCCTTCAGAACCCTCGCATCATTCATTCACCCTTGCACCGGCCTGCGCGCCGCCGCATGCCCCGGCTTGCCCAGGGCCCTATGAAGGAGTCGTTCGATGTCTCTCGCACTCACCCGCAGCGATCTGATTCGCCGACACAATTTCATTGACGGACAATGGACCGGCGCGTTCAACGGCGCCTGCTTCGCGGTCAGCAATCCAGCCACCGGCGAGACCATCGCCGAGGTACCCGATAGCAGCAGCGCCGAAGCACGGGCCGCCGCCGACGCCGCAGCGCACGCGTTTCCCGCCTGGCGCGACATGCTTCCGCGCGAGCGAGCGGAGATTCTGCGGCGCTGGCATGAATTGATCGTCGCCAACACCGAAGACCTCGCCAGGCTGATGTCGATGGAGCAAGGCAAGCCGCTCACGGAGAGCCGTGGAGAAGTCGCATACGGCGCGTCGTACGTGGCCTGGTTCGCCGACGAAGCGACACGCATCTACGGCGATCTGATTCCGCAGCAGCAGCGCGGCAAGCGTATGACTGCAGTAAAGGAACCGGTCGGCGTGGTCGCGGCGATCACGCCGTGGAATTTCCCGCTGGCGATGATTGCTCGCAAGATCGCGCCCGCGCTCGCGGCCGGTTGCACCGTTATCGCCAAACCCGCCGAGGACACGCCGCTCACCGCACTCGCGCTTGCAGCGCTCGCCCAGGAAGCCGGCTTACCCGATGGTGTGCTGAACATGCTATCGGCGTCGCGCAAACAAGGCGTGATCGCAGTCGCCGACTGGCTCGCCGATCCGCGCGTGCGCAAAATCACGTTCACCGGGTCCACGCCGGTGGGCAAGCATCTCGCGCGCGAAGCTGCCGGCACGCTGAAGCGGCTGTCACTTGAACTCGGCGGCAACGCGCCCTTCATCGTCTTCGAAGACGCCGACCTGGACGCAGCCGTTACCGGATTGATGGCGGCGAAATTCCGCAACGGCGGCCAGACATGTGTGTGCCCGAATCGCGTCTATGTGCACGCCAGCGTCTACACAGACTTCGCGAATCTGCTGGCAAAGCGCGTCACCGCCCTGAAGGTCGGGCCCGCAACGGACGCGGGCGCGCAAATCGGCCCGATGATCAACGCGCGTGCGGTCGACAAGATCGCTCACCATGTCGAGGACGCGGTCCAGCGCGGCGCGACCGTGCTGGTGGGCGGAAGGCGTCTGACGGAACTCGGCGCGAACTTCTACGCGCCGACCGTGCTAACTGATGCTAACGACGACATGCGATTCTGCAGCGAAGAAACCTTCGGGCCGATCGCGCCGTTGTTTCGCTTCAATGACGAAGCAGAGGCGGTCCGCCTCGCAAACTCCACCCCATACGGGCTCGCCGCTTATTTCTACACGCAGGACGTACGGCGCATCAACCGTGTCGCCGGGCAGCTCGAGGTGGGCGTACTAGGTATCAATGAAGGCGCGGTATCGAGCGAGGCGGCGCCGTTTGGCGGCGTGAAGGAATCCGGTTACGGCCGTGAAGGCTCGAAGTACGGGCTCGACGACTACCAGGCGGTCAAGTACATGTGCCAGGGCGGCCTGAATTGATCTCCGGGGGGACAGAAGAAATGGAGATTTGCGGATGAACGTGGAAACCTCGTCAAGCAGCGATCTCTCAGGTGAGCGATTCTGGGAGAACGTTCGAGCTGCATATCCAATGCAGCAACCATTGATGAATCTGAACAATGCGGCGGTCAGCCCCCCGCCAATTGTCGTCGAACAGGCCACCATCGATGCCTACCGGTTCGTCAGCCGGAATCCTGACGTCAATATGTGGAGCAAGCTGGACGCCGCCCTGCCGTCGGTCAAGGAACAACTTGCGGCGTTGGCGGATTGCAGTCCAGAAGAGATTGCGTTGAATCGCAACTCATCAGAAGGCTTGTCGACGGTGATCTTCGGCCTGCCCTTGTCGGCAGGCGATCAGGTGTTGATCTCCGAGTGGGACTATCCGAGTGCGCGTGCCGCATGGATGCAACGCCAGCAGAGGGAGCGAATCACGGTCGCGAGCGTGGACTTCGATGTCATGGGCAGTGACGACGAAATCGTCAGGGCGTATGAAGAAGCGATGACTTCCAGCACGCGCGTGATATTGCTTACCCATATGCTGCACTGGACTGGTCGGCTCTTGCCGGTCAAACGCATATGTGAGCTGGCGCGCGAGAGGAAGATCATCACCATCGTCGACGGCGCCCAGACGTTTGCGCAAATGCCGGTCAGCTTCCGTGATCTCGATTGCGACTTCTTCATCACCAGCCTTCATAAGTGGTTATGTGCACCGGTCGGCAATGGCATGTTGATCGTCAGGGCAAACCGCATCGATGAAACGTGGCCACTGCTAGCCCCGTTTGACACGCCGCCGCTGCGCATCGATAAGTTCGATCACTGGAATCTCGGCACTTACAATTCAGCGCTGCAGGCAGGAATCGCACCGGCGCTGGAATTTCATCGAAAGATCGGCCCCACGAAAATCCACGCGCGGTTGAAGGAGCTTAGCCATTACTGGATTGAACTCGCCCACCATATCCCTGGCTTCACGCTACACACGCCGTTGAACGCGGACCTGGGAGCGGTCAGCCTATTCTCGATCGCCAATGTCGATTCAAGGAAGGTCGAGCAGGCGCTTCTGGAGCGCCACCAGATTCATGTGAAGTATCGTCAGGCACGGCACATCGAAGGACTTCGCGTGTCACCGCACATCTACATGCTGAAGACCGATATGAACGCTTTTGTGTCTGCGCTGGCACAAGTAGTCCATACGAGCCGCGGATAACCTTGCGGATTCAATCGACTGGTGCCGCAACGGAGGCCGGCAGCTTGATCGGCTCCCTCTGGTGTGAGAGCCCGCTGAGGTGGCGATCCGACCATTGCGGAAGGCCGGTGCGAAACATTTACAAGATATGTGTTGACCCGACACGCGAACGCGGTTATGGTGGCGACCGAAGTTCAAGAAGTCCGATTGCTGTTCATCAATGTCTCGCTATTCCCAGCGGTATTCGTTGTCCTCTCCCTCCTTGACGCTTCGTGCGCTCGTTACCTGAGCAAGTTTTCAATTTTTTTCGTCAAGGATTCTTCATGGATACCGGTACAGTTAAGTGGTTCAACGACAGCAAGGGTTTTGGCTTCATCACCCCGGACAAGGGTGGCGACGACCTCTTCGCGCATTTCTCGGAAATTCGCAGCGACGGTTTCAAAACACTGGCTGAAAACCAGAAGGTGAGCTTCGAAACGAAGCAAGGCCCGAAGGGTCTGCAAGCGGCTAACATCAAGCCGCTGTAAGTTGGAAAAGCCCGCTATACGGCAACCGTTAGCGGGCTGCAGCGACATCCTCGCGGAGCTTCGTCTCCCACAGTTGGCGCAATCAATTTTCGGCAATAGTGGTTCAAACAGATTGCCAAGCTCCCAACTCTTCGGTAGACGCCATATTCCCCTTCCGGCCGCAGCGCCGAATTGTTCGCTTCCCGACTCAGTCTGGATTCGGTTCGCAATGGCTTTGAGCAGCTTGTCTGCCTCGCCCGATTAACGAACTCCAAACGGAGCGGCTACGCACTGAAACATCATTAAATTACAGAATAAACAACAAACGTACTCATCATTACAACGGCTATACCGTCGAACTGTCGGCGCATCGTTTGCCTTGTGGCAACTTCTCGTCTGACCTGCTGCTCGAACGTGCGGGCTGCGCCCGCCATTGGGTCGACAATCGAGGCTGAGTAAGTCAAATCAGGGGTCTCAGGACTGCGCCGGGAAATCGACTACTTTAAGTGGGCGAAAAAACAATCGCCCCGCGGTCTTCGAAGTGCGTGAAACTCCGAATGAACCGGTATTTCTGACCATCGATCTCTATCCGGTTGGAACCAGAATGGGTCATTTTGAGAATGTCGCCCGCAGTAAGCGCAGCTATCACGCCAAAATACTGCCAGTGCCCCTGATCTTCTGTGACCCTGCCAATGTACATAGCGCAAAGGCCATCGCACCCTTGCATCATAATGACGCTGCCGCTCGTATCGAGCGAAAGCTCAAGATATTCGGCCAGCGTCGAGAGCGCATCATTAGTCGCCACGTAAATTCCCCATGGGCATGGGAGCCCATGCTTGTCACACACGAGGATCGCCGGACGCTCGCTGCCACGAACTCCGGTGCTTCTCGATCCATTCCGCGGCCCAACCGGCGGCAAAGCGAATCGCATCCTCGCGCACGTCGAAGCCGGCCAGATCTCCACTTGAATGGACGTCGTACTCGCGCCCGTCGTCGCCACTACTAGAGATTCTCGCATGCGCGATATATTCACCGTCGGCCCGACGTGGCGTGGGATCGACACGAAAAATTGCCGGGTACGCGTCCATCAGTTTCTCCTCACCGCATGCTGCGGAGACGGCCTCGCCCGTTGGACAACCGGCACGAGACCGGATTCGACCCACGCCCGATGTGTTGCCGATCCGGCCGCGTCGCATGGTTTCGGGCGATCGCAATACGCAGCCTTTCGCGCCTTAACCTGCACAGCCGCAGTTGCGCCTCGAGAAACGTCAGCGTGTCGTGATGCGGAAAGATCGTCGTGCCCGTTCCCTCGCGTTCATCGATAGATAGCCGACAGGTATTCAGTTCTCTTTCCCGGAGTACGACTTCGGCCTCCACACTGCGATGCTGCATGATCAGATCGTCGAGTCGGGACATGGCATCTCATTAGATCAGTCGTTCGAAAAACGCGCTTTCGTGGACAAGCGCTGCATGCAAAGCAATCACGTGCACGCGGCCAGCCGTCTGAAAAAGCGTCGGCAAACGCAATTCGAAACGAAGGACGGCGCGCCGCTGCTCGCGAATCACGCAGGGCCGAAAAGAACCCGCTTCCCTACTCACCATCCCAGATGGTCTTGCCCGGAGTGCATTCGTCGATAAGGAGTTCGCCGTAAGCAGTTGAGGCGCGCCTCGCATCACCGGTACACAAAAATGGCCTCTCGACGTGGAGGTGAAAGACGCGGCTTCTTGCCTTGAGCCCGTCACCATCGGGCTCCTTGATCCGGACTGCCGCGTCGAAGCCTTCATCGTAGTCGTGGGCCGAACCGGGCCGCGTGGCCACGTGCAGAAAAATAAGCGGACAAACTTCCAGTCCTTTGTACAGGTGAATACCGTCTGCCATAGTTACCTCTGTTTCGCCGCGCTGAGGCGGCACGTTTTCGGGAGGCTAGCGGCAACCGGTCGTTGTCCAGCGACCATATTCGCGCAGAAACCTGGGGGCACCTTCACGATGGCGCATACGCCGACCGCAAATGGGTTTTATGGCGAGCGCGAGCATCGGGCACCAAACTCATACTACGCGCAGCGCCGACCTGCGTCGCGGAATATTCTCAGCGTCTGGATGGCAATTCTCGCCGTCATCGTTCAGGTAACTTCTGCTGACGCAAGAGCGGGCGTCGGGCCGGGTCCGTCAGTCTTGCGGGTAGATTGTCTTTAGAATTCGGCGTAGCTGTCCGTCACGAGGCTCACCGATGCGCTCCTTCTGAGCGCGAAACCGCAAGCCATACCCTATAAGCTCGCTGGCCCCGTTTCGATGTACGCTCCGGCTCGTTTTCCCCAACGTGGCGCAAATGATGTCGAAATCGCGCCCCGGACTCGATTCACTTCCTATCATGTAATTCGAACGCGGCGAACAAGCCGCCAGACGAACATGATGCGGCACGGTCATGCCGGGTTCCAGCCGCTCGTGGACCTGGCGCCTATCTACCCGTTATAAGGCCATCGATATGAACACGCCATGCATCATTACCGTCGCCATCACCGGTTCCGTGCCCCGCAAAAAGGACAACCCGGCCGTGCCCATCTCGGTCGCCGAACAGATCGAAAGCACGCAGGGAGCGTTCGAGGCCGGCGCCACGCTGGTCCATCTGCACGTGCGCGACGAGAACGAGAATTCGAGCTCCGATCACACCCGCTTTGCGCAGCTTCAGGAAGGGATTCGCAAGCACTGCCCCGGTATGATCATCCAGTTTTCGACGGGCGGCCGCGGCCGGTCGTTCGAGCAACGCGGCTCGATGCTCGACCTGCGTCCGGATATGGCGTCGCTCGCGACGGGCTCGGTCAACTTTCCGACGACCGTTTATGAAAACCCGCCCGACTTCGTCCGTTCGCTTGCATCGATGATGCTCCAGCACAACGTGAAACCGGAGATCGAGATTTTCGATCTGGCCATGCTGTACAGCACGGTCGATCTCGTGCAGCAAGGACTACTGAAGTCGCCAGTGCACGTGCAGTTCGTGCTCGGCGTGAAGAATGCGCTGCCGGCGCGGCGCGAAATTCTCGAGTTCGAGGTCAAGCAGCTCGCGGCCTTGCTGCCGGACGCGACGTGGACCGCTGCCGGCATCGGCCGGCATCAGCTGGAGGTCAACCACTGGACGCTGGAAATGGGTGGCCATGTCCGCACCGGCCTTGAAGACAACGTGCGCTGGGACAAGGACACGCTCGCGGCGAGCAACGCACAACTGGTGGAACGCGTCGCGTCGCTGTGCGGCGAATATCAGCGCCCGGTCGCGACGGCCGCGCAGGCCCGCGAGCTGCTCGGCCTGCCTCAGGCCTGAATCCACGGGGCGCGCAACGGCGCAACGCCTGCGTCCCGGAGCAGCCCGGGAGCAGGCGGAGAAAGCCTGAATCATGGCGGCAAGAATCGATCCAATACTGATTGACCCTCATTGCGTTTTGCGCCGCTACGAACGCCGCCGGGCCGCGAGGTCATCCGGCAGTTTACGCTCCCCACCGAGTGTGCAAGTATCCTTGCCAAGGTGTATCCCGCACATCTTTGCGAGGTCCCAGATGGCCTGGAAACTTTGGAAAACCGAGAAGCAGCAGGACGACACGCGCAACTGGCCGAGCGGTACGCACGAGTCGTTAAAACAGCTTCTGGATATGTACCTGAACAGCGACTCGGCACCATTTGCGAACTGGGCCGCACCGGGGATTACCTTCCCCCCCGATGTCGAAGCGCTTGCCCGCAACGGGGTCCGGGGATATCAGCTTGCCCTCTGGTTCTGGCTTTTTGCCGAGAAGCACGGCTCTATCGCGGCAAAAATGGTGCGTGAATCTTTTTGCCTGCTGGCCGACGCAATGCAGGCATCATCCGGCGACAGGATCGACGCGCTCCTCGAACTCGAAAACCGCCTCGCGCATTCTGTCGAGGGCCTTTCCGCTCAACAGTCCACCTTTCGGCTGGAGAGTCTGTCCGTGGAGCTACCGACAGAGTTTTTCCTGGCTACGGGCTTGCTCCGGCTCGCACCGGACTCGCCTTATGCCGGAAGCGAGGGCTCCAGTCTGCAAGGTAACGACTTCAAGCTGGCCGATTGTTTTCGCCATGCAACCGAGGAGGGACTGTCGATCTTCCGGCCGATGATCGACGCGGTCGACTTTGACGCAAAATCGCTGCCCGACTGGAAGTGGAGCGCTCATCCCGGCGCCGCCGAGCGCCATCTGCAACGACGTCACAACAATCCGCTATTTTCGCTGCATCGCCAGATGGTGACGGCCCACGAGGTCTTTGAAGCACGTCTTGCCGATGCCCAGTCGCTTCAGGACATCAGGAGCGCGCTCAATGAGACTAGCCGCTCGTTCTCCGGGACGACCGAACTGCCGCTGAACTGGCAGTCCTTTCTCGAAGGATACCGGGACCACGTCGACAGACTCGATGAACGCCGCCTCGTCGCCGGCGGACAGAGCACGTCCCTCGCAGAGGCCATTGGAAAATTGCGCACCGACATTCTCGCGACCTGGCGCGCTTCGATTCACAAGAACCCGCACAGTCTCGCCACCCTGGAGCAGGAAGAAGCGAAACGGGCCAAGCGACGGACGTTGCTGTATGAATGCCACTGGACCGCCCAGCTGTTGGGTCACGGGTCCGCGATTCCGCCGGAAGAGGTCGTTCCTGCCCTGCTGAGCGAGTCCGCCCCCGAACTGGAAAAGGCAGTGACCGGCCTGCAAAGCGAACCGCGACTGCACGAGACGCTTGCCCAGTGTCGCGCAACTGCGCATCGGCTCGTCAACGAGCTTCGCGCGGCGGGTCACCCTCTTCGCGAGATCGACGACAAGCTTCGCATTCTGGATGGCGCGCCCGGGAAGTTACCGGACTGATCACCTTCGCGGTGAGCCATGCCTTGTCACCTTTGCCTTGCACAACTACAAAGGCCACTTATGAATTCGCCCTCTCGCGATCCTCTCGATACAGCCACAGAGGCGGCGTCGACACTTTCAGAATATCTGGAGCTTTCGCTAGACCAGGGAAAGAGCCTGATTCTGGTTCGCTCTCAAGGCGAAAAGAGCGATGTCTACCTGGGTGAACCCGGCGAGCCGGATGCAGACTTGATAAGCTGCGCGGCCATTCGGAACGCGGTGGTCCACGCCATTCTGGAGTCCACGCGCTCGGGACTGAACGAATTGGTCATTGATGGACAGACCTACCGTTTCGTTCGGACCTTCGCGCAGGTTGCCGAGCATGGCGCCATCGTTTTTACACCCGCATAGACAGCCGGAACATGAGCTAACGCCAGGCCTGCGTGAACTCACCGATTACGCGCGCAAGATGCGCCTGCATCGCCGTGCGCGCAGCGCTCGCGTCCCGGGCCATGATCGCCGCAAAGATGCGCTGATGGTCGTCCTGTGAAGCCGCCCGCAACGCGGGAGTATGGAAGTGCTCCTCGATCTTTTTCCACAACGGGTCGGCGCGGGAGTTGTCCCATATCGCGGTCACCACGAGCACGAGCATTTCGTTTCCCGTCGCGCGCGCAATCGCCAGATGAAAATCGCGGTCAGCGGCCTCGTTCGCAGCCTTGTCCTCCATGTTTTCGCACATTGCGCGCAACGCGGCGAAGAGCCGGTCGAGGTCCGAATCTTTGCGTTCGGTAGCAGCGAGCGCCGCGATCCCGCTTTCGATCACCGACCGCGCGCGCAGCGTCTCGATCGGGCCCAGTCCGCTCGGCAGTCTGAACATGGCGGAGCGCGCCTGCGCTGCTTCGGCCACATAGATGCCCGACCCAACACGGACCTCAACCACGCCCTGCACTTCCAGCGCGATGATCGCCTCCCTCACCTGCGTGCGGCTCACGCCAAAACGCTCGGCTAGCGTGCGCTCGGAAGGCAGGCGCGCACCCGGCCCGAAGTCGCCAGCCGCGATCAGGTCGTGGATCTGTTTCGCGAGCCCGACATAGGAACGGTCGGTCGCGTCCGCATCGGCGGCGCGGCCGGCTAACGTGTGCGAAAGATCGGCCATCCGGGAGTCTCGAAAGCGTCGAAGCCGCCAGGGAGCGGTGGCTCGAGTTCGCGAGAATGGTACACCAGTTGCCGGGGCACGCTGTCCCGGTCCGGCGCCCCCAGCCTTTGGCCATCGCGTCGACCTGGCGGGGGTTTCAGCCCGCTCGAGGCCGTCCGTGACGCCGTGGTAAACCACTATCGCGCGCACATTGGTATGCCAGTACTGTCAGACGTGAAGACGTTCGCGCAGACCCTTCGTTTCGCTTCCAGGCGGCGCCTTTGAAGAGGTCATTCCACTGCTTCGGCGAGTCCGAGCCAGCCCCGCTGCAGCACATTCCGCAAGATTCCCTGCTTCACGCACAGATTCCGGTGATCCACGACCGCCCTGTGCGCCGGCAATCGGTAAGTTCAATCCAACATAAAGGAGACGACATGCTTTCAGGAATCCAGGTGCTTCGAGCGGCGGCGACCGCGTCATTGGCGCTGTGCGCAAGCGCGGCTTTCGCGCAGGTTTCGTTCGTTTCCGGACCGTCCAGCGATCCTACATGCATGGTCCCCTGGAAGAGCGACACGAAGTTCATCAAGTATCCGAAGAAGAACGGGCCCTACCGGATCGCACTCGTGAACGGCTATATCGCCAACACCTGGCGTATCCAGATGATCAAGACGGCCAAGGCCTACACGGCGCAACCGGCCATCGCCGCCAAGCTCAAGGAATTCAAGGTCGTCTCGACCGGCGAGGACGTTCCGGCGCAGATCTCGGCCGTCAACAACTTCATCGATGCCGGCTATGACGCGGTCATCGTGAACGCGCAGAATCCCTCCTCATTCGGCCCCGCGATCCGCCGCGCGAAAAATGCCGGCGTCGTGCTGATCGCTTTCGACAACACGCTCGACACCGAAGACGCGATCAACGTCAACGTCGACCAGTACGGGCTCGGCGTGCTGTGGGCCAAGTGGCTCGCGAGCCATCTGTCGAACGGAGGCAAGGTGCTCGAGGTTCGCGGGGTGGCGGGTACATCGGTCGACACTGACCGGCACAATGGTTTCCTGAAAACGTTGGACGACAGCGGCAAGAAGTGGACCGTCGTCCAGGTCTACGGCAAGTGGGACGACGGGGTCGCGCAAAAGGCCGCCGCCGACGCAATTGCCGTGCAGGGTCATTTCGATGGAATTTCCGCGCAAGGCGGCGACACGGGGGTCGTGCGCGCGATGATCGATGCGAAACATCCGTTCGTGCCTTTCGGCGGCGAGACGGAGAACGGCTTTCGCAAGTTCTGCGCGCAGTATGGAGCCCAAGGCCTGAAGTGCACGTCGGCGGGCACCGGTCCCGCGCAGGTCGCCGTGGCGATCAAGACGGCACTCGCCGCGCTGGACGGCCAGACGATTCCCGTCGCGATCAAGCTGCCGCTCGACGTCACCGACGATTCGATGCTGAAGGCGGGCGTCAACTATTTCCCGAACGACTCCGACAACTTTTTCGTCGGCAACTCGTTTCCGACTTGCGGCATCAATTTCTCTGCGCAGGAAATCATGAAGCAGAGCCAGGGCAACCAGTGATCGGATGATGATCGGCGCTGTGACGGGAGACGAAGCATGCGGCAGGATGCGGAGCAGCCGTTCTTTCAGATGTCCGGCGTGTCGAAAAGCTACGGCGGCGCCGTCGCGCTCGATCACGCCGAACTCAAAGTTTGCAAGGGCCGCATTCACGCGATCCTCGGCGAGAACGGCGCGGGCAAGTCCACGTTGCTGAAGGTGATGTCCGGCGTCGTGCAGCCGGACGAAGGGACGATGCACCTCGATGGCCGGGAGGTCTCGTTCGCGTCGCCCGCCGAGGCGAACGCGGACGGCATTGTCTGCGTGTATCAGGAGTTGTCGCTGATCCCCGACTTGAGCGTGGCGGACAACATCTTCGCTTCGAACCCGCCGCGACGTTTCGGGATGATCGACCGGCGGGCCCAGCGCCGTCAGGCCGAGGAGGCGCTCGCGCGAGCGGGCGCCGCCGACATCAATCCGCTCGCGAAAGTCCGCGACCTGCCGCTGTCGCGCCAGCAGATGGTCGAGCTCGCGAAGGGCCTGGCACACGCGCCGCGCATTCTGATCCTCGACGAAGCCACCTCGGCGCTGACCGCGGCCGACGTCGCGCGCGTGATCGAGGTGCTCAAGCGCCTGCGCGAAGAGGGGCTCGCGCTGCTGTTCATCTCGCACCGCATGCACGAGGTGAAGGCGCTCGCGGACGAATGTACGGTCTACCGGAACGGTCGTCATGTGATGAGCTTCGAGGCGGGCACGCGCTCCGACAATGAGGTCGTCGAAATGATGATCGGCCGGAAGTACCAGCATGCGTTTCCTGCCAAACCCGCGGCCAAACCGGCGGACGGCCCCACCACCGCCCCGGTTCTCGCCTGTCATGATCTCGCGTGGAGCGACACGCTGCGGGGCATCAGCTTTTCATTGCAGCCTGGTGAAATCCTCGGGCTGGGCGGCCTCGACGGACAGGGCCAGCGCGAACTGCTGCTCGCGCTGTTCGGCGTGTTGCGCGGTGGCACTGGCAAGATCGAGATCGACGGCAAGGCCGTGTCGATCGGGAGTCCGACGGCCGCGCGCGCCAACGGAATCGGTATGGCGCTGATACCGGAGGACCGCAAGACCGAAGGCTTGATGCTGCCGATGTCAGTACGCGAGAACCTGTCGTTTGCCGCGCTCGATCGCATGTCCACCGCCGGCGTCATCGATCGCGACCGCCAGCAGTCGCTCGTCGAGCGGATGATGGAGCTGCTTGCGATCAAGTCGTTCAGCGTCGACGCGCCCGTGGGCTCGCTGTCGGGCGGCAACCAGCAGAAGGTGGTCATCGCGAAGTGGCTGGCCCGGCAGCCGAGGATCCTGCTGCTCAGCGACCCGACGCGCGGTATCGACGTCGGCACCAAGCAGGAGCTTTATCAGCTGCTCAGGCGCCTCGCCGATGAAGGCGCCGCGGTTCTGTTCTATTCGACCGACTATGACGAGCTGATCGGCTGCTGCGACCGTGTGCTCGTACTGTACGAAGGCAGGATCAAGAAGGAACTCGTCGGCCCGGCGATCACCGAGCAGAACCTGATTGCCAGTGCTCTCGACCTGCCCGTCGGACAGATTTCGCCTTCCACGGGAGTCGCGCTATGAGCGGGCTGCGTTACTGGTATGCGGAGAATCGCGGGGCGGTGTTCGCGTTCGGCCTGTTCGTGCTGATGTTCGCGATCTATCTGTTCAACTATCCGTCGGCGTTGTCGGCCAACGTGTTTCAGACGGCAGCGAACAAAGCGGTACTGCTCGCACTCGTCTCGATGGCGCAGGCGCTCGTGGTGCTGACCGCCGGCATCGACCTGTCGATCGGCACGACGCTGGTGCTGACGAATTGTGTTGGCTCGTGGATCGTCACGGGCGACACGCTGCACAGCGCGCTCGGCATCGCCGGTGTGCTCGCGGTGGGCGCGCTGTGCGGCGCGCTGAACGGCGTGATCATCATTTTCGGCCGGCTGCAGCCGATCGTGACGACGATAGCGACAGGCGCCGTCTACTACGGACTGGCGCTGCTGCTGCGCCCTGTGCCCGGCGGATCGATCAACGAGGCTCTGGCCGACGCACTGACGGGCAAGGTCGCCGGCGTCCTGCCGGCGAGCTTGCTGATTCTGCTCGCAGCGATCGTGATCATCTGGATTCCTTTCAAACGCTCGGCGCTCGGGCGCGCGGCGTACGCGACCGGGTCGTCCGAACCCGCGGCTTTCCTGTCCGGCATGCCGATCCGCCGCGCGAAGTTTGCGAGCTATACGCTGGCCGGCCTGCTCGCCGCAATCGGCGGCCTGTTTCTGACGTTCTTCACCGACACCGGCGAAGCGAGCCTCGGCAGCGCGAACTCGTACACGCTGTTTTCGATCGCCGCGGTCGTGATCGGCGGCGTGTCGCTGCTCGGCGGCAAAGGCACCGCGATCGGCGCGGTCTTCGGCGCATTCGCGTTCCGTTCCATCGGCGATCTGCTGTTCGTGTTCAACGTCGATGCGCTGTGGCAGCCGCTATTCCAGGGCGTGATTCTTCTGCTTGCCGTCGCGATCGGCGCGGCCGGGTTGTTCAGGGTGCGCAACCGTCTGGAGTGGTTTCAATGAGCCACGCTTCCGCAACCAGCCGGACCACGTTCGTGTCGAGGCTCACGCGCAGAATCGACAAACCGATCGTGATCGCGTTCGCGTGCATCGTCGCGCTGCTGCTCGTCGGCGGGATGTTTTCGCGCAACTTCACGTCGCCGGAATACATCCTGCTGCAGCTGAAGGTCGGCGCATTCCTCGGCATCATTGCGACCGGCCTGATGATGGTGATCCTGCTCGGCCACATCGACCTGTCGCTGCCGTGGACGATCACCGTCGGCGCGATGATGGCGTGCGCGGTCGCGGGGCACGGCGAACTCGGGCGCATTCTCGCGATTCCGGTCGGGATCGGTTGCGGCGTGCTGATCGGCATCGTCAACGGCATCCTCGTTGCGCTGCTGCGCATCCCGTCGATGATCGCGACGCTCGCGACCAATGCGGTCGCGCAAGGCATCATGATCGTCTATACCGGAGGATCGTCGCCGCAGGATTCCGCGCCCGAGGTGATGCGCTGGCTCGCGGCGGGCTGGCTCGTACCGGGCGTGCCGAATGCCGTCGCGCTGTGGGTGGTGATCGGCGGCGCCACGATATTCCTGCTGTCGCGCACGACCTTCGGCAGGACGCTGTACGCGATCGGCAACACCGAACGCGCGGCGTATCTTTCCGGCATCAATACGCGACTCGTGACCGTGGCCGCGTTTGCCGTTTGCAGCGGGTTCGCCGCGTTTGGTGGCGTATTGCTCGCGGGTTATGCGTCGAAGGCGGCGCAGTCGATGGGCGATGCCTACCTGTTGCCGGCGATCGCGGCAGTCGTACTCGGCGGCACGTCGATTCTG
The DNA here is from genome assembly GCF_021390595.1 of Paraburkholderia sp. HP33-1. Classification (NCBI taxonomy): domain Bacteria; kingdom Pseudomonadati; phylum Pseudomonadota; class Betaproteobacteria; order Burkholderiales; family Burkholderiaceae; genus Paraburkholderia; species Paraburkholderia sp. HP33-1. The sequence continues at coordinate 832,346 of NZ_JAJEJR010000002.1, read as the reverse complement.
GGCGGACGGGGTTCGTACCTCGGCACCGTCGCCGGCGCGATCCTCATCACGCTGCTGCAGTCGATCCTCTCGGTCGCGCAGATGCCGGAGGCCGGGCGTCAGATCATCTACGGCGTGGTGATCGCGGCGATGTTGCTGCTGTATGGGCGCAGCAAGCGGGAGACGTAGGTTTTGACGTCGAGCCGCTGGTGCGTCGTTCGGAGTTGATCGTTGAAACGGATACTGATTATCGGCATAGGCGCGGGAAACCCCGAGTACGTGACCATTCAGGCGGTCAATGCGCTCAATCAGGTCGACGTCTTTTTCGTCATGGACAAAGGCCTGCCGAAACGAAAGCTCATTGCATGGCGCAAGGAAATTATCGAGCGCTATGTGAAGGACCGGGCCTACCGGATCGTGCAGACGACGAGTCCCGAACGCAAACGTGACGAGCGCGATTACATTGCAGCCGTCCGGGAACTCAATCAGGAAAAGCAGCGGGTTTTCGAGCGTCTGATTGCGCAAGAGCTGTCAGACGGCGAATGCGGCGCTTTTCTCGTGTGGGGCGATCCGTCGCTATACGACAGCACGGTGCGGATCATCGGTGCGATCTCGCGCGGCGGCCGGCATGAGTTCGAGTACGAGGTCATTCCGGGAATCAGCAGCGTGCAGGCGCTTGCGGCGAAACACCGGATCGCGTTGAACGAGATTGGCCAGTCGATCGCGATCACGAACGGACGGCGTATCGCGGAGGGTTTCCCGGACAATGTGGATAGCGTCGTCGTCATGCTCGATGCGCAGAACGCTTTCCGGCAACTCTGCAACGAGGATCTGGACATTTACTGGGGCGCATACGTCGGCACGCCAGACGAAATCCTGCTGGCGGGCAAACTGTGTGACGTGGTGGATCAAATCGAGCGTATCCGCGCCGATGCACGCGAGCGGCATGGCTGGATCATGGATACTTACCTGCTGAAACGACGAGGCGAAGCGGAGGAATAGTCGTCGCGCTGGCCGACGGACGCTCCGTGAGCGCCGGCTTGGCCCGTCGAAGCGGCGACTCAGGCCGCCGGAAAGCCCACCGGAATGAGATAGACGACAGTCTGGCCGGCAGGCAGGGCGAGCGCGTGCGCCGCAGGAGGCCCTTCGACGGCGGCAACGGGCACGGCCACAAGCCCGAGAACGGTGGCCTGAAGCAGTATGTTCTGGGCCGCATGCCCGACCTCGTGGTCGGTATACGGCTTGGCTCTCGCGCCATACCTCTCGGAGAGCCGACCGGCATCGGCGGCGATCACGATCAGGGCCGGAGCCGACCCGACAGACGCTTGCCCGACTGCAAGAGCTTGCAGTTTCGGACGCAGGTCGGGCGAGTCCCGCGTCTCGGCCCGGTGGCCTTGAGGCAGGTAGTGCATCACCTGCGCAGGGGTCACCACGTAAAGTTCAAGCGGGTACAAAGCGCCGGCCGACGGAGCCGCGCGAAAGCGGTCCCCGCCGGTGATGCCCTGCCCGGCCCACAACAACTGGCCGATGGTGTCGACAGGCAGCGGGTCCGGCCCGAACCTGCGTACGGACCTGCGTTTCTCGATGGCTTCCTCAAGCGAGACCGAGCCGGCGAGCTTGGGCTTGGGCAACTCAGTCTCATTGGTGAATTTCGCCGGGCTCGCCTGCGCGAGGCTCGTGGTTCCCTCGGCGATCGCGCCTGCGGCCAGCGCAACCAATAGTTCGCGGCGTTTCATCGGGCACCTCCATTCTCACGGAGCAAACACCAACGCGGCTAAGCAACGTGACCCGCCGCGACCGGCGTGCGACGCACTTCCGACAGGTAAATCAGGATCAGCGAAACCCATACGATCCCGTAGAGGAACATGAAGCAGGTGGAACGTACCCGGAAAAAATCCAGCAATATGCCGAAGATAATCGGCAGCAGGAAGCCGCCAAGGCCCCCTGCAAGTCCTACGATCCCGGTGACGACGCCCATGTTCTCCGGAAAATCGTCGGCCACGTACTTGAAGGTCGACGCCATGCCAAACGCTAAAACGGCGCCGAGCACGAACGTCAGCGCAACGAATGCATAGATGGACACCCGCAGGTGAATGCTCGCGGTACCGTCGATCGTGTGAATCACGAAATCGGTCGGCGGATAGGAGAGCAGAAACAGGCAAATCCACGCGACCCATAGCCCCCACCAGGTCACGCTATGCGCACCCAGGCGATCCGCCAGCGCTCCGCCTACGGCCCGCAACACCGACCCCGGCAACGAGAATCCCGCCGCGAATGCAGACGCCATCACCAGCGACATCCCGTACTCGGCCTTCAGATATTGCGGAATCCAGAGCGATAGCGCGGTAAAGCCGCCGAAGGTGATCGAGTAGTACTGGCACAGCCGCCAAACGTTGGGATCGCGCAATACCTTGAACGAATCGAGCCACGATCCTTTCGATTTCCCCGCACCCGGATCAGGCGCCGACGCGAACCAGAAGATCACGGCCGTCACGAGCAGCGCGACAGCATAGACTCGTGGCACGAAACGCCAGCCATAAGCCGCCTGCAACGACGGTGTGACGAACAGGTTGACCGCGGCGCCCGCGGTGCCCGCACCGAAGAAACCCATGGCGAAGCCGCGGCGCGCAGGCGGAAAAAACCGCGCGACATACGGCGTACCCACGGCGAACGATGCACCGACACAGCCGAGAAAGAGTCCGATCAGCAGAAACTGCCACAGTACGGTCGCATAGCTGACGATATAGACCGGCACCGCACAAACGACCAGCAACACGGTCATCACGATACGGCCACCGAAGCGGTCAGTCCATGTGCCGAGGGGCAGACGCATCAACGCCCCTGTCAGCACCGGGGTCGACGTCAACATGCCGAACTCGGTGCTGTTCAATTGCAGTTCCTCGCGCAATGGCACGCCGAGCACGCCGAACATCATCCAGACGACGAAACAGACGAGAAATGCAAACGTACTCGCAAACAGGACTGACCACGCCTTCGCCGATACGACCGGTTCCACGGCCGGTCGGCCGGTACCACTTGGTGCACTCATGCAAGCTCCATCGTCTATTGGACCAGTGGTCCGTTGGTCTCACCCAGTTCGGTCCCTTCGATACAGGCACGCGACGCGAGGATCGTTACGTACTGCTGCATCGCCTTCTGTCGTACGCGCTCGTCAAGAAATCCCGCAATCTCCGCCTCGACGTCCTCGAATGGCACCGGCGTGCCGGGCACGCGGCGCTCGATGCGCACGATGTGAAAGCCGAAACGCGTATTGATGAGGCGAGGCAGCATGCCTGTCTCCTGCGTGTCGAACACTGCGCGCTCGAACTCGGGCACGCTGTCGCCGCGCAGCAGTTGACCCAGGCTGCCACCCACCGCGCCCGATGGGCAGTTCGACAGGTCGCGGGCCACGGCTTCGAAGGTCTCCGGCGCGGCGAGTACCGCGCCCAGCGTCGCCTCGGCCTTGCCGCGGATCAGGGCGAGCGGCGTCTGCGGAGTCACCGCGAACAGGATGTGGCTCGCGTAGACGATTTCATTGCGCACAAAGCGCGATGCATGGGTCGCGTAGTAGCGCTCGCAGTCCGCACGCGTCGCGGCCGGCACGGAAAGCTCGCGTCCGAGCAGCCGATCGAGCGCGGCGTCGTCAAGCGCAACGGCATCGTCGATCAGTTCGAGCGCGCAAGCGCGCTGTCGCAACAGCTCGCGGATCGCGAGCGCGCGCCGGCTGGCTGCGAGCGCATCGGCGGCGTCGGCGTGATGGCGCGCCTCTTCGGCAATCGCCGCAGCATCGATCACGACGCCATTGACGCTTAGCGTGGCAGCCTCGTTTATATCCTCTCGCGCGGCTCCCGCAAGCCCGGAGGGCGGCATGGTGCTCATCCCGGTTGCCTCAACGCTTGCGTACCAGCTGGTACGGACGGATCAGATACGCGACCGAGGCGATCCCGCTCCAGATGTGGACCATCCGCGTGAACGGCGCGACCAGGAAGATCGTGAAGCCCAGTGCGATATGCACCTGATAGGTCAGCGGCACGCCGATGAGCAGTCCTGCCACGCCCGGCCGGAACGTGACGACCCCCTTCACGTAGTCGCTCAACTGCTCGAACAACACGCCGTCCATGTGGTGCATCGACAGCACGACGGTGCCAAGACCTAGTGCGAGTTGCACCCACAGCATCAGCACGATGATGATGTCCCACGTGCGGCTGTTGTGGCGAATCCGCGCGTCCGTCAGCCGTCGATGTATCAGGATGGTCAGGCCGATGATGGCCACGACCCCCGACACGCCGCCGGCCACCATCGCCACCAGTTGGTGACCCGTGGCGCTCAGGAACGGAGACACCAGCCAGTGTGGTGCAAGAAACCCGGCGAAATGGCCGAGCACCACCACCAGCACGCCCCAATGAAACAGGTTGCTGCCGAGGCGCAGCTGACCGTGCCGCAGCAGTTGCGACGAATCGCTCTTCCACGTGTACTGCTCACGGTCGAAGCGGATCAGGCTGCCGAGCAGCAGTACCGCGAGGCAGATGTACGGATAGATTCCGAACAGGAACTGATGGAAGTAGTCATCCATGCCGGTTCTCCTGAGAGCGGTTGCGTGCCGGCGTCGAGTGAGCGCTATCGTCGGGACGCCGGTCGTAAAAACGGATGGGCTCCTGCGCCGGGGCAGGCGCGCCGCCGAAGCGCACCGGCTCGTCGACCCAGGCTGCGTCGAGCGCGTGATAATCGGCCGGGCCAGGCGGTGAGTGCGCGTCGTCCCCGCTGATTTCGCGCGGCGTATCGGCCCCGCGCACGCCCGCGAGGGTCGCCAGCGCGCCGACCACGAAGCCGTAGGCACTGCCCCGCTTCGTGAGTTGAGCTGCGATCGATTGCAAGATCTCCGCCGTTTCCGCGAGCAATGCACGTGCTTCCTCGCCCGGTAAGCGCGACAGATACTCGAGGAACACCGGGAGATAGTCGGGCAGTTCGCCCGACGCAAGATAGAGTCCGTGCTGCTCGTACATCTGCAGCAGGTCGATCATCGCCTGGCCCCGATCCCGCGATTCACCATGCACATGCTCGAACAGATAGAGCGAAGTGCTCCGTCCGCGGTCAAACTGCGCGACGTAGTTCTCTTGCAGCGTCATGAGATCACGCGCTTCGAAGTATTCGAGGAAGCGCTCGAGGCCGGCCTTCGATTCGCGGGTCAAGGCGCGCTCGCCGTCCAGCAGTGGACGGACCTCAGGCAACGCCTTCAGCAACTGTTCGTCCGGGTAGTCCAGCAGCGCGCCGAGCACGGAGTAGACGAGCCCGGTTGGCGTGGCAGTCGATTTCATATCAGGACTCCTGCCGGATGGGGATCGTGCGACGGCCTTTCTTCGTGCTGAACAGGCTCATTTCCGACTTGCCGTCCGAACAGCCGTTACCGAACGAGAAGCCGCATGATGAACGCAGGTCAAAGGCATCTTCCGCATACTCGCGATGCGTAGTCGGAATCACGAAGCGGTCTTCGTAGTTGGCGATCGCCAGATAGCGGTACATGTCCTCCACCTGGGCGACCGACAAGCCGGCCTGGGTCAGCACGCCGGGAACTTCGATCTGGTCGACATGGCGGGCGCGCATGAAGGCACGCATTGCCAGCAGCCGTTCGAGTGCCAGCTTGACGGGCTGTTCCTTGCCGGCGGTCAGAAGGTTGGCGAGATAACGCAGCGGGATGCGCAGCGCGTCGACATCGGGCAGATACCCGTGCATGCCGAGTTCGCCGCTGTTGGCCGCCGCGTTGATCGGCGATAGCGGCGGCACGTACCACACCATCGGCAGCGTGCGGAATTCCGGATGCAACGGGAAGGCGATTTTCCAGTCGATCGCCATCTTGTAGATAGGCGAGCGCTGCGCACCTTCGATCCAGGCTGCCGGCACGCCATCGAACTCGGCCTGGGCGATGACCTTCGGATCGAATGGGTCGAGAAAAAGCGAGAGCTGCGCTTCATACAGATCGTGTTCGTCTTCGACGCTGGCGGCCTGGTTGATGCGATCCGCGTCGTAAAGCAGTACGCCGAGATAGCGGATGCGGCCGACACAGGTTTCCGAGCAGACCGTGGGCTGGCCGACTTCGATGCGCGGATAACAGAAGATGCACTTCTCCGCCTTGCCGGTCTGCCAGTTGAAGTAAATCTTCTTGTACGGGCAGCCCGATACGCACATGCGCCAGCCGCGGCACTTGTCCTGATCGATCAGCACGATGCCGTCCTCTTCGCGCTTGTAGATCGAGCCCGAGGGGCACGACGCGACACAGCTCGGATTCAGGCAGTGTTCGCACAGCCGCGGCAGATACATCATGAAGGTGTTTTCGAACTGCCCGTAGATGTCCTTCTGCACGTCCTCGAAGTTGTAGTCTTTCGAGCGTTTCTCGAACTCGCCGCCGAGGATCTCCTCCCAGTTCGGCCCCCATTCGATCTTCTCGAGCCGCTCGCCGCTGATCAGCGAGCGCGGCCGAGCCACCGGCATCGCTTTCGCATCGCCCGCTTCCTGCAGGTTCGCGTAGTCGAAGGTGAAGGGCTCGTAGTAGTCGTCGATCTCCGGCAAATGCGGATTGGCGAAGATCTTGGCTAGCAGCCGCCACTTGTTACCCTGGCGCGGCTCGATCTTGCCGTCGGTGCGGCGTGTCCAGCCGCCGCGCCAGCGCTCCTGATTCTCCCAGTCCTTCGGGTAGCCGATGCCGGGCTTGGTCTCAACGTTGTTGAACCACGCGTATTCCATGCCCTCGCGGCTCGTCCAGACGTTCTTGCAGGTCACCGAGCACGTATGGCAGCCAATGCACTTGTCGAGGTTGAGCACCATCGCGATCTGCGCACGCACTTTCATGATGCTTCTCCTTGCCGCAATGGCCGGACAGGTGGGCTCATGGTAAGAGGCGGGGTCTCGTCGAGCCAGTCGATCTGCTTCATCTTGCGCACGATCAGGAACTCGTCGCGGTTCGATCCCACCGTGCCGTAGTAGTTGAAGCCATACGCGAGCTGCGCGTAGCCGCCGATCATATGCGTCGGCTTGAGCGCCACGCGGGTGACCGAATTGTGAATGCCGCCACGGGTGCCGGTAATCTCCGAGCCGGGCGTGTTCACGATCTTTTCCTGTGCGTGATACATCAGCACCATGCCGCGCGGCACACGCTGGCTGACCACGGCGCGCGCGCACAGTGCGCCGTTCGCGTTGTAGCACTCGATCCAGTCGTTATCGACCACGCCGATCGCTTTCGCATCGGCCTCCGACATCCAGACGATCGGTCCTCCGCGCGAGAGCGTGAGCATCAGCAGGTTGTCGGTGTAGGTGCTGTGGATGCCCCACTTCTGATGCGGCGTAATGAAGTTCAGGACGATCTCCGGGTTGCCGTTCGAGCGCACCTGCTCCATGTGCTCATAGCTGCCGGTTTCAATCGGGGGCTTGTACACACACAACGACTCGCCGAACGCACGCATCCACAGGTGATCCTGATAGAGCTGCTGGCGACCGCTCACCGTTCGCCACGGAATCAGCTCGTGCACGTTGGTGTAACCCGCGTTGTACGAAACGTGTTCCGATTCGATACCGCTCCAGGTCGGCGACGAGATGATCTTGCGCGGCTGGGCCTGAATGTCGCGAAAGCGGATCTTTTCGTCGGCACGCGCATCGGCGAGGTGCGCGTGTTCGATCCCGGTCATCGCGGAGACCGCGTCCCACGCCTTGACGGCCACCGCGCCGTTGGTCTCGGGCGCGAGCGACAAGATGACCTCGGCGGCATCGAGCGCCGTGTCGATGCGCGGACGGCCATTCGCACAGCCCGCTTCGGCGACCCGATAGTTGAGGTCCCCGAGCAACGCGACCTCCTCCTTCGTGTCCCAGCTCACGCCCTTGCCGCCGTTGCCGAGCTTGTCCATCAACGGCCCGAGCGAGGTGAACTTCGCGTACGTGCCGGGGTAGTCGCGCTCGACCACGAGCACCGAGGGCATGGTCTTGCCGGGCACCGGCTCGCATTCGCCATGTTTCCAGTCCTGCACGTCGAACGGCTGGGCGAGTTCGGCCGGGGTGTCATGCGCGATCGGCGCGAGCACGATGTCGCGTTCGACGCCGAGGTGTCCCTGGCTCAACTCGGAGAATCGCTTTGCGATGCCCTTGAAGATCTCCCAGTCGCTCTTCGACTGCCAGGCCGGGTCGACCGCGGCCGACAGCGGGTGAATGAACGGATGCATGTCGGACGTGTTCATGTCGTCCTTTTCGTACCACGTCGCGGTGGGCAGCACGACGTCGGAATACATGCAGGTGGTCGACATGCGGAAATCGAGCGTGACGAGCAGGTCGAGCTTGCCGCGCGGCGCCTCGTCGTGCCAGGCGATCTCTTCAGGACGCGGGTGGCCGGACTTGAACACTTCCTCGCCCTGCACGCCATTGGTCGTGCCGAGCAGGTGCTTCAGAAAATATTCGTGCCCCTTGCCCGACGAGCCGAGCAGGTTCGAGCGCCAGACGAACAGGTTGCGAGGAAAGTTGACCGGATTGTCCGGGTCCTCGCAGGCCATGCGCAGGCTGCCGGACTTCAGATCGCTGACGACCGTTGCCCCGGCCTGCGCCGGGTCAGCCAGCGCCCGCCCGTAATCGAGCGGGTTGGTCGCCAGTTGCGGCGCGGACGGCAGCCACCCCATGCGCTCGGCGCGCACGTTGTAGTCGATCGGCGCGCCGTGAAAACGCGTCGGGTCGGTTAGCGGCGAGAGCAGCGCCGTGGGGTTCATCGGGTCGTAGCGCCACTGGTCGGTATGCGCATAGAAGAACGATGTCGCGTTCATATGACGCGGCGGGCGGTGCCAGTCCAGCGCGAAGGCGAGCGCGGTCCAGCCCGTTTGCGGCCGCAGTTTTTCCTGGCCGACGTAGTGTGACCAGCCGCCACCCGACTTGCCGATGCAACCGCACATGATCAGCATGTTCATGATCGCGCGATAGGCCATGTCCATGTGGAACCAGTGATTGATGCCGGCTCCGATGATCACCATCGACTTGCCCTCGGTCTTGTGCGCGTTCTCCGCAAACTGGCGCGCCACCGAGATCACATCCGCGCGCTTGACACCCGTGATCGCTTCCTGCCATCCCGGCGTGTACGGCACATCGTCGTTGTAGTCCTTTGCGATGTGCTCGCCGCCGAGCCCCTGGTCGAGCCCGTAGTTGGCAACGAAGAGGTCGTGGACCGTGGCGACGAGCATCTCGCCATTGCGGGTGGCGATCCTGCGCACGCCGATCCGGCGCGAAAGTTGCGAAGCATGCGTGGTGTGATGGAAATGCGGGTGCTGGATATTGCCGAAGTACGGGAACAGCACGTCGAGCACGTCGTCATGCGCATCGGCGAGCGAAAGCCGCGGCGTGACCGGCGCGCCTGAGGCCGCTTCGGACTTCAGGTTCCATTTGCCCTTGTCCTCGCCGTCCTTTTGTCCCCAGCGAAAGCCCACGGAGCCGACCGGCACGATAAAGTCATTGCTCGCCGTGTCGATCATCACGGTCTTCCACTCCGGATTGCTGGCCTGACCGAGCGCGTCGTCGAAGTCCGAGGCGCGCACGAGCCGTTCGGGCACATAGGCGTCGCCATGCGGCACGAGGCGCACCAGACACGGCATGTCGGTGAAGCGTCGGCAGTAGTCGACGAAGTAGTCGCTCTTACCTGCCAGATGGAATTCCTTCAGGATGACGTGACCCATTGCGAGCGCGAGCGCCGCGTCGGTGCCTTGCTTGGGGTGCAGCCAGATGTCGCCGAACTTCGCGCCTTCCGCATAGTCAGGGAAGATGGAGACGATCTTCGCGCCCTTGTAGCGCACCTCCGTCATGAAATGCGCGTCCGGCGTGCGCGTCTGCGGGACGTTCGACCCCCACATCATGATGAAAGTGGAGTTGTACCAGTCCGCCGACTCCGGCACGTCGGTCTGCTCGCCCCACGTCTGCGGCGAGGCAGGCGGCAGGTCGCAATACCAGTCGTAGAAGCTCAGGCAAACGCCGCCGATCAGCGAAAGATATCGCGAACCCGCCGCATACGAGACCATCGACATCGCCGGGATGGGCGAGAAGCCGATCACCCGGTCGGGTCCATGGTGCTTGACGGTATAGACGTTGGCGGCGGCAACGATTTCATTCACTTCGTCCCACGTGGAGCGAATGAAGCCGCCGAGGCCCCGGCGGCTCTGATAGCCACGCCGCGCCGTCTCGTCCTCGACGATCGACTGCCAGGCTTGCACGGGTTCCAGCGAGGCGCGGCGCTCGCGCCAGAGCTTGACGAGCGCACTGCGCACGAGCGGGTATTTCAGGCGGTTCGCGCTATAGAGGTACCACGAGTAGGATGCGCCTCGCGAGCATCCACGCGGCTCGTGATTGGGCATGTCGGGCCGGGTGCGCGGGTAGTCCGTCTGCTGCGTTTCCCACGTGACGATGCCGCCTTTGACATAGATCTTCCACGAGCATGACCCCGTGCAGTTCACTCCGTGTGTAGAGCGAACTATCTTGTCGTGCTGCCAGCGCTGTCGGTAAGCATCCTCCCACTGCCGGTCTTCGTCTGTGACGGCTCCGTGACCATCCGAAAACTGGGGACGAGGGGCCGTAAAGTAACGTAACCTGTCCAGAAAGTGGCTCATGTGCGTCCTGCCTCTATCAGATTAGATCGGTGCAAGGTCACAACAGGATTTGAAACTTACAAGCGCGGAGCTGACGTCCGCTTCATGCTTGACCGGTTGCCTTGCCCTCCCCCCCGACACGTCGGCAACCGAGCGATATGGTGACACGCACGGCGCGTCATGGTCAATCTGATCCGCAGCCGTGCGGCTAATCTTCGCCAGGTACCCTGCGTCGAAGGCACGATGCTTGCAATGGTATTGTCGTTTCTGCGGTTGAGAATTGACATACATCATGCCGACCGGGTTCTTCATGTATAGACCGACAGGAGATCAATCATGTGCCGCTGGCTCGCGTATACCGGCAATCCGCTTCAGCTCGAAACAGTGCTGTTCAACGCCCGACATTCGCTGATCGATCAGAGCCTGCATTCTCGGCTCGGCCACACCACCACCAATGGCGACGGTTTCGGGATCGGCTGGTATGGACACCCTACCGACATTCCGTTTCGTTACCGCTGCATCCAGCCGGCGTGGAGCGACCGCAATCTACGCGAGGCCGCGCGGGCGATTCACTCACCGTTGTTCGTCGCGCACATACGTGCGGCGACCGGCACGCCGTCGCAGGAAACCAACTGTCATCCGTTCCGCCACGGCCGCTGGCTGTTCGCTCACAACGGGCTGGTGCGCGACTTCCCGAAGGTGCGCCGCGATCTGATGGTGGCGATCGACCCCGAACTGTTCCCTTCCATCGAAGGCTCGACCGATTCCGAAGTGCTGTTTTTTCTCGCGCTGACTTTCGGGCTGGAGCTTACGCCCGTCACCGCGCTCGAACGGATGGTCGCCTTCGTCGAAGCCACGGGCCGCAAGCATGGCGTGGACGAGCCGCTGAACATGACGGTGTGCGCGACTGACGGTGAGCAGATCATCGCGGTCCGTTATTCGAGTGAAGGACAGTCGCGCTCGCTGTTTCACACCACCTCGTTCCGTCATCTGCACGAGATGTATCCCGACGATCCACGCATCGAGGCGGCCGGCGAGAATGCGTTCCTTGTGCTGTCCGAGCCGCTCTCGGACCTGGCCGGCTGGTGGCAGGAGATTCCCGAGAGCACGGCGGTGGTCGCGCGCGGCGGCGAGATTGAGCAGTACCCGTTCAGGCCGCAACCGGCCTGAATTGACCGCGGTCCCCGGCGGCCGACCGCGTGCGCGATCTGAAGCTTGCGTTGAATGCATCGGGTCCGCAATTTGCTAAACGTTGCCGCGAGGCGTCATGGCGACGGTGCATCTGGCCCGGCACGGCATCGTCACATGCTGACATTTCGCCGACAACCGCGGGGCCGCTCTTTCCCGACGATCAAGGAGAACTGGACATGCCAAAGAAGCGCTCGAACGAATCGCCGGCCGCGCGCGGCACCGGCAATGGCAGGATTCTCGCCGCACCCGTTTTTTCGCAGCCACAGCCCACGCCGGATCCGCAAACGTTCGTAGTCAGGCATGCATCCGATGCCGCAGCCTACAAGGTCATTGACGAACTGAACCGGGAGCACAAGCTGACGGCGCTCCCGTTTCCCGCGCCGCGCGGCGGCACCGAGCCCCGCCTGACGTTTGCGGAGGTGATCAACAACAACCAGACGCTCCTCGACAGCATCAACGCGAGCGGACAGCTCGTCTTTCACGCCACCGGCGATTGTGGCAGTACGAAAGGCCCTGCGACCCAGAATGAAGTGTCGGACAAGATGGTCAGCGATTTCGACGAAGCGGATCCCGCGGAGGTGCCGCAATTCAACTTTCTGCTCGGCGATATCGTTTACAGCTTTGGCGAAGCGCAGTACTACTACGATCAGTTCTATGAGCCGTATCGCGACTACCACGCGCCGATTCTCGCCGTTGCCGGCAATCACGACGGCATGGTTTCGCCGTTGCAGCACGAGAAGAGCTTACAGGCGTTTGTCAGGAACTTCTGCTGCGACCGCTTCCAGGTCTCTCCCGATGCGGGCCAGCTTTCACGTACGGCACAAATCCAGCCGGGCGTTTTCTTCACCTTCGAGGCGCCGTTTGTGCGCATCATTGCGTTGTACAGCAATACGCTCGAGGATCCCGGCGTGATTGCAGACCCTCACATCGGCAACAGCCAGCTGAAATTCCTGAAAGCGGCGTTATTGCGGGTAAAGAAAGAAAACTATCGCGGCGCGCTGCTTTTCGCGCATCACCATCCCCCCTATGTGGCGCGCGGCCGTCACGGCTGGAGCGTGGACATGCAACAGCAGATCGATACAGTCTGCAATGAGGTCGGCGTATGGCCACATGCCGACCTCGCGGGCCACGCGCACAACTATCAACGCTTTACGCGAACCCGTCCCGATGGCACCCACATCCCTTACATCGTCTGCGGGAACGGCGGTCACGCCGTGCAGCGGCTCACCACCAATGGACAACCGCCACTTCGCGCGCCGCAGTTGATCCAGGCTGCGTCAAACGATACGGATGCGGTCGTCCTGGAAAACTACGACGACCGGAACTTCGGTTATTTGCGGCTGATCGCCAACGCAAGGCAATTGCGTATCGAATACCATCCTGCGGTTGACGGACCCAACACGAAAACCCCCGACGATCAGGTGACCATCGATCTGGCCACCCGGCAGGTCGCTCATTACGTTGCCCGCGACTCCGGCATACCCGCTCTTGCGGAGCGCATCCGGCAGTTCGCGCAAGACCAGCCTCACAAAGGCTGATGGGCGCTCCTCAGTTCCCGATCAGGTCTCCAAGGACTAAAGATTTGTCACTTCGTACCGTAATAGCAAAGACGAAGTGGCAGGTAGCATTCGAGAAGTCGCTCAAACAGGTAGTCGGAGACCAGCGTGAAATCCAAAGCGGCATCGTGCCCTGATAAATTCAAGCCGATTCGGTCTGAGGGCGATACTGACGCACACACCAATGGTTGGTCAGCCCGGAACCAGCAGTTCCTTGCCTATTTCCTCTCCCGGTATGGTCGACACAGGACCATACCGCTGACGAGTTTCCTCATTGCCCTTGCCGCCGGCGTTGGCATAGCTTCTCTTGTGCACCAGGCAGCCAGTGAAGCGGCGATGACCCTACGTCTTGCGTTGTCGATCGCGGCAGGCGTCACCGGCCTCGTGGTTGTGCGTCGCAAACTCTGCGTTGACCATGCTCAGCAGCGTGCCGCTACCGCATTGGCGAGCGGGCTTCTGCATGCCAATCGCGACTGCCTGAAGATGCTGGCGACGGACGGGAAAATGCTGCGGGTGTCGGAGCATGGCGCCATGTTGATGGAGGCGGAGTCACCGGACCAACTCACCGGCGCCGACTGGCTGGGTTTCTGGACCGGCGACGACCGCACAGCGGCCGAGACGGCTCTCGCGGGCGCCCTTTCAGGGACGAGCACATCTTTCACTGGCAGCTGCGCGACGACCAAGGGGCGTACCAAATGGTGGAATTCCACGCTCACGCCGGTGACAGGCGACGATGGTGCCGTCTCCGCGCTCCTGTGTGCGTCCGAGGATGTCACTCAGCAATGCGAGTTGTTGAAAACACTTCGCGAACGCAATGATCTGATGCATGAGATGGAGACTCATGTCGGCCTGGTGTTCTATTCGTGCTCGGATTTTGAACACTTTGATCATGTCAGCGCAGGGGTTGAGGGCGTGTTCGGCCTGACGCATCAAGAGGTCAGCAGGAGGCCTTCCGCGTGGCTCGATCTCGTGGTTCCCGAGGACCTCGAGCCCGTGCTCGCCGAGATGAAGCGCGTCACGTCCGAAGCGACAGAAGGCCGCGTCGAATACCGCATCCGCCGCCCGGATGGTTGCCTGCGCTGGATTCGAAGCACGGCCTACCCCGTGCGCGATGGCGGCGCAAACGTGACGCGCATTGTCGGTGTCAGCGAGGACATCACGCTGGAACAGGAACGCCTCGCGGCGCTTGACCGACTGGCCTACACCGACGGGCTGACGGGTTTGGGTAACCGCGCCGCCCTGGTCCGCAGCATGAAGACGCTTTGCAGGCAGAACGTCGCCTTCGGTCTCATGTTCGTCGACCTCGACCGGTTCAAAGTCCTCAACGATACGCTCGGCCATACAGCCGCTGACCGCCTGTTGAAGAACATTGCGAAAGTCATTCAGGGCGCACTTCCTCCGGATGCATGTGTGGCGCGCCTCGGCGGAGACGAGTTCGCGGTCATCGTCACGGGCGAGAGCGACAAGGCCACGTTGGCAACGTTGGCGCAGTCTCTTCTCAACCTGTTTTCAAACGACGTTCGAAAGGACCACGCTGCGCCATTCGTCACGGCGTCGATCGGCATATCTATCTTTCCTGAGCACGGTCGGGACCACGAGGCGCTCCTCACAAGCGCGGATATCGCCATGTATGCGGCGAAAAAAGGTGGGCGCAACGGCTTCAGGTTTGCCGACAAAGCGTCCAGCGATCTGCTCGGAGATTTCGAACTCGAGCGCGATCTGCCTACGGCGCTGGCGTCGAACCAGTTTGTCCTCCATTTCCAGGGCATTCATGAGCCAGCCTCTCTGGCGGTGAAAGGCGTCGAAGCACTCGTTCGATGGAATCATCCGGCGCGAGGGTTGGTGGGTCCCGCCAGCTTCATCCCCATACTGGAAGAAAGCGGGTTCATCGTCGAAGTCGGGGCGTGGGTCATGGACGCGGCCCTCGCGCAACTGGCGATCTGGCAGAGCGCCGGAAGAAAAGGGCTTTCCATGTCGGTGAACGTGTCTGCGCGTCAGCTCAGGGATGACTCCCTGGTCGCCATAGTCGACGAGGCGCTGCGAAAACACCAGGTGTCGCCGGGCCGCCTTGAAATCGAACTGACCGAAAGCGCGTTGATGGAAAACTCATCACTCGCTCAGGCAACGTTGTTGGCGCTCAAGCGCCTTGGCGTGCGCATCGCAATCGACGATTTCGGCACGGGGTACTCCAGCCTGCGCTATCTGGCCGATTTCTCACCTGACATCGTCAAGATCGACCGTTCATTTACGGCAAGGCTGGGCAGCGACGCGGCGGCTACGTCAATTGTCCGCGGCATCATTCAGATGTCGCACGAACTCGGCATCAAGGTGACGGCTGAAGGTGTCGAAACGAATCAACAGTTTCATGCGTTGCGCGAAGCGGGCTGCGACTATGTGCAAGGGTTCTGTTTGTCCATGCCGACGGATGCGGAGAAACTTTTGCGCGGCGAAGGTTTGGCATCCTCGTGCGCAGCGGGAGAAACTAGCTGCTGCTTGCGCTGAGAAACAGATCGGCGACGACCGAGCGCAGCCAGCGATTGCCGGCCTCGTGATGGTACTTCGCATGCCAGTGCTGGCGCACCGCAAACTTGTCCACCGGGAAAGGACACGAATGGACTGCGACGTCATTCGTGTGCGCCAGCGTTTCGCCAATGTGCCGAGGCAGCGTAGCGATAAGATCGGTCGAATTGATGATTGACCCAAGCCCGAGAAATCCAGGCAATTCAAGCACGACGTCGCGTTCGATGTGCTCGCGCAACAACGCCTGTTCGAGCAGTTGCGCTCCAGTGCCCGCGGCAATCACAACGTGCCCCTCGGCGCAGTATTGCTTCAAACTCATCCGCGCACGCACGCGTGGATGATTCCGATTGGCGAGGCACACCCAGTCCTGCAGATAAAGCTGTTGCTGATACATACCGCCCCCGAGCCACGGCAGGTGCCCGATCGCAAGATCCGCCTCGCCGGATTCGAGCGCTCGCTCCGTATTGCCGTCGATCCTTGCCGCCTCCAGCCGGATGCCCGGTGCCTGAGCCCGCACATGCGCCAGCAATCGCGGCAGAAGCGTGACGTGGCTCGCGTCTGTCATGCAGATACGAAACCGTCGCTTGGCCGTGGCGGGATCGAAAGCGATTTCCCACGCAGCAAACCGGCGCAGCGACTCCAGAATCTCCCTGCACGGTCCGATCAAGGCGTCCGCTTGCGGAGTGGGCGCCATGCCGCCCGGTGTGCGGACGAACAGTGGATCCTGCAAATGATCGCGCAAGCGGCCTAACCAGATACTGACCGTCGGCTGACTTTGTCCGAGCTGTTCAGCGGCGCGCGTGACACTGCGCAAGTCGTAAAGCAGGTCGAAAAGCTGAAGCAGCTTGAGGTCCGGAAGCTCAGTGGTACTCATGGCCGTATTGTCATATGCAATACAGCGATTGTACCCATTGCATTGGGCCCGTGGACCGGCGTCAATCGAGCGGAACGGTCAACCGGTCGATAACCGCTTGCGTCTGCGGACGAACACCGCGCCACCATTCAAACGCCTCGGCCGCCTGCTCGACGAGCATGCCGACACCGTCGGCGATACCTTGCACGCCCGCATTGCGCGCGAGCCGCAGAAACGGCGTGAGCCCCTTGCCGTATGCGAGTTCATACGCGGCCCCGGTTGGGCTGAACACGCTCGGCGCAACGGGAGGCAACTGACCGGTGAGGCTCGCGGAAGTGGCGTTCACGACGAGGTCGAACTGACCCATCGCGTCGAGTTCCCGGTAGCCACATGCAAGCAGTGGGCTGCTGCTTGCGACTCGCGCTACCAGCGCCTCGGCCTTCGCCACGTCCCGGTTCGCGACGACCAGTTCCGCCGGCCGCGCCGCGATGAACGGCAGTAACGCGCCGCGCACCGCTCCTCCCGCGCCGAGCACCAGCACGCGCTTGCCCGCCATCGGTTGATTCAGGTTGACTTCGATGTCACGCACGAGGCCGACGCCGTCGAAATTCTCGGCAATGATCCCGCCGTTTTCGAACTTCATCGCATTGACGGCACCGGCGAGCGCCGCCCGTTCGCTGCGCTCATCGGCGATCTCGAACGCCTGCAGCTTGAACGGCGCGGTAACGTTCATGCCCCTGCCGCCCGCGGCGATAAACGTCCTGACCGTCGCGGCGAACGCGCCGGCCGTCTCGATTGGACCCTCGATCGCCGTGTAGGTGATGTCCTGCCCGGTCTCTTTCGCAAACAGACCATGAATCAGCGGAGATTTCGTGTGTCCGATCGGATTGCCGATCACAGCGTATTGGTCGGTCATCACGTACTCCGCTTTGAATACAACACGCCCTGGGTCTGCATCGCGTCGATCTGCGCGGCGTCGAAGCCCAACGACCGTGCAACTTCCGCGTTGTGCTGACCGAGGTCCGGGCCGACTTCGCGGATCGACGTGTCGCAATCGGAAAAGCGGAACGGCAGGTTCGGCAGCCGCAGTTTTCCAAAGCGCGGATGGTCCTGCTCGATCACCATGCCACGCGCGACGATCTGCGGATCAGCGACGACTTCGTCGATGCGCTGGACCTTCGCGCAAGGCACGTCGACACCATCGAGCAGCGCCAGCACTTCAGCGACCGGCCGGGCGGCAACCCACGGCTTGACGACGGCGAGGATTGCCTCGCGATGGGCATTACGACCGTTCAGACTGTCGAATCTCGCGTCGGCGCCGAAGCCGGCCGGACCGCCGTTCTTTTCGACGAGCGAAGCGAACCGCTTCCACGAGTCATCGACTTGCGCGGCGATCACGAGATCGCCATCGGCCGCGCGAAACACGCCGTACAGCGTCGACGTCGGCATGTCATGTCCCGTCTGCTCGGGCAACACCCCTTGCATCGTGTAGCACTGAACCGCGTATTCGTGCATCGACACCAGCGTGTCGTACAACGCCATGTCGATGTGCTGGCCGCGTCCGCTCTTCACGCGGCCGAGCAACGCGGCGTTGATCGCGGCGACCGCGTGAATGCCCGTGTACATATCGCCGAGCGAGATGCGCATCAGCGGGGGCGGTTCGCCGGGATTGCCGATCATCTGCATGATGCCGCTCTTCGCCTCGGCGATCAGGCCGAAGCCCGCGCGATGCGCGTCGGGTCCGGTATGGCCGTACGCCGAGATCGAGCAGTACACGAGCCCCGGATTGCTCCCGGATAAGGCGGCATACCCAAGGCCCAGCTTGTCCAGCGCGCCTGGCCGATAGTTTTCGATGAACACGTCGGCTGAATCGCAAAGACGTCGCATGAACTCCTTGCCGCGCGGATCTTTCATGTCGACGCTGACGCCGCGCTTGCCCATGTTGAGCTGCAGGAAGTAGGCGCTTTGCTGGTCGTCGAGGACGGTCGCGTGCTGCCGGCCGGCATCGCCGCTGCCGGGGCGCTCGACCTTGATCACTTCGGCGCCGAGCGCCGCGAGGCAGCGGCCCACATAAGGACCGGCGAGAAAGTGGCTGTAATCGACGACGCGAATACCTTCGAGGGGACGCGCTTGCATCAGTTCTCTCCCGGACGGCGCGGGATCATCAGGCGATGTTCGCCGCGCTGGACGACCTGGCCATCCTGATTGATCAACTCCGACGGCAGCACGACGATGCCCCAGTCCGGGCGGCTCCTGCTCGCGCGCATGTTGCCCACGCGAAACTCAACGTGAAGCACGTCGTTGACCCTGATCGGCAGCAGGAAATCCCACGTCCAGCCGAGTGACATGCCGGGCAGGAAGCGATAGTCGCTCTGCGATTTCAGGCCGTCCGCGATGGACAAACCGAACAGCCCGTGCGCGACGATCGAACCGAAATGGCTCGCGTTCGCGTAGTCCTCGTCGACATGCACCGGCGTGTGATCGCCGGTGAGATCGGCGTAAGCGAGAATGCGTTCTTTCGTGACCGCATAGGTCGGGCTCACGCAGGCGTCGCCTTCCTTCGCGTCGTCCCAGTACTTTTCGATGATCGTGCTCATGCTTTACGCCTCCGCGCGCGGATTGATCGCCAACGCCTGCGCAACGCACGTCGCAGGTTTGGCCTGAATGAGTTCGACCGCGAGTCCGTCAGGCAGACGCAGCCAGTTGCGCCCCTGCTGCATGGTGGTCACGCCGAACTCTTGTGCCGCGGTTAGCGCGGCCTCGAGGTCCTCGCACATCACGCCGAGATGCGCGAGACGGCCCTCGGGACCTTCGTAATGCGGATCATTGATGAACTGCAGCCCGCCGAGCGTCCAGTACTGACGTGGCTCGTCGCGGGTGCCGTCGACCTCGCGCATGGTCATGCCGAGGACTTCCTCGAAGAAACGGATATGCCATTGGATGTCCTTGACCCAGATGGCCACGTGTTCCACGTATGCTTTGGAGCCGCTCATGCTGTCGCTCCTTCTTTCTGACGGTCCGTCATGGCGCGCTCGATGCCCTTGATGCACGCGACGAGCGTCGAATTGACCGGAGTCGGGACGCCGAGGCGTTCGCCCCAACGCACGACGGCTCCGTTGATGAAGTCGATTTCGGTGACCGAGCCTTTTTCCAGGCTCTGCAGCATCGAAGTTTTGAATGCGGGCGACAGGCCTTCGGCCGCCATCGTCCAGGCTTGCTCGGCCTGGGTTATCGAAAGGTGGATACCGGCGGCCTTCGCGGCGGCCATCGCTTCTTCGATCGCCGCCAACGCGGTGGCTTTCAGTACGGACTCTTCGTACAGTTGCCCATACGTCAGACCGGTGATGCCGGTGATCGCGCCCGTCGCGACGTTGATCAGCAACTTGTCCCACATGGTGCCGAGGATGTTGTCGCTGACCGTGGTCGTCAGGCCCGAGCCGTTGAACGCGTCGGCGATTGCGCGCACCCGGCCGGTTACCCGACCATCGAGCTCGCCGACGATCGTCAGTTTTCCGCTTACGCCCGACTGGATGTGTCCGGGTGCCTTCAGCACGCCGCCGACATAGGTCTTGCCCGCCAGCACGCGCTCCCGGCCGACGATTTCGCTGAGCACGTCTTCGTGGCCCAGGCCGTTTTGCAGCGACAACACCAGGGTGTCAGGTCCGACGAGGTCGAGCGCACCGCGCATCGCCGAATCAGTGTGAAAGGACTTGACCAGCACGATGACGAGGTCCGCCGATCCGACTTCGGCGGGGTTCATCGTCGCGCGGACTTTCACGCGGCGTGAGCCGTTGGCATCGTCGACTTGCAGGCCGTCGCGGCGCATGGACTCGACGTGCGCCGCAAAGCGGTCGACCAGCCACGTCTCATAGCCGCCTTCGGTTAGCGCGGAGCCGATCGCGCAACCCAACGCGCCGGCTCCCAGGAATGCGATCTTCATAGGTGTCTCCGTGATATGGAGCCGAAGATACGATTCCAGACTCATACTGGCAATGCAATGAATTCAATACCATCATTGCGTATGGCAATGTTCAATGCGTGTGCACCTGTGGCCCACTCTGCCCCGCGCTCGTCGCCGCGGCTCTTTCCGCTCGATGCATGGCCGCCACCTTCGCTTCCGCGGCCTGAATATCGGCGGGATACGAACCATCATCGCCCATCGAGGGGTTGTACCCTGCCGCTTCCAGTTCCTCGAGTTCGTGCCTGACTTCCGCGCGGGTGACTTGATGAGGCTCGGGCTCCGACACCATTTGCGCATACACGCTCGCTGAACTCGCCATCGCCATGACGCCAGCGATCACGAAGCGGAGTAGCGGGAAACCTGCGTACTGATTCATCGATTCCGATTTCATGATGCACTCCTTATTACCTGAATATGTGTTCGCACACCTGCATTCGCTCAGATCGTGAGTGTTGCGCGATGCACATCAGGTAGACGCAGATTCCCCCATGGATATTCCAAGGCCCCTCGTCAAAGAACATGGCGGCATGAAAAATTATTCTCGAAGCCTGAATAGGGCGGATGCCGCACAAGGCAATCCCGGTGTCACGAGTTCACTGAACGCTCGCGCAATCGTTGGCGTTCGAGCGCGTTGCGCAGTTGACCTGCGACGAACGCGCCGACGATCAGAGCCAGGTATAAGGCCACGAGATCATGACGCCAGGCATTCAGCGCGAGCTGATGCGCAACCAGTTTCGGATCGGGAGTCGCAAGGATTGCGCTTTTCGCCTCGACCGTTCGCATCATCCGTGTAAAGCCTGCCGCGGATAGCAACGGCAACAGAATGACCCACGTGAGCAGCACGGGCTTCAAGCGGAGCGCCCACGGCAAGTGACGCAAGCGAAACCAGAGCCCGAGGCATCCGTGTATCCATCCGGGCGCGAGCAGCGCAAGCTGCAAACCCTGCGTACCACTCGCGAGCAGCTGGACGACGACGCGCTCGTAGTCAGGTTCGAAGCCATAGAGCGACGACGCCAGCCGGGTCGTCACCGCGTGGCGGATCAAGAGCAGCGGCAAGCTCAGTCCCGCCCACAGGCGCACCCACTCAGCCAGAGGCAACGCCCAGTGACGGCGCGCGTATATCGTGCGTATGGCCAACGCAAAATGAAGCGCGGCCGCACCATACAACGCGATGGTCCCAGGCGCGCTACGCCAAAGCCACAGCGCTAGCATCAGACCCCGTCCGGCAAGTTCGAGCGACCAGATGCCGAGCGCGTGATTGAGCAGATGGAGAAAAAGATATACCAGCATCACCACGCCGGAGCCGAGTTGCAACCGACGCAGAACCGCTTGCATCCGTACCATCATGGGAACGTCCCGCTAGTGCCGTGCGTCACATGACGGTCAACCGCCGCCTGGATGACGACCATTCCCGATGCACGGGCCATGTCGACGATGTTCATTGGGTCCCCCATCTGCCGTCAGTCTTGCCTGCAAGACCGCGCAGATGCGATGGTTATTCCCGAATTGACCCGGGCTACCCCATGAAACCGGTCATGGAGAGGCTCGCCGGCCTCTCCACCGGTGGTCGAAACGGAGTTACAGCGTGGCCGTCACTCCGCCATCCACGTAGAGAATGTGGCCATTGACGAAGTCCGAAGCGCCGCTCGCGAGGAAGATCGCCGCACCGACCAGATCCTGTACATCGCCCCAACGTCGCGAAGGCGTGCGAGAGGTCAACCAGTTGCTGAAGGTTTCGTCGTTGACGAGCGCCTCGGTCAGTTCCGTCCTGATGTAGCCGGGGCCGAGGCCGTTGACCTGGATGCCGTGCTGGCCCCAATCGATTGCCATGCCCTTCGTCAACATCTTTACCGCGCCTTTGCTCGCGGTATAGGCGGCGATATTGGGCCGGCCCAGTTCGCTCTGCACTGAGCAGATGTTGATGATCTTGCCGCGCTTGCGCGCAATCATGTGCCGTGCCACCGCCTGTCCGACCAGAAACACGCTGTCCACATTGGTCTTCATCAGCTGTTCCCATTGGGCGTGGGAGAACTGCTCGAGCGGCGCGCGGCGCTGCATGCCGGCATTGTTCACGAGAATATCGATCGCGCCGATCTCACGTTCGATCTGCGCCACCGCCGCTTCCACCGCTTCAGGCGAGGTCACGTCGAAACATTGCGCATGCGCCTTCGCGCCCGTGTCGCGCAAGCGGCTCACCGCCGCCGCCAGCCGCGCTTCGTTGCGGCCGTTCAGAACGACTTCGGCGCCGGCGCCCGCCAGCCCTTGTGCCAACGCATAACCGATACCTGTACTCGATCCGGTGACGAGCGCGCGACGCCCGGTCAGGTCGAACATCTGCAAACTGTGGTTCAATTCCATCCCCTTTTTGAATTCGATGTACCGGGCTTTCGATTCGTGAGACTACCTGGATAAATCGAGATCGTGCCTGAAGTGACGGCGGTGCGTGGCGTCGGAGATGCAGTCTTCGATGCGCTGAACGAACTCGCCGAAATTCGCGGTTTGCGCCGCGCTGGTGACGAATGGTCGGAGGCCGCATGGAATCTGGGCCGGCTCAATTGCGAGCCGCACTCCCATCAGTCGCCAGAAACTGATCCATCAGCGAGATCTTCAGCGGCTTGCCCGCATCGAGCTTTTTCTTCTCGATCACATACTTCCAGCCATCCCCGCTACCAGGATTGCGATAGAACGCGACAACCGCCACATATTTCGTATCGGCCTGCATCGGCTGCGACAGGCTCGCCGAGGCGCCCGGATTCAGCACCGACGCCATGCTGGCCTGCAAGTCCTGCGCAAGCAGCGTGCGGTCGCTTTTCAGCAGATCGTCATACGACGCGCCGTCGAACATCTTGCGGTCCTTCAACTGATAGATGCGCACGGCTACCGATGTCGCGCGACCGGCGTCGTCGGGGTTCAGCGCTTCGCGCGCGGACAGGTCGACGTCGAGCACTTTGACCTGCTTGAAAAACACCGCGTGATACGCGCTCGACGACGCGTCCGACACGGTTTGCCATGCGCCGCACGCCGACAGCAGCGCAATGGCCGCAAGGGTGGAAACGATAACTCGAAAGTTCATGAATTGTCCTTGGAGCGCATGGTTCATCACGCGGATTGAATCAGGTACGGATTGGCCGCGGGCTTCGGAAACGCTTGATATACCCCGAGCGCGACGTTGATCAGGCGTTCGCTCGCGGCAGGTAGCACGGTCGTCCAGCCGAGCCGTGGAGCCGGTCTGGCTCGTCCGTCAGCGACCGAGCCAGACGAGTTGATCGACGGCAGCGGCGCGAGGTGCGACGACATCTCCATCCTCAGATGCACATCCGCCTTCAGCCCTACGTACAGTTGCACGAACGCCATCAACTCGCGATGCAGCCACGCGCCCGGTAAAAGATCGTGCGCCAGGGTCGCAGAGGCCGGACGCAACGTCACACGCACCGCACGGCTGCGATACGCAAGCCGCTTGCCGAGCACGTAGCCGCCGCCGAGGCCGCGGCGCACGCCGTCGTTCGCCACACCGGCACGAGCAGGCGACGAAGCCAGCGGCTGCGGCTTGCCGGCGCGCGCAAGCGCGGGAAAGAACTCGTCGACGCGCACGTCGACGCCGGGCGCCGCGAGCGCAATCACACCGGCGAGCCCTTCGGGCGTGCGCGTGCGCTGAATCAGCAGACCGAGCAGCGCGAGCATCCGCGAATCGGGTAAGCCGGCGCGCTGCGGCTTGTCGCCCCAGCCGAAGCCAGCGAGGCACAACAAATTGCGCGAATGTTCGTCGCGACCTCCCGCGCGAAAACTTTCCGGATAACGGTACTTCTTCCACGCGCGATACAGCAGCGTGACGAAACGATGATTGAACTGATCGAGAAAGGCCTCGACCACTTCGTGCCCTTCCTCGCGCAGCACGATCTCGTCGATCATGTGCGACGGCATCGCGGCGTCGACGCCGTAGAGGCCCATGAAGGTCGTGCGCACAGTCGGTGGCGGAGCACTTGTCAAGGAATCCGGATCATCGTCGAATTCGACCCCAGCGATCTCGCCCGCCGGAAAACCTGTGCGCGCGCGTGGCCGGAAGCGCACCGGTTCGTGCGCCGCGGTATCGCGCGTGCCGAAGCCGGGATGCTGCGGCACCCGCGCTTCGAGCAGTCGGCACAACTGCATGAAGTTCATGCGCGGCGCGCGTGCGAGCAATGCCGCGACAAGCGGTTCGAGACTCGGCAGTTCGTTCCGCGCTTCAAAGGCGTTTGCGTACGCACTCATAGCGGCGCCCGTCGCGCCTTGCTGCGCGGCCAGACCGTGCGGGTCTGCGACGGCAGGCTCACGATCGAGAGCTTCGTGAACAGGTTGATTTCCGCGTACGCCGCAAAGAAGCGGTGCAGCAACTCGCCGAACAGCATCAGGTCGCCGTCGCCGGCGAACGCCTGTGAATCCAGCGTCACCTCGATCAGCACACCCCGCTCCACTGAGCCGCCCGACACTTCCTCGAGCAGCTCCTGCGACACCCAGAGAATGCCAGCCAGACGCCGCGCGTTCAGTTCGTCGTCGGTCCAGTCGTAGAGCGCGAGCGCGCCGCGCAGCACTTCCGCGTCCATCATCGAGAGGAAGTTCGGGGCAAGGTGTGAAAGCACGCGCCACTGGAACCGGTCGCCCGTGGGGGGATAGAGCGGCAACGTGGGGGCGACAAGATTACGCACCTCTGTCACGTTCGGCGTGCTCGCAGCGAGTTCGCTGAGGTTCGCCTCGCGCAGCCCCTTGCGCGGCAACATCCCGTTGGTGCCGGTGACGCGCAGCGAAAGGCTTTCTTCCGGCAGCGTTTCGATGGTTTCCCATGCGTGGCCGCCCAGGATCACCCACGTCTCGTGCAGTCCCGCCATGCCGGGGCGTACGCGCGCATGGAAATAACGCTCCGGCGCCTCGTGACGCAGCATGCCACCGCGATGCCGGAACGTGGCAAACGGCACGTACTCGTAGCGCTCAGCCGTGTCGTGATCGAACGTTTCGATCGCATCCACTGAATACGTTTCGACGTGTTCGCCCTGATGTCCCGCCGGCACGACGCGGTACTCCGTTTCGTGATGGTTGATCTCGATGGGTTCTGCGTCGAGTTCGAACAGGTTAATCACCGGTGAGCAGAACAGTCGCACATTCTCCCTGCTGAAATGCTGGTCCGACGGGTAGGTGTCCTTCAGGACGATTTCAAGCTCGAAACGGGTCGTTCCCGCAGGAAGCTTCGCGACGTCGAGTCCGCACAGGTCAATGAAGAGAAATTTCTCGCGGAATGAAAAGTACTCGAGGAGTAGCTGATAGCCCGAGAATGCCGCATCGGCCTTGGGCCAGAGCCGTTCTTCGGTCGAAAATCCCGCGGGCTCGATCGTGATGCCTGGTAACAGCACGGCCTCGCCGTCCTGCACCTCCGGAATGCGGCACAGGACCGAATCAATCTGGCGGGTGAGCGCCAGGTGCATGGCGAAGGCGACCGGCAGATCCGCATTCAGATGCAGGCGCAGGCGCGACAGATCGGTTTCCTCGCGTCGCGCCGATTGATGGAGCTCAAAGCCCAGGCGAATCACCGAGCGGCCGTCGTGGGGTACGGTCGGGCCTGCGTGTGTGATGGACAGCGGCTGGAGCTGGACGGCCTGCGTGGTCCTGTACAGGCATTGCACGGTCTTCGGCGTCGTGCCCTCGGCGCCCGCCGGCGGTGGAACGCTGATGGGCGCCGATCGGACGGGCACACCGGCAGGCACCACCTCGGTTCTCTGGAGCTTTTCCCGTAGGGGGATCAGTTCGGCGACCGAGAGCGACGGAATCATGCGCAGATAGTGCGGCCACAGCAGGCTCACGAGCCCTTCGGTTAGCTCCGGCAGCTCGTCGTCGAGTTTCTGCTGAAGGCGCCCCGTCAGAAAGGCGAAGCCCTCATGGAGCCGCTCGACATACGGATCGCGGTCGCCCATGCGATCGAGGTTGAGCAGGCGCGCACGGTCAGGATGCGCCTTCGCGAACTCCTTTCCGGATTCGCGCAGGTAGCGCATCTCGGCTTCGTAATAGCGCAGGATCGGGTCGTCTTTTTCCATTCGGATTTTTTATGGGAGAGTCAATGCACGTGCAGGGTCAAGCACGGCCAGTTCCGCCTGCAGTTCACCGATGCGGCGTGCAAGCGCTGGCTTGTCCGCGTCCTTGCGGTTGCTCATCGCCTTGAACGCCCGGGTCAGCTGCTGCTTGACCTCGAAAACCAGTGCCGGCTCCCAGCGCGTGAGCGGCAGGGAGCGTGCGGCCGCATCGAGTTCGGTCAGCAGTGCGAGCGCGGTATCGGGCCGACCGGCATGATCGGCAAGGCGCGCCATGACGAGTCTTTGCAAATAGCGATGGCGATCAGTTTTCATACCGGGCAGCGCCTCCAGCCAGGCGAAGGCCGCCTCGATCCCGTCGCGTTCAGTCAGGTCTCTCGCCTGCGCCTCGATCTCGGGCCAGTCGCCGGCATGTCCGTCCTCGCTGCCGGCAGAGACCGGCAGCGGCGCCACGCTTTCCCCTGCTTCCAGATCCCGCACGACCGCGTGCCGGGCAATCCACTCTAGCGTCGAATCGTCGGCGAAGGGCGTGCCATCGTTGAACGCCAGCCGTTCGATGCCAAGCAGGCGCTCGAGAAAGAGCGCGAAGTCCGCACGCAGCGATTCGCGCCACGCGCTGTACGGCGCACCCATATGATCAAGCGCGACGTGCTGGAAGTACTGCAGGTCGAACCAGAGGTGATTGACACCTTCCATAAACGCGCCCTCGACACGCTCCAGCAACTCGTGCCACTGTTTCTGCAGCACAAGCCTTTTCATCTGCGCGCGTAGTTCCGCGCGCGGCGCCACAAGCCGTGTATGCGATGCGGCGTCCGACGGGGGCACCTCGTGCAAGGTGTCCCAGCGCACGCTGCGCACGAGCCGGACCGATGACAGATAGCCATTCTCCTGATCGCGCAGCCACGTGGCCATCGTACGGGCCTGATCGAGCAGATCGCGCGTCGAAGCGATCGCCCCGAACGAAACGCTCGCCGTGGCTGGCAATACTACCTGGACGGACTCCGCTCCTCCTGTACCCGCCATGCCTTCCTTGCGCTCGAACCTTGACACCAGCGGCTGCAGGTTCGGACGCGCGGCCTCTGGCCATCCACCGGTCAGCGTGACCAGTACATCGAGCGCCGCAAGCGCACGTTCGAGGTCCACCAGTGCGAATTCACCGCGGCTCTCGAGCAGCTCCAGCACGCGCGTGGTTGCCAGCATTTCAAGCGCGCCTTTCCTCGCTTCGGCACGCGCAGGCAGCACAGCCCCGCCAAACCGGTCGACGAGCGCAGCGGACAACTCCAGTCCGTCGGCAAAGCCGGCCGGACCATCCTGGCGCAACCGGGCACACGCGTAGTAGCCTGCAAGACGCAGATCCTTGCCGGTCTCTTTGAGAAGCTGTTCACACGAGCGGACGATCAGGCCATCGTCGATACCCGAGAGCTTGCCTGCTTCATCCTTGAGCTCGAAGAACGTGTCTTCGTAACCGGGGTCGCGGCCGACGCCCCCGTCGCCCGGGAACGGCAGCAGCCACGATGCCCACGCATCGAGGCGTGCTCGTGCAAGTTCGCCTGCGTCTTCGCGTGCCGGAAAGAGGCTCCTGAAAAGTTCTCCCAGCTTCATTCAACCTCCGGCACGTTACCGTTGGGCAAGGGCATGGCTGCGTGCTTCGCGGCGGCGGCCGCGGCCGGTGGCAACGGCGGTGGATTGCCGGCAGAAATTTTTGGTCCTGCCTTTGTACCGCCGGTCACAAAGATGCGTGTGGGTAGTGCGAAGTGCCGGAGCTGGAGCACATCGAGCGGACCCGAACCCGCATCACTGCGCAACTGGACCTTGAGCGCAATGCCCTGGCTCGTATCGGGCGCCCACGTCAGCAGATAGCGCGCGTTGTCCTGCTGGGAGACCTCCGCGCGTTCCAGCAGCCGGATCAGTCCGAAGCGTCCCTGCGCGTGGAGTGCTGACCGCAGGCCGCCTTGCTCCGTCTGCCATTCGATGTGCGACAGGTTCTCCAGCGACTGTCCGGGCCACTCGAATGGCACCCAGTCCTCTTTCTGGTTGAAGTAGTTGAGCTCGCGCGCGGACAGTACGACTTTCATGTCGGTCACGCCTGGCGTTGCAACGCCCCGCAGATCAAAGCGGATGTGTGCGTCGCCGGCCGGGAACAGTGCGGTCGAAACGCGCGTGAGCCTGTTCAATCCCTCAAGAAAGCCTGGATCGAGCGTGAGTGAGCCGTGGTCGGCGCCTTGTGCGGCGACCCACCGGTCTCCCTGTCGTTCGACGACGCCAGCAAGCTGCGTCGCAACGAACTGGGCGATTACCCCGTTGTCCGGCCGCATGAAGCGCGCCATCTCGGGCAACGAAGCGTCGTTCTCCGAATCCGCAAACGGATAGCGGCCACCGAAGGTACGGTTCCAGTCGGCCAGGATCGAGGTACGCCAGATGTCGTTCAGGCTCGCTGCAGCGGGCTGCACCACGGCCTGCCAGGTCTGGTTGAGCGGCGCCTGCAGCAGCTGGCCGAAGCCCGCCCATTGCTGGCCCAGGCTCGCGGCAACACGGTTCGCGTAGTCGCGGCTTTCCGCGATATCTGACGTTTTGCCTTGCAGTACGGACCGCGCTGCGACACGCGACATCGCATCGGTATCGGCGCTGTTCACCATCTGCTCGATCTTCAGACGCATCGCGGTAACACGTTCGAGATAGCGGGCAAGACTCAGGTCGCCAGTGGAGGCCAACTGCGCCGCGGCCTTGCCGGTTTTGCCAGGCGCGGCAGCAACCAGGTCGCTGCCGGTCAGTCGCAGGATCGGGCCGAATGCGGTTGTAAGGGGTGCGAACTGGGGTTGTGCCTGTTTTGATGGGTCTTTCTCGTCGGCGCCAACGAGTTGCTGCGCCTTGCTGATCAGCGTGTCGGAGAATGACTGCGTGCTTGCTCCCGTGCCTGCCTGGTACACGATCGCGTTCATTAGCGCGACCAGTGGTGAGCGTTGCGGATCGCCCAGCAGGATGAGCTGGTCGGCGGTGGCCGACAATGTCGGCGCGGGTTGCCAGCGTAGGCTGTTGAGGAACTGCTCCCAGGCGCGCGCGTAGTCGTCGAAATAGCGTTGGCGCAGTTCGGCTTTCAGCGTCGAGGGCGCCTGATTCGTGTTTTTTGTGTCAGACAGCACCCAGTCGCCGGCAACGTTGCCCTTCTTGCTTGCCTCGTCGATGGCCTTCGAGATGCGTTCTTCCCAGGCTGCGCGGGTGAAGACGCCTGGCACGGTCTGCGTCGTGTTGAAGAGGCCCCGACCCGTGGTGTCGCCGAGCAGCGTGGCCAACGTTACTGGTGGGTACTTCGGCTTTGCATCGTCGAGAATCTGCTGGCAGACCGCGTCGGTCGAGTTCTGGATACCGCGCACGCCTATGATGGTCTGTCGTGTGGACGCGACCAGGTTGCTATCCGGCACGATGGCGAGCGATGAACTGCTCGCTGGAGTTCGATGTCCGAGGTGGTCCGCGAAAAAGGCGATGGTGTGCTGCCGCAGATCCTCCCACGTGCCCGATGAAAGCGGTGAATTGAGTGGGCGTGCGGGAACCGCGGTCGCGATCAACTGTGGCGTAAGGAACGATGCGGCAGCGCGTTCCGGTTTGGCGAGCATCAGGTAGGCCTTGAGCGTATCGTAAGCAGCCTGCGCCTGGGCGTTGCCGCCGCTCGCGATCTCTTCATCAGACATCGAGGCCAACTGGCGCAGGCGATCCTCCAGGGTCTGCCGAATCGGGCCGATGAGGATACGGCTCGCGACGCCTTCGTAGCCTGGCCAGATCGCGGCAAGCAGGGCGCTGTCGCGGTTCAGTCCAAAGCGGGTAGTCCACGGACCGCCGTCACGCTGGCGGGTCTCCAGTGAGTCGATTTGCTTGCCGAGACTACCGAGCGTCTGCATCGACTGCGTATTGTCCTGGGTGCCCGTGAGCTTCGCGAGCGTACCCCGGGCGGTACCGATCGTCGTGCGGTTCGAGAAACCCGAAACCATCGTGCCGACGATCCAGAAGCCGACCGCTGCCGTTGCGATCCATGCGGCGGTCGTCGAAAGAGAAAAACCGACGCGCCGGCCATAGACTTTCCGGCTGTGATCCGCGATCGTTTGCCAGACCGAGCGCTCCTCTGTGGCAACAGGATCGCCCTCCCACTCCTCGTCTGGCTTGTTGTCGGATTTCTCCAGTGCTGCCGGCTGTGCGAGTTCACGCTTCTTGAACAGCGGCACGAACAGGAGCCCATGTACAGACTGGCGCCAGTAACGCGAATTCGCCGTCTGCAGCACAAGTTCCGACAATGCGCTACCGAACCGCTCGATATGCTGTGAAAGTTGGGCTGGATAGCGGTCGTGATTGTTTGCGGCAAGGAGTTGGACACCTCTGTTTGCCAGATCTTGCGTGAGATTTTGCAGCGCCGTCCCGATCTCCTCGGCACTTGCTCGCGCATTCGCCCACGTGAAGCCAAACGCTTCATCCGGGCCTCGCGACTCAGCACCAAAATCAGTCACGTTCAGCAAATACGCGGGCGCAGCCCATCGCAGGGCCCGTGCGTGGCGAGCAAGCCGCTGGGCAAGGCCGTCCGTGTCAAACGGGGTGTTGGCAGAGACCCCATTGCCCGTCACAGCGACAATTGCATCGATCGGTCGACGACGGCGCATCCGGCGAATCTGGTCTAGCCATTCGGTATCGAGTGTGCTGCTTGTTTGCCTGGCGTAGAGCAGGACCGAATTGCCAGTAATTGCGTAGCCTGTTTCCGTCAAGCCCGATGCCAGACGCTTGACGAGTGGTTCGTCGCCGGTCAGAAGTATCCAGCGCTCCCGATAGCGCCAACGCCATCCGTGCCGATCCTTCATCGCATCCACAAGTGACATTGAGGATCCGTTAGCTTCTTCTGTCTTTTGAACGCTTTTTCGTTCGTCATACCGGATTAGCCAGCGCGTCGCCCACATGGAAGCTATCCAGAGCAAAATGGCTTCAAAGTACTTGATGAATATCAACGACACCAGCAGGCCACAAAGAAGAGATAGCTCAAAAATGATCAGTCTTTCCAAGCTCCACCGCTGCGCCCGTGCAACGATCCAAGTCACAATTGCCGCAGCGAGAAACAGAATGACGAGCGCAGCGCTGATGAAAAATACGACAGGTAAGGACTTTTGTTCTTTCATGTCTGCTTCTCGCATACCAGTGCGAGCAGATCATTACCTTCTTGCGTAATGACTAGCTGTGGTTTATCCGTAGCTGCCGCGTTCGCAATGCCGAGCGCCGTGGCTAACCACGCACGCCCAATGCCTGCGCGACCTACAGACGTGTCGAGATTTACAGTTCCGGTATCACGCCCAAACTGGCACGACGACCGGATTGCACGAACAGCTTGCTTGGAAAGGCCAGTTCGCCAGGTCGTTCCGACATTTTCCAAAGATGTTTTTCCCCAACGAACAGCAAGCTTCAGCGTCTCGACGACTTCCTCCGCCGCGCCTTTGGAAGGACGATGTAGCCATAGTACGGGTTCTGTGCCTATATTCCGGGCAATCGAAAGGCTTGAAACGAGAAGCATGCTACCCGCTTCGGCGACCCCGGTCGCCAGGGTTTCGCTCACTGCGTTGCGCAACTGAATTGAGACAAGCAGGTTGACTCTATCGGGGGGCATGTCATCAAACCACGAATCAGTATGAAATAACGAAAGTCCGCGCTTCGATGGATTTACTACGATACGTGAGGTGCGAAGCGGATGTTTGAGCAGAGAGAGGAACTTCTCTCCAACGATTGCAGGCTCCAGCATAGAGTCGATACAAAGATCGACCATCACAGACACATGCGCGGGAAGCTTCTGAAGCTCTTGGGTGATTTCGCCTACCATCTGACTCAGTAACCACTCGCAAACAGCTGTTTGGCGAGCGTGTTCGGTCAAGGCATTGCCTGCGTAAAACTTGCGATCGGGCACATCCAGCCATCGAGCAATAACGTCGGTGTTCGGTACAGCGAGGCTGGAAACGGGACACAGCTTCGTCTTCCCGTCAACAAGAGCACCCACGGCGTTTTCGTCTTTGTTGGAGCTGAACTTCCATGCGTGCCCGAGCACAGCGAGTGGTTCACTCGAGGACTCGTGACACTGAGTCTCAATTGCATCGCAGATCCTGTTCGTTGCGAGTGCCGAGTTAATACGCACGTACAGATAGGCGAACCGACAACTCAGCAAAAAGCTCCATGCAAGGATCGGAAATACGACTGCGCAGAACCAGAACAGCACGCTGTCAGACTTCGCACCAGGCCAGAGAAAAATAGCCATCGTGGCGCAGCCGACGACAAAAAGACTGAGGAGCAGCGCCCAACCTACAATAGAAGGTCGAGCGAAGTTGGGGACATTCACCCTCGGCGGAACGCGCGAAAAGTCGACGGGCATGAATTCTTAGCGAACTGTCGCACCGTCGGCGGAGGCAATTAGAACGCTGCCGCATTGCGTTGCATCGCCGTCCCTCGACAAAGGCGTACCCGCGTCCTTCATGCGGCTACTTCCGTCAATGATCTCATTGTCACCGTGAATCGGACAGGACACGAGTATCCCGACCTTTGCGGCCCTGCGTCCCTTTACTTTGATACGGTCAGAGCCGGAAAGAATTTTCCCGCCGTGGCTCGTGCTGTCGCCTTCGTAAGCTAATTTCTTCATCAGATTTCCTAGTCCAATTAGTGAACGCAACGGTTGCCCTACTTTCAAGATCAGTTGATCAACGACAAGAACTCAATCTTGCTCACGATCATTCATCGACGTAGCTTGAATCCATTTATCGATAGCGGTGCCATTTTTTCTAGCGTATTCAATCCGCGCCCAATCTTCGCCAGCCTTATCTAACAACTTCACCGCATCCCCTCTAACCAAGTACATCTTCGTTTGTGCTTTTTAAGATCTGGCAGATCATAAAGATGTACTCTATCGACAGTAATCGTCAGTCTTTGGGGTGGCGCACACATCCATCTCATACTAACGAAAACCTTTACTAATTTTTCACTAATTGCATCTTGCCCGATTGCACTTAAAGAATGACTTTACGGCACCTGCATTTTTGTAGGAAAAGAAAGTTTGCTCGCCCTCTTGATACCCATCCATCCCAGTCATCGCACTATTATTAACCACGTCTTCATTTTCCATTAACCCCCCCCGTCCATCATCGATATATGAATATATTTGGTAATATTTCCCGTATGTGCCAATACCTCGAGAATTGACATCCCAATGAACAATTGTGAATATATTCTGGCTCCCTTTGACTTTCAGGAAGAAAATAGAATCGACATTTGGAGCCCCCCCTTCTTTTGGGTATTTCGCGAAGACCATCCTTTTGCAACCATTTCCATCCGGTCGGTATAACGATAGATTTATCGTTTTATCTTCGTCATTTTTTTCGATTGCAACAATCGAATCTCTGTATATTTTATCGCTAGAAAATACCCCCATTGCTGGCGACACAATGGGACAGGCAACTGGTTCTTCGGCGCTTGCATAACCTAACGTGACGAGCCATAACAATACGTGCCAAGACAAACGCTTGAGAATAGGTTTAATTCGATTCTTGTGCGAGCCCCAAAAGTGGTGAAATTTTGTTATATGCGGCAAGTCTCTCAGCATGCCCATTTTGTCCTCCGTTGATTTGTTGTGTTACGGCCGCAACGTCTCCGCTATCCGCAACCGGACTCACGCTGCGCGTTACAGCCCAATAGACGAAAGCAGATTCCACTCCGTATTCAAGATACGAGAGCAAGAGATCTGGATTGTCAATAAAATTCCTTTGATCTTCGGGAAAGCGGTTATTATGCTCCCTATTGAATACTTCATAGTTAGATTTGAATGTTGTTTGAATGAGACCTCGCCCCCTGTACTTGTACCCATCACCACTTTCTTCGGAACCATTTTGGTATCTGCCCGCATAAACGTAGTTCGCCAAATTTTCTGGATTGTGTGCGTAGTGACTGGTATTGGTCCACAATGCTGGACGAAGCTGTCCAAAATTACACACAACATCGCCATTCGCTATATGTGATCTCGCAGTATGATTTCCATGAGGTGGTGACTTACATCCGTAGACTTCTTTCATCCTTTTAGCCGAATAGTCGAGTTGTTCTTCGATGTTCTTGAACTGACTTTCCACTGCGACCTGAGAGAGAAAATGAGCAATTCTCCTCGGGGTCGTAACTGCATAGCCTTTCGCGTATTTGTTTAGATACGGGAGTATCTGTCGGTGGTAGTCCATTGATCCGTTTGGATCTACTGCACTTAGCATTTCGAGAGTTATCAGGTCTGAACTTATCCAAAAATTCCCCACCAACGCAACCGGATGAATGTGGAAGACGTCGGGGCCCGGGAACCCCGGAACGCCGGCCTGGACGTCTTCCCACCAGACAAGCTTGGCGATGCGCTTCTTTTCCTCTTCGTGCTCGGGCTGCTGTGCTGTACGTTCCTCGATTGCACTGACCAGTTCCTGCCACTTCGCCGGATTGGCCCATTCACTTTCGTGCTTCGGAATGAGACGCGATGCCCGGAAGGCAACCCACGGGAATACACTGCCCTGCGGATTCTGTGCAATATTGCTGAGTTCCTCGACCGCATGCGCGCTGTCACCGTTCGGATACAAAGCACGGTAGAGCGCACTCATGAGAGGGCTCAGCTTACCGACACTCCCTGCACTGGGGTCGCCAGTTCCGGTCTCGTAATCGACGTAGCTGGCCGTCGTCGCAAAGATGGTGTGCGTGGGATCGTGGTCCTCGTCATGAAGTTTGAAGTCGATCCAGCTTTGCGAATGCTCGCGCGTAACCCGGCCGCCGGCAAAGCTGTCCTCACGCACCCAGCCTGTAATGGCGTTGCGCTGCATGTCTGCGCTGTCGACTTTCCACCAGTTGCGTTTGTGACCGTCCGAGCCCGGTGCCGTCTCCGGCCAGGGGTTTCCAGTGACGCCCTGCAGTGCCGCGAAAGTTTCGACCTGGATTACATCCGTCTTCTTTGCGTCCTGGCCCTGTTGGCCGTGATCGTGGAAGAGCGTTGTCCCTTCCTGAATGCGCAGAATGGTGGGATCCGAAGGCAGTCCGAGCTGGTTCCATTGATTTGGGTTCGCACCGTTCGATCGGACCCAGTTCCGTCCGGCATCGATGAACTGCCTGATGCTCTCGTCACAGAAGACTTCGATATGGACCAGGCGATTTGACGTTGCAGCGCGCAGCGAATCGTAGCGGCCCAGATAACCGATCACGTCGCCAGCCTTTACCTTGATGCGTTGTGCCTGCGGTACAACATTCACGCAGTCGAAGGCCGAATCGGGCATAACCTTTTGCACAACCGGACCTGAGTGACCATGTTCTTTTCCAAGGAAGATCCATTTTCCCTTTGCGGCATGCGAAGAAACGAAGCCCCCGGCAGCAGGGGGGTAGAGAGCGCCTGGATCGTCCGCTATCTGCCCCCAGTCTCCTTCCTGCCTGGAAAGCGTGACCTGGGTGCCTCTCGGAAGAATGCCTACAGGGGTTCCGTTTGGCCTGGTTGTCCTGACGCGCAGCCCGACCTGTTCGGCCGGCGCAGGCTGGCCATTTATCCCAGCCGTGGGCCGGTCGATCGTGTCTTCTGTCACTTGCATGCTGGCAGACCAGTACCCCGGCCACGGGAGTGCCGGATCTGCCTGATAACCTGCAAAATCCTGGAGGTGCATGTACAGGCTGTAGAAGATCAGCGTCGTACCGCGGGGGAATTCCATGGTGTGCTGCACCAGCGCAAACCCCGTGCTGTACGCCGCGCGGGTTTCGGCCTGGCCATTCCGGGCCGGCAGGGTACTTACCGGGTAGCTACGGTCCAGGCGCCACGCCACAACCTCGCCGTCGGCGAGACAGCGCACGCCACCCTTCAGATCCAGCGACCGACCTGCGCCAGCTTCGCTGATATGGATGCCCCCATGCCACATGCCCTTGCCACTTACTGCAAACGTTCCCGACGGCTCCTGCTTCAGGAGCAGATGCATTTCGTGCTCGTCGGTGATATCCGTTGCTGAGGCACCGCTGCCGTTCCCCTTCTTACGGAACGGGAATGCGAACGCGATCTGCTTGAGAGGTGGTGTTGCCGTATTCGGCGACGAAGTGGTGTTCGCCATGGAATAGCCTATTCAGAAAAACCGAAACCCGGATTGCTCTTCACGTCCTTCGGGGCGGAATCTACCCAGCGTGGGAACGGAAAATTCCCACCAGCCGGATCGTTCACTTCCAGATTGCCCTTCACATCGACTTGACCACTCGGGCTGGCCAGTTCGATGCGTCCGTTAGCGATCTTGATGTAGGCACCCGCACCATCACCCAGGGTGATACCCTTTGATCCTGTGATCATCACTTCTTCGGTGGACGAGCTTATCGTTACATTCTTGAGTGCCATCAGTTCCATTGCGTCACCCTGTGCCTGGATCTGGACCTTCCCCTTTGCGGCAAAAATGCGGATACCGAACTTTGCTGCAAAAAGGGAGAGCGCTTCGCCTGCAGCGATCGCAATGCGCTTCATAACACCGATGTCAAGTCCGTCGCCCGCAGTAACGAAAAGTTGTTTGCGCGCTGCAAGCAGAAAGTCGCTGCCGCTGGCGAGTCCCATGCCGTCCGGTGCAGTCGCGACGACTACGGACTTTCCAAGCTGCGACAAATTTTGTTCGACAAGTGACCGTTGCCTTTCGACTTCCGCCAGCAGTGCCTTGGCGGCGTTAGCACTTTCGTTGAGCGACTTCAGAATTTCTTCCGATTGCCGGAATGTATCGTCAGCATCCTGCATCGCGAGTTGCTGGCCGGTCGCGGCAGGTTGCACTTCAGCTGACACAAGCACGCCTCTCCCGCCACGAACGGCCACGTGTTCGTCTGATCGCAACTCTGCACCCCGCCCCCTTTCCTTTCGATCCCCATCAACCATATGCCCAAGGTTGAGCTCACTGGTCTGAAACGGCGTCGTCAGATGGATGTGCTCGATGCCCTCCTTGTCCTCCATCCGCAACTCATTCTGCGCAGCCGTGCGAATGAGATTTCGCGTATTGTTGAGGTTGTTGACGAGGTCTGGGTGCAGACTGTCGTGCATCGCGCCGATCATGATCGGACGGTTTGGATCCCCTGCGGTAAATTCGAGCGCAACTTCTGCGGAATCGATCAGCGGAAAGTGGTGGCCATAACTGTCACCGCTGTACGGCTTGGCGAGCCGCACGGGCCGACTCGTCCCACCCGGACTCCACTCGTCCAGATCGAATGGCAGCTTGATCACATACCAGCCTTCTTCGGTCAGGTAGGCATATTTGTAATTCCCGGGCGACGTGATACGCGCCGGCAGGATGCCAGTAATAGCGGGTCGCTCGATCGTATCCATAGAGGTCCGCCAGACCCGGTCCGACGGAATCCCCTCGAACGTCACCCGATACGATTTGCTGCGCGCACCATGTGAGCGCACCGACGTAATGAAGATGCCATGCTTCGCATCGACAGGAGTCGGGTCAACCTGCATGACCTCGCCCGCTTCCAGCCAGTACGGATTGCCGGTACCGATAAAGGTGATCTGACTGGCCAGATGCGCCTCATGTCGCAGGCGCGCTATGTTGCTGCCCTCTTCTGGCGTTTCGTAGTGCTCACCCCAGTGGTAATCGACGGCATTGGTGGTCGTGTCGCCCTTTGCCGTATTCGCCTCGACGAGCAGCGACACGTCGGCCTGCCTGTGGTTGTAGTCGTGCAGCCGGACTGACTCGGGCACACGTTTAGTTTGTCGCCGC
The DNA here is from genome assembly GCF_021390595.1 of Paraburkholderia sp. HP33-1. Lineage (NCBI taxonomy): Bacteria > Pseudomonadati > Pseudomonadota > Betaproteobacteria > Burkholderiales > Burkholderiaceae > Paraburkholderia > Paraburkholderia sp. HP33-1. The sequence goes on along the minus strand of NZ_JAJEJR010000002.1, from coordinate 793,897 downwards.
AGCGTCTTGATCGAGTCGGCGCCGACACTCTCGAGCCCGGAATCACTACGATACGGTACGACGCGCTGTTTGCGCGCATACGCATCCAGATCGTCGCCGAATACCATGACCTCGTAGTCCTTCTTCTGCTCCCACCGGAACCAGATGCCTTCTTCCGCACAGATACGCTGGATGAACGCGAACGTGGTTTCGTGGTACTGCGTGATGTACTCGTGGCGTTTGTATTTGCCCCGCAGCTTGAAGACGAAGTCGACCCCGGAACGGTAACTGTAGTGACGCAGCGTGTCGGTGACGATCTCTTCCACCGACTGCTTCTGGAACAGCCGGCTCGTCACCCCACGGTTGAGATCGGCCAGTTTCGGCTCGAGGATCACCCTGTAGCGCGTTTCATCGACAGAAGTCTCGCACTCGTCGAACTTCGTGATGATGCCGTGGATGGTGTGTGCATGCGGCTTCTTGCTGAACTTCTCCGCGTTCTCACCATACATCCTGCGAAGATTGCCCATGTTCGGATCGATCGGATCGATGGCAAACCGCGCCGGGCGCCCGATCACCTGGTCCATCGGGATTCCAGCCACGGGGCTTGTGAATTCAATCTCGTACCAGTACAGCTGGCTGACCCTGTCGATACCAGCAAATTTCAGGATCGAGAACGGCGCCGGGTGCGGCGCCAGTTTCAATTCATAAGCCTGCAGCGGCATGACCATCGACATCGGAAACCTCCTCAACACGCGAACACAGCGGCCTAGCCGGGGCACCAATCGGTGCCCCGGCGGATTCATGCTGAAAAAACGTCAGATCAGCCCGGATCAGCTCTTGGCCTTCGGCATCTGCGACACCAGCGACAGCCCGATGTCCATGCCCTCGACCTGGAAGTGCGGAATGATGAAAAGCTTGATGCGGAAGAATCCCGGGTTGTCGTCGATGTCCTCGACCGTGACCTTCGCTTCACGCAACGGATGCGACGCCTGCAGCTCATCACCCGGATCTTTCATCTCGGTCACGAGACCCTTGATCCAGTTGTTGAGCTCGATCTCCAGCAGACGTCGATCCTTGGTCGTGCCGAAGTTTTCGCGTTGGATCAACTTCAGGTAGTGCGCGATACGCGACAGCAGGAAGATATACGGCAGCCGCGCGTTGATACGGCTGTTGGCCGTCGCTTCCTTGGTCTCGTAGAGCGCCGGCTTCTGCGTCGAATTCGCCGAGAAGAAGCAAGCAAAGTCGTGGTTCTTGTAAAACGACAGTGGAATGAAACCGAGATTCGCGAACTCGAACTCGCGCGTTTCCGGAATCAGCACTTCGGTCGGGATCTTCGGCTGCACACCGGTGCCCAGGTCGTACAGATGCACCGGCAGGTCCTCGACCTTGCCGCCCGCCTGCGGCCCGCGGATCTGCACACACCAGCCGTTGTTCACGAAGCTGCGGGTCATGTTCGCGGCAAACGCGAACGACGCGTTCACCCACAGATAGCGGTCGTGGTCCGGGCCCTTCACGGCTTCCTCGTAGTTGAACGCGCGCACCGGCGTCGTGTCCTTGCCGTACGGCAGGCGGCCGAGCACACGCGGCATCGTCAGGCCGACGTAGCGCGCGTCGTCCGTATCGCGGAAGCTCTTCCATTTGATGTACTCGGCGCGATCGAAGTAGTTGCCGATATCCTGGATCGCCGCGACTTCTTCCATCGACTTCTTGCCGAAGAATGCCGGGCCGACCGAGCCGATGAACGGCATGTGCGCCGCCGCCGCGACCTTCGAGATGTTGCGCAGCAGCGCCACGTCCTGCGGCGAATTCGCGAACTCGAAGTCGCTGATCAGCGCGCTGATCGGCTGGCCGCCCGGCGTGTCGTATTCCTCGATGTACGTGAGGCGATACAGGCCGCTCTGGATCAACTCAGGCGTATCTTCAAAGTCGCGCTCCAGCGCATCCTTCGACACGTCGAGCACTTCGATACGCGCGTTCTTGCGGAAATCCGTACGCGACACCACCATCTTCAGGCCACGCCAGCGCCCTTCCAGCGCCTGAAACTCGGGCGTATGCAGTACCGCGTCGAGCTGCCCGCTGATTTGACGATCGAGCTGGCCGATGTGGAAATCGAGCAGTGACTTGTCCAGGCGCTCGACCGGATGGCTCGACTGCGCGACCAGCTCGAGAAATGCGCCGATACCGCGCGCGATGCGCTCATCGGCCGATGCCTCCGACAGCATGTCGTTATCGCGGAACGCCTCGAGCGGGCGCGCCTCCGACACGGGCTTCAGGTTGATCTTGTCGCACAGCGACGCATAGACGCTGTCGCCGGCGAGGGACGCCTCCTGCGCGGCGTTAAGTACGACGGTCTCTGTCGCGCGCTGGCGGGATTCGTTCTGTTCCATCTGTAGTCCTGTCTGCGTTTTTGCAGCGATGTAGTTACGGAAGGCGGTGAAGGCTTTCTTCGCCGGTCCCCGCTCAGGCATGGCCTTCCGGCTGGGTCGCGGCCGTCGCGATCTGCGCGAGCTCGCCGCGCAGCTTCTCCGACAGCCGCTTGTCCTTCAGGACCTTTTCGAACTCGCGACGGAACGTGCCGTTGTCGAGCAGATTCGACTTCAGGTCGCGCAGCAGATTGCGCATCGCCAGCAACGCCTGCAGTTCGGGAATCTGGTGCGCCACCTGCTCCGGCTCGAAATCTTTCATCGAGCGGAATGCGAGCTTGACCGGCAGTTCCGAACCGTCGTCGGCGAGCGTGTTCTCGGCCGCGATCTTCAGGTCCGGCGCGTAGTCGGCGAGCACCGCATCGAAATTGTTCTTGTCGATATTGACCTTCCTGCGCTCCGCCAGCGGCGCCTGCTCGCGGCCCGCGCTGAAATCGCCTGCGACCAGCAGCTTCAGAGGCAGCTCGACCTTCTTCTGGGCGCCGCCCGTGTGCAGGTCCAACGTGATTGAAACGCGACTCTTCGGAATTTCGCGCTGAAAGCTGTCCATTCGTTCCCCTTATGTAAGCAGATTCGAGATACCCCGCAGATCTCGCCCGTTGCGATGCGGTGATTCCGTATGCGAGCACACCCGCGAGTTCACTTAAACGGATAAACGCGACTCACGACTAAATTGCGACGACGATACCGCATTGCGCGGCCTCGATTCGTGTGGATCCTTAATGCAGTGGATATTAAAGCAGGTTTATTGGCGCGACGTCAAAGCTTATTGCCAGTATCTAAAATCGCCACAATGTGAACAATAGTTAAAAAATCCGGTTTCGGAATCGTCCCATTGTCAGATCAGCCGAAAACCCCTTTCCATCGCAGCTTTTCAGGATCCGCCGCAATTTAACATTTATCAATATTCGTTAAATTGTCGCGCATATATTTAACACCATCTCGAATTATGTTTCGCCTCTACCGGGTAAATTTATCCGACATATCAAAAACACCAATTCTTATTTTCCGTCATATTTCTATTTTGATATAAATAAGCGTGTACGATTGCCGAATAAAGCACATGGACGCCGGAATCCCGGGCAGTCCGGATTAACCGAACAACAAGCGATAGACCAAAACATCTATGCGGATCGACAAACCGCTCTGGCATGAGGGCCTCATCCTCACGCAGCAGCACTTCCAGCAGCAGGAACGATGGGCGGGATTCGCGCTGCAGCAGTTCGCCACGTCCGCGCTCGCCGAGCCGTGGGGCACGCTCGGCGTCGAGATCGACGAAGAAGCATTGGCGACGGGCCGTCTGAAGCTCACACGGCTCAGGCTGCGCTTTGCGGACGGCACGCCGATCGACACGACGCTCGCCGACGCGCTGCCCGCTGCACGCGATCTGACGCAAGGCGTGCCCGCCGATCTGCAAAGCGTCGTCGTGCTCGCGGCGCTCGCCTTGCCCGATGCGAACGGCAACAACTGCCGGTTCGATGAAACGTCGCTAGCGCGTCCGCGCCGCGCGTATCGCGAGTTCGTCAAGGTCATCGATCTGAACGGCGGCAGCGAAACCGAGATCGCGTCCGAACGCCACGCGCTGCGTCTGCGGTTCGATTTCGAATCGCATGCCGACGACACGGTCTGCGCCATCGCGCGGCTCACGCGCACGACGAGCGGCCAGTTTCAAATCGATCACCGCTTCGTGCCGCCGTGCCTGACGCTCGGCAGCCATCCGCTGCATCTCGAGCGCATCAATCGTCTCGCCGAGATCCTGCAGGCGAAGAGCGGCGCGCTCGGCGCGCGTCGCAGCGAACGGCTCGAACAGGTCGCCGAATATGGCGTCGCCGACGTGCAGCTGTTCTGGCTTTTGCACTGCATTCACGCGGCGTGGCCGCAGTTGCGGCTCTACGCGACACATCCGCGCCGGTCGCCCGAGCAGCTCTACATTACGCTCGCACAACTGGTCAGCGCGTTGATGACGTTCTCAACGCGTGCCCAGCTCACCGACATTCCCGCCTACGACCACGCGCGCGCCGACGAGGTGTTCACGAAGCTCGAGGCCACGATCCGCGAATTGCTCGACGCGATCATTCCGTCGCGCATCGTGTCGATCGGCCTCACGCGCAAGAGCGCAACCACGTGGGCGGGCCAGTTCCTCGACGAGCGCATCGTCGAAGGCGCGGCCGACTGGTATCTGTCGGTCAACGCGCCGATGCCGGCGTTCGAGCTCGCCGAGCAGTTCCCGCGCCTGTGCAAGATCGGCGCGCCCGACGACGTCGAACACATCATCAATTCGGCGCTGCTCGGCATTCCGCTCAAGGCCGTGCCGCGCGTGCCGGCCGCGATTCCGGTGCGCCTCGACAACCAGTACTTCGCGCTTGATCCGGCGCACGTCGCACACACGAAGATGCTCGCCGCGCGCGCTTGCCAGATCTATCTGCCGGCGTCGGTGCCCGACGCGTCGCTCGAACTTTACGCAGTGCTGCGCTCATGAACGCCCTGACTCGAAGCCACAACGAAGCGGCGCTGCTCGACGGGGCACCCGGCGCGAGCCGCGCGTCGCGCGCGGGCATTCGTGATCTGCTGCGCGATACCGCGCTGCTCGTCACGACGCTCACGCCAGGCGGCCACACGGAAAACGCAACCGAATTCCGCAATCGTTGCGGGCTACTCATCGCTAACTTCTCCAACGCACTCCAGCGGCGCGGCTATCCCGACGACGTGCGGCGCGACGCGCTCATCGCGCAATGCGGGCTGCTCGATGAAATCGCGCTGCGTTATCTGCCGGCCGAAAGCCGCGCAGGGTGGGAACTGAAACCGCTGCAAGTCGAGCTGTTCAGTCTGCACGAAGCGGGTGAGCGCGTGTTCGAACGGCTCGAAGCACGCATGCGCGAAGCGTCGCCGCACGTCGACCTGCTCGAATGCTACGCGGCGATTCTCAGCCTCGGCTTCATCGGCCGCTATGCGCGTGACGGCGAAGCGAAGCGCTCGGCATTGACGACCTCGTTGCATGCGCAGCTGGAAAAACTTCGCCCGGCGGCGGCACGCACCTTCATCGCCGATCGCCCCGGCCGCCGTCTGTCTGACTGGTTCTACCGGCTCTCGCCGTGGGCGATCGCGGGGCTCGCGTGCGTGGTCGCCGCGATCGTCTGGCTGGTCTGGTCGACCGCGCTCGACGCCCAGCTCGCACAGCTCGTGCACACGAAGGTCACCTAGCCTTGAAATCAGACCTGCCCGTCCTGAGCGCGCCCCCAACGCACGCGCCCGACCGCTCGTACGAAGGACTCGGTTATCCATTGCGCGCGATGCTCGTGTTCGGGGCCGTACTGGCGCTCGCGGTGATCTGGTTCGTGCTGCCGGCCGGACACGACGCTGGATGGGCACTGACGGCGCTCGTCGCCTTGCTCGTGAGCGGGCTTGTCGTATGGCGCACAGTCTGGCTGTCCCGCGCGCGAGAACAAAGCGCGCAGGTGTTGGCCGCGCTGGGTGCCGCGACCGTCGGAATTCCGGCGGGGCTGCGCACGCGCATGCCGCTCATGCTCGTCATCGGCGATGGGTTACCGGCTCTGTTCGATCGCAACGATGAGGAACGCTTCGCACACGTCGGCGACGGCGCGATCTGGTTGCGCGCCGACCGTCCGCAGGAGTTGCCGCGTCTCGCGGTCGCGCTCAGGCAGTGGCGCGACGGGCGGGCGCCCGATGGCGTCGTGTTGTCGGTCGCGCCCGCGCTGCATGACGGTGCGGACATGCTCGCGCAGAAGCTGCGCGTCGTGCGCCACTGCGTCGCCGATGCGGCTCGCACGCTCGGCACGCGGCTGCCCGGCTACGTCGCGGTCTATGAGCGCTTGACCACGAGCCCGCCCAGTCTGTCGGTGCCGGCCTGGTACGGGGTGTCGTCGGCGACGCGCATCGTCGATGCCGAGCGGTTCGAACCCGTGATCCAGGCGGCCGAAGCCGAGGTTCAGCGCGCGACCGGCAAGGCCGCCAACTCAGCGGATACCACCAGCGCGGCACGCGCGGCAGCGCTTGCGTCGCTCGTCGGCTGGACGCACCGCGTCGTGATCGGCACCTTGACTGACCGCCAGCACCCCGCCACGCCGTGGGCATTGTTCGGCGCGGGGTGGATCGATTGCGGTCTGGCTAGTGGGTCCGCCAATCCGTGGGACCGCGACGTGCAGATGCAAACCTGCGTGACCCGCGCCGCCGTCAGCGCGTCGCCTCTGCCGTGGCCGTTGCCGCAAGCGCTGATCGAAGCGACACCGCGGCGTTACTGGATGTCGCCGCGCCGCGCGGCCTGCGCGCATGCGCTTGCGCTGTTAGCCTGCACGGCCGCCGCCGTGTTCTGGTCCACCGCGCAAAACAACGAAGCGCTGCTGGATCGCATCGGCGCCGACCTCGGCCGCTATTCGATGATGCCGGTCGCGCACGACAACGCGAAACGCGACGCGCTGCGCGCGCTCGTCGCCGATCGTGATCAGCTCGACCGTTACACACGCATAGGCGTGCCACTGCGACTATCGTTCGGCATGTATCGCGGCGCGCAGCTGCTGCCGGCGCTCGACACCGCGATCGCGTCGTACGTGCCACCTCCTCCGCCACCGGCGGTCGTCACGCTTGACAGCATGTCGCTATTCGATAGTGGGCGCGCGCAACTGAAGCCCGACTCGACGCGCGCGATGATCGGGGCGCTCGAAATGATCAAGGCGCATCCCGACAAACGGATTCTGGTTGCAGGGCACACCGACAACGTCGGCAATCCGCAGAGCAATCTGAAGTTGTCCACGGCTCGAGCGGAAGCCGTGCGCGGCTGGCTGATCGACGCGTCGGGAATCGCAGCGACGCAGTTTGCCATTCAGGGCTATGGCGAAACACGGCCGATCGCGAGCAACGATACGGATGACGGACGCACAAAGAACCGGCGCGTGGAAATCACGCTCGTGCCGGACGCGCCGGTAACCCAGTAAAGAAATCTCGTCAGCGTCACGCTTCGCATGCCGCACCCAAAGGCGCAAAACACAATCATTAGCCCCCGAAGCATCGCGCTTCGGGATCCAGAAGCTCGGGGGGCTGCTCCGGGCGGTTGTCGTAGCAGTAGAAACATTAGGGAGTAGAAAGTATGGCAATTCCGGCCTACATGTGGCTCAAGGACGATGGCGGCGCCGACATCAAGGGTTCGGTGACGGTGCAAGGCCGTGAAGGCAGCGTCGAGCTCGTCGCGTTCGATCACGGCGTGCACATCCCGACCGACGGCAACACCGGCAAGCTCACCGGCACGCGCGTGCACAAGCCGATCACGCTGACGAAGGAAACCGACGCGTCGACGCCCTATCTGTACAAAGCGGTGACGAGCGGTCAGACGCTGAAGTCGGTCGAGATCAAGTGGTACAAGATCGACGACGCCGGCAAGGAAAAGGAGTACTTCAACACGAAGCTGGACAACGTGAAGATCGTCGCGGTCAAACCGAAGATGTTCGACATCAAGAACCCCGACTACGAGAAGCACAACCACATCGAAGAAGTCGAACTGCGCTACGAAACGGTCACATGGTCGTACAAGGACGGCAACATCATCCACAAGGACACCTGGAACGAGCGTTCCTGATTTCCGCGTGGTAAGCGGGACCGGCGCGCCGCCGGTCTCGTGAGACGTATAGACGCGTGTTTACCAGTCCGCATGGCGGACTGGTCCTTTCTGATTGGCGAGTGCACAGCGCACTCGCGCCTCCATCCGTGACCGGACTGCCGACATGACCCTGCGCGACGACCGAAGGAATGTTCTTTGGGACACCACTCACCTGCTGCGACGACTCAACCCCCACTGCGCGCAGGCACTCGAAGCGGCCGCGAGTCTCTGCCAGACGCGGCTGGCTGACGAGATCACGGTCGAGCACTGGTTGCTGAAGCTGATCGAAGCCGGCGACGGCGACATCCCCGCCATCCTTCGCCATTACACAATCGATATCGACACGCTCTGGGATGCGTTGCTCGGCGCGATCGATCATCTGCCTCGCAACCTGCGGGGCAAGCCGGCCCTGTCGCCGCAACTCGCGGCTTTGCTTGGGGATGCATGGCGTCACGCCTCATCAGAGGATGACGATGCGCAAATCCGCTCGGGCAATCTGCTGCAAGCGATCGCCGACACGCCGTATGTGCTGCGGGCGCATAACGCGTGGCCGCTGTTTTCCATCAGCAGCGCGCAGATCGAGCGGCTGCTGCCGCGAATTGCGCATCGGTCGTGCGAAAGTGAAAGTGACAGCGAAGGCGACGAACAGGAGTCCGACACGCCGCAACGTACCGCGAGCGCCCCGGCGGCGAACGGCGTTTCCCCGACCAGGCAAGCTACACCCGCAAGCGCCGACGCCCTCGCCCGCTTCGCGATCAACCTGACCAACAAGGCGCGTCGCGGCGAAATCGATCCGGTGTTCGGGCGCGATCGCGAGATCCAGCAGATGGTCGATGTGCTCGCGCGCCGCCGCAAGAACAATCCGATCCTCGTTGGCGAACCGGGTGTCGGCAAGACCGCGCTCGTCGAAGGGCTCGCGTTGCGCGTCGCCGAAGGCAGCGTGCCGAACGTGATTCGCGACGCGTGCGTTCTCACGCTCGATCTCGGCCTGCTGCAAGCGGGCGCGGGCGTGAAAGGCGAATTCGAGCAACGCCTGAAGAACGTGATCGACGAGGTGCAGGCGTCTGCGCTGCCGATCCTGCTCTTCATCGACGAAGCGCACACGCTGATCGGCGCCGGCAACGCGGCGGGCGGTGCGGACGCCGCGAACCTGCTCAAGCCCGCGCTCGCTCGCGGCGAATTGCGCACGATCGCGGCGACCACGTGGTCCGAATACAAGGAATTTTTCGAGCGCGACGCCGCGCTGGAACGCCGCTTCCAGATGATCAAGGTCGACGAGCCCGACGACGAGGCGGCCGTTTTGATGCTGCGCGGCCTGAAGAGCCGCTACGCCCAATACCATCACGTGCACATTCGCGACGAAGCGCTAGTCGCCGCGGTCAAGCTGTCGCGTCGCTACATTCCGGCGCGCCAGTTGCCGGACAAGGCCGTCGATCTGATCGACACCGCCGCCGCTCGCGTGCGCATGGGGCTCGAAACTCCCCCGGCCGAACTGCAACGCGCGCACGCCGCGGTCGCGGCGCTGGAGCTCGAACACGCGACGCTCGAAGACGACCAACGCGCCGGCATCGACAAAGTCGAAGCACGCCGCGATGTGCTGGACATCGCGCTCGCGAAGGCGCAGACCGAACTCGCGGAGCTGCAGACACGCTACGACCGGGAACTCGAACTCGTCCAAACGCTGCACCGGCAACGGGACAGCGACTCCGCGTCGCGCGACGCCGCCACGTTTGCGCATGCACGTCACGCGCTCTCGACAGCGCAAGGCAAAGCCCCACTAGTCTTCGCCGACGTCGACGCCCAGGCGATCGCGCGCGTCGTTGCCGAATGGACCGGCGTGCCGGTCGGCAGCCTCGTCGAAGACGAACTGCGGAGACTGTTGACGCTGGAAACGCAGCTCGCGGCGCGCGTCGTCGCGCAGGACGATGCGCTCGCCGCGCTATGCGAAAGCCTGCGCATCGCCAAAGCTGGGCTCAAGAATGAACATGCGCCGCTCGGCGTGTTTTTGCTCGCGGGGCCATCCGGCGTCGGCAAAACCGAAACTGCGCTCGCGCTCGCCGACCTGCTGTTCGGAGGCGAGGCCGCGCTCACTACGATCAACATGTCGGAGTACCAGGAATCGCACACGGTCTCGCAGTTGAAGGGCTCACCGCCCGGCTACGTCGGCTATGGACGCGGCGGTATTCTGACCGAGGCGGTGCGGCAGCGTCCGTATAGCGTGGTGCTGCTCGACGAAATAGAAAAAGCGCATCGCGATGTGCTCGACATGTTCTACCAGGTGTTCGATCGCGGCATGATGCGCGACGGTGAGGGGCGCGAGATCGACTTTCGCAACTGCGTGATCCTGATGACGTCCAATCTCGGCAGCGCGCTGATTGACGAAACGACCGCGGACAATCCCGCGATCCCGCATAGCGAACTACTCGACGCGATTCATCCACAGCTCGTCGCGCACTTCCAGCCCGCGCTGCTCGCGCGCTTCCAGACGCTCGTGTACCGGCCGCTCGATACGAGCGCGCTCGCCTCTATCGTGCGCCTGAAGCTTGCGAAAGTCGCGCAGCGTCTGCGCCGCCAGCACAACGTCGAACTGAGCTGCGACGAATCGCTGATCGATGTGATGGCCGAGCTGTGTCTCGCGCGCGAATCGGGCGCCCGCAATGTCGATGCATTCCTGAATCAGCGCATTCTGCCGACGGTGTCGCGCGAACTGCTCGCGCGCATGGCGAGCGCAATCGCGCCCGCGAAGATCCTGCTGACCAGTTCGCCCGAAGGCAATCTGACGATCGATTTCGTCGATCGCGAGGAAGCCGTTGCTGAACACACGGCGATCGCCTGACGGAGCACCATGCGATGCCGGCGGGACCGTCCCTCTACGACATGCTGCTCGGCCAGATTGGCGGCGAGCCGCTCGACGCGTACGACGACCGCACGCTCGAATGCCTGAGCGTGCAGCGGAACGTGCAACGCATTCTGAACACGCGCGCGGGTGCGTTGAAGCACCTGCCCGACTATGGCCTGCCGGACATGACGAACATCTACAAGGCTCTGCCGTCGTCGGCACACGCGCTGAAGCAGCAGATGGAAGCGACGCTGCTGAAATACGAACCCCGCATTCGAGCGATCGACATCGACATCCTTGAGGACGACGACCCCGGTGTGCTGGTCAGCTTCGAAATGACCTGCCATTTGAAGAAGGCCGGGCTCGTGCGCTTCGGGACATATTTCGAGCCGCCGGGACGGCTGCATTTAAAAAGACGGATATCGGGACGAGGATGATCTGGGCAAGGCGGTTGCGACATTTGTTCACAATTGCTCGCGGGATACTGTCTATAGTGAAATAAGTCGATCACGGGTCCGATCGACATTCCCAGACAGACAGGGAGTCTGTCTTTCAGCCTCGTTCGCTCCCCGCGTTCGAGGCTTTTTTCATTGAGGCTCGACTATAACGATTAAGCAGGAAGCGCAATAGATGTCAAAAATTGTCATATCCGGGGCTATTTTCGGTCTCATTGATTGCGAACCGAGATATCCCAAAAATAAAAAATCCAACCTCAAAAATAAAGACTGGAACTCGCCCAGTGCCTCAGTAGTCCGATGGCTGTCATTACCCATCCTGGCGCTCCACTGGCGAACCGCCCCCCGCCTGGCTCGCCGTCATCCGCTCGTAGCCCTCATCCGAAGCAAATGGGCTACGGTTCGATAAAAAGTACGCTGCGACGATCGTGCCATTACAGATCGCAGATTGCCTATCAAATTAAAAAAACCTGAATAAGGAATTGCCGTGAAATATCCCGCTGGCGCAATGTCACAATCGTGGCAGTTGTTTCTGTTTTCTCTTCTTGTGCTTTGTTGCGCGAGCTATTTCAGTGTCACTGTGATCGCGCGTTTGAGCCGTCCTGAAGCGGCGGAGCGTGCACGATGAGCGTATTCCAGATTGCCGGTGCGCTGTTCACCATCGTCGCGCTGTTCGGCGTCCTCAATTATCGGTTCATCAAACTGCCCGACACGCTCGGCATCACCGCGGTCGGGCTCGTCGTTTGCGTCGGTATTTCAGCGCTCGGCTTCTACTATCCGGCAATGGCAATCGCCGCGCGCAAGATCGTCGTGCAGATCGATTTCGCCGACGTCGTGTTTCACGGCCTGCTAAGCCTGCTGCTGTTCGCCGGCGCGCTGCACGTCGATCTGTCGAAGATGCGCACGCAGCGGAGCGCGGTGCTGTTGCTCGCAACGATCGGCGTGTTGATCTCAATCGCGGTGGTCAGCTTCGGCGTTTACTACGCGGCACAATGGCTCGGCCATCCGGTCAGCCTGCCGTGGTGTCTCGTGTTCGGCGCGCTGATTTCGCCGACCGATCCGATCGCGGTGCTGAGCGTGCTCAAGCGCGCGGGGGCGCCCGAAAGCCTCGAAACCACGATCACCGGCGAATCGCTGTTCAACGACGGCACCGGCGTCGTCGCGTTCCTTACGCTGGTCGGACTCGCGACCGGTGCGAGCGAGTTTTCCGCCGGCGCGATCGCGTTCGATCTGCTGCGCGAAGTCGCCGGCGCGCTCGTGCTGGGCGCGGCGCTCGGCTTTGGCGCGTCGCTTCTGCTGCGGGGTATCGACAGCTATCCGGTCGAGATCCTGATTACGCTCGCGCTCGCGACGGGTGGCTATAGTCTGGTCGAAGCGCTGCACGTGTCGGGGCCGCTCGCAGTTGTGGTCATGGGGCTCGTAATCGGCAATCACGGCGCGTCGACGTCGATGTCGGAAAAGACGCGTGAGCATCTGTTCAACTTCTGGGACCTGCTCGACGAGCTGCTCAATCTCGTGCTGTTCGGGCTGATCGGGCTCGAGATCATCGCGCTGTCGCTGCGCGTCGAGATCGTCTGGCTCGGGCTCGCGACAATTCCGGTCGTGCTGCTCGCACGCGGCGTCAGCGTCGCGATTCCGCTGCTCGCGTTGCAGAATTTCCGGCGACTCAACCCGCATTCGGCTGTCGTGCTGACATGGGGCGGGCTGCGCGGCGGCATCTCGATCGCGCTCGCGCTGTCGCTGCCGGAGTTTCCTGGACGCGAAATGTTTATCGGCGTCACCTATCTGGTCGTCGTGTTCAGCCTGCTGATTCAGGCGACGACTCTAGGCCCGCTGATCCGCCGGCTCTATGTCTCGGGCTCATCGTCTGCACGAAATTCGGGGTGATCGTAAAGTGGAGACTTGCGCCGATCGGCAGCAGGATCGCCAACGCAAACGGACCAGGCGCGGCGAGCCCGTGCATGGTCGCCGAACTTGGTGGGAAAATCCTGAACACAGTCCGAGACGGGTGCGATGAAGGCAAACACACGAATCGGCAAAGGCGCGGGAACGACGTACGAGCAGTTTGCGCGTCGATACCACCGGATTTAAGCGCTTTCTAAACAGCGCCCGCCACGGTTTGCGCCGCGGCACCGGGCATTTGGCCGTCAATGCCGGTTCTCCCACATACCTGGCAGGCGCGGTTTGTCATCCTGTCGATTCAGGCGTCCGAAGGAGTTCGCCATGTCGGTCTATGTCGATGAAGGGTTCCGGCCCTGTGTGACGGAATGCGCGACGGTCGCGTTCCGCGTGTGCTGCGACGATCGCGCACAGATTTTTGAAGTCAGCGCCGACGCGCTGGTGGAGTTCTGCGGCGCCGCGAGCCGTCGCAAGCAGGACCTGCTGGTCGCGTTCGAGGATGCGCAGGACGAGATCCTCTCCGTTGCCGCTCAGCGTTGGCAGTTCACGCCGAGCGAATCGGTGCGGCTTGGTCTCGACGAATTCAAATTGGTCAGACATTAGGCGTACGAGAGACGCCTTCATGAGCTGGATCGCCGCCCTGCCGATGTACAACGTAACACCCGCACTCGGCCTCGAATGGCGCGGTTGGCTCGACGACGTGCTGCGCCGGGTCAAGCCCGCCTGCCGCATCGTCGAACCCGACGAGGAACTGCACGGTTTCTGGCGGCGCCCGAATCTGCTGATTTCGCAGACCTGCGGTTATCCGCTGATGCATGGCCTGCACGAGCAGGTCCAGTTGATCGCGACACCCTGCTTCGATGCGCCCGGTTGCGACGGCGCACATTACTCGAGCGTACTGGTCACGCGCGCCGACGCGCGCTTCGACACGCTCGCCTCGTGCCGCGGCACGCGCGCCGCCTACAACCAGGACGATTCGAACAGCGGCATGAACGCGTTTCGGCACGCGGTCGCGCCGCTCGCGCACGCCGGCATGTTCTTCGGCGCGGTGCTGCGCACGGGCTCGCATCTCGACTCGCTGCGCGCGGTCGCCGATAATCGCGCGGACGTCGCCGCGATCGACTGCGTGACCTTCGCCTTCGTTGGCGACGTGCTGCCCGAACTGGCGCGGCGCGTGCGCGCGATCGGCATGACCGCCGCATCGCCGGGCTTGCCGCTGATCGCCGCGGCCAATGTGCCGCGGACCACGATCGCCGCGTTGCGCAACGCGCTGAACGAGACACTCACCGTCCGCCCCGAGCGCGCAAAACGCCTGCGCTTAAGGGGCTTTTCAACGCTCCCGCTCACCGACTACGCGCGCATCCGCGAGCTCGAAAGCCAGGCGCGCGCCGCGGGCTACGCGCGGCTCGGCTGATCGGTACCCTCGCTTACTGACTCGCCTGCTGCACGTCCAGCACCAGCAACTGCGCGCCGTCGGCGACCTGATCGCCGACCGCATACAGCACCTCGGCGATCGTACCGGCCGCCGGCGCGCCGATCGTATGCTCCATCTTCATCGCTTCCATCACGATCAGCGGCGCGCCCTTCTCGACCACCGTGCCCGGCTCGACCAGCACCGCGATCACCTTGCCTGGCATCGGCGCGGTCAAACGGCCTTCGCCATGCTCGGCGTCTGCGGCATGCGCGAGCAGGTTCTGCCATTCGAATGCAAGCGTCTCGCCGAGGCAGAACACGTGGAACCTGTCGCCGTCGACGAACACGCGTCCCGTCGCGCGCGCATCGCCGATCGTGGCGCGCCATGCGTGGTCGCCTGCGCCGACCGACCATGTGAAGTCCTCGCGCACGCCGTCGTGCTCGAGTGTCTGCACGAGCGCTTGCGTTTCACCGTTGCGCGCGAACACGACCGTGAACGGGGCCTCGCTGCCCTCGTTGGCACCGTCGTCGATCATGCGCCAGCCGAGCGTTTGCGTGTAACCGCTATTGAGCCGCCAGTGCGACAGCGCATCCCACGGCGACGCGCCGTGCGCGGTACCGCCCTCACGCGTCAGCAGTGCGGCGCACGCGAGCGCCAGCGCTTCCTTGAACGGTTTCTTCGCCGGCGCGAACAGTGCGTCGTGATGACGCTCGATCAAGCCCGTGTCGAGATCGCCGCTCGCGAACGGTTCGCTCGCGACGATGCGCCGCAGAAACTCGACGTTCGTATGCGGCCCGACGACTTCGCACGCATGCAGCGCACGCGTGAGGCGCGCCAACGCCTCCTCGCGCGTTGCACCGTGGACGATCAACTTGGCGATCATCGGATCGTAGAACGGCGTGATCGTGTCGCCCTCACGCACGCCGCTGTCGATGCGCACAGGAGCCTTGCGGCCCGGCTCGCCGAGTCCGGCCGCGTCGATCGCGAACTCGACGCCTTCGGGCATGCGCAGGTACTTGAGCGTACCCGTGGACGGCAGGAAACCGCGCGCCGGATGCTCGGCGTAGATGCGCGCCTCGATCGCATGGCCGTCGAGCTTCAGATGCTGCTGCGTGAGCGGCAGCGCCTCGCCCGCGGCGACGCGCAACTGCCATTCGACGAGGTCCTGTCCCGTCACCATCTCGGTGACGGGATGCTCGACCTGCAGCCGTGTGTTCATTTCCATGAAATAGAACTCGCCGCCCGGTGTCATGATGAACTCGACCGTGCCCGCGCCGACATAGTTGACCGCGCGCGCGGCGGCCACGGCCGCTTCGCCCATCGCGCGCTTGACCTCCGCGGACAGCCCCGGCGCCGGCGCTTCCTCGAGCACCTTCTGATGACGCCGCTGCACCGAGCAGTCGCGGTCGAACAGATAGACCGCGCCGCCGTGCCGATCGGCAAACACCTGGACTTCGACGTGACGCGGCCGCGTCAGATATTTCTCGATCAGCACGCGATCGTTGCCGAAGCTGCTCGCCGCCTCGCGCTTGCACGACAGCAGCGCGGCCGCGAAGTCCCCGCTACGCTCGACCACGCGCATGCCCTTGCCGCCCCCGCCCGCGCTCGCCTTCAGCAACACCGGATAGCCGATCGCATCCGCCTCGCGCTGCAACAGCTGCGGGTCCTGGTCGTCGCCGTGATAGCCGGGCACGAGCGGCACCGCGGCTGCGTGCATCAGCGCTTTCGCTGCGGCCTTCGAGCCCATCGCGGCGATCGCCTCGACCGGCGGTCCGATAAAGACGATGCCGGCCGCCTCGCACGCATCCGCGAAATCTTCGTTTTCCGAAAGAAAACCGTAGCCCGGATGCACGGCCTGCGCGCCAGCCGCGCGCGCGGCTTCGATGATGCGCTCGATGCGCAGATAGCTTTGCGTCGCCGCCGAGCCGCCGATATGAACCGCTTCGTCGCAGGCAGCAACGTGTTTGGCGTTGGCATCCGCGTCGGAATAGACGGCCACGCTCGCGATGCCGAGCCGCTTGCAAGTCGCGGCGACGCGGCACGCAATCTCACCCCGGTTAGCGATCAGGATCTTGTTGAACATGAGTGTCTCGATGAAATAGGCGCTACGGGGCGATGGTTGTTAGCGGGGCATGTCAGTTGCGCCAGCCCGGCGTGCGTTTTTCGAGGAACGACGCGACGCCTTCGCGGCCTTCGGCACCGGCCCGCGTTTTCGCAATACGTTCGGCCGTGTCCTCGATCAGCGCGTCGCTCAGCTCGCGGCCCGCGATGTCCTGCACGAGCCGCTTGCAGGCGCGCACCGCCTGCGGGCCGTTCGCGCACAAGGTCTGCGCGAGTTGCGCGACCGTTGCATCGAGTTGCTCCGCGCTCACCGCTTCGCTGACCAATCCGAGACGCAATGCGCTCGCGCAGTCGAACGCCTCGGCGGTGACGAAGTAGCGCCGCGACGCCTGCTCGCCGAGCGCGCGAATCACGTAAGGCGCGATCGTCGCGGGAATCAGCCCGAGGCGTGCTTCCGACAGGCAGAAGTGCGCGCTTTCGACCGCAACGACGATGTCGCAAGCGGCAATCAGGCCCATGCCGCCCGCGTACGCGTCGCCGTTCACGCGCGCAATCACCGGCTTGTTGCAGCGATACACCGCCGACAGCATGCCTGCGAGCCGCATTGCATCGGCGCGGTTCTCGTCGTCCGAGTAGCCGGCCATTTTCTTCATCCAGTTCAGGTCGGCGCCCGCGCAGAACGCCTTGCCGTTCGCAGCGAGCACGACCGCGCGCACGTCGTCGCGCGTGTCCAGCGCGGTGAATGCGGCAGTCAGCTCGGCGATCATCGTTTCGTTGAACGCGTTGCGCACCTCCGGACGATTCAGTGTGACCGTCGCGATCGGGCCGGCAACTTCGACCTTCAGCGTTTCGTATTGCATGCCCAGCACTCCTTTTCCTTGCGTGGTCGCCTCGTGACGCCGTGCGCCATCACATTCTGAACACGCCGAAGCGCGTGTCTTCGATCGGCGCATTCATTGCTGCCGACAGGCCGAGACCGAGCACGTCACGGGTTTGCGCGGGGTCGATCACGCCATCGTCCCACAGACGCGCGCTCGCGTAGTACGGATGGCCCTGTTGCTCGTATTGGTCACGAATCGGCTGCTTGAACGCCTCTTCTTCCTCCGCGCTCCAGTTGCCGCCCTTCGCTTCGATACCGTCGCGCCTGACAGTGGCGAGCACCGATGCCGCCTGCTCGCCGCCCATCACCGAGATGCGCGCGTTCGGCCACATCCACAGGAAGCGAGGCGAATACGCGCGGCCGCACATGCCGTAGTTGCCCGCGCCGAACGAGCCGCCGATGATTACCGTGAACTTCGGCACCTTCGCGGTCGCAACGGCCGTCACCATCTTCGCGCCGTTGCGCGCGATGCCTTCGTTTTCATACTTGCGGCCGACCATGAAGCCGGTGATGTTCTGCAGAAACACGAGCGGAATCTTGCGCTGGCAACACAGCTCGATGAAGTGCGTGCCCTTGAGCGCCGACTCCGAAAACAGAATACCGTTGTTCGCGACGATGCCGACCGGGTGCCCCCAGATATGCGCGAAGCCACACACGAGCGTCGTGCCGTAGCGCGCCTTGAATTCATCAAACGCGGAATCGTCGACGATGCGCGCGATCACCTCGCGGATATCGAAAGGCTTGCGCGTGTCGACCGGAATCACCCCGTAGATGCTCTGTGTGTCGTAGCGCGGCGGCTTCGGCTCCTGCAACACGAGCGGCACCGGCTTCACGCGATTCAGATTGCCGACGATGCTGCGCGCGATCCCGAGCGCATGCGCATCGTTCTGCGCGAGATGATCGACGACACCCGACAGACGCGTATGCACGTCGCCGCCGCCGAGGTCTTCGGCGCTGACCACTTCACCGGTCGCGGCTTTGACGAGCGGCGGACCGCCGAGAAAAATCGTCCCCTGGTTCTTCACGATGATCGACTCGTCGCTCATCGCCGGCACATACGCGCCGCCCGCGGTGCACGAACCCATTACGACCGCGATCTGCGGAATGCCTGCCGCCGACAGATTCGCCTGGTTGTAGAAGATGCGGCCGAAGTGATCGCGATCGGGAAACACCTCGTCCTGATTCGGCAGATTCGCGCCGCCCGAGTCGACGAGGTACACGCACGGCAAGCGGTTTTCGCTGGCGATTTCCTGCGCGCGCACATGCTTCTTCACGGTGACCGGATAGTAGGTGCCGCCTTTGACCGTCGCGTCGTTGCAGACGATCACGCACTCCTGCCCCGCGATGCGGCCGATACCGGTGATCACGCCGGCGCCAGGCGCGTCGTCGTTATACATGCCGTACGCGGCGAGCTGCGACAGTTCGAGAAACGGCGTGCCCGGATCGAGCAGATACGCGATCCGCTCGCGCGGCAGCAGTTTGCCGCGGCTCGTGTGCTTGTCGCGCGCGGCCTGGCCGCCGCCTTGCGCGAGCTGCTCGATCTTCGCGCGCAGATCAGCGACGAGCGCTTCGAGCGCCGCAACGTTCGCACGGAAATCGTCCGAGCGCGGGTTCAGTTTTGATTCGATGATCGGCATGACGTCGCTTCTCCAAAGTGCCGCCGATTGATAGGGCTCACGCTCGCTTGCGTCACAGCGTTTCGGCAAACAGCTCCCGGCCGATCAGCATGCGGCGAATCTCGCTCGTGCCCGCGCCGATTTCGTAAAGCTTCGCATCGCGCCACAGACGCCCGACCGGATACTCGTTGATATAGCCATTGCCGCCGAGAATCTGGATCGCCTCGCCGGCCATCCACGTCGCCTTTTCGGCCGTGTACAGAATCACACCCGCGCAGTCCTTGCGCACCTGGCGCACGTGGTCGTTGCCGAGCGTGTCGAGCTGGCGGCCGACCGCGTACAGATACGCGCGGCATGCCTGCAAGGTCGTGTACAGATCGGCGACCTTGCCCTGGATCAGCTGGAACTCACCGATCGACTGGCCGAACTGCTTGCGGTCGTGGATATACGGCACGACCGCGTCCATCACCGCGACCATGATGCCGGTCGGACCGCCCGCGAGCACCGCGCGCTCGTAATCGAGACCGCTCATCAGCACTTTGACGCCGCCGTTCAACTGGCCGAGGATGTTTTCCTCCGGCACTTCGACGTCCTGAAACACGAGTTCGCCGGTGTGCGAGCCGCGCATGCCGAGCTTGTCGAGCTTCTGCGCGACCGAGAAACCCTTCATGCCCTTCTCGACGATGAACGCCGTAATGCCACGCGAATTCGCCTCGGGATCGGTCTTCGCATAGACGACGAGCGTGTCGCAATCGGGGCCGTTGGTGATCCACATCTTGGTGCCGTTGAGCACGTAGCGGTCGCCCTTCTTCTCGGCGCGCAGCTTCATGCTGACCACGTCCGAGCCCGCGTTCGGCTCGCTCATCGCCAGCGCACCGACGTGCTCGCCCGAGACGAGCTTCGGCAGATACTTGCGCTTCTGCGCGTCGGTGCCATTGCGATGAATCTGGTTCACGCACAGGTTCGAATGCGCGCCATACGAAAGGCCCACCGATGCCGACGCGCGCGAGATTTCCTCCATCGCGACCATGTGCGCTGTGTAGCCCATGTTGGCGCCGCCGTACTCTTCGGAGACCGTCATCCCGAGCACGCCGAGATCGCCGAACTTGCGCCATAGGTCCATCGGAAACTGATCGGTGCGATCGATTTCCCCCGCGCGCGGCGCGATTTCTTTGGCGGCGAACGATGCAATGCTGTCGCGCAGCATTTCGATTTCTTCGCCGAGCGGGAACTGCAAACCGGGCAGATTGGGCATTGCGGTGTCTCCTGAGTTCGTGGGCGGCCGTTCATGGAACGCGAAGCGGCGCGCGAAAACATGTCATGGCGCATTTCACGCCAGATTGACGTAACCGTCAATAGGTACTTTTGAGTGTTACTCAGAAATTTCACCGAGCCGCGCCAATCCGCTGATTCGGTGCTACGATCGCGCTCATCGGGCATATGAGCGGCGCACGAACGCCACCTTGAGCCTCAACCCCCATCAAAAATCTGAATCTGACTCATATGACGGTTGCCGAGAAGGCCGGATTACCTGTCTCGCGTCGCCAGCCGGCCGGGCGCAAGTCGCAGCAGCGCGT
This sequence comes from Paraburkholderia sp. HP33-1, assembly GCF_021390595.1. Taxonomy (NCBI): domain Bacteria; kingdom Pseudomonadati; phylum Pseudomonadota; class Betaproteobacteria; order Burkholderiales; family Burkholderiaceae; genus Paraburkholderia; species Paraburkholderia sp. HP33-1. The sequence goes on along the minus strand of NZ_JAJEJR010000002.1, from coordinate 773,146 downwards.
GAAGGAGATTCTTCAGGCGGGCCGGGACGTGTTCTCCGAAAGGGGCTACGAACGCGCGACGACCGCGGAAATCGCGCAGCGCCTCGGTATTTCCGAAGCGACGGTGTTCAGCTATTTTCGCGGCAAGCGCGAGCTGTGCGCGCGTGTCATCGGCGATTGGTACGACGAGATCATCGACGCGATCGAAGCGGGCCTGCCGCGCGACGGTAACGTGCGCCAGCAGTTTGCGTTCATCGTGCGCATGCATCTGCGGCTGATGCTCGTGAACGGCACCGACCTGTGCGCGCTCGTGCTGTCCGAAGGCCGCGCGCGGCATCACGAACTGGGCGAAGCGCTGACCGAACTGCAGCGCCGCTACACCGCGCCGTTGATGCGCGTGCTCGCGCAAGGCCAGCAAAGCGGCGAGGTTCGTGCCGACGTGCCGCTGCGCCTGTTGCGCTCGATGGTGTTCGGGCCGATGGAGCACGTGCTATGGGACGCGACGCTGACCAACCGTCAGATCGATATCGACGCGACTGCTGATCAGCTGATCGAGGTGCTGTGGGTCGCGCTGACGCCGCCTGACCTAGCGCTGAGTGCGTTGCAGCGCTTTCGCGTGGAAGTGGCCGAAGCGAGCCGTCGTTTCGACGAAGCCAACGCCGCGCGCCGCGAGAAAAACGACTAATCTACGAGCTTTCCCGCCGCAGCCCGAAGGAGAGCCCAAGTGCCCGTAGCGAGAAACGCGAAGGAAAGTAACCCGCCCAGCGCCACCAGGAAAGCGCCGACGAAAGTTCCGTCCCAATCCAGATCTTCCGCACGCATTCGCATCGGCATCGGCGGGTGGACCTACGCGCCGTGGCGCGGGCCGTTTTATCCGGAGAGCCTCACGCAAAGCCGCGAGCTCGAATACGCGAGCCGGCATCTGACATCCATCGAAATCAACGGCACGTTCTATGGTTTGCAGAAACCGGCCAGCTACGAGAAGTGGTATCAGGAAACGCCCGAAGATTTCGTGTTCTCGCTGAAAGCGCCGCGCTACGCGACGAACCGCAAGGTGCTCGCCGAAGCGGGCGAAACGATCGAGCGCTTCTTCGCAAGTGGCGTGCTGCTGCTCAAACAGAAGCTCGGGCCGATCAACTGGCAGTTCGCATCCACCAAGAAGTTCGACCCCGACGATTTCGAAGCCTTTCTGAAGCTGCTGCCCGCAAGCATCGAAGGACAGGCGCTGCGGCATGCGGTCGAGGTTCGTCACGACTCGTTCAGGACACCGGAATTCATCGCGCTCGCGCGTGAGCACAAGGTCGCGGTCGTGCTCGCGGCAGACAGCGAGTATCCGCAGATCGCCGACATCACCGCGCCGTTCGTCTACGCGCGCATCATGGGCACGAGCGACAGCCAGGCCAAAGGCTATTCGACGAAAGCGCTCGGCGCATGGGCCGAGCGCGTGCGTCAGCTCGCCGCCGGCACCACGCCGGACGATCTCGAGACCTGGGCGGAGCCGCCCGCGAACGCCGCCGCGCGCGACGTCTACCTGTATGTGATCAGCGGCTTCAAGGAGCGCAATCCGGCCGCCGCGATGGCGTTGATCCAGAAGCTCTGAATCCGCCGAGCCGCCTAACCGCATGCCGGCAGGCCGGCGCGGGTGTCATAATCGCGCCAGCGCATCCGTGCGCGGTCGCGTAGGCTTTGCTTCAAGCCTCGCCCGAGGCCTCAAGCGCCCCACCCCGCACGGTCCACGTCAAACCCACGCAGCGCCCGCGCCCTCGTCGCGGCGACGCTAGCATAATCAGGCGGCGAGGCCGCCTCACCAACCGATTGCGGAGAACATCTTGAGCGCCCTCGACAACCCCCTGCACGATCAGGAAGTCGGCTCGGCCGACGCCACCCAGGACACCACGCGCATCGACGACGTGCGCATCGGCGCGGTTCGTCCGCTGATTTCCCCGGCACTGCTACAGGACGAACTGCCGGTGCCGCCCACGGTGCAGACGCTGGTCGAGAAGACCCGCGTCGAAATCGCCGACATTCTCCACGGCCGCGACGATCGGCTCGTGCTGATCACCGGCCCCTGCTCGATCCACGATCACGATCAGGCGATCGAATACGCGCGCAAGCTGAAGACCGCCGCCGATCACTACAAGGACGACCTGCTGATCGTGATGCGCGTGTACTTCGAGAAGCCACGCACGACGGTGGGCTGGAAAGGCTATATCAACGACCCGCGGCTGGATGGCAGCTTCCGTATCAACGAAGGCTTGCGTCTCGCGCGGCAGTTGCTGCTCGACATCAACGGTCTGGGCTTGCCGACCGCGACCGAATTCCTCGACCTGCTGAGTCCGCAATACATCGCCGATCTGATCGCGTGGGGTGCGATCGGCGCGCGCACGACCGAGAGCCAGAGTCATCGGCAGCTCGCATCGGGGTTGAGCTGCCCGATCGGCTTCAAGAACGGCACCGACGGCGGCGTGCAGATCGCCGCCGACGCGATCGTCGCGGCGCGCGCTAGCCACGCGTTCATGGGCATGACGAAAATGGGCATGGCCGCGATCTTCGAAACGCGCGGCAACGATGACGCGCACGTAATTCTGCGCGGCGGCAAGAAAGGGCCGAACTACGACAGCGCGTCAGTGCAGGCGACGTGCGAAGCACTGCGTTCAGCAGGTCTGCGCGAGCAGGTGATGATCGACTGCTCGCATGCGAACTCGAACAAGTCGCACCTTAGGCAAATCGAGGTCGCGGACGATATCGCGCGGCAACTGTCGGCGCGTGAGCACCGCATCATCGGCGTGATGCTCGAAAGTCATCTGGAAGAGGGCCGTCAGGATCTGAAGGCCGGTGTGCCGTTACGTTACGGCGTATCGATCACGGATGCCTGCGTAAGCTGGGCACAAACCGAACCGGTGCTCGCCACGCTCGCGGCGGCAACCCGCACGCGTCGCGCGGGCTGACAGCGCAACGCACGGACCACGGACCGCGATTCGGCGGCGGGTCCGCTCGCGACCCGATCGAAACCGATCGAGCCCGGGAACGCCCGGCCCAAAGTGCCAGGCACACGCGCCGCGCCAGCCTCCGGGCGAACCGCCTGGCCGGGTTGGGCAGCGCGTGAACCTCACGCCCGACGCACCACCCAGGCGCGCGCCTCACAGCAGGGCTGCGGAGCGCACCAGGAATGCTCCAGCGTGAAGCGCGTAACTTACGACGCGTTGACGGCTTCCTTGAACGCCTTGCCTGCGGTGAACTTCACCGTCTTGGCCGCGGCGATCTGGATCTCTTCGCCCGTCGACGGGTTGCGGCCCACGCGTGCTGCGCGCGCGCCGGTCGAGAACGAACCGAAACCGACCAGTTGCACCGTATCGCCGCTCACCACGGCCTTGGTCACTGCCTCGACGATCGCGTCGATGGTCTGGCCGGTTGCCGCTTTGCTTTCGCCCGTCGTTGCGGCGACTGCATCAATCAGTTCCTGTTTGTTCATAGCACTTCCCGTATGGTAATCATGGAATCGGCGCCCTTCTGAGGCGCCGGGACCGACACACTAACGCATAGGCGCACTTTCGCGCAAACCCTTGGTGTAAGGCTTGTATCAACGCCGGGGCGGCGATTTGACGTTTTTCCGCTCCAAACTGCCATAAGAATCGCGGGCTTATGCGCGCGCACCGCCTCGTGCGCCATCCTCGAGCATCACAATCCGTTGCAATTTCAGTGCTTTAGCGCGCGGCCTGCGGACCTGCGCGGGCTTACCCATCACGATAGCCCACCTGGCGAAGCGCGGGCGCGGTGCTTGTGGTCCACGTTGCAAATTAACCATCGGCAAGAAACGAGAATCCGGCACAAACGTCTGGTTCCGGCGTTACGAACGCGTGCCGCCAGGTAGTACTTACCGCCCCTGACTCGTAAGCGCACAGTCGGATTCACAAACCTTTGGTTTTAATGCCCTTCTCCCCATCAGAGCACTCAAGTTAAGCGGCAATCACGCCGATATACACAGCTGCGTTTAGCGCGCAAACGTTAAAGGGATGGCAATGGTTTGGCTTGCGAGATTGAAAAAGATGCTATCGGTCGTCGAAGGCGACCGGGAGCTCATGCATGCGCAGTTGCGTGCGTTCAGCCGCCAGATACCGCTTCTCTACTTCATTCTGCTCGTCAACACGGCGGCGGTCGCGGCGACGCATCTGGGTAGCGCGCCGGACTGGCTGTCCCTGTACATACCCGCGGCGCTCGGCGTGCTGTGCCTGCTTCGCTGCGTGCGCTGGTGGCGCAGGCGCAACCGTACGATGACGGACGCGCAGGCGGTCCGCGAATTGCGCGGCGTGACGTGGCTGGTCGGCCTGTTCGGCGTGGCGTTCACCAGCTGGTCGCTGCTGCTGTTCCCGTACGGCACTGCGTCCCAGCAGGCGCAGGTCGCGTTCTATATGGCGACGACGCTGGTCGGCAGCATGTTCTGCCTGATCCATCTGCGCAAGCCCGCGCTTCTGCTGCTTTGCCTCGTCATCCTCAGTTTCTCCGGGTTCCTCGTATCCAGCGGCTCGTCGGTGTTCTTCGCGATGGCCATCGACATGACGCTGGTCGGCGTCGCGCTCGCGGTGGTCATCCAGCTTTACTGGCGCACGTTCGCGGATGCGGTGAACGCACAACGCGAACTACGGGCGAGCCAGCAAAACACCCAACGGCTCAGCGACGACAACTACCGGCTCGCGAACCTCGACAGTCTGACCGGCCTGCCGAACCGGCGCAGTTTCTTCTCGTCGCTGCACGCGATAGCGGAGCAGGCTCTCGAAACCGGCGGCGGCTTCAACGTCGGGCTCATCGATCTGGACGGCTTCAAGCAGGTCAACGACATCTACGGTCACGCGAGCGGCGATCTCGTGTTGCAGGAAGTCGGCGCGCGACTCCTGTCGATCGCCGAAACGGGCCTGATGTTCGCGCGTCTGGGCGGCGACGAATTCGGGGCGATCGTGCGTCACAAGCTGTCGAACGAAGCGCTGGTCGAGCTGGGGCAGCGTATCTGCCACGCGCTCAGTCAGCCGTATCAGGTCGCCGACAATGTCGCGGAACTGTCGGGCACCATCGGCTGGGCCGCGTTTCCCGAAGCGGGCTCGACGGTCGCGCAGGTATTCGAACGCGCCGATGCCGCGCTTTACGTCGGCAAGGAAAACCGCCGCGGCATGCCGGTGATTTTCTCGACCGAGCACGAAACGCGAATGCGGCGCCTGAGCCTCGTCACCCAGGAGCTGCGCCACGCGGACCTCGAAGCAGAGCTGTTCCTCGAGTTCCAGCCGATCTACGATCTGCTCACGCGCCAGCCGATCGGACTCGAAGCGCTCGGCCGCTGGCACAACGCCCGGCTCGGCATGGTCAGGCCGGAGGAATTCATTCGGATCGCGGAACGTACCGAGCTGATTCTCGGCATCACCGACGTGCTGCTGCGCCGGGCGCTCGCCGAAGTCGCGCAATGGCCGGCCGATCTGTATCTGTCGTTCAACCTGTCCGCGATCGATATCTCGACGTCGGCGCGCGCGCGTCGCCTGATCGACATCGTCGCGGCGAGCGGCGTGTCGCCGCATCGCGTGACGTTCGAAATCACCGAAACCGCGTTGACGCGCGATTTCGAGCAGGCACATAGCGCGATGACGATGCTCAAGCAGGCCGGCTGCCGGATGTCGCTCGACGATTTCGGCACCGGCTATTCGAGCCTCAGCTACGTGCATCGGCTGCCGTTCGACACCATCAAGATCGACCGCAGCTTCGTGACCGACGTCGATACCAACAGCGCGTCGAAGAAGATCGTCAAATCCGTGATCGACCTGTGCCGCAACCTCGGACTCGAATGCGTGGTGGAAGGACTCGAAACGTCGTTGCAGGCCGAGGTCGTGAAGGCGCTCGGCGCGCGCGCGGTGCAAGGCTATCTCTTCAGCCTGCCGATGCGGGCGAGCGCGGTCGGCACGTTTTTGTTGACCACGCTCGCGCAGAGCCGCGCAGCGGAGACGCAGACGTAGCTTTCAAGCGCTCTACGGCGGCGCCGTTCAATACGCCAGCTTCGGATACCAGTTGGTGCCGCGGCCGCCCGGCGTCGTGTCGAGGATCGTCCAAAGCGGCATCAGATCGGGCGCGCCGCGCGCATCCTGGCCGGGGTCCGCAGTCTCCGGCCCCATCTCCCCGGCCCAGAAGTGCCGCACGACGCCGCCCGTGTTCGTGAACACATTGAGCGCGGGAAGATCATCACCGGCAGGATCTTCGCAGCCGTAGACACGATTGAACGTATTGCCGCCCGACGAATAAAGCCGCAGATGCCGCCAGCCGCGCTCCTGTTTGAACGCGACGAGCCGCTCGATCGGCGAGCGGGCGACTATCGCGAACGCGACGCGCTGCAGGATATCGGGCATTTCGCCGTCCCATGCGCTCAGCAACGACGTGCACATCGGGCAGGGGCGCTCGCGCTGCGGCCCGAACATCCAGTTGTAGATGACGAGAGTGTCGTGCGCGCCGAACATCTGCGACAGCGTCACCGGCCCAGCTTCGCCGTCGAAGCGGTAATCCTCGGGCACGATACCGCCCGGCGGCAGGGCGCGGCGTTGCGCGGCGACGCGCTCGATCTGGCGGCGCAGTTCGATCTCCTCGACCAGCAACGCATTGCGCGCGCGTCGATATTCGGCGCTCTCGCCGGGAAAGCGCGGGGGTAGGTCAGCCAGCTCGCGGGCTGGTTTCAGCGTGTGCATTGGGGTGCTTGCGTTGTTCATCAGTCATCTCCTTGTGAGAAATCGTGAGAAAAACGGACGGAAGGCGAGCGAGCCTGCGCTTGCCGCCCCCTCCTGTAGCGACGACGCATGAGGCTGCGGAAAATCGACGGGCCCGGCGAGGTATTTTCTGCAGTGATTGTTCGCGGCGGTTGCGCCGGCGGTTTGGCGACGCCCTCGTCACGCGTCGCCTCGCGGTATGCTTGCGCCACATGACACGCGCGCCACGCGCGACGTGGCCGCCTTGGGGAACGCACATGCCGCTTCGTCTGCCGCCCCTGCCCGCGCTTCGCTTTTTCGAAGCGGCCGGCAGGCATCAAAGTTTCAAGCTCGCCGCCACCGAACTGAACGTCACGCCGAGCGCGATCAGTCACGGCATCGTCGGACTCGAGGAGGCGCTCGGCGTCGAACTGTTCGTGCGCGAGCCGCGCGGCATCTCGCTGACGGCGATCGGCGCGGATTATCTATCGTACGTCTCCGAGGCGTTTTCGCTGATCGCGATCGGCACGCAGCGTCTACCCAATCATCGCGCGGATCGGCCGATTGCGCTCAGCTGCGCGCCGACCTTCGCGTCGCGCTGGCTGCTGCCGCGCCTCGCCGGCTTTCGCGCGCGCTGGCCGAACGTCAACGTGAGCGTGGATACGTCGCATCGCCAGGTGGGCTTTCCGGTCGACGGCTTCGATTTCGCGATTCGCATGAGCCGCGCGCCGGTCGCCGGCACCGCATGGACACGTCTGTTCGGCGAGCGCTTCGTGCCGGTGTGCAGCCCCGCCTATCTCGCAACGCTGCGCGACGACCGTGGCGATCTGAGCCTGCGGCGCGCGACGCTGATTCACGTGAACGCCGCGAGCGAAGACTGGCAGGCGTGGCTCGATGCCACCAGCACCGACGATATCGATACGACCGGCGGCTTACGCGTCGACACGATCCAGCTCGCGTTCGAGGCGGCCAGCATGGGCCTCGGGGTCGCGCTCGGTCGCAAGCCGCTGGTCGATAGCGATCTGGCGAGCGGCACGCTTGTCGAGGCTTGCGCGCGGACCGTTGCATCGGGCACCGCCTACTGGCTGGTCAGCGCGGAGAATGCGGACAGCGCAATCCGGCGGCCGGAGCTCGCCGGTTTCAAACGCTGGCTCGTCGACGAGGCGCAGCGGTTCGACGCGCACACTGACCCGGCCGCAAATGCCGACGTCGAAGCGAACAGGTGAGCCGCGCTCACCTGTCGTCGAAATCTTTTCCTTTGCCGGCTGCGCGGCGGGCTGGGACGATGGTGGCCAAGGAGAACCGCCATGTCGTCCATCCACAGCAAGCCGCCCGCCGCCGCCCTCGATCCGGCGACGACCGTCACCACGACGCTCGTGATCGTCGCCGGTGCGCTGATACTCAGCGCCGCGATGGGCATCCGCCAGACTTTCGGTCTTTTCATCGGCCCGTTCTCGTTCGACCGAGGTCTGCCGGTCACGCTGATCGCATTCGCGATCGCGCTGCATAACCTCGTCTGGGGCTTCGCGCAGCCGTTCGCAGGCGCGGCCGCCGATCGCTACGGCTCGGCGCCGGTCGTCGCGTTCGGCGCATCGACGTTCGCCGCCGGCCTCGCACTGTCGGCGGTCGCGCCGAGCGGCGCGGCACTCGTGATCGGGATGGGGCTGCTGGTCGGCATCGGCGTGAGTTGCACGACGTTCGGCGTGGTGCTGCCAGCGGTCGGCCGCATCGCGTCGCCGGAGAAGCGCAGCGTCGCGATGGGGCTCGTGAGCGCCGGCGGCTCCGCTGGACAGGTGCTGATGGTGCCGCTCGTGCAAGGCATCCGGCTGCATGCCGGCATCGCGACATCGCTATTCGTGCTGGCTTTCGTGATGCTGCTGATTGCGCCGCTCGGCATCGTGCTAGACCGGCGCGCGCAGATCCATGGGGCGGCTCAGGCTCAGGATGGGAGGGCGCACGAACCGCTGCGCGAGGTGCTGGCGAAGGCGACGCGCCATCGCGGCTATGGCCTGCTGACGCTCGGCTTCTTCACCTGTGGTTTCCAGCTCGCGTTCATCGCGACGCATCTGCCCGAATACCTGACGCTGTGTCATATGCCGATCGGGCTGGGCGCCACCGCGCTTGCGCTGATCGGCCTGTTCAATATGGCGGGTAGTTGGGCATGCGGTTGGCTCGGCGGCCGGTTCCGCCAGCATCATGTGCTCGGTTGGCTCTATCTGATTCGCAGCGCGACGATCGGCGCGTTCTTCGTGCTGCCGAAAAGTGCCGTGTCAGTGGTGATTTTCGCGGCCGTGATGGGCCTCACGTGGCTCGGCACCGTACCGCTGACGAGCGGGCTCGTCGCCAAGGTGTTCGGCACGCGTCACCTCGGCAGCCTGTTCGGCGTGTGCTTTCTGAGCCATCAGATCGGCTCGTTTCTCGGCGCGTGGCTCGGTGGCCTCGTGTTCGATCTGACCGGCTCGTATTCGCTGCTATGGGAAGCGACGGTCGCGGCGGGAGTGATCGCGGCGCTGCTGCATTTCCCGATCGACGACACATCGGTGTCGACGCCCGCGCTGCATTCATCCCGCCCCGCGCAGGCGTGACGCAAGCGGCCCCCCGCGCCCGATCACGTCCGCTCGATCACGTCCGATATTGCCGCCCGGATCGTCTAGACTTGCAGTTCGGCATGCGTGAAACCGCCCTGCACGGCGGCGACGAAAGGAGCGACCATGTCAAACGCAACGCACGACGCGCGAGCCCCTGTCATCAAGGTGCGCCCGGAGCAGGCAATGGCGACGGCCCAACGGCTGCCCTATTTCGTCGGTATTTCGGCCGGCACCGCGGGCACGACCGGCCTATCGATGTATATGGTCGTGGTGCCGCCGGGCGGCCATGCGGAGCCGCACTATCACGCCGACTACGAGACCGCGATCTATATGCTCGAAGGCAGGATCGAGACGCGCTATGGTCCGGGCTTGCGCGAATCGGTCATTACCGAGCCGGGCGATTTCCTGTTCATTCCGCCGGGCGTGCCGCATCAGCCGTTCAATCTCGACGCGAACGTCGCGGCCCGCGCGATTGTCGCGCGCAATCACGCGGACGAGCATGAGCGGGTGGTGCCTTATGATCCGTCCGAGGCTGCGTGAGTCGCCCCGCCTTTTCCCGGATTGCCCCGCCTGAAGCGACGCAAGACACCCCACCCAGCCCAGTTTGATCCACTTGCCGCGCGGTGCATGCAGACCGCGCGCGACATTGTCTGCGTTCTATCACAACGCCGACTCGCTACCTGTGCTTAAATCCGTCCTTCGCGCCGACGCGCGCTCCAGCAACGCGTCGGTTTCTGCGCGGACGATTCCCTTTTCTTTCATTGCCTTCTCAGGAGCGCGGTTGTGTGGCATTTCCCGGTTGCTATTGCACCCTCTCTCGGCGTGTGGGCCGTATTCATGAGCGTGCTCGTCACGCAACTCGGCATGCCGGTTCCCGCCGCGCCGATGCTGGTTCTCGCTGGAACAATGGCTGCGGTGGGAGAAACCTCGTACGTCAACGTAATCTGCGCGGCGGTCGGTGCGACGCTGCTCGCCGACTCGCTATGGTTTTTCACCGGACGCGCGTACGGCCGCCGGTTGCTGAATTACCTCGTGCGCTTCTCTCTTTCGCTGGACAACACGGTGCGCGTCGCGCGCAATACGTTTGAACGCTATGGCGCACCAATTTTGACGGTCGCGAAGTTCCTGCCCGGTCTCGGCCTGATTTCCGCGCCGCTGCTTGGCACAACCGCGATTGGCGTCGGCGTGTTTCTGTGGTGGGACATGGTCGGTGCCACGCTGTGGGCGAGCGTCTGGGTGATTGGCGGCGGCGCCTTGCACGATCAGATCGTGCAACTGATGCTGCTCGTGCGGCACAACGGCGGCACGATCGTCGATACGTTCGCGGCAATCTTCGCAGCGGTACTGCTGTATCGCTGGCTACGCCGTTTGCAGTTTCGCCGCTGGCTCGCGCATACGCGCATTTCGCCGGATCAACTCGACGCGATGATGAAGTCGAGCGAACCTCCGCTGATTCTCGACGCGCGCCCGAGCACCGTCCGCGAAAAGGAATCGCACCGCATTGCCGGCGCGCGGCCGCTCGATCTCGAATCGCCTGATCCGATTCATCCCGAGTATCTGAAACGGCCGATCGTCGTCTATTGCGTGTGTCCTAACGAAGCGACCGCGAAGCGCATCGTCAGGCAATTGCATCGCAAGAACATTCATCATGTACGCGCGCTGAAGGGCGGCCTCGATGCGTGGGAAAAACGCGGCTATCCCGTCGAGCCATTGCCACCCGAGTTCAATGCGGCGATGGCGCACATGCTTGAAGACAAGGGCGACGAAGGTGAATATACGGTGCGCGCGCGTCTCGCGGAGTGAGCGACACGCGGGCAAAACACGCGGCAGCGCGCTCGCTGCCGCGTTGCCGGAATCTAAAAACAAATTGACGGCATTCTTGGCTCGTATATGCTTGCCATAGGGCAATCGCGAGTCGGCGCTGCGAAATCAGTGAGTATCGTTTAGTAGCGCTTCCTGTCGATCAACCCGTGTCCTGTTTCTTCAATGTCCGCTGTAAATCCGAAACAGACCACTTCAATACCCTCAACTACGCCAGTCGAGTGTCATCGTGAGAGTCCGAGGCCCTTTGGTGAATTGGAATTGCAGTCAGGCGCGTGGTATTTGCGCTGACGGCGCCATCGCCGACGGCAGCAACGGCAGCCTTGCGTTTCGCCGCTTTCTGTCCGTCATCACAGTCCTGTCGCGCCGTTGCGTTCGACGTCGCAACGTCCTCTCCGCACGTGCGTTCATCGCGGTGCGCACAGACGAAGTCGCTTCGCTGCTGCCGTAGCGCCTCTCTTCTTTCGTCTCTTTTCGCCGCTCGATTCATCCGTTTGCACGCGTTTTCCGCGAGCTGTTTGCTTGCGTCCGCGCGGCGCTGACTGATTACCGCGCATCGCGACGGATTCACTCGAACCGCTTGTTCATCTGATGGGCGGCGTGGGTTCGACACGTCTATTCGTTATGCGAAACAAAACAGAGAGAATCATCATGCATGACATCGACGAGTTTCTGAAAAAGCATCACGTCACCGAAATCGAAGCGATCATTCCTGACATGGCCGGCATCGCGCGCGGCAAGATCATTCCGCGCAGCAAGTTCGAATCCGGCGAGTCGATGCGGCTGCCGCAGGCGGTGATGATTCAAACCGTGACCGGCGACTATCCGCAAAGCGATACGCTGACCGGCGTCACCGACCCCGACATGGTGTGCGTGCCCGACGCGAGCACGATCCGGATGATTCCGTGGGCAGTCGATCCGACCGCGCAGGTGATCCACGATTGCGTTCATTTCGACGGCACCCCGGTCGAAATCTCCCCGCGCTGTGTATTGCGCCGCGTCCTCGATCTGTACCGGGCGCGCGGCTGGAAGCCCGTGATCGCGCCGGAGCTCGAGTTTTATCTGGTCGACATGAATCGCGACCCCGACCTGCCGTTGCAGCCGCCGGTCGGGCGCACAGGTCGCGCGGAAACCGGCCGCCAGGCGTATTCGATCGAAGCGGTCAACGAATTTGATCCGCTATTCGAAGACATCTATGAGTACTGCGACGTGCAGGACCTCGAAGTCGACACACTGATTCACGAAGTCGGCGCCGCGCAGATGGAAATCAACTTCATGCATGGCGATCCGCTCAAACTCGCTGACAGCGTGTTTCTATTCAAGCGCACCGTTCGCGAAGCGGCGTTGCGTCACAAGATGTACGCCACTTTCATGGCTAAGCCGATGGAGAGTGAACCGGGCTCGGCGATGCACATGCACCAAAGTCTCGTCGACATGGAGACCGGCCGCAACCTGTTTACCGCCGCGGATGGTGAACCGACGTCGCTGTTCACCGGCTATATCGCCGGCTTGCAGAAATACACGCCCGCACTGATGCCGATCTTCGCGCCATACATCAACTCATACCGGCGGCTGTCGCGTTTCATGGCCGCGCCGATCAACGTCGCATGGGGTTACGACAATCGCACGGTGGGCTTCCGGGTGCCGCATTCCGCGCCGGTCGCGCGTCGCATCGAGAACCGCATTCCGGGGGTCGACTGCAATCCGTATCTGGCCATTGCCGCGACTTTGGCGGCGGGTTATCTCGGCATGACGCAGCGGCTCGCAGCAACCGAACCGTTGGCGAGCGACGGCTATGCGTTGCCCTATCAATTACCGCGCAATCTCGAAGAAGGCCTGACGTTGATGAGCGCGTGCGAGCCGATTGCCGAAGTACTCGGCGAGCAGTTCGTCCGCGCGTATCTCGCGCTGAAAGAGACCGAATACGAAGCGTTTTTTCGCGTGATCAGTTCGTGGGAACGCCGGCACCTGTTGCTGCACGTCTGAGTGCTGGCAGCCAATCGGTCTACGAGAACTTTGAAAGGACGGAGGCACTATGAGCTATAAGACTGAAGACGTGATCGATGCAGAGAAGCCCGACGTTAGCGGCACGAACGACGCACCAACATGGCAAGCAATTTCACGCAGCACCGCCGAATACCGCGCGCTCGATGCCGCGCATCACATTCATCCGTTCTCGGATATGGGCTCGCTCAATCGCGCGGGCTCTCGCGTGATCGTCAAGGCCCACGGCGTGTACCTGTGGGACTCGGACGGCAACAAGATCATCGACGGCATGGCGGGACTCTGGTGCGTGAATGTCGGCTACGGCCGCAAGGAACTCGCCGACGCCGCCTACCGGCAAATGCAGGAACTGCCGTACTACAACACGTTCTTCAGGACGACGCATCCGCCGGTGATAGAACTATCCGCCCTGCTGGCCGAACTGACGCCGGAGCCCTTCAAGCATTTTTTCTACTGCAACAGCGGCTCGGAAGGCAACGACACCGTGCTGCGTATCGTCCATCAATATTGGGCGACGCAACACCAGCCCGCGAAGAAGTTCGTGATCGCGCGCAAGAACGCTTATCACGGCTCGACGATCGCGGGCGGCACGCTCGGCGGCATGGCTGATATGCACGAACAGATGCCGTCCAAAGTCGAGAACATCGTGCATATCGATCAGCCCTATTTCTTCGGCGAAGCGGCAAGCGATCAGACGCCGGAAGAATTCGCGCTGGCTCGCGCGCAGCAGCTGGAAGCGAAGATTGTCGAACTCGGTGCGGACAAGGTCGCCGCGTTTATCGGTGAGCCTTTCCAGGGAGCGGGCGGCGTGATCTTTCCGGCCGCGACTTATTGGCCGGAAATCCAGCGCATTTGCCGCAAGTACGACGTGCTGCTCGTCGCGGATGAAGTGATCGGCGGCTTCGGCCGAACCGGCGAATGGTTCGCGCATCAGCACTTCGGCTTCGAGCCGGATCTGATCACGCTCGCGAAGGGACTGACGAGCGGTTATGTGCCGATGGGTGCGGTCGGTTTGCATGATCGCGTCGCCCGCGCGCTGATCGAGAACGGCGACTTCAATCACGGCCTCACCTACTCCGGGCACCCGGTCGCGGCGGCCGTCGCGCTTGCCAATCTGAAGCTGCTGCGCGACGAGAGTATCGTCGAGCGCGTCAAAGCGGATACAGGTCCGTACTTTCAGCAGAAGCTGCGCGAAACCTTCGCCGGTCATCCGGTCGTTGGCGAGATCAGCGGCGCGGGTCTCGTTGCGGGAGTGCAACTCGCTGAGGAGCCGCTCAAGCGCAAGCGCTTTGCGAATGGCGGCGATATTGGTACGTTGTGCCGCGATTTCTGCTTCAACGGCAATCTGATCATGCGCGCGAGCGGCGACCGGATGTTGCTGTCGCCACCGCTCGTGATTAGCCGGCTGGAGATCGACGAGATCGTATCGAAAGCCAAAGCGGCGATCGATGCGACCGCGCGGGAGATTGGCATGTTATAGCGCTGCGCGGTTGCGCCTGCGCTGCCGTTCCGCTAATCACGGCGATTGTCCCGTCGCTCGAATCATGCCGGGTCAGTCGATATTTTCCACGCGCGCCGGTACTATTCGACGATGGCGTCGTATCGAGCGCCGCTTCTTTTATCCGACTAGCGCATCACAGGACCCACCCATGACCTTACAAATCGTTTTGCTCCCTGGCCTACTCTGCGACGACGCAGTGTGGGCCGACCAGCGCGGCGCGCTCGGCGCGATCGGCGAGTGCTTCGTGCCTGACTATGGCATGCGCGACTCGCTCGGCGCGATGGCCGATCACGTGCTCGAGTCGGTAGAGGGAGACCGTCTGCTGGTCGCGGGTCATTCGATGGGAGGACGTGTCGCGTTCGAAGTGTTCCGGCGCGCACCGGAACGCGTCGCCGGACTCGCGTTGCTCGACACCGGCTATACGCCGCGCGCCGCCGGCGAGGCCGGCGAAAGCGAGCGCGCGCAACGACTGAGACTGCTCGAGCTTGCCCGCACGAAAGGCATGCGCGCAATGGGCAACGAGTGGGCCCCCGGCATGGTCAACGCCGATCGCCACGATTCCGCGGTCTATGCGGCGGTGCTCGACATGATTGAGCGAAGCACGCCGGACAAATTCGCGGCGCAGATCCGCGCGTTGCTCGATCGTCCTGATGCGACTGCCCTGCTTCGCGACATCGAGTGCCCGACGACGATCGTGTGCGGCCGCGATGATCAATGGAGTCCCCTCGCGCGTCACGAGGAGATGCACACGCAGATTCGCGGCTCGAAGCTTCGCGTGATTGAACGAAGCGGTCACATGTGCACGATGGAGCGGCCGGACGATGTGACCGAGGTGCTGGTCGAATGGGCGCGCTGGGCGGCGGGGTTCAGAGCGGCCCGCTGATAAGCCCGGATGCGAGTCGCTTTGAGTTGATCAACTTTGACAAGGTCCTTCAGCTATGAACGAATACTGCATGTTCAAGGGAGAACTGCTGCGCGCGGCGCCCTTCAAGGATTCGTATATAGGAAGTCCGCATTATGTGATTACGGTTTCCGGCAACGACAATACGCCATTCAACATCGTCGTCAATTCGGCGTCGACGCAACCGGGCGCAAGCGGTAACGACGACGTCTACTTCTATGCCGATCTGAACTTCGCCGATCCGCTAACCGCCAAACTGCAGGCATTGAAGCCCGGCCTCTACACTAGCGGCTTTCCGCGGCTCGATTACTTCCAGGACAGCAGCCTGCTCGACATTCACCGGATGCGGCCCATTCCCTACGAGGATCAAAACGGCAATCGCGCCGACGTCAACGACATCATCGACGAAATCCTGACCATCGACGAAACTCAGCCGTCGCAGAGCCTGCCTTTCGACAACGGCAGCGGTCAGTTGCACAACCGCGATTTCTGGACACCGACGTCGGCGGGCATTGTGGTCTATGGATTCGGCTTTCTGTTCGTGCCGAAAAAGGACGGCCTTCACGAGACCCACATGAATCAGGGCAATCCGCGCGGCCCGCATTACAACGAAAACGGCGCGTTTCAGGATGGCGCGGTGATCGTGCAGCGCGCCGATGGCTTTGCCGCGATGTTTACCGCGTTTCAGACGCAGTATCTGCCGACCGATGCGAACGGCGATCCGGTTGCGAACGCAGTGGCGCTGCCGGATTACATTCGGGGGAGTTAAAGGCGCGACTGATGGCGATTCAAGGCGGCCGGGCGTCGCGTCGATCAACGCGCTGTCGCGACGCCTCGGCGAGGAATATGCCGCTGCACCACCGCCAGCGCGATCAGCACGATTGCCATCGCGATACCGAGCATCAGCAGATAGCCCGACGCGCCGCCGGCCGTAATCACCGCGGCGCCCGCGAACGCGCTCAGAATCGCGCCGACTCTGCCGAACGCGAGCGCCGACGCGGTGCCCGTCGCCCGCACGCTGGTCGGATAGACATATGCGCACAGCGCGTACATCGTCGATTGCACCGCGTTCACGAACAGGCCATGCAAGCCGAGGCCAACGATCATCAACGCCGTATGCTGCGTCGCGCTGACGCCGAGCAGCATCCATGCGCTCGCGACACCGCCCGCGCAGCACAGCAGCAGCGGCCAGAGCGAACCGTAGCGCCCAATCGCAAGCGCGCACAGCACAGCGCCGATCACGCCGCCGAGGTTGTACGCGCTCAGGCCGTAGCCCGCGAGTGACACACTCAAGCCCTCGCTCGTGAGCATCGACGGCAGCCAGCTGAATGCTGCGTACACCGCAAGCAGGCACATGAAGAACGCGCCCCAGATTGCGACGGTGTCGCGCGAACGGCCATCGCGGAACAGCGCGGTGAAGCCGACATGGCGCTCAGCGCTTTGCTCGCGCACATCGGTGAAGCTCGCATCGACCGACACGTCGCGCCCCATGCGCCGCAGCAACTTCGCGAGCTCGGGCCAGCGATGCGGTCGGCGCGCCAGAAAGCGCGGCGATTCCGGCAACGTGGCGAGCAGAACGACGGCGAGCCCGAGCGGCAGCACACCACCCGCGACGAACAGACCACGCCAGCCATAAACCGGCAGCACCTGCCCGGCGAACAATCCCGCGACCATGCCGCCCAGCGGCACGCACAGAATCGTCGCCGTCACCGCGAACGTACGGAAACGCGCGGGCGTGAACTCGGCGGTCAGCGTCATCGACGTCGGCAGCGCACCGCCGATGCCGAGCCCCGCGATAAAGCGCAGCGCCGCAATGGCCGCAACGTTCGGCGCGAGACTGATCGCGCAGGTCGCCGTGCCGAATACGAACACGCTGCCGATCACGGCCCAGCGCCGGCCGAACCGATCGGCGAACAGCCCCGCGAACGCGCTGCCGATGCCCATGCCGATCAGTCCCGACGCGACCACCGGCGCAAACGCATTGCGCGTGATGCCCCACTCCTTGATCAGCATCGGAATCGCGAAGCCGATCAGTTGGCTGTCGAATCCGTCGACGACGATAGACAGCGCCGCGAGCACCACAGCGATTTTCTGCAGCAGCGTGTAGGGACCGTCATCGAGCGCATGACCGATGTCGACCGTGCTGCCGCCGCTCGCGATGCCGGCGAGCGCCGCGTCGTCGCACGCGGTCGAGGCCGCAGCCGAAGCGGGAGGAACGTAATTCATGAGCACGTCTCCGTTGTTTGCGCTGCACGCGCATAGTTCGATTTTTAAATGCGTGTCACGCGACAATCGCTTCGACGAGCGTGGGTCCGCTTTTCAAGTCCTCCGCGGACAACGCACGACGCAACACACCGGCGAGTTCTTGCGCGTCGCTGACGCGCACGCCAGGGCAGCCCATGCCCGCCGCGATCGTCACGAAGTCGAGGCCCGGCAGGTCCGTGCCCTGCACGGTCTCGTTCGGCGTGAAGCCGAACACCGGAGCGAAATCCTGCAGCGCGGCATAGCGCGCATTGTTCAGGATGACGAATGTGATCGGCAGTTGCATTTGCACCGCGCTCCAGATCGCCTGGATCGAGTACATGCTCGAACCATCGCCGATCAGCGCGATCACGCGCTCGCCCGGCCGCGCCAGCGCGACGCCGACCGCCGCCGGCATGCCGTAGCCGAGACCGCCGCTGTCCATCGTCAGGAATGCGCCGGCGCGCGCGATCGGCAGATAGGTTTGCATCACGGGCCGCGCACTCGGCGCCTCCTCGACGACGATGCAGTCGGGATCGCGCACTTCGGCAAGTGTCTGCAACGCGAACGCGACCGACATCCGCTCACCTTGCGCGGGCGGCAGCGCGCGCGGCGCCACCGCGCGCGGCGCGGGCAACTCACGCGCCTTGGGCGCGGCACGCGCGAGCAGATCCTGCACACCGAGCCGCACGTTGCCGACCGCCGCGATCCCCTGCGGCGTCCATGCGGCAACGCCCGGATCGTCGATTAGTTGACACAGCTGCGCGCCCGGCGGCACATGCGGCCCGCTTCCTTCGACGTGATACGTGAACGCGGGCGCGCCAATCACGAAGATCGCATCATGCGCGCCGAGCAATTCGACGATGCGCTCGCGCATGGCCGGCAAAAAGCCCGCAAACAGCCGATGCGTTTCGGGGAAGCTGCAACGCCCCGTCATCGGCGCGACGTAGACCCGTGCCGAATGCCGCTCCGCGAGCCGTACGACCTCGCCCGCCGCACCCGCGCGATCGACCGCGCCACCGACCACGAACGCCGGCCGCTCACACGCATCGAGCACCGCGCCGATGCGCTCGAGCATCGCCGGATCGGGGCGCATGATGTGCGCGACGTCGCGTTCCGCTACACGTTCAGCCGGGTGATCCCAGTCGTCAGCGGGAATCGAAACGAACACCGGGCCGCGCGGCTCCTGCATCGCGATCACGTACGCGCGCGCGATCGCGAGCGGCACGTCCTGTGCGCGCGCCGGCTCGATGCTCCACTTCACATAGGGCTTCGGCAATTCGGTGGCCTGGGTCGCGGCGAGAAACGGATCGAACGGCAGGATCGAGCGTGCCTGCTGACCGGCGGTGACGACGAGCGGCGTGCGGTTGCGAAACGCCGTGAAGATGTTGCCCATCGCATTGCCGACGCCCGCCGCCGAATGCAGGTTCACGAGCGCCGCGTTGCCGGTGGCCTGCGCGTAGCCGTCGGCCATGCCGACCACGACCGCTTCCTGCAGACCGAGCACGTAGCGGAAATCCGCTGGGAAATCGCGGAACATCGGCAGTTCGGTCGAGCCGGGGTTCGCGAAGATCGACGTCATGCCGACGCGGCGAGCAAAGTCGATGACCGCGTCGCGTACGGTCCATTGCGTGCGCTGTGCTATTGCCTGTCGTTGATTCTGCTGCGGCGCGCTGCCTGTCATGCGAGGCCTCCTGTCTGGTGAGCTCGAAAAATCGAAAACCATTATCACGGCCAATGGGGTAACCGGAAATTGCCTAATCCGCAAAAAGGCATTACCTTTCGGCATGACTTACAACCTCCAGCAATTGCAAGCGTTCGCGACGATCGTCGAGAGCGGCAGCCTCGGGCGCGCCGCGCAAGCGCTGCACATCACACAACCGGCGTTGAGCCGGACCATTCGCCGTCTCGAGGAACAGGTCGGCGCGCCGCTGTTCGAGCGGCATTCGCGGGGCATGCATCTGACCGCGGTCGGCGAGGCGCTGCTGCCGCACGCAATCCTGCTGCAACGCGAAGCCGAACAGGCGCGCGAGGAAATCGACGCAATGCGCGGCCTCGCGCGCGGCACGATCCGCGTCGGCGCGGTGGGCAGCATCGCGAGCCTCGTGCTGCCGCTCGCGGTTAGCGGCGTGTTAACGAAGTGGCCGAATCTGCGCGTGGAGATCATCGAGGGCGTGTGGGACCGGCTCGCCGATGCGCTCGTCAAACGCGAGATCGATCTCGCGCTCAGCATGGCCGTGCCCGACACCGACGAGATCACCGCGGTCCCCGATTGCCGCTGGGAAGACGCGAGCTACGTGGTCGCCGCGCTCGATCATCCGCTGCGGCGCAAGCCCGAGCTCACGCTCGCCGACACGCTGGGCGAACGCTGGGCGATTCCGCCGCGCGGCACCGGGCCGTTCGAGCACATGCAGAGCGTGTTTGCCGAGCGCGGACTGGGACTGCCGAACGTCGTCGTCGAAACGCGCTCAGTGACGGCGCTGAAGAGCCTGGTCGCGCATTCGGGCTTCCTGAGCTGGATGGCGTCGACGATGTACGTGACCGAGAGCAAGGCCGGCGTGTTCGATACGCTCGGTGTGCCGGGGGTGGTCGGGCGGCGCACGCTGACCGCGTTCCGGCGACGCCAGGGGATTCTGCCGAGTCCGGCGGTCAAGCTGCTGGAGCAACTGCGGCAGTTGATGGAAGACGGACTGACCGAGGGGTAAGGGCTTTTCACACACGTAGCCACCTTCCTCACGTTTACCCGATGAATACATTTTCTCGACTATTTATCAATAACTTCTCATGCTAGATTCCGTCGCGATGCGAGTCTGCGTCGTGACGCAGTCATTGCATAGGGGGTCGTCGGGAGAACGAAACAAGGAGAGTTGCATGTGGGTATTGATTGGCGTGCCGATCGTAGTGCTCGGCTTCGCATTGCGCTTCAACGCGCTGCTGGTGGTCACGGTCGCGGGCGTCGCGACCGGCATAGCCGGCGGCTTGCAGACGGTGGAGATCGTCAGCGCCTTCGGCAAGGCGTTCGCGGATAACCGCTACATGGGCCTGATCTGGCTCACGCTGCCGGTGATCGCGCTGCTCGAACGCAACGGTCTGAAGGAACAGGCGCGGCATCTGATCTCGCGCCTGCATGCGGCCACCACCGGCCGCGTGCTGATGCTCTACTTCGTCATCCGCCAGGTGACGGCCGCGCTCGGCCTCACCTCGCTCGGCGGCCATGCGCAGATGGTGCGTCCGCTGATCGCGCCGATGGCCGAAGCGGCCGCCGCGAACCGCCACGGCGACTTACCCGATGAGGTGCGTCAGCAGATTCGCGCGAACGCATCGGCGGTCGACAACATCGCCGTGTTCTTCGGCGAGGACATCTTCATCGCGATCCAGTCGATCCTGCTCATCAAGGGCTTTCTCGAACAGAACGGCGTCGTGGTCGAGCCGTTGCAGGTGTCAGTGTGGGCGATTCCAACCGCGATCGCCGCGCTCGTAATTCACGTGATCCGGCTGATCCTGCTCGACCGCAACCTGTCGCACAAGATGAGCGCAATCAGACTGAGGGCGGCGCGATCATGATCAAGCTCGAATCGCTCTATGTACTCGCCGGCCTGATGTTCGCCGCGTTCGCGCTGTTCAATCTGCAGGACCGTACGAACGCGCGGCGCGTCGTCAACTTTCTGTTCTGGGGAATTTACGCGGTCACGTTCCTGTTCGGCGCAGAACTGCCGCACTTCGTGACGGGTTGCCTCGCCATCGCGCTCGCGTTGATCGCGGGCTCCGGCAAGCTCGGCAAAGGCCGCAACGAGAGTAACGGCGAAGCGGCCGCCGCGCGGCGCGAGGCGAACGCACGGCGTTTCGGCAACCGGCTGTTCATTCCGGCACTGCTGATTCCGGTCATCACGCTGGTCGGTACGCTGACGCTCAAATACGCGCCGTTCGTCGAAACAAAGAACGTCACGCTGATTTCGCTCGTTCTCGGCACGGTGGTCGCGTTCGGCGCGGCGCTTTTCATGTTGCGCGACTCGCCCGTGCATGCGCTGAAGGACGCCCGGCAAACCATGGATACGGTCGGCTGGGCCGCGATCCTGCCGCAAATGCTCGCCGCGCTCGGCGCGCTGTTCGCGGTCGCGGGCGTCGGTCACGTGGTGTCGGATCTCGTCAAAGCGTGGATACCGGTCGACTCCGCATTCGCGGTCGTGGCGGCTTACACGTTCGGCATGGCGATCTTCACGATGATCATGGGCAATGCGTTCGCCGCGTTTCCGGTGATGACGGCCGGCATCGGCCTGCCGCTGATCGTGCATCAATTCAGCGGCAACCCCGCCATTCTCGGCGCGATCGGCATGCTGTCCGGTTTCTGCGGCACGTTGATGACGCCGATGGCCGCGAACTTCAACATCGTCCCCGCCGCGTTGCTCGAATTGAAGGACCAGAACGGCGTGATCAAGGCGCAATGGCCGACCGCTTTACTATTGCTGATCGTCAACACCATACTGTTGTACGTGTTCGTATTCCGATTCTGAGGAGCCGCCGATGACCACCCAGCTCACCCTCGAACTCGCGTCGAAATTCGCCAATGTCGCGCTCGCCCACCTCACTCGCGAATATCCGAACAAGCTCACGCACTCGCTCGCCGGGCCGCAGGACGTGCAGGGCCCGCGCGCATTGCATCCGATCTTCTACGGCAGCTACGACTGGCATTCGTGCGTGCACGGCTACTGGCTGATCCTGTATCTGCTCGAACGCTTCCCCAATCTGCCCGAGGCCCCCCGCATCATCACGGTGGCCGACGAGCATTTCACCGAGGCGAACGTCGCCGGCGAACTCGCGTACCTGGACCTGCCGCACAATCGCGGCTTCGAGCGGCCGTATGGCTGGGCATGGCTACTCGCGCTCGACGCGCAGCTGCAGTCGCTGAAGATTTCGGACGCCGCACGCTGGGCAAAGACGTTCGCGCCGCTCACCGAGGCGTTCGTCGAGCGTTTCGAGGAGTTCCTGCCGAAAGCGACCTATCCGCTGCGCGTGGGCACGCACTTCAACATGGCGTTCGCGCTCGCGTTGACGCTTGATTTCGCACGGCAAACCTCGCGCGAATCGCTCGAGGCGCTTATCGTCAGAACCGCGGAGCGCTGGTATCTGGACGACGTCGCGTGTCAGGCGTGGGAGCCGGCCGGCGACGAGTTCCTGTCGCCTGCGCTGATGGAAGCGGAGTTGATGCGGCGCGTGCTGCCGTCCGCGCAGTTCACCGACTGGTTTGGGCGCTTCCTGCCGGATCTCGGCGCGAAAAATCCGGCGACATTGTTCGAGCCCGTCACCGTGACTGATCGCAGCGACGGCAAGATCGCGCATCTGGACGGCCTCAATCTGAGCCGCGCCTGGTGCCAGCGTTCGCTCGCGCGTGCGCTGCCCGCCGGCGATGTACGTCGCACCGTGCTGTGCGATGCGGCCGAGCGTCACCTGCACAGCGCGCTGCCGCACGTGGCCGGCGATTACATGGGCGAGCACTGGCTCGCCACGTTCGCGACGCTGGCGCTCGAAGCTTGAGCGAGATGAACAAGCTTTGAAGCAGTAACGCCGTGTTTGTTGGGGCGCTTCGCTACGAAGCGCCTTTTTATTGCCCGTTCAACAGTCCCTGCCCACGGCGGTAAAATCGCGCAAGGCGATTGCGCCGCTTAAAAGGTGGAAGTTTGACTGAGTTCGAGCAGGGTTTCATTTTGACCCGACATTGGCGGGACACGCCCGCCGGCACGGAAATCGAGTTCTGGCTGGCCACGGACAACGGGCCGCGCCACCTGCGCCTGCGCCCTCAGCCGTCCGTCGCCTTTATTCCGGCCGAACATCGCGAGCGCGCCGAAACGATCCTGCGCCGCGATGCGCCGCTCGATCTGCGGCCACTCGAATTGTGCGACTTCCAGCATCGGCCGGTCAGCGGGCTTTACTGTTCGCAATACCGGCAATTGAAGGGCTTCGAAAAGCGCCTGCGAGAAGGCGGCGTCGATGTCTACGAAGCCGATATCCAGCCGCCCGAGCGCTACATGATGGAGCGCTTCATCACCGCGCCGGTATGGTTCAGCGGTGAGCCTCAGCACAATGGCCCGTGGCTCAATGGCGAACTGAAACCGGCCAACGAATATCGTCCGCCGCTGAAACTCGTGTCGCTCGACATCGAAACGAGCGCGCATGCCGAGCTGTATTCGATCGCGCTCGAAGGCTGCGGCGAGCGCCAGGTGTATATGCTCGGCCCGCCTAATGGCAACGTGACCGGCGCAGGCGCCCTCGACTTCCAGCTCGAATACTGCGAAACCCGCGCGCAGCTGCTCGAAAAACTGATCGCATGGATGGAACGGCATGATCCGGATGCGATCATCGGGTGGAATCTCGTGCAGTTCGATCTGAAGGTATTGCAACAGCATGCCGAGCAGTATCGGGTGCCGCTGCGCATCGGCCGCGGTGGCGCGGTGATGGAGTGGCGCGAGCATGGCACCACGCGCAATCATTTTTTTGCGGGCGTGGCGGGTCGTTGGGTCATCGACGGCATCGAGGCCTTGCGTTCGGCGACGTGGAGCTTCCCGTCGTTCAGCCTCGAATACGTGTCGCGCTCGGTGCTGGGCGTTGGCAAGGCGATCGACAATCCCTACCAGCGCATGGACGAAATCCAGCGCCGCTTCGACGAAGACAAGCCCGAGCTCGCACGCTACAACCTGAACGACTGCGAGCTCGTCACGCGCATCTTCGCGAAGACCGAGCTGCTGCCGTTCCTGCTCGAACGCGCGACCGTAACCGGTCTGCCCGCCGATCGCAGCGGCGGTTCGGTCGCGGCATTCACGCATCTGTACATGCCGCGCATGCATCGGCAGGGCTATGTCGCGCCGAATCTCGGCGACGTGGCCGGCGCGGCAAGCCCCGGCGGCTTCGTGATGGATTCGCGGCCCGGCCTCTACGATTCGGTGCTCGTGCTCGACTACAAGAGCCTGTATCCGTCGATCATCCGCACGTTTCTGATCGACCCGCTCGGTCTCGTCGAAGGCATGCTGCATCCCGACGACGTGCACTCTGTGCCGGGCTTTCTCGGCGCGCGCTTCTCGCGCACGCGCCACTGTCTGCCGTCGATCGTCGCGCAGGTGTGGCAGGCACGCGAGGCGGCCAAACGCGAGCACAACAAGCCGCTATCGCAGGCGCTCAAGATCATCATGAACGCGTTTTATGGCGTGCTCGGCTCGACCGGCTGCCGCTTCTTCGATCCGCGGCTCGCGTCGTCGATCACGATGCGCGGCCACGAGATCATGCACACGACGCGTGAGCTGATCGAGGCGCAAGGCTATGAAGTGATTTACGGTGACACCGATTCGACCTTCGTCTGGCTCAAGCACGCGCATGACGAGGACGACGCCGCGCGCATCGGCCGCGCGCTCGTCGAGCATATCAACGCGGCGTGGCGGCAGACGCTGCAGACGCGCTTCGGCATCGACAGCGCGTTGGAACTGCAATTCGAGCGGCACTATCGGCGCTTTTTCATGCCGACGGTGCGCGGCGCCGAGGAAGGCAGCAAGAAACGCTACGCAGGCCTAACCGTGTTGCCGGACGGCCGCGAAGACGTGGTCTATAAGGGTCTCGAAACCGTGCGCACCGATTGGACGCCGCTTGCCCAGCAGTTTCAGCAGGAGCTATACCGGCGCATCTTCAAGCAGCAGCCGTATCAGGATTACGTGCGCGACTATGTGCGCGATACGCTCGCGGGCCGGCTCGACGATCAGCTCGTCTATCGCAAGCAGTTGCGCAGACCGATCGACGCTTACGAGCGCAACGTGCCCCCGCATGTGCGCGCGGCACGCGTCGCCGATGCATTCAATCGCCAGCAGGGACGGCCGCTGCAATATCAGAACGGCGGCTGGATCAGCTACGTGATGACGGTGGCCGGCCCCGAACCGCTCGAAACGCTGCGCTCGGCAATCGACTACGAGCACTATCTGACGCGGCAATTGCAGCCGGTGGCGGACGCGATTCTGCCTTTGCTGCGCGACGATTTCACGACGCTGATGTCGGGGCAGAAGGAGTTGTTCTGATCTGAAAGGCTTGCAGGTCCCGATACGTGGGCGAGCCATGCGTCGTAGCCGCGCATTCTCCTGGAACCATCGTCGCTTATCGGGTCCTGTCAGACCTCGCACAAACCGTTGATGTGCGAGGTTTCGTCACGGTTGACTCGCCTCTCGGGCTAGCGAGTATTCGAGACCATCTGCCCGTGCCGCTGGCCAGGCCCACCGGCGTGAAGAACTGGCAGAACGCTTTCGACAAGCGCGACGTGGTCGCGCTCCTTGCCCTTGACGGATCCACGTGGGGCATCCAGCCGCCCATCGAGAATTTCGGCGGCGTCGACAACTTCACCGACAACCGTCATGGAATCAGCGGCTACCTCGATGACGCAACCGTAGCTCGATGGATGGCAAAGGCGCTCGGCTGAGCTTGTGTCCGCCTGGGTAGTGGCGGCGCGCGGCAGGTTTCATTACGAGGTTCCGCGATTACACGCGGTACTTTCCCTGATCCACGACATCGCGGCAGGACCACCCCGTCATGACGCACTGGCAGACATTGCCCGCCTTGCGCGATGCGCACTGGTAGTTTCAATGCCGCCTGATCTTCAGGTTGTCGAAACCGGTAAGGCAGGAGTGCGTTCAATTGATGGTGGTCAAATGTGATCCCCATCGCCAGGATCGGTTTAATTTTGCTGACTTGACCTGGCCGGTGGCCGCGCGTGGGACGACTTCGCGCTCGACGAAGCCGCACGCACCACGTACGTCACCACTCAAGGCGACTATGGACGAATTGCCTACTTCACCACGAAATGCGGCACAGCCACCCTATCAGACGGCGTTTTGTGCACGGCGAAGGTGCATACGGGTCGCGGACCGCATGCTCCGCTCTCTTACGGCCGGGCAAAACAACGGCGCATCCGCAACTGTGCCGCAACATGCGAGGCGGCTGATTATGTCGAGCAGGAAGATGCGACCCATGGTTGAAGGTGGAGAAAACCTGATTCTGATTTTTGATCTCCAATCCAGCCAACTGCATTAGAGCTCTGCCCCATCTGACGCATTCTAATAATCGCAGGTCGTCCGGGCGATCGGCCCCGCCTGCATTGTCACTTGACCTCACCCTTTATTGTCCTATAGTGCCTTTTGATCCGCCTCAGAAAGAGCATGGCGGCGTTGTGCGATATCCCCGAATCCGTACCCCAACGATCTGCAACGACAGGAGAAGATGCATGAAAGCAATCCACGCCGTCAGACTGGTCAGCGCCGCCCTTCTGATTTCGGGTTCAATTCATGCCTTCGCACAGGCGAGCGAGGCTGCTCCGACTACGGCCCCGAGCACAACGTCCGAAGCCCGAGCGCATTACAAGTCAATGAAAGCAGCGAACCGGGCGCTCCAACGTCAGGTTCGATCTGCGCTGGTGAAAGATAGGACCATCTCGACGGCCAATATCACGGTTCGCGCCCGCGATGGTGCCGTTACGCTGCAGGGAAGCGTACCGGTTCAGGCACAAAGTGACCGGGCAACCGAGGTGGCGAAAGGGGTACCCGGCGTAACTTCCGTCAGGAACGCGCTGTCGATCCGCCCTGTCGGGACCTGACGCAGTCCAGGACCACAATGCAGGTAGGCCGACGGTCTGCCTGCGCATTACATTGATGGCCTATGCACTCCGTGCTCGACTGCCGATTATGAACGCGGCACATGGCGACGCACCGGCTCATACGCCGGCCGTCGCTATGTAGAAACTTCTCGAGTTCGAGTCCCTTCGTCTTCGGTCTCATCAAGCCAATCGCCAGCATCACAATCGGCATCGCGCCCGATACCTGACTGGACCACAATCCACACACGATATTGACGCCGGCCACACGGCGGTCACCGTCTTGCGCTCGAAGCGGTCGCCGATAAAGAGCCCGGTGATCGGACCGAGCGGCGAATCCACCAGACGAATACAGCGTCCCTCACAGCGCATCATGAAAGATGATGCCAACCGTATGCCGGTGTCCCGAGCGCAGGCGGCTCACGCCATGCCGCAGGTTCACGCGATACGGCCCGCGCGCTCCCTGCACGGGCCGGCTGTTCACTGTGAACACGACAGCGTCGCCCTTCGCGAGCGCCACGACTTCGGCGCGCGACTGCATGCGCGGACGCTGCTCGGTCATCACGAACTCGCCGCCGGTAAAATCGCGTCCCGGCTCCGACAGCAGTACCGCGACCTGAAGCGGAAACACGTGCTCGCCGTACAGGTCCTGATGCAGGCAGTTGTAGTCGCCCTCGCCGTATTGCAGGATCAGCGGCGTCGGACGCACCTGACCGGCGTCATGGCAGCGTCGAATGAAATCCGTGTGCCTCGGCGGATAACGCACGTCGATGCCCATGGCCATGTTCCAGCGGTTCGCGACCGGCACGAGGTGCGGATACAGGGCGCCGCGCAAACCGTCGACGAGCGGCGGCAGCGGATACGCAAAGTACTTGTATTCGCCGCGGCCGAAACCGTGGCGCGCCATGACGATACGGCTGCGATAGAGCTTGTCGTGTGAATAGAGCGCGCTCAGCGCGTCGCATTCGTCCGCTGTCAATAGTTGCGGCACGGCGGCACAGCCGTACAGATCGAGATCGCGTTCGACCTGCTGCCAGTCGAGTGCGTCGACGCGTCGGTCGATCGTTTGCGTGGAGGCCATTGCGGGCAACGCCGCTTCGTATGCGTTCATCGTCGATGAGTGGGCGGCCGGGCTCGCTGACCGCACCATGAAAGTAGCTCTATGACGCTAGTGTACGAGCGTGGTGACGGCAAAACACTCCGGGTCTTGCGGTCAAATTCGGCCGGGCTGCACGGTTGGACGATTCACGCTACGCTGTGGGTCTTGTTGCGGCCGCATTTGCCCGGCCCCATCGCACTTCATTTCGCCAGGGACAACCATGAAACAGCAGCTCACCATCGATTTTGTTTCCGACATCGCCTGCCCGTGGTGCGCGATCGGCCTGTCGTCGCTGCAGCTTGCGCTTTCGCAGCTTCAGGACAAGATCGACGCACGCATCGTCGTGCATCCGTTCGAACTGAATCCGCAGATGGGACCGGACGGCGAAGACATCGTCGAGTATCTCGGCAAGAAATACGGGCGCACGGCTGCGCAGATCGCCGAAACGCAGGCGATGATCCGCGAGCGCGGCGCGAGCGTCGGCTTCGATTTCGGTCCGCGCACGCGCACCTACAACACGTTCGACGCGCACCGCCTGCTGCATTGGGCCGGCCTGAAGGGCGAACAGTTGCCGCTCAAGCTCGCACTATTGCGCGCGTATCACTCCGACGGCAAGAATCCGGGCAATCATGACGTGCTGGTCGAAGCGGCACAATCGGTCGGACTCGACGCCAGCGAAGCGCGCGACGTGCTGACGAGCGGCGCGTATGCCGATGAGGTGCGCGAAGCGGAAAAGAACAATCAGGAAATGGGCATTCATTCGGTGCCGTCGATCATTTTCGACCGTCGCTACCTGGTGACGGGCGGACAACCTGTCGAGCAATTCGTGCAGGTGATCGAGGAAATTGCGGCGAAACAGACGGCGTAGGATTCCACCCATTGGAGCGGGGAAAGCCTGGGCTCATTGCTCAGGCCGTCGCCGACGCGTGCAACAGGCCTTCCTTATCCGATCGCACGCGCCTTAAAACCGCTTACAGATAGCTGCAAACGTAGTCCAGCGTCTCGATCACATCGATGTCAAAGCGGCTCTTGCCCGGCACCGAGAACGATTCGCCCGCGCCATAGGTCTTCCACTCGTCGCTGCCGGCGAGGCGAATGCGGCACTGGCCTGCCTGCACTTCCATCAGTTCCGGCGCGTCGGTGCCGAAGTTGAGCGTCCCGGGCAGGATCACGCCGAGCGTCTTGCGCGTGCCGTCGGCGAACAGGACGGTGTGCGACACGCACTTACCGTCGAAGTACACGTTGGCTCGTTTGACTACAGAAACCTGGTCGAATTGCGTTGCAGCCGTCATGGCGGTCTTCCTCTGGTTCATCGTGAATGGATGCGTGGCGGCCCGATGGGCGCGGCAGACGGCGCGCGATGCGCGCGTGCCGTCTGCCGCGGGGCTCCGGTCCGGGCGCGAGCCCGCCATCATACAGGCTATTGATGGCGGCACTACGCTAAAGTCTGCCAGAACCCTATCGACATTCAAGAACCTGTACTACTCTCGATCGTGCTTTTTCCATAGTCTGGCAGGTACAGGAGGACGTGTGAGAAAAGACAGTGCGAGCAGAATCATCGGCGCAATTGTCGCGGCAGTGATCGGGATCGGTGTGGCGACCTGCGCGAATGCGCAAACCGGTGGCGGCATGCCGAACGATACCTCCGCGCAAAGTCAATCCATCGCGGCGGCGCCGCCTCGCAACAGACCAGATAGCGAGATCGCGCGCGACGTGCGGCGCGCACTTTCCCGCGCACCGAACCTGCATTCAACGGCGATTCACGTGCAGGCGCGCCACGGCATCGTGACGCTGACCGGTTGGGTGCCGCAGCGCGCCCAGGTGCAACGCGCCGGTAGTGTCGCCAGATCCGTGCGCGGAGTCAGACGGGTAAATAACCACCTGAATGTGCGCACGAGAGGTGCCAGCGGCCATTAGCGCAAACGGAATGAGAAAAAGTACTCAGCCCGGCACGAATGCGCCGGGCTGAGTACTTTCTATTGACCATTCAATCCGTCTGCGCGGGTGTTCGCCGTGGCGCACTATCCTTGCGAAACGCCGCCACGACTCGCGCAATACCTCAACGCCACATCCGATAGCCGTAGACCGGAGGGCGATACGCATAAACGCGCGGCTGCGCCCAATAGACCGGCGGATGGTAAACCGGATAAGCGACGGGCGCCACCGGTTGAATCACCGTTTCCACGACCGGCGGCATTTCATCGTATTGCGGCTGCGGATAAACCGGCACGTACTGCACGGGCGGTTGCGGATAGTCCTGCCGCACGTACACCGGCTGGTTGTCGGCATAGACGGGTTGCATCGGCGCGTAGGCCGGCGCCTGCTGGTATTGCATTGGCGGCGGTGCGTATTGCGGCTGCTGGTAAACCTGCTGGTATTGCTGTTGCGGCGGCGGTTGCGGCACCTGACGTTGCGCGTACTGGGCCGACTGCGGCCGCTGAGGCTGCGGCGGAATGCTCGTGTACTTCGAGTTATCGTCTTCGGGGACGCCCGGCGGCAGCGGCGGCACGTCGACCCGCGCGACGTCGGTCTTGGCGGGGTGCCGCTGACCGTGATTGTGCGCGTCGATCATTGCCTCGTAGTCGGCCTGATCCTGTTTGCCGCGATTGATATAGCCATTGCGATACGCGCGGGCCACGTCCGACATCTTCGCATTCGGATCTTCCTTCATCCCGTCCGCATTGACCTTGTATTCGTTCGGACTGAGCGAGCCAGCCGGCGCCTCTTCTTCGGACGCGTATGCCGCTTCGGGTCCGTCGGCCCACGCTGGATAACACTGCAGCGTCAGCGCCGAAGCGACCGTCGTCACCCCGAGCCCCCAAAGCGTCATTGTTCTCATGATCCACCTCGCGGCCGATTAAGAGTATTGAAAGCCGAAATTTTTACTTGCACGCGCGGCTATTTCTCTACGAGTGCAATTGTTATTTTCTAGCACATTCCTTTGACGTCGGCATTATTTTTTCTTTGTAAATGAGAGGTGTAGCGCACGAGTGACACTGCGGGTCCGGGTGTGAGACAGGAGAAACCCTAAGAGTCAAATTTGCCGAAGTGGACCAGTTGGTACGGTGGCGTCGAACGCCGCGCGACAAATCGCCTTTCCCTATTGCGCAACCTGCCCTTCTCCGCCCGCGAGAAAGTCAAACAATTCACATAAATGGGCGGACGGCATTCAACTTGATTACCGTCCGAAAGATTCGCTGATTACACGATCACGCAGTATCGTCGCCGCATTTCTTTGCGGAAAGCCGGTTGAGACGCTGCTCGACGAAGCGCATGGCGTGCGACAGCAATTGCCGTCCAATTCCGGAGCCGCGCAATGAATCGTCGACGATGAACCAGCGCAAATGCATGAAGCCGAGTTCGCGAACCAGGCGGCGGAAAAACTCGCGCAGCTCAAGAATGGTCGTTTCGCGGATTTGGCGGGGGGCGTCGATCAAAAAAAACCGGGCTCAAACGAACCCGGCTTTCTCTACCGAACAACCTGAAAACTCATCAATACCTCTGCCCAGCCATCAACCGCTTGACCGTCAACGCCAACGGCACGGTAAAGAAGATATGCGACATGAACCCGCCGATAATCACGGCCGGGTCGAAATAGTCCGGATGGTTGTTCGACGCGATCATGATCGCGACATGCATGACGATCCAGGCGAACACCGCGTAGAACAGCGCGACCAGCGTCGCTTCATAGCCGCGCCGCCGGAAGTACGGCCAGATCGCGGCAAACAGCACGCCCCATGCGATCGCGAAGACAAAGTGAATGCCGGTGCCGACGATATACGCCCAGATGCCGAGCGATGTCTGCACGTCTTTGCCGAACACGAGCCCCGTCGCATTACGTGGAATGCCGGCGAGCGGCATCAGATGCTGCGCGTTGACCCATACGAGCGCTTCGTAAATCCAGATCACCACGGCGCCGATCAATCCGCCGGTCACGCCCGCGCGCAACATGACCGCGCGATCCGATGCGCCGGAGTTCGTGATATTGATCCGCTGCTCCACATCCGTCTCGCTCATGCCGAACTTGCTAACCATCTTTTGTCTCCTCGTAATGGACTACATATCGAACCAGCCGAACGGACCGTGCCTCTTCGGCACGTGCGTTCTGGCCGGCCGTTAAACCGCCTCAGGCACCTTCCGGGTCTTCAGAAACTCTTCGAGCGTTTCGCCGCGCATGCTCGCGTACATGCCGAGATTCGTGATCTTCACCACGCGCGCAAACTTCTCCAGCACGAAGAAACACACCCCATAACGGATCATGCCGATCCAGTCCGTGTTGTCGACCAGCGTGCGCTCTTCCGGCGTGAGGCCGGCCGCATCGTAAGAAGCGGTGCGGTTTTCGAGCCACAGCGCACGCGCCGATGCTTCGCGCATCTGCCAGAAAAAGCGGTTAAGGCGCATCGCCTTCATGCTCAGGCGAATATCGAACGGATATGTGCCGGTCAGTTCTTCGACGCCAACCAGTTGCGGATTCATTACGCCACCTCTTCTTCGTAGATCGTCACGGCCATTGCGGTACTGGTCGCGAGATAGTAGTTGCGATGCAGTTCGCGAACCTTCTTGCCCAGCGCGCCGCGCATCGCGAGCCACATGATCGTCTCGACGCTTTCCGCGCCGCCGAGGCGCACGTAGTCGATGTGCTTCATCGCGGCAAGGCGCTCCGGATCGTTGACGATCAGGTCGAGGAACTCCATGTCCCATTCGGTATTGTTGAAACCACTGCGCTCGCCGTGCACCTGGTGCGAGAGCCCACCCGTGCCGACCACCACGACCTTCAGATCCTGCTCGAACGATTCGATCGCGCGACGCAGCGCCTGGCCGAGCCGGTAGCAGCGATTCGCGGTCGGCAGCGGATACTGCAGCACGTTCACTTCGAGCGGCACCAGCGAGAGCGGCCAGCCGCCCTGATGCGGCAGCATCAGCGACAGCGGTGAGTTGACGCCGTGATCGAGCGGACGGTCCTGGAAGACGGTCAGATCGAACTCGTCGTTGACCAGTTGCTCGGCGATATGGATCGCGAGATCCGGATGACCGGCGATATCCGGCAGCGGACGCTTGCCCGCGCCTTCATCGGCGAATTCGTGGTTGGGCGACACGCCGAGCGCGAACGTCGGATAGCAGTCGAAGAAGAAGCTGTTCGCGTGGTCGTTGTAGAACATCACCATCACGTCGGGCTTCTGCTCGGCCAGCCACTGCGCCACCGGTTCATAGCCCTTGAACAGCGGCGCCCATGCCGGTTCGTTCTGCTTGCCCTTGTCGTACGCCAACCCGATCGTGGGTACATGGGACGTGCCGATACCACCAATGATCCTTGCCATATTCGTTCTCTTCCGTTACTTCGCGTTGCTGACAATCGGATAGGTCGCCGGATTCACCGCGCTGTTCAACCCGACCGTCTTGGGATACAAAGATAGAAATTGTGCCGTGATTCGGGAAGTGCGGGTATACCTCAGGCGACGCTGGCTTGATCGGTAAAAACCCCGGTAATTGGGGGCTGGGCGAGCCAGCGGACCGCGCCGCGACCCACGCCGCGCAGGGTTTTCTCGGTATCCCAAGCCCGCCCGGCAAGCCTTCCGCCACGCCCTCACGGATCGACGCTCGATAAATAAAACAGATGGCCCGGAAAACAACTCGCAACGCACATTTTTAAGGCTTGGAGCGGGGCTATACGCGTGGCTATACTGCGGAGCTTCCGACGAGTGACAAAACGATGAACGAGACGACCCAGCAAGCGATTGTCCAGGCACTACGCGAAAAGATCCTGTCGGGCGAACTGTCGCCCGGGCAGCGGCTCGTCGAAGCGCAGCTCGCGCAATGGCTCGGCGTGTCACGCACCCCGCTGCGTTACGCGTTGAGCGTACTGTCGTCGGAAGGCCTGCTCGATCGTTCCGGTTCGCGCGGCTACGTCGTGCGCCGCTTCAGCGTGCGCGACATCCTCAACGCGATCGACGTGCGCGGCGTGCTCGAAGGACTCGCCGCCCGCTCTGTCGCCGAAAGCGGCGTG
This sequence comes from Paraburkholderia sp. HP33-1, assembly GCF_021390595.1. Lineage (NCBI taxonomy): Bacteria > Pseudomonadati > Pseudomonadota > Betaproteobacteria > Burkholderiales > Burkholderiaceae > Paraburkholderia > Paraburkholderia sp. HP33-1. Next base: position 738,685 of record NZ_JAJEJR010000002.1, on the reverse strand, counting down.
AGCCCCGCGCTTGCCGCCGCGCTCGACGACTGCCTGCGCGAAGGCGACGAGATCTTCGTGCACAAGCATCTGCAGCCCGGCGACGACGTGCGTTACGCGCAGATGAACGGGCGCTTCCACGCGCTGATCGTCGAAGCGGCGCAGAACCAGGCGGTCACGGCCGCGCTCAGTCTCAACGACAAGGTGCCATTCGTTTCACCATTCACGATCGCGTTCGACGAATCCGCGCGCGAGCGTCAATTCATGATGCTGATGTACGCGCATCGTCAGCATCATGCGATCGTCGACGCGCTGAAAAAAGGCGAAGGCGCGCGCGTCGATGCGTTGATGAAGGAGCACACGCAAATCTCGAAGGAAAGTCTGAATCTGTCGCTGCCGTCTTTGCACCTGATCGCGGGCGCGGCATGAGCAACGACACCCTTTCCGCCGAAACCACCCTGGCAGCCGCGAAAGCTCCGTTGTCGGTGACCAGCAAGGACTTGCTCAATCTCGCGCAACTGCGCGCATTCCGGCTCGTCGCCGATATGGGCAGCGCGACGCGCGCGGCGGCCGCGCTGTTTCGCGCGCAGTCGGCGGTCACGCGCTCCGTGCAGGAGCTCGAGTTGGCGCTCGGCGTACCGCTGTTCGATCGCGGTCCTTCGGGCATGCTGCCGACGCCGGTCGGCCGCGCGGTGCTGCATCGCTGCGAGCGGATTTTCGCGGAACTCGAAGAGCTCGCGCAATGGTGCGCCGCGCGACAGACCCGTCGCCGGCCCGTCGCGGAAGGCGCATTGCCCGCCTATCTGCTCAACACGCGGCGGCTGCAACTGTTCGCGGCGCTCGCGCGGCATCGGCACATGCCAAGCGCGGCGAAAACCTTCGGCATTAGTCAGCCCGCGGTGAGCACCGCGATTCGCGTGCTCGAAAGCGGCTCGGGTCTGAGCCTGTTCCATCGCAGCCCGCGCGGCATTCTGCTGACGGCCGAGGGCGAGACGTTCCTGCTGCACGTACGCCGCGCGCTGAACGAACTGCGGCATATCCCCGACGATATCGCCGCTTTGCACGGCAAGATTCAGGGCGCGGTGACGGTCGGTGCATTGCCGCTCGGACGCACGCTGATTCTGCCGAAGGCGATCGCGCGGATGACCTCGGAGAATCCAGGCGTGCGCGTGGTCACCGACGAAAGCGCGTACGAAACGCTCGTGGCCGGTCTGCGCGCGGGCGACATCGACTTCATTCTCGGCGCGCTGCGCGAGAACGACGCGACGAGCGGCCTGAAAAACGAGCGGCTGATGTCGGAAGACATGGTCGTGCTGGTGCGCCGCGATCATCCGCTGACCCACACGCGCAATCTGACCATCATGGGTCTGCGCGACGCGCAGTGGATTCTGCCGCGCAGCAATGCGCCGGCGCGTGCGCTATTCGAAGCGCAATTCAAGCGGCTGAAGGTAAAGCCGCCGCTGCCGACCGTCGAGACCGCCGACCTCGCGGTGATTCGCGGCCTGCTGCTCGGCACCGACATGGCGGCGGCATTGTCGGCGCAGCAGTTGCATCACGAGATTCAATCCGGGCAACTGGTGGTGCTCGACGTACCGCTGCACAACACGCGGCGCGACATCGGCCTGACGATGCGCGCGGCGGGCACGCCATCCCCGGCCGCGCGCGCATTGATCGATGCGATCCGGCTGTCGGTCGTCGATGTGACGCGCACGGTCAGCATCGGCGCGGCATGAACGCCGCGCTTGATTGGTTCGCTCAACTAGTTCCGCCCGCGTCCGGCAGGCTGTCGAAAAACGCGCGCCAGTCGAACGGCGTGGAAAGGGTGCCGTAGTCGATGCCGCCCGCCTCCATCGCATCGACCACGCTGTCCTGCAAGCGCGCGGATGCGTCACTCATGTACGGCGTGATGCCCGCTTCGCGCAGCGTCTGCGACACTTCGCGCATTTCCGCGGCGCGCCGTCGCCCATGCTCGGCGACCCGGCTGACCAGATAACCGGGCACGCCCGCATCACCACGCATCTTGCCGAACGTTTGCGCGAGCGATTCCAGCACGATCGACTCCGCATCGTAATGCCGCGCGGCACGCAGACATTCGACGGTCAACGCTTCGATACCCTTGATCATCACACTGCGGCACATTTTCGCCGCCGATGCGACGCCGATCTTCTCCGCTACCGCACGCGCCTGGAAGCCGAGCCCGTTGAGCTGCGACGCGATACGTGCCGCGCTCGTACCGCCGAGTAACATCGGCACCGCAAGACCGTAGGGCGGCACCGGCGCCATCACCGCCGCCTCGACGTACTGCGCGCCCGCGGCTTCGATACAGGCCTGCGCATGCTGCTTGGTAACCGGCGACACCGAGTTGATGTCGAGATAGACCTGGTGCGGCCGAATGCAGCGCGCGGCCGCCTGCGCGACCTCGAGGTCGGCATCGGCCGTGACCGCGGACACGACGAGTTGCGCACCATCGAGCGCGCTTTGCAACGTATCGGCAACGCGAACATTTGCCGCGCGCGCCTTATCGCGCAATGCGTCGCGGCGCAGGTCGAACATCGACACCTGCACGCCCTTCGCGGCCAGTGCCGAGCCGAGTATCCCGCCTGCTTCGCCGAAGCCGATGAATGCGATGTGCGTGAGTTCGCTCATGCATGACATGACGGTCTCTCCTTTTGTGGTTTCGCTGTTGTACGCCAGCCTTTTTCCCTGTGCTGATTCCGTGCCCGCTTCGGCGCGCATCACATGCGAAAATAGCATAGGGAATGACGTGCAAATCAGGCATAGCGATATCACCGGTCACGACAATTCCCCGACAATAGAGGGCGCACGAGCCTTGCCAGGCCGCGCCTCAACGACGCCAGGAGAAAATACAATGAACAAACGCCAGTTCCTGACCAGTGCCGCTGTGCTGGGCGCGGCAGCCGCGCCCGCATTCGGCGCGAAACGCGAGTACGCCGAATGCGCGAGATCTCCAGTCGTCCTGACGATCTCCGGCGCGATCAAGCACAGCAATCGCGGTGCGCTCGATCCGGCTTTCGATCAGTTGCTGGCGAAACATCAGGTCAAGTTTTCGCAAGCGTATGGCATCGACCTGCCATTGCTCGCCAGCATGAAGACCGTGACGATCCATCCGACTATCGAATACGACTCGCATTTGCATACATTCAGCGGACCGCTGCTCACCGACGTGCTCGCGCATGTCGGCGCGCCCGACGCCGGCGACACCCAAATCGTCATGCATGCGGTCGATGGCTATGCGGTGATGACGACGCTCGATACCGTGCGCGCGTATCGCTTCATCGTCGCGACGCAGATGGACGGCAAGCCGCTGTCGCTCGGCGGCGTGGGGCCGTTATGGGCGATCTTCGACGCGGACCAGATTCCCGAGCTCGCGGCGAAGCCGCTGAAGGACCGCTTCGTATTGTCGCCGTGGGGCCTGTATCACATGCAGATCACGCAGGCGTCATAGCGCGCCGCCGAATCGCTCGACGCACGCCTGCCGCACGCGCTCGACCGAGCTTGCCCAATCCTCGCCCGGCTCGCGCCGGAACAAACGCAGCGTGTGCGGATACCACGGCGAGTCGTCGCGCTCGTGCATCCAGCGCCAATCGACGTCTCTTTCAGGCAGCATCACCCAGCACGGCTTGCCGAGCGACGCGGCAAGATGCGCGATCGACGTATCGACGCAGATCACCAGGTCGAGTTGCGCGACGATCGCCGCACTGTCCGCGAAGTCACTCACGCGCGCGCCGAGATCGAGCAGCGGCTGCGCGGCCGGCGGATTGCGCGCTTCGTCCTCGCTTTGCCCTTTCTGCAAGCTCACGAAGCTCAGGCCCGGCACGCTCCACAGCGACGCGAGGGCCGCGAGCGATGGTATCGAGCGATTCGCGTCGTTATGGTGTTTCGCGTTGCCCTTCCAGACCAGACCGACCCGGCGACCGGGCGGCAGCGAGTCGAGCGCGGGCCGCCACTGTTCGACGAGCGCGGGATCGACACTCAAACGCGCGGGGCGAGGAATCGAATCGACTGTCGTGCGCAGATAGACCGGCGCGCTCAGCAGACTGGCCCAGCAGTCGTACTCCGCGATCTGCGCGAGCGCGTCTTTGTGCTCGAGCATCGCATCGACGCCGTCCATGCTGGCGATCAGCCGATGCAACGCCGGTGCGCACGCCACCGAAATATGGGTCGCCCCCAGCGCCTTCAGCAACGGAATATAGCGGCTGAATTGCAGCATGTCGCCGAGGCCGTCCTCCTGCCAAAGCAGCACGGACTTGCCGGCGAGCGGCTCGCCCAACCATTGAGGACAACCGAGCAGCTCCCGCGTCTTTCGATGAATGAAATTGGGCTGTTCATAGCGGCATTCGTAAAGCTGCCAGCCCTCATCGAAGCGGCCGAGGCTGAGCAGCAACACGGCGAGACCAAAACGCGCCTCGCTATATTCGGACTTCAAATCTATCGCTTTCCGATACGCGCTTTCGGCCTCGGCAAAGCGCCTCAGTTGCGTCAGCGCATTGGCAATGTTCGCATGCGCCTCGGCGAGATGCGGCACCACCGCGAGCGCCTGGCGAAACGCGTCGAGCGCTTCCGGAAAGCGCTCGAGCACGCGCAGCACGCAACCGAGATTGTTGTGGGCATGGGCAAGCCCCGGCTGACAGCGAATTGCGCCGCGGTAAGCCTGCTCGGCTTCCGCAAAGCGCTCCTGCCTGGCTAGCGCCACGCCGAGGTTGTAATACGCCTGCGCGTAATCCGCCCGATGCACGAGCGCTTCCCGGTACGCCGCCTCCCCTTCGCTCACCCGATCGAGATCGACGAGCACCGCGCCGAGATTGAGGTGCGCTTCCGCGTAGTCGGGACGGATAGCCAGCGCGAGCCGGCAGGCCAGCTCCGCTTCCGCGAATCGCTGCATCGCCTTGAGCACACCGCCGAGGTTATTGAGCGCTTCCGGATACTGCGGCTTCAGCGTCAGCGCCTCCCGATAGGCGGCGTCCGCTTCCGCGAGACGCCCGAGATCCATCAGCACGCTGCCGAGGTTGTTGTGCACTTCGGCGTGGTCATGCAAGCCACGCAGCGCATGACGATAAGCCACTTCTGCTTCCTGCGGGCGTTGCAGTTCGCGCAGCACGATGCCGTGGTTGTAATGCGCTTCGGCGTGATCGGGGTGAATCGTCACCGCCTGCCGATACGCCGCCTCCGCTTCGGCGCGGTGGCCTAGCCCGTACAGCACGTTGCCGAGTTGATAACGCGCGTTCGCGTCGAGCGGGCGCAGTGACACCAGTTGCCGATACGTCGATTTCGCGGCCGGCAAGCGGCCGAGCGACCTGAAGAGTGCGCCGAGACTCGCGTAGACGTCCGCGTAATCGGGCTTCAGATACAGGCACTGACGCCAGAAGTGCTCCGCGTCCGCCCACCGACCCAGCGCGAACGAACACGCGCCGGCGATCTTCAAGGCATCGGCCCGCTGATCATTGGGCAAGGTGGAATCTTCGAGCAGCGGCGTGACGAGCGCAAAGGCGTCGGCGAATTGTCCGGCCGAACATAACGACACGGCCCTCTGGTTGATGTCGGCGATCGAAGAGGCAGGCGGCAGCGTGAGTGTCATGAGTCGTGGCGATGTTTCAGCGGCGTTTTCGTGCTGTGGGTGCGCTGCGGTTGCGCTGTCGTTTCAATACGCGCACCTCGCGCGATTTCACAGCATAAGTGATTCGCCTCGGTCTCAGCGCCCCGAAGTAAGCGCATTTTTACCGTCTAATCCACCGCTATATCCGTCAATACGAATGAACGGTTTCGGCCGGTGATCGCGAACGAAACTGAACGGGGTCGCCGAAGTTCAGAACGAACCGCATCGCGCTGCTTGCGTCCTACGATCGTTTACGATACATTTTGCTCGTTTATGATCGATTTACGCTGAAACGGAGGCGGGACCATGCAGCGAACGCGGGAAGAAGCGATCAACGGGCTACTGCCCGAGCAGCGCGAGGCACTGATTCTGGAGCGGTTGCGCACGCATGGTCGCGTGCTCGCGGCCGAGCTTGCCGCCCAGTTGCAGACCTCGGAGCACACGGTGCGCCGCCATCTGCGCGATCTCGCAGATCAGGGCCACTGCAAACGCGTGTACGGTGGGGCCCTGCTGACATCACCCGCCGGCAAACCCGCGGCGCTGCGCATGCACGAAGCCGTCGATCGCAAGGCGCGCCTTGCCGCGGCGGCCGTATCGATCGTTCGTCCGAAGCAGATCGTGCTGCTTGACGCGGGCTCGACCAACGTCGCGATCGCGGCGGCGCTGCCCGACAACGCCGGGCTGACCGTCGTCACCAACTCGCCCGAGGCCTGCGCTCGCCTGCTGGAGCGGCCGGGATTCGACGTGATACTGGTCGGCGGCCGCATCGCGCGCGGCGCGGCCGGCTCGCTCGGCGCGACCGCGCTGCTGCAGATCCAGCAGATCCGCGCGGACCTCTGTTTTCTAGGCGCCTGCGCATACGATCCCGAAGAAGGTGTCGCCGCGTTCGACGCGGAGGATGCCGAACTAAAACGCGCGATGGTCAAGGCCAGCGGCCAGATCGCCATCGCGCTGACCTCTGAAAAGCTGATGACAGCGGCGCCGTTCGCGGTAGCACCTGCGTCGGCGGTCGATTATCTGTTCGTTGAAGCGGACGTGCCGGCCGCGCGCGTCGCGAGCCTTCAGAGCGCCTGCGATAACGTGATGGTGGCGCGCCCTTGAACTCACTCATCAGAGAACGCGTCGCGACGCTTGCCGTCTTTCTCGCCAACGGTTTCGGCATCGGTGCATGGGCAGTCGAGGTGCCGCGTATCAAGGAAAGCCTGGCGCTCAGCGACACGTCGCTCGGCATTGCGCTGTTCTGTTTCGCGCTCGGCGCCATCGTCGCAATGCCGCTCGCGGGACATCTCGCGCCGCGCGTTGGCAGCGGCCGCGCCACCGCGCTGCTCGGCGCGGCATTTGCGATCGCACTGCCGTTACCCGCCATCGCGCCCGGCATGCTCACCTTGTGCGTGGTGCTGTTTGCGCTCGGCGCGTCGAACGGTGCGCTCGACGTGTCAATGAACGGGCACGCGAGTGCGATCGAAACGCGCTGGCGCGCGCCGATCATGTCGTCGTTTCATGCGGCGTGGAGCGCGGGCGGTCTGCTTGGCGCGGCGAGCGGCGCGATGTTGCAGAAGGCTGGCGTCGGCGTCGTGGGCGGTCTGCTCGCGCCCGATGCATTCATCGCAATCCTGATTATGTTCGCGGCGTCGTTTGCGTTGCGCGATATCGGTCCGCGCACGGCGGTTGCGTCGAGTGGCTTCGCATGGCCCGACAGCAGCGTGATGAAACTGGCGATGCTCGCCTTTCTGTGCATGCTCGTCGAAGGCGCGGTGGCCGACTGGAGCGCAGTGTACCTGCGCTCCACTTTGAACCAGGAAGCGAGCGTCGCCGCGATCGGCTACTCCGCGTTCGCGTTTTCGATGGCGGCCTGCCGGATCGCCGGCGATGCGTCGGTGCGACGCTTCGGTTCGAGCAAGGTCGTCGCGCTCGGCGGTCTGATCGCGCTCGCCGGACTCGCGCTCGTGCTGAGCCTGCCGACGGTGCTGACCGCGTGCGTCGGCTTCGCGATGGTCGGCATCGGTCTCGCGAATATCGTTCCGGTGATTTTCAGCGCGGCGGGCCGCTCGAGTGCCACGCCCGCGATCGGCGTATCGATGGCGGCCACGTTCGGCTATGCGGGCTTTCTGATTGGGCCGCCGCTGATCGGCTTCGGTGCCGGCGTGCTGGGCTTGCGCGCCGCGTTGAGCGTGCTCGTGATGGCTACCCTGACCGTGTCGCTGCTGGGCGGCAAAGCGGTGCGTAGCGCACAACTTGCGTAGTCAGCGCTGTTTCGCTTGCTTGTCGAGAACAGCAACCGGCTTACGGGCGGGCGCCGCATCGCGCCTCGCGTGCTGCCCCAACGGCCAACTGAACGCGCCGAGCAGCGAACGCGGTTGCGCGCCGTCGTCCAGACCCGTGGCGGGCCATTCGTGTTTGGCGGGCACCCAGCGCGTGCCGAATACGTGATCCCACATCGGCAATAGCTGCGTGAAGTTGTGATTGAAATGCTCGGCGCGAATCGAGTGATGCAGACGGTGATACTGCGGATTGATGACCCACGTGACGTAGCGGCCGAGGTCCACGCGCAGATTCAGATGCGCGAAGTAGTTGCCGAACATGAACACGATCGAGGTCGCACCGACGATCCACGGCTCGACTTTGAACATCACGCCGACGAGCGGGTACAGCAGGGAGCCCTTGATCAGCACTTCCAGCCAGTGATGCCGCAACGTAATCGTCACGTTGAAATCCACCGCGCTATGGTGCAGCGAATGCAGCTTCCACAGGATGGGCCACGTGTGCTGTAACCGATGAAACGCGTACTCGAGGAAATCGATCGTCAGCAGCACGATCACGAACGAAGCGAGCGCGCCCCACCCGCGTGATACCAGCACTACCATCCCGCCGCCGAGCGCATTCACGATCGCGACGCTCGCGGCCGCTGTAAGCGGCTTGGTGACCTCCACGAGCGCCAGGTATAGGGCCGCATACGCCATGTTCAAACGCTGCCCCGCGCGCGACTGCAACAACGCGGCCGGCCAGCGACGCTCGAGCAATGCGCCGAGGCCCGTCATGACCAGCACGAGCGCATAGCCTTGTAGCCACAGGCTCGCGTGGTGCAGCAAGGCGGGAAACGGGCTCGACGCTAACATGGAATATCCTGGTGCAGCGGACGCATACCGCGTCGTGAGCACTCGTGCGCAGGCATTCGCGTGACGGGCTGCGGCCCGAACAGCGGCGTTGCGACTGGAACTGTCCGCCGCAAACATCAGACACGTCGCGGATTTGGCAGCGGCAGGAGCGTTAGCGTGATCTTCGCAGTCCGCTGGCCGGCGCGCAAGCGCCCTTTGGGGCGAGGCTGCCGCGAATTTGGATTCGCCCGCAAGGACGGAAAAATGGCGAGGTCATCGCTTCGCGCCGTCGTGCCGGATCGCACGTCGTTAAACGCGCGCGGGAAAACCCGAATGCGCACTGGCAGGCCAAGGTTTGCGGCCGGTACCGGTCAGAATTGCCGGTGCGTCATGCAACGAAATCTCACCTTCCCCGCGTGGACCGGCATGTCGCAAAGCTGAAACGCCAAGCGGGTCGTAGCCGGTCTGACGGCCAACAAATGAGAGGACGGTCCTAAAGAATTCGACTCAGCCGTGCGAACGCCGCTTTAGTTAAGACAACGAAGCAAGCATGTTCGACAGGCGCCGGACGTGGGCCTTGAACGCGTCGCTTGTTTCACGGTTCGTGGTCGGATTCAGATGCGAGCTTTCGGCGAGTTGCGCCTGCTCGTGAAAGTCGTTGGCGATCCGGCGCTTGATGTCCTCAGGCAGCGACCGCACGATGGAGACTAGCAAAGCCTCTTCGGCATGCAACATGCCGAGAATCGAATGTGTGTCCATACGAGAACCTCCGGTGGGAACATCGTCGGCGCAGGCCGGCCGTGGCGCCGGTGCTCCTCATGTTACCCCGTTGGTTCCTCGTTGCTACTCCGCGATCGAATAGCGCGACGGACGAACGCGCGGATGTTGCGTCTTACGCTCCACGCGCGGACTCGCCCCGCGGATAAACAGGACCGCGCAAAACGCGACCATGGCCCAGATACAAAGAACTATCGTCAAAGCGCTCACGTCAGTTTCCGGAACGTCGGGACTACGGGTTAGTACGATGGTGCTGCCGCGTGGTCTGTCAATGCAGCGTGGATCGCTTGGGCGCACCGAACAGCAGTTCGTCGATCAGACCGGTGGTGAACGTCAACTGCGTTTCGAGTGATTGGCGTGCGGCTTGTGCGCCCGCTGCGTCGCTACGAGCGACGGCTGCGTGTGCTTCAGTGGCGAGACGCAAGATGGCTTCCGAACCGCGTTGCAGTTTGCGCATCGCATCGTCGTCCGGACGCGGTGTCGGCTGGTCTCGTTCCGAAGCGGTGAGTTCCGGCTGGTCGTCGTCGGACCGGCGGGGTTTGTTGTGATGGGAAGACATCCGGGGCTCCTGACGGAAAGGCGCGATATGCGCGATGGGACGAACTCAGTGTGCGCCGGGCCCATGCGTTTCAATTTGTCGAACAGAAGCCGAATCTGAAGCCAATCCGGGGACTTCGGCAAAACCAAGGGTTTTTACGGAGCGATCACCGGTGGTGGCGCCGCAAATCCAGTCGCGGGGCGCGTCGGGATTCGCGGCAAGACCAGGAAAACGTCTACCTTAGGGGAGCGAGAAAAGACTACGCGCGGCCTTAAGCTGCCGGTACGACGTCGATACGCAATGCCTCGGCGCCAGCGACGATCGCCAGCAGGTGGTCGACGTTCGGATGCGCGCCCGGACGGTTGCGCGCGTCGGCCGTATGCTCGGCGAACAGCGCGAGGCCGTGTTCGGCCGCCTTCGCGTCGAGCGTACCGAATGCGCCGCGCAGGTAGTTGTACACCGCGAGCGAGCCCTGCTTGCCCGGCTTGTTCTCGATACTCGCGACCACAGTACCGCTGCCGTTGACCAGATCGATGCGCTCGATGTCGTCGATCGCCGGCATTCTGGCGAGATTTTCCTTAAAAATGTTGCTCGGTTCGATCATTGAAACCACTCCTTCCGTTCTAAAAAATACATGGCGGGCCGTATCTTATCCGATGGGTGATGAGCGTGTGAATCGGCGGGCTCGACGGTCCGGCACGCGCACCCGATCACTAGGATTCCTAGCTACTTTTCCGCGCAGGCAATCGCCTCTTCAGGATAAGGAAAACGTTTAACCTATACGACTCAAAGACCACGAAACGTCCTACCGTGCAATTGTTTTCGAAGGAAGCCAGTCTAGAGACTCAAGCAACGCACCGACCTCGCGACGAGCAAATAGTTTGGGAACCTAACAAACTTTCATGAAATTAATCGGCTCGATAATCCATGTCGAATCGATCATTAAATCGCACTTCATAAAAGAAACCTGAATGTGGATCAACCGACGGAATATCCGATCATTTCCGCGGTGCAGGCTGGTGAGATCGCCGCTCGCCGGCGTTTCACCCCGCTTGCAATCTACCTTGAGATATGATCTCCTACGTCTTACTGAATATTGATGTAACGAAAATCGTCAGAGGTTGTAATCGTTATGCTGCGTCGCAGCGATAGTCGATTGAGGAGACGCCCAATCAGCAAGGGATAAAGGGCCAGAAAGCCACTAGCAACGAGGATGAGTCATTCCCCGCTGCAGGGCGGCGCTTTGTCGATCGCATTTAGTTGTCCGACGACTGATGTTTTATTTGTGGCGCACGATTTCTGGCGGCCAACCGGATGATTTCGGTCATTAATTCATTGAATGAGATAAACACATAATCAATCCATATCGGAAAAGTTAATCGCACCGCCATTCAATGAAAATCTGGAGACGAAATGCTTTCCTCGAAGAAAACGACGCTCGCCTTTGCCCTCAGTGTTGCCACCGCGCTTTTATTCAGCGCCTGTGGCGGCGGCGTGAATAACGATTCAGCCTCTTCGTCGGCCGCGTCCACGAGCACGCCCGATCCGTCGAAAAACGGCGCTATTTCGCTGCATGGAGTCGTCTATGGCGCGGCCGATACCAGCGTGCCGACGGGCGCCGGCGTTCCGATCACGATGATGGGGCAAATGCGAGCGCTGTTCGATCTGATCAGAAAATCGTCCGATTTCACCCAGGTCGTGATGGATCTCGGCGACGGCAGCCCCGTCCACGTGCTCGATACGAACACCGGTGACAAATTCCTGCCCGGCAAGCTCGCGCTCGGCCTGTCGTGGATCCTGATCGACATGAAAACGAAAGGCGATCCGGCCTACGCCGATTATCTGGCGACCTACCAGAAAATCACGACCGCGATGATGACGCAGATGACCGGCTCCAATTACACGTATGCGAATACGTCCTGGGGCGAGTACTACTATCTGGTGGCGCTCAACAACTTCCAGTCGCACGGCATGCTCAACGAGGTGTTCAGCGACTCGATGCTGACGACGCTCCAGGCACGCCTGAACTTCTGCGACATGTTCGGCGCGGATGCCAGCGGCAAAACCAACACCTGCCCCGCGGCCGGCACCCCGATCGACGTCGCGTCGCTCAATACCGCGCAGAACTACTACGCGGTGTCGTATGGCATCGCCGGGCTGCGGCAGAAGCTCGGCTGGAGCAATCCGACGTTTTCGTCGACCACGGACGCGACCGTCGCCACGATGACCGCGCGCGACGCGCTGCTGTATACGCTGACGAAGCACATTCGCAACGACTCGTCGGGCGGCTTCTCCGACGAAGCGTCGAACACCCACACCACCTATTACGACCAGGCGCGATACGACCGTTACAGCACGCTGCTGATCGGCGAAGTGACCGAGCGCACCCTGGAAATGGGCAATCAGGCGAACCTGACGCCGGAACTGAAATCGTATCTGCGCAACTCGGTCAACCTGATTCTTCCGCAGCTCAATACCAACGGCCAGGGCTTCAACTATGGCCGCTCGATCGGCCCGTACGGCGACTCGGCCTTCATGGAAGTGCTGACCGCCGCGGCCAATGCCGGCATCCTGACCGATCAGGAAATGAAGGTCGCCTATACGTACATCTACAAGTCGGCTCTGCGCTTCAGCAACTTCTGGTACGACCCGACGCTGCCGACACCGTCCGTCAACATGTGGGTCAAGGGGCGCGGCACCGACTCGTATCGCGGCAAGCCGCGCGTGATGGGCGAAAACTTCAGCCTGCTGCATCAGTACATGTACGTGAACGCGTGGTGGGACAAACTTGGCTTCAACGGCAAGGCGCCGCTGTCCGATACCGACATGCAGGCTTACCTCGACGCGATTCCGCACTACACGCTGACCTGGTACAACCAGCCGACCGATACCGCGCATCCGTATAGCGCCGCGCTCATCACCGTGCGCGACGGCAAGCGCGTGATCAACCTGAACCTCAGCCAGGCGCCCGACTACAACTCGTACACGCCGTATTATCCGACGCCGTTTTCGGACAATCTCGCGTACGGCACGACGGACCTCAGCTATGCGCTGATGATTCCGCAGGTCACGTACAACGGCAACACCTATCTCCCGGTCACGTACTACAAGAATCTGAACGTGCAGGAAACCAATGGTCAGGTGGTCGTCACGTTCGACACCACGCAGTTCAGGAAAGCGGCCAAGAACGCGTTGTACACGACGGATCTCGATCTGCAGCTGCATACTGTGATGACGTTCGGCAAGGGTACGATCACGCGCACCGATACGCTGAGCTCGGGAACGTTGACGGGTAATCTCGCGGTGGAAACGGACTACACGTCGTTCGCGGACTTCCAGAACACGACGGCGAATAGCGACGGCTACTCGGTCAGCTACACGAATGGCCCCGCGACGAACTACGCCGCGATGGGCTTCGATAGTTGCGCGCTGTCGCAGTTCGATACGGTCAACGGTGCGACGAACCCACTGTCGACCACGCCGATTGGACAGTTGCACTCCAACTTCGCCTGTACGACGAACCCGTTCGCGTTGACGGGCGGCGCCAGCCGTAAGCTGACGTGGACGCTGAAGTACGCTGATCCGGCCTGATAGCGGCAAACGGCCTTCCTTCCTGCTCTCAGGGAGGAAGGCCTCATTTGCAGGTTGATAGAGGTATCGGCAATACCAGTAGGAGAAGTTGCCTTGTTAAGGCATCGCAGCGCCGGAACAATGCGGCATCCAGATGCCTATGCCGCAAGCGCGAGCGTCGTCGCGTTGGCTCATCCGTGGATGGCAGCGGCCGCGGAACTTGCGAGCAAAGCAAGCGAAGGCAAGCGGCCGCTCGATAGTGCACGTGCAGCGTTGAATGCGGCGATGAACAGCATCACCCCTTCGTCGCACCAAACGTCAAGCCCGCGACAAAATGCTTCTGCATCGCGAAGAACATCGCGACCGACGGCAACGCCGCCAGAATCGATCCCGCCGAAACGAGATTCCACGCGGTCGTCCACTGCCCTTTCAGCGCCGCCACGCCAACGGTGATCGGCGCGGCGTCATCGCCTTGCGTCAAACACAACGCCCAGAAATAGTCGTTCCAGACAAACGTGAACACGAGGATCGACAACGCCGCGAGCGCGGGACGAATCAGCGGCAGCACGATCCTGAAGAACACGGTCCACTCGTTCGCCCCTTCGATGCGCGCCGCCTCCACCAGTTCGAACGGCAACTGCTTGATGAAGTTGCGCAGAAACAGCGCACAAAAGCCGGTCTGGAACGACACATGAAACAGAATCAACGCGCTCACGGTATTGAACAACCCGAGTTGCAACGACAGGTCGCGTACCGGAATCATCAGCACCTGGATCGGCACGAAATTGCCCGCGACGAACGTCGCGAACAACGTCGAATTTCCGCGAAAGCGATAAATCGCCAACGCAAAGCCTGCCATCGCCGCGAGGGCAATCGAACCCACTACCGACGGCACCGTAATCAGCACGCTATTCCAGAAGTAGTGCAGCATCGGCGAAGTGGTCAAGGCCTCGCGATAGTTATCGAACATCGCGAAGTGCTTCGGCCATCCCCAGTAGTTGCCCTCGCTCAGTTCTTCGGTTGAACGCACCGACGTGACCAGCACCGCGATCATCGGCAGCAGCCAGATCAAGAGTGCAATCGGCAACGTCAGTTTGTACGCGCGCCGCGTGGCGGGCTTCCATTTGTCGATCGGAATCGGAAACATCAGCGGCTCCTTATTGCTCGGCGCGCAGCATCCGCCGCAGGTGATAGACGATGTAGACGAGCATGATGCCGAACAGCACCACCGCGATCGCCGCCGAATAGCCGATGCGGTAATACTTGATTGCCTGGTCGTACATGAAGTAGGCGAGCACCGTCGAGCTTTCGAACGGACCGCCGCCCGTCATCACCGAAATCAGATCGAAGCTGCGCAGCGCGCCGATGATCGTCACGACGATCGCCATGAACGTCGTAGGTCGCAATTGCGGCAGGATCACATGCCACAGCATCGACCAGCCGTGCGCGCCTTCCATTCGCGCGGCTTCGATCTGCTCCGCGTTCAACGTGGTCAAGCCGGTCAGATAAAGAATCATGCAGTACGCGGTTTGCGGCCACAGTGCCGCGAACACGATGCCGAACGTCGCGTAGCGCGGATCGCCAAGCACCGGCACGCCGTGGCCGAGCATCATCGCGAGCAGGCCGAAGGTCGGATCGTAAAACCATGAAAAGATCAGCCCGACCACGACGCCCGACAACACGAACGGCGCGAAGAACAGCGATTTGACGATGCGGATGCCCGCCACCGCCTGGTTCAGATACAGCGCGACCGCGAGGCCCATCGGCGGTGCGAACAGAAACAGCACGAGCCAGATCAGGTTGTTCTTCAGCGCGGTATAGAACGTCGGCGTGTGGACCAGCTCGATATAGTTCGCGAGGCCGATGAAGGTCGGCTCGGTCATCCCATCCCAGTTGAAGAAGCTCAGACGGATCGTCGAGAGGATCGGCCACACGACGTACACGGCCACCATGAAGCAGGCCGGCGCCAGAAACAGGAACGCGGCGCGGCGCTGCCGCCGCGCGGTCGGCGTCGGCCCGCGCCGGCGCGACGCGGCAGACGCGCCGCCCAACGCGCCGCCGGACGCCGGCAAGCCCGGGCCGCCGGATTCAACAGGAGCGCCGACGCTATGACGGCTGACGGAATGCGACACGATCAATCTCCCGATCCATTCTGATGCATCGGACAGCGGCCTCGCGGCCGCCGCCGCTCACTTCTTGTAGATACGCTGACGCGTCTGCTCGAGCTGCGCAAGGATGTCGTCGAGTTTCGACGGATCGGAGACGAACTGCTGCATCCCCTTCATCCCTTCGTCGGCCATTTCCTTCGTCATGTCGCGATCATAGAACTGCGCAATACCGCCCTTCGTATTCGACAGGATCTGGAAACCGATCTTCGAAATCGGATCTTCCGGCTCCGGCGACTTGCTGTTCGCCGACAATGAGCCGAGTCCTTTGGCGAGTTGTGCGCCGATCTCGGGTGTCTCGACGAAAGCAAGGAACGTGTGCGCATCGGACTTGTTCTTCGCCTTCGACGGAATATGGAGCGATTCAACCGGCCCATCCTCGGCGGTCGGCACCTTGGAGTCGATGATCGGGAACTGGAAGTACCCCATTTGCGGCTTCACGTTATCCGGGAAACCGGCCGCGATGAACGTACCCATCAGCATCATGGCAGCCTTGCCCTGGAACAGGAACGGCTGCACCGCGTCGAGATCGTAGGACAGCGAATTGTTGATGAAGTAGCCGTCGTCGATCAATTGCTTCCACGTCGTATAGACCTTCTTCACGCGCGGATCGGTGTACGGAATCTCGCCGGCCATCAGCTTCTGATGAAACGCGTTGCCGTTCAGGCGCAGATCGAGATAATCGAACCAGCCGGCGAGCGTCCACGCGTCACGCCCCGCCACCGCGATCGGCGTAATGCCGGCGGCCTTGAGCTTTTTGGAGGCATCGAGAAACTCGTCCCATGTTTTCGGCTCGCCCTTGATGCCGGCCTTCTCGAACAGATCCTTGCGATAGAACATCCCCCACGAGTAGTACACGGTCGGCGCGGCATACTGCTTGCCCTTGTACGACGATGCTTCCTTCGTCGACGCATACATCTCGTTCCAGCCGTTCTTCTGCCAGTCGCCAGTCAGATCCTCGAACAGGCCGCGCTGCGCGTAATACGCCATCCGTTCGCCGTCGTGCCAGTTGACGATATCGGGTGCGACAGTCGAAAGCCACCCCGGCAACTGAACCTTGTAGGCCTCCTCGTCGATGAACGACACCTTCACGTCGATCCCGGGATGTGCCTTCTTGAACTCGTCGACCACCTGCTGCCACACCGCCCGCTGGCTCGCGCCCTTGTACGCGATATTCAGCGCGAGCGTGCCCGCCTGTGCGGTGCTGACGACGGAGGTCCCCGCGGCGACCGCGGCCAGCGCGAGCGCCAGCAGAATCTTGCGTGGTTTCAGTTTCATTCTGACTGTCTCCTTTATTCCAAGGTTTTTGCGACGTTGTCGCTTCTGTTTCGAATGACTGCGTGGAGTTGCTACGGCTGGACTTCTATTACGAGCGGTAGATCGCTACACCTTGCGGCGCCACCTCGCGTGAACCTATCACGAATGCGTCGTCGGGAATGTTGTCGAGCGTATGGACCTGATCTCCATAGTTGAACACGTAGGTCAGCGCGCCGCGTCGGCTGATGCGCACGCTGTCGCCGAGCGCCTGCGTTTCGAGGCCCGCTTCCCGTGCGATCTGCGCGAACAGATGCACCGTCAGCGCGTCGTCGAACAGGCTCGCGAAGTAGTGAAACGGGCCGCTTCGCACGTATGCCGGATGACCGTCCGCGAAACGCGCGCGCACTTCGAGCGCCGACGATGCATCGCTGTCGATGAAATCGCGCCAGTGGCGAGCGACACCATCGGCCGCACCGCCCTTCTGTTCGAGCACCACCGCTTCCGTCACGTTCGGCCGCATCGATTCGACGCGCCACACGCGCAGCGGTAGCACCGACGACAATGCGCCAGGCGGCAGATTCGCCGGAATCTGCAGGTCGCGCGTCTTCGATCCGGTGCGCGGACCGATCACCACTTGCGCGCCCGAGCGTGCAAGGCGCCCGGCGAGGTCGTCGGGCACGACCGGCAATGGCGGCACGACGATCAGGCTATAGCCATCGAACGATGCATCGGCCGGCACGACGTCGACGTCGAGTCCGAGCGCGCGCAACGCCGAGTAGTACTCGAACGCGAAACGCGGATAGTGAAAGTCCGCGCCCTGCGGATGAATCTCGAACAACCACTTCGCTTCGTAGTCGTAGACGAGCGCGACTTTCGAGCGGATGGCCGCATTCGCGTCGGCATTGGCGGCGAGCACCGTGCGAATGTCTGAAGCCACCTGCGCCGCTTCATTCCCGCCGACATCGAGCCGGTTATCGGGCGTATTGAGCCCCGCATGCATCTGCTCCTGCGCGAACGGCGCCTGACGCCAGCGGAAATACGACACGCAGCCCGCGCCGTGCGCGAACGCTTCCCAGCTCCACAGCCGCACCATGCCCGGCAGCGGCGCGGGATTCCACTGCGCCCAGTTCACCGGTCCCGGCTGCTGCTCCATGACCCAGAACGGCAGCTTCGACATGCCGCGATACACGTCGTGATTGAACGACGCAAAATCCGGGTGACCGCTGCGCAACCAGCGCGCCTTGATGTCCGGCGCGAACCACTGCTCTTCGAGCGCGCCGAGCGGATAGCTGTCCCACGTTGCGACATCGAGATCGGCCGCGACCTTGTAATGATCGAACTCGGTGAAAAGCTGCATGAAGTTGTGCGCGACGGGCCGCCCTGGCGAATGCGCGCGAATGATCTCGACCTGCATGCGGTTGTAGCGCGCCACTTCGTCAGATGCGAAGCGCCGGTAGTCGAGCCGATGCGACGGATGCGCTTCGGTCACGGTGCCGACGGGGGCGTCGATTTCGTCGAAGCTGCGATACTCCATGCTCCAGAACACGGTGCCCCACGCCTCGTTGAGCGCCTCGATCGTGCGATAACGCGCCTTCAGCCACTCGCGAAAGCGCGCGAGCGCCGCCGGCGAATAGCTGACCACCGTGTGATGGCAGCCGAATTCGTTATCGGTCTGCCAGTACGCGACCGCCGGATGCTTGCCATAGCGTTCGGCCACCGCCGTGCAGATGCGCCTCGATGCTTCGAAATAAGCGGGCGAGGAGAAGTCGTAATGACGCCGCGAGCCGAACGCGCGCGGACGTCCATCGGCGCCGACCGGCAGGATGTCCGGATGACGATCGATCAGCCACTTCGGCGGCGTCGCGGTCGGCGTGCACATGACCACTTTCAGGCCAGCGGCGCCGAGTACATCGACTGCGCGATCGAGCCAGCCCCAATCGTATTCGCCGGGCGTCGGCTCGATCCGGCTCCACGCGAATTCCGCGATCCGCACATGTGCGATGCCGAGTGCTTTCATCCGGCGCGCGTCGTCTTCCCACATCGACTCGGGCCAGTGCTCCGGGTAATAACAGACTCCAATACGCATCCCTATGTCCCCAATGTTCTTCAAACGTAGTGTTCGACGGATTCGAGCGACGCGGCCGCAAAGCCGTCTTCGGTAAACAGATGGCAGGCCGTGCGGGGCACCCGCAGGCTCGCGCGATCGCCGGGCGCGAGGCGGGTGTTGCCCGGCGCCTTGGCGATCAGCACGGCGCCGCCGGGTTGATCGAGGTGAACGTAGCTGTGTTCGCCAAGCTGCTCGACGAGCGATACGGTGCGTCCGAGCACGCCGTCCTGAGAACTCGCCGCGTTCGTGGTCGCCGATGCATCGACGAACTCGAGATGCTCGGGACGCACGCCGAGCGTGACCGGCTGCGCTGGTTGCAATCCCGCGCTGCTCACCGGTACGCGCACGTTTTCGCCGGTGTGATCGAGCGTGACGAGCACGCCTTGCGCATCGAGTGAAGCCACCTTGCCCGGCAGGAAATTCATTCGCGGCGAGCCGATAAAGCCCGCCACGAAGCGGCTCGTCGGACGGTGATACAGCTCGAGCGGCGCGCCGATCTGCGCGATGCTGCCGTAGCGCTCGGTGTCCTTGCCCGAATGCAGCAGCACGATCTTGTCGGCGAGCGTCATCGCTTCGATCTGATCGTGCGTCACGTAGACCACGCTCGCCTTCGCAAACTGCTTATGCAGGCGCGCGATTTCGACGCGCGTTTGCCCGCGCAAGGTTGCATCGAGATTGGACAGCGGTTCGTCGAACAGAAACACGCCGGGCTCGCGCACGATCGCGCGGCCGATCGCGACGCGCTGCCGCTGCCCGCCCGACAGCGCCTTCGGTTTGCGCTCGAGCAGTGCCTCGAGTTGCAGGATGCGCGCGGCTTCACGCACCTTGCGATCGATTTCATTCTTCGGGGTCTTCGCGAGTTTCAGGCCGAACGCCATGTTCTCGAACACGCTCATGTGCGGAAACAGCGCATAGCTCTGGAACACCATCGCGACGCCGCGTTGTGCGGCTGGCACGTCGTTGACGATCTGCCCGCCGATCGACAGGTCGCCGTCGGTCAGATCCTCGAGCCCGGCGATCATGCGCAGCAGCGTGGACTTGCCGCAACCCGACGGTCCGAGAAACACGCAGAACTCGTTTTCGCCAATCTCCAGATCGACGTTGCGAATCACTGGCGTACCGTCGCCATACGCCTTCTGCACGCCTCGTAATGAAATGCTCGCCATTGCATCGACTCCGTGATTTAATCGGCGCGAAGTCGGAGATTAAGCGCTTAATCAGCAAGACCGAAAAAATCGATCGCAAGGCGATCGTTGGGTCTGTCTCCGATATCGTTTTGTACATTGGTTGACGACAGATGTTGCCGCGCCTCACGCCGCGATGCAAATGTCGGACAGCCATCCCAAATATTGACAACATCATGCCCACACTCAGCGAAGTCGCGCGTCACGCCGGCGTCACGCCAGCCACGGTGTCCAACGTGCTGCGCAAGCGTGGCCGCGTCGGCGAAACGACCCGGCAACGCGTGCTCGACGCGGTCGCGGCGCTCGGCTACCGCCCCCATCTCGCCGCGCGCGCGCTCGCCGAGGGCCGCGCGCCGACGCTCGCGCTGATGGTATCGAGCATCGCGAATCCGTTCTATCCGGAGTTCGCACTCGCGGTCGAACGCGCTGCGCGCGCGAGCGGACATTTCGTGATCATCTGCAATACGAACGAAGATCCGCTGACCGGCCGCGCGTACCTCGACCAGATCGCCGGCACCTTGTCCGAAGGCGTACTTGTGACGAACGCGAACCTCGATTTCGCCGATCTGCACAAGACCGAAGCGCGCGGCACGCCAGTCGTGCTGTGCATGTGGGAGCGGCCCACCGAACCACCGGGGCTGCCGTGCGTCGCAGTCGATTTCCGGCTGGCCGGCAAGCTGGCCGGCGAGCACCTGCTCGGACTCGGGCATCGGCGCTTCGGTGCGATCGTCGGCAGCAAGGCGTCGGGCATTCACGCGGCGCGCTACGAAGGTTTCGTCGACGCATTGCGCGCGGCCGGCGTGACGAGGAGTCGCGTGCGGCATGCGGTCGATACGCTCCATGGCGGCTATCTCGCGGCGCGCGCGCTGCTCGAAGCCGATCCGCAACTGACCGCGATCTTCGCCACCAACGACCTGCCCGCGCTCGGCGCGATGTACGCGGCCGCGGACCTCGGCCTGCACGTACCGGACGATCTGTCCGTGATCGGCATCACCGACATCCAGCTCGCGCGCGAGTCGCGCCCCGCGCTGACGACGGTGGCCGTGCCGACCGTCGAGGTTGCGGGGCTTGCAGTGGAACTGCTGCGCGAGCTGATCGAGACGTCGTACGGACAGGGCGGACGTGACGTGCGGGACGGGACGGCGCGAGTGCCGATGCGGATTTCGTCCGAACCGAAACTGGTCGTGCGAGCGTCGACCGCCGCGCCGCGTTCACGTTGATGTGGCCGTAACGCCCCGATCGACGCAGCAAATTGCGTTGAAAACCCATCGCCAAGGCTTCAAACAGCTTTCAGGCGAGCCAGGACTTTCCCCAAGCGGAGGCGCTCCACTCCGCACTGCAACAAAGCGTCAAAGCCTTATCACACAAGGCTCCCAGCCCGCGCGCCGCTCCCTGCGCATCAATTTTCCGGTGTTCACATTTCCTTGACGAGCGCCCGCGCGCCTGCTGTACTAAATCAACCAAAGTGATTTAGGCGATTCCCTTCGCGCAACATCGGATCGAAGCGTCACCGCCAAACGTCGAGGCCGCAGCCTCGCTTTCACCAGTCATCTGCAGTCCCAAACGTCGTTGCAAAATAACCGGAGGAGCGTCCCATGAATCTGAATTCCCGCAGGCGTCCTGTCGCCAGGACAATCGTGTCGATGTGCGCCGCGGCAGCGGCGGTGTGGTGCGCGAGCGCGAGTCAGGCCGCCGACCAGCCCGTCATCGGCCTGATCACGAAGACCGATACGAACCCCTTCTTCGTCAAGATGCGTCAGGGCGCGGATGCGGCCGCGTCGAAAGACGGCGCGAAACTGATCACGGCCGCCGGCAAGTTCGACGGCGACAACGCGAGCCAGGTCACCGCGATCGAAAACATGATGACGGCCGGCGCGAAAGCGATCCTGATCACGCCGAGCGACACCAAGGCGATCGTGCCGAGCATCAGGAAAGCGCGCGCCGCCGGCGTGATGGTCGTCGCGCTCGATACGCCGACCGATCCGCAAGACGCGACCGACGCCCTCTTCGCCACCGACAACTTCAAGGCCGGCGTGCTGATCGGCAAATACGCCAGGTCCGCGATGAACGGCAAGCCCGCGAAGATCGCCACGCTCGATCTCGCGCCGGGCGTGTCGGTCGGCGTGCTGCGTCACAACGGCTTCCTCGAAGGCTTCGGCGTGAAGGAAGGCGATCCGTCGATCGTCTGCAGCCAGGACACGCGCGGCGATCAGGCGAAAGGTCAGACGGCGATGGAGAACTGCCTGCAGAAAGCACCCGATATCAACGTCGTCTACACGATCAACGAACCGGCCGCGGCCGGCGCGTATCGTGCGCTGAAGGCAGCGGGCAAGGACAAGGGCGTGATGATCGTGTCGATCGACGGCGGTTGTGAAGGCGTGCGCAACGTGCAGACCGGCGCGATCGCGGCGACCTCGCAGCAGTATCCGCTGAAGATGGCCGCGCTCGGCGTCTCCGCCGGCGTCGATTTCGCCAAGACTGGCAAGAAGGTCTCCGGCTATCAGGACACCGGTGTCACCCTGATCACCGACAAGCCGATGTCCGGCATCGACAGCAAGGATACGAAGTTCGGCCTCGACAACTGCTGGGGCAAGTAACGCGCATCGCACAGCGGCCCGTTGCGCGTCGTACCGGGCCGCCACCTGAATTGCCGCGTGACCTTCACGTCACGCTCATGTATCGAGGATTGCCATCATGTCGACTCCCTCCGCGCCAGCCGGCCGCCCGCGCCCGTCTTTCACCGAGCACCTGCCGTCGCTGTCCGAAATCGGACCGCTGATCGCGCTAGTGCTGGCCTGCGGATTCTTTATCTCGCAGAGCGGCCGCTTTCTATCGTTCCAGAATCTGTCGCTGATCCTGCAACAGACGATGGTCGTCGCAGTCATCGCGATCGGCCAGACACTGATCGTGCTGACCGGTGGCATCGACCTGTCTTGCGGCATGGTGATGGCCTTCGGCTCCATCATCATGACCAAGTTCGCGGTCGTGCTCGGCGTGCCCCCGATTCTCGCGATTCTGTGCGGCATCGGCGCCAGCACCCTGTTCGGCCTGCTGAACGGTCTGCTGATCACGCGTATCAAACTGCCCGCGTTCATCGTCACGCTCGGCACGCTGAACATCGCGTTCGCGCTCACGCAGATCTACTCGAACGCGGAAAGCGTGTCGAACCTGCCCGACGCGATCATGTTTTTCGGCAACACGTTCAGGGTCGGAGCTGCGGAAGTCACGTACGGCACCGTGCTCACGCTGCTGATGTATCTGGCCACGTGGTTCGTGCTGCGCGACACGGTGCCCGGCCGGCATCTGTACGCGCTCGGCAACAACGCCGAAGCCGCGCGGCTGATGGGCCTGTCGTCGCAGAAGATCCTGCTGATCGTGTACACGCTCGCCGGCGCGATCTATGGCATCGCCGCACTGCTGTCGGTGTCCCGTACCGGCGTCGGCGATCCTCAGGCCGGGCAGACCGAGAACCTCGACAGCATCACCGCGGTCGTGCTTGGCGGCACGAGTCTGTTCGGCGGACGCGGGTCGATCGTCGGCACCTTGCTTGGGGCGCTGATCGTCGGCGTATTCCGCAACGGCCTGACGTTGATCGGCGTTTCTTCGGTGTACCAGGTGTTGATCACGGGCATGCTCGTGATTCTCGCGGTCGCCGCCGATAAACTCTCGCACCGCGGCCGTTGAACCCGCACAGGAGCCTTGTCATGTCGACGTCGACTTCTACCTCTGCTTCCCCTTCTGCCACGATGCCGGTTCTGCAGGCGCGCGGACTCATCAAACGTTATGGCAACGTGACCGCGCTCGACGGTTGCGATTTCGAAGTGCTGCCCGGCGAAATCCTCGCGGTGATCGGCGACAACGGCGCGGGCAAATCGTCATTGATCAAGGCGCTCTCCGGCGCGACGGTGCCCGACGAAGGCGAGATTCTGCTCGACGGCAAGCCCGTCAAGTTCCGCAGTCCGCTCGATGCGCGCGCGCAAGGCATCGAGACCGTGTACCAGGAACTCGCGGTCGCGCCGGCGATGAGCATCGCCGAAAACCTGTTTCTTGCCCGCGAATTGCTGAAGCCGGGCTGGCGTGGCTCGCTCTTCAAGATGATCGACAAGCGCCGCATGCTGGAAGAGGCCACCGCGCATATGAAGGACCTGCAGATCGGCATCCGCTCGATGCGCCAGGCGGTCGAGACACTGTCCGGCGGCCAGCGTCAGGGCGTCGCCGTTGCACGCAGCGCGGCGTTCGCGCGCCATGTGGTGATTCTGGACGAACCTACCGCCGCGCTCGGCGTGAAGGAAGGCAACATGGTGCTCGAGCTGATCCGGCGCGTGCGCGATCGCGGCCTGCCGGTGATTCTCATCAGTCACAACATGCCGCACGTGTTCGAGGTCGCCGACCGCATTCATATCCAGCGGCTCGGCAGGCGCGCGGCGCTCGTCAAGACGAAGGACGTGCACATGTCGGAAGCCGTCGCGATCATGACAGGCGCGAAGGAAGCCGACGTAAAGGCGATCGCGTGACGCGCCGCCTGCCCAGCTGAGCCCCGAGGCCGATAAACGACGATGGACACCTCCAGCACCAGTTCACGCTCGCCGCTCAAACGCACGGTTGGGTCGAATCAGGTCGGCATGCGGCAATTCAACGAGCGCATCGTGCTGCAAACGATCCGCCTGCATGGACCACTGCCTAAGGCCGAGGTCGGTCGCCTCACGCGTCTTTCGATGCAGACGGTGTCGATGATCGTCGACCGGCTGATCGCCGACGGCCTGCTCGAAAAGCAGGCGCGCGTGCGCGGCCGGATCGGCCAGCCGTCGGTGCCAATTGCGTTGTGCGCGGACGGCGCGTATACGATCGGCGTCAAGGTCGGACGCCGCAGTCTCGACGTGCTCGCGATGGACTTCGCCGGGCGTATCGTGTGCCGCGACGTGTTCGAGTATGCGTATCCCGATCCGCGTACGCTGTTTCCCGCGCTCGAAAGCAAGCTCGCGCGCGTGAACGAGACGCTCGGCGCGAAGGCCGGCAAGGTGGTTGGCGTGGGCGTTGCGGCACCTCTGTGGCTCGGCGGTTGGCGCGATTTTCTCGGCGCGCCTCCCGACGCGCTCGACGCATGGAACGACATCGATCTGCGCGCGCGCATCGCGACGATGACCGGCCTGCCCGTCGAGTTCGCCAAGGACACCACGGCCGCTTGCGCGGCCGAGCTCGTCATGGGCCAGGGCCGTGGCATCCACAACTTCCTGTATCTGTTCGTCGGCACGTTCATTGGCGGAGGTCTCGTGATCGACGGCCGCCTGCGTGGGGGTCCGCACGACAACGCGGGCGCAGTCGGTTCCATCCCGCTGCGCGAAGGCAGCGCGCGCAAACCCGCGCGGCAGCTGCTGCACGCGGCATCGGGCTTCGTACTGGAACAGCTTTTCAGCGATGCGCACGCACCGGCCGCCGCGGCGCACGATCATCGCGCGCTGTCGCCCGAGTTGTGGCGACATACCGAGCAATGGCTCGACAGTGCGTGCCCCGCGATCGCAAACGCGCTAACGAATGCTGCCGCGTTGCTCGATCTCGAAGCTGTCGTGATCGACGGCGAGTTCGACCGGTTATTGCTGCGCGAAATCATCCGCCGCACCGAGCGCGTGCTCGATCGTTTCGAATGGGAAGGCATGGTGCGACCGCAATTGCTCGAAGGCGCGATCGGCGCCGATGCCCGCGCGATGGGCGGTGCGATTCTGCCGCTGTATGCGCATTTCGCGCCGGTCCACGAGCTGTTTCTGAAGCCGGCGGCGACGGAGGCGGGTTATGACGAGCGGTGAGCGTGTTATTTGCGATGTTGGAAATCAATCAATTCACTTCGCGGCGACCTTCGTCGCCACGGGCTTCGATTCCGCCGGCGCTGCCGCCACGGTTTTCTCAACCGGCTTATCGAGTAACGGCTGCAACGCCGGTGCCATCGACTTCAGCAACTGCACCGCCAGCGCGCTCGTGAAGTCGTAACGCGCGGCGTACGGCTCATGCACAAACGCGGTCAGCGTGCCGTAGAAGCGGTCGCCGAGCGCGAACACAAAGGTCGCGGTGCGATTCACCTTGCGCGACTCGATCAGCCGCGCGCCCTTCGCGTACACGTTCAGGCGTTGATCTCCGGTGCCGGTCTTGCCGTAGACGGTGAGCGTTTCGCCGTTCGGGAACGTCATGCCTTGCGCGAGACGCCTCCCGGTGCCCCCCGTCACGACGTCGCGCAACAGCATCTTCACTTCACCGGCAATTTCCGGCGACACCTGCTGCTCCGGCGCGACCACCGCGCGCTTGAAATGGGTTTCGTACGGCGTATCTTTCGCGAAGTCGATTTGCGTCAGTGTTTCGGTCGGCACCTTGTTGCCGTCGTTCGTGATCACGCCGATCAGTTGCGCGAGCGCCGCCGGACGATCACCCGACGCGCCGATCGCCGCCGCGTACGACGGCGTCAGTGAGCCGAACGGATAGCCGAGCGCCTGCCACGATTTGCCGATTGCATCGAAGGCGCGCAGCTCGACCATGCGTTTGATGCGGTGATCCTGAGTTAAGTGATAGCGTGTCTTGAAGAGCCACGAGTAGGTGGACAGGCGCACGTTCTCGCTTGCGCTTTCGATCTGCGCGAGCGTCGCGTCGGGATGCGAGCGCAGATAGTTCAGCGTCCACAATTCGAGCGGATGCACGCCCGAGATGTAGCCCCGGTCGTTCAGGTTGAAGCGGTTGATGCCGTACTTGTCGTACAGATTCGCGAGGTCTCCGTCGTCGAGCATCGTGTTCGCCGGCGTGTTCTTCAGCGCCGCGTACATCATTTTGTTGAACCACGCGTTCGATCCATCCGGCGCGACGCTGCGCAACGCGGTCGCCACTTTCGGCGGCGTCTTGCGCACGCCGAGCAGCAATAGCGTGATCTGCTGATCGGGCGTCTTGCCGTGGTACTTCGTGTAGAAGCGCTTCATGTACACGCGGCTTTCCTGATCGGCGAAACGCGTCAGGTACATCTTGCGGGTCGCCGGATCGCCGAGCCATTGCGACGACGGCCCGGTGGTCTGCACCATTTCATAGTGCACGATAT
The DNA here is from genome assembly GCF_021390595.1 of Paraburkholderia sp. HP33-1. NCBI lineage: Bacteria > Pseudomonadati > Pseudomonadota > Betaproteobacteria > Burkholderiales > Burkholderiaceae > Paraburkholderia > Paraburkholderia sp. HP33-1. The sequence continues at coordinate 711,330 of NZ_JAJEJR010000002.1, read as the reverse complement.
CGCGCATCAGCCGCACGAACACGAGGTTCACCGAGTGCTGGAACGCGCGATGCACGGTCAGGATGCGGCTGTTGTCGTCGGACTCGAAGTTCGTGAAGGTCTGCGCGCCGCCGCCCGTAAAGAACGTCTCGCCCGGGCTTGCCGAGTACTTACGCTCGATGGCCGCATCGAGCATCGGCTGGAGCGAATGATCGCGCGTGTGCTGCAGATAGTCGATCGCCCAGTGCGTCAGCTTATCGTTTGGATCGGGCGTGATCGCCTTCAGCTCGGCATTGCTCAGGGAGGCGTAACGTGTGTGCAGGTCGGTGACGATCTGCAGATACGTGATGACGGTACGCAGTTTCGCGGTCGAGCCGAGATTCAGGCGCGCACCCGAATTGATGTCGAACGGCTGGTTCACGCTATCGGTCTGCACGCGCACGAGGTTCGCGTCGCCGTGCCGCTCGTACAGCGTGAAGCTGTATGCGATATGCGACGGATCGTCGGACCCGCGCAGCATTTCGAAGCCGACGAGGCCCGCGGCCTTCGCACCATCTTTCGTCGCAGCGGCCGCAAGCCGCTCGGCGACGGCCTGTTGCACGTCATTGTTCAGCGTGCCTCGCGCCTGCACGTCGAGGCGGTCCAGTTCATAGAAGCTGCGCACGCCGAGCGCGTTGAGCAGATGCGAGCGCATCGACGTGACCGCCTTGCGTGACACGAACGACCCGATCTCGGGTGTGCTGCGCGGCGCGCGATACAGTTCGACATGCGCCGCGAGCGCGGCGTCGCGCAACTGCGCCGAGATCACCCCACCGCTCGCAAGGAGCCGCGTATAGCTGTCGGTCAGCCGTTCGAGCTCGGGATAGCCGCGCTGCAGGAAAAACGACGGCGCGCGCTGCGCGATCATCAGTGACAGAACTTCGCGAAACGCGACGCCCTGCTCGGCCAGATTCGCATCGGTGGACGGCGCCCTCAGCAATCGGTTGGTCTCGCGGAAATCGCGCCCGTACCAGGCGGCGAGACCATCGCCGATACCGTTGATTTCGCCGACGCCCGGCTGCGCGGCGAGCGGCACCGAGTTCAGATAGTGGACCACGATCTGTTCACGCGCGGGCAGCGTCTGCGGTCCTTTCAGATACGCGCGCACTGATGCGGACGCGATTTGCCGCAGCTTTTCGGGCGGCGTCGCGGTGCGGCCGCCCGCGGAGTGACGGAATTTCTCGATCTGCGTCGCAAGCGTGCTGCCGCCCGGCGCCTGCTGATGACGGTTGAAAACCCGCGCGCCCTGGTCGACGAGCGCGCGGCTGAAGCGCCCCCAGTCGATCGCCGGATTGCGGTTCGGCTGATTCGGATCGAGCAGATAGCGGTCTTCGATGAACAGCAGCGAATTCACGACGAGCGGCGGAATCGCGTCGAAGCTGTCATACACGCGGCCGGGAAACTGTGCGCTGTAAAGCGGCGCGCCGGTGCCGTCGAAAAGTTGCAGGCCCGCTGTGTCCTTCTCGTCGTAAGGCAGGAACAGGCCGTTATCGGCGAGGGATAGCATGCGTTCGGAATCGCGCGCCTGCGAGCTGATTTCGAAACCGCGCTGCAACAGACGCTGCTGGATAGCAGGCAAGAGCGCGTAGCCCAGGCGCGCGTCGTACGGACCCTTGTCGGTCTGCGGGAAACGGATGGAATGGCTGGGGCCGTCGGCGACGGAAAAACCGACGTCGCGGGTCAGCTCGGAAAGGTAGCGCGCCTGCAGCCGCGATGTCTCGATCTCGATTTGCACGAGACGCGCAATCAGCGCCATCGCGAGCAGCACGAGCGCGGCCAGCCCCCATTTGAGCCAACGCCAGCTCCGGGCAGGTACCGTGCTGGTCGCGCGAAGCGGAAACCGAAGCGGTGGCCGATTCATGGCTGCTCTCCCCGAGCGATGGCCAGGGTGCGGGACCTGGCTCACGTCATCCAGAATAGTGTAGCTCGGAAAGAGAAGCCTTCATCGGTCCGGTTGTGCCCGCCAGTGTCGCGGCTACAACACCTGCCGACGCTGGATGACAAAACGCGAACTGGCGTGAGATATTGAACGTCTTTTCACAAGAACACAAAACCGCCACTTCTGGCGGTTTTGGCGTTTCTGGCGTGCGTTGTCGAAGTTTAGGCGCGCATTTGCTGGAGTTTTTGCTGGCAATCGGGTGGATGGCTCTGCGCGCGATTCGGATCGCATCAAAGTTCACGCTTTCGTCTGGCCCTGTTGTGTGTGCGCGCTCAACAGCGAAATGAACCGCTCGGCCGGAGGCGACAGCACGCCGCCCTTGCGCGTCACGATGCCGAAAGTCTGCGATGGCGATTTGAGCCTGACCGGCACGATGCGCAGCATCTTGTGCCGCACGAACGGCCCCGCAATCGCGCTCGGCAGCAGCGAGACGAGTTCGTCGCTGCTTTGCAGCAGCGCGACCGTCACAAAAGTGGAAGCTGTTGAAATCGGATTGTCGGGCATGTCGAGGCCGGCGAGATCCATCTCGCGTTCGAGCAGCGCATGCAGCGGCATATGTGACGGATACATGACCCAGCGATGTCCAGACAGATCGCGCAGCGTCATCTCGCGGCGCGGCAACGGTGCATGCTGATAACCGACCACCACCACCAACGGCTCGTCGCCGAGCGGACGATACTGATACTTCGACGGATCGGCCGCGACCGCCGCGCGGCCCACCACCAGGTCGAGCCGGCCGTCGTCGAGCTGCGCGAGCATCCGCGCGCTGGTGTCTTCCACCACTTCGATCGACAGACCGGGTTGCGCCGCATGCAGCTGATTCAGCGCGGGCGCCACGCAGTCGGGAATCGCGCCCATGATCGCGCCGAGCGCGAGGCGCCCACCGCGCCCCGAACGAATTTCGGCGACGTCCTGGCAAAGCGCGGTGAGGTCTGACGTCACGACGCGCGCATAACGGATCACGCAATGACCGAGCTGGTTCGGGATCATGCCGCTTTTCGAGCGCTCGAAAAGCGGCGCGTCGAGCATCGATTCGAGTTCCTGCAGCGCCTTGCTTGCCGCCGATTGCGTCATCGACATCACGCCGGCGGCCTTGTGCAGCGACTTATGATCGTCGAGCGCGATCAGCAGGTGCAGCTGCTTCATCCGCAGCTTGGACAGCAGGACGTTGAGCGTGTCTTTCATTGGGTTGGGTGAGTCGCAAAAGCGATCACGATATGGAAACAATTCAATATACCTGTGAGTCCTCTCGCCGTATAGTCAGCAGCAGCCATTCACCCCAGCACGGACACAACGACATCGCCATGACCCAACCGTCACCTTCCTCCGCCCTGCGTGGCGTCTTTCCCGTCGTGCCGACCATCTTCGACGACGCCGGCCGCCTCGACCTCGAAGGCCAGAAGCGCTGCCTCGATTTCATGATCGACGCCGGCTCGAACGGTTTGTGCATTCTCGCGAACTTTTCCGAGCAGTTCGCGCTGTCCGACGACGAGCGCAATACGCTGATGCACCTCGCACTCGAACACGTCGCGGGCCGCGTGCCGGTGATCGTCACGACCACGCATTTCAGCTCGTACCAGTGCGCGGAGCGCAGCCGCGCCGCGCAGGCCGCGGGCGCTGCGATGGTGATGGTCATGCCGCCGTATCACGGCGCTACGATCCGCATCGGCGAGCGCGGCATCCACGAGTTCTATCGTACGGTGTCCGATGCAATCCAGATTCCGATCATGATCCAGGACGCGCCCGTCAGCGGCACGCCGTTGTCCGCACCGTTCCTCGCCCGCATGGCACGCGAGATCGACAACGTGTCGTACTTCAAGATCGAAACGCCGCAGGCCGCGAACAAGCTGCGCGAGCTGATCGAACTCGGCGGCGATGCAATCGTCGGTCCGTGGGACGGTGAAGAAGCGATCACGCTGATGGCCGATCTCGATGCGGGCGCGACCGGCTCGATGACGGGCGGCGGTTATGCCGACGGCATTCGCCTCATCATCGATGCGTATGCGGCCGGCGATACCGAGGCCGCCGCCGCGCACTATCAGCAGTGGCTGCCGCTCATCAACTACGAGAATCGCCAGGGTGGCCTCGCTTCGTGCAAGGCGCTGATGAAGGAAGGCGGCGTGATCCGCTCGGATGCGGTGCGTCATCCGTTGCCGCAGATGCATCCTGCGACGCGCGAAGGGCTGTTGAAGATCGCGCGCCGGCTCGATCCACTTGTGTTGCGTTGGGGTCGATAACCCACATTGAAACGCAGCGGGGCACCTGCCCAGGTGCGGACTCACCCGGGCTGGACGACGGCGCACGATTGCCGCTACCCTAGGGTCTGTCTACAGGCCCACGCCCCATGCAAAGCTTCTACGAAGCCACCGTCACCCGCTCCTGCGCCTACGCGCCGCTCACTGGTCGACACAGCACGCACGTCTGCATCATCGGCGGCGGACTCGCGGGACTGTCCACCGCGTTGGGACTCGCCGAGCGCGGCGTCGAAGACGTGGTCGTGCTCGAAGCGCAGCAGGTCGGCTTCGGCGCATCGGGTCGCAACGGCGGCTTCGTTTTCGGCGGCTACAGCCTTGACTGCGCGGACCTGCTGAAAAGGCTCGGCCCGACCCGCGCGCGTGAACTCTATACGCTGACCACCGACGCCGTCGACCTGATGCGCAAGCGCATTGCGCGCTACCGGATCGATTGCGACGCGACCTACGCCGGCGTGATCCTGGCGAACTGGTTCGACGAACCCGCGCGTCTCGAAGCACAACGCCGCCTGATGCGCGATTCGTTCGGCGTCGACTGGGAACCGATCCCGGCCGACGCACTCGCCGCGCAACTGAAAACGAGCCGCTATCACGGTGGTCTGTTCGAGCGCAACGCGTTCCATTTTCATCCGCTCAAATACGTTGTCGGCGTCGCCGCTGCAGCCGCGCAGGCGGGCGTGACGATACACGAGCGCTCGCCGGTCGTGAGCTTGCGGCGCGACGGTGCGGGCTTCGTCGTCGAGACACCGCAGGGTGCGATCGACGCGCGTCACGTCGTGATGGCCGGCGGCGGCTATGCGCGCAACGTGTACGCGCGCGTCGAGCGCGCGGTGCTGCCGATCGCCACCTACGTGATGGCGACCGAGCCGCTCGGCGAACGCTTGCACGACGCCATTGCCACGCGCGCCGCAATCTACGACACTCGCTTCGCGTTCGACTACTACCGGCCGCTGCCTGACACGCGCATCCTGTGGGGTGGGCGCATCTCGGTGCGCGACCGCGAGCCCGAGGCAATCGCGCGTCTGTTGCGACAGGATCTGCTGAAGGTCTATCCGCAGTTGCGCAACGTGCGCATCGAGCACGCATGGGGCGGCCTGATGAGCTACGCGCGGCACAAGATGCCGCAGATCGGCCGCAGCGCGGACGGCGTCTGGTACGCGGTCGGTTTCGGCGGACACGGCATGGCGCCGACCACGGTGTCAGGGGAGCTGCTGGCCGCGGCGATCTCCGGTGAACGGCCCGTGCCCGACGCGTTCGCCACCTTCGGCCTCACGCGCGCCTACGGCGCGCTCGGCCTCGCGGCTGCGCAGCTCACGTACACCGCGATGCAAACACGCGACGCGCTCGCCGCGCGCCGCCGGCCCACACGCCCGCTCGCGTAAGCACCACGAATGCCCGTCAAAATGACTTCAACGATGCCCGAGACCCGCGCCGGAGGCCCATTCCGCCATGCTAGAATGCGCCGTCACTGCCGCTCGAAACCACAATGAAAAAGGGAAGCAAGGCCGCCGAGCCTGATACCAACGGCATCGTGTCCGGCGCACCGCACGCCGACACCCGACATGCCGATACCCGACATGCCGACACCCGGCGTGTGGACGCCCGCCGCAAATATGATCCCGAGCAGACGAAGCGCAACATCCTCGACGTCGCGACCCAGGAGTTCTCCGCGATGGGACTGACGGGCGCGCGCGTCGACGCGATTGCGGAACGCACGAATACCACCAAGCGCATGCTGTACTACTACTTCGGCAGCAAGGAAGGGTTGTACCAGGCGGTGCTGGAGAAGGTGTATGGAGACATTCGCGCGCTCGAACAGGATCTGCATATCAGCGAACTCGATCCGATCGAGGGCATGCGCGCGCTGGTCGAATTCACGTTCGACTACCACGACCGCCAGCGCGACTTCGTGCGCCTCGTGACGATCGAAAACATTCACGGCGCGAAGTACGTCGAGCAGGTCAAGACGTTCAAGGGCCGCAACGTTACCGTGATTCACACGATCGAGGATCTGCTCGCGCGCGGCATCGCGGCGGGCCAGTTCCGCAGCGACATCGATCCGATCGATCTGCATCTGATGATCAGTTCGCTGTGCTTTCATCGCGTGGGCAACCGCCATACGTTCGGCACCGCGTTCGGGCGCGATCCGTCGCATCCGCGACTGCGGGCGCGACATCGGGCGATGATCGTCGATGCGATCTTGCGCTTCGTGAAGAAGGATGATTGAGGCTGGTGGTGTAGCGTCCGGCTGAAATGGAAACGGGATGTGGTGAAAGCCACATCCCGTTTTTTATCGCTTCAACAACAGCGGCCGTCGCATGAAACGACGGCTCAGCACAAAGGCTTAATCCACCATCACGATCCGCTTGATGTCGCCGACGATAAAGATATACGACAGCGCGCCGATCAAAGCGATGACACCGATGAACACCAGCGCGCCGACGAACGAGCCGGTCGCCGCGACGATCAGGCCCACCACGAGCGGCGTCACGATACCCGCCAGATTCGCGGCGAAGTTGAAGATGCCGCCGGTCACGCCAAGCAGGCCTTCAGGCGCGATATCCGACACGAGCGTCCAGCCGAGCGCGGCCATCCCCTGCGCGAAGAACGCCACGGACAGAATCGCGATCACCGCCACGTTGCTCTCGACATAGTTGGCGAGGATGATCGTCGACGCGAGCAGCAGACCGGCGATGATCGGCAGCTTGCGCGCGACGTTCGGCGACTTGCCACGGCGCAGCAGCCAGTCGGAGAACACGCCGCCGAACATCACGCCGATCGACGCCGCGATGAACGGCATGATCGCGAAGAAGCCGATCTTCAGCCATGCCATATGACGCTCGGTGGCGAGATACGTCGGGAACCACGTGAGGAAGAACACCAGCGTCGAATTGCCCGCGAACTGGCCGAGGCAGATGCCGGTCAGCTGACGATGCTTGAGCAGACGGCCAATCGTGCGCCATTCGAAGCCGCTCTTCTTCGTCGCCGCATCGGCTGCACCAGCGGCATCCTTGTTGCGTTGCGTAAGACCACCGCCTGCCTCGATATAGTCGAGCTCTTCCTGATTCGCCGACGGATGATCGCGCGGCTCGCGATACAGCAGCCACCACACCACGCCGAATGCGATACCGACACCCCCGACCACGAGGAACAGCGAGCGCCAGCCGAACGCGCCCATCAGCATGAACAGGAACGGGCTGAAAAACGCGAGGCCGATATATTCGCCGACCGTGTAGGTAGCGGTCGCCATCGCGCGTTCGCTTTGCGGGAACCACGTGGCAACCACGCGGCTATTGGTCGGAAAGCACGGCGCTTCCGAAACGCCCAGGCCAAGACGGAACGCAAACAGGCCGCCGATGCCACTCACGAGACCTTGAGCGAGCGTGCACAGCGACCAGAACGTCATCGACAGGAAGTACGTGACCTTGCTGCCGAAGCGGTCGAGAAACAGGCCGCCCGGAATCTGCGAGGCCGCGTAGCTCCACGAAAACAGGGAGAACAGCAGGCCCATCAGCGCGGCGTTGATGCCGAGTTCCTTCGTCAACTGCGGCGCCGCGATGCCGAGAATGGTGCGGTCGAGATAGTTGATCATCGTGCCGACTGCGAGCAGCGCGAGGATCTGATAACGGGCCTTCGAACGGCGCGCGGTGCTCGCCGTCTTGCTCTGCGCGGGCGAGCCCGCGGAACTGGATTGGAACGATTGGGGCATGTCGTGCTTGTCTCCTCGATCAGCTTGAGTGCCGGTCTTTACGCGGCCGGTTAGCGTTGCAACAGCGATTGAAAGTGGGTGTAGACGCGCTCGGCGTCCGGCTCGAGGCCCGTGAAAATGCGCATGGCATCGACCGCCTGATAGACCGCCATGCCCCCGCCGCTCAGCGTGCGGCAGCCGAGCGCCTCGGCCGCCTGCAAAAGCGCGGTGCGGATCGGGAAATAGACGATGTCGGCGACCCACAGGTCGCGGTGCAGCAATTCAGCCGGCAGCGGCAGGCCCGGCATTTTAGCCATTCCAGTCGGCGTCGCGTGAATCAGCCCTTGCGCGGCCGCCAGCGATTGCTCGAGCGACGTGCCCGCGCTGACCTTGGCTTGAGGGAAGCGTTTCTGCAATTCGTCGGCGAGCGACTGTGCGCGCTCGGCGTCGACGTCGAACAAGGTCAGCGACTGCGCGCCCATGTTCAGCGCCGCGTGCGCGACCGCTGCGCCCGCGCCGCCGGCGCCCAGCTGTACGACGCGTTCCAGCGACACGTCCGGCAGGCCACGCTGGAACGCGCGCGCGAAGCCGGACCAGTCGGTGTTGTGGCCGATACGCTTGCCGTCCTTGAACAGCACGGTGTTGACCGCGCCGAGCGCGCGGGCGTCGTCGGACAGTTCGTCGAGCAGCGGAATCACCGCCTGCTTGCACGGATAGGTGATGTTCAGACCGTTGTAGCCCATCCGTTCTGCCGCCGTCAGCAGCTCCGGCAGCGCGGCTGTGTCGAGCTTCTGCGCATCGAGATCGATACGCCGATATACATAGTGCAGACCGAGCTTGCTACCCTCTTCCTCGTGCATCGCGGGCGTGAGCGAGCCGCCGATGCCCGAGCCGATCAGGCCAACCAGAAACGAATGGGGCGTGGCCCGCAAGTTCGCCTGCGCATTCGCCAGCGCGGCGATCTGCGCGTCGCTCCGGGTATTTGCTTGAGTGTTCATTTCGCCGCCCTATTCTTAAGAATCGTCGCCATCCGTTCCAGCGCGAGCACATAGCCCTGCGTGCCGCAGCCGACGATGATCGCGTCCGCCACCGCCGACACGTACGAGTGATGCCGGAACGCTTCGCGTCGATGCACGTTCGAGATATGCACCTCGATGACGGGCTTCTCGATCGCGGTCAGCGCGTCGGCTATCGCGACCGACGTATGCGTGTACGCAGCCGGATTGATCACGATGCCGTCCACCTTCGTGCGTGCCGCGTGCAGCCAGTCGATCAGCTGATGCTCGGCGTTCGACTGGCAGAAGTCGATCGCGAGGCCGAGGCGCTCGCCCGCGTCGCGGCACAGCTTCGCGACGTCGTCGAGCGTTTCCGAGCCATAGATGGCCGGCTCGCGCGTGCCGAGCAGATTGAGATTCGGTCCGTTCAGGACCAGTACGGAGGCAAAGCTCATGACAACGACTCCTGCAAGATAAGGCGCGACTCGAACCGCTGCACCCGCGGCGGTTTTTCGACGCGTAGCGAAGTATGCGCGCGTCTGTTGCTGCCGTCATTCGGGGTTTCTACGAATTTGTACCATCTAGTTAGTTTGTATAGACTATCGAAACTCGGGGCTAGTATGGGGAATTCTGGCCTACGTCTTGCTCCGGTGCGTAACGAACTGGCCCATTTTGCGCATTGCAGCAAGACCGGCAGGTCGCGCCAACCGGCGGGCCGCAGTGGTTGGTCTGTTCATTTTCCCCATCGTTTGTCCGTTTTTGCAGGAGCCGTTCATGCAACATTCGATTGCCACCGTGTCGATTAGCGGCACCCTCGTCGAGAAGCTGAGCGCGATCCGCGCGGCGGGCTTCGAAGGCGTCGAAATCTTCGAGAACGACCTGCTGTATTTCGACGGCTCGCCCGCCGACGTGCGCCGCATCGCCGACGACCTCGGCCTCAAGATCATGCTGTTCCAGCCGTTTCGCGATTTCGACGGCGTCAGTCCCGAGCGGCTCGAGCGCAATCTCGACCGCGCGAAGCGCAAGTTCGACGTGATGCACGAACTCGGCACGGACCGCATCCTCGTGTGCAGCAACGTGTCGCCAGACACGATTTGTGACGACTCGCTGATGATCGACCAGCTCGGCGCGCTGGCCCGCGCGGCCGAGGCGGCCGGCGTGATCGCCGGTTACGAGGCGCTCGCGTGGGGCAAGCACGTCAAGACCTACCGTCATGCGTGGAAGCTTGTCGACGCAGTGAACCATCCGAGCCTCGGGCTCGTGCTCGACAGCTTTCATACGCTGTCGCTGAACGACACGCCCGACGCGATCGCCGACATTCCGGGCGAGCGCATCGCGTTCGTGCAGATCGCGGACGCGCCGAAGCTCGCGATGGACGTGCTCGAATGGAGCCGCCACTACCGCTGCTTCCCCGGCCAGGGCGACTTCGATCTCGCGAACTTCACCGCGCAGGTCGTCAAAGCCGGCTACAAGGGCCCGCTTTCGCTGGAAATCTTCAACGACGGCTTTCGCGCCGCCCCCACCACGATCACGGCCGCCGACGGCCATCGCTCGCTGCTGTTCCTCGAAGAGCAAACCCGCGCGCTCCTCGAAGCGCAACAACAGCCGCAGAAGACGACCAGCGACCTGTACCGCTCGCCCGCGGCGCCCGCGCACGTCGGCTATCAGTTCCTCGAATTCGCAGTCGATGACACAACCCGCGCGCAGCTCGCCGACTGGCTCGGCAGGCTGCGTTTTCGCCAGGCCGGCCAGCATCGCTCGAAGGACGTAACGCTTTATCAGCACGGCGCGGCATCGATCGTGCTGAACGCCGAGCCCGATTCGTTCGCGAACGCGTTTTTCCAGCAGCATGGCCTGTCGCTGTGCGCGTCGGCGTTTCGTGTCGACGACGCGAGCCAGGCGTTCGAGCGCGCCGCCGGCTTCGGCTACGCGCCGTTCTCCGGCCAGATCGGGCCGAACGAGCGCGTGCTGCCTGCCGTGCAGGCGCCGGACGGCAGCCTCAACTATTTCGTCGACGAAACGCCGGACCAGCCCACGCTATTCGAAGCCGATTTCGTGCTGACCGATGTCAACGGGCCTACCGAGGTGGGACCGCTCGAGCGCATCGATCACGTGTGCCTGTCGGTGCCGGCAAACGCGCTCGATACGTGGGTGCTGTTTCTGCGTACCGCGCTGGGCTTCCTGGCCGAGCCGGGCGTGCTCGTGCCCGATCCGTACGGCCTCGTGCGCAGCCGTGCGCTGCGCAGCCCCGACGGCTCGGTGCGGATCGCGCTGAACGCATCGGTGGATCGCCATACGGCGGTCGCCGAGGCGCTGCACACGTATCACGGCTCCGGCCTCAACCACGTCGCGTTCAGCACCAGCGATATCTTCGGCGCGATCCCCGAATTCGTCGCCGATGGTGTGCCGCTCCTGCGCATTCCGCGCAATTACTACGACGACCTCGCGGCCCGTTACGCGCTGTCCGACACGCTGCTCGAAGCGATGCGCGCGAACAATATCCTGTACGACCGCGATGAACGCGGCGGCGAGTTTTTCCACGCTTATACGGAGCAACTCGACCAGCGCTTTTTCCTCGAGATCGTCGAACGGCGCGGCGGTTATGACGGCTATGGCGCGGCCAATGCGGCGGTGCGGCTCGCGGCGCAGGCGCAGCGGCGCAAGTAAGGCGCAGGCGGGAAGGCGGGGCGGCGGCTCAGGCACGCGATCTGCGTCTCCGACCGGAGCCGGGTCGCCGGGTCGCTATAATGGCGCCTGCTTGCGGCCCTAATCGCCGAATCAACGCCAGGAGACATATGAAGAAGTTCGCTGCGGTCCTGTCCCTTTCGCTACTGCTCAGCGCTTGCGCGTATTTCCAGAAAGACCCGGATTCCGGCGAGCCCGTCACGGACACGACGACGCAGCGTTCCGTCGACGACGTGGTCGCCTGCCTGACGCAGATGGCCAATCATCACAACGCCGCATTCAAGTCGACCTCGATTCCGCAAGGCCAGATGCTCGACTTCGGCGACTCGAACATCGTCAAGGTACGCAGCGACAACGGTGCGACAACTTACCGTTTCTATGCGGGCAAGCGTCATGTAAGCAACCTGTGGATCGAATCGGCAGGCAAAACCTGCGCGCCGTAAGGCTTGGTTGCGCATAAAACCGAAGTTCCGGGCGCGAGAATCTGATCCATTGCAATGTTCATGTCACAGTATTACAGGACAATGGAGTCTTAAGAATCGTTTAAGACTTCGTCCGCATGATCCCCCGGACATGTCCCCGCACAAGGTGTGCTCCATGAACCAGCCCGAACCGAACGCCAACGAAACACCGGCCAAGCGGCCCACTATCCTGCGCCGTCTGCTGAGCCATCACGAACTCGCGACGCTGCTGCTGTTGTTGCACGCGCCGATCGATGCGTCCGCGAAACCTGAAATTCCGCAGCTTTACGAAGCGGGTCTCGTCGAGACCGTTTCGAGCGATGCGGGTACTCCGCATATTCGTCTGACGTCCAAGGGTAATGCTGTGTTGCGGGGGCTTGGAGTCAAGTAACGCGCGACCGTCGTAACTGTTTGAGGCCGTGGCAACGATCGACGTTGCCGCGGCCTTTTTCATTCAGGCTTCTCATGCCTGCCACACCCCATACCCCGCCTCGCGCAGCCCGATCGCCAATTCCACTTCCATATCCTGCACGCCGTGGCAAGGCATCGGGTTGAACACTTCGTACAGTTCGCGCATCAACCGCAAGCCGTAGACGCGCCCATAGCGATTGGCCTGAATGCCGGCTTCGTGCCGATCAAAGCGCAAGTCCGGGTCGAGCCCTGTCATGTCGACGTAGAAGCAAGGCTTGCTCTCTGTCGCAATAGCCTTCGCAATACGCCTACTTACATCTCTAGCACATTGATCTTTCGCGATTATTCGGCGAGCTTCGTCTTCGAAGCCAATATGAAAGAAAGCATCGCTATGGTTTAGATGTGGGACAAGAAACGAGTGGGAATTGGTATGAGAAAGCGAGCGAGTTGCGTCGCACTCAGAATGAGGAGCCGCACTCTTTTCTCGTCGAGTTCCCGCATCGGCATTTTGTTCCGATTTGCGTCGCACATCAGATCAGTTGCAACGGCTCGCTTCTCGACACGTCGATACGACTAGATCAACGATTGTTGGGCGCAAGACGGCACTTCAAGGGTGGCGACATGACCGCCTGGACACGACGGGAAATATTGCGAGCAACCGCTTTAGCCGTGACGGCGGCGGTATCGGCGAAAGCGTATGCCCAGCATGGAAACATGGGGCCGGTCAGTCCGCCTGTCCGCCTCACCGATATTCCGGTGGTCGACCAAACTGGCACGCCCCGAACGCTCGAAGCGCTGTTGAGTGAAGGCGTCACTGCGGTGCAGACGATTTACACGGGTTGCAGTTCGGTTTGCCCCCTTCAGGGAGCGCTATTCGGCGCCGTTCAAGACCGGATGCTGCAAGCCCGTACACGTTATCCAGTCCGCTTGCTGTCGATTGGAATCGACCCATTTGGCGATTTACCTTCCGCGCTTCGCGAATGGCTCGCACGTTTCAATGCCGGTCCGCGATGGAATGCGGTCACACTGGCTTCGGATGACGTCGACCGAACGCGAACTGAGTTGGCGGGGCGCCCAACGCTGCCACGTAGCATTGCCGACCATTCGACCCAGGTCTATTGCTTCGATCACGATGCGATGTTGCGCTGGCGCAGCGCTGATCTTCCACGAGTCGAAGAAGTTTGTGATGTTCTCGGTGTACTGGGAGTTTGAATACGTTCGAAGCGATTCACCTAAGCAAAGTTGCCAATCACACCAGGCGTATCACGTAACCCAAGAAAGGGGGCGTCGCGATGAAACGTAACCGATTTCCAACAAGTAATCTGAAGTCGTCGGCAGCGGGCACAAAAGCCTTGGCCCTGATAGTCCTCGGGTCGATGATGGTTGCAATGTGCGAGGATGTAACAGCGCAGACCGGGCCGCCGTCGCAGTGGACTGCGCCGATTTCTTTGCCACTGGTGCCGGCGGCAGCAGCGAATCTACCGAATGGAAAGGTGCTGGTCTGGTCGGCTGATAGTCCGCTGGACTTTACTGGCGGCGAAGTGAATTTGAGCAAGCACGAGAACAATGGGGGCACCTATACTGCGATCTTCGATCCGGTGGCGGGGACGAGCACGCAGGTGTTTGTCACCAATATCGGTCACGACATGTTCTGTCCGGGAATTGTCAATCTTCCCAGCGGCGATATTTTTGTGACGGGTGGATCGACTAGCGCGAAGGTCAGTGCTTTTAACCCCGCCTCCGGAAAGTGGAAATCCCAGAAAGAGATGAACATTCCGCGGGCGTATCAAGGCAGCGTGACACTGAGCAACGGTGACGTGTTTGTATTGGGGGGCTCATGGAACGGTGGGCTAGGAGGCAAGAGCGGAGAAACGTGGAGTAATTCGGGCTGGCGCGAGAATACCGGGGTAACTGCCAACTGGGGCAACCCTGATGTGACAGACGACGCCGAAGGAATATATCGTGCGGACAACCATATGTGGTTGTTCGCGGATTCCAACGGCATGGTTTTCCACGCTGGACCGAGTCGAGCCATGCAGTGGATTAGCACTGCAGGCGCCGGCAGCATATCTGCATCGGTAAATCGAGGCGCTGACAATGACGCGATGACCGGCAACGCGGTCATGTATGACGTTCGCAAGATCCTCGCGGTCGGTGGTGCGCCCGACTACGAAAACGACTACGCGACGTCGAACGCGACATTGATAGATATCGGCAGTGGAGCGACGAACACGCGCACGATAGCCCCAATGCACTATCAACGCGCGTTTGCCAACAGCGTTGTGTTACCGAGCGGCGAAGTCGTCGTGGTTGGCGGTCAAACCTATGCACAGCCTTTCTCTGACGACAATGCGATTCTGACGCCAGAGATCTGGAGCCCCGCGACTGAAACCTTTACGGCGCTTGCGGCCCAGGCCGTCCCGCGCACCTATCACAGTATCGCGCTGCTTTTGCCGGACGGGCGCGTTTTGAGCGGTGGTGGGGGCTTGTGCGGGGGATGTTCGAGCAACCACACTAACGTCGAAATACTGACGCCGCCGTATCTTCTCAATGCGGACGGTTCACCAGCGCCACGCCCGACAATCCTGTCGGCCCCCACGAGCGCGAGTCTCGGCTCGTCGATCTCGGTTAGCACCGACAGGGCGGTTAGCGCCTTCTCGCTGATGCGCCTATCGTCGGTAACCCATTCGCTCAACAACGAACAGCGACGCATTCCGTTAAGCTTTAGCGCGAGCAAGGCAGACCAATATGTGCTGCAAATTCCGAGCGATTCCGGAGTCGCCGTGCCCGGCTATTACATGTTATTCGCTCTCGACGCGAACGGAGTACCGAGTGTCTCAACCACTATTCGAATCCACTAATGACGCGCGACTTGAATCGGGCCGCCTTCACAATATGCGTGATGACGGCCGTATTTGTTGCTGCCAGATCCGCGGCAAATGGCGTGGATTTATCTCGAACCGTGGACCTGGGACGTGAGATTTTTAGCGGGCAGCGCACGCTGGTAGCGCACTTACGCGATGACGACCGCATCCTGCCCGACAGTGCTGTCCGCTGTATCAATTGCCATGACCACGCGGACGACACGGCGTCTTTTGCACCCCCTTTGACCAGCCGGTACCTGCTCAGCGATACACGCCGACGCGGCGGCCCGCCGAGCCGTTACAACCTGAGCTCGTTTTGCCGGGTCTTGAATGTCGGCGTTGATCCGACAGGAATCGTTCTGAAAAAAGCGATGCCGCAATACACTTTAAGCGATACAGATTGCGCAGCGCTTTGGAGCTTCGTCACGGCCCGATAGCGAAGGAAGATGACACGTGCAACGCCCCTCAGTTGCGCAGCGTACCGTGCAGCAGCATCCGGTATTCGGTCGGCGTAACGCCGACGGTCGCCTTGAATTGCCGCGTAAAGGCGCTGTGATCGGTGTAGCCGCAACGCGCGGCGACGTCGGTGACCTTGTCGTGCGATACCAGCAGCGCGGTCGCCGCATCGAGTCGCGTCTTCAGCAGCACCTGGCGCGGCGTCAGATGAAACACCTTGTGAAAATAGCGCTCCAGTTGCGCGACCGACATGTCCGCCATCGCCGCAAGCTGCTTCAGGTTCAGCGGCTGCACGTAGTTTTCCTGGATCGACTGCACGACGGCGGCGAGCCGGCTGTAGGCCGGATGGCTGCTTTCGTCGGCTTTCAGATCGCGTGAGATGCCGGCGAGACCGACCACCTTGCCAGACGCATCGCGCAACGGCTGTTTGCAGGTCAGGCACCAGCCCGGCTGACGGCCCGGATACAGATGCAATTCGAGCTGATCGAGCATCTGGTTGCCGACGCCGATGATCGCCTTGTCCTGTGCGGTATAGATGCGTCCGAAGCGGCGCGGAAACACATCTTCGGCGGTCTTGCCGAGCAATGCCGCCTTTTCCTTGAAACCGCAGCGCGAAGCGAGCGTGCGGTTGACGAGCACATAACGCGCGTCGGCGTCCTTCACAAAGAACACGACGTCCGGCATCGCGTCGAACACCGGCTCGAGCAATCTGAAATGTGACAGCATGCCGGACAACGTCATATCGTCCGTTTCGAGCGGATGAGCCAGCGTATTCATCGTGCGGGTTCCGTTGGAGCGTGCCAGGTTGAATGCGTCGGGTTGCGTTCGCGGATCGCTGCGCCGGTGCGGCTGGGCAGCCTGCATGTGCGGTCGATTGCGGTCGATTATAGAACCGCGCGGCGCCCGACAATATCCACCAGGGGTAAGCGCGGAGCCGTCATCGCGCCGCCGTCGGCGGTTCGGCCGCGCTGATCAGCGTGCCGATTTGCGCCGGGCTGAACGGCGGACGCGCCGCGGCAACCGGCCAACCGAAGTACAGGTTCGCGGCCGCGACGCAGATACGACCCTGACAAGGGCCCATGCCGCAGCGCGTCTGCAGCTTGGCGTCGCGCCAGTCGGCGCAGCGGCGCACCTCGCCGACGCTCACATCCTCGCAGCGGCACAGCAGCGTTGCATCGGCGGGCGGCGTGCGCGCGGCCTCGCCCAATGCGAACGATGCCGCGACGCGCGCGCCGAAGCTGCGCCAGCGCGCGCGTTGCGCGACGAGTGCCTGCAGCACGGCGCGCTGCGTGGCGCCCGCGCCGCTCGCCACGAGACCGGCGATCTCGCCTTCCGCGCAAGCGAGCTCCGCGCCACCGACTCCCGTGCACTCGCCCGCCGCATAAATGCGCTCGAGCGAGGTGCGCTGCTCAGCGTCGACGACAATCTCGCCCGCGTCGTTGACAGCGCAGCCGAGCGCCTGTGCAAGCGTGACGTTCGGCAGCAATCCGTAGCCGCACGCGACGCGGTCGCAATCGAGCGTCACATCGCGCCCGCCGCGCCGGATCGTCACCTGCCGCACGCGCCCGGCACCGCGCGCTTCGCGCACGATGCTGCCGGTCCAGTAGCGCAGTCCAGCGAACCCGCGCGTGAGGCCGATCGCCTGACGCAGCTTCTCGGGCTCGCGCAGCAGCGACACACCGAACCGCGCAACGTCGGCCGCCGACGCCTGCTCGACGACCGCGATCACGCGCGCGCCGGCCTCTCTCGCGGTACCGAGCGCGGCCAACAGCAGAGGTCCGCTGCCGGCGATCACGATCCGTTCGTCGCGCACCGGCATGCCGCCTTTTATCAGCGCCTGCAGCGCGCCCGCGCCGGTCACGCCGGGCAAGGTCCAGCCGGGAAACGGCAGAAGACGCTCGCGCGCGCCGGTCGCGAGGATCAGCCGGTCGTAGGACATCGACGCGCCGCCGTGTTCGGCGGATTCGAGCAGCAAGCCTTGCGCGCCGAGCGGCGCAATCACGCGAGTCGATGGCTGGTAGGTGAAGTTTTTCTGCGATTGCATCGCCATGAGCAACGCATGCAGCGGCGCTTGCGGCGGATGGACGGGCCCCTGACGCCAGATCTGGCCGCCGGCGCGCGGATTGTCGTCGATCTGTGCGACCGTCGCCCCCGCCTGCACCGCCGCCCGCGCGGCATTGAGTCCAGCCGGACCACCGCCGATCACCACGATGTCGTAGTGCTGCGTCATGCGTGCACAGTCCCGTTTCGTGTCCGCACGCGCTGGCCGTCGCGGCACAGCGTCTGGCATGCGAGCGCGTGCGCGCGGTCGTCGATCGTGACGCAGCACTCCTGACACACGCCCATCCCGCACAACGCTTCGCGTGGCTCGCCCTTGACCGACAGCCGCGAGCCGCACACGCGCGCGATCGCGAGCGCCGCGGCCACGGTCGTGCCGGGCTCGACTTCGATGCTGCGACCGTCGACCGTCAAACGGATGCGGGTCGTGTCAGCGTCGGTCATGGGCCACCTGTTCAACAAAGCGCACCGGCAGATAAGGTTCGAGCGGGATCGGCGCGGCGTGCCCTGCGATCTGCGCTGCGAGCAGTTTCGCGGTCGCGAGCGAGGTCGTCACGCCAAGCCCTTCGTGACCGGCAGCGAGCCACACGCGGGACGCGGAACCTGACGCAACGTCGGCCGCAAAATCGCCGGCCGGTCCGATCAGCGGCAGGCCGTCCGGCGACGCCGCGCGAAACCCCGTCCATGCGCGGATGCCGCTGAGCGTCGGCAACGCCGGCAAATACTGCGCGGCGCGTTGCAGCATCCGCGCGAGCACCGGCATCTCGACGGCGGGATCGGTCGTTTCGAACTGGCGCGACGAGCCGATCAGCAGTTGCCCGGTCGGACGCGGCTGCACATTGAACGCGACCGACGTGCCGGTTGCGTGATGCGCGCTCTTGATATAGCCAAGTTCGAGCAGTTGATGACGGATCAGCCCCGGGTAGCGGTCGGTGATCAGCAGGTGGCCTTTCTTCGGCTGCAACGGCAGCGACGGCAGCAATTGCGCCGCACCGAGGCCGTTTGCGACGACCACGTGCGCCGCGCTGATGCGCTCGCCACTCGCCAGCGTGACGCCGCCCGCACCGATCGACGCGACCGGCGCACCGAGCCGCACGCGGATATGCGCCGCACGCGGCGACTGCGTGAGCAGCCATTCGGCGGCGGTCGGCGCATAGACGATGCTGTCGTGCTCGATGCGCAGGCCGCCCGTCATCGATTCCGCAAGCGCCGGCTCGCAGTCGCGCAGTTCGGCCGTATCGAGCAGTTGCGCAGCGACGCCTTGCGCGGAAAACGCCGCATGCATCGCGCGCGCGGCTTGCCATTCTTCGTCGTCGGCTGCGACCCACAGCGTGCCGCAGCGCGCGAACGCGTCGCGCACGCGTAGCTGCGGCGCGAGCTCCAGCCATAGCTCGCGCGAATAGCGGCTCAGCGCGAATTCGGCGGACGAGTCGTTCATCACGACGATATGACCCATGCCAGCCGCCGTCGCACCGCCGCCGATGCGCTGCGCGTCGAGCACGTCGACACGCATGCCGAGCGCGGCCAATTCCGCCGCGCACGCGGCACCGACGATGCCCGCTCCGATGATCAGCGCGTCCGGGCTCATGCGGTCCGAATACCCCACGCGAACGGATCCCGCTCGTCGAAACACAGACGCCCTTCGGCCATGATGTGCGCATGACCGGTGATGGTCGGAATCACGTGGACGCCGTCGCCCGCGGCGCGATAGCTCGCCTCGAACACACTGCCGATGATGCTCTCCTGGCGCCACACCGCGCCCTCGGCAAGCTTGCCGTCGGCCGCGAGGCACGCGACTTTCGCGCTCGTGCCGGTGCCGCACGGCGAGCGGTCGTACGCATTGCCGGGACACAGCACGAAGCTGCGGCTGTCGAGGCCGGCACGCGAGCCCGCTCCGAACAGCTCGATATGGTCGATCAGCGCGCCATTCGCGCCGGTGATGTTCTGTGCGATCAGCGCGTCGCGAATCGCCGAGCTGAACGTGGTCAGGCTCGCGATGTTCGCGGCGTCGAGTTCGTGCCCATGCTCCGCGATGAGGAAAAACCAGTTGCCGCCCCAGCCGATGTCGCCGGTCAGCCCGCCGTAGCCCGGCACATCGACCTGCACCGCCTTGCGGTAGCGATACGCGGGCACGTTGCGCACCGCAACGCTGCCGTCTTCGTTCAGCGTCGCCTCGACCACGCCGACCGGCGTCTCGATGCGGTGACGTCCTGGCCCGATCCGCCCCATGTGTGCAAGCGACACGACGAGCCCGATCGTGCCATGCCCGCACATGCCGAGATAGCCGACGTTGTTGAAAAAGATCACGCCGGCCGCGCAGGTCGGATCGTCGGGTTCGCAGAGCAGCGCGCCGACCACCACGTCCGAGCCGCGCGGTTCGGTGACGATGCCTGCGCGCCAGTCGTCGAAGCGCGTGCGGAAAACGTCGAGCCGCTCCGCGAGCGTGCCACCGCCAAGGTCCGGGCCACCCGACACCACGAGGCGGGTGGGCTCACCGCCGGTGTGCGAGTCGATAATGATGAGGGATTTCATGTTGCCCATGGTAGAAACCGCGGGCCTGTGGGTCTTGGTGCGCGTGCGCGCGGATTGGGACGATTTCGGCATAGCGGTGAGGTGAATCGTCCATCACGGACGATTCACGCAGGACGTCCCGATATTCGGTATCTGCGCCAGCAAGCACGACGACAAACACGGCAAGCTCAGCAGACCGATCCCGACTCGCGCGGAAAATGCACATCGCCGGCAACTACGACATGCTGCAACGCAGATTTCAGCATATCTCGAGCCGCAGCAACCGGTAGCCACGTTTGTACACGGGCTGCAGCCGGAAACCATTCTGCGGCTCGATCTCGAGCAGCAGACGCAGCCGCGACACGTGACTGTCGATTGTCCGCGTGAATTCGCACAGTTCGCGGCCCCACACCGTCGCGAAGATATGGTCGCGCGACATGACGCGATCGACGTTGGAAAAGAATAGCGCGGCGATCCGGTACTGCGTGGGCGACAGCGGCACCGGTTCGCCGCGCAGCGTGACCGCCCGGCTGACCGTGTCGAAGCGATAGGGACCAATCTCGAAACAGCTCGCGGCGCTATACCGCTCGGGATATGCGCGCCGCAACAGCGCGGCGACGCGCGCGCGAAACTCGGCGTCCCGCAGCGGCAATGCGAGGTAGTCGTCGGCGCCGCCGGCGAGCGCGCGCACCATGCTTTGCTCCGACCCGTCGTTCGACACGAACATGATCGGCATGCGCTCGCCTGCTACCCGGCGCACCGAGCGCAACAGCTCCACGCCGGCGGGCCACGTATCCTGCCAGTCGAGCACCAGCAGATCCACCGTGGAGCGCCCTATCGACCTCGACATTGCGAGGCCGTCCTCATAGGCCGCGCAGAAATGGCCGGCTTTCACCAGAACTTGTTCAATCGACTGACGCATGACCGGGTCACGCTGAAGAACAGCAACGCGCATGGGATGGACTCTCGACGAAGACACCCAGGTCATTCTCGGAGGTACACCCCGGTCTCTCCCATCGGAGCACTCCTAATTTCCGCACTCTTCCTCGATCCCATCAGGCGCTACCGCGGGACTCCATCTTTCATCCTGTAAAATCCGCGCCGGCCTCTGTCGTCAGCGCGACCGCCCTATCCGGACGGCGCGCCGGTGTCCCGTGCTCTACCCAGCGCCTGCCACACTACTCACCCGACGACCGCCGCATGTCCACGCGTCACCCGCGTGGCTCTCAATAGATCAAAACGACACAGCAATGCAAGCGACAAATCTGGGTGGAGCGCAGGCTGTCACCCCACGCCCGCTTGGGCACAGCGATTACAAAACACTCGGTCTCGCCGCGCTCGGCGGAGCGCTCGAGTTCTACGACTTCATCATCTTCGTTTTCTTCGCGCCGGCGATCGGCCAGCTCTTCTTCCCGGCGGCGATGCCGGACTGGCTGCGTCAGGTGCAGACCTTCGGCATCTTCGCGGCCGGTTATCTGGCGCGGCCGCTCGGCGGCATCATCATGGCGCACTTCGGCGACCTGTTCGGCCGCAAGCGCATGTTCACGCTGAGCGTGCTGCTGATGTCGGTGCCGACGCTGCTGATGGGCCTGATGCCCACCTATGCGAGCATCGGCGTGCTCGCGCCGGTGCTGCTGCTCCTGTTCCGCGTGATGCAGGGCGCGGCTGTCGGCGGCGAAGTGCCGGGCGCCTGGGTGTTCGTGTCCGAGCATGTGCCCGGGAGGCACGTGGGCTATGCGTGCGGTACGCTGACGGCCGGCCTCACCGCGGGCATTCTGCTCGGCTCGCTGATCGCGTCGGCGGTCAATCGCCATTTCACGCCGGCCGATATTTCCGCCTATGCGTGGCGTATCCCGTTCCTCGTCGGCGGCGTGTTCGGCATGTTCTCGGTTTATCTGCGCCGCTGGCTGCACGAGACCCCGGTGTTCGCCGAACTGAAGCAGCGTAAGGCGATCGCCGCCGAAGTGCCGCTCAAGGCCGTGTTGCGTGATCACGGCCGCGCGGTGATCGTGTCGATGCTGCTCACGTGGATGCTGTCGGCGGCGATCGTCGTCGTGATCCTGATGACGCCCACGCTGCTGCAAAAGCAATTCCACATCGAGCCGGCCACCGCGCTGCTTGCGAACTGCGTGGCGACGTTGTGCCTGACGATCGGCTGCGTGATGGCGGGTTCGCTCGCCGGACGCATTGGCGCGGGTCGCACGATTTTCGTCGGCGGCCTTGCGCTCGCACTCACCTACTACGTGATGTTCCGCCAGTTGGCCGTCGATACGTCCATGCTGGTGCCGCTGTATGGACTGGCCGGGCTCTTCGTCGGCGTGATCGGCGCGATTCCGCTCGTGATGGTCCGCGGGTTCCCGCCGGTGGTGCGCTTCTCCGGCATCTCGTTCTCTTACAACGTCGCGTATGCGGTGTTCGGCGGTCTGACGCCAATCGTCGTGTCGCTGATGATGAAGTCGAACCCGCTGTCCGCGCCGCTTTACGTCGCGGCGATCTGCGTGCTTGGCGCGCTGACCACGCTGTTCATCAAGGATGCGCCGCCGGCGCGTTGATTCGATGGATTTCGCGTCGGCTCGCGCGTTGCGGGCCGACGCGCCGTCGCTCCCACGGCGACATCCATACTTCACACCACATCGAAACGTGGCGCGCTGCATCGTGTTTACGATGCAGTCATGAACTCATCCACACCCTCCTTTTCGCCCGCACTCGGCCGCGTTCTCGCGACCGTCAGCGTCGGCTTCGTGGTCACGCAACTCGATGTGACCATCGTCAACATCGCGCTGCCACGAATCGGCGCGGACCTGCACGCGAACGTCGCGGGCCTGCAATGGGTCGTCGATGCATACACGCTCGCGTTCGCCGTACTGATGCTGTCTGCCGGCGCGCTCGGCGACCGCTTCGGCGCGCGGCGCCTGTACGCGTGCGGGATCGTGCTGTTCGCGCTCGCGTCGCTGGCCTGCGGGCTCGCGCTCGACGCCCCGCTGCTGATCGCCGCGCGCGCGGTGCAAGGCATCGGCGCGGCCGCGATGCTGCCGAACTCTCTTGCGCTGCTCAATCAGTCGTTCGGCCACGAGCCAAAGCTGCGGGCACGCGCGGTCGGCCTGTGGACCGCGTCTGGCGCCATTTCGATCGCGGCCGGCCCGGTGGCCGGGGGCCTGCTGATCGCCGCGTTCGGCTGGCGCAGCATCTTCCTCGTCAATCTGCCGATCTGCGCAGCCGGCCTGCTCGCGACGCTGCTGTGGATCCCGCGTCCGCAAACTGCGCGGCGCGGCGCGCCGGCCGCCGCTCGCGGCCACATTGACGCGCAGCCGAGCGGCATCGATCCCGGCGGTCAATGCCTCGCGATCGTCGCGCTAACCGCGTTCGTCGCCGCGGTGATCGAATGGCGGCCGCTCGGGCTCGCGCATCCGCTGGTCGCCGGCGGCCTGGTGCTCGCACTGCTGGCGGCGGCTGCGTTCGTGTTCGTCGAAGCGCGTGTCGCGCGGCCGATGCTGCCGCTCTCGCTGTTCGGCGCGCGCACATTCAGCGCGGCAGTGCTGTTCGGCATCTGCGTGAACCTGACGTATTACGGCATGGTGTTCGTGCTGAGCCTCTACCTGCAGCGCGTGCGCGGCTACACGCCGTTGCAGGCGGGCCTCGCGTTCCTGCCGCTGACGGGCGGCTTCCTGATCTCGAACGTCGCGAGCGGCTGGGTGATCGGCCGCTTCGGGGTGCGCGTGCCGATGATCCTCGGCGCGACCACCGCGGGCCTCGGCTATGGCCTGCTGCATTTCGTCGACGCCGGCACGCCGCTCGTTGGCCTGCTGCTGCCGTTCCTGCTGATTCCGTCAGGAATGGGACTCGCCGTGCCGGCGATGACCACTGCGGTGCTTGCATCGACCGAAGCACGGCGTGCGGGCACGGCGTCGGCGGTATTGAACACGGCGCGCCAGGCGGGCGGCGCGGTGGGCGTGGCGGCCTTCGGCGCGCTCGCGGGCGGCGCGGCCGCGACGCAGATCGTGCCGGGGATGCAGGCGGCGACGGCTATTTCGGCGGGAATGCTGGTGCTGGGACTGGTACTCGCGTGCTTCGTGCATCCGGAGCCGCATGCAGCGGCATCGGCCGCGCGCCGGGCAAGCATCGCAAGTGAGTGAGGGATGGCTGCATGAGTGAAGGATGCACCTACAGCGACGCCTCCTGAATCACGCCGGTATCGACTGCGCGCTCGATCAGGCCCTCGTTACGCGCCTTGGCGATCGCATCGGCGATCAGTTTCTCCGGCTCCTCGATCTCGGCCTTCAGCGTGCCGAGGAATCCGGACGCATCCAGAACCACCAGCGTTTTCGCCGAATCGGCGAGGCTGATGATTACCCGATGCGGCGTCGGACCTTCGCCGAGACTCGCGCAAAGTTGCGTGACCTTGCCACCGATCATTTGCTCGAAGTTCTGAATCATGATCTGCTCCCGTGATTGCCGCGGACCGGACAGCAAGCAGCGTAGCAGGAAGCGGGCCGCGTGGACTGCGCGCGGTCGCGCTTCACGGACCGCTTCATAGACCGCCTCACAGACCGCCGAGACCGCCGCGTGGCGCGCGCGCGTTGTCGATGCTCAGACGCCCCGCGCCGGTGACGAACAGCAGCAGGAAGCCCCCCGCGATACCGATGTTCTTCCAGAAATGGATCACCATGTCGTGCTGCATTGCCGGGTCGGTGACATTCCAGAAGTCATGGCCAAGCACCGCCGCCGCGACCGTATACACGGCCATGATCAGCGCGAGCGGCCGCACCTTGAAGCCGACTACGAGCAGCAGGCCGCCGAGCACCTCGATTGCGGTCGCGATCGGCGCGGCGATCTGCACGAACGGTACGCCCTTCGAATGCAGGTAGCCAACGAAGCCCGCATAGCCCACCAGTTTCATCACCCCGCTCCACAGGAACAACACGGAAAGAGCAAGACGGGCGATGAAAATAATGCCGTAATCGACGGGACGCGACATGGCGGGCTCCTGTAACCGAATAAGCAGCAGACCCGAATAGGCGGGCGCAGTTCCCCACCTCGCCCCTGAGCATATGTGCAACAGCGGCGATTTCCAAGCCCGCTCAGGCTGGCGGATACGTGGCGACCTCGATCAGGTTGCCGTCCGGATCGCGGCAATACACCGAAGTCATCTTGCCGCGCGCGCCGTCGCGCTCCACCGGCCCCGCCTCGATCGCGACGCCTTGCGCGAGCCAGTGCGCCTTGACGTCGTCCGGGCTCGCGGTGGTCACGAAGCAAAGGTCCGCCGTACCCGGCACCGCTTCGCGCGACGTGAACCATGCGACGGTATCGGCCGATGCGGGACGCAGATTGATCTTCTGATTGCCGTAGGTCATCGCCACCCGCGTGCCGGTGTGCGACGCGAACTCGGTGCGTCGCATGCCGAGCATGCGCGCATACCAGGCCGCGCTGACTTCGACGTCGGCAACGTTCAGAACGAGATGATCGAGACTGTCCAGCTGGAAGCTCATGGTTTTGTCGTGACGAATGCGAGGAATGGGAAGGCTAAGCCGACTATGCGCGCGGCGCGTCCGGCGCGAGCAGCACGCCCTTCGTGAACACGAAGCAACCGTAACCGCGCTCCTCGCCGGTCGCGATTACGCAATACGCGCGGCGCGCACGCTCGTAAAACGCGAATCGCTCGATCGACACGAACGGCACGTCGCGCCCCTCCGCCGCATTCACCTCGGCCTGCGCCTCGCGCTGCACTGCGGGAATCGTGTGCGGCTCGCCGACCACTTCCATGCGCGACGCCGGATGCTCGATAAAGGTGTCGAGCGGTAGCACCGACAGCACCGCGCGAACCGCGCGCGGCGAACCGACGCCGTCGAGACGCAGCAGCTTGCCGAGCACGGTATCGCGGGCGACTGCTTCGGCCGGAAAGTTCGCGTCGCAGATCACGAGCTCGTCGCCGTGGCCCATCGAGCGCAGCGCGTGCAAGATGTCGGCGTTCAGTAGCGGGTCGAGATTTTTCAGCACGGGGTCTCCTGATCGTTCGGTTGGGAACTTGCCGCCCGGGTGGGGTCGCGCGCGTTCCGCAAGATGATTGCGTCAAGCGTCGGCCGCGCGTCCTGCGCACGACGATCGATTGTAGCAAGCCGCTGTGCTCGCCCCGCATTGCCAGCGCAGCCATCCGACCACCGCGAGCAGCACGAGGCCCGTGCCGCCGAGCACCGGCTCGCGCCAGCCGAGCAGTGCGATGAACATGAACGCCCGCGCGCCGGCGAGCAGCGCAAAACCGGCGATCGCGCTCGATAACGCGTCGACGGCAGCCGCAACGCGCATCAAGGCGAGATGGATTTGTGCAGGCGTGGCAGCGGCGGTCTCGTGCATGATCGTCTCCTTGAAAAACGCGTCAGGCCGCGCCGGGGGCTTCGTCGAGGAAACCGGTGACCGCTTGCAAGCGCCCATGCGCGTCCACCACGCCGAAGTCGGAGCCCTTGACGATCGCCTCGCCGGCGGGCGTCGTCAGTACCCACGAGAACCGCAGGCGATTAGCGAAGCCGTCGACGTCGGTCGTCCGGCGAAACGTGTGATGCGGAAAACGCTCATGCACCGCCCGGATCATCGCGTCGATGCCATCGTGGCCAGCACCTGCCAGCAGCGGGTCGCGATAGTCGGCATCGGCGCTCCACGTGGCCGCGATCAACTCGCGACGCCGCGCGACATCAGTCTCGTTCCAGGCATCGAAATAACGGTCGATCAAATCGGTATGCGCATTCATCTCAAACTCCTTGATTGGCAGGACGGAGCACTTCGCTTGGCATACGCACCGCATGCGGCGGGCTCGGAATGAAGATTGACCGCTCGCGTGCATTGCGTCGATTACTCGGGAGGTAATCAAGCGGATGAAGTGCCCCGCTCACGCATCGCTTTTCACTGTTTTTCTCGCCAAATAGGCCATTTGGCCGAGTCGTCAAAAAACCTTCTCACCGCTAACCTCGCGTGGCAAATCGAAACCTCTCGACGACATCGCGAGGCAGGGAACACAACGAACAGGAGGACGGCTTGGACCGCTTTATCGAGATGTTTTCCACGCTTGCACGGCCGTATCCAAAGGGATACACTAGGCAGCAGATCGAAACACCGCGCGTGTACACGATCAGCTGCACCGAAGAGTTCGACCGTTGGCTTCACGGCCTCACCGACCTCAAGGCGAAGGCGCAGATTCTCGTGCGAATGCGGCGCGCGGAACGCGGGCTTTTCGGCGACGTGAAGTTGCTGGAAAACGGTGTGTTCGAGATGCGCATCGATTGCGGCCCGGGTTACCGGGTCTACTACGCGCGCGAAGGACGCATGATGTATCTGCTGCTCTGCGGGGGCAACAAGTCAACGCAGCAAGCGGATATCAGGCATGCCGGAACAATGTGGACAACCATCAGAAAGGAACGGTCATGAGCAAGATCAAAACCGCACGCTTCGATGCATCGAAGTACCTCGACAACGACGAAATGGTCGCGGCCTACCTGAACGCCGCGCTCGACGCAAATGACTCGGATCTGCTGCTCGCCGCTATCGCGGATATCGCCAAGGCGCGCGGCATCACGAAGATCGCCATGGCAACGGGCCTGGGCCGCGAAAGCCTTTACAAGACACTCGCGCCCGGCTCCAAACCACGCATGGACACGGTCCTCAAACTGGCGGGGGCGATCGGCGTCAAATTCACCGCCGTGCCGCTGCATTTGGCCGCCGCCTGAGCCGGATGCCGCGTTGGCCGCGGGGTTGCGTGATGGCGCACATGGGGCGCGAGGCCGGCGCGATCGTTGGTGTGAAACGCCAGTATCGACCGTAGGTCTCGTCGATTGAAGATGGCGGAGCATTACCTCTCAGGTAATCGATTGCTTGCGCGCTTTGACTATGATCGGTGTCATGAACACACTCTCTATTGCACAGACTACTCCGTCGTCCGCGCAGATAGCCAGTCGCACGGTCGGCGATCTTCTCCGCGAATGGCGGCAGCGGCGGCGCATGAGTCAGTTGCTGCTTGCCACTGAGGCCGACATTTCGACGCGCCATCTAAGCTTTGTCGAATCGGGCCGCGCGCTGCCGAGTCGGGAAATGGTTATGCATCTCGCTGAGCGACTCGACGTGCCGTTGCGAGCGCGCAATGCACTGCTCGTCGCGGCCGGTTACGCGCCGCTGTTTCGCGAACGTCCGCTCTCCGACCCGCAGCTCGCGGCCGCGCGCGAAGCCGTCGAACTGGTGCTCAAAGGACACGAGCCCTACCCCGCCCTAGCGATCGACCGGCACTGGACCATCGTCGCGACCAATAGTGCCCTCGCGCCTCTATTGAGTGGCGCGAGTCCCGAACTGCTGAAGCCGCCGGTCAACGCGCTGCGCCTGAGTATGCATCCGCAAGGCATTGCGGCGTCGATCATCAACTGGCATGCGTGGCGCGAGCATGTGCTGGCCCGGCTGCAAAGGCAGATCGACGTCAGCGGCGACGACACGCTGAGCGCACTGCGCGACGAACTGGCCGCCTATCCCGCGCCGCCGAATGCAGACGCTACAACGCCGGACGATGCAAGCCTCAGCCAGATCGCCGTGCCATTGAGGCTGCGCACACCGCTTGGGGTGTTGTCGTTTTTCAGCACCACCACTGTGTTCGGCACACCAGTGGACGTTACGCTGTCGGAACTCGCAATCGAGGCGTTCTTTCCGGCCGATCAGCAAACCGCGGCAGCGCTGCGCAAGTTTGCCGAACAGCAATGCGGCTAACCGCTCGCGTTCCTCGTCCACTCGACTCACCACTAACACGCGCTATGTCTGTGAACGCCAACACTCTGCTCATCCGCCAACTCGGTCCCGCCGACCGGGATGCCTATTTCCAGCTGCGCCTGCGCGGGCTGAAGGCGCATCCCGCTTCATTCGGACAAAGCTACGGCGAAGCGGTGGCAAAAGGCGCCGCTCAGCATGACGCAACATTGCAAGGTTCGGCGGCGGAAGGCACGTTTCTGCTTGGCGCCTACGCGTCGGCGGATGCTCCGCTGATCGGCGTCGTCGGTCTGCTGCGCAACAAAGCCGACAAGGAGCGTCACAAGGCGAACGTGGTCGGCATGTATGTCGCGCACGAAGCGGCTGGTCGTGGGATCGGGCGTGCGTTACTGAGCGAGCTGTTGACGCGTGCGGCACGCGTCGACGGCTTGCGACAGGTGCAGTTAACCGTGGGTAGCCGCAACGACGCGGCGCGCAAGCTGTATGAATCGCTCGGCTTTCGCAAGTACGGGTGTGAACCCGACGCGTTGAACGTCGACGGCGTGTTCCACGACGAGGACCTGATGGCGCGATTCCTGTCATAGCGCCCGGACCATTCCTGCCGGATCCCCTATTGATGGTCCCTTCACCTGCTCAAAACTACGAACCATGATATGTTTTTGGGTTTCCCCGTCCGCGCCGCGCCCATCCGGAACCGCGTTTCCCGCCGCCCAGCGGCGTTGATTCCCGGCTTTCGTTGCGCGGCCCGTCAGTCAATTTGTCCATGTCCGACCTCTCTACTTCGCTTCCTCGCGTGCCGCGCCGTTTCGATATCAATCCGAAACCGCTCGGCGTTGCGCTCGTCCTTATCGCGCTTGGCGCTCTCTATCTGGCGCAAGCTGTCAGCGGCCGTCAGGCAGCGCTCTATGTCGTCGGCGCGCTGCTCGGCATGTCGCTTTATCACGCGGCATTCGGGTTCACGTCGGCCTGGCGTGTTTTCATCGCCGACGGCCGCGGCGCAGGTCTGCGCGCACAGATGCTGATGCTTGCGCTCGGCGTGCTGCTGTTCTTTCCGGCACTCGCGGCCGGCACGCTGTTCGGCCAACCGGTCACGGGGCTCGTCGCGCCGGCCGGCACGTCGGTGCTCGTCGGGGCGTTCATGTTCGGCATCGGCATGCAGTTGGGCGGCGGCTGCGCGTCGGGCACGCTGTACACGGTGGGCGGTGGCAGTACCCGCATGCTGGTCACGCTGGCCGCGTTCATCGTCGGTTCGGTGGTCGCGACTGCGCATATGCCGTTCTGGAGTGCGCTGCCGTCGCTGAAGCCGCTTTCGATGGTGAAGACGCTCGGCGCGGTCTGGGCGATCGTGCTGAATCTGCTCATTTTTGCCGCGATCGCCGCGCTGACCGTGCTGGTCGAACGGCGCCGCCACGGACGCCTCGTCGTCGAGCCGCTGCGTCAGCCGCATGCGTCACCGTGGCTGCACGGTCCGTGGCCGCTCTTCGTCGGCGCGATCGCGCTCGTCGTACTCAATTTCGCGACGCTCGCGCTGTCGGGCCGGCCGTGGGGGGTGACTTCGGCGTTCGCACTGTGGGGCGCCAAAATCTTCGCCGCGCTTGGCATCGACGTCGCCAGCTGGCCGTATTGGGCCGCACAAGCAAACGCAGGCTCGCTCGCCGCACCGGTTAGCCATGACGTCACGTCGGTCATGGACTTTGGCATCATGCTCGGCGCGATGACCGCCGCGGCGCTCGCCGGCCGTTACGCGCCCGTGTGGAAGGTGCCGGCGCGCTCGCTCATTGCGGCAGTGGTCGGCGGCCTGATGCTCGGCTACGGCGCCCGCCTCGCCTATGGTTGTAATATTGGCGCCTATTTCAGCGGCATCGTGTCAGGTAGTCTGCACGGCTGGCTGTGGCTCATCGCGGCCTTCGCCGGCAACGTGATCGGCACGCGTCTGCGGCCGCTGTTCGGCCTCGAGGTCGAACGCATCCGCCAGACCGGTTGCTAATCCTTACCTGGTCGTTACAATTCCGGCCCCAGTTTGCATAGTTTGTAACTGGGGTGGCATCTCTCCGTTACACCCCCGATCCGCCCCCCGCGCCCTTCCATGGACAAGTATTTATTACCGTCCATTCTCACCGCTTTCTATTTCCTTTCTAATTCAGAGCAAATCGATTCATCGTCGATCGGTGCCGATACCGTGCTCGGGCAATCGAGCCAAACGCCCGTACGACAAGGGTTTTGAAGGATTAGAGTCGACTCTCTAAGCGCTAAAAATCCACTTGGCATCGTTCATTACAGCGGCGTGAAAAACTTACCGAAAAATGTTGTATTTTTTTGAGATATTTTTACGACAAGGGATTGCTTTCTGGATTTGCCCTTCATACAATTCGTCCCAAGCTGTTACGAAATGTAACTCCTTGTATCAAATGTTCGCCGTCTGTATCAGGTCGCAACATGTAGCCGGAGGTCGCGTTTCCGGCGAGGCAGAAAAGACATAACGGCGCAAAGCCGACATAGTAATTCGGGGCTTCGGAAACAGAGAAAATGGACCGTAGCAGCGAGACGCTGGATTCAATCCGCGAGATCAACTTGTCTTACATCATGCTTGCGCAACGCATGTTGCGCGAGGACAAACCGGTCGGGATGTTCCGGCTGGGACTGTCGTCGGAACTGGCTGATTTGCTTGCCGGGCTGTCGCTCGCGCAGATCGTCAAGCTCGCGGCTTCCGACCAGCTTTTGTGCTTTTTCCGCTTCACCGACCACTCGATGCTGTCGGCGTTGACGCAAACGACGAAGCACGCCGCAGTTGCACCGACCCATACGGCGATCCTGCTGGCAGGCCAGCCCGCCGAGCAATTTGCCTGATCGAGGTGACTGCCATGCTCAAGCGAAGCCTGACCGAAGATGCACAGGAAGTATTCCGCGCAATCGCGCTAATCGAGCTCGGCGCCCGCATGCAGGTGCTCGAGAGCGAACTGACACTGTCGCGCGACCGTATGATCCGGTTGTATCGCGAAGTCAAAGGCGTATCGCCGCCCAAGGGCATGCTGCCGTTCTCGGCAGACTGGTACATGACGTGGCTCGCGAACATTCACGCGTCGCTGTTCTACAACACGTACCTGTTCCTGAAGAACGAGGCGCGCTGCTCGCATCTGGATGCGCTGACCAAGGGATATCGGCTCTATCTCGAACATTGTCAGCACAGCGAAACCGAACCGGTACTCGATCTGACGCGCGCGTGGACGCTCGTGCGTTTCTTCGATGCCGACATCCTGCAGCTCACCAAATGCTGCCGCTGTACCGGCAAGTTCGTCGCGCACAAGCACGACCTGCAGCACAACGTCGTGTGCGGTGCATGCCAGCCGCCGTCGCGTGCCGGCAAGACCAAGAAAGCGGCGGCCGCCCGCCAGGAAGCACTCGGAGCAGCGCAGGTCGCACAGGCCGCCTGACCGATCGATCCGCCCGGCGCGACACGAGGGCAATCCGATTCAATCCGAAGCTCATATGAGTCCGCGTAGTGAACGAACTGCGCGGATTTTTTTTCGCCTTAGCGTCGGGCAAACGGGCAAACCTGCGTGCGGAATGTCCGTCGTTCAGTTCAGCCCGCCAGCCCCACCGTCTACGCGTCGAGCCACAGATTCGCCGCGCTGATCGCAACGAGCAGCTCGCCCAAAGAGATTTGCATGAAAAACGCCGGGCGGCGCTTGCGCGTGGCCCGGCGTGGGTGATGAAGTTGATGAAACGCTTGCCGACGAGGTTAGGAGTTCAGCGCTTCGCCACCTGCTGTTGCGTTGAAGCGGATACCGCCGCAGCCGTGGCGCCGGAAGCATCAACCGGCACCGCCGCCGCTCCGACCGCCGTCTGTCCCGCCGTCACATCGCCCCAACCGCCACCGAGCGCGCGAATCAGATTCACGGTCGCGACCGCCTGCGTACCCGCCAGATGGCTCGCCTGCAATTGCGACTGCAGCACCTGCCGCTCGGCATCGATCACGTCGAGATAGCTGACCGCGCCTTCCGTGTACTGCGTGCTCGACAGATGCGCGGCGCGCTGCGAGGCGTCGACTGCGTCGTTCTGCTCGCGCATCTGATCGTCGAGCAAGCGAAGGTCGGCCAGGTTGTCCTCGACTTCACGGAACGCCACCAGCACCTGCTGACGATACTGCGCGACGTCCTCGTCGTACTTCGATCGCGCCTGCGCGAGATTGGCCTTGAGTTGACCGCCGTGGAAGATCGGCACCGTCAACGCAGTGCCCGCAAACGGACCGAGGATGAACGCGCGGCTCGACCACATGAACAGATCGCCGAGCGTCGCCGATTCAAAGCCGAACGAGCCGGTGATGTCGAGCTTTGGGAAGAACGCCGACTTGGCGAGACCGACGCGCGCATTCGCGGCCTGCATCGCACGCTCGGCCGCCGCAATGTCCGGCCGCCGTTCGAGCAGCGCCGACGGCAACCCCGACGGCACGCGCACCGTCACCGGCGCGAGCGGCGCTTCCGCGAACGAGAAATCCGCGGGCGGCTTGCCGAGCAGAATCGCGAGACTATGCTCCGAGGCCGCCCGTTGCCGCGCGACGCCAACCGCATCGGCACGCGCGCTCGCGAGCTCGTTACGTGAGCGCGACAGATCCAGTTCGCTGATATCGCCTTCCTTGAAGCGCCGTTCGACCAGCTTCAGGGTGTCCTCGCGCAACGCGACGGTACGGCGATACAGATCCTGGTCCGTGTCGAGTTCGCGCAACTGGAAGTAGTTCTGCGCGACGTCGGCCTGCAACGCCAACTGCACCGAGCGGAACAGCGCTTCGCTCTGCTGCTCGTCCGAACGTGCTGCGTTCACGTTCGAGCTGACCCGCCCGAACAGATCCGCTTCATACGACGCGCCGACCTGCGCGCGCCAGATCGTGCCCGTCGTGCCACCCGCGCTGTCCGGCAGGAATTGCGACGCCGCCGAGGCGCGCTCGCGCGTCGGGCCGAAGCCCGCATCGAGCTTCGGAAACCAGTCGGACTTCGCGGCCTGGGTGACCGCGCGTGCCTGCTGCACGCGTGCGGCCG
Source organism: Paraburkholderia sp. HP33-1 (assembly GCF_021390595.1). Lineage (NCBI taxonomy): Bacteria > Pseudomonadati > Pseudomonadota > Betaproteobacteria > Burkholderiales > Burkholderiaceae > Paraburkholderia > Paraburkholderia sp. HP33-1. Next base: position 677,229 of record NZ_JAJEJR010000002.1, on the reverse strand, counting down.
CGGCCTTCAGATCCTGATTCGCGATGGCGGCCTGCTCTTCAAGCGCGTCGAGCTGCGGGTCGCCGAACACCTTCCACCATTCGCCCCGCAGGGCATCGTCGGCGGGCTGGGCCTGCTTCCACGTGCCGGTGTTTTCTGCCGATGCAGCCGAACCCGATGCCGCTGAAGCCGGCGTCGCCACCGCAGGCGCTTCCTTGAACGCCGCGGGCGTCTCGACGTCCGGCCGCTTATATGTCGGCTCCACCGAGCAAGCGGCCAGCAGTGCGATCAGCAGACCGCTCGCGGCCGCGCGGCCCCATCCGCGCAAAGAGTCAAAGCGAGATTCAAACCGTTTCATTGTTGTTTTCTCCTCAGGCGTCCGTAACGGGCGCGCCATAGCGCGGCGCATCCTTTTGCGCGACGTGAATCGTCCCGCCCGCGAGCGAACGCAGCACCACATAGAACACCGGCGTCAGCATCAAGCCGAACAGCGTGACGCCGAGCATGCCGAAGAACACCGCGACGCCCATCGCGTGACGCATCTCCGAGCCCGCGCCGCTCGACACCACCAGCGGCACGACGCCCATGATGAATGCGATCGACGTCATCAGAATCGGCCGCAGACGCAGGCGGCTCGCCTCAATTGCGGCCTGAAGCGGGGTGCGTCCGTCGTGTTCGAGCTCGCGCGCGAATTCGACTATCAGGATCGCGTTCTTCGCCGACAAGCCCACCAGCACCATCAAGCCGATCTGCGTGAAGATGTTGTTGTCGCCACCCGTGAGCCACACGCCAGTCAGCGCGGACAGCACGCTCATCGGCACGATCAGGATCACCGCGAGCGGCAGCGTCAGGCTTTCGTACAACGCGGCGAGCACGAGGAACACGAGCAGCACGCTGATCGGAAACACCCACATGCCCGCGTTGCCGGCGAGGATCTGCTGATAGGTGAGGTCAGTCCATTCGAGCTTCACGCCACGCGGCAAGACTTCGGCAGCCACGCGTTCGGCCGCGGCCTGCGCCTGCCCCGATGAATAGCCGGGGGCCGGGCCACCGTTGATGTCGGCCGCCGTGTAGCCGTTGTAGCGCACCACCATCTCCGGTCCGTACGTCGGCGTCACCGTGACGAGCGACGACAACGGCACCATCTCGCCCGCTGCATTGCGCGTCTTCAGTTGCAGGATGTCGTCGGCGCGTTGACGGAACGGCGCATCCGCCTGCACGCGCACCTGATACACGCGGCCGAAGCGGTTGAAGTCGTTCACATACAGCGAGCCCAGATAGATCTGCATCGTGTCGAACACGTCGGTGACCGGCACGCCGAGTTGCTTCGCCTTCACGCGATCGAGATCGACGTTCAGTTGCGGCACGTTGATCTGATAGCTGGAGAAGGTCGGCCCAAGTTCAGGTGTTTGCGCCGCGCGCTTCACGAACGCTTCGGCAGCCTTGTTGAGTTCGGCGTAACCGAGCGCGCCGTGATCTTCGAGCTGCATCTTGAAGCCGCCGAGCGTGCCGAGCCCGAGTACCGGCGGCGGCGGGAACACGGCGACGAACGAGTCCTTGATCGCGCCGTACTGCTGATTCAACGCACCGGCGATCGCGCCCGCCGAGAGCTTCCTGTCGCCGCGCTCCTTGAACGGCTTCAGCGTGACGAACACGATGCCCGCGCTCGAACTATTCGTGAAGCCATTCACCGACAAACCAGGGAACGCCACCGCGCTTTCGACGCCCGGCTGCTTCAGCGCGATCGCGCTCATATCGCGGATCACCTTCTCCGTACGATCGAGCGAAGCACCGTTCGGCAACTGCGCGAACGCGATCAGATACTCCTTGTCCTGCGCGGGCACGAAGCCGCCCGGCACGACACGCGCAACCAGCACCGTCGCGCCGACGAGGATCGCGTACACCGCGAGCATCGCGCCCTTGCGACGCAGCACGCCGGTCACGCCACGGCCGTAGGCTTCCGAACCGCGATGAAAGACCTTGTTGAAACGCTTGAAGAAGCCGCCGAGCACGCGGTTCATCACGCGCGTCAGCCAGTCCTCCTTCTCGCCGTGGCTGCGCAACAGCAACGCGGACAACGCCGGCGACAGGGTCAGCGAGTTGAACGCGGAGATCACCGTCGAGATCGCGATGGTCATCGCGAACTGCTTGTAGAACTGCCCCGTGAGACCCGTCATGAACGCGAGCGGCACGAACACGGCGACGAGCGTGAGCGCAATCGCGATGATCGGCCCGCTCACTTCGCGCATCGCCTTGTAGGTCGCATCGCGCGCACTGAGCCCGCTTGCGATGTTGCGCTCGACGTTCTCCACCACGACGATCGCATCGTCGACGACGATACCGATCGCGAGCACCATGCCGAACAGCGACAACGCGTTGATCGAAAAGCCGAACGCAAGCAGCAGCGAGAACGTACCGACGATCGACACCGGCACCGCGATCAACGGAATGATCGACGCGCGCCACGTCTGCAGGAACACGATCACGACAAGCACGACGAGCGCGATCGCTTCGAGCAGTGTATGGATGACCGCCTCGATACTCGCACGCACGAACTGCGTCGGGTCGTAGACGATCCGGTATTCGACGCCGGCCGGCATGTCTTCGGCGAGTTCCTTCATCGCCGCGCGCACCTGCTCGGAGATCGCGAGCGAGTTCGCACCAGGCGCCTGATTGATCGCGAGCGCAACCGCGGGCTTGTTATCGAGCAGCGAACGCAGGCCATATTCCGACGCCGCGAGCTCGACACGCGCGATGTCGCGCAGATAGGTCACACCGCCATCCGGCGCGGTCTTGACGATGATGTCGCCGAATTCGCCCTCGGTCTTCAGACGGCCGCGCGCATTCACCGACAACTGCAACTGCGTGCCGGGCACCGAAGGCGATGCACCGATCACACCAGCCGCGACCTGGATGTTCTGCTCGCGAATCGCGTTCACGACTTCAGTGGCAGTCAGACCGCGTTGCGCGACCTTCTGCGGATCGAGCCAGATACGCATCGCGTAGTCGCCCGAGCCCCACAGCTGCACCTCGCCGACGCCCTGAATCCGCGCGAGCCGATCCTTCACGTTGAGCAGCGCGTAATTGCGCAGGTACGTCATGTCGTAGCGATCGTTCGGCGAGATCAGGTGCACCACCATCGTCAGCGTCGGCGAACTCTTGATCGTCGTCACGCCGAGCCGCTGCACGTCTTCCGGCAGACGCGGCAGCGCCTGATTGACGCGGTTCTGCACGAGTTGCGTCGCGAGGTCCGGATTGGTGCCGAGCTTGAATGTGACCGTCAGCGTCAGATTGCCGTCGCTATTCGCCTGCGACTGCATGTACAGCATGTTCTCGACACCGTTGATCTGCTCTTCGAGCGGCGCGGCGACCGCCTCGGCAATCACTTTCGGATTCGCGCCCGGATACTGCGCGTGCACCACCACCGAAGGCGGCACCACTTCCGGGTACTCCGAGATCGGCAACTTGAACAGCGAGATGATGCCCCCGAGCAGGATCAATACCGACAGCACGCCTGCAAAGATCGGGCGATCGATGAAGAATTTGGATATGTTCATTGGAAGCTCTTAACTTGGAGCATGCGGTTGGAGCATGCGGCTCACGAATTGCCCTTCGCACCGGCGTCCGCCTTGGCACGCGATTGCGCGAGCGGCGCGCTGTTCGGGTCGTCGTCGGTCGTCATCGGCACCATGTGCGCGCGCACCGCATCGCCGGGACGCACGCGCTGGATGCCGTTGACGACGATGCGGTCACCCGGCTTCAAACCATCCTTGACGACGCGCAGATTGCCTTGCATCGCACCCGTCGAAATCTCGCGATAGACGGCGTGGTTGCCCTGATCGACGACCAGCACGAACTTCTTGTCCTGGTCGGTGCCGATCGCGGCATCGTCGATCAATAGCGCCGGATGCGGGGCGCTGCCGCCTACCTTGACGCGCGCGTAGAGGCCCGGAATCAGTGCGCCGTCCGCGTTATCGAACTTCGCGCGCACACGGATGGTGCCCGACGACGTATCGAGCCGGTTGTCGACCGACTCGATCGTGCCGCTGCGCGAGTAACCGGTCTCATCGGCGAGACCCAACTCGACCGGCACCTTGCCGCCGTCCTTCGCGCGGCTCAGGTATTGCAGGTAGGTCTGCTCGTCCGCGTCGAACGACGCGTAAATCGGCGACACCGATACGAGCGTCGTCAGCGGTGCCGAGCTCGCGCCCGCCGACACGACGTTGCCGACCGTGATCTCTGCGCGCGACACGCGGCCCGACACCGGCGCGACGATCTTCGTGTAGCCGAGATTGATGCGCGCGGTTTCAAGCGCAGCCTGGGCGGCCTTCAGGTTCGCGCTCGCCTCGCGCGCGGAGTTCTGCTTCTCGTCGTAGTCGCGCTTGGCGATGGCGTTGTCGACGATCAGCCGCTGCGCGCGCTCCCAGTCGCTTTGCGTGTAACCGGTGCGCGCCTGCGCGGCCGCCAGCTGCGCTTCCGCGCGATCGACTTCGGCCGCATAGGGGCGCGGATCGATCACGAACAGCGTATCGCCCTGCTTCACGAGCGCGCCGTCCTTGAAGTTGACCGACACGATCGTGCCCGGCACCTGCGAACGCACGTCCACTTTTTCGACGGCTTCGAGACGGCCGGAATAGGACTGCCAGTCGGTTATCGTCTTCTGCACCACCGTGGCCACGTCGACTTCCGGCACGATGGTCGGCGCGGCCGGTGAACTCGCATTCACCCTAATCGCGCCGAACGTGCCAAGCCCGGAAAGAACGACGACGACCAGCGCGGCAAGCGCCACGCGGGGGCGGGAAAGAGGAAGGATAGTCATGTGTAGCTCCCGGTATCGTTGATTGAATTTCTGTTTATCGATGAGCGCGCGCGTCGAAGCGCCACTGGAAAAAGCGCACCGCTTCCTGCAATGCGGGCGGATGATCGGCGAGCGCCGCGTGCGACACGCTCGGATAGCGCACCACCTGCGTATGCACGCCCGCGTCGATCAGATTGCTTGCATACTTCTCGGCCTCGACATGCAGCACGTCGTTCTGCGCGGTCGCGATCAGCGTGGCCGGCAAGCCGGCGAGCCGCGACGATTCGAGCGGCGCCGCATACGGATGCATGCGCTGCGAGGCTTGCGGCAGGTACGCGCGATAACACGCGGCGCACTCGCGGGCCGTGATGTCCGAGCCGAGCCGCTGCTCGTCGCCGAGTCGCGTCAGGCTCGGATCGAGCATCGGCCCGAATAGCGCCTGCGCGCTGATCTGCACGTCGCCACGATCGCGGGCGATAAAGGCAAGGCAGTTGGCGAGCTGGCCGCCCGCGTCATGTCCCGCCACGCCGATCTTTCTGCTATTGCCACCAAATGCCCGCGCCCGCGTCTGCACCCACAACGCCGCGCGATGCGCGTCTTCGGGCGCGGCCGGAAACGGAAACCGTGGCGCGAGCGAGTAGCCGACCGACACGACGAGCGCTGGTAAGTGTTCTGCGAAATACCGCGCGGCGAAGTCGGCGTATTCGATCGAGCCCTTCGTGAAGCCGCCGCCGTGAAAATAAAGCAATACCGGCAATCCGGTCTTTTTCGTCAGCCGGTACAGACGCAACGTAATTGGCTGAGCGTACCCACCGATTTGCACGTCGGTGACTTCGAGTGTTGTGTCATTGGCCTGAGCGCCAGTGTCTTCGGCGAAATCGCCGGTGGAAACAGGCGGGTAAGGCGATTTGAATGCATCCATGTCGTGCCGCGCAAATGCGCATAGAACCTCAATGGTGCGCATTGTGGGTTCGGCAGACTCGCAAATAAATGCCTATAATCCGGCAACACAATTCGGTGCCTTTGAACAATCAGCTTCCGATTGTTTTCGCGGACTCCATTCCCGCCTGCGCACCCGCCCCTTCTGGAGGTTTGCAATGGACCGGCTTCAGGCCATGCAAGTGTTCACTCGTGTCGTCGACACCAACAGCTTTACCCGTGCGGCGGAAACGCTCGATCTGCCGCGCGCGTCGGTTACTACGATCATTCAGAACCTCGAAGCGTTTCTCGGCACGCGGCTCATGCACCGGACCACCCGGCGTCTGTCGCTGACGCCCGACGGCGCCGCGTACTACGAGCGCTGCGTACGCATTCTCGCGGACGTCGAAGAGACCGAGGCGAGCTTCCAGAGCGGCAACAAGAAACCGCATGGCAAGCTGCGCATCGACATGCCGGGCTCGATTGGCCGTCTGCTCGTGATACCTGCGCTGTGCGAATTCCACACGCGCTATCCGGACATCGATTTGCAACTGGGCCTGACCGACCGGCCCGTTGATCTGCTGCAGGAAGGTGTCGATTGCGTGGTGCGCGTCGGCGCGCTGCAGGATTCGTCACTGGTCGCGCGCCGCATCGGTCTGTTCGAGGGCGTGACCTGCGCGTCACCCGACTACATCAAGCGCGCGGGCATGCCCGCTTCGCTCGAAGATCTCGACAATCACAAAGCCGTCAACTACTTCTCGAGCCGCACGGGACGCACGATCGATTGGGCGTTCATGGTGAACGGCAACGAGGTGGAAGTGAAGATGAAGAGCATCGTGTCGGTGAACGACGCGGATGCCTACGTGACCTGCGGACTCGAAGGCTTCGGCCTGATTCAGCCGGCGCTCTTCATGGTGCTGCCGCATCTGCGTTCGGGTCAGCTCGTCGAAGTGCTGCCGGAGCTGAAACCACTGCCGATGCCGATCTCGGCAGTCTATCCGCACAGTCGTCACCTGTCGCCGAAAGTCCGTGTTTTCGTAGACTGGATTGCAGAGGTGTTCGATCGTTGTCCATTGCTGAGCGGACGCGGCAATCTCGACGCGACGTGCACGAAGCGCACCTTCGAGGAGCGCGAGTCGGCACCGGCACTCGACACACCGGTGATGACCGAATGGGTCGCATGAAGTACGGGAAGTGAAACAGTGAATTCCAGCCGCGGCGCCAATGCCGCGGCACCCGCGCAATAACGCGGATTCCTCAAGCCATTGCGCGATTGTTCCTGAATCGCGACTATTCATTTCGCGAAACCGCGATTTATCCGCACCGCGTCGACGTCTACATTTCACCCTGCCGCAGCGCCATCGCGCTGCCATTGAATCGACAGGAGTGGATCATGAAACGCAATCTGCTGGCAGGCCTGGCTCTTTCGCTGCTCGTCAGTGTTCCGGCATTTGCGCAAGGCGGTGGCGGCATTGGCCGCGCGGGAACGTATGACACGCAACCGGCTGCAAGCGCAAGCACGAAGACTCGCGCCGAGGTCAAGGCCGAACTGGTCGCCGCGTATCGCGACGGCTCACTGCCCTCGCTGAATCGCACCTCGTATCCGGACAAAGGCCTGATCGGCCAGACGCAAGCCGCGCGCATTGCGCTGCAGGAAGGGACGAACGGCGAAGTGACGCGCGTCGCGAACGGCCGGTAACGAGTTTGAAATCCTAAGTCAAGGAGCACATCATGACGCCATCGGAACTCGATCAATGGGATACCAACGCGCCCGTGTGGACACCGTATCGTCCGGCACAGCGCTGAGTGTTAGCCCGTCGTTCACGGCACTCGCCGTCATGCGCCCGCGGAGTGGTTTCGCGGGCGCATCGCTATTGAGACAACCCAAAGCGAGTGCGGCCAGCGGCGACGCGGTTACCGACGTTTCCCTATAATCGAAGGTCCTTCTCTCGCAGCGGGTTTGTGCGCTTCACCACAGGAGCACCACGATGGACTATGTGAAACTCGGCCGCACCGGCCTCGATGTATCGCGTCTTTGTCTCGGCTGCATGAGTTATGGCGTGCCGTCGCGCGGCACGCACGCCTGGTCGCTCGATGACGCAGCCGCGCGCCCTTTCATCAAGCAGGCACTCGATCACGGCATCAACTTCTTCGATACGGCCAACGTCTATTCGGACGGCACCAGCGAGGAGATCGTCGGTCGCGCGTTGAGGGACTTTGCGAAGCGAGACGAGATCGTGCTCGCCACCAAGGTCAATAGCCGCATGCATCCGGGCCCGAACGGCGCGGGTCTGTCGCGCAAGGCGATCATGGCCGAGATCGATCACAGCCTGCGCCGTCTCGGTACCGACTACGTGGACCTGTATCAGATTCATCGCTGGGACTACGGCACGCCGATCGAGGAAACAATGGAAGCGCTGCATGATGTCGTCAAAGCCGGCAAAGCGCGCTATATCGGGGCGTCGTCGATGTACGCATGGCAGTTTGCGAAAGCGCTGCAGGTGGCCGAGCGCCATGGCTGGACGCGCTTCGTGACGATGCAGAACTACGTGAATCTGCTGTACCGCGAGGAAGAGCGCGAAATGCTGCCGCTGTGCGAAAGCGAAGGTATCGGCGTGATTCCGTGGAGTCCGCTTGCGCGTGGACGTCTGACGCGCGACTGGGACACCGAAAGCGCACGCTCGGAAACCGATGAATTCGGCCGCACGCTGTACGCGCAAACGCAGGAAGCGGACCGGCGTGTCGTCGAGCGCGTCAGCGAGATCGCGAAGGAACGTGGCGTGCCGCGCGCGCAGGTTGCGCTAGCGTGGGTGCTGCAGAAGAAGCCGATTACCGCGCCGATCGTCGGTGCGACCAAGCTGCATCACCTCGATGACGCGGTCGCGGCGCTCTCGTTGAAACTCAGTGACGAGGAGATTCGCCGGCTCGAAGAACTGTATGTGCCGCATGCGGTGACCGGGTTCAAATAAGCTTCTGGTGTCAGCACAGCGCTCGCGGGCCTGCCTGCAGCAGGCCTTTTTACTTGCGCGGCACTTCCGGCTCGAAGAATACCCAGCGCACCTGCGGAAACGTGGCCTGCAGATCGGCCTCCACGATGTTGATCGCATCGACCATCGCGCGGCCGCTCGGGTAGTCGATCATTTCCGCCTGCACTGCCACGACCACGTGACGCCCCCACTGCAACGTGATCATGTTGATGATGTCGCGAATCTCGGGACGCGCACGCAGATGCGCGTCGATCGCGCTGCGCACTTCGGGGCTTGCCGATTCACCGACGATCATCGACTTCACTTCACGCGCGACGAGCCACGAGATGGTCATCAGCAGAAGACCAACCCCTACCGAGCCGAGTGCGTCATACACGGGATTGCCGGTCACCATCGTCGATAGCACGGCGACGAATGCGATCGCGAGACCGAATAGCGCGGCGATATCCTCGCCCGCCACGACCAGCAGATCCGATTCGCGCGTCTCGCGAAACCAGCGCCACAAATTTTTATCCGGATGCGTCTTGCGAATCTCCTTGACCGCGCCCCACAGCGACAGCGATTCGAGCACCACCGACACACCGAGCACCGCCAACGCGACGAACGCGTACTGCAACGGCTCGCGTGCGATCAGTCGATGCACGCCTTCATACACCGAAAACGCGCCGCCGACGAAAAACAGCAGCAACGCAACCAGCAGCGAATAGAAGTTGATTTCGCGGCCGCTGCCCATCGGATGCAAAGGGCTTACCGGCTTGCGCGCTTCGCGCAGTCCGAATAGCAGCAGCAGTTGATTGCCACAGTCGGCAGTGGAGTGAATCGCTTCGGCGAACATCGAGCCGGAACCGGTGAACGCCGCCGCGGCGAACTTGCAGACGGCGATGCCGACGTTGGCGGCGAGTGCGTAGAAAATGGCTTTCGGCGATTCTTCTTTCATCTGCTGGCGGGCGTCCGTGAGTGTGCTGGGTACTGCACGATCGAAACGATCGGCAAGTACCCGATATTATGGACGACAACGACACATCGGCTCGCACGCATCGGACCTGATGCGCCGTCGCACCGCCGGTTCCCAAGTCGTCCTTTACGCCATTCGTTCTACTCACGCCCTCTCGAGCGCCCCCATCTCCCGCACGACCACCAGCAGCACCGACAGACTCGCGCCGCCCGTCGCGCGCAGATCGGTCAGCAGACGCGTATAACGTTCGAGCGGCGCCGCGCGTTTGTCGCGCCACGTTTGCATGAGCGACTCGGGCGTCGACGCATCGGTCGCGCCGGCCAATGCGCTGGTGGTCAGCGCGCGCTTGAGCCGTGCGAGTTCGGCGAGCGCCGATGCGCGCGCGAGCATGTCCCAATGCGTCGGCGCCGGCAACGAGGCGGCGCGCTGGCTGATCCAGCTGTAGTTCAGCAGAGTGCCGAGCGCGAGGTAAACGCCCGCGACCTGTTCGAGATTGCGCCCGCACGTCGACGCGACTTCGGCGATATCGAGCAAAGCGGCCGACACCTCGCCGCTCGCGATACGCACCGCGAGATCGCTATCGACACCGGCATCGACGAATACGCGTTGCCGCTCCGACAACGCTTCGAGATCCGCGGCGGGTAACAGCGCCGGCCATTGCGGCGCGAGACGCTGCGCGGCATCGCGACAGCGCGCGAGCAGGCCGCTCACGTCGTCGCCAGCCGCGCCCGAATGCAGATGCCGCAGGAACCACAGCGCCGAGCGTTCGACGAGCCGCGCGACCTCGGCGAACATACGTGCCTGCACGTCGTCGGCGACGCGGTTATCGAGCGCGTCGATGCTACGCCAGATCTGATCGAGATCGAACACGTCGCGCGCCATGATGCACGCACGCACGATGTCGCCGGGCTGCGCATCGGTCTCTTCCATCAGCCGATGCACGAACTCGCAGCCAACCCGGTTCACGAGCGCATTGGTCAGATGCGTTGCAAGGATTTCGCGGCGCAGCGGATGGCGTTGCATCGGTTCGCGGAAACGCTGCCGCAGCGGTTTCGGAAAGTACTCGATCAACATGTCGCTCACGAGCGGGTCTTCCGGCATCGACGATTCGAGCAGCGCGTCATACATCCACATCTTGCTGTACGCGAGCAGCACCGCGCGTTCGGGCGTCGTCAGGCCCTGCTTCGCCGCGACGCGTTCGGCGATGTCTTCGTCGGTGGGCAGAAATTCGATCACGCGATTGAGCCGCCCCGCCTTCTCCAGATAGCGCATCAAACGCGCCTCGGCATCGAGCAGTTCTACGCCAAAACGGCCCGCAATCGACAAAGCCTGCGTCTGATAGTAGTTGTCCGTCAGCACGAGCAGACCGACTTCATCGGTCATTTCGGCAAGCAACGCATTGCGCTGCTTCTGCGTCATCTCGCCATCGGCGACGACGAGGCCCAGCAGAATCTTGATGTTGACTTCGTGATCGGAACAATCGACGCCCGCCGAGTTATCGATCGCATCGGTATTGATGCGGCCGCCGCGCTGCGCGAACTCGATGCGCCCGAGTTGCGTCAAGCCGAGATTGCCGCCTTCGGCCACGACCTTGCAGCGCAGATCGGCGCCGTTCACGCGAATCGCGTCGTTCGCCCGATCGCCCGCCTGCTGATTCGTTTCGCGGCTCGCCTTCACGTAGGTGCCGATGCCGCCGTTATAAAGCAGATCGACGGGCGCCTGCAGAATCGCGCGCATCAGCTCGGCCGGCGAGAGCGCCGTCGCGCTGATGCCAAGCACCGACTGCACTGCCGCCGACAGCGGAATCGTCTTCGCGCTGCGCGGGAATACGCCACCGCCCGCCGAGATCAGCGACGGATCGTAATCGGCCCAACTCGAACGGTCGAGCATGAAGAGCCGCGCACGTTCCGCCATGCTCGCGGCGGGATCGGGATTCGGATCGAGAAAGATATGCCGGTGATCGAAGGCGGCGAGGAGCTTGATATGCGGCGACAACAGCATGCCGTTGCCGAACACGTCGCCCGACATGTCGCCGATGCCGACCACCGTAAAGTCCATGGTCTGCGTGTCGACGCCCATCTCGCGGAAGTGTCGCTTGACCGACTCCCACGCGCCGCGCGCGGTGATGCCCATCTTTTTGTGGTCGTAGCCGACCGAGCCGCCCGACGCGAACGCGTCGTCGAGCCAGAAGCCGTATTCCTGCGAGATCGCGTTCGCGTAGTCGGAAAACGTGGCCGTGCCCTTGTCGGCGGCGACGACCAGGTACGGGTCGTCGGGATCGTGGCGCACCACGTCGGGCGGTGGCACGACGTCCGTGGACGCGAGATTGTCAGTCACGTCGAGCAATCCGCGCAGGAAGGTCTGATAGCATGCGATGCCTTCCCGCATCCACGCATCGCGCTCGCTCTGCGGCGGCGGATTCTTGACGACGAAGCCGCCCTTCGAGCCGACCGGCACGATCACGACGTTCTTCACCATCTGCGCCTTCATCAGGCCGAGCACTTCCGTGCGGAAATCCTCGCGCCGATCCGACCAGCGCAAGCCGCCGCGCGCGACACGCCCGCCACGCAAATGCACGCCCTCGACGCGCGGTGAATAGACCCAGATCTCGAACATCGGCTTCGGCTCGGGCAAGCCGGGCACTTGCGCGGGATCGAACTTGAACGACAGGTACGGTTTCGGTTGCCCCTGAGCGGCATAGCGGTAGTAGTTGGTACGCTTGGTCGCCTTGATGACGCCGAGAAACTGCCGCAGGATGCGGTCCTCGTCGAGATTCGGCACCTGGTCGAGCGCGCTGTCGATCGCCTGGAGACAACTGTCGACGCGAGCTTCGCGCACATCGCCGAGAGCCGGATCGAAGCGCGCGATGAACAGCTCGACGAGCATGCGCGCAATAGCCGGGTTGCCCGTCACCGCGCGTTCGATATATGCGTCGCTGAACGTCGAACCGACCTGCCGCAAGTACTTCGCGTACGCACGCAGAATCGTCACCTCACGCGCATTGAGCTGCGCGCGCAACACGAGACGATTGAAGTCGTCGCTTTCTATCGTGCCGGTCCACACCTGCTCGAACGCCTGTTCGAACAGATCCTTCACCCGCTCGATGTCGAACTCGGCATCGTCGGCCAGTTCGAGACCGAAGTCGTGGATCCAGGCGGGCGTCGCGCCCACTGCTTCGATCAGATAAGGCCGCTCTTCATCGACCCGCACGCCCAGATGTTCGAGCATCGGCAGGCTGCGCGACAGCGCGATCGGCGAGTCCGCGCGATACACCTTGAAGCGGAACGCGCGCGGTCCTGATTCGATCGGCCTGTACAGGTTCATCGCGAGCCGCTCGCTGCCCTGCACGCGCTCGATCAGTTCGATGTCGCGCACCGCCGTGCGCGCCGGATAGTCGTCGCGATAGCCAGCCGGAAACGAGGCGCCGTAATGCTGCAGCAAACGGTTGCCGTGCTCTTCGCCGTACGCGTCGAGCAAGGCGTCGGCCAGATCATCCTGCCAGCGGCGCGCGACCTGCACGAGGCGCGCTTCGAGCTCGCGGGTATCGACATCGGGCATACCGCCCGGTTTGGCATGGACAACGAAATGAATTCGCGCGAGCGTCGACTCCGACAGCAGCGGTGTGAATTCGACGGTCTCGCCATTGAATGCTTCAGCGAGCAGGTTTGCGGTACGTTGCCGCAGATCGGTGTTGTACTTGTCGCGCGACACGAACACGAGGCACGACACGAAGCGATCGAAGCGATCGCGCCGAACGAACAGCCGCGTGCGCTGATGCTCCTGCAAACGCAGCACGCCGAGCGTGGTGTCGTACAGCTGGTCCTCGTCGGCCTGGAACAGTTCGTCGCGCGGATAGGTTTCAAGCACCGTCACCAGCGACTTCGCCAGATGACCTTTCGGCAGGAATGCGGCCCGTCTCACGATATTCGCGCATTTGCGCCGCACGATCGGAATCTCCGCGGCCGACACGAAATAAGCGGTCGACGTATACAGACCGATGAACCGTCTTTCGCCCGTCACCTTGCCATCCGCGCCGCTCAGCTTGACGCCGACATAGTCGAGATAGCCGGGTCGGTGCACCGTCGCGCGCGAATTGGCCTTGGTCAGAAAGATCGGCGACGATCCGGTGACGATCTCCGCGGCCGCCGGCGGCAACGGCGTGACTTCCACCGCGCCGAGCGGCCGCAGCGCATCGCGCAAAATGCCGAGGCCGGAGCCCGCGACCGCCCGCAAACCGTAGCTGCCGTCCTGCTCCACCAGTTCGTAATCACGCTGGCCGAGGAACGTGAAATGATCGGCGACCATCCATTCGACGAACGCGCGCGCTTCAACGGCCTCTGGACCGGTCTCGCGCATCTTCATATCCTGAATCGTCTGCTTCGCGCGTTCGACGATCTTCGGCCAGTCCTCCACCGCCGCGCGCACGTCGCCGAGCACGCGCGCGATGTCGTCGCGCAGCGCGTCGAGTTTTGCGGCATCGCCACAACGATCGACTTCGAAATGGATGCACGAAGTCAGATGTGAGCGCGTATCGCCTGCCTCTTCGGCGCCCTGGCTCACGCGTGCGATGCTGCCGTCCGGTGCGCGCCAGATGCGAAACACCGGATGCACGACCGAATGCAGCGCGAGCCCATGCCGGTTGACCGTCATCGAGACCGAGTCGACGAGGAACGGCATGTCGTCGTTGACGATCTCGACCACCGTGTGATCGGAATGCCAGCCATGCTGTTCGAGGATCGGGTTATAGACGCGCAGACGCTGTTGGCCCGGCACGAAGCGTTGCGCGGTCTGCCAGTGAGCGAAAGCCGCGCCATAGAGATCGGCGATCGAGCGGCTTTGCAGATCGCCCGAGTCGACGAAATCGTAGTAGTGCCGCAGGAAGGGTTCGACGATACTGAAGGTCGGCTCGGGCAATCGCCCCCGCGCAAATTCGACGACATCGTTCAGCAGGTGCGTGACGGCTTCTTCATTCTTTGCTTGCATGATCGACTCCCCTGGCTGGCGGCAATGGTGAGTGTCGCGTGATTCGCAGGCAACGTCTGAACAGAAATTATGCTCCTGCCGTGGACGATACGGCCGATTCGCGCGGTCAGGTAATACCCGCTGACGGGTCGTAAAAGCTGCGCGAAAGCGCCGCTGAAAGGCGTTGCCTCGCTGCGGCGCGGCAATGCCGTGCGCGGCTCAACGCGCGGGCTTGGCCGCCGCCGATGCCGGCGCGGCCGCATCCCTCGTTTCGGCTGGCCGCGTGAGCCACGCGCGAATCTGCGCGGCGGTCCACGCGGGATCGTCGTGCGGCAGATCGTGGCCGGCCCACGGATGCTCGCGAAGGGGCGCACCCCACGCCGCCGCGAGCTTCGCCGAGCAGATGGGGTTCACGAGCCCATCGGCCCGCGAACACAGAATCAGAAGCGCACAGCCCGGCGCGGCAGGCGCGGCGCTAAAACGCGCCGCGGCCCACAATTGCCGCAACGCATTCGCGCGGCTCACCGGCGCGCTGCGGCGGATCGCGGTCCACGCGTCGAGATCCGCGCCCAAGGTGTCGACGTTATTGCACGTCAGCCGATGGATGCCGCTCTCGGCGTCGGGCGCATCGCTCCAATGCGCAGCGACACCGAGCAGGCCCGGCCACGCCGACGGCCGCAGCCGTTCGTGCGCGCGGCTGAACGGCCGCATACTCGTATTGATCAGCACCAGCCGTTCGATTTCGCCGGGATGGCGCTGCGCCCAATCGGTCGCGACCATACCGCCAAGCGACATCGCGACCACGTTGTAGGGGCCCGGCACGCCGGTTTGCAGCGCCGCCTGCCGCACGAATGCGACCATGCCCGCGACGCTCGCGGGTGCGCGCCGCTGCGCGAACTCGCCGTTGCCGGGCAGATCGAGCAGCAGCAAACGCACGCCCGTCGCGCTCGCCGGGACCGCCGCGCTCGTTGCCGTTGCGGCTGCATCGCGGCAGCACTCGCCCGAGGTCTGACCCAAGGTTTCGCGCAACGCAGCCGGCAACTGCCCCCAATGCCGCGTTTCGCGCGTGAGTCCGCGCAGCAGGATCCACGTGCTCATGCGCTATCCGTTCTGTACCAGTGGTCGAGCGCGCTTCGCAGCAATTGGTCGCGGCGGTTGCCTTGCGGCAGCCAGCGCTGCGACGAAAATGCCGCGCGCGCGAGGAAGTCGAACAGGTTCGCGTGGCGCCGCAGCACGCGTGCGGTGCGATGCTCCATGACCGGATTGAACATGCCCTGCCGCGAAAACAGCTGGCGCGGATTCTTCTTGATCCATAGCCACGAGCCGAGTTCGAGCGTCATCGGCAGGAAGATGTTCGGCACCGGCGTGCGGTCGTACGCGTAGTCCCACAGATCGCCGTGCACCAGATACTGATGGCTTTGCGGCTCGAACGTGTAGCCGTGGTGCGGATGCGCGTGTTCGAACATGGTCTTCAACACGTACATTTCGGGCAGATGCGGCATCTGCTTGCGGGTTCGCGCGTACGGAAACCAGATGCTGTCGCTCCAGCCGTAGCCGGAATGGCAATCGAGCGCGATACTCAGCGGCCGCGTGGCGAGTTGCGTTCCGACCACTTGCAGCAACGCGGCCGCCTCGGGCTCCATTGGCTCACCCGCGCGGCCGCGATACCAGGGCAGCCACGCGCCGACGCGCTGGCCACCCGCAAGCAGCGGCACGCGCGCGTCGGCGTTTTGCGGCGCGTTGCGCATCAGGTCGACGCCGTGCGGATTCGCGCGCGTGGATGCCCACATGCCGCCGGGATTCGCGATCGGCAAAAAAATCAGCCGGATGGACTGCAATTGCCGCACCAGCAGTTCGTCCCATTCGAGCCGCGCGAGCAGCGCGCGCATATAGTCGAGCACGAGTTGCGAGCCGATTCGCTCGAGCCCGTGAATGCCACCGAAAAAACCAATGGCCGGCGCGAGCGGATCGGATGAACCGATGCTCGCGGTGTAGACGGAAAAGCGCCGGCCGCGCGCCTCGGTCTCGCAGACGGCGCGAATTTCAAAGCTTGCGCTGGCCTGGTCGAGTATCGACTTGAGATCTTCATATTCGGCAAAGCTGTCCGGAAGAAAGCTCAAAGGAATCGGCATGACGGCGTGACCGGGTTGTCGGGATTATTAAGGGCGGCCGCAAAAGACGCACTATAGCCTGTCTGCGTGTCAGCACGCGCGAGCGCGTATGCGTGGACGCGAATCGTGTCATCCGTATGTCACTTTCCGTTCGAATCGCTGACTTTATGCTGACTTTGTTTTGCCATCCTGACGACACATGACACAGCGAAAAAAGTCACGCAAAAAGATGTAGTCGTCTAGACGTTGCGATGCCTTCACTCAACCGTCACAGTCGCTTTCTAGAATGAGCCCCACCTATGCCGGCACCGTCCGGATGCATCGAGGGAGTAGAGATGGAAGCGATCCGTGAAGCCATTCGAATCGAACGTTTGAGCAAGACGTTCGGCAACGGCCGCAAAGCGCTCGACGAAATCGATTTGCGCGTCGTGCCCGGTGAAATGGTCGCGCTGATCGGCGCATCGGGCTCGGGAAAATCGACGTTGCTACGGCATATCGCGGGCTTTACCGCGTCGGACGCGCAGCCTTCACAGATCGAGATTCTCGGCCGGCCGATCCAGCAGAACGGCCGCATCGTGCGCGAAGTTCGCAGCATTCGCCGCGACATCGGTTTCGTGTTCCAGCAGTTCAATCTGGTGAACCGGCTGTCGGTCGAAACCAACGTGCTGATCGGCGCGCTCGCGCGCCTGCCGTGGTGGCGGCGGCTGTGCGGCCGCTTCCCGCGCGCGGAACGCGCACTGTCGCTCGCCGCGCTGCACGAGGTCGGGATCGGCGAACATGCGCGCGAGCGCGCCGCCAACCTGTCGGGCGGTCAGCAGCAACGCGCCGCGCTCGCACGGGCGCTCGTGCAGCGTGCGCAAATCGTGCTCGCCGACGAGCCGATCGCTTCGCTCGACCCCGAATCGTCGCGCCGCGTGATGGACATGCTGCGCGCGCTGAACGTCGAGCATCGGATCACCGTACTCGTGTCGCTGCATCAGGTCGACATCGCGATGCAGTACTGCCCGCGAACGATCGCGTTGCGCCGCGGCAAAGTGGTCTACGACGGCCCTTCCGGCGCGCTGACGCCGACGCTGCTCAAGAAGCTCTACGGCGACGACGCGCGCGAGCTGCTCGACGACGCGACGCATGACGCAGACGAAACACACGAGGCACATGACGCGCCCGATGCTGCCGCCGCGCCCGCGCGGGCGGACACCGGCGCCGCCTGCGCGCGCCATGCGTTCGCGTTGAGCATCGCGCCGTCGAACTGAACACGCCCGCGCTGTCGCGCGCTTTTGATTCTTTCCGTCCACCCAACCGGATCTCAACCGATGAAATTCCTGCGCTCCCTGATCGCGTTCGCAGCCGGCGCTGCCGCCTTCGCCTGTGTCGCCGCGGCCCATGCCGAAGACATCAACCTCGGCATCATCTCGACCGATTCGTCGGCGGTGCTCAAGCAGCGCTGGGAACCGCTGATCGAAGACATGAAGAAGCAGACCGGCCTGAACGTGAAGGCATTCTTCGCGACCGACTACGCCGGCATCATCGAAGGCATGCGCTTCAACAAGGTGCAGGTCGGCTATTTCGGCAACGCGTCGGCTATCGAAGCTGTCGATCGTTCGGATGGCGAAGTATTCGCCAAAGCGCAGCACGCCAACGGCGACAGCGGCTACTACTCGCTGCTTATTACGAACGTGAACAGCCGCTTCAAGACGCTCGACGACGTGTTCAGGAACACGAAGGACGTGACGCTCGGCTTCGGCGATCCGAACTCGACGTCGGGCACGCTGGTGCCGGGCTACTACCTGTTTGCGAAGCACAACACGCCGGTCAATACGTCGTTCAGGAGTGTGCTGCCGTCGAGCCATGAGGCGAATCTGCTGGCGGTCGTCAACAACAAGATCGACATCGCGACCAACAACAGCATGATGATGGAAACGCTCAAGCGCGAGTATCCGGACAAGTTCGCGCAGGTGCGCGTGTTGTGGACCTCGCCGCTGATTCCGTCGGACCCGCTCGTGTGGCGCAAGGACCTGCCGCAAGCGACGAAGGACAAGCTGCGCAAGTTCTTCCTGAACTACGCGAAGACCGATCCGCACGAAAAAGCGGTGATGGCCGGCATTACCGAATACAGCGGCTTCGAGGCATCGTCGGACCAGCAACTGCTGCCGATTCGCGAGATCGTGCTGTTCCAGCAGAAGCAGACGATCGAGAGCGATACGCATCTGTCCGATAGCGATCGCAAGACGCAACTGGCCGCGCTCGACGCGAAGCTCAATGCGCTCAGCAGCGCACAGTCGAAGCAATGAACACGGCCGATCTGATCACGCCACCGGCGCGCGCGAGCGAAGCGGCCGCCGCGCGGGCGGCGCAGGCTGAGCAAGCGAAACAGCAAGCCGGCAAGCGCAGCTGGTGGTCGCTGCTCGGCTGGATCGCGGTGCTCACCGTTCTCGGCGGCGCGTGGCACGGCGCCGACATGCGTCCGCTCGATCTGCTCAGCGACTCCGCGAACATGGGTCAGTTCGCGAAAGACTTCTTCCCACCCGACTTCACCGAATGGCGCAGCTATGTGCACGAGATGTACGTCACGCTATCGGTCGCGATCTGGGGCACCGCGCTGTCGCTCGTCTGCGCGGTGCCGTGCGGCCTGATGTCCGCGCACAATCTTGCGCCGCAGTGGATCGTGCAACCGATGCGCCGTCTGATGGACGCTTGCCGCGCGATCAATGAAATGGTCTTCGCGATGCTGTTCATCGTCGCGGTCGGACTCGGGCCGTTCGCTGGCGTGCTCGCCCTGTGGGTGCATACGACGGGCGTGCTCGCGAAGCTGTTCGCCGAAGCGGTCGAGGCGATCGATCCGCGCCCGGCCGAAGGCGTGCGCGCGACCGGCGCGGCGCGCCTCGACGAAATCGTCTATGCGGTGCTGCCGCAAGTGCTGCCGCTGTGGATCTCCTATGCGCTCTATCGCTTCGAGTCAAACGTGCGCTCGGCGATGGTGGTCGGCATGGTCGGCGCGGGCGGCATCGGCGTCCTGCTGTACGAAGCGATCCGTTCGTTCAACTATGCGCAGACTGCCGCGGTGATGATCATGGTGATCGTCGTCGTGACGGTGATCGACCTCGGGTCGGCGTGGTTACGCGAGCGGGTGACCTGAGCACGCCGATCGCAGCAGTCTGGAGTACTGAAAAGGCGAAGGCAAGGCTCGCACCGCTTTGCCTTTGCTGTTTGATCTTCCCGCCAGGCCTGCGGCTGCCTTTCACCTCCCCGGCAAAAGCTCCGCCCGAAAGCTTTCTGCCAGCAAGCAGCACCCTCCTCCCCTTTTTTATGCCGCGCTCCTGGTGTATTTATGGAGGCGATACAGTACCTGGGACTCGCCAACTAGCCGTTTTGTGCTGGTAAAGTCCCCTTCACGTATTGCGATTCTCGCAACGCACGACGATCCTGTCGCTGCGGCGATGCCCAGCTCGGCCTAGAACGTATGACAAAGCAAGCTATGCGCGGCACCCAGCGTCTGGCGGTCATCGCCACCCCGAGCCTGTTGCTGGCCGGATGCGCGCTGCACGGCGCGCCGTCGTTCGAAATCTTTGGCGCGTACTTTCCCTTGTGGCTGCTCGGCGGCGTGCTCGGTCTGCTCGGCGCGCTGATCGCCCATCGCCTTTTCGTCGCCACCGGCTGGGTACTGATCGTGCCGCTTCAGCTTTCCGTCTGCCTCGCGATCGGGTTCACGATCGCGGTGCTGGTCTGGCTCTCGGGCACAGGACATCTGCTATGAAAATGGCTGGCAAATCGAAGGCTCCGCTCAAAGGCCGCCTGATCGCCGCCGCGATCATCCTGATTGGCCTCGCGGCCGCGTATTTCGCATACGACCGCGCGACGCGTTTCCCCTCGACAGACGATGCGACGATCGACGCCGACGTCGTGCACATCGCGACGCCGGTCGGCGGCCGCATCGTCAGGCTCGCGGTGCACGAGAACCAGCGGGTCGCGCAAGGCGACCTGCTGTTCGAAATCGATCCAGTGCCGTACCGCCTGTTGGTCGCGCAGACCCAGGCCGATCTCGAGCTCGCGCGCGCCGCGCTCGATTCACGGCGTAAGGTCATCACGAGCGAACGAGCCAATGCATCCGTTGCCGGCGATCAGGCCAGCAAGGCGGCGCATAGCTACGAGCTCGCGACGCGCAACGTCGAGCGCCTCGCACCGCTCGCGGCGAAAGGCTACGTGCCGGCCCAGCAACTCGATCAGGCGCAGGTCGCGCAGCGCGAAGCCGAGCTGTCGCTCAGACAGGCCCGCGAGCAGAAGCAGGCGAGCGCCCAGACGATCGGCGACGATGCCGATGCGATCGCCACCGTGCACGCGCGCGAAGCCGCGCTCGCGCTCGCGCAGCACAACCTCGACGAAACGGTGGTGCGCGCGCCGCACAACGGCTACGTGACCGGCCTGTTGGTGCTGGCCGGCGAAACGGTCGCACCGGATCAGTCGCTCTTCACACTCGTCCACGCGGACGAATGGTTCGCGGTCGCGAACTTCCGCGAAGGCGCGCTCTCGCGGATCGCGCCGGGCGATTGCGCGACCGTCTATTCGATGATCGACCGCAGCCAGCCGATGCACGGCAAGGTCGTCGGCATCAGCGCGGGAGTCGCCGATACCGATCGGATCAACCTGCCGCGCACGCTGCCGATCGTGCAGTCCTCGGTGAACTGGGTGCGCGTCGCGCAGCGCTTCCCGGTGCGCGTGCTGCTCGACGAACCGGCCGAGCGGCTGGTGCGGGTCGGCGCGAGCGCGATCGTCGAGGTGAGGCATGGCGCGGCCTGCCGCTGACATGCCGGGCGCGGCGGTCGCCGGCGGCGTCGGGCGTCTGTCGCGGCCCGGCGTCGCGGAGCTTTTGAAGCTGCTCGCGCCTTTCCCCGGACGCGCCGCGATCGCGGCACGCGTCGCGCTGATCTGCGCGCTGACGGTATGGGTGACGAGCGCGTACGGCACACCCGATGCGGCGCTGTCGGCCTACGTGGTGTTCTTCATGATCCGGCCCGACCGGACCGCCAGCGTCGTGACCGGCGTGGCGCTTCTGGTGCTCGTCAGCTTCGTCATCGGGCTCGTGCTGGCCGTGGCCATCGTCGTGGTCGACTTTCCACCGTTGCGCCTCGCGGCCATGGCCTTGCTGTCCGCGGGGCTGCTGTTCGTGACGTCGGCAAGCAAGCTGCGGCCCGTGGGCGCCATCGTCGCGATGATCGTCGGCTTTGCGCTCGATGAACTCGGGCTCGTGCCGGTCGGCGAACTGGCGACGCGCGGGCTACTCTATGCGTGGCTGTTTATCGCGATTCCGGCCGCTATGTCGATCGCAGTGAGTGTCGCGTGCGCGCCGTCGCCACGGCGGCTCGCCGCGCGCGATATGGCCGAACGCCTGCGTCTCGCCGCGCGCGGTCTGCGCGAACCCGACGCCACGCGCGACGCGCTCAACGCGGCGCTGCGCGAGGGCAACGCAGAGATCGGCAAGCGGCTCAAGATGTCGGCGCTGGAAGGATCGTCACGACGAGCCGATGTCGCCGCGCTCGAACGCGCCGCGGCGTCGAGCGTCACGCTGCTGGCCGCGGTCGATCTCGCGTGCGGCGAAGCTTCGGCGCGGCTGCCGGCGTCGTTCGTCGAGCCGATCGCGACGACGCTGGAGGAGATGGCGCGCATGCTCGACGCCGGCGGCTACCCGGTCGAAATCGAGCTGCCCCTGCCCGCATCGGAGCCGCTGACTCCGCTCGCACGCGCGGTGGCCGACACGCTGCACGACGCGATCACGCGCTTTGCAGAGCCCAAGGTCGAGCCCGAAGCCGAATCCCAGGCCACGCATGCCCCCTCGCAACCGGCGCCCGCCCCCCCGCGCGCCGGCTTCTTCGCCGCCGACGCGTTCACGAATCCCGAGCACGTCCGCTACGCGCTGAAGACTACCGTCGCGGCGATGTTCTGCTATCTGCTGTATTCGCAGCTCGACTGGCCCGGCATCCACACCTGCTTCATCACTGTCTACATCGTCTCGCTCGGCACCACCGCGGAGACCGTCGAGAAGCTGGCGCTGCGCATCGCCGGCTGTATCGTCGGCGCGCTCGCCGGCACCGCCGCGATCGTCTTCGTGATGCCCGCGCTGACGTCGATCGTCGAGTTGATGGCCGTCGTGCTGATCGGCGCGGGCTTGTCGGCGTGGGTCGCGTTCGGCTCGCCGCGCATTTCGTATGCGGGTTTTCAGATCGCGTTCGCGTTCTTCCTCTGCGTGGTCCAGGGCGCGGCGCCCGCCTTCGATCTGACGATCGCGCGAGATCGCACGATCGGCATCCTGATCGGCAACGTGGTCGTCTATCTGGTGTTCACGCGCGTGTGGCCGGTCAGCATCGCCGCGCGCGTCGAACTGGCGCTGACCGGGCTGCGCGAGCAATGGGCACGGCTTGCAGCGCCTGGGGACGCCGACACGCGACGCGCCGAAGCGGCGAGCGCGTTGGCCCGCGGCGGCGCGCTGCGCGAGGATCTCGCGCTGATGCACTACGAACCGTCGTGGGTGCGACCGGAACCGCAGTGGCTCGCTGCGCGCCACCACGAACTGGCCGGATTCGCCGCGCTCGAAGTGCCGATGCTGCTGCTCGCCGAACGGCGGCCCGCAGCCGCGACGATCGGCGGCTGGCTGCAACGGCTGACGGCCGCCGCGCATGGGCAACCGGTTCGCACCGATGCCGAGGCTCCCACGCAGCGGCCTGCGCCCGATGTCGCAACCGACGCGGCAAGCGCCGCGCTGCAAAGCCTCGGCGACGCGCGCCTTGGCGAACTCGAACGCGCAGCGTCGGACGACGCGGCAAAGGAATGGTCGAATCATGCGCCGGCTTAACCCGCCCATCGCGTTGGCGATCTTCGCCGCGGCAGGCTTGACCGGATGCGCGACTTCATCGCTCGACATGGCGCCCGACGGCCCCGCGAGACCGTGGCAGCCGCAAACCGATGCGACGGGTGCAATCGTGCCGGGCGCGCACGCGCCGGGTGCAGCGACGGCGACGACGTCCCGCTACCAGTTGCCCGCCAATCCCGCGCTCGCCGCCGTGCCGCCGCCACCCGCGCTCGATCCCGCGCACGCGTATGCGCTGCCCGAGCTGATCGACATGGCGGAATCGGCCAATCCGCTGACCCGCATCGCGTGGAACGATGCGCGCAATGTGGCGCTCGCGGCCGGCATTGCGAAGAGCGCCTATCTGCCGCAGTTGTCGGTCGCGGCGATGGCGCACTACACGGGCGGATCGACTTCCGAGACGTCGCAGCTCGGTCAATCGTCGATCAGCGGCGAGACGCGTGGCGTGACCTCGGTGCTGTCGCTGCAGTGGCTGCTGTTCGATTTCGGCGGACGCGCCGCGCGTGTCGAAGCGGCGTCGCAGGCCTCGGTGATCGCCAACATCGGCTTCACCGCGGCGCATCAGCAGGTGATCTACGACGTCAGCGTTGCGTTCTACACGTACCAGAGCGCACGCGCGCGCCTCGGCACCGCGAAGCAAAGTGTCGGGAACGCCGACGCGATCCTCACCGCCGCGCAATTACGCAATCAGCACGGGATCGGCACCGTGATCGAAGTGGCCCAGGCACGCCAGAACCTCGCGCAGGCGAAGCTCGGCCTTGTAGAGGCCGAGGGCGCCGAAAGCAACGGCTACCTCGCGCTGATCTCCGCGATGGGCATTTCTCCGCTGTCCAAACCGGCGATCGCCGACATGCCGATCCACGCGCTATCGCCGGCGATGAACGAGCCCATCGAGCGGATCGTGGCCACGGCGATCGCGCGGCGTCCGGACGTGTTGAGCGCCTATGCGGCGGAACGCGCGAACCTGGCGAAGATCAAGGCGGCCGAGGCTGACTTCAAGCCGAAGGTGTTCCTGTCGGCGTCGGCGGCGTACAACACGAACAATTCGTCGATTTCGGCGGTGCCTGGGATCGGCCAGCAATTGCCGACAGTCAATCTGAGCGGCAACCATTATGGCGGCAACGTGGTGTTCGGCGTGTCGATTCCGCTGTATGACGGCGGCTTCCGCTCGGCCGTGCTCGCGCAGGCACGCAACGACGCAGATAGCGCGTCGACCCGTCTCGCGCACAGCCGCGAAGAGGCGGTACGGCAGATCGTCGGCGCACAGAACGTGCTGCAAACAAGCCTGAGCGCGCACGCCGCGGCGAAGGAACTGCTCGCCGCCGCGCAGACGACCTACGACGCCGCGTTCGACGCCTATCGCCACGGCGTCGGCTCGATCACCGACGCGCTGCTCGCGCAGAACCAGTTGCTGGCCGCAAAGAATGCCTACGCGGACAGCTATAGCGGTGCGTTGTCGGCCGCAGCGGCGCTTGCGCTCGCGACGGGGTCGATCGACGCACCGTTGGACGCGCCTATGAACTGACCGCCCGCCGCAGCGCTTCACTCTTGACACCGCCCCCCCAGAAACGACGCAAAATCGAATCCAGGCAAATCAAGCAGCCGGTACAGCGTGACACGTGAAATGTCGAGATCGCGCGCAGCGTCCGCGACTCGTCCCCGATTACGCAGCAATGCTTTTTCCACCGCCTGCCGTTCGGCATTGCGCCGAACCTGATTGAGCGATACCGCGCATGCGTCGACATAGTGCGCAAGACCCAGGTCGCTTGCCGTGATCACGGAACTGTCGGACAGCACGATCGCGCGCCACACGCGATTCCTCATTTCCCGAATATTGCCGGGCCAGTCATGCGCGCGCAGTGCCCGAATGGCGTCGTCGGAGAAACCGCGAATCCGGCGGCGAGCGTCCGCCCGCAGTTGATCGAGCAGGTGCAGCGCAAGCAGTTCGATATCGGCGCCTCGCGCACGTAGCGGCGGCTCGTTGATCTGCAACACGCTCAGTCGATGATAGAGGTCTTCGCGGAAGCGGCCTTCGCGCGTCGCGCGCTCCAGATCAACATGTGTCGCACACACGATCCTCACGTCGACCTTGATCGGCCGCGTACAACCCAATCGCTCGATGGTGTGCTCCTGCAAAAATCGCAGCAGGCACGCCTGGCTTTTCATCGGCAGATCAGCTATTTCATCGAGAAACACCGTGCCGCCGTTTGCCAACTCGATACGCCCTGTCTTGCGCTCATTCGCGTCCGTGAACGCCCCGCGCTCATAGCCGAACAGCTCGGCCGTCACGAGTTCAGCGGGGATCGCACCACAGTTGATCGCGACAAATGGCGCCTGGCTTCGCGCCGAATGCTGATGGATCGCCAGCGCGGTCAATTCCTTGCCGGTACCCGACTCGCCCTGGATCAACACCGATGCATCGCTTGGGGCAACCTTGCGGATGGTGCGAAAAAGTTGGCGCATCGCATCGCACGAACCGATCATTTCGCCAGCTGGAATATCCCACGAAGCGGGCGGCGGTGGTTCAGCCAGCGAGCGCATGCCACGCGCGTGGCCGACGACATGCGTGATTTCATCGGCCGTGGTGGGCACCGTGATGTAGCTGATGCAATGACTGCGTACCGCCGAGCGGATTGTGATGTCTTGCAACTGGCCTGGTTTCAGCGCAGCAACCCAGCCGACATCCTGGGCGGACAGCACCTCGTTTACCCTTTCCAGATCACGTGGAAATATCATCGACGCAAAGTCGATCAGCCCGAACGTGCCGGCCGCCACGCGCGCGCGATGTCGAGTACGCACGCCAATATCGATCCGGTCCACTTCCCATCCATTCGACGGCAGCAACTCTTGCGGCAGCGCACGATTGCCGCGGCAAACGTGATAAAGCTTCGTTCCGACCGAATCCATTTCAAGCCTCCGTCTTATTTTGATTCGAAAGGAAACCCGATCGTCACAACGACAAGAAGAAGTACAAGGTAATAGAAGTGTCGGCTCATGCGGCTTAAGAACGGATTAAGACCGTCTGGTGATTGGGGTGAAGAGCAACGGTCAGAGGGCATTTCGCGCGAGAAATGTGCGATAGACCGCATGACGCACGAACGCACGTTGAAGAGGGAATCAAAGCCAATCGACGATGGAACGATCCGAATGCAACTGCCGGCCATCACACGTCACTGGGACGTGTCAAGATTGCGCGGGGTAAAACCCGGCAGTCCGTTATTCATCGGATTGAAGGGCGCGTTGATCGAACCGGGCTTGCCCGGTCTGGAAGCGCTGTCCGCGCTGGATGTATTGTGATGTATCGGCGGAAGATAGAAGAACTGCCAGTCCGCGTAACTCTGCTGCCCTTCGAAGTTCTCATATTGCTGTGGAAAACGTGCGACCTTGATCGGCACATCCGTCGAACTGCTGTGAAGCCCTCCAATCCGCCCCACCTGATAGATGAGCACCCAGTCGTTCTGGCCGGTGACAGGGTCCGCATAGGCGCGCCGCAGATGATGCAGCGGTACAGGCACACGCGTGTCGTTGAGCAGATCGTCGATGGACGCGGGCAGCGTACGTCCCGCGCGGTAGTAGCGCAGTATCGCGAGCCGATATTGATCGCCGACGAACAGCAGTTGCTGCTCGGTCTCGCGTCTGCGCTGCAGCGCCCAGACATCGAGTGCGCCCATCAGCGCAATCGACAGCAGCAGGAGTGCGATCAGCAACGTCAGCATCACGAGACCGCGTTCGCGCTTCGGGCGCATTGCCACCCGTTTCACGCCGCGCATACGTGACCCTGCAACAGTCATTTGCCCTCTCCCGCTGCCGCATCCGACGCGCTCGCCTGCGGGCTGCTCGCGGGCACGATGTCATAGACGCCGGGCTTCGTCTCATCCGGCGAAGCGACCACGGCCCACTTGTCGTCGCCATTCACGGGGTCAAGAGGAATCGAGCGCAGATAGTGACGCGTCACGAGTACCTCGAGCGTATCGGGATACGCGCCGTTATCGCCGTAATACTTGTCGATCGCATCGCGCATCACGGCAAGGTTCTGCGCGCGCACCTGTTCCTTGCCCCGGTCGATGCTGTGCATATAGCTTGGCAGCGCGATCGACAGCAGCAATCCGATGATCGCCATCACGACGACCAGTTCGATCAGCGTGAAGCCAACGCAGCGCCGGCGTGTATCGATACGTTTCATGGCCGCGCTCACCCCTGTCCTCACCACAGACGATAAGGAATACCGTTGATGCCGACGCGATCCGACTTCGACGTGACGTCGAACACGTCCTTGCCCGCCACGTCGGGTCCGGAAGAATCGCTGCTACTGCTATCGGTATCGCTGTCGGTGCCGCTGGCATCGGCATGCGCAGGGGCTTCGCCAAAGGCTCGCACGTTCCAGGTGTCTTCGGGTGGCGTGTCGGGATCTCCCGCGAAAAACGGATCGCGCGGCACGCGGCGCAGGAACATCAGCAAGCCTCCCTTCGGGTCCTTCGCATTCTTCACGCCGTCCACCAGCACCGTGAGCGACGGCGGATAGCCGGACGCGTCCGCCTCACGGTCGATCAGACCGACATCGCTCGCTTCCTTGTACGCATCGAGTGCCGTGCGGATCTCGCGCAACGCGGCGCTCAACTGCTGTTCCTTCTCGCGCTGCACGATCAACTGGGAAAACGGCACGACGGCGAGCGCCAGAATTCCAACGAGCGCCAGCGTGACCACGAGCTCGATCAGCGTAAAGCCGCGCGACGCCGCTTGGCGCGTGTGGCGCACGCGGTCGAAGCCTTGATCGAAACACGCGAGGCCGAACATCGTCTAGTACCCGCCGTTCTGGACCGGGCGCAGCGGGTTGTCGCTGGACATGTCGCCAGGCGGCATCACGAGTATCGGCGGCGGCGTAGCCGGTGCGGCGGGCGCGGCGGGCTCTGTGGGCGCTGCGGAAACCGCCGCTTGCGCAACTGGCGCTGCGCTACTGTTCTGCGCCGCGCCGCCCTCGGCATTGGCATTGGCATTGGCACCATCGCTGCCCGACGGCGCTGCGCCCGCACCTTGATCGGCGGGTGGCTCGGCGACTTTCGTGGTCGGCGCCGGCAGCGCGGGCAAGGTCGAATACCGGCCGCCAAATGGCTGGGGCGGCGGCGTCGTGCGCGGCTGCGCGGGCGGCTGGCCGAACGCGCTCGCGGGCGTCGAAGTCGTCGGCTGGCTCTGCGTGCCGCTGTGCGGCGTGGCGCCCGGCGCGCCTTCCGTGGTGCCGCCGCCCACGCTGCCCGGCCTGGTGACCACGGGATGAGGCGTCGCCGGCTCCAGTTCCGCGACGACCGGGTCGAGCCGCAACTGGTCCGCGTGCACGTTGACGTCGGTGCCCGACCAGACTTCCTGCGTATCCGCATCGGGGGCCGTCTGCGGACGCACGATATGCGGCGTGATCTGCAGCACGATTTCGGTCTTCACACGATCGCCGTTGTGATTGGAGAACAGCCGTCCGAGCACGGGCAACTGGCCGAGGCCCGGCACCTTGTCCGCCGACTTCCGGTCGTTATCGGAAATCAGCCCGCCGAGAATCTGCGTCTCGCCGTCGTGCAAGCGCAGGCTCGTCGAGGCGTTGCGCGTGCCGATCTGATACGCAAGCGTCGTCAGCCCTGACGAACTGCCGCCCGTCTGAATCGTATTGGTGATATTGCTCACTTCCAGGTTCAGCTTCATGCCCACGTCGCCGTCCCGATAGACCTGCGGCTCGATTTCGAGCTTGATGCCGACGTCGATGTACTGGACCGTCTGCGTATAGGACGGCCCGCTCGTGCTTGGCGTGCTCGAACTCGAAATCACGGGCACCTTGTCGCCGATCAGGATGCGCGCCTTTTCCTTGTTGCGCGCGCGGATGCGCGGACTGGCGAGCAGGTCGGCGTCGGTATCGGTCAACTTGAAATTGGCCGTCGCGGACAGCCCGCTCACGGTCAGTTCATTGATGGGCAAGTGATGCAGATCGCCCCAGGTAGTAGCGGTTGACGGCGTTGACATGGTGAACGAGTTCGGCCATTCGATGCCGAGATCGGTCAGGCGCTCGTGTGAAACTTCGAGCACCTGCACTTCCATCATCACCTCGGGCTCGGGAATATCCTGCGCGGCGATCATTTCCTCGGCCACGCGGATCGTATCGGGCGTGCCGCGTATCGTGACAGTATTCGCGCGCTCGTCGGTCACCACCTCCTTGAGCTTGAGCAGGCTCTTCAGCAAGCCCTGGATCTGTTTTGCATCGACATTCGAGAGCTGGAACGTGCGCACCTTCAGTTCCTGATACTCCAGTTGCTTCGCCGGCGTCGCCGGGTAGATAAAGAGCGTATTCGCGTTCAGTTGCTTCTTGTCGAGCTGGCTCTGCATCAGGATCATGTCGACGGTGTCCTGCAGCGTCGCGTTCGTGACGAAGATCGTCGTCTTCAGGTCGGCGCGCACGTCGCGATCGAAAATCACATTGAGACCCGTCGTTTTTGACAGCGCTTCGAACACCATGCGCACATTGGCATCGCGAAACTGCAGCGAGACGGGCGTGCGCATGATCGACGACGAGGCCACTTTCTCCTCCTTCAGTGCGCGCTGCTGATTGCGCTTGTCCTGAATGTCCCTGAGCATCTGCTGCGCCATCGGATTGGTCGGGTTCTGCACCAGCACGCGATGCACTCGCTCTTCAGCGAGCGTGTACGAGCCGCGCTGCATCATGCGGTCGGCTTCCTGCAATGCCGTGAGGTCGCGCCGGTCGCGATCGACCGCCGCGCCGATCTTGCGGCCCCGCTCGCTCGTCGGATCGATTTCGTAGGCCTGGCCGAGCTTCTGCGCCGCGAGATCGTACTGGTAGCTTGCGCGGTACCCGTCCGCTTCGTCGAGCAGCGCATTCACGCGCGCGTCCCGATCGTGCATATAGTCGAGCTGCAATTGCGCGTTGGTGGGCTCGGTCTGACGCGTAGGTGTCGCGCAACCGTATAGCGCCAGCACGGCCAATGCGATGCCCGCGGCCTGGCGCTTCGTGAGCGCCAGCCCGGTGGAACCACGTGTGTGGGACGTCGAAGCTGACGGATAGCGCTCAGGCGAGTCGCTTTCCCCGTTGCGGCTCCGATCGCGGCTGCATGCGGCCTTCATTTATTTTCCTTCGCTTTGCATGGAGATGACCTGCCTCTGGTTCAAAGGCAGATAGGTCAGCACGATGTCGGTATCAGAGATCGACTCGACGCGATACTGTCCCTCGACAACTTCGCCCTGCGACACGATCAGCAACTGATCGCCGCTCCTCAAGAAAACTTGCGGCTTGAGCGTCGAGCTATCCAGCTTGCCGAGATACACATAAGGCACCGGCGGCGCGGTTGGCGGCGGCGGAGGTTCGGGCGGGGCCTGCACCACGGGCGGCGGCGGCGGCAGCCATGACGACGCGGCAAACGGGTTGCTGCGCGATTCGAGCGACATTGGCTTGCGCAAGGCCGCGAGTTTGTCGCTGGCCGTGTCTGCTGCGTTCGGTGTGTCCGGCGCCTTGGGGGCACTCGCGCTCGCAGCTTGTGCCGTCTTCTTCGCCCCCTGCGCACTTCCATGGTCCGCCGCGGGATCGCGCGTGGCGGAAGCCGGCAGCACGCTGCCCGGACGATTGAGGTTCACCGCCGCCAACGCCGTGGACGTCCCGCGCGACGTATGCCATTCCTTGACCACCAGCGCGATCGTCGCGATCAGGCACAGGCCGAGCACGGTGCGGCGAATGAAAGCGCTTTTCATGGCTGTGCGGTCCGATAGACGAGCTCGAAGCGAACCCGCGCATCGAGCACATTGCCGTCGACAGCCGGCCGTTCGACATGAATCTCGCGCAACGCGGCATTCGGCACGCTGTTCAGCACCGAGGCAAGGAAGCGGCGGATCGTGCCGTACTGATCCTTGACGGGCAGCAGCATCTGATAGCGCATGTAACGTCCGCCGGAATCGGCGACCACCAGATAGTCGGCGGAACCGATCGACAGATTGCTTTCGCGGGCATGGGCGAGGATGACAGCGATATCGTCCGCACTGTGCGCGAAGCGCGGGAACAGACCGGGCAACGTCTCCAGCATCGCGGCGTCGGTGCGCGGACCGGCATCGTCGGTCACATGGGGTTTGTTCGCGGCGTGCACGGGCCGCGCGTCAATCGAGAGCTCACGCGTATCGCTGCGCATGCGCACCGTGCTGTTCGCCACGACGGCCGCCGCGCACAGCAGCACGACACCCGCTAGGCCAGGCAGACCGAAGCGGCGGGTCAGTTCGAAGCGCAAGGTCAGAAGGTGTTCACGCAGCGCGCCGGGATTCATGATCGGCTCCAGACAGCGGTGATCTGAAAGCGCACGGGTGTGCCCGGCACATTCGCTTCGACCTGTTGATCGTTGAGTACCGCCTCGCGCAGCAGCTTGCTCGATTGCAGATAGCGCAGGTACGCAATCATCGAGTCGAAGTTCTTCGCCTCAGCCGTGATACGGACCTGGCTCTGCACCGGGTTCTGGTCGATACCGATCAGCGCGACATCATGCTCCGGATAGTCTTCGACGATTGACAGCAAGTCTTGCCACGGCACTGTCAGTTCCCGCAGCACCGCGAGGTTTTGCTTTTCGGCGAGCAACGCGGCGGGTGTCGCCTGCTTCTTGACGGGATGGGACTTTGCGAACGAACGGTGGCGCTCTTCGTCCACTCGCGTTTGCATCTCGGCGTTCTCGTCATAGGCTTGCCAGAGACGCACACCGCTTACGAGCACTAGCGCGAGCGCAACGCAGAGCAGGAGCAGACCGGCCGGTGCGATACGCGGCCCGTTGCGAGCGAAGTCGATATCGAGCGAGCTGATCATTGCGCGTACTCCAGCAAACGGCGGGCGAAACTCTCACCCGTGTCGTCATCCATATTGACAACGGGCGAAGCGAGCGCCGTCACGATCGCAAAGCACGCTTTCAACGGTGCAGGATCGATATCGAAGCCATACAGGCTGAGCTCGCACTCGTCGCGTCTCACTGTCGTCCGTTCCGCGCAGCGCTCGAAAGCCTGCTCTGCGAGTACGGCGATCTGTTGCGGATCACATGCGTCGCCAGCGAACAACCGCTGCGCGTCATAACCGACCCAGCCCCCGGGCTCGATCAGTACGGACTGCATCAGTGCATCCGTGGCGAAGATCAGCATCGCGCTCGCCCGCGGCATCTTGTCGAGCGCGCGGTTGAGCATTTCAGGCAGACACAGTTTCAACGTCCGGACGCCGACGCCGGCCGACGCGCCCGCCTCGCGAATCCCTTCCGCCAGCGTACGCGGCAGCGCACTCGCGAACACCGCGCGGCCGCCGCGCTGCACGGACGCGCGCACCACGATCTCCTCGGCGTCGACACCGTAGGCGTCAACGAAATGAGCACGCGCGACCTCGTCAACCTCTCTTGCGCGCAACGAGCGGAAGTCGCCGCGCAGTATCGCGTGATTGCCCCAGAAGTCGTCGAGCACGATATGTGCGCCGCGTATGTGCGCAGGAGCCCGGTTTTCATGTGGCGCCTCCTTGTCCGGCGCTGGATCCAGCGCGGCACGCAATCCATTGAATACGCCTGCTTCGGTGAAGCATTGCGCTTCAGGCATCGGCACGCAGAACGGTCCGGACGTGGGCGTGGATTTGCGCATCCACGTCCAGCGTGATGCACGCGGTCCCACGGCAATCTCGCGCGTACCGACACCGATGTTGATACGCGCGCCCGACGATTCATTCGACCATGGTGACACGATTGATCTCCTCCAAGGTCGTTTCGCCCTGCCGCACAAGCCTGATCGCCGAGCCGCGCAGCGTCTTCATACCCTGACGCATCGCGGCCGCCTTGATCTGCGTGAGCGGTGCGCGTTCCGACAGCAGTTGCCGTAACTCGTCGTCCATCCGCAATGCCTCAGCGATCGCACGACGCCCGCGATAGCCGCTGCCCCGGCATGCGGCACAACCGGTACCGCGCCGGAACAGATACTCTCCCGCCGTATCGGGATCGATGGCCGAGCGCCGCAAGGTATCAGCGCTGATGGTGTCTTCAGTGACGCAATCGGGACAGCATTGCCTCAATAGCCGCTGCGCGACGACACCGTTCAGCGCGGAAACGAAGCTGTACGGATCGACTTCCATATTCGTGAAGCGCCCGATCACGTCGAACACGTTGTTCGCGTGAACGGTGGTGAAGACCTGGTGGCCCGTCAATGCGGCTTGTACCGCGATTTGTGCCGTCTCCGGATCGCGGATCTCGCCGACCATGATCTTGTCTGGATCGTGACGCAAGATCGAGCGAAGCCCGCGCGCGAAGGTCAGCCCCTTCGCCTCGTTGACGGGAATCTGCAGGATGTCGCCCAACTGATACTCGACGGGATCTTCGATGGTCACGATCTTTTCGAGGCCATCGTTGATTTCGGTGAGGATCGCGTAGAGCGTCGTGGTCTTGCCGCTGCCCGTCGGTCCCGTCACGAGCAGCATGCCGTACGGCATCGCGGCGACCGTGCGCATGAAGCGCGCGTCTTCCTGCTGGAAACCCAGCGCTTCGAGCGTCAACCCGCCCGATGCCTGCGACAGCTGATAACGGTCGAGAATCCGCAGCACCGCGTCTTCGCCGAACTGGTTGGGCATGATCGACACACGAAAATCGATTTCGCGGCCTGCATAGACCGCCTTGAAGCGGCCGTCCTGCGGCACGCGCCGCTCGGCAATATCGAGTTCGGAAATGACCTTCACGCGCGACAGCACCTGATCGGCGACATCGCGCCCTTCGACGCGTCCCACCACGGTCAGCACGCCATCCACGCGGCATTTGATCATCAAGCCATTGGCGCGGCATTCGAGGTGAATGTCGCTCGCCATCATCTTGAGCGCGTCGTAGATCGTCGAATTGAGCAGGCGCACGACCGCGCTGTCGTCGTTGCTGATACCTTGCAACGTCAGCGCGAGCGATGCGGGATCGACAGCATGCTGGCTCGTCTGGTCGAACGCGAGCGAGTCCATCGCGCGCACGTCTTTCTCGCGCACCGCCAGCCAGGCGGTGATATCGCCGACGCTCGCGAGCGCCCATCGGTAAGGCACGGTGGGCCGCGCACGCATACGCTGCTCGATGCTGCCGCGCGTGCGCCGGTCGAGCGGATCGGCGATCACGAACAGCAGGCCACGCTCCTCATCCGGATCGCGAAAGCAGATGGACATACGCGCCGTCGCCTCGACGAACGGCACGATATCGAAGTCCGGCTGCAGACCGTTCAGCTGCCGCATCGTGAAGGGCCGCAGGTGAAACTGCGCGGCGAGTTGCGCGAGCACTTCGTCGGGGCTGGCGGGCGTTTGCGCGTACAGGTTTTCGAGCGCGCGTATGCCGGAGCCGTGCCGCTCGGCGAGCGCGCGCAACGCGTCGCGCAGATCGACGCTGCCTGTGCCATCGATGCCGTTCGCGATGCTCGCCGTGTCCATGACGCCCTCGCCTGCTATTGAACGCTCGATGCGATTTCGAAGATCGGCATATACATCAGCACGACGATGCCGCCGATCACGATGCCGATGAAGATCATCATCGCCGGCTCGATCAGCCGTGAGATCAGATCGATTGCGCGCGCGACCTGCGCTTCCTGAAACGCCGCGATCCGGTCGAGCACGGGGCCGAGTCCGCCCGTCTTTTCCGCGACGGTCAGCAGCCGATACGTGATTGCATCGGCGAGCGAGGCCTGCTGGAACGCATCGGAAATCTTCGCGCCGTTGCGTACCTGATCGAGCGCGCGGCCAAGGGCAGCCTGATCGGAACGTCCGACGAGACCGCGGGCAAGATCGAACGCGCGCAGGGCGGGAATGCCGCCGTCGACGAGCATCGCCGTCGTGCGATAAAACTGCGATTGACGGAACACGCGAATGTACTGGCCGATGCCCGGCAAGGCGAGAATGCGATCGGCGATCCATTCGCGCGCGGACGGACGGCGCAGCATGATGGCTGCCGTGAGCACCAGCACTGCGAAAGCGATCGCGAGTTCCCGGCCGTGCGCGTGAACCATGCTGCCCCACGCGATCAGCCATTGAGAAAGAAGCGGTAGTTCGCGTCCGCTATGTTCGAGCAGCGTCGCGAAGCGCGGGACGACGAAGCCCAACAGAAAGATCACGACTACCGCACCCACCCCCAGCAGGACCGTCGGATAGATCGCTGCCGACACCACGCGGCCGCGCAGCTCATGCAACATCGCGCTGTTGCGCGAATAGCGCGTGAGGCTGTCCGCGAGACCGCCCGTCTGCTCGCTCGCTTTCACGCAGGCGACGAGCACGGGCGGAAAGACATCGCTAGCCTGTTCGAGCGCC
The DNA here is from genome assembly GCF_021390595.1 of Paraburkholderia sp. HP33-1. Classification (NCBI taxonomy): domain Bacteria; kingdom Pseudomonadati; phylum Pseudomonadota; class Betaproteobacteria; order Burkholderiales; family Burkholderiaceae; genus Paraburkholderia; species Paraburkholderia sp. HP33-1. Next base: position 641,359 of record NZ_JAJEJR010000002.1, on the reverse strand, counting down.
GCGGATAACGACTGCCCCTCTTCGAGCCGCCGCAACAGTCCGCGATAAACCGCGGCGGAACCCTCGCGCCGCTCGTTGCTCGCGAGCGTACGCAACGCATCGACGACACCGACGCCCGCCGCCAGCAGCGCCGCGAGTTCGCGTGCGAAGAGCTCGACGTTGAACTTGCCGCGTGCGATCGTGGGTGCGCGAAGGCGCATCCGGGCGCCTGCGCGTTCGCCGCGCACCGACACCACGCGCCAACCGCGTGCCCGCGCGATCGCTGCCGCTGCCGTCGTCGAATCGCTTTCGACGCGCACCGTCTGCACCGATCCGTTGGTATCGAAGACACGCAGCACATACTTCACGTCGCTTCTCCTTGCCTTGCTTCCGGTTCTGTTCTCGCCATGCTCACCACGACGACACGGTCGCGCTCTCGCCCGTACCGCCTGGCTGACCGCCCTTGCCATAGGTGTACAGGTCATAGTCGCCATGCTCGCCGGGCGACCGGTACTGATAGGGGCGATCCCACGGATCGAGCGGCACGGCTTTCTGCAGATAAGGGCCGCTCCAGTGCGGCGCGTCCTGCGGCTTCGCCATCAGCGCCTGCAAGCCCTCCTCCGTGGTTGGGTACTGGCCGACGTCGAGCCGGTATTGATCGAGAGCCTTGCCGAGCGAATCGATCTGCGCATGTGCGATCTTCGTATTCGACTTGCCGATCTGCTCGAAGTAGCGAGGCGCGACCAGACCCGCCAGCAGGCCGATGATGACCATCACCACCAGCAGTTCGAGCAGCGTAAAGCCACGCTGGCGTGCGTGCTTCTGTAGACGGCTCTCGACGTCGCTGCTGGACGGGGACATGAACCGGATGTCGCTCATGTTGTTGTCCTCCCTGTGGACTGCTGCGCCTTCAACTGCGAAGACGCCTAAGTGCATTCTTGTTCACACCGGCATGCCCGCTAAGTAGGGAGACTCGTGCAAACGGATGGGTAAAGACCCTCCAGTTTTTTTGGGCTCAGATGAAGTACTTCGCCCCATCTGTCGCGTCGTCGGGTAACGCGAGCACGCCAAGATCGAGAGCCGCGTGCACGAGTCCCGTCGCATTCGATACGCCGAGCTTGCGCATCAGACTTGCACGATGTTTTTCGATGGTTTTCGGGCTCAGGCGCAACTGCTCGCCTACTTCGCGGTTCGTGCATCCTTCCGCGACGAGGCGCAGCACGGTCCGCTCGCGGCTCGTCAGCGCACCCCAGGTCTGCGTATGCTGCAGGTTCGACGCAAGACCGAGTGATTCGTCGTGCCGCGCGCCGTATGCGTCGAGCGTCGCATTGCGCTGGCCGAGCATGACGAGGCGCATCGCTTCGACAAGTTCGTCGAACGACGCATCCTTGAGGACGTAGCCGTCGACACCAGCCGCCAGTGCCCTGCGCATATGCAGATCGCTCGAATGAATGGTCAGCGCGATGATCCGTATCTGCGGAAAATGCCTCTTGATATGCGCGATCGCTTCGACGCCGCTCTTGCCGGGCATCGACAGATCCATCAGGATCAGATCGGGCAGCAACGTCGCGGCGAGACTGCACGCCTCGCTGCCGTCGCCCGCCTCGCCCGCCACGCTATAGAGCGGCAACGCGCGCACCATCGAACAGAGGCCGCCGCGCAGCAGCGGTTGATCGTCGACGATCAACACCCGGTGGATCTTCGCCACTTTGACACCTCCGCACGCTGGGTTCACGATCCGTTGCTGGCGACGACTTCGTGATACGCGCTGAGCAGTTCGCCGGGTGTCGCGGGACCATCCAGACGCAGCCACGGCTTGCCAGGCGCGGCGCGCAAGAATGCGACGGCAGTGTGATTCATCTTGTCGCCGCGATAGACGTTGAATGCGCGTTGCGCGGCGATGCTCGCATCGACGGTGCCTGTGTAGTACTGCCATTGCGGGCCTGCGCCGAAGCGTTCTGCATAGGCTCTCAGACGTGCGGGCGTGTCCTGTTCCGGATCGATCGAGATCGATACGAAATGCACCTTGTCGCGCTCGCTGCCCAGTTCATCCTGCAGCTGTTCGAAGGTCTGGCTGACCATCGGGCAGATCGTCGTGCACGAGGTGTAGATGAAAGTCAGGACGACGGGGCGGCCATCGTTCAGCTCATCCACGAGCGAAACGGACTTGCCGTCGGCGCGCACGAGCGTCACGGGTGGCACCGTGTAGTCCACTGTGGTGCGGGTCGTGCCCGGCGCCATGTTGTGATGGTGCGCGTGCATGTCCTGCTCGCCGGACATGGAGTGGAGTTTGTCCGTGGTGTCCTTGTCGTCCATGTTCTGAGCCGGCTTCGCGTCGTGCGCAGCGGCTGCGTCGTGACCTTCCGGCATCGCCATGTCGTCCATCGGCATATCCATTGGCATCGCGTGGACGCTTTGCCCCGCGGTATCGTTTGCAACGGCATCCGCGATCGCGTCCTCGCCTTTCGCGGAGTCCATGTTCATCGAGGCATCGTGATGTTGCGCCGCCATTCCGGCATCGGCTGCGGGCATCGGTTCGGACTCGGCGCTCAGCGCCGCTTGCGCGGTCAGTCCCACGCCTGTCAGAATGAGCGCAGCGACTACGAGCTTGTGGGTATTCATCGCGACCTCCTCTTCGTGACGCAACAGGCTGCGGCCCGGCACGGCACGCTTCTCGCCTTTGCTTACCCAGTCTCGTCAATCGCGTTTGAGGTGTCACTGGATGAATCCCCCCAAAGCAAGGTAGGAGACCTCTACCTACGGGATACCCCGCCGTTCGCAGTGTCAGTATTCCCCGTGCGTGATGCATGCATATGCCCCGTTGTGTCGGAACCATGTCGCGGCCTACAATTTGCCCAAGGCTTGGGAATATCGAGGCTCAACCAGTCGGGAGCACCCATGTATGCCATCCCGCCGCCTGAACCACCCCTGAGGCTGCGCGATCTGATCGATGCAATGCGCAAGCTGGGCAGCTCGGTGCGGCGCGTGCAGCCGCCGGCGGCCCACGTCAGTGACGCACGCGGCGCCGCGCTTGCAGTCACGACGTGCGACGGTGCAATCGTCAGCGTGAATCGCAGCGCTGCGGCGCTGCTGGGTTACGCGAGTGCGGATCTCGTCGGCAAACAACTCGCCGGCTTCGCGCATGATGAAGACCGCGCTGCCGTCGAAATGCACCTGTGCGGCGGCACCGATGAAGCGTTCCGTTCGTTCGATGTGACGCTCACCGACAGGACCGGCCGACGTACGTCGTTTCATGTGTATCAGCAGACCTTGGCATCGGATGCCTCGGGCGGACCACTGCGGCTAACGCTGTTCGTTGAGCCTGTTGTAGTGCCTGCGGAAGAGATTTCGCGATCGGCTGCAAATGCTGAATGGCATGACGATGCCCAACACAGGCGAGCGACCTGGCTGAGCATGGGCCAGCAGCATGAACGCGAACGCCTGGCCGCTGAGCTTCACGATGGCATGGGTCAGGCGCTGACGTTGATCAAACTGATGGTCGAAGATGCGCGCATGCGCCTGCGTCGCGGCCAGGTCGACGACGCCGCGCAACTGCTCGATGCGACTGTTCTGCAGATACGCGACACGATCGGTGAGATGCGGCAGATCTGCGGAGAATTGCGGCCGCTCGCGCTACAGAGGCTTGGGCTGCCCGCCGCGTTGAGCACGCTATGCAGGCGTGTGGAGCAAAGCAGCGAACGATTGCGCGTCGTGTTTGCGTGCGGCATCGAGGACGGGGATATACCCGATCACCTGAAAGCGGACATCTTTCGTGTCGTGCAGGAAGCGCTCAATAACATCATCAGTCATGCGGCTGCGTCGGAGGTTCACGTCGATCTGCAAGGCGATGCAACGACGCTGCTGCTGTCGATTCGCGACGACGGAAGCGGCTATGACATGCATCCGCTAAGTGGCAGCGATGCCCACTCGAACGGGCTCGGCCTGACCGGCATGCAGAATCGCGTCGAAGCACACGGCGGTGCGTTCTCGGTCAGCGCGCGCAGCGAAGGCGGCACAGAAGTCGCGGCCAGTTGGCGAATCTAGTTCCTGTCGTTGTTCGTCTGCTAGCCCGCCTGCGTACCGCTCAAACGCGGCAGTTCAGCATCGTGCACCTCGGCTGATTCGCCTTGCATATGAACACCCGCAACCGGCAAGTGCAGCAGTTTGCCGTCGTTCTCCGACTCCGCGCATTTCGAAGCGAGCGTCGTCAGCAATCCCATGCTGATCGCCGCGAGCACCAGTTCCGTCACGTTCTCGATTGCGAGCTTGTGCATCACGCGCGCGCGGTACTTTTCGATCGTCTTCGGGCTCAGATTCAGATACTGCCCGACCTGTCGATTGGTGCGCCCTTCCGCGATCAGCTTCAACACGCTGCGCTCGCGCGCGGTCAACATGCTCCATGCTTTCTTCGGCGCGGTGGTCTCGCGCCCTGTGACGAACGGGTCCACCATGAAACCGTAGACGTCCGCGCTCAGATGCTTCTTGCCCAGCATGACCGTGCGCATCGCGAAGAGCAATTCATCGAACGACACATCCTTCAATACATAACCGTCGACGCCCGCACGCAGCGCTTCGCGCACATACTCCTCGCTCTGATGCACGGTCAACGCGATGATGCGCACGAGCGGCGTGCGCCGTTTGATGGCCACCGTTGCATCGATGCCGTTCATGCCTCGCATCGACAGGTCCATCAGGATCAGATCGGGTGCCAGTGACATCGCCATCTGACACGCTTCCTTGCCATCGCGCGCTTCGCCCACCACTTCGTACTCGCTTTGCGCCGATAACATCGAACGCAGCCCATTGCGCAACAGGTCGTGATCGTCGGCGATGATCACTCGGTGTTTGATGTTCACGGTCGCCTCCTCGTCTGCAATGTGGTGTGCGCCAGTTCAACAGCAGGCGCAAAATTCTTCTTCTTTCGTTTGTTACTTTCGTTGGCATTACTTAAATATTTCGGCATACCAACTGGTACAGGAGAATCCCATGTGAGTACGCGTTCGCGTCAGACAAAGCAAGGATCTTGCCAATCGAGCAAGCCTAACATCCGTAAAGAGCCGTTTAAAGATCGTCGTAGCCCGGTAAGAATTACGTGTCTAAATGTTTCATTTCTGATCAAACTATTACCGTAATACCGACCGGGTAATAATTCGGAAAAGTGCAGTTTCACGCAGAAGCTGCGATCCTGTGGCAGTTTTTACTCACACCGCGTCAATTTTCTACGTTCCGCTTCATCGCTCGCCGTTCGGCCATTGAGGCAGCGACGACGCGCGATTGCGCACCTGTAACATTTTTGTACATTGGGTGAAAGTCCGCAGTGCTCGCGTCTGAAGATGGGGAACTCACCCCATTGCTTGCCGCTGGTCGCCGCACCACAATCAAGGGCACCAGGGGAGATCCAGCATGCGCGGGCATCCAGCGAGACGACCGGCTCACTCAGTATCCGCGTCATCGCTCGTACCCGGGATCGTGCTCAGCGTGGCCTTCGCGCAGCCCGCGTGTGCCGACATCTTCGGCCAGGTCGATAACTCGGGCGCGGTCGTGCTGACCGACACACCAGGCAAGGCGGGGATGTCCCTCATCGTTGCAGCGCCGCCGCCTGCTCCGCCCGGCCGCGCGAAGCAATCTGGCACGGCGCAGTCTGCACGTGCCGATGCCTCCCGGTTCCGCAACGTCATCGCGGAGGCGAGCCGGATCTTCCATCTGCAACCCGAACTGCTGCACGCAGTCATCGACGTGGAATCGCGCTACAACCCGAATGCCGTCTCCGATAAAGGCGCCTTGGGCCTCATGCAGCTGATGCCCGACACCGCGCGCCGTTTCTCGAATGGCGACATGTTCAATCCGCGCGACAACGTGCTGGCAGGCGCGCGTTATCTACGCTTTCTGCTCGATCTGTTCAAGGACGATATGGAACTGGCGCTCGCCGCGTACAACGCCGGTGAGAACGCCGTGATTCGCGCGGGCTATCAGATTCCTTCGATTCCCGAGACGCGCTCATACGTGCCGCGCGTGCTCGAAAAATACCGGCAGCTGCTGCCAGCGAACAGTTGATTTCGTCGCGTCTATTACGGCACGATCCAGTCGCTATCTGCAACGATGCGCATCCTGTCGGGCTCCCCGAAACGCACGATGTACCCGCCCTTCGACGCGAAACTCTGGCCCGGCGCAAGCGTGAGGCGCGGATAGTAGCCGGTGAGAATGCGATGCTCGAGCATGTCGTCGATCCGCTCGACGAGATAGTCGCGCACGAACGCATCGACCATATGACTCAGGGTCTCCGCCAGCAGTCCGCACGCGAGATAGGTATCGGCCTGCACGCGCTCATCGACGACAGGAATATGGCGTATCGCGAACCAGCCGAACGCATAGTCGAGGCGCACGCGCCGGTCTTGAGGCAGATCGATCGGATAGGCGAGGCGCGCGCTGTCGCGCCATCGGCCAGGCAGCGGCGCATGATCGAGCCCGCCCATGAGCCCAGATACATACACCATCGCCGATGCGGGTGGCGCGTCGCCGAGTGTGGCAAGGTCCGGCGGCCGCAGCCACAGCACGAATGCATCTTCATGTGACGCGCCACGCAGCGCCGTGGCGATATGCGCGCTCGCCTGCAACGCGCGGTTCTGGACTTCAATCCCCTTCTTTCTCAGATCCGCAGCAAGCGCTTGCGCCGCCGCTTCGCCGCTATCACCCGCGCGATATACCTGCACCACCTTCCTGACCGGCTGCCCCGAGCCCGCCGGCTCCTGTATCCGCTTTGCGATCAGCGCGGCTTCAAGCAACACCCCACGCGAGAAATACATCGAGTAAACATCGTGTTCGCCTTCGACCGGCACTTCCACATTCGGAAACAGACACGGCACCTGTTCGCGTTCGCAGAAGTCATGCACCGGAGCCCAGTTCCGCCCACCCAGGCCCGACAGCACCGCGAACACAGGCTGCTGCGCAAGCTGCTGCTTCAACTGCGCTTCCCAGGTATCCGGTGCGCCGTGCAGTTCCCACACATGCAGTTCCCAGCGCCGGTTGACCATGAACATCAACTTGTGCGACGAGCGCAGCGCGGGCGTCGCACCGAGCGGCGCGGCATTCTTGTCGGCGAAATAGTGTTTGAGGACATCGAGCATGCCCTGCTTCTTGACGGGATCGGCATCGGGCGTGATGATCGTCGCGAAGTGCAGCACCGTGTCGGTGACCCCAGGCGCCCGGCGTTGGTCGAGTGTCTTCAGATAGGCGATCAGCGCATGCATATCCGCGTCGTTGAGCGCGAACTGCGGCATCAGATAGCCGAGAGGTCTGCCTTCGGAATCGAGACCTTCGCGAATCGCGCGCGCGAGCGTCGTTTCCGTATAGGGCTCGCGATTCGTACGCACGCCGTCAACAAACGGCACAGTGAGTTCGTCGGGGCTCTGCGTGCGCGGAAGAAAGAGATACTGCGCAGCGATAGGCGGAATTGTCGTGTTGCCTTCTTTGGACCCGAGGCCGCTGCGCCGATGGCAGTTCATGCAGGCGGCCGCGGCGCCCTTCATCGCCAGTTGGCCCTGATGCGTGGCTTCGACAGGGCGGCCATCCCCTGCAATGCCGTCCCGGAAGATCGCTTCGCCGACGTCGATGGGCGGCGCACCGTGCGCATACTGCGCGGCGGCAAGCAACGCGCAGCAGAGCGCGCTTGTCCACGTGATCCGCAGGGCCAGGATATAGGCCCGATCGAGAAGCCGGCCCTTCATCATGATCAGGGCATCTGACGGAATGCGGAACGCGTCGGCGGCGCCCCCTCCACGCCGACCGTCACTGATCCACGCCGCCCTGCTATCACGGGCTTGACGAACATGTTGTCGTTGAGCGGCGGATTGATCGACACCCTGTCGATCACGAGCTTGTCCTTCTTCGGCGCACCCACGACGCCGCTTTCTATCGTGTACGGCAGCTTCAGGCCGTCCACGTCGTGGTAGTCGCGGTAGCTCACTTCGACCGTCACCGGCTTGCCCGTCAGAAGATTCGGCGCTTCACGGTCGTACTTGACGTCGAGGAACGATTGCGCATCGACCCACACATGACGATGCGCGCCCGAAGGCAAGGTCACGAGCAGCCGGTAAGTCTTCCTGTCGTCGATCATCTCGTTGCCTTCGAGCGACACCGCTATGCCCTTCGCGGCGTGATCGAGCAGCGGCCCGTCGATCACCTGCTCTTCGCTCGCGTAGCGCACCTCCGATGGCGAATAGGCCTGCACATCCGGCATGCCGTCCGACGATGGCCGTATCTTCCAGCCCGCCTTGCCGTCGAACATGCGCAGGACGTGCTGGTTCATTGCGGTCAATTCGAAGCGCGTGCTGCTGGGGCGCTTGAGCGCGAGCACGAACGGCACGCTCGGGGTCGGCGCATTCGCGCTGTCGACGTGTCCCGCCCACATCATTGCCTGGACCTTACGCCATGCGTCGTCGCCGCCGCGCGCGGCCGCGTTCTTCGCGACGATTTCGTCCACGGTGAGCGACTGATCAGCGTGATCGGCGGCCGGCATCTGCGCCCACGCGACCGCGATCGCAGACACGGAGCCCGCCAGTAACAATGACATGATGGGTTTCATGATCGTCATCTCATCGAGCCTGGGACCGTCATTTCGCGGCGACCTTGGCCGCCGGCGCGTGGGGTTGCGTTTGCGGTTGCGCGGGCAACTGCGGTTTCGCGAAGAGCGCATCATCGGCAGGCTGATTCACGGTGACGTGCTCGATCGTCATCTGATGCGTCTGCTTCACGCCCGCAACCGTGGTTTCGAGCACATGTGGAATCATCAGGCCGTCTTCGCGCCGGTAGTCGCGGTAGTACACGGTCACGTCATGCATGCGGCCATCGAGCTGGCGCGGGTCGCCGTCGATCTTCAATTCCAGAAAGCTCGATGCGTCGATCCACACATGCCGTTGCACGTGATCTTTCGTGCTCAGCAGGAGCCTGTACGCGCGGTGGCCCTCGATGGTGTCCGTCCCCTGCAACTCCACCTGGCTGCCCTTGGCCGCATAGTCGATCAGCGGCCCCTCGAGGTCCGCCGTTTGCGCCGCCGATTTCGCTTCAACCGGCGTATAAGGCTCGGCGACATTGCGCCCGAGGAACGGCCTCACCTTCCAGCCCTGCGTGCCGTCATACGCCTGGTACGCGATCTGGTTGTCGAAATTCACTTCGAAGCGGCTCTTGTGCGGCCGCTTCATCGTCATGACGAACGGCAGCTTGACGGGCTTCTTGCCTCCCACGTCAACCTGTCCGCTCAGCGACATCGTATTGACGGCGTGCCATGCCTGCAGCCCGCCGCGCGCCGTGACATTGCGCTCGACGATCTGTGCCGCGCTCATGCCGCCGCCTGACGCAGCGGCCAGCGCACCCAGCGAGGCGAAGCTCGCGGCCACCGCGGCCGTCATCGAAATTGCGGTCAGAAATCCCCGACTCATGTCGATCTCCTCTATGTGATGCCGCAGACGCCTTGGGCTTTATTCGACCACCAGCCCATCGATGTGGAACGAACCGATCAACACACTGACGCGGTCCCCCGCCTTCACCAGATTGCCCTTGTTCGAAAACACCATCCAGTACTCCTGCCCGGCTTCCAGTTCGCCCGTCTGCCGCAACTGGCCGATGTTGTCCATCACGGGTATTTCAAGCAGCACGTGATTCGCTGTGCCGTACAGATAGGGCGTCGCGTTCTTGTCGCCGAGCAGCTTCGCGTGCGCCGGGTCCGTCACGCGATAACTGAAGCGCAACAGGTTGCCCGACGCCGTGCGGCGGACGTGCATGTGGTCGATGCCCCCTGTCGACTGATAGAACTCGCGCTCATGCTGGGTGAACTTCATCGGCTCATAGCGCGAGACATGCTGCGACACCGGTTGAACCTGCTGGGCCGCCGCCGGCATCGCCGGCAGTGCGGCACAGCAGACCCACGCGACGATCGTTGCGCGTTTCATTGCGGCACTCCAGAGAGCGGCCCGAACAGTTGTTGCAGTTGTTGCAGCAACTGCGCCAAGGTACCCCCCACGTTGCCCGCGAACTGAGTGCTTGGCAGTTCCACTGCGCCGATGTCGTACCCTCCACCCTGCGGCCTCGGCGTGCCGAAGAAGTCATGATTCGGCGCGCCCGCAGCCGTCCCTGTATTGACCGCCGGCGAACCCTGCCGGATCGAGTAGTTCCCAAGCGGTACACCGTAGCCCGTACTGCCTGAGGTGATCGTCATGTTGAACAGCGAAAGCGGCCCGTACGACATGTTGATCCACTGGTTGCCTTCATCCGGTGTGGCCGACGGCAGCAGGCTGAACAGCGGGTTGGGCAGCACGGTATCCGCAATACCGGGCGGCACCGTGAAGCCAATACCACCAGCTTCGGGCGGCTTGCGCGAGCCGTTGCAGTACAGGCTCACCACGGCCGGATTCGTTCCGATGTTATGCGCGGCCGCACTGTTGTAATCGGCGATGTCCGTGATGATCGAATACTGCGGGGCAAGCGTCACGCCTGACGAGTGATCCGCCGGGCCCGTATCGCCATACGCACCGATGTCCCAGTACGCGGCGGCCGGATCGCAATAGCCCGTCGCATGTCCCCCCTGGTTCAACGTCGGGTTCAGCGTCACGACGTTCTGCAATCCCTGAATACCCGTGTCCAACCCGCCCACCGTGATGTGGAACGTGCGGTTATGCCAGAACACGTCGTTGGTCAGCACAGGTATCGAGAACTGGCTGCAGTTCTGTCCGGCCGGGCAACCCGCGTTTCCTGCCGTGAACGCCAACAGGAAGTTCTGCGTATGCTTCGCGGTCTCGAGTCCCGACGGCTGATTCGTCGACGTCGTGATCGGGCTGCACGTCGTTTCCGCACCGACGGTCGTGCAGTTCGGCGGACCGACGTTGGCCTGCGCAGCGAGCGCCGTGTTGAAGAGCACGCCGGCGGTAGCCGTCGAGTCGTTCGAGACCACGGTATTGTTGATGAAGCTCACCCGCACCGCGTCCTGCACCGACACGCCGCCACCCGACCAGCCCGCTACGTTGTTCGCGATGATGTTGTTGATCACGCTCACTGCGTACCAGTGGTTCGGATTGCTCGGACTGCGCTGCACGTCCGTGCCGTTGATGTTCTGCAGCCGCAGGCCACCGCCCTTGCCGCTTTCAGCCGTATTGCCGAGGATCAGATTGCCGTCGATCACGAGGCCCGGTCCGACACCATCTGGAAGCTCCGGCGCGCAATCGGTATCAATCGCCGCGTTCTCGCAGAACGTGCCGTCGGGCGGCACGCCCTGGGCGATCAACCCGCCACCGTAGGTCGGCAGCGTCGGGTTGTTGCTCTGGTTGAACAGGATCCAGTTGTGCGACACAGTGCCGTTGTAGCTGAAGCCGAAGTGCGCGACACCGCCGCCGTCGCCGCTGCTCATGTTGCCGCAGACCCAGTTGTTGTTGAATTTATAGTAGTCCGAGCCCGAGCAGAATGTCACACCCGCTGCCGACGAAGGCGTCGTCGAGTTGATCTCGTCACCGTACGATGCGTTCGACGTCACCGAGTTGTGATGCACATTGACATTCTTGTTGTACAGGTAGGGCAGCTGCGTAAAGCCGTCGGCTGCGATCGTCCCGTCGGGCACTTCCACCTGGCCCACCGTGATCCCGCCCGTCAGCGTACCGGCGTTGGCGAACACGCGGTTGTTCGACACCTCCGTAGAGTGGTTCCAGCCGTGCAGGAAGATGCCGCCGCCGCCCTGCGAGCTGTTCGTGAATGTGAGGCCGTCGATACGCGACGGATTGCACAGGAAATTGCTCGAGTACGCATTGCAGTCCGCATTGCTGTTCGTGAGCGGCGTGCAGATGCCGTTCGCGGTGCAGTTCGGGTCGGCCTGGCCGTTCACATCACGCACGCCCTTGGCCAGCACCGTGATGCCCGCGCCTTCATACGCGCCCATCAGCGCCGGCTCCTGCAGCAGTTCGCCCAGATTGCCGTTGAGCGAGTTGTCCCAGCCGAACGTCGGTTCCAGCGGAATCGGATCCACCTTGCGTTGCATCGCTGTGGTGCAGCTGTACGTACCCGTCGGATCGTACGGATTGCTCGCCGAGATCGCGGCGCCGTTCAGCGCGATGCCGAACAGGCAGTCGACCTGTCTGCGCCACGGGTCGAGCTTGCCCGACGGATGCGTGTTCGCGTTCACGACCACGGAAGGCGCACCCACGCCCTGCAGACGCACCGGCTTCCACATCAGCAGCATTTCGTTGTAGGTGCCCGGACCGACGATGATGAGGTCGCCCGACGTGGCCTTGTCGATGGCTGACTGGATCGCGTTGCTGGTCGCGTTCTCGCCGTTGACATAGGTCGGCGCCTTGCCGCCGATCGTGACCGTGACGGCATCGATCGACTGCTTGCCGTTGCTCGCCGTGACGACCAGCTCGCCGCACATCGGGATCGCGCCGACGCCGCGCTGCTGGATCGTGCAGCCGTTCAGGCCCGGGAACGGCAGCCCCACCACTGGCGTGTCGACGACAATCTGCGTATCCGACCACGAGCGGACGGTCGCATTCACCCCGCCGATCGTGACCTTGCCAGTCCCTTGCGTCGTCCCGAAGCCATAGTGCCGCGTGACGAACTTCTGGTTGTACGGCGCCGTCGTCGCCGACGGTCCACCGTACGCATTGTTCGGCACGGTCTGGTTGCCGAGTGACTTGATGGTCAGCCGGTGCTGGCCGCTCAACAAGGTCGCCTGGCTCACCCACGGACCCGCACCGCCACCGGTAATCGTATCGCCCGTCACCGACGAGATCGCCGGCGTCCCGTCCGGATACGCGCAATCGGGCGGGTTATAGCCGTCGGCGAAGGCGGATACGGGCACGACAGGCGTGTCCATGTACTGTGTCTGACCCGGCATGAACGGAATCTCGTAGCAGAACTGGCTATACGCAGGGTTGTAGAGCGGATCGCGGATCGTTTGCCCCGGATGTGCAGGGTCCGGCATGTCTGGATCGTTCATGCAGGCGACCATCATCGTCGGCGCGTAGCCCGTCGGGTTCGGCGGGTTCACTTGCCACGTCGAATAGTTCAGGCCGTTGAAGATGCCCCACGCATCCGAGTACAAGCGGCTCACTTCGTTGCCCGCAAAGTCCTTGATCGAGACAGGCACGTTCGGCACCGCGAACTTTTCGCCGAATTGCGGCGAGTACGGATCGAACTCGGACGAGAAGTCATCGAGCATGAAGCCCGTGAAATGCGCGCTCACGTGCGTCGAACTGAAGATCCAGAACTTGGCGCGTGCCGTCATCTGGTCGCTCAGCGTGACTTCCTTGCGATCGCACAGATGGCGCGAGGCACCCGCGAACGGCGCGACCTCCTTCGAGCCGGGGAACAGGCTGATGTAGTCCGGCACGACCCGCAGCGCACCCACGCACGGCCACAGCTGTTCATCGCCCTGCTTGCCGGAGTCGGTACGCGGCGGCGAGCCCAGATCGGTCGTCGAGTTCTGCGCGTTGTTGGCGTTGTACGTCGCGTTCACGGCTGCCTGGTCGGGCAGGATGAAAATGTTGCCCAGCGAGCCGAACTGCTGCGTGACGGGCGCGATGTAGTTGTCGCCGATCAGGATGTTCTTGTCTTCCTCCTTCACGAGTTCATAGCCCGGCGGCACGATGACTTCGACCACGTACTTGCCCGGCGGCAGCATCTTCGTGTTGTACTTGGTATCCGTAGGGTCCGCCACGCAGATGGTGCAGTTCGTGCCCGTCACCGCGCCGTTCGACGGATTGCGGCCCGTTACGCTCGGGAACTGGTACATGCCGTCGTACGGTGCAGGCTGCAACTGGTTGAACGCATGCATGCCGTCATAGCACTTGAACTGCGAGTTATTCGGCAGCGCGCGCTTGTTCGGATCGAGCCATTGCGTAGAGTTCTGCAGCGTGAAGAAGAACGGGTCCGTGGTTTCCTGGCCCGGGCAGTTCATGTTCGGCATGCCGTCCGAACGGAAGCCCTGTGCCCAGTCGTCCCAGCTGCTGGTCTTCGTCGTATCGACGAGCGTCAGGCTCTGCGTACCATCGGGCGCCGTGCCCTCCTGGTACAGATTGACCGTCACGCCCGGTACGTTCGGTGTCCAGCTGTTGTGAATGAGCAGGGTCGGGTCGTCGAACGGGCGCGTCGACGCGTACACCACTTCGCCCACAATCCCGCCGTTCTCGCCGGCGGCGAACGGCGCCTTGCCGAACTCGAGGAACGAACTCTGCCCGGAGAAGCCCTGCCAGCCCTCCGTAGTGACCCATGGCGGGTCGATGCGGCCCGTGGACGGATTGGTACCCGAGTGGTCGTTGCAGTCCGCGTCGTTGCAGTAGATCGCGCCCGGCACGCGCAGTGCGGTCGGCAGGTGTGCCGTCGCCGATTCCTGCGTGTTCGCGTAATGCGCGGCGATCGTCGAGCTGCCGCCGCCCGTCGTGCCATCCGGCGGCCCGCCCGCGTCATAGACGGCATGCACGCCCGTCTGCTTGTAGCGCGTCGTGTCGGCCTCTACGACGTACCAGTTGAAGAGCGGGAACACTTCGTTGAACGACGCATAGCCGTTCAGGTCGGTGGAGAGGAAGTTCGAATAGCTGCCGTCGCGGAAGCGGACGTTGGTCGGCACGAGCGCAAGCCCCGCCTCGCTGCCGTTCGACACGCCTGTACCGTTCGAATCGAGATAGGTGCGCGTGTACAGGTTCGTATGCCACTGCAGCACGGAAAGCTCGCCGACATCTGCTGTCTGCCCGCCCTTGACCTGCACCGCCGTCGCGAGACCATCGACGATCTGGTCATTCCACTGGTCGAACACGGTGATACGGTACGTGCCGTCCGGCAGTCCGCTAATGCTGAACGTACCGTCCGCATTGCACTTCGTGAACGCGATATCTTCGCCATCAGGATCGCCGACGCTCACGTAGCACTGCGTGAAGCTCAGCGACTGGCGCGAACCGGTGTGGTACAGGTTCTCATTAGGCGGACGGCTGTAGTGCAGGTTCGTGATCATGCCTTTGATGCCGTTGTTGCAGGTCACGCCCTGGCAGTAGCCCGGCAGCCGGTCGTTGATGATCTTCGGATTGGCGAAGCCGATCGTCACATGGAAGCCCGCCGGACCGAACTCCTGGAAGTACGCGGGACCGCCGACCTTGATGAACGCGTCATGCGCCTTCTGGCCGTCCAGCGTGTTGGTTTGCAGCCATTCCTCGCCGCGCGCGATACGATCGGCGGCCGGGTTCGCGACGACACCATAGCGGCCCGGCATCAGGTTCGCGATGATCGCCTGGCCGACCAGCGGCGAATACGTCTTGCCGTCGGACTCGAACTTCGGGCAGGTCGGAATCATGCCGACCAGACCATCAGTGCTCGTCGTCGAGATCGGGCACGCATTGAGGCCCGTGCTCGGGTCGATCGTGCCGTTCAGCGCGTTCGAGAGCGGCATGTTGAACATATCGTATGACATCTGGCCGGTGGCATCGCCCGTGCCGCCCGCATCGTCGAAGAGCTTGATTTCGAAGCCACCCAGGCCCGGCTCGCGCGCTGTGCCGAATGCATCGGTGCCGCCGCTCACATCCACTTCGCCGTTGACGGGCGCATCGTCTTCGAAGACGAACACGGAGATCTTCGCGGTCTGCAACGGCGTTTCCTGCAGCGGGACGTTGACGGCTGTCTGCGCAGGTGCGATCGGCGCACCGCCCATGGCGTGGCCGCATTTACCGGTGCCGGGCGCGAAGTCCGCGCCACCCGCACCCGACGGGCAATCCTTCGAGATATCGAACTGCCGCGTACCCACCGGCGCGCCCCCGCCGTTCGCGAAGGTATTACCCGCGTCCCCGGGCAGGATCGACAGATAGTAGTGCTTGGTCGGGTCGAGCGCGACCTGCGACGGATCGACGGGAGTCTGTTGGGAGGCGCTGAGATCCATGCGGCATTGGCCATCGCCGATGTCGCATACCGTGTTCACGTGGGCGTTCGTGGCCGGATTGAACACGGTCTGGCCAGACTCGCACGCGACCTTGCCGACGCATCCCGCCGCGACAACGGGCATATAGCTCGTATGGAAATTGGTGCCGAGGCTCGGCACGGGCAGCGGCGGACAAGTCGCCGGACGTGTCGCCGAATTCACCTGGCACGCCGGATCGATCTGGAAGGTACGGTCTTCCTCGATGATCCAGCGGTAGTCGGTGAGCTGAATCGCGGTTTTTCCCGGCAAGGTGCTCGGCGCATCCAGCACCTTCACAGCGAGCCCGCTGCCGCCCTTGAACGTAACGGTGACCGTGGCCGGATTGCTCGCGGTGTTCTGCGAGTTGACAGCCTTGTACTGGAACGTGACCGTCGCCGTCGCAGTGCCTTTGGGCGGCGCCGACGGCACGGCATTGAACGAGCCGTCCGCGTTGAGCGTCACCGTGCCGCCCGTTGCGCTGCCGACGATCGACGCAGTAAGCGGGAGACCCGACGGATCGTGGTCGGGGAGCAGCACACCAGGCGCGCCTTCATGGAATTGCGACGCGATGTTGCTCGTATAGGCGCCATTCACTGCAACAGGCGTGCCGGACAGGCAGTTCGCCGCCGCCGTGCAGGGCGCGAGCGTGACCAGTGCCGTGATCGCCGGATTGCCGTTGGCCTGATAGACGAAGCTGTCCGATGTCGTGCCGGCGTTCGGTACATAGGTGAACGTGCCATTGGCATTGAGCGTGAGTGTGCCGCTCGTCGGCGGGGTCTTGACCTGCACGCCATAGACACCCACGTCGTTCGCGATCACGCCCTTCGCCGGGTCCGAGACCGTGAGCGTATTACCAGCGACAAGGAAATACGTATCAGGATTGGCAACCGCGTTCGCACTGCCGGCAGCCGATGTCGGTGCCGCTGCGCCGTTCACGGCGATATAGCCCTGCATGCCGCCGTCGCGCTGGTTATTCGTCGACAGGCTCAGCTGACGGTCGAACACCGGCAGCGCGAGCGAACCCGTTGGGGGGGTGTAGATCAGGACGTCACTGGTTTTTCCGGCGGCCAGAAACACGGCCGACTGAATGCGCGGATTGCCGGGTAGTACGTTGCCGTCCTCGGCAATGAGCGCGACGCCGGACGTCGATGGACTTCCCGATTGCGCGCCGACGATGGACGGGACATGCATGCGCAGACCCGCGTTCACGAAGCGCACCAGGATCTGGCCAGTGCCGACGGGCGCCGTCGCGGGGAACGCCGAAACGGTCGGGTTCGTACGATCGAATGAAAGGCCGTTGATCAGGTAGTAGCGCGGGTCGTAGTTCACCGCGGGCGGATAGCAGGTGTTGTAGTTCGCCGAAGCGGGATTGCCGCATTGGTTTGCGAGGCCGGACCACACGCGCGTCTCGCTGAAGCCCGGGGTGGCGACGGCGGTTGCGACCGACTGGTTCTGCACGGGGTCGATTTCACTCAGTACGAGGGGCACGTCCGCGTCATAATTGACGCCCGGATAGGCCGTCCCTCTCGTGCTGGTACCGGGAGGCGTCGTGACGACGAGCACGCCATAGAGGCCCATCGGCCCCTGAATCGACGGATGCGTGCCCGATTCGATCAGGTAGGTGCCAGGGTTCAGATTGCTCCAGGTCAGTTGCACGGGCGTGGTATTGCCGTTCGTCACTTCCGTCGCAAACGACTGCACGCGCGGCGGCTGCGCCGGGGGCGTGAAGCTCGCGCCCGTGTTCGAGGCGGCTATCGGCCAGGTCGTCGTGGTCTGCGTCGCGTGAACGGGGCTCGCAGTCGACGTGGCCGTGTTGCCGAGACCGCCGCCCAGTTGCCCGACGATCACGAGCGACGTCGGCACCGGTGCAGGCAGGTTGTTCGTGAGGCTGATGGTCAACGAGCCGGGCGGCGTCGTGATCACGATGGGCGACCAGTTCGCGCCCGCGTTCGGGTTCGTCGACGCACAGGTCGCCGGCGCAACAGCCGCCGCGGAACAGGTGTAACCCCACATCGGCACGGTTTGCCCATCAGGGAGCGTTACCGTCTGCGCCTTCGCGGTCAGGGTTACGCTTTGCGCGGACACCATTGCGCTCGCCGTCATCAGCAACGACGCCACGACGCCCGCCTTCACGACGCGTGCAAGCGTCATTTTGAATTCGTTGGCTCTCATCGCGATTCTCCCCGCCTTCCTAGTTGCCTTCGTTGATCGTGAACGCCTGGGGATCGACGAGCATCATCATCATCATCCCGCCGGGGAACGTGTTGTTCGTCGTAATCTCTCGTTCATTGTGCGAATGCCACATGTAGGCGAATCCGGCTTCCGAGGTCGGCGGATTCGCGACCGTGCCACTCGGCGGCGTCGTGCCCGTAAATGACGTGGCACGCATCGTCGCGTCGGGACCGAGATACGGACTGCCGCCGTACCAGGCCCCATTCGTCAGAATCCGCGCGTCGGGCAGCGTCACCGGACCACCGCTGGCGACGTTGCCGAACGGATGCGCTTCGAGCGCCTTGTCGTGATCGGCGCACCACTCGTAGTAGTTGGGCGCGCTCGGATTGGACGTGTAGTAGCCGTTCGCATCGGGAATGCAGACGCTGCCATCGCCCGGCTTGTGGCCATACACATCCCAACCCAGCCCTTTACCCGTCCAGTAGAAGATGCCGTCCATCGCGATCCCGGGCGTCGTGGTCGTCGTGAAGAGCAGCGGGCCGGCGAGCTTCGTCGGGTCGGTCTTGCTCAGCAAAAGGTTGCCGTCACGAGCGAGCACACGCACGTGATTGCCGTGCTCGTGGAACGGATGCTGCCAGCGGCCCAGGCCAATCACGCGTAACAGCACGAGTTCACCCGGATGCATGTGCGGATTGCCGTTATACGGTTGGTGCGGATACTGCCCCGAGTAGTTCGGATCCATGTCGTCGGGCATCGAGCGGCCGTTGATCATGAAATACGCGGGGTGATACGGCTCGGTCTCGACGGTCATGCAGCCCGTCTGCTGCGTGCAAGGCTTGCTCGCTTCCGTTTCGGCCTCGCTGTGAATGCGCGAATCCATCTCGGAGAACTGGAACAGGTACTCGCGGTCGTAGCACGTCGCCGAATGGTCGTACGCCGAGGCGGCGTTGCGATAGTCTGGCTGTCCGTCGGGCAGGCTCGTCTGCACGGCGCGGCAACCGGTCGGCACCGTGTTCGGCAGCACGATGATCGCGCCCGACAGGCCCATTTCGACCTGCAGGTCGCCCTGTGTCCCGCTGTAGTAGCTATGCGTGCCCGGCGTCGACGCGATGAAGCTGTAGGTCACGGTGCTGCCGTGCGTCGCCTCTCGCGTCAGCAGGCCCGGCACGCCCGTGAGGGTCGTGGGGCATGTGCCGTCCGCATTGAGCACGGCGGCACAGACCTGGAAGCCCGGAAAGAGAATCGACGTATTGCCTGCCGCGACCGGCAGGTTGTTCGTCAGCGTGATCGTGACGACGGCGCCCTCCTTCACGATCAGCGTGGGCCCCGGCACCTGCATGCTCGGACAGGTTGCGCCCGTCACGTTCGCGGGCGAAAAACCGGTCGGGGCCGTGCTGCAGCCATAGCCCCACGCGTACACGCTCGACCCGTCAGGCTGGCTGATGCGGTTGGCTTCCGCGCTAAAGTTGAATGACGTGCCCGTAATGCCAGGCGCAGCGGCATGCGCGTTCACGCAGCAAATGATCGCAATGAGGATCGCGTAGAACAGCGCGAGACGCACGGCGGATCCGCGGCGCACAGGTGTAATGCGCCAGAAGTTCTCGATGATGTTGCCCACGGCTCATCTCCTAGGAACAGGACTTCGTGGTCGGGTCCACCGAATTGCAGATGTGGACCTCGGTCATCAATCCGCCGAAGTTCTCGGCATCGTTCGACAGGTGATCGAGGTTCGGTGTGTACAGGTAAAAGACTGAGCCCGCCGTATAGTTGGTCGCGTCGAGAATCACGTCGACCGATTCGCCGCCACCGAGCGTGACCGAGTTGGTCAGGTACGTCATGTCGTTACCCGCCATGTCACGCAGCAGGCGCGCGTTGACGCCGATCACATGCATCGGAATGCCCAGCGAGGCGAGCGTCTGGAATTCCGTGACGTCGAGATCCGAAATGCGCAGCAATGCCCTGCCGCCTGCCGGAATGTTGATGAGCGCAGGCAGCGGCTGCGAATAGTGCTCCGTGCCGTCCGCAACCGGCGTTTGCATCGGGCCGGGTGTGACGGTGTCCGGATAGCTGCGTCCGTTGAGCAGGAAGTACTTGTCCTTCATGTCGACGAACGGCTCGGGGTTGAACGTCATGCCCACGAAGTGGAAGTTCGGATCGAAGCCGTGTATCTGCACGGGATACTCGACGTCATAGGCCGTCGATCCGTCGCCGTCGTTGTACGCGTAGAGCGTCGGCGTGCCGCTCTTGTTGTTCACGTGAAGCACGCTGTTTGACGGCGGGATCGGCGTCGAGCAGAGAATGTCTGTGCCGCATGCCGTGCGCGGATCCTTCTGCTGCTGCAGCAGCGAGTTGTACAGCGAGGCGCCGCCTGCCACACGGTCCTGGCGCGGTCGCACGTAAATCTGGCCAACCATGCCCATCTGCAGGTGCTCCGGCGGTGTGATGTGGCAGTGCCAGAAGTAGGTGCCGGCATCGGGTGCGACGTAGTAGTACGTGAAGCTCCCACCGATGTTGATCGCCACCGACGCATCCGGCACCCCGTCATAGAACGACGACGCATTCGGATAGCCGTGGAAGTGCACCGTGTGCTGCTCGAACAGGTCGGGGCGCATGATCATCCCGACATTGGTCAGCGTGAGGAAGAACTCGTCGTCTTCGTCGATGGCCATCGTCGGCGCGGGGATGTTGCCGTTCATCACGCCCGTGTTCATGATCTGCCGGGGATCGACGTGGCCGGTTGTCAGCGAATTAGGCGGCGTCGATTCAGGATCGGGTACGAGTCCGATCGCTCCGTTGTTGGTGGACGTCCCCGGGACGTTGAACACCGACGCGAACTCCGTGCCCGGCTGACCATTTTGAATGTCCGCGAGGCCGGACAATGGGCCGAACGAGAACAGATAGGTTTGCGTCCCGTCGGCCATCGTGGCGTAGCCGTCGCCACCCGAGATCTGCTGGCACTTGATGGCGCCGTTGACGACGCCTGTAGACGTCTGCCCGTTGACCGATGGGCCCGTATAGGCAGGCTCGCCAGCGCCTGCCGGCAGCGCGTTCGGGTGCAGGGTGGTGGTCGGCGGGCATTGCACCCGGAACGACTGCGCGAATGATGGCAACGCGAACAGCAGCAGCAACAGTGCCGCTACGCCGTTGCGGTAGGCGAGGGTGCTGAACATAGGACCTCCGCTGAGGTGTCCGTCAGCGCCGGGAGTGCGCTGCCGTCAAGCTCTGCGATCACGAGACCGGGTGCATCGTTACAAATCCCGTATCTGAATTCTGGAGATCGCCTCTTTGGGAGGGAATGGGGCACCTCCCTACACTTGCGGTAGGATTGACCCAACGGGCAAGGGGAACCGTGGTATCGAGCGGTGGTATCGAGCGGTGGGCTCGGCGCAGTGTCAGAGGCTACGGGTTTGAGGACGTGGGTCAGGCTGATGGTTCTATGGCAAACGGAGCACCTACTCTCCCGGCGCCGTATTACGCACATCGTCCATTACGTAGCCGAAGCCCCGTACGGTACGAATCACATCCTCTCCCAGTTTTTTCCTGAGGTTTGCGACGTGCACCGCGACGACGTTGCTTTCGATTTCGTCGCGCCAGCCATACAGGTCTTGCGCGATTTCCGAGGAAGATTGCGGCGAGCCGGCTCGCGATAGCAGCAGCTCGAACAGCGCCCATTCGCGAGCAGTCAGATCCAGCAGCCGACCACCTCGCGTGACGGACTGACGGGCAAAGTCCACGGATATGTCACGCCACGTGACGCGCTCGCTGGCGCGTCCCTGCGCGCGGCGCAGCAAAGCGCGAACTCGCGATACCAGTTCAGTCGAATCGCATGGTTTGCACAAGTAGTCGTCAGCCCCCAGGTCGAGCACGTGGGCCTTCTCGGCCGCAACGTCGCGCACGCTCAGAACAAGAACTGGTATAAGACCCCTCGTTTTGCGAAGCGACATGAGCAACTCGACCGCGGAACCATCCGGGCGATCGAGGTTGAGCAGACACAACGAATACCGGGTCGTTTCCATCGCGATTCTTGCGTGCTGCAGATTCGCGGTTCTGTCGACGCTAAACCCCGCCTTGCAGAGTGCGCTTTCCTCATTGTCACCACCTGACCGGTCGGTATCGATAAAGAGAATTCGCATGGCAGCTCGTTGTATACCCGTATGCGTCGCAGATCAGCGCCCCGACCAGGTGCAGTCTGGCTGGCCCTCCTTGTACACCCTGACTGGGAACGGTCGGTTATATTGCGGCAAGGCGTTGCGCGACAATGTGCGGAACGACACGAACCGCCGAAAGCTCGATGAAGACCCTGAATCCTGCGGTGGTCCGAGTGCCCAATCAGCGGATTGCGGAACCGGAAAAATGGGCGGCTCAGGTGGGTCTGGGCGCAGCGCTCGCCGAATCAGCGGGCGACGCAAACCAGACCCAGCCAGCTCAGAACCGATGCCTGATGCCCGCCTCCACCAGCGTCTGCGATTGGCCGCTCGACGCCTGGGTGGTGTAGATCTGCGCAAACGCGCCGGGGCCGCTCGCGCGCTGATAGATGCCCACGAGGAACAGATCGGTGCGCTTGGACAGCAGGTAGTCGGTCGCCAGCGTCACCTGGTTGTAGTGCGGTGAACGGCCGCCGGAATAATCGCCGGCCGTGTACACGTACGAAACGCCGACCAGCCACGCAGGCGTAAAGCGCTTATAAACGCCCACTTCGCCGTTTTGCAGCCTCAGTCCCGACGAATCCGAGTAGTTGAACAGTACGTTCGTATAACTCGCGAGCATGTTGAAGATGCCGAAGTCGTAGCTCGCCCCTACCCCGATGATGCGCTGCTGGTCCGTACCCGCACCTGTCGGGCTGACCACGAACGGCGAGCTGAAACCCCAACCCGTGCTATCGACCGCGCCGCTCGTCAAGTTCGACGGCGTCGCGTTGCTGCGCCGGTTGAACTGCGTGAAGGCCACACCTAGCTTCAACGGACCGTTCGCGTAGTTCGCGCTACCGCTGAATCCATTGTTGTTCGAGAACTGCGTCGAGTTCGAGAACGCATAGCTGCCGGCGAACGTCAGCCCCGCGAAACTGGGCGATGCGTAGCGAACCGAGTTGTTGAACCGGTTGGTGAAGAACATGTTGTCGTTGTCGCCGATGTGCGCGCCGACACCTGCGAAGAGGTTGGCTGACTCCGCCCACCAGAGGCTTGCCGTCATCTCTTCATACTGACGGCCGGCAGTGATCGTACCGTAGCGTTGATTGCTCAGGCCGACGAATGCCTGGCGTCCGAACATGCCGCCGAGCGACGCGCCGTTGGTGATCGAAAAGCCATTCTCCAGCGTGAAGATCGCGTGCGTTCCGCCGCCGATATCTTCGTCGCCGCGCAACCCCCAACGCGGCGGCATCATGCCACCGTTGGCGAGCGCGAACAGGTGCGAGCCCTTTACGTTGCTCACATATTCGACACCGGTGGAAATGATCCCATACAACGTAACGCTGCTCTGTGCCTGCGCGCAACCGATGCCCGCCGTGCCCAGCGCGACGCAAAACCCCGCACGCCCTGCTGCCTTCCGTGCCAGCCTCCAAACCTTCATGACGTCTCCTTGATTGGCATGACTAATTTTTATTGACTATCCAACGCATTGAATCTGCTACACAGCCCCGTTTGTTTTGCGGGCTGCCGGTCGGTCCTCGCTATCCGGCTGAGCGGATCACGGCGCGTGACCGGCAACGCGCACTGCTTCGCACTGCAGTCAGTTTGGTTCCAGCGCCTGGGCCGGCCCATGCCGCCGCTCGTCGAGACTTTCGGGGCGCCCCCAGCCGAGAATCGGCGCGAGCTGCAACACCACGGCGATCACCACCAGACCGACCCGAACCATCCAGCCGCCTTCGTAGAAACTCGCGAAGATCGCCGGCGGTCCGAGCAGCACGCCGAGATAGGTGGCCTGAGCGACGAGGCCGCTGGTCGCACCCATGCTGCCGATGCTCGGCGACGACGACGGCACCAGGGTCCAGATGTACCCATTGACCGTGCCGATGCCCAGCGAAAACACGCAGACCGCGACGATCGCCGCAACGAGTTCGACCACCGGGAGATACAGGGCGACGCCGCCGCACAGCATCACGATGCCGCCGACGATCACGAGCCGCCCGCCGCGCACGCCGGCTTTCAGTAGATGGCCGACGCTCAGGCAACCGCAGGCGACGAACACTTCGGCCAGCGTGCCAATGCCTGCTGCCGCCGGAATCGGAATCGCGTAGCGCCGCGACAGGTAGACCGTGAGGGCCGCCATGATACCGGTCTGGATGAACGCGGATGCGCCCGACGCCAGCGCCACGCGATACGGCCGCGGGCTTTTCAGCACGAGCCAGATGTCGGCGAGCCGGCGGCTTTGCAGGTTGGCCTGTTTGGCCGGCAGCAGGATCACCGCACAGGCCAGCAGCGCCATCAGGATCGCGTGTCCGCCGAACGCCCAGCGCCACAGTTCACCGTGCTGCGCGAGCGGCGCGACGATGCTCAGCGTGAGGCCGATGCCGACTGCCGTATGCGAGGTCCACAGCCCCAGCGCGATACTGCGCCGCGAGCCGCTAGTGGTGCGCATGATCAGCGTCACCGCGCCGACCGTCAGCGACAGATACCCGACGCCCTGCAGCAGCCGGCCCACGAACAGCGTCGTCACATCGTGCGCGCCGACCACTACCAGATTGCCGACCAGCGCGAACAGCGAGCCGCCGAAAATGACCCGCTTGTCGCCGATCCGGTCGACGAGCCAGCCGCCGAACAAGGCTGCGATCGCAGTGATCAGCGACGGAATGGAGATCACCCAGCCGGCGTTCGCGTGAGACAGGTCGAAGTACTTCGCGATGTCGCCGATGACGGGAACCGACTGCGTCACCAGCGAGGTCGCGACGGTTCCGTAGATGTAAAGCAGAATGATGCAAGGCCAACTGCCTGGGGAAAGCATGGTTGTCTCCTGAAGTTCGCCTGATTTTTTTGTTTATGCTTTTATCAAATTCACATCTGCCGCACTAGCCCCGCAGTACCTCTACTCCCACTCGAGCAGCCGGCATAGATTGCCGCCCATGACCCGTTCGCGATCCGCCGCCGATAGCCATGACAAGGTCTCGCTAAAGTGCGTTACGCACTGGCGGTACGGATGGTGCAGCCGCGACAGCTCACTCGCCCACACGATCCGCTCGGCGCCGAACGCCTCAAAAACGCCGCGCAGCGTAGCGTCGAGAGAGCGGAACGGGTACGGGTCGAGTGCGTAATCGCCGACACCGGCCGCCTTCACGTGCACGTTCGAATGGTCGGCCAGCGCCAGCAACGCGGGCAGATGATCGAACGCGCCTGGACCCGACGCGCCACGCGGCACGCCAAGGTGGTCGACGATGATCTTCAGGCGTGGATGACGCCGCGCGAGATCATCGACGACGTGAAGCGCGTTCGGCACCAGCAGCGCCACCACCAGCCCGGTCTCTTCGGCGATCGGCCAGAGCCGGTCCAGCTCCCCGTCGATGAGCGGCGCGAGCCGCTCCTTCGTGTTGAACAGAAAGCGGACACCGCGCATGTTCGGCTGATCGCGCCACGTGCGCAGCAGCCGCTCGGCGTTGTCGAGCCGGCTGTCGAGCAGGCCCATCACCGCGAAGCGCTGCGGCTCGGCCTCGGCGAGCGCGAGCGAATAGGCGTTGCCATCGGGGTCCCACAGCGGCGGCACGAGCAGCGCGCGGTCGACCCCGGCCTGCGTCATTTCGGCCTTGAGAACGTCACCGGTAATCGGCGTGCGTCGATGGTGCCCGGTCGATACACCGTTGGACCAGGCATGGACTTGTGCGTCTACGATCGGCATGGAAATTCGTCGTCGGATTGTCGTGAAGGTCGGATAAGACTGGTTGGCGGCAGCGGTTTCACTGGCCCTGGAACAACCGGCCGGCGCCACGAATTTCGCCGCGCCAGCCTGCCGCGCCCAGCACCGACCACAGCATTGCCTGGTTGCTCGTGACGACCGGCAGATCCAGCGCGCGCTCCAGCTCGTCGGCGGCTTCGAACGCGCGCACGTTCGCGCACGACAGCAGCACCGCACGCGTATCGCCATCAACCTGCTGACGGACCACTTGCGCGATCTCGGCCGGTTCCATCTGGGCGGCCACTTTGGCGTCGGTGAAGCCCAGCGACACGGTGCGCAAGACGTTGAAACCCGAGTCGATCAGCGACTGCCGTTCCACGCGCGAGAACTCGTCGCTGAACGGGCAGACATGCAGGATGCTGTCGGCTTGCAGTGCAAGCAGTGCCTGCTTGATCGCCACCATCGTGTTGGTCGACGGAATCCCGAGTGCTTCCGACATACGTTGCGCGAGCCGCGCGTCGCAGTCTTTGCCATGCGCGACGCTCGCGCCCGTGCAGTTGAATGCGATCGCGTCGGGCGACAGGTCTTTCAGATAGCCGGCCTCGTCGATCGCTTCGAGGTAGGCTCGCGTGAGACCGTCCATCGTCACGCGCCCCGCTTCCTTGCGCAGACGGATGCGATGCACGTGATACGACACGCCGTCGGGGCAATAGGTGCGGAAGTCGTCCTCTGCAATGGTGTTCAAAGACGGGACAATCATCCCCACACGCAATTTTTTCATCAGTTCCTCACATCTTCCGTTCTGTACTGCTTTGCTCTGTTTGAACCCCGGTTGGTGAAGCCAGTCTATGGGCTTGCGCTTTGCAAGCCCAATCGAAAAACTGCCAGGGTCATCCGTTTTTGCTGTACTCGGGCGTCGGGTTCGACGCGCGCGACGCGTCCTCGGTGCCGTCCATCGACTCGAGCGGCTTGCCGCGTGCTTCAATGCCGATCGTCAGATACGTGATGCCGCACACCAGCAGGCAGAACGCGAGAAACTGAAACGCGGGGACGATCACGGTGACGGTGGCCGACGGCATCACGACATTGCTGGAGCCCGCGGTCAACGCGAGACCGAGCGGCCCGAGAATCTTGCCGACCGATCCGGCCAGCCCGGCGTAGCCCGAGCCGGTGCCACGCAGCCGCGACGGCCAGATCTCCGTCGAATACGCGGCGCAAACCGAAAAGCTGCCGTCGGCGAAGATGAACGCGAGCAGCAACGGCACCCAGAACAGCGAAGGCGTCAACAGATCCCCGTGGCCGATATAACCCGCTGCCAGCAGCGCGACGGCCGCTGCGATCGCGAAGTAGCCGCCGGTCTTGCGACGGCCGATCCGGTCCGCGAGTGCGGCGGCGGCGAGCCGCGACAGCATCCCGAGCAGGCTGAAGCCGATCATCGTTTTCGCCGCGGTCGCGGGCGAGAATTGCTGGATTTGCGCGAGCAGCGTCGGCGCCCACAGCACGATGCCGTAGTAACCGCCGATGAGTCCGACGTTGATCAGCGTGGCCGTGATCACGCTTCGCGGACAGCGCAACAATTCGAACCAGCCGCGCGAGGCGACCGGCTGCGGTGCGTCGATCGGCGCGTCCATCTGCGCGTCAAACGACGCACTGCCGAGCGCCCAGGCAATCGAGCGGCGTGCCTCGGCGTCGCGTCCTTGCAGGCTGAGCCAGCGCGGCGACTCCGGGATATACACCGCGCCGATCAACGCGATCACGGCGGGCGCCGCGCCCAGTGCGAAGGTCCAGCGCCAGCCGATCGCCGGAATCACGTACGCGCCGCTGAACGCACCGAGCAGCAGGCCGCCCGTCGTGATCGCCGAGACGATTCCGGTCAGCATGCCGCGCCGTCGCGGCGGTGTGAACTCGTGGACCAGCGCGATCTGGATGAAATAGCCCGCCGTGCAGAAGCCAATCACGACGCGCAGCACCGCCATGTAGATCCAGCCGCCTTCCGGGGTGAACGCAAGACCTACGCTGGCTGCCGCGAGCAGCAACAGCGAAATCACGAACACCGGCTTGCGGCCGAGTCGATCGGCCATGCTGCCCCACACGACACCGCCGACGATCGCGCCCGCGCCCGATGACAGCAGCACCGCCCCCATGATCCCGTACGTCAACCCCCAAGGCCTGATCAGGTACGCCATGATGAAACCGATCAGATACGCGTCCCAGAACTCCAGCATGCTGCCCACGCCGACCAGGCCCAGCAGAAGCCGCTGGTTACCGGACAAGCGGGTCTGTTCCTGAAAGGGGCTGCGCCCACTATTGAGTTGAAGCATGTTTGTCTCCGTCTCCGATGTTTATTGCTTTAATGTGCATGCCTAATCGTTTACCACTAACCCCGATCCTCCAGCTCCCTTAGGAGCGTGCAATTCAGGAACGCGCCCGGCGGCCGCGCGGCTGCGGCTGCGCCGTTGAGCCAGGCGCGCAATCCACGCCCGACTCGCCGGCGATCGCCGTCGCATTCCTCTTCAGATGATGCAAGAACGCCGCCTGTACGTCATTGGGGCGCCAGTCACGCTTGGTCGTGATGCCGACGATCGGACCGTCCCACGGCACCTCCACCGGCAGCGGCGCGATAAAGCCGAAGCGCCGCTCGCTCAGCACTTCGGTCCAGCTCAGCACCGTCAGCATTTCGGCGTCGTAGAGCGTGATGCGGATGGTCGATAGCGAGTAGGTTTCGATGCTCGCGGGTGGCGGCGTGGTTTCGGCGAAGATATGTTCGTAGGCTTCGCGGCGCGGCGAGCCCTTGGGCGGCAGCACCCATTGATAGCGCGCCAGCGCATCGACGGTGATCGCGTTCTGCCGTGTCAACGGATGCTCACGGCTCGCTACCACGCAATAGCGTTCGTGATACAGCGGCTCCTCGACGAAGTCGAACGCTTTGCCCGGTTGCTTCAGCAGTCCGAGCATGAAATCGATCTCGCCGCGCAGCAGCTTGTTGAGCAACGCCTCGTAGGTGCCGCTCAGCACCACGACACGCGCATCCGGAAACTGCGCGGTGAGCGAGCGGATCGCGTTGACGATCAGGATGGTCGGGTCGAGCAGCAGCACGCCAATCGTGACAGTGCGCTCCTTTGGGAATTCGTACGCGTTGACCGTTTCGACCAGCGCGGCGATCTGGCTCGACACGATTTTCAGACGGCGCGCGAACTCGCTGCCGATCTCCGTCGTGTTGATGCCCGTCGATGTATGGCGGTACAACTGGCCACCCAGATTCTGTTCGAGCGTACGCGCCGCCCGCTGCAACGAAGCCTCCGTAATGCCGAGCATCCGTGCGGCGGCGCGAAACGACCCGCACTCCTCGATGGCAATCAGACAGCGCATCTGCGTGCGCGTGATGCTGCTCGCCAACGCCAGCGGCGACACCTTGCGCGTACTGCCGACCAGTTGCGCGGCCTCCTCGGCGAATTGCAGGATCTTGCGCGTGCGAACCAGCGCCGCGACGCCGACCGGTGTCAGATACGTGCCGGTCGGCGAACGCTCGAACAGCGCGACCCCGAGTATGCCTTCCAGCGCCGCGATGCAGGAGGTCGTCGCCGGCTGCGAGCGCAACAACTCCTGCGACGCTTGCGTGACGTTCTCATGGCGCGCGACAGCCTCGAAGACCCGCAGTTGCCAGATGCCTGGCAGGTCTTTCTCAGTCGCCGTGGTCTCGATTCGTCGCATTGCAAGCTCGAGGGAAGAGTTCGTCACGTTGTTCAGTCGCGCAGTAGCGCCGGCCCGGATAGACACAAGCCGGCGCAGACGGTTTTATTGCCGGGCGACCTCATTGCGCAGCGTGCCGATACTGTCGATCGAGACTTCGCAAACGTCGCCCACCTTCATGAAGACCGGCGGCGTGCGCGAGAAACCGACGCCGCTCGGCGTACCCGTGGCGAGGATGTCGCCGGGGTACAGCGGCGCGATCGTCGACACGTATTCGATGAAACGCGGGATCTTGTGAATCATGCTGCTGACCGGCTCGTCCTGCATCACCTGACCATTCAACGTGGTGCGGATTCGCAGTTGTTCGACGTCCTCGATCTCGCGGCGCGGCACGATCCACGGTCCGATCGATCCGCTGCGATAGAAATTCTTGCCCGGCGTAATCTGCCGCGTGTGGAATTGCCAGTCGCGCACGCTGCCTTCATTCATGATTGTAAAGCCGGCGATATGTTCGAACGCTTCTTCCGCACGAATCCGGTAGCCGGGCTTGCCGATCACGACCACCAATTCGCCTTCGAAGTCGAACTGTTCGCTCACGCCCGGATGCAGCAGCGTCTGGCCATGACCGACCAGCGAGTCGGCGGCGCGCGCGAACAATGCCGGCGACTTCGGCAGTTCCTGCACGCGCCCGGCGTTCTGCACTTCGTTGTGATGCTCGGCGTAGTTCAGCGCGAGGCACCAGATGTGAACCGGCGCCGCGATCGGCGGCAGAAAGTGGATGTTCGCGAGCGGGTAGTCGGCAGGCTCGGAGGCGGCGGCCGCCACGTTTTGCGGAAAGCCCGCCGCGACCAGCGCCTTGAGGTCCGCGTATTCGTCGCCGAAACGCTTGCCGAGGTCCACCACACCATCGCCCACGACGGC
Organism: Paraburkholderia sp. HP33-1; assembly: GCF_021390595.1. NCBI lineage: Bacteria > Pseudomonadati > Pseudomonadota > Betaproteobacteria > Burkholderiales > Burkholderiaceae > Paraburkholderia > Paraburkholderia sp. HP33-1. The sequence continues at coordinate 610,860 of NZ_JAJEJR010000002.1, read as the reverse complement.
GCCGTATGTCGTGCGTCCGTCGATTTCAAAGCTGCAATATTTCACGTCGATTCTCCTTTAGACCAGACCGGCGTATGAGCCGCCGTCCAGTTGCAAGTTTTGTCCCGAGATGTAGCCGGCCTGTGCGCTGCACAGGAACGCGCACGCGTCGCCGAATTCCATCGGGTCGCCGAGGCGCTTTGCCGCGATCGTCGCGGCGATCCGCTGCTTTGCTTCCGCAACCGTGATGCCGTCCTTCTTCACCATGCGCTCCGCCATGTAGCGCTGACGGTCGGTGTCGAAGCGTTCCGGCAACATGTTGTTGATCGTCACGTTATCGACGACGCTATCGCGCTGCACCGATTTGCTCAGTGCGGTCAGTGCCGCGCGCACCGCGGCGGACAGTCCCATCATCGCGCTCGGCGACTTGACCATCGCCGACGTGATGTTGACGATGCGGCCGAAGCGCCGCTCGCGCATGCCCGGCACGAACGCCTTGATCAGGAAGATCGGCGCGAGCATGTTGCCCTCGACCGCACCGAGCCAGTCCTCGCGGCTCCAGTCGCCGATCTTGCCCGGCTCCGGGCCCGCGTTGTTGTTGATCAGAATGTCCGGCTCGGGACAGGCTTCGATCAGGCTGGCGCGCCCCTCGTCCGTGTTCAGGTCCGCGACGACGATGCGCGGACGCCGGCCCGCCACTGCCTCGATCTGCGCGGCGGCGCTCTCCAGTGCGTCGCGATTGCGACCGTTGATAAAGACCTCGCAGCCCTCGCGCGCCAGCGCGGTCGCGCATGCGAGCCCCAAGCCTCGCGACGATGCGCAAACCAGTGCCTTTTTTCCGGCGATTCCCAAATCCATGACGTGTCCTCTGTGACTTCGTTGATTGCGTTGGCCTTTCGCCGTGTTCAGTGAGCTTTTTCGGCCAGCGCCGCGAAGCGTTCCTTCAGGCGCGGATAGAGCGTCAGCGCATTGCCTTCGAGAACCTGCTGGCGGTCGCGATCGCCCAGATGCGGCGTCGCGACGATATAGCGGCCGGTGTCGTCGTAGTGATGACCCGTCTCGGGATCGATACCCTTCACCGCGCCGATCATCTCGGAGCCGAAAATGATGTTGCGATGAGGAATCACCTTGGTCAGCAGATCGATGCCGGCCTGGTGATACACGCAGGTGTCGAAGAACACGTTGTTCAGCAGACCTTGATCCAGCGCCTCGAAGCCCATGTCCTGGGCGAGACCGCGATAGCGTCCCCAGTGATACGGCACCGCGCCGCCGCCGTGCGGGATGATGAAGCGCAGCGTGGGAAAGTCCTTGAACAGTTGCGGCGCGAGCAACAGCTGCATGAATGCCGTGGTGTCGCCGTTCAGGTAGTGCGCGCCGACGTGATGGAAGCACGGATTGCAGGAACTGCTCACGTGAATCATCGCCGGCACGTCGAGCTCGACCATCTTCTCGTAGAGCGGATAGTAGATGCGGTCGGTCAGCGGCTTGTCGGTCCAGTAGCCGCCGGACGGGTCCGGGTTCAGATTGCAGCCGACGAAGCCAAGCTCCTGCACGCAGCGTTCGAGCTCCTCGGCCGACGCTTCGAGCCCGTGTCCCGGCGATTGCGGCAACTGGCACACGCCCGCGAAGTTCTCCGGATACAACGTGCAGACGCGATGAATCAGGTCGTTGTTCAGCCGCGACCACTCGATGCTGTTCTCGAGCGTACCGAGGTGATGGCCCATCTGCCCCGCGATCGGCGAGAACAGCGTGAGGTCGAGACCACGCGCGCGCTGTTCTTTTAGTTGACCGTTTTCGAGCGCGGCACGTAGTTCGTCATCTGAAATATCGAGCGGTGCGCCGTAAAAGCCGCCGCCGTTTTCAAGCTGACGGCGCCGCCATTCGTGCAGTGTTTTTGGCACTGTCGTGAAGTGCCCATGACAATCAATGATCATCGTGATTTACCGTGTTGTTGGATGCGAAAGCCGATGCGTTCATCGACGCGGCGCGTCAGGCGTCAGCCGGCCACTCGACGATCTGCGTGGCCTGTTTGACGAAGCGCTCGGGTGGCTTTTCGCCGGTGTCGTAGCTCATGCCTTCGCCAATCTGGATGCGATTGAAGCGGCTCGCCGCGTTGAGCTGTTCATGCGAGATCCAATGCTCGTGCATCTGCTCGAACGGGCTCATCCAGTAGTCGAAAATCTGACTGCCGAGCGCATGACGGCCGATGCCGCGCACGTGATCGTGCGAACGGTGCGCCATGTGGTCGTATCCGAAGAAGATGTCGTCGACGCCCTCGACCTGATACGACACGTGATGCATGCCAGCGCGTTGCCCGCGCAGCAAAAAGATCACGTGATGATCGACGAGCTCGTCGCCGCGATCGATCCGATTGAACTGGCCGATCACGTTGTTCTTGTCGCCGACGAACAGCTCGTCGGTCGGCAGCAGGCCGAATGTGCGCTGATACCAGCCGATCGTGTCGGTAAGATTCGGCGTCGCGTACGCGGTGTGCGCGATGCGCACCACGCGCGCCGGACCGAGCGAACGGCTTTCGCCCTCGGGACCACGCACCAGTACGCGCGACGGCAGTGGTGTCACGCGATCGCGACCGGTCACGAGTTCGAGCCAGAAGCCGTTCGGGTCCTGCAGCCGTACGCGCTGGCCGCCGCCCGGCACGTCCGGCGATTCGATGCCCTGCGCGCCGGGCAACTTCGCGAGCGCGGCGAGGTCGGCATCTTCGCTGAGTTCGTAGCCGAAGCTGATCGCGCCGGGCGCGCCGAGCTCGGTCACGTGAAGAAATGGCGAGTCGCCGACACCGCGCATATAGAGGCGCTTCGCATCGCGATGCGCGAGCACCATACCGAAGTCTTCGAGAAACGCCTGCATGCGGCCGAGATCCGGCGCACTGAGCCGGACGTATGACATTCCTTTGATCGGTGAAGCCACCGTTGTCTCCTTGTTAAAGCTTTCTGCTCCGACTGCCCTGCTCGCCTGCGCGCTGTCAAGCCAGAATCTTCGCGACGTTGCCGTACAGTTCTTCGACGGTATAGCGCTGCGAGATCAGCTTCTGCTCGAACGCGTACCGGATGACAGTTTCGAGTGCCGGGCGCAGCGCATCGAAACCGACGGGCTGCAAGTCCGGGCCGTTCGCGGGCGGCAGTTCGCCGCTCGCCGCGCGGCTTTTCAGCAGCATATCGAACACTTCGCGCACGAGATCGGCCCGCGTCTCCGCGATTTCCTTGCGAATCGTCACGACGTGATTGATCGGCACGACGTGAGTGCGGCTGTACCATGCCGCGGCCGCTTCCTTCGGCTCAGGAATCAACGTGCGAATGCCAGGATCACCGGACAACGCGCCGCCCGCGATGATCGCGTCGACTTCGCCCGCGCGCAACATATCTTCGAGGCTCAGTGTCGAATCGATACGCGTGACGAACTCGGGGTCGCGAAACTCGGCGACGTGCGCGCCTTCCTGAGTGAGCCAGCGCACCTTGTCGAGTTCAACGCCGTATTCATCGGACAGAATGCCGCGCACCCACGTCGGCGTGGTTTGCGGATACGAGCGCATCGCGACGGTTTTGCCGGCGAGATCCTGCGGCTTCAGATCGTCGGCGGTGCGGCACAGGATGCTCTTGTGGTGGAACATGCCGTTCATCACGAACGGCAGCATCACGTAGGGCTTGCCCGCTTCGTACGCCTGCAGGAACGTGACGACCGCGAGTTCCGCGACGTCGAACTTCAGGCCGCGCACGACGTCCTTGAACGCCTTCTGCGCGGTGTCCACATCGGCGAAATCGAGGCGCACGGCAGGCGAAGCGACGCTGCCGTCCTTCAGCGGCGCGGTCTTCTTGTAAGTGCCCATCATCGCGGTGAGCGTGGTCATGTCGGTCCCTTTCATGTGCGGCTCGCGGTGGCCAGCGCCTCGTGTTGTACGTGGTCGATCGCGGTGTTGATACGCGGATCGTGGAATACGGCCTGCAACGGCGGCAAATTCGGAATCAGCCGCTGCTCATCGGCGTAGCGCACGAGCGCCGCAAGCGATGGCGCGTTTTCGTTGAAACCATACGGCAGTGGATCGCCAACCCATTGCGACAGTCCGCGGTAACGCTTGTCTTCCGCACCGTTCGCCTCGCCGCTACCAATCCGTTCGAGGTAGTTCGCCTTGGCTTGCGTGAATGCGTCGAATAGCGCCGTCGCCAGGGTGGGATGTCGTTCGAGCACATCGTTGCGTACGACGATCATGCCGTGTAACGGATAGATGCCCGTGCGTTCGAACCAGTCGCGCTCGCGCGCGTCGGCATCGTCGACGATCTCGACCAGTTCGTCTTCGAGATCACTGCCCGCGCCCGCCAGTCCGCCGAACGCGGCTTCGAGTTCGCCGCGCTTCATCAGCTCCGCGATTGACTGGCCTTCGGCGAGCCGCTGCACGTTTGGCGGCGTCGCGAAGCTTGCCACGTTCTCTTCCTCTTCGGTGACCCACGTGATCTTGTCGGGATCGACGCCGTATTCGTCGGCGAAAATGCCACGCGTCCAGACGGCCGCCGTGACCGAATACGTGCGCACGCCGACGCGCCGCCCTTCGAGATCCTTCGGTCCGCGAATCGCCGACGAACGCAGCCGTTGCATGCCAGCATGGCGGAAACGTCTCGTCATCGGCAGTGCGAGCGCGGTGATCGGCGCACCGGCCGCGACCGCCATCAGATACGAGGTCGGCGCCATTTCGCAGATGTCATACGGCTGGCTACGCGCCATCTCGCGGTAGGCGTCGGGCATGCGCTTCTTCTCGATGAATTCGAGCTCGAAGCCCTGAACGCCGACGATACCGTCACGCAGATCGCGCACCTGGCCGTGAGGCCCCAGCACGATGGACAGTTTCGCTGTCATGATTCCTCCGTGCTTCGCCTTAAGCCGCCGAACGGCCGGCGAGTTGCAGGCCCTTGTCGAGCGCGGAAAAATCGCGCTTCGGATAGGTCATCAGGAAGCGGTAGCCCTGTTCGATCACGCGGCCCACGTTCTGATTAGTCACATGCGGATGACCGACCGGAATGTCGTAAGCCTTGCCGACTTCGAGCACGTGATCCATCATGCGCAGCAACTCCGGGTTGTCGTACTGACGCGGACAACCAAGCTCCTGCGTCAGGTCGCCCTCGCCGATCAGCAGTACGCCGATGCCCGGCACCTGCTTGACGATCTCCTCGAGGTTTTCGATCGCACGCGTGTCCTCGATCATCAACACGACCAGCACCTCACCTTCCGGCGCGAGCGGCCATACGTCAGCCTTGCGGTAGTACTCCTGCTGCGACACGCCCCAATAGCGGGCCGCGGGCATCGGCGCATCGCCGCGCAAGCCCGCCGGCTCGTAGAGCGGCGCGCTCTTCAGGCGCGGATAACGGCACGCGGCGACCGCGTTGTACGCTTCCTCCGGCGTGCTGATGCGCGGCCAGACGATCCCGTATGCGCCGAGATCGAGCGCCTGCTTCGCGAACCACTGGTTCATTTCGCTGCCGCTGGGCGGAATGCGCACGAGCGGCGTCATCTGGCAGGCAACCGACTGCGCCTTCGCAATGCGCTCGCGCAACAGCAGGAATTGCATCGATTCGCGCAGCGAGCGAATATCCCAGGGGGTGTGCTCGAGCTCGAACACGACGCCATCGTTCGACGACTGCGCGAACGCCACCGCCGATTCCACTTCCGCCTGAATGAACGACGTGAACGCAATCCGGCGTCCGGTCTGCAGCGCGCGGATCACGCCGTTGAGTCTTTGTGTCATGGTTGCATCGTCCTTCGTTCGCTTACAGCATCGCCGCGCAGAACGCATCGCCGGCGCCTTGCGGAAGAGGTTTTTCGGTCCAGTTGTCGCCGCCGTCGGTCGTGAAGAACACCTGGCCGCCGCGCGTGACGCTGATCACGCCGTTCGGGTCACGCGGATGCACGCCGAAGCCGAGCATCGTGCTCGCCGGGTTCACCTGCGCGTCCGCGCGGTACCAGCTCTTGCCGAGGTCGTCGCTCGCGTACAGCGCGCCCGCGTTGCTGCGCGACGAAATGCTGAAGCACGCGTACATCTTCTTAGGATCGTCGCAGACGAAGCGGCAGTCGCGTGCATACGAGAACGGCGCGAACTTGCCGACTTCGAGATCGCGGAAAGTCTTGCCTTTGTCGCGGCTTTCGAAAATGCCGAGGCGGCAGATATAGAACAGCGCGTCCGGATCGGCGCTCGTCGTGCAAACGGAGTGCGCGTCGAACACGCCTTCGGCGTCGTCGTCGGTTTCGATTCTGCTTTTCAGATGCGGCAGTTTCGCCAGTTCGAGCAGGCCTTCTGCTTCGCCGCGCCACGTCTCACCGCCGTCCTCGCTGACGAGGAAACCATTGATCTCCGCGACCGCGTACATCACATCGGGATTGACCGGATGAAACGCGATGCGCATCACCCGCGAATCGCCGAACGAAATCTTGAAGCGCTCCGGATGGTCGGCCTTGCACTTGCGCCAGCTGTCGCCGCCGTCGTCGCTACGATAGATGCTGACCGGGCCGCCCGCCGCAAACAGCGTATCGGGACGCGTCGGATGAATCACCACGCTCCAGAACTGGATCGTCTCGTCGGTCACGTTCAGGCGCGACCATGAATCGCCGCCGTCCTTCGAGCGATACACGCCTTTGCGCGTCGCCGCGAACAGCAGATCGGGGCGCTCGGGATGCGGCGTGATCGCCTGCACCGAAGCGTCGTCGGGGAAGTCGGTCAGTTTTTCCCACTCGCCGCCCGGCTTCAGACGGTACATCGAACCAATGGCATTCGGGCGATTGGCGGCCGTGCCGACCAGCATCAATTCTTTCATAAGGTCTCCAAATGAATTTTTTGTCGAGCGCCGCCGCGTGATTCCGACTCGCACTCAACAGGAGTTCGGAAAGCAGTGTAAGTGCCACCGGCTACGCTTTGTTATTCAAAATATGCGGTGGCAATAGAAATTTGCTTAGTCGGGGAAAACGCGTTTCGCGGCCGTGAAAGGGCTGGCGAATGGGATGGGAAGCAGCTAGGGATTACCCGCAATCGGAGGTGGAGGGGGCGGTGAATGCCGCCGGAGCCGTGAGCGCCAAGGGGCTCGAGCTGATGGCGCCGGCAGCCGGTGCGGGCAAAACGGAGGAATTGATTGCCCGGATCACCGGGCTAGAGGCGGTGGCAGATATTCGGAAGTTGCGTTCGATATATACGGTGTAGTCACCGCGTGTAGTTGACCACCGGCGCGGAATACGAACTCGGCACAAAATCGGCGCGGCCACTGCGCTGCGACGAACCACTCGCGGGCGTTCCGTAGCCGCTATTTCGCGCAGCCTGGGTTTGCGACGCGCCCCTTGCTTCTGCCGCCCGGATATTGGCCGGATCGGCGCCTACCTGAGCACGCGTCATCGGCTTATCGGCCTGATTCGACTGGGCAAACGCCGCGAGCGGCGCGGCAATGAGAACAGCGATAACTCCCGCTTCGACCAGCGACCTGATGGACTTCATGATTCCCAACCTCCAGATATGGCTTCATGCGATTGCCGCGGCGCAACATGTAACCATCAGCTATGCGTAGCGGTGAGGGCAGTTTAGAAGTCGATCAGGCCGCGTATAAAGCCAGGAACCATGAATTCACTGTTGCTATAACGACCACAATCCGATCCACACCTGTCCATTCAATTGCGCCGCCGACGCAGCCTCATCGCGTTGAACTACACTGACGACGCAGTACGACTCTCCGCAGCCAGCGCATTCGATCGAGGAGAAACATGCTCATGTCGTATCCCGTTGCCCTACCCTCCTACCGCGACAGCGTGCGCGCCGAATGGGTCGACTACAACGGCCACATGCGCGACGCGTTCTACATGCTGATCTTCAGTCTCGCGGCCGACCGACTGATCGATCTGATCGGCCTGTCCGACGCCGTGCGCAAAGAGCGGCATCGTTCGATCTATACCCTCGAAGCGCACCTCAACTATCTTCACGAGATCAAACAAGGCACGCAGGTTCGCATCGACATGCGGGTACTTGGGCACGATGCAAAAAGAATTCATCTGTACTTCGAAATGTTTTCGCTGGACACGACGCCAAACCAACCCAGCGGCCCCGTCGCCGCGGGCGAGCAGATGCTGCTGCACGTCGATACCAGCGGACCACGTGGCGTCGCTTTCGATCCGGACGTCGAAGCGCGGATACACGAGCTCGCGCAAGCACATGCGGCGTTGCCACCGGCGCGTTTCGCGGGACGTGTGATCGCTCTGCCGTGCGCCGCGCAACCGGAAACACAACCCGAACGGAGTGGCCATGCTTGAGCCGGAAATCGCCGCCTTTATCGAACGAGCCAGCGCGCTCTATCCGTCGCATCACGCGGCGATGACGCCGCCCGAGCAGCGCGATCTCTACGACCGCTATGCCGCATCGTTGACGCCGCCGCTGCCCAGCGAACTGATCACAGAGGACGCAAGCATGCACATCGACACGGGCCATGCGATCCCGCTGCGGCTCTACCGGCATCCAGCGAAGGCGCGCGAAAACGGCGGTATCCGCGGCACAGTGCTGTATGTCCACGGCGGCGGCTTCGTGCTCGGCTCGCTGAACAGTCATCAGATGGTGACCGCGCGGCTCGCCGCCGACACCGGCCTTGACGTGATCGCGGTCGACTACCGGCTCGCGCCTGAGCATCGGGCGCCAGCCGCGCACGACGACTGCCTCGCGATCACCCGTGCCGCGTTGAACGACCGTCTGCCGTTCGACCTGCCCGACAACGCCACATTGCAGCTCGCAGGCGACAGCGCCGGCGGCACGCTCGCGGCAAGCATCGCGCTGCGCTTGCGCGACGACGGCGTGCGCGGGGTGCGCGGTATCGCGCTCGTTTATCCGATGCTCGGCACCGAGCCGCAATTGCCCGCGCGCGACACCGAGGCCCATGCGCCGATGCTGACGCTCGCGGACGTGCATAAGTTTCGCGACGCTTACTGGGGGAAAAGTGAGGACGGAGGCGAAGCCGCGCCCGCCCCCGCATGGACGATCCCGCTCGCCGCCACCCGCTTCGACGGACTGCCGCCGACGCTCGCCATCGGCGCCGAGCACGACCCGCTACGCGATGACGCGCGCGTGTTCGTCGAACGGATTCGCGCGGCGGGTGGAGATGCCCGGCTCGTGATCGGCACGGGGCTTGTACATGGATGCTGGCGTGCGCTTGAAACGAGCCCGGGCGTGCAGGCCATGCACCGGGCCGTCTGCGATTTTCTCTGCGAACACGCACGCGATTAGCGCGCCGGCACGAACCGCCGCGCCCGACGCGTGAGCGCAGCTCAGCGATTGCGGTCGCTACGCCATTGCGCGAACGTGACGAGATCGAGGCCGACTTCGGCCAGCTCGATGCGGGTCCAGCCGAAGAACGCGTCGTCCCAGCCGGGGATGCTTTGCGGCGTCAGCGAACGGAACTTCATGCCGGAGCGATAGGCGAGGTCAGGCCAGAACAGCGGCATCATCTCGCGCACGGCGAGCTGCCGCAGCAGGTCGGACGGCCCCCCCTCGTCGGCGACGATCTCGCCCTGCGAGATCCAGTCGTTCTCGGCCCACGCGACGAACACGCTCGGGTTGCCCGCGCCGTCGAACATCAGGATCACGTTCTGCTCGGGCCGCCAGTAATACTCGACGATGCCCTGCGCGGCCACTACTTCGTCGAGCACCTTGCGCGTGCGCGGATCGCAGTACGTCATGCCGTTTTCGCCGAGCGCGAGCCAGCCCGACTCCGCGCAATGGCGGCTCTTCGCGTCCCTCAGGAAATGCGTGAGGCGATTGGCCGAATCCGCGTCGGTCTTGCGCAGGTACAGATCGACGATGCCGGCGTTGAACGCCTTCACCGCGACGGTTTCATCCGCGACACCGGTGAGCAACACCTTCGCGCAGCGCAGGTGCGAGATCGACGACAGAAATTCGACGCCGCCGATACCCGGCATGTCATAGTCGACGACGACCGCCGCCACTTCCTCGAAGCGCGACGGCCGCGCGACGATGTCACGCTCCGCCGACGTCTCGACGAAGCGCTCGACGCCCGGCTCGCTCAGGCACACCGAGGCCGCCGCGAACTCGAGTGAATTCTCGCGCGCGTGCTGGCGGATATAGTTGAGCGCCGCTTGCGGACGCGTGAAAAACAGGTTCGAGTAGGTGCCCGGAAAAAACCGGCGCAGCGCATCGAGGTAGCTGTCGTTGTCGTCGACGAAAACCACCGTGGACGGATAAAAAACGGGAGGTCGAATAAAGTTGTTCATATCTTCACGTGTTTCTCACGCTCTCACGCCGCCGCGGCAAACGCCCCGGACCAACCGGTCCGTATGGCGTCTCGCAAAGCGACTGCCCAAGGAATGCCGGGCGATGTCTCGCCCGCGGGTCCGCATGATCAATGGGTTCTTGCCGCTACTTCCGGTCACAGCCTGCCGGCGTTTGCGTTGTGCGCGAGTCGCGGCAGGTCACTTCTACACGCCGGATAGTCGAACGGTGGCTGCCGGTAGTCTCCAACGGTTCGTATAGTACAGGCTCCGCGCATTGGCGGTCCAACTTATGTCGTATTGCCGTCTATGCCAGCCGCATAAATGCGGCGAAATTAATTGAGTCGAAAAAGAAAATCGCGGCGTGCGGAAAAATATCTATTTTCCATAGTGCAAGCGAGTCGCCATCACGGCAGGCGCGCCCTCTTTTGGTGCCAGCTCCATTCGGAAATCCGCCATCGAGAAGCGTCGCGGTATGCAGGGCGGGAAGCGTCGGTTGCGGATCTGTCGTTTATCATCCATTCATCACTGTTGTTGAATGGTAGTTGCTTAGATATGACGAATACCGGCAAGTTGTTGATAGTCGGGCTGCTCGTAGTCGATGCGGGCGTCGCCGGTTATCTGCTTTACCCCAGGGACGATCAGGCGCCCGCTGTGACGGGCACGGTGACTCGCAGCGTCACCGGCGTGGTGGACCCGGAACCGCAGACCGGCGCGACGCGCGCGCCTGGCGGCAGTGTGATGCCGGCGGAACCGGTGAGCCCGGCCGCGCCGCGTGCGGACATCGCGAATCATGTCGCGATCGCGCCGCAATCCGCGCTTCCGCGGACGGATGCGGCACCGACTCCGACTCCAGCTCCCGCTCCGGCCGCAGTCGCGCACGCACGCTCGAAGCCGCAGTCGTACGCCCAGCAAACAGCCCAACCGAAGCCGCAGTCCGGACGGCGCGACGACACGCACCCGAACGGCGCGAACCCCGTCGCCGCGATGCTGACGAACGAACTGGTCAGGGAATCGGCAAAGCCTGACCCGTCGCTGCCGATGCCGTCGGGCGTCACCGTGCCGATGTCGGCCGGCACTAACGCTGGCAATGGCGCTGGCACCGGCAGCGGCACGAATCCGGTCGCCGCGGCGATGACCAATCAGCTCGTCCGGGAATCGTCGAAAGTGACGCCGACGCCCCCTGCGGCGGCGCCGCCGCTCCTCAACAAGCCCTGATCACCGCCGGGCTCACGGCCGCGACGCCACTTCGTCGAGGTGCGCGAGCAGATCGGCCGGATCGTCGTAGACGCGCAACGCCCCCGCGCGCTCCAGTTCGTCGGTGCCGTAGCCGCCCGAGAGCAGGCCGACACCGAGTGAGCGGCAGCGGCGCGCGGCGAGCATGTCCCAGATGCTGTCGCCGACCACGACCGTGTGCTCGATCGGCACGCCGAGCCGCGCGGCAGCGGCGAGGAACAGGTCCGGATCGGGCTTAGCGTATTTGACGTCGTCGCGCGTGACGACGACCGCCTTCGCCGGATCAACGCCCAGCGCCTCCAGATTCAGCGCAGCGGTTTCCATTCGCCCGCTCGTCGCGACGGCCCACGGGGTGCCGGCCTGCGTCAGCGCGTCGAGCAGTCCGCGCGCGCCCGGCAGCGGACAGACCTGCGCGCGCATCCGTTGATAGGCGGCCGCATGCGCGAGCCGCAGTCGTTCTGCGCGTTCGGCATTGATCTCGCCGTGTGTCTCACGCAGCAACTGGTCCGTGAACAGCCCACCGCTCATGCCGATCTTGCGATGAATGCGCCACACGGACAGCGCGATCCCCTCGCTGTCGAGCGCCTCTTTCCACGCCAGCACGTGCTGATAGACGCTGTCGACGAGCGTGCCGTCGAGGTCGAATAGAAAGGATGTCTGGATACGCATGCCGGCCTCCGGTGATGATGAATTCAGCACAATGCCACGTGTCGATGAAGCCGCCAGGGCAAGCCCGACGCCCTCATAGCGCTCATCGCGTCTACTCGATGGTGCGAATCCGCGCAAATTCGGGCTGATTTGCCCCGATTTCGCGCGCTCCCCTCCCGGCGCGCACCGGAACAGGGTAAGCTTCGCCCCCTCGTTGTTTGCGTCGTCAATCGTTTTTCGTTAAATCCCTGCTTTATTCCCCGCTGGACGACCGAAGCGTGAATTCCGCGCCTCGCACCAGACATTGGCACGCCGCTTGCTTTCGACTGGTTCGCCAAATCATCCGAGCACCGGCTCTCTGCTCACGTGCAAAGACATTGGTACGCCGTTATTCGCAATGAAAAGCGAGGAAACAACCGACCTTTTTCGATTATCACAATAGCTCGATATCACACGCAGAACGCAAGCGCTACGGCATTCCGCAAATCGCGCAACGGGCTCAATTCAATCGAAAACACGTTTGTAAATCAAAAGGAACCCGCTATGAAAAAGACCCTACTCGCCGCCGCGCTGTGCGGCGTTTTCACCATGTCCGCACACGCTGAAAGCAGCGTGACGCTGTACGGCCTGTTGGACACCGGCCTCGTCTACACGAATAACCAGCTCGGCCACAGCAACTGGCAGCTCGCGAGCGGCACCACGCAAAACACGGTGTTCGGCCTGAAGGGTACGGAAGACCTGGGCGCGGATCTGCACACTGTCTTCAAGCTCGAGCAGGGCTTCCTGATGAACAACGGCGCGCAGGCATTCGCCGGCAGCGCGTTCGGCTCGCAGGTATGGGCCGGCCTGCAAAGCGATCCGTACGGCACGCTGACGTTCGGCCGCCAGTTCGACGTGTTGAACGACGCCGTCGGCCCGTTGACGGCCGGCTTCAACACGTGGGGCGGCAGCATCGCCGCGCATCCGTTCGACAACGACAACCTCGCGGCGAACTCGGTCGTGGTCAACAACTCAGTCAAGTACGCGAGCCCGGTGTTCCACGGTGTCACGTTCGAATCGATGTACTCGTTCAGCAACAAGGCCGGCAACTTCGCGAACAACCGCTCGTACGGCTTCAGCCTCGCGTACGCGCAGGGCCCGCTGAACCTGGCGGCCGGCTACCTGCAGTTCAGCAACGCGGGCAACGGCAGCGGCGCCGTGACCACCGGCGACACGAGCGCAAACTTCGTCGCCGAACGCCAGCGCATATGGTCGCTCGGCGGCAACTACACGTTCGGAGCGGCGACCGTCGGCCTCGTCTGGAGCCACACGCAGATCGACAACGTCTCGGGCGTGTTCTCGTTCGGCACCGGCACCTATCTCGGCGCGGCCGGCGACGGCACCGGCACGCTCGCCGGATCGCTGCGCCTCGACAACTACGAGGTCAACGCGAAGTACGCGCTGACGCCGGCCTTGAGCGTATCGGGCGCGTACACGTTCACGCATGGCGCGTATAACGGCTCGTCGCCGGCATGGAACAGCGCGATGCTGCAGACCGACTACGCGCTCAGCAAGCGCACAGACTTCTACCTCGAAGGCGTGTACCAGAACGCGCACGGCGCGCCTGCAGATTCGGTGTTGTCGCATGCGATGCTCAACACGCTGTCGCCGTCGTCGACGAGCACGCAGGTCGCTGTGACGGTCGGCATGCGTCACGCGTTCTGATGTTGCGCGGCGCGGGCGTGGCGGCGCGATACCCTCACGACTGCGCCGCCGCGATCACCTGCGACGCGAGCGCATGATGCTGGCCGCGTCGCGAGCGGATCGCGTGAATCTCCTCGATCACACCGTCCGCGCGGCCGAGCCAGCGCAAGCCCCGCAATAACGCAAGACTTTCGGCGCCGAGTTCTGCGAGCGGAAACACGCCGAGCCCGCGCGCGAAGCCGCCCTCCTTCACGACGATCCAGAAAAAGTACAGGTGACGATAGTTGGGCATGCGCAGCGACACTTCGAAAAATCCGAAAGGTCGTTCAGGTTATCACCGGTTCATTCGAACCGCGAACAGGCCCATGATGGCGGTTCCGCCGCCCGCGGCGCAACCGGTTCCGCCACGTCATGGACTCCCTGCTCGCACTCGTTGCCGATCCCGCCGCCTGGGCCGCGCTCGTCACGCTGATCGTGATGGAAGTCGTGCTCGGCATCGATAACCTGATCTTCATTTCGATTCTCAGCAACCGCTTGCCGGAAGCACAACGCGCGCGCACGCAGCGCATCGGGCTGCTGCTCGCGCTGGTGATGCGGCTGATCCTGCTCAGTACCATCGCGTGGATCGCAAAGCTGACCTCGGTCGCGTTCGAGCTGTTCGGTCATGGCTTTTCCTGGCGCGATCTGATCCTCGTCGCCGGCGGCCTGTTCCTCGTGTGGAAGGCGACCAGCGAAATCCGCGAGCACGTGAGCCCCGACGACGAAGACGCCGCGAACGTCAGCTCGGCCGTGCAGCTAACCGTGGCGGCGGCGATCGGCCAGATCATCGTGCTCGACATCGTGTTTTCGGTCGACAGCATCATCACCGCCGTCGGCATGACCGAACACCTGCCGATCATGTTCGTCGCGGTGATCGTGTCGATCATGGTGATGCTGTTCGCCGCGCAGCCGCTCGCGCGCTTCATCGACCGCAATCCGACCATCGTGATGCTGGCGCTGAGCTTCCTGCTCGTGATCGGCATGACACTGATCGCCGATGGCTTCGGCTCGCATGTGCCGAAGGCCTACATCTACGCGGCGATGGCGTTCTCCGCGTTCGTCGAGTCGATGAACATGCTGGCGCGGCGCGCGAAAAGGCAACGTGCGGCAAGCCGCTCTTAGCGCGCTTTCTTGCGAGCGCCCTTGCCGGTGGTCGCGGCGCGCGGCGCTTCCTTCTCGGGCGGCGCGCCGCCGTTCATCTGCTCGAGCCACGACAGCGTATCGACATACGACAGGAACTGCTTCAGATACCCCGGCGACAGCTCACGCATCAACGACAGCGCGCGATGCACGAGGGTGCTCGAATTGAGCGGCCCCGCGTTGCCGGGCACCTGCGCGAGCGACTGGCGCAGCTGCTTTTCGGTGCGGACTTTAGACCAGACTTCGCGGAAGTAGTCGACTGCGCGGAGTTCGGGGTAGGCAGCGGCGTGCGGTGCATCCGCGCGCGCGTGGTGGCGGGCGAGGTGTTCGATCAGTGCCGCGAGCGTGGCGTCGTTGGCTTCGTTGGATTCGTTGGCGGTGGATTGCGACGCGGCCTCATCCGCAGTCGCACGCTCGACCTCGACCGTATATTCGCCCAGCAGTCCCGACAATCTGTATTCGAGCACGCGTCGCGCCTCACCGCTGTGCTGCGCCGCGCGCCGCGCAAGCGCCTCGAGCAGATGAAAGCGCACGGGATCGAGCCGATCCGCACCGCGCGCGCGCCATGCATCGAGCGTCGCGCGAGCCGCCTGGATCGCGTCGTCGTCGGTCATGGCGTTGTCCTCGCGCGCGTCGTCAAGCACCGGACTTCTCCGCTGCCGCCGCGCTCGACGGCCGCGGCACCGGCGCAATTTCGACGCGGCGGTTTTTCGCGCGGCCCGGTTCGTCGCTGTTCGAACTGACCGGCTGCCCGGAGCCGAACGCAGCCGCAAACACCGACGACCCCGGCACGCCCTCATCGATCAGCGCGCGCGTGACCGTCAACGCGCGTTGTGCCGACAGCTCCCAGTTATCGGCGAAACGCCGGTTGCCTTCGCGCAGGCGTTGATCGTCGGTGAAGCCGCTGACCATCAGGATCTGGTCGCTCGCGCGCAGATACGCGGACAGCGGCCCGGCGAGACTCTTCAGCAGCGCGCGGCCCTCGGGCTGCAGCTGGGCGGAGTTCAGCGCGAACAGCACGTTGCCGCTAATACCGATGCGGCCATTGACGAGCGTCACGCGCCCCGCCGCCAGAGGTCCGGCGAGTGCCTGCTCGAGCGTCTTGCGACGCTGCGTTTCGGCCTGACGTTGCTTGACCTCCTGCTCGAGCTTGCTCGACAGCTCGAGTTGCACGCCTATCACGCTCACCAGAATCAGCACGAAGGCGCCGAGCAACACCGACATCAGATCGCCGAACGCGGCCCAGATCGGCGCGGACGCTTCCACGCCGCCGTCGATGTCCTCGCTCATACCGCATCGGCTCCGGCGGTCGCGCGCTGCGCGGCCAACAACTGCAGATCCTCGACGATCTGCTTCTGCGACATCACACTGAGGTCGACCACGTCACGCGCCTGCGCGACGTAGTAGGCGAGCTGTTCGTCGCTGCGTGCGAGCGATTTATCGAGCGCCGCTTCGATGCGTTCGAGATGCGTGACGAGCTTGTCGTTCGCTTCGCCGAACAGGCGCACGGCCGCGCCGAACGCTTCGCCGAGGCTCGCGACCTCGACCGCGCTGCCGGTGACCTGCGCGGCGACCGAGCCCAGCTTGCCGGTCTCGTGCTCCAGATGTTCGGTGAAGCGGTTGCCGACGCGTTCGAGCAGATCCGCCGACGTCGCGACGAGTGCATCGACGGCCGTGCGCTGTTCGGTCGACGCGTGGTTGACCGCGTCGAGCAGCGTCTCCAGCGTGGCGAGCAGACGGCTGCGCTCGTCGAGCATCGCGGTGTCGCGGACCATGCTGTCGGAGAGCTTCTGGCGCAGCTCCGCGACGACTTCGGCAGCGGCCTTTGGCGCTTCCGACGCCGCCTGCACGAGGCGCTCGATCTCGGCGATCGTCGCGTTGGCATGCGTTTGCGTCTGCGCGGAGATATCGCGCGCGGTTTGCGCAAGCGCGTCGCAGATTTGCTGCTGATGGGCCGCGGTTTGCGAACCGGTCTGCTGCCATTGTTCGCTCAGCCTGGTGGTCATTGCGCCGAGCGCTTCGGTCCATGAAGTGAAGCGCTGTTCGTCGCGCGCGGCGAGTTCGGCTTGCAGGTTTGCTGCCGCCTTCGGTGCTTCGGCCGCTGCCTGGACCAGTCGATCGATCTCGGCGATCGTCGCGCTCGCATGCGTTTGCGTCTGCGCAGAGATGTCGCGCGCGGTTTGCGCAAGCGCATCGCAGATTTGCTGCTGACGGCTCGCGGCTTGCGCACCCGTCTGTTGCCACTGCTCGGTCAGCTTCGCGCCCATCGCGTCGAGGGCCTCAGCCCAGGCGCCCAAACGCTGCTCGTCGCGCACGGTCAGTTCCGCCTGCAAGTTCGCATGCGAGCTGCCGACCGCGCTCAGCAACGCGGCCGCATGCTGCTCGAACGTCGCGGCGGCGCGCGCCAGCGCCTGTTCGTTGTTGGCGGCGAGCTTGTCGCCCGCGCTCTGCTGCTGCGCCAACGCCCCGCCCCAAGCCTGCGACATGCCGCTCGCCGTCGCTTCTAGCCGCGCGGACACGCCGTCGAGCAACGCGGCTGAGCGCTGTTCGAACGCTTCGGCGACACGTTCGATCGACGCGCGCTGCTGCGCAGCCAGCTCGTCGCTCGCGTCCCGATGTCCGGCGAGTGCGTTGTTGCAGATTTCGGCCACGTTCGCGCTGGTCGCCGCGAAGCCGCTCGACATGCCGTCGAGCTGGCGCTGCACGGCCTGCGTCACGGCGTCGTGCAACGCCGCGGTTTCGCGCGCAACACCCGCCATCGTCGCTTCGACGACCGGTTGCAGCGCTTTGCCCGCGGCCTGCGCGCTGCCGGCCACGCTGTCCTTCAGCGACTGCTCGATCACGCCGGCCAGGCGCAGATACGCAGCCTCGGTGCGGCCGTAAAACGCGTCGAGGCTCGCAATCTGCCGCTCGTTCGACGCGGCGCTCTGCTGTTCGAGCGCGCTCATCATCGTCTGCAGACGTTCGACCAGCAGCGGCGTCGCTTCGGCCTGGCGTTGCAGCAGCCGCAAGCTTTCCTCGCGCTGATGGCTCTGCGAGTAGACGCGCAACGTCGTCGCGATCTTCACGTCGAGATGTTGCGCTGCTTCGAGCCGCTCGCGGCGGCACAGCGCGGACAGCAGCCCGAGCATCGCCGACGTCGCGACACCCGCGATCGATGTGCCGAACGCGAAGCCCAGCCCCTTGACCGGCGCAGCCAGCGACGCGCGCATTGCCTGCAGGTCGCTCGCGCTCTCCAGCGCGAGGCCGGTGCCGCGCAGCGTCATCACCATGCCGAGCAGCGTGCCGAGCATGCCGAGCAGCACCAGCAGGCCGACCAGATACGGCGTCAACGCGGGTCCCGGCAACGCGACGCGCTCGCCTTCGACGCGCAGCCGCACGCTATTGCGCAAGCTCGGATGCACCGGTTCGAGAAACGCGGCGAGGCTCGGCGGCGGTCCCGACAGCGCGGCGAGCGCGCCCGTCAGCGTGGTGCTCGCCTGGCTGTAGCGGCGCAATTCGAGCGCGCCCAGCACGTAGAAGACGCCGATCAGCAGCGTAACGGCGAACGCGAGCGGATTGGAGACGGCATAACCGACGGCGATCCAGCACGCCGCGGCGAGCCCCGCGAAAAACACAACGAGATCGATACGATATCTGGACATGGGGTCCCGGTTAGCAGGTGCGAAGAGCCGCGAGCAGCCCTTCGATCGGTTGAAAACGAACATCCAGCTCGGCCAGCAAAACGCTCTGCATGTCCTTGCGAAACGCGTCGAGCCACGCGTCGGACGCGGCGGCGTTGGCGTGGACCGAGGCTGGCGTGGGTTGAACGGCTGCGGTTGAGGTTGTGGCCGCGGCTTCAGCGTCGGCTCTCAAGCGCTCGAAGTGTCCGCCGAGCAGCCCCGGCACCGCGCCGAGCAAAGTCCGCTCGCGCTCGCCGAGCGCACGCTCCATCACGGCATCGACGACCGCGAGCCGCGCGAGTGCCGGCGCTTGCGTCGCCAGCAGCGCGCGCAGCCGGCCGCGCAACGTGCCGATCGACGTTTCCATCGACTGCTGAAGCGCGAGATAGCGCTGCCGGAACACCGCATAGTCGGCTTGCGTGTCGACGGCCACGCGCGGCGCGGACATCTGGGCGGACGACGACGCCGATCCACGCCGCCGCGAGCCCGCGAGCACGCTATC
This sequence comes from Paraburkholderia sp. HP33-1, assembly GCF_021390595.1. Taxonomy (NCBI): domain Bacteria; kingdom Pseudomonadati; phylum Pseudomonadota; class Betaproteobacteria; order Burkholderiales; family Burkholderiaceae; genus Paraburkholderia; species Paraburkholderia sp. HP33-1. The sequence goes on along the minus strand of NZ_JAJEJR010000002.1, from coordinate 591,720 downwards.
GCTGCCGATCGCGCTCACCAGCGAGCGGCGCACGCGCGTGCACTCGTCCTCTTCCGCGCGGCCGAACGCGCGCGCGCCAACGGCGACGGCCGGCGGCTTGCCGTTCAGCGCCGACGACAACGCGATCGCGTCGGTCCAGCCGAGCCACTGGCTCAGGCGATCCGCCAGCGATTGCCGTGATTCGGCGACGTCGGCCTCGGCGAGACGGGCCAGTAAGCGAACGAGCGCGGGCCCGCTGAGGGCGTTGCGCTGAGGGGCTTGCAACATACCACCGGAAGCAAAAAAGTCAGCAGTTTACACGCTGAGGCCAGCGAGTCCGAAGTCGCCCGCTCGAACGCGGGTTTAAAGACAGCATTTCGTCCGAGCGAGCAGGACATTCGCGCGTTTTCCCGATCGCGGTTTTTTTGCCAATGGCGAAGCGGGCCGATCCCTGTATAAGATGAAAGCACGCGCTTCGCCTCCCGCTGGCATACGGCGGAGCGCCGACGAGACACAGAACACACGCAAGGCGGACAGGGAGCATGAAATTCGATACCGTGGTGCTCGGCGCCGGCATTGTCGGTGTGAGCGTCGCAGTGCATCTGCAGAAGCGCGGACGCGCGGTCGCGCTGATCGATCGCAAGCAGCCGGGCAACGAGACGTCGTTCGGCAACGCCGGGCTGATCCAGCGCGAAGGCGTCTATCCGTACGCGTTTCCGCGCGGGCTAGGCACCCTGCTGCGCTACGCGCGCAACCAGTCGCCCGACGTGCGCTATCACGCCGACGCGATACTTGAGGTTGCGCCGTTTCTGTGGCGCTATTGGCGCAATTCGCATCCGGCGAAACACGCGGAAATCGCAAGGTCGTACGCGACGCTGATCGAGCATTGTGTTAGCGAACATCGCGCGCTTGCCGCGGAGGCCGGCGCGAGCGCCCTGCTGCGGCCAATCGGCTGGATCAAGGTGTTTCGCCGTGCCGCTGCGCGCGACACCGAAACCAGGCTCGCGGAGCGATGGCATCGCGAGTACGGCGTCGAGTTCGAGACGCTCGACGCGCCGCGCCTGCAACAGCTCGAACCCGATCTCGACAAGCGCCTGCAAGGCGGACTGCGCTATCCGCAATCCGATTCGGTCAGCGATCCGAATGCGCTCGTCACCGCCTACGCGCGGTACTTCGAAGCGCTCGGCGGACGGTTCTTCTTCGGCGATGCCGATACGCTGCGCGAAGGCTGGCAGGTCGATACGCGGGAAGGGGCGATCACGGCCGGGTCGGCGGTGATCGCGCTCGGACCGTGGTCGGATCGCGCAAGCACGCGGCTCGGGTATCGGCTGCCGCTCGCGGTCAAGCGCGGCTATCACATGCACTACGCGCCGCGCCGGGCCGCACGGCTCAATCATCCGATTCTCGACGTCGAACACGGCTATGTGCTTGCGCCGATGGCGCGCGGCATCCGTCTCACCACGGGCGCCGAAATCGCGCTGCCTGAGGCGGCCAAGACGCCGGTACAGCTCGATGCGGTCGAGCCGATCGCGCGCACCCTGTTTCCGCTCGGCGAGCGGCTGGACGCCGAACCGTGGATGGGACGCCGCCCGTGCACGCCGGACATGATGCCGATCATTGGACCCGCGAAAAAACATCAGGGACTGTGGTTCGCGTTCGGCCATGCGCATCATGGCCTGACGCTCGGACCGGTCACGGGGCGGCTGATCGCCGAGATGATGACGGGCGAGGAGACGCTGGTCGATCCGCGGCCGTTTCGGGTCGAGCGGTTCTAGCGGAACAGTCGGCTACGTCGCTGGACCGAAGATTCCGAAGAAAATAAAAAAAACGCCGCGGGCCAACGGCCCGCGGCGTTCTTCATCGAACCGGACAACCGTCGATCAAGCCGTAACGGCAACCCGTCGCGCCGACACCGCCGACACCGCGAAGCTCACGACGATATTCGCGGCCAACGCGATCAGGCCGATATACAGCGGATAGTTCTCGTGGCCGAAATGCAGCCCATAGATCGGCTTGAGCCCTTGCGAAATCGCGAGGCCCGTGCCGAGCACGATACCGACGAGCCAGCCGAGGAACAGACCCTGCGTGTTCAGACGACGCGTGTACAGCGAGAACACGACAGCCGGGAAAATCTGCAGAATCCATACGCCGCCGAGCAGTTGCAGATCGATCGCGTACTGCGTCGGCAGGAACACGATGAACAGCAGCGCGCCGAACTTGACGACCAGCGAGACGACCTTCGCATTGGCCGCTTCCGCTTGAGGCGTGATATTCGGCGACACCAGCGGACGCCACAGATTACGCGTGAACAGATTCGCCGCGCCGATTGACATGATCGCGGCCGGCACCAGCGCGCTGATCGCAATCGCGGCGGCAGCGAAGCCGACGAACCACGACGGGAACAGCGTGTTGAACAGGGCCGGCACCACATCGCTGGCCGACTTCACGTTGATGCCCGCGGCGATCGCCATATAGCCGAGCAGCGCGATCAGGCCGAGCAGCACCGTATAGGCCGGCAGGAAGATCGCGTTCTTGCGCACCGTCTTCGCCGACGCCGACGACAGCACCGCCGTCATCGTATGCGGATACATGAACGCGGCGAGCGCCGAGCCGAGCGCGAGCGATGCGAACGCGGTGTACTGAGCCGGCTTCAGGAGGATGCCGGTCGCGCCGCCCTTCGCCTGGAAGTGCGCATCGGCCAGTTCGAACACGTGCCCATAGCCGCCGAGCTTCACCGGGATCAGCCATACCGCCGCGATCACGACGATATAGATCATGATGTCCTTGACGAACGCGATCATCGCCGGGGCGCGCAGGCCGCTCGCATACGTGTACAGCGCGAGGATCACGAACGCGACGATCAGCGGCGTTTCGCCACTCACGCCGAGCCCCTTGATCACGACCTGCATACCGACCAGTTGCAGCGCGATATACGGCATCGTCGCGACGATACCCGTCAGCGCGACGGCCGCCGGGAACCACTTGCCGCCGTATTCGCCGTGCACGTAGTCTGCCGCCGTGATGTGGTTGCGCGCGTGCGCGACCTTCCACAGCTTCGGCATCACCGCGAACACGAACGGATAGACGATGATCGTGTACGGCAGCGCGAAGAAGCCATACGCGCCCACCGAATAGACGAGCGCAGGCACCGCGATCACCGTATAGGCGGTGTAGAAATCGCCGCCGACGAGGAACCACGAAATGACCGTACCGAACTGCCGGCCGCCCAGGCCCCACTCGTGCAATTGCGTCAAATCGCCGCGTTTCCAGCGCGCGGCGAAAAAGCCGATCACCGTGACGAGCACGAAAAATGCGATGAAAACCGTCATCGCAACCGGGTTCACAGGATTCAGATCGCTCATTTGAGACCTCGATACACGATGTAAATCAGCAGCGAGGTCAACGGCACCCACAGAAACTGATACCAGTAGAAGAACGGAAAGCCCGCGAGCGGCGGATGCATGTCGTTATAGAACGGTAGCCACAGCAGCGCGATATAAGGGATGAGCAGAATGAGCCAGAGCCATGAACGGCCGGCCGGGGGGGAGGTCTCCACGAACGTCTCCTGAGTATTATCGACAGCACGCGCGAAGGCTCGTGGCCCGACGCGCGGATGCCCAGTTGCCTGAGGGCAGATGGAAAAACGGGGAACGCCGCACACTCGCCCGCCAGGCCTCGCGCAGTGCGGTATACGACGGGGATGTAGTATTCGCCTTCACGCGCTTCCTTACAAGCGCGCAACTACGTAAGCCGACTACGTAATAATACGTAGCCTGTAAGCCGGTTTTCGACGATGAAACTCAAAGCAAAGATAGTGTTGCTCGCGATCGTGCCCTTTCTGGTGTCGATCGTCAGCATCGAGACGGGCGTGCGCCACGAAGCCACGGCGCTCGCCGAGCGGCAGCACGCGACTACCCAGGCCGCGTACATGGCGAGCAAGGAGATCGAGCTCAAGCACTACGTCGAACTCGCAACCACCGCGATCGCGCCGCTCTACGAAGCCGGCCGCGACAACGCGCGCGACGACGCGCTGCTGCGCACGCGCGCGCTCGAGATGCTCGAAAAAATGAATTTCGGCAAGGACGGGTACTTCTTCGTCTACGACATGCACGGCCGCTCGCTGATGCATCCGCGCGAGCCGGATCTGGTGGGCCGCGATCTGTGGTCGTTGCGCGATAGCCAGGGCACGCCGACGATCCAGCAACTGCTCGCCGCAGCCGCGCGCGGCGGCGGCTACGTGCGCTATCTGTGGCATCGGCCGTCGACCGGCAAGGTCGAGTCGAAACTCGGCTACGTGGTGCCGCTCGAGCGCTGGGGCTGGATGCTTGGCACCGGCATCTATCTCGACGACGTGGACACGACGCTCGCGCATATCGACGCCGAGGCCGCGGCCAATATCGATCGGACAATGAAGTGGATCGACGCGATCGCGGTGGCCGGCCTCGCGGTGATCGCGCTGTGCGCGCTCGTGCTGAACGTGACCGAATATCGCAGCGCCGACGCGAAGCTGAAGCGGCTCGCGCAGCAGGTCGTCGAATCGCAGGAAAACGAACGCGCGCGCCTGTCGCGCGAATTGCACGACGGCATCAGCCAGATGATGGTGTCCGTGAAGCTGCTGCTCGAATCGGCACTCGCGCGGCTCGAACGCGGCGACGCGCGCGAGCCCGCCGCCGAAGCCGCATTGTCCACCGGACTCGCGCGGCTCGGCGAGACGCTGCGCGAAGTCCGGCGCATCTCTCACGCGCTGCGACCGTCGATGCTCGACGATCTCGGCGTCGCAGCGGCCCTCGAACAGCTGACGCGCGAATTCGGCGACGAGTCCGGCATCGCGATCGGCTTCACGCAGATCGCGCACACCCATGCGGCCACGTTGCCCGATGGGGTCAACACCGTGCTGTTTCGCATCGCCCAGGAAGCGCTGACGAACATCGTGCGGCATGCGCAGGCGTCGAGCGCGGCGCTGGCGCTCGAAATCTCGCGCGATGCGGTCACGCTGACGATCTCCGACAACGGCCGCGGCTTCGACGCGACCGACGCATTCGTCGGCGGACGCGAAGGTGTCGGGCTGCGCAACATGCGCGAACGGCTGGAAGCACTCGGCGGCACGCTGTCGTTGAGCTCGGAGCCTGGTCACACCGTCGTAACTGCGTGCGTGCCGCTGCCAACGACGCACGCAGCGGTGCCCCCCTTGCAGGAAATCACTTCATGAACGACACGTCCTCTTCTTCCATCGCGCGTCTGCTGCTCGTCGACGATCATCCGCTCGTGCGCGACGGTCTGCGCGCACGCCTCGAAGCCGTGCGCCATTTCGAAGTGGTCGGCGAAGCGGGCGACGCGCAGGAAGCGCTCGCACTGGCCGAACGACAGTCGCCGCATCTCGCGCTGATGGATGTCGGCATGAAAAGCGGCATGAACGGCATTGCGCTGGCCGGCCTTTTTCACGAGCGCTTTCCGGCGATTCGCGTGCTGATGCTCTCAATGCACGACAACCTCGAATACGTCAAGCAGGCGGTGCGCGCCGGCGCGAGCGGCTACGTGCTGAAGGATTCGCCGGCGCTCGAAATCATTCAGGCGATCGGCGCGGTGCTCGACGGCAAGACGTTCTTCAGCGCGGAGATCAGCGCGCGGCTGATCCAGGCGTCGGCGACGCAATCGCCGGTCGAACGGTTGACGCCGCGCGAGCGCGATATTCTCGATGCACTCGCCGAAGGACTGTCGAGCAAGCAGATCGCGCAGCGCACCGATCTGTCGGTGCGGACCGTGGAGACGCATCGGCTGAATCTGAAGCGCAAGCTCGATATTGAAGGCCAGGCCGAGTTGATCAAGTTCGCGGTCGAGAATCGGCGCAACAAGCGCTGAGGGTTGGGGCCGCGCGATAATAGGCGGTCCACGCCTGGAGCGACGACAGCATGAAACGCGTGTTCGAACTGAGCCTCGCCAGTCTGCTGCTTTGCGCGGCCACGGGTCACGCTTATGGCGAACCAGCGCGCGTCAATCGCGGCCACGATCCGTTCATGCAAATCTCCAAAGCAATCGCCAATTGCCCAACGCCGCTTGGTCCATTCGAAACCGAAAAGGAATGGCTCGACGATAGCCATTACCGGATCGAGCGCGGCAATAGCTGCTGGATCGAAGGACGTTGCCGTTTGCCGAACGCGTATCTGTACGACGCGGAAATTGCCGACAGTGTGCAACGGCGTCTTGCGAATCTGAACGTCACGACGCACTGGCGCGAGCAGTCCACGCTGTGGCTCACGCTGCAACGCCGCTTCATTTACGTCGAGGGCTGCATCGCGCCCGGCTTCGACAAAAAGACCTTCCTCACCGAACTCGCGAAAACGGCGGACGTCGAGCGCGTGATCGACAACACGATCAGCGATCCGCATGCCGCGCAACTGCCATACCGCACGCAGGCGGCACCCGATAAGCCCGTGCTGAACCCAGGCAATTGACGGGGTGCGTGAAGGCGTTTTCGCCAATGCAACCTATATCGACAAACGTCGATAGCAACGCAGAAATCGTTCGTTTGGCCTTGACAACGTCATTGCTAACATCAGCGGCCCAACCATACGGTCCGCAATAACAATGACAACATTTCGATTTCGCCGTCCCGACTTTCGCCCTTCATTTCGCGTTGGCCTGATCGGCGCCGCCGTCGCGAGCTTCGTCATGCTTGCCTCGTGCGGCGAAGACAACCTGCCGAGCGCGACCGCCGCGTCCACGGCGGTCGTCGCACAGAAGCGGCCGAACATTCTCTACATCATGGCCGACGATCTCGGCTACTCCGACATCCACGCGTTCGGGGGCGAAATCAACACGCCCAATCTCGATGCGCTCGTACAGAGCGGCCGCATCCTCACGAATCACCACACGGGCACCGTCTGCGCGATCACGCGTTCGATGCTGATCTCGGGCACCGATCACCATCTGGTCGGCGAAGGCACGATGGGCGTGCCGACCGACGAGCGCAAAGGACTGCCGGGTTATGAAGGCTATCTGAACGACCGCGCGCTATCGGTTGCGCAGTTGCTGAAGGACGGCGGCTATCACACGTACATGGCCGGCAAGTGGCACATCGGTTCGGGCATCGTCGGCAGCGCGACGGGCAGCGGGCAGACGCCGGACCAATGGGGTTTCGAGCACAGCTACGCGCTGCTCGGCGGCGCCGCGACCAATCACTTCGCGCACGAGCTGGCCGGCTCGAAGAACTACACCGAAGACGGCCAGTACGTGCAGCCGGGCCAGCCGGGACAACCGGGCGGCGCGGGCGGCAGCCCGGCGGTGTTCTATTCGACCGACTTCTACACGCAGCGCCTCATCTCGTACATCGATTCGAACAAGGGCGACGGCAAGCCGTTCTTCGCGTACGCGGCCTATACGTCACCGCATTGGCCGCTGCAGGTGCCCGAACCTTATCTGCACAACTACGTCGGCAAATACGATGCCGGCTATGACGCGATCCGCGATGCGCGTATCGCGCGGCAGAAAGCACTCGGCATCATTCCACAGGACTTCGTGCCGTACGGCGGCGCCTCGGAGACGCTGGCCGCGAGTCCGGCCACCGCGAACAACGGTACCGCGAACGCGAAATACGTGAGCGCCGTGCACAGCGCCGCCCAGGGTTACACCGACTACGGTCCCGGCTATGTGAACAAGAAGTGGGACAGCTTGTCGCCGGCCGAGAAGAAAGCGCAGGCGCGCTACATGGAAATCTATGCGGGCATGGTCGAGAACCTCGATCACAACATTGGTCTCTTGATCCAGCATCTGAAGGACATCGGCGAATACGACAACACGTTCATCATGGTCCAGTCGGACAACGGCGCCGAAGGCTGGCCGATCGATTCCGGCGCGGACCCGACCGCCACCGACACCGCGAACGCGACGGATCCGACCTACTCGCAACTCGGCACCGACAACGGTCTGCAAAACGCGCAACGCCTGCAATACGGCTTGCGTTGGGCCGAAGTCAGCGCGACACCGTTCCGCCTGACCAAGGGTTATTCGGGCGAAGGCGGCGTGTCGACGCCATTGATCGTGCACCTGCCGGGACAGACTTCGCAGAAGCCGACGCTGCGCGAATTCACCCACGTGACGGACAACACGGCGACATTCCTCGCGGTCGCGCAGATTGCCCCGCCGACCACCTCGGCCCCCGCGCTGATCAATACGCTGACCGGCGTCGATCAGAACAAGGGCAAGGTGGTCTACAACAACCGCTACGTGTATCCGATCACCGGGCAATCGCTGCTGCCGTTGCTCGAAGATCAGAGTACGGCGCCGGTGCATAGCGCGTCGTTCGGCGACGAAGCGTACGGTCGCGGCTATCTGCGCAGCGCCGACGGACGCTGGAAGGCATTGTGGACGGAACCGCCGCTCGGCCCCGTCGACGGTCACTGGGAGCTGTACGACATGAGCGCCGATCGTGGCGAAACGCAGGACGTGTCCACGCAGAACCAGTCGATCATCGACGGTCTCGTGCAGCAGTGGAACGACTATATGACGAGCGTGGGCGGCGTCGAGCCATTGCGTCCGCACGGCTACTACTGAGCACGAGATGGCGTTTTCATCCAAGCTCAAGGGCGGCGTGGCGCTGTATGGCGCATACGCCGCGATCGCGGCGGCCGCGTTCGCCGTCGCGTTTGCCGCGCCTTCCATCAATGCGGCGAGCGTGGCCGTATTTGGCGATGGCCCGTCCAGCGCATTCGACAACCTCAACCGCTCGCGTCCCCTCGCCGCGCTCGGCTCCGAACAACAATGCGAGCGTTACTCGGGCTTGCCCGCGCGCTGGCGCGACGACACACGAGCCGGCATGGTGCATCTGCATGGCGGCGACTTCGTGTTCGGCAGCAAGCTCGGCTACGAAGACGAACGCCCAGCCGGCGACGGCAAGACACATGTCGCCGGTTTCTGGATCGACCAGACCGACGTCACGAATGCGCAGTTCGCCGCGTTCGTGCGCGCGACGGGTTACGTTAGCGACGCGGAGCGCCAGGGCGGCGCGGTGGTCTTTCACACACCGACTCGCGAAGAAATGAATGCGCGCGATCTGGCGTGGTGGAGCTGGGTCAAAGGCGCCGCGTGGAATCATCCGACCGGCCCCGGCAGCAATCTCGACGGCCTGATGAATCAACCGGTGACGATGGTCACACAGGCCGATGCGCTTGCGTACGCGCACTGGCTCGGCCGCGATCTGCCGACCGAAGCTGAATGGGAATACGCGGGCAAAGCCGGCCATGACAGTGCGGATCTCGACACCGCGCCGCGCGACGCGCACGGCAAGCCGAGCGCGAACTACTGGCAAGGCGTGTTTCCGGTGCTCAACACCGGCGAGGATGGTCACGTCGGCCTCGCGCCCGTCGGCTGCTATGCGGCGAACGACTTCAGGCTCTACGACATGATCGGCAATGCATGGGAATGGACCAAGGACCTGTACACCGGTCCGCATCAGTCGCATACGAACGGCGATACCGCGGCCGTCGCGCCGCTCAGCCGCCGGCACGATACGCCGATGGTCATCAAGGGCGGCTCGTTCCTGTGCTCGCGTGACTATTGCGTCAGGTATCGCGCGGCGTCGCGCGAACAGCAGGAAGCCGACTTGCCGGCTTCGCATATCGGCTTTCGCACGGTGTCGAGGGATGCATCATGAAGCGACTTATCGTTGCCGCGCTTGCGCTCGCGGTGTTGCCTGCGCTGTTGCCTGAACGCTCACACGCCGCATCGCAGACGATCAGGGTCGGCGTGAGTTCGGGCGCGCAAGCCGAGATCATGAACGAAGTGCGCCGCGTCGCCGCGACCGAGGGTCTCGCGCTCGACGTCGTCGTATTCGATCAGCCGTCGCGGATCGATGCCGCGCTGGTCGCGAAGCAGATCGACGTCGCGAGCTTCGAAGACGAACCGACACTCGACGCGCAGCGCAAACGGCATGGCTATGCACTGACGAGCGTGGCCACGACCGTCACATTTCCGATCGCGCTGTACTCGCGCAAGCTGACGAACCTCGTGCAACTGCAACGCGGCGCGACGATTGCGATTCCCGACGACCCCGCCGGCATCGCACGCGCGCTAATCCTTCTGCAAAACGAAACGCTGCTGACGTTCCGCGACAGCGCGGGCCTGCATGCGACGCTCGCCGACATCACCAGCAACCGTCTCAAGTTGAAGATTCGTCGGGTGCCGCGCGCGCGTCTGTACGACACGCTGAACAGCGTCGCGTTTGCGGTGATCGACAGCGACACGGCGGCGCGTTCAGGCCTTCACCCCGCCCGCGATGGCCTCAGTCTCGAAGACGCGCGCTCACCGTACGCGAACGTACTGACCGTGCGCGACAGCGATCGCCAGGACGCATGGGTCGGGCAGCTGGTCGCCGCCTATCATTCGAACGACGTCGCGCATTTCATTCTCACGCGTTATCAGGACTCGGTGCGTCGGCCGTGGTGAACACGTTTTCGTTTTCCTGCTCCGCGTGCGGTCGATGCTGCAACAGCCCGCCGTCGATGACGCTGGCGGAACTGTTCCGTCATCCTGACCGGTTTATCGGCTGCATTGCAATCGGACGAGTCACGCGCAGGCGGCCCGGTGAACGGCTGCGCGTCGGCCGGTATGAAGCGTTGCTCGACGAAGCCGACTGCGCGGCGTTCGATGCGCTCGCCGATACGCTGCTGTATCGCTCGGGCGACACCTTCAGCATCGTCGCGCAAGGCTTCGACTATCCATCGCTCGCGCGCTGCCCTGCTCTCGCGGACGACGGACGCTGCGCGATTCATCTGCAAGGCAAGCCGCTGACGTGCGAAGTGGTGCCCCTCGACCCGCTCGTGCCGGACAACCTGCAACATCTGGTACTGGCGGAACGCGGCGACAGTGCCGTCTATCTAGGTAGTGCCTGCATCCAGGAAGGCAGGCGTGACGATGCGGCGCTTTTGGTCGACGAAGGCCGCATTGCCGATCCGCATGCGCAACATGCGCTGGCGCGACGGCGGCGTGCGCTCGAAGAAGAGCGTGCAATCTGGACCCAGGCCGTATTCGACGCATTGCGCGCCGAGCTATTCGATTCGCCCGCCGCGCTCGCACGCATTCCCGCGGGCGGTTTTCTGACCATCTCGCTCGTACCCGCGCTGCTGAGCGTCGCAGCGGCATCCGCGCGCTGCCGCGAGCTGTGTATCGACTATATCGACAGCCAGTTGGCGTTGATCGAACGCAGCATCGCGCAGGCGCTCACGCGACGCCGGCTGGACGACCGTCCGGTTACGCAACAGCTGCGGGGCTTTGCCAATGCCTATCAACACGCAAAAGTGCGGCTCGTCCTTGCGGCCGCCGTTGAACGCGACCACGGCAATCCGGCCGCGCGCACCGACATCGAAGCGTATCTGAGCGGCACCGTTCAGTGACGGCGTGTGCCCGTATCAGGACCGCACCTTGCTTCCCGGTTCTAATGCTTTATCTGACCAGTGCAAATGCCTCGCGACTGGCTATTTCGCCCGCGCCGAAAACGCCGATGATCGTATAGTCGGACGCCACGCATTCGAACGTTGACGCCTGAAACGTGATGACGAAATGCCGCCGCGCAGGAGCCGTGGGACCCATGGCCATCGAGCCTGCCGGCACCGAGGCAATCTCCGCGCACAATGACGAATTGACGACTTCATGCACCGCAAAGCCACTCAGGCCTTGCGCCGCGAGCGGATGAATGGGCAGATCGGCATCGCCCGGCGGCCCGAGTCGATGAAAGACGGCGTCGGCAAACAACACCGCGCAAAAGGGATCGTCGTCGGGATCGAATGGCCCGAACCGTTCGAAGTCCGACTCCGCGATCGGATAAGTCACGATCACGCGGCCATTGCTCGCGACGATGAACGGTTCGGCAGTATCGGCTGCCGGGCGAGGAGCGCAGTCCAGCAGGACGACCTGGTCTTCCTGCTGGGATGCGCCGAACGTGCTAGCCATCTACTTCACGATTCCGCGGCCATTACGCGCTTGCTTGCGCCTCTGGCGTTTGCGAAGCTGCCGCGACGGGCGCGGCCGTGCTCGTTGCAGCAGCCTTGCGCGCCGGTGCTTTTCTTGCGGTCTTCACAGCGCTCTTGCGGCCGGCGGTTTTCTTGACCGCGGCTTTCCGGCTTGCCGGGGTCGCCTTGGTGGCTGCGGCCTTTTTCACGGCCGTCTTGCCCGCTGCCTGTTTCGCCGTTGCTTTTTTCGCTGCGGTCTTCTTGCCTACTGCACTCGCGGTCGCTTTCGCCTGGCCGCTTTTTGCCGCCGCTTTTGCCGCCTTCGGAGCGGCAGTCGTCGCGCCTTCAATCAGGAATTTGCTGCGGTCCTTGACCGCTGCAAGCCACGCCGGTGCCGGACCGCGGCCGCTCCAGGTCGCGCCGGTTTTCGGATCCAGGTACTTCGGCGGCTGTGCGCCTTTCGGCTGACCTTTGCCACGCTTCGCAGCAGGCGCAGCCGCGGATTTGCTTTCGCTCGCAGCGTCGATCAGGAACGCCGTGCGGTCCTTCACGCCGGCAATCCAGCCAGGCGCGCGGCCGTGACCCGTCCATGTCGCGCCGGTTTTATGGTCACGGTACTTCGCCTGCGATGCCGATTTGGCGGCTTTGCTCACGCCGGCGGGTCTTCCCCGACCCTTGCTTACGCTGCCATTCTGACCTTTCGCAGCACGTCGTGCCTTTGCCTGAGCTTCGATATCGGCAGTCGTGAGACCGTGCTTGAGCATCAACTCGCGAATCTGATCGACTGCGGCTTGTGCTTTTCTGGCAATGAGAACGTCAGCCTGGGCCTGGAGCTTCTTAAGCTTTGCTTGGATCTGCTCTAACGAAGGCATTTGATTGCTCCTTATGTGGTAATCGTCGAACTATGCCATGAATGACGGAAGAAGGGCAGTCTATTTACCTATCCTGATCTTCAATTCATCGAAACGAGCGCTGAAGCCGCGTTGAAATAACAAAACTTTCAGGTCTTCTACCCTCTCATCGAAGCCTTCTTCCTTTTCCTTCCCCCCGGGATTCTACTTTTCAATTTCGGTTCCACCACTCAGATAGGCGTAAAAACGACAACCTGGCGATCGGCAATGTACCTCACACTCCGGATAAAGCGGTAGTGTTGACCATCCGCCGTTATCCGGTTCAAGCCAAGGCGGGTGAGCACCAGCATTTCATCTGCCTGAAAAGCATCGACGACACCGGAATCCGTTAAATCCTCCAATGCACCGGATGGATTTCCGACATAAACGCTGCGCAGTTGCGTGCCGATCCGCATCACGACCACGCTTGTTCCCTCGTCGAGCGCCAACTCGAGAAAGCTCGCCAGCGTCCGCAACGACTCCGGCGTGCTAGTTCTGGTCTGATAGATCGCTGCATCCGATGGCGTCATTTGCGTTTCCCCGTCATCCGCATCGGCGACAAAAAGGGCGCCGCCGTGCTTGCTGGCATTAGTCGCTTCTACTATAGGCAAGCATTTCAATATTCAAAGGAGAGTAGTCCACTTTTTATTTGAAAACGGTCGCTTTTCGCGGGCCAGCTATAGTGCACGGATTGCCGCGTGCGCGAAACGCCAGTGACAAACAGGCAAAGACACAGCCGCCGCTCCCGTAACGGGCCGTTACCGATCTTGCAGTACCTGTTGCGCCTGTACCGGCTTCGTCCATTTACACTTCGTGACCGTGCCCGGCAGCAGATGTTGAGCCAATAGAGCCCCTTTGCGAGCCAGCGTGCTCGTAGCGGCTATTGAAAAAGACGCCGGGCCACCCTATTTTCGATCCACTCAAACACGATGGTACTAACCATGAAAGCTGACTTTATTCGGACCGCCCTCGGGGCAATGGCAGTCTCTTTGGCAATGGCCGGCACCGCGAACGCGGCCGGTTGCCTGAAAGGAGCGGTTGTAGGTGGCGTCGCCGGGCACTATGCGGGTCATCATGCGGTGGTCGGCGCAGTCGGCGGCTGTATCGTCGGACGGCATATGGCTAAAAAGCATGCCCAGGAGCAGCAGGCGGCGGCTCAGGCGGCGCCACATCAGCAGGCCGGAATGCAGTAACTGGAGTCATACGGGCGCCGCCGCAAGCGTTCGCGCAAGCGGCGAAGCAAAGATGTTTGAATCCCCGCTCGCGGCAACGCGCCCTGCTCCGGATCGTTCACGCAATGCGCACTCCGCGAGCGGGCAAGATCTCCTGAGTGGTCACGAAACGGTGCTGTTTGACCGCGTCGTGAAAAAGGCGATAGTCGCTGTTCTCGAAGGCGATGGTCCACTCCGGTCTGTCCCCGGTGTCGTCATCGCACAACAAACCGGTGGCCTGGTGCTTCCATGAACCCGGTCCTTTGGCGATATAGCCGGGAACGGATTCTTTCAACCCCGGAATGCGACCGGCTTTCACCCAATCGCAAACGGTTCGCAGACGCAGGTTATCGTCGAGATCGCGGTTCGTATCAAGCAGTTCGGTCAGTGCGTCCTTGACGTCGTCCGGCATGCCTGGCTGGGTTTCGAAATCCTCGCGTCCGGCCAGATAAGCTCGCACGGCACGGCAACTCATGTCCGCCGCCTGCACGAAATCCGGCAAATTATGTCGCGAGATGAAGTGATTGCAGCCGTCGATGTAATGCCAGCGCGCCCATGGCTGGTCGGGGTAGTGCAATGCAGCGCCGTGACCGACCGGCAATGCGATCGTCAGAACATCCTCCTCGACATGCTGGAGTAGATGCGCGACGGCCACTTCCAGGCTCGCGAGCCAACCTTTGCGCGTGCAATCCTGCGCTTCGAGAAGATGCACGCGATTCCACGGGCTTTCGATGCCCGCGAATCCCTGGTGCGCCCATGTATCGACATAGGTATGAAGCGTTACGCCGAGCCGATGCAACGCAGTCTCCGAATCGCGCTGCCGGATCGCGCGACGCACGACCTCGCGCGCGACTTCACTATCGGGGCGACAGATCGCCTTTTCCTCGAGGCTTTCACCAATGCCTGCCGGCAGAAAATGGAACGGCGCCCACACGAGCCGATTCTGGTCGTTCTCGGTATTGGCGTAATCGAATAACTTGTGCGCGGTCGCGAAACGCTCGAATGTCTCGCCGCCTTTGAACCGCAGTATTCCGCTCGTCGTGGCGTCATCGACGTATTGGCACGCATGCGCGACAGTTTCCGCGTCACCGGCCGTCATGCCGCCGACGCGCGCGGCAATGTAGATCACGCCGTAATGGAAGTCGATATTCATGGCAGGCGCTCCTCGCGCGCGTAATCACGACCGGTCTGTTGCCGCCGGCAGGGCGAGACGAATACAGGGAGCTGCGGGTGAGTAGATAGTAGACGAGCGAGCAGCACGCGCCTTGAAAAAACACGCATTCCAGACGTGTTTTTCCACGTTTCGCGCCAGCCAAACGTTTGGGGTACTGAAGGAAGTGATGGCCTGGCCGGCCGCGATGCAACCTGCCGGCACGGAAAACCGCCCGGCAATCAGGAGGAAAAGAGCGTCAGCCGACCTGAGCGGCGCCGCTCAGGTCAGGTGCGTAATGGACAGACGACTATTCCAGTGCTGGTTCAGATATTCGAGCGCGAACATCCTGTGACAATGATGTGGTAAATGTTCACTGCAAAGCAGACACCCAGACTCGAATAGCGCGATATCCAGATTGCTTTCCACGCGGCGGCGCGCAATGAGGTCGAAATATTCCTCGCGAAAGTTCTCCCAGCTCAATTGCTTGCCCTGGTAGCGCTTGAGCAGCTCCGGCTCAGGAGCCAGTTCCGGTATTTCCACGTACGCCGCATCGCACAACTGCTCTAGAAAGTAAGGCAGGTCCTGCTTTTTCGCAAAGCCCGCGAGTTGCGACGTGTTATTGAGGCGAATGTCGAGCACCGTGCGCACATGGGCGTCCTTCAACAAACCGAAGAACTTCTGCGCGCTCTTGCCGGTAAAACCGATGCTTGCCACCTGGACGGCACTTTTGTCACGTTTCATGGTGAATCCCCTGTTGGACGATTGCGCGCCCATAAGAAAGCCTCGCTGCGATGGGCGCAGCGAGGCTCGGGTCTCAGTGCATCTTTAGCGCCGCTCGCGGGCTTTTACTTGACGATGCCGACCAGTTCGACTTCGAAGGTCAGATCGGTATTCGGCGGAATCGGGCCGACGCCGCGATCGCCGTATGCGGTTGCCGCCGGGCACGTGAGCCGCGCCTTGCCGCCAACTTTCATCTTCTGCACGCCTTGGGTCCAGCACGGAATCACGCGATTGAGCGGGAACGTGGCCGGGCCGCCATGCTTGGCCGAACTGTCGAATTCGGTGCCGTTGGGCAGCGTGCCGCGATAGTTGACCTTCACGACGTCGTCCGCCGACGGTTGCGGGCCCGTGCCTTGCGTCAGATGTTCGACGATGACGCCGGACGGCAACTTCTCCGTGGTCGGGGCGGCAGCCATCGCGGTCGAGGACAGAACGGCTGCGGCCAGCAAAGCAACGAGTGATTTCAAGGCGAGTCTCCAGTGGGGTAATCCGGTTGATTGTAACGGATCAGATGTCGGCCGAGGCTCCCGGGTATTGCCCGATGCCGCCGGTCGTTGCGCGCCGTTCCGGCACGTCACTTAACCGTCACGCGAGCCCGTGGTCCACGCAAACGTCCAGCGATCGTGCCGACGCATGCGCTCGAGTTGATCGAAGCGGCGGCCGGGTGTGATGTCGTCGACAAGCGGCAGATCGAAAGCCGCGCCACGTCGCAAAAGGCGTTCGACCTGCTGGTGCAGCACCTCGTCACCGTTGCGATCGGCGGTGGTTTCGACGCACGTGAGCTGCACCGTTAAATTCTGCACACCTATGCATATCACGATATGACTCAGGAATAGTTCGACTGGGCGCCGGGTTTTGTCGAAGGCGACGGCGCGACGCTGACGATGCTCGTGCCCGACGGGCCCGGCACGCTTTCCATTTCGATATACGACTACGGTTCTGAATTTCCGTGCGCGCAGGAATTCGATTGGGACGCGCGACTACAGAGTGGCCTGCTTTCCCCCTGAAGAACTCGATCACGACATTCTCGCGAGCCTCATTTCGTCTGTATTCTCGCTACACCGTTTTCGCGAGATTGCGCGCGCTTGGGGACTCGTGTTTCAGGTGCATCCGGGACAGAAAAAAGAGCGCGGCAATTGCAGGCATCGACCGGGCTAGTCTATGAGATCTTTCGTCAGCACGATCGCGGCAGTCTGCTGTTCGGCCAGGCCGATACCGAAGTACTGCTGCGGGAAATCGACGTGCTGCGCATTCGTATTGTGCTCGAACGAATGAACGCGAGTCGCGTTGCCGCGTTCGTCGGATGTCGAGTCTGTGCCCGAGCCGTGCTTTCGCTTTGGGATCGATCGTGGGGTGCTGCCGGCGTTTGGAAGTTTCACGGGGCCGCGCGTGAGACGGGCCGCGCTGCGGGGGAGCAGGTTTTTCTGGCGGTGCAGCAGAGGGTGATCGAGTTGCGGAGTTGAGTCGACGGTGGGGGCCGTCCACCTTGTTGCCTGGTTGGATCTTTGTTGGATGGTTCGCTTGCTGGTTCCCCGGCTGGTTTCTTCGCCGGCTTGTTCGCTGTCAGTTTCATTCGACGCTCGATCGTGGTCAGTGTGGAGGTCGGGCGGCGCCGGCCTCCACGTTTGGCGGGAGTCCCGCAAGCTTCGCGGCACTCCTGCGACCGGTTAGTGGTTGCCGCCGCCGTGGCCGCCATTGCTGGAGCCACCGCCGCCGTAGCCGCCGCCGTGGCCGCCCTGGCCACCCTGGCCTCCGTTGCCGGAGCTGCTGGTGCTACCGTGACCGCTCGTTCCGGAACCGCCATTGCCGTGACCGCCACCGCCGTCGCCGCCATGGCTGCCGTTTCCGGAGCCGCCCTTGCCTTCGCCACCACTGTTGCTCGGGCCGCCACTGCTACCGTGACCGCCGTCGCCGTGGCCGCTGACACCATGGCCGCCATCGCCGTGGCCGCTGTCACCGTGGCCGGCATCGCCATGACCGCTGTCGCCATGACCGCTGTCGCCATGGCCGCTGTCGCCGTGGCCGCCGGCACCATGACCGCCATCGCCATGACCGCCATCACCATGACCGCCATCGCCATGACCGCCGTCACCATGACCGCCGTCGCCATGACCGCTGTCGCCATGACTGCCATCACCATGGCCACCATCGCCGTGGCCGCCGTCACCATGACCACCGTCGCCATGACCGCCATCGCCGTGGCCGCTGTCACCATGACCGCCGTCGCCGTGACCGCTGTCACCATGACCACCATCGCCATGACCGCCATCGCCATGACCGCTGTCACCATGACCGCCGTCGCCGTGACCGCTGTCACCATGACCGCCGTCGCCGTGGCCGCCGTCGCCGTGGCCGCCGTCACCGTGGCCGCTGTCACCGTGGCCGCTGTCGCCGTGGCCGCTGTCACCATGACCGCCGTCGCCATGACCGCCATCGCCGTGGCCGCTGTCACCATGACCGCTGTCACCATGACCGCCGTCGCCGTGGCCGCCGTCACCGTGGCCGCTGTCACCGTGGCCGCTGTCGCCGTGGCCGCTGTCACCATGACCGCCGTCGCCATGACCGCCATCGCCATGACCGCCGTCACC
This sequence comes from Paraburkholderia sp. HP33-1, assembly GCF_021390595.1. Taxonomy (NCBI): domain Bacteria; kingdom Pseudomonadati; phylum Pseudomonadota; class Betaproteobacteria; order Burkholderiales; family Burkholderiaceae; genus Paraburkholderia; species Paraburkholderia sp. HP33-1. The sequence continues at coordinate 573,177 of NZ_JAJEJR010000002.1, read as the reverse complement.
ATGACCGCCATCGCCATGACCGCCATCGCCATGACCGCCGTCACCATGACCGCCATCGCCGTGGCCGCCGTCACCATGACCACCGTCACCATGACCACCGTCGCCATGGCCGCTGTCGCCATGACTGCCATCGCCATGGCCGCTGTCGCCATGACCGCCATCGCCATGACCGCCGTCGCCATGACCGCCATCGCCATGACCGCCGTCACCATGACCGCCATCACCGTGGCCATGTCCATGGCCACCATCCCCGCCGTTATCACCGCCGCCATCGCCACTGGTAGCGCCGGTGCCGCCAGTTCCCGACCCATCACCGCCACCACCACTACCAGCACCGCCGTTACCGTTGCTGCCACCGCTACCTTTGTTGCTAGAACCGCCACTGCCGCTGTTGCCGCCGGTACTGCCCGAGCCCAGCCCGCCCGAGCCGGAACCCGCCGAGCTATTTCCGCCACCGCTGCTCGCGCTCGCGCCCGTCGACGACGTCCCGCTGCCCGCCGACGAGCTGGTGGACGACGTCGAGCCCGTGGACGACGTCGAGCTATGTCCCGCCGCCGCGACGCCGAAGCCGCCCGACCCGGTCTGTCCGCCTCTTTGCGATGTGCAGCCCGGACCGGCGCCCGACGGACATACGCCGTGCGCGCCCAACTCGGCGGCCACCATCATTCCTGAATTCGTTGCCGGCGCTGCGGAACTCCCCGAATTCGTCTGCGCACCCGCCATCGCCGCATAAAGACTGACTGCCACTGCCAAGGCCGCCCGTCGCGTTCCCAATGTCCACGCGTCCCCGTTTTGCCTTTTCATTACAATCTCCTAATTATTTCTTCCAGAACGACCGGCCCAATTAACGAGTGAATCTCCGCTCACCAAGAAAACGAAAATTCAAAGCCTCCGCCCTTCGCTTTATGCGAATTAAAATGAGATCGCATTGAACACTTCTCTCACGAAAAATCCCCGGTCGGATTTGGCGTGCTTCGAGAGAATCGGCTGGCCATGCGCGCACAACATCGTGAAACCCGCACAGCGAGGCTTTATGGACGTTGAAGTTATTCGCAGCGCAATCGCGCGACCGTGCGTTAGGTCACGTAATGCGATATTGCCGATTCGGCCTGCCAGGCGGCGTTGATCGATTAATCACCCGAAAATTCCGTCAATACATATTCTTCAGGCAAGCAGTGAAAACTTATTGCCATCAATGCAATCCGATCGGCACATGAAAATCAGATCATGGTTTTATCCGACAAATTCAAGCCATTTACACACCGGTGTTTTTATTCATGTGTTTATCCGCACATAAAAATAAAAATGCGAAAAGCCGAATGAGCGCAATGCCATAGACAGCGCAATGAAAATCACAGAAACGCGCGCGCGAAACATCGCGGGTCGTTACGCTGCGCGCATACGTCGCGAAATCGCTGTCGCGATGTGCGTTACCTCGCACTTCGTGAAACGCGTGCCTCAGGCGCCGGCAATCACAGCCCAACGCCACACGCAAAGTGTCGCGGCACAACCACCAGTGCGTCAGATAACCAACACATCAGCGCGCTCGCTTTGTCCGGAGCATTTCCACCATCTTCAGCGGTACAGCTTCGCGGCGTCGTTGCTGGGTTCGCAAAAGCCTGTCCTGCGAGCCACAGCACGGAATTGCCCCCAGGCGCGGGTAAACCTTTGTTTGCCTTCGACGCGCCACCCCGTTTACTGCACGCAGCCGAACCTCTCAATCCGCTTTCATTCCCCGCCCGCACTTTGTTTGGTCTGCTGAGCAGTGCTCTGCGAGCGCCTTCCCCTCTCCGATGAGGTACATCATGGTTTCTATTTCCAGCAGCGCGGTAGACGAATTCAAATCCGGCCTACGCGGCCAGCTTCTGCTGTCCGACTCGCCAGGCTTCGACGAGGCGCGCAGCGTCTGGAACGCGATGATCGACCGTTATCCCGCGATGATCCTGCGCTGCGCGGGCGTCGCCGACGTACGCCGCGGCGTCGCGTTCGCGCGCGACAACGGCCTGCCCCTGGCGATTCGAGGAGGCGGCCACAACATCGGCGGCAGCGCGCTGTGCGACGACGGCCTCGTGCTCGATCTGTCCGCAATGAAATCTGTGCGTATCGACCCGCAAGCGCAGCGCGCGTATGTCGAGCCTGGGGCGACGCTGCACGATGTCGATCACGAAGCGCAGGCATTCGGACTCGCGACCCCGCTCGGCATCAACTCGACGACCGGCGTCGCGGGTCTGACGCTCGGCGGCGGCTTCGGCTGGCTGAGCCGCCGCTACGGCATGACGATCGACAACCTCGTCGCGGCCGACATCGTCACCGCGGACGGCGCATTGCGTCACGTGAGCGACACCGAAAACGACGATCTGTTCTGGGCGATTCGCGGCGGCGGCGGCAATTTCGGCGTCGTTACGCTATTCGAGTTCGCGCTCCATGCGGTCGGCCCGACCGTGTATGGCGGCCTCGTCGTGTTGCCGCTCGCCGACGCGAAGAAAGCCCTGATCCAATACCGCAATGCCGCGCCCGCGATGCCCGACGAGCTGGCCGTATGGGCCGTCGCGCGGCTCGCCCCGCCGCTGCCGTTCCTGTCGCCCGACGTGCACGGCAAGCCCGTACTCGTGCTCGCGATGTGCTACAACGGGCCGGTCGAAAACGGCCCAGCGGCGGTGGAAGCCGTGCGGGGCTTCGGCAAGCCGCTCGGCGAGCATCTTGGTCCGATGCCGTATGAAAACTGGCAACAGGCCTTCGATCCGCTGCTCACACCGGGCGCGCGCAACTACTGGAAGTCGCACAATCTCGCCACGATCGACGATGGTCTGATCGACGCGCTGATCCACGCGATCGACACGCTGCCGTCCGCGCAATGCGAAATCTTCTTTGGACTGATCGGCGCGCAAACGCAACGCGTCGCCGTCGACGCGACCGCCTACCCGAGCCGCGAGACACAATACGCGATGAACGTGCACGGCCGCTGGGACGATGCGCGCGACGACGAGCGCTGCATCGCGTGGGCGCGCGAGTTTTTCGACGCGTCGCGGCCCTTTGCGCTCGGCAGCGTGTACGTCAATTTCATGACGCAGGAAGAAGGCGGCCGCATCGCGGACGCCTATGGGCCGAACTATGATCGTCTCGTCGATGTGAAGAACAGCTACGACCCGCGCAATTTGTTCCGCCATAATCAGAACATTCGCCCAACGGTGTAGCGACCAGGCGTGACGCAACGCGACGCCGCTCTGCGGTACGCTCCCGCAACGGACGCCCGCCAAGCGGGCGTTGCGGTACGCCTGCACCGCCAAGACATCCGCGCGCACGGAACCTCCTGCGCACAAATGAGAACAAAGCAAGCGGGCGACTCGTCGCACACTCCCATAACGAACGACAGGCGTGAGAAACGCAAAGGAAAACAGTCATGCGCAGACGACAATTCATCATGACCGGCAGCGCTGCATTGGCCGTCGCAGGCCTGAGCCTCACCGGTTGCACGACGACTTCGCCGTCCTCGGACGCATCGCCATCGGCCAACGCTGGCAAGCGCGACACCATCAACGCCGGCGTCGATCTGACGCTCGCGCGTCTCTACGAAAACGTGGACGGTTCGCGTGAACTCGTTTCGAAAGCGCGCGGCGTGCTGGTGTTTCCGTCGGTGATCGCGGCCGGCTTCTGGGTCGGCGCGCAGTATGGTGAGGGGGCGCTGCGCGTCGGCGGCCGCACGACCGGCTACTACAGCACGGCCGCGGGCTCGTTTGGATTGCAGATCGGCGCACAGTCGAAGGCGCTGGTGTTCCTGTTCATGACGCAGGAAGCGCTCGACGAATTCCTGCGCAGCCAGGGTTGGGCAGTCGGTGCGAATGCGACCGTCGCCGTGCTGAAGGTCGGTGCGAACGGCGCGGTCGATTCGTCGACCGCGACGAGCCCGGTGCAGGCTTTCGTGCTGACCAACGGCGGCCTGATGGCCGGTGTGTCGCTCGAAGGCACGAAGGTGTCGCGGCTGATTATCTGATCTGAGCGGAGCTTTCCGGGCGTCGGGCTCTTCACGCAGCTACTGCATCTGCCGACACCGGATCGCAAGGCGGGCAGGCAGTTGCGCATGAAGAACCTGCCGGAGCGCAACCGCCAATCGTTGAGGCCGCGCGGATATCGGCTCCGCGCGAGAAGTGCGGTTAGCGCTGCTTCGGCAACGTAAACACCGCAATCGCCGCCGACAACTGCCCGGTCTGCGTTTTCAGCACTTCGGCCGCCGCGCTCGCTTCCTCGACGAGCGCCGCGTTCTGCTGCGTCGTCTTGTCCATGCTCGCCACCGCGATATTGACCTGCTCGATGCCCGAAGTCTGCTCGGCCGACGCCGCGCTGATCTCGCCCATGATGTCGTTCACGCGACGCACCGCCTGCACGACTTCCTGCATCGTGTCGCCCGCGCGCCCCACATACTCCGAGCCGCCCGCGATCTGCGCGGCCGATTCCTCGATTAGTGCCTTGATCTCCTTCGCGGCCGCGGCGCTGCGTTGCGCGAGCGTGCGCACTTCGCCCGCGACCACCGCGAAACCGCGGCCTTCCTCGCCCGCGCGCGCCGCCTCGACGGCCGCGTTCAACGCGAGAATATTGGTCTGAAACGCGATCCCCTCGATCACCCCGATGATGTCGCCGATCCGGTGCGACGACTGCGAAATCCCACGCATGGTCTCGATCACCTGGCCGACCACTTCGCCACCGCGCGCGGCAGTGTCCGAAGCGTTGTGCGCAAGCTGGCTCGCCTGCTTCGCGTTATCGGCGTTCTGGCGCACGGTCGCGGTGATCTGCTCCATGCTCGACGCGGTCTCGCCGAGCGCGGCCGCCTGCTGCTCGGTGCGGCGCGACAGGTCCGAGTTGCCCGCGGCGATCTCGTTCGATACGGAGGAAATCAGCGTCGCGCCGCCGCGAATCTGCTCTATCGCCTGCGCGAGGCGCTGCTGCATGCGTTGCATCGCCGCGAGCAGGCTCGTGCTGTCGCCGGCCTTCGCGTCGACGACCACACCGAGATCGCCGTCCGCGATACGCGACGCGATCTGCACCGCGTACGCCGGTTCGCCGCCAAGCTGGCGCAGGATGCTGCGCAGGATCACGCCGATCACCAGCGACACGAGCGCGCACAGAACCAGCGCCGCAATCACGTATTGCACGAGGGTGCGGTAGAACGCGGCGTCGATGTCGTCAGTGAAGACGCCGGTGACGATCGTCCAGTCCCACGGCTTGTAGAGCCGCATGTAGTTGCTTTTCGGCGCGAGCTTGCCGGTGCCGGGCTTCAGGAACTGCAAATGGACGAAGGCCTCGCCTTCGCGCTGCGTCTGCTCTGAACCTTCCTTGAACACATGACGGCCGTCCGGATCCGTGACGTTGGTCATGTCCTTGCCAACGAGGTCGGCACGCGTGGGGTGCATCAGCACGTGCGCGTGGCTGTCTTCGAGCACGACATAGCCGCCGGCACCGTCGTAGCGCATCGCGCGCAGGTCGTCCATCGCGGCGCGCTGCGCGTCCGCGAGCGGCATCGTGCCGGCCGCGACGAGCGCGTTGTAGCGATCGAGCACGCTGTACGCGATGCTGACCACGTTTTTCAGCTCGCCCTCGCGATCGGCGATCATCGTGTCGCGCGTCTCGAACGCGCCCCACAGGCCGATCGCCAGAATGCCCATGCACATCACCGCGAGCGCGAGCCACAGCCGCACTTTCAGGCGAAACCGTTCCATCTTCCGTATCCCTTGTCGTGGTCGGCGGCTGTCCGCGCGAACGGACGCCGCAAACGTTTCATGTCGTAGTGGGGATTAACGGCGCGACGGAGGAAAACTTCAGTGTGGCTTCAGGGTTGCGGGGTTCACTCCGCCGGCAGCGTCAGCGCCGCCACCTCGCACCGCGGCCACTGCCGCAGCACGTCGGGCACGAGCAGCAGCTTCGCCGCGCGCACGCCGGCGCCCATTACGATCTGCGCGCGCTCCATCACCGCGGCGTCGACGAGGACGCGCCAATCGGCCGGCAGACCGAACGCGGTAATGCCGCCGAACTCCATCTGGCTATGCTCGACCGCCGCCTCGCGCTTCGCGAACGACAGCCGCTGCGCGCCGAGCGCCGCCTTGACGGCGCCGTTGATGTCGAGCCGCCGCGAGCCGAGCGACACCAGCGCCGCATAGTGCTCGCCGCCCTCTTTCTTGTAGCGGACCACGATCGTGTTCGCGCAGTCTTCGAGACCGAAGCCATAGCGCGCGCTGAATGCGGCGGTGTCGGAGGCGTCGTCGGTGACGGCGAACACCGTGATCCCCTGCGCCGGCAATTGTTCGATGACGTGCGCGGGCAGATGTGCGCCCCACTGGTCGCGGTCGATGACGTCCAGTTGCTGTACGAGTTCGTGCGAATGCATGATGAGTGGAAATGTGAGAGTAACCCGCTGCATTCTAGCGGCACGGGCGGCCGGTCGCGACGCGCCTCTTAGCTTGTATAGTGACGAGCACAAGCCAGGCGCCAGGCAACGAAGCAAACAACGTGAAGGCGCTGGCTCGATTCAGAGACGATCATGGACATCGACACTCTTTCTCGCGAGAGCCTCCAGCAGGCCGCGCGTCAGCATGCCAACTGGGCGATCGGCGCACTGCGCCAGTTTGCGGAGAATCGCTGCCCGGCGATGGCGGCGAGCATCGCGTTTTATGCAGCGTTCTCGCTTGCGCCGACGCTCGTGATGGTGCTCGCGGTGGCCGGCTGGTTCTTCGGCCCGGCGGCCGCGCGCGGCGAGCTGTTCGGCCACATCAACGGCCTGATCGGCGACCAGGCCGCGGCCGGCGTCCAGACGATCGTCGAGAACGCGCATCATGCGGGCGCCAAAGGCGGCATCGCGACGATCATTTCGTTTTCGCTGGTGGCAATCGGCGCGTCGGCGACGTTCTCTTCGCTGAACAGCGCGCTCAATATCGTGTGGCCGTACAGCGGGCCGCGCACGTCAAGCGTGCTCGCGCTGGTGCGCGTTCGGCTGATTTCGTTCGGGCTCGTGCTCGGTGTCGCGTTCCTGCTGATCGTGTCGCTCGTACTCGATACGGTGATCGTCTTTGTAGGCGACTGGCTGTGGGGCAGTTCGCGGTACATGATGATCGGCAATCTGCTGCAACTTGGCGTCGGGCTGCTCGTGCTCCTGTTCGCATTCGCCGCGCTGCTCAAGTTCCTGCCCGATGCGCCGGTGCTGTGGCGCGATGCGCTGGTGGGCGGCGTCGTCGCGGCCGTGCTGTTTACGGCCGGCAAGAAGCTGTTCGCGCTCTATCTCGCGCATGCGGGAATGGCCAGTTCGTTCGGCGCGGCCGGCTCGCTGGCGGTGCTGATGATGTGGCTGTACTTCTCGGCGGCGGTGCTGCTGCTCGGCGCGGAGTTCTCGGCAGCGCGCGGTCGCTTGCACGATCCGCGTGGCGGCTGGGGCATCCAGGGCGACCCGCCGCCGGGCAGCCGCGCTAAGCTCGCGTCGGTGCTGGCGGCATCGACTTTCACAGCGGATATCGCGCCGTTGGCTCCCACGGCTGTGAGCGTCGCTGGCCAGTCGAGCGCGGCGCCGGCGGCAGGAACAGGTGCGAGCGCGCGTGAATCCGCGGCGGACGTCGCACGCAAGGTGCTCGACGCCGAAGCGCAAGCCACCCGTCTCGCGGCATCGGCGCTGCTCGAAGCGCGCCGCCACGCGACGGCCGCCGACCGCTACGTGCGACGCAACCCGTGGACCTCAGTGCTGCTCGCGGCCGCCGCTGGGCTCACCGCCGCCGCCGTGGCGCGTCGTGTCACCGACGAACGCTGAAACGGGCGCTGCGCGCTGCCCCTCCTCGCGTCGGTGTTGTTATAGATGCGCCGCGGTTGCAACTTTCAGCCGACTGGTTACGCCTGCGCACAACACTCCGATTTCGTCCAGCCTGCCTAGTCATTTCGTCGGCCGTCGTCTCATGCTTTCGCTGCAAAGTCGAGCGGACGTGTAGACGACTAGATTACATTGCGCATTCAAATCGATGCCGATTGTGGGTTCACTGACCCAGTCACTATCAACAAATCAACAATAATGCGCATCAGGCCAATAAATATTGCGCAAATAGAAACAATTGTCGATGGGCTTTAAATACAAGGGTTTGCGACGATTGTCGGTTTTTGGCGACACTCTTTTTTTTCCGTTTCTACCCCGTAGAGCCGGTGAGCTATTCTGCTTCCCGAAACAACAAACAATCCAACAAACAATCATCTGCGTGGAGAATTGGATGAAACGAATCGCATTGTCTACCCTCTCGCTGGCGCTCCTCGGCGTCGCTGGTATCGCGCACGCGCAAAGCAGCGTGACCCTGTATGGCGTGCTGGATGAATCGGTCCAATACGTGAACAACGCTACGCCCAAGGGCGGCAGCCTCGTTCAACTGTTTGCGGGCAACCTGCAAGCTAACCGTTTCGGCCTGAAGGGCACGGAAGACCTCGGTGGCGGCTTGAAGGCAATTTTCCAGATTGAAAACGGCTTTGACCTCAACACGGGCAAGCTGGGCCAAGGCGGCCTGATGTTCGGTCGTCAGGCTTACGTCGGTCTGACGGGCGACTCCTGGGGCACGGTCACGGCTGGTCGTCAGTACGACCCGCTGGTCGACATGATCCAGCCGCTCACGGCTGACAACTACTGGGGCAGCACGTTCACTACGCCGGGCGACGTCGACAACAACGACAACAGCTTCCGTGTGAACAACGCAGTCAAGTACGTGTCGCCGGTCTGGTCGGGCTTCCAGTTCGAAGGCTTGTACGGGTTCGGCGGTGTCGCCGGTTCAACGGGTTCGGGCCAGACGTATGCAGGCGCGGCAACGTATTCGATTGGTGGGTTCAGTGGCGCCGCTGGCTACCTGCGCACGAAAAACGCGAGCACCAACGACCCCGCCCGGTCTGGCTGGAATAGCACCACCACGATCGGTGGGACGTTCGACTTGGCCTCGTCGACCGTCACCGGCATCAACAACGCTTACCAAACGGCAAGCTCGATCGGCATCGCTTCGGTGGTTGTTCAGTACGTGACCGGTCCGTGGACGGGCGCCCTGGGCTACAGCAACGCGCAGTATTACCAAGACTCGCAATCGACCTTCCGTCAGACGCAGAAGTACGAAGTGGGTCGCGCCTATCTGGGCTATCAGCTCACGCCGGCAGCGCTGGTGGGTCTCGGCTACATCTACACGAAGGGCCACGGCGACGCGTCCGCGACGTACAACCAGGTGTCGCTGGGCGGCGACTACAACCTCTCGAAGCGTACGGACGTGTACCTGGTCGGCGCTTGGCAGCATGCCAGCGGCGAACAGCGTGTACCGGGCGCCGGCGGCGGCCTCGAGTCGGCCACTGCTTCGATCGGTTCGTATGGCAACCAGGCGAGCACCAACAACCAGGTCATGGTCAGCCTGGGTATCCGTCACAAGTTCTAATCGGACTTCAAGTCGGACCTGCTACGCAGCTGACAAGCTGCGTAGCCCAAAAAAAACCAGCCAAAGGCGTTGCCGATGGCTGGTTTTTTTCGTCCTGAGGTTTTGCTCGTGGCCCCGGGAGAGCCTGACGTGCGGTCCGAATCCGCCGCAGCTAGCGCCGCTGCGCCTTCCCCTTGTCGGCCTGCGCGAGTATCTGCGCGGGCGGCACATCCTGCTCGTGCTCGATGCCATCGGCGCCAACCGGGGCGCGATACATCACCAGCGCCCGCTCCGCGTGCAGCGATGGCGCATCCTGCGACTGCTGCCAGTCCGGATTGGGAATCTCGGCAAAGATCTGGCGCAGACGCTCGCCCCACGTGCGGTGAATCATGTCGAAGTACGCGTTGTCGCGATCGATCGACACGAACCGCGTGACGCGCAGCGCATCCTTCTCGTACACGAGCAGGTCGAGCGGCAACCCCACCGACAGGTTCGAACGCAGCGTCGAGTCCATCGAGATCAACGCGGACTTCGCGGCTTCGTCGAGCGGCGTGGACGGCGTCAGCACCCGGTCGATGATCGGCTTGCCGTATTTCGACTCGCCGATCTGGAAATACGGATTCACGGCCGACGTCTCGATGAAATTGCCCGCCGCGTAGATCATGAACAGGCGCATCCGGTTGCCCGCGATCTGCCCGCCGAGAATGAAGCTGCAATTGAAGTCGACGCCGAACTTTTGCAGCGCCTCGGCCTCGCGCTGATGCACACGGCGCACCGCGCTGCCGACTACGCGCGCGGCGTCAGCCATCGTTGGCACGGTCCAAAGCGTGGGCTCGCTGGCATCGGCGGGCTCGGACAGTTCGTGCAGCACCGCCTGCGTGAGTGACAGATTGCCGGCGCCAAGCAGCACCAGCAGGCGTTCGCCGGGTTGTTCGAACACCGACATCTTGCGCGCGGTACTGACGTGATCGACGCCGGCATTGGTCCGCGTGTCGGACAGGAATACGAGGCCGTCATTGACGGCCATCGCTACGCAATAAGTCATGAGGAATCCGCAAAAGACAAATGGACGGCGCTAACTATTGTAATGCGGCACGCAGGCGCCCTTCATCCGAGTCTACGGCCTTTTTCGCAGCCTTTTTGCGGCTACTGCGACATCTGCGCGCTGACCCTCACCGCCACGTCGAGCTCCTCTTCGAGCCCGCCGATACGTCGGCCGCGCACCGGTGCCGCCGCTTCGTAATCGCGCGCGACCGCAAGCCGGCAGTAGATCTCGCTCGCAAACGCGGCATGCGTGACGTCGATAGAAATCCAGCCCTTGCCGTCGAGCCATACGTCGACCCACGCGTGACTCGCGCCATGCGGCACGTCGCCCGGTTCGATATAACCGCTCACGTAGCGCGCCGGCACGCCGCGCGCGCGGCAGCATGCGAGCATCAGATGCGCATGGTCCTGGCACACGCCGTTGCCAAGCGCGAGCGCCTCGGCGGCCGTGCTCGTGACCGCTGTCACGCCGGGCCGATATTGCACGCGTTGCACGATCTGCTCGCACAGCGTGATCAGGCTCGCCGGGCTCGCCAGATCCGGCACCGACGCAGCCAGTTCGCGGATCGCGCCGTCGGCTTCGGTCAGGCGCGTCGCGCAGGTGAAATGTTCGAGCGGGATCGGGCCCGGCGGATCGCGCAGCACGCCGTCCACAAGCGGTATCGTGTCCACCTCGCCCGACACGTGCAGATGGATCTCGTCGTGCGGCTTGTTGATGACGAGCGTATGCAGCACGTTGCCGTATGCGTCGAGCGTGACGTCGAGCTTGCCCGGCGCGTCGATGCTCCAGCGCCGCACCGTCTGCCCGGTGCCGCTCGCGGGCGTCAGGCGCAACTGCTGGATCGAATAGTGAACCGTCGCTTCGTAGCGGTAAGAGGTGTCGTGGCGGATCGTCAGGTACATGAGAAAACTCCGTCAGGCCACTGGCAGCATCAGATAGGTGCGCGCCACCAGATTGCCCAGCTCGAACACGCGCGCGAGGAACTGGGTCAGATAGCCATGTAGACCGCTTTCCAGGATCTGCCGGATGTCGGCATACAGCAGCTCGGCGCGCAGCTTGCCGGCGAAGCGTTCGCACTGGTTCGAGCCCGAGGTGCGCAGCATCGCAAGATTGGTGCAGACGCCGTCGAGCGAGGCGAGCAGCGAGCGCGGCATCTGCTGATTGAGGATCATCAGCTCGACCACGCGCGCGGGCGTGATGACGTCGCGATACACCTTGCGATAGATCTCGAGCGCCGACACCGAGCTCAGGATCGAGGTCCAGTAATAGAAATCCTCGAGCTGGCGCGCGGCATCGCGCGAATTCGGCTCGACATTGGCGAAACGCACATCGAGAATCCGCGCGGTGTTGTCGGCGCGCTCCAGATACGTGCCTAGCTGCGTGAAGAAGAACGCGTCGTCCTGCAGCGCAGTGCCCATCGTCACGCCGCGCGACAGATGCGAGCGGAATTTGACCCATTCGAACAGCAAACCCGGATTACTCGCGGCCTGGCCGCTCGAGAGCCGCTCGTTGAATTCGAGCCACGTGTCGTTGATGGTTTCCCACCACTCGGTCGTCAGCGTGCCCCGCACCGCCCGGGCGTTTTCGCGCGCGGCCTGCAGGCACGAATGAATGCTCGACGGATTGCTCGCGTCGGCAACCATGAAGTCGAGCACGTGGTCGCGCGTCGGTTCGTCGTAGCGCTGCTCGAAGGCGCTTTCGAGCTCGGAGATGCGCAGCACCGAGCGCTGCGCGCGGGCCTCCTGTTCGGGCGTCTGCGGCAGCAGTTGCGCCTTCAGGTTGATGTCGAGCATGCGGGCGGTGTTCTCCGCGCGCTCCATGTAGCGGGCCATCCAGAAGAGGTGATCGGCGGTTCGGCTAAGCATGACGGCGTTCCATGGCTGAGATCTGAACGCGCGAGGCCTTCGTCAGCGACGAAGGTCCGCGCTGGTTATCCGTTAAGCGCCAGCGGCGCATCAGGTTGCGTGCGTCGCGCCCTGCTTTGCTCTGTTGCGAGCGAGGCGAGAAACGCGGCGGCGATCGCGTCAGTCGACCATCCAGGTATCCTTGGTCCCGCCTCCCTGCGATGAATTGACGACGAGCGAGCCCTCCTGCAACGCGACGCGCGTGAGGCCGCCCGCCACCATCGTGGTGGTCTTGCCCGACAGCACGAACGGCCGCAGGTCGATATGGCGCGGCGCAATGCCCGACTCGACGAAGGTCGGGCACGCGGAGAGCGCTAGCGTAGGCTGCGCGATATAACCGGCCGGACGCGCGATCAGCCGCTCGCGGAACGCCTCGACTTCGGCCTTGGTCGACGCTGGGCCGACCAGCATCCCATAGCCGCCCGCACCATGCACTTCCTTGACCACCAGCTCCGGCAGATGCGCGAGCGTATAGGCGAGATCGTCGGGCTTGCGGCATTGATAGGTCGGCACGTTGTTCAGAATCGGCTTTTCGCCGAGATAGAACGCGATCATGTCCGGCACGTACGGATAGATCGATTTGTCGTCGGCGATGCCGGTGCCCATCGCGTTCGCGAGCGCGACGCGGCCGGCGCGATACGCGGTGAGCAGACCCGGCACGCCGAGCGCCGAGTCGGGGCGAAACGCGAGGGGATCGAGAAAGTCGTCATCGACGCGCCGGTAGATCACGTCGACGCGCTTCGGCCCCTGCGTGGTGCGCATGAACACGTAGTTGTCGTCGACGAACAGATCCTTGCCTTCGACGAGCTCGACGCCCATCTGCTGTGCGAGGAACGTATGCTCGAAATAGGCGGAGTTGTACATGCCCGGCGTCAGCACGACGACGATCGGATCGTCGACGCCTTCGGGTGCGACCGAGCGCAGCGTATCGAGCAGCAGATCGGGATAGTGCGCGACCGGCGCGATGCGGTTCTGCACGAACAGCTCGGGGAAGAGCCGCATCATCATCTTGCGGTTTTCGAGCATGTACGACACGCCCGACGGCACACGCAGGTTGTCTTCGAGCACATAGAACTCGCCCTCGTCGCCGGCGCGCACCACGTCGACGCCCGCGATGTGCGCGTAAACACCGAGCGGCACGTCGACGCCCTGCATCTCGGGGCGATACTGCGCATTGGTATAGACCTGCTCGGCCGGCACGATGCCCGCACGCACGATGTTGCGATCGTGATAGACGTCGTGGATAAACAGATTGAGCGCCTGCACGCGCTGCCGCAAACCCGCTTCGAGCGTCTGCCATTCGCCGCGCGGAATGATGCGCGGAATCAGATCGAATGGAATCAGCCGTTCGGTGCCTGACAGGTCGCCGTTCACCGCGAAGGTGATGCCGACGCGCCGGAACAGCAGGTCCGCTTCCGCACGCTTGCGTGCGATCGCTTCATTGCCCTGACTGTCCAGCCATCGCTCAAAGCGCGCGTAATGCGGCCGTACGCCATCGTCGTGATGACGCATCTCGTCATAGCATCGCATGTCAGCCCCTGTCTTGTTGTCAAATAGAAGGCGAATGCGCTGCGCATTCGGTACTCGACCTTCAATCTAGCAAGCGCTATGCCATTGAATTTGTCGTGATAGAGCGTGTTGACGTGCACGCTAACGGCGCATCCGCAGGGCAGCGCAATGCCTTGATCGTACTGCCGTGGATCATGATGCGCCAGTCAGGTGCGCACGCGCCATCAGGGAGCGCACTATCAGACGCGCGATGGCTGTTTCGCCAATGGATTCGACGGGTACTACGAAGCGTGCGCATAAAAAAAGTCCCCGTGGATTCGCCTCCACGGGGACTTCGATCACCTGCATGCAGGCGCTAATTCAAGCACTCAAACGTCAGGCATGGTTAAACGCAAAAGCGCCATGCCGACACCTGAGCGGAGCGAGCAACGCGCTTAGGCCGATGCTGCGTCCTTCAGCTTCTTCAGCGCGCGTGCCTTGATGCGCACGCTTGCCGGCTTGGCCGGGAACCAGCGCTCTTCACCCGTGAACGGGTCCTTGCCGAAGCGCTTCTTCTTCGCCGGCACAGCCTGCACGACGATCTTCAGCAGACCCGACAGCGTGAATTCGCCAGCGCCCTTCTTGTGCACCGTGCCGAGGATCGTGTCTTCGAGCGCGGCCAGCACAGCCTTGGCGGTCTTCGGTTCCACTGCAGCGCGTTCAGCGATGTGAGCTGCCAACGAGGCCTTCGTGAAGGTGTCCTTGATCGGCGACGGTGCGCCAGACGCCTTCACGGCGACCTTCTTGGCTGCGACGGCTTTCTTCGCAGGGGCTTTCTTTGCAGCAACCTTCTTGGTCGGTACCGGGGCAGCAGCCTTCTTGGCCACCTTTTTTGCGGAAGTCGGCATGTTTCTCCTACCTGTTGTGGTCAGTGAATTGCTCGAAGCGCACACCGCATGTGCACGCTTCAACGCCGGATTCTACAAGCGCTCAAGCGATTTGCGCGACTCTTTTATGTATTGGGATCAAGTTTTTTGCGCGGCACCGACACTGCCATACGTTTTAGCACCTGTTTTAGCGGGTGAAACGCACGCGGAGAGGTCTCTACTATGCATGCGTAACGCACGTTACAGTTCGTTTCGGCGGCGGCTTCGAGGCGGTTGCCGCGGAGCGGCCTGGCATTTTCGCCCCATGAATCAAGGCATTTTCTTCGTTTGACACGTCAAAGGACGCATGCCCCGCAACGCTTCGACGATGCCTGCGCCTCGCTTGCGGCCCGCTTCGTTTCAGCGTGCAATGCGCGGCAGGATGCCGGCGAGCGTCGTCAGAGCCGAGTCGATATGCTCGGCCGTGATGCTGCCATAGCCGAAGATCAGCCCAGGCTGCGGCGTCACGCGATAGTGAAAAGGCGCGAGTCCATAGAGGCCGATCGACGCTTGACGCGCCGCGGCGACGAGCGCCTCCTCGCCGAGCGAGGCCAACGGCCCCTTCAGCCGCGCGGCCAGATGGATCCCGGCAGTCGGCACGATCGGTTCGAACCAGCGCGCGAGGCCCCCTTGCAGATGCTCGAGCAGCATGACGCGCCGCGCCGCATACGCCTTGTGCATGCGCCGCAGATGGCGCGCGAAGTCGCCATTGAGCATGAACGACGCGAGCGCCGTTTGCGTCAGCGTGCAGCCGTGACCATCGGCGATCTGCCGCGCCTTCAGCAGCGGGCCGTGCAACGACGCCGGCGGCACCACGTAGCCGATCCGCAGCTCGGGGAAGATCGTCTTCGAAAAGGTACCCACGTATGCAACGAGGCCGGCGCGATCGAGGCTCTTCAGCGGCTCCATCGGCCGGCCTTCGAAACGGTACTCGCAGTCGTAGTCGTCCTCGATGATGACCGCGCCGCGCTTTTGCGCCCATTCGAGCAGCTCGACGCGACGCTCGAGGCTCATCGGCATGCCTAGCGGGAACTGATGCGAAGGCGTCACGTAGACGAGCCGCGCCTTGTCCGGCAGCTTACTGACGATCAGGCCTTCGCGATCGACCGGAACCGGCACCACCCGCGCGCCCGTCACCGTAAAGCATGCATGCGCGGGCGGGTAGCCGGGGTCTTCGATCGCCGCAATTTCGCCGGGCCGCAACGTGATGCGCGCCATCAGATCGAGCGCGTGCTGCGCGCCCTGCGTGACGATCACGTCTTCCCAGTTGCTCGACACCGCGCGGTTGAAGGCGAGGTAGCGCGAGATCGCGAGGCGCAGTTGCTGGTCACCGGCCGCCTCGCGATAAGTGCCGGGGCTGCGCGCCTGGCCGCGTAGCGCGTGATTCACGCAGCGGCGCCAGACGTCGAATGGAAACAGCGTCTTGTCGATCACGCCGCCGACGAAGTCGAGCGGCGACGGCACCGACGGCCGAGGCAACGGCAGGCTGTCGGGCATCCGCTCCCACAACGGCTGCGCACGCGCGGCGGCCTTCGCTTGCGCCGCGGCCCGCTCGCGGGTGCGATCCGCCGCGCGCGCCTGCGCGGAGCGCTCCGCGGGCAGGCGTTCGAGCCCGTCGGCGACGAAAGTGCCCGAGCCGGCCCGGGCGCTCAGATAACCCTCGGATAGCAAGCGCTCGAACACGTCTAGCGTGGTCTTGCGCGACACGCCGAGCTGCGTCGCGAGATCGCGCGTGGACGGCAGACGCGTGCCGCCGGCAAGGCGTCCTTCGAGGATGCCCGCGCGCAACTGACGATAAATCTGTCCGGACAGATCGTGATGACCTTCGACCGCGATGTGAATGTCCATTCGGGTGGTTACCTCAAAGAACGGCAAATGGTCATCTTTAACGACCAGTAGCGAACGTAAGCTTACCTCCTCGGACGCCCATCCGGGCGCCCCCGACATTCACGAGGACACTCCTATGCAAGCACGTTCAGCGCGTGCGAATGGACGACGCGCGAATGCATGGAAGCGGTGACGCTGCTGATCGTTGCGATCAACGGCTGGAACCGGATTACGGTGTCGTTCAGGAAGATGCCGGAGTAAGCGGCGCGCGCCTTCGTGGCAGCGTCAGAAGATCACGGAGACAGCCACCGCGAGCCAGATCGCGGTCACGCCCGAGAGAAACAGATGCCGCGCGATGCGCACGCGTGAGTCGCTGTTCTCCGGCTCGACGGGACTCGTCGCCATCCACGGCACGAGGCCGAGGCACGCGAAGCCGGCCAGCGCGAGTACAAAGACCACGATGTCGGCCTTGTGCCAGGCGGTCGGCTCGTACATGCCCCAGTAGCCGAGAAACACGATGCCGATCGAGAACACGGTCGCCGAAGCGGCACTGAGCGCGGGCACCGAACCAGTTGGAGTAGGCATGCTTGATCTCCGATCGTCAGGTTGCGGCGGCACGCCATCCGCCCGATCCGCGTTCGCGCCGGCCGCGGCGAGCCGTCAGGAAGTGCGGGTCTGGCGCGCTTCGTACGTCTTCAGATGACTGTAGGCGATGCGCAGCAGCGACAGGCCGTGCTCGCCCTTCTGCGCGTCGCCGCCGCGCGCGATCAGGTCGCCGAGAATATGATCCGCCTCGGTATGCGAGTGGTTTTCGACGTCGCGCAACATCGATGCGGTCAGCGGCGACGGCGTCAGCAACACCTGGGTGGCGCGCGCGTCGAAGTCCGCGTCCATCGTGAAGCCGTTGTGCTCGGCCACCGCGCGGCATTCGCCGAGCAGATTCTCGATCACGCGCTTGCCGTCAGGCGCAGCCAGAATATCGCCGACCGAACCGCGCATCAAGCACGTACTCCCGGCCAATGTGGCCAGAAACACCCATTTCTCCCACATGCGCAGCAGGATGTTGTCACTCACCGAGACGTCGAAGTTCGCGCCGGACATCGCATCGGCGATCGCCTCGGTCCGCTCCGACATGCCGCCGACGAGTTCGCCGAACGTCATCGCGTGCAAGTCGTTCAGATGCACGATGTGCTGCTCGGCGTTGAGCGTCGCGGCGATCACGCACTGGCCGCCGAGCACGCGCTCCTTGCCGAAGCGTGCGATCAGCACGTCGATATGGCGCATGCCGTTGAGCATCGGCAGAATCAGCGTCTCTTCGCCGACGAACGGCGCGAACGAATCTATCGCGTCGTCGAGGCTGTAGGCTTTGCAGCTAAGCAGCACGAGGTCGAACGGTTCGGCGGCGACACCGGCGAGAATCGTCTTCACGTCGCGCAACCCGAGATTGCCGCGCGGGCTGTTGATAACGAGACCCTCGCGCTGTAGCTTTTCCGCGCGACCGGCGCGTACGAGGAAGGTCACGTCCAGCCCCGCCGCCGCCAGGCGTCCGCCGAAATAGCCGCCTACCGCCCCCGCTCCGACTACCAGAATCCGCATCTTGAGCCTCTTGAAAGATTTCAATGTTGGCGATCATGCGCGTCGCTGGCGGACGCATCCTGAAGGCGCCGCGTACGCGGTGCTTGTGCAGGAATGTAGCAAAGATTGCGGATCGGTTCCGGATAGGATTCACTCCTTGACGCGCATGCGATCAACGCCGCATGTCCTGTTTGCCTCACTGCCCCGCCGCCACCGTTTCCCCCTGATCCCACCCGCCGCCGAGTGACCGGTACAACGCAATCGCCGAAAGCGCGTGCTCGCGGCGCGCCTGATTCAGCGACTCCGAGTCCCGCAGATACGCTTCCTGCGCGTCGAGCACATCGAGGAAGCTCGACGCACCGCCCTTATACAGCTCGGTCGACAAACGCAGCGCGTGATTCGACGCATCGAGCGCACCGCCCAGACGCTGCACCTGCACCGCGCCGCTGACAAGATCGCTGCGGTTGTCCTCGATTTCCTTTAGCGCCTGCAACATCGTCTGCTGCAAGCCGAGCTGCGATTCGCGCATGCGGCTCTCGCTCGCGTCGATGTTCGCGGTGATGCGTCCGGCGTTGAAGATCGGGCTCGTCGCATTCAACGCGGCGCTGAACAGATTGTCGGTCAGCGTCGGCAAACCGAGGTACGACGACGCGAGCAGTCCATTCGTCAGATTGATCTTGAACTGAGGATAGCGCTGCGCTTTCGATACCCCTACTTCCGCCGCGCGCTGCTCGACGAGCGCATACGCGGTGCGCACATCGGGCCGATGCAGCAACGCGTCGGACGGCAACACGAGCGGCGCGCTTTGCGCGGGCACCGGAATCTCGCGCGCGTCGGACAGCACCAGCGTATCGACGCTTTCCGGCGTTCGCCCCGAATACACGGCGATCAGACTCAGTTGATGCTGCACCGCCGATTGCACGCGCGGAATCTGCGCCTGCAAATCCTGTAGCTGATTCAGCGCACGGGAGACGTCGAGCTGCGTCGACAGGCCGTAATGCAGGCGCTCCTGCGTGAGCTTCAGCGCGCGGCTGCGAATCTGCTCGTTGTCGTCGAGGATCTGCAATTGCGCCTGCGCCCAGCGCAGATCGATATACGCGGCTGCCGCGTTCGCGGCGAGCGCGAGCCGCAACTGGTTCAACGCCGCTTCACTGCCCGACACCTGCGCCTGCGAGGCGAGCACCGCGAGCCGTTCGCCGCCGAACACGTCAGGCGTCCAGCTCGCGGCGAGTCCGAATCCGGCCTTCCGCACATAACCGAGAGGCGGCGGCGTGTTCTGCCGCTCAGTCGACGCGCCCGCGTTCGCATCCAGCTCCGGCACGAGCGCCGCGCGATTCTGCGTCACCAGGTCCTGCGCCTGCTTCACGCGCTCGGCCGCGGCCTGCACGTCGAGATTGCCGGTCAACACCGACTCGATCAGTTGATGCATGACCGGGTCGCCGAATTGCGCCCACCACGCGCCGGTGTTCACGCTGTCTTGCGGCGCGTCGACGCTCCACGCGGCCGGCGCGAGCGTCTGCACCGTATGCGGCAAATCCGCGTGCGTCGCGGGCTGCACCGCACAGGCCGCGAGCGTCAGGAACGCCGCGCTCGACACTAACTTCATCATCATTCGTTTCATGGGGGGTCTCCTAATGGGCATCGGGCGGCGGTGCGGTATTGCCGAACGGGCGCGAGAACAGGACGCTCAACAAGCCAACCACGAAGCACAGCGCAACCGCCAGAAAGGCGTCGGAGAATGCCTGCACCAGCGCTTCGCGCATCAATGCCGCGTGCAATTCGGCGAGCCCCGCATTCGCGGCGTTCAGGACATCACCACCAACGGCCGCCAGATACTCGGCCTGCTTCTGCAAGATCGATTCGACGACCGGACGGCCCGCATTCAAATGTTCGTCGAGCCGTTCGTAGTGGAGGTTCAGACGGTCGTTCAACATCGTGCTGCTGACCGCGATGCCAATCGCACCACCGAGATTTCGCATCAGATTGAACAGCCCGCTCGCGGAGCGCAGCCGCGACGGCGGCAAAGCGCCGAGCGCCATCGTCACGATCGGCGGAATACAGAATTGCTGGCCGATACCCCGCAGCGCTTGCGGAATCAGCAACTGCTGCCAGCCCCATTGGTTCGTCAATGGCACGTACAGATAGCAGCCGATGCCAAACAGCGCGAGTCCAAACACCATCAGCATGCGCATATCGACGAAGCGCGCGAGCGTCGAGTAGGCGGCGAGCGCGAGCAACTGGAAGCAGCCGACGGACAGCAGCGCAAGGCCGATCTGCAACGAATCGAAGCCGCGCACGCGCGCTAGAAACACCGGCGTCAGAAACACGGTGCAGAAGATGCCGATCCCGGTGATGAACGACAGCAGGCTGCCGATACCGAAGTTGCGCAACGCCAGTGCGCGCAGGTCGACGATCGGTTCCTTCGCGGTGAACGCATGCACGATGAACAGAAACCCGCAGATCGCCGCGAGCCACGCGCACAGCACGATCACATCGTCGCCGAACCAGTTCTTGCGCGGCCCTTCTTCGAGCACGTATTCGAGGCAGCCAAGAAAGCCCGACATCAGCAGAATGCCGAAGTAGTCACCCTTCTTCAGCAGCGACAGATCGGCCCTGTCGATATTTACGTACTTCGGCACCAGCAGCGTGACGGCAACGCCCGGCACGAGATTCAGATAGAACAGCCAGTGCCACGACCATTGCGACGTGATCCAGCCGCCGATCACCGGCCCGATCGTCGGCGCAAGCGACGCGAGCGCACCGATCGTCGTCGATGCAATCAGGCGCTGCTTGCCGGGAAACAGCACGAACGCGGTCGTGAAGACAGTCGGGATCATCGCGGCGCCGAGCGCGCCTTGCAGACCGCGAAACAGGATCATCGAGTTGATGTCCCACGCTAGGCCGCACAGCATGCTGGTGAGCGTGAAGCCGAACGCGGAGAACGTGAAGACCCAGCGCGTCGAAAACACGCGCGTGAGCCACCCCGACATCGGAATCACGATGATCTCCGCGATCAGATACGAAGTCTGCACCCAGGAGAGTTCATCCTGACTCGCGGACAGTCCGCCGCCGATATCACGCAGCGACGATGCGACGATCTGGATATCGAGCGTCGCCATGAAAAAACCGAGGCACATCAGCGCGAATGCGAAGACCTTGGTGCGGGTCGGCTGGTCGGCGGGGTTGTCAAAAGCGTGAGTCATGACCGGTTCATCCCTGCGCGGCCGGATGGCCCGCATCGACGTGCACTTTCACGGTCGCGGACAGGCCCGGACGCAGTACGCCCTGCATGTCCTTCGGCACGTCGAGGCGCACGCGCACCGGCACGCGCTGCACGATCTTCGTAAAGTTGCCGGTCGCGTTTTCCGCGGGCAAGACGCTGAAGGTCGCGCCGGTCGCCGGTGCAAGACTGTCGACCACGCCATGCAGCTTGGTGCTCGACGCGTCGAGTTCGATATCGACGCTGTCGCCCGAATGCATTTTGCGCAGCTGATCTTCCTTGAAGTTCGCGTCGATCCAAAGACCGCTCGCCGGCACGACGGTCAGCAGCGACACGCCGGTGTTGGCGAGCAGCCCAACCCGCGCAGTGCGATTGCCGACATAGCCATCGATCGGCGAGCGGATCGTCGTGTACTCGACGTTCAACGCGGCGACGCGCTGCGCGGCCTGCGTGGTCGCGATGCGCGCTTTGGCGTCGCCGATCTGCGCGTCGAGCACCGCGATCTCGCGTTGCGCCGCGAGCAGCGCCGCGCTGCTGCGATCGACCGCGGCGCGCGCTTTGGTCAGATCGGCGTCGGCCTTCTCGACGACCTGGTTCGACACCGCGTCGTCTTTCACGAGCTCGCGGTAGCGCGTCTGGTCGGCGGCGCTGCGCGTGAGCTCCGCTCCCGACGCGCGGACCTCGGCGGCCTGCTCGTTGATCGCCGCGAGTTGCAGTGATTTTTTCGCTTCAAGTTCGGTGACGGCGGCCTGCGCGCTCTCCACTTCGGCGTTGGCCTGGGCGAGGCGTGCGTCGTAGTCGCGGGCATCGAGACGCACGAGCACCTGGTTGGCGTGCACGAACTCGTTGTCGTGCACGAGCACGTCGGTGACGAAGCCGTTGACCTTCGGCGCCATCACTGTGACGTCGCCGCCGACGTACGCATCGTCGGTGCTCTCGACGAAGCGGCCGACGAAGAACCAGTACGAGGCGGCCAGCGCCAGCACGACGAGAACGGAGAGGATCGCGAGCAGCATCCACGGAATACGCCGCGCCTGTCTGGCGGGTTGCACCACGCTCGGCGGCGCGACGGTCGAAGGAGTTGTGGACATGATGTCGATATGTGCGTATGCACTCTTCAGATTGAAAAAAACGGCGCAACGCGCCGGCCCTCCGCCATCTTCAGCGTTTATGTCAAAGCGTATCTCGGGTGATCGCAAACAGCTCAGTGCGCAACGCAGCCGCGCGCTCCTCGCCGAAGCGGTGTTCGAATTCGGCCTGCGCGGCATACCAGTGCGCGCGGCCCGCGTTCAGCCGCGATTGCCCTTCGGCGGTCAGCGAGATCAGCAGCGCGCGCGCATCCGCGCCCATCGTCTCGCTCGACACGAGCCCGCCGCGTCGCAGCGGCTGGATCGTGCGGACCAGCGTGGTGCGCTGCATGCGCATGGCCTCGGCAAGCTGCTTCATCGTCATCGGACCGGTGCGCTTCAGGCGCCCCAGCAGCGAATACTGCGTGATGGTCAGCCCGGCATTCGACAGATGCCGGTCGTAGATCTGCGATACGTGACGCGCGGCCTGGCGGATCGCAAAGCAGTCGTCGTCTAAAAGCGCTTCCATTCGCTGCTCTTCCCTTGCTCGTTAGTGCATATGCACATTAAGCGTCGCAATAAACCCGCCGAAGCGGGTTACTACAGGCGATCTAGTCGGTGATGCTGAACAGCTCGGCGCGCAGGGTCTTTGCGCGGGCGCGGCCGAACTTCTTTTCGAATTCGTCCTGCGCGGCGCGCCATGCGACCGCAGCCTGATCGAACGTGGTCTCGCCCTTTTCCGTCAGGCTGAACAGCAACGTGCGGTTGTCGTGGTCCGCCGGTTCGGCCAGCACGAGGCCGTCGCGCTGCAACGGTTTCATCGCGCGGACCAGCGTGGTGCGCTCCATGACCATCGCGTCCGCGAGCTCCGCCATAGGCAGGTTCGGTGTGCGCGCGAGCTTCGCGAGGATCGTGAACTGCGCAGCCGTCAGCCCGACGCTGCCGAGATGGCGCTCGTAGATCTGCGTGACGTGCCGTGCCGCCTGGCGCAGCGCGAAGCAGTTGCATTCGTCGTAGGAGATAGGACGGTTCATGCAGCGAAGTTTATGTGTGCATATGCACGTCGTCAAGTTTTTCTGTTAGCAGCAGGTCAATGCCTCGCCCGTTGCGCTTCGGCGACGGACAGTTTCCGGCTTGCCAGCCGCGAATGATATGTTATAACATTTCTCGAAACTGATGCCCTGGTTCGCCTTTCCTTCCCCTGCCGTTCAGGGGCGAGGTGGGCGAGCTTTTGCCGAACATTTCTATTCATCGACGCATCCTGCACTGAGCGAGCAACAACAATGAAAAAACGCACCCTGGCCGCGCAGGCGGCGATCGTGTTCTGTGCCGGCGTTTCGAGCGCATGGGGAGCGCCCGGCGGCAACGCAGAATTCACGGGCACGGTCTCCGATCCCGCTGGACAGCCCGTCGCTCACGCGAAAGTGCAGGTACAGGACGCGAGCGGCGCCTCCGTCAGCACGTCGAGCACGGACACGGCAGGCCATTTCTCGATCGATGGCGTGGCGCCCGGCACGTACGCGGTCGTCTTCACCGCGGCCGGTTTTGCAAGCGGCAGCAGTATCGCGACCGCCCAGTCCGGCGCCCCGGCGAGCGTCAGCGTGCAACTGCAAAAAAGCGACACGCTCGACGTGCAAGTCAACGCCCAACGTCTGAACGCGGCGCGCAACGGCTTGCTGCCCGAGACGGGCAGCAGCGTCTACCGCTTCACGCAGGCCGATATCGACACGATGCCGGCGGGCGCGAACACGCCGCTCAATCAGGTGCTGCTGCAAGCGCCCGGCGTCGCCAGCGACTCGTTCGGCCAGTTGCACGTGCGCGGCGAGCACGCCAATGTGCAATACCGGATCAACGGCATCATCATCCCGGAGCCGATCAGCGGCTTCGGCCAGTCGCTCGACACGCGCATCATCGATCAGATGAACCTGCTCACGGGCGCCCTGCCCGCGCAGTACGGCTACCGCACGGCCGGCATCGTCGACATCCGCACCAAATCGGGCGACACGGGCAGCGGCGGCTCGATCGACGTATTCGCCGGCAGCCATCAGACCGTCAAAACGAGTGCCGACGTGTTCGGCAGCGAGGGACCGTTCAGCTACTACCTGAGCGGCTCGCTCGGCATGAACAATCTCGGCATCGAGAATCCGACCGCGAGCGCCAATGCGATTCACGATCACACGCGCCAGGGCAATGCGTTCGGCTATCTGTCGTATCTGATCAATCCGCTCACGCGCGTGAGCCTTTTGTTCGGCGCGACCAACAACCAGTTCGAGATTCCGAACACGCCAGGACTGACGCCGAACTTCGCGCTCGCAGGCCATAGCACGTTCGACTCGTCGCAACTGAACGAGACGCAATCGGAGCTGAACAATTTCGCGGCGCTCGCGCTTCAGGGCACCAACGGCGGCGCACTCGATTACCAGGTCGCTTTTTTCACGCGCTATACACGCACGAAGTTCAACCCCGATCCGATTGGCGACCTGATGTTCAACGGCGTCGCATCGGAGGACTTTCATAGCAACACGGCCAACGGCGTGCAGGTCGATACGACCTGGCGCGTCAACGACAGCCACACGGTTCGCGCGGGTATCTTCTTCCAGCAGGAGCACGCGGTATTCGACAACAGCGTGACCGTCTTTCCCGCCGACGCGGACGGCAACCAGTTCTCCAACGTGCCCTTCAACATCCAGGACAACAGCAGCAAGACCGGCTATCTGTACAGCCTGTACGCACAGGACGAATGGAAGCTGACCGACCGGCTCACGCTGAACTATGGATTACGCTACGACCGTATGGACGAGTACACGAGCGCGAGCCAGTTGAGTCCGCGCGTCGGTCTCGTCTACACGGCCACGCCGTCGACGACGCTGCACGTCGGCTACGCCCGCTACTTCACGCCGCCGCCGTTCGAACTCGTGTCCGGCTCGACGATATCGAAATTCGACGGCACCACGAATCAGAGTTCGACGACCCAGAACGATCCTGTACAGCCGGAACGCAGCCACTACTTCGACCTCGGCATCACGCAGAAGCTCGGCTCTGCCGTCACGCTCGGACTCGACGCGTACTACAAGAAATCGACCGACCTGCTCGACGAAGGACAGTTCGGCCCCGCGCTGATCTTCACGCCGTTCAACTACCAGTACGGCAGAACCTATGGCGTGGAATTCACCGCCAGCTACAAACACGACAACATTTCCGCGTATCTGAACCTCGCGTATAGCCGCGCGCAAGGCAAGAACATCAACTCCGCGCAGTTCAACTTCAGTGCGGACGAACTGGCGTTCATCTCGAACCACTGGGTGTTTCTCGATCACGACCAGCGCGTGACGGCGTCGTTCGGCGCGACATACGACTTCCACCAAACCACCTTCACGTTCGACGGTATCGTCGGATCCGGCCTGCGCAGCGGTTTTGCGAATACCGACCGCCTGCCCGTCTATGCGCAGTTCAACTTCGGCGTGATCCAGCACTTCAACGAGCCGACGATCGGCAAGGTCGACGCACGTCTGGTGGTGATCAACGCATTCAATCGCGTCTACGAGTTGCGCGACGGTTCGGGCATCGGCGTCGGCGCGCCGCAATACGGTCCGCATTTTGCCGTCTATGCGGGCGTGACCAAGTACTTCTGATCGACGGCTGGGAGAACCATCATGCAGGAATGGACAGACTTTATCGCGGCGATGCGCACCGGCGGATGGATCATGTATCCGCTCAGCTTGCTCGGCGTGCTCGCATTGACGATCATCATCGAGCGGGCCTATGTATTCGCCCGCTTCGCAAGCGCGCCGGCGCGTCTTTGGCAACCCACGTCAGGCGATGACAACCGTCTCGAAGATCTCGCCCCGCATCACGCGTTCCGGCGCATGGCCGCGCCGTGGCTGCCCGAGTCGGACTCGCCGCTATGGCTGCGCGAGGCGTCGGCACAATCTGTCGCCTCACAGATCGAGCGCGATATGGGCCGCGGTTTGTGGCTGCTCGAGACGATCGTCACGGCGGCGCCGCTGCTCGGCTTGCTCGGCACGATCGTCGGGATGATGAAATCCTTCCAGCTGTTCGGCGGCAATGGGCTCGTCGATCCGGGTGGTGTCACGGGCGGGGTAGCACAGTCGCTGGTAGCGACTGCGATCGGATTGATCGTCGCGGTTCTCGCGCTGTTCGCGTTCAACTATTTTTCACGGCGGCTTGAGCGTCTGATGGATGAACTCGAACTGTTCGCCAACGCGCGCCTCAGCGCGCTGCGCCTGCAACACGAGGCGCGGGGAGAGCGCGGATGAAACTCAAACGCTCGCGCACCTCGCGGCGCGGCCGCATCGAAATCATTCCGATGATCGACGTGATGTTCTTTCTACTTGCGACGTTCATGCTCGCCTCGCTGGCGATGCAGCGGCTGGACGCAGTGCGGATCAACCTGCCTTCGGGACGCGCACAGCCGATCAGCGCGAGCGAGCCGCTGACGATATCGGTAAGTGGCAACGACGAGGTCGCGGTCAATCGCCATGTCGTTCCCGCGGATCAGATCGAGCCCGAAGTAAAGCGCCTTCTGCGCGCGGACGGCAACGTCGTCATCACGGCCGACGATCACGCCGGTCACGGCGCGGTCGTGCAGGCGATGCTCGCGGCCCGACGCGCGGGGGCCGAACACTTTCTGATCGCCGTGCATCGTGATTAAAGGTTGCCGCGAGCCGCTAGAGGAGCACGGGGTGGGGACGCTGCGTACCGCCATCGCTGGTCTGGTCGCGCTAGGTATCTGGCTGCTGGCGCTGGCTGCGCTGTCTTCCGGATTGCTGAAGTCGAACCGGCCGGCCCCGCCGCCTGCCCCACTGGATATGCGCGTGGTCGTGCTCGACGAACCTGCGCCGCCTGACTCTCGTGGGCCGCAAACTCCGGCGGCGGCTCCAGCGGATCAGGCGCTACCTCATGCGCAGACGCCATCGCGCACATCAGGGCATCGCGCGATGGCGCCTGTGCCGACCAGGACACAGACGCTGAAGACGCCCGCCGCCGCGGCGCCGTCCGCGCCGGTCGCACCGGTTGCGAGTTCGACACAACGCCCGTCGCAAGATGAGCCGTCCGAACAAACGGCCATCGCAGGATCGCAGCAATCGACCGCGCAGAACGCCGCGGCGCCGGCGGCTTCGACAACCGCCAACACCGCCGCCCGCTCCATTTCGCAACCGCTACCGTCCCTGCCAGACGACTTGCGCGGGCAGGCCTATCAAACGGTCGCGACCGCGCGCTTCACGATCCACGTGGATGGCTCGGTCGATGTCGAACTCATTCAGGCAACGCCGACCCCCCGCCTCAATCAGCTTCTGCTCGACACGTTGCGGCGCTGGCGCTTTTTCCCCGCGCTGCACGATGGCCGGCCCGTCGAAAGCACGCAGGACATCCGCGTGCATTTCAATGTCAGTTGAGGAGCGTCTCGTGAAAGGATCTCAGCCAATGGCAGCGCGCTGCCAGCCTTCAACGCAAATCCGCACGCAGATCGCGCACGCCTTTGCCGAGCCGTTGGCGCAACAGCGTCCGCAACGTGGCTCCATCGACATAACCAACCTCGGCCGCAATCGCGTCGACGCCGAGGCCGCTGCCATGCAGCAGTGACCGCGCGTACTCGACACGCAGGTCCTGAAAGTAGGCCAACGGCGATTTGCCGAGCACGTCCTGGCAGCGACGCTGAAGTGTGCGCGCGCTCGTCGCCAATGCGGCCGCCGCGTGCTGCAGCGAGAACCCTTCCTTCAGATGATCGCGCGCCCATCGCTCGAAACGCTGAATCAGCGGATCGGCCTGCGCGAGATGGTTGGGGATGATGTACGGCGCCTGCGATGAGCGCAGGTCGGCGAGCAGGTAGCGCGACACCAGCGTGGCCAGCTCGGGGCTCGCACGGCGGATCAACCACAGCGCGAGATCGAGGTGCCCCATCGCCGCGCCCGCCGTCACACCGATATCCGATGGCACCAGCATGCGCGACTCGTTGAGCAATACCGTCGGATAGCGTTGCCGGAACAATGGACCCAGAAACCAGGTCGTGGTCGCTTCGCGATGATCGAGGAGTCCAGTTTCCGCGACGAGGAACGTGCCGATGCACGACGCGGCGATCAGCGCGCCCTGTGCGTGCCACGCCAGCATTTGCGCCCCGGCGTCGCGCACATCCGGCCGTTCGAGCGCCGGCACGAGTTGGTCCGGCGTGCCGGTACTAAGCGCGGGAACGATCACCCAGTCCGGCTTCAGGTCCGGGGTGATCGCTTGCACGGGTATGGCCAGCCCCTGCCCCGAGCGGACCTTCTTGCGCACGCCGACGACCGACAGTTCGAAGTGCGACCGCCCGCCCATCTTCGCGGCCGCGAACCGGTTGGCGAGGGAGAAGGCGTCGAGCATGACGGTGAGGCCAGTGTCGAACAGCCCCTGCAAGGCGAGCACAGCGATTCGCATGGCGTAAATGACCCTAAAGTTGTCATTTCCGACGATACAGCTTTTTCCGGCCGAGGGCTACAGTGAACCCCGTTGTACACCGCAACCGACGTCGACCCAGGAGGTCAATGATGAAAGTTTTCGCCATCGCATCCGCGCAACCGACCCTCACTCCCGACAAGCTCCAGCAGCACCTGCCCCACGAGGTGCCGGCCACGCTCCAGCTTTATCTCGACAGCAAGGTCGAGCAGTTCTGGTTCCGCGACCAGGCCGGGCCCATTTTTCTGATGAACGTCGAGTCGGTCGACGAAGCCAAGGCAATACTCAATGCATTGCCGCTCGTGGCTGACGGGCTGATGAAGTACGAGTACCTGCCGGTGGGACCGCTCGCGCCGCTCGGGCGGCTGATTCATAAGGGATGATGTCGCAGGCGGGGAGCCGTGCCGCCAACGTGGTTGGCGGCACGTTTCAAGCATTACTGCCCCACCTTCTCCGATTCAACGATCAGATCGAGCACATAAGCGATCGACGGCCCGTCGGCAGGCGGGTTCCTGATCGTGAAACGCTTCACGCGCACCACGTTTCGGATACCCGGCGTGTGCGTATAACCTTCGATATCCTGACTCAACGGTTGCCACGGTCCAGGCGTGCCGGTTGCGAGACCCTGCTCGTCGAAGAAGCGTTCGCGCACGAGCAGACATTGCGCGTTGGGCATCGACGGATGGTTGCACGGCACGGGCTGCGCCGCCACTTCAAGAAACGCTATTTGACCGGGACCGCCGTAGCGCATCTCGGCCGTAGGCACGCCGGTGAAGCTCAGCGTGTCGCCGCTATCAGTGACCAGTTGCAAGCTCGCCGCGTTGTCACGCGCAAGCAGGTTCACGTTGACGCTGCCCCGCACACGCTGCGAGATCGCATCGTCGAGTGCGGCTAGCGCGGGATCGGGGCAAGCCATCATCGTGCTGACCATCGGGCCGATCTGCAAATACCCTTTCCTGACGGTGTAACCCGCTCCCATGCTATTGCAGCCATTGACGACGGTGATCCGGTACGGACTGAAGTCGAGTTGCACTGGCTTGTCCGGGCGGACGAACAGCGCATCGATGTGCGTGCCATTGCTATCGATCGCGTTGTTCAGTTGCCAATGGTACCGGGTCAACAGATCGGTGCCGGTCGGCGACGCGGGGTTCGCGGCGGCCGTAGTCGCCGCTGGCGCCGGCGTTGTCACTTCGGGTGTCTGTGCGCAGGCGGCGAGAACGAGCGGCAGCAATAGCATCCAGTATTTCACGTCGGCACCTCGCTGGGTTCGGTGGTTGTTCCGGGCGTCTGCTCTCGTTGCCGGGTGAAGGGACGCGAGAATCAGGTCGCATGCTCGAAAGCCGGAAGTGCCAGTGAAGGGTACCACCCGGCCGCATCAGGCCGGGTTTGCGCACCTGCTTCGTTCAGGCCGCGAGCATCGACTCGACGACCGACAGCATAACGCAGGTGGAAGGCGTAAAAACGTCGCTCGATGTTGATCGGATTCTTCGTTAGGTGGCCGAACTGCGGCAGGTGAAGCAAGCTACATCTGGGAAACGTCACGGCCGAGGGAAGGAACAGCGTGCAACCGCTTCAGCCGAGGGCGCAACATCAGATAGAAGGCGGCAACATGCGTGATCGCCAGCACCGGCACATAAATGATCGGAATCGCGTACAAGGCGCCCAGATCGCCTGGACGTGCAGGCAGATCGACCGCTACCGCGTGGTAGTAGTCGACGACGAGATCGGTCGTACCAACAAGATTGAAAGCAACGACGAACGACCAGAAAAGCGGACGTATCCGGGCCGTCAGCAACGCCAGCAGCGCCAGCACGCCCGTGGCGAAATCCCCATAGGCAGCGAACGCGGCGAAGCTCGCGGACAGCTGCGGACTGACGACACCAGGCAACAGGAAGGCGAGCCCGAAGAAGCGGAAGCTGTGCAACGTGGCGATCGCGCGTTGCGCGTCGAATGGAGCCATCGACTTGAGCTTCGGCCACACGTAGGTGCCGAAGCACAGCAGCCAGGCGACATAGCCCAAAACGAGGTGCAACTGGAACAGAAGCCGCGGTGACATGGTGCCTCCTAATCAAATGTTGGACGCGCGTTGGACACGCAGGTGTTAGGTGTACCATCGTCTCGCGCGAGTGACTATTCCTCACAATGTTGACAGGCTATGAAGCAGAACTTCACGGTCAGGCAGGGCGC
Organism: Paraburkholderia sp. HP33-1; assembly: GCF_021390595.1. Lineage (NCBI taxonomy): Bacteria > Pseudomonadati > Pseudomonadota > Betaproteobacteria > Burkholderiales > Burkholderiaceae > Paraburkholderia > Paraburkholderia sp. HP33-1. Next base: position 542,090 of record NZ_JAJEJR010000002.1, on the reverse strand, counting down.
GCTCGATGGCGTCGAGGTCTTCCTCAGCGTTGCCGAGCAGCGCAGTTTTCGCGGCGCCGCCGCGCAACTCGGCGTGACGCCGTCGGCCGTCAGTCAGGCGGTGCGTGTGCTCGAAGCCCGCATCGGCGCGACGCTGTTCATCCGCACCACGCGCAGCGTCGGCTTGACCGAGGCCGGCGAGCGCTTTCTGGCTCGCGCCAAGCCGGCTTTCGAGGAACTCGTCGCCGCCAGCGAGGTGGCGCGCGGACTCGGCGAACGACCGTCCGGCCTGTTGCGTCTTTCCGTACCGCGTGCGGTCGTGCCGATCCTGCTGGAGCCGCTGATCGCGTCGTTCTGCAAGGCCAATCCCGAGGTCGAGGTGGAAGTCGCGGCCAGCAAGGAGTTGATCGACCTCGCGACGGAAGGCTTCGACGCCGGCATCCGGCTGGGTCAGTTCGTCGCCGCCGACATGGTCGCGGTGCCGCTCTCGGCGCCGTTCCGCTTTGTCGTCGTCGGCAGTCCCGGCTATTTCGCGTCACGCGGCCGCCCCGAGCACCTGGATGATCTGCGCGAGCATGCATGCCTTCGCTGGCGACGCTCCAGCGGCGCGCTCGCGTTGTGGTCGTTCAACGACAACGGCCAGCCGATCGAGATCGCTGTCTCCGGTCCTTTCATCGCCAGCGATTATCCGAGCATGCTGGGCGCGGCGATCGAAGGCATTGGCCTTGCCCAGCTACCCGAGCCGATGACCGCCGAGGGATTGCGAACGGGAAAGCTGGTGCAGGTTCTGGAGCCGTACGCGCCGATGGTCCCGGGCGTGTTTCTCTACTATCCGAGCCGCCGCCAGATCATGCCGAAGCTGCGTGCGTTCATCGATCATGTGAAGAGCCGCACGACGCGATCGATGCCTAGCGATAGTTGACGAAGTTGATGATGTCGTTGAGGAACCACGGCAGAATCAGTTGCGTGTCGGAATAGCTGGTGCCGACGGTGAGTCTCGGTGGTCTTGATGCGGAGTCGGGAGCGTGCAGCATGTAGGTGTCCGTAGCGTACGCCGTCTGTGGATTCGCCGGCGACGAGGTCGAAGTGCAGCCGGCAGTGAGAACGACGAGAACTGCTGCGAAGCAGAGGGACTTCATAGCGGGGTGAACTCCGGCGACGTTTTCGACATTATGGCCGAACTGAGTCGAATTCCGGGAACGAACCGCATTCGCCATCACAACTCCAGTACCGTGACTCCCACTTCCATGCGATGCGCGCCGCCGCCAAGAATCGTCCCGCGCAGCAACGACACATCGCTGTAATCGCGCCCGATCGCAAGCGTCACATGATCGACATCGGCGAGCACGTCGTTGGTCGGATCGAGATCGATCCAGCCGCTGGCCGGACAATGCACCGACACCCACGCATGCGAAGCATCCGCGCCAATCAGCCGTGGGTGGCCCGGCGGCGGATCGTTGCGCAGATAGCCGCTGACGTAGCGCGCGGGCAAACCGAGCGAACGCAAACAGCCGATCATCACCTGCGCGAAATCCTGACACACGCCGCTCTTCAGTTCGAACGCGCGTTCGGCCGGCGTATCGAACAGCGTTGCCGACGGCTTGTACGCGAAGTCCTCGTGAATCCGACGCATCAGATCGATCGCGCCCGCGACGAGCGGCCGGCCGGGCGTGAAGCTCGGCAACGCATAGGCGCGCAGCGCCGGCCGCAGCGTGATATTCGGCGACGCGAAGCAATACTCCGCCTCCGCACGGAACGCGCCGCCCACGCGAAACCGCAGCGCCTCGGCCACGGTTTCCCACTGGGGGGTGGCCTCGGCATCGAGGTCGGTCCAGCGCGGCGTCAGCGCGACCGTGGTTTCGCTGACGAGCTGCAGGCGCTCGTGCGGTGTATCGAGCGCGAAGTACAGCACGTCGTTGCCGAACGCGTCGATACGGCTATGCTGATACGACGGCTGCGGCTCGATCCGCTCGCTGCGCGAGATCACACGTTGCCACGGACACGCAAGCGGCCGGATCGTCGCCAGATGCTGCGCGGTTTCGACATACGTCGAGTAATGGTAAGTAGTGCGATGCGAGACCGACAGCACCGTCGACGCCTTCTTCATGCCCACACCTGCGAGGCGACCGTGGTCGCGTGACTGAAATAGCGCGCGCTGATCTCATGCGCGGCCGCGTTCGCGAACCCGCCGATCTGATCGCACAGCGCGATCAGCGTGGCATGCGATCCGTGTTCGTCGACCTCGCACAGCGACTCGAGCGACGGCATCAACTCGACGGACGGCAGCAGCTCCGCAAACGGCCGATGCCGCAGGCTGCCCGCCGCAATCGAAATCTCGTCGAGCTTTGTACGCAGCCGCTCGTACACGCCATAAATGCCGCGCGGATTGTGCGGTTCGATCACGAGCAGATCGAGCAGCGCGGGCACTTCGAAACGCCCTGGATACAGCGTTCGGTACGTGAGCGTGCTGTCGAACATTTGCAGCAGCAGATCGAAGCCGGCCGGCGTCGTGAGCTGGCCGTTCGCGGCGACGACGCGCATGAACGCGGCCATGCTCGCGACGCGTTCGATATGACGCCCGACGAACAGCAGCCGCCACGCTTCATCGCGCGTCATGCGGTCGCCCTGCGCGCCGCTGATTGCCGATAGCTGCACCGACAAATGCTCGAGCGCATTCACGAGCGTCACGCGATCGTAACGATCGAACGCACTACCGCCATTCGCGTTGTCATTGCCCGCGCCCACGGCCGGCAGCAACACCTGCAACGCGTCCTCAAAGTCGTTGCGCGCCGCGAGGATCATGCGCCAATGATCATTCGACAAGCGCCCGCGCACCTCGCCGTTCGCGCGCGCCTGGCAATTCAGGTTCTGGCTGATGCTGACGCTGCCCGCACTCTCGCCGAGATTCGAGACGAGCGCGCGCTCGAACGTCTGCGGCGACGCCGGCACGCGCGGCGACGTCAGGTCGCCCGCCTGCACGAGGCCGCACCACGTCGCGAGTTCGAGCAGCGTCGCGAACATCGCGTCGGCGTCGCTGCCTTCGAGCGAGCCGAGAATCAGCCGCAGCAGGCGCACGTTGTTTTCCGCGCGCTCGCCGTAGCGGCCCGCCCAGAACAGGTTCTCCGCGGCACGGCTCGACACCGTGCGATGCTTGCGCGTGAGGTCGGCGGGCTGCATCGGCGAAGGCAGCAGCGTGAACGTCGAGGTCGGCTGGCTCGACAGCACCCATGTATCGACGCTGCTGCCGCCGTACTGCATCGATACCGTGGTTTGCCGCTCGGCGGCCATCCGCGTGAAGCCGCCCGGCATCACGTGCCAGCCGCCGTTGACGTCGGCAATCGCATAGACCCGCAACACCGACGCCCGGCCGCCGATCGTGCCCTCCTCGTAGCGCGGCGTGCAGGAAAAGCGCTGCTCCTGCTGGATCGTGAACGCGTCGGGCACCGCCTCGATGCGCTCGCGCCATGCCGCGACCGGCTGCCTGCCGCCCTCGATGCCGGGCGGGGCGTCGCGTCCGGCGAGCGGCCAGGTCGGCACGATGAACGCCTCGTCGAGATGCGCGAACGCATGCTCGCGCGCGGCCTCTTCGCCGCACCACCAGGTCGGCACGCCGGGCAGCAGCAGTTCCTCGCCGAGCAAGGCTTCTGCGATTCCCGGCATGAAACCATGCAATGCCGGAGATTCGGCGAAGCCCGAGCCCGGCACGTTCGACACGATCACATTGCCCGCGCGCATCACCTGCAACAGCCCTGGCACGCCGATCGTCGAATCGGCGCGCAGTTCGACTGGGTCGCAGAACGCGTCGTCGAGACGGCGCAGCACGACATGCACGCGTTCGAGCCCCGCCAGGGTCTTCAGATAGAGCCGGTCGCCGCGCACGGTCAGATCCTTGCCTTCGACCAGCGTGACGCCGAGATAGCGCGCAAGGAACACGTGCTCGAAATAGGTTTCGCTGTACGGCCCCGGCGTGAGCAGCGCGATATGGGGCGACGCGTCGGTGCCTTCACCGTCGCGCATCGTCGCCTGCGCGGCCTGCACGTGTGTCGCGATCAGTTGCGAATAGAGCGGCGCGAGCCGGCTCACGTGCAGCGAGCGGAATGGCTCGGCGAGCAGCGTCGATACGATCAGGCGGTTTTCGAGCGCGTAGCCGAGGCCGGACGGCGCCTCGGTGCGATGCGCGATCACGCTCCACTCGCCGCCCGGCGTACGCGCGAGATCGAGCGCGACGACCTGCAGATACTGGCCACCCGGCGGCGTAAAGCCCTTCACCGAACGCAGATAGCCGGGATGACCGAACACCAGCGCGGGCGGCAGTTGCCCATATTCCAGCAGCGTCTGCGGTCCGTAGATATCGGCGACGATTGCGTTGAGCAGATGCGCGCGCTGCGCGACGCCGCGCTCGATCTGCGCCCACTCGGCCTCGCTGATCAGGAACGGCAGCAGGTCGAGCGCCCATGGCCGCGACTTGCCGTTGTCCGCGTAGACGTTGTAGCTGATGTCGTTGTCGCGGATCTGCTGCGCGATCGACGCGTGATGGTCCGCGAGCCGCGCGACGCCGCCTTCGCCGAGTTGCGCGAAGAACTGCCGCCACGGCTCGCGCAGCGCGCCCGACGCGTCGCGCAACTCGTCCCAATGTCCGTCATGACCCGGCAGCAACCGCAACATGGACGAAGCGTCCGCCGGCAGCGCGGACGCCTCGAAGGGCAAAGTCGATTGAAAGGCCAAGGTCGTGTGGTGTCAGTGATGCATGTTATTCAACTGTGCCGCAAATCGAGCGTGAACGGAAACTCGAGGCTGCGCTGCGGCGTGCCCACGGCGAGCGGCCCCGGCGTATGACCCGACGCGAAGAAACGCGCGCGCCGCCGGCTTTCCGCCTCGTAGGCGTTGACCGGGAAGGTCTGATAGTTGCGCCCGCCCGGATGAGCGACATGATACTGGCATCCGCCGAGCGAGCGGCCGCTCCATGTGTCGACGAGGTCGAACGTGAGCGGCGCATGCACGCCGATCGTCGGATGCAGCGCCGACGGCTGCGACCACGCACGAAAACGCACGCCGGCCACGTACTCGCTGACGCGGCCGGTGGGCTGCAACGGCACCGGCACGCTGTTGACGCTCAGCACGTGACGATTGCCGTTCAAGCCCAGCGCTCGCACCTCCAGCCGCTCGACCGACGAATCGACATAGCGCACCGTGGCGCCGCTAGCGCCCTCCTCGCCCATCACGTGCCACGGTTCGAGTGCGTTGCGTATCGTCAGATCGATGCCGCTCAAAGACATCTCGCCGACGAGCGGAAAGCGGAATTCGAAGTGCGGCGCGAACCACGCGCTGTCGAATGCGAAGCCCGCTTCGCGCAGCTCGGCGAGCACGTCGTCGAAATCCATTTTCACGAAGGTGCCGAGCAGGAAGCGGTCGTGCAGCTCGGTGCCCCAGCGCGTGAGGCGCTGCGTGTACGGCGTGCGCCAGAATCGCGCGACCAGTGCGCGCAGCAGCAGTTGCTGCACCAGACTCATGCGCGCGTGTGGCGGCATCTCGAAGCCGCGCAGTTCCAGCAGACCGAGGCGGCCGGTCGGCCCGTCGGGCGAATAAAGCTTGTCGATGCAGAACTCGGCGCGGTGCGTGTTGCCGGTCACGTCGATCAGGATGTTGCGCAGCGCTCGATCGATCATCCACGGCGGCAGGTTGCCGCTGTCGCGGCCGCCGAGCAGATCGACCTGCCGTTGCAGTTCGGCGAGCGCGATTTCAAGTTCGTAGAGCTGATCGTTGCGGGCTTCGTCGACCCGCGGCGCCTGGCTCGTCGGCCCGATGAACAAGCCCGAGAACAGATACGACAGCGACGGATGGTTGTGCCAGTACGCGATCAGGCTCGCGAGCAGATCGGGCCGGCGCAGGAACGGGCTGTCGGCCGGTGTCGCGCCGCCGAGCACGAAGTGATTGCCGCCGCCGGTGCCGGTGTGGCGCCCGTCGAGCATGAACTTCTCGCTGCTCAGGTAGCTGTGCGCCGCCGACTGATACAGGTACTCGGTGTGATCGACGAGTTCGTCCCAGTTCGCGGCCGGATGAATGTTGACCTCGATCACGCCGGGGTCGGGCGTGACCTGCAGCACTTTCAGGCGCGCGTCGCGCGGCGGCGGATAGCCTTCGAGCACGATCTGCATCTTCAGCTCATCGGCCGTCGCTTCGACCGCGGCGAGCAGGTCGAGATAATCGTCGAGATCGGTCAGCGGCGGCATGAACACGTGCAGCAGCGTGCGGCCGCTGCCGAACGAATGTGCTTCGGCTTTCGGGCCGGCCGCGCGTTTCGGGTCGCGCGCCTCGACGCACACCGCGGTGCGCAACGTCTCCGGCGACGACTCACCGCGCCCCGGCAATGACGCGTCGCCGCGCGGCGGTGCATACGCGAGCACACCGCCGTGCGGCATGCCGCTCAGCAGATCGGCTGCCGACAACGACAGCGCGGCCGCCTGCTGTGCGCTGGTCTCATCAGCGGCGATCTGCCGGTCCTCGCGCTCGCCCTGGTACTGAACGCGCAACTGCGCGGCCGTGCGCAGCGGCTCGGCCGGCGCGAACGGATCGTGCGCATGCTGATACGGATAGTCGGTCTTCGACACCCACGGCAGCGAATCGAGCGGTAGCCGGTAGCCCATCGGCGAATCGCCGGGAATCAGATACATGCGTTCGTCGCGGAAGAACCAGCGGCCCGTGATCCACGTCGGCGCGATGCCCGGCGCGGCGCGCTCGCGGCCGATCGGCAGCACGTAGCCGGCCGGACTCGCGAGCCCCGCGTCGAACACGCGCCGCAATCGCACGCGTTCAAGTTCGTCGTCGAGGCGCGCGTCGAACGGATCGACGTTGACCGGCAGGCGACGCTCACGCCACAGGTAGTACCAGGTGTCTTCGTAGCCGGGCTGGATGCAGTCCGCGTCGAGCGACAGCTTCGCGGCCAGGTGCGCGATGAAGCGTTGCGCGTCGCCGGCCGTGTAGCGGCCCGGCTCGCGTTCGTCGGCGAACAGCGCCGGGTTGTGCCAGCACGGCTCGCCATCGGCGCGCCAGTACAGCGACATCGCCCAGCGCGGCAACTGCTCGCCCGGATACCACTTGCCCTGCCCGATATGCAGGAAGCCGTTCGCGCCGTAGCGTTCGCGCAGCCGGTCCATCAGCGCGACCGCATAGCCGCGCTTGGTGGGCCCGAGCGCGTCGGTGTTCCATTCGGCGTCGTCGCGATCGCGCACCGACACGAAGGTCGGCTCGCCGCCCATCGTCAGTCGCACATCCATGTCGGCGAGTTCATAGTCGACCCGCGCGCCCATCTTCAGCACGTCCTCCCAGGCGGCTTCGCTATACGGCTTCGTGACGCGCGGCGACTCCAGCACGCGTTTGATCGACATTTCGTGCTCGAACTCGACCTCGCATTCGTCGACCGCGCCCGAGATCGGCGCCGCGCTGCCTGGCTCCGGCGTACAGGCCACCGGAATATGCCCTTCGCCCGCCAGCAGCCCCGAGGTCGGATCGAGCCCGATCCAGCCCGCGCCGGGCAGATAGACCTCGCACCACGCGTGCAGGTCGGTGAAGTCGACCTCGGTGCCGCTCGGGCCATCGATCGATCTGACGTCGGGCGCGAGCTGCAGCAGATAGCCCGACACGAAGCGCGCCGCGAAGCCGAGTTGCCGCAGCGTCTCGACCAGCAGCCAGCCCGAATCGCGGCACGAGCCCGATGCGCTGGTCAAGGTTTCCTCGGGCGTCTGCACGCCCGGCTCCATCCGGATCAGGTAGCGGATTTCATGTTGCAGCCGCTGGTTCAGCGCGACGAGAAAGTCCGAGGTGCGGGCCGGCGTGCGGTCGATGCTCGCGACGAACCCGGCGAAGCGCGGCGTCATCGGCCGCTTCACGCAGTAGGGCGCGAGCTCGGCCGCCAGCTCCGGCGCGTACTCGAACGGAAACTGCTCGGCCGACGGTTCGAGAAAGAAGTCGAACGGGTTGTAGACGGCCATTTCGGCGACCAGATCGACGCTCACCTTGAACTCGCGCGTCTGCTCGGGAAACACGAGCCGCGCCTGATAGTTGGCGAACGCGTCCTGCTGCCAGTTGATAAAGTGCTTCGCGGGCTCGACGCGCATCGAGTACGACAGGATGGGCGTACGACAATGCGGCGCGGGCCGTAGCCGCACAACCTGAGGCGAAAGCGTAACCAGCCTGTCGTAACGGTAATGAGTAACGTGATGCAACGCGACGCGTATGGACACTCCGGACTCCTCGACGAAAAGGGCAGCCTGCTAAAAAAGCAAGCTCTATGCCGTTGCTGGACAAACTCGCGTGAACCGCCTGATGTTGCCTGAGCTGCGTGTGCGTTTTGCGTACCGCTTGCCTTGCCGCTGGCCCGCGCCGGAGCGTGCACCAAAGCGGCGCAGCGTCGTTGCACGATCATGACCGTACTGTGCGTTAAAGCGGTGAAGTCTGGCAATCGCGGCATGAAGATTGCGGCAGGCTTTCGCCGACGACATCGCACTCCTCACGAGGCCCGCCCGATGAAAACCTTTCACTGCAATCGCTGCGCGCAACTCGTGTTCTACGAGAACGTCCGCTGCGAGCGCTGCGAGTCGCTGCTCGGCTATCTGCCTGAACAGCGGGAAATCAGCGCCTTCGAATACGCCGGCAACGGCCGCTGGCGCAGCCTGCATCCGCAGGCGAACGGCGCGCTGTTCCGTCAATGCCACAACTACGCGGTCGAGAACGTCTGCAACTGGATGATTCACGCCGATTCGCCCGACACGCTGTGCCACGCCTGCCAGCTGACCCGCACGATTCCGAACCTGAGCGAACCGGAAAACCGGCTCTACTGGTACCGGCTCGAAGTGGCGAAGCGGCGTCTGCTCTACACGCTGGCGGGGCTTGGCTTCGACGTGCCATCGCGCGACGCGGACCCCGAGCACGGGCTCGCCTTCGAATTTCTCGCCGACGGCGGCGACGGCGAACGCGTGATGACCGGTCACGACAACGGGCTAATCACGCTGAACATCGCCGAGGCCGACGACGCGCATCGCGAGAAAGTCCGCACCGCGATGGGCGAACCGTACCGCACGCTGCTCGGCCACTTCCGCCACGAGACGGGCCACTACTTCTTCAGCCAGCTGATCGAAACCGAGCCGCGCTGGCTCGACCAGTTTCGCCAGCTGTTCGGCGACGAGCAGGCCAACTACGGCGAAGCGCTCGACGCCTACTATTGGAACGGCCCACCGGCCGACTGGCAGGCGTCGTATATCAGTGCGTACGCGACGATGCATCCGTGGGAAGACTGGGCGGAGACCTGGGCGCACTATCTGCTGATCGTCGATGTGCTCGATACGTCGACGTCGTACGGACTCGCGCTGCTGCCCGACGATCCGAGCGAGCCGACGCTGACCGACCGCACGCCGGTCGAGGATGCGAGCTTCGGCAATCTGATGAAGCGCTGGTTTCCGCTGACGTGTGCGCTGAACAGTCTGAACCGCAGTCTCGGCATGCCCGACGGCTATCCGTTCACGCTCGCCGCGCCGGTGGTCGAGAAGCTGCGCTTCGTGCATCGCGTGATCGCGGCGGCGGGAGACAGGCGCGCATAGAAACAACAACGCGACCTCAGTAAGCCACGTAAGGCCCCATCCCACCCGGCGTCGACTGCTGCTCGATCGCTGCATACACGTTACGGCCATAGAAGAACGGGAGCCCCCAGTCGAACGCGGTCGACGTGACGAAGGCCGGTTACGCGAGCAGCGGCGATGCCGATACGGCCCGTCGACGCACGGCCTTCGCCAGATTACGAATTGTCAGGTTCGACACTTCGTGGACCTTGCAACTGCATTGATCCTGGCGGCAACCGTTTGCACTGAAAAGTGTGTCGGTTACCGAACGGACGCTTCCTGTCTCAAGCGTCAAATTCTCGCAAACCGCGAATTCGCACCCGGTAGCCCGCACGCCGAAGCGCGCCGAGCGATACCGTCAGGACAGAGGCGAGAAGACCCACTTGAGACCAGCCTGAGCTACGACATGCAGCGATCAGAAGAAAATGTGAGCAACCAGCAATCCGGCCTCGACATCATTACTGACCCCGATGCTTTCCTCGCGCTTCGAGACGCATGGAATACGCTCTGGTCGAAAGCCGACGGACGCCATCACGAGGCTTTCGACGTCTGCTGGCTGTGCTGGACTCAGGTGGCGAAGCCGCACGGTCGCCGGCTGCACTGCATCGTGTATCGGGAAAACGGTGAACTCGTGCTCGTCTGGCCGCTCGTGAGCCGCCGACAGTTCTTCTGGACCGTGCTCGAACCGCTTACGCCCGGCACCGCTGAATACACCAGCATCCTCGCCGCCGCCGACGCGAGTGGGGCGATCGATGCAGCCTGGCGCGCCGCGACCCGGTACTCCCACGCCGATATCTTCAATGTTCCGTACGTAGGCAAGAACGCGCCGTTCTACGATCTCGCATCGCGACACGCGGGCCTCGTCGCGGCGACGCAGAATGTCTCCGCGATGGCGTTACTGCGCAAGGAGCCGGACTGGACGGCTTACTGCCGCACGCTCGGCACGTTGTCGAAGAAGAAGCCTGGCGCGCGTGAAAGGCGCTTCGAAAAGGAAGGCACCCTGGAAATCCGCGCCCTCGAAGCCAAGGATACGCACGCGCACGCCCAATGGGTGGACTGGATGCTCGCGCGCAAACGCGAATGGGCGGAACGCGTCGAAAAACAAGGGGCCTGGCTTTATTCGCAGGATTATCGGGACTTTCTGATTAATCTCGTCGACGGCACGCACACGCAGCCGATGGGAATACTTTTCGTGATGACTCTCGACGGCACGCCGGTCGCTGCGAGCCTCATAGGCTTGGGGCATACGTGCGTGAACGGTCTGATCGCAGGCTTCGACCCGAAGTTTTCCAGGTTCGCCCCCGGTTCGATCATGATGGAGCGCTGCATCAAGTGGGCATGGGAAAATCGTATGGATGTCGACTTCGGCATCGGCACGGAAGATTTTAAGGCGTACTGGAGCCGGGGCAATGTCCTGCAGAACACCAGCTTTCAGATTGCTACCACGCGGTGGGGAAAAATGGCGCTTTACGCCAAGGGTCTCGCGAAAAAGCTGGCCGATATGCGCGCGGTCGGAGCACGCGCCAGCGCCGACCAGGCCATCACGACCGCCCAGACGGCTGATTCGGAATTCGCAGAGATGCGGCCATCTCTCGCCACCGCGCAACCGCTGGAACCTGGCGAAGCCTGAAACTGACCGGCCATCGGCCGCCACCATTCGAACGCTGCGCTGTTCCTTTTTTGCCGGATGTCGGATTACAGTGCGCTGCGGGCTGACAGTGACAGGAATTCGACTAATGTGCCAGCAGTGCAAGCGCTGCACCGATGCCTAGTGCGCCCAATCCTTTCGAAAAAATTGCGCAACCCGACGTGCCGAGTAGCGTGAAGCAGATGCGGCGAAAATTCATATCTGAAAGCGACTTGTAGATGCGCACCCCCAGCAATGTAGAAGGCAGGACGATCACAACAGCAGTGGCGAACAGGCTCCAGAAACGGGCGTCGAACGTCGAGGGATGTTGTACTGCCAGCAGGCAGAGCGAAACCAGCTGCATGGCAAAGATGTAAGGCTGCACAATGGCTCTTGACTCTTCCTTGGGCAGTCCGCTGCGACCGATCCAGATCACCACCAGTGCGCCAGGAAAGGCCGTGAATCCGCCAATGACGCCTCCCAGCAGTCCCACAAGAACGGATGTCGACCATCCGCCTGTGCTCGGGCGCTGTTTCGAGCGCGTGAGGATCGAGTAGCCTGCGTAAGTCACCAGGAAGGCGCCGAAGCAGACCATCAGCACAGCTGTCGGCAGGGAATGCAAAATCTCGAGGCCGAGAGGAACACCCAGCAGGCCACCGAGAATATACGGAGCGGGACCGTTCGGCCACCACTGCCGTAGCGGCTTCATGTCGCTCTGGATCTGCTTTAGCGACATCAACTGATTGGCCGACGACAAGGCCATCAGTAACGGAATCGCCAGGGTGGGTGGCAGCAGCCATAAGCTCGCAGCGCCTATCGCCGAAAACCCAAACCCCGACAACCCGCTGGTGACCGCGGACACGGAAAGGATAATCATGAGAATGACGACGCTGGTGTGGCTCAACTGAAATAACGCTGAAAGGCTCATTGCGGTCCTGATCTGCTTTTAAAAGTTGGTTCTGGAATCGGTGCCGTCAGGACCAATCATCGTGACGTCAAAAGGCGTGGAGGCGAGGCGCGCGTACTGTGAGCATGAGTGCGCCACAAGTCGTCGAGGATGCCGTACGTGATGGTTTCGGCAACGGCGGGTCTGCGGGTTCGTCTCATGCTTGAGGGCGTTACGGCGCGATGACCGTTCGCGCCGCATCGGCTGAGGTGAACCGACAGTGAAGCGCTAACCGGTCACGCCGCAAGAAAGCGTCGGTTCGGTATCGGCGGGCCTGAGCGCATGCAGCACCTCGATCTGCCGCAACTTCTCCTGCAGGCGATACCAGCGGCGGTGTTGCCCAGCGGCAAGCCTCGCCGTGCCAATCTCATTGACACGCGCGCGCCAGTACGACAACGGGATGCGGTCGGCCGCAGAAATGCGCGTGATCACCTGTTCCAGGTGCGCTATTTCTTTCTCGATGTAGTGATGGTCCATCCACGGCCCCCGTTGCACTGCGTGTTGTGATTTATCATCTGCGACCGGCCGCAGTGTAAGTCCCGCGGATGCGTGCCTTCAATCCCTGAAACCTGGTAACGTGGTGGCGTCTACCAGATTCCAGGTATGGCCCGGGCGCCACGTGCGTGTCATGTTCTTGTGTTCGGCGTTGCGTAGCCCGGCGGCGCTACCTCGGGTTTCGTTGCGGGTTCCATCAACTTTCCGTTTTCCGCATTCAGGTAATGTCCCAGCCTCTTTCACTGTTTCAGGAGCCGGTGCTGCCCGGTCCGGTCGCCATCGTGGAAGACGAGCCGATGATGCAGTTGCGCCTGCGCGCAATCCTCACGACGCTCGGCTACACCGACGACGCTTTGTCGTTCGCCGCGAGCATCGCGGAGGCTCAGGCTATGTTCGACGAGCAGCCGTTCGCGCTCGCGCTCGTCGACGTCGGGCTTCCGGACGGCAACGGCATCGACCTGATCCGTGCGCTGCATCAACGGGACGCCGCACTGCCCCTTTTGGTAATCTCCGCGTGGAGCACCGAGCAAGTGATCGTCTCGGCGTTGCAGGCCGGCGCGACCGGCTATCTGCTGAAAGAGCGCGACGACGTGGAGATCTCGCTGTCGGTGCGCAGCGCGCTACGGGGTGGCGCGCCGATCGACCCGTTCATTGCGAAACGTATTCTCGAGCTGCTCGGCGCCGCCGGCAGGAAGCCGCCCGGCCACGAGGGTCCGCAGGCGGCAGAGGCGCTGCTGACTCGGCGCGAGGCTGAAATCCTGACCTTCGTCAGCAAGGGGCTGACCAATCAGGAAATTTCCAGTTTGCTTTCCTTGTCCAGGCTGACGGTCGAATGTCACATCAAGAATATCTACAAGAAACTGGCGGTCAACTCGCGCACCCAGGCCGTGTTCGAAGCGCGTTCGCGTGGCTTGTTGCCCTGATCGTCGTCATCGGCCTGCTGCATCACGGCGCGGCACGTGCCGCGCCGGTGCCGCCGCCCGCAGCAGAAACCGACGCCATTTCAAGTCTGCATGTCGAAGCGGCGCGCTCGGACTGGCAAGCGCAAGTGCCGCCGCAGGATGGCTGGACCGCGGTGACCCTGCCGGATATCTGGACCCAGCGATGGCCGCATTTCGACGGCGTTGTCTGGTATCGCGTGAGGTGGAACCAGACGCCGGGATCGCACCCGGCCGCTGTTGCTCTCGACTATCTCAACATGGCCGGCGAGATCTGGCTGAACGGCGCGCTGCTGCGCCGCGACGAGCACCTCGCCGAGCCGATCAGCCGGATGTGGAATACGCCGTGGTATCGCGTGCTGTCTACGAGGGAACTGCAGCCTGGCGAGAACACGCTGCTGGTCCGCGTATCCGGCCTCTCTGCCTACCAGCCCGGTCTCGGCCCGCTGACGATCGGCGCTCCGGGCGTCGTGTGGGACATCTACCGGCACGCGCGGCTCGTGCGTCAAGATCTGCAGCTTTTCAGCCTTGCCGTGACCGCGACGCTCGGCTGCTTCTTCCTTGCTCTGTGGTCGATGCGACCCAGGGAGAGCGCCTACGGGTGGTTCGCGATCCTTTCGCTCACGTGGTGGTGCTGGGCCGTCGACGAGATCGTGACGACCACCTGGCCGTTCGCATCGAACGACATGTGGGAGGCGGCCGACGCGCTTCTCTTCTATGTCTTCTGCGTGTCCTTTTCGATTTTCGTGCTGCGCTTTTGCGATCGCCGCGCACCGCGCATCGAGCGCGTGCTGTGGCTCAGCGTGGCTGTGGGCGTCGCAGCGGTCGTCGCGCTGCCGCAAGCGCAACTGGTGACGCTGCGCATTGCGCTGATTCCCGCGGCGGCGTCGATATTTTTCGCGAGCTGCTTCACGTTCCTGTGGCTGGCCGCGAAAAGCCGGCGCACCGACCACCGGATCCTGTCGGTGTGTATCGTGATCTTCATCGCGGCCGGTATCCACGATCTGCTGACGGTGTTCAGCGTGCTGCGCGACAACCACTACTACACGGCATTCACGTCGCAGTTCCTGATGGTCGGCATGGCGTTCGTGCTCGCGTGGCATTTCGTTGCGAACGTGCGTCGCATCGAGCGTTTCAACGACGAGCTCACGGAACGGATCGACGCAGCGCGCGCCGACCTCGCGACCACGCTGCAGCGCCAGCATGAGCTCGAAGTCGTGAACGCGCGGCTCGGAGAACGGCTCGATCTCGCGCACGATCTGCACGACGGGCTCGGCGGCACGCTCGTCAGCAGCATCGCGATGCTCGAGCATACGCCCGAGAGCATTGCGCCGGGGCGCGTCTTGTCGATCCTCAAGGAGCTACGCGACGATTTGCGCATCATCATCGACACCGCATCGAGCCGTCAGCACGGCGAGCGTGCACTGGACGACCTGATCGCACCGCTGCGGCACAGGATGATGCGTCTGTTCGAAGGACGTGACATCGAGTGTGCGTGGCACGTGTCGGGGCTCGAGACCATCGGGCTCACCGCTTCGCAGAATCTCGACGTGCTGCGCGTGCTGCAGGAGAGCCTGACCAACGTGCTCAAGCACAGCGGCGCGACGCGCGTGCGGATCGATCTGCGCCATCTCGACGGCTCGCTGCAGCTCGTCGTGGAAGACAACGGCGCGGGTTTCGATCCTGCCGCGGCCGAGGTGCGCCGCGGCCTTGGCATACGCAGTATGCAGACGCGTGCTGCGCGGCTCGGTGGCAACCTGACCGTCCGCTCGACCGGAGGCGGGACGGTGTTGACGCTCGCCGTCGAGATCCGGCCATCGGCTGTGGCGGCCGAGTGTGTATAGGGTCGGCACCACCGGATTTACTTTGTCCTCAATCCCGACTCATGCGTCGACGCATCGCTCATCGCTTCTGATAGGTGCCGATTAGTTCCGTGTGTGCTATTACGTGCCCCTGCATAGCCTTTTCAAGCGCCGCCTTGCTGGGCCTTTTCAAATCGGGCAGTACAGTGTCAAGCGCATACAGCTTGTGGAAATAACGATGGCGTCCCACGGGCGGGCACGGGCCACCGTAAGCGGCACGCTTGAAGTCATTGATGCCTTCGAGCGTACCGCCCGGCAAAGCCTGCGCAGCAGCGCCATCGGGCAGCCGGGTTGCCGTGGGCGGGATGTTGTAGAGCACCCAATGTACCCAGGTCATTCTCGGCGCGGCCGGGTCCGGCGCGTCAGGGTCGTCGACGATCAGCGCCAGGCTTTTTGTGTTCGCGGGCACGCCGGACCACTCGAGCGGCGGCGACACATCAGCGCCTTGGCAGGTGTGCTGCGCGGGAATCTCTCCGTTCTGCCGGAAAGCTTGCGAGGTTAGGCTCAGGGTCATGGTGCGCTCCTCGGCAACAACGATGGATGGCTGTCGTTGATAAGTATCGCGCACGCGTCGCGCAAGTGCGATAAGCAGGAGAGCCATTGCCGATGAATGTAAGTTCCGACATTTCGCACGAGGCCCCGTTGGAATGCGGGGCGTTTCATTTTGCAATGTCGCATCAATGTTCGTGCCGGTGCAACCAACCCATATGGTACAAATCGAGCCACTGGGCCATCGCCTGTGCAGGGTGATCGCCCCTGTAACGTCGTGCCGCCATGAATCCGGTGACCAACAAGATTGCGAAGCCTACGAAGTGGCGTGCGGCGCCAGCGCGCCGCCGACGCGGAGCGCTGGCGTCCCAACTCGACCCGGGACGGACAGTCGGAAATACGTAGGTCAGTGGCAACTTTCGAGTAGGGAGCGGACAGCTGACCGCCTTGGCTGGCTCACTGCGGAATGTTCCCTCATACCGTCAGAACGTATAGGGAAGCTTCTTCTACAGTCTGAAGAACGAGCGGATGCGCAGCAAGAGATATCGTAGGATTGCGAGGCCGTGGCGGGCTTGTTCGAATACATTGAAATGGTTGATAACCGCAGTCGTCGTCATCCATCGCCGCTTCACGTCGCCCACTCAGTTTATACACGACTGGCCCGCGGTTCGGCGGGCTCAAGGATACGCCTGCATCACCGGGGACCGTCTGGGCGGCGAAAAACCGAGGGAACCTCAGGTGAGGCGATCTTCCTGCAGAGCACCTCACGATGCCAGTATCGCTCAATAGCCACGCGCCGTTTCTTAACAAAGCAGTCTGTGTCGATACTGGCGGGGCGTTGCTATAACCCAGTGCCTGCGTCTAAACGAATAAAGATAATGGATCGAAGTTGGAAGCGTACTAGACTATTCGATGTGAGAAGAGCGTTGAAATTGAGTCCGTGCCTTTCTCAGTTGTTAATTAACGGAGCGCGTCATGTCGAAAATTGGATCTGCGCTAGCCGCGATTTCTGGATTGGCAATCCTCGTGGCATGTACGACTGGTGGTTCGATGAGCGACAGTGTCACGCCGTCATCAACCGCGGCTCAGTCGTCGGAAGCAGTGCCGCCAGCGGTGGCGACGACTGCGCAGACGCAGGGGACAAGCGCGACACGTGTGCTTGACGCGGACTCACAAGCGGCCTTGTCTAGCCTTGCATCAACCCATCCCCAGATGGACGCCTTGGCCCACAAAGCGAAGGCAGTGTTGATATTTCCAAATGTGGTGCGGGCCGGCTTTCTTGCCGGGGTTTCGCATGGGAGTGGCGAATTAATCGAGAGCGGCAAGGTCACGGGATATTACGCCACGACGTCGGTATCCTACGGTCTCCAGGCAGGCGCGCAGCAATACGCATATTTAATGCTTTTCATGACTGATGCCGCGCTAAGTAGTCTAAAAACGAGTAGTGATTTCGAGATCGGCGTCGGACCAACGGTAGTCGTGGTAGATGAGGGAACCGCAAAAAACCTTAACACCGCGACGGCGCAGTCGGATGTCTACGCAATGATTTTCAACCAGCAGGGCTTGATGGCCGGAACAGCGCTGCGAGGAACAAAGATCTCTCGTATCAGTCCATGACGGTTAGGAAGACGAAGAGGTCGTCGCGACCGTTGGACCGGCGTTATTCGCGCCTTTCCATTCATTCAGGGTAATGGTGCGGCTTTCGGTGTCAACGGCGGGAGGGCATGACGTCGCGCCGAACTCTCGTGCCCGCAATGTCTGGTCGAGTACGGCAAGTGGCTCGCGCATCGGGCTAAATGAGACTCTTACCAGTCCGTCAAGTGGTGTGTTCATTTCAACTCAGGGAGATGGCAATCAATGTTGACAGTTTTGGTCCAGGAACGACGAGATAGCGTGCGACCGTCTCCCTGCTTGGATATCGGACCAGAGTCGCATTGTGCTTCATCCGAGTGGCGCGCAGACTTGACCAAGGGTGGCCGCGGCAGCCATGTGGGTTCGCAATCCGCTGACAAATGACACAAGCGAGCCGGCGCCATATTCCGGCCTGTTCGCGACCTGGTGATCTCGGCTCCCCTCGTCTCGTGCGCAGATCCCGGTGCCTCCACGCCGACGACTGAATGAGACGTTGAGTAGGGACGCGGACGGGCGCGCGCTCCGCACCTCTGCCGCGCCCGTGAACTCCTGAGTCAGACTAATGACAATGCGCAGCGCGTCCATTCGTCGAATGTCTGGAAGTCGACGAGCAGATGAACGGTGCAGACAACAAGATATGTAAGTATTAGTTGCGTACATCGATTGGCAACCTGACGCTCAATGTTTTCTTCGAGATTGGCGCGAATCAGGAACTCACGCAGGTGCACGTGCAGAATCGTGTGCCCTTCGCGTTGCCACAACCGCCGCAGCCGGGTCACTCCCACGGCATTCACGCCCAGAAGGGGTCGAACGCATTCATTGTTGTACAGGTACCGCAATGACTCACGGGAAACTCATCGCCTGTCACGAATGCGATCTCCTGCAGCGCGAGGTGACCGTGCCCGAGCGCGGAGCGTTGCGATGCCGGCGCTGCAACGCCGAGCTTTACCGCGAACTCCCCGACAGTCTCGACAGGGCGCTCGCGTTTTCTCTCGCCGCGGTTGTGCTCTTCGCGGTGTCCAACCTCTATCCGATCGTCGGCCTGTCGGTCAGTGGGAACGTCGTCGAAACGACGCTGCTAGGCGCCGTGAGCGTGCTGTATCTGGACGGGAAATGGCCCATCGCGGCGCTGGTATTTGCGACCACGGTCCTGATGCCGATCTTGCAGACCGTGTGCATGCTTTGGTTGCTGATACCCCTCAAGTTCAACCATGTGCCGTGGGGCGGTCCGGCCTTATTCCGGCTTTGCCACCTGTGCCAGCCGTGGGGAATGACCGAGGTGCTGATCCTCGGCCTGCTGGTCGCGCTCGTGAAGTTGTCCGCTATCGCGGGCGTAGTCGTGGGCCCTGCGTTGTGGTCGTTCGGAACCCTGATGTTCGTGCTGGCGGCGGCTGGTTCGGCTTTCGATACACGCAACCTGTGGTCGCGCGTCGCTGCCGTCGAGCACACCGGCCCAGATCCGGAACTGGACGAGGTGTCGCTGCGAGGCGCGGTTACCGCCGCGCAATGCGGCCTCGCGCTGTGTCACGATTGCGGACTGCTCGCGAGCGTGCCGGCTCATGCTCACGCGTTCAACTGTCAACGCTGTGGTTCGGCCATGCATCTGCGCAAGCCCGCCAGCCTGTCGCGCACATGGGCGTTCCTGATTGCCGCGATGGTGATGTACCTCCCGGCCAACATGTTGCCCGTGATGTACACGAATTCCCTCTTCGGGACCGAGAACGACACGATTCTCTCCGGTGTCGTCTATCTGTGGACATCGGGATCGTGGCCGCTCGCGATCGTCGTGTTCATCGCGAGTATCGCAGTACCCATGCTCAAGATCGTCGCACTCGGATACCTGACGATCTCCACACAGATGCACTCGCGCTGGTACGCCGCCGAGCGCACACGCATCTATCGGATGGTCGAGTTCGTGGGACGCTGGTCGATGCTCGACATCTACGTGATCACGATGCTCGTCGCGCTCGTGCAGTTCCAGGCGCTGGCGACGATCCAGGCCGGTAACGCGGCGATCGCATTCGGCGCTGTGGTGGTGCTGACGATGTTCGCGGCGATGGCGTTCGATCCCCGCCTGATATGGGACGAAATGGAGCGAGATCATGCCAGAACTGGAGAAAAAGCCTGATTTCCCCGACGCCGATGCGGTGCCGCGATCACGCTGGCGCCTGCAGGTCGTGTGGCTCGTACCTATTCTCGCGGTCCTGATCGGGGGATGGCTCGCTATCAAGGCGGTCGTCGAGAAGGGACCGACGATTACCATCAGCTTCATGACCGCTGACGGTCTCGAGGCGGGCAAGACGAAAATCAAGTTCAAGAACGTCGATATCGGGCTCGTCAAGACCGTCACGCTCACGCCGGACCACGAACGGGTCATCGCGACCGCCGACATCAACAAGAATGCGACGAACATGCTCGTCGACAGCACGCGCTTCTGGGTCGTGCGCCCTCGCATATCGGGCGGCTCGGTGTCCGGTATCAGCACGCTGCTGTCCGGCTCGTACATCGAGATGGATGCCGGAAAATCGAAGGCCGAACGTCGCGACTTCGTCGGCCTCGAGGTGCCCCCGGTGATCGCGAGCGGTGTGCCAGGGCGCGAATTCATTCTGAAAAGCACCAATATGGGCTCGCTCGACGTCGGTTCGCCGGTCTATTTCCGCAGGCTTCAGGTCGGACAGATCTCCGGCTACAAGCTCGATCCGGATGGGCATGGTGTGACGCTGCGGGTCTTCATCAACGCGCCGTACGACAACTTCGTGCTTGCGGACACGCGCTTCTGGCACGCGAGCGGTGTGGACGTCACACTCAGCTCGAATGGCATTCAGGTCAACACACAGTCGCTCGTGTCGATCATGATCGGCGGCATCGCATTCGAGTCGGCGCCGAACTCGCTCGACCAGCAGGTCGCTGCGAACGAGTCGACCTTCACCTTGTTCCCGGATCGGGCTGACGCGATGAAGGCGCACTATCACATCGTCGCCAAATTCGCTGCCGACTTCACCGAATCGGTCAGAGGATTGACCGTGGGCGCACCGATAGACTTCCGCGGCATCGTGGTTGGCGAAGTGACCGCGATCTATACACACTACGATCCCAAGACCGACCGGTTCACCATTCCGGTGGAAATAGAGCTGTATCCAGAGTTGTTCACATCGCGCTACGAGACCAACGGCGGCGGCCGCCTGACCAACGACCCTCACGATCTGGCGGATCGCCTTGTCGCAAGGGGACTGCGTGTCCAGCTCAGAACGGGCAATCTGCTGACCGGGCAACTCTACCTGGCCATCGACTTCTTTCCCGACGCGCCCAAAGCCACTGTCAACTGGGCGTCGTCGCCTCCCACACTTCCGAGCATTCCCGGTAACCTGCAGAGGCTGCAAGACAACGTCACGCAACTGCTGGCAAAGCTGAACACGATTCCGTTCGATGCAATTGGCAAGAACACGCGGCAGACGCTGGCGAGCGCGACGACGCTGCTCAATGATCTCGACACCGGGGTCGTCCCGCAGGCGCAGGGCACGCTAGCCGCGGCCCATACCGCGCTCGACTCGGCCAACAACGTGTTGCAGCCGGACTCCGCCCTGCAGCAAAACGCGAGCGACATGGTGCAGGAGCTTTCGCGCACTGCGACGGCCTTCCGTACGCTCGCCGACTATCTGGAGCGACATCCGGAGGCGTTGATTCGCGGCAAGCAGCAGGAGACCCACCCGTGACACGTGCCCTTGCGCCCCTCGTGATTGCCCTTCTGGCGATGTGGCTCGGCGGCTGCAGCAGTTCACCGGCCTCCAGCTTCTACCGCTTGAAGCCGGACGCGACACTCACCACCATGGGCGCTGCGGCGCCGCTGAATGTCGTCGTCAACCCGGTCACGATTCCCGCCCTGGTCGACCGGCCGCAGATCGTCGCCAGTCTTCCCGGCAACGAGGTGCGGCCTGAAGAGTTTCAGCGCTGGGCGGAACCGCTGAAGGGCAATATCCAGCGAACGATCGCGGGAGATCTCGCGGCGCTGCTCGGCACCGAGCATGTCACCGTGTATGAGGCGGTTTCGAGCGGCTTCCCGACGTGGCGAGTGCGCGTCGACATCATGCAATTCGATTCGGTACCGGGAAAGGCAGCAACGATCGACGCACAGTGGACGATCTGGCCTCCGGGAAAGGCGACACCGATCGTCGGGCACACGCTCGCGCAAGAGCCTGCGCAAGCGCAGGCCTACGACGCGCTTGTCGCCGCTCACGACCGTGCACTAGGATCCGTAAGCCGTGATATTGCGGCGGCGATCCTGAAAAACCTATCGCGATGACTGGCGCGGGCGCGGCGGCATTCGCGTTATCAAGGTCAAACATGGAATCATCCACCGGGGATCGTCTCCGCTACGACGGCCCGAACGACTCTCCTTCCCGAGTTTTTATCTTGCCGCACCCCCTTTGTAGCTTCAACCTAACGGGAGATCGGGTGCTGCGCTAGCCAACATTCCGCACGTCGAGCGACTCTTCACACCCGGAAAGGCACCGGATGCCTGGCGCATCGGTAGCATCTGCCGATGCCTGAAAGCGAGCGGACGGCGCGATTCACCGCGGCTTCGGTTCGACGGGCGGATCGGCGCGATAGCCGCCGCCCAGTGCCTTCGTCAACGCAATCTCCTGACTGAGCATCTGGCCGTTGAGCGTGAGCAGCGCGACCTTTTCCGCGATCACAGGCTGGCGCGCTTCGAGCGCCGCGAGCTCGCTCGTCAGTCCACGTTGGTAATAGGCCTCGACGCTATCCCGCGTGAACGCGGCCATGTCGATCCGTTGGGTGGCGGCTATCCTCAAGGTCCTGCGGGTAGCGCTAACAGGGCCAGCCAACAGCCCTCCTCCAATGACCTGAACCGAGAAATGCAGAATCGACAGCGAGGTGCAGTCTGGAGCCAACGCCGCTCTTTCTCGCTGTGATGGTCAGTGCGAAGTGGGGATAACCCGGTACCGTGGGCGGTTAAGCAGTTGTATCCGCTGGCCGGACCGGACAAGGGAGGACTGGGCGGCGACACCGGAGCGTTGAGTATGTTGAACCAGGCGTCGGTCAGTTGCCGCTCATTGCCCCAATTGGCGGGGTTTGTGCACGCGGTGGCGGTAGAGCAGAACAGTGCGAGATAGTCGGTGCCCTCGAAGCCGGCAGGTGTGTTCGTGTCGTGACGAAAGTCGTAGTAGGTCGCCGCGATCCTATTGCCGTCGCCCGACGCCACCACCGCAGGGATGAAAGCCTGCTGACGGCGGAGGTTCGTCGCGTTCGCCGGCGTCTTGTTGACCAGCGGCGGGCGGCGCCCCGTTCTTCAAGTTTAATTTCACCGGCCCGAGTTTCTTCTCGTTGACCGGGCCACGACAACCCTGAGCATGCGCGCTGCGCAATTGGGGGAAGAGGAGTCCATCGCATTGTTCATGGCCGATGACAGCCGTCTCCAAGCCGCCTCCCCCGAAATCCGCGAAGCCCCCACAAAAAAAACCGCGGATGGCTTGTCGGCCCTCCGCGGTATCGATCGTTTGGAACGCCTCGCGTGCGTTACTTCTTCTGCTGAAGAAGCGACTTCAGCTCCTGCACGTTCTCCTCGACGCGTTTCGCAATCACCGCATACGACTCCGCCTGCGTCTGATACGCCGCTTGCGCGAGCTGCTGCATGTCGGCAAGCGCCTTGTGCAGGCTCTGCTGGATAAGCTCCGCGGTTTTGCTCGACGGTGTGGCGCCGGCCGCCGTGAGCTGCGCCGTCAGCGACTGTAGCTCGCCCATCGTGGCGCGGAGCATGTCGGCCTGTTTCTGCGCGAGCGACTGCATCCCCTGGAATGCGGTCTGATTCGCCTGAACCAGCGCTTCCATGTCCTTGCGGCGCGCTTCCATGATGGCGGGCACGTCGAAGCCAGGGAGCTTGAACTGCTCCAGCATTTTGGTGAGATCGCCAAACGGATTGGCTGCTTCAGGTCGGTCCATGCGAAATCCTCCTTGCGGTTGAAGACTCATCGCCTCTGCGCCGCCCGGGTAAGGCGCGACGCCGATGCCGGCGGCGGCGTGTGCCGCGCGCGCCGCCACGGCGAGGTGGTTTTGGGGTCGCACGGCACGTCGGACCAATCATGCGCTATCCGGCCGCGTTGCGCCAGTGGGCTCGCCCTGGCGCGAAAGCGCTGCCATGACGTGCCTCGTTTCGACGACTGCGCCACGCGCCGCGCAAGACTCGGTAAGTTACTGAATGGCGTCTGTAACCCGCCGGCTCAGGGTGTCGACTATCGTTTGAAAGGAGCCGGCCCACCGTGGCGCCGGTGCTGTTTTCGATGGGAGCGACATCATGAGAAAAGCATTCTTCAGAGCGGCCGTGGCCGCGGTTCTTGGCATCATCGCGACGGCCGCGCTCGCCGACGACGGCATGCCGCCGCCCCCACCCTCCGCTCTGCACGGTGGCGGCCCGCGCGGCGACGGCCCGCCGGGGCATGGTCCGATGATGGACCACATGAGCCCGACCTTCGCGGTGATCAATGATCTCGAGCAACTGCGCCGTCTGTATGCGCTGAGTGGCCATCAAGGCGAGATCGTCGCGATCTACCACGACGTGTTGAACAAGACTCAGGACCCGATGCTGCGTCACTACGTATACGACTCGCTGGCGCGCGAGCAGCTGAAGCCCGCGAATCCCGAGCAGGCAATCGCGACACTGCGCACGAGTCTCGCCGAGGATCTCGCGACGGTGAACAAGGCGCCGCATGTCGTGCCCCCGGGTCAGCCGCCTGCGCAACCGCAATAATTTTCCATCGCGAATTGCGAACGAAGAGAAGCGTCGCGCCACCGGGCGCTTTTTTTACGCCGAAGCGGGCGGGCGCGCCCGGCGAACCGGCCAGCCGGTTCCGCTCGCCGACCACTGGAAGCGCTCACGCAGCCCCGCCCCGCGCGGCTTTCCGGGACTGCGTGGGCTGTCCCACATTGGCGCTTCACTCGCGCTTTTCATCTTCCGTCAGGAGATTACGATAAGGGCTTCGCAACATCAGGCCGGGGTGAAAGAATGCGCTATCCGATGGACATGGCCATTGCCGCCGCCCTGCTCGTGTTAGTCCTGTGCTGCATCGTCACGCTCGCTCTGAGCTGATCGGCGGCCCGACGTTCGCGTCGTCCCGCCCACGCCCTCTCCTTCGTCGCACTCCCTCGCTGTTTCGCAGCGCATGACGCCGCTCGCGCCCGCACTTCGCGCCTTCATTTCGCCGTGACATCACTCGAAATAATTGTTGAATGGAGTTCGGCGGGCGACTCACCCATACTTCGTTCGCTGCCGGTGCGTGACGAAACACAGACGCATGAGATCGAAAGGCTTCACGTGCGAATCCCTTCGCCGATGATCGACGATCCCACGGTTGCCCGATCATCGGCGATGGACTCGAACAGACTGGCACCGCGTGCCGACGACAGGATCATCATGTTGACTTCAGTGAACTTCATCAAAAAGAACGCCGCCCGTTTCACCTGCATCGCACTCGTCTGCGGCGGCGCGCTGCTGAGCGGCTGCGCTGGCGCCAGCGTCACGAATCTGAGCGCAGCGAGCACGTCCGCGAGCGCCGGCGCAGGCACGCAATCGACGATGCATCCGGACACGATCTACGTGTACACGTTCGATGCCGATCCGCAGCAGGTCAAGCTCGACAACGGCGGCATGCTGAAGAAGCTGAAAACGCAGATGTCGGGTTCGTCGGACGCGCAGAAGCAGGTTGCGGATGCCGCCCAGGTGCGCGAACAGGTCGCCGACGAGATCGTCCATCAGCTACAGGCGAAGGGTCTGCACGCGGTGCGCACTGACGCGCCGGTGCCCGCCGACCAGAACGTGCTGCTCGTGCAAGGCAGCTTCGAGACGATCGACGCAGGCAATCGCCGCCGTCGCACGCTGATCGGCCTCGGCGCGGGCAAGAGCGAGGTGAGCAGCTCGGTGCAGCTCGTCTACCAGCCCGCGGGAGGCGCGCCGCGCGTCGTGCAGAGCTTCACGGCCAACGCGGACAGCGGCAAGATGCCGGGCATGGCCGAAACCGCCGGGGTCGGCGCGGCGGCCGGCACCGTCGCGACTGCGGCCGCGGCGGGCGCGGGCCTGCATGGTGTGGCCGAAACGAAGCGCGCGAGCGTGTCGGACGACGCGAAGCACCTCGGCGATGCCGTCGCGAAGCAGATCGCGCGGTTTGGTGTCGAAGCCGGCTGGATGCAGGCCACGCAGAAGAGCTAAGCGGTTGAGCGGGGCCGGCTGCGAGCCCGGTCAGATAGCGCAGCGGCGTGGAACAGTCTCCACGCCGCTTCGTGTTACTCGACAGGCGGCTCACCTTCGGGTTTTTTCTTGAGCCGCTGCTGATCGTCGTCGCGCGGCGGTAGCTTGCTTTTTTCGTTATCGCTGTGCTTGACGGGCTGGGGATGCCTGAACTGCTCCTCGACGTCTTTCATGGTGTGCCTCCGTGCAAACGCAACACAACACGAACACGACGCTCATGAAGGTTCGGCGGACCGCGCGGTCTCGCCCGTGCCCGTGACCACGGCTGGTGCATCGGCTGCCGCGCCCATCGTCACCAGCACGCTGCACATCACGCGATCGAGCAGCAGCCCGTCGTGGCGGCCACTCCACCAGCGCGCGAGTCCATGACTGCGACGATGCCCGACGACGACCAGATCGGCCTTCAGATCGTTGGCGAAGTACGGAATCTCATCGAGCGGTTCGCCGATCGCGAGATGACCGGTCGCGCGAATTCCGCGTGCGGCGAGTTTCTGCAAGCCCTCGTCGAGCACCGTTTTGGCGGATTCGTTGATGAAATCGACCGGCACCGCGGAGGTGATGTCCGCGCCCTGCATCCAGGCCGTATGGTTGATCACGGAAAGCAGGTGCACTTCCGCCTGCAGATCTTGCGCGAGAGCGGCACCGTCCTTCAACGCGTGTTGTCCTTCGCGTGTTCCGTCGTAACAGAGAAGAATGCGCTTGAAGCTCGACATGAGAACCTCCCTGCGCGGGTGCGCGGCACATCGTTATCAAAGTATATGTCGATTCGCGATATATACCGCACCGCGCCACGCATGCTAGTACCTGCAAAAACGCCGTGGAAAAACGCACTATAAGCGGACCCACGCAAACCTGAATAAGCAGGATTGCGAAACGTGGCCGCGACGCACGTCGTTTCACCGCGACTCTTTCAACGAACTACAGTCCCCAGATAATGTCCGCGTCCGAGGCTCGCGCCGCGCGCATCATGTGCAGAAACGGCCACGCTCGCTGCGATAGCCGGTTCGGCGAATCGCGCTGATTGCTGGCCGAGCAGTGCAATGCTTCGAGCGTCGTTTCCGCGGCAGCGTCTTCGGTGATGGCGGCTTCGAGCCGATCGATCGCATGCGGCAACTCGTCATGGCTAATGACGCCGCGCTCGCTGAGCCGCTTGCCGATCAGGCCGAGCAGATATTGGGCGAGGTCCCTGAGCATGACGACATCCGGCGACGCCGTCGATTGAAATGTGATCATCATGATGGCTCCTTGATAGAAATATCAGACAACGGGCCAACGAATCCCCCTGTCATTATTTTATATCACGCCATGATGGAAAAGAACGCGCGGAAGTCGATCGCGGTCCATGCTGGACGACCTCGGCCGCACTCCCGACTGTCTACGATAGGCGACAGATTTCCCGCGCCGCGAGCCGGGTCGAGAACTTTTTATATCATATTGAAATATAATCATGACCAGAGTGTATTCGCGTTGCCAGGGTTTCCCCGGTAATGTCCGGCCCGGCATCATCGACTACTTTCTGCTCCTATCTTGTCCCGCACATCTGTTTCCGGCTGGCTTGCCAGCTTTCTCCCCGCCCCGGTCACCGTGAAATGGCACGAGCGTGCGCGTTCATGCCTCGGCGCGTTGCTCGGCATCGTGTTCACAGGCGGTCTGATGGTTCTGCTGCTCGGTCCCGCCGCGAACATTCCGCTGCTGGTCGCGCCGATGGGCGCGTCCGCCGTGCTGCTGTTCGCGGTACCCGCGAGCCCGCTCGCGCAGCCGTGGTCGATCATCGGCGGCAACCTCGTATCGGCGACGATCGGCGTGACCTGCGCGATGCTGATCAGCGATCCGACGCTCGCGGCCGCTCTCGGGGTGTCGCTGTCGATCTGCGGTATGTTCGCGCTGCGCTGCGTGCACCCGCCGTCGGGCGCGGTCGCGTTGACCGCGGTGCTGGGCGGCCCGGTCATTCACGCGCTCGGCTATCGCTTCGTGCTCGAACCTATCGCGATCCAGTCGGCCGCGCTGCTGTTCGCGGCGCTCGTCTATCACGCGGCGACCGGCCACCGCTATCCGCATGCGGGCCGCCAGGACCGCCCGACACCGAGCCAGGCCGCCGACGAAGCCGCACGCGTCGGCTTCACGCGCGACGACGTGACGGCCGTGCTCGCACGCCGCGATGAAATGCTCGACATCGACGCGGACGACCTCTATTCGCTGCTGCGCGAAACGCAGCTTCAGGCTTTCTCGCGCAGTTTCGACGAATTGCGCTGCGAAGACGTGATGTCGCGCCATGTCGTGTCGGTCTCACCGGACACGCGCGCCGCCATCGCATGGGAGCTGTTCAAACGCAACAACGTGAAGGCGTTGCCGGTCGTCGACGCCGGGCAGAAATTGCTCGGCATCGTTACGCGCGCCGATTTCGTCGACAGGAAAAGCTTCGGCGTGCTCGCGCCGATCTTGAACTATTTCGACGGCTGGCTGCGCGGCGATGCGCTTCGCCCGCCGAATGTCGGCAACGTGATGACCACCGACGTTTGCAGCGTCGCGGCAAACGCGCCGATCACCGAACTCGTGCCGATGTTCGCGAACTTCGGTCATCACCACGTCCCGGTGCTCGATCACGCGGGGCGCGTGGTCGGCATGATCACGCAGGTAGACCTGATCTCCGGCCTGTATCGACAAACCGCCACCCAAGCCCGCAAGGCGGCCTGACTTTCAATTAAAAGAGCAAGGAGACCTGCCGCGCGATGCCGTTGCGACAGCCGCAATTCACCCATATACATCACGACGTGATATATTTTCGGTTTCTTCACATCGGCGGATATCCCATGAAAGTACGGACTCGCAAGCTCGTCAAGAGCGATTTCGAGCAGTTGTCGAAGTTTCGCTACCAGATGCGGCGCTTCGAGCGCTTCTCGGAGCAGGCCGCGCAGAACGAGGGCATCACGCCGTTGCAATACCTGTTGTTGCTGCATATCAAGGGCTATCCGGAGCGCGACTGGGCAACCGTCGGTGAACTCGCGGAGCGTCTGCAGGCGCAGCATCACGGCGTCGTCGCACTGGTATCGCGCTGCGAGGCACTGAATCTGGTGCGCCGCCAGGTCAGCGAAACCGATCGCCGCCAGGTTGAAGTCCACCTTGAAAAAGCGGGGGAACGGGTACTCGAGAGGCTCGCGGAACTGCACCGCGCCGAATTGAGATCACTCGAAGGCTCCTTCCAGATTCCACAGATCGACCTCGACTAACCATGAGCATGGATTCCCACAAACGCGACTTCGCGGCGAACGCACGGCTGCCCGGCATTTTCGCGCTCGCCGCGTGCATCGGCGTCGTCAGCACATTTGCCGCCTTTGCTCTGCTGAACCTGATTCGCCTCTTCACCAATCTGTTTTTCTTCGGCACGCTGTCGTTCGTCGACCGCTCGCCCGCCACCAACACGCTCGGCCTGTGGGTGATCTGTGTGCCGGTGATCGGCGGCCTGATCGTCGGGTTGATGGCGCGCTTCGGCTCCGAGAAGATTCGCGGCCACGGCATTCCCGAGGCGATCGAAGCGATCCTGTTCGGCAAGAGCAAGATGTCGCCGAAAGTGGCGGTGCTCAAGCCGTTGTCGTCGGGCATCGTGATCGGCAGCGGTGGGCCGTTCGGCGCGGAAGGCCCGATCATCATGACCGGCGGCGCACTCGGCTCGCTGATCGCGCAATGCGTGAAGGTCACGTCGGCGGAACGCAAGACGCTGCTCGTGGCCGGTGCCGCGGCCGGCATGACCGCGGTGTTCGGCACGCCCGTCGCGGCCGTGCTGCTCGCGGTCGAACTGCTGCTGTTCGAATGGCGGCCGCGCAGTTTTCTGCCGGTCGCGGTGGCCTGTGCGGTCGCCGGTTTCGCCCGAGCGATTTTCTTCGGTACAGGTCCGCTGTTTCCGCTGCAGACCGCCGTGCCCGATGGCTGGTCGCTGCTGTCGTGCGCGGTTGCCGGCGTGC
The DNA here is from genome assembly GCF_021390595.1 of Paraburkholderia sp. HP33-1. Classification (NCBI taxonomy): domain Bacteria; kingdom Pseudomonadati; phylum Pseudomonadota; class Betaproteobacteria; order Burkholderiales; family Burkholderiaceae; genus Paraburkholderia; species Paraburkholderia sp. HP33-1. Next base: position 512,295 of record NZ_JAJEJR010000002.1, on the reverse strand, counting down.
TGTCGGGCGCGCTGGCGTCGGGCCTGTCCGCCGCGCTCTACAAGGTGGAAGACCTGTTCGGCAAACTGCCGATCCACTGGATGTGGTGGCCGGCGCTCGGTGGCATCGTGGTCGGCATCGGCGGCTGGCTCGAACCGCGCGCGCTCGGTGTCGGTTACGACGTGATCGGCGATCTGCTGCATCAGCACATTGCGGTGCAGGTCGCGCTTGCGTTGCTGGCCGTGAAGGCGGTGATGTGGGTCATCGCGCTCGGCTCGGGCACGTCGGGCGGCGTGCTCGCACCGCTGCTGATGCTCGGCGCCGGGCTCGGCACGGTGCTCGCGCACTGGTTGCCCGGCAGCGAGCCGGCGCTGTGGCCGCTCGTCTGCATGGCCGCGACGCTCGGCGCGACGCTCGGCGCGCCGCTGACGGCCATCGTGTTCGCGTTCGGTCTCACGCACGATGCCAACGCGCTGCTGCCGCTGCTGACGGCGACGCTGATCGCGCACGGGTTCTCCGCAGTCGTGATGCGACGCTCGATCATGACCGAGAAAATCGCGCGCCGCGGTTATCACATCTATCGCGAGTACGGCGTCGATCCGCTCGAGCGTCACTATGTCGACGAAGTGATGACCGGCTCGGTCGAATCGGTCGATGCCGCCACGACGGTCGGCGCAACACTGCAGACGCTGTTCGGCGCGACCCAGCTGCGCCGCGCCTATCCGGTGGTACGCGACGGCGCGGTGATCGGCGTGGCCGAGCGCATGTTGCTCGAACGTTTCTGCGCCGAAGACCCGGAGCGAAAACACGCAATGACGCTCGCCGACGTGTTCGCGCAGCATAACCCCGCCTTTGCCTTGCCCTCCGAAACATGCCGGCTCGTGGCGACGCGGCTTGCCGTGCTGGGTCTCGAACGCCTGCCGGTGGTCGCCGATAGAAACAGCATGCGTCTGGTCGGTATCGTGTCGCGTAGCGATCTGGTCAAGCCGTCACTGGCTCACTTCGAGGAAGAACACAAGCGGGAGCGCTTTCGTCGCATCGGACCGTCGCTGGGCAAGCGGCGCTTCGCGCCAGTTCGCAAAACCGGCTAAAAAGAGGTTCCTCGCGGTTTTCCGGGGACGGCAACCATCGGCCCTCGAGCGGCGGCATACGGAATCTCGCCTGCGCTTCACCAAGCAGACGTTCGGGGGGAACACACGGGCTTTTTGCGCGAGTCACGCGATTTGTTCGCTTGCCAACAGATCCTAATCAAATGCGTCGATGCTGTGATTCATTGTCGGGCTACCCGTGTGAGACTATGTGCTCTCCCACGCCGGGCAAGCTGCCTGCGATAAAAAAGTCGACCGTTGGCGACGCACATTTCATTGGGAATCCCTGGGGGTTTCTACCAATAACTCGACCTTATGAGGATTTTCGATGACTACGAACGACGACGGCACGGCTGGCGTGCCAGATGAGGTTGTTGCGACGACGACGGAAGAGCCGATCCAGGAGCCCGATGCGTCAGGCGACGTTGTTGATGTGGCGGTAGCCGAGTCAGACGACGCTGCAGATGCGGCGGTAGCTGAGTCGAGCGACATTGCGGATGAGGCGGTAGCTGAGTCAGGCGACGCTGCAGATGCGGCGGTAGCTGAGTCAGGCGACGTTGCGGATGAGGCGGTAGCTGAATCAGCCGACGTTGCGGATGAGGCGGTAGCTGAATCAGGCGACGTTGCGGAAGAGGCGGTAGCTGAGTCAGGCGACGCTGCAGATGCGGCGGTAGCCGAGTCAGCCGACGTTGCGGATTCGGCGGAAGCTGAGTCAGACGACGCTGCGGATGCGGCGGAAGCTGAAAGTGCGGAGGCGGAGGCCGGCGAACCCGCGGATGAGAACCCAACGGCCGATCCAGTAGATCCGGCCGTCGACGAAGACGGCGAAGTCAAGGAAGATTGACGGTCGGCGCCCTGGGCAACCGTTATAGTCATCCGCCCGCAGTCTCGCAGCCGGCGCCGGGAGTGGCGCATCCGGTGCCGGAGCTACAATTGGGAAACCTTTCTGGATTCGCCTTTCCGCGAATTCATGTAGAACCAAAAATGAGCCACGAGAAATAATAAAAGGCCGAGGCCCGTGAGGGACTCGGCCTTTCTATTTGCACAGCCAGTTATTTGCCCGCCCCGCGCGGCTCGACGCAACCGAGCACGAGCGTATCGCCCGATTTCGCGCCGGGACTCAGCGCAGCAGTGTGAAAGTCCGCGTGGTCGCAATGCCATTCGACGTGGAAGTTGCTTGCGCACGCCATTGTCGTGCCGCCTTTGAGCAGGCCAGGCATCGCGTAATCGCAAGTCTCGCGTCCGTTGCAATGACGCGCAAGCTCGCGAGTCAGATTGCCGCGCGGCGCGCCGCAATTCTCGCCATAGGTGCCCGAGACGATCGTAATCGCGCGCATCTCCGCGCCACTGTTCGCAGACACCATGAAAACGCCTGCTAACACGAGCGCGCCGCTGAGAACTCCACTGAGAAAAACCCTTTTGTCCCGCGAAGGTTCGATCGGCCTCATCACTTTGCACCTCCGTTCCCGCCAATTCGGCGACGCGTTCAACCAGAACGCATCGCCTCTTCCTGGTATAGAGGAAAGAACAAAGGATTGCCACACCAACGCGAAACGCTTGCACCGGGCGCGATAAACGCTGCTATTCAAGCGCCTTGTCGTTCGGCTGCGCGTAAAGCTGCTTCAGCGAATCGCTCATCGGAAAGTCGAAGCTGATGTTCTTCGGCGGCACGGGCTTGATGAACCATCTGTCGTACATCGTGTGGATTTCCGGTCCTTTCATCGTCTGTTCGAGCGTGTCGTCGACGAGTTTTCTGAACTCGGGATCATCGCGGCGCATCATGAAGCCATACGCTTCCGACGATTGCGGCGTGCCCGTGATGATCCAGTCCGACGGTTTCGCGGTCAGCGTGCGCGTGCCGGCAAGCAACACGTCATCCATCATGTACGCGACGGCACGTCCGCTCTCGAGCGTGAGGCGCCCTTCGCCGTAATCCTTCGCGCTGATGATCTGCATGTTCATCTTTTTGTCTTCATTCATCTTGCGCAGGATGCGCTCGGACGTCGTGCCCTGATTCGTCACCACCGTCTTGCCCGCGAGATCCGGGAAGTCCTTGATGCCCGAATCCTTGCGCGTCAGAAGACGCGTCGTCGCGACGAAGAACGTGTCGCCAAACGTCACCTGGCTTTGCCGCGCGGCGAGATTGGTCGTCACGCCGCATTCGAGATCGACCGTGCCGTTCTGCACGAGCGGAATGCGATTCTGCGAGGTGACAGGGATGAAGCGCACCTTGAGGTCCGGACGCTTCGCTTTCGCCTTCACCGCATCGATGACCTTGTTGCACAGGTCCTGCGAAAAGCCGATCACCTGGTTGTTCGCGTCGACGTACGAGAACGGTACCGAAGTCTCGCGATGGCCAATCGCGATGACGCCGCTTTGCTGGATTTTCGCGAGCGTGGACGTCGCGTCCTGCGCGAACGCGCCCGGACTCACCGAGGTTGCCGCCACGAGCGCGGCAGCAGCGGACCAATTCATCACTTTCATGGGTTTCTCCGATCGTGCGGTAAGTTCTTGATTGATGGCGGGCATCGTCTTCGCCAGCCGTCTACATATGTTGCCATTAAAAAAATAATTGCAACATATGTTAACTACCGAGTGTTGAAACGCAACGCCGGCAAATGCTTTCCGTCCACTCAGTCACCGGCAATCCGTACCGGGCACCATTCTCAAAACCGTACAGGTACTGTACCGGGCCGTATCGCTAGAATGAGCTTCACCGTTTTCTGTTGGCGACACCGGAGCCCCCATGTCTTTCGTCACTCTCAGCGCGCTGCCAGCCGGCATCCTGTTCGCGCTCGTCACCTCGATCACGCCCGGTCCGAACAACACGATGCTGCTCGCGTCGGGCGTCAATTTCGGCTTTCGCCGCACGCTGCCGCATCTGTCCGGCATCAGCGTCGGGGTGGTGCTGTTGATGCTGTCGGTCGGTATCGGTCTCGGCGAGGCGTTCGTGCACTTTCCTGTCCTGTACACGGTGCTCGAAGTCGTCAGCGTCGCTTATCTGCTGTATCTCGCGTGGAAAATCGGCACATCGGGCGAGCTGAAGCTCAGGAAGGGCGAGCGCCGGCCGATGCGCTTTCATGAAGCGATCGCGTTTCAGTGGGTGAATCCGAAGGCGTGGATGATGGTGCTGACCGCCGCGACGACGATTCATGTCAGCAACAGCTTCGGCATCAACGCGGTCGCGATGGCGGCGGTGTTCTATGTAGTCGGCTTTCCGTGCATCTGCGTGTGGGCGGGTTTCGGCACGGCGATGCGCGAGGTGCTGTCGAGTCCGAAGCGGCTGCGCGTCTTCAACATCGCGATGGCGCTCCTGCTCGTGGCGTCGCTGTATCCGATCGCGCTCAAGCTGGTTGGGCTTGGCGGCTGAGCGCAGGCAAAGCGGCGTCTACCACATGCCCTGCCCGACCCGCTCGATGAAGCGCCATAACGCGTCGTCGGTCGAATACGGCGCGTTGAAGCGGAACCAGCCGCTCGGCGCGTCGTCAGGACGGAAGTAGGAGCCCGGCGCGAGCCAGATACCGTGCCCGAGCGCGGCGGTCGCGACCTCGGCGGCGCGCTCGGCTTCGATCGGCAGGCGCGCCAGCATGAAAAGCCCCGCGCGCGGCCGGTGAAACACTTCGAGCCCCAGCGCGTCGAGCCGTTCTTCGAGCGCCGTGTGCGCGAGCTTCAGCCGTTCGTTGACCGTCTCGACGTGGTGCGCGTAGCGCCCTTCCACCAGCACTTTGTCGACGATCCGCTCGATCGTTTCCGACGACGTCAGCCCCACCGCCATCTTCGTGCGCGCCAGCTCGCGCAGCACCGCCTGTTCGGCGACCACATAGCCGCAGCGCAGCGCCGGCGTCACCGTCTTCGAAAAACCGCCGACGTACAGCACGCGCTGCAGGCCTTCCATCGCCGCGAAGAGCGGCGCACCGGCCGGCGCGAGTTCGCGGCTCACGTCGTCCTCGATCACCCAGATGCGCTCGCGCTCTGCGATCTGCAGCAAGCGGAACGCGGCCGACATGCCGTACGTCGCGCCGGTCGGATTCTGCAGCGTCGTGTTGACGAAAATCGCCTTCGGCTTGTGCCGCTCGACCAGCGTGGCGAGCACATCCGTATCGACGCCGGCAGGTGTGCGCGGCACGCCATGCACGACCAGCCCCGCGAGCTTCAGGATCTGCAGCAGGTTGCAATAACCGGGATCCTCGACGATCACCGCATCGCCCGCGCGCAGCAGCGTACGCACGATCAGATCGAGCCCCTGCGTCGCGCCTTGCGTGAGCAGCACGTTCGCGACGTCGACGGGCAGGCCGCGCCGGTCGAGCTGTTCGGCGATGCGCTCGCGCAGCGGCGCGAAACCGTACGGATGGCCGTAGTCGCCAATGCGCGCGGCCGGCACCCGGCTCAGCGCGCGCAACGCGTGCTGCAGGCCGCTCTCGTTGATCCATTCGCTCGGCAACCAGCCGCAGCCGGCCTTGATCGGCACCGAATGATCGGCGAACACGTCGGACAGCAGCCACGTCGCGGTCAGGCTCGGCGGCTGCCAGTCGGCGACGGCCGCGCGCGTGGCCGCGAGGCGCGCCGCCACGCGATAGCCGGAGCCGCGCCGCGCGACCACGAGCCCCATCGACACGAGCCGGTTATACGCCTCTGTCACCGTGAAGGTGCTCAGCGCGTGGCTTTGCGCGAGCTGGCGCACCGATGGCAGCAGCGCGCCGGCGCGCAGCGACTGCGCGTCGATCGCGCGCGCGAAGCCTTGCACGACCTGTTCGACGAGGGTTGGCGCCGCACGCCGGTCGCGTTGAAGGTCCAGTTCGATCATGATTCGGGCAAAAAACCAGGGGCAAAAAAATGAACCGCGAACCGCCCACCTACCGGCACAGTTCGCGCGAATCCGCCAGCACAGTTGGCACCACACCTGGTCAACTGTTTATGCCGCCATTAAACCTCGGGCGCTACAGTTTTGGCTACGCCAAAAGCCCTCAGCCCCCCAACTTCGAGGAGATGCCATGACTTCGCGCCCCGTCATCGACGATCTGTCGTCATTCTGGATGCCCTTCACCGCCAACCGCCAGTTCAAGGCCGCGCCGCGCCTGCTGGAGTCGGCGAAGGGCATGTACTACCGCAGCACCGACGGGCGCGAGATTCTCGACGGCTGCGCCGGCCTGTGGTGCGTGAATGCCGGCCATAGCCGCGACGAGATCGTCGCCGCGATCACGCAGCAGCTGTCGACGCTCGATTTCGCGCCGACCTTCCAGATGGGTCACCCCCTGGCGTTCGAAGCGGCGACGAAGGTCGCGGAGCTGATGCCGGCCGGTCTCGATCGCATTTTCTTCACGAACTCGGGCTCCGAATCGGTCGACACCGCGCTGAAAATCGCGCTCGCCTACCACCGCGCGCGCGGCGAAGGTCAGCGCACGCGTCTGATCGGTCGCGAGCGCGGCTATCACGGGGTCGGTTTCGGCGGCATTTCGGTCGGCGGCATCGCGCCGAATCGCAAGACGTTTTCGGGCGCGCTGTTGCCGGCGGTCGATCATCTGCCGCACACGCACAATCTCGAACACAACGCGTTCTCGAAGGGCCAGCCCGCGTGGGGCGCGCATCTGGCCGAGGAACTGGAGCGCATCGTCACGCTGCACGATGCCTCGACGATCGCCGCAGTGATCGTCGAACCGGTGGCCGGCTCGACCGGCGTGCTGATTCCGCCGCAAGGCTATCTGCAGAAGCTGCGCGAGATCTGCACGAAGCACGGCATCCTGCTGATCTTCGACGAGGTGATCACGGGTTTCGGCCGCGTCGGCAAGGCAACCGCGAGCGAGTACTTTGGCGTCACGCCGGACCTGATTACGCTGGCGAAGGCGATCAACAACGCGTCGATTCCGATGGGTGCGGTCGCGGCGAGCCGCGCGATTCACGACACGGTCGTAGGTAGCGGCGCACCTGGCGCGATCGAACTGTTCCATGGCTACACGTACTCGGCACATCCGGCCGCGGCCGCGGCCGCGATCGCCACGCTCGACCTGTATCGTCGCGACAAGCTGTTCGAGCGCGCGGCCAGCCTCGCGCCGACGTTCGAAACCGCCGCGCATGCGCTGCGCGGCGCGAAGCACGTAAAGGACGTGCGCAACCTCGGCCTCGTCGCCGGCATCGAGCTCGAATCGCGCGACGGCGCGCCGGGCGCACGCGCTTACGAGGCGTTCGTCAAATGCTTCGAGGCGGGCGTGCTGATCCGCTTCACCGGCGACATCCTTGCGTTCTCGCCGCCGCTGATCATCGACGAAGAGCAGATCGCGCGGATCTTCCGCACGGTTGGCGAGGTGCTGGCGACGGTGCAGTAAAAACGCGCGAAAGCGCGCGATCCGGCGACAACCAAAGAGCGGCGGCACGCGTAGGCGTGCGCCGCTCTTTTCCTTTGCGGGCGTCTTCGCGAACGGCTCAGCAATACCGGCCTCTCACGAAGGCAATCCGCGCGCCCCAACGTCAGTGATGCGCGCGCGACGCGCGTGTTTGTGCGGCCTTCTTCGCGGCGGCGGAGCGACCAGCCGCGCCCTTCGTCGCAGCGGCTCTTTTCGCGGCCGCCGAGCGGCTCGCCGCAGGCCGTTTGGCCGCCGCCGACCTGGCCTGCTTCGACATCGCCGCCGGCGACGCCCCGGCCTTGCTCTCGCGCTTGAGGACGCTGGTGCTCACGCGCGAGCGTTTCGCACTCGACTCCGTGCTCGCGCTCTTCTTCGCGACGCGGTCCTGCTTGCCCGCCGCGCTGTCGTTCTGCGCTTTCTTGCGGGTCGCCTCGCTCGTCGCGCCTTTCTTCGGCGGCTTGACGTCGACGCCCGCGCGGCGCGCCTCGGACAGTCCGATCGCGATCGCCTGCTTCGGCGAACGCACGCCATGCTTGCCGGCGCGCACCTTGTCCACCTGTTCCTTGATGAACTCTCCCGCTTGAGTACTCGCTGATTTGCCGGCTCGTTTATCGGCCGCGGCACGCTTCAAGGTTTTCTGCTCTGGCATGACGATTCTCCGGTTGTGGGGGACTTTATCGTTCAGCAATGAGCGTGCCGGAGCGCCCACCCCGGCCGAAGTTCGGCGCGGCGCGGAGGGACTCGCGTGCATCGGCGGGACGGCGTATGGTTGTGGACAAGGGGCGGCGCAGGGTCTGCTCCGACAGCATTGCTTGCTGTGCAAGGGAGACAGCCATGAAGATAACCACCGTTCGCGCCGGCGCGCATATCGAAGGCGTGCACTGGGTCGCGGAGTACGCCGAAGAGGCCCACGAAATCCGCCTGTTTCGCGAGGGGCAGGAAGTGGACGTACACAACGCGCCCTCCACTCTGTTCGGCGATGAAGAAAACTCCGGCTCGAAAAACACCGCCGATCATCGCGCGATGGAGGCGGCCGTGCTCGCCTATCTGAGGCGCTTCGTCGCCGAGCACGACGCGGAAGAGTAGTTTCCGCCCCGCCAGCAGCAAAACCCATCGCGCGGCAGTCACCACGGACCGCCGCGCGCCACGTCCTCAATCCGCCGGCCGCAGCTTCTTCACCTCGGCATCCGACGGCTGCACGCTCGCGCCATCCACGTACCGGTACGACGTCATCACGCCCTTGCCATCCTTCAGGCCGGTGACCCCGACATACGCGCCCATCGTCGACTGGTTGTCCTGCGCTCGGTACATGATCGGCCCGAACGGCGTCTGAACATTCAGCCCCTTGAACGCGGCGGCGAGCTTGTCCGGGTCGGTCGAACCCGCCTTCCTGATCCCGTCCGCGATCGACATCAGCGCCGAATAGCCGACTACCGAGCCCAGCCGCGGATAGTCGTGATACTTCGCCTGATACGCGTCGACGAATTGCCGGTTCGCGGCTGTATCGATCGAATACCACGGATAGCCGGTCACGATCCAGCCGGTCGGCGCTTCGGCGCCGAGCGGATCGAGATAGTCGGGTTCGCCGGTCAGGAGCGACACCACCGCGCGATCCTTGAAGAGCCCGCGCGTATTGCCCTCGCGCACGAACTTGCCGAGGTCGGCGCCGAACAGCACGTTGAAGATTGCATCGGGCTTCGCATCGGCGATCGCCTGGCTCACCGCGCCCGCGTCGACGTTGCCGAGCGGGGTCGCCTGTTCGACGACGAACTGCACGTCGGGCTGCGCAGCCGTCAGCAGCTTCTTGAAGGTCGCCACCGCCGATTGCCCGTACTCGTAGTTCGGATACACGATCGCCCAGCGCTTTTTCTTCAGCTTCGCGGCCTCGGGCACCAGCATCGCAACCTGCATGTAGGTCGAAGGACGCAGACGGTACGTGTATTTGTTGCCATCGGCCCAGACGATCTTGTCGGTCAGCGGTTCGGCCGCAAGGAAGAAGATCTTCTTCTGCTTCGCGAAGTCGGCGAGCGCGAGGCCGGTGTTCGACAGGTAGCCGCCGAACAGCAGTTGCACCTGCTCGCGCGCGATCAGTTCCTGGGCGACGCGAATCGTGTCGCCGGGGTTGGCGTTGTCGTCGCGCGAAACCACTTCGAGCTGCTTGCCGAGCACGCCGCCCGCCGCGTTCACCTGCTCGAGCGCGAGATTCCAGCCTTGCTTGTAAGGCCCGAGAAAGGCAGGTTGTGCCTTGTAGCTATTGATCTCGCCGATCTTGATGGTCTGCTGGGCGCTCGCGCCGAGCGCGGCGAACGAGCACGCGATCGTCACCATAAGGCGAGAGATCCATCCTGCGCGTGTGGTCATGCGTTTCTCCATTATCAGAAGGAATGGTGGTTTTTGTCAGACGTGTGGACGTGCAAGCGTGCGGACAGATGGGCGATCGGCGGCTCATTGCTCGCGCGGTTGCGCACGAATTCTGGCCACGCTCGCGGCCACGTCCTGCCACACCGGCTTGCCGCCCGCGAACTGCGTGTGCAGGTACGACACGAGTTCGGCGACCTGGGCGTCGTTGAAGCTGTCGCGGTAAGCCGGCATCGTACCGAGTTCGGGCCGGCCAGGCGAGCCGATGCCGTCGAGAATCACGCGAATCAGGTTGTCCGGCGTCGCGCCGAACAGTTGCGGCCCGCTGCCACCTGCCTCTCCTTTCGCCGAGACTACCGGATGCATTCACACGCTCAGATAAGCGCGCCTCACTGATTCGTTCTGTGCGAGTTCGCCGATCGTGCCGCTGAAACGGATCTGTCCTTTTTCGAGCACATACGCGCGGTCGCTGACCAGCTCGGCGAAGTGCAGATTCTGTTCGGATAACAGAATGGACAGCCCTTCGCGTTTCAGTTCGAGAATCATGTTCGCCATCTGCTCGACGATCACGGGCGCAACGCCTTCGGACGGTTCGTCGAGCAGCACCAGATGCGGATTGCCCATCAGCGTGCGCGACACGGTCAGCATCTGCTGCTCGCCGCCGCTCATCTGGCCGCCGGGGCGCTGCGGCATTTCGCCGAGATTCGGAAACAGGCGGAACAGCTTTTCGGGGGTCCATTGCGGCGCGCCTTCGCGCGGCGGCTGGCGGCCCGTGTCGAGGTTCTCCATCACGGTCAGGTCCGCGAACACGCGACGGTCCTCGGGCACGAAACCGACCCCCATGCGCGCGATCTTGTACGGCGCCAGCGCGCTGATGTTCTGGCCGCGAAACGTCACTTCGCCGTGGCGGCGCGGCAGCAGTCCCATTACCGCTTTCATCGTCGTCGATTTGCCCGCGCCGTTGCGGCCCATCAACGCGACCACCTCGCCGCGGCCGACTTCGAGGCCGACGTCGAACAGGATGTGCGCGCGGCCGTAGAACGCGTTGAGGCCGGAGACTTTCAGCATCGGTTCGCTCATTGCAACGTCCCCTGGCCGTTCTGCGCGTTGTCCGCCGCGTCCTGTAGCGGCGCGTGCGGCCGGAATGTCTTCCCCGTGCCGAAATAGACTTCCTGCACGCGCGCGTCGTTGCGGATCGTGTCAGCGTCGCCCTCGGCGATCAGCTTGCCGCGCGCAAGCACGATCATCCGGTCGGCGTACGCGAATACGACGTCCATGCTGTGCTCGGTAAACAGCACGCCGATCCTGTGTTCGGTCACGAGACGTTTGGTCAACGCCATCAATTCGTTGCGCTCCTTCGGCGCCATGCCGGCGGTCGGTTCGTCCATCAACAGCAGCTTCGGCCGGTTCGCGAGCGCGATCGCGAGCTCGACGCGCTTCACGTCGCCGTACGCGAGCACGCCGCACGCACGCTTCGCGTGCGCGCCCATGCCGACCTGTTCGAGCAGCGCGAACGCTTCGTCGGCATAGTGCGAGCGCGCTGGCTTCCACAGGCCGAAGGTCTTCTTCTCGCGCGACACCAGCGCCATCTGCACGTTTTCGAGCACCGTCATCGAGTTGAACGTCGCGGCGATCTGGAACGTGCGGCCGACGCCGCGTCGCCAGATATCGCGCGGCCGCATGCCGACGAGTTCATGACCGTCGAGCAGGATCGACCCCGCCGACGGCTGCAACTGGCCGTTGACCATGTTGAAACAGGTGGACTTGCCCGCACCGTTGGGACCCAGCAGCGCCAGCAGTTGACCGGCTTCGAGTTCGAATGAAACGTCGTCGACTGCCTTCAGTCCGCCGAACGATCGCGACAGACCGCTTACGCGCAGCAGGCTCATAGGCCCTCCTTGACCGCGGCGGTCCGTTGCGACGGCGACGCGGCGCCGCCGTTGGTCTTGTCGGCCTGATCGCCATTCGAATCGCCGAAACGCTCGCGAATGAAGCCGACGATACCCTGCGGAAACGCGATCACCAGCAGCAGGATCGCGAAGCCGAGCAGCGCCTGCCAGTAGTCGGTCTGGCGCGCGACCGTATCCTGCAGCCAGGTGAACACGGCCGCGCCGACGATCGGCCCGCTCAGGGTCTGCAAGCCACCGAGCAGCGCCATCACGAGACCATCGACCGAACGGCTCACGCTGATCACTTCGGGCGAGATGTTGCCCTTCGAAAACGCGTACAGCGATCCGGCAAGCCCGCAGAACAACGCCGCGATCACGAACGACGCCCACTGCACCCGCTTCACGTCGATGCCGATCGCCTCGGCGCGCAGCGCGGAATCGCGCGACGCGCGCATCGCAAACCCAAGCGGCGAGAACAGCATGCGGCGCAGCAGCCACACACCGAGCACCGCGCACGCGAGCGTCAGGTAGTAGAACGCGACCGGCGACGACAGCCAGTTCGACGGCCAGAGGCCGAGAATGCCATTGCTGCCGCCGGTCACGTCGTCCCACTGGAACACGACCGACCAGACGATCTGGGCGAACGCGAGCGTCAGCATCGCGAGATAGACACCGGAGAGGCGCACGCAGAACCAGCCGAACACGAGTGCCCCCACCACCGCGAGCAGCGGCCCGAGCAGCAACGCGGCTTCCATCGGCAGATTCAGTACCTTGAGAAACAGCGCCGCGCCATACGCGCCCAGTCCGAAGTACGCGGCATGGCCAAACGAATGCAGGCCACCCGGGCCCATGATGAAATGCAGGCTCGTCGCGAACAGCACCGCGATCAGGATTTCGACGAGCAGCACCGGCATATACGGAAACGCGTTGGCCGCGAGCGGCGCGAGCACGAGCACCAGCAACGCGGAGGCGGCGAGCCACTTCAGACGCTTGCCCGCCGGGCGCAACGGCGTTTCCGGCGCGCCCATCGCGCGCACCGCGGCGCTCGCGCGGCCGAGCAGCCCCCACGGCCGCACCACCAGCACGACCGCCATCACGACGAATTCGGCCACCAGCGTGAAGCGGCTCAGCGACAAACCAATGCCGAAAATCGTCACGTGCCCGATGCCGATGCACAGCGCCTTGATCTCGGCGATCAGCAACGCCGCGACGAACGCGCCCGGAATCGAACCCATGCCGCCGACCACCACGACCACGAACGCATTGCCGATCGTCTCGAGATCGAGCGACAGGTTCGCCGACATGCGCGGCCCTTGCAGCGCGCCGCCGAGTCCCGCGAGAAACGCGCCGACGAAGAACACGCCGGTAAACAGCCACGCCTGATTGATGCCGAGCGCGCCGAGCATCTCGCGATCCTGGGTCGCGGCGCGCACCAGCGTGCCCCAGCGCGTGCGCGTCAACGCGTACCACAGCAGCAGCAATACGACCGGGCCGATCACGATCAGCGCGATATCGTAAGTGGGCAGCGGATGGCCGAGAAAATCGACCGCGCCCGCAAGATGCGGCGCGCGCGGGCCGAACAGATCGTCGGGGCCCCATAGCCATAGCGCGGTATCGCGAAAGATCAGCACGAGCGCAAAAGTGGCGAGCAGATGGAACAGCTCGGGCGCCTGATAGATCCGCCGCAACACGACGATTTCGACGAGCGCGCCGAGCACCGCAACCGCGAGCGCGGCGGCCAGCACCGACAACCAGAAGCCGCCCGCCGTGTGGCCGAAGCGGCTCGCGATGCTGTACGCGACGTAGATGCCGAACATATAGAACGATCCGTGCGCGAAGTTGACGATGCGCGTCACGCCGAAGATCAACGACAAACCGGCGGCGACCAGAAACAGCGTCGACGCGTCGGCGAGTCCATTGACCAGTTGTACCAGCAGATTCGAAAGCATCGCGACCCTCGGCAGCTCGCCGAACGGCGCTTGCGCAACACGCGCAGCGGCCCGATCGGCGGACGTTGCAGCGCGGACGGCACCATGCGCGCCCGCGTCAACGGCAGGACACTACCAGCGAAACAACCCAGGCAACAAGCGAAGGCAACACAGCGGCGGGACAAAGCGCCCGTTCAGCGCATACCGTCCTCGCCCTTGATCTCGCTCGCCTGCAGGCCGCCGATACGCGGCAGCGGCCGGCCCGACGCGGCCACCGCAAGCGCCACGACGATTTCGTTCGCGCGCGGCGCGTCGGCCACGCGCGTCTCGATCGCGTCGAAATGGCTGCGCACGCAGGCGGCGTCCTGGTGGCCGAGCGGCACGTCGATCGCGGTGCCCAGGGTGCCGATCTTCTTCGCCGACGGCACCAGCACCGCGCCCTTCTCGACCGCCGCGCGCAGCGGTGCGCCGAGCTTCGGATGCAGGATCGCGGCCGCATGTTCGAGCTTGCCCGCCTCGCCGACAATCGCCGCCTTGCCGTAACTTTGCGCCTGCCCCGGCACGATGCCGAGCGCCTCGACGCAGCGCTTGCCGAGCAGCGCGCCGAGTTCCTCGCCGTCTTCGATCAACGCGTCGAGCTTCGGCTCATGGCGGCCCGCATACGGATTATCGATCACCTCGATCGCGACTGCGCGGCGCTTCAGTGCAAGCCATCCTTGCCGACGATCGTCTCTTTCGCGAGGCCCCCACCCGCCGCCAATCGTTGCGGCGTAGTTCTGTCTTCCCCACGAATCGGCCCACCGCAAAGGACGAAATTGAATAACCACACCCTGTGATTTTGACCGTTCGCCGACCCCAAGCGGACCTCGGGAGACCGGGGGCCGTCACACGACACATGGGGATGCAGATCAAACTGACGCACATCTTAAAAATTGTGTGCAACCAGACGGTCTGGTGTAATCGTTGGCTCGTGCAACCAGCGAGGAAAGGACGATGGTGTGGATTTACAAGCATGAGAGCCACTTGTTGTATCACAACGACAAATTAATCACAGATAAGGGATATTCCGGCAAGGGAGAGCACAAGAATAAACACAGTAGCCAGTATGTCCGCGACTGGGGACCAATCCCCGTTGGCCTGTATGAAATTACGGCACCGTTTCCGCACCATAAAACTGGACCGTTCTCGATGCGGCTTAACCCTGTTTGCGGAACGTGCTTAGGCGAACGTTCCGCCTTCATGATCCACGGCGACAGTCAGACCGATCCCGGCAACGCGTCAAATGGATGTATCGTTCTGCACTTGCCATATCGCAAGCAAATCTGGAACAGTGGCGACAGAATGCTTAGGGTGGAACATCCATGAAACGCGCTCTTGCAGCCCTGCTGCTATCCCTCCCCGCGTTATGCCTGGCGCAAGGCAGACCGAACCCGCCATGCGACAGGTGGCCGACCAACATCGCCGAAAACAGCCTAAAAGACGCAGGCATGCTTGGCAATATCGACTATACGAAAACCCAAGCCGTGCAACTCGCGTCCGAAAAAATAGGAAAATATGAGGATGGCGAACAAATGTGGCGTGAGGTCTATCACATTACCTTCCATGAGAAAAACGGAAATAAGGTCAAGGTGATTACTGTGAACGACGCTGGCGAATTTGAATGCTCGATGAGTTCCGTGGAGGTCTTTGTCGTTTCGAAGCATTTGCTGCCAGGAGTCGAGAACGACAGAATGTTCAAGCAGATAGAGTGAGGCCCTTTGAACCCATGAAACACGCTTTTGCAGTCCTGCTGCTATCCCTTCCCGCATTATGCCTAGCGGAAACCGGACCATACCCGCCATGCGGCGACCGGTTCCCAGCCTATTTGGCTCAGATGGCGCTACGAAAAACTGACATCCTCTCCCTGGATTTCGATGCCTCGAAAACAAGGGCCGTGCGACTGGCGTCCGAGAAGATCGGTAAATATGAGGACGGCGAACCCATGTGGCGCGGGGTCTATCAGATTACATTTGAGGAGCGAAACGGAAATAAGATCAAGCTGGTTGCTGTGTACGAGATAGGCGAACGGGAGTGTACGATTAGTGACGAACAGTTTCTTATCGTTTCGAAACAGTTGCAGCGTGCCGGCGCGGACACTCGGTACAGGCAGATCGAATGAGCCGCGCCCGTTCAGACCCAGACCCGAATCGCGCGGGTCTTTTTTGCCTCCGAGCGGCGCGTCGTAGGGCCCCTGCCTCGCTATGACTGATCCCGAAGAAGGCGGGATATGCGGGAGCCTGGTCGCTGCTTGCCTTCATTCCGGTGGTGAACGTCACTCTACTGTGGTTCATTGCCCTGGCCCGCTGACCTGCATTGAACGCAAGACAGTCCCGACCTGTCGCAGCCGGTCGGAACGGACGAACTGAAATGGCCGGCCGCCACCGCAACCCTTCCTACCGCCAGTACCTGCCGCAGGAACTGCTCGTTGAACTGCGCGCGGTGTCGAAGGCGGCCCACTGATTTGAACTGCTGTTGGTCGCGCTGGAGGATGAGCGCGACACCATGCGCGTCGACGCTCACAGCGCGACGGAGAAGTCCGTCGCGCGTTTGCTGAATGAAGCGGAAAACTACAATGCGCAGTCTTTACGACTTCGCCGCCGCGGCCGCCGCATCGTCCTCGCGGAACAGCTTGTCGGCCAGATGGAACGCGGAGTTAGCGGCCGGCACGCCGCAGTAGATCGCCGTCTGCAGCAACACTTCCTTGATCTGCTCGCGCGTCACGCCGTTGTTCTTCGCGGCGCGCAGGTGCAGCGCGAGTTCTTCGCTGCGGTTCAACGCAACCATCATCGCGATTGTCAGCAGGCTGCGCGTATGACGCGGCAGACCTTCACGCGTCCAGATCTCGCCCCACGCATAGCGCGTGATCAGGTTCTGGAATTCCTCGGTCAGCTCGGTGCGGTTCGTGAGCGAACGGTCCACGTGCGCGTTGCCCAGCACCGCGCGACGCACCCCCATGCCAGCTTCGTAGCGGTCTTCGTCGTTCATTTTGTCTCCGTCAGGAAGTCGAGCACGGCCTTCGTGAACTCGTCGACCTTCTCGATGTTGGAAATATGCGAAGCGTTGAGCTCAACGTAACGCGCGCCCGGAATCGCCGCCGCGAGTTCGCGGCCTTGCGCGGGCGTCGCGGCCAGATCGTGCGTGCCGCTGATCACGAGCGTCGGCAGCTTGATACCCGGCGTTTCGGGGCGCAGATCGGCCGCGTCGATCGCGTCGCAGTTCGATGCGTAGCCTTCCTTGTCGGTATGCACGAACACGTCGCGGATCATCGCCAGCACGACCGGCTCGCGCTCAAAGAAGTCTGCCGTGAACCAGCGCGGCAGCACCGCGTCGGCAAGCGCGAACATGCCTTCCTGGCGCGCCTTCGCGGCACGCGGCACCCACACTTCCGGCGAGCCGATGCGCGCGGCCGTATTGCACAGCACGATGCGCTCGAAGCGGTCGCTGTGACGCGCGGCGAGCGCGATGCCGGTCAGGCCGCCCATCGACAGCCCGCAGAAATGCGCGCGCGCGATCTTCAGCGTATCCATCAGGCCGAGCACGTCGCCGCTCAGCTGCTCGATCGTGTACGGACCCTTCGGTGCTTCCGAATGACCGTGGCCGCGCGTGTCGTAGCGCAGCACGCGGAAGTGCTTCGACAACGCCGCGACCTGCGGCGACCACATGGACATATCGCTGCCGAGCGAATTCGACAGCACGAGCCACGGCGCGTGGCCATGACGATCGCCGTCGATACGATAGTGAAGCTCGGTGCCGTTGACTGCGGCGTAGGGCATGCCGGTTACTCCTTGGAATGGGCGCGCTGCGCGCGCGTGGTGTGAAGCGCCAGCGCGGCGTCGACATATGCGTGCGCCTGGCCGACGTATTGAGCGGGATCGAGCAGCTGCTTCAGGCGCTCGAGCGAAAGATGTTCGGTGACGGCCGGGTCGGCGGCGAGCACGTCGTACAGCGTCTTGCCGTCACGGATCGCCGCCTTCGACGCGCGCTCGACCAGATGATGCGCGTCGAGCCGGCCAATGCTGTCGCCGAGCGCGAGCATCACCGCTTCGCCAAGGATCAGGCCGTGCGTGACGTCGAGATTCGCGGCGAGGCGCGCCTCGTTGACGTTCAGACCCGCGACGATCTGTTCGATGTTCGCGAGCGCGCCGCCCGCGAGGCGCGCGAGATCCGGCAGCGCGTCCCATTCGGCCTGCCAGCCGCCGAGCGCGCGCTCGTGCTCCTGCACCATGCCCGCGAACACGGTTGCCAGCAGTCCCGGCGCGCGTGTCGCGGCCGTCAGCACCGCCGCGCAGCCGACCGGGTTGCGCTTGTGCGGCATCGTCGATGAACCGCCCTTGCCGGCCGCGGCGGGCTCGGCGAGTTCGTCGATTTCGGTTTGCATCTGCAGCGAAACATCGCGCGCGATCTTGCCGAGCGTACCGATCAACATGGCGAACAGCGACGCCGTTTCGGCGATGCGGTCGCGCTGCGTGTGCCACGGCAAGGTCGGCACCGCGAGGCCGAGTTCTTTGGCGAGCGACTGCGTGACCTGCGGTGCCGCCTCGCGCAGACTCGCGAGCGTGCCGGCCGCGCCGCCGAATTGCAGCACGAGCACGCGCTCGCGCAGCGCATCGAGCCGCTCGCGATGACGCAACAGCGCGTCGAGCCATTGCGCGAATTTGAGGCCTAGCGTAATCGGCAGCGCCTGTTGGAGCCACGTGCGGCCGATCATCGGCGTCGCGCGATGGGCGGCCGCGAGTTTCGCGATCGCGTCGCAGGTGGATTGCAGGCCGCTGTCGAGCAGCTCGAAGGTGTCGCGCAGTTGCAGCACCGTCGCCGTGTCGATGATGTCCTGGCTCGTCGCGCCCCAATGCACGTATTTGCCCGCTTCGGCATCGGCGGCTTTGACGCGCGCGGTCAGTTGTTTGACGAGCGGAATCGCGAGGTTGCCGCCGAGCGCCGCGTCGCGCGCGAGCGCATCGGCGTCGAGTTGATCGGCCTGGCAGGCGGCTTCGATCGCGGGAACGGCAGATTCAGGAATGACTTGATGAGCGGCCGAAGCGCGCGCGAGCGCGGCTTCGACGTCGAGCATCCGCTGCAGCGTGGCACGCGGCGCCCAGATGTCGTTCATCGGCTGCGTGCCGCAAAGAAGGCCAGTCAGACGGGCGCTGGAGTCGAGCATGGTGACGTCGATGTTCGAGGGAATCGGAAGTGAGAAAGCGGCGCGCGGCGGCTCGAAGCAGGTGCGGTGCAATGTGTGCCGCGGCACGTGCTGCGTATTGTGCGCCAAACGCCGCGGGCACGTCGCCGAAGTTGGCAGGCCAGCGCTGACGAGGGGTTTGCCCCATCAGCGCTGGCCTGTTTGCGCTACGGCGCGCACTGCGTGGATGCGACGTAACGTGTCGTTCAGACGAGGCGATCGGTGCGGCCGTCGAGCAGACCGCCACCGTAACGCCTCAGCCAACCATCAGGCCGCGCGCGCAGCCTGGGTGCCGTCGGTCATCGGCACGCCGGTCAGCTTCAGCAGTTCGTCGAAGCCGACGTCCGTGAAAATCTCGCGCACGACGAGACCTTCCTTCGTGACGTCGATCATCGCGAGGTCCGTGTAGATACGGGTCACGCAGCCGATACCGGTGACCGGGTACGAGCACTCGGCGGTGATCTTGCTTTCGCCCTGCTTGGTCAGGTGTTCCATCATCACGTAGACCTGCTTCGCGCCGATCGCGAGGTCCATCGCGCCGCCCACCGCCGGAATCGCGTCGGGCGCGCCGGTGTGCCAGTTCGCGAGGTCGCCCTTCGCCGACACCTGGAACGCGCCGAGCACGCAGAAGTCGAGATGGCCGCCGCGCATCATCGCGAACGAATCCGCGTGGTGGAAGTAGGCGCCGCCCGTCAACAGCGTGACGTGCTGCTTGCCGGCGTTGATCAGTTCGTCGTCTTCCTCGCCCTTCTCCGGTGCCGGGCCCATGCCGAGCAGACCGTTTTCGCTGTGCAGGAAGATTTCCTTGTCGGCGGCGAGGTGGTTCGCCACCAGCGTCGGCACGCCGATGCCGAGGTTCACATAAGCGCCTTCAGGGATGTCCTGGGCAACGCGCTTGGCCATTTCATCGCGGGTCAGTTTCTTCATGTCGGTCTCCGGGTCAGGCAGCAGCGTCGTGAGGATTGGGTGTCGGGGCATGCGCCGCTTGCGGCACCTCGATCACGCGTTGCACGAAAATGCCGGGCGTGACGATTTCTTCCGGATCGAGGCCGCCGAGCGGCACCACTTCCGACACTTGCACGATCGCCGTCTTCGCGGCGCTCGCCATGATCGGCCCGAAGTTACGCGCGGTCTTGCGATAGATCAGGTTGCCCCAGCGGTCGCCCTTGTACGCCTTGATCAGCGCGAAGTCGGCATGCAGCGGCGCTTCGAGCACGTAGTGACGGCCGTCGATCAGGCGCGTTTCCTTGCCTTCGGCGAGCTTGGTGCCGTACGCGGTCGGCGTGAAGAAGCCGCCGATGCCCGCGCCCGCGGCGCGGATGCGCTCGGCGAGGTTGCCTTGCGGCACGAGTTCGAGTTCGATTTCGCCGGCGCGATAGAGCGCGTCGAACACATACGAGTCGGTCTGGCGCGGGAACGAGCAGATGATCTTGCGCACGCGCTTGGCCTTCAGCAGCGCTGCGAGGCCGATGTCGCCGTTACCTGCATTGTTGTTGACGATGGTCAGGTCGCGCGCGCCCTGCTCGATCAGCGCGTCGATCAGCTCGGACGGCATGCCGGCCGTGCCGAAGCCGCCGATCATGACGGTCGCGCCGTCGTGGACGTCGGCAACCGCCGATTGAAGTGTCTCGAAAATCTTGTTGATCATGTCGAATTTCCTTTGGGGGCGCTACGTGCCGCTGGGCTGACAGCCTTAACCGGCAAGGCTCGCGAGATGGTGAGCGGGCTGGCGCCTTCGATGGGTTCGCGGCTGAATTGTTCGCACTGTGAACAGTGATTCGTTTAGCGAACGATCTCGCGATTATGGTTGTCCATTGGCCGGGTTGTCAAGGCGGGGAAATCCCCTTCATCATAGGTCGCTCTGCGCAGCGGCGGCGGCCTGCGTCGCGCTCGGCCTGCGCGCGAAAAAGCCGGCCACGCAAAATCCCACTATGCTTGTGGGCGATATCTCAACTAGGCTCTATAACGACATGGGATAGGCACCGCCTTGCCTCGCCCGCCCCGCAAGCCATAACAAGCATGTCCGAGACACCTCTGGATCTGAATCTGATCCCCTATCTGGTCGCGATGGAAGACACGCGCAACGTGAGCCGCGCCGCCGTGCAGCTCGGCGTGAGCCAGCCGCGCGTCAGCACCGCGCTCGGCCGCCTGCGCGAGTACTTCGACGATCCGCTGTTCGTACGCACATCGAAAGGCATGGAGCCGACGCCGCGCGCGCTCGCGATCCTGCCCGCCGCGCGCGACGCGCTGCTGCGTATCGAGAAAGGCATGCTCGACGTGCACGACTTCGATCCGGCGACGAGCACGCATACGTTCTCAATCGCGCTGTCCGACGTCGGCGAGATCGTGTTTCTGCCGCGTCTCTTGCAACTGTTCGCCGAGCGCGCGCCGTCCGCGAATCTGCGCTCGGTGTCGCTGTCGCCGGCGCAGGTGGAACGCGGGCTCGAATCGGGCGATGTCGATCTCGCCGTCGGCTATTTTCCGGATCTGTCGGGCAACAACTTCTTTCAGCAGCGGCTCTTCACGCATCGCTTCATCTGCCTGATGCGCAGCGGGCATCCATTGTCGAAGGAACCGCTCACGCTCGCGCAATACGTGGCGTCGGGGCACGCGGTCGTGCGCGCCGAGGGACGCAGCCAGGAAGTGCTCGAGCAGTACCTAGAAAAGAAGCGCATCAGGCGACGCGCCGTGCTTGAAACACCGCATTTCATGAGCCTGCCGTTCATCCTTGCGCGCACCGATCTGCTTGCGACCGTGCCGCATGCGATCGGCTTCGCGTACGTGTCGGAGCATGCGTCGATCATGCTCGTGGAGCCGCCGCTGCCACTGCCGCGCTTCGATCTGCGGCAGCATTGGCATCGCAAGTTCAATAACGATCCGCGCCTGAGCTGGCTGCGCGGCGTGGTCGCCGAGCTGTTCAACGATGCGATGGACGAATGGCCGAAGTAGTCGATTGAACCAAGCCCGCGACTGCCCCGGCAACACAGGGGACATTGGCACCCTCGGGTGCAAAACATGGAACAATGGCCTCAGTTACTGACCCCGCGCGCCGTGCAGCGTCGACGCGCGATCCAGGAGGACGACGCATGACCAGCAGCAAGGCAAAGAAAACCAAACCCGCAGCGGCCGCCGAACGCCCGAGCCGCGAAGAAGCTGAAGCGGCCGTGCGCGTGATGCTGCGCTGGGCCGGCGACGATCCCAGCCGCGAAGGCCTGATCGACACGCCGGCGCGCGTGGTGCGCGCTTACGAGGAGTTCTTCGCCGGCTATCAGATCGATCCGCGCGAAATCCTCGCGCGCACTTTCTCCGAAGTGGACGGCTACGACGAAATGATCGTGCTGAAGGACATCCGCTTCGAAAGCTATTGCGAGCACCATATGGTGCCGATCATCGGACGCGCGCACGTCGCGTATCTGCCGAATCATCGTGTGGTTGGCATTTCGAAGCTCGCACGTCTCGTCGATGCGTTCGCGAAGCGGCTGCAGATCCAGGAAAAGATGACGGTGCAAATCGCCGATACGCTGAACGACGTGCTGCAGCCGGCCGGCGTCGGCGTGATTCTCGAAGCCGCGCATCAGTGCATGTCGACGCGCGGCGTCCATAAGGCCGGCGTCACGATGGTCACGTCGCGCATGCTCGGCACGTTCCGCACCGATCCGTCGACACGGCGGGAGTTTCTGGCGATCGTCGGAAATCCGGGCGTGGTGGCGATGCCGAATGCCTGACGGGGTGAACATCGGCGGGGCTGTTTGCGGTTCGCTGACGATGCCGCCCCCCGCCCTTGCGAATCGACCTTGCGCTTCGCGCGCACTCTGCTCAAGCTCACGGGCAATGTCGCGGTGAGCACGCGGGATTGACAGTTAGTTGCGTAATTGCAGGCACGCCGGCTCAATAGCAGCAAAGGGAGCGCCTCGATTGGTCCAGTTTCCGTTGTCGGCGGTTTCAACCTGGGGTAGCGCGATCGTATTCGCCAACGTCCTGCTGACGCGCCTCGGCGTACCGATTCCGGCCGTGCCGATGCTGCTGTTCGCGGGCTCGGCGATCGCCGCGGGCACCCTTTCGTTCTGGCCGATTCTCGGCGCGGCGGTGCTGGGCGCATTGATCGGCGACGGCACCTGGTTCGTGGCCGGCCGGCTGTTCGGCCGCAAGCTGCTCGCGTGGCTCGGCCGCCTGTCGCCTGCCGTCGATGTGAAGCTCGAAACGGCGCGCTCACTGTTCGAACGCTTTGGTGTTTCGCTCGTGTCGATTTCGAAGTTCGTCCCCGGGCTCGGGCTCATCACGCCGCCGCTGATGGGCACGACGGCCGTCGATTTCCGCATCTACGCGCTGTGGGATCTGGCGAGCGTGGTCGCGTGGGCGACATTCTGGCTGCTCGGCGGCGCGGCGGTGGAACGCGAGCTGCACATGCTGCGCGCGTTCGTCGAGCAACGCGGCGGCACGCTCGCCGACATTATTCTTACGGTGGCGCTCGTCTACCTGCTCTACCGGCTGCATCTGCGCTATCGCGAACGGCGTCGCTTCGCGCGAGCCGCGTCGGGCCCATCCACGCCGATGCTGGCCGCGCCGACCTACGCCTCACCGGCGAGCGCCGCGTCGAGAATGTCGTGGCGCTGGCGACGCCTCAGTCGAATGAGCCACATGGCGCCGTCCCGGGTGCTCGATGCGCGGCCCGGCGCCCCGCTGCTCGACCTGCGACACCGGATCCCCAATGCACTCGCGCTCGATCCGCATTCGCCCGAACAGATCGACGGCGCGCTGCGCGCGCACGACATGGTGATCTATTGCATCTGCCCGGACAGCGCGACCGCGCTCGAAGTCTCGCAACATATGCGCAGCAACGGCTACACGCGGATTCGCGCGCTGCGCGGCGGACTCGATGCATGGCAGCGGCGCGGCTTCCCGGTGCAGTTGCTGGCTTACACGGACGGTTCGGCTGCTGATCCGCAGCCCTCGGCGTTGCGGGACGCAACGTCAGCGGCGGTGACGTTGCGCGGGTTCGCGCCATCGGGCGAGCAAAGCGCGCCTGCCCGGTGAGTGCATAGCGTTAAAGCCCGGCCCCCGCACGAGAAGCCGCCTGCTCCGCCGCCCCCTCCTTCCACTGCGCCGAGCTGGTGCGATTGCGCCCCTGGTTTTTCGCCACATATAGCTGTTGATCGGCGGCGGCCAGCAGATCGAACCCGTTCGCGGCGTCGGCCGACGCCGGCAGCGCCGTCGCGCAGCCGAGGCTCACCGTGACTCCGAGCGGCGCACCCTGTCCCCTCACGATGACCTGGCTTTCAACCTTGCGGCGGATCCGCTCCGCGACCGCGAACGCGCCCTGCGCCGTGGTATCCGGCAGCACTACCGCGAACTCTTCGCCGCCATAGCGCGCGACCAGATCAGCCGAGCGTCGCGCCACCGACGCGATGCAATCGGCCACCGCGATCAACACCTCGTCGCCGCTCTCATGGCCGTAGGTGTCGTTGAAAATCTTGAAGTGATCGATATCGATGAACAGCACCGACAGCGGCTTGTTCTCGCGTCGCGCGCGCCGCCATTCGTCGTCGAGCCGCTTGTCGAGCACGCGGCGATTGTTGAGCGTGGTCAGCGGATCGGTGGCGGCCAGACGCTGTAGCGCAGCCTGCGCGCGCTGCTTGTCGCGCAGCGCGAACGCGAGCAGCCACGATACGAACACGAACACCGCGCCGAACGCGATGGTCAGCGCAGCGGCCACATGGCTGCGACGCTGCCACGGCGCGAGCACGTCGTCGACGGCGGGCGCGACCACCGCGATCAGCGGCGTGCGCGGCACATGCGCGTAGGTGTAGATGCGACGCACGCCGTCGACCGGCGAGATCGACTCGTAGGTGCCCGAGTCGTGCGTGGTCATCTCGTGAAAATTCGGCAAGTTTGCGATGTTCAAGCCGACCTCCTGCGCGGCAAACGGCTTGCGCGCGAGCAGGGTGCCATCCGTCATCACGATGAAGACCGAACCTTGCGCACCCGTATCGATCCGGTCGAGCAGATGCTGGAAGTACTCAATGCGGATCGCGAGCAGCGCGATGCCGGCAAAGCGGCCTTGCGCGTCGTCGATGCGCCGTGTGAGCGCGATCGACAGCTTGCCGCCGCGCAGCCGCGACATGAACGGATGCGAGAAATACAGGCCCGCCGCCGGATTGCTCAGGTGCACCTGAAAGTATTCGCGGTCGTCAAGATGGACGGTGGTGTTCGCGCCTTCATACTGGGCGGCAGCCACCTGGCCGTTGGCGTCGATTACGTAAGCACCGCCGAGATAGGCCGCGGTCGTGGCGCGATCGAACAGCATCGCCTGGCGAACGGGGACAGGCAGCGTCCACGTGACCGGATCGCGCGCGCCATCCACCATCGACTGCAGCGACAGACTGTAAATCTCGACGTTGCGCCCGAGATCCGCGGAAATGATCGACACGAGGTTTTGCGAAGTCTGGCGCGCATGATCGAGCGTCTCACTGCGGCCTGCGCCGACCTCCAGCGCGATCAGAATCGACATGGCCAACGCGACCAGCGTGCCGGCGACGCCGGCCACCCAAGGGCGGTTGCCCACATAGCGGGTCATCTCGACTCGGACGACACGCAGCGTCTTGTGAATCCGATGACGCAGCGAAAGCGCTTGCTGTGCCACGCTCATCGCCTCCTTTCGCGGACTATTCTTGCGCACCGGCAGCACGGTGCATCGTGCATTCCAGGCTGGGCATCCTCTGCACTAGCGAGGATCGGGCGCGCCCGATCAGCCCAGCAGCCCCGACGCCGCGCGCAAGCGGCGTTTGCGTTTCCTGTCGAGCCACTGCAAGGCGGCCTCGATGTCGCCAGCGTTGGCAAGCGATGGGGCATGGTCACGCAACAGCGCCTCACTGGCGACTGTATCGTTGAGCATGCCGAACCGCTTCTGGATTTTCTTCAACCGTCTAAGCATGCGCTTATGACCGCTTCTCAGCACCGGCCCGAAAAATTCGAATAGATAGCGCAGTCTCTTGCCCGCTTTTCTGACATCGTGAAAGGCTTCGTAGTGCGAGCGTTTCGCACGGCGTGCACGTTTGATGCGCTTTTTCAACGAGCGCTCCGACGCGCCTATGCGTTCGGCAGCAAATTTACGCAGTGCAATATCCGATTCGTGCGCGGCGTTCAGTTCCTCGGAAGTGGCGGCCAACGCATCGCGCAGCAGGCGTTTGACGTCGGCAGTGGTGAGCGTTTCACGGCTGGTCGCCAGTGTGTCGCTGCGCGCCTGCTCGAGCTTCGGCAGCAACGCTTGTGCGCCGCTGTCTTCCTGCGCGAGCAATTCGATCAGGATGTCCCAATCGCGCGTTTTACCCGCCGCTGTGGCGAGAAACTTGTAGACAGCCCGTTGGCGGGCATTCTCGCCCTTGTCCAATAGCGGCGCGAACGCCCACCACAACGAGCGCAGACGTCGCAGCGACACGCGCAGTTCGTGCAGCGTTTCGGCTGATGCGTCGTCGCGGATCCCCCCGGCGAGTTCGATCGCCTCGTCGACCAGCGGCGCGGCGTAGGACGCGAAGGCCTGCTGCGCCGTTGCTCCGCCGGCCGGCTCGTTGACTGTCTCGCTGTCTTCCTTCATCGACGCTCCAGGAAACCTGACGTTACTTCCAGCGCAGCAAAAATAATGCTCACGGGGGATTCGCGGCGCATGTCAGCCGCTTTGCCGATCACGCGATGGCAGGTCGCATCGCCAGCGTCTATCCTCGACCGGTAGGACCGCGCGCATCGCATGACTCGACGATGCGATGTGCAGTGCGGCAAACATCGCAAACAGATCCTGGGAGGATGTATGCGCATACTCGTTGTCGGTGCAACGGGCCTGCTCGGCTCGCACATCGTGCGGCTGCTCGCGGCCGAGCATGACGTGGTCGGCGCGAGCCGCAAGGGCTCCGAACTGCATGTCGACCTGTCGGACAAACGCAGCATCGAAGCGATGTATGCACAAGGTGGCAGCTTCGATGCAATTGTTTGCGCGGCGGGAGCGGCGAAATTCGCGCCGCTCGCGTCACTCGCCGACGAAGACTTTTCGTTTAGCCTTGCCAACAAGCTGATGGGCCAGGTCAACCTGGTGCGCTGCGGCATTGCGCATGTGTCACAAGGTGGCTCGTTCACGCTGACGAGCGGCGTGCTCGCGCAACAACCGATGGAAGGCAGCGCCGCGGTCAGCATCGTCAATGCCGGTGTCGAAGCGTTTGCGCGCTCGGCCGCGCTCGAGTTGCGCGGCAAGGCACGCGTCAATGTGGTGAGCCCGGGCTGGGTCGCCGAGACGCTCGAATCGATGGGCCGTGATCCGTCGCAAGGGGTGCCGGCCGAAATCGTCGCGCAGGCTTATAAACGCAGCCTCGTCGGCAGCGCGAGTGGTGAAGTGATCAGCGCATCGTAAACGTCATTTCAGGGTGTTCGCCGCCTCGCTTTGTTCGCAATTTGCTTCACCGGTCGATTCGGACATCTTGCTAACCCAATCCGCCATCCGGTGTAGTAATTACCGGCGTAAGCCGGGTAGGATAGGCCGCGCCGAGTCTGTTTTTCTGTACCCCATGGCCGTCACGCGGTCGTCATCATTCCGACACACAGCGAAAGCAGCATCCAGAACTCTGCGACCACTTTTTCGGGGCTCACGTCATGCCGGAACTTTCGTATCCGCAACCAGGCGCCGCCAGCGGCAAAGGCCGTAGTGCAGGCCTGGTTATTTTCGTCGCCCTGCTCATTGCCGGCGCCGTGTATTGCGCCGTGCATCTGATAGACGATCTGCAGCCCGTGCGCGAAAGCTCCGTGATGCCGTATTTTCTGCTCGGCGTCGCACTGCTGATCGCGCTCGGCTTCGAGTTCGTCAACGGCTTTCACGACACGGCCAACGCGGTCGCCACCGTTATCTATACGCACTCGCTGACGCCGAATCTCGCGGTCGTCTGGTCCGGCGCGTGGAATTTTCTCGGCGTGCTGACGTCGACCGGGGCAGTCGCCTTCGGCGTGCTGCAACTACTGCCCGTCGAGCTGATCCTGCAAGTCGGCAGCAGCGCAGGCTTCGCGATGGTGTTCGCGCTGCTGATCGCCGCGATCATCTGGAACCTCGGCACCTGGTCTTTCGGCCTGCCGTCGTCGAGTTCGCACACGCTGATCGGCTCGATCATAGGCGTGGGTCTGATGAATCAGCTGATGCATGGCACGAACGGCACGAGCGGCGTCGACTGGAATCAGGCGCTCGGCGTCGGCAAATCGCTGCTGTTTTCGCCAATCGTGGGCTTTCTGCTCGCGGGCTTGCTGCTGCTGATCATGAAGGCCGTCGTGCGCGTGCCTGCGCTGTATGCCGAGCCGAAGGGCAAGGAGCCGCCGCCGTTCTGGATTCGCTGCCTGCTGATTCTGACCTGCACGGGCGTGTCGTTCGCGCATGGCTCGAACGACGGCCAGAAAGGCATGGGCCTGATCATGCTGATCCTAATCGGTACGGTGCCCACCGCCTATGCATTGAACAAGGCGGTCACGCCGGCGCAAACGCAGAACTTCGTCGCGGTCGCGCATCAAACCGCGGCGATGCTGTCGCGCTACACGCAGGGCGTGGCGCCTTCCGCGGATCCGCGCGCCGATGTCGAGGCCTTCGTGCGCACCCGTACGCTGACGCCCGCCACACTGCCGGCACTGCAGCAACTGACCGAGCAGATCGGCCGCCAGGTCGGCGAATCGGGCTCGATGGCCGCGGTGCCGCAAAGCATCGTCGATAACGTGCGCAACAACATGTATGTCACGTCTGAGGCGATCCGTCTGATGCAGAAGGCCAATGAGCCGCAGTTCTCGCCCGAGGACACGAAGATCATTGCCAACTTCAGAACACAGATCGATCATGCGACCAAATTCATTCCGCCGTGGGTCAAGGTGGCGGTCGCAATCGCACTGGGGCTCGGTACGATGGTCGGCTGGAAGCGCATCGTCGTCACGGTGGGTGAGAAGATCGGCAAGCAGCATCTGACGTACGGCCAAGGCGCGGCGGCGGAAGTCGTCGCAATGGTCACGATCGGCGCCGCCGACGTCTACGGTCTGCCGGTGTCGACGACCCACGTGCTCTCTTCCGGCGTGGCCGGCACGATGGCGGCCAACGGCTCGGGTCTGCAATGGGCCACCGTGCGCAGCCTCGCGCTCGCCTGGGTGTTGACGCTACCCGCGTCGATCGCGCTTGCGGGCGGGTTGTACTGGCTATTCCGTACGGTGTTCTGAGTTCGCCGGCGTGGCAGAGCGAAGCCCGAAAAAAAGCGCGGTACGTTCATAGACGTACCGCGCTTTTTCGTTGGCGAGCTATGACGTGCAATCCGCTCTCTAATACACCTCGGGCACGATCATCGACTGAGGCACCGGCTGACGGCTGTAGTCTTCGTGATAGACCCGCGACGGCAACTCGATATGCGGATGCTCGATCTCGTGATACGGCAC
The DNA here is from genome assembly GCF_021390595.1 of Paraburkholderia sp. HP33-1. Lineage (NCBI taxonomy): Bacteria > Pseudomonadati > Pseudomonadota > Betaproteobacteria > Burkholderiales > Burkholderiaceae > Paraburkholderia > Paraburkholderia sp. HP33-1. Next base: position 483,066 of record NZ_JAJEJR010000002.1, on the reverse strand, counting down.
CTGGCTCAGCAGATGCTGAATGCAGTTCAGACGCGCGCGTTTCTTGTCGACGGCCTGCACGACCCACCACGGCGCCTCGGTAATATGCGAGCGCTGCAGCATCACTTCCTTCGCCAGCGTATACGCTTCCCAGCGTCGCCGGCTCTCCAGATCCATTGGGCTCAGCTTCCACTGCTTGAGCGGATCATGAATGCGGTTCTGGAAGCGGAGTTCCTGCTCTTCGTCGGTGATCGAAAACCAGTACTTGAGGATCTGCACGCCGCTGCGCACCAGCATCTTTTCGAACTCCGGCACCGAACGGAAAAACTCTTCGTACTCGTCGTCAGTGCAGAAGTTCATCACACGCTCGACGCCCGCGCGGTTGTACCAGCTGCGATCGAATAGCACCATCTCGCCGCCCGCCGGCAGATGCGATACATAGCGCTGAAAATACCATTGAGTGCGCTCGCGGTTATTCGGCGCGGGCAACGCGGCCACGCGGCACACGCGCGGATTGAGGCGCTGCGTGATGCGCTTGATCGCGCCGCCCTTGCCGGCCGCGTCGCGTCCCTCGAAGATCACCACGAGCCGATGCCCGGTCTGGACGATCCAGTCCTGCAGCTTGACCAGCTCTCCTTGCAGCCGGAACAGTTCGCGGAAGTACTGCTTGCGCGCCTCACGACGCTCGGGCGTAAAAGCGGCTGCGCCGTCGATGATGCGGTCATCGACTTCCATTTCGAGTTCTTCGTCATAGGCATCGATGAGGTCTTCCTCGAACCGGCGTTGCCGCTCCGCCATCAGTTCGGTATGAGACCTCGGATCCGGCTCTTTCATTGCGGCTCTCCTCGCAACAGGAATAAGTTGGCGCGCGGCGGCTGGCGCGACGCGGACGCGTTCGATTATCGAAGCGCGAGGTGTCAGGCGTGTTACCGCATGGGCGAGCGCTGCACAAGCGTGGTAACACGCATGATAGCGAGTTTTGCACGGACCCCCGCCGTTAGCGCAACGCTCGCGCGAAGCTCAATTCGTGGCCGTCCGGATCGGTGATATGAAAATAGCGCTCGCCCCACGGCGCATCCGACGGCGCGAACGACGGCTGCAGACCCGCCGCCAGTGCCTTGTCGTAGATCGCATCGACGTCCGACACATAGATGATCACGCGCCCCCACCAGTTGACCGGCGCGCGCGGATCGGCGATCAGGTTCAGATATGAACCGCCGAACTCAAACGACGTGAACGCCTCGCGCGAACCGCCGAACTTGAGTGGGAAGCCGAGCGCCTGGTAGAACGCGACGGCGCGCTGCATGTCGCCGGTAGCGAGCGTGATCGCGCTGAGCGACTCGATGCGTGGATCCGGCTGCGGGGATTGTGGTGCTGAAGCGGTCGATGCGGACATGAAGGGGATCTCCGTGGCGCGCGGGTAGCAGCGTGCGGCGGCGCGCCCGGGAAAGTGTCTCACACGCGCCGACAGTCAGTCTCGCACCGCGCCCCGCAGGCTCCCGGATGCCCTTGAAAACCCGCGAGGCGCCCCGCATCTCGCAGCCCGTCTATCCGGAGCATCGTTATGGGAAGCCGCCCACGCTTCATCGATGACCTGTCGAGCGCCGCATCCGACGCCCCCGGGCCCCAATCCACTGACCTTTTGACTCACAACGACGACGCCCTGCTCGACGCCTACTCCCGCACCGTGATCGGCGCACTGGAGCGCGTGCAGCAGGCGGTCGCGTTTATTGCCGTCGAACGCCAGCTGCCCGGCGACACGTCCGCGCATCATGGGCGCGGCGTGCGCGGCGGCACCGGCTCGGGTTTTCTGTTCACGCCCGACGGCTATCTGCTGACCAATAGCCACGTCGTGCATGGCGCGACGCATATCCAGGTGACGCTAGCCGACGGCGCGAAGTTCGACGCCGATCTGGTCGGCGACGATCCCGGCAGTGACCTCGCGGTGCTGCGCATCGGCTCACCGGAGGCGCTGCCCCATGTCGAGCTCGGCGAATCGTCGAAGCTGCGCGTCGGGCAGATCGCGATTGCGGTCGGCAATCCGCTCGGGCTGCAGCAGACGGTGACGACCGGCGTCATTTCGGCGCTCGGCCGATCGCTGCGCTCGAACTCCGGCCGCATGATCTACGACGTGATCCAGACCGACGCGGCGCTGAATCCGGGCAACTCGGGCGGACCGCTGATCAATTCGGCAGGTCAGGTGATCGGCGTGAATACCGCGATCATCCCTGGCGCACAGGCCATCTGTTTTGCAACCGCGATCGATACCGCGAAGTGGGTCATCATGCAGATCTTCGCGCACGGTCGAGTGCGGCGCGCGTATATCGGCGTGGCCGGCACGACGACGCCGCTGTCGCGGCGCGTGCAGCGCTACTTCGGGCTCAGCGCGCAAAGCGGCGTGCATGTGATGGAGATCGTCAAAGGTAGTCCGGCCGCGCTCGCCGGCTTGCGTACCGACGACACGATCGTCGCGATCGACGCGCAACCGGTGCAGGATGTGGATGGCTTGCAACGCACACTCGACGCATCGCGTATCGACAAGCCGGTCAGCGTGACGGTGTTACGCGGCGCGCGGCGGGTGGATCTAATGGTGACGCCGGTGGAGCAGGCGGGGTGATAGCAGTGCGGGATAGGCAGCGAGGCGTGCTTACGCCCGCCCGCGGCTGCCGCGCGCGATCTCATCGCCCGCGTCTCGCGGCAGGCGCCGTGTAATCGGAATCGACAGACACGAGAACAGGCCGACCACGAGAAACGCCGGCCAGAAATCGGAGAACACGATCGTCGGATGCCCCTGCAGGCGATGCGAGATCTGCAACACGATGCCCGCGATCGTCACGCCGAGGCCGAGCGACATCTGCTGGATGACGCTCGCGACGCTCGTCGCGCGGCCGACCTCGCTGCTCGGAATATCCGCATAGGCAAGCGTATTCAGCGACGTGAATTGCAGAGACGGAAAGAAGCCGCCCGCCAGCACGATGCACCAGATCACCCAATGCGGCGTGCCGGGAAAGAACAGCCCGTACACGGCGATCGCAAGACCCGCGCATGCGGCATTGACCATCAGCACGGTGCGAAAGCCGAAGCGTTCGAGAATGCGCGACGCCATCGTCTTCATGAAGATCGAGCCGAACGCGGACGCGCACGTGATCGCGCCGGCTCTGAACGCGGTCATGCCGAGCCCTTCCTGCAATGCGAGCGGCAACAGGAACGGCACGGCGCCAAGACCGATGCGGAACAGCGAACCGCCGACCACGCTCGCATGAAAACTCGGGATACGCAGCAGACTCAGATCGAGCACCGGCAGCGCGACGCGGTTCGCGTACAGCACATAAGCCAGCAGCAGCACGATGCCGGTCACGCACATGCCGACCGATGCGCGCGTAGATACCAGCTCGCCACCGACCAGCGACAGCCCGAGCATGAACAGCGAAGCCCCGCTCGCCGACAGCACGAAGCCGAGCCAGTCGAGCCGGCCCGGATGCGGCTCGCGCGTATTGGCGATGTATTTGTTGGTGAGCCAGATGCCGAGCAGCCCGATCGGGACGTTGATCACGAAGATCAAACGCCAGTGCAGATAGGTCGTGATAAAGCCGCCGAGCGGCGGGCCGACCACCGGACCGAGCAGCGCCGGTACCGTCAGATAGTTCATCGCGCGAATGAACTCCGACTTCGGCACCGAACGGAAGATGATGATGCGGCCCACCGGCACCATCAGCGCGCCGCCGATGCCCTGCACGAAGCGCGCGAGCACGAAGGTATCGAGCGAAGTGGAGGCCGCACACAGCAGCGAGCCCGCCATGAAGATGCCGATCGCGGTGCGGAACACGGTGCGTGAACCGAAGCGGTCGGCGACCCAGCCGCAGATCGGGATAAAGACGCCCAGGCCGATCACATACGCGGTGACCGCGAGCTTCAGCGTGATCGGATCGTGGCCGAGGTCGCGCGCGAGAACCGGCAGCGACGTCACGATGACCGTTCCGTCCACGTTTTCCATGAACATCGCGCACGCGACGATCAGCGGAACGATGAAAGCGCCTAAAGCAAGCAGCATTGTCGTGGCGACGGGCGGCCAGCCATCTATGGAAAGCGTCGATTATGGCATCGCGGCGGCAACAAATGTTGTTGCGCGAAGGGAACCGATCGTGTCGTACTCCAGATTGACCGCGAGCTGGTTGCGCAACTCGACCGGCACACCGTCCAATGGAGCAAAGAAAGCGGACTTCGCCGAATCGCGATAAAGTGCGAATCCAGTTGTGCCTGTCACGCGGAGTCCGATCGATGCGCAGCACCGTTCGTGTCGTCACGGGATGGCGCGGCCGTTGCTGGCCCGCGACATCGACTGCAGACGACCGCCCACGCTCATGAACCGTCTTCTCGTCCTTCTGCTGTTTGCCGCAGCCGCCGTGCTGCCGCTCTCTTCGTTCGCAGTGGAGCTCGACGCGCCCCTGGTGTGCAATGAGAGCGGCCACCAGTTCATCGCTGATCTCGTGCGGCAACAGCTGATCAACCCGAAGCCGACGCACGTCGAAAGCAACTCGATCAACGCGTTCTCGCCCATGCCCGATGTGCATCTGACCGCGTTTGGCTTCCGCGTATTCGCGGTGGTCGGCTTCGAAAAAGACGACCCGCTGTTCCGGGTCGGCGACGGTGAGCCGGTCGCCCAGTCCGCGTATGGCGTCGTCGTGTTCGGCAGCGACGACAAGGTGAAAAGCGCGCTTCAGAACGCCGGCAGCACGGCGATCGTGCATCACGTCGCACCGCTCATCACCGCGATTTTTTGCAAGCGCAGCTAGAGTTTGGTGACATCCGCGACCCGCGCTGCATGCGGCCTTCGCTACGCAACGGCGCCTGCCACCGTCGCTCACCCCGGCCGACGAAACTCGTTTGCAACCCATGCCGCGGCGCTCGCCTTGCTGAGCTTGAACGTCGGCGCAACCTGCACTTGCGCGATCTGCTCGCCAAAGATATCGAGCGCGCTCAACAGCGCGTACGGCTCGTCTTCGTCGGGGATGATATCGAGCGTGATGTCGAGCTCGTCGTTGCCGTCCGCGCTCGGCACGCGCACCGCCTTGTGCAGTTGTGCGCGCAGCTGCTGCTCGTGACGACGCAGCACCTCCGACGCCGTTTTCACGAGCGTGTTGAACGCCGATACGTCGAGCGGCTTCGGATCCTTCTTGTTGCGGCCCATCGTCCAAGGACCAACGAGCGCGGGCTCCGCCTCGCCGTCCTTGATCATTTCGACGGCCCAGCCATCGTCGTCTTCGTTCTTGATAATGCGCGCGGTCCAGCCGCTGTCGCGCCACAGCCGGTCTTCGTGCACGCTGTCGTCCACTCCGGACGAGTCGTCGGCCAGAAACCCGGCATTCGTGTCGGACGAGGGAAAGGGCGTGTCGTTCATCACAGGTTCACTCACTTCGCGGGGGCGCAAAACAGATTTCGAACCCGCGATTCTACCTGCCCGGCCGCCTTCGCCCGGCTCACTCTGACGAACGGACAAGTCGCGTTCGCAACGACGAAGCCGCCCCAACGATCGAAAAGTTCTATTTCCCTCTACGCGAGAACGTATAAATCCGATTTAAAAATTGCACAAAAAAAAACGCGGCCGGAAGGCCGCGAGTAAAAATGAAAAAGACACCCTTTGGTCGAAGGGGTCTCTCATCATTATAAGAGGCATCCCACCTCGATTTAAGGCGTTCTCTGGAAGACTGCATTGCGCAAAACAATGGGAATCATCGGACACGGCGCCATTCGGGTTCCCCAGCCCGTCCCGGATCCCTGCTCCGTAACCCTCTGACGACCTCGTCGGGCTTGACAGCGCATCCGCCCACTCATCGCTAAAAATCGCCGCATTTTGCGAACCTGCATTTACACGATTAATTCACATAATCCCGCATTCGAGAATGAATTATTGCAAGGTGCGTAATTAACTGTCCGCATAACGCGAATAACACTTCGCCGCGAATCGACAGCCGACGGTCGACGGGCGCAACTCGGATTTTTCATAGGCCTTACGGTTTGCCCTCGGACTTATAAGCGCACGGCCGCGCTAGTGACGACGTCAACGCATGCTCGGTATACTGCCCCGGCCGCCGTGCGACATCGCGAGACCGCGACGCCTGCACGGCAGCTTCGTCGCGAAGCATCGTGTTGTACGCCAACGCATCGCGCTTCGCCCGCGCCTCACTTTCCCATGCGTGAACGGAAACGCCGACGATCGGATCATGAAAACACTTCTCCTGCTTGCCCCCGCTGTCGCCCTTACTGCCGCCCTCGCCGCTTGCGGTTCGTCGGGCGGCCCCGCGCGCGATGCGTCCGCGCCGCTCGTGTACGTGTCGTCGCCACGCCCGACCGCGTCTATCGCGGCCTGCCTCGAAGAGCGTCTGTCGCGCGTGCGTACCTCGCACGCCGGCGCCGCGACCGAACTCGCCGTCGGCGCCGATTCGAACAACTCGTACTTCATCACGTTGACGCCGCTCAACGGCAACACTGTGATCAAGGTCACGCATCCGGCCAACGCGCCCGACGATCCACCCGAAGAGGAAATGCGCTTCGATATCGCGCGCTGCGCGACCTGAGCGGCGCGTCGCACGTGAACGTCGTGCGCTATCGGCCGATGCGCGAATTTTTATCTCGCGCATCGGCTATTTTTTTATCCGCTCATCTGCGAACATAGCCGCCCTTTGTTTTTCGCGCGGCACGCGTGCCGCGAGTTTCGATGGCATCCAGCAAAGCGCATCATGCGACCGGTTTCGCGGCCGGCGTCATCGCGGCGGCGATCGTCGCGCACAACGGCGGCGGTCCATTTCATCCGGGCGTGCTGCTCAGCTTCATCGCCGGCGTGGCCGGCAGCACCGCGCCGGACTGGCTCGAAGTCGCATGGTGGTCGCGCGCGCGGCGGCTGTGGATCACGCATCGCACCTTGACGCATTGGGGCATCGGCTGGCTCGCGTTGCTCGCCGTGTCGTATCACGCGCTCGGGCATTCGATCTACGCGGCGCCGGCGTTCGGCTTCGCGTGCGGCGGCCTGATGCATCTGTTCGCCGACTGGCCGAATCCGCTCGGCGTGCCGTGGATCGCAGGGCGGCATTCGTTAAATTTATGGAATAGCGGGCACTGCGATCTAATCGTCGTCGCGGCGTCGTGGGCGGCCGCGTGGTTGATCGGCGAGCATGTGTGGCTGCATGGCATGCATGCGTTGCCGTGGTTGCGGCATTGGCGAACGAGGTAGGCGCCGCGCTGCATCCTGACGCGGCCTTCATTGCATCACTGCCGCCCGTTATCAGTGCGATCTCCTTCGCGGACCTTGCCTTGCGACACGCTGCTGCCCGGCGGCACGCTATGCGTGAGCCACACGTTGCCACCGATCACCGAGCCTCGCCCGATCGTCACGCGTCCGAGAATCGTCGCGCCCGCGTAGATGACAACGTCGTCCTCGACGATCGGATGCCGCGCGTTGCCCTTGATCAGTGTGCCGTCCTCGTCGGCCGCGAAGCTCTTCGCGCCGAGCGTCACTGCCTGGTACAGGCGCACGCGCTCGCCGATGATCGCGGTCTCGCCGATCACCACGCCGGTGCCGTGGTCGATGAAGAAGCTCGGCCCGATCGTCGCGCCCGGGTGAATGTCGATGCCCGTCGCCGAGTGCGCGATCTCGTTGATGAAGCGCGCGAGCAGAGGCACGCCGAGCCGATGCAGCGCATGCGCGATCCGGTGATGCGTCATCGCCCAGACGCCCGGATAGCACAGCAGGATCTCGGTGATGTGCTGCGCGGCGGGGTCGCCGGTGAACGCAGCCTGGATGTCGCTGACCAGCAGCGCGCGTATGCCCGCCAGTTGCGTCGCGAACTCGCGCGCCACCGCGAACGCGCGCTCCTGCAACTCCGAGTCAGGCGTCGCGCCGAACTCGGGCAGGAAGCGCAGCGCGCGGCGAATCTGTTCGGCCAGCAGCCGCAACGTGCTTTCGAGCGTATGCCCGACGTAGTAGTCGACAGTCTCGTCGGTTAGATCCGGCGCGCCGTAATGCGTCGGAAACATCGCGGCGCGCAGGCCAGTCACGATGTTGACCACTGCTTCGCGCGACGGCAACTCGCGAATGCCGAGCGGATGGCGCGTGCGATGCAGTTGTTCGCGCGAGGCGCGCAGGTCGGCGACGATCTGTTCGAGGCCCCAGTTACGGGAAGGCGCGTTGGGCATAAGGGACGGCGGCGCGCACGGCGCGAAGTGGTTATGCAGCAGAGATTACCGCGTTTTAACGGTGCCTGCGCGGCACCGCGCAGGTCGGCTCGGGTTGAGTGCGTCGACTTGCGTTGGCACGCAGCGACGCGCGCACATCGTTTCCTGACGTCAGATAGTCAGGCTGCTCGCGTCGATCCAGCGCACGGCCCAATCGCGCGCATGCGCGATCGCGGCGGCTTCGTCGGAGAAGCGCAGTTCGGTGGGGAAGAAACGGTTAGCGACCAGTTCGCCGTCGCTCGAGCGCGAGATCACCACATACGGTTGCCAGGAGCCGTCGCCTGCGCGCGCCGGTTCGCAATTCAACAGATAGCCGCGATGTGTAAATGCAGCATCGAAGTGCATGAGTCACCCGCCCCTGAAGCCCCGTAACATGTATTCAGTCGCGCGGCCACTTGTTTGTTCGTTATATACGACCATGATGGAACAGCCGGAGCATGACGTCAATTTCACCGCGCATCGCTCGCCGGAGTAAGATCATACTCTGTAGAGAATGCGCGTCCATTAAAAAAAATCGAAAAGAATCGCGGACGTCATACGCATCGCAAGTCCCGCGCATAGCAGCGCGGTTTCAGTCGGAACGGCTTTTGCTCCCTTCTTCGACCATGTCCTCTTCAGGAGAATGCACGATGAACAGCGCGATCCGCAAACCCGAAAATGCCGGTACGAAACCGGACCCGAAGGACCCACGAACCACGGACTTGCACAACGACCGCACGCACGACAGCACGGTCGACACTGACGGCAAGAACCGCGAAGCGGCGCGTCTCGCGGGCCACGGCGCAATCTCTCCCGACGAAATCACCACCAGCAATGCGACGCTCGAGAACAGCGTGCCCGAGTCGCTCGACGGCATGGCCGGCTTCGACAGCCGGGTCGGCGGCAATCATCTGCTGCTTGCGCTCGAGCCGGGCTACACGGTGATAGACAAGGGCATGACCGAGCCGCTTGCTGTCTACTCGGCCGACCTTCAGTACGACGACCCGCGTCCCGTCGGACAGCGACAGGATCGCGGCCGCATTCATTACGCGGTCAATCATTTGCGGCCCGCGCGCGTGATCGAATTGCATCGGCTGAAATAAGCGGGCCCGCGTATCATCCCTTTATACGCGCGCGTTTGAATTAACACGTTTATTCCTATTAATCAGGCAGAAACGTGGCAGGCGCCGTTTTTTTAATTCTGGTGCGTGCTTTGCTTTGTTTAACGTTGATTCGTTTAGCGGGGCTGCGGATGAAAAGAATCGTCGTCATCGGTGCCACGGGCACGCTGGGCCAGGCCATCAGCGCGGAGCTGAAGGCGCGTCACCAAGTGATCGAGGTGGGCGCGACGCGCGGGCAATATCACGTCGACAGCACGGACCCGGCGAGCGTGGAGCGGCTGTTTCGCGATATCGGCAAGGTGGACGGCGTCGTCACCGCGACCGGCAAGGTGCATTTCGGACCGCTGGCGCAGATGAGCGTCGAGCAGTTCTGGGTCGGGCTACGCGACAAGCTGATGGGTCAGATCAATGTCGTGTTCGCGGCGCTGCCGTACGTGAATGACGGCGGTTCGTTGACGCTGACGAGCGGCATTCTCGGCGACGAGCCGATCCTCCAGGGCGCGAGCGCGACGACCGTCAATCTCGCGCTCGAAGGCTTCGTGCGCGGCGCGGCGATCGAACTGCCGCGCGGGCTGCGCATCAACGTCGTGAGTCCGACCGTACTGACCGAGTCGATGGAAGCCTACGCGCCGTTCTTTCGCGGCTTCGAGCCGGTCAGCGCGCAACGCGCGGCGCTCGCTTATCTCCGCAGCGTAGAAGGTGCGCAGACGGGACGCGTGTATCGCGTGGGGTATTGAGCCTCAGTGAATCTCCGGCTCGACCGAACTGTCGGGACTCGCGCCGCCGCGCTGCAGGAAGTCGAAATCGCAGCCTTGATCCGCCTGCACCACGTGGGCCTGATGCAGCGCGCCGTAGCCGCGCTCGAACCGCGCCGCCGGTTTGACCCACGCGGCCTTGCGGCGTGCGAGCTCTTCGTCCGATACCAGCAGATTCAACCTGCGGCGCGGCACGTCGAGTTCGATCAGATCGCCGCTTCGCACCAACGCCAGCGGCCCGCCGACGAATGACTCGGGCGCCACGTGCAGCACGCACGCGCCGTAGCTCGTGCCGCTCATCCGCGCATCGGAGATACGCACCATGTCGCGCACGCCTTTTTGCAGCAGCTTGCGCGGAATCGGCAGCTGGCCCCACTCGGGCATGCCCGCGCCGACCGGCCCCGCATTCTGCAGCACGAGCACGCAGCTTTCGTCGATGTCGAGTCTGTCGTCATCGATGTGCGCGGCCATGTCGTTATAGTCGCTGAACACGACCGCGCGTCCCGTGTGCACGAGCAGATGCGGCTCCGCCGCGCCGGGCTTGATCACGGCGCCGCCGGGCGCGAGATTGCCGCGCAGCACCGCGAGGCTGCTGTCGCGCAGTAGCGGATTGCCGCGGCGGCGGATCACGTCGTCGTTGACGATGCGCGCGCCTGCGAGGTTCTCGCCGAGCGTGCGGCCGTTCACGGTTTTCTGCGAGCCGTCGATCAGTTCGCCCAATTCCGCGAGCAACGCGCGCAAACCGCCCGCGTAGAAAAAGTCCTCCATCAGATAGGCGCCGGTCGGCCGGATGTTCGCGAGCACCGGCGTGCGGCGCGCGATTTCGTCGAAGCGATCGAGCGTCAACTCGATGCCCGCGCGCCGCGCAAGCGCAATCATATGCACGACCGAATTGGTCGAGCCGGACAGCGCGACGCAGGTCGTCACCGCGTTATCGACCGATGCCGCCGTAATCAGGTCCGACGGCTTCAGATCCTCCCACACCATCTCGACGATACGCATACCGGTTTTCGCGGCCATCTGCGCATGACGTGAATCGGGCGCGGGAATCGACGCGAAGCCGGGCAACGTGAAGCCGAGCGCTTCGACTGCGCTCGTCATCGTCGACGCGGTGCCCATCGTCATGCAGTGCCCGGGCGAACGCGCAATGCCACCCTCGACGCCCTGCCAGTCGTCGGGCGTCAGCGTGCCCGCGCGCAGTTCGGCCCAGTACCGCCATGAATCGGAACCGGAGCCGAGCGTCACGCCGTTCCAGTTGCCGCGCAGCATCGGGCCAGCGGGCAGGAAGATTGCCGGCAGATCCATCGAGATCGCGCCCATCAGCAGCGCGGGCGTGGTCTTGTCGCAACCGCCCATCAACACGACGCCGTCGGCCGGATACGAGCGCAGCATCTCCTCGGCTTCCATTGCGAGGAAATTGCGGTACAGCATCGTGGTGGGCTTCTGGAACGGCTCGGCCAGCGTCTGCACCGGCAGTTCGATCGGAAAGCCGCCGGCTTGCCAGATGCCGCGTTTCACTTCCTCGACGCGCTGGCTGAAATGCGTGTGGCACGGATTGATCTCGCTCCACGTGTTCAGAATCGCGATGACCGGCTTGCCCGCGTATTCGTCGCGGTTGTAGCCCATCTGCGCGGTACGTGAGCGATGGCCGAACGAACGCAAATCGTTCGCGCCGTACCAGCGATGACTGCGCAACTCCTCGGGGGTCTTTCTCTTCGTCAACGTCTACTCCACGATTGTCGCCGACCATGCGTCAGCGCCTCTGTTCCTTCACGCGAGAAACGATCTGCGTTGGGCTCACGAATTGTAGAGCGATCAGCACCCAGATCAGCGTAATGGCCATATAGATCATGGCCATTGCATCGATCGATTGCGGCGCGCGCACGCCGGTCGAAAACACAGCGTAGTACAACGCGACCACCAGCGTTTGCGTCGCCGGACCGGCCGTAAAAAACGTCAGCTCGAACATGCCGATCGTGCGCACCAGCACGAGCAGCCCAGCCGCCAGCATACCCGGCACGAGCAGCGGCAGCACCACGTAACGGAAATAGCGGAACGTGTTCGCGCCGAAAATACGCGCGGCCGCTTCGAGATTCGGATCGATCTGCTCGATGAACGGCGTCATCACGAGAATCACGAACGGCAGCGCCGGAACGAGGTTCGCAAGAATCACGCCCCATAGCGTGCCGGCGAGTCCGACCTTGTACATCGCGGTCGCCATCGGAATACCGTAGGTGACGGGCGGCACCATCAGCGGCAGCAGGAAGATCAGCATCGCAAGGCGCTTGCCGGGGAATTGCACGCGCGCGAGCGCATACGCGGCCGGCACGCCGAGCAGCACCGACAGCAGCACGACCGCGCCGACCACCTGCACCGTCACCCACAGCACGCTCGCGAGCTGGAAGTCCCGCCATGCCTGCGCATACCAGTGCAGCGTGAAGCCTTGCGGCAACGCGGTGCCGAACCAGCGCGTCGCGATCGAATTCACCGCGACGGTCGCGATCAACAGCACGACGTTGATCAGGAAGAACGCCATCACGGCCCACACCAGCGCCTGCCAGACGAGGCCCGGCAGGTTCGCGCGCTGACGCGCGTGTTGCGCGGGCTCACGGGCACCATCGCCCGGCTCTTGCGATGCGGACGTGGACCCGGACCAGTCGGGCTGCGCCGCGCGACGATCGGTCGTCATCAGCCTTTGCCTCCGGTTGCGGGACCACGATAGAACCAGCGACGTGCGCCGAGCAGCGCGGCAACCACCAGCAGTTGCACGAAGCCCATCACCATCGCGATCGCCGACGCGAGCGAATAGTCGTAGCTCTCGAACGCGGCTTCGGCCGCGGCAATCGACATCACGCGCGTCGGACCCGCGGGCGCGCCGAGCAGCACCGCCGACGGAAACACCGAGAACGCCTGCACGAACGACAGACATGCGGCCATCGTCAGCCCCGGCACGAGCAGCGGCAGATAGATGCGGCGAAACTGCTGCCACGGATTCGCGCCGAGCGTCGCGGCCGCGCTCGCGAGCGTCGGGTCGATGCCGGTCACGTACGACAGCGTCAGCAGAAACGCGAACGGGAAACCCGACACGATCAGCGACAGCAGCACGCCCGTGAAGTTATGCGTGAGCCGCATTTCTTGCGTGTACAGATGCAGCGCCTGCAACGCCTGCGGCAGCCAGCCGTGCGGACCGAAGTAGGTGAGCATGCCGTCGGCGATCAGCACGGTGCCGAGCGTCACCGGAATCACCAGCAACGTCGTGACGATTTTCTGATAACGCGAGTAGCGGCGCAGCGCGAACGCGACCGGCACCGACACGCCGACGTTGATGAGCGTGGCCGGCACCGCGAGTTTCAGCGTGACGAGGATCGTCGGCCACATCGACGTGTCGGTGAAGAACGTCAGATAGTTGGCCCACACGCCGCCGCCGTTCATCGGCTGGAACGACAGCGCAAGACCATACGCGAACGGATAGATGAACAGCGCGACGATGAAGAGCAGCGCGGGCGCGACGAGCCACGCCTTGGCGTCGCGCTGTCTCAATGGCGGCGACAGCGTCGGCGTGTTCATGCGGCCTCGGCGTCATAGACGAGCACGCAAGACGGCCGCACGCGCAGCGTGATGCGCTCGCCCTCGGCACATTCGCCGGTCACGCGCGCCCACACGTCGCCGAACGCCGTCTTCGCGCGCAGCAGCGAATCGTGGCCGCCGTATTCGACCGCGTCGATCAGCGCATCGAACGCGTTGTCCGCGCCGGGCTCGGCGCGTTCCATGTCTTCGGGACGCAGCGCGACGCTCACGCGTTTGCCGTCGAAGCCCGCCATCGGCGTGCCGACGAGCCGCACGCCGTTCACACTGACCACGACACCATCGCCCTGCATGCCCTCCAGCGTGAACTCGGCGACATTGCGATAGCCCATGAAACGCGCGACATGCAGATTGCGCGGCCGCGTATAGACTTCCTTCGGCGTTGCGACCTGCTGCACGACGCCCTCCTTCATCACGACGATGCGATCGGCCATCGACAGCGCTTCGTCCTGATCGTGCGTCACGTACAGCGTCGCGCGTTCGAGCTGCGTATGGATGCGGCGAATCTCCGCGCGCATTTCGATGCGCAGCTTCGTATCGAGATTAGACAGCGGCTCGTCCATCAGAATCAGCGGCGGCTCGATCACGATCGCCCGCGCGATCGCGACGCGCTGCTGCTGGCCACCGGACAGCTGACCGGGCAATTTCTGCTCATGACCCGTCAGTTGCACGAGTTGCAACGCCTCGCGCGCGCGCCGCGCGATCTCGCTCCTGCCGACGCCGCGCATCTTTAGCCCGAAGCCGACGTTGTCGAGCACGCTCATATGCGGGAACAGCGCGTAGTTCTGGAACACCATGCCGAAGCCGCGCTTTTCCGGCGGCAGCACGTCGATGCGCCGCTCGTCAAGCCAGATCCCGCCGCCGGTGAGCGGCTGCAATCCGGCGATGCAGTTCAGCGCCGTCGATTTGCCACAACCCGACGGTCCCAGCAACGCAATGAACTCGCCGCGCCGGATCGTCAGATCGAGCCCCTGCAGCGCGGCGATTGCATGGCCTTGCGCGTTCGTGAAACTGCGGCTCACCGAATCGAGCCGCAACTGCTCAAAGTGATGCTTCATAGCGGTTTCCTGATCCGCGTGAGGTACCACCGCGCTGCGTTTCGATCCGTTTGCCGTCGCATCGGCGAAGGTCTAACGGGTCTTCTGCGCGCCGACGTCGCTATCCCACTTCTTGAAGGCCGCGACCATCGCCGCTGCATTCAGCGGCAACGCATGCGGATGATCGGTCAACATCTTCGCGTATTCGGGGCGGCCATACTTTTGCAGTACCTCCTGGCTATGCGCGGGCGCCTGCTCGATGGTGACGCCCTTGATCGCCGGGCCCGGATAGAAATAGCCGTCGTCGTAGGTCAGCGCCTGCTGCGCGGGCTCGAGCATGAAGTTCATCATCTTGTACAGCACGTCGAGCTTTTCCTTCGGCACGCCCTTCGGAATCACCATGAAGTGCGCGTCATTGACCCATGTCATGTTGCCGAACGGCTGCACGCGGAATTCGGCCGGCACGATGCCGAGCGCGCGTGGATTGATGTCCCAGCCGGTCACGGTCACGGTCATGTCGCGCGTGCCTTCGCCCAGCTCCTTCATCACCGCCGAGGTGCCGCCGGGATAGTAGGGAATGCAGTCGTTCAACTGCTTGAGGAACGCCCACGTCTTGTCCCAGCCGTGCACCGGGTCCTGCGGGTCCTTGTCGCCGAGCACGTAGGGCAAGCCCATCAGGAACGTGCGGCCAGGTCCGGAATTCGCCGGCCGTGCGTAGATCAGCTTGTCGGGATGGGCCTTGCACCATTGCAGCAGTTGCTCTGGCGTCTTCGGCGGATCGCTGACCTTGGCCGGGTTGTATTCGAGCAGCGGACCGGCCGGCATATACGCGACCTCGAGGCCGTAGCCTTGCGCGAGGTCCTGCATCTTGCGCGGGCCCGGTGCGTACTTGTCGAGTACGCCGGGGAACTGCGCCGCGTTGTCGGGCAGCAGCTTGATCCACAGGTTCTGTTCGATGCCGGCCGCGAGCGCGTCGGTGCCGGTCAGCACGAGGTCGATGTCGGAGCGGCCCGCGGCCTGCATTGCCTTGATCTTGCCGGGCAATTGCGGCGCGGGCGCGTTCGTGTACGTGATGTTCGCGACGAGATTCGGATACTTCGCCTTGAACGCCTCGAAGCCCTTCTGTGTGAGTTGGAGATCGCCGGCCACGTCGACGATATTGATCGTGACCGCGTCGGCCGCATGCGCGGCAGGGGTGAAGGCAGCGCCCGTGGCGATACAGAGGGATACCAGCTTGAGCGACAACCTGTGCGATACAGTCATTGCGTCTCCTCGCTTCTTGGTATGGAAGCCCGCCGATCGGTGCGCTGCGGGCGTTGTCTTTCTACCAATGGAACATAGCGAAGCGCAACAGCCGATGTCAAGCAAATAGTCATGACGGCGCAAGCCGCGCGCAAACGGCCACTTTGACGTGGAATCCCTGTCGTTCAACGCCTGGCGACGCGCGTTAAGGGCAAACCCGACCAGCCGATGCAGTTGCGCTACGTGTTGTCTGGTAAGCGGACGACTGCTCAACCGCCGCGCACACCCTGCGTATTCACGAACAGCGCGTACAACCCGTGGCTCGCTGCCATGAACAGACGGTTTCGATGCCGTCCGCCGAAACACACGTTCGCGCAACGCTCCGGCAACGCGATATGGCCGAGCGGCTCGCCTTGCGCGGTGAACACGCGCACGCCGTCGAGCTCGTCGGTGCCCATGCCCCAGCCGCACCACAGGTTGCCGTGGACGTCGACACGAAACCCGTCGGGCGTGCCCGGGCCTGCGTCGATCAGCACGCGATTGTTCGAGAGCGTCGTGCCTTTGCCATTGGCGTCGACATCGAACACGCGGATCTTGCGCGGCTCGCCGCGCGATTCGACGACGTACAGCAGCGATTCGTCCGGTGAAAACGCGAGACCGTTCGGACCGAGCACATCATCGACGACCATCGACACGTCGCCCGATTGGCCGTCGATCCGATATACGCACGCCTTCAGTTCGGACTGCTGGTGCTCGCCCTCGTAGAAACCGTCGATGCCGAAGGTCGGGTCGGTGAACCAGATCGAGCCATCCGACTTGACGACCACGTCGTTCGGCGAATTGAAGCGCTTGCCCTGATAGCGATCGGCGAGCACGGTGATCGAGCCGTCGTATTCGGTGCGCGTCACACGCCGTGTCAAGTGTTCGCAACTGACGAGACGCCCATCGCGATCACGCGTATGGCCATTCGCGTTGTTCGACGATTGACGGAACGTGCTGACCGCGCCCGTCGTTTCGTCCCAGCGCAGGATGCGGTCGTTCGGAATGTCGCTCCACAGCAGATAACGGCCGTCGCCGAACCACACCGGCCCCTCGGACCAGCGCGTGCCCTGATACAAACATTCGACCGACGCCGACGCGAGAATCAGCGACCTGAAACGCGGGTCGAACACGCGGATGGAGGGATCGGGATAGCGTCGGCTGTTGTCGGTCATAGGGTTGCCTGCGTGTCGGAGCGGATCGGGTGGGTTGACACGAACTCGCGCTCGAGGGCGAGCAGCGTGCGCGCGGTCTGCGTGATCTTCGCATGATGCTCGCGCGGCGTCGAACTGAGCAGCGGTAGCAGCGGCCCCATGTCGGCGAGGCCCGTGAATGTGATTGCGTCGTGCAGCACGCGGATGAGCGAGATGTCGTTGCGCAGCGTTTCGAGCGGCATGAACGCATCGTACAGACGTTCGGCGATGGTGTGATCGGCGCAATCGGGGCTAGCGGCGCTGCGGCCGCTCTGCACCGCGCGCAGCAGCGCCATCACCATGCGCGGCGCGATGCAGCCGCTACCGGTCGTCCAGGCGGCGAGTCCAAACTCGCGCAGATGCACGAGCGCCGGACGTTCTCCCATGCCCGACACGATCTTCGCGGCCGGCACGATTTGCAGCAGCCTGCGCAGATAGGGATCGTCGGCGGGATTGTCGCGCGGGATCGCATATTTGACCGCGCTCAACGTACCACGCTCGACGAGCCGCGCGAGCGTGTCGACATCGACGTAGTTTTCGCTCTTGATGTACAGCGTGAGCGGCATGCCGGCCGTGTCGGCGATCCGCGTGATGCCCGCCTCGACGCCATCGGACGTCGTAAAGCCGCTGAGCGGCAGCACCATCGCGGTACGGTAACGCGTCTGCGCGAGGATGCGCGCCTGATCGAGCATTTTGCCGTAGTCGGGACCGAGCGCCGGAATCACGCGCGTCCCGGGGCTCGTGGCGTCGGCGAGCAGGTCCAGCAGCTCGCGGTATTCGCTGACCGCGACGTGATAGAGGTTAGCGTTGCCGCCATACAGTAGCGTGCGCACGCCACCCGCTTCGATATGGCGGATCAGCGCGAGATTCTGCGCCGGGTCGAGCGTGTAGTCGGCGCGGCGCGCGAGCGGCGGCACGGCCATAACCGACGCGGCGAACTCGCCGACGCTGAGCGGAGATTCATTCATGATGATTGACGCGGAAACGGGCAAGGCGGGAATTTCACGGTAGCATCGGCATCACAATGTTGTCAAACAACCTGCGTGCGACGATCGCCTCAGCATGCTGTTGGCGCCGGGCCGTCCGGGTTCAGATCGCGAAATTTCCTCTTGTACGACAATAGAGTGTCTGCGCCCTATGTGGCATCGGCGCAGGCTCTTTTTTGGGCAAGAAGGCAGCGGCGAGCAATAGCCCGCTTTCCCAGATAATCGGGAAAATGCGATTAATTTAAAAGCGCTGCGGAAATAATTCTGCCAATGAACCGCATTAAAATACGGTCACCGGGGGCGGATTGGTCGCATTATTCACTTGCGAATCCCGGGCGAGCTAAAGATTTATTTCAGTCAGCATAATGATGAGCAACGCCGCCCTGGCTATCGCGCGGCTGCTATCGTTTACCCCGCAGAGCAGCGGCGCATTGCGTTTGAGTTTTTAGTGATAGATTAGGCGGGCCAAAAGAGCGGACCGAAGTTTACCCGCCATTAACCGCGAATGAGATGTTTGCGAGCCTGAGAGAGTCAAAAAATTGTCGCTACACTTTATCGAGCAGATGGCACCGCTACTGGACGCCGCCAACGAGGCGGAATGGTTCGGCGCGATTACGGGCCTCGCCGAAACGTGGGGCTTCGACAGGATTCTGGTCGCGATGGTGCCGCGGCCAACCATGCGTCTCGAGGACGCTTACCTGCGCAGCACTTACGCACCGGCATGGCGGCGGGCGTATGACGAGCAAGGCATGGTTCATTTCGACCCGACGATCGCGCACTGCCTGTCTCGCTCCGGGCCGCTGATCTGGACGCCGGAGATTTTCGGCACCCCGGCGCAGCAATCGCTCTACGAGGAAGCTCGCTCGTACGGCCTGAGCGCCGGTGTGTCACTGCCGATTCATGGGCCGAATCAGGAAGCCGGCATGATGTGTTTCGTCAACGACGACAAGCCCTCAGACGGCTTTCGGCGCCATGTGAACGCCGCGTTGCCGAATCTCGTGCTGTTGCGTGACCTGGTGATTGACACCAGCAAGCAGCATCTGAATTCGCATGCGCAGGCCTTACTGCCGAAGCTCACGCCGCGCGAGCGCGAATGTCTGAAATGGACTGCACGCGGCAAATCCACCTGGGAGATATCCCACATCCTGAGTTGCTCGGAAGCCGTGGTGAACTTCCACATGAAAAACATCAGGACGAAATTCGGCGTGAATTCGCGGCGTGCCGCAGCCGTGATTGCGGCGCAGCTCGGGCTTATTGACCCGGGTTGAGCAGCGCGGCGGCGTCGCGGCTGTACATCACGCGTTCGGCGCGGCCCAGATCGGCGTCCGAAACGGTTTTCATGAAATACAGACCCAGCAGGATCGACACCGGCGCCGGGATCTCCGCGCCCGACTCGAAGCGGCTGCCGCGCGATTGCGTGACGCCAAAGCGAGCCCAGAAACGGCGCTGGCTCTCTTTTTTCTTCTTGCGGTAGGCAATGATCAGAACGCGATCCACTGCCGAAGAGACCTCCGAGGGACGCGCCTGGAGGTGGGTTTGCGGTTGCCAGTGATTGTCGAGCAGTTCCATTTTAGAGCCTTGTAGGTTGTGGTCGGATACGTGTTTGAATTCTGCGTTACCCGATAAGCATGCACACCTATCCAGGTAGGTAGGTGGCGCGAAGATTCAGAATGCATAAGTTTTCCTGCGTATTTGGCAACCGCCCAATACGTACAGGAGAACGTCATGCACACCACGATCCGAATTGGAATGCGGCAAGAATTCGACAACGAGCTGATCAACGAGATGTACCGCCTGCGAGCGCGGGTCTTTCACGGCCGGCTCGGCTGGGAAATTCCGACCATCGCGGGGATGGAGATAGACGGCTACGACGCGCTCGGGCCGTACTACATGTTGATTCAGGACGAAGACCAACAGTTGCGCGGCTGTTGGCGCCTGATGCCGACCGAGGGTCCCAACATGCTGAAGGACACGTTCCCGCAGCTGCTGCATGGCGCGGCGGCGCCGGTCGGGCGGCACATCTGGGAACTGAGCCGCTGGGCGATCGAAACCGGCGGTGAAGTACAGTCGTTTGGTTTCACGGATATGACGATCCGTGCGATTCAGGAAGTGATGCGTTTCGCGCAGCGGATGGGGATCACGCAATACGTCACGGTGACCACTACGCCGATCGAACGCATGCTGCGCCGAGCCGGACTCGACATCAGCCGGCTTGGGGCACCGCTGCAGATCGGCGTCGAGCGGGCCGTCGCGCTCGACGTCGCGGTGAACGCGAAAACGCTGACCTCACTGTTCGGGCCGGTCGCCGTCGCGGCCTGAGTCGCGCCGCAACCCAGCGTCACGAAAGTCGCGACGCCCTCAGCCGCGCGCGCAGACTCAGGAGCCGAACATCCGTTCGAGCGCGTTCTCGAGATGCGCGCGCATCGCCGCGCCCGCGCCCGCCGCGTCCTTGCGGCGGATCGCGTCGAGCACCGCCATGTGCTCGGCCTGCACGAGCCGCTGTCGCTCGACCGTTTTGACGAGCGACAGATTGCGCGACAGGTTCATGCTGAACAGGATCTGTTCCTCGATGAACGACATCACCGTGATGAAAAACGGGTTCTTCGACGCGCGCGCGACCGCCTGGTGGAACAGGAAGTCGTCCTTCGCGCCGATCCCCTGCGCCTCGATGATGCGCTCGAGCTCGTCCCACGCATGCTGGATCGCGGCGATGTCGTCGGCATCGGCTTTCAGCGCCGCCTGCGCGGCCGCGCCCGCCTCGGTCACGATGCGAAATTCATAGCAGCGGCGGATATCAGAGAGCGTCTCGAGCGGAGCGAAGCGGCGCACATCCGGGTCGGGCCGCCGCGCGACGGTCGTGCCGGAGCCGTGCCGCGTCGAGATAATGCCGTCGGCCCGCAACCGCGCAAGCGCCTCGCGCACGGTCGGCCTGGATGTGGCGAAACGCTCCGCCAGCGCGTGCTCGGTCGGCAATCGCTCGCCTTCCTTGTACTCGCCTTCGAGGATGCGGTTGAGAATGTCGCCGTAGATCTGGTCGGGTAAGCCCTTGGTTTTTCGATCGTTCATCAGCGGACTGGGCAGCTTGTCTGAATATGCCCTGATTGTAAGGCCAACCCTGTTCCGGCTTCAGGAAACTTATGCGGGCTGTACGCACGAGACGCCGCTCGCGCGCGCCGCAGCGTCGGCCATGACGTCCGCGCAAGGCCCCGAATATTTGGCAAATGTTTGATTTACATCCAGGTCGGGTACATCTTTTCCGGCGATCAACTAAGCTTCATTGGTATAAAAGATCAATAAAACCCTGCCCAGGCTAGCATCGTGGCAGACGCATCTTTGACGCGGAGTCGATATGTACAAACGCATCCTTGTAGCGGTCGACGGCAGCAATACCTCACGCCGTGCGTTCGAAGCGGCGCTCGATCTCGCCAAATCGAATGGCGCGGTGTTGCGGCCGTTTTATGTCGTCGAAAACACGCCGATGTACTTCGAGGCGCCCGGCTATGACCCATCGATCCTGCGCAACCGTCTGATCGAGGAAGGCCAGGAGCTGCGTGCCGAGTTTTCGAAAGCGATGGCCGAGCAGGGTGTGAAGGGTGACCCGGCGGTCTCCGAGGCTTCGTCGCTCGGCGATGTCGCCGAGATCGTGCTGCAGGCCGCGGCCGAATTCAACGCCGATCTGCTCGTGATGGGCACGCACGGCCGGCGTGGCTTCCAGCGGCTGATTCTCGGCAGCGTCGCCGAACGCTGCGTGCGCCAGGCCACGCTGCCCGTTCTGCTGATACCGTCCGCCGCGGGCACCGACAAGGAAGCCGCCTGACTCTTTCATCGCTCGCAAGGCGGCGCGCCGCGCGCTGCCCTGCCGGAACCGAGCCGCGATACCCGTCGACGTAACCCGCTACGGTTCACCTCCCTACCTTTGCAAGAGTTCGCCCCGTGACTTCGGAAATTTTGAGCAGCGCACGCGTCACTTTGTCGCCGGCTGCACGTCATAGCGGGTGGGACAATTTCACTACCAAAATAATCGCGCGCACGACATGCTGAATCCCACTGCTGTGACCCGTTCCTCGACCCGCTCCGCCGGCAACGCCGAGCGCGCGGCCGGCTCTCCCGCGCGCGGCAGCCGCGAGGCCATGGTGGAGCGCGCAACCGCACGCACCGCCGCGCGCTGTTCGAGCTGCTCGATGCGCCAGATCTGCATGCCGCAAGGGTTGTCGACGGAGGAACTGCCGAAGCTCGAAACGCTGATCTGCTCGGCGCGCTCGGTGCCGCGTGGCGAAGCGCTGTATCGCAGCGGCGACCGCTTCGACAGCATCTACGCGGTGCGTTCCGGCTCGATGAAGACCGTGATGATCCACCGCGACGGTCGCGAACAGGTCACCGGTCTACGGCTCGCCGGCGAGCCGCTTGGACTCGACGGCATCAGCACAGACATGCATGCGTGCAGCGCCGTCGCGCTGGAAGACAGCACGGTCTGTATCGTTCCCTATAGTGCGCTGAAGCTGCTGTGCCGCGAAATCAGTTCGATCCAGGAGCGCATGCACAAGCTGCTGGGCGCGCAGATCGTCAGCGAGGCCGCACAGATGATGGTGCTCGGCTCGCTGTCCGCCGACGAACGCGTCGCCGCCTTCCTGCTCGACGTGTCGCAGCGCAATGCGCAGCGCGGCTACTCGTGGTCGGAATTCAATCTGCGCATGACGCGCGAGGACATGGGCAGCTACCTTGGCATGACGCTCGAAACGGTCAGCCGTACCCTGTCAAGATTTCAAAAACGCGGCCTGATCGACACACAGGGCAAACATATTCGCATCGTCGATCTCGAAGGGTTGCGGCAGGTCTGAGCGGCCTGGCGGGTCGAGCGGAGGCGCTTTTCGCCTTGGCACGGTGCCTGCGAGGGGGTAGAGTTTTCAGACCGTCCCCTCACGGCAACCGTGTTGCATGGAGACCCGGCGAAATGAATCGCGACCCTGCCCCCCATCACCCGCTCGTGCAGCGCCTGATCGACGCGCGTCAAGTCACCGACGCCCTGTTTGCGATCGTCAAACCCGACTATCTGTATGAACGGCCGATCCGCGAGCGTCACCGCGTCGTGTTCTACATCGGCCATCTCGAAGCATTCGATCGCAATCTGCTCGACCAGCGTCTGTTCGATCTGCCGGCTTTCGCGCCGGAGCTCGATCAATTGTTCGCATTTGGCATCGATCCCGTTGGCGGCGGCTTTCCTACCGATCAACCCGGCGATTGGCCCCCGCTTGACACCGTGCGCGAGTATGTAACGCGCGCGCGCCGGCAGATCGACGCCGCGCTTGACGAGCCTGGCAACCCGGCGCACGAACAGGCGGCCACGCAGTTGTTGAACGTCGCGATCGAGCATCGCTTGATGCATGCGGAAACGCTCGCGTACATGCTGCATCAGTTGCCGCTCGCGCAGAAGAACACCGCACTGCGCGAGCCCGTGGTGACGCGCACGGAACGGCGCGACGCGTTGGTGTCGATGGTCAGCGTGCCTGCCGGCACGGCCGTGCTAGGGATGTCGCGCGACGCTGGCCGTTTCGGCTGGGACAATGAGTTCGGCGAACTGGACGTGGAGGTACCCGCATTCGAGATCGATCGGTACATGGTCACGAACGGTGCGTTCCTCGAGTTCCTCGAAGACGGCGGTTATCTCGAGCCGAAGTGGTGGTCGCCGAAGGACTGGACATGGAAGCAGGCGGAACACATCGAGCATCCTGCCGGCTGGTCGCAACGCGCGGCGCAAGACGGCCGCGCCGCATGGACGCTGCGCACGATGTTCGACGACCTGCCCTTGCCGCTCGACTGGCCCGTCTACGTGAGCCACGCCGAAGCGAGCGCGTACGCGCGCTGGGCCGGCAAAGCCTTGCCGACGGAGGCGCAATGGCAACGCGCGGCGCACGGTGTGCCGCAAGCAGCGTCGGGCAACTTCGATTTCCGGAACTGGGACCCGCGGCCGGTGGATGAGCATCTGGATAACGTCAGCACGTTCGGCGTGCAAGGGCAGTTTGGCAACGGCTGGGAGTGGACTTCGACGCTATTCGAAGCGCTGCCGGGTTTCGAAGCGTTTCCGTTCTATCCCGGCTATTCGGCCAACTTCTTCGATGGCCAGCACTACGTGTTGAAGGGCGGCTCGGCGCGTACCGCGCTGTGCATGCTGCGGCCGGAATTTCGCAACTGGTTTCAGCCACATTATCAGTATGTGTATGCGGGGTTTCGGTGTGTGCGGGGTTGACGGATAAAGCATAAGTTGAGCGGTAAGCTGCCCATATGCTTTATTGCAAATACCTGCAGCACTGTGCGGGCGTTGTCACATTACCCAGATAGAGCGACGTCGACCATTTCCAGTTCAGCAGTGGCCGGCTGGCGGCTCACGGTCGCAACTGAGCGTTCGAGCATCGGGACCATGGCCCCGATGCTCGAACCCATGCAGGTGCAGGCAATCAATCGTCAGCCGCTCCCCAGGTTGGAGCTGATGGTACTGTTTTCTTTGGCAACACCTTATACGAGTCAAGGTGTTGCACTTCAGAACTGAGAGCGCTCCTACAGATTGATTAAATTCCGTTAGGTCAGTGGGTTCCCTTGCCTGAACGGCGTGTCAGAACACCGTGCGCATGCCAATACGTGCAATCGCCTGAGTTGACGTGGTTGAGGCGCCCAGGCTCTCAGGTAGTTCGACGCCGTTGATCTGCGCACGTGCGCCGTCGCTGCCACGCTGATAGACACCCTGCACATAAACCATCGAGCGTTTCGAAAGCAGATAACTCAACGTTGCGCCAAACTGATTTGCATGGACATTGTTCAGTTCATCATTGCCCTTCATGTACAGATATGCGCCACCCAGTGATACAGAAGGCGTGATCATCCAGTTCGCGCCGACCTCCGCCGCGTAGACCGATGCCCCGGAACTGACATTGCGCGTGTTGGTAAACAATGCGGCGGTCGTGACCGCGCCAAAGTCGTAGTGCCCCCCTACGCCCCATGTCCGGAACGGCCTTACATCATCTGTCGTGACAGCTCCCTGATACCTCACGTCGGTATAGGCCGCTGCCAATCCTAACGGCCCTGATGCGTACGTCAGCGTCGCGCTGAACGTTGAACCTTGAGTAAACGCCCCGGGCACGCCACCCAAGCCATAAAGGACTCCCAACGAAATACCATGAAAAACAGGAGATTTGTACTTCACTGCACTGAACACCTGTTCACCCGCACCACGGTCCCAGTCAGTCGATCCGCTTGGGTTCGCCGCGCCGTTCGAATTACTGGACGGCAAGCCTAATGCCTGAAATGGACCACTGCGGAAATTGTAAAGTCCACCCGCCAAGACAGCCGGTTCATTGTTGCCGCCAGCGAACGAATCGTACATAAAATCAAACTGATTACCGAAGGTTAGCGTCCCAAGACGCGCGTCCGAGAGTCCGACATACGCCTGCCGTCCGAAAATGCCCTGACCTGGGATGTTGCTACCGCTGCCGATTACGATTTGAGACTCCAGCACGAAGATCGCCTTCGCTCCACCCCCCAAATCTTCCGATCCACGCAACCCAATAAAACTCGGTGCGTTGATTCCGTCGTCGAATTTTGTTACGGAGTGGCCACCCTGATTGCTAACCCACGAAATGCCGGCATCCAATATGCCGTACAACTGCACACTGCTCTGCGCTAAAGCTGCGGGCGCGGCCAGACTCGCCGCAATCAACAATACCGAGTGCTTGATTTTCAGTCTCATCGCTTCCAACCTTTTTAGTGAAGAAAACTTCGTGATGTTCGGTAAGGCGTCAAAACCATGCCTGCTCAAAATGCCCAACGAGAGTTGCCCGATCACGGGCAATACCAGGCAACGAGGGGTTAAGACATCAGACTGCAGGCGCTTTTTATACATAGTTCTACACAATAAAATCGTGCGGCCGCATCCAGTGACAAGCGCAGCCGTCGCTTTCAGCATCCCCACGCGTGCCGCCACTACTGCCCGTCGGCTACAGCTTTAGTCATTGGTTTTGATCGAACGAATTCGCTCTCACCAACTCCATCAGGCATCCAGGACTGTCGCGCCGCCCCCAAAACCTGGCCGCGCCAGCCCTGCGCGGGCTTTACAAGAGCCGTGTCGCAAAGAACGCATCGTGCAGTGCATCGAACAATCGGGATCCAGCACGTGCAGTGCCAATCCTGATTGCCTCGACGCCGGGCAGTTCCCGCTGAAGCTGCTCAAGCAGCGCACCGTCCGGCTCGTAACCTGTAGCCAGCACCAGCGTTGCAGCGCCGATATGGCGTGGCTCAGCCTCCCCTTCTCGCACCCAGACACCATCCGTGTCCTGACCGCAAACCGTCGCGCCAAGCTCAACCTTCACCCCGGCCTGATCGAGCAGACCGGGCATGCCCATTACGTCGGTGAACACTTCGCCGTGCGACAGCAGACCGGATTCGGCTTCAACCAGCGTCACGTCGGCGCGCCCAGACTGGGCAAGCCAGAGTGCGGTATCGCATCCGGTCAAACCGCCACCCACCACGACGATTGGGCCTTGGAGCTCGTCCGCCGTTTTGAGGCCCGCAGCCAATACAGTCGGGAGCTTGCCGTCAGCCTTCCAGTCCGGCTTACGAGGCTTCGAGCCAGTGGCGAGCACCACACGGGCGAATCCGCCTTGTCGCAACAAATCGACCGTGGCCCGCGCCTTGACCACTTCGATGTTCGGGTGCTTCGCCTGGTGCAATAGATGCGCGAGCAGCGCCGCCGCGTCCTGCTTGCGCGGCGAGCGCGTCGCGACTCCAAGCTTGCCGCCGAGCTCCTCTGCCTCGTACAGCGTCACGCGATACCCGCGTCTGGCAAGCACAGTGGCCGCATTCAAGCCAGCGGGACCACCACCGACCACTGCAACGCGCTGCGGCGCTTTCACGGGCTCGAGAGTGAACTTGTACTCGTTGGCCATCGACGGATTCACCGTACAGCCGGTGCTTCGCCCCTCGTTGAGGCCACGGTGCAGACAGCCGTCATTGCAGCGAATGCACGGCACGATGTCGAGCGGGCGATTCTCACGTGCCTTGTTCGCCCAGTCCGGATCGGCGAGCATCGCGCGACCAAGTGACACGAAGTCCGCTGAACCCGAAGCCAAGATTTCCGATGCGACACCCGGAGAGACCAGCGAACCGGATGCAATCACGGGAATCTTCACGGCCTCGCGGATCTTTTCCCAGCCCCAGCGGTGCAGCGCACGCGGCATGTACCACGGACTCACCTCGTACTCCATCCCGGCATGGTGACCGCCGGACGCGTGAATCGCAGTGACGCCGGCCTGTTCAAGCAGGCGGCACAGTTCGACGGTTTCCTCGATTGTGATGCCGTCCGGCTCGTAATCGACCACCGACAGTCGGACATTGAGTGGCACCCCATAGCCGATCCGCAAGCGGATCTCGCGCACTATCGAAAGCAGCAGTCGCGCACGATTCTCGAAGCTGCCGCCGTACTCGTCAGTGCGGCGATTTGTATGGGGCGACAGGAAGTTAGTGATCAGATAGCCGTGACCTGCGTGCACTTCGACCACATCGAAGCGCGCAGCCACCGCACGCGCAGCAGCATCGCCAAACGCGTGCACGACACCATCAATTTCCTCGCGCGTCATCGGCGTCGGGCGCACGCCGTACTGACGCTCGATCTCGTCCCACGACACGTCCGACGCGCTCTTGATCGGCGCGGTCGCGAGGAATTTCTGGCGACCACCGTGCGCGATCTGCAGTCCGATCTTCGCACCCGCCGCATGCACTTCGTCGACCAGCCAGCCGAGGCCCGCGACATGCTCGCGCCGGCTCACGCCTATCTGGTTGTGAAGCGCTTTCGCTGCGTCGTCGTCGACATAGCTGTACTCAACCATCACAAGGCCAACCCCGCCCTCGGCAAGGCGCTTGTAATGATTAACGGTTCGCTGCGTGACGGTGCCGTCAGGGTTCGCGGTCGCCGTTGCCTGCGACGACTTCACTATACGGTTCTTCAGTTCGAGATTGCCGATTCGGCCGACACGGAACAACGGGTCGAAACTCATGAAGGATTCCTATATGAACGGAGGAAATACGTGGCTCGCCATGCATGTCTTCAGCGGGACAGCCGCCGCGCGGATAGGCATATCGCGTTAAACGCGGCGTGCGAGTAACCGCGAAATGATGACGAGACAGCGCTTACTGCACGTCGCTCACAACCGTGGCCCCGGATGCCTGCGGCAGGCAAGCCAGCCGGAACGCACCATGATTCATCGCACACGCCGCACAGATACCCGCACCACCGGCGCTCGGATCGCTGTCCATTTCCATGACCAGATACGAGCGATCACACACATGGCAGGCGATGTACGCACCCCAAGGATCTTTCACAGCATCGCGCGGATCATCAACGCGATCCAGCACAGACTTGAGCACCTGACGACGTACCAACAGGTACAGCACCACGCTCGCAACCAGCGTAATCAGCGGAGCAAGATTCGAGGCAACAGGAAACGCCGCCTTGTTCTCGGCAATGACGATGCCGATCACCGATGCCGCCAGCCAGGCAGCCAGTCCAGCACTCACGGACGGCAAGCGGCCCGGACGGAATTCAGGCCCGTTCTCACGATCCTCGCGTGTCAGGATCAGGTGTGTCATCACGATACCAACCCAGCTCACGATAAATACACCCTGCCACATCAGCGCACGCTGCAGATAGCCAAACACGTCCGTCAGCATCAGCCCGAACACGACGACACCGGTCAACAGCACCCAGGTCAGACGCGAGAAATCAAGCCGGAGGTAGCGCTTCGCGAGACGCTGCCAGTGCATCGATGCGAGGTAATAGTTGAGCGTGTTGATGCGAACCTGCGTGACGAGCACGAACAGCAGGCCCCATATCCCGAGGGCCTTGAGGATCGCGCTGACGACACCCGCCTCGTTGACGGCCACATCGAGGCCTGAGGCCTGAACCAGGAAAATGCCAACGACGCCATTGATGAAGTAGGAGAACGAGAAGAACACGAAGCCGAACGACACGCCTCGATGAAAGCCGAGATCCTGAGGACGGCCAAAGCGGGAGAAATCAAGCGTGAGCGGCATCTGCAACCAGGTGCCCATATAGAGCACAAAGGCAAACAGCCATCCAGGAATGCCGAGCACCTGCGGTGGAATCACGCCCTTCGTGGAGGTCCAGTTCATGTTCCAACCGCTGTTCACACCGGTTACCACCACCGACGCGACGAGACCAGCGAGGAACAAGGGCAGCAGGATGCCGTTGAGCTTGCCCATCCAGGTCTGCACGCTCCCTCGCATCAGCGGCAGCATCGCAGCGACCACGATCAGGTACCAGATGCGCAGATCCGGTCCGCCCAAATAGCTCTTCATGGCCGAAGCCACGACGCTGCTCTCGAACACGGCGTAGTACGTCACATTTGCAGCGGTCAACAACGAGATCAACGCCGCACCCGAATAACCGAATACACGCCGGCTCATCAGCGTTGCATCCAGACCGTGCCTGGTGCCCCATTTCGCGAGCGGCCAGTTGATCACGATAAACGCGGCCAGCGAAACCAGCATGCCGATCAGCGCCTCGTGTGTGCCGACCAGACTCGCAACCAGAGCGCCATAGAACAGCCACACCAAACCGCTAATCAGCGACGACGCAGACAGGGCCAGCGCACCACGATTGACACGTGCACCAGGCGGCACGATATGGCCACTGTATTCGGTGTCGCGTTGTTCTTCAGCTACCCGCGGATCCTCCTGATAACTCACTTTCAGCGGAGACTGCCCGCTGTTCTGCACAGTACTCATGGTCACCTCTTTTGCGTTAATTGATCGACAAACTCACGGAACCAGCACACGCCTAGATATATTCATTTGTTTATCCAAAACTGTATACACATCAAAAATCCGGACTAACCCTGAAAAGATGGTTCATGCTTGGTGGGGGCTGGTTCCGTTGTCGTCGCGCAGGGGACGACCCAGGAGGGTCAAGCGAGAAGGTTGCCTGCCTGAGGAACGCGCGGCTCAAGTCCGAGCTGCTTGAGAATGCGCCAGGTCGTTGCGACCGATGCCGACAGGACTGGAATGTCGAAGCGATCCTGCACGGACTGCACAGCCGGCAGGGAAGGCATCTGCACACAGGCGCTGATCACGAGTGCATCGACGCCATGGGTACTGACCTTGCTCGACAGATCGACGAGATTGAGTGGATTGAGGCGTCCGACTGCGAGGTTATCCGACACTTCGAGGCTCAACGCATCGTGCACTTCGAAGCCTTCCGCCGCGATGTAATCGCAGACGAGGCCAGTTAGTGGCTTCATGTAGGGGGCGATTACCGAGATGCGTTTGGCGCCAAGATGCTTGAGCGCCTCAACCAATGCACCGGCCGAGGAAACGACCGGAATGTCGCGGCCGGTATCGCGCTTCGCGACATTGTTGAGGTTCTCCTGACTTACACGGTGATAACCGCGGCCCTGCGCCATGATCGCGACGAGACACGCATACGCCAGCACGTCGACCTGGGCGTCCGCAAGCTCCTGCGCGCAGCGCAGCGAATCGGCATCCATGGCCTTGAGTTCTTCGGCAGTCACATGTTTCATGCGCATGCGCGAGCCATGGAACGTGAAACGCTCGTCCGGATAGAACAGCTCGCGCGCGCGCAGCATGGCTGGAATTTCGGTTTCCATGGTGGTGTTGGAACTCGGCACCACCATACCGATACGATAGTTCATCGTCTTACCTCCCTTTTGTCGCTGTATGTTTGCCCTTGGGACGAGCCGTGGACGGAGCCACGAACTCGAGATTACTGGTGCGCAGAGCGGGCAAGACAGCCGATTCGCGGGCAGTCCATGTCACTCTGGCCGGCCGCTTCGGTACCCCCGCGTCATCGCAGTCGATTTCGATGCCGAGACCACGCGAAATCATGAGCAGAGACTTCGGCACATAGTCGTGATCGACGTCATAAAGCAAGCCAAGCGCAGCATCGATCAGATGGAACTCGAGCAAGTGCCGCGCACTCACCGCATCCCCTTCGCACAGCGCATCGAGAAATAGCCGGTCGACATCGATGAAGTCTTCCGCCGCGCGAGGACGGGAAAAATAGGCACGCTGGTGCCGCATGATCTGCTGATAGATCGATTCGATCATCTCGTGGATCACGTTCGGATAATGCTGCAGCGCCACCGCGTGAAAGCGGTGGTGTGCCTTCTGGTAGTCCTTGGTGCGCTCGCGACTGTGATCCATGTCATCCAACGCGCTGCGCATCGCCGCGAGATCGTCCTTGGACAGATCACCGCAGATGCCGGCGATCACGGTGGGCTCCACCATCAGACGCAGTGCGTACCACTGTTCGGTCTCTTCGGGTCGAACGGCCGCGACCTCGACACCCCGATTGCTATTGCCAACCACAAGTCGATTCGACTGCAAGCGGTTGAGCGCCTCGCGCAGAGGCGTGCGGCTCACCTTCAGGTCTTCGGCAAGCTCGAGTTGGGACATCTTCAGGCCCGGCGGATACACGCCATTGATAATCCGTTCATGCAAAGTCTGATATATGGCGTCAACCACATTACCTGGACGTTTGACCAAGATCTTCCCCTTCTGTTATTTATCGTTTCAATCCGGCCCTTCCCGCTCCATCACCAAGGCCAGGAATTCCGAAAACCGTTCAGCCTTCAGCGTGGCGATCGCTTCGAGCTGCATCGGGTCAAGCTGGACACGCTTACCAAGGCTCGGCACAAACAGCTCGAGCCGCTCACCTTGCGCGGTCCGTACCTTGCTCACCCACACACCGGTAAACTCATTCGCAATGCCGAACGCTTGATTCGGCTCGCCGGTGGCACCCGGCGAGCCCGTGCGGTCAGGCCCGGATTCAGGCATTGAGGTCTCCTTCGGAGATCACAGCGGATGCCGGCTGCTGACCATAAACGTCATGTCGACCACCGGCTAGCACCGGTAGGCTGGTGCGTACCCGTTCCACCTCGCTCGGACGCAGCGGCACGATCTGCACCGCCTGCCCGGCCGTACCGAGATCAGCAAGCACGGCCCCCCACGGATCGACCGCAAGCGCATGCCCCCAGGTCTCGAAGCCTTCCTGCGCACTATGATCCCCGCGAATTGTCGCCGAGGCGATCACATATGCGCCACTTTCAATTGCACGGGCGCGCACCAGGACTTCCCAATGCGCCTGCCCCGTAGTGTAAGTGAATGCCGCTGGAATCAGCAGCACCTGAGCGCCCGCGCGGGCGAGACTGCGGTACATCTCGGGGAAGCGGATGTCGTAGCAGATGCTCAGGCCGACCTTCACGCCCTTGACCTCGACGATCTGCAGGTGATCGCCCGCCTGCTCGACTGCCGAGGCATTGAAGACCGTGCCAGCAACCGTAGCATTGAACAGATGCAGCTTGTCGTAGCAGGCGGCGATCTCGCCTTGCGCATCGATCACGAGCGCCGAATTACGGATCTGGCCGTCGCTGCCGAGACACTTTGCGCCGCCCAGCACCACGACTGCCCGCACCTCCCGGGCAGCCGCCCGCAGCGCGTCGAGCTCGGGTCCGTCGAGACGAACGGCCGCTTCGCGCATTTTCTGGTTAGTGCCAATGCACAACGCGTTCTCGGGAAGCACGATCAGGTCGGCCTCCCGCTCACCTGCCTCGCGCACCAGTTCGAGCGCGATGCGCAGGTTGCGTTGAACATCCAGAGACGGCTGCATCTGCGTCAGGGCCACACGCAACTCACGGCCCGCAACATTCCCCCCACTCATACCGCCACCTCTTCTTCAAGAAGCATGTTGACGACTGTCCAGCCGCCACCTGATGCCTGCATCGACTCATACGCGTAGACTTCCGCAGGCACTGCGTCACCGACCACACCGAGCATGATCAGCCAGTTCAGAAACTCGTACTGGCCATGCGAGAGCAACGCGAACGGTTCGAGGTTCGCGAGTTCAAGGCCGCGGCCGCTCTTGAGCATTTCGAGGATGTACGTGTCGAATTCGGTGTCGAAGTGACCGTACTTGCCCGGATCGAGCCAGTGGGACAATCCCCCCGTCGCCAATACCGCGACACGCAAGCCGCTCGCGTCAATCATGTCACGCAGCGCTTCGCCGAACATTCGTGCATTGAACGGGGAGAAACCACGGGCCGGCTGCGTGATGATCGGAATCACAGGCAGGTCGGGACGCGGCAGCAGCTG
Source organism: Paraburkholderia sp. HP33-1 (assembly GCF_021390595.1). Taxonomy (NCBI): domain Bacteria; kingdom Pseudomonadati; phylum Pseudomonadota; class Betaproteobacteria; order Burkholderiales; family Burkholderiaceae; genus Paraburkholderia; species Paraburkholderia sp. HP33-1. The sequence goes on along the minus strand of NZ_JAJEJR010000002.1, from coordinate 449,750 downwards.
CCGTAGCGGCACAATCTGGCCATGATCGAGATCGACGCGCGGCGCCGCCTCGACTTCGAGGCCCTTCGCGCGCACCGCGTCGACAATGGCCGCAGCGAATTCAGGTGCGCCCTTGATGGTCAGGTCGATGTCCGAACGCTTGAAAAAGGCCATCGAGCCCGTGTGTTGTGCGGCCGTTCCGACCACGAATGCAGCGGTGTTGAAGCTCTGGAAGTGGCAGTCGGACGTAACGAGCACCACATCGGGGCGCGCCGCTTCGAGCTGCTCGCGCAAGCGAACATAGCCGGCCTTCAGGCGGGCCACGGCGTCGGCTGGGTCGATCTCCGGACGCGCGAGCAGGTCGGGGACATGCGAGCAGCCGCCCGCGAATACCAGTTGCTTCGGCACATTGCGCGGCGAACTCGCGAGCGAGGGCTCGACGTGATACGCATCCGAGCTGGTCGAGTCGGCAAGGTCGTCCTTAAACCAACGGCTCACGAGAATCGTGATGCCGTCGTTCACGCCAGCCGCGCGCAAGCGACTACGATCACCGCGGAAAATAACATCGGCCCAGTATGCGTCGAGCGAAAGCGTTGCACCAATACCTGGTGGATCAGCCTTGAACTGTTCCAGCAGCGTAGCGGACTGCCCAAGCGCCAGAATGGCCGATTCGAGAGTTTTGCGATCCATGTCTTGTTCCAATAGATCCAGGCCGCTGCCCGGATGGAATTAAAGGCGCATGAGCTCCCCGTCCGACACGACCTTGAGGTCGTCGATACGCACGGTGCAGCTATGCATCGGCACGTCGAGATGAGCCGGCGTCTCACGGTTTGCGAAGCGATTCGCACCTGTCGACCACATGAAGTTGCCTGACACTGAGCGCAGCTCCTGGCCATAGAGCGAACGGGGGTCGTAGACTTCGAGCGCTGCCCAGCTTGCGAGCGGATGCAGACCCCAGCCTGCGTGTGAAAGCGCGTAGACCTCGGGGTCGTCCCAGCGCGCGAAGTAGTCACGCAACTGAAATGCTTCAAGTCCACTGCCATCGATGCGCGTGATGTAGCCTCGCTCGATGGTCAGCTCGACACGGCTCTGCAGTGCGCGCTGCCATGGAATGATCACGTCGCCCGGCTGCAGCACAATCGTGCCCTGTGCGCTGCGGTCGCGCGGAAAGCACGCGATGAAGCCGCTCGGCCAGTGATCCCAGCGGCCGGGTACGTCGACATAGCCCCACTGGCGCGTGATCGGCAGGTCGGTCCCCGAAATGTCGTAGCGCAAGTCGGTGCCGGCACGGCTTGTCACATGCATGACCGAACCGGAGCGCAGTACTTCGCCCGCTGCGTCCACCTGCCCGCGAAGCGTGTCGTTGCCCATCAGTCGCTCCAGAACCGGCGCCGGCTCGGCCACGAACAGCATACGCTTGCCATTGCCCGTGATGCGCGTGCGCACGTCGGAGTGTATGAGCCCGCCCACGGTCACATCGATCACCAGATCGCATTCGCCAGCAGCGGCGAGCAGCGCACCCACTTCGCGACCGTCGGATTCATATGGCGGCAGCGACGGACTCGACAGGCTCGAGGCAGTCAGCACGAGCGATCCCGCGCCGATCTGGCGGGCTGCGCCAACGGCTGCATCGACATATTCCTGCTTCCGGCCGTGTTCGCTGATGATGGCGACCATCTCAGTCGGCTGCAGCTTGCAGAGCCGAAACTGGCGCGTGAAGAGTTCCAGAAGTGATTGACTCATAGAGGTACTGTTATTCGTTTATCGGTCGAGGTGGGTCAAATGGTCGTGCGCGTCGCACCACCGTCGATTTGCAGCGTCGCCCCGGTGATGAAACCCGCGCGCGGCGAAACGATAAAGGCAACGGTATCTGCGATCTCTTCCGGCTCGCCCCAACGACCCATCGGAATCAGCTTGACGATCTGGCCGATCTCTTCCCCTTCACTGCTGCCGTTCTTCTGCGCCTTCATCTTCACGATGTTCTGCATCCGGGCGGTGGCGGTCGCGCCGGGTTGAACCTGGTTGACGCGTACCCCCTTCGGCGCGAGTTCGAGTGCCATCTGTTTGGACAGCGCCGAGACCGCCGAGCGCATCGACGACGACAACGCACCACCTTCGGCCGGCTGCTTGACCCAGGTAGAGGTCAGGAACACGATGTTGCCGCTACCTTGGCCGACCATCTGCCGGCTCGCGGTGAGTGCGAGCTGAGTCATCGGGCGAACGAGCATCTCATGGGCCGCGGCCCAGTCGGCATCGGTTGTATCAAGGAACGGCTTGATTGCGGGCCCCGGGGTGTTCAGGACGGCGATGTCGAGACGGCCGAATTCGGCCACTACACGCGCCACCAACGAGCCGGTCGCGCCGGCATCGGCGAGATCAGCCTGCCACGGCACGACCTTGCCCGGAAACGATTCGCCCTGGGTGTCGCAGACCCCGCTGCGCGATGCCATCACGACGATCGCGCCCTCGGCCGCGAGCCGCAGACCGACCGCGCGACCGATGCCCTGGCTCGCAGCCGTCACAAGGGCGACCTTTCCCTGCAGTTGAAGATCCATTCATCCTCCTTCTCTGTGCGTCAGATCGTCGATCTGCACAGCTTTTGCCGGCGTGCGCCGCCGGCGGTTACGTTCATCCGTTTGCGGACTGCAAGGCCGCCGCGCTCACGCGGTCGTGATCGCCTTTTCCGGGCAGCGGCGGGCGGCTTCGAGCACTTTCTCCTGCTCGCCTTCCACCACCTCGCCATTTCCGATCACGGACGCGTAACCGAATTCGTCGAGCTGGAAACGGCTCGGACAGATCTCGGCGCAGGTGCCATAGCCCGCGCATTTAGTAGCATCGAGGAAAACTTTCATGCTTGAGTCCTTTCTGAATGATCCGGCGTGGAGCTCGCTTCGGACGAGGGTGCCGGTGGGATCTGGGGAAGTTCATGAGCAAAGTGGCCGACGAGCGAACGGCTCAGTGTTGCGGCGCCGTCAAGGAAGGCACAGGCGCCACGCCCCGGGAACGTCGTGCCCCAGCGCTGCAGATTGCTCACGTCGGCGGGCGCGCCGCGTCCGTCACGAATCGAAACGATGGTCTGAGCGATCGCGGCCGTACCTTTGACGCAGACGCCGCACTGGCCCGCGGTCTCGCGGCCGTACCACTGCGCGATCTCCGCCGCGAAACCGATAGGGCTGTCCTCTGCGCCGAGCGCGGTAATCGCGCCGCAGCCCCAGCCGCTGCCGGCCTCCTTGCAGGCCTCGAAGCAGCAGACGAGTCCGGCATGCTCCGGGCTCAGCAGGCCTGCAAACCAGCCGCCCATCGCGAACGCCCGCAATTGGGAACTAAGTCCGCCGCCGAGCTGCTCGAACAATTCGCTCACACGCATCCCGAACGGAATCTCGTAAACACCCGGCCGACGGCAAGCGCCCGCGAGCGTGACAAGCGTCGTGCCCGGCGAAGTCTCCGTACCATAGCGACGATATTCGGCCGCGCCATGACGGCTGATCCAGGCGGCATGGGCCAATGTTTCGACGTTCTGAACCAGGGTCGGCGAGCCATCGACGCCGCTTTCGAATGGCCGTGGCGGCTTCGCCTTCGGCAGAGCCGGCCCGCCACTGATCGCCTGACATGCCGCCGTTTCTTCGCCCGCGACGTAAGTCGGCGAGACGCAATGGATGTCGATAACCGGCAATTCCGGGAACAGCGCGGCGGTGCGCAACTCGTCGATCGCGCGGCCGACCGTCTCCGCAGTTTCCGGATGCGAGAGGTAAGCGACGACTCGTTCAGCGCCGACTACCTCAGCGGCAAGCAGCAGCCCGTCGAGCACAAGGTGTGGCCGGTGTGTGAGTAGCCAGCGATCCTTGAACGAAGCGGGCTCGCCCTCCTCGCCGTTCGCCACGACAACTTTCGCTCCGGCCCTCTCGGCTACCGAGCGCCATTTGATATGCGCGGGAAAGCCTGCGCCGCCGCGCCCACGCAGCACTGCCGCCTCGATCTCAGCAAGCGGATCGAGAGCCGTGCGGGCATAAGTGCCAAGCGCTCGCTCCGCCGCAAGACCCAGCGTGCCGCCCTTGGCTTCAGGCACGATCAGACGCGGCTCGATGCCGGAATGCGCGGTAGCGTATGGGATCATCTTCATGCCGCCGCCCGTGCCGCGCTAATCACCTTGAGCGCTCCATCCAGCTCGATGACGTCGCCGTACTTTGCCTGAATATCGAACAGGTTTGCCTCATGTGGCCCGACTGCGCGATCGCCCACGCATTCGCGTGGCACGAGGCACGTATAGCCGAGCATGCACCCGTCCACCACCGTTGCGCGCACGCAGCCGGAAGTCGTTGCGCCACACACGATCAGTGTGTCGATACCGAGTGCAGTCAGCTGGTTCGCCAGATCGGTTCCGCTGAACGCTGACGCGCCACGCTTGGTGATCACGACCTCGCCCACGGTCGCCTTGAGACGGGCATCCACTTCGACCCAGTGCGACCCTTCGATCAGCCCGAGCATCGCTGGCATCTTGCGCAGCCAGACGCTGTTGGCCTGCATGGGCCTGGTCCACGCAATGGTCGTGTAAAGCACCGGCACACCCGCTTCCCGCGCCCGATCCAACAGCGTCAGCGTCGAATCGACGACCTGATCGAGATTACCGCCGGCCGGAAATGTCGGATCAGTGAAGCCGTAGATCAGATCGACGACGATCACGGCGGGCCGCCCCCCGGCCTTCAGCACACCACCGAGCCCCCGCTCGGCATACAGCGCCAATACATCCGCCTGCGATCGCGTGCTCATGACCGATCTTCCTTCGCGGAGCCTGCCGGCACCGGCGAAGTCGAACGATCGGCATCGAGCTCGGTTGAGGGCCATTCGCCTTGCGGCGTGCGCATCAGATCCCCGTAGAAGCGGTACATATTGCGCATCACACCTTCCTCGAAGCGGCTGTCGTACACAATGCCGGGCCCAGGCCATTCGCCCTCCGGCACTCGTTTTGCGATCCCCACGCCCGGCAGCCCCATCTGATAGTTGAGCGTGAAACCGAGCCGATCCACCGCGGAAGAACGGCCGTTGCGACAGATCGAGGCCATCGGTTCGGTGTCGTCCATCTCGAACGCCCCGCCCATCGAGAATGTGCCGAGACCCGCCTTATAGACGCGCTCCTTTTGCTCAGGCGTCATGTTGCGGTAGGTCGCAAACCAGTTCCACACCTCGACCTTGCCCGGGCCCTTCGGCTGCCATGTGCGAATTGTGATGATGCCGGTAGGTGCGTGTTTCGCACCATCTTCCGTCATCGGCAAAGCAAGGACAGCAAAATTCGGAAACACGTTCGCGATAAACACGCGCGACCGGCGAGCAACCTCAAGCTGCTCCTCGGAAATGCGGCTAGTGTTGAACGTCTTGGCGAACTCCTCAGGATAGCCAAAGAAGTTTGGTCCGGACTCGTCACCCTTGGCTGCCATCGAAAACGACAGGGAATGGCCCGGCGCGGCCTGGATGTGATACCCCTTCATGTTCTCCGCGAACGAAAGCGGAAATGCACCGATCTCCCACACCGAGCGATGCAGAGTACCGAGATGGTAGTCATCGCCCGAGAAGTTTTCAGAGCCGGTCTTCCAGTCAGCATCGAACACGAAGCGCTGCGGCGCGGCAAGCATCTCGAGCCCGTGCTCGTTCAGGCCGAACACGAGATCCAGGTACCACGCCATGCCGCCGAGATATTCACGCAGCGGCGGCGCATTCTCGTCCAGTGTCGCGAAGATGAAGCCGTGGTAGCTTTCGACCTGCGCCGCGCGGGCGAGACCGTTGCAGGACTTGTCTACGCCGCTGAATGCCTGCTTCCACATTGGCGCGCCGACGAGGCGCCCCTTCGAATCGTAAGTCCAACCGTGATACGGACAGCGGAAATGCGAGGTATTGCCCGCATCGGCTCGACACACCTGTACGCCCCGATGACGGCACGCATCGAGCAACACATTGATCTCGCCGTCTTCGTCGCGTATGACGATGAAATCGTCCTCACCGATCTTGCGCAGCACGTAATCGCCCTTCGAAGCGATCTCGGACTCATGTGCAAGGAATACCCAACAGCGTGCAAAAACGCGGTCGAGTTCCATCTCATGCAGCCCTTCGTTGCCGAACAGGGCAGCTGGGATACGCCCGTGCGCGACACCCGCGTCGAGGTCGTCGAGCAGTTGATCGGGATTCGTCTTCCAGCTGATTTTCTTGTATTCGTTACTCATGGTTCGCGCTCCAACCGTCAGAAGAACATCGCCAGGTTATGCGAGGGAATCGCGGTCGCGTCGAGATAGACGATGCGTTGCTTCAGCTTCCAGCCGCCATCCTGACGTTCGAGCAAATCGTGGCGCTCGCCCGAGAACAAATGAGCCACCGTCTGCTCCTGTCGGGTACGGTAAATAAGCAAGGACGTACGCACCGCGACCACGCCGTCTTCTCGCGGCGCGCTCACACGCACATTCGACACGAAATGGCGGATACGCGAGGGCGGGTCCTCCGCCCAGGCATAGCCAGTCTCATTGCGCGCGACGCGCGCCAGCAACGAGCCGTAGTTTTCGTCGAGATGAAAGCTGCCCTTGACGAAACCACTACCGTGCGCGCGAGACACGGTGTTGCGGATCGGCACCTGGTAGACAATTTCCCGACTGACCATGTGATCGATCCAGTCTCGCTCACGCAGACCATCGAAAAGTTCAGCTTCAAGGTTCATCCAGTTAACGATCTCGTAGTACAGCGCGAGATCAGCGACAGTATCGCGCCCTGCCTGCAGGGGATTCATGTGCACACCCTCCAACTCCTCGTGTTCGATCACTTCGGATCCAATATTGCATACATTTTTTTCGGGAGCAAGTGGGTGACTACCCTGTGTGACAGAGGCGACTTCATGCAGGTCAGATGAAAGGCGCCAAAGGCAGGGACTGGAACGGATCCAGCAGTTGAAGACAACTTAGGTAGATGCCTCCTGACTGCAAGCATAGGTTTGCATGCTGGTTGACAGGTTAAAGCGGCACTGTAAGGTTGCTGGTGGGGGCGGAGGTAGATTGAAGTGATGAAGAAAACGAGCTCGCTTTATCACGGTCACCGCTTCCCTGCCGTCGTCTTCAGCCGCGCAGTTCGGTGGTATTTCAGGTTTAGCCTGATCCTGCGCGATATCGAGGAACTGCTGCTCGAGTGGGGCGTAACGGTGATCTACGAGTCGATCCGTTGCTCGGGTGACCGGTTTGGCGCGCCGTTCGCACGCCGAGAAAAAACGGCCCGGCACAGACCGGGTTCGACATGGCACCTTGATGAATTGTCCGTGAGCTTTCGCGGCGAGCCGTTCGTCCTGTGGTGCACCGCGGATGAGCACGGCGCTGAACTGGGCGTGCTACTGCAGCAGCGCCGTGACGAGGATCCGGCAAAGCGTCTTTTCAAACGGGTGCTGCATTCAGCGCCCGTGTCATCTTCCATCGAAGCATACGCGGTCTCCGCTATCGACTCCCACCGCCTGAACTGCACCTCAAAAGTCGGACACCGATCCAACCTTTGGGTGTTTTTCATGACGAAGTACAGCGAGCAGTTTAAGCTGAAGATGGTTAAGCAACGCCTCGCTGACGTAGCCGGAACAGAGATGCTTGCAAGGCAGCATGGAGTAGGCCGGTCCGTGTTCCCGGCCAGGGCATCGGCCTACGAGTCGCAAAGCGTGTTGAGGTCTGCACCGTCGATCATCGGTTCCTGTCGGACAAACGGCCGATGAACTTCCATCCCTGATCGGCCACCCAGACATAGGTGAAGCCCGTGGGACCGTCGATGAAAGCAGTCATGGGCCGCTCGAAGCTCGACGCCTCCTGTTGTCGCTCAGCCGATGCGGGAGTAATTCGCGCTTCGTCCTGCCTGGATGGCGCGGCGTGGTCTTCAAGCCACCAACCGTCTTCGTTGACGTAAGTGAGTCGCGACGTCCCGCCGGACGGTGTTTTCAGCGTGAGAACAACCGGACCACCGTCGACGTCGGCTGGCCGGGTGCCATGGAAGGCCATGTTCGCCGTCACAGATGCGTCCGAACCGGCCACGGCGACACGCTCTCCAGACGATGCAGCCAGGCTTATGCCGCATGCTGCTTCGAGCGTCGTGAACACTGCGAATGCAAACGCCGCGCGTTTAATACGAGGACTTTTCATGTTGAGGACCTCCTTGCTGACCGCACTGTAGGCGCCGTCCATTCGCGCTATTCGCGGGTATTGAACGGCCGCATTCGTTTTTGCGGGTACGGCGTCAACTGAGATCAGACTTTCTGCGTGACATTCGTTCGAGGAGCGGCCGCCTTTTGACGAGTTTCACTATCGACCGAACCGTCGTCGAGCAAAACATGCAGCCTTTGGGGGTCGTCCGCAGGCGGAGCCGTTTCAATGGCAGGCACTGGCAATCCCAGCATAGGCATAGGGGAGTCGGGTCGCACGAAGGTATCCCGAATAAGCGCCGAAATTGTGCCGAAAAGCAATCGGCCGTGAGGGCATTCGCCTGACGCGATTAGAAGTGGATGCTGACGGAGTCTCAGACACGTCAACCGCAGCGCTGGTTGCCTGTGTATCGTGGAGTTATTGTCAGCTCTTCTTTCGCAATTCGGGTCGACCTGCCGATATAGGGGAAGGCGTCGCCGTAGTAGCGGATCTCAGCGGGTATCTGTTCCGGATCGAGTATCTCTGATATGAGCCCCGGACTCTGCATCTGATGATCGCATGCTCGCATTTCTACGTCGCCCAAAATTGCTGCAAACCTGGCTCCCTCCCAGGTCTGAATCAACCTGGCAGTATCCAGAGTGCCTGCACGCTTTATCACGTCACCGAGCCAGAGAATCGCGCTTACCGTGTGAATAACGGCGGCGTTCGGATATTTATAACTGATCGGCGCGTCAGGATAGTATTCTCGCCATTCCCGGATGAACGCTTTGTTTTCAGGTGTGTCGAGTGTCACCTGGTAAGCGTCTGCGGTTATATGACCGACGGCTGCCCCCTGTACTGCTTGCAATACTATCGGGTCGTTGAGATAGAATCCACCCGTCTTCACCTTCCACCCCAAGGACTTCCCCTGTTGAAGCAGCAGACGGAGATCCTGGCCCGAGTCCCCTGTGATGACGACTTGGGCGCCGGAAGCCATGATTTTGGTGACGTACGGAGCGAAATCCTGCACGTTTTGAAGCGGGTGATATTCCTCCCCGACAATGCTTTGATTGGGCGCCTTCAACTTATCAAAAGCCTTCTTGAAGCCCTCCGCGCAAGCGCGTCCGAAATTGTAATCCGCGTTCAAAAGATAGAATTTTGTGGCCTTCAGCTTCGCCATTCTGGTGAAGTACAAAGCGAGCATTCGCGAGTGCATGTCGGTATTCAGGCAGCAGCGAAAAGTCGTGTCCAGGAACTCTTCTCCCGTAAGCTCCGCCGCCTCAGAAGCGCACGTGACGAATATTTTCCGATTCCGGTTTGCAACCTGGGCAACTGCCCTTGCTATTGCCGATCCCTCAGCAGAAAGCATGTCCACCTTCTCACGATAGAGCAAATCGTTCGCGCGGCGAATAGCGACGTCAGGTCTGAGTTCACTATCCGCCGGTACGATCTCCACCTGCCGGCCGAGCACCCCACCGGCCCGATTGAGTTTGTACGCACCAAATTTGGCGGCCGCGACGAAAGATTCTCCAAGATATGCTATCGGACCCGACAGGGGTTCGATCACACCAATTTTGATGGAACTACCCTGACTCCAGGCAGGGCGCACGGCAATCCACGGTCCCACAGCAACGGCGCAACCCGCAGCTACGCCTTTGACAAATGCACGCCGACCAGTTCGAATGTTCATGCTTAGCGTCTCTGCAGACCAGCCACCTAATCCCAAGTGCGCGTTTTCACAATTCCAAATATCGTTTTCTGACTTGATCGTTCTCCATCAACTCCACTGCGTTACCGGAAAAGACGATACTTCCCTTCGACATCACATAAAAGCGGCTTCCGAGCGACAGCGCGAGACCCATCGTCTGATCGACCAGCAAGATGGCCGTGCCGTCATGATGTACCGCGCGCAATATTCCCTCAACCTGCGCGACGATCGCGGGAGCGAGCCCCTCCGTTGGCTCGTCAATCAATAGCACGCTCGGGTTGCCCATTAGCGCGCGCCCCGTGCAGAGCATTTGCTGTTCCCCACCGGACAACGTACCGGCGCGCTGTACCTCACGCTCGCCAAGCAGAGGAAAGAACTCGTAGACGCGCTCCAGTGTCCAGGGGCTCCCGCTTCTCGGGCAGGTTGCTGGTAGCGCATGCTTTATTCCCATCAGGAGGTTTTCTTTCACGCTAATAGTAGGAAAAATCCGACGCTCCTCCGGCACATATCCAAAACCGAGTCGCGCAATATAGTGCGGCGGCAAATTGGTTATGTTGTTCCCATTAAAGAACACTGCGCCTGACGCCAGTTTGACGAGTCCCATGATGCTCTTAAGTGTCGTCGATTTGCCGACACCATTGCGGCCCAAAAGACAAACAACTTCCCCATCCTCAACCATCAGAGAGGCGCCTTGAAGAATGTGCGACTTTTCATAATAGGCGTGCAGCCCGGTGGCTTGCATCATGACCTTCTTCCTACGTACAAATTCGTTCCGAGATATGCTGACTGAACTTCCTTACTATTGCGGATTTGATCCGGCGTTCCGCACGCAACCAACACGCCATAATGAAGCACGCTAATCCGGTCGGCCAGCGCGAAAACAACCTCCATGTCGTGCTCGATCATCACGAGCGTCTTGTTTTTGCTTACCTGATGGATCAACTCAATGGCCTTGCGCGATTCGTCAACGTCGAGACCTGCGGTTGGCTCATCCAGCAAGACCAATTCGGGAGACGCCGCGATGGTGAGGGCGATCTCGAGTTGTCTCTGTTCGCCGTATGAAAGCGCACATGCTGGTGTATCGCGCCTCTCGAGTAGCCCAAGCAATCGAAGAACATTGGTTGTCTGCCGGGTCACAGACTCCTGGTGGTCGACGACATGCCAGACATCGAGTCGCCTGCCGATGCGGGACAACACGGCGCTTCGCACGGAGTCAAAGACAGTCAGCCGTGGAAAGGTGTTGATAACCTGGAAGGAACGAGCGACGCCAAGACGAGCGATACGATAGGGAGACATCCGCGTGATGTCCTTCTGCCTATAGATGACGCACCCGTGCCGTGGATGCAAGCGCCCGCTGATTATGTTGAGCAAAGTCGTTTTGCCTGCGCCATTCGGTCCGATGATGGCGTGCCGCTCACCCGGAAAAACGCTCAGGTCGACGCCTGCCAGCACACGAAGTCCCGAAAAATCGTGATGAATTTCTCGGAGTTCAAGCGTCGGTTTCATGGCTGTTCTCTCCTGGGTGCACGCCATATGCCGATCAGGCGCCGGATTAAACCAGCTTTCCCGACGACGCCCACAATACCGCGATAGCGGACAAGGCCGCACCCATGGCAAAGACTCCGGTCATCACGAGGAAAGTATTGACGCCCAGCGCGCTTACCATTTCCCGATCCGAAACAGACGAACGAATAATGACCCCAAGCCGCGTACGTTTGAGGCCAATTCCCAACAACACGCAAATCAGAGCTGAAAAGGCAAGGATGAAAAGGCGATATAACGGGTATCGGCAGCCCAAAACTGGAACCGAGCCAACCAGAAGGGAGGGGATTGGGACCTCTAACGTATAGTTACCCCAGATCCAGCGCATTGCTTCGGACATCATGTAAAACAGGCCGAGAGTCAAAAGCATCTCGTGTTCGTATCCGCGACTGCGAATACGCCGCAACAGCCCGTATTCCACTGTGGCGCCACGCAATCCCGCGACACTTGGCGCGATGAACAATGAAAGCCAAAAGCTCCCTGTGATCGCGACAGCGGTATAGGAGAGATAAGCACCCAACATATAGAATGCAGCATGAGCGATGCTTAAAACGCGCAGCAACCCAAAGACGAGCGTTAGTCCGGACGCAACCAGAAACAGAAGCATCCTGTAGACCAGGCGGTGCAGCGCCTGCATTGTGTACAGACTGATCATGTCATCGGTGACTCGTCTTCAACCGGTCACCCTGCCGATGAAGCGACCAGAGTTATCGCTTCCTGAATAAAGCGTATGAACTGAATCGAGTCGATTAACCGTAATGTCCAAAAAGGCATGAACGGTTCGCATGCCCTGCAAGTTCGGGATTTAACTCGAGCCCCAAAGACCTTGTTAGTTTCCTACCGGGGCACCGCAAGCAACGGACGGTTTCTACCCATGATAGGCGAAGGACTCGTCAACGTTACGGTTTGGAAGACGAAATCCGCCAATACGGTCAATCGCTTCGCGGTCGAGGACGCGCTCCGTCGCACTTCGCCTTCAGGTACCGTCATCGCTTAGGCAAGGATATCCGTCATCGAATATGAATCATGTCTTCCACTAAAAGGCGCTTGTTTGCGACGGAATTCAATTGTTGCGTAGCTGTGGTCCCCTTCTTCATCGCATAGGTATCGTACTTGCGGCCATGTTTTTTTCCTGGGTGTCCGATGAAGCTTCTTCGCAAGATGGCCCATACTATAGAAGATTTAGCGGCGATCGAATTCACGTTTGCAAACATGCTTGTCCAACCGACAAGCCGATCCTGGGCATCGGAAGTCAACGCCTGACAGCACAAGCAACGCAGCGCGTCCGAGAAGACGTCAAACACCGGCGGATAGATCGTTGTCCCCATATTCCATCAATGGATGACATGGATCAGGGTAGTCAGGGAGGCGTCGACTCACACGACGATTGGCCGAATGAACGCCGAAAATTCCGCGAAATCCATCACCACGCCGAACCCGGTCGACGTAGCCATATTGCACTACCCCGGATTCGACCTCGATATAGGGCGCGGCGAACTGCGAGTCGAAGGACGGCCTGTCGCGCTCAGACCGAAGACCTTTGCGCTATTGCAGCATCTGGCGCGCCATCCCGGTCGCCTGCTTGGCAGAAACGAGCTCATCGAGGCCGTGTGGCGCGACGTTATCGTCACCGACGATTCCCTGGTTCAGTGCATCAGCGAATTGCGCGCGGCGTTGGACGATCGGAGTCAAAAGTTGATCCGGACGGTGCCGCGCCGAGGCTATATTTTTGACCTCCGGCCCATCGAGTCAATTTCCGGCGAAGGCTCGGACCTGACAGCACCTTCACAATCGCTGGCGTTCGATGGTCAAGTCTACATGCCGGAATCGCTTCACGAAGCGGTGCCTGAGCAGTCTCCCTATGATTTCACCAATGTAGCCGCAACCAATAATCTGCCGGTCCAGATGCCTCCGCTCTATGGGCGTGCGGAAGACGTCGCCGCGCTGGCGCGTTTGCTGGAGGTTTCCCGGGTCGTCAGCGTCGTAGGCCCCGCAGGTATCGGAAAGACACGGTTAGCGCAGGCAGTGGCGTACGAGCTGCGTAATGACTATGCGGACGGCGTCTGGATTGTCGAACTGGCGTCGCTGGCGGACGGCCTGTTGCTCGTGCCGACCGTGGCGCGCGTGTTGGGGCACCAGATAGCGCTCAGGGAAGGCGGACTCACATCGCTGGTGCAGTTGATCAAGGATCAGAGACTTCTGCTGTCGCTGGACAACTGCGAGCATCTGCTGGAACAGGCAGCGGACTTGATCACGCAGATCGTGGCCGACGCACCGGGCGTGCGGGTGCTGGTCACAAGCCAGGAACCGTTGCACATCGATCAGGAGCAGATCTTTCGACTCGACGCGCTGGCAGTGCCCGCGAACGCAGACGCGGCCTCTGCCCCCGGTTTCGGCGCTGTCCAACTGTTCGTCGCGCGCATACAGGCCGCCGATCCGAAGTTCACGGTCGATAGCGGGAACGTGAGCGATGTGGTCGAGATCTGCCGGCGGCTCGATGGAATTCCTCTGGCGATTGAGTTCGCCGCAGCGCGGGAACCGCTCCTCGGCGTGCATGGTCTGCTGCGGCGGCTCGACGAGCGGCTGAGGCTGCTGGCGGGCGGAAATCGAACTGCGCCGCCCCGCCATCAAACTTTGCGGGGGGCAATGCAGTGGAGCTATGAGCTGTTGAGTGCGCCCGAGCAAACGGTGTTCGATCGGCTCGGCGTGTTCATGGGCACCTTCTCGCTTGAAGCCGCACAGCGCGTGGCGAGCGACCAGACAATCGATAGCTGGGCAGTCATCGATCACCTCGCCTCACTCGTGGACAAATCGCTCGTGATGGTTGAACGGGGGGAGATGCCGCGCTACCGGCTTCTCGAAAGCAGCCGGGCCTTCGCATTGGAGCGGCTAGCCATCACTGGCTCGCTCGACGCGACGCGCCGGCGCCACGCCGAAGCACTGGCGCAGATCCTGACCGGAGACGATCTCTTTGAGGAGCCCCTGGCGCGGATGCGTCGCATCGCGCCTGACCTCGACAACGTACGCGCGGCCGTGGCGTGGGCACTCGGGCCGACGGGCGATCGCCAGATCGCGGTCGAACTTGCGGCGGCCACCGACATGCTATGGGATGCGCGAGGCGTCAACGACGAAGGCGCGCGGCTGTACCGTACGATCGAGCCCTGGGTGGACGAGTCAACGCCGCCTCGACTGGCAGCGCGCTTCTGGTTTGCCGTCGCTGGTCTGCGCATGCGCACGGAGGCGAAACACCAAGCCGCTTCGGCCCTCAAAGCCGCTCGACTATATCAAGGCCTGAACGACCGATTCGGCGTATTCCGGTCCTTGACGTTTGCTGCGCTTTACTTTGCCGTTATGGCCGATCGCGACGCGGCGGCAGCAGCCCTTGCTGAGGCGCAAGCCCTGTCCGACGACACGTGGCCGTCGTGGTTGCAAACGTCCCTCGCTTATTGCAGAGCACTGTTCGCAAACCTCATCGACCGCAAGCCGGATGAAGCGAGAAGTCTTGTCAATGCGGCGTTGCAGGGCCATCGTCGCGGCGACAGCTACTTCGGAGACCGCTGCGAACTCCTGCTTCCCAGCCTCGACATCGCGCAGGGTGACTATGCGTCGGCGTTACGGCGATGTAACGATATCCTTGACAGTTCGAGTGTGAGAGAGAGTGTGCAACTGCGATCGCAAATCCTGCTTATGCGCGGCGCGGCGCTCGTTCATCTCGGTGACGTCAAGGCAGCTGAACTTGCATTGGCGAGCGCTTGCACGCTATTGATGCATACATTCGGTCCGACTACCTATCCCTACTCCTATGTGGCGCTTCTACTTGCGCGGCAGGGCCGTCTCGTCGACGCCGCGAGGACACTTGCCTGGATCGACAACCGCCAGCTACAGGCAGTCCGCGATTGGTTTCCGCCGATTGCGGTATCCAGCTACGAGGAAGCGCGAACCATGGTCGACTCGGCTTTCACGCGAGAAGAATGCGATCGACTTGCGAGCGATGGGGCGCGGTTAAGCTTCGAACAAGTGACTGCAATGGCATTTCCGGGGCGATAGAGCGAAAACGGCGCACATGAATGTCGGCAGGCGTCGAACAACCCTCACCGCCAGTCGCCGTCGTCGCTGCCGCTTTCGGGGAATTTTCGGATTTCATTCGGCCTCTGGTCGTGCAACCTGACGACCTCCTCTTCTAGTCTTCACATTGGATCTTCATACGCCACTTCTACGCGCGATTGTCGCAACGGACTTCGCCACTTCAGGAGCTAATTGAAATGAAGGCAAACTTAAGCGCATTGGCACTGGGCGCGTCCCTGACAGTTTCTGTCAGCCCGGCATTGGCCCAGACGTTCGATATGCCCAAGGCAGGTAGCACGACCTACACGTCTTACGCGCTCAATCACGAACTGGCCACCGTCGACATGGGCGATCAAGGCTCCGGTTCGTTGATCGAGGGGTTCGGTATCACGCGTAATTCAATCGGCCAAAAACCGTTCGATCGTATGTCGGTCCACTGTCTTTTCTATGAGGGCGCACGAGGCGACAAATACGATCTGAAAGGTGCTTGCACCGAAACCGACGTGGACGGTGACAAGATCAACGTCACCTTCGAAACAGACACTTTTACGTTGACTGGAGGTACTGGAAAGTACAGCGGAATTAGCGGTACAGGGACGTTCTCGGGGAACGTATTGCACGCGCCCGCCACCGGCACGCATGCGGTCGAGGTGACGAACAAAATCACCTGGAAAATGAAGTAAGCGTCGTCGAGACAAATAGCTAAGGAACTGGTAACAGCCCGCGCGGAGGCCAGCCGGCTGCTCGATCCCGCTACTGTCAGCAATCCGCCAGGCTTGAGCAGCAGATCACGTGTCCCGGCCGCAGCGACAGTACCCAAAAAATGCACAAAGACTAAACGGATGCTCCAATAGTTGAATCTCCTTAACAGATATCTCTACAACGCAGACCTCTTCCCAAGCCGGTCAGACGCCGATGGGCAACGGGTCGTACGTGACCCTGGAACTTGGTGACAAATTCCGGCGAGCGCCATCAGCGACCGCGTGCTCCGTCCCGCTTTGCGCATCGACCGCCGCGGGCCGCTACTTATTAATCTTCCAGCTCACCTTGTGGTCCACCACATCTGCGTGTGTGCCCTCCGCCGGCGGCCTAAGCATATTTACCGTGAAGCTGGCAGCCCCGGTGATGCCCGTATACTTTCCAGTCCCGCCGATCAGCGTGTGTGTGCCCACCACGAATGTTGTGAAAACCTTATCGCCGTCGGCATCCATTTCAGTGCAGGCTCCCTTTGCCGCATCTGTGCCTCCGTGCATGCCGTAATAAAACACACAATGGACCGACATGTTGTCGAAGATCTTTTGGCCGCTCGTGTTCCGCGTAATTCCGAAGCTTTCAATTATTTCATCATTTCCTTGGTCATCCATGTCAATGCTCGATATCACGTGATTGATATAATATGTGACATAACTCGTACTGCCTTGTTGTGGAATTTCAATTTTCTGCGCCGACGCCGCACTGGTGAGAATTGATAGGATGACTGCCAAACCTTTCTTGCAATTCGTATTCATCTCAGGCTCCCTTTGTTCACGTAATCGCTTATTGCACGCCTGCTTCGTACCGCGGTCCGGAGCACTAAATATAGTGCCACTCCTTGGGTGAAGACCAACACGTTCACGTTCGTCGAAATCTCTCCCGAACACTTATGTAAAACACGCGTGGTCTCCTATATGGAGCGAGGCTGATGATTCATCGCTGCGTTTGTCCAGTCAGCGGAGCAGCGCGTGGACTGGCTGACCGCCTTTGCCTCTGCTGCTCCCGCGAATGGCTTAAGCCGCCGCTACTTGAGGGCGCCTGACGATACCTGCATATCGTCTTCGCCGAACGCACGCATCAACGACGTGCGGACGTTGCCGAGTCCGGCCAGTACGAGCCTGATGCGGGTCGCGGTTTCGCTTGCGGTTGGCTTCCCTGTACCCGGCTAGCTTATCGACCTACGAGTCGCACTGCCTGTTGAAGCCCGCAACGTCGATCATCGCTTCCAGTCGGACAATTGGCCGACGAACTTCCATCCTTGATCGG
Organism: Paraburkholderia sp. HP33-1; assembly: GCF_021390595.1. NCBI lineage: Bacteria > Pseudomonadati > Pseudomonadota > Betaproteobacteria > Burkholderiales > Burkholderiaceae > Paraburkholderia > Paraburkholderia sp. HP33-1. The sequence continues at coordinate 432,314 of NZ_JAJEJR010000002.1, read as the reverse complement.
CCACCCAAACATAGGTGAAGCCCGTGGGGCCGTCGATGAAAACGCTCATGGGCCGCCTCGAACTTGACGCTTCCTGTTGTCGCTGCGTCGATGCGGGTGTGATTCGCGCTTCCTTCTGCTTCGATGGCTCGGCGTGGTCGTCAAGCCGCCAGCCGTCTTCGTCGACGTAAGTAAGTCGCGACGTCCCACCTGACGGTGTTATCAGTTTGAGGGTAAGTGGGACGCCGTCGACGTCCGCTGGCTGGGTGCCGCGCGATCCGGTACTCACCGTCACAGATGAATCTGAACCGGCCACGGCGACGCGCTCTCCGGACGAAGCGGCAACGCCTGCGTGGCATGCAGCTTCGAGCGTCATGAACGCTGCGAAGGCAAACGCCGCACGGCTAATTTGAGGGATTTTCATGTTGAGTACCTCCTGGGCGCTCGCGCTGGAGGGACAGTCCATTTCTGTTATCTGGACGTTGAACGGCCGCGCGCATTTTGTAGGCACGGCGTGACCGGAGATCAGACTTTCTACGTCCTGTTCAGTCCAGGAGCGGCCGTCCCTTGATGATCTTCACTATTGACCGAGCCGTCGTCGAGCAAAGGCGGCAATCTGGGCGGTGCCCCACGAGGAGCCGTCTCAGTCGCAGGCATTGGCACGACCAGCATAGCCATGGGGGAGTCGAGCCGCACGAAGGTATGCCGAATAAAAGCCGAAATTGTGCCGAAAGGCGTGCCCTCGACGATGGCATGTGGAAGGCAATCAATTCGATTGATCAAAGATGATCTGCCCTTCAGGCGGGAGCGCATATCGACGTCGAAGACGACGCTAATCCGCGCATACGGACCCGCTTTGACAGCTTTCGCAAGCCGACCATCTACCCTCTGCCGGTCGTGCAGCACATGTTAGCCCCCTCTAGCGCAGCGCGGGTTGCCGGTGTCCTTTGGAATTACTGCCAGCTCTTCTTTCGGAATTCGCGTGGGCCTGCCAATATATGGAAAGGCGTCGCCGTAGTAGCGGATCTCAGCGGGTATCTGTTCAGGATCGAGTATCTCTGATATGAGCCCCGGACTCTGCATCTGATGATCGCATGCTCGCATTTCTACGTCGCCCAAAATTGCTGCAAACCTGGCTCCCTCCCAGGTCTGAATCAACCTGGCAGTATCCAGAGTGCCTGCACGCTTTATCACGTCACCGAGCCAGAGAATCGCGCTTACCGTGTGAATAACGGCGGCGTTCGGATATTTATAACTGATCGGCGCGTCAGGATAGTATTCTCGCCATTCCCGGATGAACGCTTTGTTTTCAGGTGTGTCGAGTGTCACCTGGTAAGCGTCTGCGGTTATATGACCGACGGCTGCCCCCTGTACTGCTTGCAATACTATCGGGTCGTTGAGATAGAATCCACCCGTCTTCACCTTCCACCCCAAGGACTTCCCCTGTTGAAGCAGCAGACGGAGATCCTGGCCCCAGTCCCCTGTGATGACGACTTCGGCGCCGGACGCCATGATCTTGGTGACGTACGGAGCGAAATCCTGCACGTTTTGAAGCGGGTGGTATTCCTCCCCGACAATGCTTTGATTGGGCGCCTTCATCCTATCAAAAGCCTTTTTGAAGCCCTCCGCGAAAGCATGCCCGAAATTGTAGTCCTCGTTCAGAAGATAGAATCGCGTGGGCTTCTGCTTCGCCATTCTCGTGAAGTACAAAGCGAGCATTCGTGAGTGCATGTCGGTGTTAAGGCAGCATCGAAAGGTTGTATCCTGGAACTCTTCGCCCGTAAGTTCAGCCGCCTCAGAAGCGTACGTGACGAATATCTTTCCATTCCGATTGGCAATCTGAGAAACCGCCTTCGCTACCGCCGACCCCGGCCCAACAGCGAGAACTTCCACCTTTTCACGATAGAGCAGATCATTCGCGCGGCGAGTGGCGACGTCAGGTTTGAGTTCACTATCCGCCGGCACGATCTCCACCTGCCGCCCAAGCACCCCACCAGCCCGATTGAGCCTGTAAGCACCAAATCTGGCGGCCGCGACGAAAGTTTCTCCAACATATGCTATCGGACCCGACAGTGGTTCGATCACACCGATCTTGATGGAACTATGCTGACTCCAGGCAGGGCGTGCGGCAATCCACGGTCCGACAGCAACGGCCCCAGCCGCGGTTACGCCTTTGATGAATGTGCGCCGACCCGTTCGAATGTTCATGCTTAGCCTCTATGAAGACGCAACTACCCCACCTGAAGTGCGGACTGTCATAACTGCGGATATCGCTTTCTGACTTGATCGTCCGTCATCAAATCCACTGCGCTACCAGCAAAGACGACCCGTCCTTTCGACATCACGTCAAATCGGCTCGCTCGAGACAGCGCGAGGTCCGTCGCCTGATCGACCAGCAAGATGGCCGTACCGTCATGATGTGCCACGCTAAGTATTCCCTCAGCTTGAGTAACGATCGCGGGAGCGAGCCCTTCGGTTGGCTCGTCCACTAGTAGCAAGCTCGGGTTGCCCATTCGCGCTCGACCAGTGCAGAGCATTTGCCGTTCGCCGCCGGACAACGTACCGACTCGCTGTGCATCACGCTCTTGCATGCGAGGAAAGAACTCATAGACGCGCTCCAACGTCCAGCGGCTCCTGTTTTTGACGCAGGTTCAAGGCATCCGATCAATATTTTGAACAGCGTCGTCTTGCCTGCGCCGTGCAGTCCGATAATGGCGTGCAGCTCACCCGACAAGACCTTCGGGTCGATTCCTGCCGACACACGAAGCTCCGAAAAATCGTGATGAATATCACGAAGTTCGAGCGAGGGTTTCATGGCTGCCCTCTCCTGGGTGAACGCCGCAGGCCGATCAGGCGCTGGATTGGACCTGCTTGCCCGACAATGCCAACGATACCGGTTCGCATGAACAAGGTCAGAAGAACGAAGAGCAGACCGATCACGAACGGCCAGTGCTCGGTGATACTCGACAGCCAGTTTTGAAGCAGAATATATGCGGCTGCGCCTAGTAGAGGACCAGCGAGCGTTCCTGTACCACCGAGAAGCGCCATCAACACCACCTCCGTACTGGTATTGAAATCCAGTGCTTCAGGCGAAACTAGTTGTTGAAAACTCGCAAAGAGTCCCCCCGCAACCGCTGCTAAAGAGGACGCAATGGAAAAGACGATCAACCTTGTCACGAAAACGTTGTAGCCAAGGAACGCAGACCGCTCGTCGTTTTCACGCACCAACACGACGGAGTTTCCCAATGGTGTGCGGGTGATGTGCCATATCGCTACAATGCAAAGAATCACGACCGTCAGTTCAAGCCAATAAAAGTGCTGCGGCTGGTTCATGTGCAAGGCGAATCCACCGGGCAAGCGAAAATCCGGTGGGCGGACGCTCAGACCGTCGTCGCCCCTCGTCACCGTTCGCCATTTCAGTGCCACTGCAAAGAGAAACTGGTTGAAGGCCAGTGTGAGCATCGAGAAAGACGTCCCTCGAGCACGCACACAAAAGACTCCCACAATCATCCCTAAGCATGCTCCAGCGAGCGCGCAACCGATCAAAGTAAGCGGAACTGGAACGTCACCCAGGAACTTCCATGTCAGACCGGCTGCGTAACCGCCTACTCCAAATGCGGCCGCATGGCCGAAGGAAAGCATTCCACCATAACCGAAGAGAAGATTGAAGGATGCAGCAAAGAGGCCAAGGTAAAGTATCTCTATGACAATTCGCAGGGAAGTGATGTCCAGAATCAGAGGTAAAAGATAGAGCGCCACGAGCGCTGAGATCCATCCGACGAGCAACATCACGGCTTGTCCCCGAGGAGACCTTGTGGCCGGACTATCAGCACTGCTGCCATAAGAAGAAATTGAAAAATGAGCGCAAACTGTGGAAACAACAGTATTCCGAAAGACTTTAGCTGACCGATCATTAGGGAAGACATCAGCGCTCCAGCAAGCGACCCGAATCCACCGATAACGACAACCACGAAAGTATCGACAAGAATTGCCTGGCCCATCGACGGATCGACCTGCAGAAACGGCGCGGCGACAACTCCAGCGATAGCAGCCAAAGCAGAACCCAGGCCAAAGACGGCAGTCATCACAAAGGAAGTGTTGACGCCCAAGGCACTCACCATTTCCCGATCCGAAACAGACGAACGAATAACGATGCCAAGCCGTGTACGTTTGAGGACAATTCCCAACAGCACGCAAATCAGAGCTGAAAATGCCAGGATGAACAGGCGATATATCGGGTATTGACCACCCAACAGGGGAATCGAGCCAACTAGAAGCAAAGGTGTTGGAACCTCTAACGTATAGTTGCCCCAGATCCACCGCGTTGCTTCGGATACCATGTAAAACAGACCGAGAGTCAAAAGCAATTCGTGTTCGTGTCCATGACCGCGAATACGACGCAATAGCCCAGATTCCACTCCGGCGCCAAGCAATCCCACGGCGGTTGGGGCGATGAACAATGAAAGCCAGAAGTTCTGCGTGACCGCGACAACGGCATAGGTGAGATAAGCGCCTAACATATAAAAGGCAGCATGTGCGATGTTTATAACGCGCAGCAGCCCAAAGATGAGTGTCAGTCCGGACGCAACCAGGAAGAGAAGCATCCCGTAGACCAGACCGTGCAGGGCCTGCATTGTGTAGAGACTGACCATGTCACCAGTGACTCATCTTCAACCGGTCATTATGCGGATTAAGCGACCAACGTCGTGGCTTCCTCCGTTCAGTGACGCTTTCTCTTGTATTGGTCGAATGTCACTCAAAAGTTAAAGCGCAGGGACTGAAATGATCCGGTTAATCGCAGTGTTAAAGATCGCACAAACGGTTAGCAGTCCCGCAAGATCGGTCTTGCGAAAAATCCAACGACCTTTTGTTTCTTGCCAACAGCACCGACAAGCAACGGAAGCTATCTACTTATGATAGGCGATGGGACTTGGCAACGAGTACGGTTTACAAGTTGAAATCGGCCAATCCGCTCATCGCATCGAGATCGGGGCGTTTTGCCATTCTTCGTCGTCCAGTTACTGTCATCGGTTGGGCAGTGGTCTCCATCTGCGAATCTGAAGCACGTCTTCCACTAATAAATGCGTTTTCGCCGAACCGACTGCAATCGTCGCGGCGTTGTTGGTCCTGTCCTGCGCGACGTTCGGTTCAGGGCGGAACCCAGCGCGCTGCCTGTGAAGGGAACGGGCACGCCAGTCAAATGCGAGCTTTGCGGCGATGAGCGGGGAGTCGAAGCTTGCTCGGCTCGAAGGTTGCAGTGACGATCGACCGGGCGCTTGAGTCGGTCGCCGACCGACACATCATCGAGGAATCGGAACACAACGCTCGAGAGCGGAAGCGACGCGTCCGAAAAGGCATCAAACACTGGCGGCGAAACTCTCGGCATCATATGCTCCACCAATGAAAGGGTAGTCAGGGAGGCGTCAACTCACACGACGATTGGCCGAATGAACGCCGAAAGATCCCCGAAATCCATCACGACGCCGGATTCCGCCAGCGGCGACGTCGTGGCTGTGCTGCATTACCCGAGATTTGACATCGATAAAGCGCGCGGCGAACTGAGAGTCGCGGGACGGCCTGTCGCGCTCAGACCGAAGACCTTTGCGCTATTGCAGCATCTGGCGCGCCATCCCGGTCGCCTGCTGGGCAGAAACGAGCTGATCGAGGCCGTGTGGCGCGACGTTATCGTCACCGACGATTCCCTGGTTCAGTGCATCAGCGAGTTGCGCGCGGCGTTGGACGATCGGAGTCAAAAGTTGATCCGGACGGTGCCGCGCCGAGGCTATATTTTTGACGTCCGGCCGATCGGGTCAATTTCCGGCGAAAGTTTGGATCTGACAGCACCCTCCCAATCGCAGGCGTTCGATGAAGAGGACTGCGTGCCGGAATCGGTTCACGAAGGGACGCCTGAGCAGGCTCCTTGTGATTTTGTCGATGTGGCCGGGAAAAGACGCGCGGCTTCGAACACCGGAGAGGCCGGAGAAGAGCTCACTTCCCTCGCAAGATCGACCAGGGCGACCAATAATCTGCCGGTCCAGATGCCTCCGCTCTATGGGCGTGCGGAAGACGTCGCCGCGCTGGCGCGTTTGCTGGAGGTTTCCCGGGTCGTCAGCGTCGTAGGCCCCGCGGGCATCGGAAAGACACGGTTAGCGCAGGCAGTGGCGTACGAGCTGCGTAATGACTATGCGGACGGCGTCTGGATTGTCGAACTGGCGTCGCTGGCGGACGGCCTGTTGCTCGTGCCGACCGTGGCGCGCGTGTTGGGGCACCAGATAGCGCTCAGTGAAGGCGGACTCACGTCGCTGGTGCAGTTGATCCGGGATCAGAGTCTTCTGCTGTTGCTGGACAACTGCGAACATCTGCTCCAACAGGCAGCGCATCTGGTCACGCAGATCGTGGCCGACGCACCGGGCGTGCGGGTGCTGGTCACAAGCCAGGAACCGTTGCACATCGATCAGGAGCAGATCTTTCGTCTCGACGCGCTGGCCGTGCCCGCGAACGCAGACGCGACCGCTGCCCCCGGTTTCGGCGCTGTCCAACTGTTCGTCGCGCGGATCCAGGCCGCCGATCCGAAGTTCACGGTCGATAGCGGGAACGTGAGCGATGTGGTCGAGATCTGCCGGCGGCTCGATGGAATTCCTCTGGCGATCGAGTTCGCCGCGGCGCGGGAACCGCTCCTCGGAGTGCATGGTCTGCTGCGTCGGCTCGACGAGAGCCTGAGGCTGCTCGCGGGCGGCAATCGAACCGCACCGGCTCGCCATCAAACCTTGCGGGGAGCGCTGCAGTGGAGCTATGGGCTGTTGAGTGCGCCCGAGCAAACGGTGTTCGATCGGCTCGGCGTGTTCATGGGCACCTTCTCGCTTGAAGCCGCACAGTGCGTGGCGAGCGACCAGACCACCGATAGCTGGGCAGTCATCGATCACCTCGCCTCACTCGTGGATAAATCGCTCGTGATGGTTGAACGTGGGGAGGTGCCGCGCTACCGGCTCCTCGAAAGCAGCCGGGCCTTCGCATTGGAGCGGCTAGCCATCACTGGCTCGCTCGACGCGACGCGCCGGCGCCACGCCGAAGCACTGGCGCAGATCCTGACCGGAGACGATCTCTTTGAGGAGCCCCTGGCGCGGATGCGTCGCATCGCGCCTGACCTCGACAATGTACGCGCGGCCGTGGCGTGGGCACTGGGGCCGACGGGCGATCACCAGATCGCGGTCGAACTTGCTGCGGCCACCGACAGGCTATGGGATGCGCGAGGCTTCAACGACGAAGGCGCGCGGCTGTACCGTACGATCGAGCCCTGGGTGGACGAGTCAACGCCGCCTCGACTGGCAGCGCGCTTCTGGTTTGCCGTCGCTGATCTGCGCATGCGCACGGAGCTAAAACGCGAGGCCGCTTCGGCCCTCAGAGCGGCTCGACTATTTCAAGGCCTGAACGACCGATTCGGAGCCTTCAGGTCCTTGACGGTCGCTGCGCATCAGTTTGCCTTCCTGGCCGATCGCGACGCGGCGATAGCAGCGCTGACCGGAGCGGAAGCCCTGTTGGACGATGCGTGGCCATCATGGCTGCAAACGTCCGTCGCGTATTGCAGAGTGGTTTTCGCCTATTTCATCGACCGCAAGCCGGATGAAGCGAGACGACTGGCCAATGCGGCGTTGCAGGGCCTTCGTCTTGATCACAGTTTCTACGGAAACCGCTGTGAAATTATGCTTCCCGCCTGCGACTTGCTGGAAGGCGACTTTGCTTCTGCATTGCGGCGATGTAACGATATTCTCAACAGATCGAGTGTGACAGAGAGTGTCCAACTGCGGTCGCATATCCTCAGTTTGCGCGGCGCGGCGCTCGTCTATCTCGACGACTTCAAGGCGGCTGAACTTGCATTGCGGAGTGCTTGCACGCTGTCGATGCACGCACGCGATCCGATGGCCTGTCCCTACTGCCATGTGGCGCTTCTACTTGCGCGGCAGGGCCGTCTCGTCGACGCCGCGAGGACACTTGCCTGGATTGACAACCGCCAGCTACAGGCAGTCCGCGATTGGATACCGCCGATGGCGGTATCCAGCTACAAGGAAGCGCGAGCCATTGTCGACTCGGCATTCACGCGAGAAGAATGCGATCGACTTGCCAGCGAAGGTGCGCGGTTAAGCTTCGAGCAAGTCACTGCAATGGCATTTCCGGTAGTTCAAAGCGGAGTCGCCCGATGAATCACTGGCTCGATCATGGCCATGCCGTTTGTGGCCGCGCACTAGTCACCCTTGACTTCAACCTCGATGTTGTTCAAAACGCCATTGAGCGAAAAGCGGTACGGCGTTGCCGGAAACAGGCGGCGAATCGCTATCACAGCGTCCCATTACCTTTCGTCTCGGGTTGACCCGTCGCGGTCGATGGAAGAGCCGCAGTTGCAGGAGCAGGTATCCGCCGGCGGATTCAGCCGGTCGCACGGGTGCTGATCTCGCATTTCGGCTTCTGCCTAACTCTTTGTCCTGCAACGTTTTGAGAAGCATTGTTGCTATCAACCGTTTGATAGCGCCTCGATAGCGCACTCCACAAGGTTCTCAATAGTCCCGTCGTTCAGAAATCCGTCCTTGATCGCACGATGATCGACAAGCGGCGGTTGTCGCCCGAAAAGCCGTTCGATCCATTCCACAGGGGCGAAGTCGATCCCAATCCTGCCGAATCGCTTTGCAAGTGCGTCGACGATCTGATTCACGCGCAAATGCAAAACCGGAGGTGTCCAGAAACGTCCAGCATGCAAGCCGTCCGACGGCAGCCGCGCCGCATGCAGCAGGTTTTCCACGCAACAGGCTCGCGACATCCACCACGCCGTTGCCGTTGGCGACACCGGACACTTATACGCCTCATGTGCCTGCGCAGTCCGGAAGATCTCACTCATGAAAGCCGAGCCGTGTCCGACGGAGCGCTCCTTGCGCGCTACGATTCCAGGCAGGCGCAGCGAACGGCCGTCCAACTTGCCGCGCCGCGTCCAATCAGCGAGGACCAGTTCGCCGGTCAGCTTGTGTACGCCATAGCTGATCGTCGGACAGGGCGCGGTGTGCTCGTCAATGAACGCCGGCAACGATTCACCATAGACGGCCACGCTGCTGGCAAAGACAACGCGCGCCACACGACCGTACTCCTCTGCCTGCATTGCGAGCCGGTCGAACAGCCTCAACGTACCCCATAGGTTCACGCGGTCGCCTTCGTCGGGGTTACGTTCCGCCTGAGCGCCAGGCATGCTCGCGAGATGAAAGACGACATCGACGGGCTTCAGAAGCAGTCTTTCAAGCGTCTGCGAATCGCTAAAATCGCCGGCAAGCGACGTAACACGGGCATCGTCACGCGTCAGGCCAGGAGACTGATCGACCAGTACCAGCTCCGACACATCGCCCGCTGCTGCGATGCCCTCGCGCAGCAGCCGTTCGACAAGCGCGGTCCCAACGAATCCGCCCGCCCCCGTCACCAGCACTCTCAAGTCTTCTCTCCTCGTTCCTCACTGCGCGGCGCACGCACCACCCGCTGATCGATCGCCCCGAACGGTGCGTTACCCGCCTCGTCGCGAGCCACCATCCTCACCCGCTCGCCGAAGCGCATGAAGCCCGTGCGCGCCGCGCCCTCGTCGATCATCTCGATCACGCGCCGCTCGGCGATGCACGCCGAGCCCGCACGGCGATCCACGTTCGACACCGTGCCGGACCCGACGATCGAGCCCGCGGCGAGACTGCGCGTACGCGCGGCGTGGGCAATGAGTTCGCCAAAGCTGAAGTTCATCTCGCGGCCATGTGGTTGACCAAACCAGTTGCCATTCCACTCGACATGCAGGCTCAGATGCACGCGGCCGTCGCGCCAGCCGTCGCCGAGTTCATCAGGCGTGATGGCGACGGGCGCGAACGACGTAGAGGGCTTGGCCTGCAGAAACCCGAAGCCCGTTTTCATTTCGCGCGGCCCGAATGCCCGCAGACTCCAGTCGTTGATCTGCACGAGGAGGCGGATACGCTGCATCGCATCCGAAGCCGAAGTGTCCATCGTCACGCGATCCACGACGACGCCGAATTCGCCCTCGAAATCGATGCCAGCGGCCTCATCAGGCAACGGCACATCGCATGACGGCCCGAGGAAATCGTCGCTGGCGCCCTGGTACATCACCGGCACGGTATCGAACTCGGGGATCGGTGGCGTGTTGAACGCCTGCTCCATCAGCCGGCCGTGGTTGAGAAAGGCGGAGCCATCGCACCACTGCGGGCTGCGCGGCAGCGGCGCAGCGCACGCGGCCGGGTCGAAAGGGCGCGCTTCGGGCACGCGCGCGCCGTTCAGATCGTCATAACGCGCCTGCAAGGCTGGCGCCACGTCGGCCCAGCGTTCCAGTGCGTCGAGCAGCGTTCCCGCTATCGGCGCGGCCTCCACGGCATGGCGCAGGTCGCGCGACACCAGTAGCAAGCGGCCATCCTTGCCGCCATCGGGCAGGGTTGCGAATTTCATCGTGGTCCTCGTTGTGTGGATGCTTCGAGCGCCGCCGCGATTTCCGGGGCGTAGGCGCCGTCGACGAGCACGAACAACATCCGGCACGGACGGCCGGACCGGTTCGCCCAGGCATGGTTCGTCCCGCGCTGGATCACCACACTGCCGGGCGCGAGCGCGACCTCGGCAGCGTCGAGAACCAGCGTCATTTCGCCTTCGATCACCACGCCGTAGTCGATCGACTCCGTGCGGTGCATCAGCGGATGCGGCGAGTCCGTGCTTACCGTTGACGCTTCAGCGTCGCCAATCTGGCTGAACGCGTCGTGCATTCTAGCCGCACCATGCGCAAGAAACTCGGCCGTATCGGGCGGAATATCGACGAATCGCATCCGCGTACCCTGCTTCGGCGGCGGCAGCATCAGCGCGCCGACGGTCGGGTCCGCGCCGTTGTCCAACCGCGCAGGTGTTGCCGAGGTCGACCACACTTCGTGGAATACGGTGCCGGGAATCGCGGCGATCTGCGCCACGTTCGGCAGTGCGCCATCCGACACGACAACCGCCTGGCCGTTGGCGTCGTGGCCGGTCACCACGCGGCGAATTGCACGAAAGCTCACGGCATGGCCTCCGTGGCTTCAAAGATCGCTACGGCGCGCGTCCAGCCGGCAGAAGCGCCGCGAATCTTGTGAGGGAAGCAGCTGATCACGAAGCCGGTCGCCGGCAGCACTTCGAGGTTGTGCAGCTTCTCCAGGTGGCAATAGCCGATATCCCTCCCCGCCTTGTGACCTTCCCAGATCAGCGACGTATCGCCAGTTTCCGAAATCTTCTTCGCTGTGTAGGAGAACGGAGCATCCCAGCTCCACGCGTCGGTACCCGTCAAGCGCACGCCACGCTCCAGCAGGTACATGGTGGCCTCATAGCCCATGCCGCACCCGGAATTGACATAGTCGGCATGGCCGTATCGCGACCCCGCACGCGTGTTGACGACGACGATATCGAGCGGTTGCAGCACATGGCCGATGCGCGCGAGTTCAGCTTCGACGTCCGCGGCTGTCACGACATAACCATCAGTAAAATGTCGGAAATCCAGCTTCACGCCCGGTTGAAAGCACCATTCCAGCGGCACCTGATCGATCGTAATCGAAGGTCTCGCTTCGCCGAGGTCCGCATCCATGGTCGAATGGAAATGCCACGGCGCGTCGAGATGCGTGCCGCTATGCGTGGTCAGCGTGACCCATTCCGCAGCGGCGGCCTCGCCATCGGGATAGTCCTCGGGTTTCGTGCCCGGCAGCATCGCCATGAATTCCGGCAGCGTATCGGCGTGCTTCTGGTAGGTGATCTTCGGCGCAAGCGGCGGCGGATCGGAGAGTACTTCGTTCTCCAGATAGATGGATAGATCGATAAATCGGCGTACTGGCTTCATGCTCAGACTCCTGCGGAATTTGGACGGCGCTCGAGACGCGAGAAGCAATACACTGCAGCGGCGGCGACCAGTATTGCTGCCATGCCGAGGCTGCCGTAACCGGATTGCTTGACCAGCGTGCCGCCCAGAACCGGGCCGATTGCCGCGCCCGTCATCAGCATGGCGGGTGTCGCCGCGACAGCCCGGCCAGTGCTGTCGATGCGGGCCAGCATGCCGAACGCGAAGGTGTGCGTGAAGATCATGACGGCCGCAAAAACCGAGGTGGCCGCCGCATACGGCGCGAACGCCGCGCTTTGCGTGATGATCAGTGCGAGCGCCGCCTGCACCACGGGCCCCGCCTGCACGACCCTGCGGCCCGGCACGCGCAACTCCAGCAGCCCGGCTACCGGCGCGGGAAACAGATTCACGACGCCCAATGCGATCAGCGTGGTCGTCACCGCCGTCAAGCCGAAGCCACGATCGAGGCCGATACGCTGGACGAAGCTGAATAGCATGGCCTGAGTCAGCGCCATGCAACTCACGCCGGCCATGCCGAACCACACCGCGCGGTCGATACGGGGCTCGTCGGCTGTCGCTTCGCCCCGGCCCGCACGGAGCGACGGAAACGCGAGCACGCACGCGATGGCCGCCACTGCCATGACACCGGCGAAAACGCGAAACAACGTGGGCCCGCCGTGCAACGCGATCATCCCCGGCGTGAGCCCGAGAAATGCAATGGCAAACACGCCAAGCGCGAGGCCCGCGATCGCAAACAGCCGATGTGGATTCGCGCTGCGTCCGATCGTGCCGTGCGTGAAACTGAGCCCGCAGCCCACCGCGATGCCCGCGACGGCATGCAGGAGCGCCATCACCGCAAAGCGGTCTGTCGATATCATGCCGGCAAACGCGAGCGCCGCGACACCAAAGCCGATGGTCGCCGCCGCCCTTGCACGCGAGCGGTTCAGGCGCGGGGAAAAGAACAGGCTGCTCGCCACGGCACCGGCGAGAAACAGCGTGGCAAGCAGTCCCGCCTGTTGCGGGTCGAGATGGTAGGCGCCAATCAAGGTGCCAACCCATACCGGCAACGCGACCAGATCGACCATGCCCGCGCAATGCGCAACCATCAGAGCGAGCGTGCCCGTCACGCCGAGGCGTGCCGACGCGCCGTCCGCGGTGTGCTGGTCCGTCGGCGTCGAGGTGGAGAGGTTCGTTTGCATCGTGCCTCCGCCTGGTCAGATCGGCTGCGCGAGACTCATATGCGTCTCGTGCATGATGCGGGCGTGTTCCGCCTTGTCGCCGCCGGCAATTTCGATCTCGCCAAGACGCCCCGAATTCTCGACCACCATGCGGCAGCGTTCCCAGCGCCGCTCCCCGAACGCCCGCAAGGCAGTATCCACGGTCGATGCCCGCGCCAGTTCTTCGGCAAGCACGATCGCATCCTCGAGACCAATGCCCGCGCCCGCCGCCATATGCGGCGTGGTGGCGTGCACGGCGTCGCCGACCAGCACCACGCGTCCGCTGTACCAGGGCTGCGCCATCAGCATGCGTTCGAGCGGACGATAGTTGACGCGCGATTGAAGGCCGATCTGCGCGCGCAGCGACTGGATCAACGGAGCGTCAAACGGCGCCAGCAGATCGGCGAGCATGCGCGGCCAGTGGTCGGGATCGATGTGCTCGTTCGTCGGGCGGTTCTCCGTGACGAAGAGGTACATCTCCTCCTGCGAAACCGGATTGACGCCAACCTTCACCTTCTGCCCCATCCACATCGTCGCGCAGACGATGTCCGCAGGCCGGGGCAAGACTGCGCGCCACACGCCTTGCCCGGTGTAACGCGGCTTTGGCGCGTCGGGGAACACCACTTCGCGCACCTTCGAATACAGGCCGTCGGCCCCGACCACGAGGTCGTAGCTGCGCTGCGTGCCGTCCGTCAACGACACGCGCACCCCGTCGTCGTGCTGCTCCATCCGCGAGAACGTGCTGCCAAGGCGAACCCGCACGCCTGCCGCTCGCGTCGCTTTCGCGAGAATATCGGCGAGCACGGGACGCATGATGGCGCCGCCGCCGGGCACATCGGCCCCGGCGACGCGCGGTGTTGGCAGCGTGCGAAGCGGCTGGCCACCGGCGGTGAGCAGGTTCACGCCGTCGCCGCCATAGCCGCGCTCGAAGAATGCGTCGAGCACACCGATCGTGCGCAACGCACGCAACGTCGGGCCGCCGATGCTGATGCCCGCGCCATACGAGCGCCAGCCCTCGTCGATCTCCACCAGGTCGACCTGCAGGCCGAGCTTCGCGCATTGAATTGCCGTCGCCATGCCGGAGAAACCTCCGCCAATGACGAGGACGTTTTGAAGTTGAGTGGTCATCCGGGTGTCTCCTAGTCTTTTAGTGGGCGGGTCAGCATGATGTCGCCGTCTTCCGTCACGTCGATATTCAGGCTAACTAACCGCTTTCCTTCACACGGGCCGATCAGGCACATTCCTGTCTCGATGTCGAACTGCGCGCCGTGCGCATGACACACGATGCGGGTTCCATCGCCATTCAGGTAGGCGTCCTTGCGCCAGGCCATCGCGGTATCGCCGTAATGGGGGCACGCGTCGCGGTATGCAAAAACTGCCTCGCCGCGGCGAACGACGAATACCGTGTCATGCCCGGCGCCTTCGGGATCGAAGCCGCGCGCGCCAGGATCCGGCAGTTCATCGATGCGCGCGAGGCGAACGGGCGTGAAGCGCGCCATTAGTTCGTTTCGGCCTTCGCTGCGGGCGGCGGCCCGCCCGGGGCCCACTTTTCCCGCGCCTGGAAGAGAAACAGTTGCGAGGTATCCGCGCTCATTGGTGCAACGCGTGACGTCCATGCATCGTCGTGCAGGTCCATGTCGGCGTCGTACTCCACATGGCAGCCAAGCGGGCTGTTGAAGTACCAGAACCAGTTCGACCCGAAGCGGTGACGGCCCGGTCCCCAGAACGACTGATAGCCCTTCGCGACGAAGCGGCTGCCAGCCTGCAGGACCTCGCTCGGCCCGCCCATATGAAACGTGAAATGCTCGCAACCCTTCATGAACGGCGGCGTTTCGATCATGAACAGCGTGTGATGTTCGAGCGTGCCCGCCGGCCGCAGGAACGGGCCCACGCCCGTGAAGCGGTCGGTGCAGCGAAAGCCGAGACGATCGACGTAGAACGCTTCCGCCTTCACCGCATCGGGCACGAAATAGACGACATGCGAGAGCGTGCGTGGCGTGAGCGTGACGTGTTCGTCCGCGCCGACCACGTTCGGCGCGCGTTGCGCGGGCGCGCCCGGCGCGTTCAGCGGTTCTGCCGGCAAGACCAGCGTGCGGCGTTTCGTGACCTGAAAGCCGATGGCAAAACCCATGTCGTCGGCTGATTCGATCGAGCCGTCGGCAAGCTTGCGCACCTCACGATCGCGCTGCAGTTCATGTGCGATGGCGTCGAGCGTCGCCGCGTCGGCCACGCCATAGACCGTCTTGCGCAGCATGCTCGCCGTGCCGAGTGCGGGCGGCAAGGACGGCGCGTCGCGGTGAGCGATTTCGATGCCCGTCCCGTCGAGCGCCTCGAAGCGCCCGCCGGCCTCGTTCGCGTGCGCGGGCAGCAGGCCGTAGTCGAGCAAATACTGTTTGCAGCTGGCGACGTCGTCCACGCCGAAGACCAGCGTATCGGGTCCGATGATGTTCATGAGAGGTGGGTTCGTTTGAAAGTGTGGATGTGTCAGAGCGAGGTGTGGCCGCCGAGTGTTTCGGCAATCCAGTCGGCAATCCAGTGCCCTGCGTTGATCGAGTTATCGAAGCTCGAGTGCTGAACCCCGCCTTCGCGATCGGTAAAAATCTTGAGTTCGCGCTTCGGGCTGTTCACGAGTTGTTCATACGTGCGATGCGCCCAGGCGACGGGAATCTGCGAATCCTTTGCGCCATGCGTGACGAGAAACGGCACCTTGACGCGATCGAGCACGCCGTCGAGGTGCACGTTTTCGGCGATGCGCATGAAGTCGTCGATGTCTTTCGCACCCCAGACCCAGCAAACATGCTTCCAGTAATGCGGCACCGGAAAATTGCCCTCGCGTTGCAGGCGCTTTTTCTGCACGTCGCGCCAGTCATGGTTCGCGCCCCAAACTACCCCGCAAGCGAAGCGCGGCTCGAAGGCGACCGCACGCGGGCAGTAGTAGCCGCCCAGCGACACGCCCTCCATGCCGATTCGCAGCGGATCGACATCGTCGCGCGTCTCCAGCCAGTCGACGATCTCGCTCGCCCACGCCTCGGAGTTGTAGATCGCATGCATGCCGTGCAGACGAAGCGCCTCGCCGGTGCCGGGCTGATCGACGATCAGCGAGGAGACGCCGCGTGCGCCGAGCCATGCCGGCAGGCCCACGAAGTACTTCATCTCCTTGGTCGAATCGAGCCCGTTGACCTGCACGAGTAGCGGGCTGCGGACTCCGGCATTCGGCGCCTTCACGAGCAGCCCGGAAAGGTGCGCGTCGCCGTACGGAATGCGCACGCGTTCGCAGTTGTCGCCGCGCAGCGCGACGCCCTGGTCGAATGTGTCGAGCGAACGCAGGTAAAGCTCGATGCGCCCCGGCTCATCGTGCGCCAGCATGCGTTCGGCCGTGATCAGATAGATGGCCGCGCGCCGGTATTTTTCACCGGCCGAGAGCATCCGCCCTCTCGCTTCGTCCTCCACCGCTAGCTCGCACAGAAGATCGGCCTTCCTGACCCACGCCTCGCGAAACGCGCGCGTGCCCTCGGCGTCCGGTTGCCTGGCCGCCTCCTGCAACGGGCCGCACATCTCCTCGATTTCGCCGATGCGCGCGCCCATTTCAATCGCGAGATTGACCGACAGATCCCAAACGTAGTTGGTTGGAAAATAACGAAACATGCCGATTACCTTGATGGAATTAACGTATTGCTCGATGGATGGCGCGACGCATCGAACGACAGTGCTCAGCCCTTGCGCCCGAAACCAGGCCACAGCGGAATGGCGATGTTTAGCCACACGCTGTTGCTTTTGGAGGTGTTCGCCGCATAGACGCCTTGCTGATAATTGAGGTTGACGTTCCAGCTTCTGGCGTCGTAGACGACTGAAGGACCGATACCAAAGGTCCTCATGCGATTGCCCACGTTCACACCATCCGCTTTGTCGTCGCTGAACTGATTCAGGTATGCGCCAACCACGCCGAGCTTCCAAGGGCCGAAATTCCAGCCGGCGGTGAACTCGGCAACGTAGCCGTCGCCCGATCTGTAGTTCGTCGTGCCATTCTTCTGGTTAAGCAGGAAACGGTTTGCCAGCGCGACATCGATGCCGTTGGGCACGTTGTAGCGAATCGAGATCACCGGCTGCACCGAGGTGTAGCCTACCGCCACGCTCGATTTGACTGGACTATAGGAGCCCGTCTCGAATGCGACGTCGATGCCCGACGCGATCGCCAGATTCTGCGAGAGCTGCCATTGCAGCAGCACGGGCGTGAGCGTGATGTTGGAAAGACCGTTCTGCGTGCTCGACTCGCCGAAGACACTGGTGTGCAGGGACACGACTGGAATGACAAGCTGCGTGTAGACTTTCGCGCCCAGAAGCTGAAACGGATACGCCAACAGTAAGCGCGTCGTTGCCGAATACGCATCCAGGTGGAACGGAATTGGCAGCTTCTTGCCGTCGTTACCGTAAAGGCCATTGGCGAAGCTGTAATTGAACTGCTCCAGTGCGAACAGGCCGGGTATCGGCGGCAGGTTGGCGATGTTCGTGCCAACGGCGCCGGCCGGATAAGGGGAAACACCTCCTTCAAACGCATTTGCGTCGTTCACCAATCCTGCGGCCAGCACGGCGCAGCCGACAGCGGCTGCGGTCAGTCTCTTCTGCATCATGTCTCCTCAACCAGGGCGGGCACACCACCTTGTGTCTCATCGTCATGGCAAGCGCGGCAAGGTTCGGGGATGCAACAGCGACGTTGCCTACTGAACCCACCGGCATGCGGTTTTTCCCGGAACGTTCGTCTTGCTGCCGTCACTTCGGGATGCGTCGTAGATTAAGATAGGCTCAGGTATCCCCATAAATGAATTCGATAGATGGGAGATATCCGCGACATCGATACTTTCAGGAGAAACCCTGAAATTGCGCACAAGAAGAAGCCATGCAGCGACAATGCAACGCGCGCCAGGTCGCAAGGAAAAGGAGAAGGGAGACAGTACGCATGCGGTTTAACAAGCTCGACCTCAATCTGCTCGTCGCACTCGACGCGCTGCTGACTGAACAGAACATCAGTCGCGCAGCCGAAAAAATTTATCTGAGCCAGTCGGCGATGAGCAGCGCTCTCGCGCGCTTGCGCGACTATTTCGGCGACGAGCTGCTAGTCCAGGTGGGCCGCAAGATGGAGCTGACGCCACGCGCGCAGGCGCTCCAGGACCCCGTACGCGACATTCTGGTGCGAGTCGATTCAACGGTCTCCGCGCAGCCCGATTTCGTGCCCGCGCATTCGGACCGCGTCTTCCGTCTGCACTTGTCCGACTACACGATGACGACGTTGATGCCGCATGTGCTTGCGCTCGCCTACCAGCGCGCGCCCGGCATTCGTCTGGAGCTGCGCGCGCAGATCATGCACCCCCACCGCGTGCTGGAGCGCGGCGAAGCCGATCTGCTGATCATCCCCAAGGAGTATTGTTCGGTCGACCATCCCGCGGAGCTGCTGCTCACGGAAACGTTTTGCTGCGTGCTGTGGGACCAAAGCCCGCTCGCGAAAGGCGAGATGACGGCCGAGCGGTATCTGGCGGCGGGCCACATCATCGTCCAGCCCGGCGCAGTCCACTCGGCGCTGGAAGACGGGTTCATGCACAAGCTCGGCATCGAGCGCAAGGTGGAAGTGACGACCTACAGCTTCCTGTCGCCGGCGCAGTTGTTGCCCGGCACGAACCGGATTGCCACGATGCACCGGCGGCTCGCACAGGAGGCGGCGCGCAGCCTGCCAGTCGTGCTGCGCGACGCGCCCGTCCCGATGCCTGCGATGGAACAGTCGATGCAATGGCACAAACATCGCACATCGGACCCGGGCCTCATCTGGTTGCGCGGGCTGATCAAGGAAGCCGTCGTCGTGATGGACCACGCTCACGATGACGAGCGCCTGTAAGCCGCTGCGGGAAGAGGACTGTCATGTCGCATGAGAGGGACAACTTCACGGCGACCCCGACCATCGTCGACCCACGCTGGCTTATTTTCATTCAGGTGTCGGCCTCCGGCAGTCTGAGCAAGGCGGCGGCCGCGCTCGACATGCCGCAGTCCATGGTCAGCCGGAATGTCGCGCAACTCGAACAGCAGTGCGGCGAGCGCCTGTTTCGTCGCACCGGCCGCGGCGTCGTCCTCACCGAGTTCGGTGAACGCATGCTGCCACGCGTCGCACGCCTTGCCGCCGAAGCGGATGCGCTTGCCGACGACATTCGCAGTGCCCGCGGGCAGCCCGCTGGCGAAGTTCTGTTCGGACTGCTGCCTTCTGCCGTCGGTCAGTTCGCAGGCGCGCTCTACGGCGCCGTGCGCGCCCAGTTTCCAGGCGTGCGGCTACATCTGGCTGAGGCAGCCAGCGCGCAACTCGAAGAGCATCTGCGCGAAGGGCGCCTCGATATGGCAATCGTGCTGCGCGAAGACGAAGCGAGCGTAGGCGACAACCACGTGCTGGCGAGGGTTCCATTGCATCTCGTCGGCCGGCTCGGGGACCCCGTCGTCAAATCCGCGCATGTTGACCTCGCGCAGTTATCTGAACTGCCGCTCGTCATCCCGGGCCGGCCTCACCTCCTGCGCGCGCGGCTCGACCGGCTGGCCTCTCAATACGGGCTGGATTTGCATATAGCCGCCGAGGTGGACTCGGTCAGACTGCAATACGAAGTCGTGGCCGCCGGTGGCGGCTACGCCATCGCCTCGGTCATGCCGGGAAAGCTGGACGAGCGGCTTGCATCCTCGCGCATCGTCCAGCCTGTACTCGAGCGCTTCGTCGTGCTCGCGGAATCCCCTCGCCGCCCGCATACGCGCGCCACCCGCGAGGTGCGCCGGCTGGTCTGCCGTCTCGCCGAATCGCTGGAAGCCGGCTAGCCGAGCCATCGATTTACGTCATAACTGCTTTCGATGCCGGGCAGTGCCCGAAACAGGCCATGCTTTCTATAGTTCGCTGGTCGTTCACTCCAACGCCAGCACCATGCCTGACAATTCGCACACACCACCGCCTTCGCATACCCTCTTTCTCAGCGACGCCGATGTCGCGTCACTCGCCGATTGGCCTTCGGCCGTCGCCGCACTCGCCGATGCTTATGCACGCCCCGTCTCCAACGCAATGGTGCCGCCGCGCGCGATGGCACGCGGCGACGGCATCTGGTTACGCAGCCTGAGCGCGGTATCACCCAACGGCGGCCATCTGGGCTGCAAGCTGATTGCCGCCAACACGCGCGCGCGCCGCGCCAGCTACCTGATCTCGCTGTTCGATCAAGGCTCCACGGAACTGCGGGCGCTGATCGACGGCAACCGCGTGACCGGGCTGCGCACCGCAGCCACGGCGGCGCTCGCCGTCACGCTCCTCGCGCCGCAGCGCCCGCTGCGCGTCGCGGTTATCGGCTCGGGCTTCGAGGCGCGCAACGCGCTCGATTGCCTGCGCGCCGTGCGCGAGGTGCAAAGCGCACGCGTCTTCAGCCCGACGCCCGCGAGCCGCGAACGCTTCGCCGAAGGCTTCCGCGAGACGCTGGACATCTTCGCGGCCGACAGCCCCGAAGCCACTGTTCAGGATGCCGACGTAGTGATCTGCGCCGCACGCAGCCGTGACGAATCGCCAGTGTTGCAAGGCGCATGGTTGCCGGCCGGCGCCACCGTGGTCTCGCTCGGCTCGACGTTGCCGGAACAGCGCGAAGTAGACGAAGCAACGATGGCGCGCGCCGTCAGCATCGTCGCCGACATGCCCGATGAAGTGGCGCACGACACGGGCGACGCGATCGCCGCGACGCGGGCCGGCGTCGCGCTCGCCGACAAGCTCGTGGCACTCACCGCGCTCGCAGCGGGCAGCATCGCGGCCCGCCGCGCGGACGATGACATCGTCCTCTACAAGTCGGTCGGCTCCGCACTGCAAGACGTCGTCATCGCTGAAATGCTGCTGGCGCGCGCACAACAGCAAGGTCGTGGCGTGACATTGCCCGCCACCATCATTCCCGTCGCGAAATGACGCACGAATCACTCAAGGAGACAGCAACTCATGGCTAGTTACAAGAAGTCCGACGCCCGCGCATGGGCCCGCGAAAACCTGGTCGGCTGCTCGGCCGTCACGATTCCGAGCTATAGCGCCGACCTCAAACGGCTGAACGAACGCGGTATCCGGCACGACATCGAACTCGCCAAGCGCTTCGGCTTTCGCTACACGCTCCTGTGCAGCGAGGTGGCCATCACGCCCGAAGAAAACGCGCAGTTCACGGCATGGGCACGCGACACCGCCGGCAGTCAGTTCGGCCTCTTTTTTCACGCCGCGTTCGGCACGCTCGCGGAGAATATCGAAGCGGTCAAGCTCGCGGAAAAAGCGGGAGCGGACATCGTGCTGCTGTCGTACCCGCCGCAATTCTGGCCAACCACCGAACAGGAAATCTACGACTACACAAAGGCCTTCTGCGACGCGACAGAGTTGGCCGTCATGCTGTTTCCGATTCCGCTGTGGGGCTTCGAGCGCGTCCACCCAGCCGGCATGCCGGTGGAACTCGTGCGCCGCCTGCTGAACGACTGCCCCAACATCGTCGCGATCAAATCCGAGCAAGGCTTTCCGCTTCCCGCGGGGATCTGCGAGATGTACCACCACTTCCGCGACGACGTCGTAATCAGTTGTCCGATCGAAGGCGACGCCATTCCGCTGATGAGTCTCATGAAGCTCCAGTTTTCCGGCACGAGCAATACCGCATGGATGAGCGATTACTACCCGAAGGCGTTCGAACTCGCGCGCAGCGGGCAGTGGGAGGAAGCGATGGCGATGTACTGGAAAGTCAATCCGGCTCGCAACGCCAACGGCGCAGCGGCGCAGACGTATGCGGGCGGCACCGGCGTGCTCAACCGCACGATGTGGAAGTACCAGGACTGGCTGGCCGGTTTCAACGGCGGGCCGCTGCGCGCACCGGCGATGCGTGTGCCCGACCGCCTGATGAAAAGCCTGCGCCAGGGGCTCGTGGCTTCAGGCTTGCCCGTCACCGCGGACCCGGATGCCGATTTCATGGTCGGCCGCTTCCCCTGCTAACGGAGCAAACGATGAAACACCTTCTCAAAGACGCGTCGCTGTGGCGGGAGCAGGCATTTATCGGCGGAGCATGGATCGCCGATACGCCGAACGGAGCCTATACGCTCAGGAATCCCGCCGATCAATCGCGGCTCGTCGAATTGCCGCGTTGTGGTGCGCCGGAAGTACGGCGCGCGATCGAGGCCGCGCAGCAAGCCTTCGGCTCATGGCGAAACGCTACTGCCAAACGACGCGGCGAAGTGCTAAGACGCTGGTTCGAACTGGTGATCGAGCATCGCGAAGACCTCGCGACGCTTATCACGCTGGAAGAAGGCAAGCCGCTCGCCGAAGCGCGCGGTGAAATCGACTACGCGGCATCCTTTCTACGCTGGTTTGGCGAAGAAGCGACGCGCGTACGCGGCGACGTAATACCGGCTGCCAGGGAAACCCAGCGGATCATCGCGCTGCGCGAGCCTATTGGCGTTTGCGCAGCCATCACCCCGTGGAATTTCCCGGCCGCGATGATTACGCGCAAGGCCGGGCCGGCCCTTGCGGCGGGATGCACGATGGTCGTCAAGCCAGCGAGCCAGACGCCGTTGAGCGCACTCGCCCTCACGGTGCTTGCCGAGCGCGCCGGAGTGCCGCCTGGTGTGTTCAACGTGGTGACCGGCACCGACACCCGCGCAATTGGCGGCGAGCTGACGAGCAACCCGCTGGTGCGCAAGATCACCTTCACAGGCTCGACCGAGGTCGGCCGCACGCTGCTTGCGCAGGCCGCGCAGACCGTGAAGAAGTGCTCGATGGAACTGGGCGGCAACGCGCCGTTCATCGTGTTCGACGACGCGGACCTCGACGCCGCCGCCGACGGGATCGTCGCCGCGAAATTCCGCAATACGGGTCAAGCCTGCATCAGCGCGAACCGCGTGCTCGTGCAATCCGGTGTCTACGATGCGCTGTCTGCGCGCGTGGTCGAGCGTGTGGCGCGTCTGCGGGTGGGCAACGGCCTGGATGCAAACGTGGACCTTGGGCCGCTCATCGATGACACCGCCGTCGCGAAGGTCGAGGAGCATATCGGCGACGCATTGGCCAGGGGCGCCCGTCTGCTGCATGGCGGCCGCCGCCATGCGCGTGGCGGCACCTTCTTCGAGCCGACCGTGCTGCGCGACGTGACGCCCGCCATGCTCATTGCCCACGAAGAAACGTTCGGACCGGTCGCGCCGCTGATCCGCTTCGATTCGGACGACGACGCTATCGCGATGGCCAACGACAGCGAATACGGCCTCGCCGCCTACCTCTACAGCCGCGACGCGGCGCGCATCTGGAGGAACGCCGCGGGACTCGAATCGGGCATGGTTGGAATCAACTGTGGCCTGATATCGAACGAGGTCGCGCCGTTCGGCGGCGTCAAGCAGAGCGGGCTCGGACGCGAGGGATCCCATCTCGGCATCGACGAGTTTCTCGAGGTGAAGTATCTCTGCTGGGACGGGCTCGGCGCCGCCTGAAGAAGGCCTTGTGTGCGTAAGAGCGGGGGAGATAAAATCTTGTCCGCCGAAAATAGAGTGGCAGGTTGGTATCTCCTGCGCCCAGCTGCTGGGTTCTATGTATTCCGCGGCGTCAACCTTACTTCGACCAAGTTGGGGGGACGCGCTGTGGACTGCACTCCGCGCCCCTCTATAAGAGGAGTCTGCTCAGATGCGCACCAACACAATGGAACCATCATCCGGAGAGGAAGCAGTGTTCAGCGGATTGACATTCGACCGCGAAGAACTGGCTCGCGTACTTCGAGAATGCCGTGATGGACCGACTTTCGAGAACTGCACTTTCGACGGCGAAGATCTTGCCAATCTTGATTTTCGTGCCGCCCGATTCACAAGGTGCAACTTCGAGCGCACGCTCTTTGAGCACAGCGACCTCGCGAGGAGCCGTTGGTTGGCGTGCAAGGGCGCTTCCGCAAATTTTCGGTATGCCAATCTAACGGAAGCTCGTTTCTGCCGGAGTGATCTGAACAATACCGATTGGTCGGGCTCAAAACTCGCATCCGCGGTATTTACGGAGGTCAAGCTGACAGGAGCCCGCTTCGTGGACGCCCGCACGCTGGGGCTTAGCTTCCACGATTCGCTGCTCGTTGGGGCCGATCTGAAGGGGCTTTCGTTTCGGAAACAGACCCTCGAGGCATTGAATTTCTCCGACGCGGATCTATCTGACTGCGACTTTCGCGACGCCGTGTTCGAAGGTGGCAGCCTCAGCCACGCCCAACTACGAAACAGCCGCTTCGACGGTGCTGACCTACGTTCCGTAGATCTGAGTGGCCTGCGACTGTCCGACGTGCTGCAGCACCTCAAAGGCACGATACTCTCCGTCGACCAGGCCGTTATGCTGGTTGGAGACTGCGGCGTGCGTGTGATGTAGTTGAAAAAACCGGTATGCAGTCGCCCGCATACCGGTCTCCGTTCGGCCCCACTCGCGTCACCGCGAACGGAACCCGCGCACTGATCCGCGCTTTACTTGCGCTTCAATTGCGAAATATCGCGCACCGCGCCGCGATCGGCCGAGGTCGCGAGCGCCGCGTACGCCTGCAATGCCTGCGACACCACACGCTCGCGATTCGTCGGCTGCCATGCGTCGTCGCCGCGTGCTTCCATCGCCGCGCGACGGCGTGCGAGCTCTTCATTCGACACCGCGAGGTGCATCTTGCGCTGCGGAATGTCGATCTCGATCACGTCGCCGTCTTCGACCAGACCGATCGTGCCGCCTTCGGCCGCTTCCGGCGACGCATGGCCGATCACGAGGCCCGACGAGCCGCCCGAGAAGCGGCCATCGGTAAACAGCGCGCAGCTCTTGCCGAGGCCCTTAGACTTCAGGTACGAAGTCGGGTACAGCATTTCCTGCATACCCGGACCGCCCTTCGGACCTTCGTAGCGGATCACCACGACATCACCCGCCACGATCTTGTCGCCGAGAATCGCGTCAACCGCGTCGTCCTGGCTTTCGAACACGCGCGCGCGGCCCGAGAAGATCCACTGCGATTCGTCGACACCCGCGGTCTTCACGATACAGCCCTTCTCCGCGAGGTTGCCGTACAGCACCGCGAGGCCGCCGTCCTTCGAGTACGCGTTCGTCTTGCTGCGGATACAGCCGCTCTTGCGGTCCGTGTCGAGCGTCGCGAAGGTCGCTTCCTGGCTGAACGCGACCGTGGTCGGAATGCCGCCCGGCGCCGCGCGGAAGAACTTCTGCGCTTCCTCGCCCGCGCCGCCGGCGATGTCCCACTTCGCGATCGCATTGCCGAGCGTGCCGCTATGCACGTTGCCGCACGACAGGTCGAGCAGCTCCGCGCGCGCGAGCTCGCCGAGAATACCGATGATGCCGCCCGCGCGATGCACGTCCTCGATGTGGTACTTGTCGGTCATGGGCGCGGCCTTGCACAGGCACGGCACTTTGCGCGAAATGCGGTCGATGTCCGACATCGTGAAATCGACGCCCGCTTCCTGCGCGGCGGCCAGCAGGTGCAGCACGGTGTTCGTCGAGCCGCCCATCGCGACGTCGAGCGTCATCGCGTTTTCGAACGCCTGCTTCGTGGCGATGTTGCGCGGCAGGACCGAGGTGTCTTCTTCCTGGTAGTAACGGCGGCACAGATCGACGACGAGGCTGCCGGCCTGTTCGAACAGGCCCTTGCGCCATGCGTGCGTCGCGACGATCGTACCGTTGCCCGGCAGCGCGAGGCCGATCGCCTCGGTCAGGCAGTTCATCGAGTTCGCGGTGAACATGCCCGAGCACGATCCACAGGTCGGGCACGCGCTGCGCTCGACTTCGGCGACTTCGGCGTCGCTGATCTTCGGATCGGCGGCCTTGATCATCGCGTCGATCAGATCGATCTTCGCGATCACCTGGCCGTCGGTCGGCGCCTTGACCTTGCCCGCTTCCATCGGACCGCCCGACACGAACACGACCGGAATGTTCAGGCGCATCGCGGCCATCAGCATGCCCGGGGTGATCTTGTCGCAGTTGGAGATGCAGACCATCGCGTCCGCGCAATGCGCATTGACCATGTACTCGACCGAGTCGGCGATCAGCTCGCGCGACGGCAGCGAATACAGCATGCCCCCGTGGCCCATCGCGATGCCGTCGTCGACGGCGATCGTGTTGAATTCCTTCGCCACGCCGCCGGCCGCTTCGATCTGCTTCGCGACCAGCGCGCCCAGGTCGCGCAGGTGCACATGGCCCGGTACGAACTGCGTGAACGAGTTCACGACCGCGATGATCGGCTTGCCGAAATCGTCGTCCTTCATGCCGGTCGCGCGCCACAGCGCGCGGGCGCCGGCCATGTTGCGGCCATGAGTCGAAGTGCGTGAGCGATAGTGGGGCATCTGTATCCTCAGGAATGGCTGTTATCGGTTTTGATGAGCGCCCGCGCGGGCGTGGGGATCGCTGGGAACGAATAGTGCAAGAACGCCAGTAAGACGTCCAATATATTTTTTCTGCGTAATTAGGTCGAAAAAGATATTAATGCGTGCCGCGACCGTTGAAGAAAAGGGCCGATGAAGCAATGCTTCATCGGCCCTTTGTGTCTTTACCGCCTCTACCGCTCTTACATCTTCACGACGTCGAGCAGCGTCTTCTTGCCGTCCTTGTAGTCGTACAGCGAGATCACGCCGTGCTGAAGGTCACCCTTCGCGTCAAACGTCGTTTGGCCGGTTACGCCCTTGTAGTCGGTGCCCGACACCTTCGCGAGGACCTTCGCCGGGTCGGTCGAGTTCGCGCGCTTCATCGCGTCGACGACGATATACACCGCGTCGTACGTGAACGGTGCGTCGAATTCGATCGGATGGCCGAAGCGCTTCGCGTACTTCGCCGCGAATTCCGCGCCGCCGTTCATGCGCTCGACCGCCATGCCGGGTTGTGAGCACACCACGTTACCGGCCGCCGGACCGGCGAGGTCCGCGAGGCTTTCGGTGCACACGCCATCGCCGGACAGCAGCTTCGCACGCAGGCCCAGTTGACGCGCCTGCTTCGCCAGCGGACCGCCGGTCGCGTCCATGCCGCCGTACATGATCGCGTCGGGATTCTCGCCCTTGATCTTCGTCAGGATCGCGCGGAAGTCGACGGCCTTGTCGTTGGTCGCGTCGTGCGACACGACCTTCAGGCCGAGCGACTTCGCGGTCTTTTCGAATTCGTTCGCGAGGCCCTGGCCATAGGCGGTCGAATCGTCGACCACGGCCACGGTCTTCACGTTGAGATTCTTCGCGGCGAAGGTGGCGAGCGCCGGGCCTTGTTGCGCATCGGTCGCGACGACGCGGTACGTCGTCTTGAAGCCCTGCAGCGTGTATGCCGGATTGGTCGACGACGGCGAAATCTGCACGATGCCCGCGTCGCTATAGATCTTCGACGCCGGAATCGACGCGCCCGAGTTCAGGTGGCCCACCACCGCGACGACCTTGTCGTCGACGAGCTTCTGCGCGACCTGGGTTGCCTGGCGGGGGTCGCCCGCGTCGTCCTGCGCGTCGAGCACGAGCGTGATCTTCTGCCCGTTGATCGTCAGGCCCTTCGCGTTGATTTCCTCGATCGCGAGGCGCGCGCCGTTTTCATTGTCCTTGCCG
Source organism: Paraburkholderia sp. HP33-1 (assembly GCF_021390595.1). Classification (NCBI taxonomy): domain Bacteria; kingdom Pseudomonadati; phylum Pseudomonadota; class Betaproteobacteria; order Burkholderiales; family Burkholderiaceae; genus Paraburkholderia; species Paraburkholderia sp. HP33-1. Next base: position 404,678 of record NZ_JAJEJR010000002.1, on the reverse strand, counting down.
AGGTGGGCGGAGCCGCCCGTCAACGGACCCACGTGAGCGATCTTGACCACCTGATCGGCGTTCGCCGTGCCGGCGAAGCCTGCGAATGCGACGACTGCCGCGCTAACCGGCAGCAGTTTGTGAAGCTTGAACGACATACGACACATCTCCTCTTTACTTACCTTGCCAACCGGATGGTTGGAGATTCCTGATACCACTGAGACATTGCCATTCATCCATTCAGGATGAGTAGAAATAGGGCCAATCCGGCAATTCGCCGGGTCCGCCAATTTTGGTGCAGAACGATAACGCAAAATCGCCGCATGCGACAGATTCCCGCGCAATCGGGATCGGCACCGCTGTCGAGTGACGCGGCAAGTGAAAACCGCGACGCTGATTCCAAAGGGCTTTTTCACTAACGGTGGCGCGCATGTCCGGGCCTGTGCCGTGGAATGTCAAAATTCCCTTTGGTTACCCCACAAATGGTGAAAATTCCCAACGTAGGGCAGCAGGTCTAAATCGACCGGGCAGATTGCAAATCTATGCAAGCGGTATGCGGCAATATGCGGCCACAAGGCGACAGTCACCTTTTCGTACGAATGGCCGAACTGCATTCGAAAGCGGGCCGCAGTGACAGAAGATCCGTCGTGCCCGGGCGCACTATCCACGTCCGGCGCCATGTCGCTGATTCTGGATATGAATACGCCACTCAATGGGGTGGTCGCGGTCTCGCTGTCGCCGTTGCGCGAGGCGTTTGCCGTGCTCGGCCATTAGGTGTATGAGCGGCCCTCACATGTACCAAACGAAGAGGCCGCTTTCAGCTACAAATCGGGGATTCAGAGCGCTCGAGTCGGTGGAAACCGTCTGCCGTTTGCGCTCCCCCGGGAACAACGAATCAAGCGTTGCCTTTCCTGTCAGAATCACTCGCGCCGGCCTTGGGCGATACGCCGAAATTGTCAAACAGGATGTGCAGACTGAGAAGGAGAACCCAGAGCGGAAAAACCAGCACGATCCAATCTATGTGGCGGCCAGCAAAGAGCAACGCAAGTGCCGCGGCGTATCCAATAAACGCGATCCAGCGCGAAACAAAGCCGGTGCGAAGAGCAAGCGTACAGGTGGCGATCGTAAATACTGCGGCCATGCGGACCGCGTAGACATTCATGATTTCGTAGGCAACCGCTCGTGCGACGGTGAACGTAGCCGAACCGACAAGTCGATCGAAGTCGATGCCATACGCGATCACAATCCCGCCGACGAACGCGGCAGCGGCAAAAAACATCGCCAGGAACAGGAGGCCGCTCCCCATAAACACCGTGGCAAAGAAGCGATCCTCGTGATCTCCGAGACGATCCCGCAGCACGCCAATGAACCAGAGAAAGGCAATGCCGGCGAACGGCACCAGGCTAACCGCAACAGATACGGTACTCGATTTTTCTCGAAGCCAAGCGCCCGCTTCTGAATGGACAACAGGAACAGATTGCCGCAGCAGCAAAAGGCTCGTAATCAGTAAAACAGAAAATATGATGCCGGCGATGGCGGCACCGCGGGGGGCTCTGAAGCGCGTGCCTGGCTCAATCCGCTGCGGTCGCCAGTCCTTCGTTGACGGATTCATGTTCAGCGTCCTTCGCACCCTGTCGCGATCTTTGCGGGCACTCGGTTCATGCTAGGCCAGGCAGCGGTCAACTGAAAGTATTGGCAGGGATCAATCCAGCAAGCCGTCAAATCAAGCCGACGCGCGATGTCTGTGAGGACGGTTGCCTGCCTTTTTGATTCACGCCGCAGTGCCGATTTCCGTGCCCTTCGGGAAATCGTTGATGGCGTCAGGCACCGAGACGCGGCGCGCCCGAGATGGCTGACGCGATCCTGGATATCCAGCACCTCCGCGTGCGCCACGACACGCAGCAGGCGTATTCCTTAAGCCTGCAATGTTGCTTGCCAGTGTCTCATGTCGGTCGGCGATCGGACGCTCGTCGGCTTCGTCCATGTGGCTCAAGTGGGTCGAACTGAGACGGGCACGGGCCGCGCACGCTCGGATTGCACGCCGCCCGCCCGAAACTTTTCACCGACTGTGTCAGCTGTTTTTCACTTACTTGGCACAGTTTTCACTTTCTGTGGCACCCGACAGCCGCGTCTTTCGCGTCACCGTTCTATCGCTCTCTTCTTCCCGCCCAATGAGCAAGGCGGTAAGAGGGGCGGTTGAACCCTTACGGTCCTGGGACTGCGCTCAGGAAGGCTTGAAATCGGCCAGCATCACGCCCTCGCGGATATGCGCGAGGGCGGCCGCCACATAGTCGACGATCGGTGCCGGCGGATGGTCCGGCTTCGCCCACACGAAGCCCGAGCACTTGTGCGGCTCCATGTTCGCGAGTTCGCCTTGCCATGAGCGGCACGCGAGAAAGAAACTGATGCGATTCGTATCCGAGTCGCGCCGCATCACGAGCTTGAATTCGAGCGCGCCGGGCGCGATCGTCACGCCTGCTTCTTCTTTCGATTCGCGAATCGCGCACTGTTCGATCGATTCGCCCGGTTCGAGATGACCGGCAATCAACGCATACTGGCCGTCCTTGAAACCGGTATTCGCTCGCTGGATGAAAAGGCACTCGCCCTGCCCGTTCAGAAACAGCACGTTGACGTCGACGACGGTTTGCATTCGGCTCATATGTGTGGGCATCCCAAGGGACTATGCGCGTTGCGCGATCAGCAGCTTGACGCCGCGCGCCACCTCAACGCTTCGAGGCCGTCACCAGTTGCAGCGGTGTCTCGATCACCGGCGACAACTCGCGCTGCTTGCGCCGCTCGGTCACGGCTTTCAGCGCGAAGTCGATGCCGAATACCGCTTGACGGTCAGCGAACTGGTTCATCGTCGCGAGCACGCGGCCATCGGCGAGCAGCGGCTTGATCGCATCGATCGCGTTGTAGCCGGTGACGTAGACGCCGCCCTCACGGCCCGCGTCGCGAATCGCGTCGACCGCGCCCATCGCCATGCTGTCGTTGCCGCATAGCAGCGCGCGAAGTTGCGCATGCTCGGCGAGCATCTTCGCGGCCACGTCGCGGCCCTTGCCGTACTCCCAGTTACCCGACTCGACCGCGACGACCTCCACGTTCGCGGCCTCCATCGCGTCGCGGCTGCCGGCCGTGCGCTGCTGCGCATTGCGAGTCACCGGAATACCCTCGATGATGCCGACCTGATCGCCGGGCTTCAGCCGCTTCGCCAGATAATCGCCGACCTGCTTTGCGCCGTTGCGATTATTCGGTCCGACGAAAGGCACCGTGATGCCGGCGGCCGCTTGCGCCGCGTCGTCGAGCGGGTTGTCGATCGTGATCGTGATGATGCCGGCCTTGATCGCGCGCGCGACCACCGGAGTCAGCGCCTTCGAGTCGGTCGGCGCGATCACGATCGCGTTCATCTTCGCCTTGATCATCTCGTCGACCATGCGGATCTGCGCGGCGGTGTCGGTCTGTTTCACCGTGCCCCGAATCGTCAGATTGAATTGCGACGAGAAGTGATTCTGGTAATTGCGCGCGGCGTTGACCATCGCGACCGTGAACGGGTCCGACATCGATTTGAGCACGAGCGCGATCTTCGGCTTCGTGCCGGGCGGCACTTCGGCGCGGGCGACGCTGGCAAACCGCGCGATGCCGCTGAGACCGGTTGCGGCCAGCGCGCCCGCGAGCAGCACGCGGCGGCGCAGGTTCTGCGTCATGGCTTGACTCCTTCGCAGACGTGCCGATCGAACGACGCGACGCTGGCAGCGATTTCGTCGAAGAGCGGCCGGCTGTCGATGTCTTCGCTCAGACAACGCGTCTTCAATGCGGTGAGTTGCGCGGCGACGCGCGGTTCCGTATCGAGCCCATCGACCGCATTGCAACGCTCGAGCAACTCTTCCAGCAGACAGCCATACGCCCTCACTTCGAGCCGCTGCAATGCGACACCAAGCTCGCGATCGCCAACGTCATAAAACGATGCTGCGCCGAAATCGCCGAGCAGCGCGCGCTCCGCGCCGCCGTGCAGGATATTGTGGGCGTAGAGATCGCCATGCATCACGCCACGCCGATGCAGATGACTCGCGGCGTTCGCGATGCCGCTCGCTATACCCAGCACCGTCGCGAGGTCGAAGCTTGCGTCATCGCGATAGATATCGCGCGTGCACGATGCGAGGCTCGGCGGACCGGCGAGACTAGCGAAGCGCGGATCGATCAATCCCATCACGAGGCCGTGCGTGTCCGACGGATGCCCGATCACTTTGCCGAGCACCGGGATCAGGTTCGCATGCTCGCCGCCGCGAATGCAAGCGGCCATTTCGCAGTCGGGCAAACCGTCGCTCGTCACCGCGCCCTTGAACAGCTTGACGGCTACCGCACGCGGCGCAGGCTCGTTTTCCAGCTGCAGCGTCGCGCGATAGATCACGCCCGATGCGCCCATGCCCAACGGCTGTTCGAGCCGCAACGCATCCCAGCGGATGCCGCTGATCGGCGTGTCGCTGAGCGCCGCCTGTTCGAGCGCCGCGTCGAAAGGATTGCCCGCATACGCGAGCCACGAAAGCCGCGGCAGACGCAGCAGCCAACGCGGCAATACGTCGAAACGATTCGCCGCGAGCCGTAGCAATTCGAGCCGCGTGCATGCGGCCAGCTCCTCGGGCAGCGCGCGCAGCCGGTTGCCGGCGAGCATCAGCTTCTGCAGTTGTGTGCAACCGCCAATCTCCGCCGGCAAGCGCTCGATGTCGTTGTCGGTCAGGATCAGCCAACGCAGTCGCGGCGGCAACGCGCGCCCCGGCACTTCGCGGATGCGATTCGCCTTGAAGCCGATCATGCTCAGATGCGCGCATTCGCCGAGTACGGCGGGCAGTTCGGTGAACGGGTTGTCGGACGCGAACAGAATGCGCAGTTTGCGCAGGCGTGGCAGATCGTCGGGCAGCGAAGTCAGTGCATTGTTCGACAGGTCGAGCACTTCGAGCGTGTCGGCGAGATCGAAAATCTCGCGCGGAAATTCGCTCAGGCCGCACGCGAGCTTGAGTTCGCGCGCACCCGCCAGTTGCCCGGCCCGCAGTTGTTCTAAAGTCGTGGTCACAGTCGTGGGAAAGTAGATCGGGTTACGCATACGGCGCGTTGTTCCGAAGCTATCGATTTTACTGAGTCGAAGGCCTTCTGGGGTTCTCTGCGGTACAGTGACGTGAGCGGCGCGATGATCACAATCATCGCGGCCATGTCGAATGCGAATGAGACAGCAATATCCGGAGTGCGTTCAGGCGACGCGAGCCAGACACTATCGGATAACGGCGCAGCCTTCTTGCAGCTTTGCGCCTCCACCCTGTCAGGAGCCTGGAAAGTGACGTACGCATACAAGTTGATCGATTCGCCGGTCGGTCAGTTAAAGCTCGTGGCAAAAGGCGAACGCCTTGCCGCGATTCTGTGGGAGCACGACAAGCCGAACCGCGTGCGACTCGGCGAAATGACCGAAGCGAACGAACTGGCGGTGCTCGTCGAAACGGAGAGGCAATTGCGCGAGTACTTCGCGGGCACGCGGCAGACCTTCGACCTGCCGCTCGACTTTCAGGGCACCGAGTTCCAGAAGCAGGTGTGGCACGCGCTGCTGACCATCCCGTTCGGCCAGACGCGCAGCTATGCGGAGATCGCGCAGCAAATCGGCAACGTCAATGCCGTGCGCGCGGTGGGCGCGGCAAATGGCCGGAATCCGATTTCGATCGTCGCGCCATGTCATCGCGTGATTGGCGCGTCAGGCGAGCTGACGGGATTCGCCGGCGGCCTCGCGAACAAAATGCTGCTGCTTTCGCTGGAAGCGGGGCAGACGTCGCTCGAAGCAGCGGCGGATGACACGCAACGGCACGCTCCAGAGCGGGAAGCGACACAAGCGGCTCAAGACGATGCACCCGCGAAACCGTCGCATCACCTGCCCAGCCGAGGAACGCAAGGTTCGCTGTTCGGTATCTGACGCGAGACGCATGCCGCACTCAGGAACGACTGCCCGATAGCTCCAGCAGCATCGAAGCGGCGGCCGTCGCTGCAACCTGGCAGCCGAGCACGATATGCTCCTCGGCCGTGTCCTCGATAAAGTCGTGACTCACGCCGCCGATGCTCGGCACGAACATCATGCAGGCCGGCATGCAACGCGCGATCACCTGCGCATCGTGCGCGGCGCCGCTCGGCATGCGCAGCCACTGCCCGGGCGCGATCGCTTCGGCGGCTCGCGCGATGTGCTCCGCGAGCGTGGCGTCCATGCTGACGGGCTCGATCGGCTGGTCGATGGTCTGCAATTCGACGCTCACCGCGCTGTTTGCGTTGAAGTCGCGCACCAGCCCGGCGAGCGCCTGTCCCATTGCCAGAAGCCGCGCCGGGTTCGCGTCGCGGAATTGCAGGTACATGTCGGCCGCGCCCGGCACGACGCTCATCGCGCCCGGGTCGAGATCGATGCGGCCCACGGTCCAGACGGTATCGGCGTCAGCCAGCTTCGCGAACGCGTCGTTCATCCGCCCGATGAACGCGACCAGCGCCGCGCCCGCATCGCGGCGGATCGCCATTGGCGTCGTGCCCGCGTGATTGCGCTGCCCCGTGAAGCGCAGCCGCGATTCGCGCAGCCCGACGATCGTCGTGACGACACCGATCGCTTTGCCGATCGCTTCGAGCCGCCCGCCCTGCTCGATATGCGGCTCCAGATACGCGAGCTGGCGCCCCGCCTCGAATCGCGCGCGCGGCCTTCCCGCGAGTCCCGCGGCATCGAGCACGTCGGTGAGACGCTCGCCCTGCCGGTTCGTCGCGCCGCGAATCGATTCGTCGACCGCCTCGCCGGCGAAGCTGCGGCTACCGAGCAGGCCCGAGAACGTGCCCTCCTCGTCGATCCACGACGCGACGTCGACGGCGAGATGCCGCGTCGCCTCGTTCTCTGCGAGCGCGCGGGCGATTTCGAGCCCGTACATCACGCCCATCGCGCCATCGAGCCAGCCGCCGGTCGGCTGCGTGTCCGTATGCGAGCCGATCACGAGCGCGGGACCGCGATTGCGCGAGCGTCCGAACACGGTGCCCACGCCGTCGATGCGTGCGTCGAGCCCCGCCTCCGTCATCCTGCCGACCAGCCATTCGCGCGCCGCCAGATCGACCGGCGACAACGCCAGCCGGACCACGCCGGGCCCCGTCGCGCCAAAACTGCGCAGCCGTTTGAGGTCGGCCATCAGCCGGTCGGGATCGATCTTCACCACGTTGTCATCTCCTTGAATGGATTGCCGATGCCGCCGCGCGAAAATCGCCCGGCGACATATCTTAAGCATGCCTGAGCGTCAGATCGCGCTGGTTCCATCGTGTGCGCCCGCATGATAGCTGCGCCTGGCGACACCGTCATGAGCCTGCTGCCAGCGCATCAATGGGGCGCGGTCGCGAGCGGCGCCAGCAATTCCTCGGCTCTGGACAGGAACAGCTTCAACACCGGCGACGCGTTCGAGCGGCTGTACCCGATCACGAGATCGACGCTCGGCGCGTCGCCTGCGAGCGGCCGGCTCACCACCGACCACGGCAGCAGGTTGCGCGCGTACTCCGGCATCAGCGCGAGCCCGCGCGTCGACGCGACGAGCGACATCGCCATCGCGAGATTGTCGACACCATGTTCGACGGACACGTGCACACCGCTCTCGCGCAGGTAACGCTCGATCACGTCGTGCAGCACGCGCGCCTTGTTCGACGCCATGATGAACGGTTCGCCGACGAAATCGCGCGGACTGATCGCCGTACGCTCGGCGAGCGGATGGTCGCTTGGCATCAGCACGATCAGCTTCTCGCTGCTGACCACGCGGTAGTCGAGATCGAAGCCCGGCTCGGCCCGCAGAAACGCGAGGTCGAGCTTGCCTCGCGCGAGCGCATCGGCGAGGTCCGGCGAATAGTGGCTCGACACCGTGACGTCGGTGTTTGGCAGCTCGTCGCGCAGCAGTTGCATTGCGCGAGGCAGCCACGTCATTTCCTGGCCGGTCAGAAAGCCGAGCGCGAACACCTGACGCGCCGGCCGCGCGGCACGGCGCGCGGCCTCGATGGCGGCATCGACCTGGGTCAGCGCGAGCCGCGCGTGATCGAGAAAGGCCTTGCCCGCCGCGGTCAGTTCGACGCCGCGCGCGCTGCGGCTGAACAGTTCGGCACCGACCTCGTCTTCGAGATCGCGAATCTGCCGGCTCAGCGACGGCTGCGACGTGAACAGGCGCTGCTGCGCGGCCACGGTCAGACTGCCCGTTTCGGCCACGGCCAAGAAATACCGCAGATGTCGAAGCTCCATGCGCCTCCTCGTGAGTCATGCCTGGCAGGCATGCCCATGAGCCTACAAAGTCTTTTTCCAGCGCGCAAGACCTCACTACATTACGACTCATGCAGCGGCGCATCAGATTTCAGATACCGCCCGCTCCATGCCTCTCATCTATAGCGCAAAGGAACCGGACATGAACTCCCCGACCGTTTCAGACGACGTCGCAGTCGTCCGCCACACCCACCAGACCGCCCCGACCCAATACGTCGAGGCGAACGGCATCCGCTTCGCGTATCGCCGCTTCGGTAAGCCGGGCGGCGTGCCGCTTGTGTTCAACATCCACTTCACCGGCACGATGGATCACTGGGACCCGGCCGTGACCGACGGTGTCGCCGCGGATCGCGAAGTGATCCTGTTCAACAACGCCGGTATTTCAAGCACGTCCGGCGAGGTACCGGAATCGATCGAGGAGATGGCTGCGAATGCCGCCGCGTTCATCAAGGCGCTCGGCTTGACGACCGTCGACGTACTCGGCTTTTCGATGGGCGGCCTGATCGCGCAGACGCTGGCGATCGCTGAACCCGCGCTGGTGCGCCGCGTGATTCTGGTCGGCACCGGCCCACGCAGCGGCGAGGCGATGAACTCGCTGACGCCCGAAGCGCAGGACATTTTCGGCGCGACCTATGCAAACCCCGACGATCTATGGCTGCGCGTGCACTTCTCGCCGTCGGCGGCGAGCCAGGCAGCCGGGCGCCGTTTCCTGCAGCGCTTCCGTCTGCGCAGCGAAGGACGCGATCCCGAGGCCAACGACAAGGTCGCGCCGGCGCAGCTCGCCGCGCTCGCGAAATGGGGCGAGCCGCGCGCCAACCCGTTCGACTACCTGCGCGCGCTGAAGCAGCCGACGCTCGTCGTCAACGGCGATCACGACGTGATCATCTACTCGATCAACTCGTGGATCCTGCAGCAGAACCTGCCGAACGCGCAGTTGATCATCTACCCGGACGCGAACCACGGTTCGCAATATCAGTATCCCGAACGATTCGTCGCGCACGTACGCGAGTTCCTGGGCGAGCGCGACTGATCGACTCCCGCAAACGCACATACATCGAGCACACCCCGTTCACTGATCGCCTTCAAAGGAGCATTGCCATGAACAACCTCAACGGAAAGACCGCGCTCGTCACGGGCGCATCGCGCGGTATCGGCCGCGCCACGGCCCTCGCCCTCGCGCTCGCGGGCGCGCAGGTTCTCGTCCACTACAGCAGCGGCGAGCAGGAAGCGGAGCAGGTCGTCGCCGAAATTCGCGCGGCCGGAGGCAACGCGCAGAAGATCGCCGCGAATCTGCGCGACGCGGACGGCCCGCATGCGCTCGCGAGACAGGTCCGCGCGGTAGTCGGCGAACGGCTCGATATCCTGGTCGCGAACGCGGGCATTGCAAAAGCGGCCACGATCGAAGAAACCAGCGTCGCCGATTTCGACAACCTGTTCGCGGTCAACGTGCGCGCGCCATACTTCCTCGTGCAGCAGCTGCTGCCGGTGCTGCACAAGGGCAGCAGCGTGATCCTGCTGTCGTCGCTCGCGGCGCGCGCGGCCGTCGGCACGCTGCCGGCATATGCAGCGACGAAGGGTGCAGTCGATACACTCGTCAGGCATTTCGCGGCGGCGCTCGGCGAGCGCGGCATTCGTGTCAACGCGGTGGCACCGGGCGTCGTCGAGACCGATATGTCGAGCTTCACGAAGACCGACGCAGGACGCGAACTGACGCTGAGCATGCAGGCGTTGAAGCGGGTCGCGCAACCGGACGATATCGCCGGCGCGGCGGCCTTCCTGGCTTCGGACGCTGCGCGCTGGATTACCGGCGAGACGCTGCACGTCGATGGCGGCTCGAAGCTGTGAGCAGCCAGTTGCGCGCAAAGAAGCATGCCGGGTAAGCCCGAAACACGCTGCATAAGAAAACGGCCGCGCTGCAAAGCGCGGCCGTGTCACGAAAGCGCCACGACGGCGGACACCCTCATGAAGCGGACAAGCCGTCCGCTTCCGCCATTCACCAGCTCACTTCCACAGCGTGCGGCCGAAGAACGTCAGCGTACGATCCCACGCCTGTTGCGCCCAGACCGGATCGTATTGCGTCGCCGCAATGCGGCCCGGCCCGACCGCCTCTTCGTTCGCGAACGCATGACGCGCGAGATAGCGATGAAACTCGATCTCGACCTTCGCGTCGGTCAGTTTCTTTTCGAGCGCGTCGACGGTGTCGGCGGCAAAGAACTCGTCCTGCAGACCCCAGTGACCCATCACCGGCACCTTGATCTTCGACGCGTCGATATAGTCGAGCGGCGGGCAGCCATACCAGACGACGCCGGCCGCCGCTTCGGGCACATTGCACAGCGCGAGCAGCGTCAGCGCGCCGCCCATGCAGTAGCCGGTCACACCGACCTTCGCCGCGTGCTGCTGCAGATACTGGACCGCGCCGCGCACGTCCTGCGTCGCGGCGTCGCCGAAGTCGAGGCCGCTCATCAGATGGTTTGCCTCTTCCTGTTCAACCGTCGACTTGCCGCGATACAGATCGGGCACGAGCGCGAAGTAGCCGGCCTTCGCGAGGCGGTCGGCGACGCCGCGAATCTGGTCATTCAAGCCCCACCATTCCTGAATCACGACGACCGCGGGCGCGCCCGCGGTTTTTTCAGGCTTCGCGAGATAGCCCTGTAGCTGCTTGCCGTCGGGACGGTTGAACGTGATCATCGAACCTGCGTACTGTGTCATCGGTCGCTCCTCATGTGGACGAAACCGTTAGCATAGCGCCACCGCCCCGTCTTCTGTTCTATCGCAGTCGCCTCGCCGCAAGCGCGCTCCCGCTGATTCCGCGCGTTATTTCAATCCAACAATATGAGGATAAACCTACGGAAAAGTTTACTATTCCGTTCGTCGACGAGTGGTTTCACAAAATCGCTTTGCGACGTTATACTCAGCGCCATGCTTTCTGGTTCAACATCCCGATCGAAGAGCTATCGGCGAAACGGGTCATCAATTTTCTGTTGAAAAGCGTCGTTAAAGCGCGCGCAGATCGATCCATGCGTCGCGGCGGCAACCCGAAACCCCCTATTGGCGCCGCTTTGCGGGCCCATGTCTCTCAGGTTCTGGCAATCACCCTCGGATGCCAGAATCTTTAGGCCGACACTTTGTGTCGGCCTTTTTTTATTCGCGACGCCTTGTAATTTCGAACCGCGTGATATTTAACAATTCACGGTGCGCATTAAAAAATGTACGTGACATATATCAATAAAATAGGCATGCACCCACCTGATTTAACACACGCATGTAAGCGCTTTTATCCAATTAGTGGGTTAGTCCGGCTAAATCCATGGCGTATTGCGATGTGCGCTAGAAACGCTCCACCACGCCGAATTGCACGCCGGCAACCGGTGCGCCCGGATAGGCGACCGGTAGCCCGGTGACGTTGACGCCGCGCAGCGTGAAGCTCGAGTCGTCGTGATTCGCGAGATACGCGGCGCTGAAGTACAGCAGCAGCGTGGGCGACATGTTGTATTCGAATGCGGCGCTGAACTGGTCCGCGCTGCCGGCCGGCGTCGTGTAGTCGCGCACGTGCGCATAGCCGAGCGACGCGCGCGCGCTGGTCGAAAAACTGTACTGCGCCGACAGCGAGCCGCCCGCGCCGTGATAGACCGGCGTGCCGCCATCGCCGTTGAAAAAGGACAGCCAGACGCGCAGCTTGCCGAAGGCGTAATTCGCGCCGCCGAGATTCGCGCGCAGCGCACCGGCCCCGTGCGTCTGCTGATGCGCGTATGACAGGCGCAATGCGTCGAGCCGATACGACGTGGTCAAGTAGTAACCGTCGATGCCGTTGCCATCGTGCTCAGACGGATCGCGCGTCGCCATCATCAACGTCGTGCTGAAGCCGGCGATGCGCGGCGACAGATACGCGAGCGCGTTGTTCGCATAAGGCGTGATCTTCGACAGGTTGTTGAGCCCCGAGGCTATCGTGCCGGCGCCGAACGCGTCGAGATCGCCCTTGAACGGAATATAGATCGGCGAGTACTGGCGGCCGAAGCGCAGTTCACCCCAAATGCCGCTCGCACCGATCCATGCCTGCCGATTGAAGATCGAGCCGGGCACCTGCTGGGTGCCGTCGGTCGAGCTGAAGCCGTTTTCGAGCGTGAACACGATCGCGTTGCCGCCGCCGAGCGGCTCCGCGCCATGCAGTCCGACGCGCGAGCCGCGATACGCGCCGGAGTCCATGCGCGGGGTCCAGCCGGAACCGGGGTCGGTGATTTCGAGGCTCGTATCGATCACGCCGTACAGCGAGACGAAGCCGCTGTTGACTCCGTTGGCGACGTCGGTGCTGGTATCGATGTCGGTGGCGGCGGCCGCGCCGTGCGCGTAGAGCAGTAGCGCCGCTCCCCATGCGCACACCGGGATCGTCAGGGCTTCGCGGACTGTGTTGAGCGAGCAAACCGGGGCGTGACGCAGGATGAGGTCCTCCTCAGGCACATCGATCGGATATTGCGCGAGCGAACTTATCACGTTCGGGCCAGCCCGTGCGGCCTGTCCCGTTCGCTGGCGCACATGTGAACGATGCGGTTTTTTTTTGCACGACGGACAGTTTTAACTAAGGGAAAACCCGTATAATCCATCAAGAGGTCAGACAACTTGCGTAAAATCGCGATGATCCTGACCGCGAGCCGCCGTGCAGCGTCCAACCCGAACCGCCTTCCGCCCGATCCGTGAATTCCACCGCCTCCGCTAGTCCCGCCGTTTCTGCCCTGCCGTTTCGCCACGCGTTGTACGCGATGCTCGGCATCGGCCTCGTCAACATGCTGGTCGCGCTCGACCAGACCGTCGTCAGCACTGCGCTGCCGTCGATCGTCGCGGAGCTGCACGGCTTCGAATATTTCGCGTGGATCGCGAGCGCGTATCTGCTCGCGTCGGTAGTAACGGTGCCGGTGTTCGGGCGGCTCGGCGACTACTTCGGCCGCAAGCGCTTCGTGATCGCCGCGGTGATCACGTTCACGGTCGCGTCGGTGTTCTGCGGCCTCGCCAACAGCATGCTGTTTCTCGCGATGGCGCGCGGGCTGCAAGGCATCGGCGGCGGCATGATGGTCGGCACCGCGTTCGCGTCGATTCCCGATCTGTTCCCTGACCCGCGCACCCGCGTGCGTTGGCAGGTGGTGCTGGCCGCGGCCTACGGCATCGGCACGGCGGCCGGCCCGTCGCTCGGCGGCTGGATGACGGAGCACCTCGGCTGGCGCTCGACGTTTCTCGTCAATCTGCCGGTCGGCGCGGCGGCGCTCTATTTCATCTGGATGCATCTGCCGAATTTCCGGCGGCCGCACGAGGGCGAAGTCAAGATCGACTGGCTCGGCGCGGGGCTCGTCGCGGGCGTGCTCGGCGGCTTGCAGGCGTTTATCGAAGCGGTGCCGAAGAACGGTCTGACGGTGGGCAACCTCGTGCTCGGCGCGTGCGTGATCGCCGGCGCGGTCGCGCTCTATATTTGCGAAAAGCGCGCGACGCATCCGATCCTTCCGCTCGATCTGTTCAAGGACGCGCAGCTCGTCACGCTATTCACGCTCGGCATGCTGTCCGGCTTCGTGATGTTCTCGCTGATTTTCTTCGCGCCGTTGCTGCTGCAAGGCGGCTTCGGCCTGTCGCCGCAGCAGGCCGGCCTGCTCGCGACGCCGATCGCCGCGTGTATCGCGCTCGGCAGTCTGCTCAACACGCGCATCGTGATTCACATGAAGAAGCCGACGCGCATTCTGACGATCGGTTTCGGCCTGCTGATGTTCGCGTCGATCGCGCTCGCGTTCGCGAATCCGGACACGCCGCACCTGCGCATCGTGCTGCCGATGGGCGCGGTCGGCATCGGCCTCGGTTTCATCCTGAACAATCTGAACGTGTTCGGCCAGGAGATCGCCGGACGTGAGCGTTTCGGCATCACGACCGCGCTATTGCAATCGACGCGCATGGTCGGCGGCATGCTCGGCACCAGCATCGTCGCGACCGTCGCGCAGCATCACTATCGCAACGTCGTCACGCGCACGATGAGCGTGCTCGGCGAGCCGGCCGCATCGCAATGGCGGCCGCGTTTCGTCGATCTGCACATCCTGATCGACGACGCGTCGCGCACGCAGCTGATCGCGGATATGAAGACGTCGGGGCTCAATACGCTCGCGCTGATCGACAGCGCGCGCGATGCGCTCGTGCAGTCGATTCATATCGGCGTGTGGCTGACGGCGGTGGCGTCGCTGGCGGCCGCGCTGCTGGTGCAGCGGATCTCGCATGTGGTGTTTCGCAAGAGCTGACCATTCGAATAAAAAAGTTCTTCGCTGATTTGCGGGGAGGCCGCTTGCGGACAGAACAGCTTCGTGTTCCCAGCGGGCCACGCGACGTTGAGGGCCCGGCGCTCAGTTGCCTTTTTAGCGAACATCGCTGGCAATTCGGACTCCAATAGTTACTGAGTTTCAGGCGGCGCTCAACGCTCGAGAGTCGCCAGATGAAACGGAGGTAAGTGTGCGGTGATCGCCTACACTTGCTAATGGCATTCGGGTTCCATCGTCGCACGCCGTCACGCAACGCCAAGGAAACAGGATGCCATCCTGGCAATCGATTCGCGCTCGTCCCGCGTACCGCTGCCCCCAACGGCGAAACTGCGCGTGGGGCGCCTTACCTAGGTCGCGCTAACGAAAAGATCAGCGAGGCAATCGATGAGAGTGAACCAGCCAGCGCGTATGGAGTTGCCCGGGCAAGTCGTACTCGTCTTTCAGGGTGGTGGCGCATTGGGCGCGTATCAGCTGGGTGTCTACCAGGCGATGGACGAAGCGGGCATACAGCCGGATTGGGTGATCGGCACCTCCATTGGCGCGATCAACGCAGCCTTGATCGCCGGGAATCCACCGGAGCGCCGTTATCGACGGCTGGCGGAATTCTGGAACCAGGTGACCGACCGCACCCGCCTGGACGTGCCCGCTGCCTTGCCAGGCTGGGACAAAATCTTTGCAAAATGGATGATCATCGCCGGCGGCATCGAGGGATTCTTCCAGCCCAATCCGGCATCCTGGCTCGGGCCGCTCGCCCGGCTCGGCGTGGATCGAGCGTCGTATTACCTGATTGCGCCGTTGCGCGATACGCTTAGTTCGCTGGTCGACTTCGATCTGCTCAACGCCGGGCATCCGCGACTGACCGTGGGCGCAGTTCACGCCTGCACGGGCGCGATGCGCTACTTCGACTCGCGCGACCAGCGGCTGAATGTCTCGCACATCATGAGCTCGGGCGCGCTGCCGCCCGCGTTTCCGGCAGTGCGGATTGACGGAGAACCGTATTGGGACGGCGGCGTCTATTCCAACACCCCGGTCGAGGTGGTGCTGGATGACAAGCCCCGCAAGAGTTCAGTCATCTTCTCGGTACAGGTGTGGAACCCGATCGGCCCAGAGCCCGAAAGCATATGGCAGATCTCGGAACGGCAAAAGGACATCCAGTACGCCAGTCGCACCGACAGTCACATCGAGCGTCAGCAGCAGATACACCGTCTGCGCCATGTGATCCGCGAACTGGTTAAGCGCTTGCCGGAAGCCGAGCGCGCCTCGTCCGAAGTCCAGGAGCTTGCCGCCTGGGGGTGCCAGACCACCATGCGTATGATCAAACTTGCCGCACCCCGCCTGGGCGGGGACGACCAGTTGAAGGATATCGATTTCACCCCAGCCGGCATTGCTTCCCGACAGCGCGCGGGCTATGAAGCAGCAATGCGGGCCATTGCCGCACACCCATGGGACGCACCGATGGACCCAATAGAAGGATTGACCGTCTACAGCGCGGATGTAGACGTAACCGATAAAAGACGAGTTTGACGCCTGCCCAGATAAGGACCCTGAATGACCGCCCGCGCAAGGAGCCGTCGATATATGGATATGTCGGTAGACCGCTTCGGGTCGCCTTCTGCCGGATGCAGCCGGGGAGATAACGATAGTCCCCGTCGTCGGATCAGCATCGGACCGTGTACAGCCAGAAGCGGCCGTTCGACATCCATTACCGCTGGAATGGAATATGATCTTCACATGTTCCCAAGGCGAGCATTGGAGGCCCCAACACCATGGCTCAACATCGTTCAGTAGGCGGGCTTTTCACTTTGGAGCCGGAGGAAACGGTCACCTGGACCACGACAATCGGCAGCGGGCTCGACGGAGGTGTCGTTGTTCAAGCTCCAAACATCATCGACGATGTGATCGGCAGCGACGTGCTCGTGATCGTCAATCAGGGTGTGATCGCGACCAATAACGGTCTGAATTACACGATTACGATCACCAATCCCGGTCCAAATCCCGTTCCGCATAATTTGAATGTCCAGGACTGGTTCTGAAATGTCGAAAATCACGGTCATCAGCCAAAAAGGCAGATTGGTAGGAACCTGGATACCGCCGCAGAACCCCATATCTGGGGTGCCGGTTTCAGCCCCCGTAGCGGGACCCGATCAGACTCTTCACGAACTCGATATAGAGGACCCGGAATCCTTCGTGCGCCGGAAAGCTCTCCCTGAGTTGCATAGGTTGGTCAGGCAGCGTTTGGGGCTCAAATAAACTGACCGTCCTGCCAGATCCAGTGCGTGTCGATCGCGGTGATCTTGCCGGGCGCCGCGGCCGCGACGTGCGTGAACATCGCGAGCGAAATGTCGAAGTGGGTGTTCGAATGCGAACCCCACGTGAGACCCCATTCGTCATGAAAAACACCCCAAAGGTTGGATCGGTGTCCAACTTTTGGGGTGCAGTTCATCTAGTCAGGGCTTTTTTTAATCGTCAGTTACCCGACGATCATCTCTACACCAACGACTCCGTTATTGTGCTGCAGCTGCAGTCTGGCCCGGCCACGTCTGACCCGAAGGCGACGACGTGCCAATCCCGGGGAAATCGACAAACGCATTCGAGCAATCGACCGTGTAAGTTGAAGGCACTGCATTCGTAGTCGTACCCGTGATGTTCACACGATTAGCCGTCGATTGGAAAATCGGGAGGTTCGTGTTGTTAGCTACGATGTTTGCGTCCGACGAGGTCGTCGCGATGGTATTCGGCGAATCAGCCAGCACGTTGTTCAGCGTCAGACCGAGCGGGAACTGCGGGTTCGTCGTGCCATCTGCCCACGTGTAGCCGTTGTTCGCCTGGAAACCCTGCAGC
Source organism: Paraburkholderia sp. HP33-1 (assembly GCF_021390595.1). Classification (NCBI taxonomy): domain Bacteria; kingdom Pseudomonadati; phylum Pseudomonadota; class Betaproteobacteria; order Burkholderiales; family Burkholderiaceae; genus Paraburkholderia; species Paraburkholderia sp. HP33-1. Next base: position 387,290 of record NZ_JAJEJR010000002.1, on the reverse strand, counting down.
GTCAGCGCCGTCGAGCCCATGATCTTGATGTCCGTCATTGTGATCGCGGTGAAGTTCGGATACAGCGGAGCAACACTGCCACTAGCGCCACCGTTAGCAGCACCAGCACTCGGAAGAGCCTTCGTCGAGTAGTACGGGGTGTCGAGGATAGCCGTACCAGCGTTACGGATACAGATGTCGTGGTAGTCGATGTTGTTCACTTGACCACCGCGCGCCCAGTCCGACTTGATACGCAGAGCCGTTTCACCACCGTCAAACGAGTTGTCATAGACGTGCATGTTACGCACGTTCGAATTCGTTTCGCTGCCGATCGAGACGCCATGACCATAGTAGATATGGTTGTGAGCGATCACAAAACCGTACTTACGATCCGTAGCCTTGTTGCGGTCACCGTCGATGCCATAGCCTGTCGCTGCGGTCGAAACACCGTCGAACGTACCGTAGATAGGATTGTTATTCGAATCCTTGAACGACGTGAACGACGTGAGAGGGTTGTTCGAACCCTTCGGGCTCACGTTGTCATCGCCTTCGCTGAGGTAGTTGTACGCGATAACCGTGTTCTTCATGTAGCCGTCGAACGTCACGGAGCCAGCAGTCGAGTAGTTGTTCTTACCGCTACCGATCATCAGCTTGTTCAAACCCGGCTTGCTCATCGACGCAGGGTCGATACCATCGGTGTTCTTCGCCGTCGTGATAGTCGGGAGCATACCCAGGTAGTTCGGGTTCCCGTTACCAGCTGGGTTAGCCGTTGCCGAAAGCGACGGGGTCTGAATCTTCGCACCCCAGACGGTCAGACCATCAACACCTTGCGGCACGAGGTGATAGTTCGCGCTGTTGTTCATCGTCACGCCAGCAACCGTCAGGTTCTTGACATACGAGAACACCATCATTTTGAAAACAGACTGCGAACCAACGCCAGTCTCGCCGTTTTCGACCATGTTGCCGAGCCATGCCAGATCCCACCACGACATGTGGCGAGCATCAGACGTCAGGTCGACAGTCGTGCCGCCGTCATCACACGGGGTGCCGTTCGTTGCTTGCTGACCCAGGTTGTACGAGTAGTACGTGTTCGTACACGTCAAGTCGGCGCGCATCAGCGGATACAGAGCGTCCGTCGAAACGATTTCCGAAGCACCACGGCTGTCGATGTTACCGCCACCCATAACTGCCGAGTTCACGAGGTATTCACCGCTGATCAGCGCAGCACAGTTCGACGACGAACCGCTCGACATGTTAGACGACGAGCTTGCGTTCGCGACATTCGACGGCGTTGCTACGTTCGCGCAGTACTTGCCAACCGAAGGCTGAGCAACAGTAGGGGCTGTCGGCAGGCCTGCTGCCAGCGTGCCATTCTTGTATGGCAAGCCAGGCATATAGGCCATCACGTCACGCGTAGCGTACATGGTGACCCCGGTGTCGATCACGAGCGTGACGCCAGACGGCAGCGTGAGCGGGCCTGTGATGAACGAGTTACCTGCCCCGTTGTTCGAAGCGTGCAACACGACTGCGAACTTGTCTGCGTGGAACTGCGATGCATTCAACGTCTGAGCCGACGAACCAGCAGGGATAACAGCATTCGACGCCGAGACTGCGGGCTCTGCTGCTGCGTCCGAAGCGTCTTGAGTAGCAATTGCCGCCCCGACCTTGCTGTCTACGTATGCACCGCACGCGTCGAGAGCAGCTTGAATACGCGCCTGGTCAGGGTTGTACCCGGCAACAGTTTCGCTGACACCGCTAGCCAGCGAAGCTGCAGCCACTGCAGTCTTGCCATCGTCCATTTCAGGGGTCAACGAACCATCCGGTTGACGCACGAGGTAATTGCTGGCGTACAGGTCACCACCAGCACAAGTCTGTGCTGCAGTCGGCAACTGGGGAGCAGCAGGCAAATCTGCATCGCTTGTCGTGACGCCTACCTTGTAGATTGCAGGTGCCGGGGCTGACGCTGCAGCAGGCGCGGCAGCCGTCGAATTCGAATTACTGCCACCACAAGCGGCTGTAAGCACAGCGACTGTGCTTACAAGCGCTGTCAGGCGCATGGACGTCAAAGTCATTACTTTTCCTTTCTAGTTGAAACCTTTTGGTGTTGTACAACCGCGCCTATAGGTCTTACAAGAATGCTTCAGCTAAAACATCTTGGTGACATATCACGAGATGTCTTACAAATTACATGAATTCGTTACAAGAATGCAAATTGTTCAGAGTAAGTGTTTCTATCTATTAACTTACGCGGCGCAATGAGCGTGAATCTCCTGCTGACACGTTTTCGCGGGCACGACGTGGGCTTTGGAGAGCAGCGCCTGAAGACCGTTGATCTTCTGCTGGTTCTCGACGAGCAGCGTCTGACATTGGGCTTCCACGCGGTCCAGTCCCTGATGATCCAAAATCGTACGGATGACGGCCTCCCCTTCACTGCACCTACGGCGGCAGGCCAGCACGCAAATGCGGAGCTTTGGGCTGACCGAATTCAAGACATGTCCGTGACGATCGACAACAAACCTGTCACCAACATCAAGGCGTATCAGGTCGCTACCCGCCAATTCTCATTTACCGTAGGGGGACCGCACGCCACCCTTTTTACAGGTCCGGAGACGCGCTAATACGATGTTTCCGTTTAGCGCTCAATCTTCGCTTCTGGTCTGCTACGAAATTCAAAGGGCTTTAATAGGTAGCGGCGCACGCAGGAACAAAGTGCTTGACGCCAGTCGGTCGCGATCATGTTGGTCGCCGTCGGCAGGCCGGTCGCGCGGCGGAACTAGGCCATCACTTCGCGGCCCGAGTAGCCGTTCTCCGCGCCGCACGGATCTTCCGCGTACGCGAGCACGTCGTGCTTGCCACGGGCAAGAGTTGAGTATTCGAATCAACGCGAATCGACGCGAATAAAAACACTCCCCGATCCGGATGAGAGAACGGGGAGCAAATGGGTTGGACGAAGAGACCTGACGCCGTCTCATCAGGCTCTTTGCCGCATCCCAAGGATGACAGACGTGATTCGGTCGCTTACCGAATGGTTGCTTTCGCTCTAAGGTTCTTCACCATTCTGTCGACGAGTTCGGCTTGTGCCTGCTGGTACAGCATCGGCTTCATTTCTTCGAAAGACGGAACCTGCAACGGGCGCGTGTCATCCACTTCGATGACATGAAAGCCGTATCCGGTCTTAACCGGAGCCTGGGTATATTCGCCCTTGTGCAAATGCGAGACTGCGTCGGCGAACGGTTTGACCACCTTGCTGGACGTGATCCAGCCCAGATCTCCGCCGTTGTATCTTGAACCGGAATCGATTGATTCCTTCGCGAGGTCGCTGAACGACGCCCCCTTGTTGAGCTTCGCAATGATGTCTTTTGCCTCACCTTCATCTTTGACGAGGATATGGCGGACCTTGTATTCAGTGCTGCCGCCTTTCGACTTCATGTCGTTGTACATCGCCTTCAATTGATCGTCACTCACAGGGTTCTTCTTCAGAAAGTCCTGCATGTACGCTCTGACGATCTCGATCTCCCACGTCGCCTGCGCCTGAACGAGAATCTTTTGCCGGGCCGCCTCGGCACGTGCCGCGACTTCCGGGTTCCGGTCGAAGCCAACTTTCTGCGCCTGCTGGAAGACGACTTCGCGCCGAATCAGTTCGTCCCGGACATGGTCGGTCAATTGTGGGGAATCGGAAAAACCTTGGGCATGCGCCTGTCCGATATACAAATCAGCGTCTGTCTGAGAAACCGGTTTGCCGTTGACCGTGACGAAAGGTTTCTCTGTCGCCCCCGTCGCCAGGGAGAGCGTTGCACCGAGCACAAGTGCGAACGTCCATCGTGATAGTACTGTCATTGAGCGGACCACTTACGTTGGTTCGAGCACTTTAGCGAGCGACCGCCAAAGGCACAGGTGTCGCGCCAGGTCTGATCAGGAATCACACCTGATCAGACTCTGGCGAACTAAACGACTTTATTGGGTAATGGTTCCCGCAAGAGTCAGGCTGCGTGACGAGTTGCCGATATACACCGAGTAAGAACCAGTCGGGGTCGTCCACTGCTGCGAATCTTTGTTCCAGGTACTGAGCGGATGATTCGGCGCGGCGGGATCGATGGTGATCGACACCGTCTGCGTTCCGCCTGCATTCAGACTAACCTTCTGGAATCCCACCAGACGCTTAGGCGGTTCTCCCGCCGAGGTCGGCAGCGCGATGTACACCTGCGGAACTTCGGCGCCCGCGACAGAACCCGTGTTTTTCACGACCGCGCTAACCGTATAAGTGCCGTTTGCTCCAGTACTGACGGTCGGGTTGGTAATCGTGAAGGTCGTGTACGAAAGACCAAAACCGAACGGGAACGCCGGCGTTTTACCCATCGCGTCATACCAGCGATAGCCTACATTGAGCGCTTCCGAGTAGGTAACCGACGGGCTTCCGTTGATCGACACGCCTGGGTATTGGTACGCCGTAATCGAATCCATAAACCCCTGGCCGACCTGAGGGAACGTCACAGGAAGCTTGCCGGACGGATTCGCGACACCCCACAGCAGATCCGCGACGATGTGCCCATCTTCCTCGCCAGGGAACCAGGTCTCGAGAATCGCGCTCGCGGCGGATGTCCCGCCGGTGAGGATCGAGGGATCCAGCGCTTCGGCGGCACTGTCCTTCAGAACGAGCACGGTGTTGCTATTGGCCGCGACGATGGTCTGCAGCAACGCGAGCGTGTTGCTGTTTTTCGCGGTACTCGAGGTCGTAATCGAGTTCGACTTCGGCGCATACCAGTCGAGCGTATTGAGGAATTTGCCGGTGTCGAGCGTCAGGCCCGTCGAGTCCGTAAAGGTCGCCTGGTCGGCCCCTTCCTCCGACATGGAACCGGCCATGAAGATCACGGCGTCAGCACCGGTCGCCGCGGTCTTGACGTCGGAAATGGTCGCAGCCGCGCCGTCAATCGTGGCGGTCGAATTGTTATCGTCCACGAGAGCCAGATGGACCTGAACGCCGGTATTACCGAGGTTGGCAAGCGTGTCCTTGATGCCCTGCACCGGCGTGACGGTGTACAAGGCGACAACGTCGGAGCTACCACCGCCTGAACCCATCGAGTTGCCGACCGAGCTGCCTCCAGCAACAGCTTGCTGGGCGTAGACCTGGGTTGTCTTGCCGACTACGAGGACGTTTCCAACCGTCTTTTTCAGCGGCAAGGTCCCGTTGTTCTGCAGCAGCACGGCCGACTGCTCGCCAATCTGCTTCGCGACCGTACCGTCAGCCGTCGCGTTAATAGCGGTCTGCGCAATGGGCCGATCGAAGATACCCGCGCGGAACATCTGCGTATATCGGCGCAGCAGCGCATTGTCGATATCCGAGGTCTGAATCTGCCCCGCGGCCAAAGCCGCATTCAGGTTCGCCGGCGACCAGTTCTGCGGAAGCGGCATCTCGTTGTCCATGCCTGCAAGCAGTGTCGGCGCGGTGCTATGAGCAGCGAAGAAGTCCGACTGCACGTAGCCTTTGAAGCCCCATTGTCCGCGCAGAACATCGGAGAGGATGTGTTTTTGCTCGCACATCGAAAAGCCGTTCACCGAGTTGTACGAACACATGACGGCACCGACGTTGCCTGATTTCACCGCCATCTCGAACGGCAGCATATAGAGCTCGTGCAACGTTTGATCGTCCACGCTCTCCTGAATCGTCATGCGATTCGTTTCCTGTTCATTCGCCACCAGGTGCTTGGCCATGGCGATCATGCCGCGGGCTTGCACGGCCTGGATTTCGGCCACACCCATCGTCCCGGTGAGGTACGGATCCTCGCCCATGTACTCGAAGTTGCGCCCACCCACGGGCAGTCTTGCCAGGTTCATACCCGGCGCTTCGAACACGTGCAGCGCCAGATTTCCTCCCTCGACACCGACCACGTTGCCAAACTGGGTTGCTACGGTAGGATCGAACGAGGCCGCCATTGCAATTGCTGACGGCAGGGCGGTCGCCTTGGCCGAACTGGAATTCGTATAGGCGGCGTAGCCTGTCACGGAAGTAGAAACGCAGTCGTTCTGGCCGATACCCACGGGCCCATTGGTAATCCGCAGCGTCGGAATAGCGTATTTCGACAGCCCGAGAATGTGCCGGGCACCGTAGCACTGCGGCAACTCAGGCAGGATGCCGGGATTTGAACCGGTTAATTGCTCTTCCTTATCGGCAAGCGTCATTGCGGGGACAAGCAGTGCCGCGCGTGCTTCGGGAGACAGTGACGTATTCATCCATGGCATCGCGGATGCCTGCGTCGTGGCTGGGGTTGAACCCGTTGCCGCTGAGTTGGGACTATCGCTTCCACCGCACGCTGCCAGAATGAACACGATACTCGCGGCAGCGGCCGTTCTCCTCTGAATGAATTTCACAGACATTGTCGTTCCTCAATTGTTATATGCACACATGCGCGACGCGCACCGGTCGTTCTAATGTGAAGGACTGCCATTCAATCTATTGCCAGCATTCCGTATGCTGTTTCCCCTGCCTTAAACCCAAGAGACATGTAGGCCTGACTGGAAACTTTGCGCCCCCCCGATGGTCACCCGAAGTCGAGATCGACGTTGAGCCATCGGCATGGAGACGTCTGCTTGCCAGTGAAGACATCGTAAGTTTTATTTCGTCATCAGACGACTGGTGTTTACACTACACCAATAAAAACAATTACTTATACGAATGCGCCGACGTCTGATGAGTGTTTATCAATTGACAAATCCGACTTTGAGCCCGGTCGTGGCGGGCGCTCAAGAGGTATTGAATATGCGCAAGCGGCGGGAGAGCATTGCGTCGCGGCATGACTCGCTTATTCGCGCATCGATAGCGCGATTCATTCATGCTTTTTTTGTAATGGTTAATCCGGTTCGGCGTTATTTGGAGAATGGCCCGAATTGCCAATGCAAAACAAAAAAGCCTGGCGGACCGCATTTTTGTGCAGCCCGCCAGGCTTTCGATTCAAGTCAAATCGCGATTAACGCACGAGACACGGACGTTTATTATCGAACTTCCAGTTCGGAATCAGATACTGCATCGCCACGCCGTCATCGCGCGCGCCGAGGCCGTGCTGCTGATACAGCGCGTGCGCTTTCTCGAGCGCGTCCATATCGAGTTCGACGCCGAGCCCCGGCTTCTGCGGAACCTTGACCTTGCCGCCGACGATCTGCAGCGGATCTTGCGTCAGGAACTGACCGTCCTGCCAGATCCAGTGCGTGTCGATCGCGGTGATCTTGCCCGGCGCCGCGGCCGCGACGTGCGTGAACATCGCGAGCGAAATGTCGAAGTGGTTGTTCGAATGCGAACCCCACGTGAGACCCCAGTCGTTACACATCTGCGCGACGCGCACCGACCCCTGCATGGTCCAGAAATGCGGATCGGCGAGCGGAATGTCGACCGATTGCAGCTGGATTGCGTGACCCATCTGACGCCAGTCGGTCGCGATCATGTTGGTCGCCGTCGGCAGGCCGGTCGCGCGGCGGAACTCGGCCATCACTTCGCGGCCCGAGTAGCCGTTCTCCGCGCCGCACGGATCTTCCGCGTACGCGAGCACGTCGTGCTTGTCACGGCACAGGCGCACCGCTTCCGCGAGCGACCACGCGCCGTTCGGGTCGAGCGTCACGCGCGCTTCGGGGAAGCGCTCGGCGAGAGCCGTGACCGCTTCGATCTCGGCGTCGCCTTGCAGCACGCCGCCCTTCAACTTGAAGTCGTTGAAGCCGTAGCGCGCCTTCGCGGCTTCGGCGAGACGCACGACCGTTTCGGGAGTCATCGCCTCTTCGGTGCGCACGCGCTCCCAGTCATCACGCGCGCCGGCGTTGTTCGCGTACGGCAGATCGGTCTTGTTACGATCGCCGATATAGAACAGGTAGCCGAGCATTTCCACTTCGTCGCGCTGCTGGCCTTCGCCGAGCAGGGCAGCGACCGGCACGCCGAGATGCTGGCCGAGCAGGTCGAGCAGCGCGGCTTCGAGCGCGGTCACCGCGTGAATCGTCGTGCGCAGATCGAAGGTTTGCAGGCCGCGGCCGCCCGCGTCGCGATCGGCGAACTGCGTGCGCACCTTGTTCAGGATCGCCTGCAGATTGCCGATCGACTGACCAACCACGAACGGCCGCGCGTCGTCGATCGTCTTGCGGATGTTCTCGCCGCCCGGCACTTCGCCGACGCCGGTATGGCCCGCGCTGTCGCGCAGGATCACGACGTTACGCGTGAAGAACGGACCATGCGCGCCGCTCAGATTCATCAGCATGCTGTCGCGGCCAGCGACGGGCACGACGCGCAGTTCGGTGACGATCGGCGTGGCGTTCGATTCGGTAGGTTTCGTGGACATGGGAAAAGCACCTGTGTGTGAAAATTGACGGCCACATGCGAGCCGTCAGTGTAGTCAATGCGCGTTGCCCTGCAACGAGTCGGGCAAAGGATCGCGATTGCCGGGCTTCTTGCGCGTCAGGAAGCCCGCCGCCGCCGCGAGCAGCGATGCCACGCCGAGACCGTACAGCCCGCCCGTGATCGAGCCCGTGTGCTGCTGCAGATAGCCGAAGGTGGCCGGCGCGAAGAAGCCGCCGAGGTTGCCGAGCGAGTTGATCAGCGCGAGCACGCCGGCGGCGACGCGCGCATCGAGGTAGCCCTGCGGAATCGGCCAGAACAGCGACGACGCGGCCTTGAAGCCGATCGCCGAGAAGCAGATCGCGACGAACGAGAACACCGGGTTGCCCGACGTCGACGCGAACAGGCCAATCGCCGCAATGACGAGCGCGACCGCCATCCAGCCCTGCTGATGACGCCATTTCGCCGACACGACCGCGAAGCCGTACATCGCGACCATCGCGATCAACCACGGAATCGCGTTGAACATGCCGACCTCGAAGTCGGTCAGGCCGCCCATCTTGCGGATGATGGTCGGCAGCCAGAAGGTGGCCGCGTAGATCGTCAGCTGGATCGCGAAGTACAGGAAGCAGAACAGCGCGATCTGCGGGTCCTTCAGCAGCTTCATCGTCGGCAGATGCGCGCCGCCCTGCGCTTCGCGCTCGGCCTGCTCGGCCGCGATCGATTGTTCGAGCACCCGCTGTTCTTCGCCGGTGAGCCAGTGCGCGTCGCGGATGTGCGACTTCAGCAACAGCCAGCTCACGGCGCACAGCACGATCGAGAACCCGCCTTCGATCAGGAACATCCACTGCCAGCCTTGCAGACCGAGACCGCGAATCGACAGCAGCGAGCCGGTGATCGGACCGGATAGCACCGACGCGAGCGCCGAGCCGGACAGAAAGATCGCCATCGCCTTGCCGCGTTCTTTTTGCGGCAGCCACTGCGTGAAGTAAAAGACGACGCCGGGAAAGAAGCCCGCCTCGGCGACACCGAGCAGAAAACGCAGCACGTAGAACGACGTGTCGTTCCATACGAACGCCATCGCGCCCGCCACCAGCCCCCACGTGCCCATGATGCGCGTGAGCCACGCGCGCGCGCCGAACTTCTGCATCAGCACGTTCGACGGCACTTCGAACAGCGCGTAGCCGACGAAGAACAGACCGCTGCCGAGCCCGTAAGCGGCCGCCCCGATGCCGAGATCGGTCTTCATGTGCGCATTGACGAAGCCGATGTTCACGCGGTCGATATAGTTCGCGATGAACATGATCAGGAAAAGCGGCAGCACGTTGCGCTTCACCTTCGAGACCGCCGATTCCAGCGGATCGAGCGCGGTGCTCAGAACTGATGTCAAGATGTGTCTCCCCTGTTGGGTGCAAAAACCCGGCTGTGGGTATGTTATGTTGTCTGACGACAGTCTACCGCGTTATTTTTGTTAAATCCAGTTAGGTGTTTACCCTGTCAATCCGAACCAAGTACCTTGAAATAAAGGCCGATTCGGCGCTTTCCCGCCTTCTTGCACGACCGAGACTCCATTCGAATTAAGACGTCTGATGTCTTTAATTCCGACGTGGCGAGTTGCGGCTGGCACACTTGCCCGACCCCGCGGTTCACTTCCGGCCCGACGCGCGGCCACACGCAAAAATAGCCCGCGCCGATGCCGCCGAACGCGGCAGAATCGAGTAAAGTCCTGTGCGATACTTTGCAGGACCAGTCAACCAGCCACAAAAATGAGCAGCCTAACTGAAAAGGTGGTGGCCACCCTTTCCGATGAAATTCGCCGCGGCGCGCTGAGGCCAGGCGACCGCATCCCCACCGAAGTCGCGATGATGAAGCAGTTGTCCGTGAGCCGATCCGTGGTTCGCGAGGCGATTTCGCGTCTGCAGGCGGCCAACATCGTCGAGACGCGCCACGGCATCGGCACGTTCGTGCTCGCACCCGCCGGCGAGAAGCCGATGCAACTGCCCGCCGCCGACCTCACGAGCATGCTCGACGTGATGGCGATCATCGAGTTCCGGATCGACGTCGAAGCGGCCGCGGCCGCTCTCGCGGCGTCGCGGCGCACCGAGCAGAACCTCAAGCAGATTCGCATCGCGCTCGATCGCTTCGAGTCGGAACTGGAGCGCGGCAGCACCGACACGCTCGCGCACGACATCGAGTTCCATCTGCAGATCGCACGCGCGAGCGGCAACCGCTATTTCTTCGACGTGCTGAGCCAGCTCGGCCGCTCGGTCAGCCCGCGCACGCGGCTCGGTTCGGCCGAGATCGCGGAGCTCGACCAGATCGAGGTTTTGCGCAGCGTGCTCGGCGAGCACATGCTGATCTATCGCGCGATCGAGCGTCAGGACGCCGACGACGCGCGCGCCGCGATGCGCATGCATCTGAGCAACAGCCGCGAGCGACTGCGCCGCGCGCATGAGCTGACGAAGGCCGGGGTGTGACGGCATGCGGGGCTGATCGGCAGCCATCCAACGCGAAACGCCGCCAGCAGCACCCGCTCATTCCCCCACGTCGAGATCCATCAACGCCGAGCTCAGCGATTTGCCATGCGCATCGAGCGCGAGCGAACGCGTGACACCGCCGCCGAGCGCATCGCCGAGCACGAAGTTGAACGCGGCTAGGCCCGGCAACTCATGGCGCACCACCTGGCCGCGCACCACGTCGCACAGATGCGCCTTGACGCGCTCGGGCGTCAGCACATCGCGCAGCCGCTCGTAATGCCGCGCGTCGTAGCAGATCACCGAGATATTGAGCGTATTGCCCTTGTCGCCGGTGCGCGAATGGGCCAGTTCACGTAGTTTCATCTCAAGCCTCCACGAGCGAGAAAGCGGGTGTCGCGTGCGCGCGCGGCAGCAGCACCGATTGCACCGCGACCACCTCGCGCGTCGACTTCGTCACGCCGCCACCGCCCGCCGGTCCGTTCGTATACAGCGTCTCGACCTCGTTGCCGATGCGTAGCGCTTGCGCGAGCGATGCCGTGCGCCCCGCCACGCGCGCGCGCACTTCGTACGGCTCGCCATGGCCGGCCGCCACCGTGTCGCCATACAGCGCGTTCACACCGATCAGATCGAAGCGCAACTCGCGCGTCTGTACGCCGGTCAGCGCGAGCCGTTCCCGCACGATGTCGAGCGCGAGCCGCGCTCGTGCGAGCGCGCCCGGACCACCGTACGAAATCTGTCCCTCGCCGATATAGCCGTCGAAATACGCCACCGACACCTTCAGCGTCGCGGTGCGCTCCGTGCCGCTACCGCCGCTCACGCGCACGCGGTCCGGCGCTTCCTGCGCGATGCGCACCTGCGAGAAATCGGCGACCACGTCGGGCTGCAGATAACAACGCGGATCGTGGATCTCGTAGAGCAACTGCTCCTTGCAGGTCGCCTCGGTCACGAGCCCGCCACTTTGCGCGAGCTTCGTGATCACCACCGAACCGTCCCGCTCGACTTCAGCGATCGGAAACCCGAGGCGCGCGAGATTCGGCACGTCCTTGAAGCCGGGGTCCGCGAAATAGCCGCCCGTGATCTGCCCCGCGCATTCGAGCAAATGGCCGATTACGGTAGCCTGGCCGAGCATCGGCCAATCGTCCATGCGCCAGCCAAATTCGTGGATCAGCGGCGCGACGAACAGCGACGGATCGGCGACGCGCCCGGTCAGCACGATCTGCGCGCCGGCCGCGAGCGCCTCGACGATGCCGCTCGCGCCGAGGTACGCATTCGCAGAAATGAGCCGGTCCTTGCACGCGGCCACCGCCTCGCCCGATTCGACGAAGCGGAAGTCGCCCGCGCGCACGACGTCGAGCACGTCGTCGCCGGTGACGGCGGCAATCTTCAGGCAGCCGAGACCCAGCTCACGCGCGATCTGCGCGGTTCTGCGCGCCGCCGCGAGCGGATTGGCCGCGCCCATGTTCGACACGATGCGCACGCCGTTGCGCGCCGCCGCGGGCAGCACCGCGCGCATGCGCGCTTCGAGCAGCGGGTCGTAGCCGAGCTCCGGGTTCTTGCTGCGCGCCTGCTGCGCGATCGCGATGGTGCGTTCGGCGAGACATTCGAACACGAGATAGTCGAGCTGGCCGTGCTCGGCGAGTTCGAGCGCCGGTTCGATGCGGTCGCCCGAATAGCCCGCGCCCGCTCCGATGCGCACGACGCGTCGAGGTTCAGTGGCTGTCATGCTGTTTCCGTTCGTTCGGTGAAGCTCAGAGTGGAAAGATCCCGAGCACGACGCACGCGATCGTCATCACGACCGACGCGCCGAACAGCAGGGGAAACGTGAATCTTTGATGATCGGCCAGTTCGATGCCGCACAGGCCGACCACGAGAAACGTCGCGGGCGTGAGCGGGCTGACCGGGAAACCGGTCGTCATCTGTCCAAGCAACGCGGCCTGGCCGACGTGCACCGCGGGCACGCCGAGCTGGCCCGCCACTTCCGCGATCACGGGTAGTACACCGAAGTAAAACGAGTCGGGATCGAACAGCATGCTGAGCGGCATCGACAGCAGGCCGAGCACGATCGGAATATGGCTCGCCATCGCCGGCGGCACGAAGCCGACCGCCGCCTGCGCCATCGCCTTCAGCATGCCGCTGCCCTGCATCACGCCGGTGAACACACCGGCCGCGAGCAGGATGCCGGCCATCATCAGCGCGGCGCGCGCATGCGCGTCGATCCGTTTGCGCTGCATGTCGACGTTCGGATAGTTGACCATCAACGCGATGCACAGGCCCACCATGAACATGATTGCCGGCGGAATCTTCTCGCCCATCACGACCATCGTGCCTAGCACGATCAGCGTCAACACGATGTTGAACCAGAAGTTTCGCGGGCGGCGCAGTGCCTGTTCTTCCGGCGTCAGCTCGCGTCGGGGCATCGGTACGGCGCCGCTCGCGGCGGTGAGGCCGAGGCGCTTCTCCTCGCGCCGCCCGAGCCAGTACGCCATCGAGAACACGAACACGAGGCCGATCGCCTGCACCGGAATCAGCGGATTGAACAACGCCGAGATCGGTAGATGCAGCGACGCCGACGCGCGAATCATCGGCCCCGTCCACGGCAGGAAGTTGATGCCGGCCGCCATCGAGACCGCCGCGGCGAGCACGCGCCGGTCCATCTTCAGGCGATCGTAGAGCGGCAGCATCGCGGGAATCGTGACGAGGAAGCAGACGGCCCCGGAGCCGTCGAGGTGGATCAGCAGCGCGAGCAGCGTGGTGCCCATCACGATGCGCGTGGGCCGCGTGCCGACCGCGCGCAGGATGCGCTCGATGATCGGGTCCAGTGTGCCGGCGTCGGTGATCGTGCCGAAGTACAGGATCGCGAATACGAACATGCAGACGACGGGCGCGAGGCTCTTGAGACCATCGACGACGAACTTGCTCGTCTGCAATCCGAAGCCGCCGAGCAGCGCTGCCGCGAGCGGCACGATGATCAGCGCGACGAGCGGCGACATGCGTTTCGACAGGATCGCGCCAAGCAGCACGACGATGGTGGCCAGCCCCAGCAATGGCAGCATGAGCTTGTCTCCAGGTTGTTTTTTAGTGTGATCGAGCGTAAGTTCGGGACAGTAATAAAACAATTGAAATGAATTGATTGCAGCAATCACAAATCATCATGGATCTGAATCTGCGGGACATCCGCGCGTTTATCGCGGTCGCGCAAACGGGTAGCTTCACGCGCGCGGCCGCGCGGCTGCATCTGTCGCAGCCGGCATTGACGGTGCAGATTCGCCGGCTCGAGGAAACCGTCGGCTTGCGCCTGTTCGATCGCAACAGCCGCAACGTCGCACTGACGCCGACCGGCCGCGAGCTGCTGCCCGTGCTGCAGAAATCGCTGCACGACATGGAGCGCGTGCTGCTCGACGCGCGTGCGCTCGGCGAAGGTGCGAGCGGCACGGTGCGCATCGCGTGTCTGCCGACCTTCGCGGCGAGCCTGCTGCCCGAACTCGTGCAGGCGCTGAGAAAGGCCGTGCCGCGCGTCGGCTTCGAGGTGCGCGACGGCGTCGCGAGCATGGTCAACACGCTGGTGCGCAACGAGGAAGCCGATCTCGGGCTGACGGGCGGCGAGCTTAACGACAGCGGGCTCGAGGTGCTGCATGCGGGCATCGACCGGCTCGTCGCGGTGTTGCCCAGGCAGCACGCGCTCGCGCGGCGGCGCCGGCACGTCACGCTCGCCGATCTCGCGAACGAGCCGCTCGTTCTGACCGCGCAGGGCACGAGCGTGCGCGCGGTCGTCGACAGCGCGTTCGCCGACGCGCAATGCGTGCCGCGCATCGCCTGCGAGCCGACCTACATGATGAGCGCGGTCGCGATGGCGCGCGCCGGGCTCGGCATCACGATCCTGCCGGCGTCGGCGCGCGAGGTGCGCGCGGAGCCCGAGCTGGTTGCGCGGCCGATCGACGAACCCGCGTTCACGCGGCGCATCGCGCTGATCAGAAAGCGCGGCAGGACTCTGCCGCCGGTCACCGAGACCTTCGTCGCAATGCTGATCGAGCGGCTCGGCGCGGATGCTGCCTTCGCACGGACACCGTCGGCGTGATACAACAGCGCTTGCGACATCCCCTTGCGATACCGTGAAGCTCGCTGCGGGAGTTGGCTCGATGCGTTAAGCATCGACCATCGCGGCGGGCCTCCCCCACCGAGGAGCGAACAGCATGAGCGCATCGAAATCCGAAGCTCAACCCGGCGCCGGTCCGACTGGCTCCGCCCCGGCTAAAGGGGGCGTGCCGATCGGCCTGATCGCGAGCGTCGTCGCCATGATCGTCGTTCTGCTGTTGCCGCTGCCCGCGACGCTGCCGCCCGCCGGCCACCGGATGCTAGCGATTCTCGCCTTCGCGGTGGTCGTCTGGTTGACCGAGGCCGTGTCGTACGAGGCGAGCGCCATCATCATCACTTCGCTGATCGCGTTCCTGATCGGCACCGCGCCGACCATCAAGGACCCGAGCGTCGTCTATGGCACGTCGGCCGGGATCGGCATGGCGCTCGCCGGGTTTTCGAACTCGGCGCTCGCGCTGGTCACCGGCGCGCTGTTCATTTCCGCGGCAATGACGATCACCGGTCTCGACAAGCGCATCGCGCTCGTCACGCTGTCGCTGATCGGCACGACCACGCGACGCATTCTGATCGGCTCGATCGCGGTGACGATCGTCCTGTCGCTGGTCGTGCCGAGCGCGACCGCGCGCAGCGCCTGCGTGGTGCCGATCATGATCGGCGTGATCTCGGCGTTCGGCGTCGACAAGCGTTCGAACATCGCGGCCGGCATCATGATCGTCGTCGCGCAGGCGACCAGCATCTGGAACGTCGGCATTCTGACGGCCGCCGCGCAGAATCTGCTGACGGTCGGCTTCATGGACAAGATGCTCGGCGCGCGTGTCACGTGGCTCGAATGGCTGATCGCGGGCACGCCGTGGGCGATCGTGATGTCGGTCCTGCTGCTCGCGATCGTGCTGAAAATGCTGCCGCCGGAAAGCGATCAGATCGCGGGCGGCAAAGAGGCCGTGGCGCGGTCGCTGCGCGAACTCGGACCGATGACCGGGCCGCAGAAGCGTCTGCTCGGCGTCGCGATCGGCCTGCTGTTCTTCTGGGCGACCGAAGGCAAGCTGCATCCGTTCGATACCACGTCGGTCACCTATATCGGCCTCGTGATCCTGATGCTGCCGCGCATCGGCGTGATGGACTGGAAGACCGTGCAGAACCGCATTCCGTGGGGCACGGTGATCGTATTCGGTGTCGGCATCAGCCTCGGCACCACGCTTCTGACGACCACGGCCGGGCAATGGCTCGGCGATCTCGTCGCGCATCACACCGGGCTCGATCGCGCGGGCACGTTCACCGCGTTCGCGATCCTGGCGGCGTTTCTGATCGTGATCCACCTTGGCTTTGCGAGCGCGACTGCGCTGACGTCGGCAATGCTGCCGATCCTGATCGCGGTGCTGCAATCGATGCAAGGCGACTTCAGCCGGCTCGGCATGACGATGCTGCTCGGCTACGTGGTCAGCTTCGGCTTCGTGCTGCCGATCAACGCGCCGCAAAACATGGTGTGCCTCGCCACCGATACCTTCACAGCCCGTCAGTTCGCGCGCGTCGGCATCGTGCTGACGATCGTCGGGTATCTGCTGCTGCTTCTGTTCGCGGCGACATGGTGGCGCTGGCTCGGCTGGTTGTGATGCTTCAGCGGGAAGCCGTTGGAATCGGAGCACGCGCCTCGACGCGGCATAGGGCCGCATAGCGTCGATCTGCACATCGCGCGCGGCCCCTAATTTTCACGATACGAAACGATCCCGCGCTTCGTAAAAAATCATGGTGCGTGGCACAAACCGGCCATTTCACGATGCCCGGCGACGTTGCACATCGCAAAATGAAACGCGCAACTCATTGTTTTTACGCAAATATTTTAAATATAAAGAACGGTTTGACGCCCGCTTGCCAGCCGATTCGCTGACGTAGACTCTTTTACAAGAGCACGCGCTTCACGCAGTCGGATTCGAGGGGTCTTACGACACGGACCACCCAAATCCCACAGATTGCGAAGAAGCCGTCACGAACCGCGGTTTTTTATTGGCAACTGGGAGACTAAAAATGAAAGGCTTTCGCTTTGGTTCGACACAGGGAGCGTTCTACATTCTGCCGGGTCAGGACGGCTGGGAAGCCACCTACGGCAACGAAACGCTCGGCGAATTCTCAAGCCCGCAACAGGCCGCTGACGACCTCGCGCGCGGCCTGAGCTGCGAGCATCTGGCCGAGCTCGATACGTCCACGCTCGAAATTCCGGAGAAACTCGCCGATTGGGAAATCGTCCACGTTTGAGGACGACTATGACCGACGGCGGCGTAGCACCGAAAGCAGAAACGACAATGGCGCCCGAAGGCGCCATTGTCGTACTTGCGGTTCTGATCGCGGTGGGAAAGCGCGCTTACCGCGTGGCTTCGATGGCCGCCGCAGCGCTCACCGCATCAGTCGCCCGCGTGGCTTCAGGCCAGCGAATCGACGATCGCGTTCAGCGTCGCGCTCGGGCGCATCGCCTTGCCGGTCAGCTCGACGCTCGGACGGTAGTAGCCGCCGATATTCACCGGCTTGCCCTGCGCCGCGCCGAGTTCCGCGACGATCTTCGCCTCGTTGTCGGCCATCGCCTTCGCGACGCCCGCGAACTGCGCCTGCAGCGCCGCGTCGTCGGTTTGCGCGGCCAGTGCTTCGGCCCAGTACATCGCGAGGTAGAAGTGGCTGCCGCGGTTGTCGATGCCGCCGACCTTGCGCGCCGGCGACTTGTCGTTGTCGAGGAACTTGCCGGTCGCCTGATCCAGCGTCTTCGCGAGAACCTGCGCCTTCGGGTTGTGGTACGTCGTGCCCAGATGCTCGAGCGACGCCGCCAGCGCCAGGAATTCACCGAGCGAATCCCAGCGCAGGAAGCCTTCCTCGACCAGTTGCTGCACGTGCTTCGGTGCCGAACCGCCCGCGCCCGTCTCGAACATGCCGCCACCGGCCATCAGCGGAACGATCGACAGCATCTTCGCGCTGGTGCCCAGTTCCATGATCGGGAACAGGTCGGTCAGGTAGTCGCGCAGCACGTTGCCGGTCACGGAGATCGTGTCCTTGCCCGCGCGGATGCGCTCGACCGAGAACTTCGTCGCTTCGACCGGCGTCATCACGCGGATGTCGAGACCGTTCGTGTCGTGATCCTTCAGGTACTGCTCGACCTTCTTGATGATCTGCGCATCGTGCGCGCGCGCCGCGTCGAGCCAGAACACAGCTGGCGTGTTGGTCGCGCGAGCGCGGTTCACCGCGAGCTTGACCCAGTCGCGGATCGGCGCGTCTTTGGTCTGGCACATACGGAAGATGTCGCCCTGCTCGACCGGCTGTTCCAGCAGCACCGCGCCGGCTTCGTCTGTCACGCGGACCACGCCGTTCGCCGGGATCTGGAACGTCTTGTCGTGTGAACCGTATTCTTCGGCGGCTTGCGCCATCAGGCCGACGTTCGGCACCGTGCCCATCGTGACCGGATCGAACGCGCCGTGCTTCTTGCAGTCCTCGATCACCGCCTGGTAGACACCGGCGTAGCAACGGTCCGGAATCACCGCCTTCGCGTCGTGCAGCGCGCCGTCGGCGCCCCACATCTTGCCCGACTCGCGGATCATCGCCGGCATCGATGCGTCGACGATCACGTCGCTCGGCACGTGCAGGCTCGTGATGCCCTTGTCCGAGTTGACCATCGCGAGCGGCGGACGCTGTTCGTACTGCGCCTTGATGTCGGCTTCGATCGCCGCGGCCGTTTCAGCCGGCAAATCTTTCAGACGCGCGTACAGATCGCCGATACCGTTGTTCGGGTTGAAGCCGACCTTGGCCAGCGCGTCCGCGTGCTTCGCGAGCACGTCCTTGTAGAACACCGACACCACGTGACCGAAGATGATCGGGTCCGAGACCTTCATCATCGTGGCCTTCAGGTGCACCGAGAACAGCACGCCGTTCGCCTTCGCGTCGGCGATCTGCGCTTCGATGAAGCTGCGCAGCGCGTTCTTGCTGAGCACCGACGCGTCGATGATTTCGCTTGCCAGCACCGGCGTCTTCGCCTTCAGGACCGTGGTCGTGCCGTCGGCGGCGGCCAGTTCGATCTTCACGCTACCGGCTTGCGCGACGAGCGCCGACTTCTCGCTGCCGTAGAAATCGCCGCCGTTCATGTGCGCGACATGCGACTTCGAGTCCGCGCTCCACGCGCCCATCTTGTGCGGATGCTTGCGCGCGTAATTCTTCACCGACAGCGGCGCACGGCGATCCGAGTTGCCTTCGCGCAGCACCGGGTTCACCGCGCTGCCCTTGATCTTGTCGTAGCGAGCCTTGACGTCCTTCTCGGCGTCGGTCGTCGCGACGTCCGGATACGCCGGCAGCTTGTAGCCCTGGTCGCGCAGCTCGGCGATCGCGGCCTTCAGTTGCGGCACCGACGCGCTGATGTTCGGCAGCTTGATGATGTTCGCTTCCGGGCGCGTGGTGAGTCCACCGAGCTCCGCCAGATCGTCGGAAGCCTTCTGTTCCGCGGTCAGGTAGTCCGGAAATGCGGCAATGATCCGGCCGGCGAGCGAGATGTCACGCGTTTCGACGAGCACGTCGGACGAGCGCGTGAACGCCTTGACGATCGGCAGCAGCGAGTACGTCGCCAGTGCGGGCGCTTCGTCGGTCAGGGTGTAGATGATCTTCGGCGGTGTGGACATGATTGATGCTTTGCTAGGGAGTGGTAGACAGAGCGTTGGCGGTCGTTGCCAGCGCAAATCGTGGCGCGACGGCGACGGCGTCGGTTCGGCACGACGCAACCCCGCGACCTTCGTTTTGCGACACGACCGAGAGTATATGCGCGTTTGCCACTAAATGTGACTAAACAAACAGGTCGCGAGACCCCGCTCAAAGGGGTCGAGCCCCGCCACATAAGGCTTTGCGGTCGATTGACCGGGTCTTAAGACAGATATCTTATAGAGGACTTGCGGCATCCTGTTTTTTGGTTAAATGCGAATCTCTCGCATTGACAAGTCACAAATAGCCACTACGCGGCGCGCGCTACGACGTCCTGCGCCGGCATCGTCGACGGACGGCGCACGAGCGTCCACAGCAGCGTCGCGCCGATCAGATCGCCAAAACCCAGCGCGACAAAGAACGGCGTATAGCCGATGCGGCTCACGAACCAGCCCATCGTCATCGTGAACGCGAAGTTGCCGAGCCCCGCGACGAGCGCGGCAAGTCCGGTCACCGTGCCGACTTCGCGGCGCGGGAACAGATCGGCCGACATCGAGATCACCGTGATCGACAGCGTCTGATGCGCGAAGCCGCCGAGGCACAGCAGGAACACCGCCATCGCCGGGTTGCGGACGAAGCCGACACCCGCCATGCCGATCATCAGGAATGCGGCCATCGTGAAGGCGATGCGCTTGCCGTTGACGATCGGCACGTCGAAGCGGCGCTTGAGCCACGCCGACAGGGGACCGCCGACCATGCAGCCGACATCGGCCGCGACGAACGGCAGCCACGCGGTCAGTGCGATCGCCTTCAGATCGAAGCCGCGCGCCTGGTAGAGGTAGAGCGGCATCCAGTAGACCAGCGTGCCCCACACCGGATCGGCGCAGAAACGCGGCAGCGCGATGCCCCAGAAATTGCGCTGTTTCAGGATCTCGAACACCTTCGGACCCGAGCCTGTCGCGGTGCGCAAGCTGGCTTCCTGCGTCGCGCCGATATAGCTCGCCTCCTCCTGCGACAACGCCGGATGACGGTCCGGATGGCGATACAGCAGCAGCCACAGCACGGCCCACGCGAGTCCCAGCCCACCGACGATCAGAAACGCGACATTCCAGCTGTAGTGCAGGATCGACCACGCAATCAGCGGCGGCGCGAGAATCGCGCCGGTCGACGTGCCGAGGTTGAACACCCCGGCAGCCGTGCCGCGCTCGTGCGACGGAAACCAGTACGCGGCCACGCGCATGCCGCCCGGAATGAACGAGGCTTCCACCAGCCCGAGCATGCCGCGCAGCACGAACAGCCCGACCCAGCCCGACGCGAAACCATGCGCCATGCAGATCAGCGACCAGGCGACGCCGCACAGCAGAAAACCCATGCGCAAGCCCACGCGATCCATCAGATAGCCGGTCAGCGGCGCGCCGATCGGATACATGACGAGAAACGCGCCCGTGATCCAGCCGTACTCGTGCGTCGAAATGTTCAGATGTTGCAGCACCGTCGGCGCGGCGACGCTCAGCGAACTGCGCGCGAGGTAGTTGGTGATCGTGCCGAGCGTGAGCAGCCCGATCATCCACCAGCGCAGTCCTTTTACCTTGGTAGTCATGGGTGACCTCGTGTCTCCGTTCGTCGCGTCGCCGCCCGCCGCGCGTCGAAGCGCACCGTGCTGTGCACGAATTCTTCGTGCGGCAGTTTGCCTGCCGCGTCCGGTTCCAGCCAGCGCAACTCGGCGGCGAGCCGTCCTTGCACCTGGGGTGCGCCGGTTAGTATAGGAAACCGTTATCCTTTCGCCAGCCGATTGCGCCTGCGTCGTTCATCGATGAAGGAACCCACCTCCATGAAGATCGTTTCCGTCCGCGTCACACCCATCGCCATCAGCGACCCGCCGCTCCTGAACGCGAGCGGCGTGCACGAACCATTCGCGCTGCGCTCGATCGTCGAGATCGAGGCCGACAACGGCCTGATCGGCCTCGGCGAAACCTATGGCGACAAGCCGGTGCTCGACGGGCTGCTACGGGTGAAGGACCGCCTCGCCGGGCTCAGCCCGTTCAATCTGAACGGCGCGGCACACGCGGTACGCGCGGCGCAGTCCCCGGACACGGCGCACGCAAACGCAGTGGAAATCGACCTTGCGCCCGGCTCGCAACTCGACAAGGCCGAGCAGAAGGTGTTCGGCGCGTTCGAAGTTGCTTTGCTCGATCTGCAGGCGCGCTCGCTCGGCGTGCCGCTGCATGAACTGCTCGGCGGCGCGGTGCGTCGCCAGGTGCCTTTTTCGGCGTACCTGTTCTTCAAGTTCGCGAGCGACGTCGATCCTTCGTATCGTCCCGACAGCTGGGGCGAGGCGCTCACGCCGGAGAGAATCGTCGGGCAGGCGCGCACGATGATCGATCGTTATGGCTTCGGCAGCATCAAGCTGAAGGCCGGTGCGCTGGAACCGGATATCGAGGTCGCGAGCCTGAAGGCGCTCAAGCGCGCCTTCCCGAATCACCCTTTGCGAATCGATCCGAACGCGAACTGGTCACTCGAAACATCAATCAGGATCGCCAAAGAACTGGCAGGCGATCTGGAGTACTACGAAGATCCGACGCCTGGCCTCGAAGGCATGGCGCAGTTACATCGCTCGACGGGCCTGCCGCTTGCGACCAACATGGTCGTCACCAGCATGGACGAGTTCCGTCGCAACGTCACGCTCAATGGCGCGCAGATCGTGCTGTCGGACCATCACTACTGGGGCGGACTGCGCGCGACGCAGACACTCGCAACGATGTGCGATACGTTCGGACTCGGCCTGTCGATGCATTCGAATTCGCACCTCGGCATCAGTCTGATGGCGATGTCGCATCTGGCAGCGGCGGTGCCGAACCTCACCTATGCGTGCGATACGCACTATCCGTGGCAGGAAGACGAAGTGCTCAAAGGCGGCAAGATCAAAATCGAAGGCGGCTGCGTGACGGTGACCGATGCGCCGGGGCTTGGCGTCGAACTCGATCGCGACGCACTGCGCGTGCTGCACGAGCGCTATCTGGAATGCGGCATTACGCAGCGCAACGACGCCGCGCAAATGCGCAAGCTGCGTCCCGGGTGGACGGCGAAGAAGCCGCGTTATTGATGTTGCGCCGTAGCGCCAACGCCAACGCCAACGCCTGCGCTGCGCGTTGCGGGCGCGGCGTTCGCCTTTACGCTTTCCGGCATAACCGATATTATTAAGAAATCACTGGAAAACGTTATCCTCTGCCGATGAAGAAGGGTGCCACCATTCGCGATGTCGCGGCCGCAGCGGGCGTGTCGGTCGCGACCGTTTCGAAGTACATGAATGGAACCCAGCGCTTTACTCCGGCCGTCGAAGCGCGGCTCAAGGCGACGATCGAGCAGCTCGGCTACCGTTCGAATCCGCTCGCGCGTTCGATGATCACCGGGCGCACGCGCACGATTGGTCTCGCGATTCTCGACATCCGCAATCCACATTTCACCAACATCGTGAAGGGCGCCAATCGCGTCGCGCTTCAACACGATTACACGCTGCTGCTCGTCGATACCGAAGAAAGCCAGGAGCGCGAAAAAACGCTGATCGAATCGCTCGCGCAACGCGTGGACGGCATGATCGTCAGCTCGCGCATGCCTGACGATTCGCTGCAATGGCTACTCGAAATCGGCAAACCGGTCGTGCTGTTCGGGCGCAACTCGCGCTTTCCGATTTCGAGCGTCGGCACCGACAGCAATCTTGCCGCCTATATGCTCGCGAACCATCTGGTCAAGCTCGGTCACAAGCGCATTGCGTATCTGGGCTTTGGCCGTTCGCGCTGGAACGACGAACGGATTCGCGGCATTCGCAGCTGCCTCGACGAACACGGGCTGCCGCTCCACATTCACGACGCACAGAGCCCGTCGGCCGCGGCCGGCGAGCGCGCCTGCTCGGGACTGATGCTCGGCCCGAAGCGTCCGGACGCCGTGATCTGCTACAACGACCTGATCGCGCTCGGCTTCATCAAGGAAGCGCGCGAACTGGGCTTCTCGTTGCCGCGCGATGTTTCGGTCGCCGGGTTCGATAATGTGCCGTATGGCGAGTACGCGTCGCCGGCGCTGACGTCGGTGGATTTTCAGAGCGAGAAGATGGGCGAACTCGCGATGACGAAGCTGATCGACAAACTGCACGGCAAGGGCGAAGAAAGCGCGAGTTATTCGATGCTTGATCCGCATCTGGTGGTGCGGGAGTCGACGCTCAGGCGGGGGGCGGGAGACGAGGCTGCGAGTGGGGATGCCCGCGCCCGCAAGAACGTGAGTCGGATGCCGACGCCGGAGTGATGCCGGCGCGCTGCGCGTGTCGGCTGGCGCAAGTCGGTCACTCGAACGACGCGCCAGCGGCCCGCAACGACAACCCGGTTTATGCCTGGCGCCCCAGGAACTCGACCACCATCCGGTTGAACTTGTCCGCATGCTCCCACTGCGCCCAATGCCCGCAGCGGCCGAACACATGCAGATCCGCGTTCGGCATACCGGCGACGAGTTTCAGACCGATATCCATCGGCACGAAGCGATCGTCGCGGCCCCAGATCACCAGCGTCGGCGCAACCACTTCGCCGAGGCGCGGACCGAAGTCATTGAACTGCTTCGGATTCGCAGCGAGGCTCGCGACGAAGTTCTCGAGGTGATCGCGGCGAGCCAGCATGTTCGCGAGCCGCGCCTGCATCAGGTCTTCGGTCAACGCCTTCGAGTCGAACACGAAGACGCTCATCATGCGCTGCAGGTTCTCGATGGTCGGGTTGCGGTACAGCCCTTGCAGCAGCTTGATGCCTTCGGTCGGCATCGGCATGAACTGGCTCGGGCCGCCCGTGCCGCCGCCCATCAACACGAGCTTGCCGACGCGTTGCGGCTCGGCGAGCGCGAACGCGACCGCGCTATGCCCGCCCATCGAATTGCCGATGATGTGCACACGTTCGATATCGAGCGCATCGAGCAGCGCCTTCAGGCAGCGTGCGTTGAGTTCCGAGCGCGATCCCTTGCAGACGATTGGATCGCTCTTGCCCCAGCCGAGGCAGTCCATCAGGATCACGCGATAACCGGCCGCGACGAGCGGCTCGACGTTGCGATTGAAGTTGGCCCAGCCGGTCGCGCCCGGTCCTGAACCGTGCAGCATCACGACCGTCTCGGCACCCTGCCCCACATCGTTGTAGTGGAGCTGCATCTCACGTCCGTCTTCTGTGATCCGGGCGAACCGGCTGGTTGCATCTTCCGTGACCGCCACTGCCTGCGTGTTCGTGTTGCTCATGTCGAATTCCTTTGTTTCAAAGGTCAAGTGATTGCGGGCCGCCGTCGACGGCCGAGTACCTGCGTTATGCGGAGAAAGTCGCGCGGACGCTGCCGAGACCGTCGATCTGCGTGCTGAAGGTGCCCGGCTGCGTGACCGCGACCATCGGGCCTAGAGCGCCCGTCATCAGCACGTCGCCGGCACGCAGGGGCGTGCCGAGCCGGACCATGCGGTCCGCGAGCCATGCGGCGGCGTTCAGCGGATTGCCGAGACACGCGGCGCCATTGCCGCGCGACAACACTTCCGAATCCTTTGAGAGCGTCATCGCGCAAGCCGCGAGATCGATGTCGCGCAGCAGTACGGGGCGGCTGCCGAGCACGAAGCGCGCGCTCGACGCGTTGTCCGCGACCGTATCGACGAAGCGGATGTTCCAGGCGTCGATCCGGCTGTCCACCACTTCGATCGCCGCGACCGCATAGGCGCTCGCGCGGATCAGATCGGCGTACGTGTGGCGCTCCTGCAGCAGATCGTGTTCGAGCACGAGCGCGATCTCCGCTTCAACCTTCGGCTGGATCAGTTCGTTAAGCGGAATCGGCTGGCTGTCGCCATACGCCATCGATGCGAACAGCGCGCCAAAGTCAGGTTGGTCGACGCCGAGTTGACGCTGCACCGCCGGTGACGTAAGCCCGATCTTGCGGCCGACGATACGCTCGCCCGCCGCGACGCGCGCGGCCACGTTGGCCTGTTGCACCGCATACGCAAGCTGCTCGGCATCGGCCGGGTTCGACAGTTCGGCGAAGCGCGCGTCGTCGCGCAACGGCGCGATTGTCTGACGCGTACGTTCCGACTCGCGCAGGCGCAGGGCCAGCGCGTCGGCATTGCTCTGAGTGTTCATAGCGGGTTCCTGATTGGGTTAGACGTGGGACATCACGGGTCGCGCGTGCATCGCGCCGAAGCCCGCGATCCATTCGGGGATCGGACGGTAGTAATCGAGCGACGCGTGATACGGGCCGCTTGCGTTCAGTGCGCCGAACGCGGCGATCCACGTGCGAATTTCGTGCGCGGACTTGCCGGCGTCGCGCGTGATCGCGTTGTTGGTCAGGCCGTCGAGCGCGGTAAGCTCGCCGTCTTCGAGCAGCTTGAGGAACGCGCGGTCCCATTCGGGATTGAGCGGATGCAGATGGCTGTCGCCCGCCGTGAAAGCGCGCGCCGCCGCGATCGTGCGCGCCTGACGCGCCGCGCGTGATTCGGCCGACGGATTGCGGCCGGCGATCAGACGCTCGGCGACTTCCTCGCTCGCGCCGGCCAGCTCCGGCACGGGCGGCTCGTGCGAGATGCCGCCCGAACCGATCACGAGCACGCGCTTATTCGAGCGTGCGAGCGCGCGGCCCAGTGCATCGCCGAGCAGACGTGCACGGCGGCACGAAGCCATCGGCGCCGCCACCGAATTGATAAACACCGGCACGACCGGATAACGATCAAGGCCGCCCGTCAGAATCTCGAGCGCCTGCGCGCAACCGTGATCGACCTGCATCCGGTGCGACAGCGCGACGTCGACGTCGCTCGCGAGCACCGCTTCGGCGAGCTCGAGCGCGGTATCGGCGGGCACGTCGAGCGGACCGGCGAGGCTCTTGAAGTCACCGATCGCGCTCGCCGATGCGCCGATGCAGAACGGCGGCATCACGTCATAGAAGAAGCCGTTGTAGTGGTCGGGCGCGAACACGACGACCAGTTCGGGATCGAACTCGGCGACGCGCGCACGCGCCGCCGCATGCACGCGCTCCACTTCCGCGACGACTTCGGGCGCGGGATCGTAGTAGCCGTGCAAGGGCGTGTGCGACAGACATTCAAGCAACATCGGCATGTCAGATTCCGGCTGTTTCAGTGGTTAAGCAAGTGCCGACGCCATCAGGCGCGAACGCCGCTTCGAGATGCAGCTTCTGCGCGAGCTCGGCGATCAGTTGCGACACTTGCTGCGGCGAGCCCATGCCCGCGACGAAGCGATCGGGGCGCAACAGAACGACCGATTCAGGCACGCGCGCAAACCAGTCCTTCAACCGTGTGTTCACATCGCCGATTGCGATTACGTCCTCGGGCACGTCGTCATGGAAAGACAATTGCGTGTCCGGCTTCGCGACTACGAAGCAGCCGCCGAGCCGCTGCCAGATCGCACGCGCTTCCTCCGACAAACCGAAGGTCGGCTCCGCGCCCCAGCCGACAATCGCGAAGCGGTTGCCGAGCACGTCGTCGAGCCGCACGACGTTGCCGCTCACCGTGCGTACGCGCGGCTGAATGAACATGCGGCCGACTGGCGAATGACAGTGCGGGTCGCGTCCATACACGAGGCGGCCAAGCCGCGACTCGCGCTTCTCGCTCATCAGACCGAGCAGACGACCCGGCGCCGAATGGCCCGAGCGTTCGAGCACGCGAGCGAGCCAGCCATGCTTGCGCGGCGTGCGTGCGAGCAGTACGACGCCGCTTTCATAGCGCGGCATCGGCTTGAAACGCATCTCGACGAAGTAGCGCTTGACCGCCGGAAACCAGTTGAACGTGCGCACGAATGCGTCGCGAAACTTGATGCCGAAACGGCTCGTCGGCGCGAAGATGTCGCCCGCGACTTCAGAGAGGTGAATCATCGAGCGCGCATGCGAACGACGCTCGGCGGTGTAGGTATCGAGCAGCGCATCGCCGGCAACACCCTTGACCACCATCGCGAGTTTCCAGCCGAGGTTGCTCGCGTCGCGAATACCGCTGTTGTAGCCCTGGCCCTGCCACACCGGCATGATGTGGGCGGCGTCGCCGGCGAGCAGCACGCGGTTCACGCGGAAGCTGCTCGCGAGCCGCGCGTTGTGCGTATAGACGCGCTTGCGGATGTAGTCGACCTTCTCCGGATCGGCGACGACCTTGCGGATCAGCGCCGCCATATTCTCGGGCTTCGACAACTCTTCCTCGGTCTCGCCGGGCATCACCATGAATTCGAAGCGGCGAATACCGTGCGGCAATGCGGCCGACACATACGGGCGCCGCGAATCGCAGTGCAGGTACACGTGCGGCGAGCCGATCGGGTCATTGCGTACGTCGACGACGATCCACTGATTCGGCTTCGTACGGCCTTCGAACGGCACGTCGAGCGTACGGCGCACGAAACTGTTGCCGCCGTCCGCGCCCACCATGTACGACGCACGGATCGTGCGGCTGCCGCCCTGCACGTCTTCGGTTTCGATCGTGACGCCGCTGCCGTCCTGGGTGAACGAATTGACCGTATGGCCGAACAGCACCTCGACGTGCGCGAAGCGCTGCAGGCCTTCGTACAACACCTGATCGGCCAGCGGTTGAATGAACGCGTTGCGGCGCGACCAGCCGAATTCGTCGGTGCGCGGTTCGATCGATGCGAAGCAATGACCCTTGCTCGTAAAGCGCATCCAGTGATCGGGGGTGGTGTGCGGCAGCAATGCATCGGCGAGGCCGACGGACTGAAACACGCGCAATGCTTCATCATCCAGACCGATTGCGCGCGGATAGTCGATGATCTTGTCGAGCTTTTCGATCAGCACGACGCGAACGCCCTGCAGGCCGAGATAGTTGGCAATCATCAGACCGACAGGGCCGGCGCCGATGATCGCAACGTCGGTGGTGACGGTTCCGCTGTGGCCTTCGATGGCCACCGTGTCGCGCGGTTGGGGCATGTTGTCTCCTTGTGTCGACCAGTGTCAGTGGATCGAGATAATCAGGAGCGCAAAGGCGGGAACCGGCCGTCGCCACGGCGAGAATATCGCCAGCGGACAACCGCTTGCGTCTCCATGAAATCGTTGATTTGCTGGCAGTCTAGGGCCGCCCCCTCCGCACGCTCAACAAAATCTGGAAATTGTGCATAGAATGCACATAGTTGATTTAATTGGGGTTTTACGTGACCAAATACACGAATGTACGAGGTCTGTCGCGTGGATTGCAGGTGCTGCAGGCGCTCAACTCGATGGACAGCGGCCGCGCGACGAGCCAGCAGATCAGCGAGCTGACCGGCCTGCATCGCACCACCGCGCGGCGGCTGCTCGAAACGTTGATGGAGGAAGGCTTCGTGCGGCGCAGCGCGTCGGACGACAGCTTCCGGCTCACGCTGAAGGTCCGCGCGCTGAGCGAAGGCTTTACGGACGATGAACGGATTGCGACCATCGCGCCGCCGGTCATGGGGCGTCTGCTGCAACGTGTCGCGTGGCCGTCCGATCTGACCACGCCCGACGGCGACGCGATGATCATCCGCGAGACCACGCATCGCTTCAGTCCGTTGTCGTTTCATCGTGCGATGGTCGGCCGGCGTCTGCCGATGCTGCTAACCGCGGCGGGCCGTGCGTACTTCGCGATGTGCCCCGACGAAGAGCGCGAGGACATCCTTGATCTGCTGCGCGCGGGCGCGGGCGGCGAGGAGCAGAAGGCGCTCGCATCGAACGACGCGTTGATCCGCAGCCTGGTTCGGCGCGTGCGCGCGGATGGGTTCGGTTCGAATCACGGCGACTGGGCGGACCAGGGCAAGATCGGTGCGGTCGCCGTCGCGATCGTGTTCGAGGAGCGTGTGCTCGCTAGCCTGAACGTGGTGTTCCTGTCGCGCGCGGTGTCGCTCGCGGAAGCGAAACGGCGCTATGTACCCGAGTTGCAGACGGCCGCACGCGAGATGGTCGAGGAGCTTGCGGCGGAGTCTTAAGAAATTCATCCATTACAGCAACTTTCAATTCAAACCTTAACAGCGACTTAAGGCCCACTGAAAATAGAAAAAATATAGTTCTCAAGCACTCTCGAACGACGCCGATAGACAGAGCGCAGTACCCGTTTTTAACCAGG
Organism: Paraburkholderia sp. HP33-1; assembly: GCF_021390595.1. NCBI lineage: Bacteria > Pseudomonadati > Pseudomonadota > Betaproteobacteria > Burkholderiales > Burkholderiaceae > Paraburkholderia > Paraburkholderia sp. HP33-1. The sequence goes on along the minus strand of NZ_JAJEJR010000002.1, from coordinate 357,703 downwards.
AGAAAAAATGTCTATACAGGCAGTGAGCCAAAGCACGGCAGGGTCGACAGGCTCGGCCGCCGCGTCGAGCTCGGGATCCGCATCGAAAGTGTCCACATCCAGCACGAGCGGTTCATCGTCGGCAGGATCGACGAGCGGCACCGCCTCGGCGTCATCGGTCGTCAGCATTAGCAGCGCGGCGCGCGCCCTGCTCGCTGAAGCCACCGAAACGTCGGTTCAAACCGCGCAGGAAGCGGCAAAGGGCGATCAACAGGCTCAACGTCTGCTCGCGAAGGAAACGGCGGCCAAGGCCGGTTAACTACGCCAACCAGTCTGCGGCGTAAAAGCAGACCGCCGCGCCGAACTGGCGGCGGTCTTTTCAGCAATTTCAGCTCGCGGCAAATGCTTCGCGCGGTTCTTCCTCGCGCAGAATATAGCCGAGCCCGCGCAGCGTCATGATCTTTGCAGTAGATGCCGCGAGATGCTTGCGCAGCCGGTGAATATAGATATCGATCGCATCGGCGCTCGGCTCTTCGTCGAGCGTAAAGATCTTGTCCATCAGCGTGGCTTTGGAAACGGTCTTGCCCTGCTTCAGCATCAGCGCTTCGAGGATCGCGTGTTCGCGGCGGCGCAACGGCATGCGTTCGTCCTGCAGCACGAATTCTCGCGAATCGAACAGATAGCGCAGATTGCCGCATTCGATCGACTGCCCTCTGTCGCCGGACACCTGCCGGCGAATCAGCGCCTTGATGCGGGCCACCAGTTCGCGCGCATCGAAGGGCTTGACGACATAATCGTCGGCACCGGCCGAAAAGCAGGCCACCTTGTCGTCGGTCGAGCCATTCGCGGTCAGCATCAGCACCGGCACGTTATCGCGCTTGCGGCGCAATCTCGCGAGTAACTCCTTGCCGCCGATGCCGGGCAGGCGCATATCGAGCAGCACCGCGTCATAGCATTGCAGACCGAGCAGCGTCTGCGCACTTTCGCCGCTCTGCGCCCAGTCAATCGAGAATTGCTCGACCTGCATCAGGTTCATCACCCAGCGCGCGAGGTCGGCGTCGTCTTCCACGAGCAGCAGTTTCATCGTTGTCCTTTCGATTGCGAGTCGCGCGGCGCGTCAGGTCGCGCTCATCCATAAGGGCATCTCGACGGTCGCGACAAGGCCCGCGCCGCCGTCATTCGATTCGAGCGTCACGCTGCCGCCCTGACGATGCGCAATCTCGCGCACGATCGGCAAGCCGAGTCCCGTGCCTTCCGCATGAGCGGACGCTCGATAGAAGCGCTCGAACACCCGTTCACGCGCTTCCGCCCTGATGCCGGGTCCGTTGTCGATCACGCGCACGATCGCCATCTCGTCGCGCCGCTGCGTCTGCACGGTCACGCGACCGCCTGCCTGCGTATAACGCAGCGCGTTGTCGACCAGATTGGTCACGAGCGCAGCCGTCAATGCTTCGTCGCCGGTCACAGACAGGCCGTCTTCCAGCTCCGCGCCCAGATCGATTTCTCGCGACTGCGCAAACGCGATCAGTTCCTCGAGCACGCCCGCGATCAGCGCGCTCAGATCGATCCGCTCGCCGGCATTGGCCGGCGCGGCCGACTCGGCCTGCGCGAGCAGCAACAGTTTGTTGGTCAGCGTGGTCAGCTTGCGGCTGCTCTTGTGCATGCCCGCGAGCGCTTCGCCAAGCGGGGCGTCGCGGCTATCGCGTTGCCGCGCGAACTGGATCTGTGCGGCCAGCAGCGCGAGCGGCGTGCGCAACTGATGCGCGGCATCGGAGATGAATTGCCGCTGGGTCGCGGCCTGCTGGCCCATTCGCGCGATGCACTGGTTGATCGCCTCGACGATCGGCCTCAACTCGACGTGCAGACGCGCGACGCGGATCGGTTCGAGTTGCGACGCATTGCGGTCCGCGACGTCGTCCTTTACCTTCATCAACGGCCGCAGTTCGAAGGTCAGGCCGAGGTAGACGAACACCATTGCAAGTACCAGCGTCAGTACTTCGCCGGACAATTGCGGTCGCAGCAGACGCCACACCATTGCGTCGCGCGAGCCTTCCGTCTTCGCGACCGCGACGATCACTTCCTCGGTATGCCCCGAATCGTAGAGCTGCCTCGCGTAAGCGACCGCACGCGCCGGGCTGCCATCGGCGAAATGCGTGGAATAAAGCGTGGGACTGTCGCTCACATGCGGCGGTAGCGGCAGGTCCGGACTGCCCGCGAGCAGACGATTGCCCTTTGCCTCGACGCGATAGAAAACCGTGTCCTGTTCCGGCGATTCGAACAGCTCCAGCGCGGCCGGCGGAATCTGGATCGACACGGAACCGTTGTCCCAGTCGATATCCTCGCCGATGATGCGCATCGACGAAAGCAGCGCATTGTCCTGCACCAGGTCAGCCGTGGTATGCGCGAAACGATATGAAATAACGACGGAAATGGATACGAATGCTGCCAGCGGCAAAAGCAGCCACCACAACAAACGTCCGCGCAAACTGCCTGAAAACACGATGTGTCGATCCTTTTGTGCTCGAAGCAACCCTCGCGGTCAGCCCGCTTTCAAGGCTTCACGTCATTGACGAACTGGTTGGTAAACGTGCGCGACAGATCGATGTGCCGCCCCTTCACCGCCGGATTGAAACTCGACAGTACCCTGAGCACGGTCGGCGGACCGTCGGCGGGCATCTTGCCGTCCGCGGTGTACATCGGCAACGAGGCCTGCAACGCGCTGATATACAGCGCCCGGTCGTTGCCGATGTCTTCTTTCGGCATCTGCGCGGCAATCTGTTCCGCGCTATGGGTGTGCATGTAGCGCAGCGTTTTCACGAATGCGCGTGCGAGTCTTGCGGCTTCGTCGGGATGCGCGTCGAGCCACGTGCTTTGCACATAGAGGCTCGACGCCGGATACGTGCCCCCGAGCGCCGCGCGCGTGCCGTCGACATTGCGCATGTCGACGAGCACTTTGGCGTCACCCGCTCTCAAGAGTTGCGTGACGGTCGGCTCGGTCGTCATACCGGCGTGAATGCGCCCTTGCCGTATTGCCGCGATGAAACTGCTGTCAGCGCCGACCGGCAGCAACGTGTATTGCGTGGACGGCACCCCTGCGCGCTGCGCGAGGTATTGGGTCAGAAAACTCGTCGACGAGCCGAGCCCGGTCACACCGAGCGTTTTGCCGCGCACGTCGGCCATGCTCTGGATCGAACCAACCGATTTCGCGGCGACCAGTTGCACTTCACCGGGCACCTGGCTGAACACGACGATCGTCTTCACTTCCTTGCCGCGCGTCTGCAGATCGATCGTGTGATCGTAGAAGCCGACCACGGCTTGAACCGCGCCGGCGAGCATTTCGTTTTCGCCTTCGATGCCGGTCGGCTGCGACAGCAGTTCGACGTCGAGCCCTTCCGCCTTGAAATAGCCGAGCTGTTCGGCAAGACGCGCCGGCAGATAAATGAGCTTGTTGGTACCGCCGACCATGATCGCGAGCTTCTCCGGCGCGGCGGCGTGCGCGGGCGTCGCGAGTCTTGCGAGCGCGCACAACGCGAGCGACGCCGCGACGGCGGCGTAGGCCGCGCGCGAGAAACGCGTCAAGGAAGGCTGCATTGCGGGTGTCTCCGTTATCTTGCTTCTGGGCGCTACACGGGTCGCCTGCCCGTGATTCTGAAGGGGCGAACCCTTCCCGATGCTTTCAGGCATGCGTGTTTGGCGCGAACCTCGGGTTTATCCCGATCACTTCGGCGTCGCGCGCGGAAACGTCACGGCGATATCCACGCCCTTGCCGCCCTCGCCCGCCTTCAGCGCGATCTCGCCGTGATGCGCGTCCGCAATTTCGCGCACGATCGCAAGACCGAGGCCCGTGCCCTCGGTATCCGTCGACGCCCGAAAGAACGGCTCGAACACGCGGCTGCGCGATTCGGCCGGAATGCCGGGACCGTTGTCGATCACGCTCACCGTCACGGTATCGGCGGTAGCGCTGACGGCAACCGTCACGTGACCGCCGCTGCCCGTATAGCGAATCGCGTTCTCGGCGAGATTCGCGATCAGCGCCTGCAACAGGCCGCGATGGCCGAGCACCGGCGCCGTGCCATGCAATTCCGCGCCGAGATCGATCTCACGCGCCTGCGCGAGCAGCGCGAGATCTTCGACGACCTCCATCGCGAGCGGCACCAGATCGACTCTTTCCATTGCAAGTTGCGAGTTGTCGGCGGCCTCGGCCTGCGCGAGCAGCAGCAGCTTGTTGGTCAGACCGACCATGGAGCGATTGCTTCGATGCATCGCGGCGAGCGCCTCGTCGAGCGCGGGATTGAGGCCCTCCTGCTGCCGCGCGAATTGCAATTGCGTGCCGAGCAACGTAAGCGGCGTGCGCAACTGATGCGCGGCATCGGCAATGAAGCGCCGCTGCGCGGCCACCTGCACGCCGAGCCGCGCGATGCACTGATTGATCGCATCGACGATGGGCCGCAATTCCGAATGCAGACGCTCGACGCGAATCGGTTCGAGCTGCATCGGATCGCGGTCGGCCACCTCGTCTTTCACCTTCATCAAGGGGCGCAATTCGAACGTGAGTCCGATGCAAACGAGGGCGACCGCCAGCGCGATCATTTCGAGCTGGCGCACGAGTTGCGGCCGCCATAGCTGTTGAGTCATCGCATCGCGCGAGCGCACGGTCTTGCCGACCGTCACGCGCACGGGGCGGGTCGCGCCGTTGTCGTACATGAGCCGCACGATGTCGACCGCGCGCACCAGTTGGCCGTGCAACTGCGTGTCGTATGAGTCCGGCACGTCGGGCGCCAGCACCGGACGTGCCGGAAGATCGGGCGTGCCCGCCAGCAGCCGCCCATCGTCGGCCCGCACGCTATAGAACACCTGGTCGCGATACGGCGACGCGAAGATCTCGAGCGCGGCGGGCGGCACATCGACGCGCAGAAAGCCGTCCCGCCATTCGACCTCGCCCGCGATCATCCGCGCCGAGGCAACCAGCTGATTGTCCTGCACGAGATTCGCGGTGCGCCGCGCGTTGTCGTACTCGGTCTTGCCGGTCACGAACACATAGAGCGCGAGCGGCACGAGCAGCCACCACAGCAGGCGTATGCGCAGGCTATTGGACATCGTTACTGGTCGTCTTCCCGCTTGCGCAGCAGATAGCCGAGCCCGCGCAGCGTGACGATCGCGGCCGAGCTGCCATCGAGCTTCTTGCGCAGACGCGAAATGTAGATCTCGACGGCATCCTCGCTCGGCTCGTCCGCGAGCGTGAAGATCGCATCGACGAGCGCGGGCTTCGTCACCGTCTTGCCGAGGCGCAGGATCAGCGCTTCGAGCACCGAGCGCTCGCGCGGCGTCACGTTCAGCGGCGCGCCCTTCAGCGTGAACTGGCGCGTGTCGATGTCGAACGACAGATCACCGCACACCACCTCGCTCGCCTTCGACGGTGACTGCCGGCGAATCGCCACCTTGATGCGCGCGATCAACTCTCGCACTTCGAACGGTTTCACCAGATAGTCGTCGGCGCCGGCGCCGAGCAGTTCGACCTTCTCGTCGATCGAGCCGCTCGCGGTGAGGATCAGCACCGGCGTCGCGTCTCCACGCTGACGCAGCCGGCGCAGCACGCTCTTACCCGAGAGTTTCGGCAGATTCAGGTCGAGCAGGATCACGTCATAGTGGTTGGTACGCAGCAGGCGGTCGGCTTCGTCGCCGTCCTGTACGGCGTCGAGCGCGAAGGCTTCCTGCTCCAGCATCTTCGCGAGCCAGTGCGCAAGCGTGGGGTTGTCTTCGATCAGCAGCAGCTTCATGGCGGCAACGGCAAAAGTCAGGTCGTCGATTGTGCCTTAAAACAAAGGGTCTGCGCGCGTGCTGCGTGATTTGCCGCATACGCACGGCGCCTGCCGCGAGCGCAGCGGCAATACGCGCGCGGTTTCGGCGCACCGTCGGCGCACCGTCGGGTTAACACCCATGTTTTACGCCAAACCCCGAAAGCTGGCAGAAGGTTTCGCGTTTCTATAATCGCCGCCATCCACCCAGAAAAGCGCCGCCATGCCTCGGCCGCGGCGATCACACTTTAGGAGACTGTCTCATGCGTACCTTGCGCCAGATTGCCGCTGTGTCAGGTGTTGCGTTCGCCCTTGCCGCCGCTTCGGCCGCCGCGCACGCCGAGAAGATCACGATCATGGTCGGTGGCGCCACCAAGATCATCTATCTGCCGGCCAAGCTCACCGAGCAGCTCGGCTATTTCAAGGATGAAGGCCTCGACGTCGAGATCCTGTCGCAACCGGCCGGCGTCGATGCGGAGAACGAACTGCTCGCGGGTGCGGTCCAGGGCGTGGTCGGCTTCTACGATCACACGATCGATCTGCAGAGCAAGGGCAAGGAAGTGCAGGCGCTCGTCATCTTCGGCCAGGTGCCGGGCGAAGTCGAAATGGTCTCGACGAAGTCGGCTGATTCGCTCAAGAGCATGGCCGACGTCAAAGGCAAGACGCTCGGCGTGACCGGCCTCGGTTCGTCGACGAGCTTCCTCACGCAGTACCTCGCGCAGCGCGCGGGCGTGCCGTCCACGCAATACACGATGTTGCCGGTCGGCGCGGACAACAGCTTTATCGCCGCGATCAAGCAAAGCCGCATCGACGCCGGCATGACCACCGAGCCGACCGTCTCGCAACTGCTGAAGACCGGCGACGCGAAGGTGCTGGTCGATATGCGCAACGTGGAAGGCACGCGCGCGGCGCTCGGCGGCACCTACCCCGCTTCGAGCTTCTACGTGCAGCGCGCCTGGGTCGAAGCGCACAAGGACGATGCCGCGAAACTCTCGCACGCATTCGCGAAGACGCTCAACTTCATCGCGACGCATAGCGCCGAGGACATCGCCGCACAGATGCCCAAGGACTACTACGGAAACAACAAGGATCTGTACGTGAGCGCGCTGAAGGCGTCGCTGCCGATGTTCACGAAGGACGGCAAGATGCCCGCCGACGGCCCGGATACGGTGCTGAAGGTGCTCTCCGCATTCAATCCGTCGGTGAAGGGCAAGCACATCGATCTCGCCAAGACCTACACCAACGACTACGTGTCGGCGCCGGTCAAGACCGCGTCGAAGTAACGCTTTTTTATATTCACAGAACTGCGAGGCAACCGCCGATGAATCAACCTATGTCACGCGAGACGCCAGCGATCGAGATGCGCAACGTTTCGTGCCGTTTCATTTCCCCGGACGGCAAGGCCACGATTGCGCTGCGCGACTTCAGCATGTCGGTGGCACGCGGCGAATTCGTCGCGGTGGTCGGCCCGACCGGCTGCGGCAAGTCCACCACGCTCAGCATGATCACCGGCCTGCTGAAGCCGACGACCGGCGAAGTGCGCGTGATGGGCGCGCCCGTGGACGGCATCGATCCGCGCATCGGCTTCGTGTTCCAGGCCGACGCGGTGTTCCCGTGGCGCTCGGTGCTCGACAACGTCGCGGCCGGTCCGCTCTATCGCGGCCGCTCGAAGTCGGCCGCCTACGACGAAGCGAACGAATGGCTGCGCCGCGTGGGCCTCGAGAAGTTCGGCAAGCACTATCCGCATCAATTGTCCGGGGGCATGCGCAAGCGCGTCGCGCTTGCGCAGACCTTCATCAACAAGCCGGAAATCCTGTTGATGGACGAGCCGTTCTCGGCGCTCGACATGCAAACGCGCACGCTGATGCAGGACGAACTGCTGCAATTGTGGGGCGGCGTCGGCTCGGTCGTGTTCGTCACGCACGATCTCGAAGAAGCGATCGCGCTCGCCGACCGCGTGTTCGTGCTGACCGCACGGCCCGCCACGCTGAAGAAAGTCTACGAAATCGATCTGCCGCGACCGCGCGTCACGTCGGAGATCCGCTACGACCCGCGTTTCATCGAAATTTCGCGCGATATCTGGCACGACCTGCGCGAAGAAGTGCAGATCGGTTAATCAAGGAACGGCAAACATGTCTACACCCTCTCAACAGATGATGCCTTCGGGCATCGACCCCGCGTCGCTCGCTCACGTCGAGCGTATCGCGCAGAAGAAGATCCGCCAGCGCCAGGTCCTCGTGATTTCGCTGCGCATTCTCGTGCTCGTGGCCGTGCTCGGCGGCTGGGAACTGTCCGCGCGCCAGAAGTGGATCGACCCGTTCTTTTTCTCGATGCCGAGCGCGATCTTCGAACAGATCGTCGACTGGTTCGTGAACGGCACTTCGCAAGGGCCGCTGCTCACGCAGGTATGGGTCACACTCGAGGAAACGGGGCTGGGCTTCATCATCGGTTCGGTCGCGGGCATCTTCTGCGGCATCGTGCTGGGCCGCAACAAGCTGCTCTCCGACGTGTTCAGCCTCTACATCAAGATCGCCAACTCGATTCCGCGCGTCGTGCTCGGCTCGGTGTTCGTGATTGCGCTCGGGCTCGGCATGGCGTCGAAAGTCGCGCTCGCTGTCGTGATGGTGTTCTTCGTCGTGTTCGCCAACGCGTTCCAGGGCGTGCGCGAAGCGGACCGTTACATGATCGCCAATGCGCAGATTCTCGGCGCGTCGCGCCGCCAGGTGACCACCTCGGTCGTGATTCCGTCCGCGCTGAGCTGGATTCTCGCAAGCCTGCACGTGAGCTTCGGCTTCGCGCTGGTCGGCGCGGTGGTCGGCGAGTTTCTCGGCTCGAAGCAGGGTATCGGCTTGCTGATCTCCACCGCGCAGGGCGCGTTCAATGCGAGCGGCGTGTTCGCGGCGATGATCGTGCTCGCGGTGGTCGCGCTCGCCGCCGACTATCTGTTGACCGCCGTGGAGAATCGTTTGCTGAAGTGGCGGCCGAGTTCGGTTTAAGCCACGGCAACACGAGTCACCCTACAGAAGTTCGCTTCACGAATGCCGCTCAGTCTTCCGGACTGAGCGGCATTTTTTATGGTTCTTATATGAACGCGCCCCGTCTTGCCAGGTAAACGCCAGGGTCAAGCTTGACAAGGGGTTGGTTGCAGACTTATATCCGGCCTCATCGTGCAGGCCATGCCTGCGGGCCCTGATGGAATTCGCCAGGAACGCCCTCATCTTCGCGACGTGCTCGAAGCACCAGAACCAAAGCAGGCTTGCGCTCTTGCGGTCCAACCTGTCACGCCATCATCAGTACGCTTACCATCGCAACCTGCTGAGGAGCATTCGTCGCGCCAGATCAGTGGCCGCGCATCAGAGGAGCCGGGCCTGGAGCTACGCCGGCTTCATTGACGCGTGGTCCTTTTCAAATTCAGTTCCGTGCGCCAGTAGCGCCCAGGCAGTGCGAACCATTTTGTTCGCTATCGCCACTGCTGCGACGTTTGCTGGTCGTCTCTGACGCAGATGCTCGCACCAGAGTCCCTTTTCTTTCGATCGGAATAGCACGGTGCGCGCTCCGTGAATCAACAAGGTGCGCAGGTATACATCGCCGCGCTTGCTAATGCCTCCGAGTCGGACCTTACCCCCTGTTCCGGTTTGGCGTGGTACCAGGCCGAGGAAGGCGGCCAGTTCCCGTCCCGACTTGAAGGCTTTGGCGTCTCCAACTGTAGCAACCAGCGCAGTTGCCGTGAGCATGCCAATGCCTGGGATGGCGGCGATCGTTTGACAGTCCGCCTAGCGCTTCTGGCAGTCAGTCAATTGCCGCTCCAGACCAGCAATCTGCTTGTCCAGGTCATCGATGCGACTGAGTTGGTCGAGCATTGGGTTAAACAGACAGCCGGGCACCACTTCTTCGACCTGGTCAAGATGCTGCCGGATTTCCGCCAGGCCAGCTCTGCGCCCGGACTTGAAATGTGTGCCGTACTCATACAGCAAGCCGCGTAGTTGATTGACTTGCATGGTGCGCATTTTGACCAATAGTGCGCGCATACGATGTAGCGACAGGACCGCCTGCTGATCCTCGGTCTTGGGTTCCACCGTTCGCATGGCTGGTTGCTGCGCCGCAGTCCAGATCGCTCGCGCGTCAGCAGCGTCCGTCTTGTTGGTCTGGACAAATGGGCGCACGAACCTGGCATGCAGTAACTTGACCTCGTGGCCCAGCGACGCGATTCGGCGAGCCCACCAGTGAGCGCTGCCGCAGGCCTCCAGTGCCACCTGACCCGGCTTGCGCTGGCTGAGGAATTCGATAAGTGCCTGTTTCCCAAAGCGCCGGCTCCCAATCTCGCCGGTCTCGCCGTCCACCCAGTACAAGTGGAATACGTACTTTGCGATGTCAAGGCCGTATGTCGTAACATTCATTTCGGGTCCCTCCGTTCCTCTAGTGGTGGCGACACCTACCACTCTGGCACATCGATGCCGTTCGGTTCGGGAGGGACCCCATCAGATTCATGATGGCCACAGCCTTCCCGCCCGACGGTTCCGGGCGAGGCGCGTTCATACCATCTTTGCGGATTCATGTCCTCATTGCGCCAGGCACGCGCTGGATTGAAAATCCGAGCCCACGCGTCTTTTTGAAAAACCACCGCTCGAACAATGAGGCATCCGTTGCGACCGGCTGTCGCATACAGCATGCTCATAAACAACTTATAGTTGATCCGTCTGGGGCGGCCCTTTCCTCGCAGTCCAATCCCGGTCGGCAAGCACGATCTCGCGGCGGTGTCCGGCCTTGCCGCATTGCGTCCCGACGTGCCGCTGACGGAGATTCGGCGCTCCTATCAGCTTCGTCGGTTCCTGGTTGCACCATCAAAAAGAGGTAACTGTGAAATACATCAACCGCATCGCAGCGTCTGCAACGCTCGTGGTAGTCGCTTTCGGTCTCGCAACGTTCGCCCAGATCAAGTTCTTTCCGAAGACCGCCGACGACAACCCGGTCGCACGTATCGTCCTCAACATCGGGTCCTGGACCGGCTAGTGCCCCGACGCGGCTGCGCGCGGACTGGTTGAGCCGTGATTCCTGGAAACCCAGCGCCGCAAGCATGACGAAGCGCTTATAAACCTGTTTTCCCGAAAGATCATCGAGCTTCGAGAGCGTGGGGGACTTTGGCCCGGTGACGACCAGCTCGCGCACAGGCTTGCGATCGCGCGTGCGCGGCCTTTGTCGACAAAATCGAGCGTCCGACTGTAGGGAATAAGAAACCGGATCGCGCGGCGGTAAGCGGTCGTTTGTTGTCTCATCCCCCCCAACACCGTGTTGCCTTGCTTCGTGCCGACTCCTACATTGTGAAAGTATCCGCGGGACGTTCGTCGACACGCCGCTTACGTGAATAGTTGGGCATGGGCAGGCGAAAATGGACCGATCGGCACCCTCGCGTCGTTCGAGGACAATTCAGAAATACCAATGCGTCTTCGCGCGTTTTGAGATCGAGACCGTACGCCGTTACGGAGGCAAAACATGTGTCCTGTAATCGTCGATGTCGCAGAAGAAAGGCGCCTGAACGACGCGCGTACCGCGCAAGTACCCTGGAAGAAGTGGGGGCCGTACCTCAGCGAGCGACAGTGGGGCACGGTCCGCGAAGACTACAGCGAAGACGGCAACGCCTGGAACTATTTCACCCATGATCATTCCCGCTCGCGCGCCTACAGATGGGGGGAGGACGGGCTCGGTGGACTGTGCGACGATCAGCAGCGGTTGTGCTTTGCGCTTGCACTATGGAACGAGCGCGACGCGATTCTCAAGGAACGCCTCTTCGGCCTGACCAATAGCGAGGGCAATCATGGTGAAGACGTGAAGGAATATTACTTTTACGTCGACAGCACGCCCACGCACTCGTACATGAAGTATCTGTACAAGTATCCGCAGCGGGAATATCCGTACCGGGATCTGGTCGAGACCAACCGGAAACGATCGCGGGACGAACTCGAGTACGAATTGCTCGATACCGGCGTCTTTGATGACGACCGGTATTTCGACGTGTTCGTCGAGTATGCGAAGGCAGGTCCGGAAGACATCTTTCTGCACATCCGTGTGCACAACCGCGCACGGGAAGGGGCACGGCTACGGGTCCTGCCGACTTTATGGTTTCGCAATACCTGGTCGTGGGGCTACGACGATCGCAGGCCATTGCTATGTGAAGCGGGCCCGGGCGTCATTCACGCGACGCATCATGAGCTGGGTGACTACTGGCTCTATTGCGACGGCGCAACAGAACTGCTATTCACGGAAAACGAAAGCAACGCACAGCGTCTGTGGAATCACCCCAACGCGTCACCCTATGTGAAGGACGCGTTCCACGCGTACGTCATTGCGGGGCAGCGCGAGGCTGTGAATCCCGCCAGGACGGGAACCAAGGCGGCGGCCCATTACGTGTGCGACGTACCAGGCGGCGGCAGCGCGACCATCCGGTTGCGCCTGACGGCAGTCAAGCAGGGCAATGTCTTCGACGACTTCGAGAACACCTTCAATGAGCGCATCGCCGATGCGGACGCGTTCTACGACCGCATTACCCCAAAGTCGCTGACCGAAGACCAGCGCCAGGTGCACCGTCAGGCTCTGGCAGGCATGCTGTGGGGCAAGCAGTACTACTACTTCGATCTCGAGCGGTGGCTGCGCGAGCACCGGAGCCATCCATTGCTCGAAGCCACCCGGCATGATGTGCGCAATATCGAGTGGTTTCACATGTTGAATGCCGACGTGATCTCCATGCCTGACAAGTGGGAGTATCCGTGGTACGCGGCCTGGGATCTCGCCTTTCATACGGTCGCCCTGGCGCTCGTCGATTTCGATTTTGCCAAGGAGCAGTTGCTGCTGATGCTGCGCATCCTGTATGTCCACCCGAGCGGCCAGATCCCGGCCTACGAGTGGAACTTCAGCGACGTCAATCCGCCCGTGCATGCGGCCGCCACGCTCTGGCTCTACAAGTATGAGAAAGCGCTGGGACGCGCTGACCCGCGCTTTCTCGAACGCTCGTTTCAGGGGCTGTTGCTCAATTTCAACTGGTGGGTGAACCGTAAGGACCCTTCAGGTCGCAACGTCTTCGCCGGTGGCTTTCTGGGGCTGGACAACATCGGTGTATTCGATCGCAGCGCGCAGCTTCCGACCGGCGGATCCCTTGAGCAGGCGGACGGAACAGCATGGATGGCGTTTTATTGCCAGACCATGCTGGAGATGGCAGTCATTCTGACTGAGTACGACCCGATGTACGAGGAGATCGCCTTCAAGTTCGTCCAGCACTTCATGTGGATTGCCTATGCGATGGACCGGCGTGGCGAACATCCGGACGATATGTGGGACGAGCAGGACGGATTTTTCTATGATCTGCTGCGGCTCCCTGACGGCCAGACCATGCGCCTGAAGGTGAGGTCGATGGTGGGGTTGTTGCCGCTGTGCGCGTCGACGGTTTTCGAAGCCGTTAGCGTCTCGCGCTGTCCGAGACTGCTGGAGCTGATTGCGCAATTTCGGAACCGTTACCCGGAGCTGGTTGAGCATGTGGCCCCGAGCGATGCCGGCTTCATCGGCCATCGGGAACGCAGGCTCCTGTCGATCCTGAACAGGCACAAACTCGAGCGCGTGCTCGGATACCTGCTTGACGAGAACGAATTCCTTGGGCCGCACGGCATTCGTTCGCTCTCTCGCTATCATCTCGCCCATCCGTACGTGCTCAATGTCGGTGGGCTGGACTACAAGGTGCAGTACCTGCCCGCTGAATCGAATACCGGGATGTTCGGCGGAAACTCCAACTGGCGCGGTCCGGTGTGGATGCCGGTGAATCTGCTGATTGTCAGGGCGCTGATGAATCTCTACGGCTTTTTCGGTGATGAGTTCAAGGTTCAATGCCCGACGGGGTCGGGGCCGCGCATGACGCTGTTTGAGGTGGCGCAGGAGATCGTGCGCCGCCTGACCGGTACGTTTCTGCGCAACGCCGACGGCAGGCGCCCTGTCTACGGCGGGACGGACAAGTTCCAGGACGATCCGCATTGGCGTGACCTGATCCTTTTCTACGAGTATTTCCACGGCGATAACGGTGCGGGACTTGGTGCCAGTCACCAGACCGGCTGGACGGGTCTCGTCGCACCTCTGCTGGACCTGTTCGGGCGGATCGACGCTCAAACCGTCCTGGAAAGCGACCGCTGGCGCGTCATGGCGGGCGTCGCCGGGCAACGACTGGGCGAGGAACAGCGGGACGCGATGTGAGGGACGAAAATGTTCCTGAAAGTGTATTCGCCGGAACTCGATCTGACAGGTAGTCGGACAGCCGGCTTCGTTTGCTGAGCATGCGCACGCAATTTCAGAAGCTCAGGACGACGTCATCACTTGAGGCTATTCAGGTCCAATGCGTCGGCGATCGCCTGCAGGCCAGCGTCGTTCGGATGCAGGTTATCGCCACTGTTAAAAGCCGGCAGGAAGGAGGCTGGGTCAGTGGGATCGCTCACGGCGCGAGCCTGGTCCAGCACGGCATCGCAGCCGTTCGATGGGCTCAGCACAAACGCGTTGACCGCTTCGCGTGTAGTTTCGATCGCGGGTGTCCAGAACTGTGTGCCGCGAAACGGCGTCAGCGTGGAGCAGACAATCTTGACGGCGGCCCCATGCGCGCGGGCGATCAACTGCTGAAACGCGGCGATCAGATCCTGCGCGCTGGATGGTGTGTTGGAGTTGAGGTTGTTCACGCCATCGTCGGACACGATGATCCACTTCACTCCCGGCTGGGCCAACGCGTCTCGATCGAAGCGATTGAGGCCCGCTTGGCCCCCGCCATCGGTGAAAAAGTTATTGCCACTGATTCCCTCGTTCAGTACACCGACCGCCATGCCTGCATCGGACAGGCGCACGGCAAGATCGTTCGGCCAGCGGCGATTAGCGTTGCTGGTGGATGCGCCCCCGTCAGTGATCGACGCGCCGAATGCCACCACCGCGCCCGTTGCCTGAGCGTTTTGGACGTCGACGTTCGTCAAGAAATAATATGCCTGACCGGCAGGGTTAGTGGTGAAGCCGGTGAAGCTCGGATCGGTACCGATGTTGCCCGGCGCGACATAGACGTCCTGTAGCGAGCCGTCGTGGCCCGTCGACTGCGGCGACGTTTGGCCGGGCAGATACAGGCTGACGGCAATATCTGCGAGTGGCGGCACGTTGAACGGAACAGGGTCGCTTGCGATTGACGCTCCTGCGGGCAGCGTCACACTTTGTTGGCCTGCGAACGTCACCGTTGTGGTGCTGCTGGCGACAGTAGCGGGACCGCTGTCACGCAGGGCAACATTAACGTTGCCGATCACGACTGGCTGGCTCCCGTAAAGGTTCGACAACTGCACACGCACGGCAGACCCGCCAATGCTGGTGTGCACGATCTGCCGCACGGTCTCGTTGTTGAAGCCCGGTGAATTAGTGACCCATGGTGCGACAGCCCAGGTACCGATCCACGGGATCGATGCCGTGCCATCGGACGCTCCGCCAGAACCGCTCCCCGATGTTGCGGCGGATCCACTCGCCGGTGTTGCGCCGGAACCACTCGCCGGTGTTGCGGCGGAACCACTCGCCGGTGTTGCGCCGGAGCCACTCGCCGGTGTTGCGCCAGAACCACTTGCCGGTGTTGCGCCGGAACCACTTGCCGGTGTTGCGCCGGAACCACTCGCCGGTGTTGCGCCGGAACCACTCGGCGATGTGCCGTCGGAGCCCGCACCCCCACTCGCGCCGGCTCCGCCCGCGCCGCCGCCACCACCACAGGAAAGACAGACCGCCGAGAGAAGCGCGATCAGCGCGTGTCGAGACCACGCGCTAGTACTATCAGCCACTACTTGCAATCGGTGCATAGTGCCTCTCAAAGCGGTCGGCCGAGCACAAGAACGTCAACCTGTACACGAACGAACACTTCGATGCAAGACGCATTTTGTGGACTCGCGAGTCTTCTTACGTCCGACAATTGCCGATGAACGCGCCCGCTGCGGATCAGCTTGCGGACGTCCATTGCCGGGCAAAACCGAAGTTCTCATGTCGGTTTGAGAGAAAGGTCAAACGGCAGAACATGGCCCGACTACAGCCTGTCCTCAAGCGGTCTCCCGGGAAATTCTCGAAGAACCATTTTTGGTTTACGCGCGTCCTGTTTCCCGCCATCAAACTGTTTGCGCCAATACGTTGGCCGCCGCGCAACACTTCTTTCTTTCAATCCGCCCACCCGAAGCCAACAGCCGGCTACCAGCCACTGCCAGCCGCAATGGCACGCTCGATGCATACCCACCGCGCAAGTCAGGCGACTGCCTGCATCGATCGCAGATCGAAGGGAAGCGAGGTGAGTCATGTCGAGTGCACCGATTCAACGTCGGTCAACGAATGGGTACAGCGGCCCGTTCACGCGCGGCAATGCCGCGAATCGCCACCATCCTCGTCATGCGAGCGGATTCGTGCCGTTCGGGTGGCACGCCGCCGGTGTGATCGGCCGTGGACCGAAACAGCTGTGGCCGTACGTTTTGCCCTGGCTGTTCGCGATCCTGACGTTCGTCTTCATCTGTCTCGTCGTGAAGGGCGTGCTGACGCGTCAATTGCTGGTGCCGCCGGTCGAGACACCGCGAACGCTGACCGAACGTGGCTATACGTCGAATTTTCTCGCCGAGCGAATCATGTCGGCGATGAAGGATATCGGACAGGATGCCGAATCGATTCCGCACGACGCGATGCCCGGCAACGACGCGCAGCCGGACATCCAGATTCCCGGGCCGGAGATATCGTATGCAACGACGGTGCGCTTCATCAAAGGCGTCCTCAATCGCAACGATGTCGCTGTGCACGTCGGCATCACCAAGACGAATGACAGCGCCGATTCATACATCGCGCACGTGCAGATAGAAAACGGTCCGTTCAATGCCCGGCAAAGCACGGTGCCATTCGAAGGGCGCGACCTCGATAGGTTCGTGCGCGACATTGCAGTCATGGCGATGCGCCTCGCCGAACCGAACATCCTTGCCAGTCATCTGTTCACGCAGGTGCAAAAGACCAGATGCAAGTACGCGCAATGCGACTATCGCGAGATCGTCGGAATCTATGACGAAGTCCTTGCGCTGCCCGCATCCGAGCAAGCTGAATGGGCGCTCGCGGGAAAGGCATGGTTGCTCGCCACTCAGCGGCGGTCGAAGGAAGCCGAGCAGCAGACCCGCGAAGCCCTGACCCAATACAGGCATTCGGCGGTGCTGCATGCGAGTCTCGGTATTGCGCTCGAGCAGCAGAACCGCATTGACGAAGCACTGAAGGAACTGCGGACCGGCGCGAGCGAAACCTCGCACACCGGAGAAAACCTGAGACTGCTCGGCGATGTGTTGTTGCATGCGAATCACGATCGCGAAGCACTCGACGCGTTCAGAAAAGCCGACGACATGAAGCCCAATACCGTCAACACGCTGCACGACTGGGGCGAAGCGCTCGTCAAAACCGGCCACGACGACGCGGCGATCGACAAGCTCTCGCGCGCCGTCGCCTTGCGTCCCGATCGCGCACCGTCCTATGTGGAATGGGGGCACGCGCTTGAACACAAAGGCGATCTGCGCGAAGCCGCGCGCAAATACGCACGGGCGTTGCAGCTCGACGCCAGCACGCTGAAGCCGCGCGAAATCGATCTCGCGCGCTCGGCGAGCGCATCGCCTGACAACGACGACGCCCTGACATCGAGGCCTGACCCTCACGTCAGACCCGTTTCGAATCCAATGGTGTGGTATCTGCTTCGGGCATCGCTCGCTACGGAACGCGACGCTGGAGGACATGCGATGCAGACGGCGTGAGCCGGGCGCAAGGCAGCCAATCTTCTCCTGGGAGCAGCATGATGGACTGGACCAAGGTAGCGGCGAACATTGGCAGCACCGCCCCGCTTCTCGCCGGGCTCGTGGGGGGTCCTGTCGGCCTCGGCGCGACGGCTGCCGCCGCGATCATCTCGCACGCGCTCGGCACGCCGAGCGATCCGGCCTTCGTGGAACCTGCGTTGAACGACCCCGGCGCGCTCGAAAAGATCCGCCAGGCCGAAAGCGCGAACTCGCTGCAACTGCAGCAGTTGATAATGATGGCCGCGCTGTCGAGCCTCGCGCACGATAGCGACATGGCCGGCCTCGCCACGAACGAAATCTCCAACGCGCGCTCGATGGGCGTCGCCAATCGCGACTGGGTTCCGAAGGTGCTCGCGATGGCGGTCACCACCGGCTTCTTCGGCATTCTGCTGCTGATGGCGTTCCAGCCTCTGCCGGGCACCAACAAGGATCTGGTCAATGTGATCGTCGGCGCGTTGGGGACTGCGTGGATCATCATCATCGGCTATTTCTTCGGCACGTTGGTCGGCTCGATGCGCAAGACCGATCTTCTCGCGAAGCCAGGCGTGCCGATCACGCCGGATAGCGCGTCGACATTGCGCGAACCGGCGCCGCAGTCGGGATCGCCGGCACCGGCGGCGGCCGCGCCGGCGGGCGACGCGTTCCAGCAGTTCGCACCGGGTGCGCAAGGTCCGATCTTCTCGGGCGGTAGCTGAGCCGATGCTGCGTCAACATGCACGCGACCCGCCGCGCTAACCGGCGCGTGCATGTCCGCTTCCAGGCCTCGCTCTTTCGCAAGCGGGCGTTTTGCGCTAAGTTGGCAACGCCGTAGCGCATCATTCAAGCCCGTACGGCGGCATGCCCGCGAAGTCCATCACGTCCCCGAGTGGAGCGATAAAAATGAGTGACGCCGAGCAGAACGCACAGAACGCGCAGAACGATCCGATCGAACACGTCGTGCTGCTGCTGATGGAGAATCACTCGTTCGACCAGATGCTCGGCTGCCTCGACGCCGTGCATGACAAACTGGACGGCGTGCGCAACGCGGCCGGCAAATCGAATGCCGACGGCGAGGGCAACACCTTCTATCCGCGTGCGACGCGCGAGCGGCAGATGAAGGACGATCCGAATCACGAGCACGAGGCCGTGATCGCACAAATCACGGCGGACAACAGCGGCTTCGTGCGTTCGTTCGTGAACGACTATCCGAGGAGCAGCCTCGCCGCGCGGCAAGACGTGATGGGCTATTACCCGCTCGGCTTCCTGCCCGCGCTGCATACGCTGGGCTCGAATTTCACCGTGTGCGACCGGTGGTTCTCGTCACTGCCGGGGCCGACATGGCCCAACCGGTTTTTCGCGCTGACGGGTACGTCGAAAGGCCAGATCGATATGCCTTCGGGGCTCGATGCGCTCAGTCCGCACTGGTACACCGAGCAGGACCAGGACACGATCTTCGATCGCCTGAACGCCGCGCGCAAATCATGGAGCGTCTACTTCTACGACTTCCCCGCGTCGTTGCTGCTGAAGAACCAGCGGCGCGCGGAAAACCTCGCGAATTACCGCTCTTTCGACAAGTTCTTCGAGGACGCAGCGGGACCCGCGAGTCAATTTCCGCAATTCGTGCTGATCGAGCCGAAGTACTTCGGCGAAGCGCAGAACGACGATCATCCGCCGCACAACATCATGAAGGCGGAGAAGCTGATCGCGGATACCTACAATGCGCTGCGCTCGAATCAGGCGCTGTGGGAGCGCACGTTGTTAGTGATCCTCTACGACGAGCATGGCGGCTTCTACGACCACGTTTCGCCGCCCGCCGATGCGCTCGCGCCCGACGAGCACACTGCGAGATTCGATTT
This sequence comes from Paraburkholderia sp. HP33-1, assembly GCF_021390595.1. Lineage (NCBI taxonomy): Bacteria > Pseudomonadati > Pseudomonadota > Betaproteobacteria > Burkholderiales > Burkholderiaceae > Paraburkholderia > Paraburkholderia sp. HP33-1. The sequence continues at coordinate 338,260 of NZ_JAJEJR010000002.1, read as the reverse complement.
CAGGCAACTCGGCGTACGCGTGCCCGCCATCCTGGTGTCGCCCTGGTGCGAAGCCGACGTGTGCGACGAACGATTCGATCATTGCAGCCTGCTGAAGTACCTGTGCGACAAGTGGCAAATGCAACCGCTCGGCAGGCGCACCGAGGCCGCCGCCAACATCGGCGTGGCGATTCGCCGTGACGGCAGCGCGCGAACCGACACGCCGGCGTTTATTCGCGTGACCAATCAATCGCTGATTGCCGAGCACGTCGAACTGGAGCGCAAATCGTCGAACGGCAATCAGCATGGCCTGCATCATTTCGCCGACTTTCTGCACGCGGAACTGGACCGGCTCGCAGCCCAGGCGGTCGAGGCGGCCGCGCAACTCGCGCGCACCGGCAATGCGTGGGTGCACTTCAAGAGCGCGTTGGGCTCGCTGATGATGAGTATCGGCGAGTGGCTCAGCAAGGACTTCTACGACGCACGCGACCAGCGCGATGCTCGTACGAGCCAGGCGTTCACGCGCCTGCGGCAATCGGTCCGCGACGCGACGCCGGGCACGGCGCGAAACGATCCCAAGGCAACGACCTCGCCTGTCAGTCCTGTCTCGCCGGAATAATGCCGCGCCGGGGCCGCACCTAAAAATCTACGCGTTAACCCTGAAAGTTCCGCGTTTTTATATCAAATCTCGCAATAAACATTGCCATAGTCGCGACTTACTCTCTCCAGTCATCCAATTTACACTGTAATCACTGACTACGAACAAGCAAGTTCGCAGCAAGATAAAACCCTGAACTGGAGGTAAGTATCATGAAATCGCTGATCCAAGCTGTTGTCATCGCCGTCGCTATCGCCGCTCCGGTCGCTGCGTTCGCGCAAGCCAACGAGCCCGTGACCCGCGCTCAAGTGCGCGCCGAGCTGGAACAACTGGAAAAGGCCGGCTATCAACCGGGCCACGCCGATCCGCACTACCCGGCTGACATCCAGGCTGCGCAAGCCCGCGTCGACGCGCAAAACGCCGGCCAGGCTGCTACCGGTTTCGGTGGTGCGGTGAGCGGTACGTCGGAAACGAGCCATCCGGCTCCGACGGTCGGCCCGAAGTCGGTCTACTTCGGTCACTAAGCAGTAACAGGCGCAACAGGCAGTTCGGTAAGTCCTGGCGCAGTATCACCACGAGGCGGTACTGCGACATCACACCGCAAACGCTGCGCCCATTGACGCGTCCGCGCGACGCGCCCCACCCCGATTCAAATGAACTGGCCCACGGCCGGGTATCCCCGAGCGTGGGCCAGTTCATATGTGGTTACCTCCGTCATCGGGCTCCCGATGACTTCGCCCAGGCCTACGCGGTCTGGGCGCTTTTTGCGCGGCGCTCCATGTGCGCCGCGATGAATCCTGCGCTGCCGGCGCTCAGTCGCGCGCGATCAGATTGCCGACCTGGCCACGCCCGGTCACGAGGCAACTCGACAGGAAGCTCTCGCTCTGCGCGCTCGCGCCAGCGTCTCCAAAGCCCTTTTTCAACGCATCTGATTTGACGAGCGCCGCGCCCTGGTGGCACGTAATCGTACCGACCTCGCCAGCTTGCGCACGCATCAACGCCCGATCCGCCATCAGATAACCAAGCAAAAGCACCAACGCAATATTGAACGCCTGTCGCATGGATCGTCTCCTTTTCGAAGAGACTAACGCGAAGCGCGAATGCAGTGGCCTGGGGCTTTCCCGATTGTTGAATATTCAATGATCCAGAATAAACCTCGAGCACCGTTTGCGATTCGTAGTGCATTGAAGCGATTCAGATATATTCGATGCGCGTAGTCCATGTGCGTCACCGTAGGCGTTTACGCTTACAGCCGCGCTTCGATCCGCCCGATTCGCTTCTCGATCGCATTGCGCACCAGCGCATTCGACGGCACCAGCAGCAGCGACGACGCGATGATCCGATACACGCTATGGCGCGTCACCTTCGACACTTTCGCCGGATCGAGCCACGCGTCGTTATCCGCGAGCAGCAGCAAGGTGTCGAGGCCGATCAGGATCGGCCACAGGCACGCGAGCCGCAAGCGCACCGCGCTCGCCGGAATCGCGAGCGTATAGTCGAGCGCGGCGCGGAAATGCTCGAGAGTCTTGCGCACAAGCTCGACGAGCAGCGGCCGCGCGCGCATCGAATTGGCCGGTTGCAGCAGATCGCGCGCGCTCAGGCCGTGGCGCTCGAGCATGCTCTGCGGCAGATAGCAGCGGCCGATGCGCAAGTCCTTACCGCAATCGCGCAGCACGTTGGTCATCTGCAATGCCTTACCGAAACGCACGCCGCGGTGCTTCATCGTGTCGGGCGGCTCTTTCAGCGTGCCCGGCATGTGCGCGTAAGTCATCGTCGTCCAGAACTCGCCGACGCAACCCGCGACCAGATAGGTATAGCGATCGAGTTCGTCGTATTCGCGCAGCGCCGCGAGCTGGCCGGAGCGTTCATCGGGGAACGTGCGCAAATCGAATTCCATGCCCTCGGTCAGCGTCGTGACGATCCCGCGCACCGCGTGGCGGTCGGACTCGCTCAGTTGCGCGAGCACGTCGAGTGCGGGGCTCAACGATTCGAGCAGCAGCTTTTCATCGGACTGTGCCTGCTGTCCCGCGACTTCCTCGGCGATGCGCTGGAACGGCGCGCTGTCGACGGCCACGCCATTGACCTGATCGCGCAACGCGAGCAGCAATTCGAGGCGTTGGCCCGGCGCGATCAGCGAGGTGTCGGCAATCGTATCGGCCGCGCGCGCGAGCAGATACGCGAGGCCGATCGGATCGCGCATGCCGATGGGCAGCACGCGCAGCGTCAGATAGAAGGAGCGTGATACGCCTTTCAGGAGCGGGCCCAGAAGAAAGGCCCGGGTCGGATTCGGCATGGGTTGGATCGGTTGGCAAATAGGCGGGTGCAAGCCCGCGGGGATCAGGCGCCGCCGAATTGTACTTGAGACGATCGCGCGATTTATCGAGCGTTTCCAGCGTTCTGCGTTTCTCCGCGGCCTTTTACAGTAGGCCATCGATCGCGCCAAGCCAACACACCGCAGCGCGTCGCAACTTCCGGAGGCTCGTCATGTACAGCAATCGTGGTGCGGTTCCCGCTGGCTTCCTGGGGATCGCGGTGGGCTCGCTGGCGCTCGCCAACCTGTGGCGCGTGGCAATCCGCCTGTGGCATCTGCCCGCCGTCGCGGGCACCGTCGTGACGGTCGCGGCGCTCGCCGTTTGGGTCGTCCTTCTGCTCGCCTACGGGCACAAGTGGTTCACGCGGACCGCCGAGGCGCGCGCGGAACTGGAACATCCAGTGCAGTCCTCGTTTGTCGCGCTTGCGCCGCTTTCGACGCTGCTCGCCGCGCAGTTGCTGCAGCCGTATGCGCATAGGCTCGCGCTGACGCTGTTCGGCATCGCGGCGCTCGGGCAGCTGGCGCTCGGCGTCTATCTGCAGGGAAAGCTGTGGCAAGGCGGCCGCAAGCCCGAAACGACCACGCCGGCGATCTATCTGCCGACGGTCGGAGCGGGTTTCGTCGCGGCGACGACATCGTCGGCGTTCGGCTTTCATCAACTCGGCGAGCTGTTCTTCGGCGGCGGCATGCTGGCATGGCTCGCGCTCGAATCGATGATCCTGCATCGCGCCGCCGTACATGAACCGCTGCCCGAAGCGTTGCGCCCGACCCTCGGCGTGCAACTCGCACCGCCGGTCGTCGGGGGCGTCGCGTATATGAGCCTCACCACCGGCACGCCCGATCTGTTCGCCTACGCGCTGCTCGGCTACGGTCTGTATCAGGCGCTGCTGTTGCTGCGTTTGTTGCCGTGGATTCGCCAACAGGCGTTCGTGCCCGGCTACTGGGCCTTCAGCTTCGGCGTGGCCGCGTTGCCGACGATGGCGCTGCGTCTCGTCGAACGCGGCGCGACGGGTCCGATCGAATTCGCGGCACCGGTTCTGTTCGTGGTGTCGAATGCGATCATTGCGATTCTGGTGGTGAAGACCCTTCAGTTGATCGTGCGAGGCAAACTGATCCCGCCCGTGGCGGCGAGTTCGACGACGGCAGCAGTGGCGGTCAATCAAGTCAACCCGGCCGCGCGAATCGCCCGGGCTCATTAAGCGGCGGGGCACGGCGCCAGTCGATCAGTCAAACTCGTCGACCGAACGCGGCGGCGACGCGAAAAGCGTCCCGCCGCGTTTGCGTTCGTGTCAGAAGCCGTGCAGCGACACGACGATCAACGCCGCGGCGACGATCGCGACCACGTCCTCGATCAACGCCGCCGGCGCGTCGCGCCCGAACATGTTCGCAAGCGAGCTGCGCACCTTCGCGCCGCCGAGCGTGCCAATCACCGCGCCGACGGCGCCGACCACCGCGCCGAGCACCCCGACGATCCAGCCTCCCGCGAGACCACCATGCGCGCCGCTGATCGCCGCGCCGCTCAGCGCGCCGAGCACGATGCGCGCGCCGAACTGGAGCGGCACCTTGCGGCTCGGCGTTTCGGGCAATTGATCCGTGACCAGCTCGATGACCGCCAGCACGGTGAAGATATACGGAGTGGCCGCGAAGCCGAGGAACGCGAGCGGCGTGCCTTGCAGCGGCAGCCATCCCAGACGCGAGGCCCAACTGACGGCGGTGGGGGCGATCATCGCGCGAAGGCCGGCGACGACGCCGATGAGCAAGGCCAGTACATACACGGACATAGCGGACTCCCGATCGAGGGCAATGATGCACGGTTGCACGAGCCGACGGCTTACCTGGACGAACGTCGGCAGAACATGTCGAGCATTCCATCTGGACAGTCAACTTCTCACGACCTACATCGAGGCAATCCGCAGTCGCCATTCACCGTTGCTCACGATTTCCGGCTCTTTGCCGCCGACTCGCTACCGCGCGTCTGGCGCTGCGCCGAGCGGGCGGTTGCCCCCGTCGATGTGGCCCTAGTGTCGCACAATTCGACTGGCGGATTACAGCCGCGAAGTCGGCGAGGCGGGCAGATGATGATAAGTTAGCCGCCTCGCAAGAAAATCTAATATCTGCACCATGCGACCGTATCTCCCGCTGAACGCGTTGCGCGCGTTCGAATCGTCCGCGCGGCATCTGAGCTTCACGCGCGCCGCGCAAGAGCTGAACGTGACCCAGGCCGCGGTCAGCCAGCAGGTCCGCTCGCTGGAAGAGCGGCTCGGCACTGCGCTCTTCAAGCGTTTGCCGCGCGGCCTCGCGATGACCGACGAAGGGCGCGCGCTGCGGCCGGTGCTGTCCGACGCATTCGATCGCATCGAGGCGGTGCTCAAGCAGTTCGACGGCGGCCATTTTCACGAGGTGCTGACGGTCGGCGTAGTCGGCACGTTCGCGGTCGGCTGGCTGATGCCGCGCCTGAAGTCGTTTCGCGACGCGCATCCGTTCGTCGAACTGCGGCTGCTGACCAACAACAACCTCGTCGACCTCGCAACCGAAGGCCTCGATTTCGCGATCCGTTTCGGCGACGGCACGTGGCCCGGCTCGCTCGCCACGAAGCTGCTCGACGCGCCGCTCGCGCTGCTCTGCACGCCCGAGATCGCCGCGCGCCTCGCGCGGCCCGACGATCTGGCGAACGAAACGCTGTTGCGCTCGTACCGCATGGACGACTGGATGAACTGGTTCGCGGCCGCGGGCATCGCGCCACGGCCGGTGCGCGGGCCGGTGTTCGATTCGTCGCGGCTGATGGTGGAGGCGGCGATGCAGGGCGCGGGCATTGCGCTCGCGCCCGCGCTGATGTTCGAACGTGAGATCCATAACGGGCGTCTGGTCCGCCCGTTCGACGTGGAGGTAGAGGCGGGCAGCTACTGGCTGACCTGCCTGAAAGGCAAGCCGATGACACCGGCCATGGTGCTGTTCAGTCAATGGATCGCGAAGGAAGCGGCCACGCCGGGCCGCGCTTGAGTTGCTACGCCGCCGTGCGGCATTGCCGGTTCATCGCGGGCCGCTCGGCTTGCGGCGGGAACACGTTCCACGAGCCGTCGCCGTGGCGGAAGAAGAAGATCGAGAGCAGTCCTTCGGGCTTCAACGCCTGCACGCAGACGTAGCGTTGCCGTTGCGACGCGCGATGGCAGAACCGCACGACGCGCGCAGGCATTGACGGCGTGGGCGCGAGCCATTTGTCGACGACCCAATGCAAGCTGTTTTCCGCGGCAATCATGATGCTCTCCTCGAATCGTCCCGTTGGCGACGCGCCGCGTTCACGCGACTTGCGCGAGTTGTGCCACGCAGTGTTCATTGCTCGTCCCGCTTTCGACGAACGCCTTCACGAGACACAGCAGCGCGCGCATGCCCGTGCGCGGATGACGCAGGCAGCAATGCACCTGCTCGCTGCGGCTTTCGCCGAGCAGACACCACGCGCAGAAGTGTTCGCAGTTGTTGGTCAGCAGGCGATAGCGGTTTTCGCCGAGGCGCGAGCGAGCCCGGCTCACCGCTTCGGCGCCAACGTAGATTGCGCTCGGCGTTGGGCGGATCGACAGCGAATGGCCGGCGGCGAAGCGCGCCAGTTCGACTTCCTCGACCGGCCCGCGATGCGCGGAGCCGGCAAAGCCCGCGTAATGCACGACACGGCCGTTGCCGACATAGATGCCGTGATGTTCGTAGCCGTTGCGTTGCGTGACCAGATGCGAGCCGATCGGCAGATCGATCGTCGATGATGCGGTGTCGCAAGCGGCTGCGGATTGCGGATCGTCGTCGCGGGTGTCGAGCATTTGGGTGTTCATGGCTGGCCTCGTTCGCATTACCAACACTGTTGCGAGAGCTTTTGCATCATCCGGGCCATGTGCCGAAAAGCCCCTGTTTACAGGGCTGACGGCTCGCCGAGCGATTTTCTGAATAGGGAAATGTCAGTACGAGGCCAACAGAAATCGCGCTGATCTGTTGGCGGGCGACACTCATTCGCGCGCCGTGTCGCGCGGTGAATTCGCATCGATGAAGGATGCGTGGGAGGCCGATGAATGTGTTGGGTCCGGCACCTGTTGGAATGCGGGCTTGTTGGGTGCGAGCCGACCCATCGTGTCGGCCGCAATCAGGCCAAACCTGCGCAAGGCGCGCCAGTCAATGCGCTGCGGGCTCCGCGTGCAATCCGCCCCCGATTGGCATGGCCCTTGCACTATCTGGGCAGCGTCCATTCAACCGCGCGCGTTGCACACGCGGCCAACCGGAGAACGACATGTCCTGCATCAAACTGAACGACCTCTCGCTGAACCTCGCGCTCGATCGCAAGGCCATGGCGGCGATTCGTGGCGGCGGCGGCGCGCCGTGGATATATGGCTGGATTCAGCCGTACGTGCCGCAAACGCCGAGCATCGGACCGGTGGTGAATCTGTACGAGGTCTCCAACAACTTCTATGCTAACCAGATGATCAACCAGTTCCAGTCGGTCGACGTGCGCAACGCCGGCTCGAACTCGAACATCAACGTGTCTCCGGACGCACGCAACAGAAACGATATGGTGTAGCCGTTGTGAGCTGCGCGAGCCAATTTCGCTGGACGTCGTCCGCGCGTTCCGATCCCGGACGCGTCCGCGAAATCAACGAAGATGCCTGCCTCGACGAGCCCGAAGCGGGACGCTGGGCCGTTGCCGATGGGATGGGCGGGCACGCGGTGGGCGACCTTGCGAGCCGCACCGTGATTGACGCGTTAACTCAACTGGCGGCGCCGCGTGGCCTCAGAACGCTGATCGCCGATGTCCGCGCGCGGCTGCAAAACGCGAACCGTCAATTGCGTGACGAAGCCGCGCGCCGCCAGGTGCAGCGTATCGGCAGCACCGTGGTCGTGCTGCTCGCATGCGATCGCTTCTGCGGCTACGTATGGGCCGGCGACAGCCGCATCTACCTGTACCGCGCGGGACAGTTACGGCAACTGACGCGCGATCACAGTCAGGTCGAGGAGCTGCGCTCGCTCGGCGTGATCACCGAGGAAGAGGCGCGTCATCATCCCGCGCAGCACATGATCACGCGCGCAGTCGGTGCGACGGATCTGCTCGAACTCGACGACGACGCAATCGAGGTCGCCGACGGCGACGTGTTCCTGTTGTGCAGCGATGGGCTCAGCAACGAACTGAGCAACGACGATATCGCGGACGTGCTGACCTCGGCGCAACGCGAAAACGCGTGTGGAGAACTCGTCGATCTCGCGCTCGCCCGCGGCGGACGTGACAATATCACCGCGGTGGTGGTCGAGGCGCAGGATCCGAATGCATCGGAGAAAACGTTGCTGAATCCGGCGCCCTGATGATCTTCAGGTTGGGGTTCACTCAGCCTTCGTCGTCTTCCTCGTCGCCCTCGTTCGCACCGTATTTCGCGGGCGACGCATTGCGATTGCGGAAGTCCTTCGAATGCAGGCCGTGTTTTTTCAGCAGCATCTGCAAGTGCGAGCGATTCATATCGATGCGCCGCGCCAGCTCGGCGACCGTCCCGCTCACTTCCCGCAGTCCCCGTTCGAGGAACGCTTTTTCGGCGTCGTCGCTCGCGGCCCGCTTCGCATCGCTCAGTGACATCAGATTCGCGACACTGATCGGCTCCTTGCCGCTCGCCTGCGCACCGTCCGGCTGCGCCGCCGCTGAGCCGGGTCCAGCGGGCCGCATATCGAGCGGCAAATGCTCGACGTCGGCCATATCCCCCGCCAGACATGAGATGCGATACATCACGTTGCGCAACTCGCGGATATTGCCCGGATACGCGTAGCTCAACAGATAGTCCCGCAGGCGCGGCGTCAATCTGACCGGCCGCCGTTTCAGCGTGCCCGCCGCTTCGTCGCCGAACCACGCAATCAGCAGCGGAATCTCGTCGCGGCGTTCACGCAGCGGCGGCAGCGTCACGTGAATCACGCTGAGCCGGTAGAACAGATCCTCGCGAAACCGCCCTTCTTCGCTGAGCTTGCGCAGATTGCGATTGGTCGCCGCGACGATGCGCGTATCGACCGCAATCGTCTCGTCGGAGCCGACGCGTTGAATCTCGTGCGCTTCGAGCACGCGCAGCAGCTTGACCTGGCCCGCGAGCGGCAACTCGCCGATTTCATCGAGAAAGATCGTGCCCGTGTGCGCGCTTTCGAATTTTCCCTTCCGGTCGTTCGATGCGCCGGTGAATGCGCCCTTGCGATGCCCGAACAGTTCGGATTCCAGCAGATTGTCCGGAATCGCACCGCAGTTCACTGAAATGAACGGCTTGTCGGCACGCGCGCCATTCGCGTGAATCACTTTCGCCATCAGCTCCTTGCCGGTGCCGCTTTCTCCGTCGATCAGCACCGGCAAATCGGTGGGCGCCGCTTTTTCCGCGATTTCGAGCGATTCGAGCAAACGCGGATTGTCGCCAAACGTCCCCTCGAAAATGAAACTGCGTTCGAGCAGCGCCTTGCGGCGCGCACCACGCGATTGCTCCGCGCTCACCTGCGGTTCGCCCGCGGTGGCCGCCTGCACGAAGCGCTCCTTGTGCGAAAGCTGCATCACTTCGTCGCGCAACGAAGTGGCCTGCCTGAGCAGCTTGTCGATATCCGCGCGCTCGAGCCGCGACGACCAGCGCAGCGTCGAGCGCAGGATCTCGATCCGTTCGATCAGTCCCGCATACGATATCGCGGGACTCGCCTCTTCTATCTGGTCGAGTATCTTCATGATGCGCTCAACTGTTTTTGCACCAGCTGATAGTACATGCCGCCGCGCTGGATCAGCTCCTCGTGACGGCCCTGTTCGACGATCGCGCCTTCATACAGCACCAGAATCTTGTCCGCTCGCATGATCGTGCTGAGACGATGCGCGATGATGACCGCCGTGCGGCCCTTCAGGATGTCGTGCATATTGCCGAGAATATTGCTTTCCGATTGCGAGTCGAGCGCCGACGTCGCCTCGTCGAATACGAGCAGACGCGGATCGTGATACAACGCCCGCGCAATGCACAGCCGCTGGATCTGACCACCCGACAACCCGATGCCGCGCTCGCCGACGATCTGCTCATAGCCGAGCGGCATTTTGCTGATGAAGCCGTGCGCGTCGGCCATTTTCGCGACCTCCTCGATGCGGCGGCGCTCCGGCGCGTCGTCGCCGCTCGCGATGTTCTCGGCAATCGTGCCCGAGAACAGCAGATTGCTTTGCATCACGTAGCCGATCTGCGCGCGGAAGTAAGCCTTGTCGATCACACCGGCGTCATAGCCGTCGATCGTGATCTTGCCTTCGCTCGGCTGATAGAAGCCGACCAGCAGCTTGGCGAGCGTGGTCTTGCCCGACCCGCTGCGCCCGACAATCGCGACCAGTTCACCGGGCTTGATCTCGAAGCTGATGTTTTCCAGCACATAAGCGGAGTCTTCTTCGCCATAGCGGAAATACACGCCTTGCAGGCTGATGTCGCCTTGCAGCTCCGGCAGCATTACGCGGGAGGGCAAATCCTGCGGCTTCTGTTCGGGCTCGATATCGAGCACATCGCCGAGCCGTTCCATCGCGACGCCCGCATCGTTGAGCATGCTCCACAAACCGACGAGGCCCATCAGCGGACTCAATACGCTGCCCATGAACGCATTGAAGGCGATCAACTGGCCGATCGTCAATTCACGGGCGAGTACCAGATTCGCGCCGACCCAAAGAATCGCAATCGTCGTTGCCGCGTTCAGTAGTTGACTGCCGAAGCTGACCATAATATTGAATGCGTGCGCGCGATACTGCAATTCGAGCGCCTTCGCGTATTTCTTTTCCCAGCGCAGCCGCACCGGCCTCTCGATGCCCATGCCCTTGACGGTCTCGACACCCGCGAGGGCTTCCATCAGAAATGACTTCGCCTCGGTCGACGCCGTGAACACCTCGCGCGCGTAGCCCTTGATCTTCGGCGTTGCGATCACGGTGAGCCCCATGATCGGAATCACGAACGCGATCAACACCAGCGTCATCTTCACGTTGTACACGAACATGATCGTGAAGTAGATGAAGATCATCAGCAGATTCAGCGCAGTCGTCACGGTGGATTCAGTCAGGAACGCGCGGATCGTCTGGTTCTCCTGAAAGCGCGCGAAGATATCGCCGGTCTTGCGCTTCGCGAAGAACGAGAACGGCAGCGACAGCGTATGCTTGAAAAACTGCGACATCATCGCGAAGTCCATGTTGCGCACCATGAAGTTCGCCAGATACGCGCGAATCGTCGACATCAACTGCGTGAAGACGTTCGAGATGATCAGCCCGCCGATCAGCATATGCAGCAGACTGACGTTCTGATGCACGATCACGCCGTCCAGAATGTTCTGGATAATCAGCGGTGGAATCACGCCGAGCACCTGGATCACGAAGGTCGCGAGAAACAGATAGCCGAGGATCTTGCGGTACGGCTTCAGATAGCCGACAAAACGTATCCACGGCGAGCGCGCGGCCGATATTTGCAACAGTTGCGCTCCGCCCGTAAATAACAGACAGGTACCGCTCCAGCCCCGTTCGAAGTCCTCGACGCTCAGCTTTCTGAAACCGAGTGCCGGGTCCGCCACCCACACATAGTCTTTCGACAGCCCGTATACGATCACATAGTGGTATCCCTCCCAATGCACGATGAACGGCAGATCGAAGCCGTGCAGCGAATCGAACGTGCATTGCACGCCGCGCGTCGTGAAGCCGAGCGACTCGCCCGCGCGCGCGAGACTGTCAAGCGTCGCACCTTGCGTCGTCACGTTCGCGAGTTCGCGCAGTTTTCCGAGCGTCATCGGAATGCCGTAGTGGCGGCAGATCATCGCGAGACACGCGGCGCCGCAATCCATCTCCTCGGCCTGCTCGACGAGCGCGAAGCGCCGGATGATCTTCTCGCCGAGTTCCGGCTTGCTCTGCAGGTCGAGCATGAGCGGCAGCTTGCGCCGCTGTTCTAGCCGCTTTTGCCGCTGCAATTCACGCTCGCCGTAGCGGATGCGCTCATCGAGTACTTCGCGCAGTTTCGGATTGCGTTCGAGAATGAAATGAACGGTACGCTCGGGGATTACGAGCAACCGCGTGTCGGTGGCCGCGACGACCGATGCCATCTGCTCCTGGCGCATCAGGCACGCCTTCTCGCCGAATATCTCGCCTTCGCCGAGCGTCGCGAGCGTGTAGTCGTGGCCCTCTTCCTGCCGCACAATGCGCACCTGGCCCTGCCGCACCACATAAAGCCGCCTGTCGTCGCGGCTGTCCTGTTTGAGAATCTCCTTGCCGGCGGCCACCCGCTTTGCGCCGACGCTGCGCACGTACTCCTCGAGCTCCGCCTTGTTCAGCTTGCCGCGCAGATCGAACAGTTGCGCGACGAAGCCGCCGGCCGAATTGATCGCGACATAGCTGGCGACGAACGCGAGCGCGGCGGCGTTGCCCGCCATCACCGGTTCGATTGCCGCGCGCGGAATGAACAGCAATTCGGTCCTGGCCGACGCCCGTACCGATGCTTCGTGAACGTACGTGCGCAACATCGCAATGTCGGCGAAGATCTCGCCCGACTTGCGCACGCCCATGCTGGTTTCCTTGCCGTGCTCCTCGATGAAGATACGCACCGTGCCTGAGCGGATCACATAGAGACCGTCGGCCACTTCTCCAGCCGAGCACACCGTTTCGCCAAACGAATAGAACTTCGCCTGCGCGGCTTCGGCGAGCCGCTCGATTTCGTCGCGCGAGAACGGCGACAGGATCTCCACCGAAGCGAGAAATTCGGCGGTGGAGGGTGCGGATGGCGCGGTCTGGGGGGCGTCCATGTATCGGCGAGCCTCGCTTTATCGGGCGCTAGTTGGGCACTAGCGCGCTTCGATCACGTGTTCCTGCGCGCGGGCGATCAACCAGCTTTCGCGCAGCAAACGGCGGATTTCGGTGGCCACGTCGGCATCGAGCGTGGCCGGATACTTGGCCGTCACCGCGAAAATCTCGAAGCATGAGCGGTCGGCCGACGGAAACGGCCCAAGCAGATCGCCCGCTGCCGCATTGAAGATCTTCGCCTCGATATCGGGCTTCAGCGAACCGCGCAGCACCTTCCCGATCACACCGCCCGACTCGCGCGTATCCGCAATCGAATGCTCGCGCGCCATCTCGGCGAAGCTGTCGGGATCATCGTGCAGGTACGAGATCATTTCCTTCGCCTTGCCCTCGCTATCGAGCACGATATGGCTGACTTCGATCGCGTCGAACTTGGGTGAATTCAAGGCGAAGTAATCACGGATCGCCCCGTCGTTGCCGATCTCGTCGAGCATCTTCTCCTGATAGAGCCCGTCGGTAATGAACACCTCGAATTCGTCGAGGCTCACGTGCAGCGCGTCGAGATAGTGATTCATGTCCGCCGCGCGATGCAGCCCGCGTACGCGGCGAAACTGGTCAGCGCGTTGCTGGATTTCGTCGGCAGTGACGGCAACGCCCTGCTTCTTCGCCGCATGGACGGTGAGCTTGTCGCGCACGATCTGCTCGATCAGGCTCTCAAACTGGCCGGTCAGTTTCAGAAGACGAATGAACTCGTCCACGTCCACGACTTCTTCATCGATACGCACTATCGCGGTCATTTGCTCCGCTCCTTTCGTGGATGTTTGATTCGTCCGCTCAACCCGCCACCTCTCTGAACGGATCGAGACCAAGATCGATCAGGCGCCGCTCGCGCACGACGATTTCCGCATTGGCGGTCATGCCGTAACGCAATGGATAGCGCGTGCCGGCCACCTGGTAGTAATCCCTGTCGAGCGTGACGCGGCCCTCGTAGACCGGTTGCTTGTCCTGCACGGACGGCTTCGTGGCCGGCGAGATATACGCGAGCGTTCCGCTGATCAAACCGTAGCGCTGGTAAGGAAACGCGTTGAACTTCAATTTGACCGGCAGTCCTTCGTGCAGAAAAGCCCGGTCATGCTCGGCGATCTCGATCTTCAGCACGGGCCGCGCGTCTTTTGGCGCGATGCCGCCGAGCGGCGCATTCGCCTGAATCTTGTCGCCGCGCTGCGTCGACGTGACGTCAGTGATCACGCCGGAAACCGGCGCGAGAATCAGCAGAAAATTGTCTTTGTCGATGTTCTCGAAACGCACGCGCGCGGCCGCATCGGCTTCGAGGCGCGCGCTTTGCAGTTGCACGCGCAGTTTGTCTTCCGCGTCGGTGATATCGCGCACCGCCGAATCGTATTGCAGTTGCAGGTCGGTGCTCTGCTGGCCGCTCGTCGCAAGTTGGGCATTCGCCTGCGCGTATTCATGGCTCAGGCGGAAATCGAGTTCGGCCAGCTTCGATTGCGCGACCCGGTAGGCGTTGTCCGCTTCGAGCGCGGCCGTGCGCTTCTGCTCGACCTGCAATTCAGCAATGCCGCCGCCGCCCGGCTGCGCGAACAGCCTCGAATAGCGATCCAGTTCCTGATTCGCCGCTTCGCGCACGCGGCGCGCATTGTCGAGCGAGCTGCGCGCTTCGTCGAGCTCGGCCTTCTGCCCTTCGGCAAGCTTCGTCGTGCCTTCGGACACCCGGTTCTCGTGCAAGCGCTCTTCGACATCGAGTTGCGCCTTCAGCGACGCGGCCTTGCGTTCCATCAACGCCTTCTTCTCCGGAAACTGCTTCCACTCGCGTTCAGCGTCTTCGAGTTTCAGTTGCGTCTGTAACGCATTGCTGGCGGCCTCGATCGCGCCGCGCGCATTGAGCCGCGCGAGCACGTCGCCTTTCGACACCGGTTGTCCCTCGGCGATATACAGATCCGCGAGCTCGCCGTCGATCGGCGTATAGATGCGCCGCACTTCTGATTCCGGCGACAACGTGCCAGGCGCGCTGACGATCACATCCGCGCGGCCGACGAACGACCACAGCAAACCCGAGACGACGAGCGCCACCATCGCCCAGATCAGCGCGCGCGCAATCCGCACCGGCTCGGACGTCAGAATCGCGATGCCTTCGACGCTATGATCTTCGAGCGCCTCCGACAACGGTTTAGGGTGAGGGTCGCGTTTCACTCTGATCGCCTCCAATCAACGCGAGCTTCGCTTTCAACAGCCCGGGGTCCAGTACCATGCGCAACTCGGTCAACGAGCGGCGCTGCAAACTCGCCTCGGCTTCGATGTCGGCCAGCAGGCGATCGAAGTCGGCGGGATGATCGGCCTTCAGCTGCGTATAGATGCGCATGCTCTGCCGTGCCGCCGTTTGCGCGTCGGAAAGCAGGCGTGCCTCGTTGCGAAAGCCCGGCGAAATGCCGGCTTCGAGCCGCTGCGTGCCACCGATCGGGCCATTCGCGCGGTACTCCTTCCACAAGCTTTGCGCGCGCAGAAAAAGATCCTGAGCATGCGCGAGCGCCTTGTCATGCAATGCGGCGACGTCTTTCTGTATCGACTGCACGAACCATGCGTCGGCTTGCGGATCGAGGCTCGCGTAGAACGACAGCAGCCGCTCGTCGAAATCCTTCGCCGCGCGCGTTTTCTGCAAATCGTTGTATTGATCGGACAACGCCTTCTTGTGCGCCGCTTCGGCCGCGAGCACGTCGGACCACGGGCTTTCGGGCATCGACTGCAGATCGTTGAGGGCCTGCTGCGCATCCCCGCGCCGCCATGCGGCATCGACCGCGTCCTGACGTCGAACGATGTCCGCCGACGGCAAACGCGTCGCCGCAAGCTGCTGGAACTGGGTCTGAAAAGGCGGTGTGCTGAAGCGCACCGTTTTCATCATCGCGAGCAATGACGTCCATTGACGGCTCAACGCGGCATTCAGCAACGCGGTGTATTGGCGCAAATCGTCACGCACTCGATCGAGCTCGGCGAGCCGCGGATAGCGCTGCGCGTAATCGTCGAGCACGGGTGGCAGCGCGTCGGGTTTGTCGCGCGCGAGTTCGGTATGGATCACGCCATTGAGCCGGTCGATCGCGGCGACGTACACCGAATCGTCGCTTTCGAGCTTGCGCAGATGACTGAGCGTATGCGCGTAGGGCTCCGCAAAAGCGGGCACGTAGCTCGCAATCCGGTCGAGCGCGCGCTGATGACTCGTGGCGTCGTCGTCCCAGCGGTGCAACAGATCGTTGATCGTCGCTTCGTCCGCATACATGCGGATCGGGGCGTCGACACCGCCGCGCGCCGCGACGAAGCGTTCGAGATCGCCGACCCACTGCAATTGGCCGACCAGCGACGCGGCATCGGTGTTATTCGCGCTCGACGCCTTCATCTCATTCAGCAGCGCGTCGGCCCGGTCGAACTGCGTCTTTTGCAGCGCTTCGAGCCAGCCCGGCAATTTCGCTTTCAACAACGCCTCGCTCGCCAGCGCGCTGATCTTCGTGTCCGCCGGATGCGTGGCCAGATAGCCGCGCGCCACCGAGACGGCGCTCGAGTAATCGCCGCTCGCGAGCAGGTTCTTCAGCTCGCGTTCCGATGAACCGTGCAGATAAAGGCCCACGCCAAGCGCGACGACAATCGCGACGCCCGCGCCACCCCACGCCGCTGCGCGCCGCACATTGGTGCGCTCGCCGTCCGCGAACGCCTTGTGCAATTCGCCGGCGACCATCTTCCAGCGGCGCGGCTTGCCCCTTGCGGCGCCTTTGCTGCTGCTTGCATCCGTGCCGTTTTGATTGTTTGCAGCATTTGCGCTAGCCGCGCCTTTCGTCGTCTTCGCGCCATGTGCCGTTCCCGCGCCATCGCGCTTCGCACGCGCTGAGCCCGGCTGCGCCGCCTCATTCACTTCGTCTTCGCGTTGCAGCGCCGGATCGACGCAGAAGATGTCGAGGAACGAATGCGCCGCGCCGACGAAGGTTGTCTTGTCGGCGTCGGCAGCGCTATCGACAGAGGGACGCAGAGAAAGCTGGGTCACGGTGGGCTCGACGTCGGGTGATTTCTGTAGCGACACCCTGTAGACGAAGTGGTCGCCGCCAAATGCAACGACGTCGCCCTCCACGAGCGGCAGCGCCGATTCGTCGAGCCGCGTGCCATTCACGAACGTGCCGTTCGTGCTGCCCAGGTCCTCCACATAGAGTTCGCCGCCCTTCAGAAACAGGTGCGCATGGCGCCGCGAAATGTAATTGACCTGGTGCGGATAACGGTCCTTATAGCGCGAGAAAACCTCGTCCGTTTTGCTGACCAGAAACGGAAAAGCCAGCACGTCAATCGGTTGCAGACCGAGGTCTTCGCGCTGCGGCACCAGCAACAGATTCGTGACTGGAGAAGCGCTTCCACTCGCGACGATACGCGCGCGCGGCTCGACGCCGACGCGATAGCACAGTTCACCGCCGAAGCAGAGTTCATCACCCGCGCGCACACGCGCGGGAGTTTGCCGCACCGCGGTGCCGTTGACGGTCGTGCCGTTCTTGCTGCCGAGATCGGCAACATAAATCGCACCGTGCTCGATGAAAACGCGCGCGTGCCGACGCGAGAGACCCGCAGTCCATTGAGCGGGATAGTCGTTGAACGGCGCTTCGCTGCGGCCGATGGCGAACAGGTTGTCGACGATACGAATGGCGTCGAGCGTGGGGCGCTGCGCGCACGCAACCGGCGACAACACGACATCGAAGGCAGCGTCTACTGTCGCGCGCATTTCAGCAATCGGAGCTTCGCCGGCGGCCATTTTATCTGGATCACTAAGCGTTTACCCGCCGCAGCGAGCACGCGGGGTGAGCGGGACGAAGAACAACGGCGCAACGATGTTGTCGTGAAGAGCCAGGTAAACGCTGACTCCTTAAGGATTGTAAGTCACGCATAGCGAGTGTCAATTTGGATATCGTTGGTTGAAAAGACAGCGGGTAAGCGCTCGGCAGACGAAATGCCCGCGCGCTACGCCAACTCGTGGATTAGCTCAATGCTCCGTTACTTCTCTTTGACCTGCGCTTGCACGTCGATGCTCGGCCAGCCGCCACCGAGCGCTTTATATAGCGTTACCGTGTCGGACAGAATCAATTGGTGGTTTTCCAGCAGCGCCTGTTGCGCCTCCAGCAGGGTCCGCTCGTCTTCGAAAACTTCGAGTTGCGACACGACGCCAAGGCGCAATTGCGACTGGATCTGATCCGCGACGATTTGCAGACGCGCCACCTGCTGCTGCAATTCCGTGTGCTGTGCCTTATGGGCACTCAGATTGACGAGCGCGTTTTCCACTTCCTCGAATGCGCCCATCACGGCCACGCGATATTGCTGCTCGGCGACTTTGGATTGCGCCTCGGTCACCTTCACATGCGCGCGCACGCCCGGATCGAACAACGGAATGTTGATGCTCGGCATCAAGCCGAACGTGAACGACTTCAGCAACTGGTTCAGCGCGTAACTCGCCGTGCCGCCCTGCGCGGTGAGGCCGATGCTCGGCAATTGCGCGAGCTTCGACTGACCAATGAGGTCATAGGCCTCGAGTACCCTGAATTCGGCCGCCACCACGTCTGGACGCCGCGAGAGCAACTGCGCGGGCAACCCATCGGGCACGGCCGGCAATTTCACACGCTCCTGCAAATGGCCCTGCGGCACCTGGAACTCGCCGGCCGGCACGCCGAGCAGCGTACAGAGCGCGTTGTCGGCAACCGCGCGGGAGCGGCGAATTTCATACAGATCATGGGTGAGCCGGTTGATCTCCGCCTGCTGACGCAACACCTGGGTTTGCGGCACGAGTCCGTTGCGCGCCTGGCCTTCGTAGATCGTCAGGATTTGCCGATTGGTGGTGATCGTCTTTTGCTGCTGTTCGATCTGGTCGTCGAATTGCAGGATCTGGAAATAGGTACTGGCCACGTTCGCGACGAGTTCGAGATACCCGGCGCGCCAATCCGCCTCGCTCGCGTGGAATTCGGCCTTTTGCGCCTGCACGCCCTTTTCGACTTTGCCCCAGATGTCGATGTCCCAATTCACCTGCAGCGCGAGGTTGTACGTCTTCGTGAAAGGCTGGCCGGTCGACTTCGTGTAGTCGGCGCCGGCACCGAGGTCTACCGTCGGCAATGCGCCCGCTTGTGTCTCGCTGATTTGCGTGTGCGCGACTTCGATACGCGCGGCCAGCACCCGGATATCGAAGTTGCCGTCGATCGCCTTGTCGATCAGCGTATTCAGATAGGGGTCCTGGAAGCCCGTCCACCAGTCGCGCTCGATCGTCTCCGCAGCCGATACCGGCGCGCCCTTGCTATCCGACCACGATGTCTTGGCTGGTGTGTCCGGGCGTTGATAAGCCGGCATGCTGACGTCGACGCACGCGCTCAACGCCAACGCGCACAGCGTTGCCGCGCCGATGCCGCGCAGCACGCGGGCTATGCCGCGCGGCGCCGTGGTTGCAGCGCAAACCCGCTGGAACTCAGGCGAATCACACGACGAATCGAGCGATGATTCCGGCAGTGCTGACACGTTGTGTCTCCGATGCTATCCGTCTGTTTCGCGCGAGATGCCCGGTTTTCAGGGCGAGCCGTTTCCGCGAGGCTTCAGCAATGAAGCCGTGGAAATGTCGATGCGGGGAACGGCCGATACGCGAAGGATGCGTGGAAAGGACGATTGGATGAGCGGTCTTTTTGAGCGACTCGCCTGTTGCGGGGGCCGCACGCGCGGCCGCTCGGGCCGCGCCTGCACTGCGTCGCTCAGTACACGTAGGACGAGTTGTTCGAGGTGACGTGCGGTTCGATCTTGGTCGTCGTACCCCCGACGAACGCCGAGTTGTTGCCGTTCGCGCTTTGGATGTCCATCTCCGTGTTGATCATCTGCGTCGTGGAGACGTTCTTGATGCTGGTCGGCGAATAGACGTACGAGGAGCTGAAGTACGACGGGAGGAATGGGTAGTAGCCGTTGCCGCCGCGCACGGCGCTCATCGCCTTGCTGTCGAGCTGTTCGGTGTTGGACAGGTCCTTGATCATCAACGTGTTCATGACAAATCTCCTGGAAAGGGAAAGCGCACCGTTGTGCGTCGGGGTTCGAGCAACTTGTCTGCTCGGGCGCTACTGACGCATGGGTCATGCCAGTAGTGCCTCGCTTTCCTCATGGAGATCCTGAACGCCTTATGGCAAGGGTCTGGAAGCCTTCACGAGTCGTTCTGTCGCGAACCGGCCAGAGAAGGACAGTCTTGAATGGTGGATGGCAGCCAACAGTGCGCGCGACATCGTTGGCTGCATGGTGACAGTCAGCGCGCGATCACCGTGATCTTCTTCGAGTACACGGGCGGGTGGTGAGGCATATGCATGTCGTCGCCCAGCAACAGCTGCAGCGTATGCCTGCCGGGTGGCAATTGAATCATCGTTTCCGTTTCGCCCGCGCCGAAATGCAGATGCTGGCGATCGGATGGAATCTCCTGATCCATCGGCGGCAGGTCGGTATCGATCAGAAGATGATGATGCCCGGTGTTCGGGTACTTCACACCTTTCGGCGCTACCCCCATGTAACGCAGCCCGAACCATACGCGAAAGGGCTTATTGGCGGGCACCACCTGGCCATCGTTCGGATAGCCGATATAGACGTACGCGCCGGGCGGCGATGGCGTCGCGTCGGCCCACGCGCGTTGCGGCGCGGCCCATGCCGTCAGTGCCGCCGCGACGAACACGGCGAGCGCAATGATCTTGTTCATGAGGACTCTCCGTTCCGGCTTGACCAGTTCGAACGAACGGATCGCGTTAGTCTTTTAGCACGGTGATGGTGATCTTCTTCGAATACACGGGCGGTACGTGCGGCACGTGCTTGTGGTCGCCGAGGATCAACTGCAGCGTGTGCTTGCCGGGCGGCAACTCGATGCGCGCGTCGGTTTCGCCCGCGCCGAAATGCAGGTGCTGGCGATCCGATGGAATCTCCTGATCGAGCGCAGGCAGATCCGTGTCGATCAGGAGATGATGGTGGCCGGTATTCGGGATCGCGACGCCCTTCGGACACACGCCCATATTGCGCAGCCCCATGCGCACCCACAGCTTGCCGCCGTGAATCACCGCGCCATCCGACGGCCAGATGATGTACTCCTCGGCGCCGGGCGGTGACGGCGTCTGCTCGGCGCGCGCAATGCCGCCGGATCCTATGCCGATGCATACCGCGACGAGCGCCACGCGCCATCCGCCGCGACGCGCTTGCGCCGGATGACGTCTGCCGAAAAGAAAGGAAACACGGGTTCTTCGCATAGCGCACTCTCCTGAACAGGAGTCATGGCTGGGCCCGGCTATCGATGGCCTTCCGGGTGTACGAGCGGCATGTCGACGTCGAATTCAACGGACAGCCACCTAGTTAAAACGACCGTGTGACGCGACTTTGTGAATCAGCTTAGGTCGTAACTTGCTAAAAAGAAACGCAATGCTCGTTAACCGTATGACGCGTTAAGGACTCCCGGACAGTTGCGACGTAAAGCGCGTGCTATCGTTAATGAACAGCACAGGCACCGCAGTGTACGGATGCCTGAATTCTGTCCGGTACAAACAGGATATAAAGATGTGGCGACAATTCCTGCTGGTGTGCATGGTTGGGGCAATCCAGGCGCCGTGGGACAGTGCCGGTGCCGCGACACAACGTGAAAGCATCGCGCCGCGCGCGGCCTGGGTGGCGAGTAATCCGGGGCCGACGGCGCAAACGTCGTTGCTCGTGTCACCCTTTGCTTCCTCGCGCGACGGCACGCCTTCCCGGCGCGTAGCGCTCGTGATTGGAAACGGCGAGTACGGCAATGCCATTAATCCGCTCCGTTCCAACGCGCCGCGCGACGCCAGATCGATCGGCGATGCACTCCGTGCGCGTGGTTTCGAGGTCATCGCGCGCACGAATGCTACGCCGCAGCAAATGCGCGACGCCATCGACGAATTTCAACGACGTTTGCAGAAAGGCGACCTGGCACTGTTCTATTTTGCCGGACACGGTATGCAAATCGGCCGGCAAACCCTGCTTCTGCCGGCGGGGTCCGATGCGCGAGCCGACAGGCCCGCACCGGCATCGCTGCTCCATAGCAGCGTCGATCTGAAGACCGTATTGCATGCGATGCAATCATCTCGCGCAAGCCGCCTGAATCTCGTGATTCTCGATACGTGCCTCGACAATCCATTCACGCCCGCCGCGGTCGCGATCACCAGGCCGGAAATCTCTGCCAACACCGTGATTGCCTATGCAACCGCGCCGGGCAGTTTCGCCGCGGACGGTCCACGCCATGGCGTCTATACCGGCGCTTTGCTGCGGGCATTGCATGATGCCGGCACATCGTCTCAACCGCTCGACGTGTTGTTTCGACACGTTGCCGCTGAAGTACGCGCAGCCACGAGCGGAATGCAGCAACCGTGGCTCTCTGTTGCAGCTCCTTCTGTTTCCGCAAGCGAAACGGCCATCGAGTCGTCCAATATGTCAGACGGTCCCGCCATCACGCCGCGCAGTCGCGGCATCATGCCGAAAGAAAGCGGCGAACAATACGAAATCACCTTCTGGGAGTCGATCAAGGACAGCAACTACCCAGCGGATTACGAGGCTTATCTGAAGGCCTATCCGAATGGCCGTTTCGCGCCACTCGCGCATGCGCGTATCGACCGATTGCGCGCGGCCGCATCGAGTCCCGCGGTGAGTGCCACGCCGGCTGCGCCGCCAGCCGCACCCGCGACGCAGAGCGGTCACGTCGCGCCGCCCGCGCAGCCTGCACAGGTCGCGCGTCCTGCGACGCAAGCCAGCGCGGCGACCCCGGCGCCAGCGCGTCCCACCGCCGCGCCATCCCCAGCGACACCCACCACGGCCGCCGTCGCGCCGCTCGCGGAAAAAGCGGTCGCCCATCCGCCCTCCGCCGGTGAAATCCGCGATTGCGCGGCCTGCCCGATCATGGTCCCGGTACCCGCAGGCTCGTTCGCAATGGGCAGCAATACCGACGATCCCTCGGAAAAACCCGTGCATCACGTGAGCATTGGCGCGCCATTCGCGATCGGCAAATTCCCGGTGACGGTCGAACAATGGAATGTGTGCGTCGCCGCAAACGCCTGCCCGCGGCTGACCCCGGAGAGCAATGGCAACAAGTTCGCACCCGCACGCGATCTCAGCTGGGACGACGCGCAGCAGTACGTCAAATGGCTCACCAGGACGACCGGCAAGCCCTACCGTCTGCCGACCGAAGCCGAATGGGAATTCGCGGACCGCGCCGGCACCACGACCGCTTACTGGTGGGGCGAGCAGATGCGCAAGGGCAACGCCAATTGCAAGGACTGCGGCGACCCGTGGCACAAGGAAGGACCGGAAAGCGTCGGCACGTTCGCCGCAAATCCGCTCGGTTTGTACGATATGAACGGCGGCGTGTGGGAATGGACCGCCGACTGCTGGCACAACTCCTATCAGGGCGCCCCTGTCGACGGTCGCGTGTGGGACACCCCCGGCTGCGAGATGCGCGTGATTCGCGGCGGCTCATGGCGCGAAGGCGGCGACTACATGCTCAGCGCGACGCGTTTCAAATACAGCGCGGGCGTGCGTCAATCGCAGGACGGTTTTCGCGTCGTCAAGGATCTGCGCTAAGGGCGGTTTCACCCGCGAAGCGCATTTCGATCGGGTTCCTAACGGATCACGGCGCGGCGGGCTTGGTCGTAATCGGCGCAAAATCCGCCAACAGGCGATCCTGGCCATATTGACCGCCGATCTGTGTCAGCCGCGTCTCGAGCGCGCGCAGATAATCTGCGCGCGTTTCGCTTTCCGGACGCAGCTTGTCGAACAGCGCGACCGGTGTGATCACCAGCACCACCATCTCGGAGCCGAACGGCTTCGATACGGTCCAGTCGCCCGCACTGCTGCCGATCGTGTACGAACCGTTCGGCTGCATCTGGTTGTCCGGCAAGAGGTGACTTGGCACCATGTGGACGACGTGGCCGTCGAGCTGGTAATAGTCGACGGTCGCAAAGGAATCGAAGGGGGGCGCTTTCAGGTCGACCACTAGCGCGTCATGCTCGGTCAGCAAGCCGCTTCGCGGACGCATCTGCAGCGACGCAACGCGCCCAGCCTGCCAGTTGCGCATCAGGTACGGCGCGAGCGTCCTGGCGACGTCACACTTATCATCGGCGAGGGGCCGCACGTCGAGCGAAACCGTATCGACGCCAGGCAGCGCCGCCAACGTCTCCTTCAGATGCGCGGCACCGTAACGCTGCGACACGAAACCGCGTACCGTCAATGCGTGATCCTGCACCGCACCCGATAAAGCCGAACACGGCACCTGTGCAAGCGTGGGCGCGATCGCGGCAAGGGTCAAGGCGGGCTTCGGCGCAGGAGCGGGCGGCGGCGCGGGTGGCGACGAAACCGGTGGTGTCGGGACTGCCGTTGCGGCCGCACCGCCCGGTGTAGCACTTCCTTCATTCGCGCCCGCCGAAGAGGGCGTCGTCTGCGCGACGCTCGTTGAGGGCGCGACCTCGGACGCCCGACCCGCCCGGTCAACCTGATCACCCTGCGTTCCCGCCGCCGCGGTTTGCGCGGCTTGCCGGCTGGGGCCCGAACGAAACGCGAATACGCCCACCACGGCCGCGCACACGACGGCCAAACCGGCGAGCCCGATCTTCGCGAGCGCGCCCGACTTCTCCGCGCGCGCTTCATTGTCGAACTCGCCGATAAAGCGCACGACGCTCGGCATCCGTGTATTGCGATCGAACGACAACGCGGCGCGCAACGCGCGCCACTGTCGCGTGTCGAGATTCGGCGGACGCTGCGGCTTGAAATCGGCATTGCGCGCCTGGGTGGCCGACAGGCGATCGAACGGATGATGTCCCGTCAGCAGCTCGTACGTGATGCAGCCAAGCGCGTAGATGTCGTCGCGCGGGTCCGGCTCACGATGCTCGATCATCTCCGGGCTCGCGTAGGCGGGCGTCAACGCGCCGAGACTGCCCGGATCGAACACCGTCGCGTCGCTCTCCTCTTCGGGCCGCTGGAATACACGCGCGATGCCAAAGTCGATCACCTTCACTTCGGCATTCGTGGTCAGAAACACGTTCGCGGGCTTGAAATCGCAATGAACGAAGCCGCGCTCATGCGCGTACGCGAGCGCCGCGCACATGCCGCGCACGATCGGCAACGCGGCACGCACCGGCATGCCCTGATAACCGGGCGTGCGCAGCAGCTGGCTCAGCGGTTTGCCGCTCAGGTACTCCATCGTCAGATAGACGATCGGACCGTCGCGGTCGAAGTCGTACACGGTGATGATGTTGCGATGCGCGAGTACCTGCGCCTTGCGCGCTTCGCGCTGCAATGCAACCAGCGAATTCGGATTACCGCGGAACTGGACGTTCAGCACCTTGATGGCGAGATAGGGCTTGCGATCCGACGCTTCGAGCTTGCGCAGATCGAGTGCCTTGTACACGGTGCCCATGCCGCCCACGCCGAGGCACTCTTCGAGCACGAAGCGATTATTCAGCGTATCGCCGATGCCTTTGATGGTCTCGTGCGCGGGGCTTCCGGCAGTACTCGCGGTACCGCCGACGCCCGCGCTACCCGCACTCCCCGCGCTCGACGAGCGCAGCGACGGCACGTCGATCGACGTCTGAACACCGGTTTCCTCTCCGCCCGCCGGGACGTTCGACAGGCGCAGCAGCTCGATGCGCCGCCGCACTTCGAGATAGAGATCTTCCGGTAGCGGCGTCTGACCATGCGCGGCGTACAGCGTCTCCAGCAGCCGCGTCGGACCGAGTTGCTCGGTCGCCAACGCGCTGTCGAGCTGCGCGACAAACTCGTCCCGCGACAGCACGCCGCTCTGGAAGTCGAGAATCACACGCGCAAGGCTAGCCATTTGTGCGAAGCACCGCCGTTGCCGCTGGGCCGTGTCGCATGCGACCGAAGCCACGCGGGTCGATAGAAAACCTGCCGTAACCGGTTCCATGTGCCGTTTCGATACTAGCTCCCGGTCCGCGCTTTCGCAAACCAGGCAAACCAGGCATGAGCCGCGCGCCGCGCCGCAGCCTCGCTGGCGCAATGTCGTGCGCGATCCAACAGGGCGCGCTGCGATGTCGGACAGCCGCCACCGTTCGGAGCGCTGCAGCGCTCGTGGAGCTACCCGGCACGAAGACCGACCCGGGCCCAAAACCCTTATTCGACAAGGTTCCGTCCTTATTCTCAGGACACTTGATCAACACTGGCACACCCTGTGCGTTAGTAATGTCCGAGCAAACCAATTGCTCGAAACCACTCGCAACACTGCGAACACTTCTATCTGGAGACTCACCATGAAAACGCTGATGATCAAAGACCTGTCCGTCACCGAGCAACTCGACAGCAAAGCCATGCAGGCCGTACGTGGCGGCTTCGGCCCGAGCTACTACAGCTACAACTACAGCTCGGTCTATAAGCCGTTCACCAAGACGGACGTCGACACCACGCAACTGATCAGTACCGACCTGAGCCTGCAGAACGCCAACGGCAACAACGTTGCGTTCGCCGAAGGCATCAAGTCGACGTTCAAGCCGTATATCACGTCGAACAACAACAACTTCGCGTAATGTGCGGCGCGGCGAGGCGCCCGCTGGCGCGGGCCGCTCCGCCGCGCGCCATTCATGTCCGCTTTCCGTACTTCTTTGGAGAAACGCCATGTCATCCCTCATGATTCGCGATCTGTCCGGCACCCGCGAACTCGACCGCCGGGCCATGTCCGGGATCGCCGGCGGCACCGGCAGCAAGGTGCCCACCCCCGCGGGCGGTCTCGGCAGCCTTGCCGGCATCGCCAATGTCAACGTCACAGTCAATCAGAATCTGGTTCAGCAGCAAGACGTCCAAGTCGCAGCGCTCAACAACATCGGTGTGATCGGCGCGGGTTTCGTGCCGCTGAAGCTGAACGTCGACCCCACGCTTTGGGGAGCCAACTTCTCCGTCGTGTAAGGCGAGGCGGCAACGGAGGAACGCAGGTTCCTTCACTGCCTCGGCAACACCACGGCCAAGCGCGGCGCGATCGGATTTCCTATACTGATAGTGCGTTGAGACCTCAGTACAACGAACAAGACTCCAAATACCTTCCAAGCGCGGCGGCCGGAATCCGAAAGGGTCCGGCCGCCGGAGCGTTTTTCTGGAGCCGTTATGGCCAAGCTCATCATCAAGGATCTGACCGAGAGCGTCCAACTGGACCGCGAGGCGATGGCCGCGATCGTCGGCGGCGCGCGCGTGGGCGCGCGCTCGAGTCTCGCCGCACCGCTGGTGCCGGCCGCGACGCGCGTCGTCGAATATCCTCCAGGCTTTCCGGCCGCGCATGAGCGTATCGCCGAAGCAGCCTCGCCGCGCAAACGGCAGCGCCGCTAGCTCGGCTCGTCGGGGCGTTTCACCATGACGGCACGCGCACATAGCGCGTGCCGTTTCTGTTTGCGCTTCCGATTGCGTCCTGCACTCCGGGGTTCGGCATGCGCGACGCTGCGCTGCGCCCCAACCAATCGCACGCGACTCGTGGGACCCGCGCGAACACTTCGACTCGTGATCGCAGTCGTTTCCAGTGCGATTCAACGGACCTATAGCGGACATCCTTACCAGGCTTTGCATGGCGGCCCCCGCTCCAGGTTGCGGCTTACGTCCTCTCACATTGGCATGGGCCTTGCGGAAATAGAAGCGGGCGCCGCACGGTGCTCGCCTTTCCAAGTCAAGGAGACATGCCATGAAAGCCACTGTGATCATCAAAGACCTACCGCGTTGCGCGGGGGACCCATCACACGAAAAAGCACTGACCGTCGATCAGATGAAGACGCTGCGCGGCGGCCGCTCGGTCGTCGTCACGGTGGACGGCGGCGGCACGGGTACCGTCGACGATTGGGACATCAACACCGCGATCTTCGAAGGCCGCATTAAAGGAACTTATCTATAGGACGCGCGACGTGCCCGCAATTGGAAAAACGGCACCCTGCTCGTGTTATGTGCGCGACGGGTGCCGTTTTAATTAACCGGCGAATCAGCGGGCAGAAGAGAGTTCGATAGACCAATGCGGCGAGACCCCGATGGGCGGCTTGTGGCCGCGCAGGATCGCCGATCGTGAGGACTGCGGTCCGGACGGTTGTCCCGGACGCGGAGCGTGCCGAACAGGTCGGCATGTCGACCACCGCTTGCTGGAATCGCTCGCGGCAGCTCGGAAACGAAGCGTATCTCCTCAGCTATGTCGCGTTGCTCGATCAGCAGAAGCTCGGCTTCGCGGACGTGGCGCTGCCCGAAGTCACGTTGAATCGGCGCGACGAAGCACGACGGCTTGTCGGTATGAGCCGTCCGCGCTTCGATGCGAGTCAATTCGCGCGGACAGCGTGCAGATTTACACCCGATCACGAATGCGCGTAGATCGAACCGAGGCCGATCACGTTGGAGCCGTCGTTCGCGTCGTCCGCCGCCGCATGCTTCATCTGCGTGCGCGAGCCCGAACCCGAACCGCCGTTCGCGGCGCCACCGTAAGCGGTCGCGTCATGGCCCGCGCTGATACGCGCCTGCGCTGCCTCGATGTTGTTCGGGTATTGCGCGTTGTCGCTCGCGGGGCTGTAGCCGGCCTTTTCCAACTGGACCAGTTCCGCGCGGACTTCAGCCCGGGTAAGAGCCTGTTGCGGCTGCGATTGCCCGAACGAAACGACGGGAGCGGCAACGAGTGCGGCGACGATCAGCGATTGAACGAATTTCATGAGTCTTCTCCGGATATCAAACCACTAGGGATTAAATGATTGAGCGGGACGCGAAGCCATCAACGCAGATACGCTGTCATGTCCCGCCTGATTCACACGCAACGTTGTGAATCAACCTTGCGTGAAGACATTTGAACGCGCCAACGTATCTGCAATGTTTTCGTCACCCCCTGTTTCTGCAAGCGTCTTTGTCCGCGTACGGTGTTGATACATTGCGATACAAAAAAGCGCTTCGAGGCATTTCGGATATCGCATCAAAGCCGCGTGACGTCGAGAATCGCATCCGCAAAGGCTTTCGGTGCTTCCTGCGGCAGGTTGTGGCCGATGCCGCCGCTGATATTGCGGTGCTGATACTTGCCGGTAAACTTCTTCGCGTATGCTGCGGGCTCGGGATGCGCGGCGCCGTTCGCGTCGCCTTCGAGCGTGATGGTCGGCACCGCGATCGTCGGTCCGGTCGCTAGGCGCTTTTCGAGTTCGTCGTATTGCGGCTTGCCCTGCGCGAGCCCCAGACGCCAGCGGTAGTTGTGAATCACCACGGCAACATGGTCCGGGTTATTGAACGATTCGGCGGAGCGCTCGAACGTGGCGTCGTCGAAATTCCATTTCGGCGAGGCGGTATGCCAGATCAGCTTGTTGAAGTCATGACGGTTCGCTTCATAACCCGCGCGGCCACGCTCGGTGGCGAAATAGAACTGATACCACCACGCAAGCTCGGCCTTAGGCGGCAACGGCGCGCGGTTCGCTTCCTGGCTGCCGATCAGATATCCGCTCACCGACACCATCGCCTTCACGCGTTGCGGCCACAACGCGGCGACGATATTCACCGTACGCGCGCCCCAGTCGAAGCCGCCGAGCACGGCCTTGTCGATTTTCAATGCGTCCATCAGGTTGATGAGGTCGACCGCGACCACCGCCTGTTGACCGTTGCGCGGCGTATCCGCCGACAGAAAACGCGTGCCGCCGTAGCCGCGCAGATAAGGCACGATCACGCGATAACCGGCCGCCGCGAGCAACGGCGTCACTTCGGCGAAGCTGTAGGGGTCGTACGGCCAGCCGTGCAGAAGGATGACCACGGGTCCGTTCTGCGGACCCGCTTCCGCGTAGCTGACGTTCAGCGTGCCGGCATTGATCGAACGAATGTTCTCGAACGACGCGATGCGCGTACCCGCTTTCACATTGCCGGCCGTATCGGCCGATTGCGCATGCGCGAGGCCGCTCAGTCCCAATTCGAGCAGGCTGATACCCGCAACGGCCGTTCCGAGAAAGCGACGGCGACGTCCATTAATCTGATCCGACATGGTCATTCTCCTTTCAATCAGGGTGTGATACTGAATTGATCGGGTCCGTTCGCGCGCGAAATCGCGCAGCCGCGCGCGAGACCCGGTTTACCTTTGTCGCAACGCTTGAGAT
This sequence comes from Paraburkholderia sp. HP33-1, assembly GCF_021390595.1. Taxonomy (NCBI): domain Bacteria; kingdom Pseudomonadati; phylum Pseudomonadota; class Betaproteobacteria; order Burkholderiales; family Burkholderiaceae; genus Paraburkholderia; species Paraburkholderia sp. HP33-1. The sequence goes on along the minus strand of NZ_JAJEJR010000002.1, from coordinate 308,489 downwards.
GAATAGTGGCAGCGTAAGCTGGCAGCAGCAAGAGCAACTAAGTTCACGTATCGTTGCTTTACGGGCAACACATTAACCGCAGCCGAGTAAAAACATGCGAGAGATCAATCAGCAACGCCTTCGTTATTTCAACGAGGTGCTCACGCACGGCACCATACGTGGCGCCGCCGAGAGCATCAATACGTCGCCCTCCGTAATTACGCGTCAGATCAAGCTGCTCGAAGACGAACTCGGCGCCGTGCTGTTCGAGCGGCAGCCGCGCGGAGTCAAGCCAACCGAGGCGGCCACGCACCTGCTCGAATTCTGGCGCGGCTATCGTTCGCAGCAGGAGAAGCTCGAAGATCAGTTGCATGCTTTAAAAGGCCTGCAGCGCGGGCAGATCCGGCTTGCGGTCAGCGAAGGCTTCGTCGATACGCTGGTCGACGATGTTCTCGCGCCATTTTGTGCCCAATATCCTGAACTCGAGATCGGCCTGGATATGCTCGCGGTCGATGCGATCCAGGAAGAGGTCGCGGAAAGTCGGGCACACGTCGGGCTCGCGTACAATCCGCCGCCGCATGCCCGGGTCGAATCTCGCGCGAGTTCGCTACAGCCCGTGGTGTTGTTGCTGCGAAGCGACCATCCCCTCGCGAAGCGCAAGAAACCCGCGACGCTCGACGATCTGCGCGCGTGGCCGCTTGCACTGATGCCGCCAACGTTTGGGATCGGTCATGTCGTCAAGATGACGGAGTTGGCGGAAAACGTGTCGATTCGCGCGACGCTGACCACCAACTCATTGAGTGCATTGAAGCGCTTCGTCACGGTCGACAACTTCATGACGCTGATCGGCGAATTCGCCGCTTACCGCGAAATCGCGAGCGGCGAATTGACGACGGTACCCATTGCACATCCGCTTTTTTCCGGCGCGCAGGCCCGTGTGCTCGTCAAAACCGGTCGCCCGCTCGCGCCGGGACCGCTCGAATTGCTGCGGTGGATTCAGGAGCGCATGCCGATGTTCTCCACGTCCAGGGTAAATAAAGGAGCGAGTGCAGCGGGAGCCGCTGCACGCAAACGCAAGACGCGCTAGTCCGGCGTTCGGATACCACTGCATCGACCACCTCGGAAATCGGCACGTCGGGCGATTTGTGTCGCAATGTATCTGCGCAGCATGCAGACACACAACATTGCAAACCCGCCTGATTGCCGACATAAACCAGATACGTGCGGGCGTTCCAATACGGCCATCCCAGCCAACGGAACGCCAATCATGCACAGTACTCTCGAAACCCCGCTCGCCCTGCTCGCCGGGTTGCTGACGATTGCCTCCCCCTGCGTGCTGCCCGTGATGCCGATCCTGCTCGGCACTTCCGTCGAACAACCGAGCCGCACGCGGCCACTCTTTATCGTCGCCGGCTTTATCCTGACTTTCGCGTCATTCGCGCTGCTCCTGGGCGCGGTGTCGAGCACGGTGCATGTCGCGCAACAGGTATTGCGCAATACCGGCATTGCGTTGCTCGCACTGTCCGGACTCCTGCGTATCTGGCCGCGTCCCTACGACTGGCTCGTCGCGCAACTGCAGGGTCCGCTCGATCGCATCAGCGGGATCATTGCGCCGGGCACCCAGCCCGGCACCGGCAATGCAGGCGGCTTCGTACTCGGCATGTCGCTCGGTGCGGTATGGACACCCTGCGCCGGCCCCGTGCTCGCTTCGATCCTCGTCCTCGTCGTGAAGGCGCAGGATCTCGGCTGGTCAACACTGCTGCTCACGCTCTATGCGATCGGCGCGGCGATTCCGATGCTCGTGATCATCTATGGCGGTCATTACGTGACGCGCCATGTACGCGTCGTCGCACGTCACGCTGAACGTCTGCAACAGGTCTTCGGCGTACTCGTGATGCTGACCGCGCTCGCCATCTATCTGCAATACGACGTGCTGCTGTACGCGCGGCTCGCCGGCCTTTTCCCCTCACTCAAAGGAATTTGACATGACTCCCCGATTGAAAAACTTCGCACTGTCCACGGCATTCGCCGCCTGCGCGTTGATCGCGACGAGTACGGCCGCCGTCGCTGCGCAGCAAGAAAGTGGGCCGCCCGCACCCGAGTTGACCGGCATTACGCAATGGCTCAATAGCGAGCCGCTCAAATTGCAGCAGTTGCGCGGCAAGGTGGTACTCGTCGACTTCTGGACCTATAGCTGCATCAATTGCGTCAATACGCTGCCTTACGTGAAAAACTGGAATCAGAAGTACAAGGATCAGGGACTCACGGTAATCGGCGTGCACACGCCCGAGTATCCGTTCGAACGCGACACCGGCAACGTGAAGACCGCGCTCAAACGGCTCGGCATCAGCTATCCGGTTGCACAGGACAACCAGTACGCGACCTGGAACGCGTATAACAATCAGTACTGGCCCGCGTTCTATCTGATCGACAAGAAAGGCGAGATCGTCTATACACACTTCGGAGAAGGCGACTACGCGCAGACCGAAGCGAAGATTCAGGCGCTGCTTGCGCAGAAGAATTGACGAACGGTTTACCGACGCATAGAACGGGAAAGCCCCCTTGCGCCCGAGCAATCCGGCACATGGGGGCTTGCGTTTTAACCGACTGACCAGAAGAGGTAGTTTCGATGCTTGTATTGCGCCAACCGGATTTGCCATCTTCAGTTATGGACGATACTCTTTGCTGGCTTGACTTTCGCGTCGCCAATTGTGAAATGTAGTCAGATGGCGGCTTTCGATGCACGGTGATCTACCTTACGGGTGAGCTATGCCTTCAGGAAAGTACATCGGCAATAAAACAGTCAGTCCTTCGTTTTCCTGTCTTTGTGACAAGTCTCAAGCGCAATATGCAAACCGCCGTATCAGCGCCGACCTGTCACGCCGCGGCTTTGTCACCGGACTCGCGGCCTCGATGCTGAGTCTGGTTCTGCCCGGTCTTGCCAATGCTCAAAGCACCCAACCGCCAGGACCGCCCGCGAAACCGGTGCTATTCACGAACTTTCGTTTGTTCGACGGCAGATCGTCGACATTGCGCGACGGCCTCTATCTGGTTGTCGAGGGCAACAGCATCAGCCAGCTGGGTCAGGGACAGCCCGCTTCGATCGAGGGCAAGACCATCGTCGATTGCGGTGGCAAGGTGATGATGCCCGGACTGATCGACATGCACTGGCATGCGCTGCTCGCGGCGGTGCCGATTCAGGTCATCCTTCAATCCGACATTGCATTGGTCCATCTTGCGGCGAGCGCTGAAGCCGAACGCACGCTATTGCGCGGCTTCACGACGATACGCGATGCGGGCGGTCCATCGTTCGCGCTGAAGCAGGCAATCGATAGCGGCATGATTTCCGGGCCGCGCATCTATCCGTCCGGCGCGATGATCACTACGACCGGCGGCCACGGCGATTTTCGCGCGCTGTCGGAACTGCCACGCACCAGCAATCAGGTCAGTCAAATTGAACGGGATGGCGGCGCCGCGATCGCCGACACCGAAGACGAAGTGCGCTTGCGCGTGCGCGAGCAGTTCATTCAGGGCGCGACGCAGATCAAACTGGTCGGATCCGGTGGCGTATCGACGCCGCGCAGTCCGCTCGACATGCTCACCTTCACCGAAAAGCAGCTGCGCGCGGCGGTCGAAACGGCGGCCGACTGGGGCACCTATATCCTCTCGCATGCGTACACGCCCGAAGCGGTTCAGCGCTCCGTTGCGGCGGGCGTGCAGTGCATCGAGCATGGTCATCTGATGGACGACAAGACCGCGGCGTTGATGGCGAAGAACGGTACGTGGCTGAGCACGCAGCCGTTCGTCAGTGAAGAGGACGTGGGCCCGCTCGCCCCACAGAGCCGCGAAAAGTTTCTTGAAGTGGTTGCGGGCACCGACAACGCTTTCAAACTGGCCCGCAAGCATGGCATCAAGGTCGCATTCGGCTCTGACCTGCTCTTTTCGCAGCTCATCGCCACGCGGCAAGGCACGATGCTCACGCACATGAAGCGTTGGTATAGCCCAGCCGAAGCATTGGGGATGGCAACGGGCACCAATGGCCAACTGCTGGCGTTGTCCGGTCACCGCAATCCGTATCCGCGCAAGCTCGGCGTACTTGAGGAAGGTGCGTACGCCGATCTGCTGCTCGTCGATGGCAATCCGCTCGAGAATCTCGACCTGATCGCAAACCCGGAGCAGAACCTGCGCATCGTGATGAAGGACGGGAAGTTCTACAAGAACACGCTGAAAGCGTAATCAGCAATGCATGCGGGCGCGCAACCTCCCGCGCCCGCATTCGCTACACCGTCACGCTAACTAGCTGTTCCCCTGCAGACGGATGTCGCGCGACGATGCACCGACGTACACCGAGCTGCCCGGCACGTAGAGCCAGCGGTTGTTCGTCGTATCCCACACGCTCTGCATGCGCTGCGTCACGACCACGTGCACACGACGCGATTCGCCGGGATTCAGACCAACCTTGTCCCAGCCGACGAGACGCCGTGGCGGTTCACCCTGATACGGCACGCCGAGGTACACCTGCGGCACTTCCGCGCCGGCGACGCGGCCATCGTTACGCACGTTGAACGACACGTCGATCAGGCCGCCCGGCAGATGCTGGACCGACAGACCCGAGTACGCGAAGTGCGTGTACGACAAGCCGTAGCCGAATTCGAACATCGGTGTGATGTTCTGCGAGTCGTACCAGCGATAGCCCATGTCGAGCTTTTCGGAATAGACCGGGTTCGCCGCGAACGCGCCATTCGTGCCCCACGTTGGTGTGTCCTGGTCGCGCACCGGGAACGTGACAGGCAGCTTGCCGGAAGGATTGACCTTGCCGAACAGCACGTTGGCGATTGCGTTGCCGCCGCCTTCGCCCGGGTACCACGCTTCGACGATGGCCGACACGTTATCCTTCCACGGCATCAGCACCGGGTTGCCGCTTTCGACGACGACGATCGTGTGCGGATTGGCCGCCGCGACCGCTTCGACGAGCGCATCCTGGTTGGTCGGATTCGCGAGTTCCAGACTCGGCTGATCGCCGATGTCCTCACCAGCCGGCTGTGCGACCACCACAATCGCGACATCGGAGTTGGCCGCCAGCGTCGCCGCCTGGGTGATCTGCTGCTGCGTGTAAGCGGCAAACGGCGACTGCTGATCGCTGTTGCCGGCGAACGTCACCGTGGCCTGCGGCGCGAGGGCCTGAATCGCCGAGACGATCGGCGTGGGGAGCTTCAGCCAGGGGTTGGTCCACCAACTGCAGCCCGTCGACGTGCCGAACGTCAGGCCACCGCAACCAGCGAACGCGCCCGTCACCGGATCGCGGGTATTGCCCGAGCCGCCGCCCGTCAGCACCGCTGCGTCGGCGTGGCCGCCGATCACCGCGATACGCGACAACGAGCCAGCGGCGAGCGGCAGCTGATTGTTGGCGTTCTTCAGAAGTACCATCGATTGCTCTTCGACCGACTGCGTGAATGCTCTCGCGGCTGAGAAGTCGATGGTCGCGCCGCCCTTCGGCGGATCGTCCATCACACCCGTGCGGATCATCACGTACAGCTTGCGCTCGACCATGTCGTCGAGGCGCGCGGTCGACACCGAGCCGTTCGCGATCGCCTGCTTGACCAGTGTCGGAGTCAGATAGACGGTCGTACCGACATCTTCTTCCTCGTCGAGACCGGCATTGATCGCGGGTGCCGTGCTATGCGTCGCGCCCCAGTCCGACTGCACCTGACCTTCGAAGTGCCAGTCGTTCTTCAGCACGTCGCTGAGAATGTGCGAATTCTCGCAGGCATAGGTGCCGTTGACCTCGTTGTAGCTGCACATCACGCTGCCAGGCTGCGCGCGACGCGCGGCGATTTCGAACGGCAGCAGATAGATCTCGCGCATCGTGCGCTCGTCGATCTGGCTGTTGCCGCCACCGCGGTTATGTTCCTGCTCGTTGCCCATGTAGTGCTTGATCGTCGCGATGACCTTCTGGCTTTGCGTGCCGTCGGTGCGCGCCGCAAGCATCTCGCCGGCTAGCACGGGATCCTCTCCTTGATACTCGAAGAGCCGGCCGCCGCGCGGCTCACGAGCGAGGTTCGTGCCGCCGCCGAGCCCCATGCCGAAGCCCTGCTGACGCAACTGGATCGCGATCTGCTTGCCGAAGTTCCACGACAGCGCCGGGTCCCAGCTAGCCGCCACTGCGAGCGTCGCCGGGAAGGTCGTCGATGCTTGCGAGGTGCTGCCCGATCCGGTTGCGGAGTCGACCATGTTCAGGTCGGGAATGCCGAGGCGCGGCACGCCCTGAATGTAGCCCGCGCCGCCGCCCGGCACGGCATACATTGCGTACTCGGAATGAATGAACTGCAGCTTTTCGTCGATCGTCATCTTGCTGACGAGCGTTTCCGCGCGCCGATGCGCCGCCGCCGACGCGAATGCGTTCGGCACCGTCGACATGGGCGCGAAGTCGAGCCCGGGAGTGGGGGTTTCCGCGTGCGCAGCAGCGCTCACAGCCGCCGCTATCGCGACGGCCGGCCAAAGTTTCTTCTGCATAGTTGTCTCTCCGAAATTGTGCTTTTCGTTGGGGGCAGCGGAGCGCGTCGGGTGGGTGGGAAGCGGACGCGAAAACAGGCATGCAGCGATGACTGCAAACGTTTGCCTGCTGGAAGAAGAATCGGCGCAACTGGATGGGCTGTAGCGACTCTTCGTGGTGGTTAATGTAGGAATGTAGTCTGACTACAGCATCAGTACTTCTACTAATACATGTAATTTTATGCGTAATGAGGCGTAAGGCTTTTCCGACACAAGCTAATTGAAAGTTGACGAATTAAATTCGCATACCGAATCGGCAATTTCTATCCGAATTTTTATTCATATTCGCGGGTGCGGAAAAATGTACGTGCGATGTGGACCGCTTCGCTGCACCCCAAGCATGGGCCTTTGCGGCGGCGCGTTATCCCAACAACTGCCCTTGCACCTCATCAAGCAGCGCATGCCATACGAGGTCAGCTCGCGCTGGAATTCGGGGCTGGCATATAGGGTGCAATCGCCCTTGCTTACACCGAACTCATCTCAAAAATCGGATTCCCCCGATATTCGGGGGTAGCCGCGATTCATAGACTAAAGGCTCCTCTTACCGGGTTGTGTAGCGCGAACGTGTAACCCTCTGTCTATTGGGTTTCTGCTGTGTTTCAAGCAATGTCATTCATGCCTGCAGCCCCTTTATTCCGACTGCGAGGTATTGCAATGATGCGCTTTCCCTATCTACGTCATACCTGCTCCAGCGCTCACGCCATTTCCTCCAATGTGGGTCATTTGGCGAATGGCCGATTCAAGTCTTCAGCACGTGTCGTTCTGCTATGCGGCATCGTTGCGGTGCTGGGCACGTCGGATTGGGTCGTGGAATCGGACATCGCCAGTCGGCTGAACACATCGAGCGCAACCCAATCGCCGCCGGACCTTGAAGTGACTGTTCCGGTTGTCGACGGGTCTGTTAGCGAAGCCAGAGAAACTCAGCTATCTGACGCTGCGTCGCTTGTCATGCCGGAGGCCGATAGTGTTTCTTACGCGGGGCGGATCGAAGGCACGTTGCGCGACACGCTGGTGCGAGCCAGCGTGCCGGTGGATGTACAGGAACAAATCGCGCGTATTTTTGCCCCTGGGCTCGACCTCGCAGCGCCAGCGAAGAAGGGCGACACCTACCAGGTTCTCTACGGACGCGACGATACGACCACACAGCGCATGCGCCTGACGGCCGTCCAACTCCGGTCAGGCGGCGAGGTCTACGAGGCCGTGTGGTTTATCGCGCCGGGGCACACCAACGGAGACTACTACTCATTCAGTGGACAGCGGCTTTCCGCCAAGCCATTTACGATGCCTCTCGACTACGTTCGGGTCAGTTCGCCATTCGGTTACCGAACCCATCCAGTCAAAGGCAAGTATCACATGCACACGGGCGTGGACTTTGCCGCATCGAAGGGGACACCTGTCGTCGCGGCCGCAGCAGGAACCGTGCGGTTCGTTGGCTTCAAACCCGGATACGGCAACATCGTCGTGCTCAGTCATCCGCGAGGCTATACGACGCACTACGCGCACCTGTCGGCCTTTGCCCGCAATCTGCGCGTCGGCACGTCGGTGACTGAACGACAATCGCTCGGCGCGGTAGGCAGTACCGGCACGGCCACGGGGCCCCACCTGCATTTCGAGGTGCGTGAGCGTGATCAACCGATCGATCCGCTCACGTTGACAAGCCGAACCGGCGCTTCGCCGCTCACGACCAGTCAGCGGATCGCGTTCGAGAGCATGACAAGCCCCCTGCGCGAAAAGCTCGCGGCGTTGCCCGTCGATACTCCGGCGGTCAGGATGGCGTCGAATGCTGAAGTCACACCGAATCCCCGCGCAAACCTGCAGGGATCGCTGGTTTGAGGCACACGGCCATGCGCGCCTTGATGTAGGCCGTAGGCGTTGACCCGTGCCGCGCGCGGGCCTCTTGCCTCGGTATTGACAACAAAAAAATCAGCCTCTAGTTTACTGGACACAGTATCTCTTAAACTGGAACACATGGACATCAATGCCCTGATCGCACGCCGCATCCGGGAACTGCGCGACGCGCAAGGCTGGTCGCTGGATGCACTGGCCGAGCGCAGCAAAGTCAGCCGCTCGAATATCTCGCTGATCGAACGTGGGCAAAGCAGTCCCACCGCAACCGTGCTCGACAAACTCGCGACCGCGTTGAACGTGCCCCTCGCGTCGCTATTCGAGCAGGATGGCGCGCCTGCTGCCGAACCGTCACCGGTCAGTCGCGCGGCCGAGCAGGCGGTGTGGACCGATCCGAACTCCGGTTATGTGCGGCGTCACCTGTCGCCGACCGCGCGCTCGGCGATCCAGTTGGTGGAGGTCAACTTCCCCGCGGGCCAGCGCGTCAGTTACGAAACCGGCGCACGTGACGCAGACATTCATCAACAGGTGTGGATGCTCGACGGCTCGATGGAAATCACGGTCGGCGACACCAGTTGGCGACTCAAGACAGGCGACTGCCTGGCGATGCGGCTCGATAGCCCGATCGTGTTCCGCAACCCCACTCGCAAACGCGCGCGTTATCTCGTTGCGCTGTGCACGGCACCCATCAACGAACGGAGAAACGGATGAGCGATAACGTGACCATACGGCTTGTTGGTGCGAATGAAGCGGCGGCCTGCGCCGAGGCGCTCGCCGACGTGTTGATCGACTGCGTGGAAGGCGGAGCGTCGGTCAGCTTCATGCTGCCGATCTCGCGTGACACCGCGCTCGCGTTCTGGGGCAAGGTCGCGCAAAGCGTGGCACGCGGCGAGCGCGCATTGCTGATCGCCGAAGATCGCAGTGGCGATATCGTCGGCACCGTGCAGTTGATTACCACGCAGCCCGAAAATCAACCGCATCGCGCGGATGTCGCGAAGATGCTCGTGCATAGGAAAGCACGCAGGCGCGGTGTCGGTCATGCGTTGATGCGTGAGATCGATCGGATCGCGCAGGCAGAGAAAAAGTCGGTTCTGGTGCTCGACACCGTGACCGGCGGCGAGGCCGAGCGGCTCTATCAGCGCGCCGGCTGGCAACGCGTGGGCAGCGTACCGAACTACGCGCTGATGCCTGACGGCGCGTTCTGCGGAACGACGTTCTATTGCAAACAGCTTTGATTGAACAGGAAGTGCGCTCCATCCAGGTAGCTGAACATTTCAACTACTTGCCTATAATGCCTGCGTACCGGCACAGGGTATGACGGTCGATAGCGGGGCTATGCTGTGCGCCGCCGGCACCTGGCTCGACCAACACGAAACCACTCAGTGAATTCACACGCCGTCTATACCATTCTCGATCTGATCGGTACCTTCGTGTTCGCGATCAGCGGCGCCGTGGCCGCGCGTCAGCGACGGCTCGACCTGTTCGGCATCGTCGTGATCGCCTTCATGGTCGCGTGCGGCGGCGGCATCGTGCGCGACCTGTGCATCGGCGCGATCCCGCCCGCGGGGCTGTCGAACTGGCGCTATCTGGCCACCGCGCTCGCCGCGTCGGCGGTGACGATTCTCGCGTATCCGCAGGTGCGCCGGCTGCGTCAGCCGGTGCTGTTCTTCGATGCGATCGGACTGGGCCTGTTCGCGGTGTCGGGCGCGCAGAAAACGCTCGTGTATGGCCACAATGCCGAGCTCGCGATTCTGCTCGGCATCGTCAGTGCGGTGGGCGGGGGCGTGATGCGCGACGTCGTGCTCTCGCGCGTGCCCGCGATTCTCGAGCGCGAGATCTATGCATCGGCCGCGCTGTTCGGCGCGGCGGTGCAAGTGGGCTTTTCCTATGCGGGCTGGACGGCCTGGTGGACGCCGTGGGTCGCAACGCTCGCGTGCGTGATGGTGCGGCTCGCGTCGCTGCGCTACCGCTGGCGGCTGCCGGTCTTCCAGGGCAGACACTCGGCCGACACGCGCGACAATTCATAACGGGCCCTGCGCGCTTCAGCTTGCGCTTTGCGAAATCAGCCGCGGCCTGTCTACCCGCCCGCCCCTTCCGGCTCATGCGGCACGAGCCGCGCCTTCGCATGCCGCATCTTTTCCAGCGTCTCGGGCCCGGCCTTCAGCGCGACGCCGATCGCAAGCGCGTCCATGATGCACAGATGCACAAGCCTCGACACGCCCGGCGTGTTCGGATCGATCGGGCTCGCCACGCGCAGCAGCAGCGGAATATCGACGAGCCATGCGAGCCGCGAGCCGACGTTGGTCAGCGCGATCGTCGTCGCGCCGCGCTCCTTCGCGATCTGGATGCTCTCGTTCACTTCGACGCTACGTCCCGAATGCGAGATGGCAAACGCGACGTCCCCGGGCTCCATGAGGCCCGCGTAAAGACGTTGCAAATGACCGTCGGTAAACGCTGCCGCCGCGATGTCGATGCGCAAAAAGCGCAGCGCCGCGTCCTGCGCGACGAGCCCCGAGCCCGAACCCACACCGAAGAAAAACACGCGCCGGGCACTCGCAAGCGCCGCGATCGCACTCTCGACCACGGCCGGATCGAGCGCGCCGCGCGCATGCGTGATGCCGTCGATTGCCGCTTCGCCGACCTTGTCCATCAAGGTCTGCACGTCGTCGCCGCGCGCGACCGCGGTCGACGCATACGGCAGCCCGCCCGCGACGCTCTGCGCGAGCTGCATCTTGAAGTCGCGCAGACCGTGCGCACCGATCGCGCGGCAAAAACGCGTGACGGAAGGCTCGGACACGTCGGCGCGCTGCGCGAGTTCGGTGATGCTCGCGCGCATCGCGAAGTCGACGTCGGCGAGTACCATGTCGGCGACCTTGCGCTCGGCGGGCCGCAGACTTGCGAGTGCGCTGCGGATGTGGGGAATCAAGTTCGGTGCGGACACCCGGTATTCCTTAGGGTCTGTTTACATGTGGATCCGCGTCGCTCGCCGCTCCTCCGGCTCGAATCGGCTTGATTCACGTTCAAGCGGCGCGCGGTTCAGACCAGCCTGCGTCCACTCTCCGTATCGAACAGATGGATGTGTTCGGCCGGCAGTCGCAGCGCGACACGCTGACCGGGCTCGATCTTCGAGCGCTCGCGCGTGGTCACGCACCAGTCGGCGGCGCCTATTTTCCCGTACAAGTGCGTCTCGGCGCCAGTCGGCTCGATCACTTCGACGTCGAGCGCGGCATCCGGTATCTGCGTCGTGATCTCGATGTGCTCGGGCCGCACGCCCAGCGTGACCTTCGCACCGACCACGGCCGACGCGGGCGCGCCTTCGAGCGCGACCTCGGTGCCGTCCGCGAGTTTCAACGCGAGGCCTTGGCCCTGCGTGCGATTGACGATCACGCCCTCGACGAAATTCATCGACGGCGAGCCGAGGAAGCTCGCAACGAACAGATTCGCCGGACGATCGTACAGTTCGAGCGGCCGGCCGATCTGCTCGATACGCCCCGCGTTCATCACGACGATTCGATCGGCCATCGTCATCGCTTCGATCTGATCGTGCGTGACGTAGATCACCGTGTTCTTCAGACGCTGATGCAGCGCCTTGATTTCGGTGCGCATCTGCACGCGCAGCTTCGCGTCGAGATTCGACAGCGGCTCGTCGAACAGGAACAACGACGGCTCGCGCACCACCGCGCGGCCCATCGCGACGCGTTGCCGCTGGCCGCCCGACAGCGCGCGCGGCAAACGGTCCAGATAGCCGCTGAGATTGAGCATCTTCGCGGCAGCGTCGATGCGCGGCTTGAATTTTGCCGAGGACTCCTTGCGAATTCTCGGGCCGAACGCAATGTTGTCGTACACCGACAGATGCGGATACAGCGCGTAGCTCTGGAACACCATCGAGATGTTGCGCTGCTGCGGCGCGAGCGTATTCGCGCGCGTGCCGCCGATCATCAGATCGCCGCCGCTGATTTCCTCGAGCCCGGCCACCATCCGCATCAGCGTGCTCTTGCCGCAGCCAGACGGACCGACCAGCACGACGAACTCGCCGTCGTCGATGTGGAGATCGATGCCGTGCACGACCTGGGTGTCGCCATAGCGTTTGAAGATGCCGCTCAGTTGCACTGCTGCCATGCTGTCCTCATCGTCTTGCTTCGTGTTGTATTGCGGGTGTCGTATCGCACGCGCCGCGCGTCTCAGAACGACTCGAGCGTCAGCTCCTGCGCCATCAGGCGGTTGCCCGCCATCAAGCCGCCGTCGACCGGCAACGCAACGCCGGTGATCACGCGCGCTTGCGGCGACGCGAGGAACAGCACCGCGTCGGCGATGTCCTCAGGCGTCGCGAAGTCGCGCAACGGGTACCACTTCTTCAGTTCCTCGAACACCTGCGGATTCTTGTCGACACGCGCCTTCCACGCCTGCGTTTTCACGGTGCCCGGACACACGATGTTCGCGCGAATGCCGTAGCGACCCAGCTCGAGCGCGAGCGCCTTCGTATAGCTGATAAGGCCCGCCTTCGCCGCGCTATACGCGGGATGACCGAGCGCGGCGAGACCGTTCACCGAACCGATCAGCACGAGCACACCGTGCTGCCGTTCGATCATCGACGCGCGCACCGCCTCGACCGTGTGATACGTGCCGTTCAGATTCAGATGGATGTCGCGCTGCCAGCTCGCGGCGTCGGTGGTCGCGAGCGACGCGCCGAGCGCCGCGCCCGCATTCGCAACCAGCACGTCGACCGGCCCGCGCCCGGCGACCGCCGCGGCCACCGCTTGCTGCACTGCGGTGGCGTCGCCGAGATCGACCGCGACCGACACGACCTTGTCCGCGCCGAGTTGCGCGCCCAGCGATCGCAGTGCGGCAGCGTCGATGTCGAGTGCGAGCACCGTATCGCCCTCCCCGACGAAGCGCTCGCATAACACGCGGCCGATACCGCCGCATGCGCCCGTTACCAACACGACACGATCCATGTGATCCTCGCTCGTTCGCCCGGCCGATTCAGCCGTGTTGCCGTCGCCTTCCGCCACCCGGCCTGCTCCGCCCGTCACGCTGTAAATTTCTTACATGGACAACCGGCGACGGCTGCCGGGTTATCCCGAAGAGTGGGTTTCCATATCATCGCGTAGTGCAGAATACCCCATGCTTTACGGCATCTTATGCACAAAACGGCCCGAGAAAAAATATCGTAGACCCTACGTGACAAGCTATTTTGCGTCATGTAGGATTTTTTCAAACAATTTACCCATGGCGGCCGGCGACGGCAGCAAACCACCCACAGGAGAGAGAAAAATGTCGTTGCATGCCCGTGCTTCCCTCGCGCTAGGCAAAGTCGCCGTGGCGCTCGCGTTTGCAGGTATCGCCGTCTCGGCCCACGCCGAAACGGTCCGCGTGACGGTCGCGCACTACAGCGACGCGACCGCGCCGTACTTCGAGAAAATGGCCCGCAACTTCGAGAAGGCCAACCCCGGCACGACCATCAAGATCGAAGACGTGAACTGGGACACGTTGCAACAGAAGCTGCAAACGGACATCTCAGGCGGCGCCAACGCGGACCTCGCGATCGTCGGCACGCGCTGGCTCCTCGACTTCGTGAAGGACGACGTCGCCGAGCCGCTCGACGGCTATATGGACGCGAACTTCAAGGCCCGCTTCATCGGCCCGTTCCTGGCTCCCGGCCAGATCGGCGGCAAGACCTACGGCCTGCCGATCGCCGCTTCCGCGCGCGCGCTGTATTACAACAAGGACATGCTCGCGAAGGTCGGCTACCCCGACGGCCCGAAGACCTGGAACGACGTGATCGATGCATCGAAGAAGCTGAAGGCGCAAGGCATCGCCGGCTTCGGTCTGCAAGGCAAGGAAATCGAAACCGACGTCTACTATTACTACGCGCTGTGGACGATGGGCGGCGACGTGGTCGGCAAGGACGGCAAGGCCGCGTTCGATTCGCCGGCGGGCGTGAAGGCCGCGACGATGTACAAGCAGATGATCGACCAAGGGCTCACGCAACCGGGCGTCACCGGCTATAGCCGCGAAGACGTGCAGAACCTGTTCAAGCAGGGCCGCGTCGCGATGGTGATCTCCGCGCCGTTCCTCGCCAAGCAGATCAAGAAGGAAGCGCCGAACCTGAAGTACGGCATCGATCCGGTACCGATGGGCACGACGCACGCCACCTACGCGGTCACCGACTCGATCGTGATGTTCAAGAACTCGAAGGTGAAGAAGACCGCGTGGAAGTTCCTCGACTATCTGTTCACGAAGGAACCGCGCGTCGAGTTCACGACGACTGAAGGCTTCCTGCCGACCACGAAGGCCGAAGCGGCGGACCCGGCGTTCAACGATCCGGACGTCAAGGCATTCATCGCGCTGCTGCCCACGGCTCACTTCGCACCGACCGTGACCGGCTGGGAAGACACCGCGAAGGCCGTGACCGATTCGATGCAGGCGGTCTACCTGAGCAAGGCGCAACCGGCTGACGCGTTGAAGACTGCGGCTGCGCAGGCGAACAAGTCGCTCGGTCACTGATACGCGACTTTTGGCAGTAAAGAGTTGAACAGGAAACGCGCGGCGCCGTTACGACGACGTCACGCGCTCCGCCGCGCCACCGGCCCATCGACCCGACACAGCACGATGCACTCTCCCGGCCCATTCCGTCGCGTCCGTCGTTTGAAGGCGGACACGTCTTACGATCAAGCACGCATGAGCCGTTCCGTTTCTCCGCGCGCGCACGCGCCGTGGTTGCTGATCGCGCCGAGCCTCGTGCTCGCGCTGTTCATCATCAGCTATCCGATTTTTAACATCGTGTGGCAATCGCTGCACGAGGTGTCGCGCTTCGGTGCGATCCGCGATTTCACCGGTGTACAGAACTTCATCACCGTGTTCCAGGACCCGGTGTTTCTCGCATCCGTACGCCGCACGATCATCTGGACCGTGTGCGTGGTGGGCGGCACGGTGCTGATCTCAGTGCCTGTCGCGCTGATTCTGAATCAGGACTTTCACGGTCGCGGCATCGCGCGCACGATCGTGATGCTGCCGTGGTCCGTCTCGCTGACGATGACCGCCGTCGTCTGGCGCTGGGCCTTCAACGACGACTACGGCATGGTCAACGTCACGCTGCAGCGGCTCGGCCTGATCGGGGGGCCGATTCATTGGCTCGCCACGCCCGAATTCGCGTTCCCCGTCGAAATCGCAGTCGGCATTCTGGTGTCGATTCCGTTCACGGTGACGATCTTTCTCGGTGGCCTCTCTTCGGTGCCGGGCGATATCTACGAAGCGGCGCGCATCGACGGCGCGAGCGCCTGGCAGCAGTTCCGTCAATTGACGATGCCGCTGTTGCGCCCGTTCATCAACATGGCGATCCTGCTGAACGTGATCTACGTGTTCAACTCGTTTCCGATCATCTGGGTGATGACGCAAGGCGGCCCCGACAACAGCACGCACATTCTCGTCACCTATCTGTACGAACTCGGCTTCCGGCTCGGACGCCCCGGCGAAGCGGCCGCGGTTTCGCTGATCATGCTCGTGATGCTGTTCGTGTTCTCGATCGCTTATCTGCGTCTGCAACGCGCGAAAGAAGGAGTGCCGGCATGAGTCTGAGCGCGAAGACCAAACGCTCGCTGTGGTGCTGGCTCGCGCTGACGCCGCTCGTGATCGTCATACTGTTTCCGTTCGCGGTGATGTTCTTCACCGCGGTCAAGCCGGCCTCGGAGATCTTCGTCTACCCGGCGCGCTGGCTGCCGGTGCAGTGGCAGTGGCGCAACTTCGTCGACATGTGGGACGCGGCCAACTTCGGTGTTGCGCTGCGTAACAGCACGATCATCAGCTTTCTGTCCACCGCGCTCGCACTCGCGGTGAGCCTGCCTGCCGCTTACGCGCTCGCGCGCTTTCCGTTTCGCGGACGCGGCCTGTATCGGCAGTTCCTGCTCGTCACGCAGATGTTGTCACCGATCCTGCTCGTGGTCGGCCTGTTCCGGCTCGCGGCGATGATTCCGTGGGGCGACGGCAACCTGGTCGATTCGAGGATCGGCGTGATCGTGTCTTACGCAGCGTTCAATATCGCGTTCGCGGTGTGGATGCTGTCGTCGTACTTTCAGACCGTGCCGCAGGATCTCGAGGAATCCGCGTGGCTCGAAGGCTGCAGCCGCACACGCGCGGTGTTCAAGGTATTTCTGCCGCTCGCGGTGCCGGCGATCGTCGTGACCGCGATCTTCACGTTCATCAACGCGTGGAACGAGTTCGCGGTCGTCTATACGCTGATCCGCTCGCCGGAGAACAAGACGCTGACGGTGCAGGTGACCGATATGGTGGCGGGCAAGTACGTGGTCGAATGGCATCTGGTGATGGCCGCGACGTTGGGCGCGACGTTGCCGGTTTCGATCGTGTTTGCGTGGTTGCAGCGCTATATGGTGAAGGGGCTCGCGCTGGGGGCGGTGAAGTGAGTTGCCATCGATGCTGCGCGGCCGCGCCGCGCAGTGTTCGTATGCGGGTCGCGCTTTAGTCGGTGCCGCGCACGATGCGCAGATCGCGCTCGACGCCATCGCCCAACGCGGCCAGCGCCTCCTTGTACGCCTCGCTTTCGTAAGCGGCGACGGCCTGCTCGTACGTCGGGAACTCGATCACGACCGTGCGCTCCTTCACGCCCTGCTCGCGCGTCTCGTCCGCCACGCCGCGAACGAGGAACTTGCCGCCCGCAGCCGCCACCGCGGCCGGAGCCAGTTGCGCGTAGGCAGCCAGTTTCTGCGGGTCGTTTGTCTTGCGGTACGACGACACCCAATAACCTTTGCTCATTCGAATCTCCTTGTGTGATGGGACCATGCGGGACAAAAGCGGACCAAACCAGTCGCGGTCTTACATAGTAGCAAAGAGGCGCAGGTCTTCGCGTGGTTCGCTATTGAACGTTTTGTGCACTAGGATTGCTTCTGCACATTTCAGGTGACGGACTATTCAAGGAGACGACGAATGGGCGAACGATACGAGTCGTTGTGTGCGTGCTGTGGCAGTCCCGAGCATCGGGCCATGAGCCGCCGGACTTTCATGAGCCTGCTGGCGGGCAGCGCCGCCGGGCTCGCGATGCCGTCCACGTTCGCGGCGGATACACCTACCGTGCCCGCGATTGCTTATGACTCGATTCCCAATCCCGTACGTTTGCCCAACGGCATGTACTTCGGTGAATGCTCTGGCGTCGCGCTCAATTCGCATGGCCACATCTTCGTGCTTTCGCGCGGCAACTCAACCGGGCCCGCATACGGCGCGGCTGCCGCGCAACTGCTCGAGTTCGCACCCGACGGACGCTTCGTGCGCGAGATCGGCCACAACCTGTATGCGTGGTCGTTCGCGCACGCGGTGAAGGTGGACCGGCACGACAACATCTGGGTCACCGACAAAGGCTCCGACATGGTGATCAAGTTCACGCCGGAAGGACGCGTCGCGATGGTGTTTGGCCGCAAGCAGGATGCGTCGGACGAAGAGACTGCGCCGCTCAAGCATCTGAATCCGCCGCTGCCATCCGAGCCCGGACGCTTTCGTCAGGTGACCGACGTCGCGTGGGACAAGGCGGGCAACACGTATATCAGTGACGGCTATATCAATTCGCGCGTCGCGAAGGTCGATCGCGACGGCAACTGGTTGAAGTCATGGGGAGATCGCGGCACGGGTCCGGGGCAGTTTCATACGCCGCATAGCATCGCGGTCGACGCGAACGACCATGTGTATGTGGCGGATCGCAGCAACCGGCGCATCCAGGTGTTCGATACCGAGGGCACGTTCCTGCGCCAGTTCACGATCGACGTGCCGGTGCCGCCGGACGCGCGTCCCGCAATCGGCAACATGCCGAGCGAAGCGGACCTCGCGGCGGGCACGCTCGCGCCGGGCTCGCCGTGGGCGATCTGCATTTCGCCGGGACCGAAGCAGGTGCTCTATTGCGCCGACGCGTTTCCGGGCCGCATCTACAAGATGACGCTCGACGGCAAAGTGCTCGGCGTACTCGGCAAAGCGGGCAAACAGCCGAAACAGTTCGGCTGGATCCACGAGATGGCGTGTCCTTCGGAGAACGTATTATTTGTTGCCGAGTTGCTGAACTGGCGTATTCAGAAACTGGTTCTGCATGCGTGATGGACAAGGGCCGCCGCATTCGCCTGTGATGCGGATGCGGACCGGCCCCGCCGATGCCAGGCCGTATCAGTCGTAGTGACGATGCTTGTGGTGGTGCCTGTCCGAATGGTAGCCGCGCGAGTAGTCGTTGGCGTACGAGTTCGAGCGCGAGATGTTGCCGCCGAGCGCCGAGCCCGCGCCACCGCCGAGCGCCGCGCCGACGAGGCCACCGGTGCGGCCGCCCATCGCATTGCCGGCCGCGGTGCCCGCTCCGCCACCAAGCGCGCCGCCGATGATCGCGCCGGTACGTTCGCGGCGATTCGACGTGACCGCGCCACCCGCACCGCCGCCCACTGCGCCACCGATCACCGCGCCGGTGCTGCCGCCCACCGCGCCGCCGACTGCCGCGCCGGCCACACCACCGAGCGCGCCGCCGAGCGCGTTGTTCATATCGCCGGCGAGTGCCGGCAACGACGCCGCGGCGCTCAATGCCGCCACGGCAACCATCTGGATGATTTTCTTCGACATATCGGGTCTTTGTTTTAGTGAGACGGCGCCGAGTATAGCGGGGCTTCCGAAGGGTCTTTGTAACCACGACGGTCTGTGGCAGTAAGACGTGTAACAAAA
Organism: Paraburkholderia sp. HP33-1; assembly: GCF_021390595.1. NCBI lineage: Bacteria > Pseudomonadati > Pseudomonadota > Betaproteobacteria > Burkholderiales > Burkholderiaceae > Paraburkholderia > Paraburkholderia sp. HP33-1. Next base: position 289,415 of record NZ_JAJEJR010000002.1, on the reverse strand, counting down.
TGAATGCGTGGTTGCTCTTGCGGTGAGCGCACAAGCACAAGGGCCGCTCGCGATGAGCGGCCCTCGGTGGTATGGAGACGTTCGAGAAAAATAACTACCGCTTTACCCGCGCCGCTTCTTCTTCAACTCGATCGTCTCGAACAGCTCATAGTCCGGTGTCGGTGTCTGATCCGCGCCCGGCGCATGGTAGTAGTTCATCGTGATCGTAGTGTCGCCACCCGGCTGTCCTGGATCGTAATCGAACACCGCGATACCGTAGCCGGTGCCGGTGTCGCGTTGCGCAGACCAGATCGCGTCTTCGACCGCATCGGCGCTCGCGCGCACGAATGTACCCGCGGTCGTCGACGGCACCGGGCGATTCGGTTTCGTGAAAATGCGCGCCTGCGGCAGACCGGTGCCGGTATCGACGCCATACACGTCGAGCGGCGCGCTCGTGCCGCCGCCACCGAGAATCAGGTGAATCGTGCCGTGGCTCGTATCGAACGTCGATGCGCCCGCCGATACCGCCGACATGATCGGCTTAGGCTGCAACGTATCGACCGGGCGTCCCGTCGCGATGTCGGCGCCCTTGTTGTGATTGCAGCCGCGCACCGGATAGCTGCGCTCGTAGTCGTGATCGTGACCGCACAGCACGAGATCCACGCCGTAGCGATCGAACAGCGGGAGCCACGCTTCGCGAATACCCTTGTCGGAACCGTTGCCGGTCTTCGATGAACTGAGCGCGTCCTGATGCATCTGCACGATGATCCAGTCCACGTCGTGATCGTGCGACGCATGTTGCAGCACCTGTTCGAGCCAGCGCGTCTGCTCACCATTGCTATAGCCGCGCACGTATAGAGACGTGCCCGCCGGAATGGGCGGATTGCCGGTACTTGCGACCGGCGTCAGCGGCGCGGGGCCGGCGACGAACGCGGCGGCATCCTGATAGACGACGTCGTCCGCATCGAGCGAAACGAACAGCACCGAGCCGACGCGAAAGCTGTACCAGCGGCCCGGAAAACGCGTGTGATTATCGGGCAGCACGTAGCGCGACAGATACGACGCGAGCCCCTGCTCACCGTTGTTGAATTCGAGCTCGTGATTGCCGGGACACGGCATCCACGGCCGGTTCGACGCCGACGTCTGGATGTTGTTGCCGAAGTCGCGCCACACATCGGGCTGGTGCATCGGGTTCAGATTCGCATAGCACAAGTCGCCGTTCAACAGATGAAACAGCGGCTGAAAGCGCTCGACCGCCTGCACGGCGAAGCGGCTTTGCGGCGACGACAGCACCCACTTCGTATTCGGGGTCGCGAGATCGCCATAGCTGGTCCAGCGAAATGGCGCGCGGCCGCGCGGTGCGGTGCGAAAACTCGCGGTGAAGGGCTGCGACGCGTTGCTGTCGTTGTCGGCCGTCACTTCGTACTGGTAGCTCGTGTCGGCTTTCAGGTCGCGCACGCGCGCGTGATAGTTGAACACGACCTCGCCGTTGATGCCGTCGGTGTATGTGCCCTGAACCGCGTGAACCGTCTGCTTCGCGCGCTCGGCACCGTCGGTGCCGCTCATGCGAACCTGCGGATTGACCGCGGGCGCGAGCGACGACCACGACACCGTGACTTCGCTGGTCGGGTCGCTACCCCAGGTCAGGTGAATCTGTTCGGGTGTGCCATCGGGTGCGCCGCTCGCCGCGCCGCGCGCGGCCGATGCGAGTGCGCCCGCCGCCGTCGCGAGACCCGATACGCCGGCGAACTTCAGAAACCCGCGACGCGAAACGATGGATGCGCCGTGTTCATCGGCGGGCGTCGCCTTGACGATTTTTCTGTTCGACATGTCCGGTATGGTTGTTCAGGTGGAAGAACGCCCGCGCAAAACATTGCCCCGCGGCGCCGGCGCGGACGGAAAATGACGAACGATCGTAGCCGGACGGCGATGACAGCCCGATGAAAACTTCGAGCGAACAAAGAGGGGAGATGGTCGAATTCGAAACGCTGATAAGAACAAAATGCCGGTTGCATGCGTGCGATTCAATCGCGCGCATTGAAAGAACGCAACTGAGCCTGTCGGGGAGCAATTAAGTCTGCCGGACTCGTGCCAAAGAGCCAATCTATTGACCGATTTCACAATGACCCAAGCCGTGTGACGTTTCAGCCTTGAAATGGCTTACGCCTGCGAAATGTTGGCGGATTCCGAATGGGATTCGAAGGCATCGTGTAGCCAAATCGAAACTATGCTTACAACAATTTCCGTCGTAGAGGCTTGTTGTCTGTCGCCGCCGCATACGTCAAGAGCGTGTCGGCTCTGGCATGGTAAGCGCGATCGGCAGTGGGGCTTTGGCAGACTCAGGCGACTACTCTTCTTCGCGAAAATCGTAGTCGTTATCCGATATTTGTGTAACTCCTAATCCGGTGTTGACTGGTTGCCAGGTACACAATAGTTAGCAGAAGAAAATCCGTCCTGCATTACCAGTTCCCATTTCCCGGTCGATGTTTCAATGCATCCGTTTTGTTGTACGGAGAGCCCTGCTTTGCCGGTGATTATCGAGGAATCTGCCATGACCACGCCCGGATGGTCCAGCCCCTGGTTTCGGCGAGCTCTTCTCGCTTTTTGCATGCTGGCCTCAGCACTGTCTGCAGACGTAGAAGCGCAAGTGGCCAAGATGGAAGTCATTCCGTTTGAATCATTGACCCTGACGGACCAGGAGTTCCTGACCGGACACGAAGACGGTAAGCCGGTGACTATCGCGGGTGAATTGCGCCTGCCACGTGCTGGTAACGAACGATTCCCGCTTGTCATTCTGCTTCACGGGTCATGCGGTCCGTGTGGCCTTGTCCTCGATTGGGAGCAGGAATTTCTCTCGATGGGCGTTGCGACGTTCGTCGTTGACAGCTTCACGAGTCGCGGCATCATCAACATGAATAATGACCAGTCCCAGCTTGGTCGACTCGCGCAGACGGAGGATGCCTACCGCGCCCTCGCGCTGCTGGCGAAGCATCCGCGAATCGACTCCAGCCGCGTGATGCTGATGGGCTTCTCCAGAGGCGCTCAGAGCGCCCTCTACGCTAGCATGATGCGGTTTCAGAAGGCGCACCTCTTGCCGTCAGAGGCCCGCTTTGCTGCCTACGTCGCTTTCTATCCGCCGTGCAACTATTCATACAGAGACGACGATGACATATCAGCGCAACCGGTCCGGGTATTTCAGGGAACCGCGGATGACTACGTCCCCATCGAGGCGTGCCGCACATATATCCAGAGATTGAAGGCAAAAGGAAAGGACGTGCAGCTTATTGAATATCAAGGGGCGGGGCACCTCTTTGATGGGCGGGCATATAAAACCCCTCTGGTACTTCCACAAGCGCAGGCGACGCTGAAGTGCCAGTGGCAGGAAGGGGAAAACGGGCAGCTTTACAACACCGCCACCAGACAGCCTTTCTCGTACAACGACCCTTGCGTCCAACGCGGCGCCACCCTTGCATATAACGAGAAGGCAGCCACCGAGGCGAGGAAGGCGGTTGCCGAGTTTGTTGCAGCAACGCTCAAACCTGTTCATTCTCCGTGACTTCGACGCCGGGTGTGGAAGCTCTCGCTAAACTGTATGGCGCGTTCCGAAATAGTAAAAAGAACCTCTAGTGCCCGATTGATGCAGTCGAGAGCCCGAGCGAAGACCTGCACTGGAAACGGCAACGCCAGATGCGCGTAGATAAGAAGGCGCTCAAAGACCCCATCCATGAAGCTTTCGGACTGAAATTCAAGCGCTTGCTGCGACTACCGCGCAGGCGGCTGCGGATTGTTCGCCGGATTCGTGTCGTACCTCGAAACGCGAAGAATGCCGTTCGTGTCGATCAGCTTCGACAAGCCGGCCTCCAATGGATCGGCGACGTCCTTGTCATAAACTTCGTCGCCATTCACATAGAGCGTGAACGATTGAAGGTACTTTGCTTTCTTCTCCGGGTTCTCGATCGTCTGCCGGGTCCATTGATAAAGCGGGTAGTTCTCGGTGCCCATTCTTTCCGCTTCGCTGACATAGTCTGCGAACGCATCGAACTGGCATTTGAGCATTGCGTGATGCGTTTGCAGAATGGCGCGAAGCGCCGGATGCGCCGCGCACGAAGGGTCCGAGCGCAGCGAGGTCGCCAGTTCCGCCGATGCGGTGATTCGCAGCTGGAATTGCAGGGGAGACGGCATTACCACCTCGATCATGTCGGTAACGGATATCAGAGGTCCGCGGGCTCGGCCTTGTCGGCGACACGCGCGTCGAGCACCGCTTCGCTGCGCTCGATTTCTCCGCTGCACATCGGCTTGCCGAGCAGAAAACCCTGCGCATGCGTGCAACCGCATACGCGCACGAAATTGAGCTGCTCCTGGGTTTCGATGCCCTCGGCCGTGGTCGGCATGCCGATCTCACGCGCGAGCGCGACGATGCCCCGCACCACAGCCGCCGATTCGCGCCCATGCACGGACTCGCGGACGAACGAGCTGTCGATCTTCAGCTTGTCGAACGAGAAGCGCACGAGCGTCGACATCGTCGAAAAGCCGGTGCCGAAATCGTCGAGCGCGAGCCCGATGCCCAATGCGCGCAACCTGGTGATATTGCGGCGGGTCACTTCGTCGTCGTTCAACAGTACCGTTTCCGTGACCTCGAGATTGAGCCGCGTCGGCGGAAGCCTCGTTTTCCGGAGTATCGCCGTCACCGTCGATGCGAACGAATCCTCGCGCAACTGCACCGGCGATACGTTGACGGCAACGATCACCTTGTCGCGCCAGGTCACCGCCTCCGCGCACGATTGCAATAGTGCCCATTCTCCCAATGCCAGGATCAGGCCGGTGCGCTCGGCGGTCGGAATGAACGCGGACGGCGGCAACTCGCCGCGCGTCGGATGCGTCCAGCGAATCAACGCCTCGCGCCCCGCCACCGCACCCGTATTCAGATCGATGATCGGCTGATACTCCATGCGCAAACCGTTGAACGACTTCAGCGCGCCTTCCAGATCGCTGCGCAGCAGGCTCAGGCTTTCATCGGACGCGTGCTTTTCAGCATCGAAAATCGCGAACGCGCTTTTGCCGCTGCGCTTGACGCTATACAACGCACGATCCGCGCAGATCAGCAATTGCTGGCCCGTTTTTGCATGCTCGGGATAGAGCGCGATGCCGACGCTCGCGCCGATATGCACGAGCGCTTCGCTCAGCACGAACGGCCGCGCCAGCGTTCTGACGATGCGATCGGCCAGCACGCGCACGTCGCGAAGCTGCCCGGCGCCGTCCGAGATCGCGACGAACTCGTCGCCCGCCAGCCGCCCAACCTGATCGCCGCTCGGCAGCAGATCCCGCAAACGGGTCGCCGCTTCCTGGAGAATCTGGTCGCCGGCGGCATGGCCGAGACTGTCGTTGATCGCCTTGAAGCCATCAAGGTCGATCAGCAGCACCGCGAACGACTGATCCTGATGCGTCGAACTCTTGCCCGTGCGTTCGAGCAATAGCTCGCTGATACGCGCGCGATTCGGCAAGCCGGTCAGGCTGTCCTGGCGAGCCAGACGATGACTGTTTTCACGCGCGAGCAGCAACGCGACGGTGTCGCGATGACTGCGCAGCGCAACCGTGAAAAAACCGGCCGCGCAAAACGGTACCTGAAATAGCAGCACGAGCTTGCCGTTGCCAGGCGACATCGCCGCGCCGATACTCAGCAAGCCGAGAATAAAGACCATCTGCATTAACGCGAGCCGCGGCGTGCCCGCATTGCGTCCCGCCAATCCGCCGATCACACCGACCGCGCAAACGTTTCCGAGCAGAAAAAGTGTGGGATTTCCGCTGATATTGCAAAGCAATGTGCCGAATCCAAATAGCATGCTCCACAAGAGACTCGCGAAAAGAAACGCGGAAGTCGGCGTGGGCAACCGCTGCGCCGCACGCGTGCGGCATATCCAGATCAGCATAAGCCGCGCCATCAGCAAGGCGACGACCGCGATGCCCCACGCGGCATACAGCGGAATCGGATAAAGGTAGTAGGCGGTCGCGCAAACGCTGATTTCGCAGATCGACGCGAAAATGATCGAGGCGGTTCGTGTAAACAGATTGGCCAGCAGAATCTGCCGGTTTTCCGGGCTCAGGTTCTGCGAGGAGGACACGACCCACTTGAAAAATGGAGACCTGGGTTCTGTAAAAGCCATGACCTGCGCATTTGACGGTTAGTGGGTTCCAATCGGCATGCGAATGGATGGATCGTGCAACGATTACACTCCCGTAAAATATCAGATTAATTCATGCAATGGCGTGAAATGACTTTGCGCGTGATTCCGACGCTGCGGCCGGACAATAAAAAAGAGGAAGAGCGTGGCTCTTCCTCCCTGATGATTGCGGCTGCCCCGGCTTGCCGAGGCGTGATCGTCAGCTTCGCTTAGTCGTACAGCACCGCTGCGATCTTCGGATCGTTGATATTGGTCTTGTCGTACCAGTAGAAACCGGTATCGACCTTCTTCGGCAGCTTCTCGCCATGCAGCGCCTTGACCGCCGAGTCGACCACGCATTTGCCGATACCGACCGGATTCTGCGTAATCGCGCCGGCCATCAGGCCCGACATGATGTTCTCCTTCTGTTCCTTGCCGGAGTCGAAGCCGATCAGCACAAGCTTCTTGCCCGATTCCTTGACGCCGATCGCTGCGCCTTCCGCCGAACCTTCGTTCGCGCCGAAGATGCCTTTCAGGTTCGGATTCGCCTGGATCATTGCCTTGGCGATTTCCGCGGACTTCAGGTGATCGCCGGCGCCATATTGCACGGACACGATCTTGACGCTCGGATGCTTCGACTTCATCTGATTGACGAATCCGTCGCGGCGATCAATCCCGGTGCGGCTAGTCTGGTCGTGCACGATCACGGCGACTTCGCCGGAATTGCCGATCAGTTGGGCCATCTTGTCGGCGGCGAGCGCGGCGGCGGCGAGGTTGTCCGTCGCGCAGGTGGTCAACGGAATGTCGCTGTCGACGCCCGAGTCGAATGCGATCACGGGAATCTTGTCGTTCTGGGCGCGCTTGAGCAAGGGAATGGCTGCCTTGCTGTCGAGCGCAGCAATACCAAGCGCCTGCGGTTTCTTCGCGAGCGCGGCCGACAGCATGTCGATCTGCTTGTCGACCATCGCTTCCGTTTCCGGTCCCTCGAACGTGATCCTGACGCTGTTCGCTTGCGCGGACTGCTCGGCGCCCGATTTGACGGCCTGCCAGAACTGATGCTGGAAGCCCTTCGAAATCAGCGGAATATACGGCTCGTCCGCATACGCGAGACAACTTCCGCCGACGAGCGCACCGACACCAACCACGATACCGATTAGTCTTCTCTTAAACATGGGGCCTCCTCCAATGGATGGGCTAACAAGCCGCTATCGAGCTTTCGAGGGAGCCTTCGCGTGCCCCTCTCTCTCCTGCTTCTGCGTTTGCTGCTTTCCCTGCTTTTGCGTTGCTTCCTTGCTCCCGCGTCAACTTCTCCGGCTGCGCCGCAGGATGTCCGCATACACCGCCAGAATGATGATCAGCCCCGTCACGACGATCTGCCACTCCTGCGCGACCGACATGATGCGCAGTCCGTTGGTCAGCACGCTCATGATGAAAGCGCCGATGATGGTACCGAGGATCGTGCCCGATCCGCCGCTCAATGACGTGCCGCCGATCACGACCGCCGCGATCGCTTCGAGCTCGTAGCCCTGGCCGAGCGCCGGTTGCGCTGAATTTAGGCGCGACGCGATCAGCAGGCCCGCGATGCCGCAGATCGAGCCGCCCACGCCGTAAATCGCGATCTTCCAGCGATCGACATTGACGCCCGAGAGCCGCACCGCTTCCTCATTGCTGCCGAGCGCAAACGTATAGCGGCCGAGTGCGGTGCGATTGAGCGTAATAGAACTGACGATCGCAAGAAAGAACAGGATCAGCACCGCATTCGGAATAGGCACGCTCGGCAGGAAATAGCCGATCAGCGAGTCCTGAGAGATACGGTAGAAGTTCTCGGTATCGGTGAAATAGATCGGCTTGTCCGCCGACACCACGAGCGACAACCCTTTGAGCAGCATCATCATGCCGAGCGTCGCGATGAACGGCGGGATCTTCATTTTCGCGGTCAACGTGCCCGATACCGTGCCGCACACCGCGCCGGTCGCGAGTGCCGCGAGTACGCCGGTCCACATCGGCAAATGCCAGTAGGTAAGAAACACCCCGCAAATGACGGCCGTAAACGTCATCAACGTGCCGACCGACAGATCGATGCCGCCGGTAATGATCACGAAGGTGGCGGCGATAGCCAGCACGCCGTTCACCGCAGTCGCTTGCAGAATGCCGAGGATGTTGTCCATCTGCATGAATGCCGGCGACGCGAAGCTGAAGAAAACCAGCAGCAGGATCAGGCTCGTGAACGCGAGCAGCTTTTGCACCGCGGTCGGCGCGAAGATGCGCGCTTTCAGGCCGGAAGTGCGCCTTTCGCTATCCAGCGTCGCGGTATCCGTTTGCAATGTCATGTCGTAGACCTCTTCAGGTTTGCGCCGTTTTCAGGGTTTCGCGCTGCGTCGCGAGATGCATGATGCGCTCCTGCGTCGCTTCGCTGGCGGAAAGCTCGCCGGTGATGCGGCCTTCGCACATCACGACGATGCGGTCGCTCATGCGCAGGACTTCCGGCAGCTCGGACGAGATCATCACGATCGCCTTGCCTTGCGACGCCAGCGAGCGCAGCAGCTTGTAGATTTCGCTCTTCGCGCCGACGTCGATGCCGCGTGTCGGTTCGTCGAAGAACAGCACATCGCAGTCGCGCTCGAGCCATTTCGCAATCACGATCTTCTGCTGGTTGCCGCCCGAGAGAAGCCGCACCTGCTGCGTCGCGGACGGCGTGCGAATCGCGAGCAGCTTGATGAAGTGCTGCGCTCTTTTGCGAATCTGCCCGCTGCGCAGGAACATATTGAATGACAGGAACTTGCCGAGATCAGACATGACGATGTTCGATTCGACATCCATGCCAGTAGCGAGACCGAAGCGCTTGCGATCTTCGGAGAGGTAGCCGATGCCACGCTTGACCGCATCGCTCGGCTTTTTGATCGACACCCTCATGCCCTTCACGAGAATCTCGCCCGATTCGACCGGATCTGCACCGAACACCGCGCGCGCGACCTCCGTGCGGCCCGCGCCCATCAAGCCGGCGAAGCCGAGTATTTCGCCCTTGCGCAATTCGAAACTCACATCTCGCACGAGCGGACCCGCGACGAGATTTCTCACTTCGAGCGCGAGTTCCCCTTTCTCCGGCGCGCTCTCGACGGGCGTGATATCGCTTAGCGTGCGTCCGACCATCATGCCGATGATCGTCTGGACGCTGGTGCCCTCGGTCGGCACGGTGGCCACGTATTCGCCGTCGCGCATCACCGTGACGCGATCGGTGATCTGCTTCAACTCGTCCATCTTGTGCGAGATATAGACGACGCCGACGCCGCGCTCTTTCAATTGCCGGATGATCCGGAACAACTCGGCGATTTCGGCTTCATTGAGCGCGGACGTGGGCTCGTCCATGATCAGCACGCGCGAATCGAAAGATAGCGCTTTCGCGATCTCGACCATCTGCTGACTCGCCACCGTCAACGTGCCGACCATCGTGCGCGGATCGAGATTCACGTGCATGCGGGCGAGGATCTCGCGAGCCTGCGCATTCAGTTTATCTTCGTCAAGAAAGAGACCGAGACCCTTGCGCGGCTCGCGGCCGATAAAGATGTTCTGCGCGACGCTCAGGTGATTCATCAGTTGCAGTTCCTGATGAATGATGCCGATGCCGACCGCCTGCGCGTCGCGCGGACTTTGAAAATCGACGGGCTTGCCGTCGAAGAAGATTTCGCCGGAATCGCGCGTATAGACGCCGGCGAGAATTTTCATCAGCGTTGATTTGCCCGCGCCGTTCTCGCCCATCAGCGCATGGACTTCGCCGGCCACGAGGTCGAAGCGGACGTCATGAAGCGCTCTTACGCCCGGAAAGCTCTTGCAAAGCCTGTTGACGGAAATGAGTGAGTTCATGTGCTGATCTGCCGACGGCTGCCTATATCACCAACGCCTTGACAATGGTGGTCTTTACGACTTGAACAACGGCTTTCATAACAGCTTTCATTCAAGGCTCGAACAGATCCGGCCTCGCTTTCGCGGAGCGGTGCAATTCTGTGACCACCTGGTCGAGATGATCGTGCATCGCTTTCGCGGCCGCATCGCCGTCGCCGGCGCAAAGGGCCTTGAAGATGCTCTCGTGCTCTTCCAGCGTATGCACGAGCCGTTCTGGACTTGCAAGCAATTGCCTCGCGCGGTCCAGCGCATTGCGCGATACCGCGACGATTTCCTTCACGCGCGGCAGCTTCACCGCGTCGAGCAGAATTTCATGAAAAGCCAGATCGAGCGCGTGAAACGCCAGACGTTCGCCACTTCCAGCCAGAATGCGCTGCTGGTCGAGATTGCTGGCCAATGCATCGAGCGTCGCCCGGTCGTGCATCAGCGCCACGCCGCGCACCGTCTCGACTTCCAGCGCGCTGCGAATGAACAGATGCTGGCGGATGTCGTCGAGCGCGATCGGTTTGACGCGCGTGCCGCGCTGCGGCAAAACCTCCACGAGACCCGCATGCGCAAGCCTCGCCAACGCGGACGACACCGGAAAGCGCGACACGCCCATCCGTTCGCACACGGCCATCTTGTCGATCATCAGGCCGGGTTCCAACGCCAACGTAACAATCGCTTCCCGCAACGCCGCCTCAACCGCGTCGGTCAAGCTACCGCGCTCGCCGCCGCGAATCTTTTGCAGTGCGACATAAGGATTGTCAGCGGCATTCTCCAGTTCGGCTGAGGAATTCACGGAGGCCTTGATTTCGGGAAGACATGCTAGCATGCTAGAAAGTGAATGCCGTGTTGTCAACGCGTACAAATGCCTGGCAATGCCTAGGGATGCCTGGTATCTGGGAACTGCGGGCTTACCCGTACGCGCAGCAGGAAAGCGCACACAGAAAACGTGCGCACGAAACCGATCCGTCTGCGCTTGCAGACCACAAGCCGATAGCCATTGCCCCGGAGGGTGCTCAGATGACTACGATCACAAGGCTGTCCGTTAGGGACATCCGGTTTCCCACCTCACGTTCGCTGGACGGCTCCGACGCGATGAATGCCGCGCCGGACTACTCCGCCACTTACGTCACACTCGAAACCGACACGCCGAATCTCACCGGCCACGGCCTCACGTTTACGATTGGGCGCGGCAACGAAATCTGCGTGACGGCCGTGAATGCACTCACGCCGTTGATCGTCGGCAGAAAGCTCGAAGATATCGCCGCGAATATGGGCGCTTTCTGGCGCTCATTTACTTCGGATAGCCAACTACGCTGGATCGGACCGGACAAAGGCGCGATCCATCTGGCCACCGCGGCGGTCGTCAATGCAGTGTGGGACCTGTGGGCGAAAGCCGTCGGCAAGCCGGTCTGGAAACTGCTGGTCGACATGAGTCCAGAAGAACTCGTGCGCTGCCTCGACTTTCGCTACGTGACCGATGCGATCACGCCGCAGGAAGCACTCGCGATGCTGCACCGGCATGCCAAAACCAAAGGCGAGCGCGAACAGGAAATGCTCGCGAACGGCTATCCGGCCTATACGACATCCGCGGGCTGGCTCGGTTACGACGACGACAAGATTCGCCGCCTGGCGCGCGAAGGTGTCGCGCAGGGGTGGACGCATTTCAAGCAGAAGGTCGGCGGCGATCTGGAAGAAGACGTGCGGCGCGCGCGCATTCTGCGTGAAGAGATCGGCGAGAATCTGAAGCTGATGATGGACGCGAACCAGGTGTGGGACGTCGATGAAGCGATCGCGAACATGCGCCGCCTCGCCGAGTTCGACCCGTGGTGGATCGAGGAACCCACGAGTCCCGACGACATCCTCGGTCATGCGGCGATTCGCCGGCGGCTCAGCCCGATCGGGGTTGCAACCGGCGAGCATTGCCACAATCGCGTGATGTTCAAGCAGCTGCTGCAGGCCGACGCAATCGACTTTTGCCAGATCGACAGTTGCCGGCTCGGCGGACTGAACGAAGTGATCGTCGTGCTGCTGATGGCCGCGAAGTTCGGTGTGCCGGTGTGCCCACATGCCGGCGGCGTCGGTTTGTGCGAGTACGTGCAGCATATTTCTCTGTTCGACTATATCTGTGTGTCGGCGTCGCTGGAGAATCGCGTGCTCGAATACGTCGATCATTTGCACGAGCATTTCGTGGATCCCGTCGTGATTCGCAATGGGCGTTATATGCCGCCGCAAAGAGCCGGGTATAGCATCGAGATGCTGGAGGGGTCATTGGATAGGTACTGGTTTCCGGAAGGGGAGGCGTGGCAGGAATGAAGCTGGATGGTAAGGGTTCTATTTGCGTCGCTTCGGGCGTATAACGGCAGACTTCATTCATGCTGTTATCGCTCGATTCGATGCGTTCCACCCGTCCCTTACCTTCGCTCCTCTCTCTGCGCGCCTTCGAAGCCGCCGCGACCGCATTCTGCTCATGGATGATGCAAACGGCGCGACAGGACTCGTTGGTGTGAACGCATTAGCTTGGCTCATGCGTCGATCAACTCATATCCCGGAGCCGTCATGTCTTTTCCGCTGTCGCCCGCCACCGTTGAAGCGTTACGCGCTCGCACGCCAGGCGTTCGTACCACGACGCACTTCAATCATGCCGGCGGGTCGCTGCCATCCGCTGCCACGCTGGACGCAATCCACGCTCATCTGTCCCGCGAAGCGTCGATCGGGCCAATGGAAGCCGGCGCGGCCGGTAGAGAACACACCGAGCGCGCACGCACGCTCGCCGCGCAACTGCTTAACGCGCAGCCCACCGAGATCGCGTTGACGACGGGTAACTCGCCTGGCTGGGGCGCAGCTTTCGCGGCACTGGGTCCGTGGCACGCGGGACAACGCATTCTCGTTGCTCGGCACGAATGGGGCGGCAATCTCGCGACGATGCGTCATCTGGCGCAGCGCGCGGGCACGTCGATCGAGGTCATTCCGTCCGACGCCAGCGGCAGGGTCGATCCTCGCGCGCTCGAAGCGATGCTCGACGACCGGGTCCGGCTGATCGCGCTGACGTGGCTGCCTGCGAACGGCGGACTGATCAATCCGGCAGCCGCAATCGGTCAGATAGCACGCCGTCACGGTATTCCATACTTCATCGACGCTGCGCAGGCCGTCGGACAGCTTCCGGTCGACGTGATCGAACTCGGCTGCGACGTGCTTGCAGGCGCGGGGCGCAAGGCATTGCGCGGACCGCGCGGCACCGGGTTGTTGTTCATCAGGCAAGACTTTCTGCCCCGCCTGATGCCGGCCTTCGTCGACACGTATTCCGCGCCCCTCGACGCCAACGGCGAACCAGTTCTGCGTGATGATGCCGCGCGTTTCGAATCGTCGGAAGCATCGCTGGCGCTGCATTGCGGCTTGGCGAACGCATTGCACGAGGCACTGGAGATCGGCATCGATAACATCCGCGCGCAGATCGATCGGATCGCGCAGACATTGCGCGAGCAATTGGCCGTGATGCCAGGTGTGTCCGTACTCGACCAGGGTATCGAACGATCCGGGCTTGTGTCGTTCAACGTCACCGGAATGGATGCACTTTCCGTGCGACGCGCGCTGGCGGCGCAAGGCATCACGATCGGCTCGAATGGCGTCGCCTACACGCCATTCGATATGACGAGCCGAGGGCTGACACAGATCGCGCGCGCGTCGGTCAGCTATCTGACCAGCGACGCCGAAATTGATAAATTACTGGCTGGGATACGAACGTTGACGCACTGAGCACTCAATTCGAAGAGAACATTGCGTCAGGCAAATGAATACGCGCGTCTTTTTCAACTCAATCGCCCGCATACGACCATGAACCCGGCCTCATCGCCCCGCCTCGATTTATCTAAGTTTCCGCGCCGCACGCTGCTCGAAGGTGCGACGCCCATTCAGCACCTTGCGCGTCTGAGTGCCCGCCTTGGCGGCGCGGACGTCTATGTCAAACGCGAAGATCTGACCGGGCTGGGCGGCGGCGGCAACAAGTTGCGCAAGCTTGAGTTCCTGATTGGCGAAGCACTCGCGCGTGGCGCGGACACGATCATTACCGTCGGCGCGCGTCAATCGAATCACGCGCGCCTGACGGCGGCGGCGGCGGCGCGCGTCGGACTTCAATGCGAGCTGGTGCTGACGAGGACCGTGCCACGCTCCGACCACGACTATATGGAGAACGGCAACGTGCTGCTCGATGCGCTATTCGATGCACGCGTGCACGATCTTCCCGGCACGGCCAACGCGCTGCAATTCGCCGAAGAACGCGCGAACGAGTTGCGCGCACAGGGCCGTAATGTCTATGTGTGTCCGTTGGGCGGATCGAGTCCGACTGGTTGCCTCGGTTATGCGGACTGCGCCGCTGAAATCGTCGCTCAATCGCACGCGCATGGGCTGGAATTCGATCGCATCGTGGTGCCGAACGGAAGCGGCGGGATGCATGCGGGGCTGGTCGCGGGTTTTGTCGCGCTGGGATTGGATCCGTCGCGGATTGCCGCTTTCACGGTATATGGGAATGCCGGCCATGCGCGCACGGTTACTTTAGATAAAGCGGTTCAGACGGCGCAACTGATCGACCCAAACCTGAGCGTGAGTGATGACGCCATCTCGATCGACGAAGCGCAGCTCGGACCCGGCTACGGTATCCCCACCGATAGCATGCGCGCGGCGGTTCGTCTGATGGCATCGACAGAAGGTCTGTTGCTCGATCCCGTGTATAGCGGCAAAGCATTCGCGGGGCTGGTCGAAAACGTGAGCACCGGGAAGTATCCGGCCGGACAGAAGATTCTGTTTGTGATGAGCGGCGGGCTTCCTGGGCTATTTGCCTATCGGAACGAGTTCTGAGCGATCGAGTTCCGGCTTTCGATCGCGCCTGTCGCTCGCTTCGATCAATTGCGCCCGTGATTCGCGCCGATCAAACCCGCGCCACGCGAAACACCGCAACCGCTTCCTTCATCGACTGCGCCTGGTGTTCGAGCGCACCCGCAGCCGCAGCCGCTTCCTCGACGAGCGCTGCATTCTGCTGCGTCATCTGATCCATCTGGCTGACGGCGAGACCGACCTGCTCGATCCCCGAACTCTGTTCGACCGTCGCCGATGTGATCTCAGACATGATGGCCGCGACGCTGCGCACCGCGCCGACGATTTCGCTCATCGTGGCGCCCGCCTGCCCGACCAGTTCACTGCCGTTGCGCACATCCTCGACCGATGCACCGATCAACTCCTTGATCTCGCGCGCCGCGCCCGCACTCCGTTGCGCGAGCGTCCGGACTTCGCCCGCGACCACGGCGAAGCCGCGACCCTGCTCGCCCGCACGCGCCGATTCGACAGCCGCGTTCAACGCGAGAATATTGGTCTGGAACGCGATGCTGTCGATCATGCCGGTGATCTCGGCAATCTTGTGCGAACTGGTCTGAATCGCGGTCATCGTCTGTACTGCACGCTGGACCACATCGCCGCCGCGTTGCGCGACGTCGGCGGCATTCGATGCGAGCTTGCTGGCTTGAACCGCGTTTTCGGCATTCTGTTTGACCGTCGACGTCAGTTCTTCCATGCTGGCCGCCGTTTCTTCGAGCGACGCCGATTGCTGTTCGGTCCGGCTCGACAGATCCAGGTTGCCTGCTGCGATCTCCTGCGCACCGCCGTAAATCGCCTCACAGCTTTCGCGCACGCTCGACACGGTGCGCGACAGACCCGTCCGCATCCGGCTCATCGAGCCGAACAACTGACCGATTTCGTTGCTGCCCGCTTCGGGAATGCGCACCGTCAGGTCGTTCGACGCAATCCGATCGAGCAGTTTTGCGGCTTCGTCGAGCGGACGCGTCACGAATGCGCGCAGCACGAGATACGTGACGACGATCAGCGCGAGCGCGACGCTCACGCCCACTACAACCATCGTAACGACCCAGTTGTATTCGGTGTTGCCGCTCGCAATCGCGTCGTTCGACATGCTGTTCGACGTGCGCTGGAATTTCTCCAGGTTCGCGGAAAAGACCTGACCCGCCAACGTGACGTCGCGATCGTTGATCGTCGCGAAAGTGGGTATGTCGTTGTTACGCAGCGCGTCCGACGCGCTATGGAGCAGTTTGACGAGTGCGTTCGACGACTCGACCAGTTGCTGCTTCAGGGCATCGTCCTGGCCATCGAAATGCGGCGCGTTGCGGAATGCTTCGGTCTCCTGCTCGGCAAGTCCAAGCGTCTTGGCGGCGCTCTGCAACGCGATATCGCGCGCGGCCGCATCATTGCGTTCCTTCAGCGCCGAATAGGCACGCGACAGTGCAGCCCGTGTGCGCGCAGTGTCCTTATAGGCATCGTTCGAAAGAATTTCCTGTGCCGCGATGACATGCAGACGTTGCGCGCTCGCGTTCGCGCGCCCCAGCGCAAACACGCCTACGATGCCGCCAAACAGGATCATCGTCGCGAAGACCACGAGGACGCAAAGGAGACTGCTTCGAACCGTAATGTTGCGCATAACCCGCCGTCGATTTCAGAAGTTGTACGGTCACTTCATTAACGGCTATGTTTTCTGCATCTTGAGCGGGAAGCATCACATCGACTGATCCAGATCAAGGAGGCACTCGGCGACCCGGCCACGGCGCTCCTACGCTTGACGGGACCGCCCGAGAACGAAAAAACCCGCGCGGCCTAACGCCAACGCGGGTTTCAGGATTCCAGCGGAAAGGTGCCGGAACAAATTTTGGTGCCCAGGGCGGGATTTGAACCCACACGCCTTTCGGCGCTACCCCCTCAAGATAGTGCGTCTACCAATTTCGCCACCTGGGCAGAGGGCCGCAATTGTAGCAGCAAATAAAAATTTTTGAAGCCCCCTCGTGATTTTGTTCGTCGCCCCGCAAAAGTTCGTAAGGTCTGACGCTTGTCAACCGCTTCTCCGGGAAATGCAGCAAATGGTGGACCGCTATGCTCGTACGCTCATGCGCTGGAAGAGCGCCCTCCACGACTAACACACCATGTCACAACGACGCACATCTTCTTCGCGACTTCGGCATCGTCTCCTTCTCGCATCGCTGCTCACGTCGATATCCATACTGCAGGGTTGCGCGACGACGGCGGAGAACCTTGCCGTAGGTGTTGGTCTCGGCGCGGTTGGCACAGTGTCGGCGCTAGGCTGTCTGCTCGCCTGCGACATGGCGAATCCGCGCTGGTGAGGGGTCACACAACGCGCGACGGGCAGTTAGTATTCCACTCTCGACATTGACGATTTTGGAAAACGGAGCCCCTATGCCACAACACCCCCTCCACCTCTACACCGACGCGCAATTCACGAGCCCCTACGTGATGTCCGTCTTCGTCACGCTTCGCGAGAAGGGCTTGCCGTTCGACCTTTCGGCCGTCGATCTCGCGAGCAAGGCGAATCACGCGAGCGACTACGCGGCCCGGTCATTGACGCGACGCGTGCCGACACTGATCCACGAAGACTTTGCGCTATCTGAGTCGTCGGCAATTACCGAGTACCTCGAAGAGACTTTTCCGCAGACGCCGGTCTATCCGCGAGATCGGCATCTGCGCGCGCGGGCGCGTCAAGTGCAGGCCTGGTTGCGCAGCGATCTGTTGCCGATCCGCCAGGAGCGTTCCACCGAAGTCATTTTCTATGGAGCACGCGGTGGCCCCCTTTCCCCCATCGCAGAGGAAGCGGCACAAAAACTCTTCGCCGCCGCCGATGCATTGTTGCCAGACCACTCGCCAAACCTGTTCGGCGAGTGGTGCATCGCCGATACGGACCTCGCATTGATGCTCAATCGCCTTGTACTGAATGGCGACACCGTTCCGCTCAAGCTGAAGGAATACGCCACGCAACAATGGCAGCGCGCCAGCGTGCAGCAATGGGTTCAACTGGAGCGGCCGCCGCTATAAAGTCGGCTGGCGTGGTGGCTGCCCGCCACGCCGAAAGTCCATCGATGGAAACGGCAAAAAGCCGCAAGAGATCTCAGCAGGGAAGCATTAAAAGATGCAGTAAAAGCGAATATTACATTCGCGTTTTATCTGATCTTCCCTGCTCCGCGATTGCGCGATTGCGCGCCCGCTCCCTTTGCCGCCTCGCGCGTACGATGCTGACAACAATCAGCACGATCACAAGCAATGTCAATTCGATCATTGCCGGAATCTGAATGGGATCGTGAAACACGGCGCACCTCCGTCACATGCTTTCGTCATATTACGTCGGGCAGGATGGACCCTGATGTATTGCACCGCACCATTGCAAACTTGTTTCGATTACTAACCGGCTTTTAGCCAGCGCGCAGGAGCCGCCACTGGCAAACCGCCATCAATCTGTCACGCAAAAACTTGCAAGGTTCAGATAGCTGTCCCTAAACAGTTTATTTGGGCTAGAGTACATGAGCGATCACCTGAATCGTGAGCCGTTCCGACAATTCAAAGGTGTTTTCTGCCGCATGTTTTATTGCGTGTACTAAAGAAGCACCTGGACTTCGTTGAAGATATCGCGCCATGCCATATTTTCCCGTCGCCTACTGTGGTCCCGCGGCTGTCCCCGAGAGCTTGTGGCTTCGCTGGAATACGGATCCACCATTGCTCCTCGCGCTCGCGGCCCTCGCATGGATCGTGGCCAGCGGCCGCGCGGCGAATGCACGGGCGGCATGGGTGGCTATCGTGCTGATGGTTATCGTGTTCGTGTCGCCGCTCTGCGCGCTGTCGTCAGCGTTGTTTTCCGCACGCGTCACCCATCACGTCATTCTGATCGCTGCCGTCGCGCCGCTGCTCGCGCTCGCGTTTCCGCTGCCGCGCCTCGTGCATCCGCCGCTCGTGCCTGTAGTCGCCTCGCATGCGGTCATCATCTGGCTGTGGCATGCGCCGGGGCCGTATGCGTGGGGACTATCGACTGTGCCCGGCTACTGGGTGATGCAGTTCACATTGCTTGGCAGTGCCTGGCTCATGTGGCGCAGCATCTTCTCACCGCTTCTGCCGACCGGCCCGGCATTAATCGCGCTCGTCGCGACGATCGGCCATATGGGTCTGCTCGGCGCGTTGATCGTGTTCGCGCCGGTGCCGCTTTACGTCGTGCACTTCGCGACCACCGCCGCTTGGGGGCTCACCCCGCTCGCCGACCAGCAACTCGCCGGACTATTGATGTGGGTACTGGCGATGATCCCGTATCTCGCGGCAGGACTTTCGCTCGTCTGGTCAAGCCTGCGTGTCAGAGAGCCCGCGCTGTGACGACCCTTCTGAAATTCATTCATCTGGCCGCGATCGCGATATGGTCGGGCGGCCTGATCGTCTTGCCGTATCTGTTCTGGCAGCGTCGCGGGCTCGCGGCCGGCACCGAGCTCGATCGGCTGCACCGCATCACGCGGCTCGTGTTCGTCGAACTGACCTCGCCCGCCGCTTTCGTTGCGATTGCGAGCGGCACCGTGCTGATCTTTCTGCAAGCCACCTTCGTCGAATGGTTCACCGCGAAGATGGTGTTCGTCGGCATCATGGCGATGCTGCACGTGCTGGCCGGTCTCGTACTGCACGAGCTTTATCTGCCCGACGGCCGCTTCAGCCGGATCTCGGCGATTGCGCTGACCGTCGCTTATCTGATCGTTATCGTCGCGATCATCTGGATCGTGCTGGCCAAGCCGCACATCGACTCGAACCTGTTCGTCCCGCATCTGTTCGAGCCCGGCGGACTCGGCCGGTGGCTGCATCACTCCTTCGGCGAAACGAGAATTCCCACGCCATGATCGAACACGAGCTTGCCTCCATGCCAGCCGGCGAAGCCCGTCATCACGGAGCTGAGCGCCGACAGAACAAGCCCATGCGGCAGGATCTGGTCGGGGTACAGAAGCCGCACACCCCAGTTCGCACCCGCGAGCGCAACGAGGGTCATCGCGGCGACCGCATGCGACCAGCTCGCCTCCTTCAGACGGATGCCACGCACGAGCAGCAGCTCGGCTGTGCCGACCACGCTCGCGGCCACGCCGCTCCAGAACGCGAAGCCGGCGGCCCACAGGCCGGCGCGGACCCAGAACGGGTCGCCAGTCCACCAGTAGATCACGTCGACGCCCAACGTCGCGACGACGAACGCGATCGGGAAATGCACCATCATCACGTGAATCGGATGGCCGACGAGCGCCACCGCCGAGCCCTTGTCGAGCCGCGACAATTCGAGCAACACCTCGCTTCGCGTCCCGGTTCCAGGATTGCCTTTGTTAGCCATAGTGGTGTGCCCTTGCGTCAAATGCCGGATGGTGCAAACCATCATAGCCGCTTGCGTCGGGTGGTCCAAGCAGGATCGCTCGCGGCGTTGTCCGGCTGCGCCGGGCCGCTTTCGACACTCGAGCCGTCGGGCCCCGCCGCGGCGTCGATCGCCGGCCTGTGGTGGGTGATGCTGGCGGGCGCGGCGATCCTGTTCGCGATGGTGCTCGTGCTGTTCCTGATGACAGTCTTCCGGCCGGGCTGGGGCTCGCAGGTGTCGCCCGCGCGCTGGATCGTGCTCGGCGGTCTCGTGCTGCCCGCGGTGATCCTGATCCCGCTGATCTGCTACGCGCTGTACGCGGGCGAATTGCTGCTGCCGCTGCGCGCGCACGCGCCCGCGCGCATCGAGGCGATCGGGCAGCAATGGCGCTGGACCTTCCGCTATCCGGAGCTCGGCAACGTCGAAACCGAGAACGTGCTGCATCTGCCAGCCGGTACGCCGGTCGATATCACCGTGACCAGCATGGACGTCGTGCACGCTTTCTGGATTCCGCGCTTCGGGGGCAAGATCGACGCGGTGCCGGGCCACCACAACCTGCTGCGCATCGAGGCCGATCAGCCCGGCCAGTACGCCGGACAATGCAACCAGTTTTGCGGCACCGGACACGCGCAGATGCACTTCACCGTAATCGTCGATCGTCCGGAAGATTTTCCGGCCGCAGTCAAAAGCGCCGCCGCCAACGGGGAGGTGAAGAAATGAGTGTGCCCGTCGAGCCGCCATCACAGGGCATCAACGCGCTGCGGCTGCACCGCCAGCTTGCCGCGATCTGGGACTGCGGGCCGGGCCTGAAAAAGCTCGCCGCGGTCAACCATACGATCCTCGGCATGCGCATGATGATCACGTCGTTCGTGTTCTTCGCGATCGCCGGGATTCTCGGCATGCTCACGCGCGTACAGCTCGCGACGCCGCATGCGAACTTCATGGACGTGGAGACCTATAACCAGGTCTTCACGATGCATGGATCGATGATGCTGTTCCTGTTCGCGATCCCGATCGTCGAAAGCTTCGCGGTTTATCTGACGCCGAAGATTCTCGGCACGCGCGACTTCGCGTTTCCGCGCCTGACCGCCTACGGCTACTGGTGCTATCTGTTCGGCGGCACGATCCTGACCGTCTCGCTGATTCTGCACAGCGCGCCCGACGGCGGCTGGTTCATGTACACGCCGCTCAGCTCCAACGTGTACACGCCGGGGTTGAACGCCGACGTCTGGCTGCTCGGCATCACGTTCGTCGAGATTTCGGCGCTGTCGCTCGCGATGGAAATCGTCGTGTCGATCCTGAAGATCCGCGCGCCGGGCATGTCGCTCGACCGCATGCCGATCTTCGCGTGGTACATCCTCGTGACCGCGATGATGATGATCGTCGCGTTTCCGCCGCTGATTCTCGGCTCGATCCTGCTCGAGGTGGAGCGCGCGTTCAACCTGCCGTTCTTCGATCCGACACGCGGCGGCGATCCGCTGCTGTGGCAGCATCTGTTCTGGCTGTTCGGACACCCGGACGTGTACATCATCTTCCTGCCGATGGCCGGCGTGTTGTCGACGATGATCCCGGTGTTCGCGCGACGCCGGCTCATCGGCTATCGCACGATCGTCGTCGCGATCATCGCCCTCGCGTTCCTGAGCTTCGGCATCTGGGTGCACCACATGTTCACGGTGGGCATTCCGCATCTGGCGCTTGCGTTCTTCTCGGCGGGCTCGGCGATCGTCGCGGTGCCCACCGCGATCCAGTTCTTCGCGTGGCTCGCCACGCTGTCGCACGGCCGGCCGCGCTGGGATGTACCGATGCTGTATATCTTCGGCTTCTTCTTCGTGTTCACGTGCGGTGGCCTGACCGGCGTGATGCTCGCGATCGTGCCGTTCGACTGGCAGGCCCACGACACCTACTTCGTCGTCGCGCACATGCACTACGTGGTGGCCGGCGCGCTCGCGTTTCCTATGCTCGCGGCGTTCTATTACTGGCTGCCGCTGCTGACCGGGCGCACGGCCGTGCACAAGCTGTCGGTGCCGGCGTTCTGGCTCGTGTTCATCGGCTTCAACATGACGTTCTTCATGATGCACCTGACCGGCCTGCGCGGCATGCCGCGGCGCGTCTTCACCTATAGCGGCGATGAAGGCTGGAACTGGCTCAATCTGCTGTCGTCGGTGGGCAGCTTCGTGATGACGATCGGCTTCGCTCTCGTCGTGATCGACATCATCGTGCAGTTGCGATTCGGCCGGCGCGTACAGCGAAATCCATGGGACTCGACCACGCTCGAATGGGCGATCCCGATCCCGCCCACCCCCTATGCGTTCGCGTCGATTCCGCACATCGATGCCGAAACCGAAAACGTCCCCCCGGGCCAGCTCGCAACCTCGCTCGCGCGCGGCGAAGGCTACCTCGGCTTCACGCGCAACGGCTGGCAGGAGGCGCTCGGCGTGCATATGACCTCGGGCGAGCCCGAACAGCTGATCGTGCTGCCGAACTCGACCTATCTGCCGCTCGTCACCGCATTGGTGACGGGTGCGGCGGTACTCGCGATGCTGTTCAAGTTCTATCTGCTGTCGGTCGCGTTAGCGTTCGTGACGTTTGGCCTGTTCATCTACGCGGGCCAGAGCGCGGGCCTTGCACGCGATTACGGCGCGCTGCCGGTCGGGCGCGGCGTCAGTGTGCCGCCGCATACCGAGGTGTCCGGCTCGCCGCCGTGGCTGTCGCTCGTCTGCGCGCTCGTCGCGAACGGCACGCTGTTCACGTCGCTGATCTTCGGCACGTTCTACCTGTGGATCGCTGCGCCGAACTGGCCGGCGGCGGTGACGCCGCATCCGAGCCGCCTGTTCGCGCTCATCGCGGTCGTCGCGCTCGCGGTCGCAGCGGCCGCCGCGCATGGCTCGCTGCACGCCGCCGCGGCGGAGCGCAAACCGCACGGCACGATCGGGCTGACTGCCATCGCATTGATCGTCGCGCTCGCCGCCTGCGTGATGCTGATCAACGGTGTGACACCGAACCCGCGCGAGCACGCGCTCGGCGCGACGGCCGCGGCGCTGCTCACGTATATCGCGGTTCACGCGGGCGTCGGGCTGCTGTTCCTGATCAGCAACGTGCTGCGTGTCGGCGCGGGCTTCGTTTCCGCGCGACGCCTGACCGATCTGCGCCTCACGCGACTGTGGCTCGACTACACGTTTGCGACGGGCGTCATCGCACTTGGACTCGTGCTTGCGCTGCCGAGCCTTGTCGCCATGCTGGGAGCCAGACCATGAGTGCGCGTCCGCTTTCGCCACTGCGGTTGTGGTGGCTCGCCGTCGGCTTCACGATCTGGTGTCTCGCGTTCGTGATCCTGTATGCGCTGCATGCGATCGGCTGCGCGTTCGCGTGGCCGGCCGGACCGCTGCGCACGAGTCTCGCGATCATCCTGCTGCTGCATCTGATCGCGATCGGCTGGTTGTGGCGCTATCGCGCCGCAAAGCGCGACCCGGGCCCCGAGCAAATCAGCTCGTTCATGCACACCGTCGTTGTCTGGACCCTGATCGCGGCGCTGGCCGCGACCGTGATCACGTTCGGGCCCGCGCTGCTGCTCACCACCTGCGTCTGAACGTGCACTGAGCGCGAGCCATCCGCCGCCCGCCGGTATGGAGGAGCACTGATGCAGTCTCAAGATCTCGCGCGCAAGGCAATCTGGTCGGCCATCTACCTGCTGTTCATTCTCGCGCCGCTGTTCGCGCTGCTGGCCGGCACGCTGCCGCCCGCGAGCAACTTCGGCACCGAGTTCTCGGTGGCGCTCGGCTACTCCGGCCTCGCGATGATGGGCCTGCAATTCGGCCTCACCGCGCGTTTTCGCCATGTGACCGAGCCATGGGGCGAGGACGTCATCTACCATTTCCATCGACGTGTGTCGCTGCTCGCTGTCAGCCTCGTCGTCGTGCATCCGCTGATCCTGTTCGCGATCCGCTCGGAAAAGCTCGCGATGCCCGATTCGCTGCTCGACGTGCCATGGGGCGCGTGGTTCGCGTTCCTGTCGATCGGCGCGGTCATCGTGCTGGTGATCACCGCGCTATGGCGCAAGCAACTGAAGATCCCTTACGAACTATGGCATCTGTCGCATATCGGGCTCGCGCTCGTTGCGATCTTCGGCGGCGTGCTGCATATGATCGGCTGGGGCTTCTATCTGACCGATCCGCTCAAGCGCACCCTGTGGATCTGCATGACGATCTTCTGGATCGCGCTGCTGCTGTATGTGCGCCTGTTCAAGCCGCTCTTCATGCTCAGGCGTCCCTACCGGATCACGGAAGTGCGCGCCGAACGCGGCGACACCACGACTCTCGTGATGCAGCCCGACGGCCACGCGGGCTTTCGCTTCAAGCCTGGCCAGTTCGGCTGGCTCAACGTGTGGGGCAGCCCATTCAGAATCACCGGACATCCGTTTTCGTTCTCGTCGAGCGCCGAGAACGCGAATGGCCGCGTCGAAATGACGATCCGCAATCTCGGCGATTTCACGAGCACGGTGAAGACGCTCGAGGCGGGCCAGCGCGTGTATCTGGACGGACCCTATGGCGCGTTCACGATCGGCCATCCGACCGACATGCATGTGCTGATCGCGGGCGGCATCGGCATTACGCCGATGATGAGCATGATCCGCACGCTCGCCGATCGCGGCGATCAACGTCCACTCGTGCTACTGTACGGCGGCAAGACGTGGGACTCGCTGACGTTCCGCGAGGAACTCGATGCGCACAA
The DNA here is from genome assembly GCF_021390595.1 of Paraburkholderia sp. HP33-1. Taxonomy (NCBI): domain Bacteria; kingdom Pseudomonadati; phylum Pseudomonadota; class Betaproteobacteria; order Burkholderiales; family Burkholderiaceae; genus Paraburkholderia; species Paraburkholderia sp. HP33-1. The sequence goes on along the minus strand of NZ_JAJEJR010000002.1, from coordinate 264,461 downwards.
AACGCGGCTCGATCTGCGTATCGTCTATGTGCTGTCGGACCCGCCCGAAGGCTGGAGCGGCGAAACCGGGCGCATCGACGCCGCGATGTTCCGGCGTCATCTGCCGCCCGAATTTGCCGATCACGAGTACTTCATCTGCGGCCCGGACCCGATGATGGACGCGATCGAAACGGCGCTCGCCGAAATGAAGGTGCCGCGCATCCGCTACCATTCCGAGCGCTACAGCTTCGTCTAGGAGAATCGCGATGCGTCGACTGTTGGCCAATCGTCTTGTCGTCGCGACCGGTGTGATCGTCGTGGCGCTGTCGCTTCTGTTCGCGTATCTGCGGGCCGGTTCGCTGCATTAGGAGCGGGCTCGCGGCGCGCTTTTCGCTCGAAGGTTGAATGGATATGCCCTACTTCTTTGGAATTGGTCTTCACGTTTTTGTTGCGATCTTTTTCGCCGTTCACGCGATGCGCAATAACCAGGGCATCTACTGGCTCTTCATTCTGTTTGCTTTTCCGCTGCTCGGCAGCGTCGTGTACTTCTTCGCGATCTATCTGCCGGGCTTGCGCCATACGCGCGGCGCGCGCGTGGCCACGCAGGCGATTACCCAACTCGTCGATCCGAATCGCGCGCTGCGTGAAGCGCGCGCCAATTTCGACCGTGCGCCGACCGTGCAGCATCGGATGCGGCTCGGCGAAGCATTGCTCGCGGCCGGTAATCCACGCGAAGCGCTCGAACACTTCCAGACCGCGGCGAACGGCCCGTTCGCGAACGATCCCGCGCTGCTGCTCGGTCTCGCGCGCTCGCAGTTCGCGCTCGGCGACTCCACGGCCGCCGACGCGACCTTGGCGAAGCTGTTCTCGGTCAATCCGCAGGCGCGCAATCAGGGCGAGCCGGCCCTGCTCTATGCGCGCACGCTGGCCGCGCTGAACGCGCCCGGCGCACGCGCGGCATTCGAACAGGCGCTGACCTGCGCGAACGACGTCGCGCCGCGCTGCCTGTTCGCCGAGTGGCTCGCCGCGCAGCCGGACGATGCCGACCGACGCCGCGCCGGCGCCCTCTATACGGAAATCGTTCAGGATGCCAAACATTGGCCGCGTCAGACGCACGAACACAATCGCGAGTGGCTGCAGCGTGCGCAGGCCGCGTTGGCGTCGGGCGCGGCACGGACGTAAGCAAGCCGAGGAGAACCTCGATGCGACCCGCGACCCGGTGTTTTGCTTCGATGCTGCACGCGACGATGACGGCGATTGCTTTCGGTGCCGGCGGCGCTTCCGCTTCGGCGCAGGCCGCTGGTACGGAAAAGCAGTTCGAATGGCCCGCGTCGTTCGTCGTGCTCGGCAATGGCTATCCGCACGCAGGCGATGCATGCCGGCGGCTCGGCGAGTCCGCTGCGACCGTCAACTATCTCGACCATATGGCGATGCTGGTCGGCTGTCCGGGCTCGAGCGATAGCGCCGCCGTGCGCGCGATCGTCACGCATGAGCGGCATGCGCGCGTCGTCGGCGCAGCGGATGGCGTGACGCTGATTTCGATTTCGACGGAAGGCGGCTTAGCCGGTTCGCAGAAGAGCCACACGCCGGAGAAGCAGTCGCCTATTAGCGCGAGCGGCACTCTACCCTGCGAGCGCGGCAACGGACAGACCAGAACGATGTGCAAGTTCGGCGTCGTGCATCACAGCGATCGGTCGACAACCGTCGTGGTCTACTGGCCCGATGGCGCGACGCGGGCGATCTTCTTCGGCGTCAGCGGCCGGGTGATCGGCACCGCTGCTTCCGCGAGCGATCGGCCGATGCCCGGCGACACGATCACCCGCAAGAATGCCGGCATCAATCTGATTTCTGTTGGCACTGAACGCTACGAAATCGAGGATTCAGTTTTGTCCGGTGGTTGAATTGCGTTGAAGTCGATCGGCGCATGCCATGCGCGGTTGAACGCCTGATTCGCCGCGCGTCACTTTCATTTCCATCCATCGCCTCGCTTTACGTCCTCGCCCTGGATCGACGCGGCGCGCGCCGCGTCGATCACTATATTAGTAATAATTCGGCAGAGCTCATTGCTTATGCGGATTGCTTACGCCCTATGACGGCTCGAATATTTCGTTTTCATGGAATCCGCATACGGGATTACCCTAAGCCGTCAAATCGATATTGTTGACTAATATTATTACCTGCCCGACGTTTGGCGGCGACCCGGCCTGCCGCCTCGCGAGTTATCGGCGAGCCGAACGATTCTTTACCTCTATCCGTACACCTAAGCATTTCCACCCGATCAGAGGTTCCACATGAGGAGGTCATGATGTCCAGAAGAATTGGATTAGTGGCGGTCTGGCTGGTGATGGCCGTCGGACTCGCCGCGTGCAATGGCGACAATAGCGGCGCGTCGACAGCGCCGATTGCGAATGCGGCCACCTCGAACTCAGCAGTGTCCAATAGCGCGTCGCAATCGAATTCCAATGCGTCGGTGGACAACAGCGGGGCGACCACCATTGCGCTACCTTGCGACGCCGCCGCCACGGCCAACACGCCCTGCTCCGCGGCGCACAGCGTGACCCGTCTACTGACGAAGAACTACAACGGCCCACTGTTCCAGATCCGACGCGCGTCCGATAACACGACGCTCGACGTCTATCCGTACACCAACAGCACGCTAAAGGGCGGCGACCGCTCGCTGGTCGGCTCCGCGAATGTGCAGAGCACGCAATCCTTCTGCAACAACACGACCTGCTCCGTCACCTACATCTACGACCAGATCGATCTGGTCGCGCCATTGAAGGGCGGCGCATTCGGCAACGTACCGGCGACACTCGCACTCAACCAGGACGGCACGGAATCACTGAGCGTACAGAACGGCGGCAAAACAACCACCGTGCCGGTCCTCAATGGCTTCGCCACGATCACCCTGCCCGGCACCGCCGGCACCTTGACCGTGCAACTGCAGCAACCACCGACTGCATTGACCACGCAAGCGCCGACGCAGCAACTGACGATTGGCAACGACTTGCCCGCACTTCCCGGCACGCCGGCCACGCTCGCGTTCGTCACGACGAACGGCGTGCAGATTCCGGCGCTCGGCACGTTGGCCGGCCAGGCCTATCGCAATCGCTTCGGCACGGTGAACCAGTCGATCGGCGATAGCGAAATCGCGGAGTACATGGTGGCCGGGGCGCACTACAGCCAATCGTCGACCTGCTGCGGCACCTACGGCAACATGGAAAACAGCGCGAATCCCAGCACCTATTCGCACGGCGAAGTGCAAGGCGAAATGTTCGCGCTCGCGTTCTCGAACGGCAACGCGGCCGTGTTCGGCTATTGCGACGGCGACTCCATCCAGCCGTCGAACGTCAAGGACCCGGTCTGCAATGCGCTCGATACCAACTGGCCGGGCGTCGATGCGGAAGCCGGCGTCTATCTGTACGGCCCGCAGCAGCCGGCGAACGAGAAGTTCGTCACGGTCCTGTCGAAGTACTCGCCCGTCACCGCCTCGAATCTCTTCGTGGTCAAAGGCGGGGCCGCTTCGCAAAGCGTGCTGACGTCGCTATACGATCAGGCGCCGCCTGAAGCGCTGAACTTCGGCAACGACGCGGGCCATGCGTTCAACGGCCAATGGCAGGGTGGTCTGTCGCTCGGCGAAGGCGGCGACGGCAGCGCCGCGCCGATTCAGTTCTTCGAAGGCGCGATCATCACGAAGGCAACGTCCCATACGACCGACAACGCGATCCAATCGAGCATCGCGGGCTTCTACGGCCCGCCGTCCAACGCGGCCGCGTCGACCTGCTACGCGAACAACCTGATCGACTCGCCGCTCAGTCTCGCCACGCCCGATGCATGGTCGCAATCGAACGGCGGCACCGCCGTGCCCGCCACAGACACCTCCGGCGTGAATCGCGGCGCGGCGACGGTCACGAGCACGAACGGTTCGTCCGTGTCGAACATCCACGAAGTGATCCGCGTGCAAGGCGGCCAGTCGTACACGTTCACCGACTACGTGCTCGCCACCACCAACGCGACGGTGTTCCCCGGCGGCTCGATCCAGACCGACGATCCGAGCGGCACCGAGTTCGGCTGGGTGCTGAACACGAATACCGGCGCGATCGTGCGCGGTACGTGGGGCGCGGGACAGGCGACGGCGCTGAGCGCGGTGAAATCCGGCAACTGGTGGAAAGTGACGATGACGCTGACGGCTCCGGCAGGATCGAACAATGCGCAGGTGTTCATCGATCCGCCCACGTCGAACAGCGCAGGCGTGCGCTCGCAGCAGGCCGCTTATCTGAGCGCAACGCATTACTGCCCGAGCCTCGCGATTCTGAGCGGCGCAAAGTCCTGAGCACGATGAGCGCGACGTAGCAACGGATCATTCGTTGACGCGTCGCGCGATTGAAGGCACACTCGCTCACCAAGCAAGCCCTCATGTCCCACACGATTGCGAAGCATCATCATGCGCATGCCCGCGTGGGACTGCCTGTGGAGACTCGCATACGCATACGCCGCTAGACATCATTCGCAGCGCCATGCGCCAGAAAGCCCCGCCCGCAACGACGGGGCTTTTTGTTTTCTACGACCTGATCCGCTCATCGAACGAAGGATTGCCGCCATGCCACAGGAAGCACAGACCCCCGCCGTATCGAAGACCTTTGCCACGCCTATCGAACTGTATCGTGCCCTTGCACGCGTGTGGTCCACCGATACGTCGAGTCCCATTCACGTGTGGTCGGCAACGAATCCGGCGCTGAACCATTGCAGCGTCACGGCGTTGATCGCTCAGGATTACTTCGGTGGAGAAATTCTGACGACGCACACGTCGGGCGGCACGCACTTCTACAACCTGATCGAGGGCAAGCGATGGGATCTGACAATCAGCCAGTTTGCCGAGCCGATTCCGTTCGACGATACTCGGTCAAGTCGTGAGGCGGCCTTTGCGGATACGTCGCGGCAGAAATACGAAATGCTGAAATCGCGGCTCGCGGAAAGCCTGCTGAAATAGACGCCTTTCGATCGCGCGTGGCCGAACCGCACCGATACGCGGCCGGCCACGCGAGCTCACTTCAACGAATCACTTCCTGCTCCCCAGAATGCCCTGCCCGCGCAACGATCACCCGCGCGTTTCGGTGACGAAGATCAGTGCAATCGCCCCAACCACGCACGGGGCCATCATGTAATAAGCGCGTGAGCACATACGTGTAGCGGTTTTCCAGTACCGGCCACCAACAGCCGCTCTGCCAGCGATGAGGTCGGACATTCGAAGGTCAGCTTCGCCCAGTTAAGAACACCGCGCACGGGCATCGTGACTCGCGCGCACGGGATTAAGCGTTGCGTTCCTACAATGTGATTCCCGCCAGTGTGAGCATAACCAGGAAGACGCTGAGCGGAGCAAGGTGGGAAAACTCCCGGTGACGCAAGACGGTCAAAACCGCTGCGGCGATGATGACGGCACCAAAGATCAGGCCCAACCCACGGGTGACGGGAACTGCGATCAAGACGGCATTCGTCATCTCCAGCATACCGGTGGCACGCTGCCACCATCGTGGATACCCCCAGCGGACAAAGTTGTCCTGTGTGGCGGGCGTGCCGATCGCGTTGAACAGCCCCGCACCGAAAAAAGCGACAACGAGAAGCCAGATCGAGAACGTATGTAGCATTTAAGCGACCCACAAGATTTTGGCGAGTGCGCGGGCTCGCGCACTGCGACGGAAACGTAGGAAAGCTGCATGACGCTTCATTCATTGCAAGCGAGCCCACTGCGCGTGGACCTTGCAGCCAAGGGGCGGGCGGTTGAAGAGGCACCGCGTGCTTAGGCGGCCGCCGACGCGTAGGAACGCAACTCCTCGACGATCGAGCGTCGCGACGGACGCCAATCAAGCTCGCGTTTTGCCTTTTCCCCGGAGACGACCTGATCGCAGGTAATCGCGTCGGCGAATGCCCCGAGCGACTGCCGCGCCTCGTCGAGCGGCCATGCCTCTACGCGTCCCTCGGCGCCGGCGGCCTCGCTCGCCGCGCGCGCGATTTCGATAAGTGGTGTCGCCGTTCCGTGAACGCCGTTGAAGACTGAGCTAACCGGCGCCCGTTCAAGCGAGAACGCGTAGAGGTCAGCGAGGTCGTCAGCGTGCACCGTCGACCAGCGGTTTCGCCCGTCACCGACGAAGCGCGCCACGCCGTATTCCTTGGCCGTGCCGTACATCATCATTGTGGCGCCACCCCAGTTGCCGTAAACCCAGCCTGGCCGGATTACGCTCGGGTGAACACCGGCGGTCGCAGCCGCGAGGACCTCGTCCTCAAGCTCCTGGCGCCAGCGCACGAGCTCGACTGGATTCAGCGGGCTATCTTCAGTTGCGGGGGTATCGCCGGTTGATCCGTAGATTAGACAACCGCTTGTATAGACGAAACGCTTGCCCGTACCGCGCAGCGCTTCGATGATCGAGCGCGTCGCAGCTTTGTCATAAGCTGCCGTATTCTGGTCGTTCGGCGAGGCGGCATGTATAACCGCGTCAACGGCACGAGCGGCAGAAGCGACGCTCGCCGAGTCGGCAAGGTCGCCTTGCGTCACCGCAAAGCCCTCGCCGGTCAGCTTGCTCGCACTCATTTCCGAACGGGCGAGTCCCACGACCTCATGGCCGCCCGCCATCAAGCGACGCGCTACAGCTCCCCCGATCAACCCCGTTGCTCCCGTCACCAATACACGCATGTCCGTTACCTCTTCCAATGTCGATGTGGGCAATGGTAGTGGGCTGCGATTCCAAACGGAAATCGTAAGTTCTGATGTACTGATATCGCTTGCACCGATGACGTCAAACCGAGGCGGCGACCTCGGCGATGACGTCTTTCAGCCAACAAGTGGCCGCGTGAGTGTCCGCACGTCGATGCCACATCATCGCAAGCGTCCAACTGGGCAGTTCGATTGGCGGTTGATGTACGGAGATGCCGACCCCAGTCGCTGCGAAGCGCCGAGCGACACGGGAGGCGAGCGTCGCGACGAGATCGGTCTCAGCGATCACGAAGGGTGCGACCAGAAACTGCGGCAAGCTCAGTACCACACGCCGTCCGAGCCCCAGCTTGGCGAGCTCGTGATCGACCAGACTTGAGCGGTCGCCCTCGGGAGATATCAGGAGATGAGGCGCAGCCGTGAAGGCGTCGAGGTTAGCACCGTGCGCAAACGCGGGGTGCTCAGGACGCGCTACGCACGCAAAGTCCTCCTTGAACAGAGGGCGCTTGAGGATGCGTGCCGAAGCTTCGACCGGGAAGCCGATAGCGAGGCTTGCTTCGCCGCTGTCGAGGAGTTCGAGCGCTTCATCCCGACCGAACGTCCCGTGCACGTGCACGTCGACGTGAGGCGCCTCGATGCTAAGGCGTGCCAACAGTGGCGGCAGTAGAACGAAAGCGGCATAGTCGTTCATCGCAATCGTGAACGCGTCACTAGCCGTCGCTGGATCGAAACCGTCGGCCCGTAACGCACCCCGTACAAGTCGGAGCGCGTTGGATATAGGACCTGCAAGATCGTGAGCCCGTGGGGTCGGCTGCATCCCCGACGGCGTCCGCAAGAACAGCTCATCCTCGAACAGCTCACGCAACCGGGTAAGGGCGCCGCTCATCGCCGACTGACTAAGACCGATACGCAGCCCGGCGCGCGTAACGTGACGCTCCGCATAAAGGGCGTCGAACGCTTTCAGAAGATTGAGATCAAAGCCACCGATATCCATGTTATCGAGAATACCTCACTATGATCATCGAAGGCGGCAATCGTTGGGAGATTGGTAGCCCCTCAACCTATGCGTTGCAGACGAGCGCAGAGATGCGCTCGCTGTCGCACATCTCCTCGAAGTGCTCGGGGTGAATGCCGTGTGTGGCGCCGTTGGTAACGTCCTGGTGCGATTCGCGGAAATAGGCAGCGTTTCTCAGCTTGTGCTCGCGCGCGCCGCGCACGAAGCCAGTAGGAGCGTTCGCGGGCGGAAGGGCTCGATCCGGTTTGCCGGGGATAGCGTCCATGTCAATCGATAGCAGGTCAGCGCGCCGGCTCGATGGCTGCAAGCGCTGACGACTACTCACGGAATATGCAAAGGACCTTCGTGCAAATGGCAATCGACGCATCGTTTGCGTCACCCGCATCAAGCCGCCAGAGCAACATCGACGGCGCTCAGGTAATTCCGAAAACCGGCCTCGTGCAGCGCCGTTCGCACCCGCGCGAGTTCGCGCAGCGTCGGTTCGCCCGCAGGGTCCTGCAGGGCAAGCGCGAGCGCACGGCCGCGCGCTGCAAAGAGCTGGGCCCAGGGCAGCGGTTCGCGCTGGGTGTAGTTCTCGAGTTCCTTCACGTAACGCAACATGCCATGCGCATCGCCGGCGGCCAGCATCGCTTCGATGGCGTCGCGGTAAAACCAGAGATGATTATGGCCGACCGCGCCGAGTCGCAGCAGCGCTTCGCCTTCGTCCAGCAACCGCGCACGCTCGACGTTCTCATCCACTGCGCGGCTCAGCGCGCCGAGGGTCTTGGGTCCGCAAAACTGCGTGCCCACCTCGCGCGAGATCGCGATCGACTCGCGAAGTTTCTTCACTGCTTCGCTTCTCGATCCGCTGTCCAGCAACAGCCGCCCGTGCATCTCCAGATTTTGTGCCTCGAAGCGGCGGGCGCCGAGTTGCCTGATCAGCCGAAGTTCCTGCTCCAGATGAACGCGAGCCGCCTGCTCATCGCCTAGTTCCTGGCAGGCGAACACGCCCAGCGTCTCGCACAGCAATTGCGCGCGCGGCTGCCCGATCAACGCGGCAGCGCGTGCCGTGGCGATCGCGTCCTCGCGCGCCTGCCGTGCATCGTTGAGGTAGATCCTGCTGAAGCCCTGCATCGGACGATTCGCAACCTCGATGCTGCCGAACCCGTGCTTGCGGCTCAGCGCCACGCATTCGCTGAAATGGCGAAAAGCGGTTTGCATGCGTCCCTGCGCGTACGCTGCATCCGCCAGGCCGCCGAGCGCGCGAGCCTCCGCCTCCGGGATGCCGAGGCGCCGTGCATAGGTAAGCCCTCGTTCATGCTCGGCGCAGCAGGCGTCGATCCTGCCAAGGGGAAAAAGGATGTTGCCGCGCAGGTGGTGAAGCCTTGCGAGGTCGGCCACCCGGCCGTCGCGTTCCGCTATCGTCTGCGCGGCCGAAAGCAAGGCGAGCGCCTCGTCGAGACCTTCGTTCACCCGCAGGCCTTCCGCGAGCCCGAGCTGACAGTCGCACCGGGCGTCATCGTTGGTGGCAGCCGCGAGCGCCGCGCGGTACGTGGCGATCGATCCCGCAATGTCGCCCAGATCGCGCTGGAGTTCGCCCTTGGCGCAGCTCAGTGCGTGGCGGTCCGCGTCCGTCTGCGCGATCTCGAGGCCCCGGTCGGCCAGCCGCAGCGCAGCCTCGAAACGATGGGCGGCACGTTGCGCGTTCGACGCGGCGAGATAGGCTCCGGGCGCGCGCTCGTCCTCTGCCCGGTCGAGATGCTGCGCGTGCAACGTCGGATCGCTATGTGCGAACCATTCGGCGGCACAGCGATGAAGCTCGCGCCGGCGCGCCCGCAATAGCGTCGCCCATGCGCTCTCCTGGATCAGCGCATGGGCGAACAGGAAATCCTCGCCCTCGGGTAGAACTAGCGCATTGGCGAGCAGGCCGTCGCAGACGTAGTCAGGGTCGTCGATGAGCCGGCGCAGCAACGCGAGGTCGAAACGCTGACCGATGACGGCAGCCGCCTGGAACGCCAGGCGGTCACGCGGCGCCAACCTGTCCATCCGCGCGAGCACGAGGCTTCGGATCGACGCGGGAACGTTGCCGCTGCTGCCTTCCTCGGCATTGCGCAGCAGTTGCTCGAGAAATAGCGGGTTGCCTGCTGCCCGCTCGATGCAGGCGAGCGCGACGCGCTGCGTAGCGTCGATGAAATTGCTCGCGAGGTTGAGTGCCTCATCCTTGCGCAGCGGCCCGAGGTCGATCGTGGCGAACGGGGTGTCGCGGCAGCGTGCGCGCCAGGCTGCATCAATTGGATCGCCTTCCACACGCGAAGTCGTCACGAGCAAGCCCGTCCCATTGACGATGCCTGCCGCGAAAGCCGCAAGATAGCTGAGGGCTTCGCGGTCGGCCCAATGCAGATCTTCGACGACGATCATCGTCGCCGATTGCCCGCAGGCGTCCTCGGCCAGTCGTGCAGCGAGCGTCTGCTTGCCACGCTGGCGCGCACCATGATCCATTGCGTCGTACAGCGCTTGCCACTCGCTGCTTTTGGGCAGATCGAGGAAATCCTGAAGAAACATGAGCTGCTCTTCGCTCACGACACCACGCTCCGCGGCACGCGCGACAGCGGCTTGCCGCGCGTCGGCCGATGCGCTGGCCGACAGCCCGAGCAGGCTGGCGACGATCGCGCGCACCGGGTCCTGCCCCTTGCCAACACCGAAATCGAGCACAAGGCTTTTATGCAGCGTGAAGCCCTGGGTCTGCGCGTAGCGGCGCATTTCCTCGACGAGCCGCGTCTTGCCGATTCCGGCTTCACCTCGTAGATGGAGAACATGGCCGCGGTGCCTCGCCACGCACGCGTGGACGATACCGTGAAATTGCTCGAGTTCGGCTTCGCGGCCGACGAAGCGGCTGCGGCTCGTCTTCACGGGTTCGCTCGCGATGGCAACGAGCCGCCAGGCCCGGACCGGCGTGTCGATGCCCTTGAAGAGCCGCTCGCCGATCGCCTCGCACACAGCGGCCTCGTCGAGCAGGCGTGCTGACTCGTCAGAGATCCAGATCTCGCCGGCGGGTGCGGCGGCCACGAGCCGCGCGGCGAGGTTCACCGGATCGCCGTGCACCGTGTAGTCCTGGGCGTCGGCGCGGCCAAGCGCACCGGCGACCACTTCGCCGCTCGCGATGCCGATGTGTGCCTGCAAAGGCCGCCCCGCCTGCGCGCCAAGCTGCGTCAGCCCGTCGTGGATATCGAGCGCCGCCCGGGCCGCGCGCAGCGTGTCGGTCTCATGCGAGCGCGGCGCGCCGAAAAGCGCCATCACTGCATCGCCGATGTGCTTGTCGATCGTGCCGCCATAAGCGAGGACGACACCGTCGACCAGCGCCATGTAGCGGCCGATTAGCGCGCGCAGGTCTTCGGGATCGAGCGAGCGCGAGAGCGCCGTGTAGCCGCAGAGATCGGCAAACAGGATCGTGACCTGCCTGCGCTCGTCCGCGGGCGCAAGGGTGGCGGCGTCCGTCTGCGGCGGCGCCGATGCGCTCGTTGACGGTTGCGCGGCCGCCGCGGCGGCAAGGATGCGCTTGCGATGGCCAAGCGACTGCACCCCGAGTTCCTTCAGATCAGCATCGCTCAACTGCGCGAGCAGTGATACGTCGATGTCGTTCGCCGCGAATGCGAGCGCGTACTGCTCGAGTCCGAGGCGCTGCAGCCATTGCGCGATGTCCATTTTCGTCGCCTGCATTCGATGCCAACCGGCACACGCGAGTTTGCCGCACCGATTTGGCGCTGGCGCGGCCCGATGCGCAAACGTCAGATGAAACTCGGGCGCACCGCTCGCCGATGCAATCGGCCCTTGGCCGGCATTCAACTCAGCCGATGAATACCCAGTGTAGGTCTGCAACTCCCAGGGCGCATGCTGTTTGACAGCCTTTCGAGGCCCGACGGATACTGGGCGGCGCGTCCCATCTCGCCCTCGCATTCTTCGGGGAATTCACGTGAAGCCGGGCAAGACCATCTCCTACATCCCGCTACGTTCGCGCTTCACGGGCCTGCCTGCCGACGTGGCGGCCGGCGCGGTTTCGATGCTCGTCATGCTGTGCTACGCAATGAGCCTCGGCACGATGATCTTCAGCGCCGATCTTGCCCGCTACGCGATGCTCGGCGTGCCGACCGCGCTCGTCAGCTGCGTCGTCACGGCGCTCGTGATTGCGTTGACGAGCTCGATGCGTTGGAACATCGGCGGTCCTGACAGCAATGCCGCGGCGTTTCTTGCGGGCGTCGCCGCAGGGGTCGGCAGCAGCGTGCGCGCGGACGGCGGCTCCCCCCAGACCCTGATCCTGACCGTGCTGATCGCAATTGCGCTCTGTTCGGTCGTGACGGGCGTCATCCTCTATGCGATCGGCTCGTCGAGGCACAGCCGCTCGTTGCAGTTCCTCCCGTATCCGGTGCTTGGCGGATTCCTCGCCGGAACAGGCTATCTGCTGCTGGCCGGGGCCTTCCGCGTGATGACGGGCGAGGCACTGGACTGGCACATGCTGGCGTTGCTGACGCACATTCACTGGCTGACATGGATTCCCGCGCTCGTCGTGGGTGTGATGACGACAGTCCTGACCCGCGCCTGGCAGCACATTGCCGCGCTACCCCTCACGTTGGGTTTCGGGATCGTGCTTTTCTACGTTCTCCTGCACATTGCCGGTCTCTCGATCGCCGACGCGCGCGAAATGGGGCTGCTTCTGCCGCGCGTCACGCTGCACCTTGCCGGGCTGCCGGAGCTGCACATCGCTGCGCGACTCGGGCAGGGTGGCATCGACTGGCCGGCCGTCGCCGCGCACCTTCCAGAGAGCCTGCTGGTCACGACGGTTTCCGCTGTCACGATCCTGATGAATTCGACGGCGATCGGCGCGGTGACGGGCGAGGAGGTCGATCTCAATCGTGAGATGCGGGCTGCGGGCCTTGCCAATCTCGCGAGCGGGCTGCTGGGTGGAATGGTCGGCTACCAGTCGTTCAATCGCTCGATGCTCAATGCGCGCGTGGGTGCCACGAGCCGGGTGGCCGGCGTGTTCGCGGCGCTCGCTTGCCTTGTCGTACTTGGCACTTCGCCCGATATCGTGGCGCTCTTTCCCGTGCCGGTGCTCGTCGGCCTTCAGCTCTTCATGGGCCTGCGCCTGATCGTGCATTGGCTCGTGGGCGCGTATGCGAAGCTCAGCTGGTACGAGTACCTGCTCGTGCCTGCCATTCTCGGCACCATCGTCGCCTACGGCGTGGTCGTCGGCGTGGCGGTAGGCGTCGTTGCGGCGTGTGTGACGTTCACGCTGCTGTATGGCCGGGTCAGTTGTATACGCATGGAGTTCGATCTGCGCACACGGACGTCCAACGTGGAACGCAGCATCAACGAGAGCCAGTCTTTGCGCGAACTCGGTGCGCAGGTCTGCGGTATGTGCCTGCAAGGGTTCCTGTTCTTCGGCACGGCCAATTCGATTCTGCACCGCCTGCGTGGGCGGCTCGCCGCGAGCCATCCGGTGCCGGTCCGTTTCGTCGTGCTCGATTTCGCGTCGACTCAGGGCATGGACGCGTCGGTATCGATCAGCTTCGTCAAGCTGAGGCAGCTATGCGCAGCGAAGAACGCGGACCTGGTGCTAACCGCGCTGCCGCCGCACTCGCGCGATCTGCTCACGAAGACCGGGACACTCAATCTCCGGATTCATGAATTCGACTCGCTTGACGTCGGTCTGGAGTGGATCGAAGACCAGTTGCTCACGGGGAACTCGCCTGCGACAGGCCACGGCTACGACTTTCACGCGATGCTCACGCCGCATTTCACGGCCAGCGCGTTGAGCACGCTGCTGGCGTGTCTCGAGGTGCATGACCTGCTTGCGGGGCAGGTGCTGTTTCGTCGCGGGGAGCAGGCTGACGCGCTGTATTTCATCGAGCAAGGACGTGTCCAGGTCTCGTTGCCGCTCGACGATGGACGGTCGGTCCGGCTGCGCTCGTTTGGCCCGGGGACGGTTGTCGGTGAAATGGCGGTCTACACGCAGCAACAGCGCAGTGCGGACGTGATCGCCGAGACGCCGACGCGGGTCCGCCGCTTGTCGACAACCGCTCTCATTCGACTCGAACAACAGCATCCAGCGGCCGCGCAACAATTTCATCGGTTTCTCGTCAAGATCATCGCAACTCGACTTGCCGTCGTTGACGAGGCGCTGCGTGCGGCTTTGTAAGCGGTTTGCGCATCGTGGCGGCACTGCATGCACCTCCGCATAGCGAAGATCGAGATCGGCATGTGATCGGTCAGGACGAGACGCTGGCCGGCGTCTTTGGGGCGTTTCCCGATTAGGACTACGCTAGCGCCAAGTGCAACCAGGCTGCTGTAGACGCCGGTGCAGAACAGCTTCTTACTCTGGACCCACGACGATATATGCGAGATGCTCTGCCGATCCTTGTCCGCCATGGCCATTGACACGAGCGGGTACATTGAAACGCACACGCAAAGCCTGATCGTCCCACTTCAACTCGGTATCCGTCGCCGAAGACACTGAACCTGACAGCGCGTCAATAAACCGGACCTTTACGCGGCCCGAAGCAGGCGGAGCCAGCCCGGGCGCATCGACCGTGCGCCAGCCCGGCAGTGCACGCACCTGCATCACGATTTGCCTGTCCGAGTACAGCGCGCTGCCGGATGCATCAGGACCGAACTGCAGTTTCTGTCGAAAGGGCGACAGCACGCCGCCGGCGGTCTGGTTCAACACGATCAGACTCCCCCCCGAAACGTTGTACGTTCTGGCGGGCGGACCTCGGTGCGTAAGACGAAACGGTTCATATCCGTCCCAGTGGTACACCATCGATACGTACTTGTTGGAATCGTCCCAGTTTCGATCGAGCGCCCACACGGCGAGATCGAAGAAATAGCGCGGCAGATAGTGATCGTCGATCATATATCTATCGCCAATCTCCGTTTGCCATAATCCACGTGCGGGACCTTGCTTCACATAACGCTCGTAGAGGTAATCCAGGTCTTTGACCGCAAGGTAATGCGTATCCAGATAGTCCACACAGTCGAGCATCCGCTGGTTGTACCGGGGACTTCTGTACTCCAGCCACTGGCTAAAGGTTTCGAGCCCCCCCTGGTCCGGCCAACCGCCGTAGACGACGTATGCGCCATAGCGGCGGATGATCCGCGCGGCCGGAATGTGGATCTTCTCGACGTAGTCCTGCATCGCACGTTCATAGGGCCCATGCAAGTCGTCCCCGTCGCCAGCACGAGCGGCACCGTGCCAGAACGATGCCTGTGGCGAACCGCCCGAAAGCTTTCCGGCCGCCTCGTTCCATATCTGGAAAAAGCGCAGGTTGTACGGCGGGGCGTGATATTTCCGGACTACAGCTTCGACGTAGCGCTCCCACGCCCTTACATCCACGGGTGCCGATTTTGAATCGCCTGGCACGCTCGCGTTCCACAGGGGTGTGTAGGCAAGTAACAACAATGTATGGATTCCGTTGTTGTTGTTCTGGATGACGATGGGCGGCAGGTCGATTGCGTTATTGTTCTCCGTCTTGTCGACCCGCATCGGGTCCGAACTACCATGGGCTTGCCCTGGACCTACGGGCCCGCGTGCCCAACTTATACCCATTTCCTTCCACATTGCGACGTCGTGGGCGGAGCCGGCCCAGCCATTGGCCCCAATCAGGTCGGTAATCCGTCGCCCTACGGGCCGTGACGCGGACCCGTGCTGCGTCGAAGCTGCGGCGATCGGCGGCCATAGCGGCCTCAGTGTTGTCCAACCGAGCGCCGCCAACATCTGCAGTACAAATCGTCTGTGATATCTGATCATAGGGTGTCTTGAGCTCTCCGTCGATTACGAATCTGCTCCCGGCTAATGCGCCTGATCGAATCTGTTATCGGCCAGAGGACTGATCACGCTTCACGCATTTTCGCGGTCTGCAATGCAGCGCTGCGATTGATATGATCTGCGATGGCTCCTGCAATTCGCGCATTGGAAAACCTGGGACACCAGCCGATCGCCAAAGATTCGTCGGTGGATAGCACGTGCTGAAGTTTCAGCATGAGCAACTGCTTGCGCGCGAGCACTCGATGCCCCGAAGCCCACGACGGACCGCGCAGAGACAGGGACGGTGGGAACAACACCTCCCATGAATAGCAATACGTTGCGACCTCCTTGGCGAAAAGCGGCGAAATGTGTTGCGGCAAGTGCGGAAAACCGACCTGAGCAGTGAAACGCTTCTCTTTAGATCGAGATAAGAACTGACGCTACGCAAAGCATGATGATCAATAGGCTCGACCGATTTTTGATGGCATAGACTATCGGATCGTCATGCATCTGACCGTGGAACGCAACCATCCAGACGCGGCTGATCCAGTACAGGAGCAGCAAAAAGAGAAGCCAAAGCCTGTGGGGATGGCTATACAACACCGTGACGGGGGCAGAATTCATATAAAGCGCAAGAACAACCACCCCGACATACCCTGCCGCGATTCCGAACGTGCGCACAATGCTCATGTCCTCCGTAAGATAACCTCGTCCCGCCGCAGAGTCCTTACCCTCCCGCTGCATTTTGTGGAGTTCCGTATAACGCTTTACCATGGCCAGACTGAGAAAGATCATCACCGAGAACAGGATTAACCAGTCTGACAGCACAACATTGACGGCCGTCCCGCCAGCCACAATACGGATGGTATAAAGCGCGGCCAGCATGAAAACATCTACCAGCATTACGTGCTTCAGGTGAAAGGAATAAACGAGTGTCATCGCGACATAACACGCTAGCACGAGCTGAAACGACAGGGGCAGAAAAATGCCGAGGCTTGCCGATGCTATTAACAGTATGAACATCATGCCAATGCCGCTAGCAAGCGGTAATTCTCCCGACGCAAATGGACGTTTGCACTTTCGACTATGGCGCCTATCCACATCGAGATCGAGCATGTCATTCAAAATGTATACCGACGAGGCACAGAAGCAGAATGACAAGAATGCAATGCCACCGGCCATCAGTGCGTTGACATCCGTGAAGCGATGCGACGCAAGCAGCGGCACAAAGATCAACAGATTTTTCACCCATTGATAGACGCGCATTTCCTTGATGGCGAGCCTGAAAAAAGACCGCTTGTTCTCGAAGATGACCGTGACCTGATTCGCCTTCCGCGCCGCTGCCTGAATGCTTTTCCCTCCGACGACGATCGCTGTACGCGCCTGCCTCCACACAGGCACATCGGCACGAGCGTTGCCGCAATAATCGAAACCCTGTGCACCAAACTCCGCCGTCAAGGCCATGGCCTTGTTTGCGCCGGAGAGGTTAAGCGACTCGTTGCTCGCCATCACGCCTTTGAAGAAGCCGAAATGAGACGCGATCTGCTCGGCAAATCGTTGATCGCCAGCGGTACAGAGATAGAGATCACGCCCGCACGAGCGCTCTTTTTTTAGGAAGTCGACCAGGCGCGCGTTGTATGGCAGCAGTGACACGTCGATTGCGACGCGTGCGGCTATCTGCGCTTTGAGATACCCCTTGCCGCGCAGCAGCCACGCGACACAATACAACAAATAGAGCGGATTTCTCTTGACCAGTGCCACGAACGACTCGATGAGAAGGTCGCTGTGCATCAGTGTGCCGTCCAGATCAACACAAAGAGGGATACCAGCCATGTTGACCTCGATGGGCATGAAATGTCGACCACCCCCCGAATGAGAAGGAAATGCAGTTTTTCGCGTTCACCCGCGGCATCTGACACCATCTTGCGTAACAGGTCGCTTCCTGTAACTTGCATCCCGGTAGCGGCCTTAGGTGGGCTCTCAATGTTTGATAACGAAAAGAACTCCGGTGAGTACAGCATGCCGATGCTGCCACCTAAGAACATCTAACAATGCAAGGGACTTTCTCCCGGTTCGAAGTACAACGCCGCGTAGCACGCCCTCTACCGCGATGAAGGGTGGCTGCGTGATCCGCTCATGAAGATCGTGGTCTCCATGCGCTTCGTCCTTGCTCGATTACACTGCCCTACTGACGACGTGATTAACACCGGATATGTGCGCACCAACGTTGGTGCCGGCCGCTGGCCACCAACAGATCCGCTGGCCCGCAGATAATCGCTCACTATTATTGAAGCCAGCATAGCCGCTGCAGATTCGGACTTACAGAATGACGGCTTAAAACGGGGTGATATTGGCCAATATCGCGGAACACCTTCAACGTCTGAACTTCTGATCGGGCCCAAAGGGGTATCGTCGTGCTGTCCCTTAATTGTGCGACCGCGCAGGATTTGGGAAAGAGGGTAGCGCCGAATAGCGAAATGTCCCCTTGTTCACCGCCGTACAAATGCCCATAATCGACACTATTGGAGACCGCTGTCGATCCTCTTCCGCTCACTACCCAAGAAGCACCCTTCGCTGCCGGCACGAGGTAACACTATGCTCGGCCACATACACCACGTTGTCACGTTGCTGGTCGCAGGTGTCACGAGCGTACATGCGACATGCAATTCAAGCATCATATTCAATCGCAAGCCTCTGCCGTGCGTCGTGTGTCTTGAGCATGATTTGAAGCACTGATCCGCTACCTATGCAATGAGCGGTGCACGCTTCGAACAATCGGGGTTTCTATCAACCTGAGAAGAAGGCCCACTATGTCTACGACGATGAAAGATGCCATCCAGCGTGTGAACTGGACTCAGTTGTGCGATCAGATTGTTGTCTTTGTGTTCGCGTCGTCACTCTATGCTGCAATCCTGTACAACTTCGGCATCACTAGTGGCGTGCTGGTAGCGATCTCCGCATTTGTCGTTGTTGTAGCCGTAGTCATATATGGCTATGTTTCCCATGCTCAATGGCGAACCACAATCGTCTCGATACTATTTATCGCGGTCGTATTGTTTGGCTTTGGCTATCTGCGAGAATTCAGTTACGACGGCTTGAGTTACCACGTCGCGACACCCCTCTTACTGGACCACAATCTGAACGGTTTTGCCAGTTCGCACGCACCTGGCGGCGCGTTCTGGGCGGCGCACTATCCAAAGGCGTTCGAGTATTTTGCATACACGGCCACTGTTCTGACTTCACATTTCAACAGCGGGAAGTCATTTACGCTGTTGCTTAGTGTTCCAGCATGCCTTGCTCTAATGCGATTGCTCCAGTCAGCGGGGATATCTGCCAGGGCCGCGCTGATCGCGTCGGCCACCTGTGTCTACAATCCCGTAGCGCTCGGACAGTTGACCACTTTTTATGTCGATGCGGCTCATTACTACTGCTGGACTATCTTTTCTGTCAATTTGCTCTTTGCGCTAAAAGGCATGCCGTACTCAAGAGTTCAGCTTGGCATCGCGCTCGTGCTTCTGATCGGGTCGAAGATGACAGGACCAATTTTCGCAACCATCTCGATTCTGGTGTTTTTCGTTGTGACATTCATCAGCGGAGAAAAAAGAAACTTCTTTCAGAAACACAAGGGTTTGATCGGACAATTGGCGATCTCGACTTTCGTGGCTGTCGCAGTCATCGGCTATTCGCCATACGTCGAGAACGTCGTCGCCGGCAAGCACATTCTCTACCCCATCCTTGGGAAGGATAGGATCGATCTGGTGGGAGAAAAAACGTACCCGCACTTTTTTGGCATGACCCCGCTGCACAGGCTTTTCCTGTCATATTTCTCGGTGCCAATGAATTGCAGCTCTTGCACCATGGAACCTGTTTTTGTGCCGTCACCCGCGCATCTGCGCGATGCGTTCATTGCGCTGCATACGGCTGACACACGTTTCGGCGGCTTTGGTCCGTTCTTTGGAGCTATGCTAATCGCATGTCTGGCTTCGTTCTTCTGGAGAAGAAAAGGCGCCGATGAAGTTGTAAAGATATATCTGCTCGCAACGCTGGTGATAGTTTTGACGCATCCTCAGTCGTGGTGGGCCCGCTACGTTCCAATGTTTTATGTAGTTCCATTTTTGGTTATCGCGGGTTTCTCAGCGAATCAGAAACTATTTCACGTAGTCGTTGCTTTTGGCATCGCGAACTCGGTTCTCGCCGCCGCTAGCGTGATGGGTTATATCGTCCTGAAGGAGACTCACTACAAAAACGCAGTGGCTTCGGTACGCACGATATGCAAACAAGAGCCAATCGTGTTGTCACCTTCCAAGATGAATTGGGAAGCAGATCTGCGCGACGACCGTCTCGTTGTTGCGACGGAAGGCAGCCCAGCAAACGCCGGGTGTCCCGTGAATTTCGACCAGATGATGGTTATGACGAAGTAGGTGTTTCGTTCGTTCAGCTCGCGTGGGTTCGCTAAGGGAACTACCCCCATGTAATCCGCATGCGAGATCGTTGAAGCGGACATTACGGCAGCACGGCAGCCTGAATAGCGAATTCGGCATGTAAGTCTTCGCGCTGCTGTTCGAGGTCACCACGTCGAATCAGCCGCTCACCCAGGTACTTCCGTGACGCTCACGCATCAACGGTTGTTATGCGCGATCAGATGTCGCGCGTCAGCGGGATGACAACCGCCTGGCCGTGCAGTTTGCCGTCCGCGTCGAGAAGTTGCCACAGCGTGGCTTCCTCGATCATGAAGCGCTGGCCTGACCTGGTGACACGCACGCCCTTGTAGCCCGCCTCGTAGCCCAGCCGCTGTACGCGTGCCAGAAATTGTTGCCGCTCCTCGCGATTCGGGGCCTCGGCTGAGAGTCGGGACGGCAGTCGGGTGATTTCATCCCAGCTGTATCCAAAGCGGCGCTGCGCGGCCTTGTTGCCGTAAATGAAGACCGGGTCGGGATCGGTGTTGTGCGCGAGTACCGCGAACGGGGCACTCTCATAGAGCCATTCGGTCGCTTCGTCCACGGACATGGCCTGCGGCACCAGGGGGCGACCAAGCAGCCGGGCGTAGCTGTCGGCAAGGAGCTGATAGAAAGCTGGATTGCTGTGCAGTGGAATCATCTGAGACATATCGACGGAGATCGTGGGCCTACGCAAGGGGCGAAGGCGCTCACGATACAGCATCCGCAAGCAAAGTTTGCCGGTTTCCTGGCGTCCAGCGGTGGCAGCGAATCAAGCCGCCAGACAATGGATCGTGAATCGCGTCACATTTGTCACTCCCAGCATTCGATGTCTGGCGGCCTAAACTAATTCCTCATCAGCAGCGAGCGATGCCCGGTGAGCGAATCGCCTTCCGGGCCGAACACACAGGACATCGCTCTAACCCGGAGATTGCGATGACGACGACTAAGTCACCTGAGAAGGGTGGGAAAGATGCACAGCCTGCCATGAAGACACCTTCGATTGTGTCGCGGCAAGAGTGGGAGGCTGCGCGCGAGCAGCTTCTCGTCAAGGAGAAAACCTTGACGCGTGCCCGCGACGCGCTGGCCGCCGAGCGACGGCGGATGCCATGGCTTGCCGTGGAAAAAACGTATGCGTTCGACGGGCCCGAGGGCAAAGTCAGCCTGCTCGACCTGTTTGACGGCCGCCGCCAGTTGGTCATCTATCGCGCCTTTTTCGAGCCTGGCGTGCACGGGTGGCCAGAGCATGCGTGCATTGGCTGTTCCCTGGGAGCCGACCAGGTCTCCCACCTCGCCCATTTGCATGCTCGCGACACCACCCTCGTGTACGCCTCCCGCGCGCCGCAAGCCGATATCGCGCGGCTGAAGACCCGGATGGGCTGGGAGATGATCCCTTGGTACACCATCACCGACAGTTTCGACGCCGACTTCGGGGTGGACGAATGGCACGGCCACAACGCGTTCATCCGCGAAGGTGAGCGTGTGTTCCGCACGTACTTCATCAACGGGCGTGGGGACGAGGCGATGGGCACCATCTGGAGCTACCTCGACATGACGGCGCTCGGGCGGCAGGAGACGTGGGAGGATTCGCCGGAGGGCTACCCGCAGAGCCGACCATACAAGTGGTGGAACTGGAACGACACCTACGTCCCCGGCGCCGCTCCCGATCCGAAGTGGGTCGAGGTGTCAGATGCCGGAGAGGCCGCGTTCCGGAAAAGCGACGGCTAGAGTCGGACCAATCATCGATCGCTGTCGCTTATCCGAGTGGCGATGGCAGCCTCGCGATGCTGCCCGGCGCCCTATAACAAGCCCGCGAAATGCGCCAGCACAAACACGAGCGCGCCGCCCGCGATCAGCACCAATGCATTGATGCGCGTCTTCATCACCAGCACAGTCGCGAGGGCCGCAGCCTGCCCATCGCGGCTAGCGCTGGGCCGACACGATTGCAGTCCTTTGCGTCAACTCAAAAGAAGGATTCAAAGAATGCCGGCGAACAGCAGAACCCCGACGGCAGTCATCACCGCACCGGCCGCGCGCGCCAGAACGACGCCTGCTGGCCCGATCTTTTCCAGAAAAACAAACAGCGCTAGCGCCGCCACCCAGACAAGATTCATCACACCTACAACGAACAGGACGCACATCAGCGCCCAGCAACACCCGAGGCAATACGCGCCATGACGCATTCCCATCTGCAGCGCGCCCGTCGCCCCATCGCGCCAGCGAGCCATCAGAAACCCGAGCGGACTTCGACAGTGCTTGAGACATGCTCGCTTGGACGGCGTCAATTGGTACAAGCCTGCGGCGCAAAGAATCGCACCGCCCACCTGTGGGCTTGACGCAGCCAACTCCGGTGACAGCATTGCGGCGTGGTGCAGTGCCCACTGCGCAAGTGTCGCGCATGCGCTGAAGCCAACCCACACGGCCAGGTAACCCAGAGCGAACATGAGAACGACGAACGGCGTCCTGCCTCCGCCGCGCCCGGCATGTGCCCCTGCGAAAAGAAGCAATACGGGCATCGCCGATCCGGCCATCATGCCCACCATCATGACGACCCACATTGCAAACGTGAAAAGAGCTTCGGCTGTCGTCCATGGCGCCGCCATCGACATACCCATCTCCATCATCATTTTGTCGTGTTGTCTTGCCGACAACATCTGATGATCGAGATAGAAGAGAAACGCCCACGACAGCGTCACGACCGCGGCAACGCAACCCAGAATGAGAATGCGCTCGCGCCTTGAGAGGCTCGCGACGGAACCAGGACTGGGTGCGCGAGAAGAGGTAGCCAGCTTACGCACCTTGCCAGGAAAAAGGCGCATATTGACCGTTGTTTTGCCCACTGACGTCATCCCACTCAAAGCCAAGCGCGCGGACGTGACTGTGCGAGGCATGAGCCAGTGTCAGGCAATCGGCGGCTGGATGACCCGTATTGTCCAGACGAAGCGGCTCGGTCGCGTTGGGATTGATGCCCATCGCACCTTCAGCGGCCATGTCGACGAATTGCGGTGACGTCACAGACCACTTCATCCCATTGCGATCGAAGCGAATCGCCGCGGACTCCACCCCGACAAACGATCCAACGAGCGGCGATAGAGCCGCCATCGGTCCGCCTTCCGCGCCGCTGGTAATCGCCGTGATCGCGTCGCGCTGCTCCATGCTGGCCCGCTCATCGACAATAACGCCCACGGACCAGTTCCCCTTTGCCATTTCTTCTGGTGTCAATCCGAGGAGGATGAATCCGAGGCCATCGAGGGAAACCGCTTCGTGCTGGCCGCGGTCGATCTGAAATGCCATGGCAAACGTGCATGAGCCCTTGCTTGGTCTGACTGCCAGCTGTCCGGGCAGGCATGGGCACACAAAATCGCAACTGCACGTCTCGTAATATTGACCGCTGATCTTCCAGGTTGGGGTGGCCATCATCATCTCCCTGTCATCGCAGCGGCATCGCACCAGGCCGCATTGATATGTTGAAGGGCGGAACGGCCCCGCTCGCGTTTGTCCTCGACGGGAACGACGGTGGTGCCAATCCTGCTCAGGTCAGACCGTCGGCAGGCTCCACGTTGAATATAGGCATAAATGGGTGGAAGGCTAGTCATTGTTTTAGCGCTAGCCGTGTCCTGGTTTCGATCGGGTGGGCCCGATCATGTTCGTCGGATTCTTCTGGAATCGTTTACTTGTTTGTCTTGAGTTCACTGAGCTTCCGAACTTGTGTCGTCACGACACACCCGCCTCAATCAGCCATTCAAGCGCACCTTCCCCGCCCGGTGCCCTATAACAAGCCCGCGAAATGCGCCAGCACAAACACCAGCGCGCCGCCCGCGATCAGCACCAATGCATTGATGCGCGTCTTCATCACGAGCACGGTCGCGAGGGCCGCGACGAGCCACGCGATCCAGCCGCCTTCGAGTTCTTTGATGAGCACGTAGACGGCCGCGAGAATCAGCCCCGCGGCCACCGGCCGCAAGCCGGCCTGCAACGCGTTGAGCCAGCGCGCGCCCTCGTGCCTGTTCCACACGTGCACAACGCCGTACATCAGGAATGCGGTCGGCCCGAACAACGCGAGCGTCGCGACGAGCGCGCCGCCGAGGCCGCCGACCTGGTAGCCGATCAGCGTCGCGAGCAGCGAACCGGGACCGGGCGCGAGCCGCGCGATCGCGAAGTCGCTGAGGAATTGCGCATGGGTCATCCAGTGGTGCACGTCGACGACCTGGCGCTGCACTTCGGCGATGATCCCCTGGCCGCCGCCGACGGTGACGATCGACAGCGGCGCGAAAACCGAAAACAGGGCGATGAGAGTTCGAGACACGGCAGAAGCTTTTTCGGAGTTTGACTAACGGCGATCCAAAGCAATCAGGGCTGGCGCCCCTCGCGCAAGTATTCATAGCCGACGCTCAACGCGCCCGCGATCAGCACGGTCCATACGAGCGACACGCGAAACACCGCCGCGGCCGCGAACGTCGCGACCAGCACCAGATAGGGAAACACGCGCCGCGGCAGCCGGCGCGCCGCGGTGATCGCCATCGACAGCGACAGCCCGATCGCGCCGGCCGCGGCGCCGGCGAGCGCGATATGCGTGAGCGGAAACGAGGCGATCGCCGAGAAGAACACGCCGAGCAGGATGATCACGACGGCCGGCGGAAAAATGATGCCGCAGAATCCCGCGACGGCGCCGCGCCAGCCGAGCAGCCGGTAGCCGATCCAGATCGCCAGATTCTTCACGTTGACACCGGGCAGCGCCTGCGACAACGCGAGCCCGTTCAGAAAGTCCTCTTCGCTCATCCAGTGCCGGTCGTGCACGAACTCGCGCATGAACCAGCCGCTCAACCCGCCGCCGAAACTCGTCAGACCGATGCGCGCGAAGATCAGGAAGAGGCCAGGCGGGGTCACTTCGCGCGGCGGCGGTTCGTTGCGCGGCGCATCGTCTTCGGGTGTCGATACCGGGTCGCTGACGTCTTGCCCCAGGGTGCCTTTGGCCAATGCGCCTCCTTATTCGCTTTGATCATGCTGCGCTTGCCGCGCGCCCGGCATGATAGCCGCGGACGTCGCCGAAGGCGAGGAAGCCGAAGCAGGCGCCGACGCCGCCACCGTGGATGCAACGGCCGGATGCCGCGGATCATGCAGCTCATCGGTCGACCATCCGCCGCCCAGATCGCCGAACAACGACGCCGCGTGCAGCAAGCGCGATTCCTGCACGTTCAGCGCGGTCTGCCGCGTGGTCAGCTGTGTCGCTTGCGCGACCGCGACGGTCGTGTAATCGACGGTGCCCGCCTCGTATTCGTTGAACGCGATCTCCGCGCCGCGGTCCGCGTCACGCACCGCCGATTCGAGCACGACCGCCTGGTCGGCGAGAATGCGCAGGCCCGACAGATCGTCCTCGACGTTCTGGAACGCGCCCAGCACCGTGCCGCGATAGTTGGCGACCGCCGAGTCGTAGGCCGCCTTCGCCGCGTCGACGTTGGCGCTGCGCAGGCCGCCGTCGAACAGCGTTTCGGTCGCGCTGCCGCCGAGCGACCAGACGTAGTTCGCGGCCTTCAGCAAACCTGACAGCGGCGACTGCGTGAACCCGGCCACCCCAGACAGCGAGATATCAGGGTAATACGCGGCCACCTCGACGCCGATCGCCGCGTTCTGCGCGGCCATCTTGCGCTCGGCGGCGGCGATGTCGGGCCGGCGTTCGAGCAGCGTCGACGGTACACCGACCGGCACCGACGGCAGCGCCGGCATCGCGGTGCTATGCGTGATCGACAGCTCCTCCGGGTTCTTGCCGACCAGCACCGCAATCGCGTGCGCGTTCTGCGCGCGCGCGACGCCAAGCGCGATCAGATCGGACTTCGCGGTATTCAACTGGCTGCGCGCGGTGATCACGTCGCTCGGCGGAACCGTGCCCGCGCGATCCTGCTCGCTGACGACGTCGAGATAGTGCTGATACGCGACGACCGTATCCTGCAGCAGGTCGATGTTGGCATCGCTGGTGCGCAACTCGATGATCGCGGTCGCGAGCGCGACCTGCTCGGAGAGCGTCGCATTCGCGAGCGTCGCTTCGCTCGATTGCGCGGTTGCGGCGTTTTCCTCGACCGTGCGGCGCACCTGGCCCCACAGGTCCGGCGCCCAGCTTACGGTGCCTTCCAGCGTGCCCGAATTGACGATGCGCGCCGTCGTGCCATTGACGAAGCTTCCCGAATTACTGACCGTACCGCCGCTCGCGCGTTCGCGCGTCGCCGAACCGGTCGCGCCGATGGTCGGAAACAGGGCCGCGTGCGCGGCGCGCACTTCGGCGAGGGCCTGCTGGTAGTTCGCATAGTCCGCGCGCACGGTCTGGTTCGACACCGCGACGAGCGGTTCGAGTTCGTCGATCAACGGATCGTTGAACGCGGTCCACCACGTGCCCTTCGGGCCGGTCGCGTTCGGCTCGGCCTTGGTCCAGCCCGGCAGCTCGGAGTAACCGGCGGGCACGCTGACTTGCGGCCGGTGATAATCCGGGCCGACCATGCAGCCGGCGTTGAACAGCGCCAGCAGCGCGACGGCGAGCGTCGCCACGCGCGGCACCCCCACGCGGGCCGTCGCCAAGCGTTCAGTCGAAATCTTCATCGTCATGCCTTCGTATCCGGTTGTCCCGGCGTCGCGTCGCGGTTCCAGCGCAGCCCCGCGGACCATCTGACCAGCCGTGCACGCAGGCGGTCGAGGTACAGATAAATCACCGGCGTCGTATAGAGCGTAAACATCTGGCTCAGGATCAGCCCGCCCATCACCGTGATACCGAGCGGCTGACGCAGCGAGCCGCCCTGGCCGACGCCGATCGCGAGCGGCACTGCGCCGAGCACGGCCGCGAACGTCGTCATCATGATCGGCCGCAGACGGATCAGCGCGGCCGCGTGGATCGCGTCGCGCGCCGGCATCTTTTCCTGGCGCTGCAACTGGATCGCGACGTCCACCATCATGATGCCGTTCTTCTTGACGATACCGATCAGCAGGATGATGCCGATCATCGCAATCACCGAGAACGGCGTGCCGAAGATCAGCAGCGCGAGCGTCGCGCCGATGCCCGCAGACGGCAGCGTCGAGAGGATCGTCAGCGGGTGGATCGAGCTTTCGTACAGCACGCCGAGCACGATGTAGACGACGCCGAGCGCCGCGACAATCAGCAGCGGCACCACGGTCATCGACTGCGAATAGGCCGCCGCCGCGCCCGCGAATGAGCCGTGGATGCTCGCGGGCATGCCGATTTCGCGGATCGCGTCGTTGATCGCCACGCCCGCCTGACTCAGCGAACCGCCGGCCGGCAGGTTGAACGAGATCGTCGCGGCGACGAGGCCGCTTTGATGGTTCACCTGCGTCGACGTGTGGCTGTTCGAGTACGACGTCAGCACCGAGAGCGGCACCATCGTTTCGGCGGCCGTGCTGTCCGCGCTGCCGGTCGAGCTGCCGCCCTTGCTGTTGGCGATGCTGTTGTTGGTCGCGTTCGACTGCGCATCCGCGTTGCGCGCGTTCGTGTTCGACGACGTGCTAGTGGTGTTCGCGCTCCCCGTGGTCGCTGCCGACACCGTGCCGTGCGGCATCTGCGTCGCGGCCGTGCCGGTCGGATTGCCCGCGGCCGCGCTCAGATAGATCTGGCTCAGCGTCTGCGGATACTGCCAGTACTCAGGCGCGACCTCCATCACGACGAAGTACTGGTTCAGCGGGTTGTAGATCGTCGAGACGGTGCGCTGGCCGAACGCGTCGTAGAGCACGTTGTCGACCTGGTTAGGCTGGAAGCCGTAGCGCGCGGCGGTCGCGCGATTGATCGACAGGTAGGTCTGCAGGCCGTTCTGCTGCAGGTCGGAGTTCACGTCGAGCATCCGTCCGCGCTCCTTCGACAACGCCGCGACGAGCTTCGGCGTCCATGCGAACAGCGCGGTGGAATCGTCGCTCGTCAGCGTGTACTGGTACTCGGCCGCCGATTGCCGCCCGCCGATACGCAGATCCTGCTGCGCCTGCAGAAAGAGCCGCGCGCCCGACACTTCGTCGAGCTTCGGCCGCAGCCGGTTCACGACCTGGGTGGCCGTGGCGTGCCGCTGCGCGAGCGGCTTCAACTCGATGAACACGTTCGCTGTATTGAGCGCGCGTCCGCCGGTAAAGCCCGCGACCGACTGCACCGCCGGATCTCTCTGCACGATCGACTGCAACTGCACGAGCTTCTTCTGCATCGCCGTAAACGAAATGCTCTGGTCGGCGATGATCTGCCCGATCACGATACCCGTGTCCTGCTCGGGAAAGAAGGTGGCGGGCACGAGCTTCAGCAGGAACACGTTGCCGATCAGCAGCACGAACAGCAGCAGAATCACCAGCAGCGAATGATCGAGCACGGCCGTCAACGAGCGCGCGTAGACATCCTTGAAAGCATCGAACTGCCGCTCGATCCACTGCGCCCAGCGCGCTTTCGAATGACCAGCGTCGTTGCGGCTCAGCACGTACGCGCACATCGCGGGCGTGACCGTCAGCGAGATCACCAGCGAAATCAGGATCGCGATCGACAGCGTGATCGCGAACTCATGGAACATCAGCCCGACGATGCCCGGAAACAGGATGATCGGCAGAAACACCGCGATCAGCGACAGGCTCATCGAGATCACCGTGAAGCCGACCTCGCCTGCGCCCTTCAGCGCGGCCTCCTTTGGACTCAACCCCTGCTCCATGTATCGCACGACGTTTTCGAGCACGACGACCGCATCGTCGACAACGAAGCCGGTGCCGATCGTCAGCGCCATCAGCGACAGGTTGTCGATGCTATAGCCGAGCAGATACATCGGCCCGAAGGTACCGACGATCGACAGCGGCAACGCGACCGCCGGTATCAGCGTCGCGCGCGGCGACTGCAGAAAGATGAACACGACGCCGACCACCAGCAGCACCGCGAGGAACAGCGTGCGCTCGGTATCGCTGACCGACGACGTGACCGACTGCGAGCGATCGATCGCGACATCCACATTCACGCTTCTCGGCAACGTCGCTTCGATGGAAGGCAGCACGTTGCGTATCTGCTGCACGGTACTCACGACATTGCTGCCCGGCATCGGATAAACGATCACGAGAATCGCCGACTTGCCGTTGAACAGGCCCGCATTGCGGATGTTTTCATTCGAGTCGCGCACCTGGGCGACGTCGCGCAACTGCACCGGCGCGCCGTTGCGATACGCAACCACCAGATCGCGGTACGGCGCCGCGTGCGTGATCTGATCGTTCGAGGTGACCACGTAGCGCTGATCGCCCACGTCGAGATGGCCCTTCGCGCTATCGGCATTGGCCGCGCTGATCGCCGCGCGCACGTCCTCCATGCCGATGCCGTAGCTATTGAGCTTGCCCGGCTGCAACTCGACACGCACGCTCGGCAACGCGCCGCCGCCGAGCGTGATCTGGCCGACGCCCTGCACCTGCGACAACTGCTGCTGGATCACCGAGTCGGCGGAGTCGTACAACTGCGCCTTCGTCAGCGTGTCGGACGTCAGCGACAGCACCATGATCGGCGCGTCGGCTGGGTTGTACTGGCGGTAGGTCGGATTGCTGCGCAACGTGGTGGGCAGATCGGCGCGCGCGGCCTGGATCGCCGCCTCTACGTCGCGCGCGGCGCCGTTGATGTCGCGCTTCAGGCCGAACTCGACGATGATCATCGACGAGCCGACGTAGCTGATCGAGGTCAGCTCCTCGACGTCGGCGATGGTCGCGAGCCGTCGCTCGAGCGGCTCGGCCACCGTCGACGCCATGATGCTCGGGCTCGCGCCGGCCATGTTCGCCTGCACCACGATCACCGGAAACGCGATGTTCGGCAGCGGCGCGACCGGCATGCGGAAATACGCGAGCGTGCCGGAGATCAGGATCGCGATCGCGAGCAGCGTCGTCGCGACCGGTCGCCGGATGAAGAGCGCGGGGATGTTCACCGCGTGCCCTCCGTGCCACCGTTGCGCTCAGCGCGCTCGGCGCGCCAGCGGTTCACGCGCGTGGCCATGCGGTCGAAGAACAGATAGATCACCGGCGTCGTGAACAGCGTCAGCATCTGGCTCAGCGTCAGACCGCCGATGATCGCGAGACCGAGCGGGCGGCGCAGTTCCGAACCGGTGCCGGTGCCGAGCAGCATCGGCAGTGCGCCGAGCATCGCGGCGAGCGTCGTCATCAGGATCGGCCGGAAGCGCAGCAGCGACGCCTCGAAGATCGCATCGCGCGGCGCCTTGCCGTGATTACGTTCGGCGTCGAGCGCGAAGTCGACCATCATGATCGCGTTCTTCTTGACGATGCCGATCAGGAGCACGATGCCGATGATGCCGATCACGTCGAGATCCATCCCCGCGAGCATCAGCGAGAGCAATGCGCCGATGCCGGCCGACGGCAGCGTCGACAGGATCGTGACCGGATGAATGAAGCTCTCGTACAACACGCCGAGCACGATATACACGGCAACGAGCGCCGCGATCAGCAGGTAGACCTCGCTCGACAGTGAATCCTCGAACGCTGCGGTCGCGCCTTGCAGTGATGACGTGATCGACGGCGGCAGGTCGATCGCCTGTTCGGCCGCATGAATGTCCTTGACCGCCGCGCTCAGCGACGCCCCTTTCGCGAGATTGAACGTGACCGTCACCGATGGGAACTGCGCGAGATGACTGATCACGAGCGGCGCCTTCCTGATCTCGATCTTCGCGATGCCGGACAGCGGCACCTGACCGGTGCTGCTGGTCTGGCTCGGCAGATAGAGATTGCCGATCGACTGCACGGTCGGCATCGTTTCCGGCTTCGCGACCAGAATCACGCGGTACTGGTTCGACTGCTCGAAGATCGTCGAGACGATACGCTGACCGAGCGCGTCATACAGCGCGTTGTCGATCGTCGCGGGCGTGATGCCAAAGCGCGCGGCCAGTTGCCGGTTCACTTCGACGTTCACGCTGAGGCCGTCGCTGTTGAGATCGCTCTGCACGTCCGAAAGCGACGGAACCTGCTTCAGGCGCGCGACGAGTTCCGGCACGTACTTCTGGAACGCCTGCTGGCTCGGTCCGCGCAACACGAAGCTGTACTGGTTCGGCGAGACGGTCGTGTCGAGCGTCAGATCCTGCTCGGGCTGCATGAAGAGCTTCACGCCGGGCACGTGCGCGACTTCCTGCGCGAGCCGCCGCGCGATTTCCTGCGCGTTGTCCGAGCGCTTGTCTTTGTCGCGCAGATTGATCAGGAAGCGGCCGTTGTTCAGCGTCGCATTGGTGCCGTCGATTCCGACGTACGACGTCAGCGACACCACGTCGGGGTCCTTCAGGACCGCGTCAGCGAGCGCGCTTTGACGCTGGACCATCGCCGCATACGAAACCGAGTTGTCGGCGACGCTGATGCCCTGGATCACGCCGACGTCCTGCACCGGAAACAGGCCCTTCGGAATCACCACGTACAGGATGCCGGTCAGCACGACGGTGGCGACCGCGACCATCAGCGTCAGCGTCTGATGATCGAGCACCCACGCGAGGCCGCGCTCATAGGCGGCGAGCGTCTTGTTGAAGAGGCCCTCGCTGATACGCTCGAAGCGGCTCGGATGCCGCTCGGCCTGCGCGCGCAGCATCCGCGCGCACAGCATCGGCACCACCGTCAGCGACACGACCGCCGAAATCACGATCGTGACCGCGAGCGTCACCGCGAACTCGCTGAACAGACGCCCGATCACCCCGCCCATGAACAGCAGCGGAATCAGCACCGCGATCAGCGAAACGGTCAGCGACAGAATCGTGAAGCCGATCTGCCCCGCGCCTTCGAGCGCGGCTTCGAGCGGCGTCATGCCCTCTTCCAGATAGCGCACGATGTTCTCGATCATCACGATCGAGTCGTCGACCACGAAGCCGGTCGCGATGATCAACGCCATCAGCGACAGGTTGTCGATCGAGTAGTTGAGCTGGTACATCACCGCGAGCGTGCCGATCAGCGAGACCGGCACCGAGATGCTCGGGATCACCGTGGCGGGCACATTGCGCAGGAACACGAAGATCACTGCGACGACGAGCACGATCGCGAGGATCAGTTCGAACGCGGCGTCTGCGACCGACGCACGGATCACGCCGGTGCTGTCCGACACCACGGTCACTTTCATGCCGGCCGGCAACGTCGATTCGAGCGTTGGCAGCACCTTCATGATCTGGTTGACCGTCTGGATCACGTTCGCGCCCGGCTGGCGCTGCACGTTCAGCACGATCGCGGGCGAGCCGTTGTACCAGGCGCCACGCTCGACGTCCTGCGCGGCCTGGCTTACGCGCGCGACGTCGCGCATGAGCACTGGCGAGCCGTTCTGGTAGGCGATCACCGTGTCCAGATAGTCCTTTGGATCGGTGATCTGATCGTTGCCGTTGATCGTGTAGTCGAGGTCGGGGCCGTCGAAATTGCCCTTCGGCTGGCTCACGTTCACATAGCTGAGCAGCGTGCGCAGATCGTCGATGTTCAGGCCGTAGGCTGCGAGCTTGTGCGGGTCGGCCTCGACGCGGATCGCGGGCACGTTGCCGCCGCTCGTCGTCACGACGCCGACGCCCGACACTTCCGAGATCTTCGTGCCGAGGCGGTTGTTCGCGACGTCTTCGAGCTGCGTCAGCGACATCGACTTCGACGTGACTGCGAGCGTGAGGATCGGCTGGTCGGCCGGATTGACCTTCGCGTAGGTCGGCGGCGCCGGCAGGCCGGATGGCAGATAGCTGTTCGCGGCGTTGATCGCCTGCTGCACGTTCTGCTCGGCGATGTCGAGGTTCAGCGACAGATCGAACTGCAGCGTGATCACCGACGCCCCGTCAGAGCTGTACGAGGTCATCTGCTGCAGGCCTGGAATCTCGCCGAGCTGCACCTCGAGCGGCGCGGTGACGGTGGTTGCCATCACGGTCGGGCTCGCGCCCGGATAGAAGGTCTGCACCTGAATCGTCGGATAGTCGACGTTCGGCAGCGACGACACCGGCAGCACGCGCATCGCGATCAGACCGACGAGCACGAGCGCGATCATCAGCAGCAGCGTCGCGACCGGGCGAAGAATGAACAGGCGGGAAATGTTCATCGGCGCGGCGGTCCGTTACGACGAAGCGGCTTCGGACGCGGCGGCGGGTACCTTCGCGCCGGGCGCCGCCGCGCCGGAGGCGGCCGCGCCGCTCGCCGCGGCGGCGGCCTTCGGATGCGCCGGCTCGATCTTCGCGCCGTCGTTCAGACGATCCGTGCCGTCCGTCACGACCTGGTTGCCGGCCGCGAGACCCGACACGATCACCGTGTACTTGCCGTCGCTCGGCCCGAGCTTGACCTTGTGCACGGACACCGTGCTATCCGGATTGACCAGATAGACGAAGTCGCCCGGCGCGCCGGACTGCACCGCGGCGGTCGGCACGAGCACCGCGTTCTGCATCGTGTCGACGAGCAGCTTCACGTTGACGAACTCGTTCGGGAACAGCGTTTCGTCGTCGTTCGCGAAGGTCGCGCGCAAGGTAACGGTGCCGGTCGCCGTCGCCATCTGGTTGCTGACCGCGTACAGCGTGCCGGTCGCGATCTCGCGGGAGTTATCGCTCGAATACGCGGTGACCGGCAGCTTCGCGCCGGTGGCGAGACGCTGCACGATCGACGCGAGTGAATCCTGCGGCACCGTGAACTGCACCGTGGTCGGCTTCACGGTCGTGATGACGACGATGCCGGTCGACGACGACGCGGTCACGTAGTTGCCCGGATCGACGAGCCGCAGGCCGACCTTGCCCGCGATCGGCGCGGTGATGCGGCAATACGCGAGGTCGAGATCGAATTGGGCGATGTTGGCGAGGTCGACCTTGACCGCCGCTTCGTCCTGCTGCACGAGGAACTGTTGATCCGCGTAGGTCTGCTGCGCGATCGACTTGCGCTCGTTCAACTGCGTATAGCGCTCGAGATCGGCGCGTGCCTGCGCAAGCGACGCGCGGTCTTTGGCGAGGGTCGCCTCCGCCTGCTGCTTGCTGATCTGATACTGGCGCGGATCGATCTGGGCGAGGAACTGGCCCTTCTGCACCTCCTGGCCTTCGTGATAGCCGACCTCGGTCAGATAGCCGCTCAGCTGCGGCAGAACGGTCACGGTCGCGATCGGCGTGACGGTGCCGAGTTCGCTCAGCGTGACCGGCATCGAGCCGAGCGTCGCCTGCGCCACGGTGACGACGATCGCCGCATTCTCGCGCACAGGCTTCTTGCTCGTCAGCAGATGAACCACCACGAGCGCGACCAGCACGAGCACGATAACCGCGAAGATGATGAGCCCGCGCCGGGAGCGCTTCGGCGGCGGGGACACGGTTTCGCTCATGTGAGTCTCCGGGAACAGATGTCGGTGATCATCTTCGGTTGGCGTGTCGTCCTCTGACGGGACTGCGCAAAAGTGCCATGGTTCACGCGCGTTGTCATCAGTCGAAGTCCTCTGTACGCGTTGTTATCAAGACGTAAGGAAACGGGCGGTGGGTCGGTGCGGGCATGAGTGAATGTAACCGGCTTGCGACGGACTTAAGTTACAGGGGTGCAACATGTTGGCGGGAGGAAGGGTTGGGGCATCGATCGAGCGGCACGTTGGGGGGTGCATACCTGGATAGGTCGAGTTTTGGGCACGGCGGGACATCGCAATATGCGGTAACAGACGACAGCCAATTGAAAAGCGGGCCGACCGTCCAGAATCGTCACAATCGTCCGCTAGCATCCCAAGCCAGCATGGCGCGCGCCGCGACCGCCACGAACACCCTCGAACGTCACCCCGATGTCCATCACCGTCAATTTCCCCGCCGAAGTCCGCGACTGGATCGCTTCCAACCTCACGCGCGGCGTCGCGCCGCAAGCGATCGTCAACGAACTGGTGAGCCGCAACAACGCGGCCGAACTCGCGTCGGCGATGGTCGATGCGGTGTCGACGGCGTTCCTGTACGGCGCGCCGCTGCCCGGCGACAAGCTCGAAGTCGGCGGCGCGCCGATCAGCTACCAGCCCGAGCCGCTGCGTGTGCCCGACGGTCCGCTGATCCAGCTCGGCGAGCGCAAGGTGCGCGTGCTGTCGCGGCTGCAACGGCCGGCCGCCGTGCACCTCGCCAACTTCCTGAGCGGTGATGAATGCGAGCAGCTGATCGCGCTCGCGCAGCCGCGACTTGACCGGTCGACCGTCGTCGATCCGGTGACGGGCCGCAATGTGGTCGCGGGTCATCGCAGCAGTCACGGGACGTTTTTCCGTTTGGGCGAAACGCCGTTGATCGCGCGCATCGAAGCGCGCATCGCCGCGCTGACCGGCACGCCGGTCGAGAACGGCGAAGGCCTGCAAATGCTGCACTACGAGGAAGGCGCGGAGTCGACGCCGCATGTCGACTATCTGATCACCGGCAATGAAGCGAATCGCGAGTCGATTGCGCGCAGTGGTCAGCGCATGGGCACGCTGCTGATGTATCTGAAAGACGTGGAGGGCGGTGGGGAGACGGTGTTTCCGCAGCTTGGGTGGTCAGTTGCGCCGCAGCGCGGGCATGCGCTCTATTTTGAATATGGGAACCGGTACGGGCTGTGCGATCCGAGTTCGCTACACGCGAGCACGCCGCTGCGCGTGGGGGATAAGTGGGTGGCTACCAAGTGGATTCGGACGCGGCGGTTTGTGGCGCGGAATCAGGGGTGAGGGAGTGGGCTGGCGAAGTCGGGTCTGAAAAGCAACTTCAGGCGTCGTCAACAGCAGCTATCGACTTCCGGCATTGTTGCGCTATCTATCCTGGTTCCCCATCCCGTATCCGTAACGGAAAACTCATCAGATATGAACCGTTCAAATTGAGCGCGCGCCTTTAGCATCGGAACAATGTTATCGCGAAAACTAGCAGATCGGTCCGCATACGCAGATGGAGTCAACAGCACTCCAATGAACACTGCCGATAATATTCGAGTCAAAATTCTTTTGTTCAAAATTCAATTTCCAGAGGACCCAATATATTTAACGCCGCTGGAAGAATGGCTGCCTTGTCACTAACGCCGAATTTGCGGGAGCACCGACTCCAGATGCACCACTAGCCGATTGCGTGGGCTCTGTCACATTGACGGAGTGGTTGCGTAACATGATGCGATGACGAAAACGAAATCGCTTTATCACGGCCATTGGTTCCCTTCGATGATCATCAACCATGCGGTGCGGTGGTATTTTCGGTTCCATCCGAGCCTGCGCGAAATTGAAGAATTGCCGTTCGAGCGCGGCGCAATGGTCAGCTACGAGACGATTCGCCGCCGGTGCGAGAAGTTCGGCGCAGGCTTCGCTCAACGGGTGAAAGCGGCGCGACAAGGGCGCCGCCAAACGCTTCTTCAAGCGTGTGTGCGCTCAAACCCGGCGCCACGCAAGATCGTTACCGATCTATTGAACAGCTATCCGGCAGCGAAAGCCGGCATCCCGGAGTTGGCGAACGTGAAGGATGTGTTCGTTAAATCTGCGGCCCGGTTCGACGCGTGGCACGAATTTACCAATGTCACTCAAACTCCGTCGAATGCTTTCTGAGCCACAATGCTTTTTACATCGGCATCGACGAAGCCCGGTAAGTTGACAGTGCCTTCTCACGCGCACAGGAGCGGCATTGCACATTGCACCATCAAAGAGCTCGATTGAGCCTGCGCTCAACGGGGAGGCCCTCGTAGCACTTTGGTGCGCCTTCGTCGAGTGCCTCCAGGTAGTTTTACCCTAATGAAATCCGCATGGGACGACAACATTCTTTTTTATCAGTAGAATGCTGCAATCGCAAAGGTCCGTATTGTTCCGAAACCAGTCTTCAGGCCCACCAGGCCAACGAGCCTCGTTAAAACCGTGATGCCATTAGCACACGTGCTGTCGCGAAGTGACGCGGATAAGCCAAATGCATATTTTGTCTGGCCGATGCAATTCGGAAAGAAGTAGTACGCCGCCCAGAAAGAACGCGCTGCCGTGGCGGCAACAGAAATTCCGATGGCATCGCTTCGTCACCTGGACCAAGGAAACAATTGCCGCTGAGCTGGCCGACCTGCTTGCCTGGGTATCGCACCAGATCAAATCAACTTCTCGTGGTACTTACCTAGCCGCAATACTGTGTATTCCAAAACGCAAATCGATCCGGTAGTGAGCTTCCGCAACTCGCAGGGCGAGCAGGTGCGGGGCACGATCATCAATCTCCAGCGCAAGTCCTTGGTGATGGAGGTCTATAACCCGTACTCGATTGTCCAGGTCAGCGAGGTGCTGAGTGACCTGTCGGTCAAGATGGGCGTGGAACACGCCTATTCGGGCAAGGCGGTCATAGTCAGTGTCGTCAATACCGGCTTGACAGCCATTGTCTCGGTGACGCTGATCGACGAATGGCGGGAACTGAGTGGCGGCATGCTGGAAGCGCGCACGGTGGGGGAAGAAGCCCGCCGCTTCGCGCAGGACTGGACCGAGCGGTTCCAGATCCGCCGTGACTACCAGATCGCGGTCAACCAGATCCGGGCTTTTTTGTCGGACATGTCGCGCTGGGTCGAGCAGGCGGACCTGGCCGACGCCATGCCAAAGGAAGGCAAAAGCCTGCGCGAGGACTTCTTCCTCGAACTGGCATCGCCGCTAATGGAAAGGACCAAGGTCTATTTCGACGAATTCGAAGGCGAGGCGCGGTTGGTCGACGAAGAACTCGCGCCGGCGCACCGTGCCTTTGCCCAGGCTGCGCTCCATCCGCTGCTGCTGCGCTCGCCCTTCGTCTTCCGCACCTTCACGAAGCCGCTGGGTTATGCCGGTGACTACCAGATGGTCAACCAGATGCTCGACGATCCCCGTCAGGGCCCGAGCACGTATTTCCAGATCGTCAACGCGGCCTTTCTGCAGACGGCCGTGGCACGCGCGCACCGCAATCGCATCGAGCTGCTGGTGGACTACCTGACCCGGCTGGCCAATGAGGCTCGCGCCGCACAGCGGCCGTTCCGGGTGCTGAACGTGGGATGCGGCCCGGCTCAGGAGATCCAGCGCTTCATGCAGGAATACGACGAGCCGGAGTGGCTGACGTTCGAACTGCTCGACTTCAGCCAGGAGACACTGGACTGGACGCGCGACCGCCTGGGGTCCATCGCACAGCAAACGGCGTCGCGCATGACCATCAACTACACGCAGGATTCGGTCCACCACCTGCTCAAGCGCCGGATAGATGCCGACGCATCGGACGCCCGCGAGTTCGACGCGGTCTATTGCGCCGGCCTGTTTGACTATCTGTCAGAAAAGGTCTGTGCCCGGCTGAACCAGCATTTCGCCAGCCGCACCAGACTGGGCGGCCGCCTGCTGGTCACCAATGTCCACGCCGACAACCCGGAGCGCTTCAGCATGGAGCACGTGCTGGAGTGGTACCTGATCTATCGCAACGAAGCACAGATGGCCGAAATCATGCCGGAGAACTGCGGCGAGCCCCGTCTGTACACGGACCCGACCGGGGTTAATGTGTTCGCCGAAGTGGTGATCGGCCAGCAACAGGTAGCCTGAGATGACGACATCCCTGGTTGGGCTGCATTCGAACTACCGTGAAGAGTTGCGCGACTACCGGTTGCTGTGCAGCAAGGCTGGCGGCCTGACCGTGATCGTGCTGGTGCTGATGGGCATGGCGATGGACTATGTCTTGTATCCGGCTGACCAGAAGTACTTTGCCATCGTCCGGATGCTGATCAGCGTCGCCATTGGCTTGGCATTGCTCTCGCTTTACACGGAAACAGGCAAACGCCATGTGCAGGTCATCACCTTCTCCTGGCTGCTGCTGCCGCAGGTAATGATCTCCTGGATGATTTATGCCACGCAAGGCGAGCAGTCGCTGTTCTATGCCGGGCTCATGCTGACGATCTTTGCGGTGGGGATCCTGTTCCCCTATGGCTACTCCCAGACGCTGGCATTCGGCGTGGCCACGGTCGCGCTCTACTACATCGCCTGCGTGGCACATCCGGGCGGCATGCAGGACCCTAGCAAGTTTCAGTTTCAGCTAATCCTGATCTTCTTCTGCGCTGTGGCCAGCTCCATCTACACCTACTTCAACGAGAAGGGCCGTTTCCAGCTTTTCCGGCTAAAGGATGAGGTGGCGCAAAAAAATAACCAGCTCGCCCTCATCAATGAAAGGCTCGCGCAGATCAAGGGCCAGTTGCTGCAGCAGGAGAAGATGGCTGCAATCGGTACGTTGTCCGCCGGACTGCTCCACGAGGTCAACAACCCGGTGAACTTCTGCCTCATGGCTGTCGAAATAGCCATGGAGGAATCGCAGGCCAAGGACAGCCCGTCGCTGCAGGAGTGCCTGATGGATGTCAAGCAGGGCATGCAACGCATCCAGCATATCGTGTCGGACCTGAAGACCTTTGCCTACCGCAAGCCCGGTGCGACGGCAGACGACGTACCGTTCCTGTTCGAGAAGGCGCTTGAATCGTCGATCCGACTGAGCGCACACGAGCTGCGCGGCGTGACGGTCACGCGCGAGCTGCCCGGCGACACCCTTGTGCTGGGCGACGAAGCCGCCATTATCGGCGTGCTCATCAACCTGTTCTCGAATGCGGCTCTGGCCATGCACAAGGCCGGCACCGTATCGCGGGAGGTCCATGTCGCGGCGCAATGGCGCGACGACCGACTGCACGTGAATGTGCGCGACAACGGCCCGGGGATTGCCCCGGAGAATCTGGCGCGCGTGTTCGAACCATTCTTCACTACCCGCGAAGTCGGCCAGGGCCTCGGCCTTGGCCTGTCCATCAGCTATGCGGTGGTGGAGCGGCACGGCGGCACACTGTTCGCAGAAAGCCAGTTGGGCCAGTGGACCGCGTTCAACTTTGACCTGCCGCGTGCCGAGTGAGGTCGAGATGAGCGAGACCCAGCAAGCGCGGTCGACCGTCGTCCATGCCGATGATGAGGAGTCGGCCCGCGAGGTGCTGGCATCAGCGAAAACGGCCCCGGTATTGTGCCCGAGGTGAAGCAGCGCTTGCTGGTCGACCCAGTTATCACGAACGCCGGCGTTGGTGGCTCCGGCATGATTTTCTGCAACCGCGTTATGCAGTCCTTTGGCGAGAGTGTCAGGATTGCATCCGCGCCCGGCGCCGGCACGACCGTGACGCTGGAATTCCCAAATTTCAAGAATCGAATGCACAGGAGTTACCAATGAGCAATACGATTGCCAACCAGACGCCGCCCCCGGCGATTCTGTTCGTTGATGACGAAGCCACTGCGGTCAAATACTTCGAGCGCGCCATCGGCTCGATCGCGCCGGTGGTGACGGGCGCCTCCGTGGAGGACGGCAAGGCAATGCTGGATGCCCACGCCGCCAGCCTGGCCGTGCTGGTGTCCGACCAGCGCATGCCGGGTGAACATGGCAACGAACTTCTGCGCTATGCGCGCGAGCGCTATCCCCACATCGTCCGGATCCTGACGACGGCCTATTCGGAGCTAGACCAGACCGTCGAGGCCGTCAATCAAGGCCAGATACATCGCTATATCAAGAAGCCGTGGGACATCACCGCGCTGCGCATGGAGATGAAGCAGGCGCTGGAGCTGGCGGGACTGCGCAAGGAACGCGACCAACTCGTGCGCGAGAAGCTGGGTGTGCTGCAGACGCAGACCGTGGCCACCCGCATCGGCATAGTACATACGCTGTGCGCCAGCCTGATCGGCCCGAGCCGCTTCCAGCCGGTGGAAACCTGGCTGGTCGGCAACGAACTGGCTGGTACGCGCAATGCCGAGCCGGACTGGCAGCGTATGGACTACGCCGACCTTGTGCATGCCGAGAGCGAATGCAGCGGCAGCTTCGGCCACGCGGTCAGCACGAGCCTGATGAAGTTGCGTACGCGGAATGCGGGGCGCAGCGCTGCCAATGCGGTGGAGGTCTTCACTGAAGTCCTCGGCTCGTCAGTAAGCGGCGGTGGCGATGCGCTGGTCTGGACTTCGCCGGCCACGCTGAGCGAGTTCCTTACCCGGCCGGTGGGTCAGGTCGTCTCGGCCGAGCACGCTGACTGGCTGGCCTGCCTGCTTTGGCTGGAAGAAGCCGGCGGCGCCCTGCAGTTTGTGCGTGAAGGTGACGCCATCATCTGCCGCGCCGGCACACGCGCTGCCAGTTTTGCGGCCGACCGCCTGGCAGTCTGGATCGAGCGGTTCTCGGAGCCGGCGTTCGACCAGTCGAAGTAGACGGCCCTCAAGAAGGGCGACGCGGCAGTACGTCTCGACGGCGGGTCACACTGACGTTAAGGCAAGGTGGTGTCAGCCTGGTTTGGCATCCTTCGGTATGGCGAGGGACATCGCCAGTCTGCTACTCCACGCAGGGGGTGCGGTGGAAATCCTGGACTTATTTCTGTCCAGGATTTCTGCAGCAGATCACCGCCTTCATTGATTTGCAGAGGAAATCAAGCTAACCCACCGCCAACCTCAGCGCTGAAAAACCTCATCAGCGACCCAACCCTGATCAGTCAGATGCACGCCCTCACGCAATTGCATCGTCCCCGCCCCTTCGATCACACGCTTGACCATCGGGAACACGCGTTGCGCGTCGGCGTCCTTCGCCCACGGCGCCGGGTCGATCTTGTACGTGTAGATCACCGACGTCACCATCTTGCCGTCCATCTTCATCGGCCGTTCCCATCCGACCACTTTATCCAGCGATAGCGTGGCCGCGCAAAAATCGGCCGGATGCGTGACGCGCGACGTCGCCGTCGCCACTACTTCCGGAATGTGCAGATAGTACTTCTGACCTTCCGGCGTCAGCTGATACTGCCGCGCGGACGCAGTGATCTTCTTGCCGTCCGCATCTACGCGCTCGACCAGCATGTCCTTGCCTTCCACCAGACCGAGCTTTTCGAGAACCGGCATCTGGATCGCGTCGCGCGTGCCGTTGGTGCGGTCTTCGGTCGTCGTGTAGATCGGCCAGTCGTACTTGGCGAGGCACAGATGGCCGCGCTTGCCCAGGTAGTCGTTGATGGTGGCCGTGAAGTTCTCCTGATTCGCGTCCTGACTCTTGTCGTGGCAGCCCGCGAAGAGCGTCAGGGCGATCAGGGAAAGCGTGCCGCCTGCGAGGCGGGCGGCGGTGGAGCGTCGCGTCATGTCGTTGTTGTTCAGGTTGAGTGGCTTGATTGAATGTCTTCAGTTCACGCAGGCGCCGCTCGTCGGCGTCGTGGCAGGCGGCTGATAGCCGTCCGTCAGCGTGTTCAGGAAGCAGACCAGATCCGCGATGTTCTGCTGCGTCAGCTGCGGCGTCGAGTGAACCGGGCGCGCCTGCGCGCCGTCGGCCGCGGTCGTGCCGCCCGCCTTGGTCTGGCCTTGGCCCATCGGCAGTTCTTCGTCGATGTTGCCCTGGTAGGCGGTGGGCAGATCGTTGAACGGCGTAGCCGTCGCGCCGGACGCGGCGCTCGGGAACAGCGCGTAGGACGGGCTCTGGACCATGTTGCTGCTATCGCCGCCGGTACTCGGATACCAGTACTCAGGGTTAGTGTCGCGCGTATTGTAGAAGTTGAGCACCTGCACGAGCGAATGGAACACGCCGTTGTGGAAGAACGCCGTGCGCGTCGCGACGTTGCGCAGCGTAGGCACCTTGAAGCGGCCGCAATACGGATCGGGCACGTTGACGCCGGTGAATGAATCCAGACCCGCGCCGCTCGTCGCGGTACCGGGCGTGTGGATCGTGTTCAGCGGGCCACACAGACCCAGGTCGTAGTACGCGGTGTTGGTGTTGCTCGGGATCGGGTCCGGGTTGTCCGGGATCGACGTGTCGTTACGCGGCACACCGATCGCCTGATACGTGAAGTCGGTCATCAGTCCGACCGAGCCGTTGAAGTTCGCGCCCGCGTAGTGGCAGGCCACGCAGCCGGCGCCCTTGTCGGTGTCGTTGAAGAGTTCGAGACCGCGCAACTCGGCCGCCGTCAGCGCGCCGCCTACCTTGTTGGACTCGTACAGGTCGAACTTGCTCGAATACGGCGCGAAGCTCGGGTCTTCTGTCTCGTATGCCTGGATCGCGAGGCCGATGTCGGTGAACGCGGTGTCGGCATTGGCGAACACGCCCGCGCCGAACGCCTGCTGGAACAGCGATGCATACGACGCGCTCTGCACGACCTTCACGACGTCGGCCGCCGATGCATTGTTCATTTCAAGCGGATTGAGCAGCGGCAACGATACCTGGGTGGCGAGCGTCGTCGCGCGGCCGTCCCACATGAAGCCGCCGCCGGGCGCGCTCTGCGTGATGCCGTCGGGGTTCTCGGCGACGTCGCTGTACGGTGGCGTCATCGAC
This sequence comes from Paraburkholderia sp. HP33-1, assembly GCF_021390595.1. Taxonomy (NCBI): domain Bacteria; kingdom Pseudomonadati; phylum Pseudomonadota; class Betaproteobacteria; order Burkholderiales; family Burkholderiaceae; genus Paraburkholderia; species Paraburkholderia sp. HP33-1. The sequence continues at coordinate 221,359 of NZ_JAJEJR010000002.1, read as the reverse complement.
TTGTAGCGCAGCGACGGCACCGCGCGCTGAGCCGCCACCGACGGATCGGAGCCGAGCTGCACGGAGAGGCTGTTGGGCGGCCCGTACGCGTATTGCGGGTTATGGCAGGTCGCGCAGGCCATGTTCTTGTTGCCCGACAGGTTCTTATCGAAGAACAGCTGCTGGCCGACCTGCGCCGCGGCGCTCAGCGTGACCGTCGCGGGCGGCGCGACGCTCGTCGTGCCGCTGCTGCCCGACGACGTCTGGCTCGAGCCGCTGCCACCGCCGCCGCATGCGGTCAATATCAGGGAGAGCGCGCACAGCACGCCCAGAGTAAGTGTTCGCATGACGATGTATTGGTACGTCAGTCCAATTGCCGGACGGTCCTGGCTGGGCCTCGTGCAGGGCCTGGCTAACTGCGCGTACCGCTAAGGCCGCGTGGCAATGGGACGAACGGAATGGAAAACTGCCGGGCCACTCGATACGTGGCCCGGCAGCAAGCGCTTCTCGCATCTGGCCGCGATACAAGGCGGCGAACCGGCTTGTATCGCATGCGGATCGGCTCCTTACTTCGCCGACTTCAACGACCAGATGTTGGTCTGGGTCGCGTCGGGGCCAGGGCCACGCGATGCCAGCGACGTGCTCGTCACGTCGACCGCGTTCAGCTTCTGCGTGTAGGTCGCCGGCGTGATGTACGCGTGGTTCATCGGACGGACCGAATCAAAGTGCGTATCCGCGCTGCCCGCGAGTTCCGGCAGGTTCGCGATGTTCGCCGCGATGAACGATTCCGTGTACTTCGCACGAGCGAGGTACGTGTTCGGCTGCTGCGGGTCGCCAATCTGGAACATGTCCTGCAGCGTGCGCACGAACGAGAAGTGGCTGTACTCGTCGCTGTCCACCACGTTCGGGTTCGCCTGGTTCGTCGCGACACCGAAGATCGAGTTGCCGTGACCATGGTTGCCCTGGTAGTACAGCGTCGTCGTGAGCGGCGTGTACTTGCCGTTCGCATACGACAGCGGTGCCTGGTTCACGTTCGACGTGACCGGGTTCCAGCCGCAGCACGAGGTCGAGCTGCCTTCACCTTCATCGAACATCACGACGATCGCGACCTTGCGGTTCGGGTTGGTCCAGATCGGCGAAGCCTGGATCTTGGCGACCACCTGACGCACGTAGTCGTCGCCGCGCTGCACGATCGCGGTGCTGCCGCCCAGGCACGACGGATCGCCGCTGCTAAAGCCGTGCATGTCGTCACACTGGTCCGGCATGATGAAGTTCAGGTTACCCACGTCGCCGTTCGCGAGGTCGGTGCTGAACTGGTCATAGTTGTAGCCGGTCGGAATCGAATAGGCCTGCGATTGTGCGAGGGCGGTAGCGTCGTACTGCGTACCGAAGATCGTACGGTTGTCGGAGTGGAACTCCGGCAGGTTGCGCACATCCTGATAGGCCATGCCCGGGTGATGCTTGGTCTTGTACAGACCGTTCGGGATGGTGAAAGCGCTGCCGCTGGCGCCAGGGCCAGTGTAGGTAGCGCTGACCGCGGTGTCGGCGATGCTGTCGGAGCGCGGGTCCTGGCCCGGGTTCATCGATTCACTATAAGTGCGCCAGGTCATGCCGGCCTTTGACAGCAGAGTGAACAGGCTTGGCTGGCTCGTTATGTTGTGATTGGCTACCGAGCCAGTCGAGGAGCAGGCCGCGTTCGTGAAGTTCGACAGATGGGTGGCGTCCTGCGGCGGCAGTGCGCCGGTCGCGACGAGCGGTGCGCCGTCCGAAGCGGTACCGCCTGCGAAAGCCACGTCGGTCGGTGCGTTTGCGCCGGTCGTGCCCGCGCCGCAGCCCCACCAGCTGTCGTCGACGATGCCCCAGTCATCCGCGCCGCCGAGTGCCGTGTAGTTCGGCTCGCTCGGGTTGCCGGTCGCGTAGTAGGTCGTGAACTGCGCGTTGCTGCTCAGGAACGTGTTGATATACGGCGCGCTCGACGAACCGAGAATACCCGGCGTACCCGTGACCGCACCCACGCTGTGGTTTTCGAGCATGATCACGAACACGTTGTCGTAACGCGGAATGCCTTCGACGTTGAACGCGGCCTGCTGCGACTGTGCGTACGTGATCGGCGCTTGCGTCTGCGTCGACTTCACGGCAGTCAATGCGGTCACGCCCGATACGCCGACGATCGACGGATCACCGCCCGCCACCGCCAGGTTGTCCGGGTACATGTCGCCGCGATCGAGCTTGGTCGTCGCGTACGTATAGCGGTTCGCGAGCTGGTTGTCTTCGAACAGCACGGCCTGCTGCTCGACGCCCGACAGATTGTTCACGTCGCCGAGCGCGTCGGCGGCGCTCACCGTCACCGACGATGCGCCGAGTGCCGGCACGCTCAAGCGCGACGCGACGTTGGCCTTCTCAGTGGCGTAGCTCGTGCCGTTCGCTTCGACGAGACGCTGCACTTCCGTCGACATCGGGCTGATCACGATGTTCGACGCGCCCTGGTCGGCGATCTGAGCAGCCGAAGCGCGCAGGATCAGGTGGCTCGCGACAGCCGAGCCGCTTGCCGTGTTGGTTGCCTTCGTGCTGATGTCGGCGATCAGCTGACCGCTCGCGCTCGATTGCAGCGAGAAGTGGCCTTTGCTGTCGGTCGTCGTGCTCGCTTCACCCGAATCGCACTTGCCGTTGCCGTTCGTATCGAGGCAGACGGTCACGCCGGCATAGTAGCCCGCGGCGACGGTCGGATTACCGGACGTGCCGCCCGCCACGAAGTTGGAAGCGGTCACGACGCCCGAATACGTCGTGCTCGCCGTGTCGTTGTGATTGGAGCCGCCGCAGGCTGCGAGAACGCAGGCTGCCGCGATTGAAGTGAGAATCAGACTGGCGCGTGGTGCTGAACTGACCGACATTGTGAGTCCCCTGTTGACTTGAATGCGAGTTTTCCGCCCGAATGGAACAGATCCGTGTTTTTTTACGCTGCCGGATTATCGAGCGGCAATGTTCCCCTTTTATGACATGAAAGTTTTAATGAACGTTTCCGTAAGCCCGTCCCCTTGAATGCGAAAGGGTGTATCTCATCGACATGAAATGCCGCGCCGGAATGAGGTGTGCTGCGATGGGATGGGGTTGGCAGACCCGGCGACGTCGGGTCTGCCGTCAATGAGATCGCTGCGACGAATACAGCTTGAAGGGGGGAACGACTGAAGTCGGGACGGCTAGCGCGAGCCTTTGTCAGCAATGCGCTGCTAGCCGTGACGGGCAGCAGCGCGAAGCCAATTCGAGTATCGGCGCATCAGATGCTGCGCCCTGGTAGCAAAGCAATCAGAACTGCTCGATCCACGTGGCGAGGCGATCGGCGGCGAACTCGCTTCGGCGCTGTGCCGGCCGGAACGCGATCGCATTGCCTTCACGTACAGGTCGCAGTGCAACGTCGTTGCCGTCGAGCCACAGAAGGCTCGCCAGCCATGCCGCGTGTCCGTTCGACACCGCGTTGTTGCCTGGCTCCGCGAGTAACTCCGCGAGTGCGGCCGGTTGGTCCCACACGAGACCATCGTCTTCGCGCCGCACGTTGATGCCTGCCTCGGAAAGCGTCCCGGCCAGCACCGTCAGCGCGTCGCTCGCGGTCGAACTGCCGTGGCGATTACGCAGCGTGGCGAGGTGCGCCGCCACCGTATGACCGAACGCGCCGCTGCGGGCACTCTCGGCCGCGATCAGATCGGAGTGGTCCTGCAGCAGCCAGTCCGGCTCGGAGTTCGGCATGTCGGCGAGTGCCGCCGCGGCGAGGTAGGTCTCGACCGGCTGGAAGCACTCGGGCCCGATCAGCGTGGCCGACAGCGTGCGCACCAGACCAACGCGCGTGGCGACGACCTGCTTTTGCAGCACGCACAGCTTCTCGCGCACAAGCGTGTCACGCTCCTTGCGCAGCTCGGCCAATTCGAGCGCCTGCTTCAGTTCCATGCGCAACGCTGTGATGTCCCACGGCTTCTTGATGTAGCGATGGATATGACCCAGGTTGACAGCCTCGACGGTCTGATCGATCTCCGAATACGCGGTCGTCAAGATCCGCACGACATGCGGATAGCGCTCGCTCGCATAGCGCAGCAGCTCGTTGCCGAACTCGCGCGGCATGCGCTGGTCGGAGACGAGGACCCCCACCCGGTCGCCATGCTCGTCGAGCAGCGCCTTGCCCTCTTCCACCGAGCCGCCAGTCAGGACCGGCGCCAGGCTTGCGATGGCACGCTGGAAGTACTTTACGGCGGTAGGTTCGTCATCGACGAAGATGATCGCCGGCGCCAACTCCTCTGTAGCTTTTGCTTGGTTCATCAACAACTCCTGTGCGTTCGACCTTTGATATGAGGGAAATCCAGCACGACGGCGGTGCCTCCCCCCGGCGTGGACTCGATCCTGAGTCCGCCGCCACAGGACTGCATGACACGGTTGCATAGAATCAGGCCCAAACCGTTCCCCCCGGATTTCGCGTGCGTTGTAATCGGGTCCGTCAACAGGCGGTCTTTGATCTCGATCGGAATCCCCGGCCCGTTGTCGCAGATGCAAATACTCGGGTGGGGTTCCGTCGTCACGGTAAAGCGCACCGACGGCGACGGCACATCCGCGAGCGCGCGCAGCGCGTTGGACAACAGCGACGACAGCACGAGCGCCACGCAATTCGGTTGCGTGACCACCGGAAAGTCGCTGTCGACCTCGACCTGCACCCACGAGCGCTGCGCCGTCGTAAACGGATACGTATCGAGCAACGCCGAGATCAGCCCTTGCGCGGTGCTCTCGATGCGTGCCTCGTTGTCCTCCTGTTGCCGGCGCCCGTTGTGGACCGAGCGCCAGAACGACGACACCACCGCCATGCAGTACTGCGCGCTCTCGCGCATCGATTTGGCGGCGCCGAGAATTTCGCCGTCCGCATCGCGCTGCGCGTCCGTGCGATCTTCGATACTGTGCGCGTTCAACGCGATCGCCGCGAGCGGCGTATTCAATTCGTGCGCGAGAAACGCGAGGGTTTCGTCGATGGCAATCAGGCGCTGATTCTGCATCGCGCGTTCGTGGGAGCGCTCGAACGCGAGTTGCAACGTCTCGCGGACCGCCGCCGGCTTCAGCGGCTTTTCGAGAATGCGGAACACCTCGCCGGTGTTGACCGTCTGCAATAGCATCTCGACGTCTGCATAAGCGGTGACCAGAATGCGCACGATGTGCGGATATTCCAGCGCCACCTGGCGCAGCAGGTCACCACCATTGCGCCCCGGCATGCGGAAGTCCGTAACCAGCACCGCGATGCGGGAATTGTCCTGTTCCAGGATCGCGATTGCCTCGTCGCTGCTCGTCGCAAGCAGGACCTCGTAATCCGCACCGACGGTGCGCGCGAAATATTTGCACGCCAACTCTTCGTCATCGACGTAGAGAAGCGTGGGTTGTGTCTGTCGGATGTCATTCATGATGTTTCTCAGAGGGCGGGCGACAGATCGAAACTGAATGCCGCCCAACTTCCCAGCTCGCTCTCAGCGAACAGCAGACCGCCGTGGCGCTCGATCACCGCATAGCTGATCGACAGCCCAAGGCCCAGGCCCTGTCCCACTTCTCGGGTGGTAAAGAACGGCTCGAACACGCGCGGGAGATTCTCCGGCGCGATGCCCGGCCCGTTGTCTTTTACCTTCACATGCAGGCGCTCTTCCGTCCATCTCACGTTGATGTGAATCGTCGGCGCGGGCGTGCCCGCCTTGCGCATTGCCAATACCGCATTCGACAGCAGGTTGATCAGCACACCGATGATGGCCGCCTCGTCGCCCTGCACCAGCGTATCCGCGGGCAACTCACGCGTCACGGTGACGCCGCGCAATTCATGCCCGACGAGCCGGATCGCGGATTCGAGCGCCTTTTCGAACATGAACGGCGTACCCAGCTCCGCCTCGGCACCGGGCTTGCGATACGCGAAAGTCTTCAGATCCGACACGATGTGCTGGATGCGCTGCATGCCCTGCCGCGCGTCGACCAGACATTCCTGCAGTGTCGGCTCCTTCTTCGAGATCGGCTCTTCCAGCGCAACCTCGATTGCCATCAGGCAGAAGTTCACCGGGTTATTCACTTCATGCAGCAGGCCTGCGGCGAGCGTACCGATTGCCGCCATTTTTTCCTGTTGCAGCAGTTTGCCCTTGATGTCGACCAACTGACGATTGATCACTTCGAGCTCGGCGTTCTTCGCGGAGATCTCCGCGTTTTTCTCGGACACTTCGGCCTTCAGACGAAACAGCATGAAGCGCACGCGTTCGTTGAAGAACGTGTAGACGGCACTCGCGGCAGCGGCGAACAGAAGCAGCAGGACATTGACGCTCATCGTGTCGAGCGGCACGCCGCCATGCGGAGGCAGCAGGCAGGCAAGCAGATACAGAAAGCACGATAGCACGCCGAACACGAGGTTTTGCCACAAGCCAAACGGCAACGCAATGCCGGACGCGAAAATCGCCAGGTTCAGGCCCATGTAGTAGGGCGACAGCACACCATCGGTGCGCCAGATCATCCACGAAATCATCACCTGCGGCAGCAGCAGCCACGACAGCGTCAGCCATGAGGCAAGCCGCCGCCCCATGTCGGTATCGAGCAAGGCCACGATACCGCCGATCATCAACGACACGAGCAGACGCGCGAACGCGAAAGACGTTTGATATTGCGGATACTGCGCGTAATCCAATCCCACGCCGAGCAGCACGAGCGCGATGGCAGTGCACGCGCCGCCACGGCTGAACGCGACGCGAAAATCGGCCAGCTCGGTTTGATAGCCGCTCTGCAGGGGACTGATAGTCATGACAGGTATGTCGACACGGTTTCAGAGGATCGTGGCTTCGGCGAACACATTCACCCCGGTCTCGTCGACGTAGAGCTTCTGGTCAGTGGAGTTGGGGGGAAGCAGCGAGCTCATGCCGCTCTCGTTCCGATAGATCAGATACCACTCGAGCAGATGCTCCATTCCGTACTTCTCCGGATTCGCCAAATGGACGTTGGTGACCAGCAGCTGGCCGCCAGCTCGCGTGCGAGCGGCGAAGTAACTCAGAAGGCGCGCGCAGACCTTGTCCGACAGATAGTCGAACAGGCCCGCGCAGTACACCGCGTCGAATTCCCGCGCAGAGGGGTCCGATGAAATCTTACGCTTGAGCAGTTCGTGCACCGACTGATGCACCATGACCACCGATACTTTGTGGCCCGCGGCGCGCGCCGAGCTTTCGATTGCGCCCTTCGTAAACGCCAGCGTTTCCTCGCTGAAGTCGACCAGTTCGAACGACAGCAGCTCCGGATGCGGATATTCACGCACGAAGCGCTGGATCTCGAAAGCGGGGCCGCAACCGACGTTGAGGATGCGGAACGGTCTGCCGGCCGCGCGCGCTGCTTCGGCCTGACGCGTCAGAAAGTCGAACAGCAGCGTGATGCGGTTGCGGTGCGCGGTTGCGACCGCCGCCTGCAGGAACGCGGCATTGACGATCTGGAAATAGGTGGTCGGTCCCTGCTGCGGATCGCTGAGGATCTGGTTGACCATCTCGTAGTCGCCGGCATAGCCGAGCGGCTTCGTGAACGTGCGATAGACAAACGGCGCGCGCAGCAGCAACGGATGCAATGCCGATTGCGCATACGTGCGATGCACTGACGCGATTTCGGCGTCGACGCGTTCGGCCTCTTCCTCGAGGCGGTCGAGGAAGAACTTGATCTTGAGCATGATCGGCGTGGCGAGCTCGTAGAACAGGTCCTCGCGCAGCCTGCCTCCTTCGGTCTTCGGCAAACTCTCGGTCAGATCGACCTGTTCGACCCAGCGCGACACTTCCGACAGGAATGCGCGCATCTCGTTCACGACGATCTGATAGTCGCGCCTGATATTGAAGCGCGCGTCCCAGTCGCTAATAAAGAGTTCTGCTTCTCGTCCGACCGAGTTCGCTTCATTGGGCAGAACGCTAAGCTCGCGCCACTCGTCGAGCAGTGCCAGAGAAACCACCGCGGTGAGACCGGTGTTCACCAGGCTCACCACCACGGCCTTGCCGAAATAGGCATTCCTGGTGCCCATGCGCACGCTCAGCTCGCTTAACACCTCGCTGACCTGCACAATGGAGTAGGGGTTATAGACCTCCATGACCAAAGACTTTCTCTGGAGGTTGATGATCTTCCCACGCACATGCTCGCGCTGAGAGTTACGGAAGCTGACCACCGGGTCGATTTGCGTTTGAGAGTACACGGTACAAGTACCTGAGGAATCCGGGAACGCAGCAGGGTGTTGGAGATGTCCAGCGAATGGCTGCCGCACGCACGACACCAGCGACAAGTCGTGGACGTGCTTCAAACCACAGTTGAGCTGGAAACACTAAAGCCTTTTGCCAGAATGGCTCCAGCGGGTTGCAGTGTAACATCAACACGTCCAATTCTGATCGAGGTTAAATTCGGGATGAAACGTATGCGCAAGTTTTGCTTGCGAGCACGTCCGGGCTTTAGAAAGCCTCTTTCGAAAATAACCATTTGAAACGACTTCGCGACCGCGCCGCGCAATCGCCAATAATTCGTTTCTCGACAAAGACTTGCAGTCGTATTGCCACGCCGGCAAAAGAATCCCCTATTACGGAGTTGCGATACGCGCGCGTCCTGGGCCTATGCCAATTGGATTATCCCGGTTACTCGACTTTGATGCACCGTGCATTCGCCGAATAATTTTTCTTTGTTTTATAGCAATTCACGTCCGGCGCAGCAAACTTATTTCTCTCTGTGCGCGGGCGCGAGTACCGCCCGACCATCGAGCGGCTCGCGCACTCGTCGACTCATTCGTGCAAGATCAAACCTTTCACGGCCTTATCGACGGCTTTCTTCGGTCCGTGCAATGCGAGACCGACGAGGTCGAGATTTGCCGCATCGTCGGCGCGAAAGACCTCGCGGTTCGCGGCGTCATGCCCCGTCGAAAACATCGCGTGCACGTACGGCACGATCCTGAGTTCGCGCGACAGCGCCTGCCGATGCGCGCTCTGCAAACCGGACCGATCGGCGGCGAACACCATCATTGGCTGGCCGAGCATGCGGCCGTAGCGGTGCCCGGCGGCATCCTCGTAGGGCTCGCCCAGAGCTTCGGGCGCCGCGGCCGCGACGCCGGTTGCGAGAAACGCGACCACATTGAGCTTCTGCCAAACCGCGAGATCAGTGCGCACGATCAGCGCCACTTTGGTATCGAACATGTTGACTCCTCGTTGAGCCGCTCATGATCGACGACACGGCGCGCTCAGTCTTGAACGTTTGTGCACACCTGCCGGTAAGCCGTTAGCGTGATCCGGTACGCGCGACGACATCACGCGCACGACCGGGCGATCCATATTCAGTCCCAATCCGTTATTCTTCTGCCAGTCTGGATCTCCCGCACGTCGTCCCGAAGAACAATAACTGCCATGAAATCCGTTTTCCACATACTGGTATCAATTGCAGTATCGACCGTCCTGTCAATGTCGAGCGGCCCCGCCCAGGCGGCCGGCATGCGCGACGAAATCGTTCAGGTGCCGATGAAGGATTGGCTATTCACGGTCAACCTGACGACACGCATTTATGCTCCACCCGGGGATGGCCCGTTCCCGCTCGTCGTGATCAATCACGGCAAGGCTGAAGGCAACCCCGCCATGCAGAAGGACGAGCCGTTCTATTTCCAGGCGCTCGAATTCGTGCGGCGTGGATATGCCGTGTTGGTGCCGACGCGCGAAGGATTCGGCACCTCCGGCGGGGTGTACTTCAAGTCGAATTGCGACGTCGCCAACGGTGCACGGCATTGGGCGAATAGCGTTCAGGCCGCGATCGATTATGCGCGCACGCTTTCTTATGTCGATGCCGCGCACATCGTCGTGATTGGACAATCACAAGGCGGTATTACGTCCGTCGCATTGGGGGAGCGTAATCTGGCAGGCGTCGTCGGCATCGTCAACATCGCCGGCGGCTTAAGAGATGAACACTGTCCGGGATGGGAATCGACATTGGTCCGCGACTATCGCGATTTCGGCAGCAAATCAAAAATTCCCACGCTTTTCCTCTACGGAAATAACGATCGATATTGGGGCAATGGGAAATTGTCGAGGCAATTCTTCGAGGCCTATCACGAAGGCAATCCGAACGCTCAATATGTCGACGAAGGCGTGTTCAGCGAGGGCGATTCACATGTGGTGTTTCATCGGTATAGCGGAGAGAAAATCTGGCTCCCGCCCGTCCGTCAATTTTTCGAGTCGCTCGGTTTAAGCTGGAATCCAAGGTACCTCAGCTGGCGTCAAGGCAATACGGTCGCGCTCGATAACATCGACATCGTGCCGTTTCAGGATCTCAATCCCGCTATCGGCGTTGGCATGGAGATGTTTCTTCGCTCGGATCCGCGTGCCGGACGTGCTCTCGTAATCGCGCCAAATGGCCACTATGGATTCGCAACCGGGAAAGACGCGCAAGCGAAAGCGACAAAGACGTGCGGCGAGAAAGGTGGAGTCGGATGCCAACCATATGCGGTCGACAACGAGTTGGTCTACCACGGGCCGTTTGCAACGGAGCGAAAGACCGCTGACTCCTCCGCTATGAACATTCAATAGAAGAGCAGCTTCGTGCGCGATCGTTTTCATCGCTCACTCCGGGCGCCCTAGCACCGGACGTTTCAGAGGCTGGATGGTCACCATCGCGAGACCCGCTCCAGCGAACGCACACGCCGCAGAGACGAGCGCGACGGCGCGCAGCGCATCGGTGATCGCATCGGCTGTCGCGCGCGCCACGAGTGCCTCGCGCGACGTGTCAGTGGCGCCCGCTGCGGTTCCGGCTTGCGCGGCGGGCTCCAGCAGTTGCCCAGTCTGACGTGCGTCCTGCGGTATATGCAGTTCGTCGAGACGCGCCGATAGCGCCGCGTTATGCGACCACACGAATACGATCCCTAGCACCGCAATCGCCAGCAGGCTCGCCACGCGCGCAACGGCGTTGTTGATGCCGGACGCCACGCCTGTGCGGTCGCTCGGCACCGCGCCCATCACAGTCGTGGTAAGCGGCGCGACAGTGATCGTCATGCCGAGCCCGAGCACGGCGAGCGCAGGGAAGAATCCAGCCCAATAGCTACCTCGTACGAACGGCAGCGCCAGCAACGTGAACCCGACTCCGGCGACGCCCGGGCCAACGGTCAGAAGCGCGCGCGAACCGTAGCGGCTCGTCAGGCCGCCGGTGAAGCGCGACAGCAAACCGATGATGATGGGAACTGGCAACAGCGCCGCACCCGCTTCGGTCGCGGTGAAGCCATGCGCGCGAATCAGCGTGAACGGCAGGAAGAAGAACGCGCCGCCGAGGCCGAAATAAAGTAGTAGCGTGACAAGGTTGGCACCGGTGAAGTCGCGCGAGCGAAACAGATCGAGCGGCACCATGGGGTTGGGACTGTTCGCTTCGATCATCACGAATGCGGCGAGCACGAGCACGCCGGCGCCAATCGCACAAAATACCAGCGGATGCGCGAAGCCGCGCGCCGATGCCTCGGTCAGGCCGAAAGTGAGCCCGGCGAGCCCCGTTGCCGCGCTCAGCGCGCCGGGCCAGTCGATCTGTTCAGGCGCATCGAGCTTGTGGCTGTTGGGCACCGCCGATATGGCGAGCGCGATCGTTAGCGCCGCGAGCGGGACGTTCAGGAAGAAGATCGCGCGCCACGACAACGCGTCGACAAGCCAGCCGCCCGCCACCGGCCCCACTGCCGACGTGATCGCACCGACGCCCGCCCAGGTGCCGATTGCCCGCCCGCGCGCTTCGTCGTCGAATACCGCGCCGATGATCGCGAGACTGCTGGGTACGAGCAGTGCCGCGCCGACGCCTTGAACCGCACGCGCGGCGATCAGCGCAAACGCGTTCGGTGCAAACCCGCACGCGACCGACGCCAGTGTGAAGAGCGCAATGCCCGCGATGAACACCGTGCGCCGGCCGAGCTTGTCGCCCATTGATCCGCCGACCAGCACGAGCGAGCCGAGAAAGAGCAAATACGCGTTGACGACCCACTGCATCGCCGCGACGCTCGCGCCGAGTTCGCTCTGAATGGACGGTAGCGCGACGTTGACGACGGAGCCATCGATGAACGCCATGCTCGAGCCACTGATCGTCGCGGCGAGCGCGAGCCGCTTGCTCCGGCACGGGCGGTCGATTGTGGTGGGCTGCGCGCGGATGACGAGCTCGTCGCACGGGCTCGCCTGCGCGGCGATGAGGTGCGCCGCCTGGCGCTTCCTATCGGGGTGATCCGGGTTGGCCAATCTCGCTCCCCTGCTGATCAATGACTCAAGCCTGTGCGTGCTGGCGAGGCTAGTCAACCCAGGAACAGACAGTTAGTTGCACTACGGCGCAATGACTGATTTCGCCAGGATGCCCGGGCATCGGCTGGTTCCGGGTGTCCGCGCTACCGGGCGGGACGCCAGAGACTTCGCGCGCTCGCGGTTACAGGCGATAATTGGCTGGAAGTCATCGACCTGAAAGGCGGAGAAGGAATGGACAAGCAGGGTTTCACCACTGGTATCGTTCACGGCGACAGAATCGCGGGCACTGAGCACGGCGCCTTGCGTCAGTCAGTTCATACGTCCGTGCAATATGGTTTCGAGCGCGTCGAAGACCTGATCGGCGTGTTCCAGGGCACGAAGAAAGGCGGATTCAATTACGCACGGCAGGGCACCCCCACGACCGCCGCGCTCGAGCGCAAGATCACCAGCCTCGAAGAAGGCGTCGGCACGGTCTGCTTCAGCACCGGCATGGCCGCCATCACCGCGACGTTCCTCACGCTCCTGCGCGCGGGCGATCATCTCGTGTCGAGCCGTTACGTGTTCGGCAACACCAACAGTCTGTTCGGCACGTTGCGGGCGCTCGGCATCGAAGTCACGACCGTCGATGCATGCAACGTCGACGACGTGAAGAACGCAATCCGGCCGAATACGCGCATGGTGTTCGTCGAAACCATTGCGAATCCGGGCACGCAGATTCCCGACCTGCAAGGTATCGGTGACGTGTGCCGTGAGCGCGGCATCGCGTACGTCGTCGATAACACGATCACCTCGCCCGCATTGTTCAAGCCAAAGGCGGTCGGCGCGAGCCTCGTCATCAACTCGTTGACGAAGACCATCGCGGGTCATGGCGCTGCACTCGGCGGCGCAGTGACGGATACGGGCCTGTTCGACTGGAGTGCGTATCCGAGTATCGCCGACGCCTATCGGCGTTCGGCGGCGAAGGAACAGGGGCTTCTGCAGATCCGCAAGAAAGGCCTGCGCGACATGGGTGCGTCATTGTCGTCCGAGCAGGCGCACTCCATCTCGATGGGCGCGGAAACGCTCGCCTTGCGCATGAAGCAAAGCAGCGACAATGCGCTCGCCCTCGCGCAGTTTCTCGAAGGGCACGAAGCAATCGGCAAAGTGTTCTATCCTGGCCTGAAGAGCCATCCGCAATACGAGGTTGCACAGACGCTGTTCAAGGGTGCATCGTGGCTGTTGTCGTTCGAATTGCTTAACGCGGATCGCATGATCGAAGTCGTCAACGCGCTCAAGCTGCCGATCAAGGCGACCGGTCTCGGCGACACGCGCACGCTGATCATTCCCGTCGCGCCGACGATCTTTTTCGAAGCCGGACCGGAAACGCGCAAGGCGATGGGTATTTCCGACGGTATGCTGCGGCTGTCCGCGGGCATCGAGGATATCGAGGACCTGATTGCGGATTTTGCGCAAGCGCTGAAATTCGCGGCGTAGATTTCAGGCTTTTGAAGCTTCGAGCGAGGCTGGTGTGCCGGCCTCGCTCGATAGGCGACGGGGCTACTTCTTGCGCCGTTGACTCATGAGATTCACGATATCGATCGTCGGCGTGCTGGCCGCCAGGCGGGGAATGTCGTCGAGGTGAAACCATCGGCATCTGGATATCTCGTTGCTCGGGCGCGCTTTGGCGCGATTCGAGATTTCGCAGGCGAAAACATGGTGGTGCTTCTGTTTTCCACGGACGTTGAAGAGGTACTTGGCTGACTTCCCGGAAAGTCGCGTTTCTTCCTTGAGTTCCCGAAGCGCCGCGTCAAGGAGATGCTCCCCGCGCTTGAGAATCCCACCGGGCAAAGTCCACTTCGACTGACTACGTGCGACCAGGAGAATTCGCTTACCTCTGCAACAGATGACGGTGGCGCGTTTCTTCAAATCGAACTCCCACTCCGTTCACAGGTAATTTCCGTGGCGCGCTTATTGCGCCAGTCTCTCGGGCAGTACCAGGTACTAGACGTAGCTGGCTATCTTAATACACAAACGCGCGAACTCGTCAATCTTGCGACATCAGAAGAGCGCGTACGCAACACCGGAAAGAGACAATTCATCAAAATGTCATAAACCACCCGGATTTTCCGGCAGTGCTGCGACACCGTGCCATCAAGCGACCGCTCCGGGCTTCTGCCGATCAGCTCGTGAAGGTCAGTGTGCTAAGGTCTGGGTGGAACATTTTTTATCCGACCCGAGGCTGAAATGGATATGGATGGTGACTGGCGCTTGCCGCTGCCGACCGCTCTCTTCAAGATCGACCACCGGCACGCGGGCTTATCACGCTCAAAGACGGGCTCCGTTGCCAGTACCTTCGCATCTCTGGTGAAGCCGGTGGTAGCCGAGACAGTGCGGAGGGCGCGAGAACTCTCCGCGGACGGCGACGCGGAACAGTTTCACCAGCTTCGCGTCGGGTTCAGAAAACTTCGTGCGCTGTATTGGGCGTATTCACCCTACCTTGAAAAAGAAGCAACCGCGCAAGCAATCGAAGGGTTCAAACGTCTCGCCGCAGTGGCCGGGGGAACACGTGACTGGGATATCGCGGGTGACCTGCTGAAAAAAGCTCAGGATACGGACGCGTCGGTCCAAATGCTCGTGGCCGCCGCGCGCGAGAAGCGCGCACAGGCTGTGGTGCATAGCCAGGCGATGATCAGGAGCGACGATGTCGAAGCGTTCCTGAACGATGTCCTGCTTCGCGCGCAAACCACGCTGGAGTCGCATTGCGACCACCTTCCTCTTCGGCCGTTCGCGAGGAGGCGCGTACTTCTTGCGCAGCGAGCACTCCGAAAACGAAGCAGGCGTGCAACGCGCGGCGAAGCCATTCATGAAGAAGATCTGCACGACGTTCGAAAGGCGGGCAAAAAGCTTCGGTACCTGCTCGAGTTTTTTCAACCCGTTATCAAAGGTGGACGCAGTCGCACCCTCAGGGAGTTGACGTCCGTGCAGAACGAGCTGGGCCAGTTCAACGACATTGTCGCAAGCGAGACCCTCATTCGTAGCGCGTCATTCGATGCGGTTCCGCCAGAGGTCGTGCAGAAATCGCTTCAGTGGTTAGAAGAACAGAAGTGCCAACGAATGCGCGCGGCATCACGTCGAGTACGAGCCATTGCCAGTTGAGCGTGGTGCGACCTCGAACGCTGAAGGCAGCAGCCCCACTGAGTTGTCCGCGCGGGCCCGATAGCGGCTGAGATCGGCCGCGACGGTGCAGGCCGTCTTTGCGGCGCAAAGAACATTGGTTCAAGCGCTGTCTTCCATCACTGAACACATACCAGGTATATCCGCCACGGCGATGCGCCATCACTGGCCGATACGCAATTGAAAGATTGTCGTATGGGATTGTATGTTTCGTCATGTGACCGGCAAGAATTGTTCTTATCAGCGCCTCGGAATCGTCATCGTGACGCTCTACGTTCCTTCCTTGTAACACGCGGTAAGCAATTGCGGAGGCACTCGTTCCGCTATGCAAACAAGCAAGGAAGTTAACCATGTCATTGGAGAGCGCCATGAGCCAGCGATCGAGAGCAAGCCTTCAACTACCGCCGATTCCAACCCTATGTGCTGCGATTGCACTAACGTTGGGAACGACGTTCTATTGCGCTGTTGCAGACAGCCAGTCGCAACCCGCAACGGATCCCTCTTCGGCGACAACAACGCCGATCCAGCATGTCATCATTATCGTGGGCGAGAACCGAACGTTCGATCACGTGTTCGGTGCTTATCAACCTCGCGAACACGAGACCGTCTCGAACCTGTTATCCAAGGGCATCATCAAGGCGGATGGCGCGCCCGGACCGAATTTCTGGCTCGCCGCGCAATACACGGCGAAGGCGAACAATCCGTCACGGTTCGAGCCGAGTCCCGGATCGAAGCAACCCTACCCGGTATTGCCGGCGCCGAACACGGGCTCGGCACCGTCCGCTGCGAGCGATGCGAGCCCGCCGCCATTCGCGACATTCGCAGCCGCACAGGCGGCCGAAGGCTACGCCCTCAATCCGCGCGATCTTTATCATTTGACCACGGGGGCAACGGGGCTCCCGAATGACGTGCCCGACGCTCGTTTTGGGTCGAACCTTTACAACTTGCCTAACGGACCTTATCAAATCTCGCGTGTCGGACCGAACTACGACCAGTATATGAATAGCCCCGTGCATCGCTTCTACCAGAACTGGCAGCAGGCTGACTGCAACGTGGGTCATGCGACGTTCGATAATCCGAGCGGTTGCAAAATGGATCTGTTCGCATGGGTCGAGGTCACCGTAGGCGCCGGGAAGAACGGCAATCCGCAACCGGCCAACTTCAGCGATCAGTCGACCAACGAGGGCGCGACGGCCCTGGGGTTCTATAACGTGAACAGCGGCGACATGCCGTATTTCACGGAGCTGGCGCGGCATTTCACCATTAGCGACAACTATCACCAGCCGGTAATGGGCGGTACAGGCGCGAATAGCATCATGATCGGGACGGCCGACGCACTCTATTACACGGACGGCAACGGTAATGCGACAAAGCCGCCTCACAACGAGATCGAGAACCCGCACCCGATGTCAGGCACCAACAACTGGTATACGCAGGACGGATATTCGGGCGGCACGTATAGCAATTGCTCCGACCCGAAACAACCTGGCGTGGGCGCAATTCGTCACTATCTGGGCACACTGCCATATCACCCCGATCCGAATTGTGCGGCCGATACGTACTATCTCCTGAACAATTACAACCCGGGCTACAACGGGGACGGCACCGTCAATACGAGCACATTCACCATTCCTCCCTCTCCTGTGCGGACAATCGCCGAGACCCTGCTCACACGCGGCATCTCATGGAAATACTACGGCGAAGGGTGGACCACGTTTGTGGCCAATTCTCCAACGAGCGTCTACTGTAATATCTGCAATCCGTTTCTGTACGAAACGGCCATCATGACCAACCCGGCGCTGGTCGCGGCGCATCTACAGGACACGCCGAACCTTTATTCCGATATCACGAACGGCTCCCTGCCCGCGGTCTCTTTCGTGAAGCCTGGCGGCTTGCTCGATGGACACCCGGCGTCCTCGAAGTTTGATCTCTACGAGGGCTTTGTCCGCAAGATCATCGATTCCGTTCAGGCGAACCCTAAGCTATGGGCATCTACCGCGATCTTCATTACGACCGACGAGGGAGGCGGCTACTATGACTCCGGCTATATTCAGCCGCTCGACTTCTTCGGCGATGGGCCACGCATTCCGTTGATCGTCGTTTCCCCGTATTCCCGCGGAGGCCACGTCGTACATGAGTATTCGGATCACGTTTCGCTCGTCAAATTCATTGAACGCAACTGGTCGCTGGGACCGATTACCTCGCGCAGTCGCGACAATCTTCCCGATCCCGTTCAACTGTCCTCCAATCCGTACGTCCCCGTCAACGCACCGGCGATCGACGATCTCTTCGGCGCATTTCAGTTCCGGCCCGCCAAACATGGCGAGCCGCACGAGGGAGACAGTGATCCCTTCTAATCGAGTGGGTAACTAATAGGCCCAAAATAAAGGCGGTAGTCATCCTACGCAAGTGGGAGAGCTACCGCCGAATCGCTTCGCGCCAGACGGACGCAATTCTTAGGGCCGTGGGCCGATTAGCTGGTTGGTTAGTCGACGCCCACGAAACGCCTCATGTTTCGATACCCAACGCCGTAATCAGCCGTTCGCGCCTTTCGAGCGCTTGCAGCGAGCGCTTGCCGAGATGTGTCGCCACCAGATTGAGCAACCCTTCGCAGAACACCAGGTGGGCGCCCATGCTGTTACTGAAGAAGCTGCTTTCGTGCGGGATCAAAAATGCGTGGGTCGCGGGCGGCACGAGCGGCGACGCGAGCGTGTCGGTGATCGCGATGACCGATAGTCCGCTCTGCACCGCAGCGACCGCCGCCTCGGCGACACTGCGCGTGTAGGGCGAAACGCTCGTCACGACGACCACATCGCCGGGTTGCAGCTGTGCGAGTCCTTCCGCGACGCCGAGCCCTTGCGCATCGAGAAGCGCGACGTCGGTGCGGATCATGCTCAGGCCGTAGCAGACAAAGCTCGCCAGCGCGCTGAACTGGCGCAATCCGTGGATGCGCACGCGTTTCGCCTCCGCCAGCATGCGGGCGGCACCGCGTAGATCGTCGGGCGAAAGCTGCGAGAGGAAACCTTCGACGTTGATGATGGATTCACGCGCGAGCTGCACGACCGTCTCGACCTCTGGCGAAACGGCGCCGGCATCGGTGGCCGCCGGCCGGTTCTTTCTGCCCGTCACAAGCCGTTCGGCCTGCTGGCTGTAGAAGTGCCGATGCCGTTGCGCGATGCTGTCGCGGAACACGTTCTGGAAGTCCGCAAATCCCGTATAGCCGAGCCGGGTGGAAAGCCGCGTGAGCGTGGATGCATTGACACCGAGCGAAGCCGCGAGGTCGGTGATGGTACGGACGGCAACTTCCTCCGGGCGTTCGAGCAGCTTGGCAAGCACCGTATGCGCCCTGCCGCCGAGCGAAACGTCCGCTTCGTCGCGGCCGATTTTCACCACGAGTTCGCGCAACCCGGCAACGGTACGGGGTGGCACCGATGCCACCTCCATCGTGCCGTCGTGCTCAGTCGTGTGCGGCGGTGTCTGCTTGCTTGTGGCCATTGATCATTCGATACCGGGCGCGACTCCCGGGATGTTCATAAACCTCCCATTCTACGTGAGTCTCCTTGACCGTAATGAGGGCGGTCGCGAGTGTGTTTTCGTCATCGGGATCACGTGGGTCGTCGCGATAGATCGGCAATGAAGCGTCTTCCTGATCGGCCAGAATGGCGAGCGGGTCCGGCATTTCTCCGGTCGTTCGAGTCTGTGCGAGCAGCGTGTCTCCACGCGTTTGCCGATGTTGCGAAGAATCCGTGATGACCTGCGAGAAGTGCGCCATTTCCGGATGAATCGCATGATTCGCATGCAGCGAGGGCTCCGTGATTTCGCGTACTGAGCAGCCATAGGCACTGAACTCGACGCTCAGAAGCGTCGCGTGCGCGCGATGCGCGAGCGTGAGATGAAAGCCACCCGCACGCGGCGCGTCGCGCAGCAACGAGACGGCCATGTCGAGATCCGTCGCATCGAGCACGGCTCTCGTGAGCACCATACGCGGCACGCCGGCGACCACTCGCCGCTGGCGCAAGTTATTGACGGTGACGACGAGCCCTGCATCGGTGACAGCGAACGTATGTCCGGGCAGCGACCCCGGATACACAAACGCAGCGAAGCCCGGACTGCCTTCAATCCGGCACTGCGCAATGGCGCAATCTGAGGAGAAACCGGGATCGCCGTCCTCGTTATGAGCGATCCGCCGCACGCCCGCGTCAGGAGTGTGAGGCAGTTGCAGCGTCGTGCAACCGTCGGGCGACATGGCCCAGACATCACCGCGGCAATTCCAGAGGAAAACGTCTTCGAAGGGCAGGCGCAGACCACGGGCCAATCCCTGCAATTCAGCCCAGACGCGCGGAAAACGCGTCTCGGTGTGCATCGCAAGATCGGCGGCCACGGGGCTGCCACGCCAGCGCATCACGGTAAGCCATGCGTCGGTGTGCAGCAAGTGTCGATGAACCGCCGCCGCGCCGAAGCGCCCCAACGCTTCGCCCGCCTCGAACGGCGAGCCAGAAATTTCGATGAAATCGAGTGAAGACATGAATCCAGTTTATTCGACGTGTTGCAGGAAATCTCGCAGACGCTGATTGGGCGGATTATCCAGCAGTTCAGCCGGAGATCCGTCAACCGCGATCTGTCCATGCTCCATGAAAATGAGCCGTGTGCCTACCCTGCGCGCGAACGCCATCTCGTGGGTAACGACGACCATCGTCATGCCCTCCTCGGCGAGCGACTGCATCACGCGCAGCACTTCCTGGCGCAGTTCGGGATCGAGCGCGGAGGTCGGCTCGTCGAACAACATGAGCTTAGGCCGCACGGCGAGCGCGCGGGCAATCGCTACGCGCTGCTGCTGTCCGCCCGACAGCTCGTTTGCATAGTGACCGACACGCTCGGCCAGCCCCACCTTCGCCAGCAGTTCATGCGCAAGCGCCTCGGCATCCGCCTTCGACATGCCGCGCACCTGGCGCGGTCCGAACGCGACGTTTTCAAGTGCGGTCAGTTGCGGGAACAGGTTGAATTGCTGAAACACCATGCCCGCTTCCTGGCGTATTTCGCGGACTTTCTTCGGTCCCGCCAGCACGCTGATGCCATCGACAACCAGATCGCCGCCGTCAATCTGCTCGAGCGCGTTGATGCAGCGAAGCAACGTCGACTTGCCGGAGCCTGACGGCCCGATCAGCACCACGACTTCGCCCGCGCCGATATTCAGATCGACGCCTTCCAGCACGGTAGTTTTACCGAAGCGCTTCGTGACCTTCTTGAACTGCACCATGTGACCGTTCGTCGTGCTCATAGAATCCGCATCCTTCTCTCCATTCTGCGCAGGCCGTAAGTGAGCGTACCGATCATGCACAGGTAAAGAACGGCGACGGCCGTCCAGATCTCGACCGCGCGGAAGTTCGAGGCCATGATTTCCTGGCCCTGCCGCGTGAGTTCGCCCACACCGATCACGATGAACAGCGACGTGTCTTTCAGGCTCACGATGAACTGGTTGCCGAGCGCGGGCGTCATGCGGCGAATCGCGACGGGCCCTACCACGAAAGCGAGCACACGCCAGACGGGCATGCCCAGCGCGAGGCCTGCTTCCTTGAGCCCGCGCGGCACCGACAGAAATGAGCCGCGAACGATTTCGGCAATGTAGGCGCCGGAGTTGATCACAATCGAGGCGATAGCAGCGGTGAGCGCGTCGACGCGAACACTCAGCAACATCGGCAGCGCGAAGTATATGAACATCACCTGCACCACGATCGGCGTTCCGCGCACGAACTCGACGTACGCGAACGCGATCTTCTGACACAGCGAATTACCATAAGCGCGCATCAAGCCGAACAGCAACCCGACCAGCACGCCGCCCGTCAAGCCCGCGACCGTAATGAGGACCGTCAGCCGCGCGCCCTGCAACAGCGCAGGCAACGCGTCGACTACTATCGAAAAATCGAACTGCATGACCGACCTCCCGCCTGCCCGGTGTTACGACTTGGCCGGTTCGACGCCGAACCACTTCTTGTAGATCTGCGAATAGCGGCCGTCTGCCTTGATCTTCGCGAGGGCAGCGTTGACCTTCGGCACGAGCGGGCTGCCCTTCGGGAACGCAATGCCATACTGCTGCGCCATCATCTGCGGACCGACAGCCTTCACACGGCCTTTGCCTGCGGTGTGGATGTAGTACAGAACGTTCGGCGTGTCATGCATCGCAGCATCGACACGTCCCGTTGCGAGTTCGAGGTAGGCATTGTCGATATTCGGGAACGCGCGCAATTCGGTGCCGTTGAAATTGGCCTTCGCATAGTCTGCGGCCGAGGTGCCCGTCTTGATCGCAAGTGTCTTGCCCTTCAGATCGTCCGGACCCTTGATCGTGCTTGTCGCCGGCACCATCAACATGAAACCGCTGTCGTAGTAGCCGTCCGAGAAGTCGATGACTTTCTTGCGCTCGTCCTTGATCGTGATGCCCGCAAGCGCGACGTCGACGTTATGTGTCTGCAACGCCGGCAGGATGCCGCTGAAGTCCATCGGCTGCAGCTTGTAGTCGATTTTCAGATCCTTGGCGACCTCCTTCCAGAGATCGATGTCGAAGCCGACGTATTGATCACCCTGCTTGAACTCGAATGGCACGAATGCCGTGTCACAGGCAATCAGCAAGGTTTCGCTATGCGCTGCCTGGCTGACGACGGAAACAGCGACGAGTACAGCGGCGGCGAGTTTTGCTGCGAATTTCATGAGCGACCCCTTGTGAAATAAACGGACGAACGTACGCAAATAAATTTGCACAATGACTTTTTACGCAAATCTGTTTGCAGAGTATTGGAGGCCGAAAATTCAATTGCAACCTAGGGTTTTCCCTGGATCTGAATTACACACCCTCCGCTGTCATCCAGCCAGTTCAGCCAGTGCGATCGCACGCCAGCGCAGCGAAATAATCCCTTCGACGCAGGAATAACCGCCGCACCGTCCGCGTTCAATGAACACAACGGTTCTCGACAAGGAGTACGGCCATGAAGTCTCTCCTCACTGTGTTCGGCGTAGTGACATGCGGCGCGGCCATCGCGATTCTCGCGTCGTGCGGTGGCGGTGGGGGTGACAGCGGTGGTGGCAGCTCCAGCTCGAACAGTTCAAGCCCGCCCGCCACGTCGTCGTTCAATGTGACGGCCCTCGTGTCGGACGGCGCAGTGGCCGCCGCGCACGCTGACGCAAACCTGAAAAATCCTTGGGGCGTCGTCTTCAATCCGCAAGGCTTCGTCTGGGTCGCGGACAACGGCACCAATGTCGCGACGCTCTATGACGGCAACGGCGTGCCGCAATCGCTGGTCGTCACGATACCCGCCGGCAAGAACGGTTCGGCATCGCCCACGGGCATCGTCTTCAACGGCACACAAAGCTTCACCGTCAAGGAAAATGGCAAATCCGGCGTCGCTGCATTCATCTTCACGGGCGAAGGCGGCACCATCACCGCATGGGCGCCCGCCGTCGGGCCAACCAACGCGTTCGTCATGTACGACGACGGCGTGGGCGGCGCAGTGTACAAAGGTCTCGCGCTCGCCGCGATGAACGGCAACAACTTCCTTTACGCGACCGACTTCCATAACAACAAGATCGACGTTTTCGATAGCACCTTTACCAAGGTTGCAATGCCAGGCGCTTTCACGGACCCCGCGATTCCGGCCGGATTCGCGCCATTCGGCATTCAGGTGATCGGCTCGAATCTGTTCGTCACCTACGCGATGCAGGACGCGGCCAAGCATGACGACGTCGCGGGCGCGGGACTCGGCATGGTGGATGTCTACGACACAGCGGGCAACCTGAAGCAACGCTTCGCGACGGGTGCCCCGCTAAACGCGCCCTGGGGCATAGCGCAGGCACCCGCTAACTTCGGCTCGATGAGCGGCGCGATACTGATCGGCAATTTCGGCGATGGCACGATCAATGCGTTCAATGCATCGAGCGGTCATTCGATGGGGCCGCTCACTTTACCGAGCGGCGGTACGATCGTCGAACCAGGTGTGTGGGGCATCGCGTTCGGAAACGACCTCAGCAATCAACCTTCCAATACGCTGTTCTTCGCCGCGGGTCCGAATGCCGAAGCCGATGGTGTTTACGGAAGAATCGATCTGAATACGACGTCGAGCGCAGGGACGAATACGGGTTCGGGATCGGGTTCGGGTTCGGGCACCAGCTCCGGCGGAGGGATGAGCATGGGCATGTAGCGCTACACTACGTACAAAGGCCGCCGGCACTACTGCAGGGGCATTGAAGCGCCTGGGGCGTAACTTTGTAAAAGAGAGGACGAGCAAGCAAATGACGCTTTCGACAAGAAAATTTGGTCGTACCGGCTGGAACGTCTCCGAAATCGGTTTTGGGGCATGGGCAATCGGCGGCGCTTGGGGCAGTGTCGCGGAAGACGACGCCAAGGCCGCGCTAAACGCCGCGCTCGATGGCGGTGTCACATTCCTCGACACCGCCGACGTCTACGGCGACGGTCGCTCGGAACGGATCATCCGGGATGTATTGCGGCAACGAGGCGGTGAACGTCCCATTGTCGCCACCAAGCTCGGACGCCGACTCGACCCGCATGTGACGAGCGGCTATCTGAACAAGCGCGAGCTCGAAGGTTTCATCGACCGGAGTCGCGCGAACCTGGGCGTCGATACGCTCGACCTTGTGCAACTGCATTGCCCGCCGACGGAGGTTTATTACCGTCCCGAGGTGTTCGACGCAATGGACGACTTCGTCGCCGCCGGCAAGATCCGCTACTACGGCGTGTCGGTCGAAAAGGTGGAAGAGGCGCTGAAGGCGATCGAATATCCGAATGTGGTTTCGGTGCAGATCATCTACAACATGTTCCGTCAACGTCCCGCCGATCTGTTCTTCAGGCAGGCGCAAAAGAAAGACGTGGCGGTCATCGCGCGGGTACCTCTGGCAAGCGGCATGCTCACGGGCAAGATGTCCGCTGATTCGACTTTCGCGTCGGACGACCATCGTGCGTTCAATCGGCATGGCGAGGCGTTCGACGTCGGTGAGACGTTCTCCGGCGTGCCCTACGACATCGCGTTGAAGGCGGTCGACGAACTGCGCGGCCTCGTACCCGTGGACGCCTCCATGGCGCAACTGGCGCTGCGCTGGATCCTGATGGAGGAGGCCGTCTCCGTCATCATCCCTGGCAGTAAAAACGCGGCCCAGTCGGCGTCAAACGCCTCAGCCGCGAACCTCGCGCCGCTGTCCGATGAGGTCATGCAGCGCGTGCGGGAAATCTATCAGCGCCTTGTAGCGCCTCATGTCCACCAGCGCTGGTAAAGGCCCGGGGTGAATCGACGGGCGCCGGCGAACAAATGGCTGGCGCCCCGGTTCAACGCAATTCGTTGAACTCGACGCGCCCGCCCTTCATCACCAGCGGGATGTGCTCGCCCTTGTCGCTCAGGCAGTTCAAGTCGAGCAACGGAACTCGTCGCTTTGCATACGATGGCCCGGGCCGAGCAGATCGGTGCCGGAGCCCACCTTGACTCCCGCGCACCTGAAAATCCCCAGCGACTTCAAGCCGACGGCGCGCACCACCGTTTCCATCCCGTCTCGCTTCCAGAAAGAGGAGCGCCGTGGCGCGGCGTGCCCCGATACGTGAAATCGCGCATACTCAGACGGCCGACGAATCCGCAGCGAGGACGCAAATGGCCCGACGTCGCGAAGTACTCCGGTGGTTTGGTGCAATTCCTTTGCTGCCCTCGCTATGGCCCGCGGAGTCGTATGCGACAACGGTCGGCACCTCAACGCTGCGACGAGTCAGGCCCGGTGATGCGGGATGGCCGACGAAAGCCGAGTGGATGCACCTCGGCACCACGGTTGACGGCCGATTGTTCAGCCCCGAGTCCCCGCTGAGAGCCTGCAATGAACCTGTGGACCTTCAGCAATGTGACGCGCTCTTCCGTGAACTCAAGAACCCCTATTTCATCGGCGACACACCGGCACTGACACAAACCTGTGGCTGGGTGGGTGCGTGGGAATCGCAACCCAGCGCCTACGTCGTGGCCGCGCAGGAAAGAAGGCACGTGGCGGCGGCGGTCAATTTTGCCCGCGCCCGTAAGCTGCGTCTCGTCGTGCGAGGCGGAGGGCATTCCTATCTTGGCACATCGACCGCGCCGGATTCGCTCATGATCTGGACGCGCGGCATGCGCGATATCGTGGTTCATGATGCGTTCGTGCCGACCGGCTGCGGGCCTGATGCCTCTCCCGTGCAGGCGGTAAGCGTGGGCTCGGGTGCGATCTGGATGCACACCTATGAGGCCGTCACTGGTGCGGCCGGGCGCTATGTCCAGGGAGGCGGATGCGGGACTGTAGGGGTCGCGGGCCTCATTCAGGGAGGCGGCTTCGGGACCTATTCGAAGCAGTTTGGCATCGCGGCGGCCTCGCTGCTCGAGGCCGAGGTCGTGACGGCGGACGGTGCCGTCAGAACCGTCAACGCATGTAGCGAGCCGGAGCTCTTCTGGGCGCTGAAAGGCGGCGGAGGTGGAACCTTTGGCGTGGTCACCCGACTGACGCTGCGCACGCACGATCTGCCGGCGGTCATCGGGTATGTGTCGTCAACGGTCAAAGCGAATTCGGATGCGGCATACAGGCGGCTGGTGACGCGTTTCGTCAGCTTTTACGCCGCCAGTCTGTGCAACGGCCACTGGGGGGAACTCGTCACCTTGCTGCCGGGCAACCGACTGCAAATCGGGATGAATTCTCAGGGCCTCACGCGCGAGGAAGTCGCGCAATTGTGGGAACCGTTCTGGAGTTGGATCAGGCTTCAGGATGACATGACGATGACTGCTCCTGCCATTGTTTCAGGCCCCGGGCGGGCCCGCTGGAACGGAAAGGCTATCGAAAAGGTACTGCCAGGAGTCGTGCTTTTCGACGATCGCCCAGGCGCGCCCAATACCAATTTCTTCTGGCAGGCCAATCTCGCGGAAGCCGGTCATGTGCTTCACGCGTTCGAGTCGCTATGGCTCCCTGCAGCACTGCTGGAAGCCAGTCAGCAGCCGGCGTTAGTCGACGCGCTCGTGGATGCAAGCCGACACTGGACCATCGAGCTGCATTTCCAGAAAGGCCTCGCCGGTGCGCCGTCGAACGTCATAGCGGCCGCAGCGGATACCCCGATGAATGCGGCGGTATTGCGCTCCTTTGCGCTGGCGATCGTTGCGAGCGAGGGGCCACCCGCATTCGACGGGCTGCCTGGACATGAGCCCAACCTGGCCAAGGCGAGGCAGGATGTAGCGCGCATCGCCAAGGCGATGGAGCAGCTTAGAACTGTCGTGCCTGACAATGGTGCCTACGTGGCTGAAAGCAGCTACTTTCAGCGGGATTGGCAGCACGCTTACTGGGGCGACAATTACCCGCGATTGCTGCGGATCAAACAGAAATACGATCCCGACGGACTGTTTTTCGTGCGTCACGGAGTCGGTTCTGAAATGTGGAGCGACGATGGCTTCGTGCGCCGTAACCATCCTTTGCCGGCTATGTAGTCGAGATGAACCTGGCTTCGCCTCGCTAGCGGTCGTCGAGCTCAGAACGCCCGGTCACGCGACCTGCGTCGCATGAGGCGCAATGATGTCGCCGCGTGGACCCGGGCCACCGCCTGGGCCGCCGGGACCTCCGCCCGGACCGCCAGGTCCCCCGGGTCCGCCACCCGGCCCACCGCCAGGAGGCCCCCACATACAGCCACTCAGGGAGGCAGCTAGCACGACACATGCCGCGAGCGTCACGACCTTCTTCATGGTTGCTCGTTCTACCGTTTGTCCGTTGGCATCGGCTACGCACCACTTCGTTCTGCCGGGCCGACAAGACAAACCTTAGCATCATCGTCGGGATCGCGTTCGCTCACCCTCGATGGTCTTGCGAAAGGACTGCGCGCGCGTCGACACGGTCATCGATCCCGACGCCGAGCCGCAACAGATCGAACCGTTCCCAGTGGCTCCCCCGCGCTGACGCGCACTGTAGCCTCGGTATTTCCGGCAACCTGATCAAGGATTGGCCGGCAACAGTCACATTGCCTGACTAGCGAAGGCGACCGCCACCTATGGATCGACTTCTGCAAAATCCCGCGTCTGTGTGACGAGCTCGACCGTCACGTTATTGTTGACTCGCGTTCTTCGACTATCAGGAAGCGAGTCTTGCTGCGGTCGAAGACGTTTTCCTCGTCGGCGGCGACACTGGCCGCTATGGCGGGCTCCATTACGGCCTGAATGCCACGCTCGAAAGCCTGACGATTCTCGAAATAGATCTCCGTAATCACGTCGAAATCCGGCATGACCTGTCCGGCTGAGAGAATCGCGCCCTCCGATTGAATGAAATTACGGCGATAGGCCTTGATCCCCGGCATGAGGTCCAGGATGAGCGGCGCATGGTTCTTCTCGTAGTAGTCGACAAACGCCTCCCGGCTCAGGTCTGTTCGTCGCGTAAGCAAGGCGATTACTTTGAACATGCCTTCTCCCAATTTAATGCCGACATTGCGGCAATCGTGTCTGGGCGCCGAACTTCCTTACGGCTCCAGTCCATCTGTGTCGGCGCATCGCCGCTGGATTGTATGCAGCAGTTGACGCAGCATCTACCGCCTATTGGACTAGTCAGACTGGACTACCCTGGTTCGTCAGAAACCCAGTGGGATGGCGCTGTCCGGCGGTTTTGCGTGGACACGTACTGCCGGCCGGGAAGCGTCATTCACGTGCTGATTATTTAGACAGCGAAATGACCGCCTTCTCCGCTCGCGCTCTCCCGGGCGCTTAAGACGGTGCCTTAGCCTGCGTACCTGCCGATGCAATGGGGGATCGCCGACAAAACATCGCATCGCCGGAACCTTCCAGATTGCATGGCACATGAACCGGGTTCCGGACGGAGTCCACTCTTCATCAGCTCAAGAAACGACGACTGTAAATTCGACCCCTGATTCAAAGTCCAGCGTCGTGGTCGAAAAGCGCGGATTGTCGTCAAGGTAGCGCTTGTATGGCCGAACGATCTCCTCGGCTGTGTACATGTTGTCGGCGAGAACGATAGACCCCGGGCGTAGCAGGCGCTCAATTTGCCTGAATAGATTCAGATAGGCATTGGCCCATACGTCGAGAAACACCATGTCGAAAGTGCCGTCCAGTTCGGAAACGGTCTGGAATACATCGCCCTCCCGCAGGTCAACATAAGCTTCTACGCCCGCCGTTCTGACGTGGTCCCGAAGATGTGCGCACTTAACAGCATCGAGTTCAGTCGCCACAACCATGCCACTGCCCAACGTGCGAAGGGCCTCGGCGAAATACAGCGTGGACACACCGCAGGAACTGCCGAGTTCGAGGATTCGAGCCGGTTTGTGCGAAAGCACCATGTTGCGTAGAAACCTTCCCGTTTCCGCCGACACGGCTAACGATAGAGGAGTGCCTTGCAAGGACTCGAAATCTTCGCTAGATAGCCCGAGCGTTTCGAGAAACCGTCCACGCAATCGAGGTGCGAGCGTTTCGTATTCCTCCGCGAGAGTCAGAAACTCGTCGCTCGATCCTTGGAACTGCGCCCGTGCGCGGGCTATCACTTCCGTCTGGCTCTGTTCGTGAAGCCGCCGCAGAAGAACTGTGGTTGATGAAGCCATGTGCGTTCCTTGATCAGCAAAAACGTGTGAAGCTACGCTGTTCTGGCCAGCTTGATCGCGCGTTCAGGGCACGCCGTCACGCAAAGACCGCACGACCGGCAGGCGTGCGCGTTCGGCGTGTAGGCGACTTTCATTCCATGCACGCGTAGCTTGAGGCGATGCATCAAATCGAGGCTGAGATAATCGACCTCATCGATGCGCCGGATCTCAAACACATTCTCGGGGCAGACCTCCAGGCAATCGCCCTTTCCTTCGCAACGTTTCAGGTCGACGGCTGGCACAATCACGCCCGGTTTCTGTTTGCAGTCGGCTGTTGATTTCTCGCGCATTTTCAGTCCTCAGAGCGCCGAGGGCAGCCCGACCGCCATGCCGTCTGGAAATGCTCGCGTTCTTCGGGCGTCATCGCTTCCCATTTGCGCCAGTGACGCCGTGCGCGCCAGCCGCCGTGTCCGCGGAATCCGCCAAACAGGATGCGGCTCAAAACCAGCAGGCCCAACGCATGTGCGAAGTCGATCGCACGGGCGCCGACGAATAGCGCCGGAATCACCCAATTCCATAGACTCATGACCACCCACCCGAGCACGCCTATGGCGACCACCACAAGCAGCGCTTTACCCACATATCTGATTCGGAAATTCATCCGTCGACTCCTCTAAATATCCAGTTCGTCATAAATGGCCTGCAGTCGGGCGCGCAAATGCAAGACCGCGTAGCGTTTGCGCGCGAGTAGCGTATTGAGCGTCACACCGCTTTCCGCCACCATGTCTTTGAAAGTCCGCCCCTCCAGCTCGTGCGCGATAAATACCTCACGTTGATTCGGCGCCAACTCATTGAGCGCATCCTGCAAGGCCTCGAGCAACAGAGCGCGAGCGTAGAGGGCTTCTGGACCTGCATCGTGCGCCGGTAGGGCGAGGTCGAGGCGATACTCGCTGCTGGCGTCGTCCTCGGTCTCGGATAGATCTGTCAGCGGCTGCTCTTTCTTCTTGCGAAAACGATCGATGATGCGGTTGCGCGCGGCACGGAAAAGCCACGCGCTCGCCTGTTCGATCGGAGCGGGAAGCCGGTAGGCCTGCACAAATTCGTGGAACACATCCTGCAGGATGTCCTCGGCATCTTCCGGGTCGCGTATTCGACGCCGGATAAAATTGACGAGCCTCGTGCGCTCACGCACCACGGTCGCGGTGATGTCGCTGTCTCGGTCGGTCATCGTGTGCGAGGTGGGTGGCGGTTCCATGCGTCTGAAGACGTTTCAGGAGCTCGAATATTGTGGCGAGCGCGAAAAATTTTTTCTTGATTAGCGCGCCCAACCGTTCGCTCCGGGCGGGACCGCACGATCGGTTGATCGGGTAGAGCACGGCAGTAACGCTGCCCGCCATCACGCCCCGCCCATCCCATGCGGGTCGCCTGCTGCTGATCGCTGTCAGGCAGAGATCGGTCAAGCGCAGTGTGTCGGCATTTTCGCTCCGACAGAGCGACCTTGCAAACGCGGGGGAGTTTAGTGAAGCGACGCCATGCGGGTGCGCCGGCAGTTGACAGAATAACCGTGAGGGATGGTGCGATGCCCTGGAATTTCGCGGGCATCGCGAAGCGGACTGCTAACCGTTCAATCGAACGTCAATACCACTCTGCCGTTGACATTTCCGTTCCGCAGGTCGGTCAACACCGTGTTGATGTTGTCGAGCCGCTCGCGCTGGATATGGGCGCGGACCTTGCCGTCCGCGGCGAAGTCTAGCGACTCTTGCAGATCTCGCCGCGTTCCCACGATCGAGCCGCGCACGGTGATGCCGTTCAGTACCGTCGAGAAGATAGGCAGGGGAAAATCGCCCGGCGGCAGGCCGTTAAGTGCAACCGTCCCGCCGCGGCGCACCATGCCGAGGGCCTGCGCGAAGGCGCTGCGAGAGACCGCGGTGACGAGCACGCCATGCGCGCCGCCGATTTCCTTCTGGATGACGGCGGCGGGATCGGCCTTGGATGCGTCGATCGCGAGATGCGCGCCGAGTTCGCGCGCGAGCGCGAGCTTCTCGTCGCTCACGTCGACCGCGACCACGTGAAGTCCCATCGCGATCGCATATTGCACGGCCACGTGGCCGAGACCGCCAATGCCTGAGATCGCCAGCCATTGCCCTGGCCGCGTATCGGTCACGCGAATACCTTTGTAGACCGTAACGCCCGCGCAGAGGATCGGCGCGATTTCGTCGAAGGCGATCTGCTGCGGCAGGTGTCCGACGTAGTTGGGATCGGCAAGCACGTATTCGGCATAGGCGCCGTTCACGGAATAGCCGGTGTTCTGTTGCTTATGACAGAGCGTTTCCCAGCCGCTCTGGCAATGTTCGCAGTAACCGCACGCGGTATAGAGCCACGGCACGCCAACCCGGTCGCCTTCCTTGACGTTCGTGACGCCGCTGCCTGCCGCTGCGACGAAACCCACACCTTCGTGGCCGGGGATGAATGGCAGCGTCGGCTTGACCGGCCAGTCGCCGTCGGCCGCGTGCAGGTCCGTGTGACACACGCCGGACGCCTTGACGCTAACCAGAATCTGCCCCGTCCCCGGCGTAGGTACGGGCACTTCTTCGATACGAAGCGGTTCACCAAAGGCATGCACGACGGCCGCCTTCATCGACTGAGCCATGAGAGTCTCCTGGGGCGTTGGCATTGCTGCCAGTATTCGCGTCGCCCAGCATTGCGACTTGACGTAGATCAATGGAGGTATCGAAACGCACAAGTCCGGCATCGCAAGCGGGCGGATCTGATGCGCAGGCCTGCCGTCGGCGCATCCGACACCCACAGGCTGCTGAGTCCCCGCAGGCGCTTCATCGCATCCGTTGGAAGTGACGTTTGAGAGCGACTAGCGGCCACGCGCGGATGTTCGGAATGGCCGTCGTGCGGTGAGTCGTCGTGTCGCCCGTGAGCGTCTCATGCTGGTCGGCCAGCGGACCAGTCGTCAGATTTTCCCGATCGGCTCATGTGGCTCGGGAAGACCCATTCATCGACAGTACCAGTGTGGAACCGTGCGCTTTGGCACTGCGCGGATTGGGTCTATGATGATAGAACCAGCTTGCGTAGGAGCATACCGTGCCCTCCGATCCATCTGCCAAGCCGAATGACAGGCCTCCTCCCGACCCGGCGCATTCCCCGTCCAGCACGGGCCCCAGGACCGGCGCACAACGGCCGGCAAAACCAGGGAAAGATGACCTTCCCGATGCCGACTCCGCGGAGCCTGTCCCGCACGAGCATCCTCCAATCCGAAGCGACGACAACTGATTTCGCGCCGCCGACGCCGCGAAGTGGAGGAGCGCTTGCGGTTCAAGCAAGGCATATTCCGGTCCGAACCGGACAGGAGCAGATCATGCAGAACGTCCTGGTAGGTTATGACGGGTCGCAATCTGCGCGACAGGCGGTCGCTTTTGCAGTCGATCTCGCGAAGCGTTTTGACGCGCGCCTGCATGTGCTCGTCGTGGCGCGCGCGCCGGACTGGGGCGCCATAGAACTGGAAAGACGCGAGCTGGTCGAGCACGAGTTGCGCCATGCCAACGAAGTCCTCACCGACCTCAAGGCGACGCTCGCCTCCGATGGCGAACATCCCGAGTTCGATCTCATCGTAGGGCAGCCCGCGAAGGAAATCGTACTCTACGCAGAGCAGCACGATATCGATCATCTGGTCGTCGGGCATCGCGGTCGTACGCCGTTCGATCGCTGGCTGATCGGCTCGGTCGCCCGGCAGGTGCTCGCCTATGCACCATGCGCTGTCACGATCGTGCGCGATCCGGCGATGTTCAAAAAACGCCGCGCGAAAGCTGCGCACCAGCCGGCAGACGAAATTCCGTTTGAATGAACGCCGCAACTGGGCAGCAGAAAGAACGCAGTCCCTACCCTGTCCATCGACGCTCCTGGCGACTGCAAGCAGCCTGTGAATCTTGCTTTTCCACATCACGTTCGCATCCTTGCGGGAGATCGGGTAACGCTGGAACTCTCGGTGTACGACCTGACGACGGGAAGAACCAATTTTCGACACAAGGACGAGCGAAGCGGCGGCGCAACGCAAAGAGCGGCATTTCGCCGTCGTTAACGCGGCGGTATGCGAACGTCGGCTGCGGCCTTACCTGCGTCGTGACACTACGGGGATGCCGGTAGTCGACTTACCTCACACAATTCGCATTCAAAGCGGGAATCAGAAAACTTTCGCTGTACAAATCCCGCAATGGGCGTAGCATGAAATCGTTGATTGCCCCACGCCCGTTCCCGGTGCCTCCCCGGCAGCCTTTCCGACAAAATCGGGCAGCTCACTTTCATTGCAGGCCGAATGACCCGGCCCATCGTGTGGAGACTGAATTCTGTCGTTCACACCCCTTCTCCATTCCGCCGCGTCGTGACGCGGCCTGAAAGGTTTTCCATGTCAGGCATTTTCCGTCTCTACCGTGGACTGGAAGTTTATCCACTGGTCTATCCGCATCGAGCCACCGAGCCCGGAAGTGGGCATAACTACGACGAAGGGTTCGACGCTGCCGTACGTATCCAGGAGCCGCGAAGCTCAGAGCAAGTGCCGCGCAGCCGCGTATTCAGGCTTGCGGTGACGAGGCCGTTCCAGAGCGCCGGCGACGCGCGGCGTGCATCGACTGCCTATGCGGAACACCTCATCGACACGTGCGCCCAGGACACGAACGTCCTCGATCTGGAGTTGTGACTCGCGCCTCGCTCTACGCCGGAACCCATCGGTGCACGTCGGCGGCAGCAAACGCAGGCAACATCGGAGACCAGACGCTCCGCAACGATCATGGCCGCGCGGCAAACGAACAAGGAAAGACAATGCGCTTCAATTCAACCCGATTCATCATCGACCCGACGCCACGCAGGGCCGACGGCGAATACATGGCCCATGCCCGCATCAGCACCAACCGTGCGGACGGGAGCGAGCATGACATTCATCTAAGTGGTGATCTTGCGGGCTTCGACGTGCGCGAGGACGCCATTGCCTATGCGAAAAACTGGGCTCAGGAGTGGTTGGACGCGCGCTTTGGCTGAAGGGACTCGCGGCATCGAAGGGCGAGGACTGTGTGGGCAGCGTCGAAACTGATGGGCGTTGTCAGCCGCGCGTATCGATCCAGTCGCGCGCCCATCGGTCGGAATAACCCAGTGCGTCTTCTTCGCTGCTGAAATAGTCGAGCGAATAAAACTCGTAAAGCGCGGGCCCAGAACGGGCATCGGACCGCGTAAGGGTCACGTTCGAGGAAAAACAGCCGTCAGGCAGACAGTGAGCTGACGACCGGACCGCGTAACCGCGGTATTGTCGTGCGACAGAATTTTGCATGATTACCAGTGGAATTAAAATGAATGCAGGACTCCTTTGTCCCGGAGGGGGACGCTGACTCGTTCGGATGCGATAGCAAGTCGGGGATGAATGCAGACTGGGAAGCGCTCCTGGAGCCGAAAAAAGCCGGCCGGTGCGCTTCTGCGACAGGGCGGCGTCCGATGCTTGGGACAGCGGACGCCTGATTGAATTAAAGCGGCTTGATGTTCGATGCCTGAAGGCCCTTCGGGCCACGCTTCGTCTCGAAGCTGACCTTCTGGTTTTCAGTCAACGTCTTGAATCCGTCACCCGAGATTTCCGAAAAATGCGCAAACAGGTCTTCCCCGCCCGCGTCCGGAGTGATGAATCCAAAGCCCTTGCTTTCGTTGAACCACTTGACGATACCGGTATTCATGATGAATCCCTCAAGAAAATATATTGAACATTCCCGTTCCACATGGCGACGGGGAAGCATCAAGAGGGAAAAAGAGGACAACGAATTCCGCGCAAGCGGCGGATATAAGACGGACACCAATTGAACTTCCTGAATACTTCAACGGCGAACGATACGCGTATAACTGGACCGGGTCAACCGCTTTCGCGATACCAAACGTAACAGCACGAATTGCGCGGAATTGGCCCGTCATTGAGTGATAAATGTTGTTACCTAGCAGGGAATCGAGCGTATAGTGGCCGCTCGCCGGTTGCGGCGCTTCGCCTTCTTCGATCGGGAATTCGAACTATATCCAATGCCATCGAGGGTTATCGTACGCACCACGAGAGCAAGAATCGCGGCCCACAAAGAGAACCGATCGGGTCTTTACCCCCTTCATCAGACGGCATTCATCGGCAACGGAATAGAGCAGCGAATACCGTCGCGGACGTCCGGACGATTCACGACGCAAACTCACAACCAGGAAAAGAATTGACTACCGTAACCCCAAAGCTGAACGAACCGGTGGAAGTCGCGTTGCGCCGCTTCCGACGTTCGATCGAGAACACCGGCCTGTTAAAGGAACTGCGGGCAAGGATGGCTTATGAAACACCAACTGCGAAGCGCAAGCGAAAGAAAGCAGCGGCTGTGGCCAGGTTACGAAAGCAGATAAAACGGTCGATGCCGCCGAAGAAAGCGTACTGACCGGAAGCTCGCGGGAGGGCATGCCGACACGCCTGTCTAATGCCCTCCCGAGTTTCGCGCCTCATTCGAGACAAACAGCCGATAGAGCAGCAGATGCGCAACCAACGATGAGTGATGAGCGACTGTTGTCGGCGGGCGGATTCAACCGCCCCACAGGTGTGCCGGCTCGCTGGCTGAGTGATTAGAACTTGGCGATCATACCGACGGCAACCGCAACCTGGCTGCGCGAGGACGACGGCGTGCTGTTCTGACCGTCACCGACCGTCGCGGTAGCGTTGATGACGCTAGTTCCACCCGAGCCCAGCGTCTTACCGCTTGCGCGCGTGTAGCCTTCAACTGAATACAAACCTGTGCGCTTGGACAGCGAGTAGAACTGAGATGCGCTGATCTGGTTGTACCTGGCTGCGTCCGTGATGGTGTTCGCCTTCGTTGCCGCCGTGTAGGCGTAGCCCAGCGCGAGGTCGAGTACTGGGGTTGCCTTCCAGTGCATCACGATGCCACCGGTATTGAAGATCGCCTCGTTGCGGAACAGTCCGGCGGACAGGATGCCCGGAAGGTACTGCACGTTCGAGTAGGACGCAGTGATGTCAAAACCCTGGCTGAACTTGTAGGCGCCGATCACAGCAAAGCGCTGTTGGGCCTTGTTCTGCGCGTAGCCATTGTTGACCGCCGAGAGTCCTTGCTGGGCACCATTGTTATTCGAATCAAGGCCGTCTTGCATCGTGGAGTTAGCGCCCCACACGTTGCCACTCGAATTCGAGTTGTTGCCGCGCTGGAACCCGGTAGCGAACCCGATTGGACCCTGCGCGTACTGAACGCCAGCCGAAATGGACGAACCCGCATTCGTGCTTCCGGCCACGCCGCCCAGCGAATACGAACCGCTTACCGTGAAGCCATAGAGCGTGGGCGAGGTGTACTTCAGCGTGTTGTTGGCACGGAAGGTCGTGTCGAGGCCGTCAATATCACCCGGGTGCGCGCCGGACCAGCCGGTGAGCCACGTGGTCGGGCTGAACGGCGCGAGCAACTGATAGTACGACGTATACTGGCGGCCCGCCGTCAAGGTGCCGTAGCTGTCGTTGGCCATACCAACAAAGGCCTGGCGACTGAACAGTGTATTGCTCGTTTTCAATGCGCCGTTCGTGGCGTTGAAGCCGTTTTCCAACGTAAAGATGGCCTTCGTGCCGCCACCCAGATCTTCGCTACCTTTCAGGCCAAAGCGACTGCCCATCCACACGCCGCTAACCATGCTGACCTGGGAATGACCACCGCTGGTTTTGCCCTTCGACGCCGAACTGCTCAGATAGCTAATCCCCTCATCGACGAGACCATACAGCGTCACGCTGCTTTGTGCAAAAGCCGGCACTGCATTCATCAGCACGGCAGCGGCCACAGCGAGCTTTACCTGGTTATTTTTCTTCATCTTCTATATTTTCCTAGTCATCCTAACAAATTGACCTTCGCATCGCCCGAAGGCTGACGTCGCTATACTGCCGACTCCGAAAACTCCCTTGGTGGGTACGCACCGCACGACGCGCACCCAAATCCCTACATCACGCACTCAAGAACGAGACCGCTTTCCTCGAGACTCATGCAGCAACCGGAATCCCGCCTGTGCAGGCAGGTCTAACGCACTGTGGAAGGAACCCGGCCATCGTCGCAGGCGAGCTCCGCCACCTCCCGCTGACGGCGCTCCTGAATACCGGTCACGATTTCGGCGTACCGACGCTCTGTCAGCGGGTAGAAAATGAACGCAAGCATCGTTAGACCCAGCAGCGACGCCGGTACGAGCGTCAGCGCAGTGTAGATTCCCGACACAGTACCGGCGCTCTGGTTAGCGAGGTTCGGCACATACCCCGAGGCCGCAAGGACGAACGCGGGAATCGCTCCGCCGAGCGCCTGCCCACACTTGCGCGCGAATGAGAAGAACGCGTAACTCATGCCCTCGACACGTTCGCCCGTCATGTACTCCCCGTACTCCACGGTGTCGGACTGCAGCGCGAAGGCCATTGAGGCAGTGAGCATCTGGCCGACGGAGATCACACTGAAGAATGCAAGGATCAGCGAAATGTCCGTGGTGCGAAAGCAATACAGCAGCACGAAGCCGGTGATGTACGCCCCCAGTCCAACCATGAACGCGCCCTTGCGGCCGAAGTGCTTCACAAGCCAGGCGGACAGCGGAACCCCAACGAGCATGCCAAGCAGCTTTCGCGCGACCACGATCTCGATGAGCACTTCGGTGTTCCTGAGCACGTATCGGGCAAAGAAGATGATGGTGGCATTCATCGAGAAATATGCCGCCACGATACAGATTTGCGCTAGACAGATGAACAACAGTGCACGATTCCTGAAAACAGTCCGCAAACTGCTCCCGAGCGTTCGCGTGTCCTTGCGGTATTCAATCGTTTCCTTCGTGCCGGCGAAGCAAACAGCGTACGACACCACGCCGACGAGTCCGAAAATGATCAGGTAACGCGTATATATTGCATGCAGCGACTCTCCGTCTTGAGCCGCGTGGTGATGGATCTGCGGAGCAATTACAACCGCAAGAAAAATCGCGGTCAGAGAGGCCACCACTTCGCGCGACACCCCGAGCATTGCCCTCACCCGAGATTCCTGGCTGATTGCCGTCGACAGTGATCCATATGGAATGCTGACGAATGAAAACAGAAGGCCAAGCAGCCCGTAACTGACGTACGCATACACCAGTTTGAGAGCGTCCGTCCAATGCTGAGGCACTGAAAACACCAGGACATTCGCGACAGCGAGCGGGACCGCACACCAGATCAGGTATGGACGGAAGCGGCCCCATCGCGTGTTGGTGCGATCAACCACGCGTCCCGCCCAGATATCCGCGCCCGCGTCGAAGATCCGGATCAGGAGCAGAAGCGTTCCCACGGCGGCAGCCGGGATGCCCGCCACATCCGTGTAGTAGTTCAGCAGGAACATCGCCCCCATCCCATAGATGAAGTTATTGGCGATTTCACCCGACCCATAAAATGCAACTGTTGCCCAAATTTTTCTGTTCATTGTTCCTGTCTCCTCCCTCAGTAACCGCGTCAGTGCCTGATCAGAACCGCGGCTTTTTGCGCTCCCACTCGGGCTTGAATTTGCGCATCTGTGCAACGTCGTCGCGGCCGCTGGAGCCGCAGCTCAAATACTGCTGATGGAGTTCTTCCAGCGCCTTCCGGTCCAGTTCGACACCAATGCCCGGCAGGTCGCGAACGGCGACGTTACCTTCCCGGATCGGTACCCGGCCACCGACCAGCAACTCTTCCGTGAACCACGGATAGTGCGTGTCGCATGCATAAGTCAGATTCGGCGTCGCGGCTGCGATGTGCGTCATGACCATCAGGCTGATCCCGAGATGGCAGTTGGAATGCATCGACAGGCCGATATCGAACATCTCGCACAGATGCGCAAGTTGCTGGGTTGCGCGTAATCCGCCCCAATAGTGGTGGTCCGACAGGATCACCTGGACACCATTCACGGTGATGTTCCGGCGGAATTCGTCGAAATCCGTCACTACCATGTTGGTAGCAAGCGGCAGTCCGGTCGCAAGATGCAGATCCGCCATACCACCCAGACCCGGGGTGGGATCCTCGTAATAGTCGAGATCGCCTTCGAGCAGTTCCGCCATCCGGCGTGCCGTGTCCTGCGACCAGCCGCCATTGGTATCGAGGCGCAACGGGTGATCGGGAAACGCCTTCCTCAGGGCCTTGATACACGCAACGTCTTCCTCGGGCGTGAGGACGCCCGCCTTGACCTTGATGCTGCGAAATCCATACAGGTCAATCATGCGGCGCGCTTCGCCGACAAGCTGGTCGACGCCCATCACCTCGCCCCACGGATCTTCCCCGGTGTATTCCGGATCAACCGTGCGTACATAGTCAGTGCCGTATTTGAAAAACAGGTAGGCCGAAAATGGCACTTCCTGGCGTACCGCGCCACCGAGCAACTCACAAAGCGGAATACCGAGGTGTCGTGCCTGAAGATCGAGGAATGCGACCTCAAATGCGCCAAAGATCTTCGCGTCTGTCGGGTTGCCGTTCCATGATCCCGGCATGAAGCGGAACCTATCCGAACCGTGATGCGGGGCCTGCGTCCGGGTAAGTTGCCGAAGCGCGTTCAGGTCGAACGGACTTAGTCCCACCAAACTCTCGCGAACCACATTCAGGCGATCGAGCACCATTTGGTCGCCGAAGGTTTCGCCAAGGCCCACGAGGCCATTGTCAGCCTCGACCTCGATGATCGATCGCACCGTATAGGGGGAGTGAAGCCCGCCGCTGTTCAGTAGTGGCGGATTCCTGACGGCGACCGGTGTGACTCTAACCTGCCTGATTTTCAATCGCTGCTCTCTGGGGTAGTTGACTGAGTTGACTCGTGGTCCGACTGGACTCGCGTATTTGGCCGGCTAGGTTAGATCTATCAATATCAAGAGTAAAACGATATATTTCGATCCCATCCATAGAAATATTCGATATATCGAGATGTTGCGCGAACTGAAGACCTTGATAGCTGTGGTGGAACACGGAACCTTCTCGGCGGCTGCGGCACGCATCGGCCTGACCCAGTCAGCAGTCAGCTCACAGATCCAGCGGCTGGAGGAGGAACTTGGCGTCAAACTATTCGACCGGTCCGGGCGAACGCCATGCCTGACAAAGGCGGGTGAGGAAGCGCACGCGCTAGGCGCGGAGATGTTAGGCGTATATGCCCGTTTGCTGAAACAACCCAGCATTGCGGAAAATACCGGCACATTGCGCGTCGGCGCGATCGCATCGGCCCAGGAGTCGGTGCTGGCCCAGCCAGTCGCGGCGTTCCGCGAAGCGTTTCCAGCATGGCGGGTTCAGATCGTGACGGGAGGCGGCCTTATGCTGCTCGGCCAGCTCGATGAGGCTGACATCGACCTTGCAGTGGTCAGCCGACCGCCCTTCACACTACCCGACAATTTCGAATGGCAGCGGTTAGCATTTGAGCCATTTGTGCTGCTCGTACCCGAATCGATGGCCGGAATGCGGTGGCAAACCGCGGTGGAGCGCACGCCCTTCATTCGCCTTGCGCGAAGCTCATTTGGGGGGCAATTGGTGGACCAGTTTCTTTCCCGGGAACGTGTTGTTGTTCAGGACGTCATCGAAATTGTCGACCTGCATGGAATTGCCTCGATGGTCGCCAACGGCGTAGGAGTTGCGCTCGTACCCAGGACGATCGGGTTGCGTGCATGGCCGAACGGGCTGACTGCCCTGGATCTCGGCGCCCAAACGTTCTACCGTGAGATCGGCATCATAAGGAACCTTCGGCACAGCCGCCACCTTGCGATTCAGCGGTTTGTCGACGAGATCATTCGCTTATGGGGAGACGAGCCGGCTATGCCGGTCCGTTGAGAAGTTGTGCTGCTAGTTTCGGTCTGGTGGATTTAGATCATTGCGCTTACACGAAACAGGTTTGCGGTTGTTGTCGACGGATCACCATTTGAGCACTCCAACTCGCTGTACTGAAGACATGAGACGAGAGAAAGGGAATGGCGCTAACGAGCGACTGTTCGAATCTCGTAAGCCGCCGGTGAGATTGTCATTGCCCGAATGACGGTTCGGATAACGGACCTTCGCCCGTCAATCGCCGGAGCTTTTTGGCATTGGCGGGGCATGAAGTTGCGAAGCCCACTACTTACAGTAAAATCGCTGACTCTTAGCCGAGCACCGCGTAGGGTAGACCGCATCGAACCCCGAATTAGGGGCACGGCGGGCATCGGGACCTTCTGGCAGATCAGACGTTCGGTTGATCGAGAGCAAACGGATCGCTGCAATCCGCAGATCGACTTGGGCCGTCAAACGGGGCAAAGCGATGACGAATTGTACTGGCGGGCACAAACGGCCTTCGACGACCGGCTATGAAGCCACGAGGATCCTGCGCGATTATCCGACCTGATCCGCACCCCGTGGAGCCAGATTGACAATCGGGAATTGTTCGACGCATTCCGGGCCAAAACGGAAAACACGATAATGCATGACTTAGGCGAAATCGCCCAATGGCTGAAAAGCCACACTCTTCACCACGTATCTGACGTTCACGCGACACTGCCGGATCCGACCTTCATGTCGAACGGGCGTCAATTCGTTTCGTTCAGTTCGAACAATTATCTGGCGCTGGCGAATCATCCCCGGCTGGTGACTGCCGCCAAGCAGGGGCTGGATCGCTATGGCGTCGGTAACTGCGAGTCGCGCCTTCTGGGCGGCGATCTGGACGTCTATCGCGAACTGGAGGCGCGCCTGGGTGCACTCAAGCACAAAAGCGACGCAGTGCTGTTCGTGACTGGCTACATGACCAATCTCGGCGTGCTTTCGACGCTGGTCAAAGCTTCTACGCTGGCGCGCTTACACGGCTACCGCCCGAAGACTCGCCGCAAATATGCTTACTACTCGGATGAGTTCAATCACATCAGCATTCGGGAAGGCATCCAGATGTCCGGCGCACTGCGCCGCACCTACCGACACTGCGACATGAATCATCTGGAGTCGCTCCTGAAGGCGGGGGACGGCACCACACCAATCATCGTCAGCGACGGCGTGTTCAGCATGGAAGGGACGATTACTCCCTTGCCGGACCTGGTGGCGCTGGCCGAGCGCTATGGCGCCATCCTCTATATCGATGATGCGCATGCTACCGGCGTGCTAGGCGAGCATGGCGGCGGCACCTCGGAACATTTCAGTTGCTACAGCCCCCATATCATCCAGATGGGCACGTTGAGCAAGGCATTTGGCGCCATTGGCGGGTTCGTGGCAGTTGATCGCGAGATGGCTGACGTGATCCGGCTTTCCAGTTCCGCGTATGGTTTTACCTGCCCGCCGCCGCCGGACCAGGCTAGCGCCCTACTGGCCGCCCTCGACCTGATGGCCGAAGAGCCGCAACGGCGGCAAAAACTGTGGGACAACCAGCGCTATTTCATCGAGCGCATACGACCGCTCGGATATCAGCTGCTGTCGACCGAGACGGCAATCGTTCCCGTGCTGATCGGCGACACGGAACTATGCGTACGTTACGTCAACGTACTACGTGAAGAAGGTGTCCATGTCGACTCAGTCCAGTTTCCGGCCGTGCCACTCGGACAAGCACGACTGCGTTTCATGATGAATGCCGGCCATACCAGGGCCCAAATCGATCATGCCATCGCGGTAATGGAAAGCATCGGTGCAAAGGCGGCGTCGTAGCTGTCTCCTTTGATGGCGCCAGCTTCGAATTGCTGATCGGACACTTGTCCGAGCGTTTGATTTAATGGCACTCACGCGGACCATTCGAGTCCGCACCAATCTTTGCTGGTTGCATTGAGCGTTTGCATTTCTTGTGCGGGGAAGCGGGGGTTTCAGCAGCGTTGGATTCAGCAGTGACATCTGCGTGCGGCATAGTCCGGGCCACCTCCTGCCATTCGCGCGCGCTCCGGGACGCATATTCAAACGTCGCCTCTGCCTAAAACAAGAGACGTTCGTCAACTCACGGACACCAAAACGGTGAGGAGACTCCGGATGTGGAGACGCGGAGTGGAGAGCCCAGCGTCCTGCCCCTGACCATCGAATGACCACGTGCCTTCAAAAGTGTGTGTGGCAGCGTACAGACACGACGTAACCCCGAGTTGCGAAATTGCGCTGCGGGCATAGTTCCGTCAGCAAAAGTACTAGCCGAAGCGCGCGACCGCCGTTTTCAAACTTTGGTAGATATCAGCGCCGTAGCCACGCCATTGCCTCGCGCAGCGGCCGAGGTAAAAAAGGTCTTGCACATAGCAACTGGGTCCAAGCTGAGTGGTGCTCCGATTCAGGAGGAAGTGTGCGAATCCGGGTAACTCGCCGTCGCGTTCAGCTACGAGGGCCGTCATGAACTCATAGCGATCAAAGAATCGTGACCACGTCGTGAGAGTTATTTTTTTTGGGGTAATGCGGTATCGCCGTGGCGACTTTAGAAGGCGTTATAACGATCCCAAAGGACTTTCCATCCAGTTTTCCAACCCCCCTACGCCGGACGCCAACTGTGTCCCAGATCTTTGACTGAGTCGGTTGACAACCGGCGGGAAGCTTCTGACACTGAAAACCGTTTCAAAGTGATGCGAAGCGCCAGCGCGCAACCGAAGACCCTGGAAATGCGACGGCCGTGTAACGCACCGGAATCGTTGTGACACGGCGTCAAAGTCTCCCATTAAGGAGAGTGACATGGCATGGATCGAGTCCGACTACTTCGTGACAGGGACGGGCGCCACTGCCATGGCATTCGTCGACACGTTGCTCACCGAGTCGCCAGATGCGCGAGTCGTGATGGTGGATCGCCACCACCGTCCCGGTGGCCATTGGAACGACACCTATCCGTACGTGCGGCTGCACCAGCCGTCCGCCTGGTATGGCGTGGCATCGCGCGAACTGAGTGACTGGTCGCATGAAGCAACGGGCTTCAACGAAGGAATGCTTGGTCTTTCCTCGGGAGCCGAGGTGCTCACGCATTTCGAGCAGGTGATGAAACAGCGCTTCATTCCCTCTGGCCGCGTGCAGTGGTTCCCGAAATGCGATCACTTCGCGAGCGACGGCCGCACACACCGCTTCCGCTCGCTGCTGACCGGCGCCGAGCATGAGGTGCACGCGCGGCGCAAATGGGTGAATGCCACGCATGCGAAAACTGAGGTGCCGTCCACTCACCCGCCAAAATACAGCGTGGCCGCGGGCGTGCAATGCATTCCTTGCAACGGGCTGCCGAAGGTTACGCGGCCTTACTCGTGCTATACCGTCGTCGGCTCCGGCAAGACCGGCATGGACGCGTGCATCTGGCTGATCGAGAACGGTGTACCGCACGAGCGCATCCGCTGGATCATGCCGCGCGACGCCTGGGTGATGGACCGGGCCAACATGCAGCCCGGCCCGACCGGCTGGCGGCGCTATTTCGAGAACAACGTGGTGCAATTCGATGCGATCCGCGACGCACGCGACGTCCCCGACCTGTTCCGGCAACTCGAAGCGGGCGGCGCGCTGATGCGGATCGACCCTGCCATCGAGCCCACGACCTACCGCTGCGCACTCGTTTCGCGCGGCGAGATGGCCCAATTGCGCAAGG
The DNA here is from genome assembly GCF_021390595.1 of Paraburkholderia sp. HP33-1. Taxonomy (NCBI): domain Bacteria; kingdom Pseudomonadati; phylum Pseudomonadota; class Betaproteobacteria; order Burkholderiales; family Burkholderiaceae; genus Paraburkholderia; species Paraburkholderia sp. HP33-1. The sequence continues at coordinate 176,909 of NZ_JAJEJR010000002.1, read as the reverse complement.
TCGGTGAGATCGTTCGGCTCGGCCGCGTGCGCGCGATCGAGCCGACGCGCATCGTACTGGAGAAAGGTGAACTCGCCGCCGATCCTGACACGCTGTACATCGACTGCACTGCCTGCGCGATCCAGCCGGCGCCGGGCGTGCCGGTGTTCCAGGATGAGGCGATCAACCTCCTGATGGTCCGCTGGTGCCAGCCGCTCTTTTCAGGCAGCGTGATCGCCTGGGTCGAAGCGCACCTGGAGAATCCGCAGGAACAGAACGCGATGTGCATGCCCGTGCCCGTGCCCGAACTGCCGATCGATTACCTACGTATGTGGCTGCCGACTCTCGCCAATGCAGCGCGCTGGCAGCAGAACCCCGACCTGAGCGCTTGGCTCAGGCAGTGCCGCCTCAACGGGCAGGTTGTGGTTCTCAAAGGCGTGGAGGTGGACCCTGCCGTGCAGGATCTTCTCAAGGCCGTCGGAGCCAAAGCCTTCGATGCGGCACAGCGCATTCCGCAATTGCTGGCGGCAGCGGAGGCAGCGTGAGCGCCCCCCGCGAGGTGCAGCTCGAAACGCTGCAGGTCGGCGCCATCCGCATGCGCGTCGCGCTGCAAGGCGCTGGGCCGCTCGTGGTGTTTTGCCACGGATTTCCGGAGTCGTGGGTATCCTGGCGCGCGCAAATGGCTGCGGTCGCCGACGCGGGCTACCGCGCCGCTGCGCCGGACATGCGCGGCTACGGCGGTACCGACGCGCCGGCCGACCCTGCACAGTACACGATGCTGCACCACGCAGGCGACATCGTGGAACTGGTCAGGGTACTCGGTGCCGGTTCGGCGGTGATCGTGGGCCACGACTGGGGAGCGCCCGCAGCCTGGAGCAGTGCGCTGCTACGGCCCGATGTCTTCCGCGCCGTCGTCGGCCTGAGCGTACCCTATGTCCCGCCTGCGAAGGTCGACTTGCTGACGGCACTCGAGCAGCAGGGCGTGACGACCTTCTACATGCAGTACTTCCAGCAGGAGGGTGTGGCTGAGGAGGAGCTTCAGGCCGATGTCGCAGCGACCATGCGCCGCGTCACGTTCAGCATGTCGGGCGACGGCCCGGGCCGCATGGTGGCCGGCATCCTCACGCCGGGCGCCGGCCTCCTCGACAACACGGTGGACCCCGACATATTGCCGGATTGGCTTCTTCAGGACGACCTCGAATATGTCGTCGGGGAGTTCCGACGCACCGGCTTCCGTGGCGGATTGAACTGGTACCGCGCGATCCGCAGGAACGCGGAATTGCTCGCCCCCTGGTATGGTTGCCCGATTCGTCAGCCATCGCTCTTCATCGGCGGGTCGCGCGACGATGTACTCAGGTTTCCAGGCATGCAGCAGCGCGTTGCCGCGTTGCCGCAAGTGCTGCCGGGGTTGCGCGGTGCTCACGTGCTCGAAGGCGCGGGCCATTGGCTGCAGCGCGAGCGCGCCCGGGAAGTGAACCGGTTGTTACTCTCCTTCCTGAATGAACTCGACGGGTGACCTACACAATTGCGCGGCACGATGCACCGCGTGGGGCGGTGGTTCGGAAGAGGCCCAGCTCGATTACTCACCGATCAGGTCGCCGCTCGCCGCCGCTACGCATCTGCAGTTGGCTCCGTTCGTCACCGCTTGCCTGCCCGGCGTAAACGTACGGCGAACCGCACTCCTACCGCCGTCCCAAAGGAAGGCTCAAAGCCACGTGCCCCCCTGCCGCTCGCTCGGCTCCTGCGCCAGCGCGTCGAAATCGTGAATCCAGTCGAGGTGATGCAGCATGCTATCGCGCGCACCGAGCCGCGCGTTGCGTTCCTGCGCGGCCGGCCCGTCCGGCAGATGCAGCACGTCCGCGGTGGAGATCGACGCGTACTGCACCTTGCGCGTGCGGCCCCGGCGCAGACGCTCGTAGGCTTCCTGCGCCTCGCGCCAATTGCCCGGGCCGGCCTTGGCCAGCTGTGCGGCCAGCACCACGGCATCCTCGATCGACTGGTTGGCGCCCTGGCCGTGATGCGGCACGAGCGCATGCGCTGCATCGCCGATCAGCGTCACGCGACCCTTGCTCCAGCGGCCGAGCGGAGGACGGTGGAACAGGCCCCAGCGCTGACTGATCGGCACGGCCGTGATCATCTGCACGACGGCCGGATGCCAGTCCTTGAACAGGCGCAGTTGCTCGCCTTCGCTGGACGGCATGACCCAGTCGCGTGACGGCCACGGCGACGGATGACGCTCGACCAGCAGGAAGTTCTGATCGCCCTTGTCGCCGATCGGATAGTGCAGCAGATGGCCGCCGGGTCCGACCCAGAACTGGATCGTCTCCGGATCAGGCAGCAGGTCCATGCGCCCGGCTGGTACCACGCCACGAAAGCCCGAGCAACCTGAATACAGCACGTCGTCGTAGCCGAGCATCCAGCGTCGCGTGATCGAGCGTGCGCCGTCGGCACCGATCACGAGATCGGCATCGACGCGCTGACCGTTGTCGAACGCGAGACTCACGCGATCGGGATGCTGCACGAGATCGACCAGCCGATGACTGAGCTTGATGCGCTCGAGACCGACCGCCTTCGACAGCACCGCCTGCAGATCGGCGCGATGAACGCCCCAGTACGAACCGGCGAACTGCTCGCGATAGCTGGGCGTGCCGCGATGATGTCCAATGACGGCACCGCTGCGTCCGTCACGATAGATGAGCCCGGGTACTTCAGCGCACACGTTTTCAAACGCGGAACGCAGTCCCATGCGCTCATAAAAGCGCGTCGCGTTGGCCGACAGCGCGACGGCCGCGCCCACCTCGCGCAACTCCTCGGTCTGCTCGTAGAGTTGCGCATCGATGCCATGTTCGCGCAGTGCGAGCGCCAGCGTAAGGCCGCCGATGCCGGCGCCGACGATCGCGATCCTTAGATCCATCCCACTCATGAGTGTGTCTCCGATATGCAGGTTTATCGATTCGGGTCGCGGAGGCACGCGCGCTCGGCGCGTTGCATGCGGATACCGTATCGGTATTTTCAGCACTGGACCTTCATTGCTCAATAAGATGAAATGAATCTCCATCATCACTGAAAGGAATGAACTCAAGTCATGCCGAAGTCATGGAACTGAACGATCTCGACCTCAATCTGCTGCTGCTCTTCCAGCGGTTGATGCAGGAGCGGCGTGTGGCAAGCGTCGCCGAGCAGATGAACATGAGCCAGCCGGGCGTCAGCAATGCGCTCGCGAAGCTACGCCGCCTACTGGGTGATCCGCTGTTCGTGCGCGCGCCGGGCGGCGTCGTTCCGACGCCGTTCGCGCTACGTCTTGCGGAGCCGGTCTCGCAGGCGCTCGCCACCTTGCACGCCGCGCTCAATCCGGTGACGGGCTTCGATCCGCTACGGGCGATGCGAACGATGACGATCGGTATGACCGATATCGGCGAAGTCGTGTTTCTGCCCGCGCTGATCGAACGATTGTCACGCATCGCGCCTGGTGTTGCACTGAATACGGTCCGCAATACGAGCGTCAATCTGAGCAACGAGATGGCTGACGGCCGCGTCGATCTGGCGATCGGTTTGCTACCGCAGTTAAAGGGTGGTTTCTATCAACGGCGCCTGTTTGATCAGCGATACGTGTGTCTGTTCAGACGCGGTCATCCGCTCGAAGACGCGGCGTTGACGCTTCCTGCGTGGCGTGGGGCCGAGCATCTGGTAGTGGTGTCGGCCGGCACCGGCCACGGTCAGGTGGATGAGTGGCTGAAGCGGCGCGGCGTGCGGCGTCAGGTGCGGCTGACGGTACCGCACTTCATGAGCGTGGGCTACATCCTGCAACGTACCGATCTGATCGCCACGGTGCCGGAGCGCCTCGCTCTCGAATTGGCCACGCCGTTCTCGCTCAGCATGCGCGCGTTGCCGATGACGCTGCCCGCCGCACCGATTCATTTGCTCTGGCACGAGCGGGTCCAGCACGACGAAGGCAACCGCTGGCTGCGCGAGGTGGTGATCGATCTGTTTGCGGACACGGTGACGAGTGGCCGGCGGACGAAAGACGTGCGAAAAAAATAGTCCTTGCTCGAAGACGTCGATTCGAAGCTTCGCGCGCATCGTGCGCATCGCGTGCGATTCGACTTACTCGAACGCTCCTGTGCGCACCTCGCCGTCGCGCGTGTAGCGGGTGATCAGCACGCCACCGGGTGTGCTCCGCGCGTGTGCCAGTGTGAAGGCGGACGCCAGTGCATCGTCACCGAACAGACGCTTGCCGTGCCCAAGTATGACGGGGTAAATCAGAAGCCGGAGTTCATCCACGAGACCCGCCGCGAGCAATTGACGCACCATGTCGCCACTGCCGAACGTCAATAGATCGGCACCGTCCTGACGTTTTAACGCGCGTATTGCATCGGCGAGCTCGCCCTTCAGCGCATGACTGTTGTGCCAGGCAAGCGTATCGGATCGATGCGTGGCCACGTGCTTGGCGACGTGGTTGAACCGGTCAGCGATGCCGCGGCTGCCTGAATCTGCCGGCACATGCGGCCAATAAGACGCGAATATGTCGTACGTGCAACGCCCTAGCAGCAACTCGAACGGCTGCGCGAGCAGGTCACGCACATTTTCGGAAATGGCTTCGTCGGCGTAAGGGACGATCCAGCCGCCCAGGTGAAAATTGTCACTGGTATCTTCCTTAGGCCCGCCCGGGGATTGAGTGACGCCATCCAGGCTGAGGAACATGGAAACGATGTGCTTGCGCATGATGTGCTCCAGATCGATGAACCCAATCGGTCCATCCATACGACGAACGGGTCGCGTGCGGATCGACAGTCGGTGCAGTCAGCCGACAGGGTACTGCCGCGACGCGACACCTGGCTCAGGGATGAACGACGGGAAGGTACCCGGTGCGAACGGGATTGGCGCAGAATGATTGAACCCACGGGTGCCTGCGCCGCAGGTGTGAAGGTGCGCACCACTCGCCAGCGTATGGTCGGAAGATCGCCCGACACAGTGATGCGGACATAGCAGCCGGCGTAACGTCCGGTCGCCCGTGGCATTCCCGTTCGATGGCCGATGGGTGTTATTGACTGCCGCCTGACATTACAATTGCATTTGCGTATAATTTCGCAAAGCCTTCACTTGGTATCACTGAAAAGCAGAAAAGCAATACGGCAATAAAAAAGCACTCATGTGGACTGCCCACACAGTGCACAAAGACAACATCACTCGAAATATGTCCGTGCCTTCAGCAACAATCGGATTGCGCGATTCCGCGCGATTTTTCACCCAACCGAAAGTGCTCGTCCTCGTAGCGACCGTATGCTGCCTGCTTTGGGGCAGTTCGTACCCGTCAATTAAAATCGGCTACGCTTTACTCGGAATCAAGCAAAACGATATTCCTTCAAAGCTGATCTTCGCGGGCTACCGGTTCGTGCTCGCGGGACTTTTGCTGTTGATACTCGCTGCCTTGTCGAAAAAGCCTGTTTTCGATTTGAATCGCCGCAACAGCGGTCATCTGATGCTATTGGGCTTCTCGCAAACAGCTATTCAATACGTATTCTTCTATGTCGGTCTCGCCTACACGAGCGGCGTTCGCGGTTCAATCCTGAACTCGACGACGACCTTCTTCAGCGTGCTGCTTGCCCATTTCATCTATAAGAACGACAAAGTTTCGCCCCGCAAGGCGCTTGGCTGCCTGCTGGGATTCGTCGGCGTCATGGTCGTGAATTTCGGCGACGGCCTGTTTGAATTTGCGTTCACCTTGCTCGGCGAAGGCTTTATCGTGATTGCCGCGTTCGCGCTCTCTGCCGCGTCGATTTACGGAAAGCGCATTTCGCAGAGCATGGACGTCATGGTCATGACGGGTTATCAACTTGGGTTTGGCGGCGCCGTTCTGCTTGCGGCCGGTTTCGCCGCCGGTGGTTCGCTGCACTCATTCACGCTCGGATCGATGGCCTTGCTCGCCTATCTGGCATTGCTGTCCGCAGTCGCATTTACGTTGTGGAGTCTTCTGCTGAAATATAACCAGGTTGGCAAAGTCACCGTTTTCAATTTCCTGGTGCCCGTGTTCGGCACCGTGCTCTCGGCCATATGTCTGAATGAGAACATCATGGAATTAAAGAATCTCATCGCGCTGGTGTTCGTTTGCGCGGGGATTTGGCTGGTTACGCGGTCGGCGCACGGCAGTGCCGGTTATTCGAAGGCTGGCGCCTTCCTGGGCCGTGGCCGAGGCTGAACTCGGGGGCCGTTTCCGGTAGCGTCGATTCCCTCAAACACTATCCGACGCCACCGGCAACCCCTCCGTCCTCCACCGCAGCATCCCGCCGGCAAGATTCGCGACCTTGCCGAATCCCGCCTTCGTCAGCAACACGCTCGCCTGCGCCGAGCGCACGCCGGAGCGGCACACCGCGACCACCGGCCGCTCGCGATCCAGTTCTTCGAGCCGCGCTGTCAATTGCGAAAGCGGCACCAGTTTGGCGCCCGGCAGATGACCCAAACGATCGATGAACTCCGGCGCCTCCCGCACATCGACGATCTGAAACGCCGCGCCATGCTCGAGCAGCGCCATCGGCTCGATTTCCCATACGCCGCTAAAGCGCAACGTCAATGGCGCCCAATCCGCTGTTTCCGTCGCCACTTCGGCGCCGCCTTCCGGCTGGCCGCAACGCAGGTTAGCGGGCACCGCCACCGCCATCAGCTTCGGATGCGGCAAATTCAGGTTATTCATATGCCCGGTGAAATCGCCGATGTCGACGTCGCCGCCCAGGCGTGGATTGAAGCGCCGCTCTTCGACCACGCTCGTCACCGTGATGCCGCGATAGTCGTGCGCGGGATAAAGCAGACAGTTGTCCGGCAGCGACAAAATCTGCTCGCGCACGGACGCGAACAGCTGCTGCGGACTGCCTTGCTGGAAATCAGTGCGGCCACAGCCACGAATCAGCAGGCTGTCGCCGGTGAAGGCCATGCTTTGATCGTCGAGCACGTAGGTCAGGCAGCCGTTCGTGTGACCAGGTGTTGCGCGCACGGTCAGATGACGCGTGCCGAAGTCGATCCGATCCCCATGCCGCAATGGCCGCGTCACACCTTTCGCTTCGACGACCGCGGCAAGCGCGATCTCGCTGCCGCAACGCTGACGCATGCGCCAGGCGCCGGTCACGTGGTCGGCGTGCACGTGGGTATCGAGCGTCACTAGCAGCCACAGGCCCAGCTCGCGCAGCAGCGCCTGATCACGCGGTACCTGCTCGTAGACGGGGTCGATCAGCAGCGCCTCGCCACTGTCGCCAAGCAGGTACGTATAGGTCGACGAAACCGGATCGAACAGTTGGCGAAAAATCATCTGCATCCCTTAAGAACAAAAGGCACGACGGCCCGCTAGCGGCCGTCGTGCCCTGATTTCAGCCCGGCTGCTTGGTGGTGCGCAGATACGGTTTGATGGTCTTGAAGCCGGGGAACGCCTGTTGCGCCTCTTCGTTGCTGACAGCGGACGTGATGATCACGTCTTCGCCCTGCTTCCAGTTGACCGGCGTCGCGACCTTGTATTTCGCCGTCAATTGAATCGAATCGAGCACGCGCAGGATTTCGTCGAAGTTGCGGCCGGTGGTCATCGGGTAGGTCAGCGTCAGCTTGATCTTCTTGTCGGGATCGATGATGAAAACCGAGCGCACGGTCGCGTTGGTCGCCGCGGTGCGGCCCTCGCTGGTTTCGCCCGCATCAGCTGGCAGCATGTTGTACAGCTTGGCGACCGCGAGATCAGTGTCGCCGATCATCGGGTACTTGACGGCGGCGCCCTGCGTCTCCTCGATGTCCGCGGCCCATTTTTCGTGGTCTTCGACCGGATCGACCGACAGCCCGATCAGCTTCGCATTGCGCTTGGCGAACTCCGGCTCGATTTTCGCCATGTAGCCCAGTTCGGTTGTGCAGACCGGCGTGAAGTCTTTCGGGTGAGAAAACAGGATCACCCATTGGTCGCCGATCCAGTCGTGGAAATCGATGGTGCCTTGCGTGGTCCGAGCGGTGAAGTTGGGTGCGACGTCATTGATACGAAGTGACATATTGCCTTCCTGTGAAGTCGTGGTTAAGCGGAAGACCCGAGCGAGGCCTCTCTGCAACGGTCCAACACGGGCCCGGAAAATCTCGGGGATTGAAAATCACCAGCACAGTGAGACTTTAAATATAGCGCGTTACGCGTGAACCCATGTTGACACCCGTCGAAACCGCTCCGGGCTCGTCATCGCGACACTCGGACAACGGGTTTCGGGGAAGAGCGTTGACCGGCAATCATGGACAATCGACGCGACGGCGTGTGTTCGATGGCGAACAGATTTATCGAGCCCCGATTTGATCAGACCGTTTCGTCATCCAGCGTTCGCTCCGCTAATGCGCTGTCCCGGGCGCCCCCGTCCCGCCATCCACACGCTTGCGCAACCACGCGCCGAATGCATCGTGCACTTCATCATGTTGCAGAGCGAAATCGACAGTTGCCTGCAGATAACCGAGTTTCGTCCCGCAGTCATAGCGTTTGCCGATGAATTCATAGGCGAGCACCTGTTCGCTTTCGAGCATCGAGTGAATTGCGGGCGTCAGTTGAATCTCGCCATTTGCGTCAGGCCGCACCGCGCGCAAATGTTCGAATACCGCCGGCATCAGCACGTAGCGCCCCGCGACGCCGAACGACGACGGCGCCTGTTCCGGCGCTGGCTTTTCGACAATGCTCGACACGCTGATCACATGCTGGTCCCAATGGCGTCCGCCAATCACGCCGTGCGAGCACGCACCCTCCGCTCCGAATTCCTCGACCGCAATCACCGATGAATCGTAATGGCTGAAGATGTGCACCATCTGTTCGAGAACAGGCGGACGACCTTTGAGCAGATCGTCGGCGAGAACAACCGCGAAGGGTTCTTCGCCGATCAGCTTCTGTGCGCACAAAACCGCGTGACCGAGACCGAGCGGCTCGGCCTGGCGGACATAGACGCAACTGACGTTGGGCGGCTTGATGCCGTGCACAAGCTCGGCGAGGCTCTGCAGCCCTCTCGTTCGCAGCACGTGTTCGACTTCGTAGGATTCGTCGAAGTGATCTTCGATCACGCGTTTGCCGCGGCCCGTGACAAAGATCAACTCGGCAATGCCCGCATCAATCGCTTCTTCGACCGCGTATTGAATCAACGGCTTGTCGATGACCGGCAGCATCTCCTTCGGACTCGCCTTGGTGGCCGGCAGAAAGCGCGTGTCGATTCCCGCTACCGGAAACACCGCCTTGTGAACTGCAAGCATGATGACCTCCTCGTCCGGCTGATAGACGGTGCAGCGCGGCCGTAGGGTCTGGCCGGATGCAGCCGGCAGGGTGTCCCGCTTCGGCCGGTCGATGCTGCGCGTCGGATCGGGCGGTACTGAAGCGCTTGCAACAAATGCGACTTCTGTCCGCTCGAAAACATCTGCTGAATCGTCGACATGATGGCACGGTTTGCCGGCGGGGTGCAGACGTCGGCGATCGCCGCGGGTCAGAGTGGGTGGCCACAGCCTGACGTCACGCCTCAGCGCGCATCGCTTGCAACAGGTGTGGGGTAGAACAGGAGCAGCACGACAGTCACGACACTGAAGACTGCGCCCGCGTAAAACGTAGTGGCTGCACCCCAACGTTCCCACAACTGCCCCGCGATGACGCTCGAAGCCAACGTGACGATGCCGCTCAGTAGATTGAAGAAACCAAACCCGGTGCCGCGCAGATGTGGCGGTGCGGTGTGTGCGACCATCGTGGCAAGCAGACCCTGGGTCATCCCCATGTGCAGCCCCCACAGCGCGACTCCCACGAGAACGATGCTCCAGTGTGTGCCGTGTGCGAGGACGACATCGGAGCCGATCAACACGATCAGACCGGCTACCAATAGCCGGGTGTGGCTCATGGTGTCCGCGAGTTTGCCGAACGGATAAGCGGACGCCGCGTAAACGACATTCATCGTGACCATGACAAGCGGCACCAGCGCAATCGCTACGCCACTTCCCATGGCACGCAGAACCAGAAACGCCTCGCTGAACCGCGCCAGCGAGAAAACGGCGCCGATTCCGACCACCCACCAATACTTCAAATCGAGGTCTCTGAGGCTCGCCCAGCGGACAGGATTGTTCCCCTTGGCGGGACGCTCATGGACGGGCTCCTTGACACCAAACGTCAGCAGGCCAACGGCGAGTAGCCCTGGAATGACCGCAATCCAGAAGGCGAGCCGGAAGTTGTCTGCGCCCATCTGCATGATGAGAACCGCCACCAACGGTCCGAGAACTGCCCCAACCGTGTCGAGCGCCTGGCGTAGCCCGAAGGCCGCACCGCGCAGGTGCTGCGGCGTAACATCCGCGACCAGCGCGTCTCGCGGCGCACCCCGGATACCCTTGCCTACACGGTCGATGATGCGCGCCATCACCACGATTCCGAGTGTCGGCGCAATGGCAAAAAGCGGCTTGCTCACTGCGCCCAGAGAGTACCCGGCCACGGCCAGCCATTTACGGTTGCCCAGATAGTCACTGAGCGTGCCCGAAAATACTTTGACGATGGGTGCAGTGGCCTCCGCGATCCCCTCAATGAGGCCGATCGCGCCAGCGGTCGCGCCAAGGGTTGTCAGCAGAAACATCGGCAGCAGGCTGTGGATGATTTCGGATGAGATGTCCATGAACAGACTGACACAACCGAGAACCCACACGTTGCGCGGAATCTGCCCGACAACACTGACTTGCGGTTCGTTCTGCATTCGATATGACCGTCACGCGTTGTCAGCTGTATCCGTTCCGTGCTTGCGAGACATTGCCATTATGACGCCGCAGCATGTCTTCGATCAGCATCCGCTCGAAGTAAGCGAGCTGCTCGGCAAGGGTTCCGCCTTTGCTCGCGTTGCCGCGTGGCGCCAACAGGCTGTCGCCGGTCAGGCCGAGCACGAAGCGGTCCGCGACGTTCCCGCAAAGGCGGCAGCTCGATCCATGCTTGTCAGCTCGACAAAGCCGCCGCCTTGCATCCCGCTCAAGCGGCGCTCAGCCGCGCCAGTTCAGTATCGACCAGCAGCTTCTTCAGTTCCGGCACGCAGGACCCGCAGTTGCCGCCGGCTTTCAGGCACGCGGTAATCTCTGCGGCGGTCTTCAGTCCCTGCTCACGGATCGCCGCGCAGATCGTGTTGCGCCCGACCCCGAAGCACGAACAAACCGTAGGCCCAGTATCGGCGCCTTTGCCGATTGGCTGTCCCAGCAACACGCCGATACGGTCCGCTTCGTCGAGCTTGTCCTTCGCAAACAGACTCGCGAGCCATTCACGCGCCGGTAATTCAGGACGTGCCGAAAGAAAGACGCAGTTCTCGATGCGGTCGTCGACCAGATGAACCGCGCGATAGACGCCTGCCGAGCGGTCCTCGTATTCGAGCCAGTCGTCGTGAGAATCGTCGACGCGAAATAGCGCGCGCGCCCAGGCGCCGCGATCGCCGTGGTCGGCGAGCGGGTTGCGCCCCGCGAGTTCGTAGCGCACGAACTGCGCACCGTGGATGCGCGTCCAGTACGTGAAGCTATCCAGCACCGGAGCTTGCCGGCTCAGTGAGAAGCCGTGCCAGGCGACGTGGAACTTGTCGACCCGAACCGGCGTGTGCTTGAACTCTGGCTCGCCCGAAACCGGATCGACAGATGGATTCACCACGGCGCCCACGCGTGCGTCGGAGGCCACCTGATCGTTCCAGTGGATCGGGACGAACACGCTGCCGCGCGGCATGCCGCCGCCATATTGCACACGCGCGACCATCGCCCCCCAGCGGCTCGATACCCGCGCGAGATCGCCTTCACGCACGCCGCACGCCAGCGCATCCTGCGGATGCATGTCGACAAAGGCCTCCGTGACATGGCCGGCAAGCTTCTCCGACTTGCCCGTTCGCGTCATTGTGTGCCACTGGTCGCGCACGCGGCCGGTGTTCAGCGTCAGCGGATAGTCGTCATCCGGTGCGTTGGCCGGAGCGCGTGGCGGCGTGGCGACGAAGCGCGCCTTACCGTCCGCGTGGCTGAAGCGGCGATCGCCAAAAAGACGCCCGGTGCCTGACGCTGCCGTGTCATGCTTCGCGAGAACCGGCCACTGGACGGGCTGCATCGCAGCGTAACCTTCGGCACCGAGGCCGACGAGGCCGGCCAGGTTGAACGCGCGGCGCACGCCGCCGTCGACGGGTGGGGCGCTCGTTGCGTCGGCGCTCCGGCTATCTTCATTGCGCCATGCGCTGAGCCGCGCGTGCTCATCGAAAATCTCCTGCTGGCTGGCGAACTCGAAGCCCGCATAGCCCATTCGTTGCGCAACGTCGCAGATGATCCGCCAGTCAGCGCGTGCTTCGCCGGGCGCCGGCAGGAACGCGCGCTGCCGCGAAATCCTGCGCTCGGAATTGGTGACGGTGCCGTCCTTTTCTCCCCAGCCGAGCGCCGGCAGCAGGACGTGGGCAAACGCATTGGTATCCGTGTGCTCCACGATGTCGGAGCAGACGACGAGTTCGCAGCGCGTGAGCGCGCGCTTCGCCTGATCGCCGTCGGGCAGGCTCACCACCGGGTTCGTGCCCATGATCCAGACCGCCTTGATGCGGCCTTGCTCGATTGCCTCGAACAACTCGACGGCCTTGAGCCCCGGCCGCGACGCAATGACAGGCGCGCCCCAGAATTGCTGCACCAGTTCGCGATGCTCCGGCTGGTCGAGTTCGAGATGCGCAGCTAGCGTGTTCGCGAGACCGCCGACCTCGCGCCCACCCATCGCATTCGGCTGGCCGGTGAACGAGAACGGCCCCATCCCCGGTTTGCCGATCCGGCCGGTCAGCAGATGGCAATTGATGATGCTGTTGACCTTGTCCGTGCCGGAGGTCGACTGGTTCACGCCCTGCGAGTACACCGTCACCACGCGCTCGGTGCGCGCGAACAGGCGATAGAACTCGAGGAGATCGTGCGGATCGACCTTGCAGGCCCTGGCGCATTGCGCGAGATCGAACCCGCCTGGCGCGCCGGCTGAAGCGGCGCCTAGCGCCTCCGGAAAGCCAGTCGTATGCGCACCGACGAACTGCTCGTCCGTCGCGCCATGTTCCGCGAGAAAGCTGAGCAAGCCGTTGAACAGCCGGACGTCGGTGCCCGCGCTCAGCGGCAGATGCAAGTCGGCCATTTCGCAAGTCGCGGTGTAGCGCGGATCGATCACGACCACCTTCATATCGGGCCGCGCTTCCTTGATCTTGACGATGCGCTGGAACAGGATCGGATGGCACCACGCCGTATTCGAACCGACCAGCACGACCAGATCCGCCAGTTCGAGATCCTCGTAGCACACCGGCACGAGATCTTCGCCAAAGGCCCGCTTATGTCCTGCGACGGACGACGACATGCACAGACGCGAATTGGTGTCGATATTCGCGCTGCCGACATAGCCCTTCATCAGTTTGTTGGCGACGTAGTAGTCCTCGGTCAGCAACTGTCCCGATACGTAAAGCGCGACGGCATCCGGTCCGTGCTGATCGATGATCCGGCGAAAGCCACCGGCAACAGTGTCGAGCGCATCACTCCATGACACATCTCGCAATGCACCGCTCGCGGGTTCGCGCAGCTTCGGATAGAGAAGCCGTCCGTCGAGTCCGATCGTTTCGCCGAGCGCCGAGCCTTTCACGCACAAGCGGCCGAAGTTCGCCGGGTGCAGTTCGTCACCGGCGATTTCATGCCGGCCATCCGGGCGCGCGCTCGCGCGCACGCCGCAACCGACGCCGCAGTATGGACAGGTGGTCCTGACAGCGTCACGGCTGCCGTCAGGCGCGCTGGAAATAGCGATGGGGAAACTCACGTTGGATTCCGCTTCAAGCGGCCTCTCGTTCAGGCGGGCTGCATCTCGCAGAGGGCTTTGCCGAACAGCAGCTGGCTGCGCAGCGAAGAGATGTCGATGCGGTTCTGGATCAGTTCGAAATACCACGCGCCCTCCTTGACGTCGCCATAGAGGACCGCGCCGACCACCCGGTTATCCTCGATCACGAGGCGCTTGTAGACGCCGCGCCGCGGATCGCGCAGCACCAGGTCTTCACTGTCCGGGCCGCCGATGAAGTCGCCGGCGGAATACAGGTCGACGCCGGTGACTTTCAGCTTGGTCGCGGTCGCGCGCTGCACATAACGGCGATGGCCCGCGCCGGCGAGATGCGCGCCGCACACGCGCGCCTGGTCCCAGATCGGCGCGACGAGGCCGAAGGTTGCCGTGCGGTGCTGCACGCACTCGCCGACGGCGTAGACACGCGGATCGTAGGTCTGCAGCGTATCGTCGACGACGATTGCACGTTCGCAGTGCAGGCCGGCCTGTTTCGCGAGTTCGATATTCGGGCGCACGCCGGCCGTCATCACAACCAGGTCCGCGGGAATCTCCGAGCCATCATCGAAACGCACCGCGGTGACGCGATCCGGTCCGACGATTTCAGCGGTAGTGGCCTTCAGCAGGAAACGCAGGCCCTTCTTCTCCAGCGCCTGCTGCAGCAGGACCGACGCGCTCCTGTCGAGCTGGCGCTCCATCAGGCTGTCCATCACATGCACGACCGTCACCGACATGCCCTGGCGCATCAACCCGTTCGCCGCCTCCAGTCCGAGCAGGCCACCGCCGATCACCACTGCGTAACGGTGGCTGCGTGCGGCGGCGAGCATCGTTTCGACATCCTGGATGTCACGAAACGCGATCACACCCGGCAGTTGGTGACCCGGCACCGGAACCAGGAAAGGCTTCGAGCCGGTCGCAATAAGGAGCCGGTCGTAGCCCACCTCGATGCCGCCTTGCGAGCGCACGATGCGGCGCCGGCGATCGATCGACACCACCGGGTCGCCGGCATACAGCCGGATGCCGTTCTCCCGATACCAGTCACGCGCGTTGAGGATGATGTCGTCGACACTCTTCTCGCCCGCAAGCACCGGCGAGAGCAGGATGCGGTTGTAGTTGCCGTATGGTTCGGCGCCGAATACGGTGATGTCATACAGGTCCGGCGCGAGCTTGAGCAGTTCCTCGACAGTGCGCATGCCGGCCATGCCGTTGCCGACCACCACGAGGCGCGGGCGGCCAGGCGCGGCCAACGAGGCGCCTGCCGAGATCAGCGCATCGACTTCGTGCCTCATGCCGCGACCCACACCTTGCCACTCTCGACGCGCACCCGGTACGCGCTGACGGAATGCTCGGGCACCTCCAGGCATTCGCCGGTGCGCAGATCGAAATGATGCTTGTAGATCGGCGAGGCCACCACGATGCGCTCGCCGAGGCTGCCGATCAGTCCGCGCGACAGAACTGCCGCGTGCGAACCAGGATCGAAGTTGTCGATCGCGAACACGCCGCCATCACCGTGCGCGACATGAAAAACCGCAACCTGCTCGCCATTCACCAGCGCGCAGACACCGGTATTCGGAACGATGTCGTCGAGCGCGCACACGGGCATCCAGGATTGTGAAGTCTGATCGTTGCTCATGCTGGGTTCCTCACATCAGGTTGTGGTGAAGGGTCAGGCGGTTTCGACGACTACGGGGATCGGGATCTGCCTCGCTTGCCGCTCTTGCGGCGTCGCGGGGCGAATCTGGCCACGCTCCTCGACGAAGCTCACGTTCTCGTCGAGCTTGTCGCTGTTGACGAAATGACGGAAGCGCTTGCGCGTCTCGGGATCGGTCACCGCCCTCTTCCACTCGCACTCGTAGGTGTCGATCACGTGCTGCATTTCCGCTTCCAGCTCCACAGCAAGTCCCAGCTTGTCGTGCACGACGACGTCGATCAGGTAGTCGAGGCCGCCTTCGAGGTTGTCGCGCCACACGCTGGTGCGTTGCAGACGGTCGGCGGTACGCACGTAGAACATCAGGAAGCGGTCGATGTAGCGCACCAGCGTCTCGCGGTCCAAATCCGACGCGAGCAGTTCGGCGTGACGCGGCTTCATGCCGCCGTTGCCGCACACGTAGAGGTTCCAGCCCTTCTCGGTGGCGATGATGCCGACGTCCTTGCCCTGCGCTTCCGCGCATTCGCGGGTGCAGCCCGACACGCCGAACTTGAGCTTGTGCGGCGAGCGCAAGCCCTTGTAGCGGTTTTCCATCGCAACGGCGAGCCCCACCGAATCGCCGACGCCGTAGCGGCACCACGTCGAGCCGACGCACGACTTCACCGTGCGCAGCGACTTGCCGTACGCGTGACCCGATTCGAAACCGGCGGCGATCAGCTCTTCCCAGATCAGCGGCAGTTGATCGACGCGCGCGCCGAACAGATCGACCCGCTGGCCCCCGGTGATCTTCGTATAGAGGCCGTATTTCTTCGCGACCTGGCCGACGGCGATCAGACCTTCGGGCGTGACTTCGCCGCCCGGCATGCGCGGCACCACCGAATACGTGCCGTCACGCTGGATGTTCGCGAGGTAGTAGTCGTTCGAGTCCTGCAGGCTCGCGTGTTCCTTCTTCAGCACGAACTCGTTCCAGCACGAAGCCAGGATGCCGGCCACCGCCGGCTTGCAGATGTCGCAGCCGAGACCATGGCCATGCTTCGCCAGCAACTCGCCAAAGGTCTTCACGCGCTCGACGCGCACGATGTGATACAGCTCCTGCCGCGAGTACGGGAAGTGCTCGCACAGGTGGTTGTTGACCGCGAGACCCTGCTTCTTCATCTCGGCCTTCATCACCTGCGTGACGAGCGGCACGCAGCCGCCGCACGACGTGCCGGCGGTGGTCGCGCACTTGAGCGCGCCGATGTCGGTCGCGCCCGCGCACACGGCGGCGCAGATTTCGCCTTTGGAAACGTTGTTGCACGAGCAGATCTGCGCGGCCTCGGGCAGCGCGTCGACGCCGAGTCCGGGCCTGGCGTTGCCGTCGCTTTGCGGCAGGATCAGGAATTCCGGTGCTTCGGGCAGCTCGATGCTGTTGAGCATCATCTGCAGCAGCGTGCCGTATTCGGTCGCGTCGCCCACCATCACGGCACCGAGAAGCTGCTTGCCGCACTCGGACACCACCAGCTTCTTGTAGACCTGTTTGCGTTCGTCGCTGAACTGGTACGAGCGGCTGCCCGGCGTCCTGCCGTGCGCATCGCCGATGCTGGCGACGTCCACGCCCATCAGCTTGAGCTTGGTGCTCATGTCCGCGCCGGCGAAGCCCGCGTCGTCGCCGAGCAGATGCTTCGCCGCCACGCGCGCCATGTCATAACCTGGCGCGACGAGCCCGTACACCATGCCGTTCCACGCAGCACATTCGCCGATCGCGTAGATGTCGGGATCGCTGGTGCGGCAGCTCGCATCGATCGCGATGCCCCCGCGCGGACCCAGTTCGAGGCCGCATGCGCGCGCGATCTCGTCGCGCGGACGGATGCCGGCGGAGAACACGATCATGTCGGTGTCGAGATGCGTGCCGTCGGCGAACTGCATGCGGTGCGTGCCCGACTCGCCGTCGACGATCGCGAGCGTATGCTTGCCGGTGTGGACCTGCACGCCCAGTTCCTCGATCTTGCCGCGCAGCATCTGTCCGCCGCCTTCATCGACCTGCACTGCCATCAGACGCGGCGCAAACTCGACGACATGCGCAGCCAGTCCCATGTCGTGCAGCGCCTTCGCGCACTCGAGGCCGAGCAGGCCGCCGCCCACCACGACCCCCGACTTCGCCCGCGCGCCGCATGCCTGCATCGCTTCGAGATCTTCGATGGTGCGATAGACAAAGCAGTCCTGACGATCGCTGCCTGCCATCGGCGGAACGAACGGCGAGGAACCGGTGGCGAGGACGAGTTTGTCGTAAGACAGCGTCTCGCCGGTCGAGAGGCTCACCGTGTGGGCTTCCCGGTCGATCGAGACCGCCTTCGTGTCGAGCCTGAGCAGCACGTTCTCACGCTCGAAGAAGCCCGGCTTGACGAGCGACAGGTCATCCGCGGACTTGCCGGAAAAGAACTCGGACAGGTGCACGCGGTCGTAAGCGGGACGCGGTTCTTCGCACAGCACCGTGATGTGCAGCGCGGCGCGCGAGTCGTCGACCAGACATTCGAGAAGCTTGTGACCCACCATCCCGTGGCCAATCACGACAACGTTCGTGACGGGAGTTTCATCCATTTCCAACGCGGTTCGCGGCATGATTTGTCCGGCAAATAAAAAGGCGTCCCGCGGATGCAATCGCAAGTGCGACTGAATTCGGGGGACGCCGTTGTCCAAAAACCAGTGATCTAAAGAGAGACTTTTTGCTGCATGCTGGCCGGACCGCCGTTGATCCGCAGCATCTTTCACGCAAGCACCATGCCATAGGAGGACAAGCCCGCTGCCGTGGCGCGCCCCGCACGGCTAAACGGCGTTTTGCACCGCGCTTGCGCTCAACGCGCCTTGATGCATTCTGATGCAGCAGAGCGCGATGATGGTGCGGCGCAGCACCTTCTCCGTGCAGCCTGTCCTTGAGTGCCCTGCTTTCACAGACGACGCGCGTCCGCCGCCAGGCATCCGCGCGAGCACGAAAAAGCGCCCATCAATTCGTCACGCCTTGGCTACTGGCGGCGGCCAGCGCGCGCTCGCGCAGCGCCGCTTCGCGCGCCTTGTGCTCGCCGCTGAAGCGCACCGCCAGCGCGCACAGAGCGGACAGCGTGACAAGCACGCCGAGCATCGCGAGTGTCTGCTGGATACTGCCGACGCCCTTCATCAGAAAGCCCGCAGCGACCGCGCCGACATTGCCGCCGGCGCCGATGATGCCGGCCACACCACCCAACGCCTTACGGTCGATGAACGGGACCAGCGCGTAGGTCGCGCCGCAGGCCATGTGGGTGAACAGGCCAAAAACCAGCATGGCGAGCAGGCCCGAGGCAATGCTGTTCGTGTGCGCAAAGCACACGAGGCCGAGACCTTCGCCGACCATCAGCGCGCATAGCAGGGTCGTGCGGACGCCGAGGCCCCGACGCGCAGCCGTCTGGTCCGACAGCCAGCCGCCCAACGCGCGGGCGAACAGTGCGAGCAGCCCGAAGCTGCCGGCGGCGAGGCCCGCCGCCTTCAGCGACAGGTGGAAATGGTCGACGTAATAGATCGCGGCGATGTTGTGAAAAAATACCTCGACGCCGAAGCACGCCGCGTACGTGATGAACAGCATCCACACGCGATAGTTCGCGCAGGCCGCGCGAAAGCTCGCCCAGCCGCCCTTCTTGCCGCCGTCGATGACGATGCCGCGCGCGCGCAGTGCTGCGAAGTTGCCTTGCGGGCAGTCCTGCGTGAAGCGCCAGTAGAACGCGGCCATGACCGGCATCGCGAGCGCCGGAACAAGCAGCGCGAGGCGCCACGCTGACGACTGTTCTATGCCGAGCATGATGGCCGCCGCCAGCAGCAGCGGCACGAGCGCCTGCGCGGCGCCGGCTCCGGTATTGCCCCACCCTGCCGTCGCCGCGTTGGCGGTGCCAACGACATTCGGCGCGAACATCATCGAGGTGTGGTACTGGCTGATGACGAAGCAGGCGCCCACCGCGCCGATGAGCAGGCGGCACAACAGGAAGCTTTCATAGCCGGTGGACAGCGCGGCGCCGAGCACGGGAAACGCGCCCGCCACCAGCAGAGCGGAATAGACCTTGCGCGGCCCATAGCGGTCGCACATCGGACCGATCACTAGGCGCACCAGGATCGTGACGGCGACCGCGGCGATATTGATGTTGGCGACCTGGTCGGCGGACAGCCCGAACTCGCGCTTGATGACCGGCATCAACGGCGCACACGCGAACCACGCGAAGAAGCAGACGAAGAACGCCATCCACGTCAGGTGGAAGGCGCGCATCGGGGGCGTGCGCAGACTGAAAAGGTCTATCCGGATTGCTTTGTTGGCCATCGTCGTTCCACAAACAAAAAAAGCGTCCCGCAGAACCGGTCGGATGACTGGTTCCAGGGGACGCCGTTGTCCAAAGCTCGTTGTCAGGGTGCTGCTATGAACTGCAATGAGGAGGGATCGCCTTTGATCCTTTGCATCAGCAATATGCAAAGGCCATGCCATGCAGGACGAATATTGAGTTTGCGGCCTTTCCGGGGCAAAGACCGCCGTACTACGCGGTGTCTATCTCCGCCGGGACGACTTGTTTTGACGCGCAGACGCACAGCGCTGGTGCATCAGCACTATCTCCAGGCGATGGGGACGAGGCATCGCTGGGTGGAGGCTCTTGCGCGCGACGGACGTCGACCGGCAAATCGTTGTCCTTCGCAAATCGCATCACAAACTCGAATGCATCGGGGCAGATGGACCGCAAGTCGTCCGAAACGAAAAGGCATTTGAGCCCGGAGTCGACCACAGGCATCGCGAGGCGCGTGCAGGCGATATGAATGCCGGGCCGCCGTTCACCGACGAACAGCGTGATGACACCGGTCAGACGCTCGGGCCAGTCGCCCGGCCGGAACGTCTTTTGTGCGTGCGTCATGCCCTTGATCAGGTAACCCTCGATAGGTTCATGTGTTGTCAGCTGTATCCGATCCATGCTTGCGCTACTCGCCTCCTGGTGATTGCCTGTCGACTTCGCTCTCTTCGCCCGGCACGTCACGAGCTGCAATCCTGAGCTGGCGAAGCTTGTGATAGAGCGTCTTCTTCGGCGTGCCCAGTTCGACGCTGGCTTGTGCGACATTGCCGTTATGACGCCGCAGCATGTCTTCGATCAGCATCCGCTCGAAGTAAGCGAGCTGCTCGGCAAGGGTTCCGCCTTTGCTCGCGTTGCCGCCCGGCGCCAACAGGCTGTCGCCGGTCAGGCCGAGCACGAAGCGGTCCGCGACGTTCTGCAATTCGCGCACGTTGCCGCGCCACGGGTGCGTCATCAGTTCTGAGAGCTGCGAGGCGGACACGATGGGCGCGGGCTGTCCAAACCGGCGCGCGGCTGCGAGCACGAAATGCTCGAACAGCAAAGGCACGTCTTCGCGACGTTCCCGCAAAGGCGGCAGCTCGATCTGCGCGACATTCAAACGATAAAGCAGGTCGGAGCGAAAGAGTCCCTCTGTCGAAAGCGCAAGAAGATCCGCCTTCGACGCCGCAACGATCCTGCAATCGACCGGGATCGACTCGTTTGCACCCAGACGCTCGACCGTGCGTTCCTGAAGCACCCGCAGCATCTTGATCTGCAACGACACCGGCATGGTTTCGATTTCGTCGAGAAAGAGCGTCCCGCCATGGGCCCATTCGATCTTGCCGATGCGCTTCCTGATCGCGCCGGTGAATGCTCCGGCTTCATGGCCGAACAACTCGCTCTCGAAGATCTGTTCCGGCAAGCCGCCGCAGTTGAGCGCGACGAAATGCTTGTCACGCCTGCCGCCGAAGTCGTGCAGGCTACGCGCGATCAACTCCTTGCCCGTGCCCGTCTCGCCGGTGATCAGCACCGATACTGAAGTATCGGCGAGACGCAGGATCTTCTTGCGCACTTCGGCCATCGCCTGCGACTTGCCGAGAACCAATGCTTCGATGCCCTGCCAGTTGTCGAGTACGGCTCGCAAGCCTTGCACTTCGAGAGTCAGGCGGCGCTTCTCGACGGCGCGGGCCACCCTGCGTGCGATATGGTCGGACGAGAACGGCTTTTCGATAAAGTCGTAGGCGCCGACCTGCATCGCACCCACTGCCGTCGATATGTCCGCATGCCCGCTGATCAGAACGACGGGGATCTGCGCGTCGATCGCCATCACTTTATCGAGCAGTTGCATGCCGTCGATCCCCGGCATCCTCAGGTCCGATACGATCACGAGCGGCGCACCGGGGGCGACTTCGGTGAGCGCGTCCGCCGCCGACTCGTAAGCGTTTACGCTCAATCCCGCGAGTTCGACGGCCTGTTGGACGCCGAACCGGACGTTCTCATCGTCCTCGACGACGAGGACTCGAATCTCATCTCCCATGTGGTGTCTCCGACTCTGGTCCCATGCAAGACGTTTGCTGCTGCGACGTCACCGATGCAAATTCGATACTGAACTGCGCGCCGCCTTCCTCACGATTGGCGGCGCAGATCTTCGCGCCGAACGCTTCGACGATGCGCGACGTAATCGCGAGACCCAGCCCCAGGCCGTGGCCTCGCGGCTTGGTCGTGACGAACGGTTCGAACAGGTGATCGAGCACTTCCTGCGCAATGCCCGTGCCGCTGTCGGCAATCGAGAAGAGCACACGGCCCTCCTCGCCCGACTTCACTGCTTCGAGCGTGATGACACGCTTGTCCTGGTTGCGCACCGCATCGAGCGCATTGCCGAGCAGATTGACGATCACCTGCTGCAACTGGCTCGCTTCCGCGCACACGGTCGTACCAAGCGGGATCTTCACGTCGAGCTGCACCGCTTCGTCGCGGATCCGCGCTTCGTAGATGAGCCCCGCGTGCGCCACGGCTTCATTGAGCGACACCGCGACACGCTCGACCACCGGCTTGCGCGCAAAAGCCTTCAGCTCTCCGGTCAGCACGGCCATGCTGTCGACGAGCCGCGAAATGCGCTCGAGATTGGCCATCGCGGGCGCCGGCTGATTCCGTTCGAAAAATGTGCGGGCGTTGTCGCAGAGCGTGCGGATCGCGACGAGCGGCTGACTCAACTCGTGCGTGAGGCCCGCTGCCATCTGCCCAAGCACGGCCAGCTTGCCCGCATGCACGACCTCCTGCTGCGATTCGCGCAGGCGCTGCTCGGTTCGTTTGCGCTCGGCGATCTCCTGCTGCATGCGTTCGTTCGCGATCGTCAGCGCCGCCGTCCGTTGCGCGACTGTCATCTCCAGGTCGTCATTGGCGCGGCGCAACGCGTCCTGCGCCTTGAGTTTTTCCGCGATCGTCCGGCGCCGCTGCATTGCGTACAGGACGTAGAGCCCGGCGATCAGGAAACCGCCGGTCACGAAGCCGAGCGCGAGCTGCTGTTGACGGCGCGCGCCGGCGACGTCGAGCAGCACCATGATCGAATCACCCGCCTGCGGGGCCGGCCGCGACATCACGAGATAAGGCGTTGTATGTCCGGAACCGCGCGGGTCCGGAAAGCGCCCGAACCAGGCCGTCGTTCCCCAGTCGCCCACGCGACGGTATCGAAGTGCCTCGACACTGCGGCCCGCGTATTGCCGCGAAGCCTGAATCTCGCGTTGCTGCTGCGCGGTGATGGGCCGCAACGCGGTGAATTTCCATTCCGGCACCGTCGAGATGACGATCACGCCGTTGCCGTCGATCACCATCGCGGCCTCGCCCGGTCTTCGCCACGCCGATTCGAGTTCGTCGACACTGACCTTGACTGCCGCGGCGCCGATTGGCTTGCCGGCCTCGCGCACGGCGCTTGCGAAATACAGCCCAGGGATGCCCGTGTTAGTGCCGATGCCGAAGAAACGACCGGCGCCGTACGCGAGGGCGTCCTTGAAGTAAGGCCGGTACGAGACGTTGGTGCCGACAAAGCTGACTGCCTGATTCCAGTTGCTCGCGGCAATCACGGAACCCTGCAGGTCGATGACGTCCACGGCCACGCTCCCGGCCTCCTGATTCACCGCTTCGAGATAAGTATTGACCGTGTGCACGAGTTCCGGCGCGGCGCGCGGCCCAGCGTTAAGCAGCGCGCGGACGCTGTCCTGGCGGGCGACGATGGCGGGCATCATCTCGAAGCGCCCCAGCTCGCTTTTCAGGCTCGCGCCGTACAGATCGAGCTGATGCGCGCCAGCCTCGGTGAGTTCATCGATTGCGCGATTCCACGCGAAGTGAGCCGTCGCTGCAGCCACGCCGACATACAGCAGAGCCGCGACCGCCCATCCCCACAGCGGTATGCCTCTTATTCTCACTTGATGTTCAACCTCGCGAATCTCCGATGCCCGACGAACCGGAGCGCGTGAGTCCCGCACCCCAGCTGAAGAGCCGGCAGCTTGCGCTGCGCGGCCATTGCGCCGCACCGAATCGCGAGCCGTCATCCGATATGCGCGAGCACGATCAGCGTCAGCGTGACGACGATGGCGCCGCCGATGCGCGTGGCGATCTGCGCGAAGGGCATCAGTTGCATCCGGTTCGCCGCCGTCAGGATCGCGACGTCGCCGGTGCCGCCCTGGCCGCTGTGACATGCATTCACGATCGCTGTGTCGATAGGGTACATCTTTAGCTTGCGAGCAACCAGAAAGCCGGTGCCCATCAGCGTCGCCACCGTCGCGACGATCGTCACGATGTTGGCCAGCGTGAATGCAGCGATCAACTTGTCCCACGGCGTCATCGCGACGCCGATCGCGAACAGCAGCGGATACGTCACAGCGGTCGAAAAGAACTTGTAGACGACGAACGCGCCCTCCTGCAATGGCGGCGAGACCGCGCGCGCCAGTTTGACCAGCACCGCGAGAAACAGCATGGCGACCGGTGCGGGCACACCGAAGAGATTGCGGCACATCAAGCCGAGCAGGTAAAGCGTGATCGCCGTGATACCGGCTGCTGCGATATGCGTCACGTCAACATGGCCGCGAATCTCCTCCTGGACGGGGTCCATTTCGTCCGTCTCGCCCACTTGCAGGCGCCCCTCGCCGGTGAGATGGGGAAATCGCTTACCGAGCATGTCCAGCGCGCCGGAGAAAACAATGGCGGTGAGGCTGCCGAGCATCACGGGCGGCAACACCTGGGCAAACAGATCGCCCTGCGGCAGATGCATGATTTCCGAATAGCCAACCGACAGCGGAATAGCGCCTTCACCGACACCCCCTGCCATGATCGGCACGACGATGTACAGCAGCGTATGGCGAACGCCGAGTCCGAATGCCGAGCCGACTGCAATTCCAACGATGCATGCGGCCATCGAGCCCAGTGCGAGCGGCACGAAGATCTTGAGGAAGCCCTTGATCAGCACGCGCCGGTCCATGCTGAGAATGCTGCCGACGATGATCGACGCGATGAACAGATAAAGGAAGTTGGTCGACTTCGTGAACTCGGTCGTGAGGCCGAGAATCGGCTTTGGCAACAGATGATAGTAAGTGAGAGCGGAAGGCACGAACGTCGCGCAGATCGCAGCCGCGCCGACATTGCGCAGAAGCGGCAGACGCTTGCCCAGCTCGGCGCAGGTGAAGCCGAAGAACGCGAGCACGGCGATCGCCATTGAAATCTCGCCCGGGATCTTGCCCGTCACCGCAAACCCGGTGATCAACGCGAGAAGAATGAAATAGACCGGCAACGGGATGATGCCGATTCTATATTCCATCAGCTTCCACCAGCCTTCGGGCCAGAATCGGGTGGCGTTTTCGGTTCGCTGCGCGGGGGCCGGCCGTGAATGGTCCGACGAGTGTGAAGTTGTCGACAAAGCATGTCTCCTTGATTTGGCGCGGCGGGCTCTTGTAGCGCCATCGCGTTTCGATACGGTGTCCGGCGCGTCGTGGGACTGCGGCCGTTACGAGCTGGGTGTTAGAAGGGTGGAATTGAGCAAACACCGTGCCAAAATGCGACCCCGAGCGATCACAATGCAAATCGTTGATTCAATGCACTTTTTTATGTCGCCGGGTTGAGTGATCGGCCAGGCAATCGGCCCGATCTGAGAGTTCAGAATTCGCGCAGAGAATGAGGCCGAGATTTCAGCCCGTTGCGAAGCGCTGAAGCACCGCATCGCAACGCGATACTGCCGGAGGGGGAATGAAGCTTCAGCGAAAGAATTTTGATCAGGATACCGATGTGATGTCACGTGGCCGCGTCTATCTCCGCAAACTTGACCACGCCAGTCGCTGTCGAAGGAACGCGTTCACTTCCTGAGGGCGTCGCTGGAATCACGACGTTCGATGCGGAACATCGTCAGGGAAGGGATACGGTGCGTGTGGACCCGGCCATTCCAGCGCGGGCGGCCCGCTCAACGCGTCGCAACCGCCGATGCCAAAGAGAACCATTCCTCCGAGCAAAACGGCCGCAACCGCGCGCAGCATCGATCGAGTGTCCATTTCGCACCTCCTGGCACAGCACTCTCTTCCGCTTGGACCTTCAATCACCTCACAGGTTGCGCTGCCCTGGCTTTGCCG
Source organism: Paraburkholderia sp. HP33-1 (assembly GCF_021390595.1). Lineage (NCBI taxonomy): Bacteria > Pseudomonadati > Pseudomonadota > Betaproteobacteria > Burkholderiales > Burkholderiaceae > Paraburkholderia > Paraburkholderia sp. HP33-1. The sequence goes on along the minus strand of NZ_JAJEJR010000002.1, from coordinate 151,076 downwards.
GTAGCAGGTCGCATCGATGACGCGGGCATCGTCATGCGCAAGCGGTCGAAAGTCCGGAAACCGCCACAGTCCGCCTGCCGGTCTGCTCGCTCGGAGAATTCAGCGGTTCGGTCATTCGGAACACCGCAACCGCGCCGTCAAGCGCAGCCGCCTGCTCCTCCAGCGACGCCGCGGCAGCCGCGGCCTGTTCGACCAGCGCGGCATTCTGCTGGGTCGCCTCGTCCATCTGCGTCACCGCCCGGTTGATCTGCTCGATGCCCCGCGACTGTTCTTCCGAAGCCACGCTGATTTCGCTCACGATATGGGTCACGTTGCGCGCAGCGCTGACGATCTCCGCCATGGTCGCACCGGCGCGAGTGGCAAGTTCGGATCCATTCTCGACCTTCGCCACCGAACTCACGATCAGTTCCCTGATCTCTTTCGCCGCGGCCGCCGAGCGCTGCGCTAGTGCACGTACTTCGCCTGCCACCACGGCGAATCCACGCCCCTCCTCGCCGGCACGCGCGGCTTCCACGGCGGCATTCAGTGCGAGTATGTTGGTCTGGAAAGCGATGCCTTCGATCGCGCCGATGATGTCGACGATCCTGTTCGACCCCGACGACATGTCCGCGATCACATCGATGACCTGATCGACCACTTCGCCGCCGCGCGCCGCGGTTTGCGAGGCGTTTTCGGCGAGTGTGCTGGCCTGCCGCGCGTTGTCGGCGTTCTGTCTCACCGTCGCGGTCAATTCCTCCATGCTCGATGCGGTCTCCTGGAGCGTCGCGGCCTGCTGTTCGGTGCGCGCCGACAGGTCGGCATTGCCGCTTGCGATCTCGTGCACGCCGTGGGCGATTGCCGCCGTGCCGGACCGAACCTGACTGACGGCGGCAACGAGACTCTCCTGCATGCGGGCAAGCGCGCCCATCAGGCGGCCCATTTCGTTGACGCCCACGCCGGCGATCCGCCCGGTGAGGTCACCCGCCGCAATCCGCTCGAAGTGCTGAATTACCGCGTTGATCGGCCGCACGATCGATGTCGTCACCATAAAGCGCGTGACCAGTCCAAGCATAAGCGCGACAAGTCCGATTGCAGCGAATACCCAGCACAACAGACGAAAATGTTGCTGGGCCGATGTGAAGCGTGCTTCCTGGTGCCGCACCAGCAAGTTCTCCAGCGCGAGTTCGGCGCGTTTATAGTCGCTGAACACCGCGTCGGGCGCCTGACGCTCCGTCGTCCGGAACGTCATGAAATCGTTCTGGTCGAGCGCCGTGATTTCGGGCACAAGCACCTGTTTCATCAACTGCCCGCGCTTTGCGCGCAACGCGTCGGCCAGTTCCTTCTCTGCGTCGCTCGACGCAGGCTGCGTCAGATAAGCCGCCAGCTCACGATCGCTGTCTGCCAACCCGGCATGGACGCGAGCAAGCACCGCGTCGGTGGGCTTTCCCTGCGCAACGAGCGTTTCGTAGGCACCGAGATCGACACGCACCGTCAAAAGCGCTTCGCCGCTCGCGGCGATGTGGCGTAGCGCAACGGTCTCTTCGCTGTACATCTTCTCGAGCGCCGCGTTGGTGGTCTTCAAACCAGCGACAGATATTGCGATCACGAGTATCAACGCGGCGGTGTAGCCGGCGATAGTGACCGTGAGCGCGGTCCGGATAGTTGTATTGCTGAACATGCCTCTCCCTCGCCTGCAGAAACGAAAATGCGGCCGCGGAAAGGTCCGCGGCCGCAAGCTGGAGAACATCAATTGAAACGGATGTGCTGCGAGGCTGTGTTCCCGATCAGAACCGGGTACGCACACCCGTGGTCAGTTCGAGCTGGTTCGTCGCGCCGAACGTGGTGGCAACCGTATAGCCGCCATGCAGCCTCATATAGTCGCCGGCCACATAGACTTCGGTGCGCTTGGACAGGTGATAAAACGCGGACCAGTACAGCGTTTCCTTCCAACCGTTGTGCAAGCCCGAGGTCGGGTCGAAGGCGCCGATGTTCGCGTTCGGAATATCGCCGTCGGCGTTGTACGCGGCATTCTTCACGCGCATCTGCTGATAGCCGAGTTGGTAATCGAGCGGACCCTTCGGCGACAGCTTGAGCGACACGGTCCACGCGTTATCCTGACGCTGACCCAGCGCGCCCTGATTGCCGAGGTAACGGAAGTAACCGGCGTTGGCGCGCAGAATACCGAACGTATAGTTGCCACCGACCGAGAACGACTGGTTCGTGTTGCCCTCGCGGTTCACGTGGCTATAAAAGCCCGACACATTGAACGGGCCGCCGTTATAGCCCAGTGCAGCCTGATAATTAGCGTTGGTGCCGAAGCTCGTCTGGTTGCCGAACGCGTAACCCGCGCTTGCGAAGATGCCGTTGTCAAAGAGCTTCTTCCACGCGACGCCGTTTTCATAACGCGTGCCAGTCGCGCTGGCCGCGTAGAAAATCATCTGCTTGAAGTTGTTCGCGTTCGTCCAGCCGCCCTCTTCCGTCGTCAGGCGCGCGCTGCCATACGGGTCGCCGTAGATCGCCGCTGCATCGCGTGCGATGGTGTTCTGGAAGCCTGCCGTGATCTTGCCGAACGTGTCGTTCTCAACGCCGACCCACGCGTCGCGGTCGAAGAGCTGACCCGGGTCTTCCATTTGACCGTTGGCCACAACGTATTCGCTTTCCAACCGGAAGATGATCTTCGTGCCGCCGCCGATATCCTCAGCGCCCTTCATGCCCCAGCGGCTACCGCTGAACCACGGTTCACCGCCGATACCCATGCCGATGACATGATTGCCGTTCGCGTCCGCGTGCGACTGGTAAGTCGGCACGCTCAGGTCCATCAGGCCGTAGAGCTGAACGCTCGATTGGGCATACGCGCCGCTTGCCCCGAATGCAGTGGCTGCGACCGCTAGCGCAAGGTATCTTGTTTTCAAGTCCGTCTCCTCAAGTTGCTGCGTTGAAATCCTAACTATTCTGATCAGGGCCTTTGCTGCTGGCCGCTCCTGTGACGACCCGTTCGTCATCCCCAGTAGCTCAATCCTAGGCACCCCAATCCTTCACGATCCTTTCCCGTATCTTTTGTACAACTCAGTGAATCCACTGATACGCGATGACGAGCCAACCTGACGGGCGGATTTCGTGGATCGAAGGATTTGACCGGGACACTTTGGAGTCGTGATCCGGCGCCCGGATCACGCATGCTGTTCGTGGCACCGCGTGCAAATTCACCACCGAGACTTTGCATCGCTTGCGCGATTCCGTTGCGGCTTGGGGCCTGACGCGCCAGTCGCCTATTTCGAACTGACAAACTCGTTCGTGTAGGTTTTTGTCAACTCGACATTCTTGCCCTTGACCGATGGGTTGAACGCCGACAGAACCTTGAGTACGGTTGCCGGACCGTCGGCCGGCATCTTTCCGTCTGCCGTGTACATCGGCAAAGAGGCCTTCAGCGCGCTCACGTAGAGCGGCTTGTCTTTCTGATAGTCGTCGGGCATCTTCGCCGCGATTTCCTCAGCGCTGTGCGTGTGGATAAATTGCATCGTGCGCACGAACGCATGGGCGAGCTTCGTGGCTTCCGTCTTGTGCGAATCAGCCCACGCTGCCTGCACGTATAGACTCGATGCGGGATAGGTGCCGCCCAGTGCGGCTCTCGTGCCTTCCACCGAACGCATGTCGACGAGCACTTTCGCGTCGCCGGCTTTCTGCAGCGCCGACACGGTAGGCTCCGTTGTCATACCGGCGTCGATACGGCCTTGTTTGATTGCAGCAATGAAGCTGGCGTCAGCGCCGACTGGCAGCATTGTGTATTCGGTCGACTGGATGCCGTGCTGGCCGGCAAGGTACTGCGTCAGAAAGCTGGTTGACGAACCGAGGCCGGTCACGCCCAGAGTCTTGCCCTTGACGTCGGCCATGGATTTGATCGTGTCGGCCGCCTTGGTAGAGACCATTTCGACCTCGCCCGGCACCTGGCCGAACACGACGATCGCCTTGACATCCTTGCCCTTGGTTTGCAGATCGATCGTGTGATCGTAGAAACCTACGACAGCCTGGACGGCACCCGCCAGCAGTTCGTTTTCAGCATCGACGCCGGCAGGTTGCGACAGCAATTCGACATCGAGTCCTTCGTCCTTGAAGTAGCCGAGCTGCTCGGTCAGGCGCGCAGGCAGATAGATCAGCTTGGTGATGCCGCCGACCATGATGGTGATCTTCTCGCTGCCGGCGGCCATTGCATGCTGCTGAGCGGCAAGGCCGAACAGCAGGCAGCAAGCGCCGGTAATCTGACGAAACGCCTTCAATTTCTGTCGCATCGATAGTCTCCATTGTTGTTGGCAGCGAAGTGCTGCCTCTGTGCATCGACGGACCGATTGTGGAAGCGTGAATCTTTCCTGACGCTTTCAAGACGAAGCTTTGCGTACAAGGGATTTCCATGAGAGGAGTCAGCCCATTTCATCGTGGAAAACCCCCATCAGAAGCCACCCCAGCTGAAAGCATTAAGAAGGTTTTACTTTCCTAGAATCACAGCAACGTCATGGTCGCAATGCAAACCATTCCGGCCGGGAGACCGTTGATGCAGATACTCAATGAGGTGCGTTACACATACGTGTGCGCCGCGTGCGCATACCGTGGCACCGTATTGCGACCGGATGCGTCGCATGCGCGAGCGCTGGCCATCTGCGCCCGATGCGACGGACAGGTGTGGTTGTACGATGCTGACTCAGCAGATGAAGGAAAGGCGTCGGATTCCCCGGGGGCCTTGTAAGAGCGCTTTTGTCGACCGTCACCGCGCTCGCGGCGCTGAAGCAGACGCGCCGCTTTCACGACGAGTCAGCCGATTCGCTCGAAGCGCTCGCCGTCAACAAACCCGAGCACTTCACCGCCTGCGATACCGCCGCAGACAACGTCTGCCTGATCGCGTTCACGTTCAGGCTCGGTGGGCTGTAAACTGGTCGCGCAACTGCAGGATTTCGTGAAAAATAACGTGGCGCCGTATAAATATCCCCGCGTCATCACCTTCGTCGGCGCGCTACCGCGCACCGAAACCGGCAAGCTCAAGCGTTTCGAGTTACGCACGATGACGTAACCCCGATCTTTCATGAGACTGGAGACAGACTGCATGGCCGGCTCTTTTATCGAAGTCGTCGCCCACGATGGCGGCCGTTTCAACGCTTATGTCGCGCGCCCCGCGCAGGGCTCGGGCCCGGGGCTCGTGTTGCTGCAGGAAATCTTCGGCGTCAACGAGACGATGAAGGCGACCGCCGATCGCTATGCCGAAGAAGGTTACGTCGTACTCGTGCCCGATCTGTTCTGGCGCATCAAGCCCGGCATCTCGCTGGGCTACGGCGACGCCGACATCCAACAGGCTCTCGGTTATCTGGGCCAGTTCGATGCTGATCTCGCGGTCAAGGATATCGCCGCCACCGCCGCCACGTTGCGCGAGCTGCCCGAGCAGGCGGGCAAAGTAGGCGTGATCGGCTACTGCCTGGGCGGCAAGCTCGCGTTTCTGAGCGCGGCGCGCACCGACGTCGATTGCGCGGTCAGCTACTACGGCGTGGGTCTCGAAGCCCATCTCGACGAAGTGCCGGCCATCCATTGCCCGATGGTGTTCCACTTCCCCGAAAACGACGCGCTCTGCCCGCCTGAAACGCGCGAGCGCATTAGCGCCACATTGCGCACGCGAGCGCAAATCGAGCAATACGTGTACCCCGGCTGCGATCACGCGTTCGCCGCGCCGCAGCGCAAGCAATATGACAAGCCCGCCGCAATGATGGCGTACTCGCGCACGCTCGCGCTGCTGCGCAAGGTGCTCGGTCCGGTCTACGATCTGAACGCGCTGTGGGAAGCGCATTGCTATCACGAGTTTGCGACACGCGACGTCGACGCGGTGATGCCGACGATGGTCGCCGAGCCCTACGTCAATCACGTACCGACAATGACGGGCGGCGTCGGGCACGACAATCTGAAGCGCTTTTACACGCATCACTTCGTCAACTCGAATCCGCCCGACACGAAGCTGATTCCGATTTCGCGCACGATCGGCTCGGATCGCGTCGTCGATGAGTTCATCTTCAGCTGTACGCATAGCTGCGAGATCGACTGGCTGCTGCCCGGCGTCGCGCCGACCGGCAAGTACTTCGAGGTGCCGATGCTCGCCGTGGTGTGCTTCCGCGGCGACAAGCTTTATAACGAGCACATCTATTGGGATCAGGCTTCAGTGCTCGTGCAGGTGGGGCTGCTCAATCCCGAGGGCTTGCCGGTGGCGGGGATTGAAAGTGCGAGGAAGTTGCTTGATGAGACGTTGCCGTCGAATGAGTTGATGGGGGATAAGTCGAAGGTCTAACAGTGCGCCCAGGATTTCGTAGTTGGGCGCGATATGCGGGGGTGCTAGACTCGAAAGCCCATCGGCGGTAATCGTCACAATCCGCGCAAAAGGGGCCTCCGCATGGCTCATCCCCTCCATGACAAACAGCGCTGGCTCGCGCTCATCGTGCTCTGCCTCGGCGTGCTGATGATCGTGCTCGACACGACCATCGTGAACGTCGCGCTGCCGTCCATCGCAGCCGATCTCGGCTTCAGCCAAACCTCGCTCGTCTGGGTCGTCAATGCATACATGCTGACGTTCGGCGGCTTCCTGCTGCTCGGTGGACGGCTTGGCGATCTGTACGGACACCGCAAGCTGTTTCTCTTCGGCATCACGCTGTTCACGCTCGCTTCCCTCGCCTGCGGCCTCGCGGATTCGCAAGTGCTGCTGGTCGCCGCGCGCGCCGTCCAAGGTCTGGGCGGTGCGATCGTCTCGGCGGTGTCGTTGTCGCTGATCATGAATCTGTTCACTGAATCGGGCGAACGGGCGAAAGCGATGGGCGTATACGGCTTCGTCTGCGCGGGCGGCGGCAGCATCGGCGTGCTGCTCGGCGGACTGCTGACGAACCTGCTGAGCTGGCATTGGATCTTTCTGGTCAATCTGCCGATCGGCATTGCGGTGTACGCGCTGTGCCTCGCGCTGCTGCCCGCCGCGCGCGGACACGCGCACGGCGAACGGCTCGACGTGGCCGGCGCACTCAGCGTGACTGCGTCGCTGATGCTCGCGGTCTATGCGGTCGTCAACGGCAACGAAGCGGGCTGGACTTCGGCGCAAACGCTCGGTCTGCTGTCTGCCGCGCTTGTGCTCCTTGCCGCGTTCCTCGCGATCGAATCGAGAGTCGAGCATCCGTTGATGCCGCTCGGTCTGCTGCGTTTGCGCAATGTCGCGACCGCGAACGTGGTCGGCGTGTTGTGGGCCGCGGCAATGTTCGCGTGGTTCTTTATTTCGGCGCTGTATCTGCAGCGCGTGCTCGGCTATCGGCCGTTGCAGGTCGGGCTCGCGTTTCTGCCCGCGAACCTGATCATGGGACTCTTTTCGCTGGGCCTATCGGCGCGCGTGGTGATGCGCTTCGGGCTGCGTCGACCGCTCGCGGCGGGCCTGCTGGTCGCGGCATGCGGGCTTGCGCTGTTCGCGCGCGCGCCCGTCGACGGCAGCTTCGTGCCCGACGTGTTGCCCGGCATGATCCTGCTCGGCTTCGGCGCGGGCATCGCGTTCAATCCGCTGCTGCTCGCCGCGATGAGCGACGTCGATCCCGCCGATTCGGGCCTCGCGTCGGGCATCGTCAACACGTCGTTCATGATGGGCGGGGCGCTCGGGCTCGCGGTGCTCGCGAGTCTTGCCGCGGCGCGCAGCGAGGCGATGCAGGCGTCATCGAGTGCCGCGGCTGCGCTGAACAGCGGATATCACGTCGCGTTTCTGTCTGGAGCGGTTTTTGCGGCGGTGGCCGGCGTGCTGGGTGGCGTGTTGTTGAGGCCGGGGCAGGCGGTTGGTGCCGCGGGTGTGCATCGTGACGTGGCGGATTCGACTCCGCCCTCAGCCGCCACTGCAAAACCGCAAGCACGATCAAATGCGTGAGTTCGCCGCTGACTATGCTGGCTTCATGCTGACATGAGAGCCGAGATGAATCCGGTTGGAAAAGCGCTCTGGTTTATCGAAAGCCACTTCGCCGGCGAGTTGACGCTCGACGACATCGCCCGTTGCGCATGCGTGTCGCGCTTTCATCTGGCGCGCGCGTTCGAAGCGGCAACCGGGCTTTCGGTCATGCGCTACGTGCGCGCGCGTCGTTTGAGCGTTGCCGCGCAGCGGCTCGCCGGCGGAGCGCCCAACATTCTGGCGCTCGCCATCGATGCCGGTTACGGCTCTCACGAAGCATTCACGCGCGCGTTTCGCGAGCAGTTCGGGCTCACGCCCGATGCGCTGCGCGCGCGGGGTCATCTCGACAACCTGAGCATCGTGGAGCCGATCAAAATGGACGAAACCCTTCTGACTCATCTGGAACCGCCACGTTTCGAAGACGGCAAGCCGTTTCTCATCGCCGGACTGAGCGAACGCTATACGTGCGAGACCAGCAAAGCGATTCCGTCGCAATGGCAGCGCTTTGGCGCCTGGTACGGCAGGGTGCCGGGACAGGTCGGCATGGTGGCTTATGGTGTCAGCTATAACGCCGATGAACTCGGTAACTTCGACTACATGTGCGGCGTCGAAGTCGGCGATTTTTCGGCATTGCCGCCCGAATTGAGCCGTGTACGTATCGCTGCGCAACGGTATGCGGTGTTCAGTCATCGCGAGCATATCTCGGGCATTCGCCGCACGATGAATACGATCTGGAATCAGTGGTTGCCCGCATCAGGGCACGTGCCTGCCGATGCACCGCTTTTCGAACGGTATGGCGAACAGTTCGATCCGGTGACGGGGATGGGTGGAGTCGAAGTCTGGTTGCCGCTGAAGAGTTGATGGCCGATTCGGCGGATGGCCGCTGTGGCCGGCCATCCGCTGGATCGATCACGGAGTGGCATGTCTCTTGTCATGCATCGCATGCACGTCGTCGTATTCCCGCGAAATGTCCTTATTCGTGCGATCGCCCAATTGCATAGCGGCGGCCACGCTAATCACCGCGCACGCGAAGACATACCACGCCACCGCAAAGCCCGAATGGAAGTAAGCGTAGAGCGCAGTCGCAATCAACGGTGCCGGACCGCCGGCAATGACGGAAGCCAACTGGTAACCCATCGACGCACCGCTGTAACGCAGACGCCCCGTGAACGATTCGGCGATCAACGCGGCCTGGGGACCATACATCATCGCATGCGGCACCAGCGAAAGCACGATGGCCACAAAGATCAATATGGGGTTACGGGTGCCGAGCATGAAAAAATACAGAAAACCGAATAGCCCGGCAGCAGCGGCGCCGATCACGTACATGCGTCGCCGTCCGATCAGATCAGACACGTGACCAAAGAACGGAATCGTAAATAATTCCAGCACCGCGGCGGCCAGCACCGCCGTGAGCAACAGGTCGCGTGAAACGCCCAGCCTCATCACGCCATAGGTGAATATAAAGGCCGTGAAAATATAGAAAGGCGCCTGTTCGGCCATGCGCGCAAAGGCCGACAGAAGAATGTCTTTCGGCTGCCGGCGCAATACTTCGCGCATCGGCGCCTTCTCTATCCTGCGCTCAGCGAGCAGCTTCGCGAAAATCGGCGTCTCGAGAATACTCAAGCGAATATAAAGGCCAATCGCAACCAGCACGATACTGAGGAAAAACGGCACCCGCCAGCCCCACGTGAGAAATGCGCTGCCGGAGATCTGGCTTGTGGCCAGCACCGCCAGGTTCGCAATGAACAATCCCGCCGGTACGCCGAACTGCGGCCAGGACGCGACGAAACCTCGATGCTTGTTGGTGCGTGCCCATTCCATCGACATCAGCACCGAGCCGCCCCACTCGCCGCCAACGCCCACGCCCTGAATGAAGCGCAGCACCGTGAGCACGATTGCCCCCCAGATGCCGATCGTCGCGTAGGTCGGAACAAAGCCCACGGCAAACGTCGCGAGTCCCATCAGCAATAGCGTCACGATTAACGTGGCTTTACGCCCGATGCGATCGCCATAGTGGCCGAAAATTGCCGCGCCCACCGGTCGCGCAATAAAGCCGACAGCGTAAATTGTAAAAGCCTGGAGTGTGCCGACGAGCGGGTCCGATTCTGGAAAATACAGCTTCGCGAATACAAGACCTGTGACGATGCTGTACAGGAAGAAGTCATACCATTCGATCGTGGTACCAATCGTGCTGGCGATGACAGCGCGGCGCAACTGGCGCCGAGCCTCCTCATCGGAGAGGGGCATTACCCCTGATTGCGTGGCAGCCATTTGATATCTCCCCAAATGCATACGGAAGGGTGACATCGTTTTTTGACATGTGGGTGTATCGAGTGGTTCCGGTGATGACACGAAGCGCGGACGGCAAAATCGCCTTTGCGGCCTCGGATTGCGCACCCCATCCTCCAATCACACCAACGGAAGATAGATATCCGTCTGCCACTGATCGAGCGGCGTCTCAGGATAAACGCTCAGGTAGTGGAAAAACAGCGGATGGTCCCGCAACTCTGCTCCACTCGAAGGCAGCCAGTCGCGATAGATCGGGTAGATCGTCTCGCCGATGTGGTCGGTCGATCCCGTGTGCCGAACCACCGCGCACCGTCCGCCCGGAATGATGAGTTCGCGCACACCATAGTGATTCGACGCGACGGGTTCGTCGATCTCTCCGCAGATATCGAAGCGGAATGCTCCTGCTGGCACGGTGTCCGGATTGCCGCGCGGAATGCCGAACGTTCTGCTCGACGCCACCGGCGATTGCCCGCTTTGAATACGCCACTCGGCGAACTTGCGCACGCTCTCGTTGACGAGTCCGAGTGGACCACGGTGTTCGAGCGCGGCAACACGGGTTTCAGCAAAATCGACGATTTGCACTTGCATGATCAGCTTCCTCGAAAGATAAGGAACCACAAAATTCGCGCTCCAGATATGCCATGCCGGGTGCCGCCGGAACGCGCTCGGCGCCAGGCCGAAGGCACGCTTGAATGCACGGCTGAAGGCTTCGGGGCTGTCGAAGCCCGCGTCGAGCGCGGCATCGAGCACCGTGCAGGACGCTTGCGAGGCAAGGCGGTGGGCCGCGCGACGCAAGCGCATCAGCTGCACGTAGCGTGCGACGGGTAGACCGACATACGCGGCAAACTGTCGATGAAAATGGAACTTCGAAAAGTTTGCGATGCGGCTTAGCGCGCCGACCGACAGATCGCCCTCGATGTTTGCGTCGATATAGGCGAGGACGGTTTCGAAGCGCTTCGTGTAGGCAGCGGTGGCGTCGGTATGAGCTTGCATGGTCTGGATCGAACGAGTTCCGATAGGGTCGCCGGGATTGGATACATGTTACCTGGCCGCGCTTGCTCGACCTTCAATCGGCTGGTCTGCCGTGCCCGGAGAATTTGCGTAGACTTATCTTCGTTCGCCTCCGCTTGCCGGAATTTTCCACCAATGCCCTCTTCGATCAGCAATTCGCTCCTCTGGATCTTCGACGCATTCGAACGCGATCCGACATATGTGCGCAGGCGGATGTTTGGTAGCGACGCTGCGTATATCGATGGGCTGCTGTGTCTGATTGCCGCCGATCGCAATAAGCCGTGGAATGGGCTGCTCGTCTGCACGTCGCAGGAACGCCATGCTGCTTTAATTGCCGATATGCCTGCGTTGCGACCTCACCCGGTGCTCGGGAAATGGCTTTATGTGCCGCAGGAGGATCCTGCGTTTGAAGACACTGTCGAACAACTGACGGCGCTTGTACTTGAGCGTGATCCGCGTGTGGGGGTCGAGCCCAAGCCGCGAAAGCCGCGTGGTAGGTCTGTGTTGCCGAAGAGTTAAAGCGGTGCAATGCGCTTGATCCCTTCTGTTGAACTATCCCGTTCGTCTAGTCAAGTCACGACCTCTTTCCCAGCGCCACAACCATTTCGCGAACTCGTTTTGTGCAAGTAACGTAATTGCATCGAAAAGAACTTCGCAATGTGTCAAGCAGCATTGGCAAGCTGTGCTGTTATGACTCGCTCTGTGCGATTCCGTACATTACGCCAATGCGTCAATGGTCCCTGAATAGACGTTCACGATATTCTCGATTGCCCCCGCCCCGCGCTACAGATTGTTTACGTTGTTGTCCGAACTACCAAAATTCGCGCTTCGCAAAAGCGTGAACGCACAACTTACAAACGAGTCCGGAGGAGATGACATGAGAACTGACACGTTGTGTTCAACGTGCGCGCTGCTACTTGGCTTGATAACGAGTAGTGTCGCATATGCGACTGATTGGCCGACTTCGGGTAACGGATTGATGAACTCCCGGAATCAGGAAAATGAATCGTCGATCAGTCCGAAGACGGCCGGTTCGCTTCACGAGCTATGGGCAATCAGTACAACCGGAAACGTGACGGCGACCCCTGCCCTCGATGAGGGCTATGCCTATTTCCCGGATTCCGCGGGATATCTTTACAAGGTCGACCGGAAGACCGGCGACATTATCTGGAAGAACCTTGTATCGTCCTATACCGGCATCCCCAACGACTACGCGCGCGCAACGCCCGCTATCTCCGGAAACGCACTGATACTCGGCAATCAGAGCGGCAAGCTGTCGAGCCCACAAGGAGCCCATGTCTTTGCCGTTGACAAGAACACGGGCGCCCTACTTTGGAACACCCGGGTCGACAAGACCACGTATTCAATGGTCACGCAGTCGGCCGTCATCGCGAACGGTACGGCTTTCGTAGGGATCGCATCGAACGAAGAATTGATCGCCGCCTATGTCCCCCCGCCTGCATGGCAGTGGACGTTCCGCGGCAGCGTCGTCGCGCTCGATGTCGCGACCGGCGCAATCAAGTGGCAAACCTACACGATGCCGGAGGGTTATTACGGCGGCTCCGTCTGGGGCAGCACGGGCGCCGTGGACGTTCAGCGCAATACTGTGTTCATGGGCTCCGGCAACAACTGGGCCGTGCCGCAGGCCGTACTTGACTGCCTGAACAATGGTGGCACGCCGACAGCGTGCATCGATCCGAACGACCACTTCGACTCGATCCTTGCGCTAGACATGACCACCGGCGACCTCAAATGGTCCGCACGTGGCTTGCCATACGACACGTGGAATGTTGGCTGCGGTCTCAATGTCCCGGGCGTCTTTACCCTTCCGCCGAATGCCAACTGCCCCAATCCGAAGGGTCCGGATTGGGACTTCGCACAAGGACCGATGCTCTTCGGGGGTAACGGCAACGCTGGCAGACTAGTCGGCGCGGGGCAGAAGAGCGGGATGTTCTGGGCATTCGATGAAGACACAGGCGCTCTGCGTTGGTCCACGCAGGTCGCCCCGGGTGGACTGACAGGCGGTCTCCAGTGGGGATCGGCCAATGATGGCCATTTCATTTATGTTGCGGCATCGAACAGCGGGATGACTGGCTCGGGTACGACGCCTGGCATATGGCAATTGGCACAAGGCGGTGGCACCACCACGTCTGGAGGCTGGGCAGCGCTTAACGTGAATTCCGGCGCAGTAATATGGACTACTCCGGATCCGCTCGGAAGCCGCGCGGAAGCAGCCGTGAGTGTCGCAAATGGCGTGGTCTTCGGATGCAATCTCGACTACGTGAATGGCACGATGTACGCCCTCAATGCTTCCAACGGAAAAACACTGTGGTCATACAATAGCGGCGGTGCGTGCAATGCCGGACCGGCCATTGCGGACGGTGTGGTGTTTTGGGGCTCTGGCTCGACGAACGGACCAGGGCCGCAGAAATTCTTCGCGTTCGGCCTGTAGGAAACCTCAAAGGCCCCGTCCGTCTTTGACGGGGTCTTTGGCGGGGCCTTGGGCTCTTTGCTACGATGTGAGTCTATTCCGGCGCCGGCGCGTTTGGCGCGCGCCGTCAGCCGGCCACGATTCACCCCCGAACACATCGAGCACTAAACCTTGACGATTCACATCCGCCCCGCCACCGCTTCCGACGCCACCCTGATCCTGCGCTTCATCACCGAACTCGCGGTCTACGAGAAAGCCGAGCACGAAGTCGTCGCCGGCGTCAAAGACATCGAAAAGAGCCTGTTTTCCGCGGGCGCGCCCGCGAAAGCGCTGATCTGCGAAATGAACGGCGAGCCCGTCGGTTTTTGCGTGTACTTCTTTTCGTATTCGACGTGGCTTGGCAAACAGGGGCTTTATCTGGAAGACCTGTACGTGTCGCCGGCATCGCGCGGCAGCGGCGCGGGCAAACGGATGCTGCGCCATCTCGCGCAAATCGCCTGCGAAACCGGCTGCGGCCGCTTCGAATGGAGCGTGCTCGACTGGAACGAGCCGGCCATCGGCTTCTACAAGTCGATCGGCGCGAATCCGCAAAGCGAATGGGTGCGTTACCGTCTGGCGGGCGATGCGCTCAAGGCATTCGCCGAAGGCGAAACCGAAGGGAACGCATAAGCCCGTCACTGCGTGGATGCCGGGCGAATCGAACTGCCAGGCGGCAACACGCGAGCCGCCGCCCGGCAAGACATCAAACGAATATCAGGGGATCCTCAATGAGGCGCTTTGCCGTTCGGCGCCGCATCGAGCGGCTTGTGCTGTTCGTCGCCGAGTCCCGGGAAGAACGCGTTCCAGGCGGCGCGCACGCCCTGCGCCGCGGTGGCCTCGGCGCTGATCGACTCGGCCGCGCCCTCGTCGGCTTTCGCCGGATCGGCGGACAGTCCGCGCCAGTGCGTGAACACGAGCAACGGTTTTTCGGTCCACACGCCGTCGCCATATTTCGCAAACGCCGTGTCCCCGCTCGCCAACTGCACCTCGTACCAGCCTTCGCGGACGGGCGTATGGATGCTCAGGTCAAACCACGGGGTCGGTTCGATTTCCTTCATGTCGTCTCCGGTCGGATAGATCGTCATCGATAACCACACTCAACGCATTGTTCGTGCCCATCGCCTGTCGCACGAGCGCCCCGCCCGTCGGGTCGGGCAACCGCGGCACATGCGGGCAAACCAGCACATCGGTACTGCGTATTCGCCGCGCATACGACACGATAGCGCGACATGGACCGGGCGGACAAACGTAGAACTTATATGCCCGGCGTGATACGCCCCTCAGCCGCCATCTCCCACACCAACTCCGCCAGCGCTTTCACCGCAGGACCCAAGCGCTCCGCCTCCGTATTGCCATACCCGATCACGAGCCCGTTCGTCTCAGCCGTCGCCCCCAGCGCGAACCCCGATAGCGCGCGCGGATTGAGCCCCCGCGACTGAGCACGCGCCGCGAGCGCGCGATCGTCGAGGGACGCGGGCAGCCGCAGCGTCAGATGCATGCCGCAATCGCCGCCGAGAATCGTCGCTGCCGGGAAATGCTCGGCCAGCGCCTCGCGCAGCGCCTGCTGGCGCTCGCGGTAAAGCCGCCGCATCCGCCCGAGATGCCGCCCGAACTCGCCGCTTTCGATGAAGTGCGCCAGCGCCAGCTGCTCCAGCCGATGCCCACCGCGCAGCATTTCCTGCAGCGCAACGGCGGCATGCGCGGCAATCGCGCGCGGCAGCACGACGAAACCAATGCGCAAAGCCGGAAACATCGTCTTGCTGAACGAGCCGACGTACAGCACCGGCGCCTCGTCGACGAGGCCCTGCATGCTCGCGATCGGCTCGCCGGTGTGGCGCACCTCGCCGTCGTAATCGTCTTCGATCAGCCACGCGCCGCCGCGCCGCGCCTGCGCGATCAGCGCGAGCCGGCGCGCCACCGACAGCACCGCGCCCGTCGGATACTGATGCGCGGGCGACGTGTAGATCAGCTTCGGCGCACGCGTGGCCCAGGCGTCGGCCGGCACGGCCATGCCTTCGGCGTCGACGGGAATCGGCTGCATGCGCAAGTCACCGGCGTTGAACGCGGCCTTCGCGCCGCGATAGCCGGGGTCCTCGATCCACGCGATATCGCCGGGGTTGGTCAGCAGACGAACGCACAGGTTCAGCGCTTCCTGCGCGCCCTCGGTGATCACGACCTGCGAGCCGTCGCAGCGCACGCCGCGCGCCATTCGCAGATGCGCGGCGATCGCGTCGCGCAGCGCGGGCTCGCCGGTGGGCGGGCCGTAGCCGAGCGCGCGCGGTAGCGCGCGCTCCATGGCCCGTTCGAGCGCGCGCCGCCAAGCGGCAAGCGGGAAACGGTCGAGTGCAGGCGTGCCTGGGGTTAGCGCATACGCGTTGTCGGCGTGATGGTGCGACGCCGCGAACTGCCCGACGCGCGCCGCGTACGCAACCTGCGGCAAGGCCGAAGCCGCCGCCGGGTCGCCACGCGCGGCGGGGCTCGACAGCGGGCTCACGCGCGTGCCCTGGCGATCGGCGATCACATAGCCGACCGCCGCGAGATGCTCGTACGCGATCACTACCGTGTTGCGCGACACGCCCATTTCGGCGGCGAGCAGCCGCGACGACGGCAGCAGCGACCCGGCCGGCAGTCGGCCCGCGAGAATCGCCTGTTGCAGACGTTCGATCAGCTGCTTTTGCAGTGGCGCGGGCCGGGCGACGCCGCTTGCGGCGATGGCGTCCTCAGCATGGACGAGCGGTCCGATGATTTCGATCATGGTGACTGGATCTATCGAATAGGCGTGTCGTGGATCTTTTGAACATACCACGTTTGTCGTATCGTTCCTGCATCGACAGGAGAACAGACATGGAACCCACACGTAACGCCTACGGCCAGCCGATCGGCGCGCCCGTGCCCGGCTGGCACGGCGCGCAGCCGCCGGGCCGCGAGCCGATGACCGGCCGCTATTGCCGGCTCGAAGCGGTCGACGTCGAGCGCCACGCGGCGGACCTCTTCGACGCGTACCGCTCGGCCCCCGATGACCGCGACTGGACCTATCTGGCGATCGGCCCGTTCGACAGCCTTGCGGCCTATCGTGAGCGTCTGACGCAGATGGCGGCATCGAAAGATCCGCTGCACTACACGGTGATCGACCTCGCTACGGCCAAGCCGGTCGGCACGCTTTCGCTGATGCGGATCGATCCCGCCAACGGCGTGATCGAAGTCGGCAACGTTACGTATTCGCCGCGGCTCAAGCGCACGCGCATCGCGACCGATGCGATGTTCGTGCTGCTCGGCGAAGTGTTCGACAAGCTCGGTTATCGACGCTTCGAATGGAAATGCGATTCGCTGAACGAGCCATCGCGCAAGGCCGCGCTTCGCTATGGATTCACATTCGAGGGGATCTTCCGGCAGGCGATCGTCTACCGCGAGCGCAATCGCGACACGGCGTGGCATTCGATCATAGACAGCGAATGGCCGGCGTTGCGCTCGTGTTATCAGCAGTGGCTCGACGCTGGTAATTTCGATGCGAATGGGCAGCAGATCGAGCGGCTCGCCGATCTGATCGCGCAGCGGCGAGCGGCGGACGCGGCCCGGTAACACCGGGGGCGATCGAATCAGCGAGCGCCAACCCCTCCTACGTGATCTCGTACCCACCTTCGTCAGCCAGCGAATTCCGGGCCAAGCGCGACCGACACCGTGCGTGGTAAATTCCAGCGTCGGCAAGAAAACTCCAGGAACGTTCGGGTGACCTGAACGTCTTTGTCCGGTCCACCCGCCACTGGCGATACAAGGTAGATCGATGATCGACGTGAGTCAGCGTATTGTCTGGCAACGCCTCTACATTGCACTGTGGGGCTGCGTCGCGCTGACCGGCTGCATGGTCGGCCCCGACTACCACTCGCCGCCCGCGCCGGCCACCAACACCTTCACCGCCACGCCGCTGCCCGAGCAGACCGCCTCCGCGCCCGGTCCCGCCGGTCTGCCGCAGCGTTTCGCCCCGGCCCAGGACATCCCCGCCGCGTGGTGGACGCTCTTTCATTGCGAGCCGCTCGACACGCTGATCCGCGAGGCCATCGCCAACAGTCCCAACATGGCCTCGGCGCAGGCCGCATTGCGACAAGCCCGCGAAAATTTCAGCGCGCAGGCGGGCGGCACCTTGCTGCCGAGCGTCGACGCGCAACTGAGCGCCACGCGCGAAAAAGTGAACGGCATCGCGTTCGGCCAGCCCGGCCTCATCGAGGAATTCAATCTCTACAACGCGTCGGTCAACGTCTCGTACAAGCTCGACGTGTTCGGCGGCGCGCGGCGCGAACTCGAAGCGCTACACGCGCAGATCGACTATCAGCGCTTCCAGTTGCAGGCCGCCTATCTCGCCATATCGGCAAACATCGTGACCGCCGCCGTCAAGGAGGCGTCGGTGCGCGCGCAGATCGACGCGACCGAGCGGATCGCCGCCGAGGAAGAACAGCAACTGAGCGTGCTCGACCAGCAGTTCGGACTCGGCGGCGTGAGCCGCGCGGCCGTCCTCGCGCAGGAAACGCTGCTCGCGCAGACCCGCGCGACGCTGCCGCCGCTGCACCAGCAGCTCGATCAGGCACGTCATCAGCTTGCGGTGCTGGCCGGCAAGCTGCCTAGCGACACCACGGTGCCCGACTTCACGCTCGACATGTTCTCGCTGCCCGACACGCTGCCCGTGAGCCTGCCGTCGTCGCTGGTACGCCAGCGCCCCGATATCCTCGCCGCCGACGCCACGCTGCATCAGGCGAGCGCGCAGGTCGGCGTCGCGACCGCAGCGATGTATCCGCAGATCACGCTGTCCGCAAGCTACGGCGCCGAGGCGTTGACGCCCGCCGAGGTGCTCAGGGCGGGCAGCACGATCTGGAGCATCGGCGCGGGCCTGCTGCAGCCGGTCTTTCACGGCGGCCAGCTGAGCGCGCAAAAGCGCGCGGCCGAGGCTGCCTACGAGCAGGCCGACGCGCAATACCGCGAGACCGTGCTGCTCGCATTCCAGAACGTCGCGGACACGCTGCGTGCGCTCGAACACGACGCGACCGGCCTCAGGGCGCAGACCGACGCGTCGCGCGCCGCGAGCGATTCGCTCGAACTGACGCGCGGGCAGTATCGCGTCGGCGGCGTGAGTTACCTCGCGCTGCTCGATGCCCAACGCCAGTATCAGCAAACGGTGGTGAGTCTCGCGCAGGCGCAGGCAGCGCGCTACGCCGATACGGCGGCCCTGTTCCAGGCGCTCGGCGGCGGCTGGTGGAATGCCGCCGTGCCCGAGTCCGCCGCTGCGCCGCATTGACCGCGCCCCACGCCGAGCAAGGACGTCACGATGACCGAACGAAAACCGATGACAAAGCGGATGGTGATCATGCTGATCAGCGTCGGCCTGCTGCTCGCCTTGCTGGTCGGCTTCAACCTGTTCCGCGCGCACATGTTCGCGAAGTTCATGGCGGCCAACACCGCGCCGCCCGCGACGGTCTCGGCGGTGGTGGTCCACTATCAGTCGTGGCAGCCGCAGCTCGCGGCAGTCGGCAGCCTGCGCGCGGTGCGCGGCGTCGACGTGACGACCGAAGTCGCGGGCCTCGTGCGCGAGGTCGCGTTCGTGTCGGGGCAGGAAGCGAAAGCCGGGCAGATCCTCGTGCGGCTCAATGCCGACAGCGACGTTGCGCTGCTGCAATCGCTGCAGGCCGCGGCCGAACTCGCGCAGACGGTCTACGAGCGCGACCGCGCGCAGTACGACATCAAGGCGATCGCGAAGGCGCAGCTCGACGCGGACGCTGCCGACCTCAAGGGCAAAAAGGCGCAGGTCGCGCAACAGCAGGCGCTCGTCGACAAGAAGACCATTCGTGCGCCGTTCGCGGGGCGCCTCGGCATCACGACGATCAATCCGGGGCAATACCTGAATCCGGGCGATGCGATCGTCACGCTGCAAGCGATCGATCCGATCTACGCCGACTTCTCGGTGCCGCAACAGCAGCTCGGTCAGCTCGCGATCGGCGCGAGCGTCAGCGTCGATACCAACGCGTACAGCGGACAAACCTTCACCGGCAAGATCCAGTCGGTAAGCCCGAAAGTCGATAGCGCGACGCGCAACGTGCAGATCGAAGCGAGCGTCGACAATCGCGAGCGCAAGCTGCTGCCGGGCATGTACGCGAACGTGAAGATCGACTCGGGCGCCGCGGCACGCTACCTGACGCTGCCGCAAACGGCGATCACCTACAACCCGTACGGCGCGACCGTGTTCATCGTGACGCCCGGCACGCAGCCCAACGCGCAGGGCAAGACGCTGCCCGTCGCGCAACAGGTGTTCGTGACGCCGGGTCCGACGCGCGGCGACCAGGTGGCGATTCTCAAGGGCGTCGGCGACGGTGCGCAGGTCGTGACGAGCGGCCAGATCAAGCTGAAGAACGGCACGCCGCTCATCATCGATAACCGCGTCCAGCCGTCGGACAGTCCGAATCCGGCGCCACAGGAACAGTAAGCGAGGCCGCCCGATCATGTTCACGGACATCTTCATCCGCCGGCCGGTACTCGCTTCGGTCGTGAGCCTGCTGATCCTCGTGCTTGGGCTGCGCGCGCTCGCGGTGCTCAAGGTCAGCCAGTATCCGCAGACCGAGAACGCGGTCGTCACGATCACGACGGCCTACTATGGCGCGAACCCGGACACGATCGCCGGCTTCATCACGCAGCCGCTCGAAGCGGCGATCGCGCAGGCGCAGGGCATCGACTACATGTCATCGACGAGCGTCACGGGCGTCTCGACGATCGTCGCGACGCTGCGCCTGAACTACGACGCGAACCGCGCGCTGACCGAGGTCAACACGCAGATCAGCTCGGTGCGCAACCAGTTGCCGCCGCAGGCGCAGCAGCCGGTGCTCACGGTACAGACCGGGCAGACCACCGACGCGATGTACATGGGCTTCTACAGCAGCGTGCTGCCGAGCAACAACGTCACCGATTACCTGCTGCGTGTGGTCAAGCCAAAGCTCGATTCGATCCAGGGTGTGCAGACCGCCGAAGTGCTCGGCGGCCGCCAGTTCGCCATGCGCGCGTGGCTCGATTCGGCGCGGCTCGCCGCGCATGGCGTCAGCGCGAGCGACGTGTTCACCGCACTTGGCAACAACAACTATCTCGCGACGCTCGGCACGACGAAGGGGCAAATGGTCAGCGTCGACCTGGATGCGGGCACGGACCTGCATACCGTCGACGACTTCAAGCAACTCGTCGTCAAGCAGAGGAACGGCTCGATCGTGCGTCTCGAAGATGTCGCGAACGTCGTGCTCGGCGCCGACAGCTACGACTTCAACGTCGCGTTCAGCGGCAAGCGGTCAGTGTTCATCGGCATTAAGGTCGCGCCGGACGCGAACATTCTCGACGTGGCGAAGCGCGTGAAAACCGTGTTTCCCGATCTGCAGAAGCAGTTTCCGACCGGCATGACGGGGGACATCGTTTATGACGCGACCGACTTCGTCAACACCGCGATCAGGGAAGTGATCAAGACGCTCGTCGAAGCGCTCGTGATCGTCTCCATCGTGATCTTCCTGTTTCTCGGCAGCTTCCGCGCGGTGATCGTGCCGTTGATCGCGATGCCGCTGTCGCTGATCGGCACGTTCTTCGTAATGCAGGTGCTCGGTTATTCGATCAATCTGCTGACGCTGCTAGCGCTCGTGCTCGCGATCGGGCTCGTCGTGGACGACGCGATCATCGTCGTCGAAAACGTCGACCGTCATATGAAGCAGGAAGGCAGGGCGCCGTTCGACGCCGCGTTGATCGCCGCGCGCGAACTCGGCGGGCCGATCCTCGCAATGACCGTCGTGCTGATCGCCGTATACGCGCCGATCGGCTTCCAGGGCGGGCTGACGGGCGCGCTCTTCACCGAGTTCGCGTTCACGCTTGCGGGCGCGGTGACGGTGTCGGGCGTGATCGCGCTCACGTTGTCGCCGATGATGTGCTCGCGCTTCTTCCGCGCCGAGCAGGAGTCGGGGCGCTTCACGCGTTTCGTCGACCGCCAGTTCGAGCGCGTGCATCGCGGCTACGGCCGCCTGTTGCACTCGACGCTCGATACCTGGCCCGTGTTCGTGATCATGGGCGCGCTGTTGCTGTGCGGCACGGTGTATCTGTTCATGACCTCGAAGTCGGAACTCGCGCCGCAGGAAGACCAGGGCGTCGTGCTCTCGCAGGTCATCGGGCCGCCGAACGCGACGATCCAGCAGATGCAGACCTACGCGGATCAGGTGTTCGACGCGTCGAAGACGCTGCCCGAATACGCGCAGATGTTCCAGCTCACGGGCTCGCCGACTGTCAACCAGGGCATCGGCGGCGTGCTGTTCAAGACCTGGGATCAGCGTGGCAAGAACGCGACCGTGCTGCAGCAGGAGTTGCAGCAGAAGTGGAATCAGATCGCGGGCGCGCGCGTCGCGGCGTTCCAGTTTCCGCCCCTGCCCGGATCGCAGGGCCTACCGGTGCAATTCGTGATCAGCACGACAGAGCCGTTTGAAAACCTCAACGAGGTGTCGCAGGCGGTGCTGGAAAAAGCGCGCGAGAGCGGCATGTTCTTTTTCGTCGATAGCGACCTGAAGATCGACAAGCCGGAAGCGGTGCTCGTCGTCGACCGCGACAAGGTGGCCTCGCTCGGACTGTCGCAAAGCGACGTCGGCCAGGCGCTCGGTTCGGCGCTGGGCGGCGGCTACGTCAACTACTTTTCGATTGCCGGGCGTTCGTACAAGGTGATTCCGCAGGTGTTGCAGACCGACCGGCTCAATCCGTCACAGGTGCTCGACTACTATCTGCGCACGCCGGACGGCAGCGTGATTCCGGCGTCGACGGTCGCGCATCTGAAGCGCAGCGTCGTGCCCGAATCGATCAATCACTTCCAGCAGTTGAACTCGGCGACGATCTCCGGCGTGATCGTTCCGGGCGTGTCGCAAGGCCAGGTGCTCGATTTTCTGCGCCAGGCGACCGCGCAGGTCGCGCCGGCCGGCTATTCGGCCGATTACTCGGGCGAGTCGCGCCAGTTCGTGCAGGAGTCGGGCGGCTTCGTCATCACGCTGATGCTCGCGACGATCATCGTGTTCCTCGCGCTCGCGGCGCAATTCGAGAGCTTCCGCGATCCGATCGTGATCCTGATCTCGGTGCCGATGGCGCTGTTCGGCGCGCTGATCTTCATCAACATCGGCCTGACGACGCTGAACATCTACACGCAGGTCGGCCTCGTTACGCTGATGGGGCTCGTCAGCAAGCACGGCATCCTGATCGTGCAGTTCGCCAACGAATTGCAGCGAGCGGGCCGCGCGAAGCGCGCAGCGGTCGAGGAAGCCGCGGGGGTACGGCTGCGCCCGATCCTGATGACGACCGCGGCGATGGTGCTCGGCGTGGTGCCGCTCGTGATCGCGTCGGGCGCAGGCGCCGCGGGCCGCAACGCGATGGGGCTCGTGATCTTCACGGGGATGTCGATCGGCACGCTGTTCACGTTGTTCGTCGTGCCGGCGATGTATATGTTTCTGGCCGCCGATCATCAGCGGCATGCTCAGGCGCCGAAGGCGGACGAGGCGGGACAGGCGGGCTAAGGCCTGGTTGCGTGCAATCGCCGCGTAACGCGGCGCAAGACCCATCGGAGCGAAGCACGATGAAAGCGATCCAGTTCAAATCCTTTGGCAGCCCCGACGTGCTCGAATACGTCGATCTGCCGACGCCGCAGGCCGACGCCGACCATGCGGTCGTGCGGATCATGGCGGCCTCGGTCAATCCGAGCGACGTGAAGAACGTATCCGGCCATTTCGAACACACGGTGCTGCCGCGCACGCCGGGGCGCGACTTCAGCGGCGTGGTGGTGGACGGGCCGGCCGCGTGGCTCGACGCCGAGGTGTGGGGCACCGGCGGCGATATCGGCTTCACGCGCGACGGCACGCACGCCGAATACATTCAGATCCCGATCGCGGCGCTGTCGCGCAAGCCGGTCGCGTTGAGCCACGCCGAGGCGGCGGCGATCGGCGTGAACTTCGTGGTCGCGTGGCTCGGCACGGTCGAATACGCGCAGTTGCAGGCCGCCGAGACCATTGCCGTGCTTGGCGCGGGCGGCGGTGTCGGCGGCGCGGTCGTGCAGATCGCGAAAGCGCGCGGCGCGCGCGTGATCGCGGTCGACCGCCGGCCGCTCGATCCGGCCACGCCCGCGGGCCGCCTGATCGACGCCTACGTGCCGTTCGACGAACACGCGGCCGAACGTGTGCGCGAACTGACCAGCGGCGCGGGCGCGCAAGTCGTCTACGACACGGTCGGCGGCGTGGCGTTCGAAACCGCGCTGAGCCTTGTGAAACGGCGCGGCCGCGTGCTCGAAATCAGCGGGACCGGTAAGCGCCGAGTAGAGTTCGATCTGATCGATTTCTATCACAACGAGACGCAATTGCTCGGCGTCGATAGCGCGAAGCTCGGCGTCGCGGAATCGGCACCGCTGCTGACGGCGCTCGTCGAGGGCTTCGACAACGGCAAGCTGAGCGGCCCGGCGATCGCGCAGGAGTTTGCGCTCGCCAGCGCACGCGAAGCCTACGAGGCGGTCGCCGCCGGCACGCGCGGACGCGTCGTGATCCGCATGCAATAACGTCCGTCTCGCGCGCGACACGCTAAGATTGAGGCCGCCGGGCGCTCGCACCGTCCGGTGATAACGACGAAAGCATTGCCTTGGAGAATCAGATGTCTGAAGAATATGAAGTGCATGGGCCGCACGATCATGCGGTCGAACACGCCGGCCAGGCCGCGCATCATGACGCCGATCCGTTCGCGAGCCGCATGGCCGTGATGACCGCGATCCTCGCGACGATCGGCGCACTGTGCGCGTACCAGAGCGGCAACGCCGAAAACCTCGCGCTGTTCTACAAGAACGAAGCCGCCATCAAGAAGACCGAAGCATCGAACCAGTGGAGCTACTATCAGGCGAAGGGCGAGAAGGAAAACCTCGCCGAACTCGGCGCGGCGCTGTCGGCACCCACTAGCGACGCGCACGCTAAATTCGTCGCCGACGTAGAGAAATACAAGCAGCAGAAGGAGCCGATCCGCGCGAACGCCGAAGCGATCGAAAAACAGGTCGTTGCCGCCGACACGCGCAGCGAAGCGCTGCTGCACGGCCATCATCGCTGGGCCCAGGCGACGCTGCTGATCCAGGTCGCGATTGCGCTGTGCGCGATCACACTGCTCACGCGGAAGAACTGGCTGCGCAATCTGTCGTATGGCGTCGCGGCAGCGGGCATCCTGACCGCGGGCGCGGCGTTTTTCGGGCTATGAGCGCGGTGTTTGCGTTGGATTTCGCCAAAAGCGTTTCAATAGGGAGTGTGTCGTGATCGATGGGTCCGCCGTGGTCGGCGTGTTTTCCGTGTATATCGCGGGCGTTGTGAGTCCTGGCCCGAACTTCGTCGCGGTCGCGCACAAGGCCGCTTCGGCGACGCGTATCGAAGCGCTCGCGATGGTCGCCGGCATCGTGCTCGTCAATCTGTTCTGGGCAAGCTGCGCGATTCTCGGCGTCGGCATCGTGTTCGCCGCGTTTCCGTGGCTCGCACTCGTGATCAGGATCGTGGGCGCGTGTTATCTGCTGTGGTTCGGCGGCCGGCTGATCTTCAACGCGTCGCCGGCGCGGCAGGCGGTGCTCGTCAAGGCACCGGCGGGCGGCTTTCGACAGGCGTTCGCGCAGGGCTTCGCGACCAACATCGCGAATCCGAAGTCGATGGCGTTCTTCGCTGCGGTGTTTTCGTCGGCGGCGCCCGCGCATGTGAGCACCGGCACGTTCGCTGCGATGCTCGGCATGGTGTTCGTCGTCGCGAGCAGCTGGTATGGGTTCGTCGCGCTGGCGTTATCGCACGAGCGAATCGCGTCGGCGTACCGGCGCGGCAAGATGTGGGTCGATCGCGTGTGCGGCGGCTTGATCGTTGCGTTGGGGGTGCGGCAACTGATTCGTTGAGGCGGTGCTCAGAGATGCTCGAGCTTCAGTGCTCGAGCCCGCGCGCACGCGCGAGCAGCAACTCGCGCTCGCGCATGTTGCGCGTCATCGCGGCGGCGCGTTCGAACTCCGCGCGCGCTTCATCGACTCGTCCGAGCTTGACCAGCAGATCGCCACGCACGCTCGGCAGCCAGTGATAATTCATGAGCGCCGAATCGGCGGCGAGCGCCTCGACGATCTCGAGTCCGGCCGCCGGTCCGAACGCCATTCCCACCGCGACCGCGCGATTCAACTCGACCACCGGCGACGGCGCGACCTGCGCCAACGCATCGTAGAGCGCGACGATCTGCGCCCAGTCGGTGTCCTCGGCACGGCGCGCCCGCGCATGACACGCGGCGAGCGCCGCCTGCAACGCGTACGGCCCGCTCGCGCCGCCGAGCGCATGCGCGCTGTCCAACGCAGCGAGACCGCGGCGAATCAGCAGCGGGTCCCAGCGGCTGCGATCCTGATCGAGCAGCAGCACCGGACGGCCCTGCGCATCGGTGCGCGCGTGCGTGCGCGACGCCTGGATCTCCATCAGCGCGACGAGACCGTGGACCTCGCTTTCGTCGCCTACGAGGCCGCTCAACACGCGCCCGAGCCGCAGCGCCTCTTCGCATAGCGCCGGGCGCATCCAGTCGTCGCCGGCCGTCGCCGAATAACCTTCGTTGAAGATCAGATAGATCACCTGCAGCACCGACGCGAGCCGCGCCGCGCGCGCGTCCGCCTGCGGCACCTCGAACGGCACGCGCGCCGCCGACAACGTGCGCTTCGCGCGCACGATCCGTTGTGCGATGGTCGGCTCCGGCACGAAAAACGCGCGCGCGATTTCGTCCGTGGTCAGGCCGCCGAGCAGGCGCAGCGTCAGCGCGACACGCGCATCGGTCGACAGCACCGGATGACAAGCGGTGAAGATGAGCCGCAGCAAATCGTCGCCGATGTCGTCGGCGCGCGCGGCATCGAGCGCATCGACGAAATCGGGGACCATGTGCGCTTCGATCGCGTCGAGATCGTGGCCGAGCTCCTCGCGCTTGCGCGCATGCAGCGCTTCCTGGCGCAGGCGATCGAGCGCGCGGTTTTTCGCGGTCGTCATCAGCCAGGCTCCGGGGTTGTCGGGCACGCCCGCATCCGGCCAGTGTTCGAGCGCGGCCACCAGCGCGTCCTGCGCGAGTTCCTCGGCGAGGCCCACGTCGCGCACGATCCGGGCGACGTGGGCGATGACCTTCGCGGATTCGATCCGCCAGACAGCGTCGATCGCACGATGAGTGGCCTGTAAGGTCACGGCGTTAGCCTTCGCCCGCCGCCGACGGCTGCGCGTTCGGGTCCATGTGCACGATCTCCCTGAGGTGGGCCATGCGATCAGCGGCCATCTACTTCCAGCTTGCGGAAGCGCTCGACTTCCGGCCCCGGCTCGAAGTCGTCGAGTTCGAACAGTTGCCGCACTTCGATTTCGCCGTCGGCGTGCTCGCCGAATGGCGCCGGGAAACGCCGCGCCCATTCCATCGCCTCGTCGCGCGAGCGCACCTGGATCAGCGTGTAGCCGGCGATCAGCTCCTTGGTTTCCGCAAACGGGCCGTCGACGACGATCCGTTTGCCGCCGCCATAGCACACGCGCCAGCCTTTCGAGCTTGGCTGCAGGCCGGACGCGTCGAGCAGCACGCCGGCTTTCGCGAGTTCTTCGTGGTACGCGCCCATCGCCGCGATCAGCGACGGCTCGGGCATTTCGCCGGCTTCGCTCGCGGCCGTGGCCTTGACGATGATCATGAATCGCATGTCGTTGCTCCTTGTTGTCGGCGTTCCGTTGCGAGTGGATTCGCGTGAATCGCTTGGCGGGACCACGCAGGGTCGCTCCCTACTCACACGACGCGCGATGCGCGGCCGGATCGACATGCGCGGCCGCCCCGACATCCCAGGGAAAACACCGAAGCGGATGCGATTGAGTGTCGCGCCTAGATAAAACACGGCCCGAGCTTGCGCACCTCGACCGTGCACCACGCCGCTGCCGGACAGGCCTGCGCGATCGCCACGGCCTCTTCGCGGGTGTCACAGTTCAACAGAAAGAAGCCGCCGATCATTTCCTTCGCCTCGGTGAACGGCCCGTCGACGAGCTTCGGCTGGCCATGGCGAACCTGCACGCGCACTGCGTCGTTGTGCGAAGTCAGCGACTCGACTGCGAGCAGCTTGCCGCGCGCCTTCAGGTCCTCGGCGAAACGCACCATCTGGTCGTAGAGGCCGCGGCCCGCGGCTTCGCCGTGCTCCTCGCGTTGGTCAGTGGGTTCGACGATGAGCAGCATGTAGGACATGGTGTCTCCGATAGGGCTCGGTTGTATGCGCGCGGCGGCATGGCAGCGACGACAGCGACGCCTGGCTTAGGCGGCAAACAGGCAGGCGGACAACAGGTGCCGCCAGTCTAGCAAGCGGCAATCGCAGCAGCAAACGCGCCTCCCCCGCGCAGGTGTGGCGGTTGCGCGCGAATCGACCGACCGTGCGCGACACGTCGGTGCCGCTTTCAAGTATTCTCCGGAGTCCGTCGACGTGCGTGCTGAAACATCCAATTGAGCCGTTCGACGAAAAACGTCATTAAAAAAATCCGAGCAACGGGGAATTCATGCATCGATCGATTGTGCGCACCGGCATCGCAGCCGCCGTCGCCTGCGTCTTTTTTCAACTTGGCGGGTGCGGCAACGGCGGCGATACCGGCACGGGCTCGTCCGGCACGGGGCCGGCGACCACCACGTCGGTGAGCGGCACCGTCGCTGCCGGCAGCGCGCTTGTCGGCGCGAACGTCACGCTGATCGACGCGACCGGCGCGCAAGCCACCGCGACGACCAATGCGCAGGGCGTCTACAGCATCCCGGTGAAGGGCATGACGTTGCCGTTCTTCATCATCGCGACCGACGCGGGCGGCCTTTCCGCACCGCTGTCGTCCGTGCTCGCGAAGCTGCCCACCGGCACCGCGCCGGCCGTCGCCAACGTGACCACGCTCACCACAGCGCTCGCCGCGATGCTGACCGCTTCGGGTAATCCGATCGCGCTTGCTTCCAGCACCACGCTCGCCAAGGTCACGCTGCAATCGGTCCAGCTCGCGACGATCACGCTCGACACGATCCTCGCGAACCTGCTCAAGCAGAATGGACTTCAGAGTTCCGGCTTCGATCCGGTCGGCACCGCGTTCACGCCGAATCACACGGGCGCCGATGCGGTGATCGATTCCGTATCGCTCGTCACGGGGGCCAACGGCGGCCGCACACTGGTCTCGAACGCGGCGCCGGGCACGACCATCGCTCTGAACGACAAAACCGCCCAGGGAGTCGCGCTCGCCGCGCCGCCGGTCGCCGCGAACTATCTGGAACCGCTCGCTTCGCTGCTGAGCGCATGCGCGGCGAACGGCGCATTGAACAACACGTCGTGCTCGCCCGCGATCGACACCGCGTTCAAGGAAAGCGGCTCGACCGATCTCGCGAACGCGCACGGCCTGACCGAGTCGGCGATGACCGGCGCGGTGTTCGGCTCGCCGAAGACGCTCGCGTTTTTCACGAGCAACGGCAAGCAGCTCGCGCTCGTGCAATTGCCGTTCACGCTCGCGAGCGGTACGCCTGGTCTGCTGTACAGCATCGCACAGCCGCTCGCGACGCCGGTCACGTTCGCGAACGGCACGCAGCTTGGCTGGGATCTGATCGGCGATCAGTCGTCGTTCGCGGTGGCGATCATGTCGCACCTTCAGCGCCGCACCTACCTCGATACGCGATTGAACGACGTGAACCGCTACGAGTCGGGGCTCGACATCACGATTCCGACCGCCTCGAACCCGAACGTGTATTCGGCATCGGTGACGGGGCCCGGTCTTGCCGCGCCCGTGTGGCTGATGCCGCGCAGCGCATCGGGCAGCAGCTCGCTCGGTCTCGCCGATAGCGCGTTGAGCGCGCCGCCTCTGACACCCGCGACGACGCTCAGCAACACCTCGCAATACCGCTGGTCGTGGCAGTCGCTGTCGTCGACGGCGAGCTTCACGCCGCCTGCCTCGACGGGCTTCTACGCGGCGCAATCGCTCGATGCGAGCAGCGTGCCGCTCTATTCAACCTACACGGTCACGTTTTACGACATGAACGGCGCGCAGCTCGGCCAGTCGTCGGTCATCAATCCGGGCAGTCCGTTGAATGCGGCAGCGGGCGGTTCGATCCCGTGGCCGACGCTGCTGGTGAACGACGCGACCACGCAGTTTCTGACGCCGGGCACCGCGCTCGCCGGTGTGCAGTACGCGCTAAGCGTCACATGGTCGAGTCTCGTGAACGAAGGATTGAGTCTCGCGTATCCGGTTACGTCGGCAGGGATCGCGGCCACCGCGCAGACGTCGGCGGGTCTCGAGGAAGTGAACGGGTTCGCGGTCGGTCCCGCGAACAATACGACGGTCGGGCAATATCAGGCAACGGTGCACGCGGGCGTCAATTCGGCCGACGTGCAAACTTGCACGAACTGCCCGTTCCCGGCGTTGACGACAGGAGGCTCGCGGCTCATTGAGTTGGGGGGCGGACGGGACGGGACCGCGTACTTCGATATCACGCAGTTCAACGACTAACGATTGAGTGCTCAATCGACTCAAATCATGAGCTGATATTCACCCGTTCCGTGCGGCTCAAACCGCAGCTTCGGCCAGCGCCCGCAGCTGCGCGGAACGCATCAACCCTTCGATCATTTTCGCTTCCGCGCTCGCCAGCTCGCTCAACGAAGCCACCGACAACTGTCCGTCGAAAATCGCTAGCGCCGCGCACAGACGCGCGTAGTCGTCGTCTTCGAGCGACCAGCGGCCGGTCTCGCGCTCGCGCAGGTCGAGCTGCACCATCGCCGCATGCGCGCCTTCAATGCTGGCGCGCGCGTCGGCGCCCAGTCCGGCACGCGCAAGTTCCTGCGACACCAGCAAATGCCGGCTCAGCGTGGTGTGCAGATTGCGCGCGCCGTGGCCGCGATGGAATGCATCGAGCGCGGCGTAGGCCTGTAGGAGCATGGTCTGCGTGACCGGTGCATGCGCGGTGCGGCTCAGAGTCAGGGAACGCATCAACGGGGATAGGGCCGTGTGGCCGTGCTTGCGAACTCGCGATTTGCTCGACATCGATTCAACCTCCTTCTTGCGGCAGCGCGCCCGGACTTCGGCGCGCGACGACGGCCATCGCCGCGCTCACTGATCCGACGCATTTCGCGTCCGACAGTTCACGCTTTACGACGTGCCCGTTCTCCAACCGGATCGAAGAACGCAATGCACCCATATCGGTTCGAAGCCGCCAGAAACAAGAAGCCCGTTTCGTTGCGACGAAAAAAGCCCTGTTCCGCGAGGAACAGGGCTGACAGGATGGAGCAGTCGAGCCGGCGCGTGGATGCCTGCCGACCTATAACCATCTGAACTACAAGGCTATTGCTTACGTGAAACTTCAGTTGCTACTGCAATACACTTTTGCTGCACCTGCAATTTCTACCGCTCGACAGCAACCTTCAAACTGTCGATTCAAATCACTACGTCAATTGCGACTGCGTGCTACGAATTGCTGACTGCTATCAACGGTACGGTTCAAACACGACGAGAGGGGAATCGCGTCGATGGAGTTCGGTGATTTGTCGCTCCATGGAAAACAGTGTAGCTGCGCACCCGCGAATGCAATTGCGCGAAGCGAGGGACTTTGGCCGGTTAATTTGACGAATCGATGTAACAGCCGGGCTTCGTCACATACGACGACGCGAAGTCAGCGCCGCCGGTCAGCTTGTGCATGCTCAAGACCAATTCCACGAAACGGTTGTACGATCGTCTTGGCTTCGCGATCGTAGGCGAGGATGAGACACGGTTTCACATGCGCCTCGCGGCGCACGCGCCGGCGCGCAGCGAAGCTGAACGAATGTCGGATCAAGACTGATATGGAACGAGCCTGGCAATGAACACTGATACGAACTTTCGCGATGCTTCAGCTATTGAGAGCTGGCACGCGCACATCTATTTCGACGCGGCGAGCCGCGACGCCGCCTGGGCGTTTCGCGAGCAGATCGACGCGCATTGGGGCGACAAGCTTCAGATCGGCCGCTTTCACGAACGGCCGGTCGGCCCGCATCCGATGTGGTCGTATCAGCTCGCGTTCGCGCACGCGCAGTTCGCCGACGTGGTCGGCTGGCTCACGCTCAATCACGGCGCGCTCGATGTCTTTGTGCATCCGAATACCGGCGACGCGCTGCGCGACCATCGCGACGCGGCCGTATGGATCGGGCACTCGCACGAACTCGTGTTGAAGGCGCTGCTATAACGGCGACGCGTGCCACATTGACCCAATGCCGTCGGGCTCACATGTTCGTGTAGGCGCTACACCAGCCGCGCGACGCGACCTGTTTGTTGGCGAACAGCGTGCAGCCGCCGTACGCATCCGACGCCTTGCCCTGGAACAGCGAGCAGTTCGCGCACGATTGCCCGGCCGCGAAGTTCGGGAATCTGGCCTTGTCGACCTTCGACGCATCTTCCGTATATCCGACTGCCTGCGCCTGCGGATCGCTCTCGCTCAGCGCGTTAGGAACGGTCGCGGCGAACGCGACGCGCGACAGCGCGAGCGACGAGCCGACGCCCGCGCTCAACAACAGGAAATGGCGGCGCGATGCTTTCATTTTCATTTGCCTCTGGGTGGGGACTGACGACTGCGCTCAATCGAGAAACCGCGCGAAGCGCTCGACCGGTTCGCGCTCGGTGCGCAGCGCATTGACCGGCGCGTTTGGGTCGGCGAAACCGAGCGACATGCCGCACACGAGCTGCTCGTTTTCGGGCAAGCCGAGATATTCGGCAATCAGCCGATGAAACTGGGTGAACGCCGCCTGCGGACAGGTATCGAGGCCGCGTCCGCGCGCGGCCGTCATGATCGCCTGCAGGAACATGCCGTAGTCGAGCCAGCTACCGCGCTCGAGGCTGCGATCGATCGTGAACAGCAGGCCGACGGGTGCATCGAAGAAACGGAAGTTGCGCGAATGCTGTTCGTGCATGCGTGTCTTGTCGCCCTTGCCGATGCCGAGCAAGCCATACATGTCCCAGCCGATTTTGCGGCGCCGGTCGACAAACGGCGACAGCCATTGGCGCGGATAGTACGCGTATTCCTCCTGGTACAGCTCGTCGCGCTGCGGATCGTCGTAGGCGGCGAGCAGGTCGCGCGACAGACGCGCGAGCGCTTCGCCCGTCAGCACGTACACCTTCCACGGCTGCGTGTTGGTGCCCGACGGCGCGCGGCTCGCGGCCTCGAGAATCGCTTCGATGTCGGCGCGCTGCACGGGTGTCGGCAGAAAGGCGCGCACCGAGCGCCGCGTGGTCAGCGCGGTATCGACGGGGTTCGCGGGAGAAGTCATCGGCGGATGGCGGCAGAGCCAGAGAAGTGGGTCTGCGACGATTCTAGCGCGTGCCGGTGAAAGCTTGCGCGCGAGCGCGCAGGCTTCGCCCGATGCGTGGCGCTGCGCGCTTACATCGTCCCCAACACCGCCGCCGCGGCAATCGACCCCACCACCAGCACGAGCCCGACCGTCTTGCGCTTGTTCAGCTCGGTCCACAGCAGCACGCCCGTCAGCGACAGCAGAATCAGACTGCCCGCGAGCGTGTCGATCAGCAGCACCCAGCCGACGCTCAAGCCCACACCCTTGTGCAGGTTCGTCAGCATCGCGAGAAAGGTGTTCGCGCTTCGCTTGACCGTCACCGTGTGATTGCCGACCCAGTATTCGGCCGACGTGTTTTCCTTCGGCGACGCGAAATTCAGCTGCCAATGCTCGGGCTGCGCGACGCTGCGATCGCCCCACGCCACCGGATGCTCGGGCTCCTTCTGCACGCGGCCCGGATTGCCGGCGATCTTCAGCTCGTGCTTGAGCCAGTTCGCGAGCTCGCGCGGCGACTCAGGCGCCGGTTGAGGCAGCGGTACCTGCATCACCGACACCTGCGGCTCGCCGGTCGATACCCTCAGCGGCCCGCCGCGATGATTCAGAAAGAACCCCGTCGTGCCGAACAGCAGACCGAGCGCCGCCCCCCACAGTCCGACCCAGCCATGCACCTTGCGCAACCACTTGATGAAGGTCGCGCGACGCGAGCGCTGCTGGCGCGATTTCAGCTCATCGCTATCGAACCGCCGCGCTTCGTGTGCCTCGTGTTCGCCGGCTGAGGGCGGTTGAATGTCGATGGTGTCCGATACGCTCACGTTTCACTCCAGGTACGCAGCAGATTGTGATAACAACCGACGAGGCTGCGCCGCGCAGTCTCGTCGGCATGGGTGGCATTGAGCCGTTGAATTGCGGTGTCCATGTCGAACAGCAGCGCGCGATGCGTGTCGCTGCGCACGAGGCTCTGCACCCAGAAGAAGCTCGCCACGCGCGCGCCGCGTGTGACCGGTGTGACCTGATGCAGGCTCGTCGCCGGATAGACGATCATGTCGCCGGCCGGCAGCTTCACCTGCTGCACGCCGTAGGTGTCTTCGATCACGAGTTCGCCGCCGTCGTATTCGTCGGGCGCGCTCAGAAACAGCGTCACCGAGACGTCGGTGCGCAGCTTCACGCCGTTCGGCAACACGCGCACCGCGCCATCGACGTGGCTGCCGAACTGCATGCCGCCTTCGTAGCGATTGAAGAGCGGCGGATAAACCTGGTTCGGCAGCACCGCGCTGATGAATAGCGGATTGCGCTCGATCGCAGCGAGAACCACGTCGCCGAGTTCGCGCGCGAGTGTCGAATGTTCGGCGATCTGCTGGTTGCGCTTGACCGGCGCGCCCTGATAGCCGGCGGTCGCGCGACCATCGACCCACGCGTCGCCGGCTTGATCGAGCCGCCCGCGCATGATGCCCAATTGCCCTACGTCGAGTACCTTCGGAATGTGCAGCAGCATGATGTGTCCTTTGCGTCGGCTTGCCGTGCGCAGCGTGTATCAGAAGCGGTAGTTGAAGGTCGCGAGCAGCGTACGGCCGATGCCCGGCACCGAACGTCCGCCGTCCGACGGAATCAGCGCGTCGTAGTAGTACTTGTTGGTCAGGTTCAGCAGGTTCAGGCGCACGTCGTACTTCTTCGCGTGATAGGCCGCGGTCGCGTCCCACCGCGTATAACCCGGCACCTTCACGTAGTTCGTGTTCGACGCATAACGCGGCGACATATAGATCGGACCGCCGCCGATTTCCCAGTGCGGCGTGACCGCATACGTAGTCCAGAAAGTCAGCGTATTGCGCGGCGTGTTGGCCGGCGTGTGGCCCTGGTTGCCGTCGGCCGCCTTCAGGATCGTCGCGTCCATGTACGTGTAGCCGCCGAAGATCTGCCACTTGTCGGTGATGTGCCCCGTCACGCTTGCCTGGAAGCCGTCAACGCGAATGTCGCCGGCCAGCTGGTACTCGGTCGACGACACCTGCGTGCGCGCGTTGTCCTTTTCCTCGCGGAACAACGCCGAGGTCAGCGAGATGTTGCCGCCGAACAGATCCCACTTGCCGCCGATTTCATAGGACTTCGTCGATTCGGGCGCAAGGTTCTGCGTGAGGTTCGTGACCGTCAGCGTTTCGAGCGACGGGTTGAACGACGTGCCGTACGACACGTAGTACGACTGCCAGTCGGTCGGCTGATAGATGACGCCTGTGCGCACGCTCGTGAAGTAGTTGGTCTGGCTCGCGTAAGCCGGCGCGCTGATCGTATTGCGGATCGACGCCGAGAAGCGATCCCAGCGCAGACCGCCGATCAGCTTCCAGTGCGGCGTCAGCGTGATCGTGTCGTTCAGGTAAGCGGCGATTTCGTTCGCGCTCGAATCGGCGTAGTTGCCGACCGTCGTCGTCACGTTCGATGGCGTGCCCATGATCGGCGGATTTAGCATCGGCACGATGGGCAGGTTGTTGCGCGTGTACGCCTGGTTCGTATAGCTGTCGTGGCCCACTTCGACACCGGCGATCAGGTCGTGCCTGATCGGCCCGGTGTTGAATTTGTATTCGAGCATCGTGTCGTTGTAGATCGCGTGATTCTGGATCACGCGGTCGTGACTCTGCAGCTTGATGAACAACTGCGATGGCGACAGCGTCGTGAAGTTGCCGTTGCTCAATGCAGTGCTCGACGACAGCGGCCCGGTCAGCACCGCTTGCGGCGCGGTTTCGCGCGCGTCGGTCATCGAGTGCGAGATCTGCGTCTGGTTCGTCAGCGTGAGGGCATCGGAGAACTTGTGCTTGATCGCCGCGTTGAAGATCTGCACGTCCTGGATCGTGCGGTCGCTGGTCAAGCCGTAGAACGTGTTCTTCGGCACCGGCGCCGGGCGGCCGTTCAGCGCCTGGATGCCGTAGTCGGGCATGTCGTTGTTGCGCTGGATCAGCGCGGACAGCGTGATTTCGGTCGGCGTGCCGATGCCGAAACGCAGTTCTGGTGCGACGCCGAAGTCCTTGTTCTTCATCACGTCGCGCGTCGAACCGAGGCTCTGGCCGAATGCGTTCAGGCGGATCGCCGAGGTGTCGGTCAGCTTGTGGTTCACGTCGACGGTGGAACGGTAACGGTCGTCGGTACCGATCATGCCGGAGACTTCCGCCGAGTCCGTCAGGTTCGCCTTCTTGCTGACCTGGTTGACCACGCCGCCGGTCGAGCCTCGACCGAACAGCATCGACGAAGGACCGTACAGCACTTCGAGCGATTCGAGATCAAACGTGTCGCGGTAGTACTGATTGCGATCGCGAAAGCCGTCCAGATAGATGTCGTTCTGCGCAGTGAAGCCCCGCAGATTGATGTTGTTGCCGATCTGACCGCCTTCGGCCGCGCCGATCGTTACGCCGGGCGCGTTGCGCAGCGCGTCCGTAAACGACGTCGCGCCCTGCGACGCGAGCAGGTCGCGGTTGATCACGGTGACGGTCTGCGGAATGTCGCGCAGCGCGGTTGGCGTTTTCGCGCCGATGGTCGCGCGGTCGGCCTGGAAGTCCTGCTGAGCGGCTTGAGCCTGTACACCGATGGTCGGCAGCGTCTGTGCGTCGCCGGCGGGCGCGTTGTTTTGTGCGTTGTTCTGTGTGCTCGCTGGCGTGCTAGAGGTGGCCAATTGCGGAGCGCTTTGCGCGAGCGCCGGAGTCGCAAAAGGAATGGCAAAAGCGAGCGCTAGCGCTGTCGCGAGCGGCGTGTGATTGAGCATGGAAATCCCGTCAGAAATGCGTCTGTCAAATTCGCATCACTGACGTCGAATTCATGACAAAGCCGCAAATGGCTGGCTGCCGCTCTCCGTTGTGAGAGATGGAGATGACGGGATGGCTGGCTGGGTTTAAATGAGAATCGCTATCATTTCATATCTATTGGAAGTCGGCAATCGCGGTGTGCGTCGGGCACACCGAATCGCAACCCGGTTTATCCTTTTTACAACACTGCCGTTTCATCACTTCGGCAGCGCGTTCCTTTCCCTCTGGAGTCGACCTTATGCAATATCGCCAGTTCGGCCGCACCGGCCTGACCGTTTCGCGCCTGTGTCTCGGCACCATGACCTTCGGCCTGCAAACCGAAGAAGCTGCATCGCACCGCATCCTCGACACGGCCGCGGACGCCGGTGTCAATTTCATCGATACCGCCAACGTCTACCCGCTCGGCGCCGATGACAATCTGGCCGGACGCACCGAGGAGATCGTCGGACGCTGGCTGAAGGGCAAGCGCGAGCGCTTCATCGTCGCAACCAAGGCGGTCGGCAAGATGGGGCCCGCCGCGTGGGATCAGGGCGCGTCGCGCAAGCACCTGCTCGATGCGATCGATGCGTCGCTGCATCGCCTCGGCACCGACTACGTCGACCTGTACCAGCTCCATTCCGACGACGCGAAAACGCCGCTCGACGAAACCCTCGAAGCGCTCGATGTGATCGTGCGCTCGGGCAAGGCGCGTTATATCGGCGTGTCGAACTTTCTCGCGTACCGGCTCGCGCGAGCGTTGGGACGCGCGGATGTGCTGCGCGTCGCGCGTTTCGTGTCGATCCAGCCGCGCTACAACCTGCTGTTTCGCCAGATCGAGCGTGAGCTGCTGCCGTTGGCCGCCGAGGAGCAACTGGCCGTGATGCCGTACAACCCGCTCGCGGGCGGCTTGTTGACCGGCAAGCATCGGCTCGACGCGACGCCCGCCGAAGGACGCTTCACCGAAAGCGTCGGCAAGGCTGGCGCGGTGTATCAGGAGCGCTACTGGCACGAGCGCGAGTTCGACACGATCGAAAAGTTGAAGGCGATCGCCGCGCCGACCGGCGAGTCGCTGGCGAAGGTGTCGCTGGCGTGGGTGCTTGCGAATCCGCTGATCACATCCGCGATCATTGGCGCGAGCCGCGCGGAGCAGTTGAGCGATACGCTCGCGGCGGCCGAGTTCACGCTCGATGACGCGATCAAGACGAAGCTCGATGAAGCGAGCGTGCAGTATCGCTGGGGGGATGCGGCGCGCTAGGCGCCTTCCGGCTTGTCACGCGCGGTCGGCGTTCGGCCGCGCCTTTTTCAGCGTCCGTAGCGCAGCACCGTGCTCGTCGCGGCGAGCACGTGATCCTTGATCGCGGCGTGGAACGCGTCGCGCGTCAAGCCGGCCGGCAACGCGTCGGGCGGCAGATCGAGCGCATAGACCTGCGCGACATAGTGATGCGGCACCTCGCCGACCGGCGGACACGGTCCGAAATAGCCGGGACCGCCCGTGCGATTGGTGCCGGCAACGCTGCCCGGCGGCGCGGCCTCGCCCTCGGCGAGTCCGGTCGTGGTGGGTGCGATGCCGTACACGATCCAGTGCACGATGCCGAGGCCTTTCGCACCGTCCGGATCGAAGATCGTCACCGCGAAGCTTTTGGTGCCGGCCGGCGCGTTATGCCATTGCAGCGCCGGAGACGCGTTGCCGCCGCCGCAGTTGTTCGCGCTCGCCGCATGACTCGTGTTCAGCGTACCGCCATCGGCAAGTCCCGGCGACGACACCGCGAAGGCCTCGAGCGCGTATGCATGCGCGCTCGCGTAAGCGAGCAGCGCGCACGCGCTGACGGAGAGCAGGCGCCGCGCGAGGTTCAAGTGGATGCGAGTCATTGGGAGTCTCCGGGTTGGGAACCTTGCTGAGGGGTTAGCAAGGAGCGCGACAGTCACGCTCGCGATTCCTTCATTTAAAACGATTGCTGTATCGACTTCGTGTTTTGATTCATACAATAACTATAACCAGAAGATTGTTTTGAGATAGATCTCAATCGAAAATAGAGCACGACACAAGGCTCGGTTGACTCGCTTCCAAGTGAACCCTTGAAAGCGGACGGATGGGTATATGAACGGACAACTGAATTGTGGGAAAACCACGGCGTGGGCCGAAACTGTCATCGGCAAACGGGCAACAACGATCTTGCTGAAGCCAGAAATCCAGGATAGCAAATGACTCGACCTCATTTCACTGCTACGTGGGCCGCTTCGCAGCGAATTTACGACCCTGCAAATTCAGGTGACACAGTCGCAAAAGTAATTGGCGGGTACGTTGAGAAGAACATCAGAAACCCTGATCCCCAATAACGCTGGAGCAATACCTGCGCAGTACGGATGAGTTACATCTTGAACCACACAGGTTTGATTATTCCGAACATTCCAGGCCAGACAGTCTCAGGAGCAGATAAGCGTCAGTATTTTTTTCGTGTCAATAATCTCATTGCCTTCCTTCAGCAGCGGTGGGGGAAACCTGAAGTCGTCAAGTACCCGCCGTCGGGAGGCGGAACGCTTGCAGGCAGGAAGGGACTGATCCTTTTCGAAGTCTCGGGTTGGTCGGATGCTCAAGGACATGCGACTTTATTCAACGGCCGAGCCTGCTACGACCACTGCTATTTCAACGAACCGGAGGCGAAGTATCGCACTGACCGCGCGAACTTCTGGAGTCTGCCGTGAAGAGGGTTGGGGTTGGCATCCTAACTGCTTTTGCCCTCATCTTCAGTATGTCAGCTTGCTATGCGAAAGGTGATCAACCTGCAACTCCACAAGCTGGAGCACGTACCTATGCACAGAATTACAAAGACATGGTTCTGGCTACTTGTATAGCGAACGCATACGAGAATGACAAGGATGCTGCCATGGATGTTGGAAGCAGCGTCAGTGCATTGCGAGATTGGACTTTGTATGACTTGGAGACGGCTCCAGACGCGATCAAAAACTTGGTGGACAATTATCTGGCGCGAGATTATCAAAACCCGCTGGTCGAATCGGAAACTAAAGGTGTCCGCTTCGATTTCCTGAAGTGCCTGGACCTCTACCACAGTAAGGAATTGGACGAACAGGTCAAGCGATTGGTCATCAACCCCAAGCACACTTACAGGCAGGATAATCCATCGTCAGCAAAGTCGAAGTAAGTATGGGTACGCCCAGCGTTCAAGCGATCTGCTGCGGATCATGGCTCAGGCATCCGGCGGCGCCGTCGATGCGCGCAATGGGACTTCAACGGCACGCGGCCTGTTTCAACTGCTGCGCGCGCAAGTTAGACAAACCACGAAAGCACTGAGCGAGCTAATCAACCCACGCACTGCCTCCGAGTTTGCATC
Source organism: Paraburkholderia sp. HP33-1 (assembly GCF_021390595.1). Lineage (NCBI taxonomy): Bacteria > Pseudomonadati > Pseudomonadota > Betaproteobacteria > Burkholderiales > Burkholderiaceae > Paraburkholderia > Paraburkholderia sp. HP33-1. The sequence goes on along the minus strand of NZ_JAJEJR010000002.1, from coordinate 110,959 downwards.
AGCCACTGTGCAAGCATTGCGACGCGACACTAAATCGCTTCGAGTCACCGCAACAGCAAGCTCGTCATCCCCCTCACTTCGGCTTAAACCTCCCCGTCTTCTGCGTCGCCTCCGGATACTGCCGCGTCTCGCGCACCGACAGCGGATGCCACAAGCGCGCGCCGCCCTCGATCCCCGCGTCGTTCGATACGGTCGCCACGTTCGCAGGCAACGCGAACTTGATACGCGCCGCATTGCCGCCGCCGATCCACAGCTTGTCGTAATTGACCAGCGAATCGAGAATGCCGATCACCTTCTCGACGCGCCGGTTCCACCGCTTGTTGCCGATCTGCTCGCGCGCGGCCTCGCCAATGTATTCGTCATAGGCGACGCCCTTCTTGCTGACCGGATGATGCGCGAGCTCCAGATGCGGCATCAACTCGCCATCGCGAAACATCGCGGTGCCCGCGCCGGTGCCGAGCGTCAGCACGAATTCGAGGCCGTGACCCTCGATCGCCGCGAAGCCCTGCACCTCGGCGTCGTTGATCATCCGCACCGGCAGGCCCCCCAGGCGCTGCGCAAGTGAATCCGCGAGCGCAATGTCGTGCCAGCCTTCGATGCCGAAGTGCGGCGCGGTCAGAATGCGGTTATCGCGCACCACACCCGGAAAACCGATCGAGATACAGCCAGGCGGCGCCTCTCCGACGAGCGGCGCAACGAGTTGCGCCAGCGCGTCCACCAACTGGTCCGGCGTGCACGGATGCGGCGTCGCGACGCGTACGCGCCCGGTTTTCATGTGCCCATCGGCGTCGATGATGGCGGCCTTCAGGCCGGTGCCGCCAACGTCGATCGCGAGAATGTTCTCGCTGCCGCCTTTCGGCGCGCTGCGCTTCACTGCGTTCTTCTTGCTGGTTGCCACGATGTCCCCCGATTGTGTTGAGGTGGTTGTGTTGCGCGTCTGCGTGCAGGTTCAAAGGCGCCGCTACGACTTGCTGCCGGGCGCTTTCCGCTGCAACGGCCGCCACGCGTGGCCATGGCGCGCGAGCAGCGCGTCGGCTTCGGCCGGCCCTTCGCTGCCGGCCGCATAACCGTGCACGGCGAGCGCGCCGCCGCTGCTGGGATGCAGCACGTCGTCGACCGCGCACCAGCACGTCTCGATGCTATCGGCGCGCTGGAACAGCGTCGCGTCGCCCAGCATACAGTCGTACAGCAGCGCCTCGTAACCGACGTTCGCGCGTTCCGCGAAGAAGTCGCCGTAGTCGAACGACGACTGCACCGGGCCGACCTCCATCACCGGCCCCGGCGTCTTCACGTTGAAATCGAAGCTCGTGCCGTGCGCGGGATCGATGCAAATGGTCAGCACGTTCGGCGTCAAGGCATCGACTTGCGTGTCGCGGAACAGGAGAAACGGCACCGGCTTCAGTTGCACCGAAATCTCGGTGTGGCGCGCGGCGAGCCGCTTACCGGTGCGTAGATAGAACGGCACACCGGCCCAGCGCCAGTTCTCGACGAACACGCGCGCCGCCGCGTAGGTTTCCGTCTTGCTGCCGGGGGCGACGTTGGGCTCCTCGCGATAGCCCACGCCTGCCGAGCCTTTTTCGTATTGGCCGAACACGACGTCGTCAGGCGTCAACGGCTGGATCGCGTTGAACAGGTCGGCCTTCCGGTTGCGCACGGCTTCGGCGTCGAACGAATTGGGCGGCTCCATCGCGACCACGCCGAGCAGCTGGAACAGGTGGTTCGGCACCATGTCGCGAAACGCGCCGGTCTGCTCGTAGAACTTGCCGCGCCCTTCGACGCCGATCGTTTCCGCCGCCGTGATCTGCACACAGTCGATGTACTCGCGCCGCCAGATCGGCTCGAAGAACGCATTCGCGAAGCGCACCGCGAGAATGCTCTGCACGGTGTCCTTGCCGAGAAAATGATCGATGCGGTACACCTGCGATTCCTGCGCATACGACAGGATGTGCGCGTTCAGATCGCGCGCCGATGCCAGATCGGCGCCGAACGGCTTCTCGATCACGAGGCGGCGAAAGCCGCCGTTTGCGCCGTCGCCTTCCTTCAGCAAGCTGGCCTTGCCGAGTCGCTCGGAGATCGGTTTGAAAAAACGCGCGCCGACCGCGAGGTAGAAAATCGCGTTGCCGTCTTTCGACTGATCGAGCTTCTGCTTCAGTTTCGCGAACGTGTCGTCGGATTCGAACTCGCCCGCCATGTATTCGAGGCGCTGCGCGATCCAGTTCCAGGCGTTGTCGTCGAGCTTGCCGGCGTGGAAGGTGCTGGCCTTGTCGGCGGCGAACTGCTGAAGCGACGTGTGCAGTTCGTCGATCCATTCGCGCGTTTCGCGTTCGCCGTGATTGATGCCGATGATCTTCATGCTGTCGTCGAGCAGGCCATCGACCGCGAGGTTGTAGAGCGCGGGCATCAGCAGACGTTGGGTCAGATCGCCGCCCGCGCCAAAGATCACGAGCGTGCATGGCGGTGCGGGTTTCTTGCCGGCCGGCGACGGCAACGGGTCGTGCGCGCTTGCGCTGACCTTGCAGCTCAGTGCGGGCGCGGCGTTGCGTTGATCGGAAGAAGCAGCAGGGTTCGGTGTAGTCGACATGGGATTCACTTGGACCTTGGTAAGCCGATAGAACGAACGTGGCGAGGCTTACTTCGTTGTGGCCGCGAGCGACGGTACCGGCTCTTTCTCTGCCGGCGACGTTACCGCGGATGCAGAAGCCGCCGCCACCGGAATCGGTGCTGGCGCGGGAGCCGGTTCCCCCGCCAGCGGCAGGTTGCCCGACGCCGCCATCGCGCGCGGCTGCAACAGCAACGCGACGAGCCCGGTCCAGCCGGTCTGATGCGATGCCCCGACCCCGCGCCCGTTGTCGCCATGGAAATACTCGTGAAACAGGATCAGATCCTGCGAATGCGGGTCCGACTGCAGCAGCGGATACGCGCCCATCACGGGCCGCTCGCCATCCTTGTTCTTCAGGAACAGCGTGGTCGCACGACGCGCGAGTTCGTCAGCGATTTCGCTTAACGAGAACTTCTGGCCCGAACCGGTCGGATATTCGACGCGGAAATCGTCGCCGTAGTAGCGATGAAACTCGTACAGCGATTCGATCAGCAGATAGTTGACCGGCATCCACACCGGCCCGCGCCAGTTCGAATTGCCGCCGAACACACGCGTATCGGATTCGGCCGGCAGATACTTCACGCTGAAGCTGTTGCCGTCGTGCTGGAACACGAACGGATGATCGCGATGGAAACGCGACAACGCTCGCACGCCATGATCGGAAAGAAATTCGCTTTCATCGAGCGCGCGCCGTAACAATGCCTTCATCCGGTGCCCGCGCAGCACCGACAGCAGCAGCGCGTTGCCCTTGCCGGGCTCGTTCCAGCGCGACACCAGCTTCGCGAGATCGGGCCGATGCTCGAGAAACCACACGAGGCGCTCGCGCAACGACGGCAGGCCACCGTGCAGACGTTCCTCGAGCACGTGCACGGCGAACAGCGGGATCAGTCCGACGATCGAGCGCACGCGCATCGGCAAGCTGCTGCCGTCGGGCAGGCGCAGCTTGTCGTAGAAAAACTCGTCCTCGCTGTCCCACAGGCCCGTGTCGCAGCCGTCCTCGCAACTGACTGCTTCCGCTATGTACAGGAAGTGCTCGAAGAACTTCACGCCGATATCGACGAACACGTGGTTCGCATACGCAAGTTCGAGCGCCATACGCATCAGGTCCAGCGCATACGCGGCCATCCATGCGGTGCCGTCGGCCTGGTCGATGTGGCCGCCGGTCGGCAGCGGCGACGAGCGATCGAAGATGCCGACGTTGTCGAGCCCGAGAAAGCCGCCCTGAAAAATGTTGTGGCCGTCGGCGTCCTTGCGGTTCACCCACCACGAGAAGTTCAGCAGCAGCTTGTGAAACACGAGTTCGAGGAAATCGCGGTCGGCCTTGCCGGTCAGCGCGCGATCGATCTCGTACACGCGCCACGCGGCCCATGCATGCACGGGCGGGTTCGCGTCGCTCAACGCCCATTCGTAGGCGGGCAACTGGCCGTTCGGATGCTGATAGCGGTCCTTCACGAGCAGCAGCAGTTGCTTCTTCGCGAACGCCGGATCGATCAGCGCGAACGCGGCCGCATGAAACGCGAGATCCCACGACGCGTACCACGGGTACTCCCACTTGTCCGGCATCGACACGATGTCCGCATTGCACAGGTGCCGCCAGTCCGTGTTGCGGCCGTGCTTGCGCGCGGCGGGCGGGCGCGGTTGCAGCGGATCGCCGTCGAGCCAACGCTGCACGTCGTACTGGTAGTACTGCTTTGACCACAGCATGCCGGCGAGCGCCTGACGTTGTACGAGGCGCGCATCGGGATCGGTGATCTCGTGTTGCAACGCACCATAGAATTCGTCGGCCTCGGCGATGCGGCGAGCGAACAGCGCGTCGGCATCGAATGGCGCTTCATCGCTCGCGGATTGTGGGCGCCAGCGCATATAGACGACCGCGTGCCCATGCGGCCCGAGTTCGAGCGCCGCATGCGCGGCGGCCTTGGTGCCCGCGTCGTGACGGATCGCGTTCGCGTCGCCGTGCACGAGGTAATCGTTGAAGCCGTCCTTGAATGGGCCCGCGCCGTCCGTGCCGAACAGCCGCTTCACGTTCGTGTCGTTCTCGCAGAACAGCCACGCGAGTTGCGGCGTGTCCTTCGACCACGCGGTCACGACGATCGGCTCGTGCACATGATGATGGCCAAGCAAACGCACGGCGCCGTCAGGATCGGTGCCTGCGACGAGCTTCGGCTTGTCCTTGTTCTCTTTCCACGACCACGAGTTGCGCGCCCAGATCTGCGGCAGCACGTCAATCGACGCCGCCTCGTCCGCGCGATTTTCGATCGTCACGCGCATCACGATGTCGTCGGGCGTGTGCTTCGCGTATTCGACCCGCACGTCGAAATAGCGCTGATCGTCGAACACGCCGGTGTCGAGTAGTTCGTACTCCGGCATACAGCAGCCGCGGCGCGCGTTTTCGTCGATCAGGTCCTGATAGGGATAGGCAGCATGCGGGTACTTGTACAGCATGCGCATGTACGAATGCGTGGGCGTGCCGTCCAGATAGAAGTACAGCTCCTTCACGTCCTCGCCATGATTGCCCTGCGAGTTGGTCAGGCCGAACAGGCGCTCCTTGATGATCGGATCCTTGCGATTCCACAGCACGAGCGACACGCACCAGCTGAGCCGGTCGTCGCCGAAACCGGCGATGCCGTCTTCGCCCCAGCGGTAGGCGCGGCTGCGCGCATGGTCGTGCGGAAAGGAGTCCCACGCGGTGCCATTGGCGCTGTAGTCCTCACGCACCGTGCCCCATTGGCGTTCGCTCAGATACGGCCCCCAGCGCTGCCAGTGGCCGCAGTCGGCCGAATGCAGCCGGGCACCTTCGATCGTGGCAAGCAGGTTGGCAGCGCGCAGCGGTGGCATGAGAACGTCCTTGCAACAGGCCTGGCGGTGGGACTCACATCGTAGCGCGGTTTACGCGCCGGTGCGCTCGAACCGGGCAAGCAGACTTTCGATGCGCAGCAATTCGCCGAGTGACCATGCCTGAAACGGCGTACCGGCGGGCGCGTGCGGCGCGTCGCCGTCGGCGATCTCGGACAGGTGGTCGAGGCCCGCGTGATCGAGATGCGCATAGAGCGGGCCAAGAAAACGCGCCCGCGCCTGCTTGAGATTATCCGCGCTCGCGCCGTTGACGCGCAGCCACGCTTCGACAAACGGGCCGATCAGCCACAACCACACGGTGCCCTGATGATAGGCGCCGTCGCGTGCGAGCCGCCCGCCGCCATAGTGACCGCGATAGGCTGGATCGGAGGGCGCGAGCGAGCGCAGGCCGAGCGGCGTCAGCAATTGCGCTTCGACCTGGTCCACCACCGCACGCGCCGCCGCGCCTTCGAGCAGCGGAAAAGGCAGCCCGCCGACCGCGAAGACCTGGTTCGGCCGGATCGAGCGATCGACCGTGCCCGGCACATGATCGACGTCGACGTTATCGAACAGCGCCTGCGTGGCCGGATCGACGAAGCGCTGTCGAAACGCGAGTGTCGCGCGCTCGGCAGCCTGCCGCCACTGCGGGTTCCATGCCGACGCGATGCGCAGCGCGTTGATCCACAGCGCCTGCACTTCGACCGGTTTGCCGATGCGCGGCGTGACGACCCAGTCGCCGACTTTCGCGTCCATCCACGTCAGTTGCACGCCGGGGATGCCGGCGCGCAGCAGGCCGTCGTCGGCGCTCGCGCCGATGTTGAAGCGCGTGCCGTTCGTGTAGCCGGTGAGGATCGTCTCAGCGGCTTGCTGCAGATGCGCGCGCGTATGCGCGCTTGCATGCGGCGTCGCCAGATAGTCGTGCACGGCGACGACGAACCATAGCGAGGCGTCGACCGAGTTGTATTCGGGCGCGTCGCCGTAGTCGGGAAAACGGTTCGGCAGCATGCTTTCGGACAGCGTGCCCGACCATTCGAGCAGGATCGCTTCGGCGTCGTCGAGACGGTTCGACGCGATCAGCAGGCCGCGCATCGCGATGAAGGTGTCGCGGCCCCAGTCGGTGAACCAGGGGAAGCCCGCGAGGATCGTGCGGCCTTCGTTGCGCGTGACGACGTAGGCGTCGGCCGAGCGTTGCAGGCGCGAGCCGAGCGCAGTGCGGCGTTGCTGTTCGGTGTGGGCGAGGTCGGTGGCGCGGGCGGCGGTTTGAGGTTTGTCGCACGCGCTTGCCGTTGCTGCCGCGCTCGACGCGCTCAGAATCATCGCCGCTTCGCCTTCAGCGAGATTGAAGCTGAACACGCCGGGCGTCGCGAGGTCTTCGCTGCAATCGAGGCCGCGCTCCTGCTCGCGCACGTAGCAGAAGTTGCGATACCAGTCGGGGGCATGCGTGTATGCGCCGTTCGTCGCCGCCCGCACGACCGGCAATCCGCCATACGGTTGCCAGCTCGCGCACGATTGATCGGCGCTGACCTGTGCGGAGAAGTTGAAGGCCGGATTCTCGTGGTGCAGCGCATGATAATCGCGGCCCGACAGCAGCGGCCTGACCTTCAGCACGGGCGCATCGGCGGCGCCGCCTTCGAGCCGCCAGCGCAACACCGTCTCGCACGTCGATTTGCTGACGAACACTTCAGCTATTACCGCCGCATCTGCATCGAGCTGAACGCGCCAGGTCGGCCACGGCGCGGTGTCGAAATCCGCAAGACGTCCGCGCAGATCCGGATAGATCACGTCGGGCCCATAGCGCTGCATGCTCAACGGGAACCGCTGGCCGCCCGCCTCGATCCACGCCTCGATGCCGTTGACGAGCACCATGCGCCCGCCGGGCGCGCGCGTCGCGGCGAGCAGCAACGCGTGATAGCGGCGCGTGCGCAGCGTGCCGACCGTGCCGGACGCAAAGCCACCGAAGCCGTCCGCTTCGAGCCATTCGTCTTCGAGCCGCGAAATGTCGCCAGGTGATTCGATGCGAGTCATTGAATCGTGCCCATGCGTGAACCATCAAGCAGAGACCATAGCGCAGATGGCATCGCCATGAACGTCGACCTTCCCATGACTTTCCATTTTCTTTCGATCAACTGACGTCTTGTCGAAAGTTATGCCATGCGCAAACGATTCACAATTATTTCTCGAAAGCAATGGAGACTGCATCCGCTTTCATCGAACCGGGTGCAGACATGAGAAGAACCAGGCGCATCGCGAGCGCCACATTGCTGGTGCTCGTCACGATAGCGTTGAACGGTTGCGGCGCGGACGACGCGGTGCCCGCGAGTAACACCTCGGCAACGGACCCCGTCGCGAACGACGCGGCGCCACATCCCGCGACGAAGGCAGCGGTGACTCCCGACGCTTCGGCGGCGTTCACGAATAACGCGGCAAGCGGCGCCGCTGCCACCCCCGACCCGATCACGCAGAACATGCAGACCAGCCTTGCGGCCGACAGCCAGCAGGTCGCGCCGGTCATGCACTATGCGCCCGGCGACAGCGCGAACAACTAGCCGGCGGCCCATCAGCAATCGCAACGCGTAACCGGCAACGAACCACCCCCAGGCGCGTTCACGCGCGCTATTCTTCCCCTCCGCAGAAGGTGATATTCGATGACATCAACTAGCCGTCGCCGTTTCCTGCAGACCGTGGCCTCATCCGCGGGCGCCGCCGCCGCGATGACCGCATTGCCCGAATCGATTCGCAACGCTCTCGCGGTGCCCGCGTTCTCGCGTACCGGCACGATCAGCGATGTCGAGCACATCGTCGTGTTCATGCAGGAGAACCGCTCGTTCGACCACTACTTCGGCCATCTGCGCGGCGTGCGCGGCTACAACGACCGCTTCCCGATTCCGCTGCCGAGCGGGCTGCCGGTGTGGAATCAGCCGTCGAAGGAAGACCCGACCACGCCGGTGCTGCCGTTCCATCTGAACACCGCGACGACGAGCGCGCAATGCGTCGGCGATCTCGATCACACGTGGTACAAGACTCAATACGCGATCGACGGCGGCCGCTACGACCAGTGGCCCGCCAACAAGACCGACATGACGATGGGCTACCACCTGCGTAGCGACATCCCGTTTCACTACGCGCTCGCCGACGCGTTCACGATCTGCGATGCGTACTTCTGCTCGCTGCCGGGACCGACGCACCCGAACCGCTGCTATCTGATGACCGGCACGGTCGACCCGACCGGCACGATGGGCGGTCCGCTGCTCGACAACAACGACTGGGTCGACGGCGACCGTCCGCCAAGCTATCAGCTGCTGTCGTGGACCACGTACCCGGAGCGTCTGCAGGCCGCGGGCATTTCGTGGCAGATCTATCAGCAGGGCACGACGGGCGTCGATCCGCTGAACGGCAATTACGGCACGAACGTGCTGCAGAACTTCACGAACTTCATCAACGCGCAGCCGGGTTCGCCGCTCTACGAGCGCGCGCAAACGGTGCGCACGATCGACGACCTGAAGGCCGACGTGCTCGCGAATCAATTGCCGCAAGTGTCGTGGCTGTGCCCGCCGGCCGCTTACTCGGAACATCCAAGCTACACGCCCGCGTACGGCGCCGAATACACGTCGAAGATTCTCGACGCCCTGACGTCGAACCCCGAGGTGTGGAGCAAGACCGTGCTCTTCGTCATGTACGACGAGAACGATGGATTCTTCGATCACCTGGTGCCCCCGCAACCGCCGACGACCGCCACGCAGGGCAAGTCGACGGTCACGACCGACGGCGAGATCCACAACGTCGTCAATCCGCTGCGCGGCGGCAACTACACCGCCGACGGCTATCCTTACGGCCTCGGCCCGCGCGTACCGATGACGATCGTCTCGCCGTGGACCAAAGGCGGCTTCGTGTGCTCGCAGGTGTTCGATCACACCTCGGTGATCCGCTTCATCGAGACGCGCTTCGGCGTGCATGAGCCGAATATCACGGCATGGCGTCGCGCGGTGTGCGGCGACCTGACCACCGCGTTCGACTTCCGCACGCCGGATGCGAAGATGCCGTCGCTGCCGGACACGAGCAACTACATGAGCATGGCCGATAACCAGTGCGCGACGCAGCCGAAGCCGACCGTCCCGACGACGCCGGTTCCAGTCGACGCGCAGGAAGCGGGCATCCGCTTCGCGCGCGCGTTGCCGTACGAACTGCACGTGAATGGCGCGGCGAACATGGGTAACAACACGTTCGAAATCACGATCGGCAACAGCGGCGAGCAGGGCGCGCACCTCTACGTGTACGCGACGAATCGCACCGATGGTCCGTGGCGCTACACGGTCGAAGCGGGCAAGTCGCTGAGCGATACCTTCGACCTGACTTCGACGAACGGCGGGTACGCGTTCGACGTGTTCGGCCCGAACGGCTTCGTGCGCAAGTTCGCGGGCAATACGCAGGCGAGCACGCAGAATGGGAACGGCGACGGTCACGGCAACGGCAAGCCGGCGCAGCCTGAAGTGACCGTGCAATACGACGTAGCGAATGGCAACGTGTTCCTGAAGTTCAGCAACAGCGGCGGCGGCATTGCGCATCTGACGGTAATCGACAACGCGTACGGCGCGCGCCCGCGCACCGTGCCCGTGCCGGCCCATGCGCATATCGACGAAGGCTGGGTGCTCGCGTCGAGTCATCACTGGTACGACCTGACGGTGACGAGCAGCGACGACGCGAGCTTCTCGCGCCGTTTCGCCGGTCACGTCGAAAACGGCCGGCCGAGTATCAGCGATCCGGCGGCGGTCGCGCCGGTGCTCGCGGCGAGCTGAGGTTGGCGCTTGCGGTTGTTGTCGTGAGACCGGTCTGATTCGGCATCCTGTTTCGCCTACGGGGCGGACAGGATGCCGATGTTGTTTCGGCTTAGAGACCGACGTCCGGCAGCGTCGGACGCGTAGCGAGCGCCTTCTCGACGATGCCTTTGACTTCGGCGAGCGTGTCGCCTTGCAGCGCGAGGCGCGGCGGACGAGTGACGGCGCTGCCGCGGCCGAGCAGTTCCTCGCACAGCTTGATGCATTGCACGAGGTCGGGGCGCGCGTCGAGGTGCAACAGCGGCATGAACCAGCGATACAGCGACAACGCCTCATCGAAACGCTTCTGCGTCGCAAGGCGGAACAGCGTCTCACCTTCCTTCGGGAACGCGTTCGACATGCCCGACACCCAGCCCTCCGCGCCGACCGCGATGCTTTCGACCACGACGTCGTCGAGGCCGGCGAACAGCACGAAACGATCGCCCACCGCGTTGCGCAGATCGATGAAGCGCCGCGTATCGCCCGACGAATCCTTGAAGCAGACGATGTTCTCGCAGTCCTGCAGCGCGATCAGCACGTCCGGCGTGACGTCGTTCTTGTAGATCGGCGGGTTGTTGTAGATCATCACCGGCAGGTCGGTGCTGGTCGCGACCGCGCGGAAATGCGCGGCGGTTTCATGCGGCTTCGCGGAATAGACGAGCGCCGGCATCACCATCACGCCGTCCACGCCGACGCGCGCCGCCTCGCGCACCGTCTGACGCGCGAACTCGGTCGTGAACTCGGCGACGCCCGCGATGACGGGCACCTTGCCACCGGCCGCGTCGCGCGCGGCCTCGATCACCTGCAGTTTCTCCGGCGTGCTCAGTGAGGTGTTCTCGCCGACCGTGCCGCAGACCACCAGACCCGACACGCCGTCCCTGACGAGATTGCTGACCACGCGGTGTGTCGCGTCGATGTCGAGCGAAAAATCCGGTTTGAACTGGGTGCTGACGGCGGGAAACACCCCGCTCCATTGGATAGCCTTGCTCACTTTGTCCGTCTCCTTCTGAAAGCCGGCCGCGCCGACACACGTTGAGTATGACGACGAGTATCGGCCTTTATCCGGGAGCGGGCTTGGGCTTTTTCGTGGCTGAAAGAGATTAAATCTGCACAAGCGGAGGGGCCCCGAAAGGCCGGCTCGGCAGTGATTCCCTATCTTGCGACAAGGCGATTGTGGCACGCGCGACTGACATCGCGCCGGGCTTTGAGGCGGCCTTGGATGCAGAGTCCGGCATAGCGGCGACGCGCACGGTGAGCAGCGTCAGCGCTGCGAAAACCATCAGATCGCGCTACTGAACCGCACCGGGTCCAGCGTCGCCAGTTCGAAGGATTCCCCCGTTTTCCTCTCCATAGCTCTAAAGCACACGCTGAACGGCGCGGGCAGAACTGGTGATGTCCTGGCCGAAGCCGGCCACCGTGTTGCAACCTGTCAACGAAAGCAAAGCGCCCACCATAAGAAACATCACTACACCACGGCCCAACATATTCACCTCACGCCTCATAAGACAATTGAATCCCAACACACGTTTTTCCTAAAGCTTCTCAACTGCACCTGGACCCACATCATTGGATCCCGACCCGTTTAGTACAGCGGCAAAAGCCTTCAGGATGTCGCGCCAACTGACGATCCCAACGGGCTTGAATGCGCTGTCGACAATCGGAATGCAGGAAATCGGATGGCTCAGAAACAACTGAATGGCCTCGGCGATATCTGCATCCGGCGGCAGGGTTATCGGTTTGCGGCTCATTATCTGATGCACACGCTTGCTTAGCGTACTTACGTCCCGATGTGTTTCTACCACGCTGTCAATGAACGGACTCAGAGCGCGCAGCAGATCGCGATCAGATACGACACCTTGCAACTCCCTGCCCTCGACGACGAGCAGGTGATGAAACCCGGCGCCGTTAAAAATCTCCTTGACCGTTTCGAGTGTGTCGTCGAAGCCCACGGTCACCAGGCGCTTCGTCATGATGTCTTCGACTTTCATGTGTGCGCTTTTTCCCTTCTTCAAGATCCGCAGTCGTGCGGAAAACGTCCGTGCAAAGTGCCTTGCGCTTAAAGTAAAGCGCTATCCAGTGCTGGCGAACGGCCCTATGGCCCAAGACAGCATCGCAGAGGTCGAAGACGTAGTCCTCGTCACGCATGCGTTGAACCGTTCTCATGGCCTGCCTCGTTCCCCTTTACTTGGTCCCGGCTTCCGACCGCGCGGGGCGCTTGTGCGCCGGGCTTTTTACGGTTTCCTTACTCGATAATCGTTTGAAGGCGGGCCAGCGCATCTTCGACCACTTCGACCGGTGCGCGCTCGATCTTGCGCGCACCGCGCGCTTCCAGATCGAGTGTGCGCACCATGTTCACGAGGGCAACGCCCTGCGTCTCGGTTCCCGAGCCAGAAAGCGGCACAGCGAATCCAGCGAAGCGCGCGAATTCGCCGCCCTGCGTGATCGGGGCAACCAGAGCCACACCCAAGGCGTTGAACGCGGCCGGAGAGAGCACGAGCGCCGGGCGAAAATCGCCTTGCTGCTCACGCCCAGCAGTCGGATTCAGGCTCACACGCACGATATCGCCACGCTCAAACTTGACCCGCCTCACCATGCCTCACGCCCCACGGGCTTGACTTCGCCCCACGCCGCCATGTCGGCCGGAAAAGGCGCTTTCGTGTCGCATTGGGCAACGAGATCGTCCAATGAATATTTGCGGCGGGCCGGAGTCAGCAAAACGCCATCCGGACGCACGTCCGCGTTCAGCGAACCGCCGACCGACGCATTGATCTGCTCAAGTAGCACGCTGGGAAGACGCACCGCCGCGCTGTTGCCCCATTTCTGAATCTTGAGTTCCATCGCCACCTCCTAATGTATATCCATTGTAGAAACATTTCGCGCGGGCGACAAGTTTTTTGTGTCTACAATGGATCTACTTCATATCACGCCGCGCACGATGAATGTGAGCTGCACCCGCTGAAGTCGCACAAGCGCTCCAGCCATCGCCTCGGCAGTCGGGAATGTCGATCCCGGCGATGCTTTCGGGCAGTTCGCAGCGGGGCGCGTCCAAGGCAAGAAACACGCACCGCGCACGACAGCCCTTCGTGGTGCTCCCTGGTAGCGGGATTTCTTCTCGCCGTGCCCCCGGCTTTGTGAGTACGTGATGGACCTCTAGCCGAGCGCTTTCCGTAACGCGCATGCCGCATGTAATGGCGAGCAACAGGATCAGTGCGTCGCGCTCGGGGAACCGGCTTGTCGCTTCGGTTACGCTCAGGCGCCCAGCAACACACCCGTCCTGATCGACCGCGTGCCCGTCACACGCCCGAGCGGCGCACCAGCCGTCACGAAACGGATCGCGCGCCGCATATACAACACCCCTTCGGTCTTGCTCGCGATGGTGGTCGTCTCGTCGGTCAGCGGATCGACGATATCGAACAGCGGCTGGCCGACCCGAATCGTGTCACCGATCTCCGCGCGGTGCACGAGAATCCCGCTCACCGGCGCATAGAACTGCTCGCTGCCCGCGAGCGGCGTCGCCGGCGACAGCAGCGGCGGCAACGGCTTCGCCTCGCCGCGAATCGCACCACGCCACACCAGGTAATCGACGAGCGCGTCGGCATCCTGCTGTGCGACTTCATACGACACGTCGCGCTGGCCGCGGCATTCGACCGTCACCGCGATCGAACCGTTCGGCACCGGCTTGCTCGCAGGCATCTGCTGCTGCAACGTCCACCACAGCAGGCTGTGCGTTTCGTCGAACGAGCCGCCGCCTGAATCCGTCGCGAGCAACGAAGCCTCTGCGCCGAGGTAGCGCGACAGCGGCTCGAACTCGGCCCACGCGGCCTCGCTCGTGTATACATGCATCGCCGCTTCGAGCGAGCAATGCAGATCGATCACGACGTCCGCGTCGAACGACAACTTCAGCAGCGCCAGTTGCAGCGACTCGAATTCGGTCCGCGGCTTCTGTTGCGCGAGTTCGGCTGCGACCAGTTCCCGCACGATCCGCCGATTTTCGTTCGCGTCGACGCCAAGCGCCTCTTTCGCATTCGCGACGAGCTTCGCGAACTGCACGAAATGCCGGTTGAAGTTCTTGCCGCTGCCGAGATCGAAGCGGCCAATGAACTGACCGAGCACGTACTGACCGAGTCCGATCGGATTCGACACCGGCACGAGCACGATTTCCGCATTCAGCGCGCCCGCTTGTTCGAGCTCCAGCAGGCGCCGCCTCAGCAGTACGGCGGTCAGCATCGCGGGCGTTTCGTCGGCGTGCAGCGACGCCTGGATATAGATCTTCTGCCCGCTATTGGCCGGGCCGAAATGAAACGACACCAACTCGCGGTGCGTGCCGATAGCCGGCGACAGAAGTGGAATCGATTGCCTGTTCATGAATTGAAAGCCGTAAAGATAACGTTGGGAACCTGGGTCAATTGCCGTAAGGATCAAAGTCGAAGTCAGCGGCATCGTAAGCGGCCATAGCGCCTCAAAGAAGTCCCATTCGAACTATCATGATCACTTTTACCGATCACCGGACCCCAAGGTCATGGCGTTGACGATTTCCCAGCTGCGCGCGTTCACGGCGGTCGCCGAGCATGGCAGCATTCGCGCGGCGTCTCGCGCGCTCGGCATCGCGCAGAGCGGCATCACGCAGCAGTTGCAGAACCTCGAAGCGATGCTCGGCGCGACGCTGTTCACGCGCACGAATCGCGGCATCGCGCTGACCGTGCTGGGCCAGCGGCTGCTGCTGCGGGCCGGCGCGATCCTCGGCGAATGCGAGCGCGCCGAAGAGGACGTGCGGCAGCTGCGCGGTGACTACGCTGGCGAGGTCACGTTCGGCATGACGACCGAGCCGCTCATCGACGCGTTCGCGCCGGTGCTGATGGAGTTTCGCGCGCGTTTCGAGCGCGTCGCCGTGCATCTGCGCACGGGCACGTCGCGCATGATGATTTCGTGGATCCGCGAAGGCACGCTCGATTTCGCAGTCGCGCTCGTGTCGAAACAGACCGACACCGCCGATCTGTCCGTCACGCCGCTCTATCCGT
Organism: Paraburkholderia sp. HP33-1; assembly: GCF_021390595.1. Lineage (NCBI taxonomy): Bacteria > Pseudomonadati > Pseudomonadota > Betaproteobacteria > Burkholderiales > Burkholderiaceae > Paraburkholderia > Paraburkholderia sp. HP33-1. The sequence goes on along the minus strand of NZ_JAJEJR010000002.1, from coordinate 95,696 downwards.
CCGACCCGGTGATCGTGTGCCGGCGCGGTCATCCGAAGGCGCACGCGAAATCGCTCGCTGAACTCGTCGATTGCAAGTGGGTGACGACGCGCTCGCCGAATCTGACCGAGGAGCCGCACGTCAACCGCTTGAGCCAGCTATTCGACAGCCATGGTTTGCCGCCGCCGAAGATCGTCGCGACGGTCGAGGGCTTGTACGAGACACTGCATCTGGTTGGCGCGACCGATTGCCTGTCGCTCGAAGCGTCGGTCGTGGCGAAGCGCGGGCCGTTCGCGGACATGCTGACGACGATCCCAGTCCGCGAACGCGCGATGCAGCAGAATGTCTGTCTGCTGCAACGCGCAGCGATTCCGCTGACACCGGCCGCGCAGGAGTTCGCGACGATGACCGCTTCGTATATGCGCACGGTGCGGGCGCGTTGAGCGCTCGCGCGCCGCTCAAGCCGCCGTTTCTTCGAGCTCGAGCAATTCTTCGATGCGCTGCCTGCGCCGGATCAAGCGCGCGTGGCCACGCTCGATCAGCACCTCAGGCGCGAGCGGCCGGCTGTTGTAATTCGATGACATCGACGCGCCGTACGCACCCGCGTCATGAAACACGATCAGGTCGCCCACTTGCGGCGCGGGCATCGATCGGCTCGTGACGACACCGCCTTCGGTCTGCGTGAACACGTCGCCGGCCTCGCACAACGGCCCCGCCACACTGAACGAGCCCACCGGCGCAGCGCTCGGCGTGCCGTCGCGCCGGAGCACGCTGATCTCGTGATGGCTGCCATAGAACGACGGCCGCACGAGATCGTTGAAGCCCGCGTCGAGCAGCGCGAATTGCCGTGACGGCCGCTGGTTCAGCGCGTGCACTTCGGCGACGAGCACGCCCGACTGCGCGACCAGAAAGCGCCCCGGTTCGATTTCGAGCCGCACACGATGTCCGACACGCGCCTCGATGCGCCGTCGCGCATCGTCCCATAGCCGGAAATAATGTGCGGTGTCGACGCTCGGCTCGCCATCGCGATACGGCACCGACAAACCACCGCCTGCGGAAATTGCTTCGATCTCCTGATCTGCTTTCGACACAGCATCGACCATCGCATCGCAGACGCGTGCGAGATGCGCGTAATCGACACCGGAGCCGATATGCATGTGCAGCCCGACGAGCTTCAGCCGATAACGCCGCACCAGTTCCAGCGCGCGTGGCAGGTCGTCACGCCAGATGCCGTGCTTGCTGTGCTCGCCGCCCGTATTGGTCTTGTTGCTGTGGCCGTGACCGAAGCCGGGGTTGATGCGCAGCCACACGCGATGACCTTCGCTCGCATGTCGTCCGAGCCGTTCGAGCATGTCGAGCGAGCCAGCGTTGACCGTGATCCGCCGGTCGAGCACGGTGGCGAGCGTCGCATGGTCTAGCACGTCGGCGGTGAAGACCACGCCTTCGGGCGCGTCGTGCGACGCCGGTCGAGCCGTATAACCCGCAGCGAAACTGCGCGCGAGTTCGCCCAGAGAGACTGCATCGACCATCACGCCTTCGTCGCGCATCAGCTTCAGGATGTGCACGTTCGAACAGGCCTTCTGCGCATAGCGGATCGTGTCGAAGCTGCGCAACTGCGCGACGCGCTGACGGATCGTGTCGGCGTCATAGACCCATAGGGGCGTGCCGTGCTGGCGTGCGAGGTCGGCGAGTTGATGGGGGTTGAATGGCGTCATGGTCGGCTGCAGGTCAAAGCTTTGCGAAAGCGATAGCCGACATGATGAGCCGGATCCGTCATTCAGTAAAATACCAATTTATCGCTCATCCATTCACTTCTGATATAGACCAGATCATGGCGCTCACGCACCGGCACATCGAAGTCTTCCGCGCGCTGATGACGGCCGGCAGCGTCACCAGGGCGGCCGGGATGCTGTTCACGTCGCAGCCCACCGTGAGCCGCGAACTCGCGCGCATGGAGCAAAGCATCGGCTTCGCGTTGTTCGAGCGCGTGCAGGGCCGGCTGCGTCCCACCCAATCCGCGCTGACGCTGTTCGACGAAATCAGGCGCGCATATGTCGGGCTCGAACGGGTCGCGTCGACGGCGGCCGCGCTGCGCGAATTCAAGGGCGGCCAGTTGTCCGTCATCGCGCTGCCGGTGTTTTCGCATTCGATCCTGCCGGGCGCCGTCAAACGCTTTCACGACGCGCAACCGGGCGTCAGCGTGTCGATCGCGACGCAGGAGTCGCCGTTTCTCGAAGAATGGCTGAGCGCGCAGCGCTACGACCTCGGCCTCACCGAGCACGACGCGCCGCCGCCCGGCACGCGGCTCACGCCGCTTGTCGCCGTCGATGAAGTGTGTGTGCTGCCAGATGGCCACCCGCTGTTGGCGAAACGCGTGATCGCGTTGAAGGACTTCGCGGATCAGCCGTTCATCAGCCTGTCAGCGAACGATCCTTACCGGCTCCAGATCGACGAGGCGTTCGCGCGGGCAGGTGTCGCGCGTCGCTTGCTGATCGAAACGCCGACCGCGGTGTCGGTGTGCAGCTTCGTGCGGCAAGGGCTCGGCATCGCGATCGTCAATCCGCTGACCGCCGTCGATTTCGCGGGCCGCAATCTGCATATCCGGCCGCTCGCGTTGTCGCTGCCGTTTCGCGTCAGCGCGATACACCCCGAGCACCGGCCCGCGCATCCGCTCGCAGACGCGTTCGTCGGCGCGCTGCAAAGCGAAGCGGCCGCGCTGCGATTGCAATTGAAACGCCATACCGGCCCGAGAGTGAGGTAATGAGGCGAGCCGCGGCCCGCCCCTTAAAACTCCACCAGCGCAAAATCTTCCTTACCCACATCGCACAACGGGCAGCGCCAGTCAGCCGGCACATCGGCCCAGCGCGTGCCCGGCGCGATGCCCTCTTCCGGCAAGCCGGCGGCTTCGTCGTAGACCCAGCCGCAGATCACACAGACCCATTGCTTGAAGTCGTCCGCCGCGGCGGTATTCGCGGCTGCCGGCGCGTCGGACGAACCAGCATCCACTGCGGACGTGTGCGCCGTCGCGTCGAGGCTCACGACGAGCGGTGCGGCCGTGCCGCCGCCCGTCCCCGCGAGCCGCGCCTGCAGGCTCTCGAGCAGGCGCTGCGCTTCGTCGTGAGTCAGATCGATCCAGTACGGGTCGCCGGCGCCATCGTTGAGTCGCTCAGGGGAAAACTGGATTTCTACGGCTACGCCCTTCTTGTACATGAGCTTCAGCGCGCCTGGACCAGCAGATTCAGCGCGATCGAAGCGATCAGTGCAGCGCCGCCGATGAGGCCGAGGAATTGCAGCAGAGTGAGGGATTTACGTGAGTTGGCGGGGGTTTGTTGCGTGGTCACGGGAGTATCTAGAAGTTCGGAAAAAACGCAATGGTACACGGGAGCGGACGCGACGAATGTCGATTGGCGCAAACTCGCGCGCAATAAAAGTACCGGACGTTATTATCGCCGCTCGCGCGCCGCGCATTGTCTACGGTGGGGAGATGGATTACTTCCCGGCGAGGGGGAAAGCTGCGGCCATACGCCGCGCCCGGCGCCGGTGAAAACATCCGCGCCGCGCTCAGGTCTGCGCGAGCGGATCGCCGGGACGCGAATCCCAGAAGCGGATCACTGCCGTATCGCCGGTGCCCGCGCCGACCACCTGATCAGGCGCACCGCACTCGCGCAGCAGCGCGCGCAGATCGTTGATGACCGGGAACACCTCGTGATTCCAGTCGGCGCCCTGCGAATCGTGTGCGCGCTGCTCTGCCTCGACGATCTCGCGATCCTCCCTGAAAATGCGCTCGGTGAACCACACGAGCAGCGGCCAAGCGAGATTCATCACGCCCGGAATGCCGGGCTTGCGGATCGACAGCAGACCGAACGTTCGGTTGGTGCGCTGCTCGCGGTCGAGCGGCACGTAGACGATCCACAGATCCATCACCAGGGTCCGCTCGACGTTGTGGATCTGCAGGGTCTGATACGGGTATTCGGTGCGGATCGTCATCACGTCTTTATCGTTGAAGCCACCGGTCTTGCGCCTCTCGCCGAACACCATCGCCTCGCCAATCGGCTGCTGGCCCGCCACCCGCGCAAACGTATAGTCGACCTCGACCCAGCCCTCACCGCGCCGCCGCCCGAGCGAACGCGCACGCATGCGCCCCATCTGGCGGCGATGCAGGAACTGGTGATTCATGTCCATCAGGTTCTCGTGCATGAACGAATAGTGACACTTGATCGGGCGGCCGAAGCGGCGCGTCTTGTACTTCGGGTCCGACACCGAGCGAAAGTCCGGCAGCGGACGCCCGGCCGCGAGCGCGGCGTCGCCCGGAAACACGAAGATCAGTCCCTCGACTTCGTGACACGGATATGACCGCACACCGTTCGGCAGACGCTCTCGGCCCAGGTACGGCACGTCGACACACTTGCCCGCGCAGTCGTAGGTCCAGCCGTGATAGCCGCAGCGAATCGATTCGCCATCGACCACCCCCTGGTGCAGCGGCACCTGCCGATGCGCGCAACGATCTTCCAGCGCGAACACCTTGCCGCTCTCGGTACGCGCGAGCACGATCGGATCGCCGGCGAAGGTCACGCCGAGCGTCTTGCCGCGCTTCACTTCATGGGACCACGCAAGCGGATACCAGTGATCCGGATGAATGGCGACGCGGCGCAGGTCGCGCACGGTCACATCGCGAGTAACGTCACCGGGCACGTGCGCGCCGGTCTGCGATGTGGGAGAAGCGCGATCCTGCGACGCCGCCTGAGCAGGCGCCGCGTCGAGCGTTGCGCCGGCGATATCTTGTCCTTGTCCGAGCGGGGGAACGGCATGCATAGGTCAAGCCTCCGTGCACGAGCGGATAGAAGGTTGCCACCTCGCATGGCGAGGCGACATCTTTGCCAGTCTACTTGAAGCGGCCGCCACCTGGGGCTGTCGGCGGCCTGCGCAAAGCGTCGCATCACGCGTTGCGCAGGCGCGCGCGCTACCAAAAATTGGCATCCTCATTGACCCGACTCCAGTGCCGATCTTTCAGCGCTCCTCGCTTGCGATAAGCCCGGAGCGCCGTTGCACACCCCATGCGCGGCCACCGCGCAGAAAGTGCAGCCAGCCGAGCGCCGCGCCCAGGTGGCGCGCGAGCTGGAACGAGAACGGTTCGGCGACGGCCGCGAGCATTGCCATGCCGAGGCTGTTGCCGCTGCGCTCACCAGTCCAGCGCCGGTACAGATGGATGCTCCAGATATAGAACGCCAGATCGATCGCCGTTTTCAGGCCGATCACGCTGAAGATCGACACGACGATCGCGCCGTGTCCGCCGAACAGAAAGCCGAGCAGCAGTGCGAACGCGGTGAGGCCGTAGATCGGCTGCATCGTGTCGACCGCCTTGACCGGCAGCATCAGCATCCCGAGCGTGCCATAGCGCGGATTGCCGGTCATGTCGCGATTCCAGTACTGCGTCTGCAGGAAGCCCGCGAACCAGCGGCGTCGCTGGCGCAGAAAGCTCGCGAGGTTGTCGGGGGCGTCGGTGCGCGCATGCGCTTCGCCGACCACACGCACGTCCCAGCCGAGGTTGTGATCGACCGAATAGCGGCGCAGCCGGTGAATCAGCTCGTAGTCTTCGACGAGACACTGCGGATCGAAGCCGCCGACCGCGACGAGCGCATCGCGCCGGAACGACGCGAACGCGCCCGAGATCAGCAACAGGCTGTCTGCGCGCATCCACGCGAAACGCGCGATGAAGTTGCGCATGTACTCGTAGGTCTGGAACCACTGGAACACCCGACCCGACAACGACTTGCCGCAGACCGGCACGAGAATGCCGGCCGCCGCGACGAGCTTCGGATCGCTCGCGAACGCGACGCGCATTGCGTAGATCGCGTCGTCGTCGAGCAGCGTGTCGGCGTCGACGGTCATCACGGTGTCGGTCGTCATCACGGTGATCGCGGCGTTCAGCGCGCGCGCCTTGCCGCCGTGCGGCACCCGCAGCCAGAACAGGTTCGGATGGAGCGAGCTCGGCGCGCTCAGCACGCCTTCGGCGGCCGGCGTGAGGCCGAAGCGTTGCGTGAGCAGGTCGGCGGTGGTGTCGGTGGAGCCGTCGTCGGCGATCACGATCTGCGCCGGCCCGTGCGTTTGCCGCAGCAGCGCGGCGAGCGTGACGGGCAACACGGCCGCCTCGTTATGCGACGCGACGATGACACCCATGCCCGGCAGATCGCGTCGTTCGTAGTCCGCTTCGAGCGGCGTCGCGCGGCGCATGAGCGGCAACGATTTCCACGTAACGAACGCGAGCAGCAGCGTGTCGTAGATGACATACGCAATCCCGATCGACCAGGCGAGCGCACCGCGCAGAAAAAAAGCGCGCGCGAACAGCAGCGCCCACAGCACGACGACGCTGGAATGGATCAGCGTGCCCGATAGCGTCGCGCGCCGCGGCAAGATGCGTGGCGACGTGAGAGCGAGTGCCTGTTCGAGGGTTTTCTTCACGGCGTCATGCGCCTGAACACCGACTTGCGATCGATCCACTCATGCTTGAGCGCGCCGCCGATATGCATCGCCAGCAACGCATAGAGCGCGTAACCGAGCCACGTGTGCAACGCGCCGAAGCGATCGTGCAACGTCTCTTTCAGTGTCGGATCGAGGTGCATGACATAACCGATGCGCGGCCATTGGAACAGGCCGAACCACTGCATCGGATGCGTGGCCGCGTCTTTCCACGCGGAATCATGCAGCCAGCCGGACAGCGGCAACGCGATCATCAGCAGATACAGCGTGAAGTGCGCGAGGTGGGCGGCAAGCTTTTCCCACGACGGAAACTCGCGCGGCAACGGCGGCGGCTCGTGCGACACGCGCCACAAAATGCGCAGCAGCGCGAGTCCGAGCACCGTGATGCCGATCGATTTGTGCATGTCGATCACCGGACGCACCCAGTCGTCGGGCAGCGAATCAGCGGACAGACCGAGCACGACGTTGACGATCATCAGCACCGCGATCAGCCAGTGCAGCGTCATGGCGGTGCGCGTGTAGCGTTGCGGGCGAGTTGCATCGGTCAAATCGGTCAGAGAGTCCGTCTGGGTAGTCATGGGTGTTCCGTTCGCAAAGGCGATGAATGCCACGAAAGCTGTTTGAAAAATCCGCGCTGCCGGTATCGGGCTAACGCCCAAGTGTGCCGTTTTATTCCGCAAGCCGCTTAACTTGCCTGTTTCAGTTTGTTTCGGACCTTTGACTTCCGGCACCGTCACGTTTCAACGGACGCCGCACGCCCTTGCCTCGCTCATCGCTCAACTGCCGTTCGCCCCACGCGCGCACCGCGTCGGCGAACAAACGCAGCGCGGTCGGCGGATGACGGTTGGCCGGGTAGTAAAGGCACAAGCCCGCGAACGTCGGGCTCCACTCCGGTAGCAAGTGCACGAGCCGGCCGCTCGCGACATGTTCGACCACATGATCGAGCGGAACCCAGGCGATGCCGATGCCGGCCAGCGCCGCTTCGACCATCAGGTTCAGATTGCCGAGCGTCATCGGGCCGTCGACGTCGATGCTCGCGCTCTTGCCGCGATGCGTGAGATCCCAGCGGTACAGCGTGCCGCTTTCGAAGCGAAAGCGGATGCAACGGTGCCGCATGAGATCGTGCGGCGCCTTGGGCGCGGGATGGCGCGCGAGATACTCGGGCGACGCGAGCGCCCCGAAACGCATGTCGCGCCCGAAGCGGATCGCGATCATGTCGCGCGGGACGTCCTCGAGCACGCGGATGCCCGCATCGAGCCCTTCGGCGACGATATCGACGAGCCTCGAATCGACGACGAACTCGACGTGAATCTCCGGATAGCAGGTGAAAAAGTCGGGCAGCACGTGCTGCACGAGCTGCTTCGCCGACGACTCCGAAGCGCTGATGCGGATCGTGCCTGACGGCCTGTTGCGCGCCGCCGTGACTTCCACGACCGCGTCGTCGAGGTCCGCGAGCGCCGGGCGCACGCGCCGTAACAATTGCTCACCGGCTTCCGTCAACGCGACCGAGCGTGTGGTGCGATTGAAGAGCCGCACGTCGAGGCGCGACTCCATGTTGCGCATCGCGTGACTCAGCGCCGACGGCGACAGCCCAAGCACGCGTGCGGCTGCGCTGAAGCTGCGCTGTTCGGCGATCGTAATGAAGGCGGTCAGTTCGGCGAGGCCCGCGCGCGGCAGTCGAGAATTCGTCATTTGTGAATTCGATTCAATACCTCATGCAAGTATAGAGATATTGTTGAGTCGCGCACAGCAACCTAAACTCGCTTTCAGTGCCACGACTTTCAACTGGAGCATCGTATGCAAACACGTCAACTCGGCAAAAGCGGCCTCGAAGTATCGGCGCTCGGCCTCGGCTGCATGGGTCTGAGCTTCGGCTATGGCCCCGCCACGGAAAAATCGGCCGGCATCCAGCTGATCCGCTCGGCCTTCGAGCGCGGCGTCACGTTCTTCGATACCGCGGAAGCCTATGGTCCGTTCGTGAACGAGGAACTGGTCGGTGAGGCGGTCGCGCCGTTTCGCGATCAGGTGGTGATCGCGACCAAGTTCGGCTTTCGGGACGGCGACACCAAAAAGGGGCTCGACAGCCGCCCCGAAAACGTTCGCGCCGTCGCCGATGCAGCGCTCAAGCGCCTGAAAACTGACCGCATCGATCTGTTCTATCAGCATCGGGTTGATCCGAACGTGCCGATCGAAGACGTTGCCGGCGCGGTGAAAGATCTGATCGCCGCGGGCAAGGTCGGGCACTTCGGCCTGTCCGAAGCGAGCGTGGAGTCGATCCGCCGCGCGCACGCGGTTCAGCCCGTCGCGGCGCTGCAAAGCGAGTATTCGCTGTGGTGGCGGGAGCCCGAAGCAAGCGTGCTACCGACCCTCGAAGAACTCGGCATCGGCTTCGTGCCGTTCAGCCCGCTCGGCAAAGGCTTTCTGACCGGCGCGATCGACGAACGCACGACCTTCGACAAAAGCGATTTCCGCAATGTCGTGCCGCGCTTCTCGGAAGAAAACCGCAAGGCCAATGCGGCGCTCGTCGACGTGCTCGGCCGGATCGCGGACAGCAAAGGGATGACGCGCGCGCAGATCGCGCTCGCGTGGCTGCTTGCGCAAAAGCCGTGGATCGTGCCGATTCCGGGCACGACGAAGCTCACGCGCCTCGAGGAGAACGTCGGCGCCGCGAGCGTCGTGCTGACGCCGGCGGATCTCGCCGACATCGAAGCGGCGCTCGAACAGATCAAGGTGGCGGGCGAGCGCTATCCGGCGCAGCTTCAACAGTTCATCAACCGCTAGGCGGTGCTAGATCGCGGCGCTTTTGTCATGAGACTTGCGCCGCGTTTTAGCTGGTGTCCTGGCTGGCGTCCCGCAGATCAACGCGACGCCAGCCTGCGCCGTCGCACGCAGCGACTCGCGCGAGTCGCCCGCACGCGAGCGCAGTGCAAGGCTGTGCAGAATCGCGGATGCGACTTTGGCGAGCAGCGCGGGACTCGCGGCCGCATCGAGCTCGCCTTGCGCTCGCGCGCGTTCGAGCCGTCGCTCGAACTCGGCGTCGAACGTGGCAAGGCCCTGCGCGAGCTTGCCGCGCACTTGCGCATCCCCTCTCGATTCCACCGCTGCCGTCCCGATCAGAAAACATCCGCGCGGCACCTCGTCGGGTGGAAGGTAAAGCGCGAGCGCGCCTTCGTACACGGCCAGCAACGCCTCGGCGAGAGGTCGATCGCCATGCAGCGCGGCTTTCATCGTGTCGCGGCCAAACGCGATATAGCGATCCAGCGTGTCGAGATACAGCGCGTGCTTGTCGCCGAAAGCGCCGTACAGGCTCGGCCGGTTCATGCCGGTCGCCTCGCTCAACGCATCGAGCGACGTGCCCGAGTAGCCGCCATGCCAGAACGCGTCGCGCGCATCGTTCAACGCCTGTTGCGAATCGTAGTTGCGCGGTCGTCCACGGGGGCGCTTTTCCCTTTTTGTACTGGTATGCATAAAATTCTCTGGCGTCATCGATTTTTGTTCACTATAGTACAAAAACACTTTCGCCAACGACCGGAGACATCAGCATGGAGCTTTATTTTTCGCCGCTCGCGTGTTCGCTCGCCACGCGCATTTCGCTTTATGAGGCCGGAGCCGACGCGCGTTTTATCGAAGTCGACACGAAATCGAAGCGGCTGCGCGACGGCTCCGATTTCTATCCGATCAATCCGCTAGGCCAGGTGCCCGTGCTTCGTACCGACGACGGCTGGCTGCTCAGGGAAAACACGGCGGTCCTGCCGTACGTGGCCGACGCATTTCCAGCAGCCGCGCTCGCGCCGCAGCCCGGTACGGCCGAACGCGCGAAATTGCAGGAGTGGCTCGGGTTCATCAGCACGGAGTTGCATAAGGCTCTGTTCGTGCCGCTGCTCGATCCGCTCGCGCCCGCCGACGTTCATAGCTATACGCGCGAAAAGGTGGCGCTGCGGTTGGATCTGCTCGAGCAACACTTGCGCGACCGCGAGTTTGTGCTGGAGCGGTTCTCAGTGGCGGACGCTTATCTGGTTCCTGTGCTGACCTGGGCAAGCTATGCCGGCGTCGAGCTTGCACAGTGGCCATCTGTCCAGCAGTACTACGAACGAATCACGCGCAGGGCTTCTGTTGCAAAAGCGCTGGCGGAAGAGTTCGCGCTCTTTCGCGAGGAGCAGGACAGACGGAAAGCGGCAGCGACGTAGTATGGCTCGCTAGCTCAATCGCAAACTTCGCAATACGTCGAGCACATACTGAGTCGGACGCTCCACCGTCCCCGCGCGATAGGCAAGGCCCAGCTGCCGCCATAGCGCCGGGCGCAGTGCACGGGTGACGATGCGCGCGTCGGCCGGTGCGCGGCTCGCTTCCTGTGGCAGTAGTGCGGCGCCGTATCCCGCGGCCACGAGGCTCTTGATCGCCTCCGTGTAGTTGAGCTGGATGCGCGGCGTGGGGTGCTGCCCCGCCGCGCTGAACCACTCCGTCGTCAAACGGGAAAGCCGCGTGCTGGCGTCGCTCAGGATCAGCGGCTTCGCGGCGATCCATTGCGGCGTGATGCGCGCCGGACACGTCCAGCCCGCCGGCATGAATGCAACGACAGGATCGCGGCGCCATTTTTCGATAGATAGCCCACGTATCGGCGCTTGCGGCAGCGCCACGATGCCCACATCGAGCGATTCCTCCGCGAGTCGCATCAGCGTTTCCTGCGAGGTCTGCACGGCGATTTGCACATCGATTCCGGGATGCTCCGCGGCCAGTCGTTCCAGGGACTGCGGCAGCAGATTCGCGATGGCCGCGGTGGAAGCGCCGAGCCGAACGCGCCCACCGAGCCCTTCCACCTGCCGCCGCACGTCTTCCAATGCCTGCTCGGCACCGGCCAGCAACTGACGTGCATAGGCCACCAGCGTCTCACCGATCGCCGAGGCCCGCACCTGACCGCGTTTGCGCGACAACAGCGGCGCGCCGACGCGGCTCTCCAGATCCGCGATGTGCAGACTGACTGTGGGCGGCGCGAGATGCAGAACGCGAGCGGCCTCGGCGAAGGAGCCGAGGTCGGCAACGACAACGAGAGTGCGCAAGCGGTCGAGACTGATCTCTCTCATCGGAATCGCGTCGGTCAGAAAAGCTGAATCAGGTGGTCAGTAAACTCAACTTTTCCAATCTTACGTGCAGATGGAAGATGGTGGCGCTGGTTTTTTGACGCCGACTATCGGGGGCCATCGGCATGAACTCATCTTCGACACGGGGTTGCCAGTCGCGGCAGGCTTCGGATCGGCTGGACACAATCTCGGACGACGCCAGGTCGTTACTGCTCGGGCTCGTGTTTACGGGTGTCGTGATGGCCTTCGCCGTCATGGCGATGATCTGGACGGCATCTCGCCCCCCGCTGAAGAGCAAGGACTGCTCCGGCCGGATCGCAAACGATGCGCATGCGAGCTTCGTCGCGTTCTTCCAGGATCCGGCGGATCAGGGCGCGTTGCTGCAGTCGATCCAGGACTGCGCGAAATGAGCGAGGTTGATGCGCGTTAGCGGCGGGTTCGCGGCGCGTTCCGCCAATCCGTCGACCCGCGAACCACCCACGCCGGCCCCGCCATTCCACACCCCCACCAGGGAAAATCCCACTTCCCGCCGGACCACGGGCACAATACGCGGCGACAATGTCGCGGCATCCACGCCTTTTCCGTTCGACATCCGAACGCACGGATGCCCGCGCCGCCAGAATTCCCTTTCGATGCACTGATGACCCCCGCTTCCGCCGACTCCGCTCCAAACTCGCCTCGCTTCCTGCTATTCCTGGTCTGCCTATTCGCGTCCGCCGGACAGCTCGCTATCGACATCTACGTGCCCGCGCTGCCCGCGATGGCGCGCTACTTCGGCACTTCGCCGCAAGCGATCCAGACCAGCGTCACCGTCTACATGGTCGCCTACGCGTTCGGCCAGCTGATCTTCGGCCCGATCGCCGACGCGTACGGCCGCAAGCGCGTGCTCGCGTTCGGCCTTAGCGTCTATACGGTCGGTTGCCTGCTGTCGCTCGCGGCGCCCAATCTGGAGACGTTCATCCTTGCCCGCGCGCTGCAGGGCTTCGGCATCGCGAGCACGAACCTGCTCGCGAAGGCGATCATCACCGATTCGTTCGTGGGCCAGTCGTTGCTGCACGCGTTCACGTACATGTCGATCGCGTGGGGGCTCGCGCCGATCGTCGCGCCGGTAATCGGCGCGCATCTGCAAACGGCGTTCAGCTGGCGCGCATGCCTCGTATTCCTGCTGATCTATTCGCTCGTGATGTGGGCGCTGCTGTGGCGTTATCGCGAGACGTTGCCCAAGCCCGTGCATCTCGAACCGCGCACACTGGCCGCGAACGCCCGCAAGGTGTTCGCGAGCCCCGTGTTCCAGAGCTGTTTTCTTGCGCAGGGTCTGTGCTACAGCATCCTGCTCGTCTTCAACATCGTCGGGCCGTTCATGGTGCAGAACACGCTGCACAAGCCGCCGACATTCTTCGGCTACCTCGCGCTCGGCATCGGCATGATGTACTTCCTTGGCGGCCTGTCGAATCGCCTGCACCGTCCGGGGTTGCCTAGCGCCGAGCAACGGCTGCGCATCGGCGCGCGGCTGATGGCGGCCGCGTCGATTGCAATGCTGCTGCTCGCGCTGACGGTCGGCCTGCGGGTGTGGACGCTTGCGACGCCCGTGCTCGTGATGGGCTTCTGCTCCGGCGCAATGTATCCGACGCTGATGGCGAAGGGCAACTCGCTGTTCCCGCACATCGCGGGTCTGACGAGCGCGATTCTCGGCTGCTCACTGCTGCTGGTGTCGTCCGTGATGATGGGACTCGCCGGCTTCGCGTCGGTGCAGGTGCTCACGCCGCTCGCGTTGTTCTTCGTGGCCATCGCGTTCGTCGTCGTCGCGATGGTGACGAAGCTGCTGCGCCATCTCGCGCATGTACAGCCCGCGGGTGCGGTGCCCGCTGGCCGCGAGGCCGCCTGAAAGAGCGGTCGACCCATTCCCGTCCTGGTGCTTCACAGCAGCCGGAGCCCCCCATCACATTCAATCACCGCCCCGGTCATGAACGTGTTCTCCAGCAGAAACTGCAGCGCGTGCGCGACATCAGCGGCCTGGCCGACGCGCCGCACCGGTAGCGTTTCGCTCTGCTGACGAAACAGCTCGCTCTTCACGCTCGCGGGAAACCTGTCCCACCAGGGCGTATCGATCACTCCCGGCGACACCGCGTTCACGCGCAGCGGCGCAAGCTCGCGCGCCAGCGTGCCGATCATGCTTTCGAGCGCGCCGTTGATCGCGCCCAAACCTGCTGTGCCCGGATTCGCGATACGCGCGGAAATCGCGGTCAGAAACGTCAGACTGCCGTCACGACGCAGTGCGGGCAGCGCGCTCTGCGCCGCTTCGAGTTGCGGCCAGAACTTGGCCTCGAAACCGCGCCGCAGCGCCGCCAGATCGAGTTCGGCAAACGGCCCCGCGCCTTCGCCGCCGGACAGCGTCATCACCAGATGATCGATCCGGCCGAGCCCGCCGAAGAAGCGTTCGAGCGCCGGGCGATCAGTGCAATCAAGCGCTTCGCCCGTCACCCGCCCACTGATGCCACCCAACGCACCGTCGATTCTGGCGCGGTCGCGCCCCACCGCGACGACGCTCGCGCCGGCCGCCGCCAGCCGCGTCACCGTCGCCAGCCCGATACCCGACGAGCCACCCAGCACCACGACCTTCTGATTTTGCCAGTCCATGTCATTGCTCCTGAGAGTGAACGGAAGACCCCGTGGCAGTAGAATGCGCGGTACCTGCCTATCACTCAAATCGTTTAGCGTCATGGCCAACATCATTGAAAATGATTTTCGCCGCTTCGACCTGAACCTGCTGCTGACCTTTCGCGCGCTGCTCGAGGAGCGCAGCGTCACGCGTGCCGCGCAGCGGCTTTTTCTCGGGCAACCGGCCGTCAGCGGCGCGCTGAAACGCTTGCGCGAAACATTCGGCGACGAGCTGTTCGTGCGCACGCCGCAAGGCATGACGCCGACGCCGCGCGCGCTCGAACTCGCGCGGCAGATCGAACCGTTCCTGCAGTCGCTGCATCAGGCGCTCACCCAGCCTCCCGTTTTCGATCCGGCACGCGCGCAGCGGGTGTTCCGTATCGGCCTCAGCGATTCGCTCGAACTGCTGTTGATGCCGGACATCATGGCGCGCCTCGCCGACACGGCGCCCGGCGTGAAGCTGATCGCGCGCTCCACCGATTCGACGCGCGCCGCCGCGATGCTCGACGATGGCGCGATCGAACTCGCGGTCGGCGTATTCCGCGAATGCGTGCCGTGGCAGCGACGCATGCCGCTGTTTTCATGGCGCTTCGTGAGCGTCTACAACCCCCAGTTCGTCAGGACGCGCCGCAAGCATCTGTCGATGGACGAGTTTCTGCGTCACCGTCATGTACTGACTTCGTTCAGCGCCGAGCTGCGCGGCTTCATCGATGAACGACTCGAGATGCAGGGACTTAAGCGCGAGGTCGTGTTTTCGAGCCCAAACTTCGCAACGACCCCGTTCATCGTGCAACGCACGTCGGCGATCGCTACGGTGCCAGAGTTCATCGGCCGTGTATGGCGCGATACGCTCGGTCTTGCGCTGAGTCCGCTGCCATTCGAGGTACCGCGCTACGAGGTTTCGCTGATGTGGACGGCGGCTCACGATCGGGACCCGGCGCTCGCATGGTTGAAGCGCGAGTTTGCGGATGCGTTCGGCACGGGTGATCGCACTGCGCATGCAGCGTCCTGACAGCGGCGTGTGCTACGTTTAGGAAACGTCACGCTTCGCCGTTGCCCGTTCAAGCCAGGAGGAAATCCCGATGACTGACCACATTGCAAAAGGCACCTTCATCGTCGCGCTTCAACCGATGCCATTCGAAAACGCCGACGCCGAATCGAAACTCGGCCGCATGTCGATCGACAAACAGATCTCCGGCGATCTCGCGGCGACCACCCAAGGGCAAATGTTGAGCGCGATGACGAGCGTCAAAGGCTCGGCTGGCTATGTCGCGCTCGAACAGGTCACCGGCACGCTCGCGGGCAAGCGCGGCACGTTCGTGCTGCAGCACATCGGCGTGATGAATCGCGGCGCTGCGTCGCTGGCGGTGAGCGTCGTGCCGGATTCGGGCACGGAAGAGCTGAGCGGCATCGAAGGCGAGTTCAGGATAGAACTCGTCGACGGCGCGCATACGTATGAGTTTGCTTATCGTCTGCCCGGCGATTGACTTGCCGATCTTCCGTCGGGCTACGTTTGACGCGATCGCGACTCCGGGCGGGGCATTGGGTGCGCGCGTTCGAGTTCTAAAACGCGCCGCTCTAGAAGATTTATATGCACGCCGCGCACGGGGGGATTTCTTGTTCTGTTGGCCAGCGCCTGGCGCGCTGGCGGGTAGGCGAGCGTTCACTGGAACGCAGTTGTTCACTTAACGCCTGCGCGTCATTTCCCCAACAACTGAACGGGTGAATCATGGATAAAATCGCCCAGAGTGGTAAGTGAGCGGTTCGAGTTGTCCGCTTCGTGAGAAGGAGGGAACAATGAGTCGAGTCGACCGGAAGTTGACGTCGCGTTCCAACGCCTCATCGGAGCGCGCCGGTTTCATTGTTTCGCTCGCGATCACCCTCTTGATGGCCGGCATCGCGCTAACGGTTGCCGTCTTCACCGGATCGCAGGCGATCCTTCTCGATGGCATGTTCAACGCCGTCTTCGCAGTCGCTGCGGCATTCACGCTGCACGTTTCAAAGCTTCTCCGGCAGCCGTCCAATCCCAGCTTTCCTTATGGATATGCCTACTTCGTGCCGCTTGTGAACATGATCAAGAGCCTGCTGATTGCCGGCGTATCACTGATCGCCCTATGGTACGCAATCGCCGCGATGTTATCGGGAGGCAATGACGTCCCCTTCGCCGAAGCGATGGCCTTCGCTGCGTTTTCGGCAGTCGCATGCGCGACGGCGGCCCTGATCATCCGGCGCATACATCGACAAACCCAAAACGAGCTTTTACGGGCCGACCTGACGACGTGGTCAATCAATGCGGCCATATCCGGTTGCCTCGTGCTTTCCTTCGCGGGCGCGCTGATGCTGCAGTCCTTCGGTTTTGCAACAGCCGCGCGCTATGCAGATTCCACCTTTGTGACGCTTCTCGTGCTGCTCTCGATCGGCGTACCGTATTCAATGGGGAAAGACGCGCTTTCAGAGCTTCTGGCAAAGGCTCCCGACGCAGAACAAAGAGCACCGATCGAAACGGCGATTCGCTCCGCTTTACAAGATCTGGGCGACTTTCCTTGCTTGCTCCGTCTGGTTCGCGTCGCTAACCGCTGGGAGATCTTCGTTGAGGTGACGATACCCGCGAGCATAGAGAGCTTCACCGTTGACGACTGCGATAGAGTTCGCGCCCGCGTTGAACGGATCCTCGATGGCCAGGGCGTCACTGGAGAGGCTCACCTCCTGTTTTCGCGGCGCAGCGTCAGGCCGGCAACTTGATCACTGCGCGAGGCGCGGTGGGATGTACGCTCCATAGTTGGGTCCGACTCCGCTCGCCGATGTCGGTATCTTGTAGCCCGCGACGAAATGCCCCTGAATGTATTTGCTGCTGCCTCCAACCGATGCGTCGACGTAGAACGCCGCGAAAGCGACGATCGGAACATACGTCTTGATGTCGATTTGCGTCGCAACGGGAATCACGATCGTGACGTCCGTCGGCACCGACTTGTACAGCGACGCTTTCGCACCGGGTTCGATCCAGATGCTGTCACCGATGCTCAGCGGCGTTGGATTGCCGTTCGCGATCAGCGAGCGAACGGTCGTCACGTTGTTCGCGTTGATCAGGAATGACGTCCATTGGCCAGCAGTACACGATGCTCCATAGGTTTGATAGTTTGTAATCCGGAATTCGTAAGGCAGGCCCGTCGACGGGTCGATCATCGGTTCATTGGTCTGCGAGTTCCAGTACTGGTCGTAAATGCACTGGTCCAGCACGACCGGAAAAAGGCCGCCCGCGCCTACCGTGTCCGGCGCCGTGACCACGGCAACGGCAGTCGCGCTGCCGGGCGTGCTGAGCAGATTCAGCAGCCCCCCAAGTAACAGGTTGATCGCGCCGCCGTTCTGGTTCGCAGCGCGCCTCACCACAACCCGCACTGCGGCTGCATCATCGACGCCCGGCGAAATCGTTGTCGACTGCATACCGGCAGGGCTGCCCGACAGGTTCCAGTATCCGGTTTGAATCGTGCCCGTCGTCAGCTTCTGTTGATCGGATCGGTTTAGCGAGACGCTGTTGCTTGCCAGGGTTTGCGCCTGAGCCCAGTTCGGCCCGTTAGTGCCGGCAGCCCATAGCGAGCCCGCACCGCTCAGCGCCGCAGCGTCAGCCGCATTTTGCAGTTCGTTGCGCACCACGCTGACACGCGCAAGGTCGACCGCGAAGGCGCCGAAGCCCAGCAACGCTACGAGGAACAACACGAAGAAGAGCGCCACGGAGCCACGTTGCCGACTCTGGGGGCGGGACGGCCGATCTCGCGACGGTTTGGCAATGCGCTCCATGTCCGGCATCACTCGTAGTTCATCACAGTGGTGGCCGTCAACGTGACCGGGCCGGTCAGTACACTTAAAGCAGAACCCAGAACAAGGCCCTGATATTTATAGGTCACCGTGACCGACAACGGACTGCCGGAAGACGTGCCGCCTGACTGATCTACCGTAACAGTGGGTGTGGTAGCCGTGCCTCCAGTGACAAGATTCTGCTGCGTGTAATTCAGCGCGACATTGCTGATCTGCGTAACCGTCAACTGTGGAATCCGCACGACCACCCCGGCGCGGGCCGCTTCTCGACTCGCATTGGTAATGATCGCCTTGTCGCATAGCAGCAGGCTCACGTCGATGATGCCGAACAGCACCATCATGAGGAAGGGAAACACCAGAACGAATTCGAGCGCGACCGCTCCGCGCTCGGCGCCGGCACGGGACTCACGCCGTGCCCGGACCGCACGGCGCGACGGGTTGACGGCTTGCCCGCGCGGATTCATTTCGGCGTCTCCGCCTGTTGCGAAACGCTTGCCGCCGTGGCCTTGCCGTCGGTCTGCCGGGTATCTGATGGACGCCCGGCGAACCTGTCGCGCAGCGATTGATAAAAGCGCAGGTTGTCGTCTGCCGAAGACGGCGGCAGATCGACCAGCAGTATCTTCTTCGCCGCCTCCGTGTTGCCGAGCAGCCCGTACGCGAGAGCCAGGTTCTGGCGCGCCTGCAGAGGTGCATCCGGCAGTCCTGCAACGTCGAGCAGCGTGTTGGCGGCCTGACGGGGCTTGTTCTCAAGAATGAGAGACAGGCCCAGGTTGACGCGCAAACCCTGTACCTCCGGGTGCGCCGCGAGCGCACTGTGATAGATCGCCTGAGCGTCCGCGTGACGGCCCTGAAGGTCGAGCACCGTGCCGAGACCCTCGCATAACACCGGATCGTCAGGCTTGGCGGCTAGCAGCGCGCGATATAGAGCGGCCGCATCGTCGAGCCGGCGCTGCCGCAACGCCACGCGTGCGAGACCGAGTTGCGCTGCCGGCTTCGCCGGGGTCTGCTGCGCGGCGAGCTGGTAAAGCGCTCGGGCCCGGTCGAGGTCGCCGGCCAGGTACATCGCGTCGCCCAAACCGAGTTGCGCCTCGGTCGAGTTCGGGTTTGCCGCGAGGGCTTTTTGGAACAGCGTGCTCGCGAGCTCGACATCGCCGGCTTGCAAAGCACTGTCGGCCACGCGCAGATCGCTCATTCCATCGGTGTTGCGCAACGACGAGACGGGGCGCGGGTTAAAACTGCCGCCGCTGGCGCAACCCGTCAGCAAGACGGCGGCAAACGGCAGCGCTAGGGCGAAGGAGCGCAGCAAGGCCGAGGAAATTTTCATTTGAACACCGCTATCAGGCGAATCACTGCGGGGCCCGCCGCGATCAGGCCCACCGTCGGCAGGATGAAGAGCATCATGGGCAAGGTCATCTTGGTTGCAAGCTTCGCGGCCTTTTCTTCGAGCGCCATCATCTGCGCGGTCCGCTCGGCGCGTGACAACATGCGCAGCGAATGGGTGATCGGCGTGCCGTACTGTTGCGACTGAATCAGCGTGGTCACGAGCGCGCGCACCGAGGGCAAACCGATTCGCGCCGCCAGGTTGCGCAAGGCACCCGCACTGTCGCCGCTGACCTGCAACTCGTCGCCGGCTACGGCAAACTCGTCGGCAAGCGGCGGGCAGATCGTCTCCAGTTCGCGCGCGACACGCTTCACACCGACCACCAGACTGTTGCCCGCGTTGGTGCAGATCACCAGCAGGTCGAGCGCGTCGGGCAGACATGAGGCTATCGCCTTTTGACGGCGGCTGATCAGCGCGTTCAGCGCAAGCTCGGGCAATATCATCCCGACGATGAACACGCCGCCCATCATCAGCGCGCGAAACACAAAATACTCGCCGATGCGTGGCACATACGGACCGAGCACGATCGCCGCCAGCGCGAACAACGCGCCGGCCAGCAGCTTGAAGCCGATCATCACCGAAACCGCGCGGCGCTCGCGAAATCCGGCCCGGACCAGTTGCTCGCTCAGCTGGTTGCGCTGCGCCGCACCGCCCACCGGCACCCGCTCGCCGAGCGATGCGAAGCGCTTCAGCAGGCGTTGCCAAAGGTCCGCCACGTGCTCTTCCGCGCGCAATTGGGGATGGGAGTCCACACGTATTGCGGCGCTACGCGCGCGATGCGCGATGCGACGGCGGGTGCTGCGCGGCCGCATCAGCGCAAGCAGGAGCCCGCCGCTTAGCAGGAGCACCAGCGCAAGGTCGCGCACGGCATCGGAGCCGATCAGGTTCATCGCGAGGTATTCAGGTTCGAGATTTTTTGAATCAACGAAAGACCGATGACGAGTAGCACCGCGGCAAGCGTCAGCATCTTGTGGCCAGCGCGCGTGTGAAACAGAAGGTCGACATACGGCCGGTTGATGACGTACAAAAAGCCCATGATGAAGAAGGGCACCGCGGAAATGATCTTGCTCGCGATTCGGCCCTCGGCGGTCAGCGCGCGGGTTTTCAGACGAATGTCCCTGCGGGTGCGGATGATCCCTGACAGGTTCTCCAGCGTTTCCCCCAGATTTCCCCCTGTCTCACGTTGCAGCAGCAGACACACCGCAAAGAACGAAAAGTCGGCGATCTGCAGGCGTGCGACAGCCTTGTCGAGCACTTCTTTCAGGTCCGCACCGAGCCGCAAGCTGTCGCCCATTGTGCGGAACGTCGAGCGAACCGGTTCCTCGGCCTCCTTGCCGGCGGTGCTGATCGCCTGCACGACCGGGATACCGGCACGCACCGCCCGGATGATCAGGTCGAGCGTATCGGGAAATACCAGCAGAAACTGCGCGCGGAAGCGGGCGATCAGAAAGCGATAAGTGAACCTCGTAGCGGCGAGCGGCAAGGCGGCATAAATCAACAGATGCGACCACGCTGGCAGCGGCGCGAGCCGCACGACGATGAACGCGACCACAGCGCCGGCGATGCCACTCGCACAGACGAGACGAATGCCGCCCCCGCCGCTTACCGCCCTGATCCGCTGCACATGTTGCTGGAACCACCTCTGGAACGCGCCGTAGTCCTTCGGACGTTCGAACAATGCGCCGCTCGTGTCTGCTGGCGCAGACCGCTGCCTTGCGACGCGCACCTGCTGAAGCTCTTTCATGCGCTCCTGAATGCGCCGCCGCGGCCGATTGCGTACGAGATCGCGCAGCGACGACACGAACATGCCGGTCAGCACGATTGCAAGGAACGCACCGGCGCCGACGACGTCCGCTGGCGTCATGGCCGCAGTGCCTCCATCAGGGTCGTCTCGAGGCCGTAGTAGGCCGCGCGTGTCGCGAACACCGGACGCAGCGACGACGACTCGAAGGTGCCCCTCACATCTTCGTGATAGGCGCTGGCATCGTAGCGAAACGCGAACAGATCTTGCGTGATGATCACGTCGCCTTCCATGCCGGCCAGCTCGGTTACGCGCGTGACGCGGCGCACGCCGTCGCGCATGCGTTCGATCTGCAGGATCAAATGCACGGCACTCGCAATCTGGCGTCTGATCGCCGTCAGCGGCAGGTTCCCGTTCGCCATCATCACCATGCTTTCGAGCCGGGTGATCGCGTCGCGTGGCGTATTCGCGTGAATGGTCGTCATCGAACCGTCGTGACCGGTGTTCATCGCCTGCAGTACGTCGAAGGCCTCCGGACCACGTGTTTCACCCAGAATGATGCGGTCGGGACGCATCCGCAACGCGTTGCGCACGAGGTCTCTCTGCGTCACGGCACCCAGTCCCTCGCTGTTCTCAGGGCGCGTTTCGAGGCTGACGACGTGCGGTTGCTGCAATTGCAGTTCCGCCGCGTCCTCGATGGTCACGACACGTTCGTGTTCGTCGATGTGATGCGACAGAGCATTGAGCAACGTCGTCTTGCCCGACCCGGTACCGCCCGAGATGATGATGTTCAGACGGCACGCCCCGGCGATCTTCAGCACGCGGACCATCTCCGGCGAGATGTTGCCTTGCTGTGCCATCCTTGCAAGCGTGATATTGCGCCGCGAGAACTTCCGGATCGAGATCGATGCGCCGCGTAACGCGATCGGCGGCAGCACGACATTGACGCGGCTTCCGTCGGCCAGTCGCGCGTCGACCATCGGGCTGCTTTCGTCGACGCGTCGGCCCACCGCGGCTGCAATGCGCTGCGCGACGTTAGTCACATGCGCGTTGTCGCGGAACTTCAGCGGCGTCAGTTCCAGCCGGCCGTGCCGCTCGGCGTAGACCTGATCCGGACCGTTGACGAGGATATCCGTCACCGCATCATCGGCGAGCAGCGGTTCGATCGGCCCGACACCAAACATGTCATTGAGGATTTCGCCGACGATCTGGGCCTGCTCGGCAGGCGTGATGTGCAGCTGTTCACGTACCACCGCGTCGGCAGCGATTTCCTCGATGCCTGCGCGTACCTGGTCGCGCGTTTTCATCAGCGCGGCAGACATGTTCATCGACGCAAAAACCACCGCGCGGATTTTCCTGAAGTTGTCCGAGCGAATCACGGTCTCGTAGCCGTCAGGCGGCGTGCGCGGATGCACAGGCGCGGGCGCCACGGGCTGCACGGTTTCTGTGTCGGCGAGCGGCACAGGCTGCGGGGACTGTTTTTTGACGCCGAACATCAGCCAGTTCTCCGCACTTTGAATAACCGCGCGTGCCAGGGAGCGGGTGCCGGAGACTCACGGCCCGTGAGGCTGCTTGCAACGCGTTCGATAGCGGCGGCGAACCCCTGAGGCTTCCCGCTAGCCCCGACCGGTTCGCCGAGGTTTTCGGCCCGCGCGAGCGGTTTTGGATCGTATGGCAATTCGTGCACCACGGCGCGACCGATCGCGCGCTTGAAGTCCAGCGGCTGGACGCGGTCCGCGACGGGTTCGTGCGGATTGTTCAGCAGCACCGAGATCACCGCTTCGCCCGGGCGATCTTCGGTGAAGCGGAGCAGGCGCATGCACTCGCGTGCCGCATACACGGAGGGATCCGCCACGATGCAGACGACCTGTGATGCGTCGAGCGCCTCTTCGACGCTGCGGCCGCTGCGGGCCGGCAGATCGAGCAGCACATAATGGAAGCGGCGCTTGAGCGTGCTGATCAGCTCCGCAAACGCGCCCGGAAGCACGGCAAACTCCGTTTCATACGGAAGCTCGGACGACAGCGTGAAGAGCCGTTCGCCGGCTGCCACCACCGCGCGATCGAGTGCCTGCGGATCGATGTTGCGCGTGTCCTGCAACAGATCGGTCAGCCCGTTGCCTGACGGGAGCCCTAGCATCGAAACCGCCGCCCCACCATGCAGATTGAGGTCGACGTACACCACATGCCTGAGCGTCTCATCCGCCAGATGACGCGCCAGCGAGACGGCGATCGTCGTCATGCCTGCGCCACCCCTTGCGCCAATGAAGCTGATCACCTTACCGGTGCGCACCTGGGCGGACGGATCACGCGCCGACAGTGCACGCAGCAGCAGTTCGACCGTCACAGGCTTCACGAGATAGTCCTGGATGCCGATCTCGAGCAGGCTGCGATACAGACCGACATCGTTGCGATCGCCGATCACGACGACGGCGACCGACGGCGCGCACACGTCGGCCAGTCGAGCCAGGTCCGACAATGGCATGTCGGAGCCGGATACATCGACCAGCAATTGGCGCGGCGGCCGCGGGAGATTCTGCAGCAGACGGATTGCGTCGTCGATGTTGCCGATCTGCGCGTGCGCATTCGGGATCGCCTGATCGACAATCAGACTCTTCGCGGCATCGACGCTGGTTGCGTCAGAGAAGACCGCAAGCAGATCCACCGCGTGCGCTGCGGCCGAACTGAAGGGACGAAGCATGTCGATCGCGTTCATGGGGGGCGTCAGTGTGTCGATGAAGTCGTCGTCGACGTGGCGTTCGGCTGCTTCACGCGGCCTTCTTCAAAGCGGCGCACCGCGCCTGCGGCCGACGTTGCGTCGCTGCCGGCGTAGGGCAGCGGAGCGATGAGATCCTCCGGCCGCGCGAGCATCACCGCGAGATTCGTCAACGTCGCACAGCCGAACGGGATGCCGGGGCGCGCATGGCCCGCATCGATCAGATGCGACGGCTGCACCAGCGTCGCGCAGTCCGGCGCGATCGCGTAGCGGCCGTCGAAGCCGACCATCGATGTATCGGGAAGCCCGAGTGGCGGGGTTGCGGACATGCAGCCGGACAGCAGGAGCGGCACCAGTCCAATACCAATCAGTCGAAGGAGCATGGCGTGTTTCCCGATAGCTCAGTAGACGAAGCCCGCAGCCCCGACGAGGCGCGGCACGTTGCCCGACAGCGGATCGAGCCCGAGCCTGCTCTGCAGCACAAACTCGATGTCGCTGCTCGGATGCACGATGGTGTCGATCGGTTGCCGCAGACGACCGGGTTCAGCGGGCTGCACGATATAAGGCGTCACGATGACCACCACTTCGGACTTGTTGTTCAGATAGTTCTTCGACGAGAACAGCTTGCCGAGGACCGGAAGCTTGCCGAGGCCCGGCAACTCCGCGAGGACGTCGCTGGTATTGCTCTGCAGCAGTCCGCCAATGGCGAAGCTTTGTCCGCTCGACAATTCAACGGTGGTTTCGACGCGGCGCACGGTTAGCGCGGGCACCTTGATGCTGTCGATCGTTACACCGTTGGTCGAATCGAGTTCGCTGACTTCAGGGCGCACCTTGAGGCTGATCCGGTTATCCGCCAGCACCGTGGGCGTGAAGTCGAGCGACACGCCGTAGGGTTTGAACTCGATCGTGATCGAATTGGTCTGGCCTTGCGGAACCGGGATCGGAAACTCGCCGCCCGCGAGGAAGCTGGCGGTTTCGCCGGACATTGCAGTGAGGTTCGGTTCGGCGAGCATCGTGATCAGGCCTTCCTGATCGAGCGCGTCGAGCACCCCGTCGATCGCCCATTTGCCGGCCTGAAACGCCCCAAGGATAGAGAATGCGCCAGTCGACGAAAGCGTCGTCGTGGCTGAACCCGCCCGGCCGTTGAAGAGGCCGCCGATGAAGTTCCCGCTTTGGCCGAGTGCGTTCCAGTTGATGCCCAGCTGCTGCGTCACGTTGCGGTCCACTTCCGTGATGCGCACGCGCAGGTGCACCTGGATTGGCCGCGTCAACGTCAGCCGGTTGACCAGCGTCTCCTTGTCGTGCAGAAAGGGGGTAAGGGACTGCATCACGGCGTCCGCAGCCGCCGCGTCGGGCACATGCCCGGCCACCATCAGCGAACCGGGCGCTGCGGTCAGGATCAGCTGAAATTGCGGGAAGCGGGCGTCGAGCATACGCTGTATCGAAGACGTATCCGCGCTGACCACGACGGTTTCGCGCAGGATCGTGCGATTGTGGGCGCCGAGCGCGAACAAGGTCGTGGTGCCTGCCTTCTTGCCGAGCACGAATACCGTTTGAGGCGTCGGCACATGCACGTCCGCGACATCCGGATCGGCGACGAACACCGCGACCGCTGATTCTGGCAGGTGCAGCATTTCGCCCCCGCCTGCCGGGACCGCCAGCGACGGATCGCTGCTCGCGGCGAGTGCGCCATGCATCAGTGCGATCGCCAGTCCGAATCCGGCAATCCACCGCACGTGCACTGCCGAATAGACACGATGCAACATGAATCCTTCCTGTTAATGTCCGGTCTCACCGCCTGGGCAAGCCGAAGGGTCAGCGTTGTGTCGTGGGCTGTTCCGGCGACGGATTCTGCCCGGCAACCGTCGTCGGCGGGTTCGCCGGCAGGGGTGGCAGACCCGCTGCACCGGTACTGCCTTGCAGTCTTGTCTCCCCGGCCGCATCCGATACCTTGGAGCCGCGGTAGACGATCACCGCGTGCGTGGCATCCGGGGCCGGCCCGGCCGCGCTGCGCGCCGATACGCGTACTGTCGACAAGGCACGCGAGACGTCGCCGGCCCACACGGGCGGTGATTGCGGCAGCGTCTCATTGCCGGTGATGGGCGGAGTGCGATCGCTGGTCGCGAAACTGCGCAGCGCGAGCGATAGCGAACCGAGGTGCGTTGCGACGGCGATCACCTGCGCGGTATGAGGCGTCACCTCGAACGTCACGGTTCGCGCCCGCGTATTCGCGTCCGGGGTATCTGACTTGGGCCGCTGGAACAGCGAGCCGACCGCGAGCACGCGAACCCGGTTGACCACCGTCTCGCTTTCCACGGAGCGAGCGGTGTTCTGCGGCGCATGCGCCGGCCCGTCGAGTTGCTGCGTGAGCAGCACGTCGACGTAGTCACCCGGCTGGATCAGGCCGGCGTTGCCCGAGACGTCGTCGATGGCAACTGAAGTTGCCCGCATGCCGGGCTTCAATGCGGCAGCGAGAAATCCCGGTGCATTGGGCGCAATGACATCCGCAGTGCCGAGCATCGTGCCGGCTGTCACCGCGTGGCGCAGCACATCGCCTTTCAGGTCCGTCGCATCCGCGCTGTCAGCGTCGCTCTTTACCAGCGCGCCCGGCAGGACCTGCTTGTGAGGCACCTCTTTCCAGGCAAGATCACTTTCGCGCAGCAACATCCCTTCCGGCAGATCCGCGGCTGCTACGCGCACCCGATCCATCGCCGGCGGCCGCGCCGGGCCCGGCTGCGATGCGGCGACGAACACCGCGCGGAAAACGATCGCGCCGACCGAGGCGAGTATCACGAGGATGACGATCTTTAGAATTCTGGGCATGGGCGTGACGATCGGCTTTCAGATCGGCTACAGCAAGTTCAGGACGGGTAGCCACACGGCCGCGATGCCGCCGAGCGCGAGAGGGACGCCGTAGGGCACGCCGCGCGGTGATGCAAGCTGCGTGAAGGCCAGGGAGGAATGCGTCACACGTCTGCGGAAGAGACCCATGATGAGCGCCGTCAAGCCGAGGACCAGGCCGGCGCAAGAGACGATGAAAAACACCGGCCATGCGTAAGCCGGACCCGCCCACAGGAAAACAGCGGCCGCCAGCTTGACGTCGCCTCCGCCCATCCAGCCGCAGCGGAACAGGAGCGCAAACAGCGCAAAGGCAATGGCGGCAGCACCGAGGTGAGCCGCGAGCGACGCGATATTGACCCCGGCAACGGCGGCATCGATCCCGTAAAGACAGGCCACGAGCAACACGGCACGCGTGGGCAAGCGGCGCGAACGGATATCGTGCACCGCGAGCGATGCCAATACCAGACAAGCCGCTGATTTCGCTGCGTAAAGCATGGTTGGCTTTTCCTTGTTTGCAGCTGTGCCCGAGACGCCCGGCGCCCCTTCGGGAAGCCGGGCTGGCCCGTTGGTCCCACCGTGCCGGGAGATATCGATTAGGTGCCGTTCTGTGCGTTCGTAACCTTCGTGACCATGTTCTGGAACAGCGCAGGCAGACCGCCAGTGCCACTGAAAATTGCGCCGGCCGCCACGACCGCGATGACCACGATGCCGGCGAGCACCGCATACTCGAGTGCGCTAACGCCGCGCTCGTCGCGCGACAGAGACTTGATGAATTGCAGCATGAGGACTCCGTAAGGTTGACTTTTGTATGGATGCCGAAAGAATGAAGCAGCGTTAAAACGCAATGCGACCGGCTTCTGCTTCACTTGTTGAAGGGCTGACCTGTCAGAACCAGGAGCGGAAAGAACGCACGAGTTGCAAGCTTGCAATTCAATTGCAAACGTTTGCGCACGCGCCGACTGCAGACAGCATCCGGAGCCTCCAACGCTGCAGAGGATACTGTTGACCTCACACCGGCAAACTGATGAACAGAGGCTAGAAATCCTCGTAATTCATTTTTTTGGCCGGATGAGTACAGGACCGTTATTTCAGCCAGGCCGAGACCGCACCAAAGGGGTGCTCCATGCGCGGTCGAGCTTGCCATGGGTGACGCTCCAGGGGTTTTCCATGAAAGACTAGGGAAGGCAGGCGGCGCCGGTCTTCGCATGACCACCGGGCACGCAATCGGGCAACCGCAAGGCGCTCGCGCGTTCGGCCAAAACTTGATGTCGCTTTCGCTCACGCCCAGTTGGGACTAGGCTAGAAGCCGGATCGACGAAGACCGGCCGACGCGCGAACCATCGGCAGCTGCGCTGGCCCGTCTTCGACGTGTTTTCATCGGCGTCTTGCCGCAATGGAGCGAGGTCCAAGATGCAATTGTCCGCCGTCAAGGTCGTCAAGCCCGATGCGACCAACTTCATTCTCGGGCAAAGCCACTTCATCAAATCGGTCGAGGATATTCACGAAGCGATGGTCGGCACGGTACCCGGCATCAAGTTCGGCCTCGCGTTTTGCGAGGCCTCCGGCAAGCGCCTCGTGCGGCACTCCGGCACGGACGAGAGCCTCGTCGAGATGGCATGCCAGAACGCAACCAACGTCGGCGCGGGCCATAGCTTTTTCGTGTTTCTGGGCGACGGCTTTTTCCCCGTCAACGTGCTGAACCCGATCAAGGCCGTGCCCGAGGTCTGCCGCATCTTCTGCGCAACAGCGAACCCCGTCGAAGTGCTGATCGCTGAAACGGATCAAGGCCGAGGCATCGTCGGCGTAATCGATGGCTTTTCGCCGGTCGGCATCGAAAGCGCTGAAGACATTCAATGGCGCAAGGATCTGTTGCGCACGATAGGGTACAAGCTGTAGCGGCCACGCCTGCCTACATCACATGGAACAACCACGACGCCTCGTTCCGGGCACGCTGTGGCCCGCCATTCTGCGACAGACCGAACATGCGCTGAGTTGCGGCGCGCTGCAACCGATTGACACGCAACAGTCGGTGATCGAAAGCGGCGGCATCCGCTTTCTCGTGCGTCAGGTGTCGAGCCTGACGCGCAAGGAACAGCAGCGCGCGCAAGCGCGAAAGCTTCCGACGGAAAAGCGCCCTCGCGCGAACCCATTTCTTCCCTACGAGCCGGATCTGTTCGTCGCCGATATCTCCGACACGCATCTCGCGTTGCTGAACAAGTTCAACGTGATCGATCATCATCTGCTGATCGTCACGCGCGAGTTCGAACGGCAGGAAGCGCTGCTCGATCTTGCCGATTTCGAAGCGCTGATGACGTGCATGGTCGAGTTCGACGGCATCGGCTTTTACAACGCGGGCACGGAGGCCGGGGCGAGCCAGCCGCACAAGCACCTGCAGATCGCGCCGCTGCCGCTCGGGGAAACCGATCCGCCCGTGCCTATCGAGCCCTTGCTCAGTGTGGAGAAACGCCTGGCCGGCCTGCCGTTTCGGCATGCGTTCGCACGCTTTAACGCAGATGAGTTGATTCGCGCAGATGCGGCGAAGCAGGCGCTTTCCCGCTATCGCACGCTGCTCGAAGCGGCGGGTGTCGGCGCGGTCGAGATCGACCGTGCATCCTGTCATGCGACGCCCTATAACCTGCTCGTCACACGGCGCTGGATGCTGCTCGTGCCGAGATCGCAAGAGCGTGTCGAAGGTGTGTCGGTGAACGCGCTCGGGTTTGCGGGTTCGCTCTTCGTGCGTGACGCGGCGCAGCTGGATGTGATCGAAAGACTCGGCCCGATGACGGTATTGGAACGCGTCGCGCTGCCTGCGAATATGTAGAGACCGCGTAGCGATCGCGCGACAGACTCACGCACCGTCCGACTGCAAATACTTGTGCGCGAAAGCAATCGCCATGCTGCCCTCGCCCACGGCTGAAGCGACGCGCTTCACAGGGCTCAGCCTCACATCCCCGCACGCGAATACGCCAGGGACGCTGGATTCGAGCAGGTAAGGATCGCGCTTGTGCGACCAGCGTCCCGCCTTGACGACGTCATCGCCGGTCAGAACGTAGCCGCGCACATCGCGCGCAATTTCGGGCGGCAGCCACTCCGTCTGCGCATCCGCTCCGATGAAGACGAACAGACCGCCGCAGTCGTATCGGCTCACTATGTCGCTCGTCGATTCACGAACGTCAATTGCCGTCAGATGCGTATCGCCATACGCGCCGACCACTTCCGAGCGCAACTGCACCGCCACATTCGACTTGCCCGCAAGCTGTTCGATCAGATAGCGCGACATGCTCTTTTCGAGCGAATCGCCGCGCACGACGAGCGTCACGCGGCGCGCATGATTGGCGAAGAACAACGCCGCCTGGCCGGCCGAATTGCCGCCGCCGATCAGATGGACATCGAGCCCGTGCGTCGCGCTTGCTTCGCTGCGCGCCGCGCCGTAGTAAATCCCCTTGCCGATGAAGCGGTCGAAGCCGTCGATTGCAAGCCGCCGCCACGTGACGCCTGTCGCGAGAATGATCGTTCGAGCGCGCACGGCGTCGCCGCCATCGAGATGAATCTTCCGCGTTTCTACATCGATGCGCTCGACCGAGCGCGTCACGAGGATCTCCGCGCCGAGCCGCCGTGCCTGTTGCAGCGCGCGGCTCGCGAGTTCATCGCCGGAAACACCGTTGGGAAAGCCGAGATAATTCTCGATGCGCGAGGAGGTGCCCGCCTGTCCGCCCGGCGCCTCGCGCTCCAGCACCAGTGTGCGCAGACCTTCCGATGCGCCGTACACCGCGGCAGCAAGCCCCGCAGGCCCGCCACCGATGACCACCGTGTCATATTCTGGAAGACGCGGCTGCGTCTGAAGGCCGAGGAGTCCCGCAAGCTCGCGTGTCGCGGGCCGACTCAGCACCGTGCCGTCGGCGAGGCGCAACGCGGGGCACTCGCCTTCCGTTGGACACGTGCCAGGCCAGCGCGCAGCCAGTTCGGGCGCATCCGGCGCCATCCAGTCGTGGCTGATCTGATTGCGCGCGAGGAACTGACGCAGCAGCGTGCACGCATTGTCCCAACGGCTGCCGACGATGGTCACACGCGCCTTCGGCTGCTCGGCGGAAAGGTTTTGCAGCCCGCCGATGCGCTCGCGCGCCAACGCGCCCATCCTGAACGCCACGTCGGGCGATGCCGCCGCGAGCGCGTAGTATTGCGGCGCATCGACGCGCATCACGCGCGAAGGCTCGGCCGCTCGATACGCGCCCGGAAACGGCGAACTCAGCGCAAGCGGCACTTCGCCGAAGATCGTGCCGGGCAGACGCCAGCCCAACGTTCGCTCGATGCCGTCGAAAGTCTTGATGACTTCCATCTTGCCCGACAGGACGGCGTATAGCGCACGTTCGCCGCCTTCATGAACCGCGAACTCGCCCGCGCACAGATGCAGGTCGGCGGACGTGTGCGCGAGATTCTCCAGTACGCTGTCGGGGAGGGTCGAGAACAACGGCACAGCGCGGATGTCGTCGATCGTGAGCATGGCTTCGTTCTCCGTCCTGTCAGGCAGATGACGTGACGCGCGGCCCACCCGGTTTCAGAGGCGTCATGTCCGATGATTGGGTTCGCGCAAAGGCATACACAGACGAGGCACGAAGTCGACAACAGCACGGACCCAGTATAGGAGTTTAAGATCGCGAAAGACCCGAGATTGGGGGTATGGGCCGTGGCGTGAATGCCATATTTCATTACTGCCATGCGACCGGTACGTAGCAAGGAGCACAATGAGTGCGGAGGTGCGCGATGGTCTTTCGATGGATGCGAATGGTCTGTCTGGTGACGTGTGTATGTGCCGGCGCCGACCGATGTCTGGCCGCGGATTCGTCCGCATCGCCTTCGGCTCCTGTCGCGCCGCCGGTCGTATATGTCTCCGATTTCGATCTCGACGCCGCAAATGTCACCCCTGACAGCGGGCCAGGCCACCGCGCTCGAGGCATCATGGGCAATCTGGTGCCTGAAGGCCCGCTGCGCCAGCAGCAGGATCCCCAGGCGCGGGCGCGAGAGATCGTTGCGCTGATGGCGCAATCTCTCACGGACGATCTGAAGAAGGCCGGAGTAGACGCGCGCCGGGTCACACCGGGTGAACCGCTGCCCCACAGCGGCTGGCAGGTGCGTGGCGTTTTTCTCAGTGTCGACGAGGGTAACCGGTTGCGTCGCGCGATGGTGGGTATGGGCGCAGGTCAAAGCCAGTTTCAGGTCGCGGTTTCCTGCGATAACCTGGCTACGCCGGAGTTGCCGCCGCTCTATGAAAGTGTCGAAGAGGGCGCGAGCAGGAATATGCCGGGCGCTGTGGTCAAGCTCAATCCGTACGTGATCGCTGCGAAGGTCGTTCTCTCAGGCCACGATGAAAAGGTGGCAGTCAAGAAAAGCGCAGAGCAGATAGCTGATGCGCTCGCACAACGGCTTCAAGTTGATCGTAGGCCACCCAACTAGATCTTTAGAGCCGGCTATTTCAGTCTCTAACTACGAAACCGTTCAACGCGAAACGGACGCGCATCCGCACAGGTCGGTGTCCCGGTCATCATCTCCGCCAGCAGCCGCCCGGTCACGGGACCCAGGGTCAAGCCATGGTGGTTGTGACCGAATGCAAACCACAACCCGGGATGGCGCGGCGCGCGCCCAATGACGGGCCGCATGTCGGGTGTGCAAGGACGCAGGCCGAGCCACGGACTCGCATCGAGTCGCTCACCCAGACCGAAGCTCGGCCGCGCGGTGCGCTCCGCGCGTTCGAGCTGGATGCCCGTCGGCCTGGCGTCGCGCCGCGCGATCTCGACCCCCGTGGTCAGCCGCAAGCGCCCTTCCATCGGTGCCACCACGTAGCCCTGCTCCGCGTCGACGAACGGCATCGACAATATCTGCCGAGTCGGACGATAGTGCATGTGGTAACCGCGCTTCGCGCGCAAAGGAATGCGGTAGCCAAGCGGCGCGAAAACGCGGTCAGACCATGGACCGAGCGCCACCACGACTTCTTTTGCGCTGATCAGGCCCGACGATGTCTGAACCGTCCACGCCTCCGCTTGCGCCGTTAGCGTGGTGGCGTCGCCGGTGAACACCGTCCCGCCGCCTGCTTCGAAAAGACCTGCATAACCTTTGGTCAGTGCCCCGGGATTGACGATGCTCTTCGGGTCCTGCCAATGCAACGCGCCACAAAAGCCGTCCGCGAGGCCCGGCTCGCGCGCGGCTAGCGCCGCCGAATCCAGCACCGCGACCCGCAAGCCATAGGTGTTCGCAGTGATCGCGGCGGCGGCCGCCTGCCGCGAAAATTCCGCTGGGGTACGGAAGGCGTCGATCCAGCCGCTGTCGCGAGCGAGATGACCGAGTTGCGCGCGCTCGATGAGCCGATCATGTTCCGCGACGCTTTGCTGGATCAACGGCAACATGTCGCGCGCTGCGGCCATCAATCGCTCGGCGGACGATTCCCACCAGAAGCGCGCCAGCCAGCTCGCAAAGTGCGGCAACGCCCGATAGTCCCAGTACAGGTCGGTCGAACGATTCTTTGCATAGCGCAGCAACGTGCCGAAATCGCGCGGAAAACCGTAGGGGACGACTGAAGAGCTTTCAATCAGACCCGCGTTACCGAAGCTGGTCTCTTCGCCCGGAGCGCGCCGGTCCACCAGCGCCACCCGGCGGCCGCGATCCTGCAACTGCAGTGCGGACGATACGCCGACGATCCCGGCGCCCAGCACGATGACATCGAAATCCATAAACTCGCTTCGCTATTTCTGTCGGCACTGGACGCCGGGCTGCCACGGATTGCGCAGCAAGCCGGTGCGAAACCTCTCGCGCCGGCTCGTGGTTCCGTTACTTCGCGATGATGTCGCGGTTGAAATACTTCTGCGAAAGACTGCTCAACGTGCCGTCTTTCTTCAGCGCGTCGAGCGCGGCATCGACCTTTGCGACCAACGCCTTGTCGCCCTTGCGCAAGCCCCAGCCGGTGCCCTCGCCGAGCGTCGCCGGATCGCTGAGCGGCTTGCCGACGATCGCATACTCGTGGCCCGCGGGCTTGCCGAGGAAACCTTCCTCAGCAGTTTGCGCTTCCTGAACGGCGCCGTCGAGGCGGCCGGCAACCAGGTCGGCGTAGACCTGATCCTGGTCCTGGTACGAGACGACCGTTACGCCGGCATTCGCCCAGTGAAGTTTGAGGAAGTCCTCCTGCGACGACCCCTGCAACACGCCCACCCGTTTGCCGTGCAGACTTTTCACGTCGGGCAACAGGCCGGAGCCACGCCGGGCCACCATCACGATCGGCACGACATAGATCGCCTTCGTGAATTCAATCGATTGCTTGCGCTTGTCCGTGATGTTCATCGCGGAATTGATCACGTCGAATTTGCGGGCTTCCAACGCGGGAATCAGTCCGTCGAACGCATTTTCGACCCACACGCACTTCACACCCAGCTTCGTGCAAACCGCATTGCCGACGTCGATGTCGAAACCCTGCAATTGCCCGCTCGGCGACTTGCTTTCGAACGGCGGGTAGGCGGCCTCGATGCCGAAGCGCAAGGTGTCCTGAGCCTGCGCGCCGACGGTCCCGAGCGAGCCCACCAATGCAGCAGCGACGAAAAGTGAAAGTTGAAGCTTCCGAAACATAAGAGGTTCCCTGTGTGTTTGGGCGACGACGATTGAGGGCATGCACGACGGTTGACCGACCCGCTCCGAGACATCGCATGAGGCGGCTGACGCCCCAGCCTCACTCCTGCCCTGGATTGACAGTCTATTCTGGACAGATATAAAAGCAAGTCATTTCAAAAATAAATGTCCAGACTGGACAGTCTGGCTTAAAATCGCCTTACCGCCGAACCCCGGCAACGTTGTGGAGCGCAGTTCAATGAGCCAGTCAGAAAACGCATTGCCCCTGATCGTCGACCAGCAAGGCGTTCGCGAGGCGCTACCTCACCTCGACGTGCGCAGCGTGTTGTCGCAGATGTTTCGCGCGCTGGGAAGCCACATGGCCGTGCAACCGCCGCAGACGCTGACTCTTTTTCCGCAGGGCGCAGGCGACTTCATCACGTATCTGGGCGTGATGGCGGACGCGAAGGTGTTCGGCGCGAAGATGTCGCCGTACATCGTCACGCAGGCGAAGCCGATCATTACCGCATGGACGGCATTGATGTCGATGGAAACGGGACAACCGCTGATGTGGTGTGATTCAGGTCTGCTGACGATCGAGCGCACCGCTGGGGCGACCGCACTCGCGGTGGAGCAACTCGCCCCTACTCATGCGAGCCGGCTCGCGATTGTCGGCGCGGGTGCGGTGGGACAGGCTCATTTGCGCCACCTGGCGTCGGTGCGGCCGTGGCAATCGATTCGGGTGTTTTCGCCCGGGCTTGCGAACGACACCGCGAAACGTGCGCAGCTCGCGGCGCTCGATGAAAGAGTCTCCATTTGCACAAGGATCGAAGACTGCGTCGCCGACGCCGACGTCGTTGCGCTGTGTACCTCGTCGGGCACCCCGGTACTGCACGAAAACATGCTCGGCAAGCCAGCGCTCATCACGTCTATCAGCACCAACGTGGCGAACGCTCACGAGATTCCGCCCGCGTGGCTTGCCGACATGGACGTCTATTGCGACTACCGCCGCACTACCCCAGCCAGTGCGGGCGAGATGAAGCTGGCTGCGGAACACCATGGCTGGCGTCCCGAAGCCGTGCTGGGCGATCTCGCCGAACTCATGTGTGGCGAAGCGATCAGGCCATCCTATCGAAAGCATGCGTTTTTCCGCTCGATCGGGCTGGGTCTTGAAGACGTGGCGATTGCGTATGAACTGTTCAAATATGTGAGTGCTCGAGCGCGCATGTAAGTGATCGCCACGCGGTTGTTCGCGCTGAATGCCGCGGGCCGTCGTGCTATCGAGCAGTAGTACCCTGTCGTTCATGGCAAAATGCGGGACATTTTCGGACCTGCAATACCGCCCGCCCACCCGAGTGGACTTTCAGTAAGCTGCAAGCACCCATCCCTATGCGAAAGCCCAAGACAACGGCCGCACGTCGGCTACTTCTGGATCGGTACAGCCGTGTCGCCGATGGCATTGCGCTGCTGTTTTTCCCGTACGTCGAGATCGTCATTCACGACCTGCAAAGTCAGACGATCGCCTATATCGCCAATAATCTGTCGAAGCGCGAACTCGGCGACGACTCCGCGTTGGAAGAGATCGACCATTCCGCGGAGTCAGGTACGGTCGGGCCGTATGAAAAAATCAATTGGGATGGCAGGCGGATGCGGTGCGTCAGCACAGTACTGTTCGACGATGCCGGTAGCGCTGTCGGCGTGATGTGCGTGAACTACAACATCGCCGTGTTCGAAGACATCAAACATGTGATCGATCGTGTGATCACCGGCGCCGGCGTGGTTAAACAGCCCGAAGAGCTGTTCAAGGACGACTGGCAGGAACGCATCAACACGTTCCTTCACACGTGGCTCCAGGAACGTCAGTTGGCGCTGAATTCGCTGACTCGCGACCATCGTCGCGAGATCGTCGAAGCGCTGTGGGCCGAAGGGGCGTTCAAGGGGAAGAGCGCTGCCAACTACGTCGCGAATGTGTTGGGGATGGGACGTGCCACCGTCTATCAGCACATTAGAGATTTGCGAGGCGCGGCGGCCTGATACGGGACAAACAACGCCGACATGCACACGATGTCACCGCGGTTACCGCGCACAAGGACGCGGTAACCGCGTCCTTGTGCGTCGGCATCAGGTCGCCGGTGCGGTCAGCGACGTGTTGTACGTGGTGCCCGCGATCACCACGTTGTTCAGCTTAATACCGCTCACGTTGCTCACGAAGACCGGACCCGGCGCGGATTGCGCAGACGTCGAAGGCGTCGTTGGAAATGCACCCGTGCACACCGGGTTGCCGAGGTTGCAGTTCGAGATAGTCACGCCGCTGATCGGACTCACGGTCGGCACCGGCACCGGACCGTTGTAGTCAACCGCCTCGGGGCCCTGCATGACGAGCGCCTGGAAGCACGAGTTCGTGCCGGCGGTGAAGCCCGAAGGCATCGAGTAAGACACCGGGCCCGATACGTTGCTCGCGTTCACGTTCGTGATGTTGATGTTGCTGATCACCGACGGACTCCAGCGTACCGCATCGCCGGACGGGCTGTAATCGCAGTCGAACGTGATCAATCCGCCTTGGCCGGTCGAAGGATTCGGTGCGAGGCCGGTCGTGCCCGAACCGGTGATCTTGTACTGTGAGCCATGCGAGCTCAGCGAGCCGCCGCCGTACTTTCCCGCCAGATTCACGCCGTTGGCGAGCGTCACGCCGTCGATCCAGACGTTGCTGATGAACCCGCCGCGGTTCATGTTGGTCTTGAACCGCAGCGCGATGTTCAGCGGATTGCTCGCCCAGTTCTCGTTTTGCATCGTCAGATTTCGCGCGTAGACATTTTGCACGCCCGCGCTCATTTCGCTGCCGATCGTCAGGCCGCCGTGGCCGCTTTGCATCGTGCAGTTCTGTACGACGATGTTCTGCATCGGACCGTACTCGGTGTCGAGATACTTGCCGGACTTCATCGCGATGCAGTCGTCGCCGGTGTTGAACTGAACGTTCTGCACCAGCACGTAGTTGCACGCGTCCGGATCGAAGCCGTCGTTGTTCGGTCCGACGCTGTCGGCGAACACGCCGTCGATCACCACATTCGTGCAGTCGGTCGGGTGGTGCTGCCAGAACGGCGTGTTCTGCGTGTGGTAGTTCTGCAGGAACACGTTCGTGCACCCGATGAACTCGATCATGCACGGACGCAGGTAGTGCCCGTTGCCGAACACGCGGTTCAGAACCGGCACGCCGAGTTCGGACAGCGCCGGCAGGTAGTTCTGGTCCTGATTCCAGCCCGTGCCCGTGAGCAGCGCCATGAGCGAACTCGTCACACCGTACTGATTCGTAAAAGTAACGTTTGCCTGCGGATTCTGGATTTGGGAAGGGGGGAGGCTCGTCAGTGGAACGTTGTTCGGATTCACATACACCTGCGACGGCGTCGACGATCCCGCACAGCCGTAGGTGTTGCTGCTTCCCTTGTACGTCCACCAGCACGAGGTCGGCGGCTGGGTGCTCAGCTGCATCGGCGTCATGGCCTGACCGTTCAGCACGCAGGTGTTGTCGTCGGCGGTCAGGGCAATGTTGGTCTGGCCGAACGCATAGATGGGCGAGCCGAAATTCAGGCAATCGTTCGCCTGCCAGCGCGTGTGGTACAGATTGCCGTTCGCCGTGGTGTACGGGCCGTTCTTCGCGTAGTCAGCCGGGTCCGGGCTGAAATAGATCGTGCAGCCCGACGACAGATGGAAGTTCACATGGCTCAGGAGCACGATCGGACCGCCGCAATACCAGTTGCCCGCCGGCACCACCACTCGGCCGCCGCCGGCGCGATTCGCGTCGACGATTGCGGCATTGAACGCGGCGCAGGAATCGTACTGCGTGCCCGTGTAGTCGCACGGCACCATCTCGTTCGAGCCGGGGCTTTGCCGGTCGTTGGACGGAAAATCGGTCGCTTCCGTACCGTTCACCCATGGAATCGTGCCGCCCGGCCACGCGGTCGACCCAATCAACGCGGAGGCGGGGAGCGTGCGCGCCCCGTAGCTCATCACGTGAAAGGTGCCGGTCTGGGCGAACATCGAGGGATTGACATGGGTAAGTCTCTTCAGGATGGCCGTGGCCTGTCCGTCCGGGCCCCAAATCGGGTCGGCGCCGGGCTGTGCCGGAGGTTGACCTCCAGGATTGGCAGGAATTGGAAGCATTGATTCTGCTGCTGCCGCCGCGCGGTTGGCCCCAAGGAGGGTTGCTCCAGCCGACACGCCGGCAAAGGCTATGAACGCGCGCCGGCCGGGGGAAGCGGGCGCATTGGTGCGGGCTTCGGTGAGCGGGGGAACGTCCTTGTCATGCGTCTCCATTTGATTCGTTCTCCTGTTTTTATCGCTGAGAGGTGTTTGAACTCCGACTGAACTCCGACGGCCGGTGGGCCGCGTGGTGATGCAAGTGCGAACGGAAGATGCACAGTTACAGCGAAGAGATCGATCAGGAGCGGCTGGCTCGATCACCTGCGATATTGTTGTTTGACGACATCAAGACCGTCAATCGCATTTAACTAGGTGATGTCCCTTGTCCCTTGCCGCGCATTGCTACAGGTAGCTTACGGTACGGGTGATTTGTAAGACGAGCCGGGTAAGCTTCACTGCGATGCCCTCACGACCGCCGCCGTGCGAACGGTCCTCATGAAGCGCTTACGTTTCGTCGAGTTGCGTGTTACAACGCTGTGGATGCATCTGGTCGATAAGCGCCGCACCCTGCGCCTGCGCGCCCGGGATTGCGCTAGCGCCGAGCGCCGTGTAGATGCTCGGCCGGTCGGGGCGATCAAAACCGGATGGCCACGCGTGGACCCTGCATTCGGCAAACGAACGCCGCGCCCAACGAACAGGGCTTCCACACGAAGGCCCTTGTCAGGCGAGGCCAAGATCACCGAAGATCGGTGATCCGCCCATTCTTCTTGGGGACGACATGCATCCATTCGCGAATTCCGCCAATCCGGCGGTCCACGATGACGTCTTTGCACTCTGGGATCGGCTGGCCGAGTTCTCCGCAGGCGAAGGCGATGCCGCGCTGACCCATTTGCTAACCACGCTCTGTGCGATGGTCACGGCACAGAATGCGCTTTGGTCCGTAGTTGTGCGATTGCCTTCGCCCGCGCCAAAGGATCCTTTGTTCGGCTGGCGTCCACGCCTGGTTCGGCTCCTGCATCCGGTACCCGCAATGGTAGCTTCCGTGCAGGAGCAGTTCGAAACGCTCTGGTCCGGCAACGTCGACTCGTCACATGTCGTGGCCACGTCGGGGAACGAACCGTTCTGCGCCAACCTGCTCTTCGAGGCGATGCCCGCTGAATGGTTTGAAGGCGAGCACTATCGCCGCCACTACCTCGAAGTCGGTCACGGCGACAGCATCCAGGTGCGTTGCTCGCTCAACGACGATGTGCGGATTCATCTCTTCGTGTTTCGCGATGTGCAGGCACCCCGCTTCTCGGCGCCGGATCTCGAGCTTCTGGGCTTCGTGATGCATGGGCTGAGATGGTACTACCGGCAGCAACTGCTCAGCCACGGCCTGCTTATCGCCGACGCTCCCCTGACGTCGGCCGAGCGAAGGGTGCTGCTGGAGCTGCTCGACGGACTCACGGAAAAGCAGATCGCGCAGAAGCTCGACCAGAGTCCGAACACGACGCATGTCCATATCAAGTCGATCTACACCAAATTCAACGTTGGGAGTCGCTCCACGCTCACCGCGCTGTGGCTCGGCAAGTTGAGATAGCGAACTGCAGGCGCTGGCGGTACAGGCAACGATGCCGAGCCGCCGTCTGCTCGATGCGCCATCGCGCGAAGCGGAGGCTGGAGCGGCACCGCGTTGGATCCGATCGACACCCGTCGATACGTCGCCCCCGGGTTGGACGTGACTGTCACGATCGCAATCGTTATTCACCCCGGACGAATCTGCACGCGTCTTGCGACCGTGTGCGGACTACAGCGCCGGAATCACGTTTGGAAATTCAAGGTGGTACTCCACACGCTTGACACCCGGCACGCTCTCGGCCGCAATGCGGATGGCCTGCTTTTCCTCCATGGATTCGATCACCCCCCATAGATGCGCGACACCGTCCTTGACGCGCACGGCTTGTTTGGGCAACCCCCAGCTCTGCCCGTGCATTTTCAGGACTATCGCGTCGCGCAGGCTCGCATCATCGCCCGAGGCTGATTCCACGACCGGAGCAACCCGCGCGAGTGCGCGAATCAGGTTCGAGCGACTCACATTTCCGATCAGCTTGCCGCCCTTCAGCACTGGCACGCTGTCGAGACGTCGACGTTCCATGAGGTCCGCGATCTGCTGGAGCGGCGTATCCCCCGAAATCCAAATCACCTCTTCGCACATCACGTCGCCGACGACGCGCCCGTGCTCCTTCAGATACCTCGCGGCCTGAGCGCGGGGGGACGACAACAGGAGTTCGAGCCACCACTGGCGCTTCCTGTGGCAGGTACCGTTCTCTACTCGATGCAGAAGATCGCGTTCGCCGACGATACCGACAATCTGACCGTTCCCGTCGACGACCGGCATGCTACCGATATGGTTTTCGACCAACAGTGTTGCCGCGTCTTGGATCGCCATGTCCGGTGTGGCGGTGACGACGGACGCAGTCATGATGTCGTGTGCGCGCATAGTTGCTCCTCCAGCGTGTTCGCGACGGGTCCTCATCTGGTGCTCCCATCGTGCGGCTTTGGCAGACCGCCCCGAGCGGATCGCTCGGTGCTGAGGCGCCTTGGTTTCACAACCTGA
Source organism: Paraburkholderia sp. HP33-1 (assembly GCF_021390595.1). Classification (NCBI taxonomy): domain Bacteria; kingdom Pseudomonadati; phylum Pseudomonadota; class Betaproteobacteria; order Burkholderiales; family Burkholderiaceae; genus Paraburkholderia; species Paraburkholderia sp. HP33-1. Next base: position 54,695 of record NZ_JAJEJR010000002.1, on the reverse strand, counting down.
TTCAATTCCGGATTGGGGCATCGCTCCGTGGGCAAAGACCCGCCTTGAATGGGCTTGTCTTATCGTTGAGCGTTGCTCATCAATAGCTTGAGTAGTGACTCCCCTTGCGCATAACACCCCCGGCTTCTACTTTTTTCTGTGGCGACGGAAGCCGCGCAGACTGCCCTGTGAGGAGGACGAAATCGCCCTCACCCTCAGCGCATCACGATCTCATCGTAGGTCATTCGCTGACGCCCGAACATAACCTGAATAGGTGATCGCGTAAGCCCTCCAGCAAAGTGGGCAACAACCGCCGACAACCGATGATCGCGTCAAGGGCGGGTTGGCCTGCGGATTCAACCGGTGGATGCAACACAATCGAAGCTGCGTGCGCAGCGTGGGTGTTGCAGATGAAGTACAGAACCCGGATCTATTCCAGCGAGTTCTCGAACGAAACGGGGAAAGCACCCCTCACTCTTGCACCAACCTCCCCACCCTCCTGACCTGCCTCGGCAAAACAACATACATCCCCCACGCCACGACAAGAATCGCGCGCAGCACATCCGCCGCATGATCGGGCAGCGAAATCGGAACATCCGCAATCGCGAGGCTTCCAGGCACCTCCCAGAGATACGTCGTGAGCCCGAGCATCAGTGCGTGCCAGAAGCCAAAATGTTCAGGGTGAGGAAAAGCATGCGCCATCAAGCCGCTGCGGACCATATATCCGGCAACGGGCAAGCTCACCAGCAGGTAGATCACAACCGCCACAATCGCCGGCATCGCAGCAATCACAGCCGACCATGCCGGTGAACTCCTCGCGACTTCAGGTGCAATCAGATGCTCCGAAAATTTCATCAATGGCACTGCCGTGCGCGGCACCAGAAAGTGAAACGCAATGACAGCGACGATGAAAAGCAGCGTACTCGCGAGCCACTGACGCCACGCGCATGACCACCACACATACAGGCGTCGCCCGAAACTTATTTCGCGTCCAACGCTGAACAACGCGCCCTTATCCCTCCGCGCCGCGAAGCCCACCAGCACAACGAACAACACTGCCGCCAGAACCAGCGCAGAAGGACTCCATATGAATGCACCCGCATGCTGTAATCCCGATGACGACGTTGAAAAGTTCTGCAAGTGGTGCGCAATGTAGTCCGAGGGATCGAGCGTCTGCGAAGAATCGTGCGTTGCCATCTCGTCTCCGTATCCCGTGAGCTCACGGTGCCAGAAAGCCGTCAATGGATTACGTCCTTCAGCATAGACGCTACGCAGGCGATTTGTTCTACGTTTTCGCCGCGCGATCGGCTACACGCCTCGCTCAATGCCCGTGCCGTTCGCTCACCGCGACCGGCGCACGCTTCGTCTGCCGGCTCAACATCAGCGTCACGACCGCCGACACCGCCAACGTTGCGCCGACCACATACAGTCCCGCCGTATAGCCGCCCGTCACGTTCTTGAGCCAGCCAATCGCAAATGGCCCGACGAAGCCGCCGAGATTGCCGACCGAGTTGATCATCGCAATCCCCGCCGCGGCCCCGGCGCCCGACAGGAACATGCTCGGCATCGCCCACAGCGGTGCCTTCGCGGCACTGATCCCGACATTCACGACCACCAGCGCAAGCACGATCATCAACGCCGTGGTCGCATTGCCGGCGAACACGAAGCCGACACACGCGAGCGTGCACGGAATCACGACGTGCCACGTGCGTTCCCCGGTACGATCCGAGTTCTTCGCCCACAGCACCATCGCGATCACCGCGAGCACGCTCGGCACAGCGGCAAGCAGCCCCGTTTCGAACGAGCCGAAACCGTATTGGCGGATGATCAGCGGCGCCCACAAGCCGAGCGTATAAAGTCCCGCCGACGTGCCGAAGTAGATCAACGCGAGCGCGAGCACGCGTGGATCGCGCAATGCACTGAGCGCGCCCGCGGTATGGCCCGCATGCGCGCGCCGCGCGTCGGCTTCGAGCTTCAGCTTCGCGATTAGCCAGTCACGCTCTTCGGGCTGCAACCATTCGGCTTGCGCGGGCTTGTCGGTCAGATACTTGAGCACGCAGAAACCGAGGATGATCGCGGGCAATGCTTCGAGTACATAGAGCATCTGCCAGTCGGCGAGTCCGGCAATGGGCGGCAGCTTCATGATCGCGCCGGAAATCGGCGAGCCGATCGCGGTCGAGATCGGCGCGGCGGCCATGAACCACGCCGCCGCGACCGCGCGCTGGCGCGCCGGAAACCACAGGCTCAGATACAGGATGATGCCGGGAAAGAAGCCCGCCTCCGCGACGCCGAGAATGAAGCGCAGCGCGTAGAAACTGTTCGGCCCGACGACGAACGCGGATGCGAGCGACACGAGCCCCCACGACACCATCACGCGAGCAATCCAGCGACGCGCGCCGACCTTGTGCAAGATCAGGTTCGACGGCACTTCGAACAGAAAATAGCCGATAAAAAAGAGCCCGCCACCGAGGCCGAAAGCGGTCGGCGAAAGACCGATCGCCTTGTTCATCGACAACGCGGCAAAGCCCACATTCACGCGATCGAGAAAGCTCACGAAGTACAGCAGCATCACGAACGGGACGATCCGCAGCATCAGCTTGCGGGACACCCGGTTTTCGAGTTCCGAAGTCATTGTCTCCTCCTGCGGCGCGCGGCCGTGGGAACTCAAGCCGCGTTCGCCGCGGGCGTCGCCGCCTGTTCGATGAACGCGCAAACAGCCGCCGTCACCTGCGCGGTCGTGGCCGCGCCGCCGAGGTCGCGCGTATGCAGCGCTTTGTTCGCGGTGACGGCCTCGACAGCCTGCATCACGCGCCTGGCCGCGTCGAATTCGCCGAGGTGTTCGAGCAGCATCACGACCGACCAGAACGTGCCGACCGGATTCGCGAGGCCCTTGCCCATGATGTCGAACGCGGAGCCGTGGATCGGCTCGAACATCGACGGATAGCGGCGCTCCGGATCGATGTTGCCGGTCGGCGCGATGCCGAGGCTGCCCGCTAGCGCGGCCGCGAGGTCGCTGAGAATATCCGCGTGCAGATTGGTGGCGACGATCGTGTCGAGCGTCGCGGGACGATTGACCATGCGCGCCGTTGCCGCATCGACGAGTTCCTTGTCCCACGTGACGTCCGGGAACTCCTTCGAGATTGCGAGCGCGATCTCGTCCCACATCACCATCGCGTGACGCTGCGCGTTGCTCTTCGTGATCACGGTCAACAGCTTGCGCGGACGCGACTGCGCGAGGCGGAACGCGAAGCGCATGATGCGCTCGACGCCGGCGCGCGTGAGGATCGACACATCGGTCGCGGCTTCGATCGGATGGCCCTGATGCACGCGGCCGCCGACGCCCGAATATTCGCCCTCCGAGTTTTCACGGACGATTACCCAATTCAGGTCCTCGGGCTTGCAGTACTTCAGAGGCGCATCGATGCCCGGCAGGATGCGCGTAGGGCGCACGTTCGCGTATTGATCGAAGCCCTGGCAGATTTTCAGCCGCAGGCCCCACAGCGTGATGTGATCGGGAATGTCCTTGTCGCCCGCCGAGCCGAACAGGATCGCGTCCTTGTCGCGGATCGCGTCGAGCCCATTCGCCGGCATCATCGCGCCGTGCTGGCGATAGTAGTCGCCGCCCCAGTCGAAGTTCTCGAACTCGAACGCGAAGGCGCGCGTGGTCTTTGCGAGCGCGTCGAGCACCTGCGCGCCGGCCGGCACGACCTCCTTGCCGATGCCGTCGCCGGGGATGGTTGCGATGCGATAGGTTTTCATGTCTCCGTCCTGGGCTTTGTGAAAAATGTGAATGCACTCTAGCGCGATCGCGCAGCTAAAAACCGGTGCTAAACTCAAAGCATCATTAACTTGCATTCACAAATGTAAAGGTGCTGAACAGGCGATGCGCGACACCGTCCAGCCGTCGGATCTGAGCTTTTTCTCGACGCTCGCCGCAAGCGGCAGCCTGAGCGCGGCCGCGCGCGAACTGGGGTTGACGGCAGCCGCCGTCAGCAAGCGCCTCACGCAGATGGAGCAGCGCGCGGGCGTCGCGCTCGTGAACCGCACGACGCGCCGCATGATGCTGACGCCCGAAGGCGAGCTATACCTCGAACATGCGCGGCGGATTCTCGACGAGATCGACGAGCTGGCCGAACTGCTCGGCTCGGCCAGGAAGACGCCGAAGGGTTTGCTGCGCGTGAACGCAACGCTCGGCTTCGGGCGCAGTCATGTCGGACCGGCGATCTCGCGCTTCGTCGCGCGGTATCCGCAGGTGTCGGTTCAACTGCAGCTGTCGGTCACGCCGCCACCGCTTACCGACGACAGCTTCGACGTCTGCATCCGCTTCGGCGAGCCGCCGGATACGCGCGTGGTCGCGCGCCGTCTTGCGCCGAACCGGCGCCTGCTGTGCGCGGCGCCGTCGTATCTCGCGGCGCACGGCATACCGCTCACGGCGCACGATCTGACACGCCACAACTGCATCGGCATCCGTCAGGGCGACGAAGCGTACGGCGTGTGGCGACTGACTTCGGGACGCGGCGCCGCGCGCAAAACGGAGGCAGTGCGCATCAAGGGCACGCTGACCACCAACGACGGCGAGATCGCCGTCAAGTGGGCGCTCGAAGGGCACGGCATCCTGATGCGCGCCGAGTGGGACATCAGGCAGTATCTCGCGGATGGGTCGCTCGTCCAGTTGCTACCCGATCACGACACACCGAACGCGGACATCTTCGCGGTGTATTCGCCGCGACATCAGATGTCGAACCGGATTCGCGCGTTTGTCGAGTTTATTGCGCGGGAGTTGGAGGGTGAGGTGGGGGTGGCTGCGTAGCGCTGTCGAATAAAGCGCGCCGATATCGTAAAGTTGAAGTACCACAAGCCGAGTCCGACACGTCGCTCACCGACGGCAGACCTGACCAAACCCGGGTAACGATGCCGAGACGTAACCCCGCGCTGCACCGCAGCCAGAGAACCCCGATGACGCGGCGACGCCGGCGTCTTCTGATCATCGGTGGGATCGTGCTCGTCGCCGCGTTCGGCTGGATGCTCGCGCTCGTCCTCGAGCCCGCATTCCAGCGCACGATCGTCATCACCTCCGGCGCGGACGGCGGCATCTATCGCGGCTTTGCCGACCGCTACGCGCCGCTGCTCAAACGCGAAGGCATCAAGCTCGACATCCGCCGTTCGTCGGGCTCGGTCGAAAATTATCAGCGGCTCGCGGACCCCGACAGCGCGTATGAAGTCGGCTTCATCCAGTCGGGCACGACCACCCCGAAAGACACCGACAATCTGCAAACCATCGCCGCCGTGTCGTACGAACCGATCTGGGTGTTCTATCGCGGCGACGCGACGATCGACCGGCTGTCGCAACTTCGCGGCAAGCGCATTTCGATCGGCGTACCGGGCAGCGGGCTGCTTAACGTCTCGCAGGTGCTGCTCGGCTATAGCGGCATCACGGCTCAGAACGCGACGCTGCTGCAGATGGACGCGAACGCGGCATATCAAGGACTCGAAAGCGGTCGGGTCGACGCGGCGTTTTTCATCGGCCGGCCCGACGCCGACATGCAACGCACGCTGCTCACGAGCAACCTGAAGCTGATGAGCTTCGCGCAGGCCGATGCACTGGTGCAAAAATTCCCGTCGCTGTCGAAGATCGTATTGCCGCGCGGATCGACGAGCGTCGCCGACGATCTGCCGCGCAGCGACGTCACGCTGCTCGCCGCGACGGCGCTACTGGTGTCGAAAGACAGGCTGCATCCGGCGTTCGTCTATCTGCTGCTCGACGCGGCGCGCACGGTGCACGGCGGCGAGGACTACTTCACGCCGCTCGGCACGTTCCCGAACCTGAACACTGAAGAATTCCCGATCTCCGACGAAAGCGTGCGTTACTTCAAATCGGGCCGGCCGTTTCTGTATCGCTACCTGCCGTTCTGGCTCGCGAGTCTGATCGAACGGCGGCTGGTGATCCTGGTGCCGTTCCTCGCGCTGCTGATCGGCCTCGTGCAGGCGCTGCCACGCATGCTCGAAGCACGTATGAAGAAACGGCTCGTGGTGTGGTATCGCGAGATCAAGGCGCTCGAGGACGACGTCTGGAAGAACTCCACGCCGTCTCGTGCGCAGATTGCGCAATGGAGTGAGGAGATTGAAAGCATCGACGCGCACGCGAGTCAGATCCGCATTCCGTATCGCTACTTTCAGGACGTTTACGCGCTGAAGCAGGCGATCGGCGTCGTCCGCGACCGGATCGCGCATGTGGCGCAGAAGATGGAGCACTAGAGCCGTAGTTCGCTTATCCCTGAGCGTTTTCCGGGTATTCACCACCGCCCTGCCCGTTGATTTTCCGCGCGGCCCCATCAGACGGTCGCCTATTGCGGCGCAAGAAAAAAAATCTCAGCGAAATGACTCGCGCGATAGGCCGATTCAATTGGCGCGCTCGCGGTCCGCATCCTGTAATGCACTCCTGCCGTTCGCATTCCGTTCATCCAGCCCGCCGCCCTATCCGGAGAGACCCTTATGTCGCAGCCCGAGCCGAATGTAGACGACGTAGTCCGAAGCATCGCCGAAGAAACCGGCATGCCGACCGAAACGGTGTCCCGCATGTACGCCGATACGCTCGCTGAATTCCGGCACGAGGCGCGCGTGTTCGACTACGTGCCGCTGTTCGCTGCGAAGAAGGTCCGCAACGAGCTTCGCGACAAACTTCAACGCAAGCACTGACTTCGCGCTACCCGGTGATGCATCCAGTCACCGCCCAGTCGCACGCGCCCGTGGCTCCAGATTTCGCGCATGGAGTGGAGCTAACAATCGCGCCGCAAATTTTCTATGCTGGCGGTTCCACAGAGTGTCAAAGGAGCCGCCCACATGTCCGCCCCGCTGCAGATTCGCGCCGTCACCCGTGACGATTTTGGTGCATGGCTACCGCTATGGGACGCGTACAACGCGTTTTACGGCCGCTCGGGCGAGACCGCGTTGCCACGCGAGATCACGCAGATCACGTGGAACCGCTTTTTCGACGGCTACGAGCCGATGCATGCGTTCGTCGCGGAACGCGCCGGGCAGTTGCAAGGCATCGTGCACTTCCTCTATCACCGCCACACGACGATGGCGGGACCGATCTGCTATCTCCAGGACCTGTACACGCTCGATAGCGAACGCGGCAAGGGCGTCGGCCGCGCGCTGATCGAGGCCGTCTATGCGCGCGCCAAAGCCGACGGTGCGCAACGCGTCTACTGGCAGACCCACGAGACAAATCACACTGCGATGCAGCTTTACGACAAGGTCGCGGACAGGTCGGGGTTCGTCGTGTATCGCAAGGCGTTGTAACTAGCGCGACACATGCGGCAAATCGGACACGCGGTGCTATGCTTTGATCCGGTCCAGCGGCCTTGGTGTATCCCAGCCGCGCGCTCGCGCCGCCCAAGCGTATGGAGGCCACGCCATGCCCAACGCGATCCAGATTCAGGTTGCCGACTCGCATCTTTATCCGGGCTGCGCGGTGCGCATCGCGGATCTGCCCGAAGCGGCCGGGGCGCCACACCTCGCCGAGGCGCTCGTCGAGTTTGCGGATGGCTCGGGCGCGCACGCCACCTGCCATCGTCGCACGCATGACGAACTCGAATTGACCGTCGACCGTTATGCGACGCGAAAGCGTCATCCAATCGACGCACGGCACTGGCTACTATTGGCCGTCGATGCCACGCATCACAGCTGGCGCGTGAAGCGCCGGCTGCCGTAAAACCGCGAGGCCAGCCGGCCTCGGCCGACCCATAACCGGTGTCTCGCGCGCGCCGCTTCGAGCGGCGCTTTTGCGAGCGTCACGTCTCCTTCGGAACTCACCGATGACCGACCACGATCCTCACCTGCCGCCGAAACTGGACAACCCCGATTCAATCGATAACTCCAACGACGCTCCCGACGATCCCGAACGCCGCCGCGTCCTGACCGGTCTCGCGGCGGTCGGCCTCGGCCTCGCGTTGACCGGCTGCAAAACGGGTGAGGGACTCGCGGGCAACGGCCCGCCGCGCAGCGCCGCCGACTTGCGGCTCGACGCTGCGCTGCACGATCAGGTGAAGAACATCGTGGTGATTTACGCGGAGAATCGCAGCTTCGCGAACCTGTACGGCAACTACCCGGGCGTCCAGCATCCGCTCGACGCGGTCACCGCCGAGCGCTACGTCCAGCTCGATCGCGACGGCAAGACGCCGCTGCCGCGTTTGCCGGCGATCTGGGGCGGTCTCGTGCCGCAGGCGCAGGAAGTGGACGGCAAGCGCTACATGATTGGCGAAAAGGATCTCGACCATCTGCGCAACCAGCCGTTCCGCATCGTCGATGCGCACGGCGCGCCGCTGCCGACCGGGGTGATTACGCGCGACCTCGTGCATCGTTTCTATCAGAACCAGATGCAGATCAACGCGGGGCGCAACAACCAGTTCGCCGCATGGGGGGACTCCGGCGGCCTCGTGATGGGGCACTACCGCAATTCCGCCGACACGCTTCGTCTATGGAATCTCGCGCAGCAGTACACGCTGTGCGACAACTTCTTCATGGCCGCTTTCGGCGGCTCGTGGCTTAACCACATTTTCCTGATTTCGGCGCAGGCGCCGTACTATCCGGACATCCATAACAGTCCGGCAAAGAAGATGGTGTCGGTCGTGGAGGGCGACGATCCGACCGGCACCCGTTTGAAGCTCGCACCCAATTCGCCTGCGTCGGCGCTCGACGGTCCGCCGAAGTTCGTCAATGACGGCGCTTTCACCGCCGACGGCTACGCGGTCAACACGATGGCGCCGCCGTATCAGCCGAGCAGCGTGCGTCCGGCCGAAGGCGGCGACCCGGCCTTCGCGGATCCGTCGGACCCGCGCGTGATGCCGCCGCTGCGTTACGCGACGATCGGCGAGCGGCTGACCGACAAGGGTGTCGACTGGGCGTGGTACAGCGGCGCGTGGCAATTCGCGCTCGATCATCGTGATACGGGGGCAATGCCCGACTTCCAGTACCACCATCAGCCGTTCAACTACTTCGCCAATTACGCGCCGGGCACCGCCGCGCGCCGCCGCTATCTGCGCGACGGCGGCATGGGCAATGACGCGTCGACCAATCGCCTGATCGCCGACATCGATGCGGGACGTCTGCCGGCCGTCACGTTCTACAAGCCGCAAGGCGACCTGAACATGCACGCAGGCTACGCCGACGTTGCGTCGGGCGACCTTCACATCGCGACGCTGATCGAGCACATTCAGCGCGGCCCGCAATGGCAGAACACGGTCGTGATCGTCACCGTCGACGAAAACGGCGGCTGGTGGGATCACGTCGCGCCGCCGGTCGGCGATCGCTGGGGTCCGGGTTCGCGGGTTCCCGCGCTCGTGATCTCGCCGCTCGCGAAGAAGGGTTACGTCGATCACACTGTGTATGACACCAACTCGATTCTGCGTTTCATTAGCCGCGTGCATGGTCTCGCGCCGCTCGATGGCGTGGTCGCACGCGACAAGGCGTTCGCCAGCAACGGACTCGCGCCACTCGGCGATCTGAGCGCTTCGCTCGATCTCGCCTGAGCGCCGGCCGGCCGCGTCGAATCGCCGCGGCTCGCGATGTGCGTGGGGCCGCTGCGGCATACGCCGTACGTCGCCACGCTGTTTCGTGGAATTGTCTCCACTCACGTGTCATGCCTTTGACTTGCATTAAGCAGAGCGCCGCCTAGACTGATAAAGCACTTCGCAAATTACGGAACTGATATGCGACTGACCATTCTGATCAACGGTTCCGATCCCACCGTAAACCATGATTACGCCGTGCTCTGGCTCGATACCGATGAACATCGGTGGTCGCGAGAGGCGCATCAAGGGATCGACCTGCCCCCGTGGGGCGAACTGCGCGACGAGAACGGCGTAACCACGCTGTGCGCGCCGAGCGCCGACGCGCCGCTGTGTACGCTGCGCGGTCTTCACGTCGATCGCAAGGAGCGAGTGAGCGCCGCGCAAGGCGCCGCCGCATGGACTGCGCTGCGAACACACAAAGCGACTAGCGGCTTCTGGCGTTTGCAGGCGGTGGATCGTCAAAAATTCCACGCTGAAAATAGCGTGTTCGGCAATTAATATCTTGCGCGATGCGTCGCGCTTCCTCTTTTCCGGTCGAAACTTCCGGCTCGTACGCGAACAAGATATTCACTCGCAAATCCGTTTGCGCGCCAGCGAACATAACGGATAACGCAATATCGCAACGCTTAAGATCTTCTTAAGATTGCGTGCGTACAGTCGGAAGTCCACGCATTCGGGTCGCTGCAAAGCGGCCCACTTTTTTGCCCGGCGCACGCCGCTTCTTCCCTTTCCGTCTCCCTCTCCTCGATTCGCATTGTGCTGTCGCTCGATGCGGGCCGCGACGCTATACTTTCGCCCCCATCCATCGAACCACCGACCTATGAATAAGTGGCTTGCCTGTCTGTTGTTCGCCGTGGCCGCTCACGCGAGCGCGGCGTCTTCCTGCACCCAGTTCACGCCGAATGCGCAATGGCCCGTCCTGACCAATCAGAAGATGGCGCCGAAAACGCGCCTGCTTTGCTATAGCGATTTCGCGGTGCTGCATTCGGGTATCACGCACGGGCCGCTGTGGTCGGCCGAGCATCTGACGCGCGAGCACATCGAGGAAGCGAAGGACATGGTGCGCACCAACAAGTTCTTCGAAGACGCGCGTCTGCCCGAAGGCGAAGGCGCGACACTCGCCGACTACAAGCGCAGCGGCTTCGACCGCGGTCATATGAGTCCAGCGGGTAATCGCTGGAACGATGAGGCGATGGCGCAATCGTTCTCGCTCGCGAACGTCGTTCGGCAAGACCGTCAGAACAACCAGCGATTGTGGGCACGCATAGAATCCGCGGTGCGCAAGATCGCGCTCGCCGACGACGACACGTACGTCGTCACCGGACCGCTATTCACCGGCCAGCAGTTGCAGACAATCGGACCGACGCGCGTCTTCGTGCCGACCCAGTTGTACAAGGTCGTCTATGTGCCGTCGCGTCAACTGGCATTCGCAGTCGTGGTTGATAATGTATCGACCAACCGCTACGACATGCGCACGATTCACGAACTCGAAGCGATCTCGGGCATCCGTTTTCCGGGCATTCCGGATCACCTCAAGGACCAGCGGCCAGGAGGACTCAAAGGTGTTTAAGCCCTATGCGAACGATGATGACGTGCTCAACATTCAGGGCGATGCGCTCACGCTCAGCAACGGCACCACCCGTGTCGTGCTGAACGGCACGCTCGAATTGACGCGCGATCAGCGCGGATTGAAGGCGGCGCTCGCACTCAAGGAAGCGCTCGATGCGATTGTCGCGAGTCTGCAGGCGCAAGCGGATTTGCCGGTGAAGGTGAAGGACGAGCCGAACGAAAAGCCGGGTGTCGTGCGAAACCCGTTTCAATAGTCGGGCTCGCCGGCGTTGCATTTGCACAACCTGCCTCATTTTCCTGCGCCTGAATTAAATGCGCCGATCTCCTCAGGATCGGCGCATGTGCAGCAGGAACTGCAGTCAGTCTTGCAAAAGCCGCTTTACTTGCCAGCGTCGTCGCCCCAGTGGCTAGAGACCTTGCGGTAGTCGCTCCAGTTGTTGCCGCCCTTGCAGATCAGCTCCGAGCCCTGGGCCTGGCACCAGGCCTCGTAACCCGGCGAGTAGAGCCACTCTCCGATCCAGTGCTGATTGACGTGCGGGTCGTAGCTCGGCATATCGGCAACGAAGTTGGCGGCGTCGTCCGTGCTGCCCGACCCCGTGTAACGTGCCACGGCCGGATACGGGAACACCGGGCGCGTCCGTGTCGTCTGACCGCTCGAGTCAATGATCGATGCGACGATCTTGCCCGGCTTCGTGCCAGTCTCCGTCCACGCCATCACCGACGTCACGATGTCGAACGTGTTCGGGCCATCGCCGCCGCCGCAGTGCGCGACGCCAGGGAACAGATAGAGACGCGTGAATTGGTCGACCTTTTCGGTGCCCATCACGTTTTTCATCTGCTCGTAGTACTCGATCGTGCCCTCCGGCGTGATGTGCTGGTCTTCGAGGCCATGCCACAGGATCAGCTTGCCGCCACGACGGGAGAATGGGCTCAGATCCGGATCGGTTGCGGCGAGATAGCTCGACGTCGGTATAGTCTTCATGAAACCGTCGATCGTGAACTTGAGGTCGCTCAGTGTTGCGGTAGGCGTCGAGCCGTTGAAATAGTCGAGGTACTTGAGGAACGGCAGAACAAAGTTGATGGATCCGCTCGGCCCCGCATCGGTCGCCGGCACAAACAGGCTCCAGTTCAGCTCCCCGCCCCATTCGCGTGAGATCGGCTGCTCGAGATGAACACCGTTCGAATCGATCGCCCCGTCGTGGATCGCGCGCACGACGCCCACTTCCGCTGGAGAGAGGCAAGTGGATGAAGCCTGGCCTTTCGCACACAACATCGTCGCCGGATCGAAGTGGCAGACTCGCGGATTGTCGATCACACCATCGGTCACACCATCGAGGCTGTCGCACGCGTTCAATACTGCGGCGTGGATCAGCGGCAGCTTGCTCGCCAGCAGAATGTACTTGCCGGTGTTCGGATCGACGTTCATCGCGGCGGGCCAGCCGTGATGGATCGTGTTCTGGACAATGAGGTCGTTGGCCGGCGCGCCGGCGACGATGCCGTCGAAGTCGTCCGGAAAACGTTGCGCTTCCATCAACGCCTCGCGGCCGCCATCCGAGCAGCCGTCGAAGTACGAGTACTTCGCTGGCCGCGCGTAGAACTTGTTGATGATCGCTTTGGACACCTGCGCAGTGGCGTGCTCGCCGCGATACGCGAAGTCGATCTTGGCCTGCGGATTCAGCGCCCACGAGCCGTCGTTCCCGCCTTCATGACCCATGTCGGTCGCGGCCATCGCGATTTGCCCGTCAGTGACCGGTACGCACGTCGAAGCCATCGGCGCATTGATTGACAGGTTGCCGCACAGGCCGCCACAGCCGGCCTGCAGGTAGCGCTGCGTCCAGCCTTGCGTCGGCAACTGCAACTCGAACGACGACGCGCCGGGCCCGATCGTGCCCTTCACGTCGCACACGGCTGAAGGCAGTGTGTTTTTTCCTACAACGGTCCCTGCCGGAAGCACCGTCGCGGATGTAATCGTGACCGTACCGTCGGTCACGCCACTGAGATCCATGCTCAGCACCGCGGCGCAGTTCATTGCAGGCATAACTGCCGGGAGGTTGGCCAACCCGCCAGCGTTGGCCGCACTTGTATTGAACGGCACACCGATCATCATCATCAGAGCGGCAGCTCCGATCAGTTCGGCCAATGATCGACCACCCGTGGCCCACTGAACGCACTTCGCATTTCGCAAGGCTCGCTTCGCGAATCGCAAACCTCGTGTCACCCATCCTGTTGCGAAAAGTACAGGCATCTTTGTCTCCTGTCGTTGTCGTTGTCGTCGATTGGATGCGGGCGGACACTGTCATCGCCGCAGGAAGTGGGACCGCGAAAAACGCATCGCAATCGACCTCGATGCGCGCGTTCCAATATAGGCGGCAAGCCTGCGAGAAAGAAGGAGCAGCACCGTTGACACGGCATAACTAACCATCAGCTATCCGAAACTTTTCATGTGCCTCGTCAAATTGCGGATCGGACACGAGCCTCACCATTCATTTACAAAAGATATAAAAATCAATGGTGTAGATTGATTTTTCCGACGAATCGCCGAGGCGGACCGAGCGATGCTGCGGTTGCCGCTGCATGTCAAGGCGATAAGAAAAATAGATTGGATTGCTCAACTTTCGCAACCGATGACCATCCGAAATGTGCGCGTTCCCATTCATCTCATAGGCGACTGCCACGGTCCCGTGGCGGAGCTTGCCTGCGCCGTCAATGCGGCAAATCGCGGCGGCGCGCGGATCAAAGGCGCGCGACTCGGCGGCATGCGCTCCATTCTTCGATGGTTCATCGCGATTGGACCAACAAGCGGATTTGCCGTCGAAATTGAAGAACGAGCCGGATGCCGAACCGGGGGTCGTGCAGAATCCGTTCCAATAATCGGGCTCGCCGGCGTTGCATTTGCGCAACCTGGCGAATCCCCGTTTTTCCTCAAATTGGTCACGCAAACCTTTGCGTGACCGCCTGTTTTCCAATCCCACGCCAATAGAGCGGATCGCCCTCCCTCTGTCACATAATGTTCATGGAGAAACCTTAGCGTGCGAGGTTTCTTCATACATCGACTGGCGTCGCCATGCATCCAGCGTTCTCGAGGTTTCACCGTTCTTCGGCACAGGGGAATCCACGCACTGCCGGAGATTTGTGCCAGGAGGTTCCATCGGTAGACGTTGAGGATCCCAACTCGGTGGTCATGGAGATCTTTACAGCGCGCCGCGACATGCAGAGTCTCGCTGTCATCGATGATCACCGTCCCATCGGCCTGATCAACCGCGATATTTTCATGTCGCAAATGAGCAGGCCTTTTCATCGAGAGCTTTACGACAAGAAAAGCTGCATCGCGTTCATGGACAAGGAGCCGCTCATCGTCGATGCCGACGTGAGCATCGAAGCGCTGACGTTCAGGACTGTCGAGGCGGGAGAAAAGGCGCTGGTCGATGGTTTCATCGTGACACGTGAGGGACGCTTCTCGGGCCTGGGCAGCGGTCTTCAGCTCATCAGCGCGGTGGCGGAAATGCAGGCGGAGAAGAACCGCCAGATCATGCAGAGCATCGAGTACGCCAGCGTGATACAGCGCGCCATGTTGCGTGCTTCCAGCGAGACGTTGTCGATGAAGCTGCGCGACGCGGCGATGGTCTGGGAACCTCGCGACGTCGTCGGCGGCGATTTCTATCATTTCGCGGCGTTTCCGAGCGGCTGGTTTGGCGCCGTCGCCGATTGCACCGGGCATGGCGTTCCCGGCGCCTTCATGACCTTGCTTGCTTCGGCGTCACTGTCGAAGGCGCTCGAACAGATCGGTCCGCGCGACCCGGCCGCTCTCCTCGCGGCCGTCAATCGAAACGTCAAGGGCCTGTTGGGACAAGTGAACGGTGCCGGCGAAGGTACCCAATCCAACGATGGTCTGGATACAGCACTCTTCTGGTTCGATGCCAGCGAGAGCGTGTTGCACTTTGCCGGCGCGAGGATCGCAATGCACATCCTGTCGCCCGACGCCGCACAGTTCGAAACCATCGGAGCCGACCGGATGGGTGTCGGCTATGTGGACAGCCGCGCCGACTATGCATGGAACCTGCGCTCGATTCCGGTCACGGCGGGTAGCCTGCTCTTTATCTACACCGATGGGCTCGCCGATCAGATCGGCGGCCCGCGCAACATTTCTTTCGGCCGGCGCCGTGCGCTCGAGCTGATCGTCGAACACCGCGCCGGAACCCCGGCGACGATCTGCGAGCGCGTCCGGCTCGCGCTTGCGCAATGGCAAGGCAATCAATCACGCCGTGACGACGTCACGCTTTTCTGTGCCCGCATTTAGTGAACTCCCAGAATGTCCCAACTACTCGAACAAGACAGCGCCTTTTTCGAACTCGCGCAGCGACGCAACGTGCTCTTCTATCACAAGGGCTACTTCTCCCATAACATCGTCGCATCCATGGGCGAGGTCGTGAAGCTGCAGCTGGAGGTCGCGGGCGTGAGCGGTCCTACCCGCCGAAAGCTTTTCTCATCCTTTATCGAGCTGTCGCAGAACATCGTTCACTACTCGGCAAATGCTTTGGAGCCCGGCGGCGAAGCGGCAGGCGCGATACGCGAGGGCGCGGTATGCATCTCGAGGCACGGCGAGCATCACATGATGTTGTGCGTGAATCCCATCGCAACTGCCGAGGTCGAAGGTCTGCGCAGCAAGCTGGAGCCCCTGCGCAACATGTCTCTCGAAGAAATCAAACAGGCGTACAAGGTGACATTGCGCGCCGACGCTCCGAAAGACAGCAAAGGCGCCGGCCTCGGCTTCCTGACGATGGCGCGCGATGCGAGCGCGCCACTTGAATTCGCTTTTCATCCGCGTGCCGACGAACCCGAAACCACGCTGTTTTGCCTCATGGCCATCATCTGAGCAGGAAGGCGCACGAACTATGGAAAACCTATACATCCCCGCGACGACCACGTCGCCTGAAGTCGATTTTCGCTTCGACCAGCACGCGTTGTTGATCAAGGGTGAGTCTTACCCTGAAAACGCAGCCGCCTTTTACGCACCGATCATCGAGCAGATGCGCAGATACCTCGCCGATAACGCTGGGGCCGAGATCACCATCGACGTCGCGCTGACGTATTTCAATAGCTCGAGCACCAAGATGCTGTTCAGCATCTTCGACGCACTGGATCAGGCGGCGCAATCCGGAAGCCGCGTGTTGATGAACTGGTATCGCGACGAGGAAGACGAAACCATTGCCGAATTCGGCGAAGAGCTGAAAGCCGACTTCCGCGCGATCGAGTTCACCGATCGTCCCATCACGCAGCAGGGACGATAAGGTGCGCTCGACATCTTCCCGTGACGTGTCCCCGGGGGGCGCGCCCGATCTCTTCCAGAACGAAAGCTCGGCGCTGGACAAAGCTCGCGCCATGCATTCGATCATCGATGCCGATGCTCAGGAGTATCGCGAGTCGTTGGGCGAACTGATCGAGCACTTCCAGCGCCTGATGCGCGAAACACGGCGGCTGATCGGCCGTAGCGACCGCGCCGAACGCGAGATGCAGGCGCTGGCCCAGCAGCTGGCGTATCGCGCATCGCACGACGCGTTGACCGGCGTACTGAACCGTAGTGCAGTGATCGAGCGGACCACAAAAGTCTTGCGCACGAGCAGCGCGGTCATGATCATCCTGGACATCGACGAGTTCAAACGGATCAACGACGACTACGGCCACCCCACTGGAGACGCGGTCATTCTGGGTGTCGTCGATTGCCTGCGGAGAATCGTGGGCGAACAAGGCTTCATCGGACGAGTGGGTGGCGAGGAGTTCACCGTGCTGCTGCCCGGTCATGATCCGGCCAGTGGCGCCCTTCTCGCCGAGCGTATGCGCGAGGCGATCAGCGACTCGCTGGTCGTTGCGCCGGTCGATCGCCGCATCACGGCCAGCTTTGGAGCCAGCATCAACGAAATCGGAACCGGCTTCGACACCGCATATGGCCTCGCCGATGCGGCTCTTTACCGCGCCAAGCGAGGCGGGCGCAACCGCGTGGAATTTGCCGATCGATAGGCGGACGACCCTTGGGACAGGAAGCAACGCGCAAAGCCGGTACGGTCATAGCCGTGATGGCCATTCTCGCCGTGATAGCGACGAGTACCTTCCTCGCAATCCGCCAGAGCAGCGAGCAGGACAGTTCGCTTCGAACGATCCAGGCTTCCGGGCGCCTGCGTCACGACCTCGATCAGGTTCAGCAAGTCATGCTCGACGAGCATGCGACTCTCTACACCTCGATAGCAACGGTGCCATTCTACAAACGCGCCGGCTATCGCTTTCCGATGCTGGAGCTGCTCGCATTGACGCGGGATGCACGCGAAAGTTGCAGCGAGAATCAGGAATGTGTCTCACGACTGTCGGACCTGGACGACATGATCGGCAGACTTAGCGAGCTGAGCTTTGGGCTTGCGCGCAGGATTGACGAACAACCCGGCAGCGTGGCAGTGGGCGACCCCCGACTCGAGGAAATCGACGCGTATTTCTATAGCGTTCTCGAGCGAGTCATCGACGTACGACTTGCGGCCGACGCCAAGGTCGCATCAGTCGTCAGCAAATCCTCGCTCGATGCCAAGTGGTTCACGCGCATGCTGCTGAGCTGCGGCGTCGCATCGGCCTTGCTGCTGCTTTCGCTGATTCACTGGAATGGGCGGATTGGAGCGCATCTTCGTCGCTCGCTCAGAAGTCTGGAGCATCAAGCCAGATACGATGCCTTGACTGATCTGCCGAACCGGGTGCTGCTCGACGAACGTCTTTCAGAATCGCTAGTACGCGCAGCAGCTACCGGCCAGAACGTGTCTGTCCTCTTCCTGGATCTCGATCGCTTCAAGGACGTCAACGACTCGCTTGGACACCGCATTGGCGATCTGCTGCTAAAGGCCGTGGCGCGCAGGCTTCAGCGTCTGATGCACGCAACGGATTTCGTCGCGCGCTACGGGGGCGACGAATTCGTTATCGTCGCCGAACGGGCCGACGCGAGGGAACTCACCGAGATGCTCGACAGGCTCATTCACGAGATGAGCGAGCCGTATAGCATCGGCGAGCACGAGCTTTACCTTGAAGCAAGCATCGGTGTCAGCACGTTTCCACAAGATGGAGCCAAGCCGGATCTGCTGACGCGAAACGCGGATGCGGCGTTGTACGTGGCCAAATCGCGCGGGCGAAACGGATACCAGTACTACGAACCGGAACTGAGCCGCGCCGCAGCCGAGAAGTTGCGGCTCACGACGCGACTGCGGCGCGCGGCGAAAGCCAATGAGTTGTATCTGGCGTATCAGCCGCAGGTCGACATGCAAACCGGACGCATCGTCGGTGCCGAGGCACTGTTACGGTGGCACGACGAGGAACTCGGTGAGGTCTCGCCGGCCGTATTCATTCCGCTTGCAGAAGAAACCGGTCTGATCCAGAACATCGGCACGTGGGTATTGCGGCAGGCGTGCCTGCAGGCGAGCGCATGGGTACGCTCAGGCCTTCCCCCGGTGCGCATATCGGTCAACGTTTCGCCACTTCAACTCGAGCGCGCGGACCTTCCAGGCGTAGTGCGCTCAGCGCTTCATGATGCCGATTGGCCCGCCGAACTGCTGGAACTCGAAGTCACCGAGGGCACGTTGATGCGCAACGCGGAAGAAGCGCAACGGGCTTTTCGCGAACTGCGCGAGCTTGGTGTATCGATCGCTATCGACGATTTCGGCACGGGTTATTCGAGCCTGAGCTATCTGAAACGCTTTAGCGTCGACCGCATCAAGATCGATCGCGCGTTCGTCTGCGAAATCGGCAGAGACACGGAACTCGAAGCGCTCTCGCTGGCCATCATCGCGATTGCTGAAACGCTGAGCTTCGATGTCGTCGCCGAAGGCGTAGAGCTCGATGTCCAGCGCGAGTTTCTGGTCCGCCACGGATGCACGGTCGCTCAAGGGTTCCTGTTTAGCCGGCCGGTCTCGCCCGAAGCTTTAGCGCAAATTCTTGGGAAGACCGCGGTCGAGCCGTCATTGAGCGTGGCGCCCATCCGGGGCTTTGCATTTTGAGTTCCGACATGTATCCGCGCTGACGCACTAGTTACGTTTTGTCACCAGCGCAGCGTCAACTTCTGTATTCCGCCTCACGTTAAACCGGCAGCGCTGAAATAATTCAGCCGCGACAAACGAATCCACCGATTCAACAAGGAGTCACACCATGAAGACGCTTTTCGCCGCTGTTGCTTCCGCTCTGCTCGTGTCGACCGCATTTGCCCAAACGGCCGCACCGACTGCCGCACAACCTGCACAACCCGCGCAAGCCACGCAGATGCCGGCCGCCGGCCAAGCGAATCTGAAGGCGAACACCGCGGTACAAGCTGGCGCGACGAAGGACAGCGCGACCACGAAAGCGCCTGCCGAAGCCACCAAGCAGAAGCACGTGAAGAAGATCTCCGCCCATACGAAGAAGACCCACAAGTCCGCCAGCAAAAACGCCGTCGAAACGAGCGCCGCGAAGTCTAAAACGGAGAGCGCGAAAGAGGCCAGCACGACCCCGGCTAAAGCCGACGGCGCACAAACCGACACGACCAAAACGCAATAACACGTGATCGGTTCCGGCGCTGACCGGCCCTGCAGGTGCTATTCAAATAGAAGTTGATCGAAGCCGGGTTGTGCCGTTCGGGAGGGCGAGTCTTGTGACTCGCCTTTTTTTCTGCGCGGCAAGTACTTCCCTGGCGTATCTTTTTGCCGACATGTACGCGAATTTTTGCACCGTCTTTACTCGCGGGCGTTTACTCTGGAATCGTTCCAATTCACCATCGCGTCACAGCAACGCCACATCACATGGCTCTCACGCAATCGCTCGACAAGCTTTCGCCGCAACCGGCCAGCAGACAGGTTCAACGCAACAACGTCATTCCGTTTCCGTCAGCGCGCGCGCTTCTGCTCGTGACGCTGCCGCACGCCCAGCTGCGCGCACTGCTTCGTTCGCCGCTCGGCGTCTATGTCGTCAACACGCAAGCCGTGCGCGAAGAAGTTCGCGTACAGCTCGACATCGCGCGCGAAGATCTCGACTTTACGTTGCATACGTTGCTCGCGACGTTACCCGTCGGGACGATCGGCCCGTTGAAGCGCCGCATCAGCCACGCAAGCGCGCACTAATCGCGCTCGGCCAGCGCCTCTTCACGCAGCTTGTCCGCATCGACGATTTCGATCTCCGCATAGCGCAGCTTCAACGCGCCCTGGATCTCGAAGTGCTTGAGCACCTGGTTGATCGTCTGCCGCGACAACGCGAGCATCATCGCGAGATCTTCCTGCGGCACCTTCAGCACGCTTCGCAATGCGCCGGGTTCGCCATAGCCGCCCGCCATCAGTAACAGGCGCCGCGCGACACGCGGCGCGGCGGGCAGGAGCGCGGCTTCCTCGATCGCCTCGAACGCGAGACGCAGCTTGTGCGTGAGCAGCAGACCGAACGCATGCCAGTAAGCCGGCGTGCGCTCGAGCAACGCGGCGAGCGCCGCGCGCGGCACATGAAACAGCGCGCAATCGCGTTCGGCATAGGCGTCGTGGGTTCGCGAACGATTGTCGAACAGCGTGATCTCACCGAACCAGTTCACCGGCTCGATCACCGCGAGCAATACTTCCTTGCCCGTCGAACTCGCCGCGCCGATTCTGACGAGACCGTCGAGCACACAGTAGAGACCGTCGTCGGCATCGCCTCGCGTGAAAAGCCGCTGCCCGGCCGCGAGACATTCGACGCGCCCCGCGTCGAGCAACTGCATCCGCAGATCGGCCGGAGCAGCGCGAAACCACGCGCTGCGTGCGAGCAGCGCGGCCAGCTCATTCGATGAAAAACGCTCTGTCATGGAAGGCATTCGTGCGCGATCGTCGCTGATTGTCGGCTACCCGATGGTTTGAAAATCCGTTGTCCGCGATTATGCTGACTTTGAAACAGGAGCGGCATTGATGAGAACGCTGACCCAGCAACTGACGCAATACGCGGCCTACCATCGCGACCGGCGCAATATCGCCACGCACTTCGTGGGAATTCCGATGATTGTGCTGGCGCTGGCGGTGTTGCTGAGCCGCCCGTCGTTTGGCGCCGCGACGTTTCCGGTCACGTTGTCGCCAGCGTGGCTGTTGTTCGTCGCGGCGACCGTCTACTACCTCGCGCTCGACGTGCCGCTCGGCGTGATGATGGCCTGCGTCTCGGCGCTATGCGTCGCGTTCGGCGAGTGGATCGCCGCGCAAGCGACGCTCGTGTGGCTCGCGACCGGCATTGGGCTCTTCGTGGTCGGCTGGGTGTTCCAGTTCATCGGTCACGTCGCGTACGAACACCGCAAACCAGCCTTCGTCGACGACGTGATCGGCCTGTTGATCGGCCCGCTATTCGTGCTCGCCGAAGCGCTATTCGGTATCGGCTGGCGCCCCGAACTGCGCAATGCGATCGATGCGCAAGTGGGGCCGACGCGCATCAATCCACAGCGAACCGAAGCGCATCGCTGAGCGAGCGCCGCCGCTCAATTCGACGCGAACCGAACGAAGCGCACGCTGTGCAGCGCGGTCAGCGCGACGGCGATCCAGATCGGCACATAGGTAGCGAGTTGCGCGGCACTCAGCGTTTCACGCAGCAGCGTGATCGACACGAACACGAGCAGCACCGGCTCGACGTAGCCGAGAATGCCGAACAGCGCGACCGGCAGCAGACGGCTCGCCTTCAGATACGAAGCGAGTGCGAGCGTGCTCAACGCGCCGAGGCCCGGCAACAGCAACCACCACATTTGCGCGCGTCCGGCGATCGCTTGCAGCGAACCGCCGCTGAGAATGCACACGACGGCCACCGGCAGCAGCAGCACCATTTCGACGGTGAACATCGCGAGCGAATCCTGGTTGATCCGACGACGCAGCACGAAATAAGGCGGATAGCCGAGCGCGACGACGAGCGTTGGCCACGAGAACGCGCCCGTCACCCACAGCTCGTGACCGACACCAGACGCCGCACACGCGACCGCGAGCCACTGCAACCCGTCGAGTCGCTCGTGATAGTGGAAGCGCCCGACCAGCACCATTACGAGCGGCAGCAGGAAGTAGCCGAGCGACACTTCGAGCATGCGCCCATGCAGCGGCGCCCACAGAAACAGCCATAGCTGCACGCCGAGCAGGCCCGCAGACATGACCATCGCGGCGGCGAGCTTCGGCTGCGTCATCATTTGGACAACGAGCGTGCGCAGAATCGGCAGACGCCTGCGTACGGCGACGAGCAGCAGCGCGCCGGGCACGGTCCACACGATGCGCCACGCGAAGATGTCGAGTCCCGTGAGCGGCTTGAGCAGAGTCGCGTAAGCGGACAGTAACGCGAACATCGCCGACGCACCGACCGACAAGGCGATGCCGCGCCTGAAGTCGTGGTGGTTCATTGCGCGCTCCGCGATCGGCGCGACGTCTGGGCTTGCAGCGCGCGACCCAGGCTCGCGGCGTTCGTTATCTTCATGAATGTGATGGCTCGTGAGCAGGCGGGCAAGGAGGCAGACGCTGCGTATGGGTTCTGAGGCGGCGGCACAAACGGGGGAAATCGGGCATTCTAGACGGGATATTCGCAAACCGGTCTGCGCTTTTTCGTCGATCGGCTGCAATTAGTCGTGCGCATCGCGCGTCGATGCACTAGAACATAACTTCATGTGCCGCGGCCGGCGAATCCCGTTCTGGTTCGTCATCGCCTCGTGCGCGAATCTTGCTACGAAGCTTTGCCCGCTGTGGCCGCATCACTCGCGACAACGACAGCCACAGTGGCACGAAACGAGCAGTACCCCCGAGCCGGGTCGGCGAATGAAGCTCTGAGCGTAGTCTTGGAGGCCACCATTAACCGACGCCCGCGCATCTCGCCCACGGCATGCCTGGACCGCGTTTTATCGCGCATGCCACCGCCCGGCAGCAATCCCGCTCATCGAATGTGACTACTGGAGCAAGCATGACCCAGCCAGCTCTATCGCTCAGCAACTCGCCTTCCGAACTGCGCCGCGCCTTCGCCGCCGAAGTGTCCGCCGGCCTCACCCACACGCCACAAAAAGAGCTGCCGTCGAAGTATCTGTATGACGAGGTCGGCTCCGCTCTTTTTGAAGTGATTACCGTATTGCCCGAATACGGCGTCACGCGCGCCGAAGAACGGCTGCTCGCGAAGCATGCGGCCGAAATCGTCGAGCATCTGCCGCATGACGTGACGGTCGCCGAACTCGGCAGCGGCAGCGGCCGTAAAACGCGGCGCATTCTCGAAGCGCTGTGTAAAAAGCGCCCTACTTCCTATTGCCCGATTGAAATTTCGCGCAGCGCATTGCAGTTGTGCCGACGCGAACTCGGCGACATCGAGCGGATTTCGATCGTCGGTTATGAGCGCGACTATCTGGCCGGTCTCGCCGAAGTGAGCCGGCAGCGTGCGCCCGGCGACCGCTTGCTCGTGCTGTTTCTCGGCAGCACGATCGGCAACTTCGGGCGGCTCGCGGCAACGCGCTTTCTGCGCGACATCCGCAACATGCTCGCGCCCGGCGACGCGTTGCTGCTCGGCACCGATCTGATCAAACCGACGCCGGTGCTGATCGCCGCCTACGACGATGCGGTCGGCGTGACCGCATCGTTCAACCTGAACCTGCTCGCGCGGATCAACCGCGAGCTCGACGGCGACTTTCCGCTCGAAGCGTTTGAGCACGTCGCGCGCTTCAATCCGGACGCGCGCAGCATCGAGATGCATCTGCGCGCGAAGCGCGATATCACCGCGCACGTGCGCGCCGCGCAACTGACGGTGTCGCTCAAGGAAGGCGAGACGATCTGGACCGAAAGCAGCCACAAGTATCGCGCGGAGGAATTGCCCGCGATCGCCGGCGATGCCGGTTTCGTGTGCAGCCATCAGTGGATCGAGGATGATTGGGGATTCGCGGAGAGTTTGCTGGTGGCGCGGTAAGCGCTGAGAACGCAGCCAATGCGGCTTCAACGACAAAGCGGCGCGCCTTCCTCTGGATGGCGCGCCGCTTTCTTTAACTCGCGTGGTTCAAGCTCAATGCTGCTCGAACCGTTCGTACCGCTTTTCTGTCGCGCGCTCCTCGCCGCTCACCTCGGTCACGCGCGCCGCCGGGGGTCCGTGACGCAGCCACGACAGCATCCGGTCGATCTGATTGGCCGGTCCCTGCAACATCGCTTCGACGGAACCGTCGTCGCGATTCGCGACCCATCCCTTGATGCCCAGCGCGTGCGCCTGGCGTACCGTCGCGTGGCGAAAGCCGACGCCCTGCACAATGCCGCGCACCCGCGCGTAATACGTTTCGATCCGCTCGTCCAGATCCGGGGCCATGCCACTACCTCCTCTTGATGCCTCACAGTCTTTCAAGCCGGCATTCTAGTCGCGTCGCGGCGAGCGTGCTCGACAACGCCCATCCGTTGCGCGCGCCACGTACAATCCGTCGACCTTCATGCAGGAAATGGACACAGAATGACCGAACAGAATCGCGATCTCGTGCTCGTGACCGGCGCGTCCGGCTTCGTGGGCTCGTCGGTGGCGCGCATCGCGCAGAACAAGGGATTCCGCGTGCGCGTGCTGGTGCGCGCGACGAGTCCGCGCAAGAACGTCGAGTCGCTCGATGCGGAAATCGTCGTCGGCGACATGCGCGACGAAGCGTCGATGCGCAACGCGCTGAGCGGCGTACGCTATCTGCTGCACGTGGCCGCCGATTATCGGTTGTGGGCACCGGACCCCGGCGAAATCGAGCGCGCGAATCTCGAAGGCACCGAGGCGACGATGCGCGCGGCGCTGAAGGAAGGCGTCGAGCGCATCGTATACACGAGCAGCGTCGCGACGCTGAAGGTGACGAACTCCGGCCAGTCCGCCGACGAAACCTCGCCGCTTCGCGCCGACCAGGCAATCGGCGTCTACAAGCGCAGCAAGGTGCTCGCCGAGCGCGCGGTCGAGCGCATGATCGCCGAAGACGGCCTGCCCGCGGTGATCGTCAATCCGTCAACACCGATCGGCCCGCGCGACGTGAAGCCGACGCCGACCGGGCGCATCATTCTCGAGGCGGCGCTCGGCAAGATCCCCGCATTCGTCGATACGGGCCTGAACCTCGTCCATGTCGACGACGTCGCCGCCGGCCATTTCCTCGCACTCGAACGCGGCAAGATCGGCGAGCGCTATATTCTCGGCGGCGAAAATCTGCCGCTGCAGCAGATGCTCGCCGATATCGCCGCGCTGACCGGCCGCAAGGCGCCCACGCTGAGTCTGCCGCGCTGGCCTTTGTATCCGCTCGCAATGGGTGCGGAAGCGCTCGCCAAGTTCACGAAGCGCGAACCGTTCGTCACCGTCGACGGACTGAAGATGTCGAAAAACAAGATGTATTTCACGTCGGCGAAGGCTGAGCGCGAGCTCGGATATCGCGCGCGGCCTTATCGTGAGGGTCTCGCCGATGCGCTCGAATGGTTCCGTCAGGCGGGCTATCTGAAGGGCTGAACAGCGGCCGTAAGCATTTTGTTACAAGTCCTGGGCCGCCGACGGGTCCACGCCAGCGCGCAGCAGGTAAAATCGCGGGTCCTACCAGAGAAACCTCGCATGAATCTTCACGAACAGCTCGGCGCGCTGGAAATGGGCGTCGATCAGCTCATTCAGGCTGTCGTGGCCACGCAGGCCGAAAACAAACCCGAGACAAGCACTGACGCGGCGACATCGCCCGCAACGGTGGAGCATGCCGCGCATGACGCAGCGGCAGACGCGGCGGCGCAAGCGCACGCGAACACCGAAACGAACGTTGCGCCGGCCGCCCAGCAATTCCAGCCGACGCTCCAGATCGATCGCCCCGCGCGCGACGAAATCACGATGACGATCGGCAACCAGACCGTCGCGCTGCGCCCGGAACAGATCAGCCGGCTGGTCGAGGAACTGTCGAACGCGCGTGCTTCGATGACGCCGGAGCAGCCGCAGGGCATCCCCCCGGGCTGGCAATTCGTATCGACGAAGAATCCGATGATGGCCGTGCAGAAGCAGTCGAACGGCGACCGCCTGCTCGTGATGCGCCACACCGGTCATGGCTGGGTGCCGTTCACGTTCTCGCCCGACATCGTGATCCAGATGTACATGATGCTGACGAATGCGTGATGTAAAGCGCGTGATGTAAAAAAAGCGGCGTACAGCCGCTTTTTTGTTTCAACGCTCCTGCACCGGCGCTTGCACGCGCGCCTTCCACTGCCCGCCCTTGCCACGCCAGTAACGCACCGCCGACGCGAACGTCGCGCCGACATAGAACAACGCAACGAGCGGCAAAAACGGCGCCCACAGCGGCGAGCGCCGGTAGTAGACGAGCATCGGCGCATACGCGCAGCACATCGCCGCCCATGCGAGCCAGGCCGGCCAGCCGAGCGGCCCGAGAATCAAGGCCGCGACCGGCGGCAGCAGATAGATGATCGCCATGCCTAGAAGCGTGCCCGCGAGCAGCAGCGGCGAGTAGCGCAGCTGCGTGAACGCTGTGCGCGCAATCATGTTCCAGATATCGCGCCAGCTATCGTAGGGACGCAGCGACACGCTCTTCGCCGCCACGTCGAGCCGGATCGGATGACGCCCGGTGCCGCGATGCTTGATGCGCGCGGCGAGGCTGCAATCGTCGATCAGCTCGGCGCGGATCGACTCGATGCCGCCCGCTTCCTCGAGCGCCGCGCGGCGCACCAGCATGCAGCCGCCCGCCGCGGCCGCGGTGCGATTGCGTGGATTGTTGACCCACGCAAACGGATACAGCTTCGCGAAGAAGAACACGAACGCAGGAATCAGCGCCTTTTCCCAGAACGAATCGCAGCGCAGCCGCACCATCAGCGAGACGAGGTCACGCTTTTCGGCATCCGCGCGAACGACCAGCTGCGCGAGCGCATCGGCGGGATGGCCGATGTCGGCATCGGTCAGCAACAGGAACCCGGCGGGCAGATCAAGCGTGCGCACCGCCTCGATACCCTGCGACTGCGCCCACACCTTGCCGGACCAGCCCGGCGGCAACGGCTTTGCGCTTAGCACCGTCAGACGCTCAGGGCATTGCAGCTGTAACGCGGCGGTACGCGCGGCGTCGGCGGTGCCGTCGGTGCTGTGATCGTCGACGACGATCACATGGAACGCGCCCGGATAGTCCTGCTTGAGCAGCGACGTGACCGCCTCGGCGATCACGTCGACTTC
Organism: Paraburkholderia sp. HP33-1; assembly: GCF_021390595.1. Taxonomy (NCBI): domain Bacteria; kingdom Pseudomonadati; phylum Pseudomonadota; class Betaproteobacteria; order Burkholderiales; family Burkholderiaceae; genus Paraburkholderia; species Paraburkholderia sp. HP33-1. Next base: position 27,435 of record NZ_JAJEJR010000002.1, on the reverse strand, counting down.
ATCGCGCGCCGGCACGACGGCCGCGACGGCCGGCCATACTTCGCGCGACGCGATGGTGAGAGGCGCGGCGGGACGCGCACGCCAGAAGCCGCCGCGCGCGAACAGCAGCACGCACCAGATCAGCAGGGAAACACAGGAAAGAACGAACAGAACCGCCGCCATTAAGCATTACCCTCGATTGAGCGCGCCGCCACACCGACGCGTCTGGATAGTTGCATTGTCAGGGTGCGCGCCGCCACCACGCACCAGTCGAACAGATTGAGTACAGTCGCCTTCACCTGTGATATCAGCCGCAGTGCGCACTACCTGGTAGATAATATTGGCAGACTCGCGCAGCGCCTTCGGCAGCAACACGCTCGGGATTGGAAATTTTTCATGCTGATCGATATCCATCCAGCGAGCCTCGAAACCATTCTGTAATACAGCGCGCTGTGCACGCAGCAAGGATCGGTAGTTTAAGGGTTCCGCCGTGACGGTGCAGCCGCGGTCCTCTGCAAGGCTCAGCGGCTACGGCGGCCACCCCAGACAAGGGCCGGGCCAAAAAGCAAAGCGGCCCCGATAGCGTTAGAATGCGCGTTTAGTTTTGCTGTACCGGCCCGTCGCCGGGGCTCAAGACGTCAACTAATCAAGATGTGCGCGGCGATAAAGTCGGTTTCACGACTTCTTCGATACCCGCGTTAGTCGGAGTTCGCCTACTTATGCGAGTCATCCTTGCTCAGCCCCGCGGCTTTTGTGCGGGCGTTGTCCGCGCAATCGAAATTGTCGATCGTGCGTTACAGCAGCACGGCGCGCCCGTGTATGTCCGCCACGAGATTGTTCACAATCGGCACGTGGTCGACAATTTGCGCCAGAAGGGAGCGCGTTTCGTCGAGGAGCTCGATGAAGTGCCGCAAGGTGCCGTGGCGATATTCAGCGCGCATGGCGTCGCGCAAACCGTCGAGCTTGACGCGCAAGCGCGCGGCCTCGACGTGCTCGACGCGACCTGCCCGCTCGTGACCAAGGTGCACGTGCAGGGACGTCAGTACGTGGCCGCCGGCCGCACGCTGATCCTGATCGGCCACGCCGGCCATCCTGAAGTGGAAGGCACGATCGGCCAGATTCCCGGCGCGGTGCTGCTCGTGCAAAGCGAGACCGAGGTGGCGAAGCTCGACCTCGCGGTCGACACGCCGCTTGCCTACGTGACGCAAACCACGCTGTCGGTCGATGACACCCGCGGGATCATCGACGCGCTGCTGCACCGCTTCACTGACATCGTGGGCCCGGACACGCGCGACATCTGCTACGCGACGCAGAACCGCCAGGCGGCCGTGCGCGAATTGAGCAAGGAGGTCGACGTGCTGCTGGTCGTCGGCGCGACCAACAGCTCGAACTCGAACCGGCTGCGCGAAATCGGCACCGAGAGCGGCGTGGCAAGCTACCTCGTCGCCGACGGCTCCGAAGTAAAGCCGGAATGGTTCGCCAACGTGCGGACGGTCGGCATCACGGCCGGTGCGTCGGCACCGGAAGAGATGGTCGAAAACGTAATCGATGCGCTGCGCGCATTGGGGCCCGTCGATGTCACGACGATGGCGGGCCGTGAAGAGAAAGTCGAATTCAAGTTGCCATCGAAACTGATGCAACCACTCGCTGCACGCGAAGTTTAAGGAGGACGCCTTGTCTATTCCGCTGCTACAGAAAGTCCGCGTCGGCGCATACATCATGCGCCAGCATCTCTCCGGCAACAAACGCTACCCGCTCGCACTGATGCTGGAGCCGCTGTTTCGCTGCAATCTCGCCTGCAATGGCTGCGGCAAGATCGACTATCCGGATCCGATCCTGAATCAGCGCCTGTCGCTGGAAGAATGCCTGCAGGCCGTCGACGAATGCGGCGCACCGGTCGTGTCGATCGCGGGCGGCGAGCCGCTCCTGCACAAGGAAATGCCGCAGATCGTCAAGGGCATCATGGCGCGCAAGAAGTTCGTGTACCTGTGCACGAACGCGCTCCTGATGGAAAAGAAGATGGACGACTACGAGCCGAATCCGTACTTCGTCTGGTCGGTTCACCTCGACGGCGACAAGGAAGCGCACGATCACTCGGTCTCGCAGGAAGGCGTGTACGAGAAGGCCGTGGCCGCGATCCGCGAAGCGAAACGCCGCGGCTTCCGCGTGAACATCAACTGCACGCTGTTCAACGACGCGCAGCCGGAGCGTGTGGCGAAGTTCTTCGACACGCTGGGCCCGATGGGCGTCGACGGCATCACGGTGTCGCCGGGTTATGCCTATGAGCGCGCGCCGGACCAGCAGCACTTCCTGAACCGCGACAAGACCAAGCAGCTGTTCCGCGAAATCTTCAAGCGCGGCAACAACGGCAAGAACTGGTCGTTCAGCCAGTCGGCGATGTTCCTCGACTTCCTCGCGGGCAACCAGACCTACGAATGCACGCCGTGGGGCAACCCGGCGCGTACCGTATTCGGCTGGCAGAAACCTTGCTATCTGGTCGGCGAAGGCTACGTGAAGACCTTCAAGGAACTGATGGAAACCACGGACTGGGACAAGTACGGCACCGGCAACTACGAGAAGTGCGCGGACTGCATGGTCCACTGCGGTTTCGAAGCGACGGCCGTGATGGACACGGTTGCGCATCCGCTGAAGGCACTGAAGGTCAGCCTGCGTGGTCCTAAGACCACCGGCGCGTTCGCTCAGGACATCCCGCTCGACAAGCAACGTCCCGCCGAGTACGTGTTCTCGCGTCACGTCGAGATCAAGCTCGAAGAAATCACGCGCGCCGGCAAGGGCAAGAAGGTGGAGACCGCCACGGCGGCGCACTGATCGGTTTGACAGGATGGCGGCGCATGCCGCCTCTGCATTGCGCATCGTGGCTAGCGCGTGCGACATGAAAAAAGCGCGGTGGCCAATCAAGGCCACCGCGCTTTTTTTTGCCGATTAAGAGTTCTGTCGACCCGCTTACGCGCCGCGCGCATTGTGTTCGGTCAGGAATTTGATCAACCCATCGATGCCGCCTTTGTTGATCTGGTCAGCGAACTGCGTCTGATACACCTGGATCAGCCATGCGCCCATCATGTTGATGTCATAGATCTTCCAGCCGGACGGACCCTTGGTGAGCCGATAGTCGATCGCATCGTCGCCGCCTGTGCTGATGACGTGCGATTGCACGACGGCGTCGGTAGCGCCACTCGGCACGTTGGCCGGCGCGATCTGGAACCTCACGTCCTGGTCGCGCAGTTGTGAGAGCGATGCAGCATAGGTGCGCGTAAGCAGCAGCGTAAACTGCTCGTACAGCTGCTTCTGCTGCTCAGGTGTTGCGGTCGCCCAAGGCTTGCCGACCGCGATACGCGTGGTGCGCTGGAAGTCGGTGGAGGGTAGGAAATGCGTCTGGACGACCTGGGTGATCTTCGCCATGTCGCCGCCACGCGCCTGCGGATCGGCCTTCATTGCAGCCACTGTGCCCTGGACCGCACTTTTTACCACCGCGTCGGGCGCACTCTGAGCAAACGCCGCCGTGGAAACTACGGCCGCAGCCAGAAAAGCAGACAGATATCGTTTCATACGCTTGTCGTGATCTGAAAGAAGTAGTGCCGGCAGACCGCAGCCCCACGGCTAATCAGGAATAGACCAGTATAGCGGGGATTGCGTTCCCATCCGGGCCGGACGGACGGTCAGGAGCCGTACTTGCTACCGAAGTCGGGCTTGCTTGCCCGGCCTCTATATACTTATGCACCTTCGTCAAAAACAACACTCGTGATAAGGCCACGTCTGCCTAAATGCTGAAGCCATTTATCGTCCGTCTCGTCGCGTACTCGGTGCGTCATCCGCTGAGGATCATCGCGCTGTCGATCGTGCTCGCTGTCCTGAGCGGCGTCTACGTCGCGCATAACTTCAAGATCAACACGGACATCAGCCGTCTCATCGAGACCGACAAGCGATGGTCGGCACTCTCGAACGCGATCGACGCCGCCTTCCCCGAGCGCGGCGGCACTGTGCTGGTGGTGGTCGAGGCGCGCGCGCCCGAATTCGCCGACGCCGCGGCCAACGCGCTGACGGCCGCGCTCAAAGCCGATCCGAAGGAGTTCACCTCGGTCTCGCAGCCCTCCGGCGGACCGTTCTTCGAACACAACGGCCTGCTGTTTCCGTCCACCGACGAGGTGATGACCACCACGTCGCAACTCGTGCAGTCGCGCCCGCTAGTCAACACCCTTGCGCATGATCCGAGCCTGACCGGCCTCGCCGGCACGCTGACCACGACCCTGCTGCTACCGCTGCAACTCGGCCAGGTCAAACTCGCCGACATGAGCCGGCTGCTTGCGCAAAGCGCGAACACGCTCGATCGCGTGCTGGCCGGCCAGCACGCCGCGTTCTCATGGCGCGCGCTGGTCGACAAGGGCGTCGCCACCGATCCGGCGCGCGCGTTCATCGTCGTGCAGCCGGTCGTCAACTACGACGCCCTGGAGCCGGGCGCGAGCGCATCGAGGGCGATTCGCGCGACCGCGGTCTCGCTGAATCTCGAATCGCGCTACGGCGCGACGATCCGCCTGACCGGCGAGCAGCCGCTCGCGGACGAAGAGTTCGCGTCGGTACAGGACGGCGCGGTACTGAACGGCATCGGCACGTTCATCGTCGTGCTGGTCATTCTGTGGCTCGCGCTGCGCTCGGGCCGCATGATCGCGGCCGTGTTCATCACGCTGTTCGTCGGTCTCGCAATCACGGCCGCGCTCGGCCTGATGATGGTCGGCGCGCTCAACATGATTTCGGTTGCGTTCATGGTGCTGTTCGTGGGGCTCGGCGTCGATTTCGGCGTGCAGTTCGGCGTCAAGTATCGCGAGGAGCGCAACCGCGACGACCGGCTATCGGCCGCGCTGATGCACACCGCGCACAGCATCGGCGTGCCGCTCACGCTCGCGGCCGTTGCCGTCGCCCTGAGCTTCTTCTCGTTTCTGCCTACCGCGTATCGCGGTGTGTCGGAGCTTGGCCAGATCGCGGGCGTCGGCATGTTCGTCGCCTACTTCACGAACATGACGCTGCTGCCGGCGCTGCTGAAGGTCTTCAATCCGCCGGGCGAAGTCGCTTCCCCAGGTTTCAAGCAACTCGCACCCGTCGACGACTTCCTCGACCGCCATCGCAAGCCGGTACTGATCGGCACGCTGGTCGTCGTGCTCGGTGCAGTGCCGCTGCTCACGCACCTGCGTTTCGACTTCAATCCGCTGCATCTGAAGGATCCGCATACGGAGTCGTTGTCGACGTTGTTATCGCTGAAGGATTCGCCCGAAGCCGCGGTCAACAACGTGCAGGTGCTGGCGCCGTCGCTTGCCGACGCCGACAAGATCGCCGAGCGTCTGCGTAAGCTGCCCGAAGTGGGCAGCGTCAACACGCTGAGCACCTTCGTGCCGGCCGACCAGCAGCAAAAGATGATGCTGATCGCGAGCGCCGCGCAGCAGCTGCTGCCTGCGCTGCAACAGCAGCCGGCGCCGCAGGCCACCGACGACGTGCGCGTCGCCGCATTGAAGCGTGCGGCGAATCAGTTGTCGCTCGCCGCCGAAGACCATCCCGGACCGGGTGCGGCGGAAGCGCAGCACCTGTCGGCAACCTTGCAAAAGCTCGCCGCCGCCGACGCCGCCACGCGCAACCGCGCCGAAGTCGCGATGTCCGACACGCTGCGCATCGCGTTGAAGCAACTGGAGAACCTGCTGCAGCCGACGCAAATCACCCAGGACAACCTGCCCCCGGCCATCACCGCGCTGTGGATCGGCAAGGGCGGCCACGCGCTCGTCGATATCGCGCCGAAGGTGCCGCCCGGCGTCGATCCGAATGACGACCAGATGCTCGCCCGCTTCGCGCACGCGGTGAAGAACGCCGAGCCCGGCGCGATCGGCGGACCGATCTCGATCCTGCATTCGGCCGACACGATCATCAAGGCGTTCCTGCAATCAGCCGTCTACGCGATGCTGTCGATCTCGGTGCTGCTGTGGATCGCACTGCGCCGCATCAGCGACGTGCTGCGCACGCTGGTGCCCCTGCTCGTCTCCGCGCTCGTCACGCTCGAGCTGTGCGTGGTGTTCGGCATGCCGCTGAACTTCGCGAACATCATCGCACTGCCGCTGATGCTCGGCGTCGGTGTCGCGTTCAAGATCTACTTCGTAATGGCGTGGCGGCACGGCCAGACCGGCCTGTTGCAGTCGAGCCTCACGCACGCGGTACTGTTCAGCGCTGCGACAACGGCCACCGCGTTTGGTAGCCTGTGGCTGTCGCACCATCCGGGCACGTCCAGCATGGGTAAGCTGCTTGCGCTTTCGCTGGTCTGCACGCTGATCGGCGCGGTGGTTTTCCAGCCGGTGCTAATGGGCAAGCCGCGTCAACGTCTCGGGAAGCAAAAAGGAATTCGAGCATGAACCTGCGTAACACCGCGCTGGCGCTCACCGCCGCGGGTCTTGTTTCCGGTTGCGCGACTGCTCCCGATCGCAAGCCGGGCGATCCGTTCGAGCCGGTGAATCGGGTGATCTTCAATTTCAACGACGGAGTCGACCGCTATATCGCCACGCCGGTCGCGAAGGGCTACCAGAAAGTGACGCCCCAGCCGCTGCGCACGGCCGTGAGCAATTTCTTCTCGAATCTCGGCGACCTCACCAACGCCGCGAATGCGCTGCTGCAGCTGAAGATCACCGATGCGACCGAAGACATCATGCGCTTCGCGTTGAACTCGGTGTTTGGCATTGGCGGCCTGCTCGATTGGGCGACTCCGGCCGGGCTTCCCAAACATCATCAGGACTTCGGTCTGACGCTCGGGCATTGGGGCATTCCGTCGGGTCCGTATCTGGTGCTGCCGCTGTTCGGGCCGAGCACGGTGCGCGACGGCATGGGGATGGTGGTCGACGTGAAGTTCAACCCGCTGAACTACGTCGAACCCGCGACGCGCAATCCGTTGTACGTGCTGCAGTTCGTGAGCACGCGTTCGGATCTGCTCGGCGCGACCGACCTGTTGCAGCAGGCCGCGCTCGACAAATACTCGTTCGTCCGCGATGCCTATACGCAGCAGCGCCTCGCACGTTTGCGCGGCACGAGCAATGTCCCCGCGCCGCTGCCGAATTACGAAGATCAGGACGATCACGGCGCGCCGGGCCCGGGTGCGCCCGCGCCCGGTGCGCCGGCGGGTGGGCTGCCGAACTATTCCGATCCGGGTGATGCGGGCGAAGCGCCGAATGGCGCTTCGGGAGCGGGCGGCGCGGCGAAGGGTGCGCCGGGTGCGCTGCCGAATTACAACGATCCGGGTGAGTCCGCGCCGGCGCCCACCGGGGCTTCCGGCGACGCGCAAAACGCGCCCAGCGGGGATCTGCCGAACTACACCGATCCGGGCGACAGTGGTGCGGGCGCGACGCCAGCCGCGCCTGCTGTGCCGGCATCAGCCCCGCAATAGCACTCCAATCAGTCCGCCCTGAATAAGTTGTTTTGTCCGTCGTCGGCGTCAGACGACGGGCATTGTCAGATCGACAAAAACGATCAATGCGACAAGGACCAGGGCGGAAAAAAGCCCGCACTGGGCGGGCCGGTTCAGGAGGTCCCTAGTCTTTCGGGTCGTACTGGTGAAATCCCAAATACGCTTCTGTATCCTCCACCTTGACGATTCGCCAATGCCCGTTTTCCCTGGCGACGAACACCACGAGGTTCTGCCTGTCCTGTGGCTTCACTCCAAATGTCACCGCTATGACGGCTACCCCGTCGAGCATGATCGACGGATGCACGGTCAGGGTTTTGAGCCATATCTGTGGATCGAGGTCCTGGACGCGCGTAAAGTAATCGGTGTCTCCTGGCAAACGATTGTGCCTATAGTCGTCCCTCAGCGTATCTACCGTGTTTTTCGACACATAGCCGTAAATCGTGTCGTCCGTTAACTGAAAGTATCGAGAGTTTCGTGCATCCTGTTTTCCGACGTACCATGTGTAAAACGACTTGACGACCGCTTCAGGGGTGTTGGGCCCTGCTGCCAATGCAGGCCGCGTCACACCCAATGCGATAGCCAGCGTGGCGAATGCCAGTAAAAGGAATTTTTTCATTTCAGTCATGCCGGTACATTTTGTAGGCGGGTCGGTTCGCCCGATTTTCGGGACCGGGGTAAAAGCCGTGCATCTGCCTGAAGTCAGATATCCATATCCTCCCGTCAAACGTCGCCATATGTCCGGATGTGTGCGTGCCGGTTGCCTGAATGACCACAACATCACCAGCGTGCGGTTCGTCGGGCACCTCGTAGAAACCGGCACGAACAAGCGATGAACCATAATCTTTGGCCAGCCTGGTACGCGTTAGGTATATACCGCCCGCCTGAATGGCTTCTCGCGTGTACTGCGCGCATGCACTAATGCTGGTTGACCGTGCGTGCGATTGAAGGAAACGCACTGCAGCAACTTTGTCCCATGCCATGTTTATCAAACTCCGTAATACGGGGTTTGATCTTTATCGGCATCGTAAAAAGAAGTCGATTTTTGGTATGGGATTTGACCAAAATTTACATCGCGCGATCTCGCTTTATACAGATAGCATAATCCGCCCGTTCACCCCGATTCGCGCACGCCGCCTGCTGAATGACCGCCCGGCGCAATTGATTGCGCTGGGGCGGGGGTCTACGGGAGTTGGTGAGGGCTGGAGACTCAGGCAACGGCTTTCATCCGCAGCGCGCCGCCCTTCCCCAAGGCCCCGCGCGCCTGGACCAGCGTGGTCCGCGCGGCGCGCGCGTCGGCGGCGAGGCGCAGCAACGCGCCGAGTTGCGACGGCTGCCGCAGCAATTCGCGCAGAATCGGCGCGAGCGCGGTGCTGCCGTCGTCGCGCAAACCCGCCGTCGCGGCCGGTGGCAACGTGCGCCAGGCCGGATCGACGACCGCGCGACACACGGCGAACGGCAATCCGTGCGCGGCAGCAGTCGCGCCGGCGATGTGCGATTCCATGTCCACCGCGAGCGCACCGGTCGATTCATGCAGCGCACGTTTGTCTTCGGCGGTAACCAGCGGCGCGGCGACCGCCGCCATCGCGCCGCGATGCAGACGCGCCGCGAGCCCTTCGGCCGTTACGGCGGCGGCAATCCGCTCCGCCCATTGCCGATCGGTGTCGATGCGTCCGAACGGCCCGTGCACCGCATCTGCGACGATCAACGCCCCCGGCTCCAGGTCCGGCGCGAGCCCACCCGCCGTCCCGAAACTGACGATCCCCGCCGCGCCGCGAGCGACCGCCGCGTTCAACGCCCGCTCGAGCAGATCGGCGCGCGCCGCGTACACGACCTCGACGCGCTCGCTGCCGTCGCCGCGCGCGATGCGCGCCTCGAACGCCATGCCCGTCACGACGATCACCGGCAAGCTGCTATCGCCCGTCCCCACGGACGGCGTCATCGACACAGCCATCCGTCACATCCCGACCGTAACGCGCGTGAGCCCATTGCGCTTCAGATGACGGAAGCGTGCGAGCGCCCACAGCGGGAAGAACTTGCGATAGCCGTGGTAGCGCAGATAAAACACGCGCGGAAAGCCGGTCGCGCTAAAGCGCGTTTCGTCCCACAGCCCGTGCTCGCGCTGCTCAAGCTGCAGATAGTCGATACCGCGCGCCACCGCCTCGTGATTGACCTCGCCAGCCGCCATCAGCCCGAGCAGCGCCCACGCGGTCTGCGACGCGGTACTCGGCGCGCGCTCGTAGCCGCGATAGTCGAGCTTGTAGCTCTCGCCGCCCTCGCCCCAACCACCGTCGTCGTTCTGGATCGACACGAGCCATTGCACCGCGCGCCGCATGCGCGGGTCGTCGTGCGGCATGCCGGCCGCGTTCAGCGAGCACAGCGCGGTCCACGTGCCGTAGATGTAGTTCAGGCCCCAGCGGCCGTACCAGCTGCCGTCCGACTCCTGCTCCTGCAGCATGTAGTCCAGCGCGCGCCGCGCCGGCTCGCTGCTTTGCGGCAGCTCGCCGATCTGCGCGAACATCGACAGACAGCGGCCCGATACGTCCGCGGTCGGCGGATCGAGCAGCGCGCCGTGATCGGAGAACGGGATGTTGTTCAGGTAGTACTGCGTGTTTTCCGGCTCGAACGCGCCCCAGCCGCCGTCGCTGCTCTGCATGCCGACCACCCATTCGCGCGCGCGGGCAATCGCTTCGCGATCCACATCGGACTGCGTGAGCGCCGCCGAGCGATGCATCGCCATCGCGACCACCGCGGTATCGTCGACGTCCGGGTAGTGCGCGTTGTTGTACTGGAACGCCCAGCCGCCCGGCCGCACGTTCGGACGGCGCGAAATCCAGTCGCCGCGCACGTCGAGAATCTGCAGCGGACGCAGCCACGCGAGCCCGCGTTCGGCCGCCTGTTCGGCGCGCGCCTCGCCGGTTTCGAGCAAGGCGTGCGCGGCGAGCGACGTATCCCACACCGGCGACAGACACGGCTGGCAATACGCTTCGTCATCCTTGATGATGAGCAGCTTGTCGAGCGACTTGCGAGCGATCGCGCGATGCGGATGATCGGCCGGATAGCCGAGCACGTCGTACATCATCACCGAGTTGGCCATCGCCGGGAAAATCGCGCCGAGGCCGTCCTCGCCGTTCAGCCGTTCGTCGACGAACGCGACCGCCGCGCGGATCGCGCGTTCGCGCGTCGCCTTCGGCAAAAGGCCATCGACCGCGCGCAGCAACGTATCGACACAACGGAAGAAGCCGAACCAGCCCGCATGCTGATGCGGTGCGCGCTGGTTCATGCCGGTGTTCACCGGCGCGCCGCGGAACAGCTCGTCGATGCGCACCTTGCGCGGATTGCGCGCGAGCGGCCGCTTCGCGTTGAGCACGAGCAGCGGCACGATCACCGTACGCGCCCAGTACGACACCTTCGACAGATGGAACGGGAACCACATCGGCAGCAACATGATCTCGACCGGCATCATCGGCACCGCGCGCCATGACACCACGCCGAACAGCGCGAGCAGGATGCGCGTGAACACGTTCGCGTGTTCCGCGCCGCCGTGCGCGAGGATCGCCTCGCGCGCGCGCACCATGTGCTCGGCGTCGACCGGGTCGCCGATCATCTTCAGCGCGAAGTACGCCTTCACGCTCGCGCTGATGTCGAGCGCGCCATCGGTGAAAAGCGGCCAGCCGCCATTCGGCAACTGGATACGGCGCAGATAACGCGCGATCTTCTGTTCGAGTTCGAGGTTCGGCGTTTCGCCGAGATAGTGGACCAGCAGCACGTATTCGGCCGGAATCGTCGCGTCGGCTTCAAGTTCGTAGACCCAATGCCCGTCGGGCCGCTGCGCGGCGAGGATCGCGTCGGTCGCGCGCGTGATCGACGCGTCGAGCGCGCTCGGGGACGCGGCTTGCACGGGCGCCGGTGTAGCGGTGGCCGATGCCTCCTCCACGGCAGGCGCGTCGGCAACCACGCCAGCTTCGGCCGGGTTCAGCGCCGCGTCGGCGGCTTCGGGCAGCACCGCGTCGGGTGGCTGGGTCTGAGATAAGTCGTTCATCTGCGTTCCATCGGTTGATTCAATAGCGTATCCGCGGCCTTCTGGCCGGAGCGGATCGCGCCTTCGAGCATCGCGGGCAGGCCGGTGGCCGTCCAGTCGCCCGCGAGCAGCAAATTGTGCCAGCGAGTGCGCGTGCCCGGCCGCAGTGTCTCCTGCGCGGGCAGCGCGGCAAACGTCGCGCGCGGTTCCATCACCACCTGCCAGCGCGGCACCGGCGCGAGCGGCAGCTTGACCGCCCGCGCGACCTCGGCCCAGACGGTCGCCACGAGCGCGTCATGCGGCGTGTCGAGCAGCCGCTCGGCGACGTCGAGCGTCACCGACAGGCGGTCGTCGAACGCAAACAGCCATTCGGCCGTTCCGTTCAGCAGCGCGGTGACCTGCGGCAAGCCGAACGGCGGCTCGACCGCGAAGTGCACGTTGAGCGCGGCCGCGAAGCGTGTCGGTGCGCGCAGCCCCGGCACGAGCGCCGCTGCGGCGTCGGGCGGCAGTGCGAGAATCACCGCCTCGTTCGCGCCGAGCGCGATGCTGTCGTCGGCGAAATGCAGCGCCTGCACGCGCACCGGGTCTGCTGCAAACGTCATGTCGCGCAGACGCGAACCAAGCCGGATGGTCGCGCCGCCATGCTGCAGGAGCCGCAGCGCCGGATCGACGAACGCGCTGCCAAGACCGTTACGCGCGACGAGCGGCCGGCACGCGAGCCCGCCCGCGAGCAGCGTCTCGCGCACGAGCGCGCCAGTCAGCTCGGCCGACGCGTCGCGCGGATCCAGATTCAGCAGCGCATGCAGCAACGGCCGCAGCAGCCGGTCCCACAGCGGACCGTCGCAGCGCATCGTCTGCGCGACGCTTCGGCCCGGCTTCGCGAACAGCAGCGGCACGAGCGACAGGTAATCGGTCGGCCCCGTATTCGGCACGCGCGCGTGCGCATCGAAAATCCACCACGGCAAACGTCCCGGCGACAGACGGACGGTCCAACGCGACAGCGTGGCCAGATCGACGAACGGATACTCGGGCTGCGCGGGACCAACCAGTTCGTCGGCGGCGCCGATCGCGCGCGTGTAGTTCAGCGTCGCGGCATTGGCGGACAGCACGATGTGGTTGCCGCTGTCGAGCGTCGCGCCGAGCTTCGCATCGTAGTACGACCGGCAGCGCCCGCCCGCGTGATCCTGCGCTTCATGCAGCACGACCCGCGCGCCGCGCCGCTGCAACTGCACAGCGGCGGCGAGCCCGGCCACGCCCGCGCCGACCACGTGGACGAGCTTCGGCATCAGCTCAGAAAAGCGCGTAACGCGCGACGATCCAAAGCAGGCGCAGCTTCGGCTTGCTGACCTTCTCGCGCGGAACGTCGAAGCCACGCACGAGCGTGCGCTCGAGCAGCACGCGATAGACGCCCGACATGATGCGCGGCGCGCGCACCTGGCCGCGCGGCTCTCGATCCATGATCGCGTCGGACTCGGCGAAGTGCTGCTTCGCGCGCTCGGCGAGCGTCGCGCACACGCGCGGCAGCGTCGGATCGTCGGCAATCTGCCGCGGGTTCGCAGCCGCGATGCCTTCGCGCGCGAGCAGCTCGAGCGGTAGATAGCAGCGGTTGATACCGGCGTCTTCGTCGATATCGCGCAGGATGTTGGTGAGTTGCAGCGCGCGGCCGAGATGGTGCGCGAGCAGCCGGCCCGGCTCGTCGCGCATCCCGAATATCCTCACCGACAGACGGCCCGCCGCACTCGCGACGCGGTCGCAGTAGAGGTCGAGCGTGGCGTCGTCGGGCGCGCAGATGTCGGCGGCGGCGTCCATCGCCATGCCGTCGATCATCGCGTGAAAATCCTCGCGTTGCAGGTGAAACGTGTGAATGTGTCGCGTCAGCGCGCGCAGCGAGGCGCGCGGCTGACCGGCATAGCACGCGTCGATGTCGGCACGCCATTGCTCGAGCCCGGCCGCGCGTTCGGCACGCGGCAGGTCGCTGTCGGCGATGTCGTCGACGGCGCGGCAGAAGGCGTAGACCTGATACATCGCATCGCGCTGCTCCGCCGGCAGGATGCGCATGGCGAGATAGAACGAGCTGCCGGACGTGGCGGCAGCGGCGTCGATTTCAGTATCGTCCACGACAGGATTGGAAACAGCCAAGACGATCTCCGCTGGAGGCGCCCGCTGAAAGGCGTTCAAAGAAGTTTTTCAAGCCGACCCGCAGGGCAGTGGGCCCGCGCGCGCGGACACGCGCGAAACATCCGGCCAGGCAGCCGGAAACGGCGAAAAGTATAGCAATCTTTGCCGGTGACCGCAGATTGGCCGGCCAATAGGGGCCGGAAGCGATGGCCGTCGGACCGTGGCGCGGCGGGTTCGAACCGCGCCGCCTTCGCCGGCGAATCAGGTCCCCGCGAGCCGGAACGCGACCGCGCAGTTACGGCCCTGGCGCTTGGCGCGATACAGCGCCGCGTCGGCTTCGTTGATCAGCACGTCGTAGGCGGGCACGCCGTCACGCGCCGCCGCGCCGCCAAGGCTCGCCGTGACCGGCACGCTGGTGCCGATCAGTTCGACCGGCGTTTCCTCGATCACGCAACGAATTTTCTCCGCCACGAGCATCGCGTCGTCGAGCGGCGTGCACGGCAGCAGCAGCGCGAACTCCTCGCCGCCGAAGCGCCCGAACGTATCCTGCGCGCGGACAACGCCGTTGACACGCTGCGCCATCACGCGCAGCACCGTATCGCCGACGCCGTGACCGAACTGGTCGTTGATCTTCTTGAAGTGATCGAGGTCGAACAGCAGCATCGACATGTCACCGCCATAGCGCTGCCAGCGCGTGAATTCGTCGCGCAACCGCGCTTCGAAAAAGCGCCGGTTCGCGATGCCGGTCAGCCCGTCGCGATTCGCATACTCCTGCAGCTTCGCGACCGCCTCTTCGCGTTCGCGCTGCACGATGCTCACATGGGTGACGTCGGAAATGGTCACGCACACGGCGACCACTTCGCGTCCGCGCATCAGCGGCATGAAGGTGCAGTCCTGCTGCATGAAGTCGACCCCGCCGGTGATCGGCCGGTCGTGATCGAATTTGAACAGATACGGGCGCTGCTCCCACGAGCTGAACGCGAAGCTGCCGAGCTGGAACACGCTCTCGATCTTGCGCGACAGCCACACGCGCGGCAGTTCCGGAAAGTTCAGGAAGATCGAGCGGCCGACCACCTGCTCCGCCGACAGGCCGCTATGGTCCTGCATGAAGCGATTCCACATCAGCACGTTCAGGTCTCGGTCGAGCACGAAAATGCCGAAACCGACCCGCTCGACCACGAGGTCGCTCAAGGATTCAACGGGGACATTCATAAACTGGACAGCAGCGCGTCGAGCGCTTCATTCATATGGCGGATCGAGTCTTCGGCCATCAGCATCACCAGATGGGCGCGAAAGCTCTGATGTTCGAGCGCGAAATTCACTTCGACGAGCAGCGCCACCTGCCATTGCAGCACGCCGGGCTGAAACACTTCGTCGAGCGTCAGCGTCTCGCCGAGCAGGCCCGGCGCGGAAAACACGGGCGTGCGGCCGAGCTGGTCGAGGATCGACGACACACATGCGCCGGACAGCAGGTTCGCGACGTCGAGCATCAGCTCCCGCTCACCGATCGCCTCGTAGCTCGAGCGCGCGTACGGATCGTCGACGAGCGAGCACAGCTGCGTGATGCTGTCGCTGCGACAGATCACCAGCACCTCACCCTTGATGTCCGAGCGAAAGCCCTGACGCACCGCGCTGACCGTGTCGTCGATGCGGGTCATCTCGCGCAACGTGCGCGCAGCGTCGCTCACCGCGACCATCTTCACGCGCGGCACCGACAGCTCGATGAACGAATCGAGCAGTCGCGCGAGCCGCGTCGCGGCCTGGCCCATCGCGAGGTTGGCGATTTCCTGCAGCGCGTCGCGCTGGTCTTCGTTGAGGGCGGGCTCAGACATACAAGCCGTACTCCTTGAGGATGGGCAGGACCGCCTCGGGCGTCACCGGCTTTTCGATGAACGCGATCGCGCCGAGCTCACGCACGCGCTGCTGGGCAAGTGGCTGCACGTCGGCGGAAACGACGATCACGAAAGTATTGAGGTCCTCATGCTGCAGCGCTTCGAGAACCTGGTAGCCGGTCATGTCCGGCATCGTCAGATCGAGGAACATCACCGATGCCTTGCCCTCGCGATACAGCGTGAGCGCCTCGCACCCGTTCGCTGCGTAGGACACGTCGACGTCCCAGTCCGGCGGCAGTGCTCGGGTGAGCAGCTTGCGGGCGAGCAGGGAATCGTCGGCGATCACAATGGGCAGCATGGCAACGGCGGGTCGGTTGTTTGGGCAGGTGTCGGGTAAAGGAATCGGCTCTTTCATCCTGGCGTCATGCCGACCGCCGCGCCACCAGGTACAGTGGCGCCTATCGAATTGCAGTTGCCTTGGCGAGAGGGGTGCGAGTGCTGCAGGACGCCTTTGGCGGACCTTGACGATCCAGCCCACAGACGTGAAGGCGGCCCTTTTTATCGTGAAGAGGATTGTCGAAGCAAATTCGCATAAAGGCAACTCGCCAGAATTGCCATCGATAACGATCTGTTTCCGTGTCACGCTAATTTGAGAAATTATTCTCTCATCTGAGCGGACACTCTTTTATGTTTATACTTTTGTGTACGTTTGCGCTTCCCGATTCGTCGCTGTTTTAACGCCGCTTTTAAAGAACGGCCAGCACGGCGAATGCCCTTCCTCCACGCTTTGCGGCAAATTTTTCCGCGCTGCGTCTATGCTTGTTCTGAAGGCGGCATGGTGCCGGCAACGGCCCGATCCGGGGCTGCCAGTTTCGAACGACTTTTCCCATCAACGACAATGACTTCAGACCGGGTCGACTCCGCGCGCGCGGGCCGCCTTCCGCGTCGTCCTGCCCGCGAGCAGGACGACGCGTTGTTTCCCGCCGTGCCGGAACAGAATTTCCAGGTACGTCGCATCACGCTGATCGCGCTGCTGGTCGCGGCGATCGTGCTGCCGTTCGTCTACGTCGCAGCGATGGCATTTGCCGATTTGCGCTCGCGCGAGGCCGACGCGACCGATCTGACGCTGCGCACGGTGCGCGTCGCCGAAGAACATGCGTTGAAGGTGTTCGACATGAACGAGACGCTGAACTCGCGCATCGTCGATCTGACCGCGGGCCTCGACGACGACGGCATCCGCGCGCGCGAACACACGATTCACGACAAGCTGCGCACGATGGGCGGCGGCTATCCGCAGGTGGCCTCGGTGTCGATCTACGGTGAGGAGGGTGCGCTGCTCGCGAGCAGCCGCCTCTATCCGTCGCCGGCGATTTCGTCCGGTCAGCGCGACGACTTCGTCGGCATCCGCGCCGGCAACGAGCTCGAACACGTGTCGAAAGTGATAGCGGGGTACGTGACCGGCGAACAGGTGTTCAACATGGGCGTCGAGCGCCAGGCGCCGGATGGCTCGTTCGGGGGCGTCGTGTCGATTGCGCTGCGGCCAAGCTATTTCGACGCGTTCTATCGCGAGCTGCTCGGCAGCAGCGACAACACGCCGATCATCATGAGCCTCGTGCGCACCGACGGCGCGGTGCTCGCGCATTTCCCGCGTGGCCCGCACGAGCCGACCGCGCTGTCAGCCGATTCGCCGTTCGCCGAAGCGGTCAGACAGGGGCAGCGCTCGGGTGTCGTGCGGATGCAATCGAGCTTCGCCGGAGGCACCGTGATCGTCGCGTTCCGGCACGTCGGCTCGTATCCGGTCTACGTGCTGTGCGGCTATCGCACGTCGGCCATCTGGACCGGCTGGTACCAGCACCTGAGTGTTCTGATCCTGTCGATGTTCACGCCGTCGATCGCGCTGTGGTGCGTGATCTGGCTGTCGCTGCGCCGCCTCGGCGCCGAAGAGGAAGCGTGGGAGCGCTGGCAGGCCGAGGCGTCGATGCGCCGCTCGATCGAATCCGCATACCGCCAGTCGCGCAAGATGGAAGCGCTCGGCACGCTGGTCGGCAGCGTCGCGCACGACTTCAACAACCTGCTGATGATCCTGTCGGCCAATGTTCAGATCGTGCGGCGGCGCGGCGTTGGCGGGCTGGAGCGCGAACTGGCCGCGATGGAGCGCGCGTTGAAGAGCGGCCAGTCGCTGACGCGGCAGCTGCTCGGCGTCGCGCGCAAACAGCCGCTGCGCACCGAAACGCTGTCGCTCGAACGCTGGCTGCCGTCGTGCCGCGAGCTGCTGCGTGCGTCGCTCGGCGCGAAGGTGTCGCTCGTGATGGATAGCGGCGTCGAGACGTGGCCGGTGCGCGTCGACGTCGCCGAACTCGAACTCGCGCTCATCAACGTCGCGGTCAACGCGCGCGACGCGATGCCCAACGGCGGGCGCTTCACCGTGCGCGCGAGCAACGTCGTGTTCCGTCACGAGGATGGCTTTCCGCTGACCGGCGAATTCGTGCAACTGTCGCTCGAAGACACCGGCGGCGGCATGGCGCCCGAAGTGCTCGCGCGCGCATTCGAGCCGCTCTTCACGACCAAGCCCAAAGGCATGGGCACGGGGCTCGGGCTGCCGCAGGTGTTTGCGTTCTGCGAGAGCTCGGGCGGGCTCGCGGCGATCGACAGCGCGATCGGCGCGGGCACCTCGGTGCGGCTCTATCTGCCGCGCGCGTCGGCCGAGCCGCAGACGAGCGGACCGGCCGACGCGCTTGCACCCGAGTCCGGCGCGCCGCAGGGTCTGCGCGTGCTGCTCGTCGAGGACAACGAAGAAGTCGCCGCCGGCACCGAGGCGCTGCTGCAGATGATGGGTCACCAGGTCACCTGCGTGTTCAATGCCGACACGGCGCTGCGCGTGCTCGAGGACGCCTGCGCGAAGCGCGCGAGCACCGGCGAGCGGCTGCCGTTCGATCTGGTGCTGTCGGACATTCACATGCCCGGCAAGATGAACGGCATCGATCTGGCCGAAGCGGTGCTCGCGTTCGACACGCAGCTGCCGGTCATTCTCGTGACCGGCTATGCGGAGGAGCTCGACCGCGCCCGGCACGTGAACGTGCGCGTGCTGTCCAAGCCGTTCGATATCGGCCTGCTCGAAAAGCTGCTCGAAACGATCCAGCGCGACGTCGCGCAAGCGGGCACCGATGCGGCCACGCATCCGGCCGATACCTGAGATCGATCGCTCGGCGGCATCCAGGCGTCATTTACCAGACTTTGTAAAAAGCGCGGCGGCCACACGTCGCGCTTTTTGCGTTGCGAGCCCGCGTCATGCGCAGTACAACGGGCGTCGCGGCCGCGCATAGGGCGCAGCGCCGACGCGGTGGTGCGAGGGCATGAACGTTGCATGCCGAAACACGGGAAGGGGGACGGCGCCCCTCGCGCCGCCCGTTCCAGCAGGACATGCCGGGAGACAACCATGCAACATACCGTGATTGGTTTATTCGACACCTACATGCAGGCTGAAGCCGCCCGCGACACGCTTGTGCGTACCGGTTTTGCGCGCGAGAAGATCGATTTGCAGGCGAGCGCCGAACCGTCCGTCGGCTCGGCCACCAGCGAAGTCGCCAACGCGGGCGTGCTTGCCAATATCGAACGCTTTCTCGCCAGTCTGTTCTCGAGCGGCCCGCGCTCGTCGGACACCGCGCGCTTTGCAGAAGCAATGCGGCGCGGCGCGGTACTCGTGTGCGTTCACGCGGCGAGCGAATCGCACGCGGAGCTCGCGCGCAATACACTCGTGCGGCTCGGCGCAACCGATATCGGCGACCGCCCGCCAGAGCCGCACACGCCGGCCGGCCGCGACCGTGATCACTCGGTGCTCGACGAGCTGGGGATCGGCGCGGTGATGCCGGGTACGCCCCGCACGTCGAGCGTGACGACCGAGGCGGGCGCGAAGCCGGTGACCCAGCCGTCCGACATCGTCCCCGAAGGCGGGCAGCCGGGCACCGGTCCCGGCGCGCAGATGCCGAATGAATATCTGGAGTACGAAGAAGATTTCCGCACGCACCACGACGAGCAGCATGCGGCTGCGGATGTGCCCTACGAAGACTACGAGCCCGCCTATCGCTATGGCGCGGAGATCGGCCGCGACGCGCGCTTCCGCGATCGTCCGTGGGAAGAAATCGAGCCCGAAGCACGGCGCTACTGGGAAGCCACGTCGCCGGACACCACGTGGGAGCGCTTCAAGCTCGCGGTGCGTCATGGATGGGAGCGGGTGACCGGGCATCACCACGTGTAGGCGCGATGCGGGCGGTCCGATCGGCGTCAGCCGCGCCAGCTCCCGCTACACGGCCCCATGCCGCTTGACCCATTCGACGTAGCGGTCCATGAACGTCTGCAGGAACTTGCGCGTGCCGTCGTTGACGATCTCGCCTTTTTCGTTGATCACCGACGGATCGTGCTTGATGAAGACCTCGGGCTGCCCCATGGTCGCGACGTCGAGATAGGCGAGCACGTTGCGCAGATGCTGCTGCGCAAGCGCCGTGCCGGTTGCGCCGAGCGAGATACCGATCACCGCGCCGGCCTTGTTGGCCCAGGAGTTCGTGCCCCATGGCCGCGAGCCCCAGTCGAGCGCGTTTTTCAGCACGCCCGGGATCGAGCGGTTGTATTCGGGCGTCACGAACAGCAGGCCGTTCGCGGCTTGCACGCGCTCCTTGAGCTTTTTGCCGGCTTCGGGATAGTCGGCGTCGTACTCCTGGGAGTACAGCGGCAAGGAGCCGATATCGATGTATTCGAACGTGAAATCGGATGGAGCGAGGGAAATCACCGCCTTTGCCAGCTGGCGATTGAACGAGTCCCGCCGCAGGCTGCCGACGACCACTGCAATGTGATAAGGCATGGTTCGCTTCCTCGGGTTAGGCGCTCGACGCGCAATGGGTACGGACTGTCCATCATAGGTAAAAGTCGCGCGAGACGCCGAAGCCCTGGCGGATCGGGAGGGGTTCTTGTGACACCCTTCGGTGGATAACCTCGCGGGCCGAGAAGTTATCCACAAAATCACTGAATAACCTTGTGGATAAGTGGAACTTTCGCCTTGTCAATCAAGCATGCCTTCGGGCCTGGCGAATTTGAGGCAAGGCGACGCAATTGACATTCTGGACGGTGCCTCCATCCGCGTTGAATGCGAAAAGGGCGCCGTTGCCGGCGCCCTTTTCTCTTGCTGCTTTGCTGTGTATTCCGACGTGCCGATCAGTTGCCGAAAAATACGTTGCAGTACGACGCCGGGCCGTTGCAGGTCGAAGCCGGAGCGGCGGCGTGAGCGACACCCGAAGCAGCGGCGAACAGTGCGGCCGAAGCAATCAGGGCGGAGAAAATGCGTTTCATCGTATGGGTCCTCGTTAGCGTATGGTTGCGCGATCTGTTGCGATCGGTCGCGTGGAGAATAGCGAGCCGGCCCGCGCCCATAAACAGCGAAGATGAGAAGATATTTTTTCATAAATTGAAATAGTCGCCGTTGCCTGACCGCGCTGGATCGGTGGTCGATCGGCATGCTGTGACGGGGCAATGAGGCAGTTCATAGACCTTCTCGCGCACAAGCTTGAGCTTTCAAGTCTCGCAATAATTGAGTTCCACTGTCATAAGCCGCCGCGCCGCACGACCAAGCTCATTGGGTCATCGATTGCCGGAGGCATATGTTCAATACCGATTCGCTTAGGCAGGAACGTGAGGGAGAATGGCGCACGCATCCGCAGACTCTCCGAGGACGATCATCCGCTCATGAATCCCGACGTTTCTGGGCAACACCCGCATCGTCGGAGCACGCCGTGACGCAGCCACGCGGCGCCTCGTTTGACGATCCCATCTATCTCGCGCAATTGCGGCGCGACCTCGTGCGCTTCGCCCGTCTCCAATTGCGCGACGTCGCGGCCGCCGAGGACGCCGTGCAGGAAGCGTTGACCGCCGCGTGGACACAGGCCGGGCGCTTCGCCGCGCAGTCGGAGCACAAGACCTGGGTGTTCGGCATCCTGCGCCACAAGCTCGTCGACACGCTGCGCGCGCGACAGCGCACGGTCAATCTGTCGGCGCTCGAAGCCGAACTCGACGGCGAGTCGCTGCTCGATCGGGAGCTCTTCAAGGAGAACGGCCACTGGTCGCGCGAGACCAAACCGCGTCCGTGGCCGACGCCCGAAACCGCGTTGCGTCAGCAGCAGTTCTGGGCGCTGTTCGAGATGTGCCTCGAGCATCTGCCCGAGCACATTGGACGCGTGTTCATGATGCGCGAGTTTCTCGACCTCGACATCGCGGTGATCTGCGCCGAACTGCACATCAACGCGAATCATTGCAGCGTGCTGATCTATCGCGCGCGGCTGCGGCTGCGCACGTGCCTGAGCGAGAAAGGCCTATCCAGCGAGGATGCGAATGGGGAAGTGTAAGGACATCACGCGGCTGCTATCCGATGCGCTCGACCGGTCGCTGTCGACAGGCGAATGGCTCGCGATCCGGCTGCATCTGCCGACTTGCAGCGGATGCCGGAACTATCGAAAACAGATCCGCTTGCTGCGGGTCGCCGCGCATGTGGCGAGCGGAGTGGCGGACGTGGATGGAGCGGCGAAGAGCGACGAGTGACGCGTCGAGGCGGCGGTTTGACTGATCGATTGTAGCGGGAGGGGTCGGTCGGGCGTTGGGCAATGCTTCGTTACGCCAGCATGATTTGCTTATGCGAATTTATCGGTTCGTCCAGGTCGGCAGACGAATTATCGTCGAAGCCAATCGGACCATCTTCTGGCGTCCGTCATATTCTTTTTCGACGAGTATTCTCATGTCCCGTGATCCGCTGCTTACACGCCGCGCGTTTCTTGCCGGCGTAGGCGCAACGCTGGCCGCTGTCGCGTTGCCCGGTTTCTCCACCACCGCAGTTGCCGCCGATGAACATGCAAAAGAACTTCGCATCGGATATCAGAAAGCCGCGAGCACGCTGGTTTTGCTAAAAGCGCACGGCACGCTCGAAAAGCGGTTCGCGCCACTCGGCATTGCAGTCAAATGGACCGAGTTTCCGGCTGGGCCGCAATTGCTGGAAGGGCTCAACGTCGGAGCGATCGACTTTGGCTATGTTGGCGAAGCGCCGCCCGTGTTCGCGCAGGCCGCGGGGGCAAATTTCGTCTATACCGCGTATGAAATTCCGACTCCGCACGCCGAAGGCATCCTCGTGCATCCGGACGCGCCAATCAGGACATTGGCCGATCTGAGGGGAAAGAAAATTGCGCTGAACAAGGGCTCGGATGTGCACTGGTTTCTCGTCGCCGCGTTGCAGAAGAATGGCGTGAAGTTCAGCGAGGTCCAACCCGTGTACCTGCCGCCCGCCGATGCGCGCGCGGCCTTCGAGCGCGGTGCGGTCGATGCCTGGGCGATCTGGGATCCCTTCCTCGAAGCTGCGAAGCGGCAAACGAACGCGCGACTGCTTGCCGATGCCGACGGTATCGTGAGTCACCATCAGTTTTTTCTGAGCGCACGGCCATTCGCGCAACAGAACAGCGAAGTGCTCGCGATCGTGATCGATGAAGTCAGCAAGGAAGGGGAGTGGGTACGCGGCCATTACAGCGAGGCCGCCGCACAACTCGCGCCAATTCAGGGGCTTGATGCTAGCGTGATCGAATCAGGCCTGCGCCATTACGCGCATATCTACAAGCCCGTCGACGCGAACGTGCTTGCGGAACAACAGCGCATCGCGGATGCGTTTGCCGAACTGCACCTGATCCCGACGAATATCGTCGCGAGGGATGCTGCGCTGTCGGGCAAGGCCTAGCGCAGTACTTTGAGTTTGCCTTGCGCGTCTCGCTCTAGTTCGAGAGTCGCCCGGTCATGCGAACAGCGAGGCGACATTTTCCGGCGGGCGGCCGATGACTGCACGCCCGTCTCTGACGACGATCGGACGTTGCAGCAGTATCGGGTGCTTCGCCAATGCATCGTAGAGCTGGGAGTCCGTCAGCGCCGGATCGGCCAGATTGAGTTCTTTATATTCGGCTTCGGTGTCGCGGATCATTTCGCGGACAGCACAGCCAAGTTGCGCGTTGAGAGTCTTGAGCTCTGCGACGCTGAGCGGCTTCTTCAGATATTCGACGATTACCGTCGTTTCGTTTGCCAGGTTGTAGGTGCTCGCGACGAGTTCGCAAGCGGCGCGCGATTTGGAGCAGCGGGGGTTGTGATAGATGGTGATCATTGCTGGGTCAGGAAGTGTGCCGTTGAAGGCTGTCGTGGTGGTGATGCGGGTTGGGGAATTCTAGCGGGTGACGCGATGGCGTGGCGTCCGATGTCTGTACGGCACGCTCGTCGTTTGAACGATCGGTTGGGTGTGTCAGTTTATGCGCATAAACCGAGGTTGCTTTCGAGGCGAACCGGAATCGCTTGACGCTGGTGGACTGAGTTCTAGCGGCGGTTGTGATTCGCTCGCGCGGGGAAGACACAGACAAGCGCTCATGCGCAAGTCGGTTAGGCGCAGGCGGCACGCTTGCCGATCGCCGCCCGGCTTGACGAGCAGCGGGCGCGGACGAGTCCGTGGCGAATGCCCTCTCTGCGCCGGCTACGACGCGAACTTTATGCGCATAAAGTCGGGCCGCCTTGATCTCTCAGATGCGCTCACTCCTTTTTGACAGCGGATCAGCCGGAGATTCGCAAACAGTCGCTGGCGACTGAACACGCGGTCCGCGACCACGTCATACCTCTCCCTTCTACCGTTGACACGCAGCGATTAGCAACGGTTAAGCCCCGTTCCGCACTTCCTCGCGCGTCGCGCAGGACCATTGGTCCCCTCCGACGCCTCTTTATGCGCATAAACCCTTTGCCGAATGGCTAATTCAGAAATTCACTTACGTAAATCATTTGAAATAGCAATTCATCCAGGTAAAATCCATTTGCGTCTAAAAAGAGGAGGTGAAATTTGGCGGCAGAAATCATCGCGGTAACACAGCAGAAAGGCGGAGTCGGGAAGAGCACCATCGCGATGCATCTCGGCGCTGCATTTCACGAGAAAGGCAAACGCGTTCTCGTCGTCGACGCGGATGGCCAGAACACCCTGATTCATTGGGCCAGCGCTGCTTCCGACGGCGACATCGGCATTCCATTCGCAGTCGTCAACCTGTCAGAAGCAGGCAGCCAGATCCATCGCGAGATCAAGAAGTTCGTGGCTGACTACGACATCATCGTCGTCGACTGCCCTCCCTCCATCACCGAAAAAGTCTCCGGCGTTGTCCTGCTCGCAGCGAGCGTCGCGGTGATTCCAACGTCGTCGTCCCCAGCCGATTACTGGTCGAGCATCGGTCTCGTCAAGCTGGTGCAGCAAGCCCAGGTCATGAACGAAGACCTGCGCGCGGTGTTCCTGCTCAACAAGACTGAAGAGAAGCGGATGCTCACGCGCGAGCTGAAGCGCGCGCTGGAGGAACTCGGCTTCCCTCTACTCAAAACCCAGATTCCTACTCGAGAAGCCTACAAACAGGCGATGGCGTTAGGACAAACGGTGCTTCAGATGAACGATCGCGGCGCGAAGCTCGCCGCGCTCGAAGTACGGGCGTGCGCCAACGAGATCGCCGCCTTGCTCCCGTGAATTTATGCGCATAAAGGACCCTGAATGAAACCGTCCCAGTTCGCCAAAGGCTTTCAAGCACGTCCTGACACGACCAGCAGCGAAAAGCGCACGGCGCTTGACCGTCTCAATGCGATTGACGGTCTGGTCAGAAACGAAGCAAATACGGCCCCTATCGCCGCGCGTACGATTCAGGCCGTCGTGCCGTCGCGTCTGCAGGACGCCGAGATTCCTGATCCGGCCGACGAATCCGCAGCCTACCGCGCATGGCGGCTCGAGCATGGCTATCGTCCCGGCCAGGTCATCGAGCTGGCGCTCAAAACCATCAAGCCGAGCCCGTTCAATCCACGGTACTTCTATGTGAAGTCGTCGATTGCCGAGCTCGCCGTCAATCTCGCGAAGCAGGGCCAGCAGCAGGCGATTCACGTCATTCCCGACTATGACAACCCGGGCACCTACTTCGTCAGTGACGGCGGCCGACGAGTGCGTGCGCTGAAAGAAGCGAACAAGGAGTCGGTGAAAGCGATCGTCATCGATCTGCCGATCGGCATCCAGAGCTACAAGCTCGGCTACGACCTCAACGTGCAGCGCGATTCGCAGACGGTGTTCGATAACGCGGTCGTCTGGCGACGCTTTCTCGACGAGCGGCATTTCCAGAGCCAGAAGGAACTGGCCGAACATCTCGGGCTGGACGAATCGACGGTCGCGGTCGCGCTGTCCATCGCCAAGCTGCCGGAAGCCGTGATGCAGGAGATGGTCGCGCGACCCGACCGCTTCGGCTCGAACATGGCCTATCAGGTGGGCCGCTATCACACGGCTCGCGGCGCGGACGCGACGCTGCGGCTGATCAACCGGATTCTCTCCGACGATCTGAGCACACGCCAGGTCGCCGACATCGTCAAAGGCCGCGCGGGTGCGCAGGAAACCGCCAAACCGGCGGGCCGGCAGCGCTACGCGCAACGTCTGGAAATCAAGCTTGGCGGTGTATCGGTGGGTGACCTGAAGTCGTATGGGGACGACCGGCTCGAGTTGCGCCTCAAAGGTCTCACGCGCGAAAAGCGCGACGAAATCCTGCGACAGATTGAGAAGATGCTGAAGTAAGACGTGAGGGGCGGTGCGCGTGCGCCGCCCCTTTGATTTTAAAGACCGCCACCGATCGTCAGGCCGCGCGCGGGTTGTTCAGCGTAAAGGCGAGCAGATCACCATCGGTCGGTTCGCCCCAGGTCCTGCGCGCGAGCCAGTCGAAGAAAGCCGTTTCGACGATCTTCGAGTCGAGCCCGCGGCGCCGCCAGTCGTCGCGCATGTGCGTGCCGAGCCCCGGCAATTCCTCTTCCTCGAACGACAGCCGCGCAATATCGCGCTCCGACTCGCCCTGTTCGTTGTACAGCTCGTAGGCCTGCTTGCGACGGTAAGCCGAGTATTCGCCGAGCAGACGCGCCTTCAGATCATCGGCCGGCGCAGCTGCGGCCTTGCTGGCGCCACCACCCGATGGCAACGCCTCGACCGGCGGCGCATAACCCTTCTTCAACGCGTCCTTGAACAACGCCGGCGCGCTGCGCACCGGCGGCAGCGACGTGCTGCGCATGCGCTGCTCGGTCATCTGCAGCGCGGCGCGGATCCGGTTCTCCTCGCTGTCCGCGTAAAGCGTCTGCGCTTCCTTGAGCGGAATGCCGATCTTCACCATCCGGTCGACGAGCGTGCTGTCAAACACGTTCGGATGTTCGTCGAGCGCGAGCATCGGCTGCTTGCGCTCGGTCACGCGGAACTGGATTTCGGCGACGCGCCGACCCTCACGATGCTCGATCAGCTCGACAAAAATGTTCGTGACCGCGTTGACCTCGGCGATCGCCGGGCGCAGGTAATCGCGCTTGAAATACTTGTACTCGCGCTTCGCTTCGTCGCCGGCTTCGGTATCCGGCGTGCCTGACAGAATCGGCCGCCACCATTCCCAGGTCTCGCGCATCGTCAAATGGCTCGGGTTGGTCAGGTAGCGCACGCAGATCTCGTAGAGCGCGAGGCCCGCGCTGCTGCGCAACTGACTCTGGAACTGCAAACTGAGCCGCGCATACTGGACCGGATCGAGCAGCTTCTTCTTGATCTTCGGCGCAAACGAAAACTCGACCCAGACGCGGCGCGTGTTCGGATCTTCGAGAATTTCCGCGTCCGCGATCAGCGTCGATATACCCCATTTGCGGCCGGGCTTCTGACTCGACGTCCCGCTGCTCCATTCGACCTGCACCGACACCATGCGGCGCAGGTGCTCCTTGACGAGCGCGGTGTCGTTGGAATCGAATGCGGAATTGGCGACGATGTCGGACAGCAACGCCCGATACGTGTCGCCCGACTCATCGGCCTGCTGGGCCACCGCGAGCAACACGTTAAAAAGCTTACGCGTGAGCAGCGTGATCTTGCCGCTCTTGGGCTGGATCGCGATCGCCTCGACGGCTTTGCGCAGCTCAGCCGAGCTCTGGCTGACAACATCGGTCTTTTTCGCGCGCTTCGTGGCCAT